>NZ_CP126252.1:0-3783472 GCF_003234605.2 Curtobacterium sp. MCPF17_021 | reverse complement strand
GTCGCGCTCGTCTCCAGGGGTCGTGTCGTGCGTTCGCTGCCGGACGAGGGTGCGTCCTGCGGGGTCGGACATGCCGTGGCGTCCTCGGCGACCGCACTCGGGACCAGGTCGTCGCCGGCGGATCGTCGGTGGCTCCGGGGGCTTCGTCGACGCCTCGTTGCCGCGGAGGTTCCCACAGGGTTGTCCACAGTGTTGTCCACGACCACCTCGAGCCGTCCGACAGGAGTACTTCCCTGTCGTACCGGCCATCGGGGCGATCGATCACACCACTGTAAAGGACCGGACCGAGTCCCACCGAACGGAAGTTGTCCCCAATGTGGAGAATGGGCTCGAGCAGCGGCAGACCCGACGGCGCCGACGCAACCGGTCCGGGCGGGGTTTGACCTGCTCGCCGCTGTCACGTACCGTTAACCAGTTGACTGCGGCCCTTTGGTCGCGCCCATCTGCGTCGTTCGACACCCGGACGGCTACACATACGTGACGGCTCGCCGCGAGCAGCCGTGTGGAGAACATCATGAGCAAGCGCACCTTCCAGCCGAACAACCGCCGCCGCGCCAAGAAGCACGGCTTCCGCCTCCGCATGCGGACGCGTGCCGGCCGCGCCATCCTGTCGGCGCGCCGCGCCAAGGGCCGTACCGAGCTCTCGGCCTGATCAGGCTCATCGCCTGATCCGGTCCTCGGTCTGACCCCGGCGTCGCAGTGTTGGCCAGCGCCAACCGCATCGTGCGCGGGGATGACTACCGGAACGTCGTGCGTCGTGGTCGCAAGAGCGCCACGGCGCACGTCGTCGTGTCCGTGGTCCGTCAGCCGGTCGACCGCAACGGACCGACGCGGTTCGGCTTCATCGTCGCGAAGACGGTGGGGAACGCCGTGACACGGAACCTGATCAGGCGGCGGCTCAAGGCGATCGCGCACGACCTGCTCGACGAGACCCCACAGGGCTTCGACGTGGTGGTCCGTGTACTGCCAGCCGCATCGCAGGCCGGATGGCCTACCCTGCTCGAAGACGTCACGCGCTCCTTCGCGCGCGGGGTGGAGAAGGCAGCATGAACCGCACTCTGTGGACCCGGCTTGCCTGGGTCATCGCGTTGCTCCCACGCAACGCGTGCGTCGTCGTGCTCCGGGCCTACCGTGCGGTGATCTCTCCGCTGTACGGCAACGTCTGCCGCTACCACCCGTCGTGCTCCCGGTACGCCCTCGACGCGATCCAGCAGTACGGCGTCGTCCGCGGATCCGCCATGGGCGCCTGGCGCATCGCCCGTTGCAACCCCTGGGCTGCTGGTGGCATCGACGACGTCAAGGAACGCCGTCACCCGTTCGTCGTCAACCGGTTCGGGTTCGTCCTCGCGCCGATCCCGCAGCAGCCGCACCCCGCGGTCGGAACGGCCCGGCCGGTCCTGCTCCCCCAGCGCACTCGAAAGGCGTAGCCGTCCCCATGGACATCATCGGATTCGTCCTCTGGCCGCTCAAATGGGTGGTCTCGGCCATCCTCGTCGGCTTCCACTGGATCTTCGAGAACATCGGCATGGACCCGAACGAGGGCATCACGTGGGTGCTCTCGATCATCTTCTTGACGTTCGTCGTCCGCGCAGCGCTGATCCCGATCTTCGTCCGGCAGATCAAGTCGCAGCGCCGCATGCTCGAGGTCGCGCCGCAGCTCAAGAAGATCCAGGACAAGTACAAGGGCAAGAAGGACCAGTTCTCGCGTGAGGCCATGAGCCGCGAGACGATGGCGCTCTACAAGGAGACCGGGACCAACCCGCTCAGCTCCTGCCTGCCGCTGCTGCTGCAGATGCCGATCTTCTTCTCGCTGTACTCGGTGCTGCACGAGGCCCAGATCAACAAGACCGGCATCGGCCTGCTGACGAACGACCTCGCGGCGTCGTTCGGCAACGCGGCCCTGTTCGGTGCTCCCCTGCACGAGACGTTCACGAACGCCTCCGGGTGGGAGGTCCGTGCGATCGCGGGCTTCATGATCGTCGTGATGACGGCGTCGCAGTTCATCACGCAGCTGCAGCTCGTCGCCAAGAACATGTCGCCGGAGACCAAGGAGTCTCCGATGTACCGCCAGCAGAAGATGATGCTGTACATCCTCCCGCTGGTCTTCGTGATCTCGGGTCTGAGCTTCCCCCTCGGTGTCATGTTCTACTGGCTGGCCTCGAACCTCTGGACGATGGCGCAGCAGTACTTCGTCATCCGCAGCATGCCGACCCCCGGCTCCGAAGCCGCACTGGCTCGTGAAGCCCGCCTGGCCAAGAAGGCACAGCGTCGCGGGACCGCCACCCCGGTCCTGGCCGAGGCCGGTGCCGGCGCCGGTGCGACGGAGATCGAGCCCGTGCGCGTCACCACCCAGCGTCAGCAGCCGGTCGGCAAGCAGCGCCAGAAGAAGAACGGGAAGAAGTAAGTGACCGAGCAGGACACCGCAGGCGCCGTCGAGACGACGGAGACCGAGACCGAGGACGCCCGCGACGAGGCGGACATCGCAGCGGACTACATCGAGGAACTCCTCGACATCTGCGACCTCGACGGCGACATCGAGATCGAGGAACGCGCCGGTCGGGTGTACCTGTCCGTCACCGATGACGGCGAGGCACTCCGCGTGCTGTCGAAGCCCGACACCGTGACGGCGCTGCAGGAGCTCACCCGGATCGCCGTGCAGGCCGAGACCGGCGAGTTCAGCCGGCTCATCCTCGACGTCGGTGGCTCGCGGGACGCCCGTGCTGACGAGCTCCAGCGGCTCGTGGACACGGCTGTCGAGCGCATCGAAGCCGGTTCGTCGTCGGCTGCGCTCCCCCCGATGTCGTCGTACGAACGCAAGCTCGTGCACGATCTGGTCGCTGAGAAGGGCTTCCACTCGGAGTCCGAGGGTGAGGGTCGGGACCGCCACACGGTCGTCACCCGATGACGGACGCACCCGTCCCGACCGATGCAGCCCCGGTGCTCGAGGCTGAGCCCGCGGCGGCTGCAGCACTCTTCGGTGACCAGATCGAGGTTGCGCGCTCGTTCACCAACGAGCTCGCGCGGCGGGGTGAGGAGCTGGGCCTGATCGGCCCGCTCGAATTGCCCCGCCTCTGGACGCGACACATCCTCAATTCCGCGTTGCTCGCACCCCTCCTGGAGGCCCGGGGTCGCGTTGCCGACGTCGGTTCAGGAGCAGGATTGCCGGGTCTCGTGCTCGCGATCGCCCGTCCGGACGTCGAGTTCGTCCTCATCGAGCCGATGGAGCGCCGGACGGATTGGCTTCGCGCTGAGTCTGACCGGCTCGGCTTGCAGAACGTCACGGTGCTCCGCGGCCGTGCTGAGGACGTAGCGGACGACGTCGTGGTCGACCAGGTCACCGCACGCGCCGTCAGTGCCCTGTCGAAGCTCATCCCCCTCACGGTGCCGCTGGTCCGCTCCGGCGGCCAGCTCATCCTGATGAAGGGTGCGCGGGTCGACGAAGAGATCGAGAAGGCGCGGAAGGTCATCCTTCGGAAGCGCCTCTCTGATGTCGAGGTGCTCGAGCTCGGAGAAGGCGTTGTCGACGAGACCACCCGCGTCTTCCGGGCTACAGTTGACTGACGCTGCGGCTCGGGCCGGGTCATCCGGCCGCCAGTGGCTCCGCGTTCCACGTGAAACATCGAACCGGGGAAGAGGCACTCGTTGAGTTCATCGACCGACTACGACGCGTCGACACCGCTCGCTCGCGAGATCGCCGACCTGAACCGTCGCCGGCGCGCGATTGCCACGCAGCAGTTCCCGCTTCCTTCTGAGACACGGATCATCACCGTCTCGAACCAGAAGGGTGGCGTCGGCAAGACGACGACGACCGTCAATCTCGCCGCGGGCCTCGCCCATGGCGGCGCTCGTGTGCTCGTCATCGACCTGGACCCGCAGGGCAATGCCTCGACCGCGCTTGGCGTCGATCACCAGGCCGAGGTCGCGAGCATCTACGACGTGATCGTCGATGAGGCACCGATGGCCGACACCGTGCAGGCCTCCCCCGAGTCGGACACTCTCTGGTGTGTGCCGGCCACCATTCACCTCGCCGGCGCCGAGATCGAGCTCGTGTCACTGGTGGCACGTGAGCAGCGTCTCCGGACCGCGCTCGACATGTACCTGCAGTCGCTGGACGAGCCGTACCACTACGTCTTCATCGACTGCCCGCCGTCACTGGGCCTGTTGACGATCAACGCCTTCGTTGCCGCGCAAGAGGTACTGATCCCGATCCAGTGCGAGTACTACGCGCTCGAAGGACTGAGCCAGCTGCTGCGGAACATCGAGCTGATCGAGCGACACCTCAACCCGAACCTCCGAGTCTCGACGATCCTGTTGACCATGTACGACGGCCGCACGAACCTGGCGAACCAGGTGGCGAATGACGTCCGGGAGCACTTCGGTGACCAGGTCCTCAAGGCGATGATCCCCCGCTCCGTCCGCGTGAGCGAAGCACCGAGCTACGGCCAGAGCGTCGTCGCGTACGACGTGAACTCCACTGGGTCGCTGTCCTACCTGGAAGCGGCCGCCGAGATCGCAGCACGAGGAGCGAAGCACTGATGGCACCGAAGCGAACCGGACTCGGCCGAGGCATCGGCGCCCTGATCCCGACGGCGACCGATCAGCAGGACCGTCCCGTCGACGTGTTCTTCCCGACCGGTGGATCACCGGCATCCGCTCCGACGGCCGACGAACTGGTGGCCGTGCCGGGAGCCCGACTCGCCAACCTCAATCCGCTGGACGTGATCCCGAACGCGCAACAGCCGCGGAAGGAGTTCCGCGAGGAGGAGCTCCAGGAGCTCGTCCACTCGATCCGCGAGATCGGTGTCCTGCAGCCCATCGTCGTCCGGCCGATCCCCGGCGCGACGGGCACCGAGCCCCAGTACGAGCTCATCATGGGTGAGCGCCGTCTACGGGCCACGAAGGAACTCGGCCTGAGCACGATCCCGGCGATCGTCAAGGACACCCCCGACGACGCGATGCTGCGCGACGCGCTGCTGGAGAACCTCCACCGGGCACAGCTCAACCCCTTAGAAGAGGCGTCGGCGTACCAGCAGCTCCTCGCGGACTTCGGGATCACCCAGGAACAGCTCGGACAGCGCATCGGTCGATCGCGCCCGCAGATCACGAACACGATCCGACTCCTGCGGCTCCCCTCCCCCGTGCAGCGGCGAGTGGCCGCAGGCGTGCTCTCTGCCGGACATGCTCGTGCCATCCTCGCCGCTCCGGACGCCGAGGCGATGGAGTACCTCGCCGAGAAGATCGTCAACGAGGACTTGTCCGTCCGTGCTGCTGAGGCAATCGCGCAGCAACTCTCCGCGAAGTCGCCCCCGGCGAAGCCGAAGACCGAACCGTCGAAGCGTCAGGCGCACTTCAACGATCTCGCTGAGCGGCTCGGCGACCGCCTGAACACGCGGGTGAAGATCGCAGTCGGTGCTCGCAAGAGTTCCGTCACGATCGACTTCGCGAACGGCGACGACCTGAACCGGATCCTCGGTGAGCTCGGGGTGGAGGACCTCGAGGGCTGAACCAGCTTCGTGCGGCTCTGTGCGGCGCTGTGACGCCCTAGGACGCCCGGGCCGGGGTAGGCGCACCCACGACTCATTTCGGCAGCCCTGGTGGCAACGCAGCGTGCCCAGCGGCTGCTCCAGCAGTGAGGGTGGTGGGCCTCAGGTGAGATGGTGGTGACGTGACCACCATCGGCTCGCCCTTCATGCCGGCGGTTCGAGGGAGATTCCTCCGCGCGGTCGACCCGAGGTTTCGGGAGTTCGCTCTCGCGGGATCGCGTTCCGCCGGCCGCTACTCCAGAGCGGACGAGACAACGCTGTACCTCAGTTCTTCAGTTGACGGGGGTGCGTGCCGCGACGATCGCCCACAATGACGCCCGGCCTGGTTCGCTGGACATCGTCGCGATCGACGTCGAGGCGTCCGGCATCGTCGACCTGCTCGATGTGAGGGCCTTGGAGGCAGTCGGTATCGACGTCGAGGCGTCCGGCATCGCCGTCAGGCCATCGCCGAGGCCGGGGGGCGCCGCGGTCCTGGATGGTGCGTGACCGCCTCATCGAAGTCGGTGCGAACGGTTTGATCGACCCATCGCGGAAGAGCCCGGGCCACTGGCACCTGGTGCTGTTCCGGTGGAACATGGCGGAAGCGCCGAGTGTCCGCCTGCTCGATACACCCTGCTTCGGCCAGTGAAGCGACGTTCCACGTGGAACATCGAGGCTCGGCCGCACAGCAGGCGGGACACGATGTGCCGGTGTTCCACGTGGAACATCGGCTGCAGGGTCAGGCGCGGTGGTCCCGGATGGCCTGCTCGGCGAGCTCGGCGTACGTCCAGCCGAGGTCGAACCCGGACGCGGACAGCGCCTGCGGCAGCAGTGACGTCTCGGTGAGCCCGGGGAGCACGTTCGCCTCGAGGAACCAGGGCGTCCCGGCCCCGTCGATGATCAGGTCGACGCGGGACAGATGCCGGAGTCCCAGAGCTACGTGCGCGACCACCGCAGCCTCCGAGGCTGCTCCGGCGAACTCGTCGGACAGTCGTGCGGGGGTGTAGAAGGTCGTCTCCCCCGCGTTGTAGCGCGCTTCGAAGCCGTAGATACCGTTGCGCGGCACGATCTCCACGG
The DNA here is from genome assembly GCF_003234605.2 of Curtobacterium sp. MCPF17_021. Taxonomy (NCBI): domain Bacteria; kingdom Bacillati; phylum Actinomycetota; class Actinomycetes; order Micrococcales; family Microbacteriaceae; genus Curtobacterium; species Curtobacterium sp. MCPF17_021. The sequence continues at coordinate 3,776,873 of NZ_CP126252.1, read as the reverse complement.
CGGAGAGCCCCACGGGGCCGTCTCCGGTGTCGATGATCCCCACGGCGACCTCGGTGCCACGGATGAGCTGCTCGACCACGACATCGTCGCAGTACGTGTACGCCGTCACCATGGCCCGGGGCAGGTCCTTGACGTCATCGACGAGGGTCACGCCCTGCGCACTTCCGCCGCGCGCCGGCTTCACGGCGAGCGGTACCGGGTGCTCGGTCGCGATGGCCTCGAGGACACCGACAGCGCCGAGCTCGCGGAACACGTCGTGGGAGAGCGTCACCGAACGAGGGGTACGGACGCCGGCGCGGGCGACCAGCGCTGACGCCGTGGGCTTGTCCCATGCCAACCGGGCCGACGTCGAACGTGAGCCGACGAACGGGATGTCCACGGCCTCCAGGATGCCCCGCAGGGCCCCGTCCTCACCGGAGGCGCCGTGCAGGGCCGGCCACACGACGTCCGGGCGTGAATCGGTGAGAGCCGGCAGGAGCATCGCGTCGGCGTCGCGCAGGACCACCTGCCAGCCGTAGCCGGTCAGTGAGTCGGCGACCCGACGACCGGAGCGGAGGGAGACATCGCGTTCGTGCGAGATGCCTCCGGCGACGACGACGACGTGACGACGGGTGAGCTCGGCCATGCGGGGTCCTCCGGTGTGGAACTGCGGTGCTGTGCGATCAGTACCGAGGAAAAGCGCTGATCAGGAGATGTTCGGGGGCGGTGCACTGACGGACGACGTCTCGCGGACCACGGTGTTCGGGCGGGTCGTCGGGCCGAACGTCTCGATCAGTTCGAGCTCGTCGTTGACGACGTTGGCGAGTCGCTTGACGCCCACCCGGATCTGCTCGGGCGTCGGGTAGCAGAACGACAGACGGATGTGTCCGCCGCCGCGTCCGTCGGCGTAGAAGGCCGTGCCGGGCGTGTAAGCCACGAGCTCCTTGACCGCGCGCGGCAGCATGCCCTTGGAGTCGAGTGACTCGGGCAGGGTCAGCCACACGAAGAAGCCGCCGTTCGGCTTCGTCCAGGACAGGTCGGGCAGGAACTCCCCCAGTGCGGACAGCATGGCGTCACGACGCTCGGCGTAGATGCCCCGGAAGGTGTCGACCTGACCCTTCCAGTCCGCGGCGTCGAGGTACGCGTTCACGACGTACTGGCCGAAGGAGTTCGGCGCGAGCACGGCTGATTCATTGGCGAGCACGAGCTTCTCGCGGATGGCGTGCGGCGCGAGTGCCCAGCCGACGCGGAACCCCGGTGCGAGGGTCTTCGAAAAGGAGCCGAGGTACACCACGCCCTCTTCGTCGATCGACCGGATCGCCTGCGGCGCCGGCTCGTCGAACCACAGGAGCCCGTACGGGTTGTCCTCGAGCACGAGGATGTTGTTCGACCGGCAGATGTCGAGCACCTCGATGCGGCGTTCCCGGCTCATCGTGACGCCGGCCGGGTTGTGGAAGTTCGGGATCGTGTAGAGGAACTTGATCCGCTTGCCCTGGGTGCGGAGGTTGGCGATGGCTTCGCGCAGCGCCTCGGGGACGAGACCGAGCTCGTCCGTCGTGACGTGCACCGTCTCGGCCTGGTAGGACCGGAAGACCCCGATCGCGCCGACGTAGGAGGGCGACTCGGCGAGCACGACGTCACCCGGATCGATGAACAGTCGTGTGACGAGGTCGAGGGCGTGCTGCGAGCCCGTGGTGACCACGACGTCCTCGGCACTGGCACGGATGCCCTCGAGGCTCATGACGTCCACGATGTGCTCACGGAGGGACCGCAGGCCCTGTCCGCCGCCGTACTGGAGCGCCATGGCGGAGTGCTCGGTCATGACACGGTCCAGCGAGCCCGTGACGAGCTCTCTGGGGAGCGCGGAGACGAACGGCATGCCGCCGGCCAACGAGACCACTTCGGGCCGCGAGGCGACGGCGAACAGGGCTCGGACCTCGGAGGCGCTCAGCCCGGCGGTGCGCTGGGCGTAGGAGTCGTACCAGGGGTCGAGGCTGTTGCCGTTCGTCATCGAGTGCTCCGTTCAGTGGGACATTCCCGCCACACTACGACATCGGCCCGGGGAACCAGGGTTCCGCGACGGGGCCGATCGTCATCCGGTGGCTCCGGACGAGAACGGCCCCGCTCTCCGGGGAGAGCGGGGCCGTTCGGGTGGGGCGACCTACGCGAGGAACTCGGCGAGGTCGGCCTCGAGCGCGGGCTTCGGCTTGGCGCCGATGACGGTCTTGACGACCTCGCCGCCCTTGAAGACCTTCATCGCCGGGATCGACGTGATCTGGTAGTTCATGGCCGACTGGGGGTTGTCGTCCACGTTGAGCTTCACGATCTCGATCTTGCCGGCGTGCTCTTCGGCGATCTGGTCGAGGATCGGCGAGACCGCGCGACACGGGCCACACCACTCGGCCCAGAAGTCGACGAGGATCGTCTTGTCGGACTTGAGGACCTCGTCCGAGAAGGTGGCGTCGGTGACAGCCTTGGCGTTGGACATGTGTGCTCCTTCGAGAAGTCGTTCAGGGGGTACAACGGCGATGCCGTCGTGGTATTCCGAGGCGGGTCAGGCCCGCGCGGCGATGACGTCGACCATGGCGGGCTCGGTCGGGGCGACGCCCTCGGCCTCGTCCGTCAGTGCGTCGTCGAGCTCGGCGAGGTACTTCTCGGCGTCGAGCGCGGCGACCGTGCCCGAACCGGCAGCCGTGATGGCCTGACGGTAGGACGGGTCGATGACGTCACCGGCGGCGAAGACACCCGGCAGGTTGGTCTTCGACGAACGGCCCTGGACGGCGATCGTGCCCTCGGGCGCGATGTCGATCTGGCCGTGGATCAGGTGCGTGCGCGGGTCGTTGCCGATCGCGATGAACAGGCCGTCCAGCGCGAGCTCGGACTCCTCGCCCGTCACGGTGTCCTTGAGCGTGACGCCCTCGACCGCGGTGTCACCCGTGATGCCGGTGACCTCCTTGTTCCAGGCGAACTCGATCTTCGGGTCGTTCATCGCACGGTCCTGCATGATCTTCGACGCACGCAGGGAGTCCTTGCGGTGGATGACCGTCACCTTGTCGGCGAAGCGGGTGAGGAACGTCGCCTCTTCCATCGCGGAGTCGCCACCACCGACGACGGCGATGTTCTTCTGTCGGAAGAAGAAGCCGTCGCAGGTCGCGCACCACGAGACACCGTGGCCGGACAGGCGCTCTTCGTCGGGGAGCCCGAGGTGACGGTAGGCCGAGCCGGTGGCGTAGATGACCGCGAGGGCCTCGTACGTCTCGCCGGAGCCGACGGTGACCTTCTTGACCTTGCCGGTGAGGTCGACGGAGACGGCGTCGTCGTACAGGACCTCGGCACCGAACTTCTCGGCCTGTTCCTGCATCTTGATCATGAGGTCGGGGCCCTGGATCCCTTCGGGGAAGCCCGGGAAGTTCTCGACCTCGGTCGTCTTGGTGAGTTCACCGCCCGTCTCGACACTGGAGGCGACGATGAGCGGCTTGAGCTCTGCGCGCGCTGCGTAGATGCCGGCGGTGAACCCGGCCGGGCCGGAACCGATGATGATGAGCTGGCGCATGCCTGATTGCCCTTCCGTTGCGTCTGACCGGGTCAACCCATCGTACCGGCGAGGCATTCCACACGCCCCGTGAGCGTGCGGTGCCCGGCAGGGATCAGCGGCCGAGCTTGCTGCGGAGCATCCGGACGGCGTTGCCGATCTCGCCGTTCTTCGCGACGACGAGGGCTCCGAAGTACACGGCCGCCATCACCGCGCCGGCGAGGACGAGGGTGATGGCCGCTCCGGTGAAGTCGGCCATCGCGAAGCCGCTCGCCGAGAACGACCCGAAGAAGTTCACGACGAGGAGTCCCACGACGCCCGCGATGAGCGCGGCGATGACGAACTGCACGTGCGAACGGGTGACCACGGGTCCTTCGATGCCACCGAGCCGCTTGCGGACGAGCACCAGGGCGACGATCGTCTGCGCGGTGCCCGCGAGGGTGGTGCACGCTGCGATCGCGACGCCGATCGTCTCGTTCGGGAGCGTGCTGACCGCGAGAGCACCGATCACGAACAGCACCGACTGGACGCACTGCATGAGGAACGGCGTCCGGTGGTCGTGCATCGCCCAGAAGACACGCTGGATGATGAACAGCATGCTGAAGAGCACGAGCCCCGGCATGTAGGCCAGCAGGACCGCGCCGATCGACAGCGCCCCGTCGAAGGTGTTGGAGAACATGCGTCCGAACGGCACGGCGACGACCATCAGCGCGATCGAGGCGAAGACGGTGAACAGTCCGACGATCCGCAGCGAGAGCGAAAGGTTCTTCCGCACGGCGTCGAGGTCGCCGCGTTCCGCGTCGTGGCTCATCCGTGTGAAGTACGCCGTCGCGATGGAGACCGTGATGATCGAGTGCGGCAGCATGAAGAGCAGCCAGGCGTTCTGCAGCACCGCGTTGCCCGCGGCACCGGAACCCAGCGATGCGACGCGCGACTGCACGACGCCGGCCAGCTGGGTGACGAGGATCATCGCGAAGAGCCACCCGGCCGCCGTGCCCGTCGACTTCAGGCCGACGCCACGCCAGCGGAAGTCAGGTCGGAAGCTCAGGCCCGCCCGGCGCCAGAAGAACGGCAGGAAGGCGGCCTGAGCGAGCACGCCCAGGGTCGCACTGCCGGCGAGGACGGCGATCTTGAGCGGAGTCCAGTCGTCGACGCCGGAGTTCGCGGCCCTGCCACCGAACATGGCGATGAAGACGACGAGCCCGGCGATCGAGATGACGTTGTTGATGAGCGGCGCCCACGTGAACGGGCCGAACACCTGCTTCGCGTTGAGGACCTCGCCGAGCAGGGAGTACATCGCGTAGAAGAGGATCTGCGGCAGGCACCAGAACGCGAACGCCACTGCGAGGTCGATCTGACCGGGCGTGAACCCCTTGCCCTCGCCTGACGCCGTCTGCGCGTACACCTGCACGAGCAGTGGGGCGATGAGGGTCGCGACGACGGCGATGACGATGAACAGGGATCCGCCGAGCGTCACGATCTTGTTGACGTAGGCCGTGCCACCGTCGGTGTGCTGCTTCATCGCACGCACGATCTGCGGGATGAGCACGGCGGACAACAGGCCACCCGCGATCAGCGCGTAGATGTTGTTCGGGAGCTGGTTGGACACCGCGAACGCGTCCGCCGCCGGTGACTGCGTCTGCCCGATCGCGTACGCCAGCACGAAGGTCTTCGCGAAGCCGAGGATGCGCGACAGCATCGTGCCGGCGGCCAGCATCGCGCTCGCCCGGCCGAGGCTGCGCTCGGCGACCGGCTCGGCGTCGACGTCGGGCTGGGGCTGGCTGGTGCTGATGGTCGGCTCCTCGGGGTCGCGGTCGTCCGCGACGGTGTTGCGTACGGCGTCGGACGGGAGGCCCGGCTCGGCTCCGGCGCGCGCGATGGCGTCCTGCAGGGGGCCCTGGTCCACCGCCGTGGTCGCCGCTGCAGCCGGGGCCGCGGCCGCCGCTCCGGTGGCCGTGCCGGTCGTGGAAGCGGCCACGCTGGGTGCGGGGGCCGCTCCGGAGCGGTGATCCGTGCCTCCAGGCCGGGTGGTGGACGCCTGCGCGCCCCCGACCGTCGGCTGGACCGCAAGGGGGCGGTTCGGGTCGTCGTCGTCCTCGTCGTCGAGTTCGCCGTTGCGGCGGCGGATGCGCTTGCGGATGCTGCGGAAGATGCCGAAGCCGAAGATGCCGATCAGGGCGATCGCGGCGGCCGCGGTGATGACCGTCTCCCACTGCGCCTGCACGTTCAGCTCGACGGTCGCGGGCTGGGCCACGGCGACGCCGGTCGGGCTCGAGAGCGACATCGTCAACTCGACCTTGCCGTTCGCGACCGACTGCACGGGGACGGTCGCGCGGGTGGAGGAATCGGGCTGGATCTCGACGACGATGTCGTTGCGGACGACCCGCAGCGCCGAGTTGGACGGCTGCACGGACAGGTGCACCGTGACCGGGTAGGCGGAGCTGTTGCGAATCGACACCGGCAGGGACGACCGGTCGCCGAGCAGGGTGAGGCTGCTCGAGTCGACGATGCCGACCTCGGTGGTGCTCTTCGCCCAGGCGGCCGTGCGGGCCTCCACCGCGGCGGCGAGGCCCTGGTCGTCGTCGCGCCACGCGTTCGAGGCAAGCGCGAGCAGACGGAGCCGGGCGGGCGCGGTGAGCTGGTTCGGGTCGCCGAGGATCGTCGCGAACGCGGAGAGCCCCTGTTCCCCCCGCACGAGTCGCTGGAGCTGGTCGATGCGGGCCTCGCCGGTCGACGCGCTGGCGAGCGTGAGCGACCCGGCGACGGCCTTCGAGGCGGTGGAGAGGTCGGCCGGGGCGACCCAGGCGGTGCTCTCGAGGGCGTCCAGCGCCTGGCTGAGCCGGGTGGAGTCGGACGGCCACTCGCGCCCGAGGGTCAGCAGGATCGGCCCCGTGGCAGTGGCGGCACGGGCCGAAGTGGCCAGCGTCGCGGTGAGCTCGGACATCGTCGACGACCAGGTCTGCCGGTCGGTGGCGGCGGCGGCCCGGCGGAGCATCGACGACATCGACTGGTCGGAGACGAGCACGTGGTCGTCGCCGATCTTCTCGGACGCGGTGATGGTGGTGTCCGCGCCGGCCGAGGTGTTGCCGCTCGAGACGATGGTGGTCTTCGTGCCGGCACGCTCGAGGGCGGGCAGGTCGGAGGAGGACACCGTCCCCTCGGTCGGCCAGGAGATCGAGTCCATCGAGTACGGGAAGTCGAGCAGGGACTCCGTGGTCGGCAGCGTCTCCTGCGCCTGGTCGGCACCGTCGTCGGTCGTGGTGCCGTCGCTCGAGGCCTCGGTGGGGGCCGGCGACGAGGTCTGCCCCGGTGTGGCCGTCGGAGTCGGTGCCGGGGTCTCGGCGCCGGGGAAGTTCTCGGACTTGACGGACTGGTCGAGGGAGATCGGCGACAGGATGCCGTCGGACCCGGCCTGGCGCAGGCCGGTGACGTCGGCGTCGGCGTAGGGCAGCGCGAAGGTCTCGTTGCGCAGTGCTTCGAGACGCTGCAGCCAGGTGATCGCACTCGACGGGGCGTTGTCGCCGAGGATCCGGATCGAGGCGATGATCCGCGGGTCCACCGCCACGGCGACGTTGTGGTCCTCGGCGGCGTCGAGCTGCTGCGTGAGCGTGCCGTCGACCGAGGTCGCGGCGGCCAGCACGGGGGCGGTGAGGATGCCGTCGGTCGACTTCGGCACGGTGATCGGCATCGCGACCGAGACGCTGACCGGGGCCTGTTCGAAGTCCGGGTACCAGGTGATGGCGGAGCGGTCGACGGCGAAGGCGTCGCCCGCCGTGTACTCGGCCGCGATGCGGCGGGCGCCGAACGAGGAGTACCCGCCGAGCGCCACGTTGCCGGAGACGATCTCGACCGAGTCGATGGTGATCGAACGGTGCGCCGGGATCGCCGGGATGTCCACGGAGTCCATCGGGGCACCGAGGTAACCGGTTGTGGTGGTGTCGCTGAGCCAGCTCGCCAGGACGTCGCGCGTGCTCACCGAGCGGAAGATGTCGAACTCCGCGGTGCCGGCCGGCAGCGCCGCGTCGGTGTCGTTCGTGACGGTGACCGACAGGGTGAGGTCCTGGTCGCGCTGGACGACGCCACGGTTCGCGGGGGCGATCGAGATGGTCGCCTTGCCCGCGTCTGCGGCGGCCGGATCGGCGACGTGGCTCTTGGCTGCGGACACGGTGGCGGCCGAGGCGTGATCGGTGGCGACGGGCGCGACGACCAGGCCGAGCGCGACGAGGGTCGACGCGGCTGCGGCGAGCGTGGTGCGGAGCATCTGCATACGGGGAGCGGGCCACGGGGTCGGTTCGGGCCGAGCACGAGTGTATGAGGCGCGACCATGAACAGGTCCCGTGCGCGCGCGGCTTGTGGAGAACTCGGGGCCTCGATCTGGGAGGATGAGCACCGTCATGCAGTCCGTTGCCCAGGCCGTCGAACGACTCGACGCACTCGCCACCACCGAGCCCGTCGACCTCCTCGCTCGGGCCTTCGCCGACGCCGGGCACGAACTCGCCCTCGTCGGCGGCCCCGTCCGTGACGCGTTCCTCGGCCGTCCGGTGACCGATCTGGACTTCACCACCGACGCCCGGCCTGACGAGATCCTGCGGATCGTCGAACCCATCGCGAGTGCCACCTGGGACGTCGGTCGCCAGTTCGGCACCATCGCCGCACGGGTCGCCGGCGAGCAGGTCGAGATCACCACGTACCGCAGCGACGTCTACGACGGCGAGACCCGCAAGCCCGAGGTCGCGTTCGGCGACACCATCGAGGACGACCTGCTCCGTCGCGACTTCACCGTCAACGCGATGGCCCTGCGGCTGCCGGACCGCGAGCTCGTCGACGTGCACGGCGGCGTCGAGGACCTGCTCGCCGCACGGCTCCGGACGCCCCAGACCGCGGTCGTCTCGTTCCGCGACGACCCCCTGCGGATGATGCGCGCCGCACGGTTCACGTCCCAACTGGGCTTCACCGTCGACGACGACGTGCGGGCCGCGATGCAGGAACTCGTCGCATCGATCGACATCGTGTCCGCCGAGCGGGTCCGCGACGAGCTCGTCAAGCTGCTCAACACGGACGACCCGGTCCCCGGCCTCCGGCTGCTCGTCGAGACCGGCCTCGCCGAGCGGTTCCTGCCCGAGCTGCCCGAGATGCGGCTCGAGGTCGACGAGCACCACCACCACAAGGACGTCTACGAGCACTCGCTCACCGTGCTCGAGCAGGCCATCGGGTACGAGGCCGAGCGGCACGCCGGCGATCCCCCGGACACCGTGCTCCGGCTCGCGGCGCTGCTGCACGACATCGGCAAGCCCGCGACGCGCAAGCTCGAGCCCGGCGGGGCGGTGAGCTTCCACCACCACGACCTGGTCGGTTCGAAGATGGCGAAGAAGCGACTCCGCGCGCTCCGCTTCGACAACGACACCATCGCCGCGGTGTCCCGCCTGATCGAGCTGCACCTGCGCTTCTTCGGGTACACCGAGGGCGCCTGGACCGACTCCGCCGTCCGCCGCTACGTCCGTGACGCCGGACCCCAGCTCGAACGGCTGCACGAGCTCACTCGATCGGACGTCACCACCCGCAACCGCCGCAAGGCCGACCGGCTGGCGTTCGCCTACGACGACCTCGAGGACCGCATCAAGGTGCTGTCCAAGCAGGAGGAGCTCGAGTCGATCCGTCCGGACCTGACCGGCGACGACATCATGCGGATCCTCGACATCCCGCCGGGGCGTGCCGTGGGCGAGGCCTACCGGTTCCTGCTCGAGGCCCGGATGGACGAAGGGCCCCTCGGGCCGGAGACGGCCGAGGAGCGCCTGCGCGAGTGGTGGAGCACCCGAGGCGACACCGGCGCCTGAGGCGACACCAGCACCTGAGGCGACGCGGCGCCTGAGACGCGACCGCCCGACGGGCGGGACCGCTCTCCACAGCCCGGTGGCGCGCCTCCAGGCAGTCCGGTAGGCTACCCAGGTTGCCCCTCGCGCACCTGCGTGGTCTGGGGCACATGCATCAACCCTCCTGCCCCGGGAACCGCCCGGGGCCGCTGAGACCAGAGGAGGTGGGTTCCGCATGCACCAGTACGAACTGATGGCGATCCTCGACCCCGAGATCGATGAGCGCACCGTCGCTCCCAGCCTGGACAAGTTCCTGGCCGTGATCCGCAACGCGGGTGGCACCGTCGACAACGTGGACGTCTGGGGCCGTCGCCGGCTCGCTTACGAGATCGCGAAGAAGTCCGAGGGCATCTACGCCGTCGTCGACTTCACGTCGTCGCCCGAGGCAGCCAAGGAGCTCGACCGTCAGCTCGGTCTCTCCGAGGCCGTGCTCCGCACGAAGGTCCTCCGCGCTGAAGAGGGCATCGCGCAGGTCGCCGCCCAGAAGCAGCGTGACGAGGCTCGCGCGGCCCGCAAGGCCGCCAACGCCTCCGCAACCGCGACCGCGAGCGCCGAGTAACCCGTGGCCGGCGAAACCGTCATCACGGTGGTGGGCAACCTCACCGCGGACCCCGAGCTGCGCTACACGCAGAACGGGCTCGCCGTGGCGAACTTCACCATCGCGTCGACCCCTCGCACGTTCGACCGTCAGGCGAACGAGTGGAAGGACGGCGACGCGCTGTTCCTCCGTGCGAGTGTGTGGCGCGAGTTCGCCGAGCACGTGGCGGGGTCGCTGACGAAGGGCTCGCGCGTCATCGCGCAGGGTCGTCTGCGTCAGCGTTCCTACCAGGACCGTGAGGGCCAGCAGCGCACGAGCATCGAGCTCGAGGTCGACGAGATCGGCCCGTCGCTCCGCTACGCGACCGCACAGATCACCCGCGCAGCGGGTGGCAGTGGCGGCGGTCGTGGCCAGGTCGGCGGCGGCGCCAGCGCCCCCGCGGGCAACGGCGGCGGCAACTGGAACAACAACGGTGGCGGTCAGTCGGACGCGCCCTGGTCTCCCCAGGGCGGCCAGCAGGGTGGCGGCAACGCACAGTCGAACGACGTGTGGAGCACCCCCGGCGGCAACTTCGACGACGAGACCCCGTTCTGATCGGAGCACGCAGCGCCGCCTGACAGCGGCAACTGCGAGTTCCGGACTGACCCTCCCGGTTCCGACGGACACACAACTTTTCTTCTAAGGACAAATCACTATGGCTGGAAAGAGCACCGGCGACCGCCGGAAGCCTCGCGGCAAGGGTGGCAAGAACGCTGCTCCCGCGAAGTCGATCAAGGTCGGCGTCATCGACTACAAGGACGTTGCGACCCTTCGCAAGTTCATCTCGGAGCGTGGAAAGATCCGCGCCCGTCGCATCACCGGCGTCTCCGTCCAGGAGCAGCGCCTCATCGCCCGTGCCGTGAAGAACGCCCGTGAGATGGCGCTCCTCCCCTACGCCGGCTCCGGCCGCTGATCGGAGGTCGACACATGTCGAAGCTCATCCTCACCCACGAGGTCTCCGGCCTCGGTTCCGCTGGTGACGTCGTCGACGTCAAGAACGGCTACGCCCGCAACTACCTCATCCCCCAGGGCTTCGCTGTCGCGTGGTCCAAGGGCGGCGAGAAGCAGGTCGAGTCGATCCGTGCCGCGCGTACCGCGCGCGAGCTCGCCACCATCGAAGAGGCACAGGACCTCAAGATGAAGCTCGAGAACGCGACCATCACCCTGTCGGTCAAGGCCGGCAAGGACGGTCGTCTGTTCGGCTCCGTCCGTCCGGGCGACGTCGCTGACGCCGTCCAGGCGCAGGGCGTCGGCTCGCTCGACAAGCGCAAGGTCGAGGTCCCCGCGACCATCAAGACCGTCGGTGACCACGAGGCCACCGTGCGCCTGCGCGAGGACATCACTGCCGTGATCTCGCTCAAGGTCGTCGCTGCCAAGTAGCACTGACGTTCCGCTCCACGACGGGCGGGTCTCCTCCGGGAGGCCCGCCCGTCGTTGCGTTCCGGGGGCGGTCGCGCGGCTTGTCCCACGACTGTCGCCGACATGGTCACGGGCCTGGAGGCGCGGCTCGACTCGGGCTGGCTGGTTACGGTTCAGACGGGGTCGCGCTGGCTGGGAACAGGCCGAGAACTCTTCCCACAGGAGGGGTCCTTGTCAAGTCGTTTTACACAGTGGAAACGTGTCAAATCGGAACCTTCAAGGGGTGCTTGAACCCCACTTTTCCACACACCGTGTGTAACAGAAAAGCCCAGGTCAGGTGGTCGAAAGTGTGTTCGTACGGGTCTTTTTCCACAGGCCCGTCCACAGTTCTCCACACAGCGCTCCGGCGTGTTCCGCAGGCTCTCCACAGAGTTATCCACAGGGCCGTTTGTTGGGGATAACTCTGGGGCCGTACGTTGGCCCAGCGACTCGGGGATGTCGGTTGCCGGGGGTAGAAACAGGGGTGCGGGTTCCCGCCGGTGGGTGCTGTCCCGCCGGTTCAGGTCCGTGTCGTCAACAGAGGAGAGCGTGTGTCGATCGCACATCTTGAGCCCGCACCGCAGGACTACGCGGAGCGCGGCATGGAACGCACCCCGCCGCACGACATGCTCGCGGAGCAGTCGACCATCGGTGGCATGCTCCTGTCGAAGGACGCCGTCGCCGACGTCATCGAGACCGCCCGAGGCGTGGACTTCTACGTCCCCAAGCACGAGGTCATCTTCGACGCCATCCTGTCGCTCTACTCGCACGGTGAGCCCACCGACGTCATCGCCGTCACCGACGAGTTGACCAAGACCGGACTGCTGTCCCGCGCCGGCGGCGCCGAGTACCTGCACAGCGTCACGAGCATGGTGCCGACCGCCGCGAACGCCGGCTACTACGCCGGCATCGTCGCCGAGAAGGCGGTGCTCCGCCGCCTGGTGGACGCCGGCACCCGCATCGTCCAGATGGGCTACGCGTCCGAGGGTGAGGTCACCGACCTCGTCAACAGTGCGCAGGCCGAGGTCTACAACGTCGCCGGTGGTGTGCAGACCGAGGACTACGTCCCGCTGACCGACGCCATCTCGGCCGCGCTCGACGAGATCGAGGCCGCCAAGGGCCGCGACGGCCAGATGACCGGCGTGCCGACCGGGTTCGCGCAGCTCGACGGCCTGACGAACGGCTTCCACCCCGGACAGCTCATCATCGTCGCTGCCCGACCGGCCCTCGGTAAGTCGACGCTGGCGCTCGACCTGTGCCGCGCCGCCGCGATCAAGCACGACCAGACCGCCGCCTTCTTCTCGCTCGAGATGGGTCGCGCCGAGATCGCCATGCGTCTGCTCTCCGCCGAGACCAGCGTGCCGCTGCAGAACATGCGCAAGGGCACCGTGGACTCGCGCGACTGGACCACCATCGCGCAGACCCGCGGTCGCATCAACGACGCCCCGTTCTTCATCGACGACTCCCCCAACATGACGCTCGTCGAGATCCGCGCCAAGTGCCGTCGACTCAAGCAGCAGCACAACCTGAAGCTCGTGGTCATCGACTACCTGCAGCTGATGACCTCGGGAAAGAAGGTCGAGAGTCGCCAGCAAGAGGTCTCCGAGTTCTCGCGTGCCCTGAAGCTGATGGCCAAGGAGCTCCAGGTCCCGGTCATCGCCCTGTCGCAGCTGAACCGTGGTCCGGAGCAGCGTGCCGACAAGAAGCCGGCGATCTCCGACCTCCGTGAGTCCGGCTCCATCGAGCAGGACGCTGACATGGTCATCCTGCTGCACCGTGAGTCGGCGTACGAGAAGGACAACCCGCGTCAGGGTGAGGCGGACCTGATCGTGGCGAAGCACCGTAACGGACCGACGGACACCATCACCGTGGCGTTCCACGGGATGTTCTCGCGGTTCGTCGACATGCCGCAGTAGGTGCATGGGTGCGCGACGCCTCGCCAACGTCGCATCGACTAGCGGGCGATCGTGAGGGCCCCGTTGTCCTCGCGGATGCGGCCGTCCTTCGGGACCCACACGCGCAGGCCGTCGAGCCTCCCCGAGGTGAAGGACGAGGCGTCATCCTGCAGCAGCGTGGTCACGGCCTCCGGTGCGGGGAGCCGCTGGTCGCGTCCGACGACGATGGCGACGTAGGGGCCACGGTCGAGTCGGTTGGTCCCGTGGTCGCCGACGTACGGCTGGAAGAGCGTGGGGGTCGCCGACACGAACAGGATCCGACCGTCGGGCACATCGTGTTCCTCGAGGTACCCGGGCAACAGCGCGATCCCGGTCGGGTGCGCCCGCGCGACGGCCTGACTCACCCGGAACGAGGGGACGACGAGCGTCGCGACGAGGACCAGCACGACCGGGACGGTCAGGGCCCTCGGGGGGACGGTGGCGAGGCGTGGGAAGCCGATGGCGGCGAGGACCAGCAGGAACGGCATCCACGCGGTGTAGTAGGTCGGCAGCGCGATCTTCGCGACGACGACGTAGAACCCGACGAGCAGCACCAGGGATGCGCCGACGTACGCGACCAGGCGGTCCGCCCGCACCACCAGGGCGGCGAGCACACCGATCGCGAGGACGACGAGCATCGCCCTGCCGGTGCCGTCGAGCAAGAACCGGAAGCTCGCCCACCACGGTGCGAACGTGTAGATCTGCCCGTCGATCGTGATCGGGTGCCCGTTGGTGTTCTGCCCCTCCTGGAACGCGACCATGTACTGGATCGCCGAACGGATGCCCATCGGGACGTACAGGGCGACGAACGTCACCGTGAAGGCGGCCACCCAGAGCGCGCCGCCGACGAGGCCCTTCCGCCAGGCCTTGAACAGGACCGGGAGCAGCAGGAACGCCGGGAGCAGCACGATGGTCGACAGCTTGGACGTGACCGAGGCAGCCATGAGCACGCCGGACACGGGAGCGAGCCACCACGCCCGCTCACTGCGGATCCACCACCACGCGGCGACGATCGCGAACACGGCGAAGGCCGTCATCACCGGGTCGAGCAGGGCGAGCCGGTCAACCCGGGCACCCGCACCACCACGCGGAGTCAGCCACCACAGCGACGCCGCCAGGAGGGCACCCCAGTACCCGATCTCGCGACGCAGCCACAGGTACAGGACCACGCCGACCGCGAAGGTGAGCACGCCGACGAGGATCCGCGGCCCGATCGGACCCTGCCCGGTGAGGAGCTGCACGAGCCCGAACAGGTACTTGGCCGTCGGCGGGTGTTCGCGGTTCGCGGCGAAGTCTCCGTGGACGTACTGCCACCCGCTCTGCAGGTAGATGTTCTCGTCGCCGGTGATGTTCGAGCCGGCCAGGTTCCAGAAGCACTGGTAGAGCGCGGCGATCACGACGAGGGAGGCGATCGTCAGGCGGAGGCGGAGGTCGCCGGCGAACCCGGACACTCGTGATGGCACCAGACGAACCTACTGGCCCTTCGACCGTCTTCGGCGTCGACGTGTTAGGTTGTGCACAACCTAATGGAGCGCAACGTGAAACTCACCAGCTGGATCGGCCTCGTCACCGGCGGCCTGCTCGCCGGGCACGGCATCGCCACGGTTCGCCGCACCCCGCTGCGCGCTCGAGCCCGGCAGATGCAGCGACGTGGATTCGAGCCGGGCGTCCCACACGCGCTCGGCATCCCTGGCCTGGAAGTCCTGTCCGGGCTCGGACTCGCCACCGCGGGGGTTCGCCGTGCATCCGTGAACGACCTGGTCGGCACCGGCTCCGCCATCGCGGTGACAGCCCTCGGCGGGACCCGGCTCGTGATCGACCGCGAAGACGGCTCGGTGACGAGCACGACCGGCGGTGCTGCCGCACTCACACTCGCCGGCGTGCTGCGGCTGCTCACCTCGACCCGCGGCCGTCCGGTCGCGCGGATCCTCACGCTCGGTTCCGCCGCTGCCGCGATCACGTTCGAGGCCGCACGCCGACGCCGCGTCCTCCGCAGCCGCTGACCTCGCCCCCACTCCACCGAACCCCACCACGACCGTGAAAGGCACCACCCCGATGGCAACCCGCACCCCCGCAGTCCGCTCCACCCGCCCCCGGACCATCGTCCGCATCCTGTTCGGTGCGATGCTCACCTGGGCCGGCATCAGTCACCTGACGGTGGCCCGCGAGGAGTTCCAGGCGCAGGTGCCGAAGTTCGTGCCGCTGCCGACGGACGTCACGGTGATCGCCTCCGGTGTGGTGGAGATCTCCCTCGGGGCTGCGCTGATGCTCCTGGCTCGGCGTCAGGTGACCGTCGGGTGGGTCGTCGCGGTGTTCTTCCTCGCGGTCTTCCCCGGCAACATCGCGCAGTGGATGCACCACCGTGACGGGTTCGGCCTGGACACCGACACCAAGCGCTTCGTCCGCCTGCTGTTCCAGCCCGTGCTCATCGCTGTCTCGCTGTGGGCGACGAACGCGCTGCGCAAGCGCCGCTGAACCGGCCCGCGCGAGCGCCACTGACCGACGCTGCACCCGCGCGACCGTGACCATGGGGCAGAATCGGCCCCATGAGCGGGGACGACATGGACCAGCCGCGCGTGGTCGCGGTGAGCAAGGACGGCGAGCACCGGTTCAGCAAGCCGTTGGTCGACGCGGTGACGCTCGTGGCGGGGTGGGGCATCGAGGGGGATGCCCACGCCGGCACGACCGTGCAGCACCGCTCCCGGGTCGCTCGTGACCCCTCCCAGCCCAACCTGCGCCAGGTCCACCTGCTGCACGCCGAGCTGTTCGACGAGGTCGCCGAAGCCGGGTTCAGCGTCGAACCGGGACAGATGGGCGAGAACGTCACGACCAGTGGCATCGACCTGCTCGGGCTGCCCGAGGGAGCAGTGCTGCACCTCGGCGACGACGCCTCCGTGCAGGTCACGGGCCTGCGGAACCCGTGCCAGCAGATCAACGGCTTCGAGCCGGGACTCCTCCGTGCCGTGTTGGGGCGCGCCGAGGACGGCACGGTCGAGCGCAAGGGCGGGGTGATGAGCGTCGTGCTCACCGGTGGCACGGTGCGGCCGGGCGATCGCATCCGGGTCGAGCTCCCCGACGGCGAACGACGACCCCTCCAACCCGTCTGATGACGCAGCGCGTGCGACGCGTCCTGGTACTCGGCGGAACCGGTTGGCTCGGGCGGACGATCGTCGACGAGCTGCTGTCCGAGGGCGCCGACGTCACCTGCCTCGCCCGGGGCACGACCGGAAACGTTCCGGAGGGAGCGCGCTTCGTCCAGGTGGACCGAGCCCTGGCCGGCGCGTACGAACAGGCCAGCGGGAACTGGGACGAGGTCATCGAGCTCGCCAGCGCCCCCGAACTCGTCGCCCCGGCGCTCGACGCCCTCGCCGACCGAGCCGCGCACTGGACCCTGGTGTCCACGGTCTCGGTGTACGCGGACAACGACGAACCGGGCGCTGACGAGTCCGCCCGGCTGGTGGAGCCGAGGGACCCGTCCGAGTACGCCGACGCGAAGGTCCTCGCCGAGCGCATGACGCGGCTCCGGCTCGGGTCACGGCTGCTCATCGCCCGCCCGGGGTTGATCGTCGGCCCCGGCGACCCGAGTGACCGGTTCGGGTACTGGCCGGCACGCCTCGACCGCGGTGGGCCGGTGCTGGTGCCGACGACGGCGGAGCGGTTCGTCCAGGTGATCGACGTCGCAGACCTCGCCGCCTGGCTCGTCCGTGCCGGGAGCGACGGGTTCGTCGGCACGGTCAACGCCGTGGGCGCTCCGACGCCGATGCAGGAGTTCTTCCGGTGCGTGGCGGAGGTCACCGGGTTCGATGACGAGCTGGTCGCGGTCGACGACGACGTCCTGCTCGCGCACGACGTGGCCTACTGGGCCGGACCGCGATCACTCCCCCTGTGGATCCCGGTGTCGGAGGGCGGGTTCGCACAGCGCTCCACCGTGGCCTTCAGGGACGCCGGCGGAGTGACCCGACCCCTCCGGGACACCGTCGTGCTCGTGCTCGAGGACGAGCGCGCCCGCGGGACGGCTCGGGAACGCCGTGCCGGCCTCACCTCGACGGAGGAACGGGCGATCCCCACCAGGTAGACGCGCGGTCCCCGCGAGCGAGATCAGGACGCGGCGGCAGCCTGTTCGTACAGACTCGTCGCCAGGTCGTTCAGTACCTCGTGCAGTTCGCCCTTGTGCGCCCCGTCGACGGCCCGGAGCATCGCTGTGTACCGCTCTTGGTAGTCCGACACGACGACATGCCCCGGGGGCAGCAGCCGCAGCAGTGAGCCGCGGCGATCCGCCGGGTTCGGTGCGCGCTCGAGCAGGCCGGCGGTGCTCATCCGGTCGATCATGTTCGTCACCGCGCCCGAGGTCAGCCCCAGGTACCCGGCGACCTCGGTCGGCGTGGAGTACCCGGTGTCACTGATGAGGACCAGGGCGCGGAGGGCGTTCTCGTGCACGCCCGCACGAGCGCTCAGCTGACTCACCAGGCTCGCGTTCGCACGTACGACGGCGGTGAACGCGGCCATGAGGTCGGCCGCGTCGTCGTCGTTCGGTACTGCTGCCACGAGGGCCTTCTTCCGTGTCGGGGACCGGGGGACAAAGAGCGTCCCCCGCACTGGGGTAAGTATACGAGTGGTCAACTTGGTGAATCAGTGACTATCTTAACCATTGAAGCAAAACAGCCCGAACGCCTTGCTTCCCCCGACTTCCTGCAACCACCACCGAACGAAGAGGTACCCCGTGTCCACCAAGCTCCGCACCTCCGCACTGAAGCGGATCCGCTTCGCCCCCGTGGCGCTCCTCGCGGGTATCTTCGCCGCCGTCCTGCTCTCCCTCTCGCTCACCGGCACCCTCTCCGGGTTCGCCGCGAGCATCACCAACAGCAGCAACACCGCCGGCAGCGGCACGCTGATCATGCAGGAGCAGAACGCCGGCGCGACCGTCACCTGCCTCAGCACCGACGGCGGCTCGGTCTCGACGAACTCGGCGACCTGCTCGACGATCAACAAGTTCGGCGGCAGCACGACGATGACCCCGGGCAACACGGTCAACACCGCGATCTCGATCAAGAACACCGGCACCGCGAACGCCAGCACCTTCACGCTGAACCCGGGCACCACGTGCACCCAGTCGGCGAACGGCTCGGCCAACGGCACCGCGACCGACCTCTGCGCCAAGATGAACCTCGTCGTCACCTCCGGTTCGACCACGGTGTTCAGCGGCACCCTCGCCAGCTTCAAGGGTGCGGCGGCGTCGGCCTTCACGATGCCGCAGGCCCCGGCCGCCGGCGCGAGCGTCCCGTTCAACTTCGCGGTGACCCTCGACTCCTCGGCCGGCAACACCTACCAGGGCCTCGCCGCCTCGGTCCCGATGACCTGGACCTTCACGGCCTGATCCAGCCTGATCCGGCCTGATCCGCCCCCCATCCCCCTCCCCCAGACCGGCGACGCTCGGCCGACCCCCCTCCGGTCGAGCGTCGCCATTCCCCTGAATCCCCGGAGCAGAGCCCATGAGCCAGACCGCAGCGATCCCGCTCAGCGGCATGCTCGACCGCCCGGTCCTCCGCGGCCGTCAGGTCACCCGCTCCGAGACGGTCCTCGCGTGGTCGGTCGCCGCGATCGCCGCACTGCTCCTCACCGCCGCTGTCCTGTTCCTCTCCGCCGGCGGCCGCTGGTTCGTCGTCGAGACCCCCTCGATGGGCGAAGCCGCCCCCGTCGGCACCCTCGTGCTCGACCTGCCGGTGGACGTCGCCACGCTCAGCGTCGGCGACATCGTCTCGTTCGAGACCTCCGCCAACCCGGACGTCGTCTACACCCACCGCATCGTCTCGATCGACGCGGACGGCGGGCTCCACACCCGTGGTGACGTCAACGGCGCGACCGACCCGTGGACGCTCACCCAGGCCGACGTGATCGGCACCCCCGCGCTCCTGGTCCCGCGCATCGGCTGGCTGCTCCGCGCCGCCCCGATCCTGCTCATCGGCACGCTGATCATCCTGACCCTGACCAGCGCGTTCACCGACCGGGTGACCCGCACGTGCCTGCGGATCGCGGGCAGCGCCCTCACCGCCTCGTACGCGGCGTTCGTGTTCAAGCCGTTCGTCAACGTGACGACGATCACGAACACCTCGAGCCCGACCGGCGTCGAGGCCACCGTGATCTCGTCGGGGATCTTCCCGGTCCGCGTCGACGCCCACGGCGGCAACAGCGTCCACCTGGTCGACGGCGAGATGGGCAAGGTCGTCATCCACGAGCTGACGAAGAACGGGCACTACCAGCTCATGTCGAACATCGACCTCGACCCCCTGGGTTGGGTCGCCCTGTTCGCCGTGTGCCTCGTGCCGCTCGTGGCGTGCCTGGCGGTCGGCCGCGTCGAGGCGGTGCGTCCCTCGTGATCCTCCGTCACCTGCGCGATGGTCGCGTCGTCGCCGTCCTCCTCGTGGTCGCCCTGGCCGTCGTCGTCCTGCTGAACCAGTTCGCCCCGACCCGCTCGGCGTACACCGCACGCGTGACCAACAGTGCGAACACGGCCGCGACCGCCCCGTACTTCACGTGCACGGGTGCCGTCGGCGCGGACACCGCGAACGCCCTGTTCGCCTACCGCCTGACCGAGGCCTCGGGTTCGCGGACGGCCACCGACTGGTCGGGCCGCGGCGCGAACGGCACCTACCAGGGCACCATGACCGCGACCACGCCGAGCCCGAACGCCTGCCCGCGTGACAGCGGGAGCGCCTACGCGCTCAACGGTTCGACGAGCTACGTCTCCACCCCGCGCTCGTACGCCAACCCGACGACCTTCAGCGAGGAGGTCTGGTTCCGAACCACGGTCGCCGGCGGCATGCTCATCGGTTTCGGCAGCAGCCAGACCGGAGCGTCGAGCCAGCACGACCGGAAGCTCTACCTGACCACCAGCGGACAGCTCGCGTTCGGCACGTACAGCGGCGCCACGCAGGTCCTCACCTCGCCGAAGGCCTACACCGACGGCGCCTGGCACCACACGGTGGCGACGATGTCGCCCACCAACGGCATGCGCCTGTACGTCGACGGCACGCTCGTCGCGTCGAACGCGGCCTTCAAGAGCCCCGAGAACTTCACCGGGTACTTCCGCGTCGGCTACGACGTCGTCAGCGGGTGGCCGGGTGCCACGAACAACCCGTACTTCACCGGGTCGATGCGGTACGCCGCCGTCTACGGCACCGAACTGACGGCCAGCCAGGTGGCCGCGCACGCGGCCGCCGGTTCCTGACGCACTGACTGCCGGACTGGAGGCTCGTGGCCGTGCCCGCCACGAGCCTCCAGTCCGTCCCCTGGTCACGTCGAGAACGTGGGCCGGGTTGGCGGACCGGGCCCACCAACCCGCGGATTCGGGGCGACGAATCCCGCTGATCAGGCCTTTTCGTGCCCGGGACCGTGCCAGGATCGTCAGGTCCTGAGACGTCGGAGTCTCCATCCGACCGTCTCGAAAGGCGCCACCCCCATGTCGTTCTGGGCCCTCTTCCTCATCGCGCTCGGCGTCTCCGCGGACGCCTTCGCCGTCGCCCTCGGCAAGGGCCTGCACATGAAGCGCTTCGACGTGCGGCACGCGATCGTGATCGCGCTGACGTTCGGGGTGTTCCAGGCGGTGATGCCGTTGCTCGGCTGGCTGCTCGGGTCGGCGTTCGCGCAGTACATCGCGGCCTTCGACCACTGGGTCGCGTTCGGGCTGCTCGCGTTGATCGGCGGGAAGATGCTGTGGGAGGCGTTCTCGAAGCACGAGGACACCGAGCAGGACACCGATCGGCTGCCGGTCCGCGAGCTCCTCGTGCTGGCGGTCGCGACCAGCATCGACGCCCTGGCGGTGGGCGTCACCCTGGCGTTCCTGCCCGTCTCGATCGGCGGCGCGGTGCTGCTCATCGGGATCACCACCGCGGTGCTGTCGTTCGTCGGGGTCCTGGTCGGTCGCCGTGTCGGTGCCCGTTTCGGCAAGCCGGCGGAGATCGCGGGTGGTGTCGTCCTGATCCTGATCGGTCTGAACATCGTGCTGGAGCACACCGGCGTCATCGGCTGAGGCCACGGGTCGGAACCGACACCGGACAGACGGGAGGCCCGCGGCGAGCTGCCACGAGCCTCCGGTCTGGTGCTGGTGGACGTCAGTAGCTACCCAGGCTGCCCGCCGGAGCGTTCGCGACGACAGCGATCACGAAGATGATCCAGATGATGCCGAACACGAGCGACAGGGCGCTGATGATGATGCCGGCGAGGGCCAGGCCGCGGCCGCGCTCCCCGGTCTTCTTGATCTGCGAGAGCGCGATGATCGACACCACGAGGCCGGCGATGTTCACCACGAAGGCCAGGACGAACCCCACGATCGCCATGACGTTGAAGCGGTCGGACGACGGCTGCATCGGAGCGCCGTAGGGCTGCCCGCCGGCGGCGTAGGGGTTCGGGTTCTGCTGGTTGTACTGGGGCGTGCCGTCACTCATGGCGCCGCGTCCTCTCTGGTCAGGGGGATGTCTACACAGGGAACGTACAGGACCAGCGGGCCGCAATGTGCGGTGGGAACATCGGAGGATGGGATGGCTTCGTCGACAGCTGCTGCACGGCGGCCGGTACGACGAGCGAGTACGCCGACGGGGCGGGCGGGCTGCTTGAGGACCTGAACGCCGTGGCGCTCGAGCTGCGCGCCGTCGCCGAGGTCTGATGAGGCACTGACCGGCAGCGCAGCGCCCGTCAGATGTCGAGCACCCCGTCCACCGCGTCCGACCGGTCGGCGATGTGCCCGCTGTCGATGTCCTCGTCCAGGTGCACGCCGACGTAGGTCCAGTCCTCCACGTGCCCGGCATCGTCGAACACCCGGTAGCGCCGACGGAGCCGCAGGTACGGCACGGTGCGGTGGTCGAACGACACCACGACCTCGGTCGCCGGCCACTCGCTCTCGACGGTGACCTCGACGGCTCGGTAGTCGCTCGCCGACCGCCGGGGTTCGGGGTGGTCGCGGGTCCACAGGATGCCGGGCTGGTCGAGCGCCTCGAACACGCCCACAAGGTCCGCGACCGCGCGCTCCCGTGCGGCAGCGTCCAGGTCGTGCAGCGGCCAGTACGCGCCCTCGACGTCGGTCAGGTCGAACTGCTCCGTCCACGGAGCGCGGGCTGCTTCCAGACGCTCCTGTTCGTCCTCCCACGACGTCTCGTCCTCGTCGCTCGCGGCACGGGACGGCAGGTCATCGGTGGTGACGACGCTGGGCAGGCCGACAGCGACGTCGAGGTCGACCTCCCGAGCGTCGTAGTGGTAGGTCAACCCGCCCGTCAGATCGGGCGTGCGCCGGGGTCCGGTGGGCATGTACCGGATGGTGAGGACCGAGCCGGTGCGGCGGACGTCCTCGACCAGGTGGTCGACGGTGATCGTCGTCCGGCTGCCGTCGGTCCGGACGAGCACGAGCTCGGTCGGCGGGGTCGGCAGGGGTGGTGCGGGCTCGGCCGGTGGTCCCGACCGACGAGGGAAGTCGTCCTCGTCGGCGTCGGATCCGGCGCGCCAGAAGTAGCGGGGGCCGTCGTCGTCATCGTCGTCGTCCAGCAGCTCGGGGTCGTCGTCCTCCGGCTCCTCGCCGGCCGCCAGCGTCGCCGCCCACTCCTCCGGCGACGGCCAGAACGGCTCCGACGGCGCCCACGGCAGGGTCTCCGGGTCGACGCCGTCGAGCGGGTCGTCCGGGTCCCCGTCGTCGTCCTCCGGATCCTCGAAGCCCTCGGCCTCGGAGTCCTCGTCCTCGTCATCGTCGCCCATCCACATCGACGCGTCACGCGGGTCGCCGATCCACAGCCCGTCGACGTCCGCCCCGAGGACGCGTCGGTCACCGAGGTCGACCGCGCACGTCACCCCGGTCGGCGTGACGTGCACGGCGGTCCGGGACGTCTCGTCGAGGTCATCGCCCACTTCCTCGCGCGACCCGTAGACGACCCAGGCGCCCTCGTCGGCCGCGAGGACCCCGACCTCGTCGACCGCACCGTCCGGCAACGGGGCGTCCGGCCACGTCACCCACCGCACGTCGTCGCCCGTGACGACCGCCGCGACCGGTCGTGTGGCGTCCGGCACGATCGTCGCGTCACCGACGCGGACGGCGTCGATGGGCTCGAGGAAGCTGCTCATGCAGCGACCGTACCGCGGCCCTGTGGCCGGCCCGTGAACGGCCGGGAGGCCCGTGGCGGACCCGCACCGCGCTTCCCGTCCGCGCGTTGCCGGTCCACCTGCCGGACCCGCCGCACCCATCCGGCGCATGATGGGCGGATGGCACGCATCCTCGTCACCGGATCCACCGACGGCCTCGGGCGGGGAACCGCCGACTCGCTGCTCCGCAGCGGACACGACGTCCTCGTCCACGCACGCAACACGGCCCGCGCCGCGGCGGTCGCCGACCTGGTGGAGCGCGGCGCCGAACTCGTCGTCGCCGACCTGGCCGACCGCGACGCCGTGATCGCCACCGCCCGCGAGCTCGACGCCGGCACCCCGCTCGATGCCGTCGTGCACAACGCCGGGGTGATCTCGGGCCGGTCGCTGATCCCGGTCAACGTCGTGGCCCCCTACCTGTTCACCGCGTTGCTGCAGGCCCCGAAGCGGCACGTGTACCTGAGCAGCGGCATGCACCGGGGTGGCCGCCCGCGCCTGGACACCGTCGACTGGACCGGTGGTTCGGAGACGAACTCGTACTCCGACACGAAGCTGTTCGTGACGGCGCTCGCCGCCGAGGTGCCGCTGCGGCGTCCGGGCGTGCTGAGCAACGCCGTCGACCCCGGCTGGGTGGCGACCAAGATGGGCGGGGCGGGCGCTCCGGACGACTTCGAGCTCGGCCACCGTACGCAGGAGACGCTCGCGACCGATCCGGACCAAACCGTGACGGGTGGTTACTGGTTCCACGGGAAGCAGCAGGAACCGCACCCGGCGGTCGCCGACCAGCGGTTCCGCACCGAGCTGCTCGACGCACTGGCGACGGCCACCGGCATCACGCTCTGAGTCGCGCCCACCGCCGTCAGGAGCGGCGGAGCGTCTCGCTCGGGTACTCGCCGTGCCGGTCGGCGTAAGCGGCCGAGAACCTGCCGGCGTGGGCGAAACCCCAGTGGCGGGCGACGTCGGCGACGTTCGTGGTGGCCGGGTCGGACGCCAGCAGCTCGGTCCGGATGCGGTCGAGCCGGACCGCCCGGATGTAGGCGTTGGGCGACATGCCGAGCAGTCGGCCGAACGCGCTCTGCAGGGCACGGAGGCTGAGGTTCGCCATCGCCGCGAGCTCGGTGCTCGTGATCGGCAGGTGCGGGTGCTCGTGGACGTACTCGACGACCTGTCGGATCCGACGGTGCTGGGGCAGGAGCAGCTCCGGCGGCAGGTCGACGGTCGCCCGGGGGTAGAGCTCGAGCAGGGAGACGGCCGCCAACCGGTCCATCTCCGCCTGCAGCAGCGGCGAGGCCTCACGGTCCACCGTCGTGATCGAGATCAGCTGCACGGTCTGCCGCCACTGCCGGATCGCGGCGTCGTCGATCTGCGCGGTGTGGTCGAAGCGACGGAGTGCGAGTCCGCGCTCGGCCGCCACCCCCTCGACCAGAGCCCGGTTGACCTGCACGAGCCGCTGCTCGTAGTCCTCGAAGCGGAACCGGAACGGCTCGGTCGGCCACATCTGCGGCCGGCCCGGCACCAGGTGGATCGCACCGCCCGCGCCACCCAGGATGCCCAGCCCCCTGGTGATCCACTGCACGACGAAGTCGTCACCTGTCGGCATCTCGCCCGTCAGCCGCCCGCCGAAGTGCACGGCACGGAGCGTCATGGTCGCGTCACCCGCGGCGGCGTACCGGTACTCGAAGCCGTCCCCGGTGGCGTCCGCGGCCCACTCCATGCCGTCGTACGCCGTGGCGAGGGTCCGCTTCGCTGCGGCGAGGTCGGTGCCGCGTTCGTCGAAGCGGATGCGCGCGGGCTGCTCGGTGTGGTCGGTCATGTCACTCGAGCGGTAGTTTCACACCACCGCTCGGGCGCACCACGCCATTGTCCAGAAGCGGTCAGGACCAGGAGGGCGTGCTCACCCGCCGGCGAAGAAGTCGGCGTACGTGGGGTCCGCCGGGACACCGCGGACGGCGCCCGCCAGTCGGCGGGCGATGATCGCGTCGAGCTCGGCCGGCGGCGTCAGGCCGCGGCGCCGCCACTCGACCGGCTCGGACCGCAGGACGTCGAGCACGGCGTCGTCGTGCACGTGCCCGGCCATCGCGCTCACGCGCCCTGGCCGATCACGACGACGGCGGCGGACGCCGTGGCGGTGACCGAGACGATGCCGGTGGTGGTCGCGACGATCATCAGTGTCCGCAGGCGCGCGTTCTCCCGGATCTCGGTGAAGGGGCTGCGCTCGGACACGCAGCGGGCTCGCCGTGCGAGAGCGCGGTGGGCGTGCTTCGGTTCGAGTGCGCCGTCGGTGGTGGTGAACGTGGTCATGGGGCCCATTCCTCTCTCGGTGCTGCTGGCTCGGGCGACCCGGATCACCCGGGCCGCACTCGACGGTAGGTCGCGGTCCGCCCACCGTGGCGACCCGGCAGCCCCGGACAGCGAAACCCGGACAGCGGCTCGGCGGAAGGCGTCCCGAACCGGCTGCCGGGCCAGCGCGATCCGGCCAGCGCGGTCGTCCTGCGAGGGCGGTCGTGGAGCCGAGACCAGAATGGCGACGGCGCCACGACCGGGCGCCGTCAACAGCTCGGTGCATCGAACGGAGGACCCGGTGACCCTCGCCCTGCGAGACCGATCGAGTGCGCGGTCGAGGATCCGACGACACGGCCTGTTCCTGGCGAACGTCGTGGTGTTCCTCGCCTGTTTCGTGGGGATGGTGCTGGCCGGGTGGCGGGTGTCCGTGGCGGACGCTGTGCAGCACGGGCAGGCCGCGGAGTCCCTGTGGGGGTTCCTGTCGAGCGGCGACTTCGCCGAGGCCACGTTCGAGAACTGGGAGAGCGAGTTCCTGCAGATGGGCGCGTACATCGTGTTCACCGCCTTCCTGTTCCAGAAGGGGTCGAGCGAGTCGAAGCCCCTCGACGACGCATCTCCGTCGGACGACGATCCACACGACCACCGCGACGACCCGGGTGCGCCGTGGCCCGTCCGTCGGGGCGGGCTCGCACTCGTCCTGTACGAGAACTCGCTGCTGATCCTGTTCGCGGTGCTGTTCCTCGGCAGTGTCGTCGGGCACGTGATCGGAGGCGCTGCGGCCTACAACGAGGAGCAGCTCGAGCACGGCGACAGCGTGGTCTCGGCGTGGGGCTACCTGGGCACGAGCCAGTTCTGGTTCGAGTCGATGCAGAACTGGCAGTCGGAGTTCCTGGTCATCTCCGTGATGGTGATCGCCACCGTGTCCCTGCGGCAACGAGGGTCGAGCCAGTCGAAGCCCGTGGCGGCGCCCACGGAGCAGACCGGGAGCTGACGGTTCCTGACGGACCGATCCGGGCCCTGGACGGGCCGGAGGGCGGACGGGAGGCCCGTGGCGGGCCCGCCACGGGCCTCCCGTCCGGTCCGCACCACGCTGGTGCGGTAGGTTCCTGCCGAACGCAGTCCGCACGTGAGAGGGGGCGCCCGATGGCGCAGGGGCACCGCTCTCCGCCCACGATGAGCGACGTCGCCGCCGTGGCAGGTGTCTCGAAGAAGACCGTCTCGAACGTGCTGTCCGGCTACGAACACGTCTCCGTCCGCACGCGCGATCGCGTGATGGCCGCCGTCGACGAGCTCGGCTACGAGCTCAACGTCTCGGCCCGGAACTTCCGCGCCGGACGCTCCAAGGTGCTCGGGCTCGCGGTGCCGGAACTGCGGCAGGCGTACTTCGCCGAACTCGCCGATGCCGTCATCCGCGCTGCCGGAGCCGTGGGCTACACGGTGCTCATCGAGCAGACCGCGAGCGGCGTGCGCGAGGCGGACGCGATCACCCGGATGCGCGAGCACTCCATCGACGGCATCATCTACAGCCCGCTGACCGTCCGGCCGAGCGACGCCGCCGCACTCGAGGTGAAGTTCCCCCTGATCGTGCTCGGTGAGCCGATCCCGGAAGCCCCCGTGCCGTTCATCGCGATGTCGAACGCGGACGCGCTGCGGGACGCGACCGCCCACCTGCTCGACGCCGGCCGCCGGTCGATCGCGTTCATCGGCTCCGACCCGTCCGGCCCCGTGCGCACGGCGCAGGAGCGACTGCGGGGCTACCGCGAGGCGCTCGACGACCACGGTGTGCCGTTCGCGCCCGAGCGGGTGGTGCCGACCGCGCTGTGGCACCGGGCCGAGGGTGCGGCGGCCGCACGGCAGCTCCTCGACGCCGGCGTGCCGGTCGACGGGATCGTCTGCTGCAACGACGCGCTGGCACTCGGGGCGATGAGTGCCCTGCAGCTCGCGGGCCGGACCGTGCCGGACGACGTCGCGGTCGTCGGGTTCGACGACATCGAGGAGTCGGCGTACTCGACCCCGGCGCTGACCACGGTGTCGGCCGACCTGGACCGCGTCGCGGCGACGGCGGTCGGGGTGCTCGTCGCCCAGCTCGAGGAGGGCGCCCCGGCGACACCGGGGGTGCTGCGCTCCCCGCACGCACTCGTCGTCCGGGCGTCGTCCGGACCGTTGCGTCCGGTTGCTGCCTGACCCGTTGACCACCGGTGCTCCCCGACCCCTTGACCGGGCGGTCGAGCACCGGCTACTGTCCACATTTACACCGGTGTAAATCCGGGATGGACGAGGTCCGCACACCGACGTGCCGGACGGATGGCAGGTTTTCGATGAAGAAGCACATCGCGGTCGTCGCGCTCGCAGCAGCGGCGTCGCTCTCCCTCGCCGGGTGCGCCGGCTCCCCCGGGTCGTCGGGTGACGGCGGCCACGTCGACCTGACGTTCTGGCACGGCTACACCGAGGCCGACGGCAAGGTCCTGGACGGCATCGTCAAGGACTTCAACGCCTCGCAGGACAAGGTCACCATCACGACCCAGACGAAGACCTGGGCCGTGATCGACGACACGATGCTCCCCGCACTGTCCGCGAAGAAGGGCCCGGACCTCGTCGCGATGACCTCCGACCGGCTGCCGGTCTACGCGCAGAAGAAAGCGCTGGTCGACCTCAGCGACTTCTACGCCGACGACGCCAACAACACCGGGGACCTGAAGGAACAGGCCGTCGCGATGGAGCGGGTCGACGGCAAGGAGTACGGCGTGCCGAGCGGGTTCGTCCCGCTCTCCGTGATCTACAACAAGAAGCTGTTCGCAGCGGCCGGCATCGACTCCTTCCCGACCACCTGGGACGAGTGGGTCGCCGACGCGAAGAAGCTCACGAAGGACGAGAACGGCGACGGCACCCCCGAGCAGTACGGGCTCGTGCTGCCGGACCACCAGACCGTCGGCAACGGCATCTGGCCGAGCCTGTTCGCCGGCAACGGCGGATCGATCACGAACGAGGCCGGCACGAAGTCCACCATCGACTCCGCCGCGAACGCCGAGACGCTCGAGTACTGGGCGAAGGCGGTGCGCGACGACAAGATCTCGCCGACCGGTGTCGACGGCATCGCCGCGGACAAGCTCTTCACCGCCGGCAAGACCGCCATGGAGATCGGCGGCCCCTGGATGGCCGGCGTCGCTGAGGCCTCGGACATCGACTACGGCATCGCCGCGATCCCGGCGGGCCCCGAAGCACAGGTGGCCTCGGCCATCGGCATCTCGCTCGGTGTGACGGCCCAGACCGACGACGCGAAGCAGGCCGCGGCCGAGCGGTTCCTGCGCTACTTCAACGAGCAGTCCGTCGCGACGAAGTGGGCCCTCGGGTCCGGCTGGCCGCCGCTCCGCACGGACGTCACCGCCGCCGACGTCGACGAGAACCCGACCGTCGCGACGCTCACGGGGCTGCCGGGCACCACGATCCCGCTCCTGCCCGGCGTGGTCGACAGCGCTGACGTGCTCACCGCCGTGGACACCGCGACCCAGAAGGCGATGGCGGGCGGGGACCCCGGATCGCTCCTCGCCACCGCCGACGCCGACGTGCAGTCGGCCCTGAAGTAGCAGCAGCGGCCCTCGGAGGACCCTCGTGACCACGCAGCAACTCGGCCGACGCCGTCGGTACCGACCACCGGGCCAGCTCGGCGGACGATCGCCCCTGAACGGCACGTTCCGCCGCCGCGCCACCATCGTCGGGTTCCTCGCACCCGCGATCGTCATCCTCGGGGCGTTCGTGCTCTGGCCGATGCTCTCGGCGCTCCAGCTGTCGTTCACCGACGCCAGCGGGTTCGGCGACCCGTCGTTCATCGGCTTCGCGAACTACGTCCGGGTCTTCACCGACCCCGACGTCCTGCGGTCCATCGGCAACACCGCGCTCTACTCGGTGCTCTTCACCCCCGTCGCGATCGTCGTCGCCCTGGTGCTCGCCCTCGTGCTGAACCACCCGGCCCTGCCGTTCCGCGGGTTCTTCCGGTCGGCGCTGTTCCTGCCGTTCATCGTGTCCCTGGCCGTCGCCGCGTTCGCGTGGTCGTACCTGCTCGACCCGCAGATCGGCCTGCTGAACCACTGGCTGCAGCTCGTCGGCATCCGGCTCGGCAACGTGCTGCAGGACCCGACACTCGCGATGCCCACCGTGGTGCTCGTGGCCGTGTGGAAGAACTTCGGCTTCTACATGGTGATCTTCCTGGCCGGGCTGCAGGAGATCCCCACGAGCCTGTACGAGGCCGCGCAGCTCGACGGGGCGAACGGCCGCCAGCGGTTCGCGAACGTCACCTTCCCGATGCTGAGCAACACGATGGCGTTCGTCGTGATCGTCGCCCTCATCGCCGCGCTGCAGGCGTTCGACCAGATCTACGTCCTGACCGGCGGTGGTCCGTACCGGTCGACCGAGACGATCGTCATGCAGATCTACCAGTCCGGCTTCAAGGACCTCGACCTCGGGTTCGCGAGCGCCCTGGCGTACGTGCTCCTCATCGCGACCCTGCTGCTCAGCCTCGTGCAGTTCCTGTTCTTCGGGAAGCGCGGAGAGGACACCGCATCATGACCGCGCTCCCCCGTCCCGCGACGGTCGTCCGACGCAGCACGGTGGCCCGTCGACAGCCGTCGATGCGCTGGCTCGGCTTCGCAGCCGTGGCCGTCGTGACCCTGGCGGTGCTGCTCCCCGTGCTCGTGATCGTGTTCACGGCGTTCAAACCGGCGAGCGAGGTCAACGCCTACCCGCCGACGCTGTTCCCGCACACCTGGACGCTCGACAACTTCCGGGCGATCTTCACGCAGCTGCCGTTCGGGCGGCTCATCCTGAACAGCTTCGCCTTCGCCGGCGGTGTGACGGTGTTCGCGCTGGCGTTCGACGCGCTCGCCGCCTACGCCCTGGCACGGCTCGACTTCCGGGGCAGCAAGGTGCTGCTCATCGTGATCGTCGCCAGCCTGATGATCCCGTTCCAGGCGACGCTCATCCCGATCTACCAACTGGTGTCCGACCTCGGGTGGGTGAACACGTTCGCGGGGCTGATCGCGCCGCGGGCGGCCGACGCCTTCGGGATCTTCTTCCTGCGCCAGTTCTTCGTGTCGCTCCCCCGCGACCTGGACAACGCGGCGCGGATCGACGGGGCCTCGGAGTGGCGGATCTTCCGGAGCGTCGTCCTGCCGAACGCCGTCCCCGCCCTGCTCACCCTCGGCATCTTCACCTTCGTCAACAACTGGAACGACCTGCTCTGGCCGCTGGTGTTCACCACCGACCAGGACATGGGGACCATCACGTCCGGCCTCA
The DNA here is from genome assembly GCF_003234605.2 of Curtobacterium sp. MCPF17_021. Taxonomy (NCBI): domain Bacteria; kingdom Bacillati; phylum Actinomycetota; class Actinomycetes; order Micrococcales; family Microbacteriaceae; genus Curtobacterium; species Curtobacterium sp. MCPF17_021. The sequence goes on along the minus strand of NZ_CP126252.1, from coordinate 3,745,892 downwards.
CCCTGCTGACCGGGCCCGGCGGGATCATCCCGCAGGGCGTGATGATGGCCGGCGCCCTGATCGCCGTGCTGCCCCTCGCCGTCATGTTCCTGCTCGTGCAGCGCCGCTTCATCGAGAGCGTCGCCAGCACCGGGCTCAAGTGACGACGACACCGCACGAGCCCGGAGCGGCCGTGCCCACCACGAAACGAGACACCATGCACTGGTCCGACGACGGCAGGCTGCACTTCGCCCTGGGCATCGAGGACACCTTCGTCCCGCAGGCCCGACCGGGTGAACGGCCCATCGACGAGTACGAGCTCACCGACCACTACCGGCAGTACGCGGCCGACCTCGGGCTGGCGGTCGACGTCGGCGCCGAGCTGCTCCGCTGGGGCGTCCCCTGGTACCGCGTCGCCCCCGAGCCAGGCGTCTGGGACTGGTCGTGGGTGGACGGCGTCATGGCGCGGTTCCGCGAGACCGGCCTGCGGCCCGTCGTCGACCTGCTGCACTACGGCACACCGCTCTGGCTCGACGGGCAGTTCGCCCACCCCGACTACCCGGCGCACGTCACCGAGTACGCCGCCCGGTTCGCGGCGCGGTACGGCGACGTCGCCACCGACTACACGCCCGTCAACGAGCCCGTCATCCACGCCCTGTTCTCGGGTGAGTACGGGTACTGGCCCCCGTACCTGACCGGGGCCGAGGGGTCGGCCCGGATCGCGTCCGCCCTGGCGAAGGGGTTCGTCTCGACGCAGCACGCGATCACCCGCGAACTCGGAGACGCCGCCACCTTCGTGCACGTGGACGCCGGCATCCGGTACGTCGGCGACGTCGACGCCGCGGAACACCGCGACACGGTCGCCCGTCTGCGCGCCCAGACGTTCCTGGTCGAGGACCTGGTCACCGGTGGCGTCGACGACGCGCACCCCCTGGTCGGTCGGCTCCGGTCGGGGGGCGTCACCGACGCCGACCTCGACTGGTTCCGGCAGCACGCGGTCCGGCCCGACGTGATGGGCGTCAACTACTACCCGCTGCACTCCACGGAGGTGTTCGAGGCGGGGGTGCACCACGGCGGCGGATTCGCCGACCCGCGGCCCTACGAGGACACCGGCGTCGAGGGGCTCCGCGACGTGCTCACCACCTACGCCGAGCGCTACGGCGCCCCGGTCATGCTCACGGAGACGTGCGTCACCGGTTCGGTCGAGGAACGCATCGGCTGGCTGGACGCGTCGGTCACGGCCGTGCGGGAGCTCCGCGACGAGGGGGTGCCGGTCGTCGGCTACACCTGGTGGCCGCTGTTCGACATGTACGAGTGGACCTGGCGGCACACGGACGCCCCACGCCAGGAGCACCTGCTCACGATGGGCCTCTTCGACCTCGTCGAGGACGGCGCCGGCGGCCTCGACCGTCGCCGCAACCCGGTCGCCGACGCGTTCGCCGCGCACACGCGACAGGAACGGGCCGTGGCAGCGGCCCTGTCCGCGACCCCGTGACGGACGGGAGGCGCGGGTCGGGTCGGTCCCGCGCCTCCAGTCCGCCTCCGCGCACCACCACCGCACCACCAACCGAACGGAGCACCATGTCCCTCCGCCTCGGCGCCGCTCCGGCGCCTCGTCGACGCCGAACGCTCGCGCTCGTCGTCACCGCTGCCGCCGCCGCGGCAGCCCTCGTCGCCGGCGTCACCGGCCCCCTCCCCGCACAGGCGGTCACGACCGGCAACGGAGCCCTCGTGTACTCGCCGGCAGCGGGTTCCTCGTTCAACCCCGAGGGCGGCCGCGCTGCCGGCACCACCTACGCGAAGAACATCGTCCTGAAGAACAGCGGATCGGCCAACGGCCAGCAGTTCGTCACCTTCGACCAGCTCGTGCTCGAGAACGGCGTGCAGGTCTACCCGATCTACCGGAGCACGGACAACGGCACCTCGTGGAGCCGCGTCGCCACGGTCAAGCCGAGCACCCAGTTCCCGACGCTCACCCGCACCGCGCAGCCCTCGCTGTACGAGACCCCGGTCCAGCTCGGCACGATGCCGGCCGGCACGCTGCTGCTGAGCGGCATGATCATGCCCACCGACCGCTCGAGCAGCCGACTGGTCATGTACAAGAGCCTCGACCACGGACTGACCTGGTCCTTCGTCAGCACCGTCGACACCGGAGGCCCGGCCACCTACGACCCGAGCCCGAGCTCGACGACCACGACGGTGTGGGAGCCGTCCGTCGCCGTCGATGCGAACGGCGGGCTGGTCACCTACTTCTCGGACGAGCGGCAGAAGGCGAACAACGTCCTGCAGGCCGTCAGCTACCGGCGCTCCACGGACGGCGGCCTGACCTGGGGTTCCCTGGTGAACGTGTCCGCACCGACCAACAAGAGCGACCGTCCGGGCATGATCACGGTGACGAGGATCCCGAACGGCAACTACGTGGCGACGTTCGAGGTCGTGAACCGACCGAGCCAGACGAACAACACGGCGCCGGTGTACTTCAAGACCTCACCGGACGGTCTGAACTGGAGCCCCGAGACGAGCATCGGCACCAAGATCGCGCTGCCGGACGGCCGTGGCGTCGGGTCGTCGCCCGAGGTGCGCTGGGTGCCGACCGCCGGCAACGCCAACGGCATGATCGTCGTCTCGTCCAAGTGGTCCCTCGACAGCGCGGGCAACATCGACGGTGGCCAGAACTTCGTCGTCAACCGCAACCAGGGCACGGGTTCGTGGGAGCAGCTGCCGTACGCGGTGACGTACGACGCGCGGGATGCCGAGGGCGGGACGTTCAGCGGCTTCGCCCAGGGCTTCGACTCGAGCGCCGACGGCAAGACGCTGTACCAGGCGACGAACGTCGAGAACCTCACCACCACGTACAACGACGTGCGGGTCGGGTCGATCCCGATCAACGCGCAGCGGTACGAGGCCGAGTCCGCGGTCCGGAACGACACGAACACCGTCACCCAGGCCGACGCGGTCGGCGGCGCGAAGGTCGGCAACATCAACAACGCGACGAGTTCCGTGCAGTTCACGGTGCAGGCCGCGACCGCGGGGACGTACACGGTGAACGTCCGGTACGACAACGGCACGGGTGCGACGAGCACCCACGCGCTCGCGGTCAACGGCACCTCGGCCGGTTCGGTCAGCTACGCGCCGACCGTCAACTGGGGCCGGTTCGGATGGGCGCAGAAGACGGTCACGCTGAAGGCCGGCGCGAACACGCTCACCTTCACCAAGGGGACCGGGTTCGCCGAGCTGGACCAGATCCAGGTGTTCCAGCCCTGACGCCGCACCCGCGGCCCTGGTCGTGACCAGGATGCGGACGGGAGGCCCGTGGTGGACCCGCCACGGGCCTCCCGTCCGTCCTGGTGCCGCGTCTCAGGCCGCGACCGGCTCCGCAGGTCGGTCACGCAGTGCCGGGCAGTGCTCGGCGGTGGGGTGCTCGGTGATCGCGATGACCTGGTCGAGGCGCCCCCGGACCGCCTCGAGCTCGGCCAGCTGCGCGGTGATCCGGTCCCGCTCGGCGATGAGGAGCGCGAACGACTCCGGCGTCGACTCCCCACGGTCGACGCAGGGCAGCAGCTGCACGATCGTGCGGCTCGCGAGCCCGGCGGCGAACAGCTGCTGCACGAGCTGGACCCGCTCGACGGCTGCGTCCGTGTAGACCCGCTGCCCGCTCGCGGTGCGCGACGCGGTGAGCAGCCCCTGCTCCTCGTAGTACCGCAGCGAGCGGACGCTGACGCCGGTCTCGGCCGCGAGGTCACCGATGCGCATGTTGCTCCGATCCGGGCTTGCCCCTGACATGGATGTGAGGTCTTAGCGTAGCCGAGCCGCTGCGGGAGACACCCGCGCGGCAGGAGGAGACACCATGGACATCGCTGGATCGGTCGCACTCGTCACCGGCTCGAACCGCGGCATCGGACGCCGCTTCGCCCTGGAGCTGCTGGAGCGCGGAGCGTCGAAGGTCTACGCGACCGCACGCCGACCCGAACTCGTCGACGTCGAGGGCGTCGTCGCGCTGCCCCTCGACATCACCGACCAGGCCTCCGTCGACGCGGTGGCCGCAGCCGCGGGGGACGTGACGCTGCTCGTGAACAACGCCGGCATCTCGACGCAGGGCTCCCTGGTGACCGACGACCTGACCATCGTCCGGAAGGCCATGGACACGCACTTCTGGGGCAGCCTGTCGATGATCCGCGCCTTCGCACCGGTGATCGAGCGGAACGGCGGCGGCGCGATCGTCAACGTGCTGTCGGCCCTGTCGTGGTTCGCGGCGCCCGGCGCGGGTGGCTACGCCGCGGCGAAGGCGGCCGAGTGGAACATGACGAACGCCGTCCGCCTGGAGCTCGCCGACCGGGGCATCAGCGTGCAGGGACTCCACCTCGGTGCGGCCGACACCGACATGATGGGCGACTACGACGGCCCGAAGACGGACCCGACGGACGTGGCCCGTGCGGCACTCGACGGTGTGGAGCGTGGCGTGGCCGAGGTGCTCGTCGACGACTGGAGCCGGATGGTGAAGGCGTCGCTCGCTGATGCACCGGAGCCCTTCTACGCGCAGATGGCCTGAGCCGCCGCCCCTGACTGGGGGCGTGTCCCCGCAGCGCAGTCCTGGACCCGCTGCGTGGTCATCGGCGAGCATGGACCCCGATCAGGAGCGGGGGGCACGTCGCCTGCCGCTGGAAGGGAACCATGCGTCCTGTCAGGAACGCGCTGAGCACCGGGGCGATCGTCGCGATCCTCGCCGGCCTCACCATCACCGCAGCACCCGCCCAGGCGGCGACCCCGGGGGCCGGCGCGAGCTGCGCCCCCGGGACCCTGTCGGTGCAGACGCTCGAGAGCGGCTGCACGGCGACGTCCGGCACGGTCGTGACGCCGGACGGCCGCACCTTCGCGCTCCCCGCGCCGGGTGAGAGCGTCATGGCGAGCAGCTCGGCCGCCCCCGGGGCGCCCGAGCTCGCCGACGTCCTCATCGCGAACAACGGCTCCGCCGGTGTCGCCGTCCGCGTCGACGAGGCCTGGACCGGTTCGGCCCCCGCCGTCCAGCAGGAGCGTGCGCAGAGCCAGGCCGCGACGGCACAGGCCGCTCCCGCCGCGACGACCGCCGCGACCACGAAGTGCACGAGCACGGCGTACAAGGCGTCCGGCTACACCTGGCCGAGCACGGTCAAGTGGTACTACAACCAGACCGGGCAGAAGTCGACGTACGCCAAGGACGCCCTGCGCAAGGGGGCGAACGCCTGGAACGGCACGATCTCGGCGTGTGACCGGACCGTCACGTCGACGGCGAAGAACGACTACCTGCGTCTCGCGACCCAGAAGCCCAACCTCACCGACCAGGGCGGCTGCTCGCGGAACAACGGCTACAACGTGATGGGCTGGGGCAAGCTCCCGACCGGGACCCTCGGTGTCACGTGCGTCTGGTTCGACGGCAACGGCAACGCCCGCGAGGCCGACCAGCGCTACGCCACCGGCTTCAAGTGGAGCTCGACGGCCACCTGCTCGGGTGCGCGCTTCGACACCCAGGTCGTCGCCACGCACGAGTGGGGCCACCTGTACGGCCTCGACCACGTCGCCACCGGCACCGGCCAGGTCATGGAGCCGTCCGGCGGCTACTGCGAGCTCGACGGCCGCACGCTCGGCCGTGGCGACATGACGGGTATCTCGACGCTCTACTGAGCTCGACGTTCTGCAGAGAGACGGACGGGGTCGTGGCGGAGAACCGCCGCGACCCCGTCCGTCTGTGGGTCTCGGTCAGACCGCGGCGGCGCGCAGGAACTCCGCCACCGGGGTGGACCCCGTGTTGAACCGGAACGTGTTGCCGGCCGTGCCGGGGTTCTCGACCACGTCGGCGACCACGTGCGCCACGTCACCGCGCGGCACCTGGGTCGACGAGCCGTCCCAGTCGACGGAGCCGGTCGGCTCGTCGTCGGTCAGGGTGCTCGGGGCGACGATCGTCCACTGCAGCCCCGAGTCGCGGAGCACGGCGTCGGCGATCATCTTCGACTGCGCGTACGCGAAGAAGTCCTGGTCCTGCGGGACGCCGTGGTCGAGCTGCGAGCCCGAGAACGACACCATCACGTAGCGGTCGACGCCGGCCTGCTTCGCGCCCTGGATCGACAGCACCGCAGCGTCGCGGTCGATCGCCCAGGTCCGGTCGACGGACCCGCCACCGGCACCGGCCGACCACACCACGGCGTCGTGCCCGCGGACGAGTTCGGCGAAGTCGTTCAGGGACTGCTGCTGGATGTCCGCGACGAGCGGTTCGCCGCCGTGCGCTCGGATCTCGTCGGACTGCTCGGCGTTCCGGATGACGGAGGTGACCGTGTGTCCGCGCTCGGACAGGATGCGGGTGGCGAGGAGTGCGACCTTGCCGTGGCCGCCGAAGACGATGACGTTGCTCATGGGCCGGACGCTACTCGGGGCGGCTCCGTGCCCGGGGAACGCCCGGGGAACGCCCGGGGAACGCCCGACGTCCGCCCGTCGCCCGCGATGCTCGGAACACCCGAGGTCACCGTGCGTACCGTCGGGGGCAACACGACAGGAGTCACGATGAGCAAGCAGCACGAGCAGCACACCCTGGTCCGCACCCTGGTCCTCGGCATCATGAGCGGCGGCCGGAGCGCCACCCCGCTCGCCGTCCTCGCACTGAACCACGACCGGTCCTCGCTGAAGGGTTCGTGGCAGCAGTGGAAGGTCTTCAGCACCCCGGTCGGCCGTGGGCTGCTCGTGGCCTCCGCCATCGGTGAGCTCATCGGCGACAAGCTGCCGAAGACCCCGAACCGCATCGCCCCCTCGGCACTGCTCGGACGGGTCGCGTCCGGTGCCCTCGCCGGTGCCGCCCTCGGCACCACCGGCAAGCGCGACCTGCGCATCGAGGGCGCGATCCTCGGTGGCGTCGGTGCCCTCGTCGGCAGCTTCGTCGGCTGGGGTGCTCGCAAGGCCCTCGGGGGTGCGGGCCTGCCCGACCCCGTCGTCGCGCTCGCCGAGGACGCCGCGACCATCGCCGGTTCCGTGAAGGTCATCACCGCCGACTGATCGCCGCTTGTGCGTTTCGTGAGCAGGAACGGTCGGGTCGCACCGCCGCACCCGACCATTCCTGCTCACGATCCGCACGCCTCGGCCTACGGTGGCCCCATGCACATCGTCGTCATCGGAGCCACCGGTCACATCGGGTCGTTCCTCGTCCCCCGGCTCGTCCGCGCCGGGCACCAGGTCGTCGCCGTCACGCGCGGCACGAGCACCCCCTACGTCGACAGCCCGGAGTGGGAGCAGGTCGAGCGGGTCGTCGCCGACCGCGAGCAGGAGGACCGGGACGGCACCTTCGGCGGCCGGATCGCCGCACTCGGCGCCGATGCCGTCGTCGACCTCGTCTGCTTCACCGAGTCCTCCGCCGCAGCGCTGGTCGACGCGCTCCGCGGTACCGGTACGCACCTGGCGCACTGCGGCTCGATCTGGCGTGCGGGGGCGTCGCACGTGCTGCCGATCACCGAGCAGAACGCGACCCCGCCGTTCGGTGACTACGGCGTCCAGAAGGACGCCATCGCCCGGATGCTCAAGGAAGAAACCGCATCAGGCGGTTTGGTCACGACGTCGCTGCACCCCGGGCACATCAGCGGTCCGGGCTGGACGCCGATCGGTCCGCTCGGCAACCTCGATCCCTCGGTGCTGACGAAGCTGTCCGCCGGCGAATCGCTCGAGGTCCCCGGTCTCGGCGCCGAGACGATGGCCCACGTGCACGCCGACGACGTCGCGCAGGCGTTCCAGCTCGCCCTCGAGCACCGCGAAGCGGCGGCCGGCGAGGACTTCTTCGTCACGGCTCCGACCGCCCTCACGGCGCGCGGGTACGCCCACCTGGCAGCGTCGTGGTTCGGCCAGGAGGCCCGGCTCGACTCCGTCACGTGGGACCGGTTCCGCGAGACCACGGCACCAGAGCACGCGGACGCCAGCTGGGGGCACCTGTCCCGCAGCCAGGTGTTCAGCACCGAGAAGGCGACCCGTCTGCTCGGGTACGCACCGGCGTTCACCGCCGAGGAGACCGTGCTGGACGCGGTGCGCTGGCTCGTCGACCACGGTGACCTCGAGATCGCGAGCCCCCTGCTCCGCTGAGCCCTGTGGAACCCCTTGCGGAGCCTGGCGATGGTGCGTGAAGCGGGGAAGCGCACGCAGGCCGAGATCGCACACGAGCTCGGCATCAGTCAGGGGGCGGTGTCGCAGACGGAACGGCGCGAGGACGTGTTGCTCTCCACCCTCCGCAGCTCCATCACCGCGACCGGTGCCGAGAACCCACGCATCATCGTCACGGTCAACGGCCGTGACGTCGAGTTGGCGATCTGACTCAGGCCCGCTCCGGCTCGACCACGAGCCCGCGGTTCCGGTGCACGGCCCAGACCGTCGCGGCGAACCCGGTCAGCACCGCGGCGCCGACCGTCACTGCCGTCCAGCCCCCGGCGGTCCAGAGCACCGACGCCAGGGCGGAGCCGATCGCGCCGCCGATGAAGTTCGACGTGACGAAGGCCGTGTTGAGCCGGCTCCGCGCGGCCGGGTCGACCGAGAAGAGCCGGGTCTGGTTGAGCACGTTCGCCGCCTGCACCGCGACGTCGAGCAGGAGCACGGCCAGCAGCACCACGATGATCGAGTGCGCACCGATGCCGGCGACCACCAGCGAGACGAGCAGGAGCACGATCGCTCCCCCGGTGACCGGTACCGACAACCCGCGGTCGTGGAGTCGCCCGACCCGCTGCGCCGCCACGGCACCCGCGAGCCCCACCAGTCCGACCAGGCCGATGCGGCTGGTGGAGAAGCCGTAGGGGTCGCTGCTCAGCAGGAACGTCAGCGCGGTCCAGAACATCGTGAACACGGCGAACACCGACGAGCTGATGACCAGCGTGACCCGCACGGTCCGGTGGGTCCGGACGGCACGGAACACCGACTCGATGAGCTGCGGGTACGGCACCCGGCTGCGTGGTTCGAGCACCGGGACGGCCCGTCGCAGCAGCACGGCGAGGACGAGGGCGACGACCGCGGCCGCCACGTAGATCGCACGCCACCCGAAGGCGTCGGCGACCAGCCCGCTGATCGTCCGTGACACCAGGATGCCGGTGAGCACGCCGGACGCGATCGTGCCGACCACGCGGCCGCGCTGCGCGGGGTCGGCGAGGTCCCCGGCCAGCGGGATGAGGAGCTGCCCGGCGACCGTCGTCAGGCCGACCAGGGCCAGGGCGACCAGGAGCGTCACGAAGCTCGGCGCGATCGCGGCGAGCAGCAACGCGACGGCCGAGGCGACGAGCACCCAGGGGATGAGGCGTCGGCGGTCGAGGACGTCCCCGAGCGGCACCACGAGCAGGATGCCGAGGGCGTAGCCGACCTGGGTCAGTGTGACGAGCAGCCCGGCGAGCGACGCCGAGGTGCCGAGCGATGAAGCGATGTCGTCGAGCAGCGGCTGCGACCAGTACAGGTTGCCGACCGCTGCTCCCCCGGCGACGGCGAACAGCAGGGTCCGGCCGGTCGACATCCGGTGCTCCGAGGTCATGCGGCGGGTGCTCCCTCGTTCAGGGCGGCCAGTGCGTTGAGCGTGCGGGGGTAACCGAGGAGGGGGACGAGCACGGTCAGGACGTCCAGCATCTGCTGTCGGGTGTTCCCGACGTTCAGGTTGCCGGCCACGTGCGCCTGCACCTGCGCGTCGGCCCCGCCGAGCGCCGCGAGCATCGCGAAGGTCAGCAGCTCGCGGGTCGGCAGTCCGAGGCCGTCGCGGCCGACGGTGTCCCCGAAGCAGTTGCCCGACAGGAACCGCTGGAAGTGCAGCGCATCCGCCGGTGCGTGCTCGTACAGCGCGTCGACGCGGTCGGCACCGACGACGGCGCCCTGCACCTCGCGACCGCGTGCGACCCGGTTCGTCGGCGTGGTCGTCGACTGCCCGGGCAACGGCAGGGCGACGCCGCGGGCGACGAGCAGCTCGTTGGTGATCGCCAGGAACTCCCCGACCCGTGCGGACCCGACGTAGGCGACGGCCTGGTACACGATCTCCTTGGCCTCGGTGGGTGACAACGGACCGTCGAGCGCCGTCCCCAGCAGATCCCGGAACGCGGCCGGTGCTCCGGCAGCGATCGTGGCGCCGAGCTGGACGACCGCGCGGTCGTGCTCGCTGAGCGTCACCTGCTGCAGGGTCTCGTCCACGAAGTCGGCGTGGTACCGGGCGAACTCGGGGTCGGTCTCGGTGATCGTCATGGTCTCGACGCTAGGACCGATCCGTGGGGCGGTGAGAGGTGCTGCCGTCCCCCCTCAGCCGTCACCGCCGTCGGAACAACTCCCCCAGGTGCCAGGGCCCCGGCGCGAGCCGCACGGCCGCCTCGGCACGGACACGTGCCTCGAGCTCGCGGTCGTGGGTGAGCTCGTGGATCTCCTGCTCGGCGCGCAGCCGGAAGCGCAGCCGGCCCAGGAACCCGGTCGTCGGTGCGGGGAGGACCGTCCGGACGGAGTCGGTCTCGTTCATGCGCTGGTCGCGCCCTTCCTCGTCGTGACTGTGGACACCTGGTGCGGCGGTGCGACGCGACCACGTCACGGCCGGGAGGCGCGGTGCCGGCTGGCCCCGTGCCTCCAGGACGGCGGTGGTCGCGACCACCGCATCAGGCGAGCTGACGCGCCCGCTCCGCGATGCCCTCGGTCGCCGCCCACGAAGCCAGCACCCGCAGGGCGTCGGCCGTCGGGCTGCCCGGCGTCGCCAGGTAGATGGTGAGCGCGAGCCCCGGGTCCTCGGCGAGTTCGAGGGTCTGGAAGTGCAGCTCGAGCGGCCCGACGACACCGTGCCGGAACGACTTCACACCGGCGTAGTGCCGGCGGACGTCGTGCGCGGCCCACAGCGCGCGGAAGTCGTCGCTCCGCATTGACAGCTCGCCGATGAGGGCCGCGAGGTCCTTGTCGTTCGGGGTCCGACCCGCTTCACGTCGCAGGATCGCGACGTTCGTGTGCGCAGCCCGCTGCCAGTCCTGGTAGAAGTTCCGCGCCTGCGGGTCGAGGAAGATGAAGCGCGAGAAGTTCATCGGCCGGGCCGGTGCGGCCACCAGGTCCGAGTGCATGGCGTACCCGAGTGCGTTCGCGGCGACGATGTCCTGGCGGTTGTTGATGATCATCGCCGGGGCGTCCGTGACGACGTCGAGCAGGTACTGCAGCTCGGGTCGGACGGCGGCCACCGGCACGACGCGACCCGCGCGACGCGGGGTTTCGTTCTGGTGCTGTGCGAGGTCGCGCAGGTGCTCCTGCTCGGCCGGGTCGAGCTGCAGCGCCCGGCCGATGGCGTCGAGCACGCTCTCGGAGACGCCCTGCAGGTTCCCCCGCTCGAGTCGCGTGTAGTAGTCGATGCTGACGCCGGCGAGCCGGGCGACTTCTTCTCGGCGCAGCCCGGTCACGCGGCGCCGGGTGCCGAAGGTCTCGACGCCGGCTTGCTCGGGGGTGATGCGGGCGCGACGGCTGGAGAGGAAGTCGCGCGCTTCGTCGCGGTGGTTCATGCCGTCACGGTACTTCGCCCGGTCGGGCGGGAGCGAGGGGCTGCGGGAACCCCTTTCACGTGCGCGTGAACGGAACGGAGACGATCCGGTCGTCGTCACTCGACGGCGTCCCGCGGCCGTCGGTGTTGTTCGTGACGAACCAGAGGGTGTCCGACGGGCCCTCGAGCACGGTGCGGATGCGGCCGAAGTCCCCCGCGAAGTACTCGGTCGCGGTTCCGGGGTCGTCGGCCGGGATCGCGCGCAGCACCTCGCCCCGCAGGTTGGCGACGAAGACGGTGTCGTCGACGACGGCGAGGCCGCTCGGGGACGCCTCGTCGGTGGACCACTGCTGCACGGGGTCGACGAAGCCACGGCCCTGGCCGCCGGTGCCCTCGACCTCTGGCCAGCCGTAGTTCGCGCCGGGCTCGATGACGTTGAGCTCGTCGTGGGTGTTCTCGCCGAACTCCGACGCGAACATCGTGCCGTCCGACGACCACCCCATGCCCTGCACGTTGCGGTGCCCGAGGCTCCACACCGGTGACCCGTCGATGGGGTTGTCGGCGGGGACGTCGCCGTCCGGGGTGAGCCGCAGGATCTTGCCCGCGAGCGACTCCTCGTCCTGCGCGTCCGTGCTCGCGCCGGCGTCCCCGACGCTCGCGTAGAGCATGTCGTCGGGCCCGAACGCGATCCGCCCGCCGTCGTGGAACGTGTTCTTCGGCAGCCCGTCGATGATCGTCGTCGCCTCGCCGAGACCCCACGACCCGGTGCTCCCCGTCAACTCGTACCGCTGGATCCGGTTGCCGTCGTCGGCCGTGGAGTACACGAACAGGTCGTCGTCGTGCAGCGCGAGCCCGAGCAGTCCGCCCTCGCCGCCGTGGCTGACTCCGTCGACGGTGCCGACCTGACGGGTGGTGCCGTCGGACCGCAGCTCGAGCACCCGGGCCGAGTCGCGCTCGCTGACCAGTGCGTCGCCGTCGTCACCCGTCAGGACCACCGACCAGGGAGCCTCCAGGCCGGTGACCACGTCGGTGGTGTCACCGTCGAGCGCCACCTGACCGGCCGACAGGTCGGCGGGCGCGGTCGCGCGCGCCGACGGCGAACCGCCCCGGTCGGATCCGTCCCGCTCTGCTCCGTCGCCGCTCGTGCAGGCGGTGAGGGCCAGCGCTGCGACGGCGGCGAGGCCGGCCACCGACAAGAGGCGGCGGCTGCGGGGCGTTCCGGCGGGTGTGTCCACGATGATCCTCCCGGGGTCGTGGGTCGATCACACACGCTGCGTTCGGGAATCCCCTGAGGGGGTCTGTCGGCACCTCCCGACGGTGCGCACGGCGGCCTACCGTCGTCGGCATGCAGATCGAACCGAAGCAGCCGACCGTCAAGAACCCGCCCGAGCAGTTCACCGGCGACGTGTACCTCGACGCCATCGCCTCGCCGAAGGAGCCCGGTCAGACGATGACCGTCGCCAAGGTCCGGTTCCTGCCCGGCGCCCGCACCGCCTGGCACTCGCACGCCAAGGGCCAGACCCTGCACGTCACCGAGGGCGTCGCGCGGATGGGCACCCGGGACGGCCGCGTCATCGAGGTGCAGGCTGGACAGACCGTCTACACGCCGGCCGGCGAGGAACACTGGCACGGCGCGACCCCCACCGACTACATGGAACACCTCGCGATGCTCGAGGCCGCCGACGACCCGGCGACGACCACCACCTGGCTCGAGCACGTGAGCGACGAGGAGTACACCGCATGACCACCATCGCCATCGTCGGGGCCGGCAAGGGCCTCGGCCTCGCCGTCGCCGAGCGCTTCGCCCGTGAGGGCTTCGCCGTCGCCCTGATCTCCCGCAACCAGGACCGCCTGGACGGCCTCGCCGCAGAGCTGCGTGAGCGCGGCCACACCGCAGCCGGGTTCGCCGCGAACGTCCGAGACGGGGACTCCCTGCGCACCGCACTCGAGCGCGCCACCGAGCAGCTCGGCCCCATCGAGGTGCTGCAGTACAGCCCGCTCCCCGCCAAGGAGTACATGCGCCCCGTGCTCGAGACCACGGCGGACGACCTGGTCGGCCCGATCGAGTTCTCGGTCTACGGTTCGGTCAACGCCGTCCGGCAGGTGCTGCCCGGCATGCGCGCCATCGGCCACGGCACGATCCTGTTCGTCAACGGCGGCAGCGCGGTCCGACCGGGAGCCCGCGTCACCGGCACGTCCGTCGCCTTCGCCGCCGAGAGCGCCTACGCGCAGCTGCTGCACGACGCCGTCCGCGACGAGGACGTCCACGTCGGCCAGCTCATCATCCCGTTCGGCATCGACGACGGGCAGCCCGAGCACTCCGGGGAGTCCATCGCCGACCGCCTGTGGGCGATCCACACGGAGCGCGGCGACTTCCGCACCTACGCGGAGGCGCTGCCCGAGCTCCCGTGATCGCGGCGCTCGCCGCTTCGTGAGCAGGAATGGTCGGGTCCGGCACAGCGACCCGACCATTCCTGCTCACCATGTGACGGACTGGAGGCCCGTGGCGACGCCGCCACGGGCCTCCCGTCCGTCAGTCCGGCAAGTGCACCTTCGCGAGATCCATCGACGCGTCTCGCCAGGAGCGCGCGCGGGCGGTGCTCATCACCGCGACGTGCGGTTCTGCCCATTCGGTGATCGCCGGCCCGCGCATCAGTCGACCGGTGTGCGCGATCACGTCTCGGAGTGCGGCCTCGGTCAGCTCGGCCGCGAACGCCTCGCCCCCGGGCACCCCCGCGAGTTCGGTGAGGTAGGCATCCCCGAATCGTTCCGCCGCCGCCGCGCGCAGATAGGGGCTGTCGAGGCGCTCGTACCAGCGCCGGACGAACGCGTCGTACGGAGCCATGTCCACAGCGAAGCCGCCCGAGGCGAAGAGCAGGTCGGCGACCCGGTCGGGAGTCAGCCCCTGAGCTTCGGCGACCGCGGCTTCGATCGCTCCGGCATCGACGAGCCGTGCAATATCGCTCATTTCACCCATCCGTTGCTGATGTGGCCACTCAAGGACGTCCGCACTGTGATCGTTCGGTTGTTGTGAAGGACGGCGGCTATCAACATGGATGAAAGAATGCCGCGGCGCATGCCAGCATCCAAGCATCCAAGCAAATAAAATACCAACTTGAAGTATGAAGACCGCTTCGTTCGTAGGCTACGAGTAGGCGGGAGAATGTGTCTGCGGGTGGAGTCTCAGCGACAACTCGCCGCGCTGCGCGACGGTCCCGCTAGCGTCGGGGCGTGGAACCACGAGCCTTCGACGGTGCAGCCTGGGCAGCCCTGATGCTGCTCATGCCGACGTCGGTGCTGTTCGTCGCAGCGGCGCTCCGTCGACTCCGGCTCCCCCGCTGGACGTGGCTGCTGTACTTGCTCGGCGTCGCAGGCGGACTCGTGTTCCTGCACGTCGCCGGGCACACCCGGTACGAAGCACCGGACACCGGATCCGGATCGAACTGGTGGGACTTCGGGCAGTTCGTCGGACTCGGCCTCGGGCGGATCGGCGTCGGCATCAACGCGGTCGCGGCGACGGTGTGGATGCTGCGTCGTCCTCGGCTTTCCGACGACAAGCTCGACCGACGTGAGAACTGCCTGGTCGTCCTGTCCTACCTGGTGATGGCGGTGGCGTCCGCACTGCCAGCGATGTGGTGGGGCATCGGTCTCGGGATCGTGCCACTCCTGATCGAACTGCCGATCGTGGTGGTGGGTTGGGTCGGCCTGGCGGTGCCGGTGGTCCTGTACCGCCGCCGGATCCTCGGGGTGCCGGGAGCCGACCGCTCCCTCGGGCCCGTGTGGCCTGTCGACGCGATCGTGGTCGCCTGGCTCGTGGGGACGCTGGCCGTCGGCCCGCTGTTCGCCGGGAGCGGTCTTCCGGTCACTTCGTGAGCAGAAGACGTCGAGTCCGAGCAGCCGACTCGACATCTTCTGCTCACCAAGCGAAGCGGAGCGCACGAGGCAGCGCGCGCGTCAGTGCGCCCGTCGCACCGCCACCCGCCGCCGACCCCGCGAGGTCAGCCACGCCCCGGCCGTCACCACGAGGGGCAGGCCGATCGCGAGCAGCGCCAGCACCGGCCAGTCCGGCACGAACGGCATGTGGTTCACCCCGACCGGACTCTCGGTGAACCGCAGGGTCAGGGCGCGGATCGGCAGGAGTCCGAGGAGTGTCCCGATCACCGAGCCGACCGTGGCCAGGATCGCCGCCTGCCAGGTCGACACCCCGCGGCGCAGGCGCGGTGCGGCACCGATGGCGTCGAGCACCTCGTCGTCCCGCCGGCCGTCGGACCGTGCGAGTCCGATCGCCACCGCCGTCGCACCGATCGTGACGGCCGCGGCCAGTGCGAGCACGATCGCCCGGATGATCGCCTCGTTGTCGGTGGGGCCGGCCTCGTACATGAACGACGGGCCGCTCCACCGGGCGCGGTCGTCGCCGCCGAAGCTCTGCCACGCCGAGCTCAGCTCGTCCGCCTGAGCCGGGTCGAGGTCGTGGGGCAGCGTCGTGACGAGCATGCCGTCGACCACGGGCACGCCGTACTGCTCGGCGGTCGCCTTCGTCATGAAGACGCCGACCTGGATCCGCGGGGTCTGCACGTCGAGCACGGCGGGGATCGAGACGCTGGCCGCCGGTCGGCTCCGCTCGGTGATGGGGTCGCTCTCCCACGTCCGGTCGTGGAAGGTGTCGACGCGGACCGCACCGTCGTGGGCGTACTCGGGCCAGAGCGACACGGCCCGACCGTCCTCGAGTGCGCCCCGGACGGCGGCTGAGGGGCGGTGCCCGGTGAGCACGGCGTAGTCGTCGACGGTGCCCGTCCAGATGTGCGGACTGGTCGCGGTCGCCGTGTCGAGGTAGTACGAGCAGCTCGTCGTGTCGTTCACCGGGCAGTCGTACGCGCTCCAGCGGTGCGGGATCGTGACGGTCGAGGGGGTGTCGCCCGGCTGCTCCTGCGCGACACCGAGCACCCGGATGCGGTCCTGGTCGAAGACCCCGGACACCACCTTCGCGGCGTGGGCCGTCAGTTCTGCGTCGTGGCGACCGGTACTGCCGCCGTCCTTCGTCTCGGTCTGCACCTCGGCCGTCGCGACCCCGACCGCCGTCGTGTACTCGTACCCACGGACGTACTGGGCGTGGCTCGACGCACTCCACGTGATCACGACGGAGGCCACGAACACGACGCTCATCACGCTCGCCAGCACCGGCACCGTGCGGACCGGGTTGCGGCGGGCGTCGCGGGCGGCGAGCCGTGCAGACAGCCCCGCGCGGGCGGTGAGCCGGGTGATCAGGGCGAGCAGCCACGGTGAGCAGATGGCGATGCCGAGCTGCATCAGGCACGGCCCGATCGCGACGCCGACACCGACGACGTAGGCCCACCGGTCCTGCTGCACCGGACGGTCGTTGAGCATGAGCACGCCCACACCGCACGCCAACGTCATCACGGCGCCGAGGACCACGAGCAGCGGCCCCCAGATGCGCCGACGACGGCGGGCCGGACGGCTGACGGGTACCGGACGGAGCGAGCCCCGCAGTGCCGCGAGCACGTTGATCCGGGTCGCCGACCGTGCGGCGACGAGCGCGGAGACGAGTCCGGCGAGCACCCCCGCGGCGGCGATGGACAGCAGCAGGAGCGGCGGCACGTGCAACCCGGGGAACGACGCCACGTTGCCGTTGTCGATCAGTCGGTAGGCGAGCACGCCGATCCCGGTGCCGGCGGCGACCCCGAGGACCGCGCCGACGAGGCCGAGCACCACGCCCGACCCGGCGACGATCGTGCGGACGAACCGTTTGTCGCCGCCGACGCTCGTGACGATGGCGTACGAGCGGGTGTCCGCCCGGGTACCGACCAGGAACGCAGCCCCGGCGAGCAGGGCGACCTCGAACATCGCGAAGACGCCGAGCAGTCCCATCGCCCCGAGGTACCAGCCGAGCGACGAGCCCAGCTGCCCACCGGGGAGCCGGGCGTCGGGCGGGTCGAGCACGACCGGCCGTGACTGCACGACGATGCCGTGCGCGTTGAGCTGCCGGATCTCCGACCACGTCGGGGCGTCCGACGGCAGGTACACGGTGACGTCGGTGAGCCCGACGTCGTCGGTGGTGTCGGTCGTCGAGAGCGTCGTGCCCCAGGGCAGGAACACGCCCTGCGAACCCGGGTCCGTCCCCAGGTCGGTCATGGTCCCGGTGATCGTGAAGCGCTTGGTGACCGGGTCGGTCAGGTCCACCGTGTCGCCGATGTGCGCCCCGAGGCGGTCGAGCGTCGCCGGCGTGACCATGAGCTCACTGCGCGTGGTCGGCGTGGAACCGTCGAGCACGTGCCAGTGGCCCTCGAGCGACGGGTCCCAGACGCTGCCCTCGACCGCGGTCAGGCCGACGGGACCCTTCGGCCCCTGGACCACGACGGGTGTGCCGCCGACCGGGATCGACAGGGCGCCGTCGGGCACGTGCGCCAGGACGTTCGCGAAGGGGGAGTCGTCGTCCGACTTCGTGACGGGGCTGTTCCGTTTCGAGTCCGTGGACTGCCACTGGACGGGGTCCTGCACCATGCCGGGCAGGTCCGGGCCGGACACCCGCATCTGCGCCGATGCCTGGCCGAGGTCGTAGTCGAGCCGCTCGGTTGCGGTGGCCTGTGTGGACTGCACGACGACGGCGACGGCGGCGAACCCGGCGGTGGGGATCCCGATGAGCGCGATGATCAGTGCCGCGCGGCCCGCCTTCGCGAACGCCAGTCGACGCCCCAGACGGAGCGCCGGTCTCAGGGCGAACGGCGTCCGGCCGGTCCCGGCACGCCGACCCCGGCTCACGAGGCGGTCCGGTCCGTCAGCGCCGCCTCGACGCCCGAGTACACGGTCTCGTCGACCACCCGACCGTCGCGCAGGAACACGATCCGGTCCGCCCAGGCCGCGTGCCGGGCGTCGTGGGTCACCAGGAGGGCACCGGCTCCGGCGTCGACGTGTCGACGGAGCATGCGGAGCACGACCTCGCCGGTCTGCGAGTCGAGGGCTCCGGTTGGCTCGTCGGCGAGCACGAGCCGGCGCTCGCCGACCACGCCGCGGGCGATCGCGACGCGCTGCTGTTGCCCGCCGGACAGGTCGTCCGGGTAGGCGTCGGCTCGGTGCGACAGCTCGACGTTGTCCAGCGCGAGCTCCGCGGCACGGCGGGCCTGCGAGGCCTTCCATCCATCGAGCTCGAGCGGCAGTGCCACGTTCTCGACCGCGGTCAGCGAGGGGATCAGGTTGAAGTCCTGGAACACGAACCCGATGAGTCGTCGGCGCAGCGCTGCGAGTTCCTTGGCAGGACGGTCGGACACGAAGGCGCCGTCGATCAGCACCTCACCGCTCGTCGGCGGCAGCAGGGTGCCGGCGCAGGCGAGCAGCGTCGACTTGCCCGACCCCGAGGTGCCCATCACGGCCACCATCTCGCCGCGCTCGACCCGCAGGTCGATGCCGGCCAGGGCCGTGACGGCCTTCGCGCCGGAGCCGTAGTGCACGCTCACGGCATCGAGCTGCAGGAGCGGTGCGGCGGTCACCGTGCGCTCCGGGCAGCGGCAGCGGAGGCGTCGGTACTGGCAGGCGCCGCCGGGTGCTCGTCCGGCCGGTACCGCGCGACGCTCGACTCCACGTGGTCGAGCCAGCGCACCTCGGCCTCGGCCTGGAACACCATCGACTCGAGCACGAGCGACCACGCCAGGTCCGTCGACGGGTCGGTCGTCCGCTTCAGCCGCGTCAGGTCCTGCAGGTTCCGGATCGCGGCACCGCGCTGCACCTGCACCAGCCGGGCGACGTCGACCCCGGGCACGGTCACGGCGAGGGCGAACTTGATCGCCAGCTCGTCGCGGCCGCGCTTGGCCGGCACGGGCTCGCTGAACCAGCGGGCCACCTCGGCCCGACCCGCGTCGGTCGCCGTGTAGACGACGTGTCCGTCGTCGTCGGCGTCGCCGCGGGCCACGAGGCCGTCGCGTTCCAGGCGGTCCAGGGTCGTGTAGACCTGGCCGATGTTCAGCGGCCAGCTCCCGCCGGTGCGGTGCTCGAACTCCCCCCGGAGCTGGTACCCGTAGCCGGGTCCCCCCACCAGCAGCGCGAGTACGCCCATCCGAACGCTCATGACACTTCCCCTGTCTCGGGCCACCGTGGCCATACTGAGTATGCACATACCCGGTATGCGTGCGCAAGCACGGATCTGTACAGGGCGGAAAACGGACGGGAGGCGCGGTGCCAGCTGGCACCGCGCCTCCCGTCCGTCTGCTGGTCGCGTCGGGTCAGTGACCCAGCTTCGCCAGCTCCTCGAACTCGTCGTCGGTCAGCTCGACCGTGGCACCCGCGAGGTTGTCCTCCAGGTGCGCGACGCTCGACGTGCCGGGGATCGGCAGCATCACCGGGGAGCGCTTGAGCAGCCAGGCGAGCGCGAGCTGTGCCGGGGTGGCACCCTTGCGCTCGGCGATCTCGGTGAGCGGCGAGTCCTCGCCGGTCAAGCCACCCGTGGCCAGGGGGAACCACGGGATGAAGCCGATGCCCTGCTCCTCGGACCAGTCGAGCAGCTCCTCGGCGTCACGCTTCTGCAGGTTGTAGAGGTTCTGCACGGAGACGATCGTGGCGATCTCCTGCGCGGCCTTGACCTCGTCGACGGAGACCTCGGACAGGCCGATGTGGCGGATCTTGCCCTCGTCCTGCAGCTTCTTCAGCTCGCCGACCTGGTCCTCGAGCGGGACCTTCGGGTCGATGCGGTGCAGCTGGAACAGGTCGATGCGCTCGAGGCCCAGGCGGCGGAGGCTCATCTCCGCCTCTTGCCGGAGGTACTCCGGGCGGCCGACGGGCGGCCAGACGTTCGGGCCGGTGCGGGTGAGGCCGGCCTTCGTGGCGATGACGACGTCGTCGCCGTAGGGGTGCAGGGCCTCCTTGAGGAGCTCCTCGGCGACGTAGGGGCCGTACGAGTCGGCGGTGTCGAAGAAGTTCACGCCGAGCTCGACTGCGCGCTTGAGGACGCGGATCGCCTCGTCGTGGTCCTTCGGCGGTCCCCAGACGCCGGGGCCGGTGAGCTGCATGGTGCCGTAGCCGAGCCGGTTGACCTCGAGGTCGCCGCCGATGCGGAAGGTGCCGGAGGACGCGGCCGGACGGTTCGTGGTGTCAGTGCCTGTGGTCATGTCCCCGGTCTACGCCCGGTGCGTTGCCGGTCCCTGAGTCGGTGTCCCCCGACCGCTTTCCGGGTTCGCAGGGACTACGGACGGGTGGGTCGCGGGTACGGGGTCTCGCCGCGTTCGAGTCCGCCGACGAGCTTGGTGAGCCGGTTCGTCCGCACCGTGGCGTTCGGGGCGGTGGTGATGCGGTGCAGCACGGCGTACCGGTTGGTGGCGTCGAGCTCGGCGAACAGCGCGGCGGCTGCGGGGGCGGCGTCGAGCGCCGCCTGCAGGTCCTCGGGCACCGTGGCCGTTGCCGAACCGGCGTAGGCGCGGTCCCATCGGCCGTCACCCTTGGCGCGATCGATCTCGGCGTGCCCGCGCTCCCGCATCCGTCCCTCGGCGATGAGTGCCGCGACCAGGCCGAGGTTCCGCTGCGACCACAGCGAGGCCTTCCGGCGCGGGGTGAACCGCTGGCGGTAGGTGGTGTCGTCACGCCCGCGCCGCTGCCCGTCGATCCACCCGGAGCAGAGCGCCTCGTCGAGGGCCGTGTCGTAGGTCAGCGTCGTCGGCTCCGTGACGCCCTTCTTGGCGAGGACGAGCCACACCCCGTCGGGTTCGTGCTCGTGGTCGTCGAGCCAGGCACGCCACGCGGCGACGTCCGGCAGCACCAGGTCGACGATGTCCATGCGGTCATCGTAGGACCGGCCGGCCGCTCGGGTCAGGCCGCGCTGCTGCTGATCCGGGTCGCACTCGCCCAGTCGTGCACCCAGTCGGGCACGGTCAGGTCGCGGTCCGCGCCACCCGCCGCTTCGAGCAGGTCCGCGGTCGGCACCGTCCCGCCGGAACGTCGCAGGAACCGGGCCTGCACCACGGCGCGGGCCATCACGGCACCCTGCCGCACGAACGTCTGCTCCAGGTACACGGCGCGGTCGTCAACCCCGAGCACGTGGGTGCGGAGCTCGAACCGCTGCCCGAGCGTCAACGACCGCTTGTACGTGATCGTCTGCGCCGAGACGACGGGGTACCAGCCACGTTCGGACAGCGTTGCCCAGTACCCGGAGCGGAGCATCAGGTCGAGCCGACCGAGGTCGAGCATCGACAGGTACTTGCCGTTGTTGACGTGGCGCAGCGGGTCGAGGTCGGTGGGAGCGACCCGGAACGGCGTCCGGACCTCGTCCCAGAGCGACGCCCGGCGGCGTCCACCGACCCGAGCGCGCAGACGGGTCCGCAGCTGCAGCAAGAGCAGTCGGAAGTACAGGTTCACGGATTGATCACACCAGTGCGCGGAGCAATCGTGCGAGCACCTTGGAGGAACCTCACGAAGCGCCGGTAGCCCTGGTCACCGCGGACCCGCTGCTTCCGACAACCGCCGGAGCGGCCGGGTGGGTCAGCCGGAGAACATCCCGCTGGAGGCGCTGCCACCCGGGTGCGCGGTCCTCGACACCCCTTCGGCCGTCGATCGAGCGGCGTCGGCCTCGACCATGGCACGTGACCCGGCCGTGGGGTCGGAGAAGTCCTCGAGGTCCGCGAGCGCTCGCCGGCGACGGCGGTTCTGCACCTCGAGCACGACGAGCAGGGCGCCGAGCACGACGACCACGGCGACGACGATCCAGATGACGACCATGACACTCCCCCGAGCCCGGGGCGTCTGCCCCGTCCCTCGCAGCGTAGTGGTGCGGAGGCGGGTACAGCCAGTGCCTCCCGCCGTCAGGGGAACCGGGAGTAGACCTGCAGCATGCAGACACGCAAGCTCGCAGACCTCGAGGTCGGACCGATCGGCCTCGGAACCATGGGCATGAGCGCCTTCTACACGGGCGCCGGCACCGACGACGACGAGTCGATCCGCACCATCCACCGCGCGATCGACCTCGGCGTCACCCTGTTCGACACCGCCGAGGCGTACGGCCCCTACACGAACGAGGAACTCCTGCGCCGCGCGCTCGAGGGCCGCCGCGACGACGTCGTCATCGCGACCAAGTTCGGCCTGTACCACCACGAGGCCGGTGAAGAGACGCCGACGCAGCAGCGCGGGATCTCCAGCAAGCCAGAGTCCGTGCGCGAGGCGCTCGAGGGCTCACTCCGGCGCCTCGGCACGGACCACATCGACCTCTACTACCAGCACCGCGTCGACCCGGCCGTCCCGATCGAGGACGTCATCGGCCAGCTCGCCGGCTTCGTGCAGGAGGGCAAGATCCGGCACATCGGACTGTCCGAGGCCGGTGCCGAGACCATCCGCAAGGCCCACGCCGTCCACCCGATCACCGCGCTGCAGAGCGAGTACTCGCTGTGGACGCGGGACCCCGAGGGCGACGTGCTCGACACCCTGCGCGAGCTCGGCATCGGCCTGGTGCCGTACTCGCCGCTCGGCCGCGGGTTCCTGACGGGTGCCATCACGAAGCCGTCCGACCTGGACTCCGACGACTTCCGCCTGGCGAACCCGCGCTTCCAGCAGGAGGCGTTCGAGCAGAACATGCGCATCGTCGACGCGGTCAAGGAGATCGCCACCGAGGCCGGCGCCACCCCGGCGCAGGTGTCGCTCGCCTGGCTGCTCGCCCAGGGCGACGACATCGTCCCGATCCCCGGCACGAAGCGGGTCTCCCGCCTCGAGGAGAACGTCGGCGCAGCCGACCTGACCCTCACCGCGGACCAGCTGTCACGCCTGTCGGCGCTGCCGGTCCCGACCGGTGACCGCTACCCCGACATGTCGACCATCGGTCGGTAGACGCGACCGGTTGACGGCCTGGAGGCCCGTGGCGGATCCGTCACGGGCCTCCCGTCCGTCGTCAGTCGCGTTTGCGGACGCGAGACGCCGGCGTCAGCGCGAGACGCCTCCGAATCCGGCGGCGTCTCGCTGACTCGGCGGCGTCCTTCGAGGACGCCGGCGTCTCAGACCTCGGCGGCGAAGGACGCGGCCCGGACCTGCAGGTCCTCGATGCGCCGGAGGCGCGCGGCCTCGACGTCGTAGCCCTCGTAGGCGGGCGGCGGGAGCTTCCGGACGTTCCGCGAGCACTGGAAGTCCTGGCAGACCAGGGTGCCGACGGTGTTGCCGTTCCGGCCGGCCGGCCCGGACCGTTTCGCGCTGTAGAACGCGACGTCGTTCGGCAGCTTGACGTCCTGGCACCACGAGCACTGGGCACGGGAGCGGGGCGAGGCCTCGGCCTGCCGGAACAGGATGCCGATCAGGTCGCCGTCCAGGGTCGGCACGACGGCGTACGCACGCCGCCCGATCTTCGGGTCGCGCCAGCCGAGGTAGTCGAGCGCGTCCCAGTCGAGCGTCTCGAAGTCGGCGGGCAGCGTGAGGTCGGACACCTCCTTGCGCGAGGCGTTGACGAAGGACGTGCGGAGGGTCTTCTCCACGATGGGGAGCATGGGTGATCGCTTTCGTGCGGGCCCGGGGCGTGCAGACGCACACCGCACCGGGCGGAGGAGGTCAGGGTTCGACGAGGGCGGCCGCACCCGAGGGCACGACCGAGGGCCTCACGCCCTGATGCCGGCGATACGGGCGCCGACCACCTCCTGGAAGCTCACCCGACCAGCCTACGACCGGGTGTCAAGCCCGCCCGGCCAGGCTCGGCCGCGGTCGGTTCGGCGTCGCCGTGACCAGGACGACCGAGCCCTCGTACGTCGGGCGGATCCGCAACGAGCCGTGCCGCCGGTCCCACTCCCCCGACTCCAGCGCGGTCCGGAGCGCTGCCACCGACCGCCGGACGGTGAACTCGTCGACCAGGCCCCACGTCGGGTCCGCCTGGCGCACGCCGGGGTCGAGCAGTCGCTCGGGGCGGGCGTAGTACGCCTCGGCGAACCCGTCGACGCACGTGAACGGGATCGGCAACGGGGTGCTCGTCACGGTGTCGTCGCCCAGTGCGTCGGCGATCCGCGGCAGTGCGGGGTGGCGACGGGCGTCGGCCGCCAGCACCTCGGGCGCGTACTCGGCGAGCCAGGAGCGCTCGATGCGGTCGGGGTCGAACGTCAGCACCACGATCGGGCCCCGGGTCACGCGACGCACCTCGGCGAGCCCGCGTTCGAGGTCGTCCCACTCGTGCAGCGAGAAGGTCGTCATCGCGGCGTCGAAGATGTCGTCGGCGAAGGGCAGGTCTCCGGCGGGCTCCACGGCGGTCACATCGCGGTCGGTCGGCGCGTACGAAGGGGAACCGGCACCGATGTCGAGGACGGTCCGGGCGTCGCCGAGTGCCTTCGCGACCGCGCGGGCGAACGCGGGTTCGGGCCGGCGGTGCTGCCGGTGGTCCGCGTCCCCGGCTGAGCCGTCCGTGGTCCTCGTCACGTCTCCACCCTACGAACCCGCGGGGGCCGGGTCAGTCGACCGACTCGGACTCGGACTCCGACTCGCGCAGGGCCGCGTACTGCTCTGCCCGCTCCGTCGCGGCCCAGCTGCCGAGCAGCGCGAGCGACCGCTCGGACTCGCTGCCCGGTTCGGCCGAGTACGAGAACAGCGTCAGGCCGGGGTCGGCGACCAGGTCGAGCGCCTCGTAGGACAGCCTCAGCTCCCCCACGATCGGGTGGTCGATGCGCTTCTTGCCGGTGCGCTGCATCCGGACGTCGTGGGCGGCCCACCAGCCGCGGAACTCCTCGCTCCGGGTGGAGAGCTCACCGACGAGCGTGATGAGCCCCGGCTCGCAGGGGTTCGACACCGCGGCGGTCCGGAGCACGGCCACGGCGTCCTTCGCGGTCTGCGCCCAGTCGGGGAAGAAGTCGCGGGCGGCCGGGTCGAGGAAGGTGAAGCGAGCGGTGTTCACCGGGCGTCCGGGGCCCGCGAAGAGCGGAGCGTAGAGCGCACGGCCGAGTTCGTTCGTCGCGACGACGTCCCCGCGCTCGTTCCGCACCCAGGCCGGTGCGCCGGTGATGGCGTCGAGCAGCCGCTGCACGCCGGGGCGCACGCGGGTCGGCACGTTCCGGTGCATGACCTTCGCGCCGGAGTTCGCCAGGCGCGTGAGGTCCCACAAGTGCGCACGCTCGTCCTCGTCGAGCTGCAGGGCGCTCGCCAGGCCCTCGAGCACGCTGTCCGAGACGCCCTTGAGCGAGCCGCGCTCGAGTCGCGTGTAGTAGTCGACGCTGACGCCGGCGAGCATGGCGACCTCGTGCCGACGCAGCCCGGGCACGCGTCGGACCCCGCCGCCGAACGACGGCATGCCGACCTGCTCGGGGGTGAGCCGCGCCCGTCTGGAGGACAGGAAGTCGCGGATCTCGTTGCGCACGTCGATACCCATGCGACGAGCGTACGTGCCCGGACCGTGCGTGCGGCACGCAGGGGCGGTGCCGTCAGGTCCGGTCTGCCGAAGCGACACTTCCCCGGGACGCCCTGCCGTTCAGTTCGCGAAAGCGACAGATCGCGCCGGAACGTTCGCGGGAGTCTGTCGCTTTCGCGGGGTGGAC
The DNA here is from genome assembly GCF_003234605.2 of Curtobacterium sp. MCPF17_021. NCBI lineage: Bacteria > Bacillati > Actinomycetota > Actinomycetes > Micrococcales > Microbacteriaceae > Curtobacterium > Curtobacterium sp. MCPF17_021. The sequence continues at coordinate 3,719,972 of NZ_CP126252.1, read as the reverse complement.
GGGATCAGGGCAGGATAGGAGGCACGTGGCGAGGCCGCTGAGCGGGGTGGACGCGCGCACTCAGGGCGCGGCGTCGGCCCCGATGCGCACCCGCGCCACGCGGTGACCGTCCATGGCGGTCACCTCGAGGCGGTGGCCGCCGGCCAGGACGACGTCACCGACCTCGGGTACGCGGTCCAGCTGCACCTGCACGAGCCCGCCGACAGTCTCGTAGTCGCCGTCGGGCAGGACCGGGCCGCCGTCCGCAGCCAGGTCCTCGAGCACCGTGGCCCCGTCGACGCCGTCGTGGGCCAGCATCGACTCGTCGTACTCGGTGGAGTCCCACTCGTCGCGGATGCGGCCGACGAGGTCCTCGAGCAGCGCTTCGAGCGTGACCATGCCGGCGCTGCCGCCGTACTCGTCGACCACCAGGGCGATCTGGTGGCCGTCGGTGCGCATGTCCGCGATCGCACCCGAAAGCGACTTCGTCTCGGGCAGGGCGAGCACCGGCCGGACGAGCGTGGCGACCGGTGCCGAGGGGTCGACCGGACGCAGCAGGTCACGGAGGTGCACGAAGCCCCGGACCTCGTCGCGCCCGCCGGAGGTCACGAGGTACCGGGTGTGCCCGGCCGCGATGGCCTGGTCGGTGGCCTCGGCGAGGGAGAGGCCGGCATCCAGCGTCGAGACGTCGTACCAGGGGCGCATCGACTCCCGCAGGGTGCGGTCACCGGCGTCCAGGGCGCTGCGGGCGATCCGGCGTCCCTGCTCATCGACGCCGGTGTGCTCGTCGACCAGGCCGCGGAGCTCCTCGGTGCTCATCGACTCGCTGCGGGCGTTCGGGTCGCCGCCGAGCAGTCGCACGACGGTGTCGGTGGACTTCGAGAGCAGCCAGATCACCGGCCGCATCAGCACCGCGAAGCGCTCCAGGGTCGGTGCGACGGCCATCGAGAAGCCCTCGGCACGCTGCAGGGCGAGCCGCTTCGGCACGAGCTCGCCGAACACGAGCGACAGGTACGCGATGACGAGGGTCATCAGCACCAGCGCGACGGCTTCGGCCGTGCCCTGCTCGAGGCCGAGCCCCTGGAACAGCGGTGCGACGTCGGGTGCGATCGAGGACGCACCGTACGCGGCGGAGAAGAACCCGGCGACGGTCACGCCGATCTGCACGGCGGACAGGAACCGGTTGGGGTCACGGCCGAGCTCGGCGACCCGCATCCCGCGGGGGCCGCGGCGTTCGAGCTGCTGCAGCTGGGATTCGCGGAGGGAGACGAGTGCGATCTCGGCGGCCGCGAAGACCCCGCCGACGAGCACGAAGAGGATGACGAGCCCGAAGGCGATCCAGGTGTCGGCGCCCATCAGTGGGCAGCCACCTCGGATCGACGACGGGCGGGCGGTCTGTGGGGATCGTCCATGCCTGTGAGTCTGCACAGGCCGACTGGGACATCGCCGTGCTGCCGCTCGACAGCGGCTGTGGATCCCCCGTCGCGACGGGGAGCGGTCGGTGCGGGGAGCGGTCGCTACAGCGTGAGCGAGCGACCGATGCGGGCTTCGAGCCACGCCTTCGGGTCGATCGGCGTGACGCCGTCCATCAGGACCTCGAGGTGCAGGTGCGCACCGGTCGAGACGCCGGAGGACCCGACGAGCCCGATGAACTGCCCGGCCGCGACGGTGTCGCCGACCTTGAGCGGCGAGGAGCCGGGGATCATGTGGCCGTAGAGCGTGGAGACCTGACGGCCGTCGACCACGTGGTCGATGATGACCGCGTTGCCGTACGAGAAGTAGGTGCCCGAGACCCGGACCTTGCCCGCGGCGACGGCGCCGATCGGCGTGCCCATGCCCGGGGTGAAGTCGAGGCCCTGGTGCAGCGACGAGCACGCTCCGCACGGTGCCGAGCGGTACCCGAAGCCGGAGCTCATCTGCACCGGGCCGGGGAACGGCGAGCGGACCGCGCCGCCGAACGACACGGCGCCTCCGGCGGTCGCCGCGGAGTCGGCGGAACCAGCAGTCTTCGTGGTGACGGTCGAGCCGCCGCCGACGGTGAAGCCGTCACGGTCGAACCCGGCGGCCGTGACCGCCTGGGTCACGGCGTAGTCCTGCGTGCGCACGATCGGTGCGATGGTCGAGGTGGCCATCGAGGTGCCGGCGCTCGCGTGGGCGGGCATCGCCGAGGCGGCGAACATCGCGATGGCGGCCGCGGCGCTGGTGAGCGTGATGCGTCCGGCGCGGGCCGACCGGGAGGCCCGGGGTGCGCTGGCGACGCGGGTCACCTTGGGTGCGGGGCGACGGACGACGCGCTGGATGCGGTCGTCGACGTGCTCGGTGGTGGCGCGTGCGGCTGCGGAGCGGCGGCCGGCCGGCTCGGTGGCCGAGGACGCGGTCGCGAGGACGACGGCCTGCACGGGCTTGGCGACCTTCGCGGCCTTCGGCGCCTTGGCCGGCTTCGCGGCCTTCGCCGGCTTGGCGACCTTCGCTGCCTTGGCCGGCTTCTCGGGCTTGGCGGCCTTCGCGACCGGCGCCGTCTTGCTGCGACGCTGCGGTCCGCGGGCTGCTGCGCGCTCGGCCTCGAGGGCGGCGCGACGGGACAAGTGCACCACCGGGGTCTCCGGGTGCTGGTCGAGTTCGGGTGCAGTCGTCATGGCCGCCCACCATTCTGCACGACTCTGTCGCTTTGTACAGGCCCTTTCGTGATCTTTTCGTTACCGAGTGCGCTGGGAGGCCCCTGATCCCCGCGGGCGGAAGCGTCCCCCGGGCCCTCTGTATCGGTACGGTCAGGGGAAAGCGACGGAAGGACCCGCACCATGGCCCGATCCCCGCGTGAGCGGTACGGAACGGTCGACCTGGCGTCGGCCGACGTCGTGCTGGCCGGCACCCAGGAAATCCTGCCCGTGCTCCGGGCCGCGGCCGTGCGCGCCGGGATCGACGCCGCGCGGATGCGGGTCATCGGGGTCGACGACCTGCCGGACCCCGAGGAGACGTGGGACGCGGCGTTGGCCGTCATCGCGATCCGTCGCCCCGGTGACGACCCCGCGTTCCACCGGGCGCAGGCGGCTGCCGAGCTCATCGCACCGATGCTCGCGCCGCACGCCGTCCGCATCGTCGTCACGGTGTCCGGGGTGACCCGCCTGGCGCCGAAGCTCGAGCGCACCCTGACGTCCGAGGTCCTGCACCAGATCGATGCCGCGTCGGCGTCGTCCGGGTTCCGCCGGCCCTTCCGGCCCCTGCGAATGCGGCTCGGGCTCGCCGGGCTCCGTGCCGCCGGCGTCCGGGTGTTCCGCGTCTCGATCGGCGACTGAGGCTCAGGCTCCGTCGGGTCCGGAGCCCTGCGCGGCACTCGCCTGTACCGACGGGTGTGGCGGAGCGGCGTGCGTGACGACGGAGACACTGCCGACGGCGAGCACGAGCGCCAGCGCTCCGGCGGTGCAGGCAGTCCCGATCCGCCGCAACCGCGACCGGCTGCCACGCTGACGCGGTGCGAACCGCTTCGTGCTCCGTCGGGGTTCGGGGCCGACGAGCCAGGGACCGGAGCCGTCGGGGTCGTACGAGAACGGGCCGGAGCCGTCCGGCGCGTACCGGTAGGGCCCGCTGCCGTCCGAGGCGTAGGCGGACCGCAGGTCCTCCGCGGTCCAGCCGAAGTCGTCCGGGGTCTGCCGTGTGGTGGTCATGCGCGCTCTCCCTCGCTCTGGTGCTGCGGAAGACCAGTCCACGCACCGTTCCTATGTGTCGACAGTGCGCCTCCAGGGTGTCGGCCGAGCATCTGCCGCGCGGAAGCGGGGGCCATGTATCTTGATGTCGAGACATCCTGCGCCACGAGTACCGTGGACGTACCGACGGTCGAACAAGGGAGTACCCGCCAGCATGGCCAAGATCATCTACACCCTCACGGACGAGGCGCCGTTCCTCGCCACCCACTCCTTCCTCCCGGTCATCCAGGCCTTCGCCGGCACCGCGGGTGTCGACGTCGAGACCCGCGACATCTCGCTCGCCGGCCGGATCATCGCCCAGTTCCCGGAGCGGCTCACTGACGAGCAGCGCCTGGACGACGCCCTCGCCGAGCTCGGCGACCTGGCGAAGACCCCCGAGGCGAACATCATCAAGCTGCCGAACATCTCGGCGTCGATCCCCCAGCTCAAGGTCGCGATCAAGGAACTGCAGGCGCAGGGCTACGACCTTCCCGACTACCCGGACGAGGCCACGACCGACGAGCAGCGCGACGTCCGTGCCCGCTACGGCCGTGTCCAGGGCAGTGCCGTCAACCCGGTGCTGCGCGAGGGCAACTCCGACCGCCGCGCACCCCTGTCGGTCAAGAACTACGCCCGCAAGCACCCGCACCGCATGGGCGCCTGGTCGCGTGACTCGAAGACGAACGTCACCACCATGGGCGTCGACGACTTCCGGTCGAACGAGAAGTCCTGGATCGCCCCCGCCGACGACGTCCTGACGATCACCTTCGTGGCCGAGGACGGCAGCGAGCAGGTCCTCAAGCAGTCGATCCCCGTCCTGCAGGGCGAGGTCGTGGACGGCACCGTGCTGCACGTGGCCGCACTCGAGTCGTTCCTGCGGAAGCAGATCGAGCGCGCCGCGGCCGAGGACGTCCTGTTCTCCGTGCACCTCAAGGCCACGATGATGAAGATCTCGGACCCGATCATCTTCGGCCACGTCATCAAGGCGTTCTTCCCGTCGGTGTTCGAGCGCTACGGCGCCGACCTCGCCGCCGCGGGCCTGACCCCGAACGACGGCCTCGGTTCGATCCTCGCCGGCCTCGGTGCGCTGCCGAACGGCGCCGAGATCGAGCGTGCCTTCAAGCAGGGCATCGCCGACGGCCCCGAGCTCGCCATGGTCGACTCGGACAAGGGCATCACGAACCTGCACGTGCCGAGCGACGTCATCGTCGACGCATCGATGCCCGCGATGATCCGCACCTCGGGCCACATGTGGGGCCCGGACGGCGACGAGCACGACACCCTCGCCGTCATCCCCGACTCGAGCTACGCCGGCATCTACCAGGCCGTGCTCGACGACTGCCGCGCCCACGGCGCCTTCGACCCGTCGACGATGGGCTCCGTGCCCAACGTCGGCCTGATGGCGCAGAAGGCCGAGGAGTACGGCTCGCACGACAAGACGTTCGAGCTCCCCGGCGCCGGTGTGGTCCGCGTCACGACCGCCTCGGGCGACGTCGTCATCGAGCACGACGTCGAGCCCGGCGACATCTGGCGCGCCTGCCAGACCAAGGACGTCGCCATCCGCGACTGGGTGAAGCTCGCCGTCACCCGCGCCCGTGCCTCCGCGACGCCGGCCGTGTTCTGGCTCGACGAGACCCGCGCGCACGACGCGAACCTCATCGGGCTCGTTCGCCAGTACCTCGGCGAGCACGACACCGAGGGCCTGCAGATCGATATCCTCGCGCCCGAGGACGCCATGCGCTTCTCGCTCGAGCGCATCCGCCGCGGCGAGGACACCATCTCGGTCACCGGCAACGTCCTGCGCGACTACCTGACCGACCTGTTCCCGATCATGGAGCTCGGCACCTCGGCGAAGATGCTCTCCGTCGTCCCGCTGCTGGGCGGTGGCGGCCTGTTCGAGACCGGTGCCGGTGGTTCCGCCCCGAAGCACGTGCAGCAGCTCGTGCAGCAGAACTACCTGCGCTGGGACAGCCTGGGCGAGTTCCTCGCACTGGCGGTCAGCCTCGAGCACCTCGCCGGTGTGACGGGCAACGAGCGGGCGAAGATCCTGGGCGAGACCCTCGACCGTGCCACCGGGACGTTCCTGGAGCAGGACAAGTCCCCGGGTCGGAAGCTCGGCTCGATCGACAACCGCGGCAGCCACTTCTACCTGGCGAAGTACTGGGCCGAGGAGCTCGCGGCGCAGACCCAGGACACCGAGCTCGCGGCGTCGTTCGCGGACCTCGCGGCGAAGCTCGGTGAGCAGGAGCACACCATCGTCGACGAGCTCGTCTCGGTGCAGGGTCACCCGGCCGACATCGGCGGCTACTACCGCCCCGACGACGCCAAGACGAGCGCGGTCATGCGTCCGTCCGCCACGTTGAACGCGGCGCTGGCAGCGCTCTAGCAGCGACCAGCCGACGGACGGGAGGCCCGGTGCCAGCTGGCACCGTCCCTCCAGGCACGGCCGTCACCCCGCTGGCGCGGTGCGCCGGTACCGGCTGGTGGGGCCCACCTCCCGTCCGTCCGTGGTCGCGACCACGGCCGCGCTTCGTGAGCAGGAATGGTCGCGTCCGCACCACGCACCCGACCATTGCTGCTCACGAAGTGACGCGTGGGCGCTCGTCGCGTCAGCCGCGGGACGGCACGGGCGTGCCGGCGGCCAGCAGCCCGGTGAAGACCAGGGCGACGGCCACGACCCCGATGCCGGCGGCCACGGCGGGCCGACGCACCACGAAGAACAGCAGGCGGTCCCAGAAGCCCGAGTGGGCGTCCGGCGAGCGGCGCCAGGAGCCCTCGAGCATGCCGCGGCGGGCGACCGCGACCTCGAACGGCACGGTGGCGTACGGCACGACGGCACTGGCCCAGCCGAGCACGAGCGCACCGAACGACCACCGCTGGTTCACCGCGACGACCGTCGTGACCACCAGGTACGCCAGGAACACGAAGCCGTGCACCCCACCGCCGATGCGGACGCCCCAGTCGCCGGCGTCCAAGCCGTACTTGAGCACCATCCCGAGGATGAGCAGGGTCCAGGTCACGAGTTCGGCGACCGCGGCGGCGCGGAACAGGGAGCGCGGAGTCATGGCCTCCATGGTGGCGGACCCGGTTGACAGACAGCAGGACGCCCCGGACCGATCGACCCGGGGCGCCCTGCTCGTCGTCGGCTCAGTGCTGCACGAGCACCGTCTGACCGAGCCGGTTCACACCCGTGCTCGCGTCCCACGTACCGGTGTTCGCCGTCTGGATCGCGAAGGCCGGGTTCGCCGCCACCGAGGCCTCCGGCGCGGGGAGGGCGAGTGCGACGCTCCAGCGCCCGTTCGGCACGTCGGCCAGCGATACCCGGACGGTCACGGTCTGCCCCGGCTGCCAGGACGACGCGTCGGCGGCCACGGGCACGGTCACCCGGCGGTCGCCGTCGGTCAGGACGAGCTGCACCGGGCGGCTGTTGTACGGCGCCGCCCAGCCGTCGTTCCGGATCGACACGGCCACCGACGGCTTCGCGCCCGAGGTGGCGGTGCTGGACGTCATCGTGAAGCGGTAGCCGAGCTTCTTCGCGGCGTCGGTCATGCCGTCTGCACCCCAGGTCGCCAGGACGTCCTTGTTGTAGTCCAGGTTGAGGTAGCTGTAGTGGTACTTCGCCATCTCGGCCGAGGCGGACGGGTAGTCGGTCCGCGGCGCGTTCACGGCGCAGGTCTCGCCACCGACGGGGACGTACCGCGACTCTGCCGCCAGGTAGTCCTGGTCGAGCGACAGCGGGTTGCTCAGGAACGTGCCGAAGTCGTCCGGCGAGGCGAGGAAGCAGTCGTTGTGGTGCCCGATGCGCGACGCTGCCGATCCGTCGTGTGCCTGTTGCGGGGTGAGCGCCCCGGCCGTGCCGGACGGGGTGCGGAGGGCGTCCTGCTTCATCTGCATCGTGCGGACCTGGACCGAGCGGCTGGACGGCAGGGCGGCGAGTTCGGCCTGCAGGACCTGTCGTCGGGCGTCCTTGTCGGCCTCGGTCAGCACACCCGGGTTCGCCGGGTCACTGGCGAAGTGGTCGGTGTAGTAGCCCTCGCCCCAGAGCCCGATGAATCCCCCCTGCAGGGTCGGGATGACGTCGGCGTTCCGGCGAAGCGTCGGGGTGAGCTGCTCGATGTGCGCGAGCACGGTCGGCAGGTCGGCGTCACCGTACGGCGCCGAGTACGGGTACGAGCCACCCTGGACGTACGCGAACCGGGTGATCACACCCACGCCGGCGGCGCGCGCGGTGTCGTAGTCGTGCTGCACGAGCGCGAGCCAGGCCGGGCTGAGTTGCCGCTGCTGGACGAACGCCTCCATGTAGAACACCCGGACGACCTGCGTGACGCCCTCGGCCCGGTAGCCCTGGAGGGTCGCGGCGTCGAGCGGCGTGTACCCGGTGCCGTCGGCGCGGTAGTGCGTCTCGGTGGTGTGGTCGAACCCGCGCGAGGGGTTCGGGATGACCGCGTCGCTCGCCGTGTAGGTCACGGTCGAGGTGGTCGCGGTCCGTTTCGAGTGGTGACCGGTGGGTGATGCCCACGCGGTGGTCGGTACGGCGAGTGCGAGCACCGCCGCGAGTGCGACGGTGGTGATGGTGCGGTGCTGCATCGGACGAGCCCCTGTCCTCGGCGCGGACGGTGATCGGCGCCCCCTGGCGCTGCCGTCCTGCGCGAATGTGATCTGAAGGTAGGCCAAACGATCAGAAAACGCCAGTGTATGCGCGAACCGAGCACGGGTAGCGTTGCCTGCATGTCGCCGTCGACCGAGAACCGTCCCCTGAACATCGTCGTCTGGAACGAGAACGTGCACGAGACCCGCGGTGACGCGACGGTCATCGGGCACTACCCCGACGGCATGCACGCCGTGATCGCCCAGGCGCTCCGGCAGCTGCAGCCCGGGGCCGACGTCTCCACCGCCACCCTGCAGGAACCCGACCACGGCATCACCGCCGAACGGCTCGCCACCACGGACGTGCTGTTCTGGTGGGGGCACGCCGCCCACGACGAGGTGAGCGACGCCGTCGTCGACCTGGTCGTCGACGCCGTGCACGCCGGCATGGGCCTGGTGGTGTTGCACTCCGGCCACTACTCCAAGCCGTTCAAGCGCCTGATGGGCACGACCTGCTCGCTGAAGTGGCGGAACGACGGCGAGCGCGAACTCGTCTGGACCGTCGCGCCCGAGCACCCGATCGCCGCGGGGGTCCCGCACCCGATCGTCATCGACCGGCAGGAGATGTACGGCGAGTACTTCGACATCCCGCGCCCCGACGAAGAGGTGTTCCTGTCGACCTTCGCCGGCGGCGAGGTCTTCCGCTCCGGCGTCGCGTACCGCCGGGGGCTCGGCAAGGTCTTCTACTTCTCGCCGGGCGACCAGGAGTACCCCGTGTACCACCACCCGGACATCCAGCGCGTGCTGTCGAACGCCGCCGCCTGGGCTGCCCCGGTCTCCGAGCGTCGCGAACTGACCGCCGACCCCCACCCGAGGGACTGGTTCCTGTCGGCCGATGGGGGTAGACAGGCCGGGTGACCAACCATCTCGACGGTGCGCACAGGCGCACCGCGGTGATCGAGGCGCTCGCCATCTTGGGATCAGGGCCCGAGGAGCGCTTCGATCGCATCACCCGCATGGCCCACGAGGCGTTCGACGTCCCGTTGACCTTCCTCAACCTCGTCCACCACGACCTCGTCACCACGCAGTCGACCTTCGGCTGGCACCAGGGATCGAGCGTCCCCGCCAGCGAGCAGTTCTGCGCGACGACGGTGCTGACCCGCGAGCCGATGGTGATCCCGGACGCCTCCCTGGACCCGCGGTTCTCCGAGACGGCGGCGGTGGCGGAGCACGGCATCCGCTTCTACGCCGGCGCCCCGTTGACCATGGTCGACGGCACGCGGGTGGGCACGCTGTGCCTGATGGACGCGGTGCCGCGGGCGTTCTCGGCGGAGGACATCGCCCTGTTGGGCGACCTGGCTCGGTGGGCGGAGCGGGAGCTCGGCGTCGCGATCGACCGTGGGCGGGTGCGCCGGGTGCTCGACGGACTGGTGCCGGACCCGGTCGCGGTCCCCGGGTACGACCTCGACGTCCTGGTGGCCCAGCACGACGACGGCGGGGGTGACGTCGCCGACTGGCGCGTCGCACCGGACGGCGCCCTGCACGTGACCGTCGGCCGGGTGAGCGCGGCCGGCCCGGCGTCGGGCCTGCTCGCCGCGGCGGTCCGCGGTGCCGTGGCGGCACGGACCGGCACCGACATGTCGGACGCGATCGTCGGTCTGGAGGCGCAGGTCACCGCCGACCTGTCGGCTGCGGACGCCGTCGGCTCGCTGTTCCACCTGCGGCTCGACCCGACGTCGGGTCACGTCGACTTCGGCGACGCCGGACACGGACTCGCGGTGCTCGTCCCCACGGACGGCCCCGCGCGCGTCCTGCACCCGCTCGACCTCCCGCTCGGGCTGCAGCCGGAGTCGATCCCCCGGTCGCCCGGCGTGCTCGACCTGGAACCCGGTGACCGGTTGGCGATCTGCACGCAGGGCGTCCTGTCGCTGGACGGGCTCCGGCACCTGGACGACCTCGCTGCGCTGGTGCGCTCGGCTCCGGACGGGGCCACCGTGGTCGAACGGGTGCGCACGGCCGTCCCCACGGACGCCGTGGTCGACGTCACGCTGGTGGTGCTCACGCGGCACTGAGCGTGCGTGCTGCGCCATCCGGTCGTGCCGCGCCAGCTGATCGTGCCGCGCGCGTCAGGAGCGGAAGCGGTCCGGCCGCGGGCGCGGAGTGCCGGTCAGCGAGACCACGAGCAGCGTGGCGAGCAGGGCGAACCCGGCGAGCTCGATGCCCAGGCCGGCGAGCTGCCAGTACGCGCTGCCGACGTGCTGCGGCTGCGTGATCGATTCCGGCCACCACGACTGGATGAGCGGGAAGGAGCCGGGGAACGGGTCGAGGCCGAACACGACGAGGCCACCGAGCAGCAGGACGACCCCGAGGCCGGCCATCGCCCCACGGGACCGGCGGAGCATGTGCACCACGAGGGCCGCACCCATGCCGGCGAGCCCGACGACGGCGATCAGGAACGCGAGCACCACGATGGTCTGCGGCGCGAGCGCGACCCAGTCGAGCACCGCGATCGGCAGCAGCAGCCACCGACCCGTCCGTGCCCAGCGCGCAGGGTTCCGCCATCCGTCCATGGCGACCGACCGTAGGGCACCCGGCCGAACGCCTGCCGAATGCGGCCAGTGGACCCCGGCGGCAGCGTGCGCTGACTACGATCGGACCCCATGGCGCAGGACCGACCGACCCGGCAGCAGCGGTCGCTCGCGACCCGGACGGCGATCATCGAGGGCGCGGCCGCGGAGTTCGACGAACGCGGGTACGTCGGTGCCTCGATGGACGGCATCGCCGAACGCATCGGGATGACCAAGGGTGCGCTGTACTTCCACTTCACGTCGAAGGCCGACATGGCGGGCGCCGTGGTCGCCGAACAGCACGCGATCTCCCGCCGGTACGGCGAGGCCGCGCTGGCACGGGGCACCACGCCGCTCGAGTCGATCATGTGGCTGTGCCAGGGGCTGGCGGTCCAGATGACCGCCGAGGTCGTCGTGAGCGCCGGCGTGCGGTTGTCGACCGACGTGGCGGCGAGCGACGTCGCCCGTCAGGACCCGTACACGGACTGGGACGCCGTGGTCGCGGGGTTCGCGCGCCAGGCCGTCGACGCCGGCGAGATCGACCCGCGCTGGGACCCGGACCTGGTCGGCCGGGTGGTCGTCCGGGCCTACACGGGCGTGCAGACGGTGTCCGACGTGATGACCCGCCGGGACGACCTGTTCGCGGGCCTGCGGGAACTCTGGACGGTCCTGCTGGACGCGTTCGTCACCGAACGGCTGCGTCCGGAGATCCCGCGGCTCGTCGCGCTCATCGCTCCGGAGTGACGCGGGTCCCCCCAGGGAAACACCCACGTCACCTCGCCTCTGAGACTAGCGAGAAGGGGGTCGCGCCACCGGCCCCAGTTCGCGGGCATGTGTCCGGCGGCCCACTAGCCTGACGCGGTGCCCACACCCGCTGCCGAGGTCGACGTCGACGTCCCGCTCGTCCGGTCCCTGCTGCGCGACCAGCACCCCGACCTGGCCGGGCTCCCGCTCGAGGTCGTCGCGAACGGCTGGGACAACGTCGTGCTGCGTCTGGGCGACGACCTGGCCGTCCGGGTCCCCCGTCGGGAGCTGGCCGCACGGCTCGTCGAACACGAACAGCGCTGCTTGCCGGAAATCGCCGCCCGGGTCGGATCGGTCGTCCCGGTGCCGGCCCCGGTGCGCACCGGACGCCCCGCCCTCGGGTACCCGTGGTCGTGGAGCATCGTGCCGTGGCTACCCGGCACGGCGATCGGCGAACGGGCGGCCGGGGTCCCCGTCGCCGAGGCGCTCGCCGCGTTCGTCGGGCTCCTGCACGTCCCGGCCCCGCACGATGCCCCGGCGAACCCGTTCCGTGCGGTGCCGCTCGCGTCGCGGAGCGACGCCGTGCTGGCGCGACTCGACGAGCACGGCGTGCACCGGGCCGGAGAGCTGGCCACGCTGTGGCGGACCGCAGCGGCCGCGCCCGCGCACACCGGGCCTCCCGTCTGGGTGCACGGCGACCTGCACCCCTTCAACCTGCTCGTCGACTCGTCGGACGGAGCCGACCGCCTGTCGGCCGTGATCGACTTCGGGGACGTCACCGCGGGCGACCCCGCCGTCGACCTCGCGACCGCCTGGCTGACGTTCGACCAGCAGGGGCGTCGCGCGTTCCGGGCACGGGTCGCTGGCCCGGACGCCACCTGGCAGCGCGCACGCGGGTGGGCGGTCGCCCTCGCGTCCGCCCTGGCGACTGCTGACGAGCACGCCTTCCGGAACGTCGCGCGACGGAGCATCGACGCGGTGCTGGACGACTGAGTCCCCGCGGGGCTATCGTGACCGCACCATCCGTGCACAGCCGATCGGAGGGGCCACCATGACCCTCGAGCTCCGCGTCCAGCACGACGTCGCCACCGACGCCTCCCCCGCCCCCGTCCGACCCGGTCTCCGCGGCCTGCTCGACCGTCTGTCCGACCGCCGCGCCTCCGCCCGCGCGCGACGGGTCGACGACCGGGTGCGCGAACTCGGCGAACTCGTCCACCTGCTCTCCGATGCCCGCGCGGTCGTCGAACGCGGGTGGGTCCAGCACGCCTGGTTCGCCTACCTCGACGAGCACGGCCGCGAGCGCAAGGCCTCCAGCGCCGCCGCGATGGACGTGCAGGGCCGGCCGCTCGTCGGTGCCTGCCTGGTCGGCGCGGTCGTGTCTGCCGCCGGCGGGCCGCACGCGGTCCACGCGCCCCGGGTGCAGCACGCGCTCGACGTCGTGTGGCACGCCCTCGCCCGCGACGAGGGCGAGCCCGTGCTGTGGTGCCCCGCGCCGGACATCCGGATGGGGCGGGTGCGTGACCTGACGAGCTGGAACGACGCCCCGGCACGCACCGGTGCCGAGGTCGCCGGGCTGCTGCTGACGGCCGAACGGGTCGCCGTGCAGGAGTCGACGCGCCTGGAGGAGCTCCGGGTGGCACGATCGGGGGCATGAGCGACGTCGAAGCGGTCCCCGAGGTGCACCCCGCGAGCACCAGCACCCTGGCCGCGAGCGGCAACGCGCTGCTGTCGGACGAGGGGGCTGCGCGGAACCCCGACGGTGCGGCGGCCGTGGACGGCGCGGGCGCGCACGCGGACGCAGCTGCCGCCGACGCCGCGGTGAAGCGGACGCTGCACCGGTACCTGCAGAAGCACCGTGCGGCCCTGCTGGCGAAGCTCGACGGGCTGGCCGAGCGGCAGGCCCGCTGGCCGGTGACGCCCACGGGCACGAACGTCCTCGGGCTCGTGAAGCACGTCGCCGGGGTGCAGGCCGGCTACTTCGGCGAGGTGTTCGGGCGGCCGTTGCCGGACCAGCCCGCCTGGCTCGAGTCGGAGGACGGCGAGGACATGTACGCCTCGCTCGACGAGACCATGGCCGACATCGTGGCCTTCCACCACCGGAGTGCCGCCCACGCCGACGCCACGATCGAGGCGCTCGACCTCACCACCACCGGGACCGTGCCGTGGTGGCCGGAGGGGCACCGGGACGTCACCCTGCACCGGATCCTGGTGCACATGGCGTACGAGACCGCCCGGCACGCGGGCCATGCCGACATCGTGCGCGAGATGCTCGACGGCCTGGCCGGCGACGGCGACGGCAACCTGGCCGACAAGTCTCCGGAGGAATGGGTCCGGTGGCGTGAGCAGCTCGTTGACATCGCGGAGCGATCCGGGTTGCGCGACTTCGATGCATAGCCGAGCAGGCAGACCGATCGTTACCGTTCTCCCAGGCTGGGCACGCTGAACCACTCCTGACCTGGGGTTATCCTCCTCGCAACCGCAAGGGAAACCGTCGTACAGGCTGGGTTGCGTTGTACAACCGGTCCAGCTGTTGCATAGCTTTGGCCGAGCTCGTGCCCCGATCTGTGGGCAGTTCAGCCGACCGGAAGGGGAGCGCCCACCCGTGTTCCAGTACGTCGTGGAGCGATGGAGCCAGATCTGGTTCGCATCGTGGCAGCACTTCTCACTGGTCGTCCAGTGCGTCGTCCTCGCCACGGTCATCGCCGTGGTGCTCGCCACACTCGTCTACCGCAGCCCGCGCCTGACCGCGTTCGCGAACGGGGTGTCGGCCATCGGCCTCACCCTGCCGTCGTTCGCCGTCATCGGCCTGCTCATCGTCCCGCTCGGCTTCGGCGTCCTGCCGTCGGTCGTGACGGTCGTCTTCTTCGCCGCCCTGCCGATCCTGCGCAACGCGGTCGTCGGTCTGGCCGAGATCCCGCCCACCGTCGTCGAGTCGGCGCGTGGCATCGGCATGAGCCGGTTCCGCACCCTGCTGCAGGTCGAACTGCCGATGGCCTGGCCGATCATCCTGAGCGGGGTCCGCGTGTCCGCGCAGATGGTGATGGGCATCGCCGCCATCGCCGCGTACGCGCTCGGCCCCGGGCTCGGCGGCTTCATCTTCTCCGGGCTGTCCCGCCTCGGCGGCGCCAACGCCCTGTTCTCCGTCGTGGTCGGGGTGGTCGGCGTCGTCCTGCTCGCCCTGGTCCTCGACCTGCTCCTCATCGGCCTCGGCCGCCTGACCATCTCGAGAGGTATCCGTGTCCAGCACTGACTCCGCCACCACCACCGCGCCCGACGGGGACGTCACCGGGCGCAGCATCCTGCTCGACGAGGTCACCAAGCGGTACCCCGGGCAGTCGAAGCCCGCCGTCGACGGCATCACGCTCGAGATCCCGGCCGGCAAGATCGTCATGCTCGTCGGCCCGTCCGGCTGCGGCAAGACGACGACCCTCAAGATGATCAACCGCCTGATCGAGCCCACGCAGGGCCGGATCGTCGTCGGCGACGACGACGTCACGGGCATCGACGGTGACGAGCTCCGCCGCCGCATGGGCTACGTGATCCAGGCCGGCGGTCTCTTCCCGCACATGACGGTCGCGGCGAACATCGCGATCGTGCCGAAGATGCTCGGCTGGTCCAAGGAGAAGATCGCGGCGCGCGTCGACGAGCTGCTCGACCTGGTCTCGCTCGACCCCGACACCTACCGCGACCGGTTCCCCCGCGAACTCTCCGGTGGGCAGCAGCAGCGCGTCGGCGTGGCCCGTGCGCTCGCGGCGGACCCGCCCGTCCTGCTCATGGACGAGCCGTTCGGCGCCGTCGACCCGATCACCCGCCAGCGCCTGCAGGACGAGCTGCTGCGCATCCAGGAGGAACTGCACAAGACGATCGTCATCGTCACGCACGACTTCGACGAGGCCGTGAAGCTCGGCGACTGGATCGTCATCTTCACCGAGGGTGCGCACATCGTGCAGTACGACACCCCGGAGCGGATCCTGGCCGAGCCGGCGAACGAGTTCGTCGAGAACTTCATCGGTTCCGGTGCCGGCCTGAAGCAGCTCACGCTGAACCGCGTGCGCGACGTCGAGGTCGAGTCGGCCGTGACGTGCTCGCCCGGCGAAGAGGTCAAGGCCGTGCTGCAGCGGATGAACGAGGCCGGCGGGCACCAGCACGCCGTCGTCGTCGATCACCGCCAGCGCCCGATCGGGTGGCCGTCGCGCCGCCAGCTCGAGCGTCTCGACCGCATCCCCGACGGCGTCGAGCCCGGCCTGCCCGTCGTGGGCGAGGCCGCGACCCTCAACGACGCACTCGACACCATGCTCGTCTCGAGTGCGGGCGCCGCACTCGTCACCGGTCGTCGTGACGCGTTCCGCGGGGTCATCACCGTCGAGACCGTGATGGAGGCGATCACCCGCTCCCGCGCGACCGCCGCCGGCGACCAGGCCTACACGCCCGTCGGCACCAACACGAACCCGATCGAGACCATGCCGTCGTCACCGGTGTCGGCGATGCCCACCGGAGAAGACCTGTGAGCGCAGTCGCCGTCGCCGGTCCCGCCACCGGTGCGCGCACCTCGTGGAAGGGCCTGCTGTTCCAGCCGATCGCGATCCTGGTCGTCTTGGCCGGCTTCGCGGTGTGGCTCGCGACGGCGGACCTGACCCCGACGGAGCGTACGACGCTCAACCCGGCGGACATCCTGGCCCTGACCGGGCAGCACCTCGTGCTGACCCTGCAGTCGACGGTCCTGGTGCTCGTGATCGGCATCCCGCTGGGCGTCGTCCTGACCCGCGGGCCGCTGCGCCGGGCGAGCCCGTACGTGCTCGCCGTCGCGAACTTCGGGCAGGCGGCCCCGGCCGTGGGCCTGATCGTGCTGCTCGCCGCCTGGCTCGGCCTGAACAGCTCGTCCGCCGTCATCGCGCTCGTGCTCTACGCGATCCTGCCGGTGCTCCGGAACACCATGATCGGTGTGCAGAGCGTCGATGACCGCCTGGTCGAGGCCGGTCGCGGCATGGGCATGAGCGCGTTCAGCGTGCTGATGCGCGTCGAACTGCCGCTCGCGGTGCCCGTGATGCTCTCGGGTATCCGGACCGCCCTCGTGCTGCTCGTCGGCACGGCGAGCCTGGCGACCTTCGTCGGTGCGGGCGGACTCGGTCTGCTCATCACGACCGGTGTGACGCTGTTCCTGCCGAAGGTGCTCGTCGCCGGGGCCCTGCTCGTCGCCCTGCTCGCCCTCTCCATCGACTGGCTCGGCCGCGTGGTCGAGACGGTCGCACGACCGAAGGGACTCCGATGACCCGCCGCATCCGCAGCACCCGCCGCACCCGCACCCGGGTCGGAGCCGCCGCGTTCGTCGCCGGTGCCACCGCCCTCGTCCTGACCGGGTGCGGCCTGCAGCCGGCGACGTCGTTCGTGCCCGAGGCCGGTGCCGGCACGATCCAGCGCATCGACGACCTGCCCGCCGGCGCGCACATCACCGTGACGTCGAAGAACTTCACCGAGCAGCTCGTGCTCGGCAAGATCGCCGTGCTCGCCGCCAAGGCCGCCGGGTTCGACGTCACCGACGAGACGAACGTGCCGGGCAGCGTCGCGGTCCGCGAGCTGATGACCTCGCACGCCGCCGACTTCACGTACGAGTACACCGGGACCGCCTGGCTGACCTTCATGGGCCACACCAAGGGCATCCCGGACAAGACCGAGCAGTGGACGGCGGTGAAGAAGGAGGACGCCCGCAACGGGCTGACCTGGCTCAACCCGGCGCCGATGAACAACACCTACGCCTTCGCCGTCCGCGACGAGGCCGTCAAGGAACTCGGAGACGTCAAGACGCTCTCCGACATCACCAAGCTGCCGGTCGACCAGCGCACGTTCTGCGTCGAGTCGGAGTTCAACTCCCGTGCCGACGGCTTCAAGCCGATGCTCAAGAAGTACGGCTTGGAGCTCGGTGGTTCGGGGTCGAACGGCGTGCCGAGCAGCAACGTCAGCATCCTCGACACCGGCACGGTCTACACGGCCACCGACCGTGGCAAGTGCAACTTCGGTGAGGTCTTCACCACCGACGGCCGCATCAAGTCGCTCGGCCTGACGGTGCTCGACGACGACAAGGGCTTCTTCCCGGCCTACAACGTCGCCCCGGTGATGAACTCGACGACGCTCGAGGAGTACCCGCAGCTCGAGGGCATCTACGACCAGATCTCGCCGAAGCTCACGGACGCCGTGCTGCAGGAGCTGAACCGTCAGGTCGACGTCGAGGGGCGCGAGCCGGCCGACGTCGCCTTCGACTGGATGGTGAAGGAGGGCTTCATCACGAAGCCCTGACCGTTCTCGACGTGACCACCAACGGACGGGAGGCCCGGTGCCAGCTGGCACCGGGCCTCCCGTCCGTGGTGTGGCTGCGTCTCAGGCGCCGGCGATGCGCGCCGCCGTGTCGCGGATCGACGCGACCACCGCCGCACGCACCTGCTCCGGATCGGAGCCCTCGTGCCGTGCGGCACTGCGCAGCCCGGTCATGCACATGCCGAGCAGCATCTCGGCCGCCTGCGGGGTCGCGGCGTCCGGCCCCCAGGTCGGATCGCGCTCGAGGATCGTGCGCACCGCACCGGTCATCGCCTCGGCGACCGTGGTCATCCGCGCGACCTGCCGACGCATCAGCTGGGGGAAGCGCACGATGACGGCCTTGCGCTCGAGCCGCTCGTGCTCGTCGCCGAACGACGACCCGAACACCAGGAACGCCAGGTCCACGACGGCCTGCGCTGCCGGCTCCCCCGCTACTGCGGTCAGGTGCGCCGCGAGGGTGGCGGGCTCCAGGTCGAGCTCGGTGTGCCCGAGGACCGCGTCCTCCTTGCTCTCGAAGTAGTTGAAGAACGTCCGCGGGGACACGTCGGCACGCGCGGCGATCTGCTCGATCGTGGTGCCGTCGACGCCCTGCTCCAGGGCAAGGGACCGAGCGGCATCGGCGATGCGGTTGCGGGTCTCGATGCGTTTGCGGTCACGGAGACCGAGTTCTGACGCGGGCACGGAGTCGGGCATGGCCCGACTGTAACCGGAACGTCACATGATCTACAGCAAACGCAAACTTGCAGTCGTGCAGCGGACACTACGGTGAACCCATGACCACTCCCGTGCTCGAGGCCCGTGACCTCGCCAGGACCTACGGCCGCGGCGCGACGCGGTTCGACGCGCTCAAGGGGGTGTCGCTGGCGGTGCACCAGGGCGAGAGCCTGGCGATCGTCGGCAAGTCCGGCTCCGGCAAGTCGACGCTGATGCACCTGCTCGCGCTGCTCGACCAGCCCTCGGCCGGACAGGTGCTGCTCGACGGCACCGACGCGGCGACGCTCGGTGCCCGGCAGGTCAACCGCACGCGCAACAGCACCTTCGGGTTCGTGTTCCAGCAGTTCTTCCTGACCCCGAAGACCTCGGTGCTCGACAACGTCGTGCTCCCGCTCAAGATCGCCGGGGTGTCCGGTGCCGAGCGGAAGCGTCGGGGGATGGCGGCGCTCGACGCCCTCGGGCTGGCCGACAAGGCCAAGAACGACGCCAACGACCTGTCCGGCGGGCAGAAGCAGCGCGTGGTCATCGCCCGGGCGCTGGTCGGCGAGCCGAGCGTCATCTTCGCCGACGAGCCGACCGGCAACCTCGACACGAACACCGGGCAGGTGGTCGAGGACATGCTGTTCGGGCTGCAGCGCGAGCGGGGGATCACGCTCGTCGTGGTCACGCACGACGAAGAGCTCGCCGCACGCTGCGACCGCAGCGTGAACGTCCGCGACGGCCTGATCGTCGCCGGCTCGGACGACGCGGTCGACGCGTCGGCCACCCACGGAAGGCACTCCGCATGAACTTCCTCGACCTCCTGCGCACCGCGGTCTCGAACACCTTCCGCTCGAAGCTGCGCACGACCCTGACCGTCATCGCGATCTTCATCGGCGCCTTCACGATCACCCTCACCTCGGCCATCGGCACGGGCGTCAGCAACTACATCGACAGCCAGGTCTCCTCGATCGGAGACGACGGCACCCTGGTCGTCACGAAGGCCGTGGACTCCACCTCGACCGACAGCGGCCCGGCGGAGTACGACCCCGAGGCGTCCGGTCAGAGCGTCGACCGCGGCCCGGCGTCGTTCTCGTACCTCTCGCAGTCCGACGTCGACGCCATCGAGAAGACCGACGGCATCAAGAGCCTCCGCCCCGCGGTCGCCCTCGCGCCGAAGTACGCCGAGTACGGGGACCAGGGCAAGTACGTCGTGTCGCTCACGGCCAACGCCGGCGAGCTCGACGCCGACCTGGCGAGCGGCAAGCAGCTCGACGACGAGACCGACGCCAACCAGGTGATGCTGCCCACCGATTACCTGAAGAACATGGGTCTCGGCAGCGCCTCGGCCGCCGTCGGCAAGGAGCTCACGTTCGCCGTCGACGACTACCAGGGCAAGGCGCACACGCTCACCGCCACCGTCGTCGGGGTGCAGAACGAGTCGCTGTTCGGCAGCGGTGCCGGGGCGAACGCCGCACTGACCGACGCCATGCAGGCCGCGCAGGAGATCGGCAAGCCCGACTCGATCGCGACGTCCTACGCCAGCGCCACCGCGACGCTCGACGCCGACGCCTCCGTCACCACGGTCAAGAAGTCCCTGGCCGACGACGGGTTCCTCGGCCAGACCATCCAGGACCAGCTCGGTCAGTTCCAGACCGTGATCAGCGGCATCGTCGGGGTCCTGAACGCCTTCGCGGTGATCGCCCTCGTCGCCGCCGGCTTCGGCATCATCAACACCCTGCTCATGAGCGTGCAGGAGCGCACCCGCGAGATCGGCCTGATGAAGGCGATGGGCATGGGTGGCGGCAAGGTCTACACGCTGTTCTCGCTCGAGGCGGTGTTCATCGGGTTCCTCGGCAGTGCCATCGGCGCCGGGGTCGCGATCCTGCTCGGCACCGGGATCTCGAACGTCCTGGCCGGCACGCTCCTCAAGGACCTGCCGGGGCTGCAGATCATGCAGTTCGCGCCGGGGTCGGTCGCCACGATCATCCTCGTCGTGATGTTCATCGCGTTCCTGGCGGGCACCCTGCCGGCACGACGTGCGGCACGGCAGAACCCGATCGAGGCGCTCCGGTACGAGTGACAGGCAGGGGTGCCTAGTGTCTGGACGGTGATGACGTTCGGACGCGACCTCGGTGACGGCTACACGCTGACGCTGCGCGACATGACGACGGTCGACCCGGTGCTCGCACTCGTGCACGCCAACACCGATCGTCTGCGGGCCGCCGAGCCCTGGGCCTGGGACCCCCAGACCCGCCAAGCCATCGCCCTGCACACCGAGCGGCTGCTCGGCCAGTTCGCGATGGACCGCGCGCTGCCCTGCGTCATCCGCGCGGACGACCGCATCGTCGGGGTGGCCTCGCTGACGTTCGATCCGTACCTGGGCCAGGCATCGCTCGGTTACTGGGTGGACGCCGGACAGGAGGGCCGTGGTGTCGTCCGGCGGGCCGCCACCGTGTTGACGGGGGTCGCCCGGGCACGCGGCGTGGCACGGATGGAGATCCGGACGGCGGTCGACAACGTCCGGAGCCGTGGGCTCGCCGAGCGGCTCGGCTTCACGCACGAGGGGACCCTGCGGGGCGCGCTGCCGCTCGGGCCCGAGCGGGTCGACGTCGCCGTGTACGGCCTGCTGCTCTGACGCCCGTCGCCGTCGTGCAGGCCGACCGACACCGGTCGCCGGTATCGTCGGAGCATGGCCTTGTTCGGACGACGCAACCCCGACGTGCGCGATCGACCCATCAGCCAGGTCGAACTGAAGCGGGCGGTCGACGAGGGCTTCCTCATCGCGAAGGCCGCCGTCACCATCGCGGTGGCCAACCGCATCATCACGAACGCCCTGCGTGACCAGGGGTACTTCGACCACGCGCTCATCGCCGAGGCCACGCGCGAGGAACTCCACCGCATGGCCGAGGAACAGCGGGGCGACGCCGCACGCATGCGGGAGATCCGCTCCACCTCGAGCAAGCAGAAGGGCCGTTCCCGCCACCAGCACGACTACCGGCGGGGTGACGACCTGAAGCTCCGGATGCGCGAGGCCACGTACGAGCAGCTCGCCACCATGCTCGACAAGCGGCGCGACGACCAGCACTTCGTCGACGGCATCGTGCTCGCCGCGCGGGCCCGCGCCTGGGACGACATCGGCACCACCGTCGTCGGACGCCTCGGTTGGGCGCAGCGCCCGGCGGACGACTACGAGATCGGCCGTGACGACCGGCTGCAGCAGATGCTCGACGAGGACTTCGCCGAGTTGCTCGCCGAGCACCCCGTCGGATCGACCCCGGTCGACGCCGACGAGCCCGACGACGCCGACGGTGACCAGGACGAGTCGGACCCGGCTGATCCCGACACCTCGCGCACCTGACCGACACCACACGCAGTCACGAGTCCCTAGGCTCGGTGCATGGTTGATGCGGTGGTCGTCGGAGCGGGACCGAACGGGCTCGCGGCAGCGGTGACGCTGGCACGCGCCGGACTGTCGGTCGAGGTCGTCGAACGGAACGACACGATCGGCGGCGGCGCCCGCACGGCCGAGCTCACCCTGCCCGGCTTCCTGCACGACGTCTGCTCCGCCGTGCACCCGATGGCCCTGCAGTCCGAGTTCTTCCGGCTGTTCCGGATGGAGCAGCGCATCGAACTCCGCCTGCCCGAGGTGCAGTACGGCCACCCGCTCGACGGCGGCCGCGCCGGCATCGCCTACCAGGACCTCGACCGCACCGCCGCCGAGCTCGGGGTGGACGGGCCGGCCTTCAAGCAGCTGATGGCCCCGCTGGCGGAGAACGCCGACCAGGTCGCCGACTTCGCGACCGACGCGCTGCTGCACGTGCCGCGGCACCCCCTGACCGTCCTGCGCTTCGGTCTGCGGGCGCTCGAGCAGGGCACCGCCGCGTGGAACCTGCGCTTCCGCGGCGAGGCCGCCCCGGCGATGGTGTCCGGCGTCGCGGCGCACTCGATCCAGCACCTGCCGTCCCTGTCCACCGCGGCGGCGGCCCTGTCACTCGGCTCGTACGCGCACGCCCGCGGCTGGCCGGTACCGATCGGCGGCAGCCAGGCGATCGTCGACGCGCTCGCCGCCGACCTCGTCGCGCACGGCGGCCGCATCGTCACCGGGCAGGAGGTCCGGTCGCTCGGTGACCTCACCCCGGCGAAGGCGGTGCTGTTCGACACGAGTGTGCCGGGCATGCTCCGGATCGCGGGCAAGCAGATCCCGACCCCGAAGCGCGGTGCACTGCGACGCTTCCGGTTCGGCAACGCGGCGGCGAAGGTCGACTTCGCGCTGTCCGACCCGGTGCCGTGGACCAACGAGGACCTCCGGAAGGCCGGGACCGTGCACATCGGCGGGACCCGGCAGGAGATCGCGGCCGCCGAACGTGCCGTGGCGCACGGCCAGCACGCCGAGCGCCCGTACGTGCTCGGCGCGGAGCCGACCGTGGTGGACCCGACCCGCGCCCCGAAGGGCAAGCACGTCTTCTGGGCCTACGCGCACGTCCCCGCGGGGTCGGACGTCGACCCGACCGAGGCCGTCACCCGCCAGATCGAGCGGTTCGCGCCGGGGTTCCGCGACACGATCCTGTCGTCGAGCTCTCGCACCGCCGTGCAGATGGGCGAGTACAACCCGAACTACGTCGGTGGCGACATCGCCGCCGGTGCCGCGAGCTTCTGGCAGCTCGTTAAGCGCCCCGTCCTGTCCAGCGACCCGTGGCGGATGGGCGGCGGCATGTACCTGTGCTCCGAGTCCTCCGCGCCCGGCCCCGGCGTGCACGGCATGGCCGGCTGGCACGCGGCGAAGAGCGCACTCCGGCACACCTTCGGCCTGCCGGAGGACGTCGACCTCACCCCGGAAGGCTGATCACCATGGCGAAGAACGTCCGCATCCTGCACTGCCGTCCCGAAGCCGTCTTCGACGTGCTCGGCGACGGGTGGCTCTACACGACCTGGGTGGTCGGGGCCTCGCGCATGCGCCAGGAGGAGTCCGGCTGGCCGCAGGTCGGCACCCACCTGCACCATTCGTTCGGCGTGTGGCCGATCGTCATCAACGACGTCACGACGTCGCTGGTGTGGGAGCCGCCGCACCGCATGGTGATCCAGCCGAAGGGCTGGCCCATCGGCGAGGCCCGCGTCGAACTGACGGTCGAACCGCACCGGCACGGCTGCAAGGTCACGATCACCGAGAACGCGGTGGCCGGGCCCGGCTCGTACGTGCCGGGGTTCCTCATGCAGCCGCTCATCTGGATCCGGAACCGCGAGACGCTCCGCCGCCTCGAGTGGGTGGCCGTCGGGCGCGCGGCGAACGCCTGAGACGTCCCCACGGACGGACGGGAGGCCCGTGGCGGCGTCGCCACGGGCCTCCCGTCCGGCCCTGTGGGTGCGTCGGCTACTCGGCGCGCGAGAACTCGCTGGCCCGCGCCACCTGGTCGTCGGTCAGGGCGACGCCCGTGTACCGCTCGAACTGACGGGCCGCCTGCAGGGCGATGACCTCGGCGCCGGTGATGACGTGCTTGCCGGCGTCGCGGCCCGCCCGCACGAGCGGGGTCTCCGACGGGAACGCGACCACGTCGAAGACGGTGTGCGCCGCCTCGATCCGTTCCGGCGCGAAGGCGAGTGCGTCCTGCTGGTCGCCGCGCATGCCGAGCGGGGTGACGTTGACGACCAGGTCGGTCTCCCCCGCCTCGCGCTCGTCGGCGACCCACTCGTAGCCGTACTGCGACGCCAGGGCCGGGCCGGTCTGCTCGTTGCGGGCGACGACCGTCAACCGGTCGAAGCCGGCACCGCGGAACGCCGCCGTGACGGCCTTGGCCATGCCGCCCGAGCCGCGGAGCAGCACCCGCGAAGCCGGGTCGACCTGGTGCGACCCGAGCAGGGCGGCGATCGCCTCGTAGTCGGTGTTCGACGCGGTGAGCACGCCGTCGTCGTTCACGACCGTGTTGACCGACTGGATCGCGGCGGCGGAGTCCTCGATGTGGTCGACCAGCGGGATGATCGCCTCCTTGAATGGCATCGACACCGAGCAGCCGCGGATCCCGAGCGCGCGGATGCCGGCGACGGCGCCGGGCAGATCGGTCGTGGTGAACGCCTTGTACAGGAAGTTGAGGCCGAGCTCGTCGTACAGGAAGTTGTGGAACCGGGTGCCGATGTTGCTCGGGCGCGCGGCCAGCGACATGCAGACCTGCATGTCCTTGTTCAGGATGGGCATGCCCCCAGTCTCGCACCCTCTCCCTTTCGCGTCCTCGCAGGGATGGAGCGGTCCACGCAGACCGGGTGCCGCGCGCCGGGGTAGCGTCGGTTCCGATGACTGAGATCCCGGAGACCATGCGCGCTGTCCGCTTCGACGAGTGGGGTGACCGATCGGTCCTGCACGTCGCCGAGGTGCCCGTTCCCGAGGTGACGCCCGGGCGGGTGCTCGTCCGCGTCCGCGCCGCGGGCATCAACCCCGGTGAGTCCGCCATCCGCCAGGGTGCGTTCGGCGGCGATCTGCCGTCCGGGCAGGGCACCGACTTCGCCGGCATCGTGGTGGCCGTCGGGGCCGAGGTGGACGGCGTCGACGAGGGCGAAGAGGTCATCGGCTGGTCGTGGGACCGCGCCAGCCAGGCCGAGTACGTCTCCGTGCCGGCCGTCCAGGTCGTCCAGAAGCCACGCCTGCTCGACTGGACCGTGGCGGGTGGCCTCGACGTCATCGCGACCACCGCAGCCGCAGCCGTCCGTGCGGTCGACCCGCGTCCGGGCGAGACCGTCGTGGTGTCCGGCGCCGCCGGCGGGGTCGGCGGCTTCGTCACCCAGCTCCTCGCGAACGAGGGCATCGACGTCATCGCCGTCGCCTCCGAGGCGAACCACGAGTGGCTCCGCTCCAAGCGTGCACGGCCGGTCGCGTACGGCGACGGGCTGCAGGAGCGCATCACCGAACTCGCGACGAACGGCATCGACGCCGTGATCGACACCCACGGCGCCGAGTACGTCCGGCTCGGCATCGCCCTCGGGGTGCCGGTCGACCGCATCGAGACGATCATCGCGTTCGACGAGGCCGCCGAGGTCGGGGCGAAGGCCTCGGGCAGCGCGGACACTGCCGACCCGGAGATCCTCGGCGCGCTCGCCCTCGAGGTCGCGAACGGCGCGATCGAGGTGCCCGTCGCCGCGACCTACCCGCTCGACCGCGTGCAGGACGCCTTCGAGGAGCTCGAGCAGGGCCACACCCGCGGCAAGATCGTCCTCATCCCCTGATCCCAGGGCGGCTCAGGGCCGGTCCGGGGGTTTCCCCCACCACGCTCGGGGTGCGTCCCGGATGCGCTCGACCGGCGGCGTTGCGTAGCGTCGTCGGTATGAGCACACTCTCCCGTCCCCGCAACGGTCGTCTGCTGGCCGGCGTCTGCGCCGGTCTCGCCGATCGCTTCAACCTGTCCCGCACCCTGGTCCGGGTGGTCTGGGTCATCCTGAGCTTCTTCCCCGGGCCGCTGTGGATCGCGTACGTCGTGCTGTGGTTCGTGATGCCGCCCGAGGGTGGTCGGCGGCGCTGAGCACCGGTCCGTCCGGACGGGTTAGTGTGGCGGCGTGCCGGTCTCCGTCTTCGATCTGTTCAGCGTCGGTGTCGGCCCCTCGAGCTCGCACACCGTCGGCCCGATGCGGGCCGGTGCCGAGTTCGCGACCCTCGTCCGTGGCCTGCCCGTCGCGTCCGTGGTGGTCGACCTGTACGGTTCCCTCGCGTCGACCGGGCAGGGACACGGAACCCTCGGTGCCGTCGTCGCCGGGCTCATGGGGTCCCATCCGGAGACCGTCGACCCCGATGCCATGGTCCTCGCGCTCGACGCCCTCGAGCACGAGGGTGTCCTGCGGCTCGACGGCGGTGCGAGTGTGCCGTTCCGCCTCGCCGACATCGTCCTGCACCCCCTGACGATGCTGCCCCGGCACCCGAACGCCATGCGGCTGCGTGCCCGTGACGCCGACGGGACCGACCTGGCCGACGAGACCTACTACTCGATCGGTGGCGGGTTCATCGCACGGGACGAGGCGGCGGAGCCCGCGGCCGACGCGTCCGCTGCCGTCGCCGGTGCCGCGATCCCGGTCGACGACGCCGTGCCGTACCCGTTCTCGAGCGGCGCCGAGCTGCTCGCCGCGTGTGCCGGTTCCGGCCTGCCGATCAGCGGCGTCGCCCTGGCGAACGAGGCCGTCACCCGGACGGACGCCGAGATCCGGTCCGGACTGCTGGGCATCCACGGCGTGATGGAGTCGTGCGTCGACCGATCCGTCCGCCGGGGCGGGTGCCTGCCCGGGGGACTCGACGTCCGCCGCCGCGCCGCCACCTGGCACGAGCAGCTCACCCGCGAGGACCCCGACCACGACCCGCTGTTCGCGATGGAGTGGGTGAACCTCGTCGCCATGGCGGTCAACGAGGAGAACGCCACCGGAGGCCGCGTCGTCACCGCCCCGACGAACGGCGCAGCCGGCATCATCCCCGCGGTCCTGTACTACGCGCTCACCTACGTGTCCACGGTCGCCGACGCCCCCGCCGCCGAACGGGACGACGCCGTCGTCCGGTTCCTGCTCACCGCCGGGGCGATCGGGTCGATCTACAAGGAACGGGCGTCGATCTCCGGTGCCGAGGTCGGCTGTCAGGGCGAGGTCGGTTCGGCGGCGTCGATGGCGGCTGCAGGGCTCGCCGAGGTCCTCGGGGGCACGCCGGAGCAGGTCGAGAACGCCGCCGAGATCGCGATGGAGCACAACCTCGGGCTGACCTGCGACCCGATCGGCGGCCTGGTGCAGATCCCGTGCATCGAGCGGAACGCGATCGCGGCGAACAAGGCGATCAACGCCGCCCGGATGGCCCTGCGCGGGGACGGGGTGCACCACGTGTCGCTCGACCAGGTCGTCGAGACGATGCGGCAGACCGGGGCGGACATGTCGTCGAAGTACAAGGAGACCGCGATGGGCGGGCTGGCGGTGAACGTCCCGCTCTGCTGAGCGCCCGCTCGCGCGTCAGGCGTGCAGGAGCGTCAGCAGCCGTGCCGTCTCGGTGGCGATGGCGTCCCGGCCCGCCGACACGTACTTGCGCGGGTCGACGACGTCCGGCCGCTCGTCGAGCACGGTACGGAGCGCACGGGTGAACAGGCCGTTCAGGTGCGTCGAGATGTTGATCTTCGTCATCCCCGCGTGCACGGCGCCACGGAGTTCGTCGTCGGACAGGCCCGAGGACCCGTGCAGCACGAGCGGCACCGGCACCGCGGCACGGAGGCGCTCGACCAGGTCACGGTCCACCGACGCCTCGCGGGTCTGCATCGCGTGCGAGGTCCCCACCGCGACCGCCAGGGCATCGACCCCGGTGTCGGCCACGAACGCGGCGGCGTCGGTCGGATCGGTGCGGACGCCGGGCGCGTGCACGCCGTCCTTGCCGCCGACCTCGCCGAGCTCGGCCTCGATCGCGACGCCCGCGGCGTGACAACGGGCAGCGAGTTCGCGGGTCGCCGCCACATTGGCGGCGAAGTCCAGGTGTGAGCCGTCGTACATGACCGAGTCGACGCCCAGGTCGACGCCGGCCACCACCAGCTCCGGGTCCTCGATGTGGTCGAGGTGCACGAGGACCTCGACGTCGGCGGCCCGTGCGACCGCCTGGGTCGCGGTCGTGATCGGTGCGAGGCCACCGTGGTACCGGACGCAGTTCTCGCTGATCTGCAGGATCACCGGCAGACCGGCCAGCTCGGCGCCGGAGACGATCGCCTCGGCGTGCTCGAGCAGCACCACGTTGAACGCACCGACCCCGCGGCGTGCCGTGCGGGCGGTGTCGAGCAGGCCGGTGAGGGCGAGGTCGGTGATCATGCGGGGGTCCTCGTTCGGTCGTGGGCGGGAGCGGGCGGGGTGGACAGGAAGCGGTCGACGTCTGCCGGGTCGACCACGCCGGCCACCGGCTGGAGGACGGCGGCGGCCCCGTGTGCAGCGGCGGAGCGGAGGGCTCGGAACAGGGTGGCGTCGTCGGGGGCCGGGACGCTGCCGTCGGGCGCGGAGAGGCCAGCACCGACGAGGACATCGACGAGCACACTGACGAGCCCGGCGGTGGCTGCGTCCCCGGCGCCGGTGGGGTTGCCCGAGACCCCGGGGATCGCCGGCACCTCGAGCACGTGCTCGGTGGTGTGGGCGGCGATGCCGTCGGAGCCGCGAGAGACCACGACGACCGTCGCGCCGAGTCCGAGGAGCCGGAGTGCCCCCGAGCGCTCGTCGTCCGTGCCCGTGGCCTCGAGCAGTTCCTCGCGGTTTGGCTTGCAGACCGTCGCCCCGGCCGACGCGGCAGCCAGCAGCGCGGTGCCCGAGCAGTCGACCACGGAGAGCGCACCGCGGCGGCGGGCGGTGGTGACCCAGCGGGCGACGACCGTGGGGTCGGTGTCGCGGGGCAGTGAGCCCGACACGACCAGGGCCGCGGCGGCCGGGGCGCCGGCGGCACCGCGGGTGCCGCCGGCGGCACCGCGGGTGCCGCCGGCGACGCCGTCGTCGAGCAGTTGCTCGACCGCGCTGGTGACGGTGTCCCACTCGTCGGGGCTGAGCACGGGTCCGGGCTCGCCGAACATCGTCGGGTGGGCGAGGTCGTCCACCACCGTCACGGTCGTGCGGGTCTCGCCTTGGACAGCGACGTCGGTGTGGGCGAGTCCGAGGTCGTCGAGGGCGTGGGCGATCCAGTGCCCGCCGTCGCCGCCGAGGGGCACCACGGCGTGGGTCGGGACACCGGTGGCGGCGAGGACCCGTCCGACGTTCAGGCCCTTGCCGCCCGGGCGCCGCTGGACCTCGAGCACGCGCTGGGTCTCGCCGATGCTCTGTTCGGCGACGCGGTAGGTCACGTCGACGGCCGGGTTCGGGGTGACGACGAGGATCATGCGGCGACCGCCGTCGGCAGGGCTCGGACGCTGCCGCGCTCCGGGTCGAGCACGACCAGGTCGGCGGGGGCGCCCACGCTGAGCGGTGCCGGTGCCCCGAGCAGCCGTGCCGCGCGCGCCGCGGACGCCGCGACGACCTCGGGCAGGTCGGTCCCCGCGTCGAGCAGGCGGCGGACGGCGTCGGCGACCGTGATCGTGCTGCCCGCCAGCGACGAACCGTCGGCGAGCACGGCGAGCCCGTCGCGGACGGTCACCGCCGATCCGGCCACCGTGTAAGCCCCGTCGGGGCAGCCCGTCGCCGCCATGGCGTCGGAGACCAGGACCATCCGGCCCGGAGCACTGCGCTGCACGAGCGTGACCGTCACGGGGTCGAGGTGGTGGCCGTCGACGATGCACTCGAGCAGCACGCGGTCGTCGGTGAGCGCGACCCCGACCGGCCCGGGCGCGCGGTGGTGCAGCGGTGGCATCCCGTTGAACAGGTGGGTGACGAGCGAGGCACCGGCGTCGACCGCGCGGCGGGTCTGCTCGGCGGTGGCGGCGGTGTGGCCGATGGCGACGACGACCCCGGCTTCGACGAAGCGGGCGACGGCGTCGAGTGCACCCGGAAGCTCCGGCGCGAGCGTGACGATCCGCAGGGCGCCACCCGCGGCGTCGCAGTAGGCGTCGACCTCGGCGGGGTCCGGGGCGTGCAGCAGGTCGACGCGGTGCGCCCCGCGACGAGCGGGCGCGAGCCACGGCCCCTCCAGGTGCAGCCCGGCGAGCGTGCCGTCCGCGACGAGCGGCTGGAGCCGGCTGAGGGCCGCCACGGTGTCCGTGCGCTCTCCCGTGGCGATGGACCCGACCAGGGTGGTCGTGCCCCGCGACCGGTGGTGCCCGGCTGCGGCACGGGCATCCTCGGCGGAGCACCCGGCGAAGTCGTGCCCGAGCGCGCCGTGGGCGTGCAGGTCGACGAACCCGGGCACGACTGCGCCGTCGACGGTGACGGCGATGTCCGTGCGCATCGGGGACCCGGTGCCGGTCGCCAGAACGGTGTCGTCGTCACCGATGACGAGCCAGCCGTCGTGCAGGTCCGCCTGGGCCGTGACGATGCGTTGGGCTCGGACGAGGGTGGTCACAGCAGGACCCCGGTCTCGGTCTCGGTCATCGCGCGTGCGAGGATCCCCGCACCGATGGCGCCGGCTGCGTCGCCGTGCCGGGCGGCGACGATGACGGGGACACGGACGCCCTGCAGACGCTCCGTGACGGCAGCGCGCAGCGGGTCGAGCAGCAGCGGGCCCGACTCAGCGAGTCCCCCGCCGACGATGATCGTGTGGTTCCCGGCGACCGCGGTGGTCCAGGCGAGCGCATCGGCCAGGACCGCGACGCAGTCGTCCCAGACCGCACGGGCGGCGGGGTCGCCCTGGCGGACCAGGAGCATGGCGGCGTGTGCGGACGGAGCGCCGGAACGACGCGCGACTCCCCCGGCGGACGCGATCTCCTCGACGCGGTGGCCCGCGTGCGGACCGGTCTGGATGCGGACCTGCCCGATCTCCCCTGCCCAACCACCGCCGGACACGACGACGCCGTCGACCACCAGGGCGCTCGCGAGCCCGGTGCCGACCGGCACGAACGAGACCGAACCCCGCGAGAGCGCCGGGTCACCGGCCCGGACCTCGGCCAGGGCGCCGGCGCGGACGTCGTGGCCGAAGGCGAGCGGCACGTCGATCCCGTGACGCAGGAGCTCGGCACGGACGAGGTCACGCACCGGGACGTCGCGCCACCCGAGGTTGACGGACAGGTCCACGGTGCCGCGGGTCTCGTCGACGACGCCGGGGGTCACCACCCCGATGGCTCCGAGCGGCGCCCGTCGGGTGGCCTGTGCGGCCAGTTCGGCGACGACGGCGGCGAGGCGCTCGGCGCCCGGGTCGTCGCGCGGCGTCGGTACCCGGGTCTCGTCGAGGACGAGCCCGTCGGCCGTCGTCAGCCGGGTCTTGATGCCCGTGCCGCCGACGTCGACCCCGAGCACCGCGCCTGCGCCACCCATCAGGTGAGGATGACCGACCGGGTGAGCGACCGGGGGTTGTCCGGGTCGAGCCCGCGTCCCTCGGCCAGGGCGACGGCGAACCGGTGCACCACGACGAGTCCGGCGATCGGGTCGAGGTCGTGCTGGACGAAGCGGGCGCCGGTGGCGGCGACCTCGTCGGCCAGGCCCTCGGGTGCCGTGCCGAGCGACCAGACGAGCCGGCCGGGCTGGGCGATCGCGATGGGACCGTGCCGGTAGTCCATCGCCGGGTAGGACTCAGCCCAGAACTGCGCGGCCTCACGCGTCTTGAGCGCGGCTTCGAACGTCAGGCCGACTGCGGCCCCACGACCGACGAACGAGACCTGCTCGGCGTCGAGCAGGTCGTCGATCGGCACCGTCAGCGCGGTCTCGGCCTGGGCTGCGAGCGCGTCGACGTCGTCACCGATGGACGCCCGCAGCAGTGCGAGCGTCGTGGTGGCGAAGCGGGTCTGGACGACCGAGCGCTCGTCGGCGAAGGGCAGGGCGACCACCTGGTCGGCGACGGCCGCGGCAGGGCTGTCGGCGACGGCCGTGATCAGGACGGTCCGCTGCGACGGCAGGGCCTGCAGCAGGTCGACGATCTCGGTCGTCGTGCCCGAGCGGCTGATCATGAGCACGCGGTCGTACTCGCGGGATGCGGGGTACTCGGATCCGGCGAAGGCATCGGTCACACCGAGGCCCGCCTGCTCACGGGCGACGGCGTAGCTCATGGCGATGAACCAGCTCGTGCCGCAGCCGATCACGGCCACGCGTTCGCCCGGCTGGGGGAGCGCGTCGGCGAAGGTCGGCAGGAGCGCGGCGGCTGCACGCCAGGTCTCCGGCTGCGAGGCCAGTTCAGCGCTCACGAAGGTGTCGGTCATGGGAGCCTTCCGGGTCCGGATCGATCCGGGTGATCGATGATCAGGAAGCGTAGCGAGCGATCGTGCGCAAGGGAAGGGGAAAACGTCATTTCCGATCACCGAGGGACGGTGGTGACGCCGTAGGATGACCGTCATGACCCCCCAACAGCGGCTGAACGCCCTGCTCGAACTGGTGAGCGAACGCGGCAACGTGTCGATCGCCGAGATCGGGGAGCTGCTCGGGATCTCCGCCGCGACGGCTCGCCGTGACCTCGCGACCCTCGCCGACCAGCGGCTCGTCACGCGCACGCACGGGGGAGCGGCAGCACTCGGGGCCGGGTACGAGCTCCCGCTGCAGTACAAGATCGCCCGGCAGGCCGAGGCGAAGACGGCGATCGCCCGCGCGGCCGCCCGACTGGTGCAGCCGGGGGAGACCGTCGGCCTCAACGGCGGGACGACCACGACCGAGGTCGCGCGTGAACTCGGCAAGAGCGAGCGGTTCATCCGCGCCGACGGCGAGTTCGGCATCACGATCGTGACGAACGCGCTGAACGTCGGGTACGAGCTGTCCGTCCGCGCCAACGTGAAGATCGTGGTCACCGGTGGAGTGGCGCGGCGGCAGTCCTACGAGCTCGTCGGGCCGCTCGTCCGGGACACCCTCGACGAGTTCGCCCTCGACCTCGTGGTGCTCGGCGTCGACGGTCTCACCGGCCAGTACGGCGCGACCACCATGCACGAGGGCGAGGCCGAGGTCAGCCGCCACTTCGCCTCGGTCGGACGACGCGTCGTCGTGGTCGCCGACTCGACCAAGATCGAACGGTCGACCTTCGCCCGGATCTGCCCGCTCGACCGCATCGACGTCCTGGTCACCGACCAGCCGGTGCCTGCCTCGTTCGCTGCTGACCTGGCCAGCGCCGGCGTGGAGCTCGTCGTCGCCGACTGAGCACCCCCTGCGGCCACCCCGGAACGGTCCGGACGTTTCGATCGTGTAAAACCCTCCCCGGCACGGATGCGTGAGCGATCCGTGAGCGCCTATTGTGCATTCATGATCGATTCGGCATCATGGGCGTCACATTCACGCAAGGGAGCGATGAGCATGGGCGCTGACAACGCAAGACTCCGCGTCGCGGTGATCGGGATGGGCCAGCGGTCCGCCATCGCCCGCCACGTGGCCGAGGCAACCGCGGACGACCCGTCGCTGCAGGCCCGGGTCGTGGCCGTCGCGGACGTGACCGCGGCCGGCCGGGACCGCGGGCACGACGAGTACCCGGACGCCCTGGTGGTGGAACACCACCGTGACCTCACCGGTCACGTCGACGCGGCCATCGTCACCACGCCGGACTGGACCCACGCCGAGATCGCGATCGACCTGCTCCGCGCGGGCATCGCCGTCTACCTCGAGAAGCCGCTGGCCATCACGGTCGAGGACGCCGACGCCGTCCTGAACACCGCGGCGGAGACCGGGACGCCGCTGTACGTCGGGCACAACTTCCGGCACGCCGCCGTCGTCCGCCTGATGCGCGAGATCGTCGACCGCGGCGAGATCGGTCAGGTCAAGGCCGTCTGGTGCCGGCACTTCGTCGGCAACGGCGGTGACTACTACTTCAAGGACTGGCACGCCGACCGCAGCAAGGTGAACTCCCTGCTCCTGCAGAAGGCGAGCCACGACCTCGACGTCATCCACGCGCTCGGCGGGGGCGACACCGCCCGGGTCGTCGGGATGGGTTCGCTGTCGGTCTACGGCGACGTCACCGACCGGCGCGACCGCAGCGGCGAGCTCATGGGGGACTGGTTCTCCCACGACAACTGGCCGCCGCTCGCCCAGACCGGGCTGAACCCCGTCGTCGACGTCGAGGACGTCTCGATGGTGATGATGACGCTCGACAACGGGGTGCAGGCCAGCTACGAGCAGTGCCACTTCACCCCGGACTACTGGCGGAACTACACCGTCATCGGTACCGAGGGACGCCTCGAGAACATCGGCGACACCGGTGGGGGCGTCGTGAAGGTCTGGACGCACCGCCGCGGCTGGGACACCACGGGGGACCGCGAGTACCCGATCGACGGCGTCGAGGACGGGCATGCCGATGCCGACCTGCTCACCATGACCGAGTTCCTGCGGTCCGTCGCGTTCGGCGAACCGTCGGAGCTCTCCCCGATCGCGGCCCGTGCCGCGGTCGCCGCCGGCGCGCTGGCCACGCGCTCGCTCCGCAACGGGTCCGTCCCCATCGACGTCCCGCCCCTGCCGGCCGAGACCATCGCGCACTTCACGTCGAACGCCCCGCACTCCACCCCCTCCACCCCGCATCCCGCCCAGACCGTCGGCTCCTGACGGCCGTGCGAAAGGACACCCCGATGACCGCACACATCCCCACCCGAGGAACCGGCGTGCGCCGCGTCCTCCTCGGCGCCGTCGCCGCACTCGGCGCGGCAGCGCTCCTGGCCGGCTGCTCCTCGTCGTCCGGCGCGTCCGGCTCCGGCGGCGACTACGAGGCCGCGCCGAAGGACACCAAGGCGTCCCTGACCTACGCCGTCTGGGACGAGAACCAGGTCAAGGCCATCAAGGCCAACCTGAAGGGCTTCAACGAGGAGTACCCGGACATCAAGGTGAGCGTCGACGTCACGCCGTTCGCCAACTACTGGACGAAGCTGCAGACCCAGGGCTCGAGCAACACCCTGCCCGACCTGTTCTGGATGAACGGCCCGAACTTCCAGCTGTACGCGGCCAACGGCAAGCTCGCGCCGATCACCGGCGAGGTCGAGTCGGGTGACATCGACGCGTCGAAGTACTCGAGCGCACTCAACGACCTGTACACGTACGACGACACCCAGTACGGCGTGCCGAAGGACTTCGACACCATCGGCGTCTGGGTCAACAAGTCGCTGTTCGAGCAGGCCGGCATGGACCTGCCGTCCAAGGACTGGACCTGGGACGACTTCCAGCAGACCGGCGCCGAGCTGTCCGAGAAGCTCAAGTCGAAGGGTGCCTACGGGGCAGCCGGCGGCATGGACGGCCAGACGACGTACTACAACACCATCCTGCAGGCCGGGGGCTCGGTCGTGAACGCCGACGGCACCGAGTCCGAGTACGCCACGAAGGCCTCCGAGGACGGCCTGCAGTTCTGGACCGACCTGATCGACTCGGGGGCATCGCCCTCGATCAAGCAGCTCACCGACACCACGGCCGACCAGTGGTTCACCTCGGGCAAGCTCGCGATGTACCAGGGCGGCAGCTGGTTCCGCTCCGCACTGACCGGCACCGAGATGGAGAAGGACGTCGTCGCCTACCCGCTGCCGAAGGGCAAGGAGCAGGCGACCGTCATCCACGGCGTCTCGAACGTCGTGTCCGAGGCGAGCAAGGACAAGGCCGCCGCCCAGGCGCTGCAGGTCTACCTCGCTGGCGAGACGGCCCAGCAGCAGCAGGGCGACATGGGCGCGGTCATCCCGGCGTACGAGGGCACGCAGAGCGCCTTCACGAAGACGATGCCCGACGCCGACCTGCAGGTGTTCCTCGACGCGGTGGACTACGCGAAGCCGCTGCCGGTGTCGAAGAACACCGCCGCCTGGAACACCCTCGAGACCACCCTGCTGCCGAGCGCCTTCGACGGGTCGAAGCCCGTCGACCAGGTGGCAGAGGACCTCGCACAGAAGATGGACGCCGCCCTCGCCAAGGAAAAGTAGGACCCGCGCGTGACGATCAACACCGAGCGGCCCCCGGCCGCAGCCACCCCCGCCCGGACGACACGTTCGTCCGGGCGGGGCGCCCCCGCGCCGCGCGCCGACGGCGGCCGAGCGCCACGACGGACCGACGGCTGGTGGCCGTGGCTCTTCGTGCTCCCGTTGCTCGTCGGCGTCGGCACCTTCTACATCTGGCCGATCATCCAGACGTTCTGGTACTCGTTCACCAGCTGGGGCGTCTTCGGGGGCGCCACGTTCACCGGCGTCGCCAACTACGTCCGGCTCGTCGGTGACCCGCAGCTGTACCAGTCGCTGCTCAACACGGTGATCTACACCGTGATCGTCCTCGCCGGGATCCCGATCGCGGTGTGGCTCGCCAGTCTGCTGAACACCCCGGGGCTGCGGTTCGCCCAGTTCTACCGGGTGCTCTTCTTCCTGCCGTACGTTGCCATGCCCGCGGCGATCGCCCTGGTCTGGCGCATCATGTACAACGGCGACTACGGCATCGTGAACTGGTTCCTCGGCAACTTCGGCATCGACGGCCCGTACTGGATCTCGACCCCCGGCTTCGCGCTGATCGCGGTGAGCCTGGTCGGCCTCTGGTCGTCCCTCGGGTTCTCGATGATCATCCTCGGCGCCGGGCTCAAGGACATCCCGCCGGAGCTCTACGAGGCCGCGGAGCTCGACGGCGCGAGCCGGTGGCGGCAGTTCCGGTCGGTGACCGTGCCGTTGCTCAGCCCGAGCATCTTCTTCGTGGTGATCGTCACGACGATCTCGAGCTTCCAGCTGTTCGACCTGCTGTACGCGATCCTCGGCAGCACCAATCCGGTGATCCCGAAGACGATGTCGCTCGTCTTCTACTTCTACAGCGCCGGGTTCATCGACAACGACAAGGGCTTCGCGGCCGCGATCGCGATGGTGATCTTCCTGCTCATCGGCATCGTCACGCTCGTGCAGTTCCGCGTCCAACGGAAGTGGGTGCAGGGATGACCGCCACCGTCACACCGCCTCGGGCCGCACGCCGGCCCGGCCGTCGCGGCGGCAGCCACTGGTGGATCCACGTCGTGCTCGGCATCGGCGGGTTCGCGATGGCCTTCCCGTTCCTGTGGCAGATCATCATGTCGCTGTCGACGAACGCGCAGGTGCAGTCCGTCACGCCGGTCTTCTGGCCGGGGGAGCTGCAGTGGCAGAACTACGCGCAGGTGTTCGAACGCCTGCCGTTCCTCAGCCAGCTCGGCACGTCGGTGTACGTCACGATCATCCGCACGATCGCGCAGATCGTCCTGTGCACGCTCGCCGGGTACGCCTTCGCCCGGATGCGGTTCCGCGGCCGGGCGGCACTGCTCGCGATCGTGCTGTCGATCCTGCTCGTGCCCTCGCAGGTCTACCTGATCTCGCAGTACCAGATCGTGCAGGGGCTCGGCTGGCTCGACACCCTGATGGGGATCGTCGCACCCGGGCTGTTCAGCGCCTTCGGCACGTTCCTGATGCGGACCGCGTTCCTGAACATGCCGCCCGAGCTGGAAGAGGCAGCGCGGATGGACGGCGCGAACCCGTTCCAGACGTTCTGGCGGATCATGCTGCCCCTGGCCCGTCCCTCGATCAGCGTGCTCGCGATCACGACCGTGCTGTGGTCGTGGAACGAGCTGCTCTGGCCGCTCGTGGTCTCCACCCGCGCCGAGGACATGCCGCTCGCCGCCGGCCTCGCGACGCTGTCGAGCGACCGCACGATCGACTACCCGGTGCTGATGGCCGCCAGCCTGATGGCGATGGCGCCGGTGCTCATCATGTTCGTCGTGCTGCAGCGTCGGGTGATGGACGGGCTCGCGTCGTCCGGTCTGAAGTGACCACCGTGACCCCCGGCCCGGAGGCCCGTCCCGCGTCCGTCGCGGTCCTCGCCGCCGCCGTGGGGTCACCGGACGACTCCGCGACGGTGGCGGCCGCACTGGCCGCCACCGTCGCCGACGCCGGGTCCGCGGAGCGGGACGCGCGGCTGGTGGCGGCGCTCCGCGCCGCGGTGCCGGACACCGCCGACGCCCTCGCGGAGCGGGGGCTCCCGCGCGCGCTCGCCGAGGCATCCGTCGCCGACGTCGACCGCAAGCTCGCGCGCTACGGGCTGCACGGCACCGGGGTGGAGTGGCTCGTCGCCGTGGTGACCGGGCGTGTGGTGGCCGTGGGACGCCTCCAGTTCGAACTCGGCGACCACCTGGCGGACGGCACGCCGGCCTGGGGCGTGCACGTCCCGGAGACCGGGCCGCTCGACCCGGTGGCCTGCGACCGCTCGTTCGCCCGCGCACCCGAGGTCCTGCGCGGCCTCGCACCGCAGCTCGCTGCGGACCGGTGGCAGTGCCGCTCCTGGATGCTCGATCCGGGCCTGCCGGCCGCGCTCGGCCCCGATGGCAACCTCGTGCGCTTCGCCCGGCGCTTCCGTCTCGTCCCGCCGGGGGAGCACGATGCGACCGAGGGGGACGCCAGTGTCGCGAAGTTCGTCTTCGGGGTGCCGCTGGCGACCGCACGGTCCGCGGCGCCGTCCGGTCGGTTGCGCGCGGCGGTGCTCGACCGGTGGGCGAGCGGTGGGCACTGGACCGAGCGGACCGGCACGGCACCCGTCGCGTGACCGTCCGCAGCTGCGGCCGCGTACCGTGCACGGCATGACGAAGCCCGACCACGACCACCTCGACGACGGCGTCGACATGACGTTCGAGGAACGCCGACAGGACACGTTCCGCCGCATGTCCGGATCCGACGAGCACGACGCCGACCCGCGGGTCGAGGTCTCCCGTGCCGAGGACGGCGACGTCCGCATCGACGTCGCCGACACCGCGGCGGTCCGACCCGGCGAGTGACACCCGTTCCGGCCCTGGTGCACCGGGGTCGGTGGGGCACGGCATGATCGTGTCGTGCACCTCGTCCTCCGCCGCGTCGACGGCGGCGTCCTCGCGACGCCCCTGACCGACGCGGGGACCGCCGGAGGTGAGCCGATCCGCCTGGACGAACCGAGCCTCCCGGCCTTCGTCGCGGCCCACGACGCACCGGGCGTGCGCTGGGTGTGGGACGACACCGCCCGCTGGTACCCGGCCGTGCTTGCCGCTGGCGGGCGAGTCGGACGCTGCGTCGACCTGCGCCTCGGCCGTCGTGTCCTGCGGGCCGCGCTGGCGGCGCGGGGATCCGCGCTCGCGGCCGCGCCGGCCGACGCCCTGGACGCCCCGGTCGCGGAAGCTCGCGTGGTCCGGCCGACGCAGGCCCAGCTCTTCGACGACGCCCTGTTCACCGCCGCCGCGCCCGACGACGAGGTCGACCCGGTGGCGGAGTTCCGGGCGCAGCTCTCTGCGGTGGCGGGGTCGAGCGCTCCCGGTGCGCTCCGCCTGCTGCTCACCGCGGAGTCGGCCGGTGCGCTCGTGGCGGCCGAGATGCTGCACGCCGGGCTGCCGTGGCGTGCCGACGTGCACGAACGGCTGCTCGAGGACGCCCTCGGGCCGCGCGTGCCCTACGGGGTGCGGCCGCGACGCCTCGAGGAGATCGCCGCCGTCGTGCGCGAGCGCCTCGACGACCCCGGTCTCAACCCGGACTCACCCGCCGACGTCCTGAAGTCGCTGCGCCGGGCCGGCCTGATGGTCACGAGCACGCGGAAGTGGGAGCTGCAGGAGATCGAGCACCCCGTCATCGAGCCGCTGCTCGAGTACAAGCGCCTGGCGCGACTGCTCACCGCCAACGGCTGGACCTGGCTCGACGACTGGATCCGCGACGGACGGTTCCACCCGAAGTACGTCGTCGGCGGTGTCGTCACCGGCCGTTGGGCGGCCGACGGCGGGGGAGCGATGCAGCTGCCGAAGGGCATCCGCGGGGCCGTCATCGCCGATCCCGGGTGGAAGCTCGTCGTGGCGGACGCAGCGCAGCTGGAGCCCCGGGTGCTCGCCGCGATGTCCGGCGACCGGGCGATGGCCGCGGCCGGCGACGGGCGCGACCTGTACGACGGCGTGGTGGCCTCGGGTGCGGTCGAGACCCGGCAGCAGGCCAAGGTGGCGATGCTCGGCGCGATGTACGGCGCGACCCAGGGCGAGGGCGGCCGACTCGTGCCACGTCTGGTCCGGGCGTTCCCGCAGGCGCTCGACATGGTGGAGCGAGCCGCGCGTGCGGGGGAGCGCGGCGAGCCGGTGACGACGCTGCTCGGTCGGACGTCACCGGTGCCCGAGGACTCGTGGTTCGAGGCCCGGAACCAGGCGTACACGGTCGAGGGGACCCCGGCGATGCAGCGTGCGGTCGAGTCCCGGGCCCGGAGCTGGGGGCGGTTCACCCGGAACTTCATGGTGCAGGGGACCGCGGCCGAGTGGGCACTCGCGTGGATGGGCTCCCTGCGCTCGCGGTTGCTCGCGCGGTTCCCCGGCGCCGTGACGGACGGGCCGCACCTGGTGTTCTTCGTGCACGACGAGATCGTGGTGCACGCCCCGGCGGAGCACGCGGAGTGGGTGGCGCAGCAGATCGAGGAGGCCGCCGTCGATGCCGGACGGCTGTTGTTCCAGGACTTCCCGGTGACGTTCCCGCTGTCGGTCGGGGTGGTGGGGGCGTACTCGGAGGCGAAGGACTGAGGCGGCCGGGACGGCTCCCGGCGGCTTCGGGCAGGGTGGACGGATGCACACCGAACGCGGGGACGCCGCCGACCGCACCGTCGGCGAAGTCGACCTGACCCGTTGGCGCTCCCGTGCTGGCCGCAGCGTCGCCGGTGCGTGGACCGCGCTCGGCAAGCGCTTCGGCGCCATGCCCGTCCTGCTGCTGACCCTCGCCGTGGGCCTGGGCATCGCCGTCCTCGCGACGTGGATCGCCTCCGAGGTCTACGACGCCGTGCGGGAAGCCGACGACGTCGCGGTGCTCGACCGACCCGTCCTCGACTGGGCGCTCACACTCCGATCACCCACGGCGGACACGCTCGTCACCTGGTGGACCGACATCGCCGGCACGATCGGGATGCCGATCGTCGCGCTCGGGTTCCTGGTCGGCTTCACGATCCAGCGCCGTGCGTGGACGCCACTGGTGCTCCTGGTCGCCGCGAGCGGTGGTTCGTTGCTCATGACGATCGCGGGCAAGGACCTGATCGGTCGCGCCCGTCCGCCGCTGTCC
Source organism: Curtobacterium sp. MCPF17_021 (assembly GCF_003234605.2). Classification (NCBI taxonomy): domain Bacteria; kingdom Bacillati; phylum Actinomycetota; class Actinomycetes; order Micrococcales; family Microbacteriaceae; genus Curtobacterium; species Curtobacterium sp. MCPF17_021. Next base: position 3,678,896 of record NZ_CP126252.1, on the reverse strand, counting down.
GACGCGGTGCCGCCGTACGAGACGTCGCCGTCGTTCCCGTCGGGCCACACGCTCAACTCCACGGTGATCGTGGGCACGATCGTGTACCTCCTGCTCCTGCGGCAGTCGCGCGTCGTCACCCGGGTGTGGACGATCGTCGTCGGCACCCTGTTCGTGCTGTCGGTGGGGGCGTCGCGGGTGTTCCTCGGGCACCACTGGCTGACCGACGTGCTGGCGGCGTGGGCGCTCGGACTCGCCTGGCTCGCCCTCGTGATCACGGCACACCGGTTGTACCTGACGGCGCTCCACCACGGTGCCGAGCCCGCGCCGGACGTCGACCGCATCACTTCGTGAGCAGAAGACGTCGGTTGCTCGCCCGCACCCGACATCTTCTGCTCACGAAGTCGCAAAGCCCCCCGCCGCCCGGGCCCGCCCCCCCCGAACGGCAGAGCGCCGTCAGCCGCGACCGGTAGGTTGCCGGGCATGGAAGAACGGGTCTTCGGCGGCAGGTACCGCGTCACGGGCACGCTCGGACACGGTGGCATGGCGTCCGTGTACCGGGCGGTCGACGAGCAACTCGGTCGCGAGGTCGCGGTCAAGGTGTTCCGCATCGGCCCCGTCGACCGCGGTGAGCGCGCCCGCGCCGAGGCGGAGATCCAGACGCTCGCGACGCTGCGCGCCCCCGAGCTCGTCACGCTCTACGACGCCGCTCTCGACGACGTCGACGGCGACTCGTACCTCGTCATGGAACTCGTGCCGGGCAGTGACCTGGCGACCCGTCTGCGCGAGGGTCCGCTCGACCCCGCGACCGCTGCCCGCCTGGGTGCCCAGGTCGCCGACGGCCTGGCCGCCGTGCACGCGCAGGGGATCGTCCACCGTGACGTGAAGCCCGCGAACGTCCTGCTCGAGAGCGACGGCCGGCACGTCAAGCTCGCCGACTTCGGGATCGCCCTGCTCCGTGACGCCTCACGCGTGACGGGGACGGGGACCGTGATGGGGACGGCCGCGTACCTTGCCCCGGAGCAGGTCCTGGCGAAGGAGATCACCGGCAAGGCCGACGTCTACTCACTCGGGCTCGTGCTGCTCGAGTGCATGACCGGCCGCCAGCCGTTCCCGGGCAGCGCGGTCGAGTCGGCCACCGCCCGGCTCACCCGTTCGCCCGAGATCGACCGGCAGCTGCCCACGGCCTGGCGCACCCTGCTGCACGTGATGACCGCGCAGGACCCGGCGGAGCGACCGACGGCTGCCGAGGCCGCCGAGCGCCTGCGTGCGCTGGGCCGCGACGAGCCGACGAACGCCACGCAGCTGCTGCCCGGCACGCCCGGTGCGGTGACGTCTGCGGCCGCCGGTGCGGCTGGTGCCGCGGTCGGCGCCGGCGCCGCCGCAGCGGCGAACGCCGACGACCGGACGCAGGCGATGCCGGCGAGCGAACTGCCGAACGGCGGCGCGGGTCCGGGGGACGACGCCACCCGCGTCCTCGACACCCAGCGTCCGAACGCCGCCGACGACGTCTCGACGACCGTCCTCGGCGCCCAGGCGAACGGCCGCGGCGCATCGGGCCCGAGCGGGCCGACCCCGCCGCCGGTCACGCCCCGGCCGGTCCGGGCCGACCGGCCGGACGACCAGCCGGAGAAGAAGAAGCGCGGACCGCTCATCGCCGCGATCATCGTGATCGTCCTGGTGCTCATCGGCATCGGGGTCGCGGTGTTCGCCCTGAACGGCGACGACGACGGCACCCCGGCCCCGACGGACACCACGTCGACCGCGCCGACCGAGCAGCAGCCGTCCGAGGACCCGGGCGAGGAACAGCAGCCGAGCGAACCCGCCGAGCAGCAGCCCTCGCAGGAGCAGCAGCCGTCGCAGCCCGCCGAGGAACCGAGCGAGCAGCCGAGCGAACCGACCGAGCCGGAGCAGCCCACGCAGGACCCGCCCGTCGGCCCGGAGCCGAGCACCCCGGCATCGAACCCGGTGCAGGAGCCGCAGGACGGCACGGGCGCGGCCGACACCGGCGCGGTCGACACCACGTCGGACACCGCCCCCGGCAAGTCCGGCAGCGCTCCCGGGCAGAACAAGGACTGACACGCCGGGGTTTTCGTCCAGTCCCTGGAGCAAATAGGCTCGTTCCGTGCGAGAACTGCAACGGAGCGGTGGCCCGACGACGGCCGTGGCCGCTCGGAACGGTGTCGGCTTCGGTTCGGCAGAGGCCTGGTTCGTCGAGCGACCAGCGGGAGCGTCCGTGGCCGAGGCGATCGTCCCCGGTTTCACCGGACGCACCATCGCCATCGGCGACGAGCTCTCCTGGGTCTGGTTCCCCGAACGGACCCTGCCCGACGGGGCGTCGGAACCGACCGAAGCAGACCTGCCGCACTTCTGGGACGCCACGGCCTTCGCCGTCGACGTCGTCTTCACCGACGGCTCGCGGCTGCGTGACCACGCCGCGGTCCGCGACCAGTACGGCGACGCGGTCACCCCGGACGCGCAGGACGCGGCCCGCAAGCAGTGGGTGGACCAGTGGAACCGCCGCGCGGTCGACCTCACGCCGTTCGCGGGGCTGGTCATCGACCGCCTGGAGGCCCGGCTCGGCTCCGACGCACCGGCTGCGGCGACCGACGGCGAGCGTCCCGCACTGCGCGGCTGGCTCGACGCCGTCCGGATCGGTCCCGCCCGTCCGACCCCGACGACCCCGCTCGGCCACGTCCGGACGACCCGTGGCACCCAGGCGTCCTCCCGGTTCTCCCGCGGCAACAACGCCCCGCTGGTCGGCGTCCCGCACGGCGGGGTGTTCGGCCTGCCGATGACGGACGCCTCGAGCAACCGCTGGCCGTACGCGTACCAGGAGCACGACCGGCTCGACGACCAGGGGCGGCTCCGCCCGGCGATCCAGGCCTTCGCGACGAGTCACATCCCGTCGCCGTGGATGGGCGACCGCGGGGTGTTCCAGGTGATGCCCTCGCCACTCGACACCCCCGATCTCGACCGGTCCGCCCGCGCGCTCGGGTTCGACCACGAGGACGAGCAGGACGGCCCGCACGGCTACCGGGTCGCCCTCGAGCACGGTGTGACGGCCGAGCTGACCGCGGGGGAGTTCGCCCTCGGGTTCCGGTTCACCGGCACCCGCAGCGTCGTGCTCGACCACCACGGCCGGGTGTCCGACGTCTCCGTGACGATCACCGATGGCACTGCCGTGGTCGAGGCGCTCCTGGACGACCGCCCCGGCACCCCGCCGCACCACGTGCACCTGCGGGTCGCTGGGGTCACAGCCGACCACACGACGATCGGCGAGCACGAGCTGCGCGGCTGGCTGTCCCTGGGGGAACCCGGGGGCACCGGCGGCCCGGTCGACGTCCTGCTCGGCATCTCGACCGTCTCGATCGAGGACGCCCGCGCGAACCTCGACGACGCCGGCTCGTTCGACGCCATGGGGTCCCGTGCCGAGGCGCTGTGGACCGAGAAGCTCGCGACGCTGTCCTTCGACGGCGCGACCCCCGACCAGCTGACGAGCCTGTACTCCGGGCTGTACCGGCTGTTCCTCTACCCGAACCGCGCCGGGGAGACCGCCCTGACCGGCACCCCGCGGCATCGCTCCCCGTACGGCGACGTGCTGGCGAAACCGATCCGCGACGAGCCCGGGCCGGAGGTCGTCGAGGGCCCGTTCACCACCACGAACGGCTTCTGGGACACCTACCGCACGGCCTGGCCGCTCCTCGGACTCCTGACCCCCGAGACCGCTGGCGAGCTCGCGCAGGGCTTCGTCGAGCACCACCACGACGGCGGGTGGACGCCCCGCTGGAGTGCCCCCGGCGCCGAGGACTGCATGACCGGCACCACGAGCGACACCGTCTTCGCCGACCTCGCGGTGAAGGGCGTGCGCGGCTTCGACCTGGCCGAGGCGTACCGGAGCGCGGTGCGGAACGCGACCGTCCCACCGCGTGACGAGCGCGTCGGACGCAAGGGGAGCCTCCCGGGCGCCTTCCGCGGCCACGTCGACACGGCGACCCACGAAGGGATGTCGTGGACCCTGGACGCGGCCATCAACGACTGGGGTCTGGCCGTCATGGCGGGCCTGCTCGCGTCACGGGCGCGGACGCCCGCCGACCTGTCCCGCTACGAGGCCGAGGCCGAGTGGTTCGCCCGCCGGTCCCTGCAGTACCGGCACGTGTTCGACTCCGAGCGCGGGTTCTTCATCGGCCGCGACCCGGACGGCTCGTGGCGGGTCGGCACCGAGTTCGACCCGCGCGACTGGGGCGACGACTACACGGAGACGAACGCGTGGGGTACCGCGTTCACGGCGCCGCACGACGGCGCCGGCGTCGTCGACCTGCACGGCGGGCCGGAGCGCTTCGACGCCGCTCTCGACGCGTTCTTCGCGACCCCCGAGACCGGCGCGCTGGCGCGGTCCGGCTCGTACGGGTTCCCGATCCACGAGATGACCGAGGCCCGCGACGTCCGGATGGGCATGCTCGGGCTGTCGAACCAGCCGGCGCACCACATCCCCTTCTTCCCGATGTTCACCGGGCGCCACGATGACGCGCACCGCATCGTCCGCGAGTCGCTCGAGCGGCTGTTCGTCGGGTCCGACCTCGGCCAGGGCTACCCGGGTGACGAGGACAACGGTGAGATGAGCGCCTGGTACGTCTTCGCGACCATCGGCCTGTACCCGCTGGCGCCGTCGACCGGCACCTACGTACTCGTGCCGCCGTCGGTCCGCAGGACGGTGCTGCGACAGCCTGGGCCCACGCCGCCGGTTCCTGACCGACGCGCCAGCGGCGGGCAGGCCGTGCCGGTGGGGAGAGGCGCGGCCACGGTCATCGAGATCGCCGCGGGCTCCGCAGGTTCGTACGTGGCGTCGGTGACGGTCGACGGCTCGCCCTGGACCTCGGTCACCATCCCGCACAGCGTGGTCGTGGCCGCGTCGCGGATCGAGTTCACGCTGTCCGACGAACCGCAGGGATGGGCGTCGGACACCCGCCCCGTCTCCGCCTCCGACGTGCACGGCTACCGGGACGCTCCGGTGGACGTCCTGCCCGTCGGCGCGTCGGCGCTCACCGACGACACCGGCCGCACCGTCACGGCGCTCGCCGCGGGGGAGTCCGTGTCCTTCGACGTGTCGTGCCCCGCCGCCTCGTTGTACACCGTGACGGTGGCATCGCCGGGGTCCTACTCGTGGCAGGTCGGCCTCGACGACGCCGTCACGGCGGTCGACGGCGCCGAGTTCTCGTGGGCCGGCCAGACCCGGGTGTTCCGGATCCTCGGCGGCGGTTCGTCGTTCACGTTCACCGCCGGCACCGACCTGACGCTGACGCAGCTCGAGCTCATCGCGGCCGACGGACAGCGTTGACCCGGCGTTCACCGAGCGGGAGCATGCTCGCCCCATGTCGATGAGCGCACCGTTCGATCCCGAACAGCAGGGCCGGTCCATCCCCGTGGACGGCAGTGACGAGTCCGAGCTCGAGATGGAGGAGGACCGCGGCGCCGACGTCGGCGACGACTCCGCCGACCCGAGCGTCTCGCCCGTCAGTCATCACGACGAGGACGAGGCCGGCGGCGGCCCGGTGTTCCGACGTCCGCACGCCGGTGAGCGGCTCCACCCGGACGACCTCTGACCGTTCCGGGGGTCCTCCGGGGTTTCTTGGGCGATTGCCAAGCGGCTCGGGCATGCTCGTGCGCATGTCGATCGCGAACTCGTGGGACCCGTCCGGTGGCCGTGCAATCCCGGAGGACCAGGTCCGTCAGGACGGGCTCGAACTCGACGAGGACCCGGCGATGCTGGGGATTTCGTTCGACGTCGTGGGTGGTGCGTCCGCCGATCCCGCCGGGGTGTCCCCGGTCGACGTGAACGTGCCGACGCCGAGGGCTGCTGGCGCCGACTCCGACGACTAGCGCGCGCCGGCTGTATCAGCCGCGCGGTCCCATCCCACCGGTAGTATTCCGGAATGGTACCGACGGCCTACGTGGACGAGTCCGAGCCTGGAGACGAACGTGACCCCGGCGCGTACATCCTGGGGGCGGTGACAGTTGCCGACAGCGATGCTGAGCGGTTCCGGGACTCGCTCTGCGCCATCAAGCCACGTTCGGCGCGGAAGCTGCACTGGTCCGAGAGTGACGCCCGGCACCGCACCGGGATCGTCGGGATGCTGTGCGACCATCCGTTCGAAGCCATCGGGGTCGTGAGCGTGACTGACCGATCCGTCCGGAGCGAGCGTCGTCGCCGTCTTGCTCTTGAGCACTTGATCCTCGAACTCCGCGCGGGCGGTGTCGACCGAGTCGTCCTCGAATCTCGCGGGCCCTCGGACCGGAACGATCGCGCGCACCTCGACGCCCTGCGGTCACGCAAGTTGGTTCACGGGTTGGTGTTCGAGCACCTGCCGGGTGGCCGTGAGCCACTTCTCTGGGCGGCGGATGCGGTCTGCGGCGTGGTCGCGCTGGCTCGGCGAGGGGAAACGGCCTACCTCGAGCAGCTGGGCCATGTGCTGAGCGTCCACGAACACCGTCGGTGAACGCGCGAATCCCCGGGCCCCGCTATACCGCAGGAGCTCCCGGGGATCACTTCCGCACCCACCTCGATGGGGCGACTGGTCTCAGTGTGACATATCAGGCGGGATGGCGGAAGGGTCGGAGACCCGGTAATTGAACCCGACGTGCGAGCCGGTGAAGCCGAGGCGCTCGTAGAACCGGTGCGCATCGGTCCGTGCAGCGTCGGACGTGAGCTGCACGAGCGGGGTCCCGAGGGCCGGTGCCGCCACGTCGGTCACCCAGCGCATCAGCGCGGTCCCGATGCCGCCGGAGCGCCGAGCACGGCTGACCCGCACCGCCTCGACGAGCAGTCGGGTGGCACCACGACGAGCCATCCCGGGGATCCGGGTGAGTTGCAGCGTCCCGACGAGCCGTCCGTCGGCGTCCTCGGCGACGAGCAGCGCGTTCGCCGGGTCGTCCGCGATCGACCGGAGTGCCTCGGCGTACTGGGGGCGGTCCTCCGATGCGGCGACGTCACCGCGCGCGGCGCTGATCGGGTCGTCGGACAACAGCGCCATGAGTGCGTCGAGGTCCGCTTCCGTGGCGTTCCGCAGCGTCAGTTCGCCGGAGCGTGTGGTCAGGCGGACGGGCAGGGCGAGGTCGTGGAGCACGACCCCACCCTGCCCGACCCGGCGGGGCGGTCCCGGTTCAGGGAACGGTGTGTCCGGCCGCGGTGAAGATCCGGTACCACTCCTCGCGCGACAGCTCGACGTCCGAGCCGGCTGCCGAGTCCCGCACGCGCTGCGGGTTGGTGGTGCCGAGGACGACCTGGAAGTGCGCGGGGTGGCGGGTGATCCACGCGACCGCGATGCCGGTCGGGGTGACACCGTGTGCGGCGGCGACCTCCTCGAGCACGTCGTTCAGCTCGGCGTACTGCTCACGGTCGCCCAGGAAGACGCCGTCGAAGAAGCCCTTCTGGAACGGCGACCAGGCCTGCAGCGTGATGTCGTTGATGCGCGAGTAGTTGAGGATGTCGTTGTCGCGGTCCACCGACTGCTCGAGGCCGCCCATGTTCGCGGTCAGGCCCTGCGAGATGACGTTGGCGTGGGTGATGCTCAGCTGCACCTGGTTGAACGCGAGCGGCTGGCGGACGTGCTTCTTGAGCAGGTCGACCTGGCCGGGGGTGTGGTTCGAGACGCCGAAGTGGTGCACCTTGCCGGCGGCGTGCAGCTCGTCGAATGCCTTCGCGACCTCTTCCGGCTCGACCAGGGCGTCGGGGCGGTGCAGCAGCAGGACGTCGACGTACTCGGTCTGCAGTGCCTCGAGCGACTCGTGCACGGACTCGAGGATGTGCTCGTACGAGAAGTCGAAGTACGCGCCCTTCGGCGTCGGCCGGATGCCGACCTTGGTCTGCAGCACGATCTCGGCGCGTTCCGCGGGCGTCAGCGTGACGGCGGCGCCGAACCGCTCCTCGCAGCCGTGCCACTCGCCGTAGACCGCGGCGTGGTCGAACATGTTCACGCCCGCATCGCGCGAGGCGCTGTAGAGCGAACGGATGTCCTCATCGCTCATGTCGTTGATCCGCATCAGTCCGACGACGACGTCGGAGGCGGTGAGGTCTGTCTGTGGCAACTCCAGTGTCTTCACGCCGTCGATCCTGCCAGCCGGTCCCCGGCACAGGCAGGCCCTGCCAGTACCTCAGGCGCGTTCGGGCAGCAGCACGGCGAGCACCTCGGAGCCGTCCGTCCACGTCCCGGTCAGCGTCTCGCCCTCGGGCAGGGCCGTACCGACGACCCGAGCGATGACGATCGTGCCGTGGTCGGTCGCGATCGACGTCACCGCACCCGTCGTCGTCGCGTGCACCGAGGTGACTGTAGGGGAGTCCGGCGCGGAACCGCTGCCGCTGGCCCAGGCGTCCTTCGGCCGCTGTCCGGCACCGTTGGCCAACTCGAGCGAGGCTTCGTGCCCACCGGTGACGATCGCCCGGCGCAGGACGTCGGCGTGGACGGGATCACCCACCGCGTCGTACACCCACCGTCGGCCCAGCACGGAGTGGTCCATCTCGGTGACCAGGAACGCGTCGGCACCCGGCAGTGGTGCGTCCCGGTAGGTCAGTGGCGCCTGCAGGACCCGGCCGTCGTCGGTGCGGACGAGGAGCACCTCGACGCCGACCTCGCCAGCGGGGTCGTCGAACCGGAACTGCCCGACGACCTCGAGCGGCGCTCCCGCGACGACGCCGCTCCACGCCTGGTCGGGGAGCCAGGCGGCGAGCGCCTCGGCCTTGGAGGGGCGGAGCGTTGCCTGCTCGATGACTGCCATGTCCTGACCGTACTGCCGTGCAGCACCGTGCCGTCGGCGTCGCTCGAGGTCAGTGGACGGAGAACCCGCCGTCCACTGCGATGGACTGCCCGGTGACGTAGGCAGACCCGGGTCCGGCGAGGAACACCGCCGCGCTGGCGAAGTCCGACGCCAGCCCGTTCCGCCCGACCAGCGTCCGTGCGGCGAGGGCCGCGACCGTCGCCGGGTCGGACCCGAGTCGCTCGTTGAGCGGGGTGCGCACGAAACCGGGGACGAGGACGTTGGAGGTGACCCCCTGCGCGGACCAGGCCTCTGCCTGGGACCGGGCCAACGCCTCCAGACCAGCCTTGGAGACCCCGTACGCGCCGCTGGCGGCGAAGGGGCGGTGGGCCTGCTGCGAACTGATCGACACGATCCGCCCGTACCCACGGGCCGCCATGCCGGGTGCGAGCCGCTGCCCGAGCACGAACGGCGCGTCGAGGTTGACGGCCATCGTGGCGTCCCAGGTGGCCTCGTCGAGTTCCGGCATCGGCGGCCGCAGGTTGATCCCGGCGGAGTTCACCAGCACGTCGACGTCCCCGGCGGCGTCCGCGAGCGCGTGTGCGCCAGCGCGTGAGGACAGGTCCGCGACGATGCCGTCAGCCGAGCGGCCCGCCTGGCGGATGCCGGCGACGGTGGCGTCGATGGTCGCGGACGTCCGGGCGGCGACGAGGACGTGGGCACCTGCGTCGGCGAGTGCGGTGGCGATCGCTCGGCCGATGCCGGAGCTGCCTCCCGTCACGAGTGCGGTGCGGCCGTCGAGGCCGAAGAGCTGCTGCAGCGACATCCGGTCAGGCTACCGAGGCCCGTACGCTGGGCCGGTGCGTGACGACCTGCTGCCGATGCTCGCCTGCCCCGTGTGCGCCGAGCCCCTCGGCCGCGTCGACGACGGCCAGGTCGGCTGCCCGAACGGTCACCGGTTCGACGAGGCGAAGCAGGGCCACCTGACGCTCCTGCCCGCGAAGCGGCGCGCACTCACCGCGGACACTCCGGAGATGGTGGACGCGCGGCTGCGGTTCCTGGGGCGCGGGCACTACGCGCCCGTCGAGCGGGCGCTCGCCGCGATCGTCGCGGACGCCACCGCGCCCGGCATCGTGCTCGACGTCGGTTCGGGCCCAGGGACCTACCTGGCGCATGCGCTGCGCGCGGCGGACGGGAGGCTCGGGGTCGCGTTGGACTTGTCGGCCGTCGCGATCCGGCGTGCGGCACGCGCCCACGAGCGTGCGGGGGCCGTCGTCGGGGACGTGACCGAGCGCCTCCCGGTCGTCGACGGCGCTGCCGCCGTCCTGCTCGACGTCTTCGCGCCCCGCAACCAGACCGAGTACGCCCGCGTCCTGCACGCCGACGGCGTGCTCGCGGTGGTGACCCCGCGGGCCGGCCACCTGGCGGAACTCGCCGAGGCGACGATCAGCGTGGACCCGGAGAAGGAGCGCCGGCTGCACGACTCCCTGACGCCGTCGTTCGCGCTGCGGTCCTCCGAGGACCTGACGTGGACCATGGAGCTGTCGACGGAGGACGTCCACGACGTCGTGCACATGGGGCCGAGCCACCACCACGTCGCGGCGGACACGGTGTTCGAGCCGGCGACGGTGACGGCCGCGGTCACCGTGTCGACGTGGACGCCGACGCGCTGACGCGGCCACGCAAGCAGGTCTGTATCACGGTCTTGGCATGAAGAATCTGATGTTCTAGTGTGCTGCGAGGGGTCGCCAACGAGGGCGGCTCCGACACGGAGAGGCTGCACATGTCGAAGCGAACCAACACCTGCGCTGGAATCCTCCTGAGCGCCGCGCCGATCGTGGGCGGAGGCCTGACCGCCCCTGCTGCCAGCGCCGAACAGGCCGGTATCAAGGTCGTCGAGGCGCAGTCCGAAGCGCCGTTCGTCACCCGAGCGCTGATCGCACAGGCGGTCGACGAAGCTCGCAGTGCGGGCGCGGTCAAGCGGGAAGAGACGCAGTCCGACGGCAGCCGGACCGTCATCGTCGATGGTGGAAACGGATTCGAGCTGGCGTTGAACGACACCAATCCGAACGCCCGTCTGGCCTACGGCTCGGACAACCGCGGCGCTTACATCGCCTTCAACTCGTTCGACCAGGGCGTGATCATCAGCGGTGCCGGATCACTGCTCGCCGCCGGGATCTGTGCGCTCGGTCCGGCTGCGTGCATCGTCGGGAGCGCCGCGATCATCCTGGCAAGTCAGTACATCACCTCGCACAGCAAGTGCCCCAGCCCGAAGTCCGTCCGCGTCTACCCCGTCACGAAGAAGACGAGTCGCTGCGTCTAGGAGGAGTCCCTCATGTCGAAGATCCTGAACAATTTCCCCCTCGCGATCTGCGCCGCCATCGGGCTCGTGCTCATCGGGGCCGCCGTCTACGCCGGAGTCAACGGAACAACCGCGCAGTCCTGGGGCGGGATTGCCGTCGGTGCCGCTGCAGTCTCCGGGGGCGCGTGCACGGCATCAGCGATGCGGTACCGCCGCTCCCGGCACCACGGTCGGCGGGACTGACGGCGGTGGACGGCGAATGCCCCGTTCTCACTGAAGAACGGGGCATTCGCCGTTTCGCAAGGTCGTCAGTTGCCAGCCGGGGCGAGGTCGAGCTGCCAGACGACGCCGAAGCGGTCGCGCAGCTGCCCGGCCAACGGTGCCCAGGCCGAGGGTTCGAGGGGCTGCCGGATCTCGGCGCCCTCGGACAGCGCGGCCCAGTACCGCTCGATCTCGGGGGCGTCGTCGCCGTGCACGAACACGTAGAAGGCGTTCGATCCCTGGTCGTAGGGCTGCCCGGGCCAGACGTCGAAGGCCATGACGCGGAAGCCGGCGGCCGTGGCGACCTGACCGAACACGATCCGGTCCGCCCAGGCCGGGTCGTCCAGGGCGCCCATCTGGCCGTAGGTGGCGGCGGTGACCTCGCCGCCGAAGACCGATGCGTAGAAGTCGAGCGCCGCGCGGGCGTCGCCGTCGAAGTTGAGGTGGGTTGTCGTTTCGATGCTCATGGGACGAGGATGTCGGGCAATGCGGTCAGATCGTGTCCGCTTCTCTGACGAGGATGGACGCCATGGCCGGACCCTCCGCACGGATGCTCGCGCTGCTCTCCCTGCTCCAGGTACACCGCGACTGGCCGGGCGACGAGCTCGCCGGGCGGCTCGAGGTCAGCCCCCGCACCGTCCGGCGCGACGTCGATCGGCTGCGCGGCCTCGGGTACCGGGTCGAGGCGCTCCGCGGGCCGGCGGGGGGCTACCGGCTCGAGGCGGGCTCCGACCTGCCCCCGCTGCTCTTCGACGACGACCAGGCGGTGGCGATCGCCCTGGCGCTCGCCGTGGCCCCGGCATCGGGGGCGGACGTCGCCGAGTCGGCGGCCCGTGCCCTCGCGACCGTCCGGCAGGTGATGCCCGCGCGGCTGCGGTCCCGGGTCGACGCGGTGCAGGCCGTGACCGCGACGAGCCGGACCACCACCGACCCGGAGGTCCTGGTGGCGGTGAGCGAGGCCGTCCACCTGCAGGAGGTCTTCCGCTTCGGGTACGGCGAGGACGAGACTCCGCACCGGGTGGAACCGCACGCCGTCGTCGCCCGGAACGGCCGCTGGTACCTGCTCGACTGGGATGCCGATCGCGACGACTGGCGCACGCACCGCATCGACCGGATCACGCCCCGGATGCGCACCCGCGTCCCCTTCACGCTACGTCCGATCCCCGGTGGCGATGCGGCCGCGTTCGTGTCCGCGCGGTTCAAGGGGTCTGCGGTCGACGACGTGTGGCCGTACACCGGGTCGGTGACCACGACGGCGGGCGATGCGCGGCGGATCGGGCCGTACCTGCCCGAGGACGCCGTGGTCGAGCAGCTCGACGACGACCGGGCCCGCGTCACCCTCGGATCGTGGTCGTGGGACGGGCTCGCGGGCGTGGTGTCAGGACTTGCGGTCGACTTCGTCGTCGCGGGTCCGGACGAGCTCGTCGAGGCCGTGGCAGACCTCGCTGACCGGTTGCGCGCGGCCGGCACGCGTGGCCCAGCGTGATCAGTGGCGACCTCTCCAGATCGCGTGGTCCAGCCAACCGGCGCCGACACCCATCGACGAGAGATCGAGGTGTTCGTTGCTCGGGAAGGCCCCGAGGAAAGCGGCCACGCGCTCGGCCCAGTCGTGGTCGGACGGGATCGACCTGAGCAGGTAGGCCATCACCGCCAAGGTGTTGTAGACACCGAACTGCTTCGGCGCATCGGTTCCCGAGAGATGTGCGAGGAGCGGTACCGCACCGGACCTCGGCCGTTTCGGGACCACGACCAACTTCCGGTTGAACAGACGCGCATGGTGTGCTTCCACGTTCCGGACGTAGTTGACCGAGGCGAGCCAGCGGAAGGGGTAGAGGTACCCGGTGAGGCAGTAGTAGCCGACTTCGCGCAGCACCGAACGCGCGACGCCCCGATCACCGATGCGGACTCCCTTGGAAGCCAGCTTCTCGATCTGCTCACCGATCGAGAGCCACGGCTTCACGTACTCCATGCGCCCCCCCCGAGACAAGAAAATCGGCCCGAGCCGTGAGGCGAGCGGGCCGATCGTGATGCCGAAACTCTACCAGGATCCACGTCACGGGATCGAGCGCTCTCCACAGGCGTTAGGAGCGTGCATGCGTCCGCCAGGGCGGCGTCAGGGATCCGTTAGGAGCGGCCTGGAGGCGCGGCGCAGGATCCAGCATCGGTTCGGCACCACTCGTGGTGCCGGTCCGCGTCACCCGGCGCGGACACCGCAGATCTTCTGGAGTCCCTCGTGTTCGACGTGTTCGTCGTCGCCGGTGTCCTCGCCGTGTTCGGCGTGGTGGCACTGATCGCCAAGGGGGTGGAACGGCTGTGATCGGCATCACCATCGCGGCCGCCGTCCTCGGCATCGCCGCAGTCGTGTACCTCGTCTGGGCGCTCGTGCGTCCGGAGCGCTTCTAGTGGGCGCCGCGGACGTCTGGGCGGGCATCGCCCAGGTCGCCACCCTCGTCCTGCTGCTCGTCGTCGCGTACCGCCCGCTCGGTGACTGGATGGCGAAGGTCTTCACGCCCGTCCGCCACAACCGGGTCGAGCGCGGGGTCTACCGGCTGATCGGGGTCGACCCGGACGCCGAGCAGTCCTGGCCCGTGTACCTGCGCGGCGTGCTGCTCTTCAGCGTCGCCGGGCTCCTGCTCGTCTACCTGCTGCAGCGCATCCAGGTCGTCCTGCCCGGTGACCTCGGGCTGCCCGGCGTCGGACCGTCGCTCGCGTTCAACACCGCGGCGTCGTTCGTCGCGAACACGAACTGGCAGTCGTACTCGCCCGAGGCCACCCTCGGCTACACGGTGCAGATGGCCGGCCTGGCGGTGCAGAACTTCCTGTCCGCGGCCGTCGGCGTCTCGGTCGCCGTGGCGCTGGTGCGCGGGTTCGCCCGTCGCAAGTCCGGCACGCTCGGCAACGTGTGGGTGGACATCGTGCGCGGTCTCGGCCGTCTGCTGCTGCCCGGCGCGTTCGTCTTCGCGATCGTCCTCGTCGCCGGCGGGGTCGTCCAGTCGTGGGGGAGCGGTACCGACGTCACCACGCTCATCGGTGGCACGCAGCACATCCCCGACGGGTTCGTCGCGTCGCAGGAGGCGATCAAGGAGCTCGGCACGAACGGTGGTGGCTACTTCAACGCGAACTCGGCGCACCCGTTCGAGAACCCGCAGGCGTGGACGAACCTCGTCGAGATCTTCCTGATGCTCGTCATCCCGTTCTCGCTCCCGCGCACGTTCGGGCGCCTGGTCGGCGACGACCGCCAGGGGTACGCGATCCTCGCCGTGATGGGCGCGATCTTCCTCGTGTCGCTGTCGGTCATGTCGATCGCCGAACTCGGCGGCGGCGGTGTCGCCACACACGCTGCCGGGGCCGCGATGGAGGGCAAGGAGAGCCGCTTCGGCATCCTCGGTTCGACGCTCTTCTCGACCGCGACCACCTCGACGTCCACCGGTGCGGTCAACGCGATGCACGACAGCTACACCCCGATCGGCGGGATGATGGCGCTCGTCAACATGATGCTCGGCGAGGTCACCCCCGGCGGCGTCGGATCCGGCCTGTACGGCATGCTCGTGCTCGCCGTCATCACGGTGTTCATCGGCGGCCTGCTCGTCGGTCGCACCCCGGAGTACCTCGGCAAGAAGATCCGCGCCAAGGAGATGACCTTCGCGGCGCTGTACATCCTCGTCACGCCGACGCTCGTACTCCTGGCCACCGGGCTCTCGCTCGTGATCCCCGGGGTCCGCGAACAGGTGCTCGGGACGTCGATCTTCAACCCCGGCAACCACGGGCTGACCGAGCTGCTCTACGCCTTCACCTCGGGTGCCAACAACAACGGCTCGGCCTTCGGCGGGCTCACCGCGAACACCACCTGGATGAACTCCTCGCTCGGCGTCGTGATGCTGCTCGGCCGCTTCGTGCCGATGGTGTTCGTCCTGGCGCTCGCCGGGTCCCTCGCCGCGCAGGACCGGGTGCCGGAGACCGCCGGCACGCTGCCCACCCACCGCCCGCTGTTCATCGGGCTGCTCGGCGGCGTCGCCGTCATCGTCACCGCACTCACCTACTTCCCGGTGCTCGCACTGGGTCCGCTCGCAGAAGGACTGTCATGACCACCCCCGTGACCACGGATTCGGAGCCGCGCACCGCCGTGGAACCGGCCACCCGCTCGTCCGCATTCGGACCCCGCCAACTGGTGGCGGGCCTCCCGGGTGCCCTGCGGAAACTCGATCCGCGACTCATGTGGCGGAATCCCGTCATGTTCATCGTCGAGGTCGGCGCGGCGCTGACGACGGTGGCCGCCGTCGTCGAGCCGTCCGCGTTCACCATCGCGATCGCCGTGTGGCTCTGGCTCACCGTCGTCTTCGCCAACCTGGCGGAGTCGGTGGCCGAGGGTCGCGGCAAGGCGCAGGCCGACACCCTGCGGAAGACCCGCTCGACCACGAGCGCCCGCCGCGTGCTCGGGTACACGACGACCGACGCGGCCGCGACCGGCAACGAGACCGAGGAGGTCGCGTCCGTCGACCTGGCCAAGGGCGACGTGGTCGTGGTCGTCGCCGGCGAGGTCATCCCGGGCGACGGCGACGTCATCGACGGCATCGCGTCGGTCGACGAGTCGGCCGTCACGGGTGAGTCCGCACCGGTCATCCGCGAGTCCGGCGGTGACCGCAGTGCCGTCACCGGCGGCACCCGGGTGCTGTCGGACCGGATCGTGGTGCGCATCACCTCGACGCCGGGCGAGACCTTCATCGACCGGATGATCCGCCTGGTCGAGGGTGCGGCACGGCAGAAGACACCGAACGAGATCGCGCTGAACATCCTGCTCGCCTCGTTGTCGATCGTCTTCGTGATCGTCTGCCTGACGATGCAGCCCATCGCGGGACTCGTCGGCGCGACGGTCAGCGTGCCGGTGCTCATCGCCCTGCTCGTCTGCCTCATCCCGACCACCATCGGAGCCCTGCTCTCCGCGATCGGCATCGCCGGCATGGACCGGCTCGTGCAGCACAACGTGCTGGCGATGTCGGGCCGCGCGGTCGAGGCCGCCGGTGACATCACGACGCTGCTGCTCGACAAGACCGGCACGATCACCTACGGCAACCGTCGGGCATCCCGCGTGGTGCCGGTGCCGGGCGTGAGCGAGGCTTCGCTCATGGCGGCAGCCGCGCTGTCGAGCGCCGCCGACGGGACACCGGAAGGCCGCTCGATCGTGTCGCTCGCTGCTGACGCAGGGGTGGCGCCGGCACTGCCGGACGGCGCTGTCGAGGTGCCGTTCACGGCGCAGACGCGCATGTCCGGTCTCGACCTGCCCGACGGGTCGCAGATCCGGAAGGGCGCTGCTGCGGCAGTGCTCGCCTGGGCGGACACCACCGAAGCCGGTGTGGTGTCGGCCATCGACGCGACCGTCGCAGAGATCTCCGACCAGGGCGGCACCCCGCTCGTCGTCGGCCGCCGCTCCTCCGACGGCGCGGTCGCCCTGCTCGGCGTCGTGCACCTGAAGGACGTCGTCAAGGACGGAATGGCGTCGCGGTTCGCCGAGCTCCGGTCGATGGGCATCCGCACGGTGATGATCACCGGCGACAACCCCCGCACCGCCGCCGCCATCGCCCACGAGGCCGGCGTCGACGACTTCCTCGCCGAGGCCACCCCGGAGGACAAGCTCGCCTACATCAAGCGCGAGCAGGAGGGCGGCAACCTCGTCGCCATGACCGGTGACGGCACCAACGACGCCCCGGCCCTGGCCCAGGCGGACGTCGGCGTCGCGATGAACACCGGCACGACGGCGGCGAAGGAGGCGGGCAACATGGTCGACCTCGACTCCGACCCGACCAAGCTCATCGACGTCGTCCGCATCGGCAAGCAGCTGCTCATCACCCGCGGTGCCCTGACCACCTTCTCCATCGCCAACGACGTCGCGAAGTACTTCGCGATCATCCCGGCGATGTTCCAGGCGGCGTTCCCCGGGCTCGCGGCGCTCAACATCATGGGGCTGCACAGCCCGTCGTCGGCGATCCTGTCGGCTGTCATCTTCAACGCGCTCGTCATCGTGGCGCTCATCCCGCTGTCCCTGCGTGGCGTCAAGTACCGCGCGGCCGCAGCGTCGTCGATCCTCGGCCGCAACCTGCTCGTCTACGGGCTGGGCGGCGTGGTCGTCCCCTTCATCGGCATCAAACTGATCGACCTCGTGGTCGGTCTCATCCCGGGGTTCTAGTCATGGCATCTGCACGTTCCACCTTCCGTTCCGCCGGTGTGGCCATCCGCCTCACCCTCGTCGCCACCGTCGTCCTGGGCGTCGGCTACCCGCTCGCCGTCTGGGGCGTCGGCCAGGCGGCGTTCCACGACCAGGCCAACGGTTCGATGGTCACGGACTCGTCCGGCAAGGCCGTCGGTTCCTCGTTGATCGGGCAGTCGTTCACCGGCAAGCAGGCCGACCGTTGGTTCCAGTCGCGGCCGTCCGCCGCCGGGGACGGCTACGACGCGGGGGCGTCCTCCGGCTCGAACCTCGGGCCGAACAACGCCGACCTGCTCAAGGCCGTCGAGGAGCGTCGTGCGGCGCTGGCGAAGGCCGACGGGGTCTCCGCTGCGCAGGTGCCTGCCGACGCCGTGACCGCATCCGGTTCGGGGCTCGACCCGGACATCAGCCCGGCCTACGCGTCCCAGCAGGTCGTGCGGGTGGCCTCGGCGCGAGGCCTGTCGGTTGCTGACGTGCGGGCGCTCGTGGCCGAGCACACCGAGTCGCGGCAGCTCGGGTTCCTCGGCGAGCCCGTCGTGAACGTGTTGTCGCTGAACCTGGCCCTGGCAAAGCTGTCCTGACCGTGCGGTCACCTCGACGCCCAGCTCGGCCGTCCGCCGATGCCGTCGGTCAGATCGTCGTGCTCGTCGATCAACCGTCGAAGGGCATCGGCGTGACGGTCGCACGGGCCGACGGCCTCGGCGAGGTGTGCGAGCAGCTCGAGGGAGTGCACCGGCGTGCGCTTCGGCAGCCCCTCGAGTCGAGCGACCAGGTCGGCGGGGGAGCGGAAGGTCGGCGGCGGCATCCGGAAGCTGCGGCCCCAGAGTCGCGTGTGGTGGGCGCAGCAGTTCCGGACGTGCGTGATGTGGTGCAGGCACGCACGGAGCGTCCCCGCCGGCAGGCGGAACGCG
Source organism: Curtobacterium sp. MCPF17_021 (assembly GCF_003234605.2). Taxonomy (NCBI): domain Bacteria; kingdom Bacillati; phylum Actinomycetota; class Actinomycetes; order Micrococcales; family Microbacteriaceae; genus Curtobacterium; species Curtobacterium sp. MCPF17_021. The sequence continues at coordinate 3,660,490 of NZ_CP126252.1, read as the reverse complement.
AGGGCCACCGCATCGTGCAATCGGCGTTCCAGGGCACCCGTCATCCGCGAGAGTTCACCGAAGCTGAGCTCTTCGGCCAGCATCCCGAAGGGAACCTGATCGAGCGCTCGCTCTCGCCAGACCTTCTGCGTCACCGGGTCGTTTGCTCGGTCGAGTACTCCTGCTGCGCGCCGCAGCAACGAGTCGTGGTCGAACGTGTCTCGGAACGCCTTCGGGTCAAGGTGCCAGAGCTTGCCGAAACGGTGCCGTGCCGCGCGGTCGACCCGCCCGCGCAAGGCGATCTCGATCCGTTCGGTCAGTGCAAGCGCGATCGATCGGAGCTCGCTGTCGAAATCGTGCGTCCGCAGGACAGATGCGTCGGATGTGTCGAGCGTATGCACGTGCAGTGCGTGGCGAAACTGTTCGGCACGGTACTGCGACATGGGGATGCGGGCATGCGCCATGGTGCGACTCCGAGATCGAGCGAAGAACGAGGGATCTCGGGCAAGCCGGCAGCAACTACAGCGTGGGAAACGAACGTGAGCGAAAGAAAAGAGTGCCCCGCGCCAACAAGCGACACGGGGCGGTGCAGTCCCACCCGATTTGAGGAAGCCGAGGCTCGAGCCTTGGTGGGAACGGTTACGAGGAGAATATCAGTCGACCGGCTGCCCCGCAACAGCGGACGCGAGAGGATGAGCACGTGAAGCGCGGGAAGCTGCGGGTCCTGCTCGGTGCGGCGCCCGGTGTCGGCAAGACCTACACGATGCTCGAAGAGGGGCGTCGGCTGCTCGACGAGGGTCGCGACGTGGTCGTCGCCGTCGTCGAGACGCACGAGCGCGCCGCCACCGCGGCACTGGTGAACGGGCTCGAGGTCGTGCCCCGCCGCACCGTCTCGCACCGCGGTGTCGACCTGGACGACCTCGACCTCGACGCCGTCATCGCCCGGGCACCCGAGGTCGCGCTGGTCGACGAGCTCGCCCACACGAACGCCCCGGGGAGCCCGAACGAGAAGCGCTGGCAGGACGTGGAGGCACTGCGGGACGCCGGCATCGACGTCATCTCGACCGTCAACGTGCAGCACATGCAGTCCCTCGGCGACGTGGTCCGCGAGATCACCGGCACCGTGCAGCGCGAGACCGTCCCCGACGCCGTGGTGCGCGCGGCCGACCAGATCGAGGTCGTCGACCTGGCCCCGGCAGCGCTGCGCGAGCGGCTCTCCGACGGGCTCGTGTACCCGGCGGCCCGGATCGACGCCGCGCTGTCGAACTACTTCCGCCTCGGCAACCTCACCGCGCTGCGCGAGATCGCCCTGCTCTGGCTCGCCGACGAGGTCGACGACGCGCTCAAGGCCTACCGCGCCGAGCACGGCATCGAGCACCGGTGGGAGACCCGGGAGCGCGTGCTCGTCGCCCTGACCGGTGGCCCCGAGGGCGAGACCCTGCTGCGCCGCGGCGCCCGGATCGCCGCCCGCAGTGCCGGTGGGGAACTCGCCGCCGTGCACGTCACGACGAACGACGGCCTGCGCGTCCGGCACCCCGGTGCGCTCGGCAAGCAGCGGACCCTGCTCGAGCAGCTCGGTGGGACGTACCACCAGGTCGTCGGCGACGACGTGCCGAGCACGCTCGTGCGGTTCGCGCGGTCGATCGACGCCACCCAGATCGTGATCGGGGTCAGCCGCCGCAGCCGGCTCGCGGCCGCGATGACCGGTCCGGGGATCGGCAACACCGTGATCCGCGAGTCCGGCGACATCGACGTGCACGTCGTCACGCACGAGCGCGCCGGCGGCGGGATCACCCTGCCGAAGCTCGGCGGAAGCCTGTCCCGCGGCCGGGTGGTCGCCGCGTTCGTGCTGTCGGTCCTGGTCGGGCCGCTGCTCACCTGGGTGCTGTCGATCGGCAGCGACCCGGACGCCATCACGGTGGACGTGCTGGCGTACCAGCTACTCGTCCTCGTCGTGGCGCTCGTGGGCGGGATGTGGCCGGCGGTCTTCACGGCCGTGCTGTCCGGGCTGAGCCTCGACTACTTCTTCGTGCAACCCCTCTACATGGTCACCGTCCAGCAGCCGTGGCACCTGTTCGCCCTGGTCATGTACGTGATCAGTGCGGTGCTGGTCAGCTTCGTGGTCGACCGGTCCGCTCGGCGGTCCCGCGCTGCCCGTCGGGCCTCGGCCGAGTCCGGGCTCCTGATGGGCATCGCCGGCAGCGTGCTCCGCGGCGACGACGCCCTGCAGGCACTGCTCGACCGCACCCGTGAGGCCTTCGGCTTCGCCGGCGTCCGGATCCGCCAGGGCGACGAGGTGCCGGCGACCTCCGGCGAGTTCGGTGCGACGCCGGACGCGTCGACGACGCTGGCGTCCGGTGCCGTGCTCGAGTTCGCCGGTGCGCCCGACGACCCGACCCAGCGCCGGCTGCTGCGGGTCGTCGAGCAGCAGCTCGACGCCGCCGTCGAGCACCGCGAGCTGACCCGCACCGCCGTCGGCGCCGAGCGCATCGCCGCCGCCGACCGGGTCCGGAGCGCGCTGCTCGCGGCCGTCGGGCACGACGTTCGCCGACCCATCGCCGCGGCCTCCGCCGCCGTGCAGACGCTGCGTGCGCCCGACATCGACCTGTCACGGGCCGACCGGGAGGCGCTGCTCGCGACCGCCGACGAGAGCCTCGGTCAGCTGGCGGTGCTGTTGGCAGACCTGTTGGACGTCAGCCGCGTGCAGGCCGGAGTCCTCGCGGTCACCCCGGCGGCGATCGCGCTCGAGACGGTGGTCGCGCCGGCGCTCGACGAGCTGGAGCTCGGCCCCGACGACGTCGACCTCGACCTGCCTGCGGACCTGCCGCCGGTGCTCGCCGACCCGGTCCTGCTGCAGCGCGTCGTCGTGAACCTGCTCGCGAACGCCGCCCGGTACGCGCCGGACGGCACCCACGTCCGGGTCGCCGCGAGCGCGTTCGCCGGCGGGGTGGAACTCCGCGTCGCCGACCACGGCCCCGGCATCCCCGAGGACCGCCGCGACGAGGTGTTCCAGCCGTTCCAGCGGCTCGGCGACACGGACAACGAGACCGGCCTCGGGCTCGGCCTGGCCCTGGCGCGCGGGTTCACCGAGGGCATGGGCGGGACGATCGAGGTCGACGACACCCCGGGCGGTGGGCTCACCGTCGTGGTGCGGCTGCCGATCGCCGGGCACGTGGGAGTGGAGATCCGATGAAGGTCCTGATCGCTGACGACGACACGCAGCTCGTCCGCGCCCTCTCGGTGACGCTCTCGGCGCGCGGGTACGACGTCGTCACGGCTCGGGACGGGCGCGAGGCCATCGACGCCGTCATCACCGAGCGCCCGGACCTGGTGCTGCTCGACCTCGGCATGCCCCGGCTCGACGGCATCGGGGTGCTCGAGGGCGTCCGGGCCTGGTCGCAGGTGCCGGTCCTCGTGCTCTCCGGGCGCACCGACTCGTCCGACAAGGTCGACGCACTCGACGCCGGTGCCGACGACTACGTGACGAAGCCGTTCCAGATGGACGAGCTCCTCGCCCGGCTGCGGGCACTCGGACGGCGACGGGTGGTGGCGTCCGAGGAGACCCCGACGATCGCGATCGGACCGCTGCTCGTGGACCTCGTCGCGAAGCAGGTCACCCCGGCCGAGGGTCCGGCGATCCGCCTGACGCCCACCGAGTGGCGCCTGCTCGAGGTCCTGGTCACGAACCCCGACCGCCTGATGACCCGCGAGATGCTGTTGACTGAGGTCTGGGGACCGACGCACGGCAACGACTCCGGGTACCTGCGCCTCTACATGGCCCAGCTGCGGCGAAAACTCGAGCCCGACCCCGCGCACCCGCGCTACCTGGTGACGGAGTCCGGCATGGGGTACCGCTTCGCCCCCGGAGCGTAGGGCGGACCGCCGCCGCGGACACCCTGGCGGGTCGCTGTCGGGGAACTGTCGTGTCGGTGGCGGGTCCCTGTCGTGGTGCGCCGTTCCGCGGTTCCCTACTGTTCAGGACATGAACGAGATGCGGATCGGTGAACTCCGACGACTGCGGGGCTGGACCCAGGAACGACTGGCCGAGACGAGCGGCATCGCCGTGCGGACGGTGCAACGGATGGAGAGCGGCAACGACGCGAGCCTCGAGTCGCTGTCCGCTGTGGCCACGGCCCTCGAGGTCCCCGTGCGCGACCTGTTCGCCACCGAGCAGCCGGCCTCGCTCGACCCCGGGGTGCGCGGGCTCGACGAGCGCGCCGAGCGGGAGCAGGCGCAGCGCGACGCAGCTTCGCGCGGTTGGCAGTACCTGTACTCCGGTGTCGGCATCGTCGTGACGCTCGGCACCCTGGCACTGATCGGTTCGCGCATCTGGCCGGGGGCCGCGATCTTCGTCATCCCGATCTACTGGGCGGGTGGGCGGCTTCTCTCGCAGTTCCTGATGGCGACCGTCGTCGAGCCCGCGCTCGACCGTCGGTACCCGTTGTCGCGGTCTCGTCGGGACGCCTCGTCGCGATCCCGTCGGTTCACGCCCGGGAGCTGAAGGCCGCGAGCTCGGCCCGGGTCCGGGCGCCGTGCTTCCGGAGCAGGTTCGCCACGTGGTACTTCACGGTGTTGACGCTGATGCCGAGTCCCTCGGCGATCTCCCGGTTGCCCACACCGGTCGCCACGAGCCGCAGGACGTCGCGCTCCCGCGGGGTCAGGTCGCCGTCGTCGACCGCGTCCACCTCGGTCGGCCGCGGGTCGAGCGGCAGTGAGATGTCGAGCACCGATCCCCAGCCGGGCGTGCTCGCGACCTGCACCCGGCCGTCGAGCGTGACGACCCGCTCCGCGATCGGCCGCATGGCGTCGTCGTGCACGTCGAGCGTGCCGGAGCCGTCGTCGCGGAGCTGCATGAGCAGGTTCCGGCCGTCGCAGTCCCACTGGATGCGCACCCGCTTCGCCGCACCGTCGTCGACCAGGGCGAGCACCGCGGTCCGGACGATCGCCCGGGCCGCGTGGGCGACGTCGCCCGGGAGCGCGCGACCGGTGGCCGGTGGTTCGACGAACTGCACGTCGAGGTCCCCGAAGCGCACGAGCGGTCGCAGGTCGGCGCGCAACCGCGAGAACGCGCCGGTGACGGGTTCGAGCAGGGTGCTCCGCTGCTGATCGGTCACGGTGCGCAGGTCGACGAGGGCGGCCGAGGCGATCTCGACGGCCTCGGCCCGTGCGGCCGCGTCGGTGACCCGCGACGACCGGAGCACGGCGAGGACGGACTCCAGGGTGAGCGCGTGCCGGTCCGCCTGCTCGGCGACCGTGCGGGCGTGCTCGGCGGCCGCGAGCCGGATGGCGGAGCCGCCCCGGGCCTCCAGGGTGTCGACCGATGCGTCCATGGACGCGACCGTACCCGTCCCACCCGAGCGGACGGGCCCACCCGATGGGATGGGGTCCCTGCCGGGGCGGGTAGCGGCGTGCCGAGGCGTGCGACGGAAGGATCGAGGGCATGGCAGCAACCACCGTCTCCGCAGCGCTCGACCTGGTCGTCCGCGAGGTCGGCGACCTGGCAGCCCGCCTCGACGACGCTCCGGCCCAGCGCGCACTCGACCTGATCGAGGGCGCCGACCGGGTGTTCGTCCACGGCGCCGGTCGCTCCGGCCTCGCCCTCCGCATGACCGCGATGCGCCTCATGCACCTCGGGCTCGACGCCCACGTCGTCGGCGAGGTCACCACCCCGGCGATCCGTCAGGGTGACCTGCTCCTCGTCGCGAGCGGCTCCGGTACGACCACCGGCATCGTGCAGGCCGCGCGCACCGCGCACGAGGTCGGCGCATCCGTCGTGGCGCTCTCGACCACCGACGACTCCCCGCTCTCCGAGCTGGCGGACGTCACGATCGTGCTGCCCGCCGCGACGAAGACCGACCGCTCCGGCACCGCCTCGGCCCAGTACGCCGGTGGCCTCTTCGAACAGGCGGTCGCTCTCGTGGGCGACGCCGTGTTCCACGCCCTGTGGACCCGAGGCGGGCAGTCCGCCGACGACCTCTGGCCCCGTCACGCCAACCTCGAATGAAAGGCACACCCATGCAGCTCCAGTTCGCCATGGACACCCTGACCACCGAAGCCGCCCTCGAGCTCGCCGCCGCGGCCGCGCCGCACGTCGACGTCCTCGAGCTCGGCACGCCCCTGATCAAGAGCGCCGGCCTGTCCGCCGTCACCGCGATCAAGGAAGCGCACCCCGACAAGATCGTGTTCGCCGACCTCAAGACCATGGACGCCGGTGAACTCGAGGCCGACATCGCCTTCTCGGCCGGTGCCGACCTGGTCACCGTCCTCGGTGTCGCCGGCGACTCGACGATCGTCGGCGCCGTCAAGGCCGCCAAGAAGCACGGCAAGGGCATCGTCGTCGACCTGATCGGCGTCTCCGACAAGGCCACCCGTGCCCGCGAGGTCGTCGCGCTCGGCGCCGAGTTCGTCGAGGTCCACGCCGGGCTCGACGAGCAGGCGGAAGAGGGCTTCACGTTCTCGACCCTGCTCGACGCCGGCAAGGACTCGGGCGTCCCGTTCTCGATCGCGGGCGGCGTGAACGCGTCCTCGGTCGCCTCGGTGCAGGAGGCCGGTGCCCGCATCGCCGTCGCCGGCAGCGCGATCTACAGCGCCTCGGACGTCGGCGCAGCAGCCGCCGAGATCCGCGCCGCCATCAAGTAGCGCGTCCCAGTCGCCCTTCCCGGGCGACATCGTGAGCAGGAATGGTCGGGTGTGCACGTCGCACCCGACCATTCCTGCTCACGAAGCGAACGCCGCCGTCCGGATGCGCCGTACGGTGGCCACATGAACCGAGCGCTGCGCTGGACCACCTGGATCGTCGCCGTCGTCGTGCTGATCGCCGTGGTGTTCCTCGTCTGGGCGCACATCGTGATGCAGGGCACCCGCAGCGCCGCCCTGCAGGTCTGGCGCGACGACCGGATCGCGGTCCGGGACGCCGGTGACTCGGTGGTGATGACCCCGACCGGCCAGGCCGACGGGGTCGGGATCGTCTTCATCCCCGGCGCGAAGGTCGATCCGTACGCCTACATGGCCACGTTCCGGCAGGTGGTCGCGAACGGCACGACGGTGGTCATCACGAAGCCGACGCTGAACCTCGCGTTCTTCGACACGCGACCGCTGGCGGCGTTCGAGGCCCACGCTCCGTCGGTCACCCGCTGGGCGGTCGGCGGGCACTCCCTCGGCGGCGTCCGCGCGTGCCAGCTGGCGCAGGACGCCGACGGCCTGCTGCTGCTCGGCAGCTACTGCGCGAACGACATCAGCCGCTCGTACATCGACGTGCTGAGCGTCTCCGGCTCGCGTGACGGCCTGTCGACCCCGGCCAAGGTCGACGCCGCGCGGGACAAGCTGCCGTCGACCGCCACCATGACCGAGATCCAGGGGTCGAACCACGCCGACTTCGGTGCCTACGGCGACCAGCCGGGCGACCGCACGGCGACCATCAGCCGTGCTGATGCCCGCCAGCAGATCTCGGACGCGATCGAGGCCTGGGTGCGTGACCTGCGCTGATCACGCGTGCGGACCGGCGGACGCACCACGGGCCTCCAGACGGTCTGCCTGGAGGCCCGTGGTGCGCAACGTCAGTGGATCCGGCCCGCCTCGTGGTCGCGTCCGGAACGGCGCCCGGTGAACCGGGCGACGAAGTACAGGACCACGCCGACGGCGAGCAGGATCGCGGCGTAGAGCCAGACCTGCCCGCTCTGCTGCGTCAGCAGCAGGATGCACGACAGCACCCCGAGCACCGGGACGAAGGTCCAGACCTTGAAGTGGTCGTGCTCGACGTGGTCGCGGCGGAGCACCAGGACGGCGACGTTCGTGCTGATGAACACGAAGAGGAGCAGGAGCACGACGGTCTCCGCCAGCACACCCACGTCGCCGACCAGGGTGAGGAGCATCGCGACGACCGTGGTGGCGATGATCGCGGTCCACGGGGTCTTCCGGTTCGGCAGGACCTTCGCGAGCAGAGCGGGCAGGAGCCGCTGCTCGGCCATCCCGTAGGTCACGCGGCTCGACATGATCATCGTGAGGAGCGCGCCGTTCGCGACGGCGACCAGGGCGATGAGGCTGAAGACCCAGTCGGGGATCGGGACGCCGGTGGCGGAGACGACCGCGAGCAGCGGGCCGCTGGACTCGGACAGCTCCGAAGCGGGCAGGGCGATCGCGCTGGCGAGGGCGACGAGGACGTAGACGACGCCGGCGGTCGCGAGGGCACCGAACAGGGCCTTGGGGTAGACACGGCTGGGTTCGCGGACCTCCTCCGCGATGTTGGCGGACGTCTCGAAGCCGACGAACGAGTAGTAGGCGACGATCGCGGCGCTCAGGGTCGCCAGGGCCGGGTTCGCCTCGGACGGGAACGCGCCGATCCGGGAGACGTCACCGCCGCCACCGCCGAGCATCACGGCCACGACGACGATCACGATGACGAGGCCGGAGACCTCGATGATCGTCATCACGACGTTGCTCTTGAGCGAGTCGGAGATGCCGCGGGCGTTCAGGCAGGCGATCAGGGCGAGGAAGACGATCGCGGTGGGCACGGGCGGCAGGTCGACGAACGTGCCGAGGTAGTCGCCGGCGAAGGCGAGCGACAGACCGGCGGCGCTCGTGACGCCGGCGGCGAGCATGCTGAACCCGACCAGGAACGAGACGATGGGCGCCTTGTAGGCGCGTTCGGCGAAGACCGCGGCACCGCCGGCCTTCGGGTACTTCGTCACGAGTTCGGCGTAGGAGCCCGCCGTGAGCAGTGCCAGCAGGAGCGCGAGCACCAGCGGTGCCCAGAGCGCACCGCCGACGTCCTTCGCCAGCGTCCCCATCAGGGCGTAGATGCCGGCGCCGAGCACGTCGCCGAGGATGAAGAGGAACAGCAGCGGGCCGGAGATCGCCTGGCGGAGCTTCGACTGCGTGCCGTCGTGGGGTGCGGCCGTGGTGTCGCTGGTCATGGTGGTGCCTTTCGTCCGGGTCAGCGTGCCGGTGCGTGTCTCCGAGCACTCACAGGTGGATCGTGGTCACCGTGCTCCTCCACACCGAGGTGCGGGTGAACACCCTCCACAGGGCGCAGCGCCTCCGGACGTGCCGACTGGAGCGGTCCTAGACTCGTCGGGAGCCACACGTCCACCACCAGTCCCCGGAGGACCGCAGATGACGACGCAGGACCAGCGCACGCCCGCGCGACTCAGTGACCAGCGCGCACTCCTGTTCGACCTCGACGGCGTGCTCACCCCGACCGCCGACGTCCACATGCGGGCCTGGAGCCGACTGTTCACGCCGTACCTCGAAGCACACGGGGTCGCGCCGTACACCGAGCAGGACTACTTCACCTACATCGACGGCAAGCCCCGCTACGACGGCGTGCGCTCGTTGCTCGAGTCGCGCGGCATCGACCTGCCGCAGGGCACCCCCGACGACGCGCCCGACACCGACACGGTGTGCGGGCTCGGCAACCGGAAGAACGCGGAGTTCACCGCCGAGCTCGACGAGCACGGCGTCGAGCCCTACCCGGGTTCGCTCCGGTTCCTGACCGCCGCGATCTCCGCCGGCCTGTCCGTCGCGGTCGTCTCGAGCTCGGCGAACGCCACCTCGGTGCTCCGGACGGCGGGCATCCTCGACCGGTTCCCGGTCGTCGTCGACGGGCTCGTCGCGCGCCAGGACGGCCTGACCGGCAAGCCCGCTCCCGACACCTACCTCGACGCGGCGACCCGGTTCGGACTCACCGCCGCCGAGTGCGTCGTGGTCGAGGACGCCACCAGCGGGGTCGAAGCCGGCCGCAACGGTTCGTTCGGTCTCGTCGTCGGTGTCGACCGCGGCGCTGGGGCGGACGCCCTGCGCGAGCACGGCGCCGACGTCGTCGTGTCCGACCTCGCCGAACTCATCGACGAGCTGCCCGCACCGGCCACCAGCACGACGTAGGCCACCCGGCCGGACGCTCCCTGGCTGCCGGCCGCACCGACGCACCCATCTCCCTCCCTTCCCACGGAGCAGCATGAACCCCATCACCTCGGACCCCCTCGACCGCGTCCGCTACCCGATCGACGAGTGGGCCCTCGTCGAGACCGAGTACACCCCCGACGAGCAGGGCGTCGCCGAGACGAACTTCGCCGTCGGCAACGGGTACCTCGGCCTGCGCGGGAACCTCGACGAAGGCCGTGGCGGCGTGCAGTACGGCACGTACATCAACGGGTTCCACGAGACCTGGCCGATCCGGCACGCGGAAGACGCCTTCGGGTTCGCGAAGACCGGGCAGACGATCATCAACGCGCCCGACGCCAAGGTCATCCGCCTCTACGTCGACGACGAGCCGCTCGTGCTGGCCGAAGCCGACATCCTCCGGCACACGCGTCGGCTGGAGTTCCGCGGCGGCTACCTGTTCCGCGAGACCGAGTGGTCGACGCCGTCCGGCAAGCGGGTGCTCATCCGAGCACGTCGACTCGTGTCGTTCACCGACCGGCACCTCGCCGTCATCGACTACGAGGTCACCGTGCTCGACGCGGACGCCTCGATCCTGCTGTCCAGCCAGATCCTCAACCGCCAGGACGTGCAGGACGAGTACCACGCGGGCATGCGGGCTGCGGCGAACGCCTTCGACCCGCGCAAGGCCGAGTCGTTCACCGAGCGGGTGCTCGTGCCGAAGCTCAAGCGCAGCACCGGCGGCCGTTCGGTCCTCGGGTACCAGGCGTCCAGCTCCGGCATGACGATCTGCGTCGGCGTCGAGCACCACATCGAGACCGAGAACAGCTGGGACGAGTCCTCCTCGATCGAGGACGACCTGGCGAAGCACGTCTACCGGGTGCAGGCCCGCGCCGGTCAGCCCATCCGGCTCGTGAAGCACGTGGTCTACCACACCTCCCGCGGGGTGCCCGTGCGCGAGCTCGCCGACCGGTGCGACCGCACGCTCGACCGCGCGCACGCCGAGAACGTCGACGAGACCTTCGCGAAGCAGCGCGAGTGGCTCGACGACTACTGGGCCCGCAGCGACGTCGAGATCGCCGGTCAGCCCGCGATCCAGCAGGCCGTCCGCTGGAACCTCTTCCAGCTCGCGCAGGCCACCGCCCGCACCGACGGCCACGGCATCGCCGCGAAGGGCGTCACCGGGTCCGGCTACGGCGGCCACTACTTCTGGGACATGGAGATCTACGTCCTGCCGTTCCTGTCGTACACGGCGCCGATCGTCGCCCGGAACGCCCTGCGCTTCCGCTACAACATGCTCGACGCGGCCCGGGCTCGGGCCCGCGAGCTGAACCAGCGCGGCGCCCTGTTCCCGTGGCGGACGATCAACGGTGAAGAGTCCAGCGCGTACTACGCCGCCGGCACCGCGCAGTACCACATCGACGCCGACATCTCGCATGCGCTCATGCAGTACGTGCGGGCCTCGGGCGACCGCGAGTTCCTGAAGCGCGGCGCCATCGACGTGCTCGTCGAGACCGCCCGGCTCTGGGCCGACCTCGGGTTCTGGCGGTCCAACGGTGACAAGAAGTTCCACATCGACGGCGTCACCGGGCCGGACGAGTACACGACCGTCGTCGACGACAACCTGTACACGAACGTCATGGCGCGGGCGAACCTGTGGTTCGCCGTCAACGCCTGCCGCGAGCTCGCCGCCGACGACGCCGAAGAGTACGACCGCATGGTGCGCCGGACCGGTCTGCAGCCGGACGAGCTCGTCGAGTGGGAGCACGCCGCCGAGTCGATGGAGATCCCGTTCGACCCGCACCGCGGCATCCACCCGCAGGACGCCCAGTTCCTCGACAAGGAACTCTGGGACCTCGAGAACACCCCTGAGTCCAAGCGCCCGCTGCTGCTCCACTACCACCCGCTGGTGATCTACCGGTTCCAGGTGCTCAAGCAGGCCGACGTCGTGCTCGCGCTGTTCCTGCAGGGGCACGAGTTCACGGCGGCCGAGAAGCGTCGCGACTTCGACTACTACGACGCACTCACCACCGGTGACTCGACGCTGTCCGCGGTCGTCCAGTCGATCATGGCGGCCGAGGTCGGGTACCACGACCTCGCCGACCAGTACTTCCAGACCGCGCTCTACGTCGACCTGGCGGACCTGCACGGCAACACCTCGGACGGCGTGCACATCGCGTCGACCGGTGGCATCTGGGGCGCCCTCGTCAACGGGTTCGGTGGCATGCGCGACCACGGTGGTCGGATGACCTTCAACCCGCGGCTGCCGAAGCACTGGGACCGTCTGTCCTACCGTCTGACGGTGCGCGGATCGCGGGTCCGGGTGGACCTGGAGCAGGAAGCCATGACGCTCACGGTCGAGACCGGTTCGGGCTTCACGGTGTGGGTGCACAACCAGCAGTGGGACATCGAGGCGGGGGAGCCCACCGTGGTGCCGCTGCCGCACCACGGGCCGCGCATGTCCGGGCACGCCCCGACCACGAGCGACATCCAGGGCACGCTGCGTGCGGACGGCTCGGTCATCACCGCGTCGATCCCGACGATCTCCCTGGGGCGCGACTTCGACCTCGACGACTCGACCGGCTGACGCCAGTTCCTGCGCTGCACTGCCCTGCGCCGCAGTCGCACGTCGCCCCGGTTCCGCCTCGCGGAGCCGGGGCGACCTGTGTTCCCGGGACGTTGCCGGCGCCTCCGAACGCGTCCAGTCGGCCCGGGGCACCGTGGTCTGCCGTGCCCCTCGGGTCGATGGCGTCTCCCCGGGCACGGTTCGTGCAACGAGAGGAGACATCATGGGCAACCGGTTCGAGGGCAAGGTCGCGATCGTCACGGGCGCGGGGGCCGGCATCGGCGAGGCGACGGTGCGGGCGTTCATCGACGAGGGCGCATCGGTCGTGCTGACCGACAGCGTCGAGGAGAAGGTCCGCGCGGTGGGTGACTCCCTACCGACGCACCGGGTCGTCGCCCTGCACGCCGACGTGGCGAGCCCGGAGGACTGGGAGACCGTCGTCTCGGCGGCGATCGACCGCTTCGACCGGCTCGACGTCCTGGTGAACAACGCCGGGACCTTCAGCTCGGGCGACATCACCGACATCAGCACGGCCGAGTGGCGCCGGGTCATCGAGACCGACCTGTCCGGTGTGTTCTACGGCACCCGGGCGGCCCTGCCGTTCCTGCGCGAGACGAAGGGGTCGATCGTCAACACGTCGTCGGTCTCCGGTGAGGACGCCGACTGGCGGATGAGCCCCTACAACGCGGCGAAGGGTGGCGTGACGAACTTCACCAAGGCCGCTGCCCTCGACAACGGGCAGTTCGGCGTGCGCGTGAACGCCGTCGCTCCGGGACTCATCTGGACCGACCTGACCCAGGAGCAGGCGGAGGACGAGGCCCTGCAGTCGAAGTTCACCGAGCGCATCGCCCTCGGCCGCGGGGGTCGCTCTGCCGAGGTCGCCGAGGCGATCCTGTTCCTGGCCAGCGACGCGGCCTCGTTCATCACGGGCGCGGTCCTGCCGGTGGACGGCGGCACGATGGCGAGCAACGGGCAGCCGCCGCAGGCCTGAGCCACCCCGGCCCCGGCGGCACCGTCAGCTGGCGACGAGCTCGACCTTGAACCGCTCGGCGTCCTCGAGGAAGGCCGCGTGGTGCTCCGGGCCACCGGCGAACGGGTGTCGGTCCTCGTACAGGCGTGCCCAGCCGTGACCGGGAGCCTCGGCCCAGAGTTGCTCCACCGTCTCGGCAGTACCGGCGTGGAACGCCAGGTGGCTGAGCCCCGGGCGGCGCCGGTCGTGGTCGCCGTCCAGTGGCGCTGATTCGAGGACGACGTACAACGGGCCGAGCCGCCAGCTCCGGCCGTGGTCCCACTGCTGGAACGGTTCGTAGCCGAGTTCACCGAGCAGCCAGCCCCAGGACCCGGCGGCGGCGTCGAGGTCGGCGGTGCGGAGCTCGACGTGGTGCAGTGTGCCGAGCATCACAGGAGCTTCCGCAGGGTGTTCGTGTTGCGGGTCGTCGTCGTGCGCTTGAAGCGGGCGGCGGCGGCCCGCTTGGCGAACATCGTGTCGGTACTCGACCCCTTCGGACACGACCAGTAGACGACCCCGTTCCCACGGGCGACCCGCTCGACCGACTCGTCGAGTTCGAGGTCCGCGACCAACGCGTCGAGCGCACCGTCGTCGGACCCGAACACGACGTAGTCGTGCCGTTCGTCGGCACGCGCGAAGGGGAACCCGTCGACCACGGCCGCGAGGGCGTCGTGCCGGACGAGCACGATCCAGGCGTCGTAGCCGAACCGGTCGCGCAGCCCCTGCTCGATCGACGTCTTGAGCTGCTCGGCGGGCACGTCGGCGGAGAACACGACGTTGCCCGAAGCGAGCACGGTGCGGACGTCGTCGAACCCGAGCCCTCGGAAGAGCTCCGCGAGCTCAGCGCTCCGGATCGTGATGCCGTTCACGTTGACGCCGCGCAGCAGCGCCACCCACCTGTCCATGTCCGGACGGTAGCGGTCCGGGCCGCTCACGTCCACGTCCGGGCCACGCCCCAGCCGGCACCCTGCGGAACGATGTCGACCACCAGGGCCTCACCGTCGTCGTCGCTGGTCGCCTGGAACCGCCAGCCCACGGTGCGCTCGGGCGCGTGGGTGATCGCGGTGGGCAGCTCGGCGCGCGTCACGGTCAGCCGGGTGGGGGTGTCGCTCACCCGCCAGCGCCGTCCGGCCCACACCAGCCGGGTCGGCGTGCCCTCGGCCCACCACACCGTGGCGGCCGTGTCGGTGATCATCATCGGGTCTCCTCGTTCGAACGTGTGTTCGAATGGTAGGTGTCGACCTCCGACGTCGCAACTGACCGTTGCATTCAGAACACGTTCTGAATAGGCTCGATCCATGACGCTCGTCGCTCCGCCCCGATCCCGACGGTCGGTGCAGTCCTCTGACCTCTCCCGCCACGCCAAGCAGGTGTTCGCTGCCGCCGAGGAAGCCCCGCTCGAGGTCACCCGTCGCGACGGGAAGCCCCTCGTCCTCACCACGAAGGAACGATCCGACGACGACGACGCAGTGCTCGACATCGCGGCGCAGCTCATCGCCGCGGTGACGCTCAACGAGCAACTGCCACTCCACGATCGGCTGGCGATCCCGTACCCGTGGATCAAGCTCCTCAGCGCCGCAGACCAGCAGCGCTTCGCCCGGGAGATCGTCGACGTCGCCCGTGGCTCGTTCTCGCTCCGGCAGCCGCGCAGACTCCTGCTCGAGATGCAGGCGTGGCGCAACAGTGCCGAGGCGATCGCCGCGGGCTGGGACACCGGAGAGCCGGAGATCCTCGCCGAGCCGATCCGCGTCGAGAAGCCCTGACGCGGTGGCGGGCCGGCGCGGCGGGGTCCCCCGGCCGATCCGTTCGACGGAGTACACGATCGTCTTCGGGACACGTGGCGCGGAACAGGGGTGGCGCGACGTGGTGGCGGTGCAGCGGAACGCAGTCGCTGCCGCGTGGGATCGGCTGACCACGGATCCGTTGACCGAGGACCTGTCCTGCCACGCCCTGCGCGGGGAACTCGGTGTGGTTCGACACTCTGGCCGGGAGTGGACGCGTCGTCAGTTCGAGCTGAAGCGCGGCGCCCGGATCTGGTTCACGGTCGACGTGGATGACCGGGTGGTGTGCATCACCGATGTGCACACCCACCACCCCAACCAGACGAAGTGACTGCGCTCGGCCTCGGCAGTCGTCGTGTAGACGGGACCCATGACGAACGACGAACAGGGCCCCGACGCGCAGCACCAGGTTCCCGAGGGGGTGTCCGAGGCCACGGTCGAGGCACTCGGCAGCCTGTCCGCCGCGGTCGAGGTCATCGAGCACGCCCGCGGCCTGCTCTACGGGTTCCACCGCCTGACCGGCACCGCTGACCTGAACCTCGGTGAGGCGGTCGAGCAGCTGCGGAAGGCCGGGCACACCGAACTCGCCGAGCGCATCGACACCGAACTCGTGGGCCGCAACGTCATCGCGGGCCGCTGGACGTTCCAGATCGTCGAGGACTACGACGACGGCTACTACGCCCTCGCCAAGGAGCTCGAGCGCACGGCGCGGGACGAGCTCGTGCAGGGCCGTCGCCACCTGTTCGAGGCGGGCATGAAGGAAGACCGTCGCTCCCAGGACCAGCGCCACCACGAGGCCACGCCGAGCGACCTGCCGGACTGAGCACGGGCCTCCAGGCCTGCGGGAGACGCCGGCGTCCTGCGGAAGACGCCCCGGAAACGTCGAGACGCCGCCGGATTCGGCGGCGTCTCGATGACACGACGGCGTCTTGCGCCAGGTCCAGCCAGACCCGGATCAGCAAGGCCCAGCCGCAAAGCCTCAGCCGACGCCGAGCAGTGCCTCCAGCGGCCCCCGCGCGAAGTACAGCAGGAAGCCCGCGGCGACGACGTAGAGCAGCCAGGAGACCTCACGGCCACGGCCGGACAGCAGCTTGATGAGCACCCAGCTGATGAAGCCGGCGCCGATGCCGTTCGCGATCGAGTAGGTCAGCGGCATGACGACGATCGTCAGGAACGCCGGCAGGGCCGAGCCGAAGTCCGACCACGAGATGTCCGCGACCTGCGCGACCATGAGCGCACCGACGACGACGAGCCCGGCGGCGGCGACCTCGAGCGGGACGACCTGGGTGAGCGGCGTGAGGAACATCGACGCCAGGAACAGCAGGCCGGTGACGACCGAGGCCATGCCCGTGCGGGCACCTTCGCCGATGCCGGAGGCCGAGTCGATGAAGACGGTGTTCGACGACACCGACGCGCCGCCACCGGCGATCGCGCCGACGCCCTCGACGACGAGCGCCGACTTCAGGCGGGGGAACGTGCCGTCCGGCTTCGCGACACCGGCGGCCTTGGCCAGACCGGTCATGGTGCCCATGGCGTCGAAGAAGTTCGTGAAGACGAGGGTGAAGACGAGCATCGACGCGGCGAGCGGGCCGATGCGGGTGAAGGCACCGAAGACGTCGGCGTGGCCGACGAGCGACAGGTCCGGCACGGCGAACAGTGCACTCGGCAGGCCGGGGGCGTTGAGGTTCCAACCGGTCTTCGATTCGACCGAGGTCGGCACCTGGAAGATCGCCTGCAGGATGATCGCGATGATCGTGGTCGCGACGATGCCGATGAGCAGCGCACCCTTGACCCGGCGGGCCATGAGCGTGCCGATGATGATCAGGCCGATGAGGAACACGATGGTCGGCAGGGCGCCGACGGAGCCGTCCTCGCCGAGCTGCAGCGGCGGCGACGCGAGCCCGGAGGACCGCACGAAGCCGGAGTCGACGAGCCCGATGAACGCGATGAACAGGCCGATGCCGACCGTGATCGCGGCCTTGAGCTGTGCCGGGACGGCGGTGAAGATCATCGTCCGGATGCCGGTCAACGCGAGGATCACGATGATCACACCGTTGATGACGACCAGGCCCATCGCCTCGGCCCAGGTGACCTGGTGCACGACACTGACGGCGAGGAACGAGTTGATCCCGAGCCCCGCGGCGATGCCGAACGGCAGGTTCGCGATGATGCCCATCGCGATGGTCATGACGCCTGCGACGAGGCCGGTCGCCGCGGCCACCTGAGCGTTCTCGAGCCATCCGCCGCTGACGTCCTTGGCGGCCTGGTCGGCGCTGAACCCGCCGAGGATGAGGGGGTTCAGGATGACGATGTACGCCATCGTCACGAACGAGACGAGGCCACCGCGGACCTCGCGGGGGATCGACGATCCGCGTTGGGTGATGGAGAAGAATCGATCGAGGCCGGTCGCGAAGCGGTTCCGGGGCGTGGTGTCGGTCTGCGGGGCGCTCACCACGAGAGTTTAAAGGACGCTGGGTTTCGGGCGTGTCACACCGGTCTCACAGGTTGCGACAGCCGGGAGGCCCGTTCCACGCGGATCGCGCACCTCGCGCTGGGCGTCTGCCCGCGTTCTCCGGCCATGGCTGGTGTTGGATGAGCGGGTGACGTCACCCATGGACCGCGCCCGTGTCGAGGCCGCCGTCCGCGAGCTGCTGCTCGCCATCGGCGAGGATCCCGACCGCCCGGAACTCACCCGCACCCCCGCCCGGGTCGCCGACTCGTACGCCGAGTTCTTCTCCGGGATCGGCACCGACGCGGTCGCCATCGCCCGGGACGGCACCGTGCACGCCGAGGACGGCGAACGCGGTCGGCTCGTCATCGTGCGGGACGTGAAGTTCCGTTCCGTCTGCGAACACCACCTGCTGCCGTTCCTCGGGGTCGCGCACCTGGCGTACGCGCCGGGCGACCGCCTCATCGGGCTCGGCACGCTGGCGCGGGTGCTCGACGCGGTGGCCTCCCGTCCGCAGCTGCAGGAGCGGCTCGGCGAACAGGTCGCCGCGACCATCGCCGAGGGGCTCGGTGCCGAGGGTGTCCTGGTGGTCCTCGACGCCCAGCACCAGTGCGTCACGACGCGTGGGGAGCGCCAGACCGGTTCGACGACCGTGACGGTGGCGGCGACCGGTTCGCTGGCCGACACCGCGGGACGGGCCGAGGCGATCGCGCTCATCGGCGCGGGGCGTGGGACCGAGGCCGGGCACGACGAGCGTGCCGGGGCGGACGCATGACGGGCCTCCTGGACGGCGCGGCCGGACCCGGCACGGCCGGCCCCGGCTGGGTCGTGCCGGACCTGCGCCACCCGGTCCGGACGTTCGGCCGCCGCACCATCGACTTCGACCACCGCATCGCCGTGATGGCGATCGTGAACCGCACCCCCGACTCGTTCCACGACCGCGGCGCCACCTTCGAGCTCGACCGGGCCGTCGCCGCCTCGGTCCGCGCAGCCGAACAGGGCGCCGACTGGGTCGACATCGGCGGCGTGAAGTTCGCCCCCGGTCCGGAACTGCCCGCCTCCGACGAGATCGACCGCGTCGTCCCCGTCGTCGAGCAGCTCGCCCAGCAGTCCGACGTCGTCATCAGCGTCGACACCTTCCGCCCGGAGGTCGCCGCGGCGGCGATCACAGCCGGGGCGACCGTCGTCAACGACACCACCGGCCTGTCCGACCCGCGGATGGCCGCCGTGGTCGCCGACTCCGACGCCACCGTCGTCATCACGCACTCCCTCGCGGAACCCCGACGGCCCCTGCCGGCACCGCCGCAGTACGGCGACATCGCGGGCGAGGTCGTCGCGTTCCTGCGCGAACGGGTCGACCGAGCGCTCGCCGCGGGCATCCCCGAGTCGCGGATCATCGTCGACCCGGGCCACGACCTGCACAAGAACACCGTGCACACCCTCGAGCTCACCCGTCGGTTGCCCGAGGTCGTCGCGCTCGGCTACCCGGTCCTCGCCGCGGTGTCGAACAAGGACTTCGTGGGGGAGTCGCTCGGACGCCCCCGAGGTGAACGGCTCTCCGGATCGCTCGCCGTGGCGACCGTGAGCGCGATGCTCGGCGCCCGGATCGTCCGCATGCACGACGTCGCCGAGAGCGTCGACGCGATGCGCATGGTCGAGGCCACGCTCGGATGGCGCACCCCCGTGGAATCGAGGCACAACACGTGAACGTCCTGCCCCCGTCGATCGCGGACCTGTCCGACGACGACCTGCTCGAGCTCTACACCGCCGACGCCGGGGACCCCTGGCTCCGGGTGAACTTCGTCGCGACGCTGGACGGTTCGGCCTCGGCTGCCGGGGTGTCCGGGTCGCTCGGCGGCGACGACGACCTGCGGGTCTTCGACCTGCTCCGGCGGGTGGCCGACGTCGTGCTCGTCGCCGCCGGCACCGTCCGCGACGAGGGCTACGGGCCGATGGTCCTGCACGACGCCGACGTCGCCTGGCGGCGGGCGCACGGCAAGCCGGACCACCCCGTGTTCGCGATCGTCACCGGCTCGCTGTCGCTCGACCCGGGGTCTCGGGTGTTCACCGAGGCTCCGGTGCGCCCGATCGTCCTGACGTCGGCGACCGCGGCTGCGTCGTCGAAGGCCCGGGCGCTCGCCGAGGTCGCCGACGTCGTGCCCTGCAGCGCGGACGACGAGCCGGACTCGGTGGACGCCGGGCGGATCCGAGGCGTGTTGGCCGCCCGTGGCCTCGGGATGATCCACTGCGAGGGCGGGCCGTCGTTCCTCGGGGCGCTCATCGCCGCGGACGCCGTCGACGAGCTGACCCTGACGATCGACCCGTCGCTCGAGGGCGGGGAGGGGCCGCGCATCGCCCGCGGCTCGTCACCCGAGCTCCGGCGGATGCGACCGGCGCACGTGCTGCTCGGCGCCGGCGGCGTGCTGCTCACCCGGTACGTCCGGGCGCGCTGACACCGGTCGCGCGCGGACCGCGGGACCGCGGGACCGCGGACCGCGGGACGGTCGGGCCCGTGGGCTAGGGTCGGGCGCGTGATCGACATCGTGGCGTCCGGGGTCCTCTTCGACATGGACGGGACCCTCGTCGACTCGACCGCGGTGGTCGAGGCGACCTGGACCCGGTTCGGCCACGCGAATGGCATCGACCCCGACGAGATCCTCGCGTTCTCGCACGGGCGGCAGGCGATCGACACCCTGCGGCGCTTCCTGCCCGACCTGCCCCTGGCCGAGCAGCAGCGGATCGCGGCCGAGCTCGTCGCCGAGGAGACCGCGAGCACCGAGGGCATCCTCGAGATCCCCGGAGCCGTCGCCTTCGTGCAGCGACTCGTCGAACTCGGCGTCCCGGTGGCCCTCGTGACGAGCGCCCCGCGTGACCTCGCCGCGGGCCGGATGGCCGCCGCCGGGTTCGCCGTGCCCGAGGCCTTCGTGCCCTCGGAGGACGTCGAGCACGGCAAGCCCCACCCCGACGGCTACCTGCGCGGAGCTGCCCTGCTCGGCGTCGACCCGACCGACTGCGTGGCGTTCGAGGACGCCCCGGCCGGGCTGGAGTCCGCCATCGCCTCCGGCGCGACCACGGTCGTCGTCGGTCCCCTCGAGCACCCGGTGACGGCCGGCCTGCACCGGGTGCACGGGTACGACGGGCTGACCGTCGAGCGCGACGGCGACGCCTTCCGCATCAGCGGCTGAGCGCGGCGCCCGTCCTCCCCGGCTGGCGGTCTGCCGTCGGTCAGGACACCCCGCCCGACCTGCGCCGAGTGGTCAGGAACCGTCGGCTGCGCCGCCGCCAGGCGACACTTCGTGACCGCTCGGCGGACGTGAGCGGGGGGTTGCGACCGCCCGAGTGGCGGCCTGGAGGCCCGTGGCGGGCCCGCACCGTGCCTCCAGGCCGACTGTGGGCGCGTCCACGGCGCCCCGGCGGCCGGTCAGGACACCCCGCCCGGCCTGCGCCGAGTGGTCAGGAACCGTCGGCTGCGCCGCCGCCAGCCGACGCTTCGTGACCGCCCGGCGGACGTGAGCGGGGGGGTGCGACCGGCGGAACGGCGGCCTGGAGGCCCGTGGCGGGCTCGCACCGTGCCTCCAGGCCGACTGTGGGCGCGTCCACGGCGCCCCGGCGGCCGGTCAGGACACCCCGCCCGGCCTGCGCCGAGTGGTCAGGAACCGTCGGCTGCGCCGCCGCCAGCCGACGCTTCGTGACCGCCCGGCGGACGTGAGCGGGGAGTTGCGACCGCCCGACCGGACCCCCGAGCCGCCCCTGGAGGCCTGCCCAGCCGACCCCGACGACCCTCGGGTGTGCGGCCGGAACGACCGGGCCGCGGAAGGAGCGATCATGGCAACCCTCGACGGCAAGAAGATCCTCGTCATCACGACGAACTACGGCGTGGAGCAGGACGAGATCGTCGTCCCCACCGAGCAGCTGCGTGAGCGCGGTGCCTCGGTGACCGTGGCGGCGAAGGAGACCGGCACGATCCAGACGCTGGTCGGCGACAAGGACCCGGGGCAGACGCTCGAGCCGGACACCACCATCGCCGGTGTCGACGCGAAGGACTTCGACGCCCTCGTGATCCCCGGCGGCACGATCAACGCCGACACGCTGCGCCAGGAGTCCCGCGCGGCGACGCTCGTGCAGGCCTTCGCCGAGGCGAGCAAGCCGGTCGCGGCGATCTGCCACGGCCCGTGGACCCTCGTCGAGGCGGGCGTGCTGTCCGGCAAGACCGTCACCTCGTTCCCGTCGCTGCAGACGGACCTGCGCAACGCCGGTGCCGAGTGGGTCGACCAGGAGGTCCAGGTCGACGGCGGCTTCATCACCTCCCGCACCCCGGACGACCTGCCGGCGTTCGTCGACGCGATCGAGAGCGCCCTCACCGCCTGAGCACTGTGCCGACGAGCGTCTCGCCGCCCGGCGACCGCGTCAGCCGAGCGCCACGGGGCGGGCCGTGCGGAGCACCGCGGGTCCGAGGGTGAGCACGCCGTCGGATTCCGGATCGCACCGCACCCCGCCCCGACCCCTCATCGCCCGGAACGCCCCGGGGGCCACCTCGTGGTCCATCCAGGCGCAGGGGTTCGCCGGTCGGTAGCCACGGAAGCGCACGGGACCTTCGCTGCCGCCGGGAGTCACGCTCTCCAGCGAGAACGGCTCGCCCCGCAGCGCCTCGACGTCGGCGCCCCGCAGGAACACGTTCCGCCGGGTCGCAGCGGGGTCGACGGTGGCGCCGATTGCCTGACCGACGGCTTCGAGCCCCTCCAGTCCGATCACCGTGACCGAGGCGTGCACGTGCGCCCGGGCCGCGAAGTACCGGTCACCGACGATGCCCAGCCCGGCCCGCAGCTCGATCCGGTCGCGTGACTCGTCCGGATCGTCCGCGGCCACCGGCAGCGCGCCGTCGGCCGGGCGCCCCTCGTACCGGTGCCGCGGTGAGACGAGCAGCAGCGCGACCTCGACCTCGGTCCGGAACGGCAGGTCGTCGAGACCGGCCACGTCGTCTGCGAGAGTCACGCGGCCAACGCTAGCCGGGCCTCCCGGCCGTGCACTGCTCCGTCCGATTCCCGCCAGTCGACGTCGGCGGCGCATGTCAGGCTGAGCCCATGACCAGCCCGGACACCGACGCGCAGCCCGACGCGCTGCACGCCGAACGGCACCGCGCCGTCGCCTCCCGCGACGCGCGCTTCGACGGCCAGTTCGTCACCGCCGTGCACTCCACCGGCATCTACTGCCGGCCCAGCTGCCCGGCCCGCACGCCGAGGGTCTCGGGTGTCACCTTCTATCGCACGAGCGCCGCAGCGCACCTGGCCGGCTTCCGCGCCTGCAAGCGCTGCCTGCCCGAGGCGACCCCCGGCAGCCCCGAGTGGGACCTGCGCGAAGACGTTGCCGGCCGGGCGATGCGGCTCGTCCTCGACGGTGTCGTCGAACGCGACGGCGTCCCCGGGCTCGCCGCGCGCGTGGGCTACTCGGAGCGGCAGCTGAACCGCATCATGACGGCCGAGCTGGGCGCCGGGCCGAAGGCGCTGAGCCGGGCGCACCGGGCGCAGACCGCGCGGACCCTGCTCACCTCGTCCGACCTGCCCGTCGCCGACGTCGCGTTCGCCGCGGGGTTCGCCAGCGTCCGACAGTTCAACGACACCGTGCGCGAGGTCTTCGCCGTCACTCCAACGGAGCTCCGCGCACGCCGGTCCGGGCGAGGCGACGGCGCGACGGACGGCGGCGACGGCGCACTGCACGTCCACCTGCCGGCCCGGGCACCCTTCGACGCGCAGGGCCTGCTCGACTGGCACGCGGTGCACGCCCTGCCGGGCACGGAGCAAGTGGACACCGACCCCACCGGTCGGGTCACGTCGTACGGTCGGCTGGTCGACCTGCCTGGAGGCCCGGGCTGGTTCAGCGCGTCGGCAGCCGTCCCCGACGTGGCCGGGCGGGGCACCGGGATCGACCTGCGCGTGCGGGTCACCGACCTCTCCGACCTGCCCGCGCTCGTGGCGCGGGTGCGTGCGCTGTTCGACCTCGACGCCGACCCGGTCGCCGTCGACGCCGTCCTCGGAGCCGTGCCCGAGCTCGCCGGCCCCGTCGCGCGGGTGCCCGGTCTCCGGCTCCCCGGCGCGGTGGACGCGCACGAGATCGTGTTCCGTACCCTGATCGGGCAGCAGGTCTCGGTGGCCGCGGCGCGCACCGCGCAGACCCGGCTCGTGGCTGCACTCGGAGCGACGGTGCCGGGCGCCATCCGGCCCGGCGGACTGCTCTTCCCGTCGGCGGCGGTGATCGCCGAACGCGGGCACGAGGTGCTGCGCGGCCCCGCCGCCCGCGTCGACACGATCCTGCGGGTGGCTGCGGCGCTCGCCGACGGGTCCCTGGTGGTGGACGGTGGGCAGTCGCTCGGTGACCTGCGCGACGGACTCCTCGCGGTGAAGGGCATCGGGCCGTGGACCGCCGACTACGTCGCGCTCCGGGTCCGGCACCACCCCGACATCTTCCTCCACAGCGACCTCGCCGTGCGGAACGGTGCACAGGAACTCGGGCTGCCCGGAACGGCGCGCGAGCTCTCCCTATGGTCGGAGCAGGTGGCCCCCTGGCGGAGCTACCTCACGATGCACTGCTGGCGACCGATCATCGACCGCGCGATGACCGCGACCGCCGGCGCCCGTGCAGCCCGTGCCCCCGAGGACCCCCGGAAGGACGACCGATGACCGACGCAACCATCCAGACCCTGGACACCCCCGACGGGCCGTTCACCGTGCTCGAGGACGCCGAGGGCAGGGTCCTCGCCTCCGGGTGGACCGACTCCGTCGAGCGGATCCTCGCCCGCCTGGCCGATCGCCACCGCCCCGACCGCGTGCTCGACGGCGTGGTCGCCTCGGCCGAGGCCGTGGACGCCTTCTACTCGGGCGAGGTCGAGCACGCCGTGCAGGTACCGGTCCGGCAGTTCGGCACCGAGCTCTTCACCGAGGGGTGGCGCCAGCTCCGCCGGATCCCCGCCGGCGGCACTCTGACCTACACCGGGTTCGCGGCGGCGATGGGGCGGCCCGATGCGGTGCGGGCGGCGGCGAGCGTGTGCGCCCGGAACGCCCCGGCGCTCTTCGTCCCGTGCCACCGGGTGCTGCGCTCGGACGGCACGCTCGGGGGCTTCGCGTGGGGGCTCGACGTCAAGCGCTCCCTGCTCGAACGGGAGTCGGTCGGCACCACGGCACTCGTCTGACTTGTACAAAACGCCCTAGAATGTACAGGTGAGCGAAGTGTCGATCTCCGAAGCCCGTGGCCGTCTGGCGTCGATCATCGACGACGCCCGACACGAACCCGTCTACCTGACCCGGCGCAACAAGCGCGTCGCGGCCGTGGTCGACGCGGCCGTCCTCGACCGGTTGCTCGAGGCGGCAGAGGACCTGGACGACCTGGTCGCCTACGACGAAGCCGTCGCCGAGAGTGCCCGCATCGGTGGCGAGAACGTCGAGTGGGACGACCTCAAGCGCGAACTCGGCCTCGGGTGACGTACTCGGTCGAGGTCATCCCGGCCGCGCAACGCGTCATCCGCACGCTGCCGCTCGACGGGCGGCGGCGGATCGAGGGGCTCCTCGCGATCCTCGCCGAGCACCCCCGGCCACCCGCCGCACGCAAGCTCGTGAACCGGCCCGGGTGGCGAGTCCGCTCGGGGGACTACCGACTGATCTACCGGATCGACGACGGCAAGCTCGTCGTGGTGGTCGTCGAAGCCGGGCATCGGCGCGAGGTCTACCGGGACCGCTGAGCCGGCAGTCGTCCGTCGTCGGCCGTCAGGCGATCGCGCCGCGCAGGCTGTCCACGTGCAGTTCGACGAGCGCCAGGACCCGCTCCGGCGCACGTGCCGTCGGGTCCCACGTGTGCTCGATCGCCAGCCCGTCGATGAGCGCGTGCAGCCGGTCCACCTCGTCGGTCAGGGCGCGATCGGCGCCGAAGCTGCCGTCCTCGCGCAGGATCTCCAGCGCCCGGGTGCACACCCGGCTGACCCCGTCGTTCAGGCGTCGGGCACTCGCAGCCAGGTGTTCGTCGGTGCGCGCGAGCACGCCGAGCTGCACCTGCGCCAGGATCTCGGTCGTGCGCTCGGCATCGAGCGGCAG
Source organism: Curtobacterium sp. MCPF17_021 (assembly GCF_003234605.2). Classification (NCBI taxonomy): domain Bacteria; kingdom Bacillati; phylum Actinomycetota; class Actinomycetes; order Micrococcales; family Microbacteriaceae; genus Curtobacterium; species Curtobacterium sp. MCPF17_021. Next base: position 3,634,752 of record NZ_CP126252.1, on the reverse strand, counting down.
CACCTGGGCGAGGACGTCCAGTGCGAGCGCACGACCCGTCGAACGCAGGGCGGCGAGCCGAGCGGTGACCCGTTCCTCGATGATCGTCAGGCAGTGCTCGCGCAGGGCGTCCTGCGTCGGGAACACGCGGCGGAGTGACGCCGGGGCGATGCCGGCCTCGTCCGCGACGTTCCGCACGGACAGCGCGCTGAGGCCGTCCCGCTCCAGGATCCGCAGGCAGGCCGCAGCCACCAGGGATCCCCGTTCCTCGAGGTCGACACGGCGGGGCACCGGGTCAGCCTAGGGCCGGCTCGAAGCTCCGGCCGGGTCCGCGGCTGCGGTGGTGACTCGGCGCGGCCAGATCGTGTAACTGATCGCCCACAGCAGTTCGACGCCCAGGACGACCCCGAGCAGTGCGACCGTGCCCTGCAGCTCGTCCGTGCGCTCCGGGTCGCCGACGACGAGGACGAGCGCACCGACGATCCCGCCGGCGATCAGCACGGCGAGCCCGGTCCGCAGCACGTCGCCCCAGCACCGGGCCGTGTACCGCCGTCCACTCAGCCGTTCCGGTGCCGGACCGCCGGCGAACCGGTGCGTGAACCGGACGTCCGCCCACGCGATCATCCGATGCCCGTACGCGACCGAGAAGCCGATGTAGATCGCCGCGAGTCCGTGGTGCCACGACGCGGTCCCACCGCCGAGCAGGTCGACCGTGACGACCGCGAGCAGCACGACGTCGATCACGGGTGCCGCGACGAGCATCGCCGCACCCGTCCGCGGCCGTCGCAGCAGGTACCGGGTGGTCAGGCCGCCGAGGATCGCGACCCAGAAGGCGATCTCACAGGCGACGATGGCGATGAGTGTCATGGTTCCCCGTTGCAGTGGCGGTGATCGGTTGAGTACAGGTGTACTCAACCAGCATGGCACGGCGACCGCCACGGTGTCGAGCGACGGGGTTCTGCCCCTGGAAGCGGGGGGAGACACGGGCTCCCACGCCTGCGACACTCGGAGGACCGGTAATCCGCACGGTCCCCCCCGAGGCCCGACGCATCGCCGTCGACAGCTCGCAAAGGACCCCATGCTCCCTCCAGTCGACCGAACGGTCGTCTCCTCCGACGGCACCACCATCGCCGTCTCCGAGGCAGGGGACGGGCCGGCGGTCGTCGTCGTGGGCGGTGCCTTCGACCACCGGGGGACCCCGTACCTCGCCCGCGTGGTCGCCGAGCTCGGCTCGACCCACCGCGTGGTGACCTACGACCGCCGTGGCCGTGGTGCCAGCGGTGACTCCGCGACGTGGGCCATCGAGCGCGAGGTCGACGACCTGCGCGCCGTCGTCGAGAGCATCGGCGCACCGACCACCGCCGTCGGCATCTGCGTCGGCGCCGGTGTCGTCCTGCACGGGCTCGCCACCGGACTGCCCGTCGACGGCGCCGTCCTGTGGGAACCGCCGTACCGCGCCTCCGTCGACCCGCACGCCGACGACGTCGTGTTCGCCGACCTGCTCGACGAGCACGTCGGTGCCGGCCGCCGAGCCCAGGCCGTCCGCGGGTTCCTGACCCAGGTGCTCGGGGTCCCGATGGGCCAGGTCACAGCCCTGCGGCTCAAGGGGTCGCTCTGGCGCTCCCTGGTCGTCGACGCCCACGTGCTCAGCCGCGAGGTCCGCGTGCTGAACGGCCTCGCCGTGCCCGAGCGGGTCGCTGCCGCCGTGGGTGTGCCGGTGCTCGTCGGCGCCGGTGGCGACGGACTCGAGTGGATGCGACGTGCGGCCCGCGCCGTCGTCGACGCCGTCCCGGGCTCGGAGTACACCGAGGTCCCCGGGCAGGGACACGTCCCCGCCCCGGCGGCCCTCGGAGCCCTGATCGACCGCGTCCGGAGCCGGATCGTCTCGCCCAGCAGCTGACTGCGAGAGGATGGGCGGGTGAACGCACCCCGCCTCGGTCTCCTGCTCGACGTCGACGGGCCCATCGCCAGCCCGGTCTCCCGCACCATCGCGATCCCGAGCATCGTCGCGGACCTCGTCGCGCTCGCCGCCGAGGGCATCCCGATCGTCTTCAACACCGGGCGCAGCGACGCGTTCATCCGCTCCGAGGTCGTCGGCCCGCTGCTCGCCGGTGGCCTCGCCGAGGGCGGGCGGGTGCACGCGGTCTGCGAGAAGGGCGCCGTGTGGTGCTCGATCGGTCCGCAGTACGACGGCGGCATGGGCGAACTGACGGTCGCCGAAGAGCTCGCGCTGCCGCGGGACTACGCCGACGAGATGCGCGAGCTGGTCCGCGACGAGTACGCCGACCTGGTGTTCTTCGACGAGACGAAGCGCGCCATGGTGTCGATCGAGCAGCGCGTCGAGGTGCCGAACGCCACCTACCTGGCCCGCCAGCCGGAGTTCGACGCGAAGGCCATGGCCGCACTCGAGCGTCGCGGGCTCGGTGTCCGCCGACTCGACGACGTCCGACCCGACGCCGACGGTGCCGTGCAGTGGCGCATCGACCCCACGATCATCTCGACCGACGTCGAGTCCGACCGCAGCGGCAAGGACCTCGGAGCCGAGCGCTCGCTCGAGCTCCTCGGGCAGGACGGCGAGCTCCCGGTCACCTGGCGCACCGTGGGGGACTCCCGGAGCGACTACGCCATGGCGGACTGGCTGCACGGCCACGGCCACGACGTCGCGCACGTCGACGTCCGTCCCGCCGACGGGGTGCCGGCCACGCCGTACCCGGTGCTCACCGCCCCCGACGGCGTGATCCACGACGAGGCCGGCGCCCGGTTCCTGACGGGCTGGCGCGCCGGCCGCTGACGCGAGCACAACCGCACCCCGCGACCGCACTCCGCGAACGCGCCCCGCGACCGCGCCCCGCCGGCGCGACCGCGGCCCTGGACGCACCGTCGGCCGACCGAGCGGTGCGTGCCGGACCGGTGCCGGGCCTCCTGGCCGTCGCCGGACCCGGCCACCGTCCGGGCGGACGCTTTGCGTGACACAGTGGTACACCAGTACCCTTCCGAGGTCCGCCGCCAGCCGATGACGGGATCCACCCCATGGCAACGAAGCTCCGCATCAAGTCGATCGAGGCCTCCCTGGCCGACTCCGAGGAGCAGGGCAGGTCCCTGAAACGCTCCCTGAAGACGTTCGACATCGCCGCGATGGGGATCGCGGTCGCCGTCGGCGCCGGCATCTTCTCGGTCGGCGCGAACGCCGCCGCGAACTTCGCCGGGCCCGGCGTCATCATCTCCTTCCTGCTCGCCGCCGTCACCTGCGGCCTGGCGATCATGTGCTATGCCGAGTTCGCCTCGACGATCCCCGTCGCCGGCTCCGCGTACACGTTCACCTACGCCACGATGGGTGAGCTGCTCGCCTGGATCGTGGGCTGGGACCTCATCCTCGAGACCCTCACGGCCAGCGCCGTGATCGCGAAGTACTGGGGCATCTACCTCAGCGAAGCGTTCAAGGTGTTCGGCGTCGACCTGCCCAGCACGATCCAGCTCGGTCCGATCCCGTTCACCTGGGGGCCGGTGCTCATCGTCGGGATCTTCACGGTGCTCCTCGCCTTCGGCACCCGCCTGTCGTCGCGGGTGTCGGCGGTCATCACGGTCATCAAGGTCGCGATCGTCGTGTTCGTCATCGTCGCCGGTGCGTTCTTCGTCAAGGCCGCGAACTTCACCCCGTTCATCCCGCCGGCCGAGCCCGGCAAGGGTGCCGAGGGCAGCGTCTGGACGCAGTCCCTCGTGTCGTGGTTCACCGGTGCGGAGCCCGCCCAGTACGGCGTCTTCGGCCTGCTCGCCGCGGCGTCCCTGGTGTTCTTCGCCTTCATCGGGTTCGACGTCGTCGCCACCAGTGCCGAGGAGACCGAGAACCCGCAGAAGACGCTGCCCCGCGGCATCTTCATCGGCCTCGGCATCGTGACCCTGCTCTACGTCGGCGTCAGCATCGTCATCACCGGCATGGTCTCGTACCAGCGCCTGGCCGAGGAGGACACACCGTCCCTGGCGTCGGCGTTCAACATCGTCGGGCTGCCGTGGGCCGCCGGCATCATCGCAATCGGCTCCCTGATCGGGCTGACCACCGTCGTCATGGTGCTGCTGCTCGGGCTGTCCCGCATCGTCTTCTCGATGAGCCGCGACGGCCTGCTGCCCCGCTGGTTCTCGAAGACCAACCCGAAGACGCAGACCCCGGTGCGCGTGCAGGTCGTCGCCGGTGTCGTCGTGGCGCTGCTGGCAGGGTTCACGGCGGTCGACAAGCTCGAGGGCATGATCAACATCGGCACGCTGTCCGCGTTCGTCCTGGTGTCGATCGGCATCGTCGTGCTGCGTCGTTCGCGCCCCGACGCCCCGCGGGCCTTCCGGGTGCCGTGGTCGCCCGTGCTGCCGATCATCTCGGCGGTGCTGTGCTTCTGGCTGATGCTGAACCTCGAGGTCGAGACCTGGCTCCGGTTCGTCGTCTGGCTGGCCATCGGCTTCGTCATCTACTTCGGCTACAGCCGTCGCCACAGCCGCGTCGGCCAGCGCATGCAGTAGGGCGCTCCGCGGGTCGGCCTGGCCCGCAAAACACCGGTGTTCGCAAGTTGCACACCCGCAGACCGCGGCGCGACGTGTGGACACCGGTGTTTTGCATCTACCGCCCGCCCGCCGCCGCCACTACGCGCCGACGAGCAGCAGCACGCCGAACGCGAGCATCACGACGGCGACCAGGCCGTCGAACACCCGCCAGGTCAGCGGCTTCTCGAACAGCGGCCGCAGCAGGCGTCCGCCGAACCCGAGCGCACCGAACCACAGGCAGCTCGCCGTGACGGCACCGATCGTCCAGAGCCACCGGTCGTCCGCACCCTGCTGGTTCGCCACCGACCCGAGGAACACCAGCGTGTCCAGGTAGACGTGCGGGTTCGCCCACGTGAAGACGAGCATGGTCAGCACGGCCGTCCGCATGGTCACCACCTGGCCGGGAGGCGCGGTGCGCGTCCGCCGCGCCGCCACCGTCGTGCCGGTGGTCGCGTCCACCCCCGCGCCCGCGTCCGCGCTGGCGCCCACCACACCGTCGTCGGCCGCTTCGTCAGCGACCCGCATTGCGTCCCCCGAGGGCCGCAGCGCACGCCGCGCCGCCAGCACCCCGTACGTGAGCAGGAACGCGGCACCGACGAACCGGATCACCAGGAGCGCCAAGGGGAACCGCTCGACCACGGCGCCGACCCCGAGCACCCCGGCGACGATGAGCAGCGCATCCGAGACCGCGCACACCACGACCGCCGCGGCCACCACCCGGAGTCCTGCGCTGACCGCGAGCCGGAGCAGGTACGTGTTCTGCACACCGATCGCGACGATCAGTGCGAGGCCGGTGCCGAGGCCGGAGAGCAGGGGCAGGAGCGAGGTCACGATCTGACGCTAGGGCCGGGTGCCGGTGTAGTACAGCTCACTTTACTGCAGCGCCGTAAGCTCAGCTGCATGACCCGGTTCCAGCGCGAGCACCTCGAGACGCTGCTCGCCGCCGTCGACCACGGCACGCTCGACGCGGCGGCCCGTGCGCTGGCGATCACCCCGTCGGCGGTCTCGCAGCGGATCAAGTCGATGGAGCAGCAGGTCGGCCGGGTGCTGCTCCAGCGCACCACCCCGGTGCGCCCGACCGCGGACGGCGCAGTCGTGCTCCGGCACGCACGGCAGGTCCGGCTGCTCGACGAGGAGACCTCCCGAGCCCTCGGCGGTGGATCGTCGGTGGTGCCGTCGATCCCGCTGGCCGTGAACGCCGACTCGCTCGGCACCTGGTTCCTCGACGCCCTCGCCCTCGTCCGGGCCGACACCGAGGTGGTCTTCGACCTGCACCGCGAGGACCAGGACCGCACCGCCGAGCTGCTCCGCGCCGGCACGGTGATGGGCGCCGTGACGGCCGAGGCAGACCCGGTGCAGGGCTGCTCGTCGGTGCCACTCGGCATCGATCGGTACCGGGCCGTGGCGTCCCCGGCGTTCGTCGCCCGCTACCTCGGCGACACCGACACCGAGCGGCGGATGCTCCGGCGGCTCGACGAGGTCCCGCTCGTCGACTACGACCGCGACGACGACCTGCAGCAGGGGTACCTGCGGCAGGTCCTCGGCCACGCTCCCGGAGGCCCGCGCCACTTCGTCCCGACCTCCGCCGACTTCGCCCGTGCGGTCACGCTCGGGTTCGGGTGGGGGCTGCTGCCCGAGGCGCAGTGCCTCGAGGCGATCGACCGCGGTGTCCTGGTCGAGCTGGCCCCGGGCCGGCACGCGGACGTGGCACTGTGGTGGCAGCGCTGGAACCTGGCGTCACCCCTGCTCGAACGGGTCACCGACGCCGTCCGTGCGACCGCCTCGTCGCGCCTGCACCCCGCGCGTCAGCGTCAAGACTGACAGCGCGGACACCAGTACGTGTCGCGCAGGGTGAGCTCCGAGTCGCCGAGTTCGCCGTGCCGGATCGGGGTCCCGCACCGCAGACACGGCTTGCCGGCGCGGCCGTAGACCCAGAACCGTCGGCCGGGGCGGTCGACGCCGGTCGTGACGCGGGCGCTGCGGTCGCGGTTCGCCAGGATCAGTCGGCTGGCGAGCGTGATCGTCCGCGCCGGGTCCGGCACCTGCCCGACCGGACGCGTCGGCAGCACCCCGCGCAGGAAGCAGAGTTCGTTCCGGTACACGTTGCCGAGCCCGGCGAGCACCTGCTGGTCGAGCAGTGCCAGCCCGACCGGGCGCTCGGGGTCCTCGGTCAGGTTGGCGAGCGCCAGGTCGGCGTCCCAGTCGGGGCCGAGCAGGTCCGGCCCCAGGTGTCCGACGACCTCGGACTCCTGGTCGCGCGGCACCACCTCGAGCACCCCGAGGGCGAAGCCGACGGTGGAGACCCCCTCGGCGTCCAGGATCGCCCGGGCCTGGTGCGCAGGGCGTCGCCAGCGGTCACCGGGCGCGTAGACGTCCCACCGGCCCTCCATCTTCAGGTGCGAGTGCACGGTCAGGTCGCCGATGCGGTGCAGCAGGTGCTTGCCGCGGGGGACGACCTCGTCGACGGTGCGGCCGACCAGGTCGAGCGTCGCGAACGCGGGGACCCGGAAGTCGCTCTTCGTCAGGACCTTGCCCGCCAGCGCGGTGTGCAGGCGGCGGGCAGCCCGGTAGACGGTGTCGCCTTCAGGCACGGGTCACCTCCGACGGGTGCGCGCGCGCAGTCCCGATGGCACGGGTCACCTCCGGCACGTGGTCGCTGCACTGCCGGGAGGCGCGGCTCGCCTCACACACGGAGCCGCAGCCCCTGCGGGGTCGCCGTGAACCCCGCGGCCCGGAGCGCGCCACCGAGCGGCGTCTCGAGCACGAAGTCCCCGTCGACCCGCTCGACCGAGAGCTTCCGCAGCCCGGTCCGGACGATGCCGGCGATCGAGGCGGCGGCGGCAGCGAGGTCGGCGGCGTCGTCGGTGAAGGTGAGCACCGACTTGCCGCCGCGCTCCACGTACACGGTGAGCTTGCCGTCGACGGTCGTGACGAGGGCACCCGCCTTGCGCCCGGGCCGGTGGCCCCGAGCGGTCTTCGCGCCGCTGCCGACCGCGGTCTCAGGCGGGCCGGCTCCGCCGTCGTCGGCCACGAGACCGGGGTCGGCGTCGCCCGTCGGCCACGGCAACGAGGCCCCGAACGGGTTCGCCGGGTCGGTCGCGGCGAGCGTGAGCGCCTCGCGCTTGCGGTCCGGATCGTCGCGCTCGTCGTCGCCGAGTTCGCGGGCGTAGGTGCGCAGCCGGTCGACGGTCGGGCCGGTGGCGAACTGGGCGGCACCGAGCCCCTCGACGAAGTACCCGCGACGAGCCCGGCCGGACTCCTCGAAGCGCGAGAGCACCCGGTACACCCCGGCGAAGCCGCCGCGGACACCTTCGACCTGCACGGCACCGCGGGTGACGACGCCGTAGCGTTCGAGCAGCTGTTCGGCGGTCGCGGCGGCCCGAACGGTCGAGTCGGACTCGGCCAGCGGCAGGAGCGACCAACGACCCCCGACGGACGGCGGCCCGGACTGCGTCGGCATGGTCGGACGCCGACGGCCGCGGTAGGCCCGAGCACGCGGAGCGCTCGAGCTCTTCGCCTTGCCGCCGAGCATCGAGCGCAGCGGGGCGAACGTGTCGTTCGTGATCTGCCCGGCCCAGACCAGGTCCCAGAGCGCGGTGGTGAGCGCCTGGTCGTCACTGCTGCCCACGGCCTGGCCGAGCTGCCGGAAGAAGTACGCGCCACCGCCGGCCAGGGCGCCGAGCACGTCCCGCTGCAGCTCGGTCGTCTCGTCCCCGGAGGGCTCGGCGAGCGTCGTCGCCGCGGTGTCGGCCAGGTGCAGGCGTACCCAGCCGTCGTTGCCCGGCAGGGTGCCCCCGCCGGACCACAGGACCTCGCCGGTGGCGGTGAGTTCGTCGAGCATGCTCGTCGAGTAGTCGGTGACGCGCGACGGCAGCACCAGGGTCTCCCAGGCGCTGGCGGGCAGGGCGACCCCGGCGAGCTGGTCGATCACCTGCAGGACGCCGTCGACGCCACGGAGCCCGCCGCGGGTCCCGGGGGTCTGCACGTGCTGCCACGCGGGCAGGAAGCGGGCGAGGGTGTCCGGCGAGACCGGTTCGACCTCGTGCCGCAGGGCTGCCAGGGACTTCGTGCGGATCCGTCGCAGGACCTCGGCATCGCACCACTCGGCGCCCTGGCGGTCGGGGCGGAACTCGCCCTCCACCACCCGGCGGTCGGCGACGAGTCGGCGCAGGGTGTCCTGCACGACGGCGATGCCCAGCCCGAGGCGACCGGCGGCCTCCTGCGCGGAGAACGGCCCGTGCGACCGGGCGTAGCGGCCGATCAGGTCGCCGAGGGGGTCGGCCACGGGCTCGACGAACGCCGTCGGCACACCGATCGGCAGCGGCACCCCGAGGGCGTCGCGCAGGCGGGCGGCGTCCTCGATCACGGCCCAGCGCGTCGCCCCGGCGTGCGAGAACGAGAGCACCCGGCGGTCCCGCTCCAACACCTGGAGTGTGCTGCGCAGTTCGGCGGTGGCCGCTGGACGGTCGGCGGTGTCGGCGAGCCAGCTCCGATCGACCGCTTCGTCGAGGTCGAGCGCGCCGACGAGCCGCAGCACGTCCACGAGTCCCTCGGCGTCACGGGCACGGCGGTCCGGCGACAGCCGCTGCAGGTCGCGCTCCACCGAGGTGATGACGGCCGGGTCGAGCAGCTCACGCAGCTCCGCACGGCCGAGCAGCTCGCCGAGCAGGGTCGAGTCGAGCGACAGGGCCGCTGCCCGGCGTTCTGCGAGCGGGGTGTCCCCCTCGTACATGAAGGCCGCGACGTACCCGAACAGGATCGACCGGGCGAACGGCGACGGCTGTTCGGTCTCCGTCTCGACCAGGCGGATCCGACGTCCGGCGATGTCGTCGGCGATCCCGAGCAGTGCGGGCACGTCGTAGACGTCCTGCAGCACCTCGCGCACGGTCTCGAGCACGATCGGGAACGTCGGGTACTTCTGCGCGACCTCGAGCAGTTGCGAGGCCCGCTGCCGCTGCTGCCAGAGCGGCGACCGCTGCCCGGGGTTCCGTCGGGGCAGCAGCAGGGCGCGCGCCGCACACTCACGGAACCGCGCGGCGAACAGCGCCGAGCCGCCGACCTCGTCGGTGACCAGGGCCTCGAGGTCGTCGCGCTCGAACACGAACAGGTCGGCACCCGGCGGCTCGGCGTCGGTCTCCGGGATGCGGACGACGATGCCGTCGTCGGCCGCCATCGCGTCACCGTCGATGCCGTGCCGTTCGCGCAGCCGTGCGGCGACGGCCAGGGCCCACGGCGCGTGCACCTGCATGCCGTAGGGCGAGTGCAGGATGAGCCGCCAGTCCCCGAGCTCGTCGCGGAACCGCTCGATGACGAGCGTGGTGTCGTTCGGCACGTGACCGGTGGCCGCGCGCTGGTCGCGCAGGAAGGTCAGCAGGTTGGTGATCGCACGGTCGTCCAGTCCACCGGCGGCGACGCGGGCGCGGGCGTCGTCGTCCGAGGCGCCCTCGACCTCGCGCACGAACGCACCGGTCGCCCGCCCGAGCTCGGCGGGCCGGCCGATGCCGTCGCCCTTCCAGAACGGCACGCGTCCGGGCTGCCCGAACGCCGGGCTCACGACGACGCGGTCGTGGGTGATCTCCTCGATCCGCCAGCTCGTCGCACCGAGGGCGAAGACGTCGCCCACGCGCGACTCGTAGACCATCTCCTCGTCGAGCTCGCCGACGCGGGACGCCTTCTCGCCGACCATGAAGACGCCGAACATGCCGCGGTCGGGGATCGTCCCGCCGCTCGTCACCGCGAGTCGCTGCGCACCGGGGCGCCCGGTCAGGGTGCCGTGCACGCGGTCCCAGACCAGCCGTGGCCGGAGTTCGGCGAACTCGTCGCTCGGGTACCGGCCCGTGACCAGGTCGAGCGTCGCCTCGAACGCCGATCGGGGCAGGCCGCTGAACGGGGCGCTCCGCCGCACGAGCTCGAACCAGTGCTCGACGTCGAGGGTGTCGATCGCCCCGGCCGCCACGGTGTGCTGCGCCAGGACGTCGAGCGGGTTCGCCGGCACCGAGATCGACTCGATCTGGCCCGTGACCATCCGCTCGACCGTGACCGCGCTGTTGACCAGGTCGGCCCGGTGCTTCGGGAACAGCACGCCGCGGGAGATCTCGCCCACCTGGTGGCCGGCACGACCGACGCGTTGCAGGCCGCTCGCGACGGAGGGCGGCGCTTCGACCTGGACGACCAGGTCGACCTCGCCCATGTCGATGCCGAGCTCGAGTGAACTCGTCGCGACGACGCACCGCAGCCGACCGGACTTCAGGTCGTCCTCGATGATCGCGCGCTGGTCCTTCGACACCGAGCCGTGGTGCGCGCGGGCGAGCACCGGGACGGAGGCGTCCGAGCCCCCTCCACCCGTCTGCCCGGACCCGCCGATCAGCTGCGCCGGCGGGCGCTTGGCCCCCTGGGGTGCGACGGCGTGCGCCGAGGTGCGGGCCGGTGACTGCGGGCGGCCCCGCGCCACCGGGAGGCCGTCGCCGTCCGGGGACGCCCCCGCCGGCACCAGCACGCCGTCACCGGCGGCGGCGAGCACGCGTTCCTCGTGGATCTCGTTGAGCCGCGCCGTGAGCCGTTCGGCCAGCCGTCGCGAGTTCGCGAACACGATGGTCGAGCGGTGTTCCTCGATCAGGTCGACGACACGTTCTTCGACGTGCGGCCAGATCGACCCGTTCGTCGGCGACTCGGACGCGTCCGCACCGACCGGCGGCGCCCCGAGCTCGGTCATGTCGTCGACGGGCACGACGACCCGCAGGTCGAAGGTCTTCTGCGCGGGCGGCGCGATGATCGTCACCGGGGCGCGGCCGCCGAGGAACCGCGCGACCTCTTCCGGCGGGCGGACGGTCGCGGACAACCCGATGCGCTGCACGGGCTTGTCGAGCAGGTCGTCGAGGCGCTCGAGGGACACGGCCAGGTGTGCGCCGCGCTTGGTCGAGGCAACCGCGTGGACCTCGTCCACGATGACGGTGTCGACGTTCACCAGGGTCTCGCGCGCCTGCGAGGTGAGCATCAGGTAGAGCGACTCGGGCGTGGTGATGAGGATGTCCGGCGGCTGGCGCAGGAGCTTCTGGCGGTCGGACGACGGGGTGTCACCGCTGCGCACCCCGACCGTGACGTCCGGCGGCTCGGTGCCGAGGCGCCGAGCGGTCTGGGTGATGCCGACGAGCGGGCTCCGCAGGTTGCGCTCGACGTCGACGCCGAGGGCCTTGAGCGGCGAGACGTAGAGCACCCGCGTGCGCTGCTTCGCCGGTGGGCGGTCCGTCGCGCTGATGAGCCGGTCGATCGACCACAGGAACGACGCCAGGGTCTTGCCGGAGCCGGTCGGGGCGATCACGAGTGCGTGCTGCCCGGTCGAGATCGCGTCCCACGCCCCGGCCTGCGCGGGCGTCGGTGCGTCGAAGGCGCCGCGGAACCACTCGGTGGTCGCGGGAGAGAAGCGCTCGAAGACGTCCGTCATGGTCCGTCCCATCCTGCCCGCCACCACCGACAGCAGGCCGAGCGCACGTACCCCTTGACAGAGCGATAGTTACCGATCTATCGTAAACACATCGCGATACGACGAAGACGATCAGGTCAGACCGATCGCGAGCCGCACGACGAAAGGACTCCTCATGCGCCCCTCGTATGACGACGACAGCAACACGTCCCCCCGCGACCAGCGCGGGTTCGGCCCGCGCGGCCCCCGCTTCGGCGGCGCGCGGCAGCACCACGGTGCCGGCTTCCCCGGCCGTGACCGCGGTGACCACGACCACGGCGGCCGCGGCTTCGGTGGCCGCGGGTTCGGCCCCGGCTTCGGCCCGGGCATGGGCTTCGGCCCCGGTTTCGGCGGGCCCGGTTTCGGCCGCGAACGCCGTCGCCGCGGTGACGTCCGTCTCGCGATCCTCGGTCTGCTGGCCGAGGGCCCGCAGAACGGGTACGCCGTGATCAAGACCATCGCCGAGCGCACCGGCGGCGCCTGGAAGCCGAGCCCCGGCTCGGTCTACCCGACGCTCCAGCAGCTCGTCGACGAAGACCTCGTGGTCTCGTCGGGCGACGGCCGCAAGACGCTCTTCGAGCTCACCGACGCCGGCAAGGCCGAGACCGAGGCCAAGGCCGACGAGATCGCTGCGGCACTCGACGGGGCCCCGGGCATCCCGGACGCCCAGCGCGAGTTCTTCGAGGCGCTCCGGAAGACCATGGGCGTCCTGCAGATGTACCGCAGCACCGCGACCGAGGAACAGGCCAAGGCCGCCACGGCCAAGGTGGACCAGCTCCGCAAGGACCTGCTCCAGATCCTCGCCGACTGACGGACAGGAGGCCCGGTGCCAGCTGGCACCGGGCCTCCAGTCCGTCCGCACATCGTGAGCAGCTGTGGTCGGGTCCGCACGTCGGACCCGACCATTCGTGCTCACGAAGCGCGCTCCGCAGCGCTACCCCGCGCCGACGAAGGCGGCCACGTCCGCCAGCTCCGCCGTCGACACGGCGTGCGGCAGGCCCGCGTAGGTGCGGTCGGTCACGTCGGTGTGCGCTGCGGCCCACGCCTGCGTCCGGGCGGTGGCCTCGGGCGGGATCACCGGGTCGAGGTCACCGTGCCCCAGGAACACCCGCGGCCGCACGGCCGACACGGCTTCGTCGCGGGAGTCCGTGACGCCCGGCACGACGAAGCCCGACAGCGACACCGCGAACGCGAACGCCGCGGGCCGGGCGCGTAGCAGCTGGAGCGCCATCGAGCCGCCCTGCGAGAACCCGAGCAGCCCGATCCGCGGGTGGTCGGCGGCGACGGAGCCGATCCAGTCGAGCACCTCGACGGTCGCGGCGTCCACCGCCTCGGGCGCGGGGGAGCCGGGCGTGCCGAGCGGGTACCAGCTGAAGCCGGGCCCCCACGGCATCGGCGCCCGGGGCGACGCGACCGTCCATGCGGGCGGCAGTGCGGGGGCGAGGCCGAGCAGGTCGTGCTCGTTCGACCCGACCCCGTGCATCGCCACGAGCAGGGGTGTGCCCCGCCGGTCCGAGGTACTCCGGGTCCACTGCACCAGGTCCGCATCGATCATGTGGACAACGCTAACCATCCCCAACTCCCGCGCCTTCCGCCGAACTCGCCGCCGTCCCTGGTAGACACGGTGCATGTCCTCGCTGCGCACCCCCGATCCCGACTCCGGCTGGCTGTCCGACGAGGAGCTCGCGAACGTCCGCCGTCGTCTGCCGATCTGCTACGTCGAGGCGGTCCCCGTCCGCACCGACGGCCTCGGCGTCGTGACCGAGGTCGGCGTGCTGCTGCGTGTCTCCCCGAGCGGTTCGATCGCCCGCACCCTGGTGTCCGGTCGTGTGATGTTCGGCGAGTCGATCCGCACCGCGCTGTTCCGTCACCTGGAGAAGGACCTCGGGCCGATGGCGTTCCCGCAGCTGCCCTCGAGCCCGACGCCGTTCACCGTGGCTGAGTACTTTCCGCTGCCCGGCGCCTCGGTGTACACCGACGAGCGGCAGCACGCGATCTCGCTGGCGTACGTCGTCCCCGTCACGGGGACGTGCGAGCCCCGGCAGGACGCCCTCGAGCTCACGTGGATGACCCCGATGGAAGCCGCGTCCGACGCCGTCGCCGACGAGATGGAAGGCGGCCGTGGCGCACTGCTGCGGGCTGGTCTGGCATCGGTCGGCGCCCTCCACTAGTCCGACCGGGGCGTCCGCGCCCGGCGCACGACGAAGCCCCCGGATCCGATCGGATCCGGGGGCTTCGCAGCGCGGTTGCGAACCGGCTTCAGTGCTTGTCGTCCTTGAAGCTGTCGGCGACGCCGTGCGCGGCGTCCTTGACGTCGGTGACGCCCTGCTTCGCCGAGGCCTTGCCCTGGTCGGTCTGGCCTTCGGCCTTCAGGCGGTCGTTACCGGTCGCGTTGCCGGCGGCTTCCTTGACCTTGCCTGCCGCCTTCTCAGCGGCGTTCTTGATGTCATCGATGCCAGCCATAGGCACTCCTTCCAGAAGCGGACGTGTTCCCCGTCAGCAGCTTGCGCGGCATCCGGTGAAGCAGACCGTACGCCGGGTGGAGTACCCCACCCCCAGCCCCCGCCAAGGTTCGCCAGCACACTCACGCAAAACACCGGTGTTCACGGATCACACCCCGGGATGCGGGGGTTCGAAACGTGAACACCGGTGTCGTGCGGGCATCGACGCGCTCAGGCCGAGCGGGTCAGACCGCGGGGGTCAAGCGCGCAGGTCAGTGGCGGTCGGCAGCGCCGGCCGGACGGGAGGCGCGGCGCGAGCCACCACGACGGTTGCCGCCCGACTCGTTGCCGGACCGACCCGCGGCGTAGCCGCCCTCGGACGACCAGACGGCCGACGAGCCGCCGCGCACGACGTCGCTGCTGCCTGAGCGACGGTTGCCGCCGCTGCGGCGACCACCGGTCGAACCGGCGGCCGCGGCACCGGAGCGCCCGGCGCCCTCGGTCCGTGCGCCACGGGCCGGACGGCCCTGACGGCCCCCGGCCGAACCGGCGGACTCGCCAGCCGAGCCGGAACGCGCGGGCTGCGCCGCGCCTCCTGACCGACCGCCGCGACCACGGCGACGACCGCCGCCGTCACCGGCGGACTCGGCCGAGCGCTGCTTGGGCTGACGCTGCTGGGTGGGCTGCTCCTCGGCCACGTGGCGGATCGGAGCGACCTCGCCGACGAGCGCGGTGACGGCCGGCGAGGTCGCCGAGACGTGCTGCGGGGTGACCTTGATCGCGGCTGCACGCATCATCTGCGCGACGTCGCGACGCTCGGCGGGCATGGTCACCGTGACGACGTCACCGGACGAACCGGCACGCGCCGTGCGGCCCGAGCGGTGCAGGTAGGCCTTGTGCTCGGTGGGCGGGTCGACGTGCACGACGAGCTCGACGTTGTCGACGTGCACACCGCGGGCGGCGACGTCGGTGGCGACGAGCACGAGGGCCTCACCGGAGGAGAACTTCGCGAGGTTGCGCTCACGGGCACCCTGCGACAGGTTGCCCTGCAGGTCGACGGCCGGGATCCCCTGGCTGCTGAGCTGCTTGGCAAGGCGCTTGGCGTGGTGCTTCGTGCGCATGAAGAGGATGCGGCGACCGTTGCCCGAGGCGAGGGCGCTCACGAGGTGCTTCTTCGCGTCGGCGTCGGCGACCTCGAACAGGTGGTGGGTCATCGCCTCGACGGGGCTGTTGGCCTCGTCGACGGAGTGCATCACCGGGTTGTGCAGGAACTTCTTGACGAGCTTGTCCACGCCGTTGTCGAGCGTGGCGGAGAACAGCAGTCGCTGCCCGTTCTCCGGCGTCGCCTGCATGATCTTGGTCACGCCGGGCAGGAAGCCCATGTCGGCCATGTGGTCGGCCTCGTCGAGGACCGTGACCTCGATGTCGCCCAGGTTCACGTGACCCTGCTGCATGAGGTCGGCGAGGCGACCCGGGCAGGCGACCACGACGTCGACCCCGCCGCGCAGGGCGTCGACCTGACGACCCTGACCGACGCCACCGAAGATGGTCGTGGTGTTGAGGCCCATGGCCTTGGCCAGCGGGGCGAGGGCGACGTCGATCTGCGTCGCGAGCTCACGCGTCGGTGCGAGCACCAGGGCGCGGGGGCGGCCGGCGCGGCGCTTGCGGCCGCTGGCGGCGAGGCGGGCGACGAGCGGGATCGCGAAGGCGATGGTCTTGCCGGAGCCGGTGCGGCCGCGGCCGAGGACGTCCTTGCCCTGCAGGGAGTCCGGGAGGGTGTCCGCCTGGATGGGGAACGCCATGTCCTTGCCCTGGTCGGCGAGGACGGAGACCATCGGCGCGGGGACGCCGAGGTCGGAGAAACGGATGTCTTCGGTGGTCATGGTGACCTTTCGAGCCGGAGCAGTCCGGCTGTGGGCGCGCTCTGAGGCAGCGCGCGGGCGGGATGCGCGCCAACGGATGTGGCTGGCGCAGTCGCCGCAGCAGAGAAGCCTGGGCACCTTCGTGAGGTGCTCGATCATCGACCAGAGTCCGGGGACAGGTGGTCGGGAGTTCGGGGCGTCCGTACGACGCACGAGGCGATCGGCGCCTCGAGTACGACCAGCATAGCGTGCACATCCCCGGAACAGCGAGGGCGGGGTCGTTCGCCCTGCGCGTGCGAGGATTCCGGGGTGCGCATGCGATCCGTCCTGTTGACCACCGCGATGGCCCTGGTGGCCGTCCTCGGCACGGCCGGCTGCGCCGAGGCCGCCACGACCAGCGCGGCCGCGAGCTACCGCAACCTGCCGACCTCGGGCCGGGTGGACTACCAGCTCGGCGGCGGGTACACCCCGCCCTCCGGCGTGACGATCGTCGAGCGCGACAGCACCGACCGCCCCGCGAAGGGCAAGTACAACATCTGCTACGTCAACGGGTTCCAGACGCAGCCCGAGGCCGCCCGCACGTGGAAGAAGTCGTACCCTTCGGCGATCCTCCGCGACCGCGCGGGCAAGCCGGTCCCCGACCCGGGGTGGCCGGACGAGATGCTCCTCGACACCCGGACCGCGGCCAAGCGTGCCCTGATCACGAAGGTGCTCGCGAAGACCGTCGCCCGCTGCGGTGACCGCGGGTTCGACGCGGTGGAGTTCGACAACCTCGACTCGTGGACCCGGAGCGGCAAGCGGCTCAGCCGTGCCGGCAACCTGGCGCTCGCGAAGTCGCTCGTCGCCAAGGGGCACCGGCACGGCCTGGCCGTCGGGCAGAAGAACACGCCGCAGCTCGGGGCGTCCGGCCGGAAGCAGACCGGGTTCGACTTCGTCGTCGCCGAGGAGTGCGTGCAGTACCGGGAGTGCGCCGCGTACACGAAGGCCTACGGCGGGCGGGTCATCGACGTGGAGTACTCGGACACCCTCGAGCGCTCGTGGGGGTCGGTGTGCGGGCTGAAGAGCCGTCCGGCCATGACGATCCTGCGCGACCGCGACCTGGTGACCCCGAAGGACGACGCGTACGTGTACGAGCACTGCTGAGCGCACGGGACGTTCCTTCCCAGAACGCCTGCGATGCCTGGTCGAATCGGGCGTACCGGGTCAGAACTTCCGACCGGGTACGCCCGGAACGACCAGGTACGCCCGGAAGCGCCAGCCCCGCCACCCCCGCCAGCGCAGCCACCCGCGCCAGCGCTACGCCGGCCAGGCCTCGCGCAACGCGGTCGCGGCCTGGTCCGCCGACAGCCCCGCCGAGCGCGCCGCAGCGGCCAGGGCACGAGCGGCCTCGGCCACCGCGTCCGGCACCGCCGCTGGCCGCACCACCCGGGTACCGGCGCCCCGTGCGGTGTGCACGAGCCCGGCCTCCTCGAGTAGCTGGTAGGCCTTCGCGACGGTGCCCGCGGCGAGCCCGAGCTCGTCCGCCAGCCCACGCACGCTCGGCAGCCGTTCGCCGTCCACCAGGTACCCGGCGGTGATCTGTGCGGCGATCTGCGATCGGACCTGCTCGAACGGCGGCACGCGGCCACCGACGTCGAGGGCGACGAGTCCTGTCATGCGTTCCACCCTAGAAGTCGTACTGCTCGCCGACGGGGATCGGGACCGGCACGGTGTTGCCCGGGGGCGCGAGCGGGCACGCCCACGCCGGGTCGTACGCGCACGACGGGTTGTAGGCGAAGTTGAAGTCGAGCACGAGCGACCCGAGGTCGTCGCCGCCCAGGTCCGAGCCCTTGATGGTGTCGAGCAGGTAGCGCCCGCCGCCGTAGGTGCCGCGGGCCTTGCCGGCGCTGGCGTCCTTGACGGGGACGAACACCCCGCCCGCGTAGCCGCCGTGCTTCCAGACGTCGAGGGTGCCGACACCGGGGACCCGCACGAGTCCGAGCCGGTCGAAGTGGACGACGCCGTCGGTGCCGGTCTCGAAGTCGAACTCGGCGGGCTCCGTGGCCTCGATGCGCACCTGGAACCGCCACGCCGGGTCGTAGTCCGGCACCGGCAGGGACTCGAAGTCGCGGGCGTCCTCGTCGAGCAGCGGCGAGGCGGGGTGCTCCGCGAACATCGCGTCACGGGTCTCGCGCCAGAGTGCGTGCGCCGTCTGGGGGTCCGGGGTGGCGCGGACGCGGCGGTACAGGTCGAACGTCATCCGCCGCCAATCCGTCGTCGCCAGCGTGCTGCGCACGCGGTCGTCGGTCGTCGGCTCCTGGGGGCGCGTCTGGCTCACGTGGTCGAGGCTACGCCCGCTCCGCGGTGGACGGGAGGCCCGACCCGCGTCACGTCACTCGCCGTCGGTCCGCCAGGTGGGCGCGAGGGCGCGCATCCGGAACGCCCGCCACTGCCAGATGACCCACATGCCGGGCCACAGGGCGACTCCGAGGACGGCCGGTCGCATCCGGTAGGTCAGGCGGTCGAGCAGCAGGGTCTGGCCACCCGGTGCGGGGACGACGGCCATCCGGTGCGACATCGTCATCCGCCCGAACAACCCGGACGTGCCGCCGCCGTTGTCGCGCTGCACGGGGACTCCCCGGACCTCGTACAGGTCGAGGTCGACGTGCGTGTCGCCGCTCGGCACCAGTCCGAAGGCGTCCGCGGTGATCGGGTGCGGGTGCCCCGGCTCCCAGCGCTCCGGGAACCCCTGGGGATCACGCGAGCGGTACGCCAGGAACGGTTTCGTCACCGCCACCATCACGGACGGTGACAGCAGAGCATCGCGCACGGCCTCGACCGGCGCGTCGAGGACGATCCGGAGGCCGACGTGCATGGCGGTGACGCTACGCCCGCGGGCTGGACGGCGCGCCGTGGCACGCTGGACGACGACGCAGGCGAGACGCCTCAGGCGTGCCGGGCCGACCGGCGGCGGGACCCCTCGGCGCGGTCGTGCCGCCGGAGCCGCTCGGCCAGCGAGAGCCGCACGGCCGGCCACTCCGACGCGATCACCGAGAACACCACGGTGTCGCGCAGCGTGCCGTCACGGCCGATCGCATGGTTCCGGAGCACGCCGTCCTGCTTGGCGCCGAGGCCCGCGATGGCCGCCCGGGACTGCAGGTTGTGCCAGTGGGTGCGGAACTCGACCGCGATGCACTGCCAGGCCTCGAACGCGTGCGACAGCATGAGCAGCTTCGACTCGGTGTTGATCCCCGAGCGCTGCGCGGACCGGGCCAGGAACGTGCTGCCGATCTCGACGTGACGGTTGCCCGGGTCGATGTTCATGAAGGTCGTCGCCCCCACCACCCGGCCGGTCGGGCGGTCCCGCACGGCGAAGGGCACCATGCGTCCGGCCTCGTGCTCGGCGAGCCGCCGGTCGATCTCGGCCTCGACCTGTGCCGGGGCGGGCACGGAGGTGTACCAGGTGCGCCACAGATCGCCGTCCGCGACCGCCGCCCGCAGGTCTTCCGCGTGCTCCTGCCCGAGGGGCTCGAGCGTCACACGGTCACCGGTCAGGGTGGGTACGGGGGCGATCTCCATGACCATGCATCCTAGGGTTGGCGACCCTGGTGGAACCCGGTCGGACGGCGACCCTGTGGAGAAGGACAGCATCGCCCGGGCGGCTATCGTGACGGACGTGGCAGAACGCACCCAGGAGAAGTACCAGGTCCGGTTCGCGTGGGGTTCCGGAGGTGCGGCACGGATCGCCCACGGCACCCACCTGCTCGTCTGGGTCGACGCCCTGCCGCCGACCCCCGACGCCGCAGCACAGCGGCGCGCGCTGCGGAACGTGACCGCCCAGCTGCCGCAGGGGCCGGAGGTCGTGCTCGGCCACCTCGGCAACGCGGTGGCGGTCGCGGAACGGGTGACGAGCCTCCAGGCCGCACGCGGTGACCGGTGCGTCGTCGCGATCGTGGCCGCCGGGCTGCACCACACCGCAGCCCTCGACGACGCGGCCGAGGCGGCGGGGGAGTCCGTCGACGTCGCCGACGCACCCGACTTCGCCGTCGAGGACCTGCTCGCCGCCGGAGCCGTCGTCGACGCGCTCACCGAGGTCGGCATCGACCACACCTCACCCGAGGCCGCTGCGGCCTGCGCGGCGTACACGGGGCTGCGCCGTGCCGTGCGGCACCTGGTCAGCGCGTCCGAGGGAGCCGCCGTCCTGAGCCGTGACGACGTGCACGCGGCGCTCGCCGCGGGGCCGGACCTGCCCGTCCTGCGGGAATCGGGGGAGCGCGCGTAGCGTTCGCCCCGTCACGGAACCAGCGAGCGAAGGAGCAACGCCATGAAGGCAGTCGTCGGCGACACGGTGATCGCGGAGGCCCCCGAAGAGGACCTCATCAAGATCGAGGGCAACTGGTACTTCCCGCCGTCGAGCGTGAAGACCGAGCTCTTCACCGAGAGCCCCACCCAGTACCACTGCCCGTGGAAGGGCGACACCCAGTACTTCACGGTGAACGTCAACGGGCAGGCGCTGCAGGACCGCGCCTGGTCGTACCCGACGCCGATCCCGTCGTCGTTCGACCGCGTCGGCAAGGACTACTCGGGCTACGTCGCGTTCTGGAAGGACGTCCAGGTCGTCGAGTGACGACCGCCCGTCACCCTGACCGGCTGCGACTCAGCCGGTCAGGGTGAGCACGACCAGCGCGACGTTGAGCGCCACGATGACCGCCGCGATCACCCACGCCACCACGCGGGTGGTCGCGGCGTTCACGTCGGTCTCCATCACGCTCCGTCGCGACGTGTAGACCACCAGGGGCACGATCGCGAAGGCGATCCCGAAGCTCAGCACCACCTGGCTGACGACGAGCAGCATCGTCGCGTCGATGTTCAGCGCGAGCAGCACGATCGCCGGCACCAGGGTGATCGCGCGCCGGGCAACGAGCGGGATCCGCACGTGCAGCAGGCCCTGCATGATCTCCGCGCCGGCCATGCAGCCCACCGAGGTCGAGGCCAGGCCGGACGCGAGCAGGCCCACGGCGAAGAGCACCCCGACGACCGGGCCGACGTTCTCGGCGATGGCGCGCTGCGCCCCGGGGATGGAGTCGGTGCCCTCGACTCCCGGCAGGGTGGCCGCGGCGAGGACGAGCATCGCGATGTTCACCCCACCCGCGACGATCAGGGCGAGCCCGACGTCCCACCGGGTCGCGACGAGCACCCGGCGACGCTCCGGCCCGGCGGGGACGTCCCCGTGGCGGTCCCGGGCGAGCGCCGAGTGCAGGTACACCGCGTGCGGCATCACGGTCGCGCCGAGCATCGAGGCCGCTAGCAGCACCGACCCGGAGTCCTCGAACCGCGGCACGAGCCCGGCGACCAGGTCGGCCGGGGACACCCGGGCGAACAGCAGCCCAGCGCAGAAGCCCACCGTCAGGATCGCGAGCATCGCCGTCACCACGGTCTCGAACAGTCGCGTGCCCCGGCGGCTGTGCAGGGTCAGCAGGAGCATCGAGACGAGCCCGGTGATGATCCCGCCGACCACGAGCGGCAGACCGAAGAGCAGGTAGAGCGCCAGCGCGCCGCCGATGACCTCGGCGATGTCGGTCGCGGCGGCGACGATCTCGGCCTGACCCCAGAACAGCAGGCGCGGGGTGCGCCGCATCCGCAGGCCGAGGTGCTCGGGCAACGACTTGCCCGTCACCACCCCGAGCTTGGCGGACAGGTACTGCACCACCACGGCGCTGGCGTTCGCGGCCACGAGCACCCAGAGCAGCAGGTACCCGTACTCGGCGCCGGCCGTCAGGTTGGCGGCGACGTTGCCCGGGTCGACGTACGCGATGGCCGCGACGAAGGCCGGTCCGAGCAAAGTGAGCCCGGCTGCGCGGCGACGCGGGGCACCGGATGGGTGCTCGTCGAGCCGGGGGCTGGCAGTGTCGGTCATGCACCGATCCTGCCAGAGAGTTCGGCGTGCCGAATCTTTTTCTTCGTCGATCTTGCGTTACGTGGCCAGCACACCACGTGGGTGCATCGGGTGGTCGCGATCGGTCGGCTGGGGCGCCGTCGGGCGACGGTTGGTGACCGCTCGGCGGAGGTGAGCGGGGTGTCGTGACCGCTCGCGGAGGGCGGACGGGAGGCCCGTGGCGGCGCGGCCACGCGCCTCCTGGCCGGTGGCTGGTCGTGACTCGTCGCGTGCGTTGCGTCGGGTGGTCACGATCGGTCGGCTGGGGCGCCGTCGGGCGACGGTGGGTGACCGCTCGGCGGAGGTGAGCGGGGTGTCGTGACCGCTCGCGGAGTGCGGAGGGCGGACGCAAGGCCCGTGGCGGCGCGGCCACGGGAGGTGGCCACCCCGTGCTCAGCTCGTGGTCACTCCGCGGCGCGGCGGGCGCGGTGCGCCCGGACCTTCGCCCGGTTGCCGCACCGCTGCATCGAGCACCAGCGACGGGTCCCACCGCGTGACGAGTCGTAGAACACCAGGCCGCAGTCCTCGGCCGAGCAGCGGCTCAGCCGCGTCGGCCGGCCGTCGGCCTCGACGTCGTCGAAGCCGACCTCGGTGAAGAGCGCGACGGCGTCGCGCGCCACGCTCGACAGGGCCTGCGCCAGGCGGACCCGGTTCGCTCCGGCGCGGCGTCGGCCACCCGGGAGGCTCGGGGGCACGTCCGGCAGGGCGGCGAACAGGTTGACGGTGTCGATGTCGTCGGGCGCGGGGCGCGTGCGGCCGGCCCCGGCACGCAGGCCCGCCGCCACGGCGGTGCGTTCCGCGGCGGTGCTCGCCGGCGCGGGGGCGGCGGCCACGGCGAGCCGGGCGATCGCGGCACGCAGGGCCCGGGCGTCCTGCAGCTCGCGGGCGCTGGCACCGACGTCGATCGGCTCGGTGTGCTCGCTGAGCCACTCGTCCAGGTCGGCCGGGCTCGCGAGCAGCTCCCCGAGCTGCGACCGCGGTCGGCGTCCGGTGGGATCGTCGGCGAAGCCACCCGTGTGCGCGAAGTCGAGCGCGATCCGTCCGGCGTCGAAGAACCAGGAGGAACCGGCGTCCGTGCGGATGTGCTGCCCCGTGTGCATCCGCCCAGGCTAACGGGTTACCGGCGCGCCTCCGTGCGTCGGGACCCTCATGCGGTAGTCGACGCCATCGTGGCCGCGTCGTCGTCCGCGGTCCGGCGCCGCCAGGTGATGACGTTCCGGGCATCGAACCGCCGGGAACAACGGGCACAGGCCAGGGGACGGGTGGGCGTGC
The DNA here is from genome assembly GCF_003234605.2 of Curtobacterium sp. MCPF17_021. Taxonomy (NCBI): domain Bacteria; kingdom Bacillati; phylum Actinomycetota; class Actinomycetes; order Micrococcales; family Microbacteriaceae; genus Curtobacterium; species Curtobacterium sp. MCPF17_021. The sequence goes on along the minus strand of NZ_CP126252.1, from coordinate 3,611,298 downwards.
GGTACCGGAAGTGCTCGTGCCCCGCGGGGCAGGTGCCGATCCAGGGGGCGAGTTCGCTTGCGATCGGCCCGTCGTGCAGCCGGGAGCCGGTGTACCCGATCGCCGCGGCCGTGCGCTTCCACTTCGGTCCGTGTGCCGCCCGGGCGCCGGCGAGTGCGTGCGCGACCTCGTGCAGCAGGACCTGCTCGACGTCGTCGTCGGAGAACCGGGCGGCCAGGTGACGGCTCACCGTGATCCGCTTCCGCGCGAAGTCGCACTGCCCAGCGCGGGTCTTGGCGTGGTCGAAGCCGAACGCCCACGTGCCGGCACCGAGGTGTTCGGCGATGAGCGCTTCGGCACGGAGCCGGACGGTCTCGAGCGCGGTCACTGCTCGGCGCGCGGGTCGGCCTGGCCCTTCTTCGCTGCCCGGGCCGCGATCCGGCCCCAGATGTCGTCGGCCTCGGTCCGTGCGGCGTCGGGCGCACCGAGCACGCGGCGGCGGATCGGCGGGACCTGCTTCACCGGCTCGGCGACGCGGGTGGTGGGTTCCTCGTCCTCGGCACGGCGGGCGGCGACCTCGCGGGCGGTCCGTGGCTTGTCGGACGGTTCCGCCGGGTTGGTGATCGAGGCCCGCATGGCGGCTTCGACCGCGGTGCGCAACGCGTCGGTGCGCTCGGACGGCGCGCCGGCCTGTCGGAAGGCCTGGTACGCCCGCGACAGGGCGGCGCGGGCCTCGTCGAAGCGGTCGTTCTCGAACAGCGACCAGCCCTCGATCTCGGCTGCGGCGCCCTCGAGTTCGGGCCACTCCTCGGTGGCGGCGGTGTCGCGGGCCATGGCGGCCTCGGTGGCGGCGCGGTCGTGCCGCCCGAGGTCGTGCAGGACGTGCGCACGACGGATCCGCGCGGCGACCTTGTCCTGGCGCTCCCCGGTGAACATCGCCAGGCGGAACACCTCTTCGGCGATGACGAGCGACTCGTCCAGACGACCGAGCAGGCGGAGGAGCTCGGCCCGTTCGGCGAGGGCGTCGGTGCTGCGGCTCTGGCCGAGGTCACGGAGCCGCTGGTGCACGGCGTCGACGTCGACCGCGGGTCGCAGGCTGATGGGCGCGAAGGTGCTGCCCGGGCTGACTCCGGCCGTCACGGGAGCCGCGTGGCGCGGTTCACGGGAACGGTCGGACGAGTCGGGCTGCTGGCGGTCGTCGGGCGGGAGGGACATCGGTTCGAGGGTAGCCGCGGTCTCCCGGGAGCGGTCGGTGCGACGCGCTCAGGTTGCGCGGGTGCGGCCGTCCGCGCGTGCCCCCGTGGACGGCGAACGGCCCGCCGTGCCGGAGCACGACGGGCCGTTCAGAGTGGTCGATCAGGAGTTGGCGGCCACCGCGGCGGCAGCGGCCACGCCGACGTAGGTGACCAGCGTCGCGATCGTGGCCACGACGGCCAGGATGATCGCGAAGATGCCCCAGCCGCGACCACGCTTGGTCACGGCGGCGATGATGCCCTGCACGAGCGCCCAGAGCCCGAGGATCGCGGCGACGCCGGCGATGACCGCACCGACACCGATCTGCGAGATGACGGCCGGGTCGTTCATGAGCTGACGCTGCAGCTCCTGCTGGTCCGGGGTGGCACCGCTGCTCGGTACGAGGTTGTTGATCGCGTCGCTGTTGGCGAGCGCCGACCCCATCACGTACCCGCCGATGACGCCGATGACGAGCGCGGCGAGTCCGAGGAAGAACGCCACGACACCGAGGGTCTTCTTCTTGGGCTTCGGCTCGTCGTGGCTCTGCCAGGCCGGGGCACCGGAGTGCGCGGGCGCGGCGGCGTACGGCTGCTGGTCGTGGTGCTGGTCGTGGCGCTGCTGGTCGTTCCAGCTCGGCGTGCTCGACGGCTGGCCGTACTGCTGCTCGCCGTTCGGCTGGCCGTACTGCGGCTGGCCCTGCCCGGACTGCTGCCCGTACTGCTGCTGCTGGCCCTGCCCGTACTGCTCGCCGTACTGCGGAGTCGAGGTCGGCGCCGGGTCCACCCGCTCGCCGTACCGCGGGGCATCGGCGTCGGGCTGCTGCTGCGGGGCGTCGCCCCAGCGCGGCGCCTGGCCGTCGCCCGTCCGGTCCTGGTCGTTCCGGTCGTCGTTCGTCATCAGGGTTCCCATCGCTCGGTCGCGCACCTGCGCGGTCGTTCAGACCATCCTGACAGCCGGACCCGCCGAGTGCCCGAAGTCCGTCCCCGGCGGTGCCGCGCGGGCATCAGCCCCCGAACACGCTCCGGTTCGGCTCCGGCGACGCGACCGCCGTCTGGTCGGTGACGATCGGCGCCCCGGCGATGAACGCCTTGAGCTCCGCACCGTGCACGACCTTCGCCGGCATCGGGTCGGACGAGTACCGCCTCGGCATGTCCGCCACCGGCAGGTCGGTCGGCGACCCGAGCAGCACGATGTTCCCGAACCGCCGGCCCTTGAGCATGCCGGTGTCCGCGACCGCGGCGACCGACGGCAGCACCGACTGCAGCGTCGACGCCTGCCCGCGGGCGAACGCCAACCCGGCGCCGTCGGCCACGTTCACCGCGACGATGCCCGTCGGCGACAGGAACGCTGCGACCTCACGGTAGAACTCGACGCTCGTCACGTGGGCGGGGATCTGCGAACCGCCGAAGACGTCCACCACCGCCAGGTCCACGGTGCCGCGGAGTCCGGCGGGCAGCTTGCCGAGGACCTCCCGGGCGTCGCCGTACCGCACCCGGATCGAGGCACCGCGGGGGAACGGCAGGGCCTCGCGCACGTGCTCGACCAGGTCGCGCTCGAGCTCGATCACCTGCTGCCGCGAACCCGGACGGGTCACCGCGACGTAGCGGGGCAGGGTGAGGGCGCCGGCGCCCAGGTGCAGTGCCGTGATCGGGCCGTCCGGCAGCAGGTCGATCGCGTGCCCGATCCGCCGGATGTACTCGAACGCCAGGTGGGTCGGGTCCTCGAGGTCCACGTGTGACTGCGGGGTGCCGTCCACCACCAGGGTGAAGGACCCCGGTCGGTGCCGGTCCGGCTCCACCACCGAGTACCCCGCACCGATCCGGAACCCGTCGAACGCATCAGCCATGCCGTCAATGGAACACCACCGCGATCACCACCCGCGTCCCCACCCCTGGTTGGTGTGCCCGCGGAGCGTCCGGAACGAGGCTGATCACACCGGTCGGGAACGCCCCGCCGGACCACCTCGAAAGGCACACCATGTCGGTCCAGCTCCTCGCGAACGTGCTCATCGGCCTCGCCCTCGTCGGGCTCCTGGCGTACCGGCAGGCGACCTGGCGGTACCTCGACCCGGCGCGCATCTGGCGGGGACCGCTCGTGATGGCGATCGTCGGCGTGGTCGTCCTCGCACAGACCACGACGACCGTCACCACCACCGACGTCGTGTTCCTCGGCCTCGAGGCCCTGCTCACCGTCGGCGTCGGCCTCGCGATGGGGGCCATGACCCGGTTCCGCACGGTCACGACGCCGGACGACAAGGGCCGCACGCTGCAGTCCCGCACCGGGTGGCTCGGCGCCGCGCTCTGGATCGTCCTGATCGCCGCCCGCGTCGGGCTCGACGTCCTCGGCGGCCACCTCGGTGCGCACCTGCTCACGTCGACCGGCACGATCCTGCTCGTGCTCGCCCTGAACCGTGCCGCCCGTGCCCTGGTCGTCGACCAGCGCATCCCCCGTGGCGGCGACCGGTCGGCGGCCGCCCGCCGCGGCATGATGGTGCGGTGAGCCTGCCGACCGCCCCGGACCGGACCGACCCCGCCGGGGTCCGGTCCGCCTCGGTGCTCTCCTGGGGACTCAACGCCGTCGGGATCGCCGTGGTCGCCTTCTGGTTCGTGCGGAACGGCCTCCTGCTCCACCACCCCGCGTGGGTCTGGGCCGTCGGGGCCGTGGCGCTCGCCGCCTGGGCCGTCCGCGAAGGGGCACGCACGCCCCGCGTCCTCGTCGCCGCAGCCGGCGTGATGATCGCCGCCGGATCGCTCGCCGTGGTGCCGACCGACTCGCTGCTGGTGGTCCCGGTGATCGTCGGGCTCGTCGTCCTCGGCGCGGACCTGCGTCTGCCGGTCTGGACGGCCGCGGTCGCCGCGCTCGCGGCCGTCGTGGTGGTGGCCGTCACCGCGACGCTCGCGCAGACGTCGGTGCAGTTCGTCCTCGGCGTGAGCGGCGGGCTGCTGCTCGGCGTGCTCGTCGGCTTCAGTCGTCGGCAGGTCCGGATCACGACGGCGCAGGCCCGCGAGACCGAGCGGCAGCAGCAGCGCGCACGGCTCCTCGCCGACCGGTCCCGGGCGTCCCGGGACATCCACGACGTCCTCGCCCACTCGCTCGGCGGCCTGGTCCTGCAGCTCGACGCGGTCGAGGCCCTGCTCGAGGCCGGCCGCGTCGACGAGGCCACCCGCCGAGCCGGCGACGCTCGCGCGCTGGCCGCGGACGGCCTGGCCGAGGCACGGCGTGCGGTGCACGCGCTCCGCGACGAACCGCAGCCCGGCCAGCCGGAGCCGACCCGTGCCTCCAGTCCGTCCGCGGACCACGCGTCGGGCCTGTCGGCCCTGCTCGACGCGCACCGCTCGTTCGGCGGCGAGGCCGTCGTGCAGGGTGACGCGACCCTCGCGGTCCTCGACGACGCCCACCGTGCCGCCGTGGTCCAGGTCGTCCGGGAGGCCCTCAGCAACGCCCGCAGGCACGCTCCCGGCCGCCCCGTGTCCCTGTCCGTGATCCGGGACGGCGACGCCGTGGACGTCGTCGTGGCCAACCCGCTGCCGAGCGGCGGGCAGGGGGTGCTCGGGATGCGCGAGCGGTTCGCGGAACTCGGCAGCGAGGCCACGGTGGAGGCCGAGCGTTCCGACGACGAGTTCGTCGTCGCCATGCACCTGCCCGTCGACGGCACGCGCGACGCGGACACTGCGGACGCTGCGGTCGCCGCGGAGGACGACCGCTCGTGACCATCCGGGTGCTCGTGGTCGACGACCAGGCCATCGTCCGCGACGGCCTGGTGACGGTGCTGTCGCTCGTGCCCGACCTGCAGGTCGTCGGGCAGGCGGCCGACGGTGCCGAGGCGATCGCCGCTGTCGACCGGCACGTGCCCGACGTCGTCCTGATGGACCTGCGGATGCCGGGTGTCGACGGGCCGACCGCCACCGCGCGGATCGTCGCCGAGCACCCCGGGGTCGCGGTCCTGGTGCTGACGACCTACGCCGACGACGACTCCATCACCACCGCGCTGCGAGCGGGGGCCCGCGGCTACCTGACGAAGGACGCCGGGCGCGCGGAGATCGCGACCGCGGTACGTGCGGTGGCCGCCGGGCAGTCGACCTTCGACGCGACCGTGGGGGCGCGGCTGGTGGCGCGCCTCGCCGGTGGTGCCGGTGCAGGTGCCGGTGTCGCTGCTGGTTCCGCGGCGCCTGCGTCACCCGATCCCGGTCCGTCGCTCGGTGCGCGGTTCCCGGAGCTCACCCCGCGCGAAGTGGACGTCCTCGAGCGGATCGCGGACGGCCGGACGAACCCGCAGATCGCCGCCGAGCTGTTCCTGACGGTGCCCACCGTGAAGTCGTACGTGAACCAGGTGTTCGCGAAGCTCGGGGTCCGCACCCGCGCCGAGGCCGTCGCCCGCGTCCTGCGCTGACCGTCCGCACCCCGTCGTCGCTGGGCGACGCACTGCGGACACGTGAATGCGTACACATGGACGACCAGCGGACGCCAAGACTCGTTGCGTACCGTTGACGTCTGTCGTCACGACGCCAGAGCGTCGATGCGTGTGTGCCCCCACACTCCACGCGTCCGCCCGGACACCGTGACCACGACGTGCCCGTGAGCGCCCCCACCGCTCGAGCGTGCGCGCCGTCGGCGTGCTGCTGCGCGCCACCCCTCCGGCCACCCGCGCGCGCTGGCCGTCGAACGCACCGCACCCGATGACGAGTGCACCACTGCTGATCCGCCGCAGGAGACCTCCGTCATGACCGCCGACACCATGAGCGTGCCAACCGCACGCCTCACCACCCCGGACACGCGCCGGTCCGGGACCCGACCCACCCGGGTGATCCGGGCCTCCCGGCCGTCCCGCGCTTCCCGCGCCGCCCTGCCGTTCCACGCCGACCGTGAGACGGCACCAACCTGGATGCGGGTCGTCGGCACGGCGCTGCTCCTCGGCGGCGCCGGGCTGTCCGCCGCCGTGCTCGGCTGGCCCGGGGACGCGCCGGAGGTCGCCCTGCTGGTGCCGGCCCTGCTCGCCGTCGCCCTCGGGTCGCTGCTCCTGCTCGCCCGGGCCGGGTTCACCGTCACCGAGCGGCACGTGACCCTGCACTTCCGTCCGCTCCCGCCGCGGCGCATCCCGCGCCGGCGGATCACCGACGTCCGCCTGGTCGAGGCGGACGCGGCCACCTACGGCGGTGTCGGCCTGCGGATCCGTCGCGGCGTGCGTGCGCTCATCCTGACGCCGGGACTCGGGATCGAGCTCACGGACGACCGGGGCCGGGTCACGTTCGTCCGCACGCGTCGACCGGAGGACGCGTTCCGTGCGCTGGCCGGACTGCCGGGCGGGCCGGGAGGCGCGGATCGCGTCGAGCGCGAGCGGCTGGGTTGATCAGAGCCCGGCTGAGCAGGGACCCGGCTAGCCCGGGAATGGAAGCGGCGTGTGGCGGCTTATACACGCCACTGCCGAATCCGGTCAAGCCGGGACTGGACAGCACGCCACGGAGCGAACTATGATGATAGTTCGCGCTCCCTGGCATCCGTGTCGTCATATTGCGGTCGACGCAGAGTTCTGAGACAGAAACTCATCTCGCCCTGGTGCAGCCGGACCCGTATATGGCGGCGGGTACCGCTCACGGAGATCATCCCACACGTGCACCGACGTTCAGCGTCAAGGCACGCGTCGGCGTGGTCGCAGGGCTTGCATCTCAGGGTTCGCCGAGCGATCAATCCACTCACCTACACACTGCTCGTCAGTGTCGGCCCGACGGGGCCTACCGGAGGTCACACCCTTGGCTGCTGCGCCCAACGCATCCACCAACCCCAAGAACGGTCGCAACCACTCGCGACTCTCGTTCGCCAAGATCACGGACACCCTCACGGTTCCTGATCTGCTCGCACTCCAGACGGAGAGCTTCGACTGGCTCGTCGGCAACGACGTCTGGAAGGCCCGCCTCGCCGAAGGGCAGGAGCAGGGTCGTACCGACCTCGCGCTGCACTCGGGGCTCGAGGAGATCTTCGAGGAGATCTCCCCGATCGAGGACCTCGGCGAGACCATGCAGCTCTCGTTCACCGCGCCGGAGCTCGAAGACCCGAAGTACTCGATCGACGACTGCAAGGAGCGCGGCAAGACCTACGCCGCTCCGCTGTACGTCAACGCCGAGTTCATGAACCACATGACGGGTGAGATCAAGACGCAGACGGTCTTCATGGGCGACTTCCCGCTCATGACCGAACGCGGCACGTTCATCATCAACGGCACCGAGCGCGTCGTCGTGTCGCAGCTCGTCCGTTCGCCCGGCGTGTACTTCGAGCGCCAGCAGGAGAAGACCTCCGACAAGGACATCTACTCGGCGCGGATCATCCCGTCGCGTGGTGCCTGGCTCGAGTTCGAGATCGACAAGCGCGACCAGGTGGGCGTGCGCATCGACCGCAAGCGCAAGCAGTCCGTGACCGTCTTCCTCAAGGCCCTCGGCCTGACGAGCGAAGAGATCATGGACGAGTTCCAGGGCTTCGCGTCGATCGAGTCGACCCTCGAGAAGGACGCCGTCCTCACGAAGGAAGAGGCGCTCAAGGACATCTACCGCAAGCTCCGTCCCGGTGAGCAGGTCGCTGCCGAGGCCGCGCGTGCGCTCCTCGACAACTTCTACTTCAACCCGAAGCGTTACGACCTCGCGAAGGTCGGCCGCTACAAGGTCAACCGCAAGCTCGGCATGGACGCCCCGCTGTCCGACTCGGTGCTCACCGTCAAGGACATCGTCGCGACGATCAAGTACCTGGTGTCGCTGCACGCTGAGCGCACCACGATCGACGGCGTCCGTGACGGCGAGCCGGTGCAGCTGCGCCTCGACGTGGACGACATCGACCACTTCGGCAACCGTCGCATCCGCGCCGTCGGCGAGCTCATCCAGAACCAGGTCCGCACGGGTCTGTCCCGCATGGAGCGCGTCGTCCGCGAGCGCATGACCACGCAGGACATCGAGGCGATCACCCCCCAGACGCTCATCAACGTGCGTCCGGTCGTCGCCGCGATCAAGGAGTTCTTCGGAACGTCCCAGCTGTCGCAGTTCATGGACCAGAACAACCCGCTCGCGGGCCTGACGCACAAGCGTCGTCTCTCGGCCCTCGGCCCGGGTGGTCTGTCCCGTGAGCGTGCCGGCGTCGAGGTCCGTGACGTCCACCCGTCGCACTACGGCCGCATGTGCCCGATCGAGACCCCGGAAGGCCCGAACATCGGCCTGATCGGTTCGCTCGCGTCCTTCGGTCGGATCAACTCCTTCGGCTTCATCGAGACCCCGTACCGTCGCGTCGTCAACGGCGAGGTCACGAAGACCATCGACTACCTCACCGCTTCGGAAGAGGACGAGTTCGTCGTCGCGCAGGCCAACGCCCCGCTGACGAACGACTTCCACTTCGCCGACGACAAGGTGCTCGTCCGCAAGAAGGGTGGCGAGGTCGAACTCGTCGCCAAGGACGAGGTCGACTACATGGACGTCTCCCCGCGCCAGATGGTGTCGGTCGCGACGTCGCTCATCCCGTTCCTCGAGCACGACGACGCGAACCGCGCCCTGATGGGTGCGAACATGCAGCGTCAGGCCGTCCCGCTGCTCCGTTCCGAGTCGCCGCTCGTCGGTACCGGTATGGAGGGCTACACGGCCATCGACGCCGGCGACGTCGTCACCGCCGACAAGGCCGGTGTCGTCTCCGAGGTCTCGGCCGACGCCGTCACCCTGCAGCTCGACGAGGGCGGCACCCAGACCTACTACCTGCGCAAGTTCGACCGCTCCAACCAGGGCACGAGCTACAACCACCGCGTCATCGTCTCCGCAGGCGAGCGCGTGGAGCAGGGCGAGGTCATCGCCGACGGTCCCGCGACGGAGAACGGCGAGCTCGCGCTCGGCAAGAACCTCCTCGTCGCGTTCATGCCGTGGGAGGGCTACAACTACGAGGACGCGATGATCCTGTCGCAGAACCTCATCAAGGACGACACGCTCTCCTCGATCCACATCGAGGAGTACGAGGTCGACGCCCGCGACACCAAGCTCGGCAAGGAGGAGATCACCCGTGACCTCCCCAACGTCAGCCCGGACCTGCTGGCCGACCTCGACGAGCGCGGCATCATCCGCATCGGTGCCGAGGTCCGCCCCGGCGACATCCTCGTCGGCAAGGTCACGCCGAAGGGCGAGACCGAGCTGAGCGCCGAGGAGCGTCTGCTCCGTGCCATCTTCAACGAGAAGTCGCGCGAAGTCCGCGACACCTCGCTCAAGGTGCCCCACGGCGAAGAGGGCACGATCATCGGCGTCAAGGTGTTCGATTCGCAGGACGGTGACGACGAACTCGGCTCTGGTGTCAACCAGCGCGTGGTCGTCTACATCGCCCAGAAGCGCAAGATCACCGCGGGTGACAAGCTCGCCGGTCGTCACGGCAACAAGGGCGTCATCTCGACCATCCTCCCGGTCGAGGACATGCCGTTCCTCGCCGACGGCACCCCCGTCGACATCGTCCTCAACCCGCTCGGCGTCCCCGGCCGCATGAACTTCGGCCAGGTGCTCGAGATCCACCTCGGGTGGCTCGCCAAGCAGGGCTGGAACGTCGAGGGCATCCAGGACTGGGCCGAGAACCTGCCGGAGGCAGCGCACAGCGCCGAGCCCGGCACCAAGGTCGCAACCCCGGTGTTCGACGGTGCGTACGAGCGCGAGATCGAGGGCCTCCTCGACTCGACCCTCCCGAACCGCGACGGCGAGCGCCTGATCGGCTCGTCCGGCAAGGCGCAGCTCTTCGACGGCCGCTCCGGCGAGCCGTTCCCGGAGCCCGTCTCGGTCGGCTACATGTACATCCTCAAGCTGCACCACCTGGTCGACGACAAGATCCACGCGCGTTCGACCGGTCCGTACTCGATGATCACGCAGCAGCCGCTGGGTGGTAAGGCGCAGTTCGGTGGACAGCGATTCGGTGAGATGGAGGTGTGGGCGCTCGAAGCGTACGGCGCCGCCTACGCCCTCCAGGAGCTCCTGACGATCAAGTCCGACGACATCCTCGGCCGCGTGAAGGTCTACGAGGCGATCGTCAAGGGCGAGAACATCCAGGAACCCGGCATCCCCGAGTCCTTCAAGGTCCTCATGAAGGAGATGCAGTCGCTCTGCCTGAACGTCGAGGTCCTCTCGGCCGACGGCCAGGCGGTCAGCCTGCGCGACAACGATGACGAGGTCTTCCGCGCTGCGGAGGAGCTGGGCATCAACATCTCCTCGCGGTTCGAGTCGTCCTCTGTCGACGACATCTGATCCCGCCCGTACATCGAAGCCTGAATCAGCAAGAGAGAAGAACATTGCTCGAAGCAACTTCCTTTGACGCCATTCGGATCGGCCTCGCGACCGCCGAGGACATCCGTCAGTGGTCGTACGGCGAGGTCAAGAAGCCGGAGACCATCAACTACCGCACCCTGAAGCCCGAGAAGGACGGTCTGTTCGGCGAGCAGATCTTCGGTCCTTCCCGCGACTGGGAGTGCGCCTGTGGCAAGTACAAGCGTGTCCGGTTCAAGGGCATCGTCTGCGAGCGCTGCGGCGTCGAGGTCACCAAGTCCTCGGTCCGTCGAGAGCGCATGGGCCACATCGAGCTCGCTGCCCCCGTCACGCACATCTGGTACTTCAAGGGCGTCCCGTCGCGCCTCGGGTACCTCCTCGACATGGCGCCGAAGGACCTCGAGAAGGTCATCTACTTCGCGGCGTACATGATCATCGACATCGATGAAGAGGGCCGTCACGCGGACATGCCGGGTCTCGAGAACGAGATGCGTCTCGAGATCAAGACCCTCGAGGGCCAGCGCGACTCGATCATCGCTGACCGCCTCAAGAAGCTCGAGGACGACCTCGCAGCCCTTGAGGAAGAGGGTGCGAAGGCCGACGTCAAGCGCCGCACCAAGGACACCGCCGAGAAGGAGATGTCCCAGGTCCGCAAGTCGTTCGACGAGGACATCACCCGTCTCGAGCGTGTGTGGGAGGACTTCCGCAACCTCAAGGTGGGCGACCTCAAGCCCGAGGACGCCGTCTTCCACGAGCTCCAGGACCGGTTCGGGATCTACTTCGACGCCTACATGGGCGCCGAGGCGATCAAGCTCCGGCTCGAGGCGTTCGACCTGGCCGCCGAGGCTGAGGCACTGCGTCTGCAGATCGCCGAGGGCAAGGGCCAGAAGAAGATCCGCGCGATCAAGCGTCTGCGCGTCGTCAGCTCCTTCCTCGCCACCGGCAACTCGCCGGCCGCGATGGTGCTCGGCGTCGTGCCGGTCATCCCGCCGGAGCTGCGCCCGATGGTGCAGCTCGACGGTGGCCGTTTCGCCACGTCGGACCTCAACGACCTCTACCGTCGTGTGATCAACCGCAACAACCGTCTCCGCCGCCTGCTCGACCTCGGTGCCCCCGAGATCATCGTGAACAACGAGAAGCGCATGCTGCAGGAAGCCGTTGACGCGCTGTTCGACAACGGTCGTCGTGGTCGTCCGGTCACGGGTACCGGCAACCGCGCCCTGAAGTCCCTGAGCGACATGCTCAAGGGCAAGCAGGGTCGTTTCCGCCAGAACCTGCTCGGCAAGCGCGTCGACTACTCGGGCCGTTCGGTCATCATCGTCGGCCCGCAGCTGAAGCTGCACCAGTGCGGTCTGCCCAAGCAGATGGCGCTCGAGCTCTTCAAGCCGTTCGTGATCAAGCGCCTCATCGACCTGTCGCACGCGCAGAACATCAAGTCGGCCAAGCGCATGGTCGAGCGTTCGCGTCCGCAGGTGTGGGACGTGCTCGAGGAGATCATCCGCGAGCGCCCCGTGCTGCTGAACCGTGCGCCGACGCTGCACCGTCTGGGCATCCAGGCGTTCGAGCCGCAGCTCGTCGAGGGCAAGGCCATCCAGCTCCACCCGCTCGTGTGTGCTGCGTTCAACGCGGACTTCGACGGTGACCAGATGGCCGTGCACCTGCCGCTGTCGGTCGAGGCCCAGGCCGAGGCCCGCATCCTGATGCTCGCCTCGAACAACATCCTGAAGCCGTCCGACGGCCGTCCGGTGACCCTGCCCGCACAGGACATGATCATCGGTCTGCACCACCTGACGACCGTCCGCGAGGGCGCCGTCGGTGAGGGCCGTGCGTTCTCCTCGGTCGCCGAGGCGATCCTGGCCAACGACCAGCACACGCTGCACCTCAACGCGATGGCGAAGATCCGCATGACGGGTGTCCACTTCGCCGAGGGTGAAGCTCCCGAGGGCTACGAGCAGGGCGACACCGTGCTGCTCGAGACGACCCTGGGCCGTGCGCTCTTCAACGAGACCCTGCCGGCGAACTACCCGTTCGTCCAGAAGGTCACCGACAAGGGCGTGCTCTCCGCGATCGTCAACGATCTCGCCGAGCGCTACTCCAAGACCGAGACGGCCGCTGCGCTGGACCGGATCAAGGACGCCGGCTTCTACTGGGGCACCCGCTCCGGTGTGACCGTCGCCCTGTCGGACGTCGTGACGCCTCCTCGCAAGAAGGAGATCATCGCGGGCTACGAGATCCAGGCCGCCAAGGTGCAGGGCGAGTTCGACAAGGGTCTGATCACCGACTCCGAGCGTCGCGCCGACCTGATCAAGATCTGGACCGAGGCCACGAACGAGATCGCGCAGGAGATGCGCGACAACTTCCCGGTCGACAACACCATCAACCGCATGGTGTCGTCCGGTGCTCGTGGTAACTGGCTCCAGGTCCGAAACATCGCCGGTATGCGTGGTCTGGTGAACAACCCGAAGGGCGAGATCATCGCCCGCCCGATCATCAACTCGTACCGCGAGGGCCTGACCGTGGCGGAGTACTTCATCGCCACCCACGGTGCTCGTAAGGGTCTTGCCGACACCGCGCTCCGTACCGCGGACTCCGGGTACCTCACCCGTCGTCTCGTGGACGTCTCGCAGGACGTCATCATCCGCGAGGACGACTGCGGCACGACGCGTGGCCTCGAGCTGCCGATCGCGACCGTGGACGCCGACGGCAAGCTCGTCCGCGACCCGCGCGTCGAGAACACCGTGTACTCCCGCACCCTGGCCACCGAGGCCGTGGACGCACAGGGCACGGTCGTGGCAGAGGCTCGCGAGGACGTCGGTGACGTGCTCCTCGAGAAGCTGCTGGCAGCCGGTGTCGAGAGCATCAAGGTGCGCTCGGTCCTGACCTGCGAGTCGGCCGTCGGTGTCTGCGCGAAGTGCTACGGCCGTTCGCTCGCCACCGGCAACCTGGTCGACATCGGTGAGGCAGTCGGCATCATCGCCGCGCAGTCCATCGGTGAGCCCGGTACCCAGCTGACGATGCGTACCTTCCACACGGGTGGTTCGGCCTCGGCCGACGACATCACCCAGGGTCTGCCGCGTGTCACGGAGCTCTTCGAGGCGCGTACCCCCAAGGGCGCGTCCCCGATCGCCGAGGCCCCCGGCCGCGTCGTGGTCGAGGACACGGACAAGGGTCGTCGGATCATCCTCACGCCGGACAACGGCGACGAGCCGTTCATCTACCCGGTGCTCAAGCGTGCGACGCTCCTCATCGAGGACAACCAGCACGTCGAGCTCGGCGAGCAGTTCATCGCCGGCACCGTCGACCCGAAGGAAGTCCTCCGGGTCAAGGGTGTCCGAGAGGTCCAGAAGCACCTGGTCAACGGTGTGCAGGACGTCTACGGCTCGCAGGGTGTGCCGATCCACGACAAGCACATCGAGGTCATCGTCCGCCAGATGCTCCGCAAGGTCACCGTCGTCGACCACGGCGACACCGACCTGCTGCCGGGTGAGCTCGTCGACCGGTCGCGCTACAACGCGCTGAACCGTGCGGCGCTGCAGGAAGGTCGCAAGACCGCTTCGGCTCGCCAGGAGGTCATGGGCATCACGAAGGCGTCCCTCGCGACCGAGTCGTGGCTGTCCGCCGCTTCCTTCCAGGAGACCACCCGCGTGCTCACGCAGGCGGCCATGGAGGGCAAGCAGGACCACCTCGTCGGCCTCAAGGAGAACGTCATCATCGGTAAGCTCATCCCCGCCGGGACGGGCCTCAGCCGGTACCGTGACGTGGACGTGAACGCGACCGAAGAGGCGAAGGCGGAGCGGTACCCCAACCGCATCTTCGCTGACGACTCGTCGTTCTCGGACGCCGACCTGAGCTTCGTCGACTTCGACAGCTTCTCGTCGGACGACTTCACGCCGGGCACGTACAACTGAGCCTGATGTGATCTCACGAAGGCCCCGTCTCCGCAAGGAGGCGGGGCCTTCGTCGTGTCGTCACCACGTGACGGCCTGGAGGCGCGGTGCGGGGCCGCCACGGGCCTCCCGTCCGCCGTGGGGTCGCGGCTAGAGCGCGCGGCCCGCGCCGTTGTCGCGGCCGGAACCGCGTCCGGTCTCGTCGACCAGCGAGAACAGGCTCAGCACGTTGCCGTCGGGGTCGCGGACGTCGAACCAGTCGACCGCCCCGTCGACGCACTCGACGGGGCCGATGTCGATGCCGAGCGCGCCGATGCGTGCGTGCTGCGCGGCGACGTCGTCGACGCCGAAGCGGACGCTGACCGGGTTCTCCTCAGCCTGTTCGTCGACGTAGAGCTGGATCCAGATGCCGCCGACCTCGTACTCGGCGACGCCGTCCTCGGGCTCGAGGTCCGGCTCGGTGCGCTCGAAGACCGCGCCGTACCAGAGGCAGGACGCCTCGATGTCGCTGACGGGCAACCCCACGGTCACGCTCGTGATGTCCATGACTCATCATGTGCCCGGGTGGGGGCGCGCGTCGAGAGGGATTCCGCGGTGCCGCGCTGTCCGGCCCGCGTCGGACGGCGGCGTCGTTCCTCCACACCCCCGTGTGACACCGACGTTCTCCACGGACTGCTCGCCATGGCTCCGAGACCGGTGCGGGGTACGGGAGGCTGGCGGACATGCACCCTCCGACGACCACCGCGAAACCGGCCGAGGCGTCCCCCGGACCGGGGCCGAACCGGTCGTGGACCCCAGTTCTGGGTGCAGCCGGACCCCCTCCGCCCCCTCTTTCTGGGACTGCGGTCGGCGAGGGCCCCAGAAGTAGCGTGGTCGGGCGCCACATCCCTGGTGGCGCATCACCCGACGACGTCTCGCCGTGCGCGAGTCCAAGGAGGCACGGGACTCATGGCGACCCTGTCCGAGATCCTCATCCTGAACGGCGCCCTGCCCATCGAGCACCTCGATGCGATGACGGGTGACGAGGACCTCGACGAGCGCGCCATCCGTGGCCTGGTCGACCAGGGCGTCGTGAGCGAGGCCCAGTTCATCACCGCCCGGGCCGCGTCGAACAACTCCCGCACCGTCCCGCTGAGCGACTACCCCGTCGACGGCACCGCGGTGTCGATCCTGCCGGCGGCGCTGTGCCGTCGTCACGGTGTGCTCGGCGTCGGGTTCGAGGGCGACCTGCTCATCCTCGCGATGGTGAACCCCACGAACGTGCTCGCCATCGACGACGCCCGGACGGCGTCTGGTCGCGCGATCAAGCCGCTGCAGGTCGAGGACCGTGACCTCGTCGCTGCCCTCGACCGGTACCTGCGCGCCGACGACGAGCTGAACGACCTGACGTCGTCGCTGGAAGAAGAAGCATCGACGACCTCGAAGGCGCAGATCGACATCGCCGACGGCGCCCTCGACGACGTCCCGATCGTCCGGTTCGTGAACCTGCTCGTGTCGCAGGCCATCCAGGACCACGCGTCCGACATCCACATCGAGCCCGGCGAGCACGAGGTCCGGATCCGGTACCGCATCGACGGCGTGCTGCACGAGATGGCGCCGGCGCCGAAGAACATCCAGAACGGCGTGATCAGCCGCCTGAAGATCATGAGCGACATCGACATCGCCGAGCGTCGCAAGCCGCAGGACGGCCGCATGTCCGTGCGGCACGGCGGCCGGCAGATCGACCTCCGTGTCGCGACGCTGCCCACCGTGTGGGGCGAGAAGGTCGTCATGCGGATCCTCGACAACACGAACACCTCGCTGACCCTCAAGGACCTCAACCTCCTCGAGCAGAACTTCCAGGCGTACCAGCGGTCCTACTCGAAGCCGTACGGCATGATCCTGGTCACCGGTCCCACCGGTTCGGGCAAGTCGACGACGCTGTACACGACCCTCAACGCCGTGGCGAAGCCCGAGATCAACGTCATCACGGTGGAGGACCCGGTCGAGTACCGGATGGCCGGCATCAACCAGGTGCAGGTCAACCCGAAGGCCGGCCTGACGTTCGCCTCCGCGCTCCGCTCGATCCTCCGCTCCGACCCCGACGTCGTGCTGCTCGGTGAGATCCGCGACCACGAGACCGCCCAGATCGCGATCGAGGCGTCGCTGACCGGGCACCTCGTGCTCTCGACCCTGCACACCAACGACGCCCCGTCGGCCGTGACCCGCCTGACCGAGATGGACATCGAGCCGTTCCTGGTCGGATCCGCCCTCGACTCCGTCGTCGCCCAGCGACTCGCACGCCGGCTGTGCGACCGGTGCAAGGCGCCCGCCGTGTACGAGATCGAGCAGCTCCGGGCGCTCGGGTTCCTGGCCCCCGGCGACGAGATGCCCGCGTTCTTCGCCCCGGTCGGCTGCGCCGTCTGCTCGAACACCGGCTACCGCGGCCGCATCGCCCTGCACGAGGTCATGACCGTGACCGAGGAGATCGAGCGGCTCGCCGTCGGTCGTGCCTCGAGCGCGGAGATCAGCCGCGTCGCCCAGCAGCAGGGCATGCTCACGCTCCGCCAGGACGGCTTCGAGAAGGTCAAGCTCGGCATGACGAGCGTCGACGAGATCCTGCGCGTCGTCGCATGACCGGAGAACAGGACGAGCAGATGACCGACTCCGTGTACGACATCACCATGCCCGGCGACGAGCCCGTCGCCGGATGGCACCCCGGCACCCCCGGTGCCGAGGTCGGCTCCCGCCGTGCCGCGCGGCTGGCCGCGGCCGCTGCCGCTCCGCCCGAGCAGGTCTACGACCTGACGGACGACTCGGCGGTGTGGCCCGCGCCCACCGGCGCGGCCGTGGCGAGCCCGGTTGCCGGCCCCGTGGGTGGTCCGGTCGCTGCGCCCGTGGCGCAGTCCGCCACCGCTCCGGCGACGCCGCCCGCCGCGGTGCCGTCGTCGACCGCCACCTACGGGTACGCCGAGCCGGCGACCCAGCAGCTGCCGGCCATCGCCTACAGCGGCGCGCACCACGCCACACCGGCTGAGCCTGCTCCGACCCCGGCCCTCGCCGCGGCGTCGGCCGGTGACATCGACTTCGCCCGGCACGCACGAGAGGTCGCCGACCCCGACCTCATCACCGCACTTGCACAGGTCGTCTACCAGGGGGCCTCCGACCTGCACGTCACGGCCGACGCCCCGCCCACCGTCCGCGTCGACGGCTCGCTCCGGCCGGCCGTGCCCGGAGGCGCGTGGTCGCGTGGCAAGGTCATCGCGGCGCTCAAGACGCTGCTGTCCGTCGAACAGGCCGGGCAGTTCGACCACGACCAGGAGCTCGACTTCGCGTACTCGCTGTCGCCGGAGTACCGCTTCCGCGTGAACTACTACCAGCAGCGCGGCAACTGGGGCGCCGCGTTCCGCATCATCCCCACCAGGATCAAGACGCTCAAGCAGCTCGGCATCCCCGCGCACGTCGGTGACTTCGCCGGCCTGCCCCGTGGCCTGGTCCTCGTCACCGGCCCGACCGGCTCGGGCAAGTCGACCACCCTCGCCGCGCTCATCGACCTGGTCAACGAGAGCCGTGCCGACCACATCGTGACGGTCGAGGACCCGATCGAGTTCATGCACGACCACAAGCGGTCGATCATCAACCAGCGCGAGGTCGGCGCCGACACCCACTCCTTCGCCTCCGCGCTCAAGCACGTGCTGCGGCAGGACCCCGACGTCATCCTGATCGGTGAGCTCCGCGACCTCGAGACCATCTCCGTCGCGCTCACCGCCGCCGAAACCGGTCACCTGGTGTTCGCCACCCTGCACACGCAGAGCGCACCCGGCACGATCGACCGCGTCATCGACGTCTTCCCACCGCACCAGCAGGGGCAGATCCGCACCCAGCTCGCGGCCACCCTGCAGGGTGTCGTCTGCCAGACCCTCGTCCCGAAGGCCAACGGCGTCGGCCGGGTCGTCGCCACCGAGATCATGACGATCACCCCGGCCATCGGCAACCTCATCCGCGAGGGCAAGACGTACCAGATCACCTCTGCCATGCAGGCCGGCCGTGACCTCGGCATGCACACCATGGACCAGGACCTCGCCGAACTGGTCAACGTCGGCACCATCTCGCGCAAGGCCGCGATGGAGAAGGTGCACGACGAAGAGGGCTTCGACCGGCTCGTCCAGCGCGTCGAGTCCCCGTCCGACTCCTCGGCCGCCGCGATCGCCGCCAGCGGCATCGACTTCGGCGACAAGTTCTCCGGAGGCTACTGATGTCACTCGCGTTCGACTACCGCGGGCGTGACGGCGCCGGGAAGCTCGTCAAGGGTCGCCTCGACGCCGCGTCCGAGGGAGCCGTCGTCCAGCGCCTCCGGGGGATGGGCGTCTCACCGATCGCCATCACCGAGGCCAAGGCCGGCACCGGGCTCCAGACCGAGATCAAGATCCCCGGGTTCGAGAAGGGCGTCGGCCTCAAGGACCTCGCGATCATGTCGCGACAGGCCTCGACGATGCTCACCTCGGGGCTCTCGCTCCTGCGGACCCTGACGATCCTGTCCGACCAGACCGAGAACAAGAAGCTCAAGGACATCCTCGGCAAGGTCCGCGACGACGTCGAGCGCGGCGTCTCGTTCTCCGACGCCGTCGCGAAGTACCCGGTCGACTTCCCGCCGATCATGATCAACATGATCCGCGCGGGGGAGACCGGCGGCTTCCTCGACCAGGCCATGGACTCCATCGCCACGAACTTCGAGAAGGAGCACAAGCTCCGCTCGACGATCAAGTCGGCGATGACCTACCCGGTGGTCGTGCTCGTGATGTCGCTGGTGGCGGTCGCCATCATGCTCATCTTCATCGTCCCGATCTTCCAGGACATGTTCTCGTCGCTCGGCGGCACGCTCCCGCTGCCGACGCAGATCCTCGTGACGCTGTCACACGCCATGCGGTACGTCGCGATCCCGCTCGCGATCGTCGTCGTGCTGGCGTGGCTGTGGTGGCGAGCGAACAAGAACACCGAACGCGTCCGAGCGTTCATCGATCCGATCACCCTGAAACTGCCGGTCTTCGGTCCGCTGCAGAAGAAGATCGTCATTGCTCGGTTCGCTCGCAACTTCTCGAACATGATCGGCGCCGGTGTGCCCATTCTGCAGGCATTGCGGATCGTCGGGGAAGTGTCGAACAACTTCGTCGTGAAGCGCGCGCTCGACAATGTCGCAGAGGCCGTGCGGAAAGGTGAATCAATCGCCGTGCCGCTCGCCGCACAATCGGTTTTCCCGGCAATGGTGACGCAGATGGTCGCGGTCGGTGAAGACGCCGGTTCCCTCGAGATCATGCTCGAGAAGATCGCGGTGTTCTACGACGCCGAAGTCGAGGCGACCACCGATGCCCTCACCTCGCTGATCGAGCCGCTGCTCATCGCGTTCCTGGGGGTGGTGGTGGGCGGGATGATCATCGCGCTGTACATGCCGATCTTCCAGATCACCAACGTCGTGCAGAACGCTTCCTAGTCATTCCACCCCCATGCGGGGGCATTGTAGATATCGACCCTCCCCCGCACTGGGGGTGTTTTGTGCCCAGCATGGCCCCCGTTCTCGGGATTGGCCGCTCGATGTGCCCCCCAATACGCTGATCTGCGGCGGCCGAGCAAGCCCCGAACCTATTTCCCCGACATTCCCCGCAGAATGGAAACAACCATGTACTTCGCTCTCATGGGCCAGCTCGACGCTCGCCGCAAGGGTCTCCTGAAGGACGGCGAGAAGGGCTTCACGCTCATCGAGCTCCTCGTCGTCGTCATCATCATCGGCATCCTCGCCGCGATCGCCATCCCGGTGTACATCGGCGTGCAGAACAACGCGAAGGACTCGGCAGTCAAGTCGGATGTCACCAACGCGAAGACCGCCGTCGTGAGCATCGCGACGAACGGCGACGGAACGTTCCCCGCCGACAAGACGGACATCACGACCGCTGACTACAAGAAGGCGGGCACGACCGTGGGCGGCGACACGACCCTCGTCTACACGGCCAACGCGGACAAGACCGCCTTCTGCATCCAGGGCACGAGCAGGGCCACCTCGAAGACGTTCGCTGCCACGGACTCGGCGGGTGTGGCTGAGGGCACCTGCGCTGCGGGCGTCTTCACGAAGAAGACCCCGTAACACCACAGTCAGGGTGGACGTTGACCTGTGGGTCACCGTCCGCCCTGATGTACTTCCACTCCATCCAGAAGGGACGCCATGATCTCGCGCATCGCCGAGCGACTGCGTTCCGCACGTGAGAGCGAGGAAGGCTTCACGATCATCGAGGTGATGGTCGCGATGACTATCTTCGCCCTGATCGCCGCCGGGATCGCCGCGGGCATCGCCGCCTCGCTGGTGCTGTCGAAGGACACCCGTGCTCGAGAGGTCGCGTCGACGATCGCGATGGAGGACATCGACGACCTCCGGGACACCCCGAGCATCTTCAACGTGAAGAGCGGCACCGCCACCAAGCAGGTCGGCAACCAGGTCTTCGACCTGACCCGTAAGGTCTCGTGGACCCGGTCGTCCGGCGCGGCCACCGCCTGCGGCACGGGCGACGGCAGCCTGTCGTACAAGGCCGTGACGGTCACGGTTCGTTGGAGAACCAGCGCTGCAGCGTCCGGGACCCAGCAAGTCGAGATGTCGAGCGCCATCGCTCCACTCACGAACATCAACTCGGACACCACGGGCTCGATCCTCGTCGGCGTGACGAACGCGAACGGTATCGGCGTCTCCGGGATCGTGCCGACCGTGAGCGGTGGCCCCGCCGGGGTCACGTTCCCGGCGACGGACGCGGAGGGCTGCACCTACGTGGCCGGTGTTCCGCCGGGGACCTACAAGGTGTCGGTCGCCCGCACCGGGTACATCGACTCGACCCAACAGCCGAGTCCGTCGTCGCAGTCGGTGACGGTGTCGGTCGGGAGCTCCGGTGCCGCTGCCTTCACCTTCGACAAGGTGACGACCTACTCGTTCAAGTACGTGACCTCGCCGGCGTCGTCCGCGATTCTGCCGACGAACCTGCCCTTGTCGATCACCAACGGGACGTCGGGCACGACCGTGTTGGACCCCGCCCCGACGAGCGCGGCCCTGTTCCCGTTCCCCTCGGGGTACCAGGCGGTGGCCGGGTTGTACTCCGCTGACGTGTCGTCCGACGCCGCAGCGACCTGCCTGGGCCCGGAACCAGGTGCCTGGACGACCGCCAACAAGGCCGGCAAGAAGGGGACGGCGACGGAGTTCAAGGACGCGACCGGGCCGATCCCGATCAGCATGGGCGCGATCACGCTCGCCAAGCCTGACAAGGCGCTCTTCATCACCGCGAAGACCACCACAGCCGTGAACGGCGATCCCGGCTGCGCGAAGGGGATGACCCTGAGCTTCCCGAAGCCGACGTCGGACAGCATGACGATCGCCCTGCCGTGGGGAACCTGGAAGCTGTTCACGGGCGGCACCGCGGGCGCGGCGACGACGCCGCTCGCGCTCACCGCCACCAACACCGCGATGGTCAGCAACGGTGCCGTCACCGGTGGCGTCGTCCTCGTCGACCCGAGGCCGGCCAGCTGATGCGCGCGCTCCTCCGTCGTCTGCGTGGCGACCAACGCGGGATCACGCTCGTGGAGCTCCTCGTCGCCATGCTCGTGACGTCGTTGCTGCTCACCCTGGTCGGGAGCTTCTTCGTGTCGATCTCGAAGGCGCAGCGCACGGTGTCCTCGGTCAACGACAGCACCCGACAGGGAACCACGTCGATGACGCAGCTCAGCCGGTACCTGCGTGAGGCCTCGCGGTGGCAGGTGAGCAAGACGGTCAGTGCGCCCGCGTTCGTGAGCGCCACGGGCAGGAGCGTGCAGTTCTACTCGGGTGTCGACCTGTCGAGCGCACGGGCCGGGCTCACCAAGGTGACGGTCGACGTCGTGTCGAACCGGCTGCGCATGCAGCTGCAGCGGGGCGACTGCCCGGCCGGCGGGTACTGCACGTTCACCGGCGCCACCCGGACGCTGTGGCTCGCCGACGTGATCCGGGCAGGCACGCTCTTCTCGTACGTCGACGCGGACAACGGACCCGTGTCCGCGCCGGCGAATGCCACCTACGACACGATCCGGTCCGTCCGCGTGGCACTGACCGTGGGGTCGACGGGCGGCGTGACCGTCAACGACAGCACGTTCCAGGCCACCATCAACCTGCGCAACCTCGACTACGGCGCAGCCACGGAGTCATGATGCTCATCCGGATCCTCCGAGGCCTGCGCGCCCGAGACGACGAACGCGGGGTCGCCCTCGCGGCCGTCATCGGGATCGGTGCAGTGCTCATGATCGTGCTGTCCCTCGTCGTCGCCACCGCGACGAGCGGTGCGACGAAAGCGACGACCGACACGAACTACAACAAGGCGATCGCGGCCGCGTACGCGGGGCTCTCCGACTACCAGGGCCGCCTCGCAGCCGACAACGCCTACGTCAAGTACGGCGTGCGCACCGCGTTCTCGTCGACGAGCACCTACACGGCAGATCCGGCGAACAAGGCCTTCGGCACCGCGAAGGACGGGTCCTGGGCGAACGTGGTCGGGAGCACCGACCAGTCCTACCGGTACGAGGTCGACAACTCCGACTACTCGACGACCGGCAAGGTCCGCCTGCGCGTGACGGGGAAGGCCGGTGCCACGACGAGGACCATCGTCGTGGACCTCCGCGGCGACGGCTTCGTCAACTACCTGTACTTCACGAACTACGAGTCCCAGGACCCGAGCCTGACGAACGCCGGCTGCGTCTCGAACCACCGCAACGACGACGACTGGAGCTCCAGCAGCAGCTGTGAAGCCGTCACGTTCGCCAGCGGTGACGTCCTCGACGGGCCGGTCCGGTCGAACGACGTCATCACCGCCTGCGGAGCGACGTTCAACTCGAGCGTGCAGGACACGGGGCCCGCCGACTTCTTCTACACGAGCAAGGCGACGACCATCGACTCCGCCTGCCGCTCGTCCACGAAGTTCATCGGCGGGAAGATCAAGAACGTCGGGACGCTCCCCATGCCGAGCACCAACGCGAACATGAAGCAGGAGGCACGGACCGACATCCCCGAGAAGGTGGCGAAGCCCGGGTGCCTCTACACCGGTCCGACGTCCATCACCTTCCTCGCGGGGGGCAAGATGCGCGTGGTCTCACCGTGGACCATCTCCACACAGGTCAAGGGCAACGCCAACGGCAGCGCCATCGCACCGGGCCCGGGGAACGACGCCCTGTGCGGCTCGGTCGCTGCCCTCCGGGGAACCGGTGCCGTCGTCCCCACCCTGCCCGCGAACCTGGTCTACGTGCAGAGCGTGCCGTCGACGGTCGGTGACCCGAACTACTGGGCGTCCAGCGTCACACCGTCCGGCACGGTCAACGGGACCGTGAACGCGGGTTCGCCGGTCTACTGCCAGCAGACGGTCAAGTCGGGGACCTCGACGAGTTCGGACTACGGCAACGGCCTGGGGTACCCGCTCAACGGCGAGTTCACCGGAACGCGCGGGGATGCCGGGTACTACGGGTGCCGCAGCGGTGATGCCTTCGTGTCCGGATCCTTCGGCGGACAGATGACCCTCGCCGCGGAGAACTTCCTGTACGTCACCGGGAACATCGTCTACCAGAACGGCCGGACCTCCGACGACATGCTCGGGCTCGTCGGGCAGAAGGCGGTCTCCGTCTACAACCCCGTGTCGTGCTCGAGCTACTCCGGCTGGTCGAACACGGTCTGCAACACGGGCAGCAGCTCCTACTCGACGAACACGGCGCCGACCAAGAACATCGAGATCGACGCGGCCATCGCCAGCAACCTCGGCACGTTCAACGTCCAGAACAGCCAGTACGGGTCGAACCTCGGCATCCTCACGATCTACGGATCGATCGCCCAGCAGTTCCGCGGCTCGGTCCGCACCTCGTACGGCAACGGCCTGCTGACGGGGTACGCGAAGGCGTACTCGTACGACAGCAGACTCAAGTCCTCGGCCCCGCCCAAGTTCCTGCAGCCCGTGTCGACGACGTACGGCGTGACGACCGAGACCGAGTCGGCCACGGCCTTCCGCGCCGACGGCACCCCGACGGGGAAGTGACCGTGGCTTCCTTCGCCTCGGTGGCGCCCCTCGTCGCCGCGCTGGTCGGTGTGCTCGGTCTCGCGATCGGGTCGTTCCTGAACGTCGTCGTGTACCGGGTGCCCGCGGGCATGTCCGTCGTCGCGCCGGCCAGCTCCTGCCCCGGATGCAGTCACGCGATCCGAGGTCGCGACAACGTGCCCGTGATCTCCTGGCTCGTCCTGCGCGCCCGGTGCCGCGACTGCGGCGCGCCCATCTCGGCCCGGTACCCGCTCGTCGAAGCCGCCACGGGCCTCCTGTTCGTCGCGGTGACGCTGCTCTCGGTCCTCGCACCGTGGTCGCCGCTGGCGGCGCCGGACGGCGTCCCCGGAACGATCCACGCTGCGATCCTGCTCGTCGCACTCCTGTACCTGATGGCGATCAGCATCTCGTTGACGCTCATCGACCTCGACACCCACACGTTGCCGAACCGGATCGTGCTGCCGGCCTACGTCGTGCTGCCCGTGCTCCTGCTGGCGGCGTCGGCGGTGTCCGGCGACTGGGGCGCCGCGCTCCGGGGGCTCATCGGCCTGGTCGTCCTCGGCGGCGTCTACCTCGTGCTCGCGCTGGCGGTGCCCGGCGGGATGGGGCTCGGCGACGTGAAGCTCGCCGGCGTGCTCGGCCTCGTGCTGGCGTACCTCGGATGGGGACCCCTCGCAGTGGGTTCTTTCGCGGCGTTCCTGCTCGGAGGTACCTTCGCAGTCGTCCTCCTGGTCGTGCGCCGGGCGGGCCGTCGCAGCGGGATCCCGTTCGGCCCCTGGATGCTCGCGGGTGCCTGGCTCGGCATCGCCGTCGGTGCCCCCGCATGGGACGGCTACCTGCGCCTCCTCGGACTCGCCTGACGCCTCGTCGCGCGCTGACCCACCAGACCGACCCGAAGACGGTCACGGAAGGACCACCCATGTCGAAGAGCATCGTGGGCGTCGACATCGGCGCCGCCGCGATCCGTGCTGTCGAGGTCCAGGACGCCGACAAGCCGAGACCGACGATCCTGCGGTTCGCCGAGGTGCCCGTGCCCCCGGGCGCGACGAAGCAGGGGGAGGTGCTCGAGCCGAACACCGTCGCGGGTGCGCTCCGACAGCTCTGGTCGCTCGGGCGCTTCCGCTCGAAGGACGTCGTGCTCGGCATGGGCAACCAGCGAGTGCTGTCTCGCGACCTGACGGTCCCGAAGGCCCCCATCGCGCAGATCCGTGAATCGTTGCCCTTCCAGGTGCAGGACATGCTCCCGGTGCCCGTGGGCGACGCCATCCTCGACTTCTACCCGACCAGCGAGGAGACGGGTGAGAACGGCCCCACCGTGAGCGGTCTCCTCGTCGCCGCGGTGAAGGACGCCGTGCTCGCCAACGTCCGCGCGGTGCAGAACGCCGGGCTCAAGCCGGTCGGTGTCGACCTCATCCCGTTCGCCCTGGCACGTGTCCTCGCGCCGGCGAACCGGTCGGGCACCGTGGCCATCGTCGAGTGCGGCGGCAACACAACGACCGTCGTCATCGTCACCGACGGCGTCCCGAAGTTCGTCCGTATCGTGCCGACCGGCGGCGATGACATCACGCGGCTCCTCGCCGGCCGGCTGACGATCGACGAGGGAGCGGCCGAAGCCGTCAAGCGCCACCTGGGCATGGATCCGGAGCGGGCGCGGACCGGCGACGACGCGCTCGCGGTCGCGGCGGTCCGCGAGACGATGGGCGAACTGCTCTCGAGTCTCCGCAACACCGTCAACTACTTCGTCAACACGCACCCTGCCGAGCCCGTGGGCGAGATCCTGCTCTGCGGCGCTGCAGCTGCGCTCCCCGGTTTCGCAACAGCGCTCTCGGAGTTCACCCGGACGCCCGTCCGGTTCGGGGCGCCGTTCGCCAACGTCGCGCTCGCGAAGTCCATCCGAGTCGAGGACCTGCACGCCCACGGCGCATCGATCGCGGTGGCATGGGGACTCGCCGCGGGAGGGAAGGCAGCATGAGCCAGTCGACCAAGTCGAAGCCCTCGCGCTCTGGGCGGAGTCGCCGTCGAGGAGCAGCGCCCGACCCGGCCCTGCGTGTCGCCGCCGAAACCGCGGAGCGCGTCAAGCGCCAGCGTCGGACCACCCCCAGCGAGATCGTCGTCGGGGGCCGCCCCAGCGTCGACCTCCTGCCCACCGAGGTCCTCGCCGACCGACGCAGCAGCCGTGTCGTCCGTCGGATGTGGGCGGGTGTCGTCCTCGTGGCGATCGTGGTCGGGATCGCGACCGCCGGAGCCAGCCTCCTGTCCAGCCAGGCGCACGACGACCTAACCCACGCGCAGGACGAGACCCTGTCGCTCCTGCAGCAGCAGGCGAACTACCGCGAGGTCCGGGACACGGAGGCCGGTACCGCGCTGCGTGAAGCCGCGCAGTCGGTCGGCGGGGCCACGGAGATCGCCTGGCAGCCGTACCTCGCTTCGCTGAAGGCGTCGCTCCCGGCGGGAGTCGAGATCACCGGCGTCGCGATCGACTCGGCCACGCCGCTGGAGACCTACGCGCAGGCCGACACCCCGCTCCAGGGGCAGAGGGTCGCGACCCTGACCATCGACGCGCAGAGCCCGACGCTGCCGTCCGTTCCGTCGTGGCTCGATGCCGTCAAGGGGCTCAAGGGATTCGTCGACGCGACCGCGAACTCGGTCACGCTCGACCCGACGACGGCCACGTACACGGTGAACATGACGATCCACGTCGACCAGGCCGCCTTCGACGGCAAGTACCAGGACAAGGGCGAGTGAGATGACCCGCAACCGACTCAACATGCTCCTCGCCGTCGTGGCGATGGTCGTGGTGGCACTCGCCGGGTTCTTCCTCGGCGTGCAGCCACATCTCGCACAGGCCGCGAGTGACCGTACCGACCAGGTGTCGGTGGACGCGACGAACCGGACGACGGCGGCGGAACTCGCCCGGCTCAAGGACCGCGCGAAATCCCTGCCGGCGATGAAGGCGGAACTCGCGGAGCTCACCACCTCGGTGCCGTCGAGTGCGAACATGTCCTCCTTCTACGGTGCTGTCGACAGCGTCGCGGCCCGGGTGGGTGTGAAGGTGTCCGCGATCACGACGTCGGACGCTGTGGCGTACACCGCTCCCGTCGCAGCCTCGACTGCCGCGGGCACCGAGGACTCGTCGGCCTCCGCGACGGACGAGGCGACGGATGAGGCGCCGGACGAGGCGACGCCCGAGCCGACCGCGGCATCCACCGGCGCCGCGACGGCGCCCGTGACCGACCCGGCGATCTCGGCCGCGAACTTCTCGGCCATCCCCGTCTCCGTGTCGGTCGACGGGTCGTTCGACCAGGCCCTGTCCTTCGTCGGGGGCATGCAGGACGGCGCTCGACTCTTCCTGGTCACCACGGTGTCGTCCTCCATCTCGCAGGACTCGACCGACCCGGCCGCGGCGGCTGCGACGACGTGGACGTTCGGTGGCTACGTGTACGTCCTGACCGCCGATTCGGACACAGCGGCGAAGGGCTGACCCGACCCCCACGGACTGGGGTCGGCCGCGCCACGCCGACCCCACTTCCGCGACACCCGTCGTTGTGATTACGATGCACCAGACGCCGTGATCGCGGCTGCTCATCCCCGCTCGAACGGTCGGCTCGAACCGGCCGTTCCTCGTCGTGCCCGGAGTCGCGCGTGTTGGTCGGAATCGTGGAATTCCTGGGTTGGTTCGGCGCAGTAACCGTTCTAGCCGGTTACATCTTGTTCTCCACCGGCAAGATCCCGAACGGCCCGCTCTACCAGCTGTTCAACCTCGTCGGCGGGCTCGCGGTGGCCATCAACGTCGCCGCGCACCACGCCGTCCCCTCGACCATCGTCAACGGGATCTGGGCGATCGTCGCCGTCGTCGTCCTGGTGAAGATGGGCCGAGCGCGCCGCGCGGCGAAGCGCGACGGACCCGTGTCCAGCGAGCCGCCGGTCCTGCACGCCGAGCCGGCCGCGACCACCGGGGTCCTGCCGGTCATCGGCCCGGCGCTGCGTGACCACGAGCCGGAGGACACCGCCGAGGCGGACGCCGCCACGGGCCTCCAGTCCGACGTCCCGACGGCCGCGACGGACGAGACGTCCGCGACGATGCCGGATTCCGCGCCCGCGCCCGCCCCCATGACGGAGACCGTCCCGATCATCACGGCGACGATCGCGCTCGCCCTGGTCGCCGCAGCGCAGGAGCAGTCCGACCGGGCGGACCGTCGCGAGCACGCGCACGACACGGACCACGCCGAACCCGCTCGCTGACCAGCCGGTCGGCGATACGATCGGCGCATGTCCCGGTGGTTGATCGCGACGATGACGTCCGTCCTCTTCATCGCGCTCGTGATCGCCGTCACGGGCTTCGAAGCCCTGCTCGCCGACGTCGAGGTCATCTCGCAGCCCGACGCCACCCCGTACCTCGGGCCCGCGATGGTGGTCGGTGGCGCGGTGGTGGTCTTCCTCGCGACCGCGGCCGGCGTGCACGACGGCAACCCCGGGGTCACCGCGCTGGTGGCCGCGGCGACGGTCTACCTGGTCATGCTCGGCGTCGGAGCCGTGGGCTACGCGCTCGTCCGCTCGGACGCGACGGAGCTCCTCGTCTTCCCCGCGGGGTACGCCCTCGGGCCGTTCGTGGTCGGGTCCGTCGTGGTGGCGCTCCTGTCGGTGCTCGGCGGGATCACGATGGCTCGCCACCAGGCACGGACCAGGGGCGGCGCGGGCGCGGTCGGGGCGGCGCGTCCGGACGGGCCTGACGAGCGCTCCGGGCCGAACCGGACGAACGCGGGCGAGGAACCCGCCGGACGGTAGTGTTCGCAGGGCACGACGCACACGCAACGGGGGAACGATGAGCGACCAGCACGCGCAGGATCCGGACCAGCAGGGCGGCTGGGGTGTCGTCCCGCCGGTGGACTCGATCCGTGGAACCGACGGAACGTCCGGGGCAACGGCCCAGGGGTTCGGTCCGGGTCCCGGCGCAGGAGCCCCCGGGATGCCCGGGGTGCCCGCTCCGGCGCCCCAGCGTCCTCGCCGGAAGCTCCGCCGCGGCCAGCTCATCGGCATCATCTCGGGCGGCACGGCAGTCGTCCTGCTGCTCGTCGCCGGTGTCGTCGGGTACTCGGTCGGTTCCTCCTCGCACTCGGCGGACCGCCCGGTGCGGGCGTTCCTCGACGACCTGACGGCCGGACGCGTGGCCGACGCCCTCGACGACGCGGGCATCGAACGCGAGAAGATCGACGTGCTGCTCGGCGAAGCCGCCTACGCGAAGGCATCGGACAAGGTCACCGGCTACCGCGTCGCCGCGACGCGCACGGACGGCGACACCGCGACGGTCCGCGCGTACCTGCGCCAGGGCGGGCAGGACGTCGCTGCGACCTTCACGCTGGACAAGACCGGGACGGACTGGGGTGTGTTCCCGATCTGGGAGCTGCAGGCCCCCGAGCTCGGGTCGGTCGCCGTCGCCGTGCGGGGGCCGTCCGGTGCGGCGGTCACCGTCGCCGGCCGGAACGTGAAGACCGCGAAGGACGGCACGGTGAGTCTCCGCGCGCTGCCCGGCACGTACGACGTCGCCTTCGACGGCGGCAAGTGGACCACGGCCCGTGGGGGATCGGCGAGCGTCAGCGGGTTCGGGCGGTCGACCTCGACCCCGGTCCAGATGACCACGACCCTGACCACCGCCGGGCAGCAGGCCGCCAAGCGGGCGGTGGACGACTGGGTGGACGGCTGCATCGCCTCCACCGACGCCGCCCCCGCCGGGTGCAGTTTCTACGCGTACGGGCAGAACCCGGCGTACACGTACTCGAACCAGAAGTGGACGCTCGAGACGCGGCCGACGGTCCGGGTCGGCAGCTGGACGACGAACGGCTGGTTGATCACGACGACGGCACCCGGCCGGGCGAAGTACACGGCCGACATCTCGGGGGCTGCCGGCACCGGAACGGCCTCCGCGGGGCCGCTCAACGTGAACGCGAGCGGGTACGTCACGGGCTTCTCGAGCGACGGCGCCACGTTCCGCTCGGCAGTGGGCAACGGGTCGTCCGACACCGGCTCATGACGGTGTCGGTTCCCGGGGTGACCCGGATTGATTTCGTCCCGTTACGCGGGTAGTCTCTACCGGGTGTGCGCCCTCGGGCGCGCCCGAAAAGTCCGGCGAGCGGGATCGCCCAGCCGGACCACTCCGTCCCCCACTCGAACACCCGCCGTCCGGCGGTGCTCAGCGTGGGACGAGGAAGCCGGCGGAACGCGCCGGCCAGAGAGCACGAGCGAAGAACCAGGAGAACAGTTGCCTACTATTCAGCAGCTGGTTCGCAAGGGTCGTACGCCGAAGGTCACCAAGACCAAGGCGCCCGCCCTGAAGGCGAACCCCCAGCAGCGTGGTGTGTGCACCCGCGTCTACACCACCACCCCCAAGAAGCCGAACTCGGCACTGCGCAAGGTCGCTCGTGTCAAGCTCTCGAACGGCACCGAGGTCACGGCCTACATCCCGGGTGAGGGCCACAACCTCCAGGAGCACTCGATGGTGCTCGTCCGCGGCGGTCGTGTGAAGGACCTCCCGGGTGTGCGGTACAAGATCATCCGAGGCGCCCTGGACACCCAGGCAGTCAAGAACCGTAAGCAGGCTCGTAGCCGCTACGGCGCGAAGAAGGGTTGAGTTAGATGCCTCGTAAGGGTCCCGCCCCCAAGCGTCCCGTCGTCGCCGACCCGGTCTACGGTGCGCCGATCGTCAGCCAGCTCGTCAACAAGATCCTGCTCGACGGCAAGAAGGGCCTCGCCGAGCGCATCGTCTACGGTGCACTCGAGGGCGTTTCCGCCAAGAACCAGCAGGATGCCGTCGTGACGCTGAAGAAGGCGCTCGACAACGTCCGTCCGACCCTCGAGGTCCGTAGCCGCCGCGTCGGTGGCTCGACCTACCAGGTCCCGGTTGAGGTCAAGCCGCACCGCGCGAACACCCTCGCGCTCCGTTGGCTCACCTCGTACGCCAAGGCCCGTCGCGAGAAGACGATGACCGAGCGTCTCATGAACGAGATCCTCGACGCGTCGAACGGTCTCGGTGCCGCGGTCAAGCGCCGCGAGGACACGCACAAGATGGCCGAGTCGAACAAGGCCTTCGCCCACTACCGCTGGTAGTCCCGGCACCGTCCGGGTGCCGGTGGTCAAGAACCCCGGCGCCCGGACGGCCGCCAACCTCTCCTACAACTCTTCCGGAGGAACCCTGTGGCACAGGACGTGCTCACCGACCTGAACAAGGTCCGCAACATCGGCATCATGGCGCACATCGATGCCGGCAAGACCACGACGACCGAGCGCATCCTGTTCTACACGGGCATCACGCACAAGATCGGTGAGGTCCACGACGGCGCTGCCACGATGGACTGGATGGCGCAGGAGCAGGAGCGCGGCATCACGATCACGTCGGCCGCGACGACCTGCTTCTGGGACAACAACCAGATCAACATCATCGACACCCCCGGTCACGTGGACTTCACGGTCGAGGTGGAGCGTTCGCTCCGCGTCCTCGACGGTGCGGTCGCCGTCTTCGACGGCAAGGAGGGCGTCGAGCCCCAGTCCGAGACCGTCTGGCGTCAGGCCGACAAGTACGACGTCCCGCGCATCTGCTTCGTCAACAAGATGGACAAGCTGGGCGCCGACTTCTACTACACCGTCGACACCATCGTGAACCGCCTCGGCGCGGAGCCCCTCGTGCTCCAGCTGCCGATCGGTTCCGAGAGCTCGTTCGAAGGCGTCGTCGACCTCGTCCAGATGCGTGCACTCACCTGGCGCGGCGACGCCAAGGGTGACGTCGCGATGGGCGCGAAGTACGAGATCGAAGAGATCCCGGCCGACCTGCAGGACCGCGCCGCCGAGTACCGCGAGAAGCTCATCGAGCGCGTGGCCGAGGCGGACGACGTCCTCATGGAGCGCTACCTCGAGGGCGACACCGACTTCTCGGTCGCCGAGATCAAGGCAGCCATCCGTGCCCTCACGGTGAGCAGCACGCTCTACCCGGTCCTCTGCGGTTCCGCGTTCAAGAACCGTGGTGTCCAGCCGATGCTCGACGCCGTCATCGACTACCTCCCGTCCCCGCTCGACGTGCCGCCGATGATCGGCCACGACGTCAAGGACGAGGAGAAGGAGATCATCCGCAAGCCCGACGCGTCGGAGCCGTTCTCGGCGCTCGCGTTCAAGGTCGCGGTGCACCCGTTCTTCGGTCGTCTGACCTACGTGCGCGTCTACTCCGGCTCGATCGAGTCCGGTGCCCAGGTCATCAACTCGACCAAGGGTAAGAAGGAGCGCATCGGCAAGATCTTCCAGATGCACTCCAACAAGGAGAACCCGGTCGCCAACGTGACCGCTGGCCACATCTACGCGGTCATCGGCCTCAAGGACACCACCACCGGTGACACCCTGTGCGACCCGACCAACCAGGTCGTCCTCGAGTCGATGACCTTCCCGGAGCCGGTCATCGAGGTCGCCATCGAGCCGAACACGAAGGCTGACCAGGAGAAGCTCTCCACGGCCATCCAGAAGCTCGCCGAAGAGGACCCGACGTTCCGCGTCGAGCTCAACGCCGAGACCGGTCAGACGACGATCAAGGGCATGGGCGAGCTCCACCTCGACATCCTCGTCGACCGCATGAAGCGTGAGTTCCACGTCGAGGCGAGCGTCGGCAAGCCCCAGGTGGCCTACCGCGAGACGCTCACCAAGATCGTCGAGCGCTACGACTACACCCACAAGAAGCAGACCGGTGGTTCCGGCCAGTTCGCGAAGGTGCAGATCGCGCTCGAGCCGATGGAGGTCACGAGCGAGAAGGTCTACGAGTTCGTCAACGCGACCTCCGGTGGCCGTGTCCCGCGCGAGTACATCCCGTCGGTCGACGCCGGTATCCAGGACGCCATGCAGGTCGGCATCCTCGCGGGCTACCCGACGGTCGGCGTGAAGGCCATCCTCAAGGACGGCGCGGCGCACGACGTCGACTCGTCCGAGATGGCGTTCAAGATCGCCGGCTCGATCGCCTACAAGGAAGCGGCTCGCAAGGCCGGTCCGGCGATCCTCGAGCCGATCATGGCCGTCGAGGTCCGTACTCCTGAGGAGTACATGGGCGACGTCATCGGTGACCTGAACTCCCGTCGTGGCCAGATCGCCTCGATGGAGGACGCCTCGGGCGTCAAGGTGGTCCGCGCGAGCGTGCCGCTGTCCGAGATGTTCGGCTACGTCGGCGACCTGCGGTCGAAGACCTCTGGTCGTGCGGTCTACTCGATGACCTTCGAGACCTACAGCCAGGTCCCGGCCAAGGTCGCCGAGGAGATCATCGCGAAGAACGCGGGGGAGTAGCGCTCAGCGCTTCTCCACAGGCGGGGGCGCCCGGCGACGGGCCCCTCGCCACCAAGTAAAGTACAGACACACACCGCGCACCAACGGTCCCGAGCCCATCCAGGGCCGGCCGGGGGTGACGCTTCCGAGTCCTGAGGAGGACCCACAGTGGCCAAGGCCAAGTTCGAGCGCACCAAGCCGCACGTCAACATCGGAACCATCGGTCACGTCGACCACGGCAAGACCACGCTCACGGCGGCGATCACCAAGGTTCTGCACGACCAGTACCCGGACCTCAACGAGGCCCGCGACTTCGCGCAGATCGACAACGCTCCCGAGGAGCGCCAGCGCGGCATCACGATCAACATCTCGCACGTCGAGTACCAGACCGAGAAGCGTCACTACGCGCACGTCGACGCCCCCGGTCACGCCGACTACGTGAAGAACATGATCACGGGTGCGGCACAGATGGACGGCGCGATCCTCGTGGTCGCCGCCACCGACGGCCCGATGCCCCAGACGCGTGAGCACGTCCTGCTCGCCCGCCAGGTCGGCGTCCCCTACATCGTCGTCGCACTGAACAAGTCCGACATGGTGGACGACGAGGAGATCCTGGAGCTCGTCGAGCTCGAGGTCCGCGAGCTCCTCGGCTCGCAGCAGTTCGACGAGGACGCCCCCGTCGTGCAGGTCTCGGCGCTCAAGGCGCTCGAGGGCGACGAGAAGTGGGTCAAGTCGGTCCAGGACCTCATGGCCCAGGTCGACGAGCACGTGCCGGACCCGGTGCGCGCCACCGACCAGCCGTTCCTGATGCCGATCGAGGACGTCTTCACGATCACCGGTCGTGGCACGGTCGTCACCGGTCGCGTCGAGCGTGGCACGCTCAACCTGAACGCCGAGGTCGAGATCGTCGGCATCCGCGCGACGCAGAAGACCACCGTCACGGGCATCGAGATGTTCCGCAAGCTGCTCGACCAGGCGGTCGCCGGTGACAACACCGGTCTGCTCATCCGTGGCCTCAAGCGCGAGGACGTGGAGCGCGGCCAGGTCGTCGTGAAGCCCGGTTCGGTCACGCCGCACACCGAGTTCCAGGCGAACGCGTACATCCTGACCAAGGACGAGGGTGGGCGTCACAACCCGTTCTACGCGAACTACCGCCCGCAGTTCTACTTCCGCACCACGGACGTCACCGGCGTCATCACGCTGCCCGAGGGCACCGAGATGGTCATGCCCGGTGACACCGTCGCCATGACGGTCGAGCTGATCCAGCCGATCGCCATGGAAGAGGGCCTCCGTTTCGCCATCCGTGAGGGTGGTCGTACGGTCGGTGCCGGTACGGTCGAGAAGATCATCAAGTAACTCCGGTTCCTTGCGACAGCGGGGTCGGGCCTTCGGGGCCGGCCCCGCTTCGTCGTACGGCGCCACTGGCGGGCCGTACAGGGCGCCGGACAGGAGGCCCGGGGCGGGGCCCGCCACGGGCCTCCTGTCCGCCCCGTGACCCGTCACAGGCGTCACGGAGTTGGCTCGATCGCGTGACCCGTCTCCGCAGATCCGCGACCTCCGGTCGCGGCTACCACCGCGTCCGTTCCGGACGCGGTTTCTCGTTCCGCGATCCCGACGGCAACACCGTGACGGACCCGGACGAACGCCGTCGGCTCGAGGAGTTCGTGATCCCGCCGGCGTGGGACGACGTCTGGATCTCCCCGTACGAGAACGGCCACATCCTGGCGACGGGCACGGACGGTGCGGGGCGCCGCCAGTACATGTACCACCCGTCCTGGCGTGAACGGATGGACCGGATCAAGTACGACCGTGCGCTGGCACTGGCCGAGTCGTTGCCGGTCGCCCGCCGCGGTGTCACGCAGGACCTCCGTCGCCCCGAGCCGGACCGCCGCCGTGCGCTGGCCGCAGCGTTCCGCATGCTCGATCAGGGGTCCCTCCGGGTCGGGTCCGAGCGGTACGCCACCGAGCACGGCAGTCGGGGGCTGTCCACGCTGCTGTGCGCGCACGCCCATGTGTCGGGCGACGACATCGAGCTCGACTTCCCCGGCAAGAGCGGGCAGGAGTGGTCGTCGTCGATCCACGACCACGACCTCGCGCGGGTCATCGCCGGCATGAAGCGTCGCGGGCCCAACGCGCGGTTGCTCTCGTTCCGCGAGCGTCGCGGTGCGGAGTGGGAGCCGCTCTCCGCCGAGGACATCAACGCCTACGTGAAGGAACGTG
The DNA here is from genome assembly GCF_003234605.2 of Curtobacterium sp. MCPF17_021. Taxonomy (NCBI): domain Bacteria; kingdom Bacillati; phylum Actinomycetota; class Actinomycetes; order Micrococcales; family Microbacteriaceae; genus Curtobacterium; species Curtobacterium sp. MCPF17_021. The sequence continues at coordinate 3,575,385 of NZ_CP126252.1, read as the reverse complement.
CGGGCGACGAGTTCACCGCGAAGGACTTCCGGACCCTGCACGGCACGGTCGCGGCCGCGGTCGACCTGGCGAAGACCGGACCGCAGTCGTCCCAGGCCAAGCGGAAGAAGGCCGTCTCGCACGCGGTGAAGGCCGCCAGCGACGAGCTCGGCAACACCCCGACGGTGTGCCGACAGAGCTACATCGACCCCCGGTTGCTCGACGCGTACGACCACGGGGAGACCATCGATCCGAACCGCCTGGCGTCCGCCGAGGCCGAGGTCCGGGCGCTGCTCTACCGACAATGACCCGGGGGCCGTCCGGATGACGTAGCGTTGGTCGACGTGCCGGACCACCCCCACACGGCACGGAAGGACCCACAACAGTCGTGACCGACGAGTGCATCCACGGATTCCCCACCGAGCTCTGCGACATCTGCGCACCCCGGCAGCGCGAGGCGTCGGAGATCCCAGCCACCCCGGCACCCCGCCGGACCCGCATCACCACCAACCTGCGCGTCGACCCGCCGGCCTCCGGGCCCGGGACGTCGCTCCGGTCGCCGACGTCGCTCCGTTCGTCGTCCGCCGACCTGCCCGAAGCACGTGAGTTCGCAGCGCTCCGCGCCCACCACGTCACCCACATCGACAACCTCGACGGCATCGTCGGCGCCGGCGCGATCCTGGCGTCCGACCAGGCCGAGCCGGTCGTGGACGTCAGTTCCGCCGACACCCGCGCCGCCCGCGCCGAGGCCGAGGCGCCCGACGGCTCCTCGATCGCCGGCCACGTGCCGTTCACGCTGTCGCCCGACGCCACCCGCTGGGACGAGCTCCGTACGGGCGCCGAGGGCGAGCGCTGGTCGGACGCCGCCCGCCGCACCCGGGCGATCGACTACGTCGTGCTCGTCGTGCCGGTCTCCGCGTTCGGTGCCTCGGTGATCGTCGCCGACCAGGACGCCGACGCCGACGACGTCCGGTTCGCCGTGGGTCCCGACGCCGGCACGAACCTGATCCGTCGCACCGACTTCACGGACCCGGAGATGCACGGCCTCGAGCTGCTCGCCGGTCCGAGTGTGCCGTTCACGTCCGTCGCGGTCATCGGCGTGCCGAACGACAAGGCCCGGCAGACCGTTCGCGCCGTGCTCGCCGACCACGGTGGACACGCTCCGCGAGTGGCCGTCTTCCCGCCGTGGTTCGTGCCCCCGGTGACCGCCGAGTGACGGTCTCCTGACCCGTGTCGACGCACCCTCCGGACCCCGTCCGGAGGGTGCTCCGCGTTGCGGGGCCGAGCCGGGCCTCCAGGCCGTCCGATCCGCGTGGATCCGGGCAAGCGAGCCCGCGGGACACGCCCGGTAATTCGCGACACGCCCGGGTTGCACGTGGGCCGGGGCTATGCGAGACTTGTCCGGTTCCGAATTCCCCGTGGGTGTACGCCCACAGGATCACTGCTCTGGCAGTGCACAACCCCCTTGTTCAGCAGGGCTGGGTTGGGCCGCAGGCAGCAGAACACGACTCCCCGAAGGGTGACGGACGCGGTGTACCACTGCTGCGCCCGGAGCACGAGGCAGTCGATTGCCCACGCTGGACGGCCACGGTCGCCCGCGAGGTTGACAGGTGAACAGCGGTCATCCCCAGTGGATGCGGCCGGTTGGTTCAGGAAAACAGCACGGTCCGCAGGAATGCGGAACCGAGCGGCGTCAGGCGGCCAGAGGGTGCGCGGCGCAGAGAGGACAAGAGACACATGGCGGGACAGAAGATCCGCATCCGGCTCAAGTCGTATGACCACGAGGTCATCGACACGTCGGCCCGGAAGATCGTCGACACGGTGACCCGTGCCGGTGCAACCGTGGTCGGCCCGGTGCCGCTCCCCACCGAGAAGAACGTGATCGCAGTGATCCGTTCCCCTCACAAGTACAAGGACTCGCGCGAGCACTTCGAGAAGCGCACGCACAAGCGGGTCATCGACATCGTCGACCCGACGCCGAAGGCCGTGGACTCGCTCATGCGACTCGACCTGCCGGCAGACGTCAACATCGAGATCAAGCTGTAAGGGGGCTGACCAATGGCGAACTCAACCAAGACCGTCAAGGGCCTCCTCGGCAAGAAGCTCGGGATGACCCAGGTGTGGGACGAGAACAACAAGTTCATCCCCGTCACCGTCATCGAGGTCGGCCCGAACGTGGTCACCCAGATCCGCAACGCTGAGCGCGACGGCTACGAGGCGATCCAGATCGCCGCCGGTGCCATCGACCCGCGCAAGGTCAACAAGCCGGCCGCTGGCCACTTCGAGGCCGCTGGCGTGACCCCGCGTCGCACCCTCACCGAGATCCGTACCAACGACTCCGCTGAGTACACGCTCGGCCAGGAGCTCACCGTGGACGGCACGTTCACGGCGGGCCAGAAGGTCGACGTCGTCGGTACCTCCAAGGGCAAGGGCTTCGCCGGTGTCATGAAGCGCCACGGCTTCCACGGCGTCGGCGCCTCGCACGGTGCGCACCGCAACCACCGCAAGCCCGGCTCGATCGGTGCTTCCTCGACCCCGTCGCGCGTCTTCAAGGGCATGCGCATGGCTGGTCGTATGGGTGGCGACCGCGTGACCGTCCTCAACCTCACGGTGCACGCCGTCGACGCCGAGAAGGGTCTGCTGCTCGTCAAGGGCGCCGTCCCCGGTGCTCGTGGCCGCTCCGTCTTCGTCCGCACCGCCGTGAAGGGTAAGTGATCATGGCCACCACGACCGCAACCACGATCGACGTCCTCGACGCATCGGGTGCCAAGTCCGGCACCGTCGAGCTCCCCGCAGCTCTCTTCGACGTCGAGACCAACGTCCCGCTGATCCACCAGGTCGTCACCGCGCAGCTCGCAGCCGCGCGTCAGGGCACCCACAAGACCAAGAACCGTGGCGAAGTCCGCGGTGCCGGTCGCAAGCCGTTCAAGCAGAAGGGCACCGGCCGCGCCCGTCAGGGTTCCGTCCGTGCTCCGGAGCACACCGGCGGTGGCGTCGTCCACGGACCGACCCCGCGCGACTACTCGCAGCGCACCCCGAAGAAGATGATCGCCGCTGCTCTGCTCGGCTCGCTCTCGGACCGCGCCCGCGGTGGCCGCATCTCCGCTGTGGAGGGCTTCGTCGCGGCTGAACTGCCGTCGACCAAGACCGCCCGCACGCTCCTCGAGAAGGTCGCGCCCGTCAAGAACGTGCTCGTCGTGCTCGAGACGGACGACGAGCTGACGCTCAAGTCGATCCGCAACCTGTCGAACGTCCACGCGCTCTCGTACGGCCAGCTCAACGCCTACGACGTGCTGCGTTCGGACGCCGTCGTCTTCAGCAAGAGCGCCCTCGACGCCTTCATCGCGTCGAAGACCGCGAAGGAGATCACCGCATGAGCGGCTTCAACAAGGACCCGCGCGACGTCATCATCTCGCCGGTCGTCTCGGAGAAGAGCTACGCGCTCATCGACCAGGGCAAGTACACGTTCATCGTGGACCCCCGCTCGAACAAGACCGAGATCAAGCTCGCCATCGAGAAGATCTTCGACGTCAAGGTCGCGAGCATCAACACGCTGAACCGCCCGGGCAAGACCCGTCGCACCAAGTTCGGTCTCGGCAAGCGCAAGGACACCAAGCGCGCCATCGTGACGCTCAAGTCCGGTTCGATCGACATCTTCACGGCTGTCGGCTGAGGACCAGAGGGATAAATCATGGCTATTCGTAACTACAAGCCGACGACCCCCGGTCGTCGCGGCTCGTCGGTCGCCGACTTCGCTGAGATCACCCGTTCGACTCCGGAGAAGTCACTGCTTCGTCCGCTGCCGAAGACCGGTGGTCGCAACAGCTCCGGCCGTATCACCACGCGTCACATCGGTGGTGGCCACAAGCGCCAGTACCGCGTGATCGACTTCCGTCGCTCCGACAAGGACGGCGTCGACGCCAAGGTCGCTCACATCGAGTACGACCCCAACCGCACTGCGCGCATCGCGCTCCTGCACTACGTGGACGGCACGAAGCGGTACATCATCGCGCCGAACAAGCTCAAGCAGGGCGACGTCATCGAGCAGGGCCCCGGCGCCGACATCAAGCCCGGCAACAACCTGCCGCTGCGCAACATCCCCGTGGGTACCGTCGTGCACGCCATCGAGCTCCGCCCCGGTGGCGGCGCCAAGATGGCCCGCTCCGCCGGCGCCTCGGTGCGTCTCGTCGCCAAGGACGGCCCCTACGCGCAGCTCCGTCTGCCGTCGGGCGAGGTCCGCAACGTCGACGCACGCTGCCGCGCCACGATCGGCGAGGTCGGCAACGCCGAGCAGTCGAACATCAACTGGGGCAAGGCCGGCCGCATGCGCTGGAAGGGCGTCCGCCCGACCGTCCGTGGTGTCGCCATGAACCCGGTCGACCACCCGCACGGTGGTGGTGAGGGCAAGACGTCCGGTGGTCGTCACCCGGTCAGCCCCTGGGGCCAGTCCGAGGGCCGTACGCGCAAGCCGAACAAGCCGAGCGACAAGCTCATCGTCCGTCGCCGTAACGCCGGCAAGAAGCGCAAGTAGGAGTTCAGAAGATGCCACGCAGTCTGAAGAAGGGCCCCTTCGTCGACGAGCACCTGCTCCGCAAGGTCGTCACGCAGAACGAGGCCAACACCAAGAACGTGATCCGTACGTGGTCGCGTCGGTCGATGATCGTCCCGAACATGCTCGGGCACACGATCGCCGTCCACGACGGCCGCAAGCACATCCCGGTGTTCGTCACCGAGTCGATGGTCGGTCACAAGCTCGGCGAGTTCGCGCCGACCCGCACCTTCCGTGGTCACGTGAAGGACGACAAGAAGGGCCGTCGCCGCTGAGGCGGCGACGCAGAGGAGGAACGAAATGGTGGAGTCGATCGCACGCGTGCGACACATCCGCGTCACGCCTCAGAAGGCCCGTCGCGTCATCGAGCTGATCCGCGGCAAGCAGGCCCACGAGGCCCTCGCCATCCTGAAGTTCGCCCCCCAGGGCGCTTCGGAGCCCGTGTACAAGCTGGTCGCCTCGGCGATCGCGAACGCACGGGTCAAGGCGGACTCGACGAACAGCTTCCTCGACGAGCGCGACCTCTACGTGAGCCGCGTCTTCGTCGACGAGGGCACGACCCTGAAGCGGTTCCAGCCGCGCGCCCAGGGCCGCGCCTTCCGCATCAACAAGCGCACCAGCCACATCACGGTCGTCCTCGCGACGCCCGACGAGGCCGAGGTTGCCGCGACGAGCAAGAAGGCGAGCAAGTAATGGGCCAGAAGGTCAACCCGTACGGCTTCCGTCTCGGGATCACGACGGACCACGTCTCGCACTGGTTCACCGACAGCAAGAAGGCCGGTCAGCGCTACGCCGACTACGTGGCTGAGGACATCAAGGTGCGCGAGTACCTGAAGAAGACCCTCGACCGCGCCGGCGTCGCACGCATCGAGCTCGAGCGCACCCGTGACCGTGTCCGCGTGGACATCCACACGGCTCGTCCGGGCATCGTCATCGGCCGCCGCGGCGCCGAGGCGGAGCGCGTTCGCGGTGAGCTCGAGAAGCTCACCAAGAAGCAGATCCAGCTGAACATCCTCGAGGTCAAGAACCCCGAGACCGAGGCCCAGCTCGTCGCGCAGGGCATCGCCGAGCAGCTCTCCGCTCGTGTCGCGTTCCGTCGCGCCATGCGCAAGGGCCTGCAGGGTGCACAGCGCGCCGGCGCCAAGGGTGTCCGCATCCAGGTGTCGGGTCGTCTCGGCGGCGCCGAGATGTCGCGTTCGGAGTTCTACCGCGAAGGCCGTGTGCCGCTGCACACCCTCCGCGCGAACATCGACTACGGCTTCTACGAGGCCCGGACCACGTTCGGCCGCATCGGCGTGAAGGTCTGGATCTACAAGGGCGACATCACGAACAAGGAGCTCGCTCGCGAGCAGGCGAACCAGCGTTCGTCGCGCCCGGAGCGTCGTGGCGGCCCGCGCGGTGAGCGTGGCGACCGTGGCGGCGACCGTCGTGGCGGCGACCGCGGTGACCGTCGTCCGCAGCAGGCCCCGCAGGACGCGCCGGCCGGCGCAGGAGTTGAGGCGTAACCATGCTTATTCCCCGTCGAGTCAAGCACCGCAAGCAGCACCACCCGAAGCGTTCGGGTCAGGCCACCGGTGGTACCAAGGTCAGCTTCGGCGACTACGGCATCCAGGCCCTCACCCCGGCGTACGTGACCAACCGTCAGATCGAGTCCGCTCGTATCGCCATGACGCGTCACATCAAGCGTGGTGGCAAGGTCTGGATCAACATCTACCCGGACCGTCCGCTGACCAAGAAGCCCGCCGAGACCCGCATGGGTTCCGGTAAGGGTTCGCCCGAGTGGTGGGTCGCGAACGTGAAGCCGGGCCGGGTGCTCTTCGAGCTCTCCGGCGTCAGCGAGGAGATCGCCCGTGAGGCGTTGACTCGTGCAATCCACAAGCTGCCCCTCAAGGCACGCATCATCAAGCGCGAGGAGGGCGACGCATAATGGCGATCGGTTCCAAGGAGCTCCGTCCGACGGAGCTCGACACGTTCGAGAACGAGCGTCTCGCTGACGAGCTGAAGAAGGCCAAGGAGGAACTCTTCAACCTCCGCTTCCAGTCGGCCACCGGCCAGCTGGAGAGCCACGGTCGTCTCCGTGCCGTCAAGCGCGACATCGCCCGCATCTACACCGTCCTCCGCGAGCGCGAGCTCGGCATCCGTGCCACTCCCGCGCCCGTCGAGACCGCCCCCAAGGCCAAGAAGACGACGAAGAAGGCTGACAAGCCGGCCGAGTCGACCGAGGCCGAGACCGCCGAGGAGAAGTAATGGCGAACGAAGAGAAGAACTCCGCCGCCCTCACTCGCGGCTACCGCAAGACGCGTCGCGGCTACGTGACGAGCGACAAGATGGACAAGACCATCGTGGTCGAGGTCGAGGACCGCGTGAAGCACGCGCTCTACGGCAAGATCATCCGTCGTACGTCCAAGGTGAAGGCCCACGACGAGCTCGGCACCGCTGGTGTCGGCGACCTCGTCGTGATCAGCGAGACCCGTCCCCTCAGCGCCTCCAAGCGCTGGCGCCTGGTCGAGATCCTCGAGAAGGCCAAGTAGGCCTCGGCCTGCTTCGGAATAGGAGACAGCAGTGATTCAGCAGGAATCCCGCCTGAAGGTCGCCGACAACACGGGTGCCAAGGAGATCTTGACCATCCGCGTGCTCGGTGGCTCGGGTCGTCGCTACGCCGGCCTCGGTGACGTCATCGTCGCCACGGTGAAGGACGCCATCCCCGGCGGCAACGTGAAGAAGGGTGACGTCGTCAAGGCAGTCATCGTTCGCACCAAGAAGGAGACCCGTCGTCAGGACGGCTCCTACATCAAGTTCGACGAGAACGCGGCAGTGATCCTCAAGGCCGACGGCGACCCGCGCGGTACGCGCATCTTCGGTCCGGTCGGTCGCGAGCTCCGTGACAAGAAGTTCATGAAGATCATCTCGCTCGCGCCGGAGGTGCTGTAAGCCATGGCGAACATCAAGAAGGGTGACCTCGTCCAGGTCATCACGGGCGCGACGCAGGAGCGTGGCGGCGACCGTGGCAAGCAGGGCAAGGTCATCGAGGTCCTCAAGGACAAGAACCGCGTCGTCGTCGAGGGCGTGAACTTCGTCACGAAGCACGTCCGCGTCGGTCAGACGCAGCGTGGTTCGAAGACCGGTGGCATCGAGCAGCACGAAGCCTCGATCCACGTCTCGAACGTCGCACTCGTCGACCCGAAGACGAAGAAGCCGACGCGTGTCGGCTTCCGCACCGAAGAGGTGGAGAAGGACGGCGTCAAGAAGACCGTCCGTGTCCGCTACGCGAAGAAGTCTGGTGAGAAGCTCTGATGACTGACACGACTGCTGCGCCCGCTGGCAAGATCCAGCCGCGCCTCAAGCAGAAGTACCTGGCCGAGATCAAGACGGCCCTCACCGAGCAGTTCGGTTACGCGAACGTCAACCAGGTCCCCGGCCTGGTCAAGGTCGTCGTGAACACCGGTGTCGGCGAGGCCGCTCGTGACTCCAAGATCATCGAGGGGGCCATCAAGGACCTCACGGCGATCACGGGTCAGAAGCCCCAGGTCAACATCGCCCGCAAGTCCATCGCACAGTTCAAGCTGCGCGAGGGTCAGGCCATCGGCGCGCACGTCACCCTCCGTGGTGACCGCGCGTGGGAGTTCCTGGACCGCCTGGTGACGCTCGCACTGCCCCGCATCCGCGACTTCCGCGGTCTCAGCGACAAGCAGTTCGACGGCAACGGCAACTACACGTTCGGTCTCACGGAGCAGTCCGTGTTCCACGAGATCGACCAGGACCGCATCGACCGTGTCCGCGGCTTCGACATCACTGTCGTCACCACCGCGAAGACGGACGACGAGGGACGCGCGCTGCTCCGCCAGCTCGGCTTCCCGTTCCGCTCCAACGAGCAGACGGTCTAAACTACTTCGGGCGGTGCGGGCCGGAGGATTCACGTCCTCCGGCCCGCACGCACGAACACACCGATCTCGGGGAACCGCCCCGGGATCACTCGATCGCTCAGGTCGGCATTCGTGGAACGGGTGTCGAAACCAGGCGAGAAATGGACGAACATCATGACGATGACCGATCCGGTCGCAGACATGCTGACCAGATTGCGGAACGCGAACTCCGCGCACCACGACGCAGTCGCGCTCCCGAGCTCCAAGCTCAAGAAGAACATCGCCGACATCCTCAAGCGTGAGGGCTACATCAGCGAGTGGAAGGTGGAGGACGCCCGAGTCGGGCAGACCCTCACCATCGACCTGAAGTACGGCCCCGAGCGAGAGCGTTCGATCGCCGGCATCAAGCGCGTCTCGAAGCCGGGCCTCCGGGTCTACGCGAAGTCGACGGAGATCCCCCAGGTCCTCGGTGGCCTCGGCGTGGCGATCCTCTCGACCTCCTCCGGCCTCCTGACCGACCGCGAAGCCGAGCAGAAGGGCGTGGGTGGGGAAGTCCTCGCCTACGTGTGGTGATCGACAATGTCACGAATCGGACGTCTCCCCATCGACATCCCCGCCGGCGTCACCGTCTCCGTTGACGGTCAGAACGTGGCGGTCAAGGGCCCGAAGGGCGAGCTCGCGCTCGTCATCGCGGAGCCCATCCAGGCCAAGGTCGAGGAGAACCAGGTCCTCGTCACCCGTCCGGACGACGAGCGCGAGTCGCGTTCGCTCCACGGACTGACCCGGACCCTCATCGCCAACAACATCATCGGCGTGACCCAGGGCTACACCAAGGGCCTCGAGGTCGTCGGTACGGGTTACCGTGTCGCGGCCAAGGGCTCGAACCTCGAGTTCGCCCTCGGGTACTCCCACTCGATCACGGTCGAGCCGCCGGCGGGCATCAGCTTCGCGGTGGAGGGCAACAACAAGGTCACCGTCGCCGGTATCGACAAGCAGGCTGTCGGCGAGGTCGCCGCGAACATCCGGAAGCTCCGGAAGCCCGAGCCCTACAAGGGCAAGGGTGTCCGTTACGCCGGCGAGAACGTGCGCCGCAAGGCCGGAAAGTCAGGTAAGTGATCATGGGACTCCTCAAGACACGAGGCAAGAGCAAGGCGGCCGCCAAGGCGCGTCGTCACAACCGTCTCCGCAAGAAGATCACCGGCACCGAGGCTCGTCCCCGTCTCGCCGTCACCCGCTCGTCGCGTCACGTGTTCGTGCAGGTCATCGACGACTCGAAGGGTCACACCCTCGCAAGCGCCTCGACGATGGAGGCAGACCTCCGCTCGTTCGACGGCGACAAGACCGCCAAGGCCCGTCGCGTCGGTGAGCTCCTCGCCGAGCGCGCGAAGTCGGCTGGCGTCGAGGCCGTGGTCTTCGACCGCGGTGGCAGCAAGTACGCCGGTCGCGTCGCCGCGATCGCCGATGGTGCCCGTGAAGGAGGGCTGAACCTGTGAGCGACAACGCGAACACCAACGAAGACGCCAAGACCGAGGCCGTCGAGGCCACGGAGACCGAGGCTGTCGAGACCACGGAGACCACCGAGGCGAGCACGGAGGCCACGGCCACCGACGCAACCGCCGAGGCGACCACCGAGGGCGCCAAGACCGGCAAGGAGGCGGAGGCACCTGCCGTCGCCGAGCGTCCGGTCGAGACCGCCGCGGGCTCCGCGTCGAACAACCGCGACTCCGCTGACAACCGTGGCCGTCGTGGTGGCGGTCGTGACCGTCAGCAGGGCCGCGACCGCAACAACCGCGGTGGCGACAGCCAGTTCCTCGAGCGCGTGGTGACCATCAACCGCGTCTCGAAGGTCGTCAAGGGTGGTCGTCGCTTCAGCTTCACGGCGCTCGTCGTCGTCGGTGACGGCAACGGCCTCGTGGGCGTCGGCTACGGCAAGGCCAAGGAGGTCCCCACGGCGATCTCCAAGGGTGTCGAAGAGGCGAAGAAGAACTTCTTCCGCGTCCCCCGCGTCGGCAACACGATCCCGCACCCGGTGCAGGGTGAAGCCGCCGCTGGCGTCGTCCTCCTGCGTCCGGCCGGCCCCGGTACCGGTGTCATCGCCGGTGGTCCGGTCCGCGCCGTGCTCGAGTGCGCCGGCATCCACGACGTCCTGAGCAAGTCGCTCGGCTCGTCGAACACCATCAACATCGTGCACGCGACCGTCGAGGCCCTGAAGCAGCTCGAGGAGCCCCGCGCCGTCGCGAGCCGTCGTGGCCTCGACGTCGAGCGGGTCGTCCCGGCCCGTCTGCTCCAGGCCGAGGCCGCAGCCCTGCGTGCCGCGACCGAGAAGGCAGGTGCGTGATGGCGATGCTGAAGATCACGCAGATCAAGTCCGTTATCAGCGAGAAGCAGTACCAGCGCGACACCCTGCGCAGCCTGGGCCTCAAGCGCATCGGCCGTTCGGTCGAGCGTGAGGACAACTCCCAGAACCGCGGGTACATCGCGACGGTGGCGCACCTCGTGAAGGTCGAGGAGGTCGACGCATGAGCGACGAGAAGAACGAGCGCGTGCAGGTGCTGAAGCTGCACCACCTCCGTCCTGCAGAGGGCGCCAAGAAGGACCGCACCCGTGTTGGTCGCGGTGAGGGCTCGAAGGGCAAGACCGCTGGGCGTGGTACCAAGGGCACGAAGGCCCGTTACCAGGTCCGGGTCGGCTTCGAGGGTGGGCAGATGCCGCTGCACATGCGCACCCCGAAGCTCCGCGGGTTCAAGAACCCGTTCCGGGTCGAGTACCAGGTCGTGAACCTGGACAAGATCTCGGAGCTCTACCCCGATGGTGGCGACGTCACCGTTGCGGGCCTGGTCGCCAAGGGCGCCGTCCGCAAGAACGAGAAGGTCAAGGTTCTCGGTCAGGGTGACATCACCGTGAAGATCACGGTCACGGTCGACAAGGTCTCGGCGTCCGCCGCCGAGAAGATCGTGGCTGCTGGCGGCACCGTCTCCCAGTAACCCCCGTCGGCGGCCCGTGCGTTTGCGCACGGGCCGCCGTTACGGTTTCCTTGACAGTGGCCGGCATCCGTCGGCCAGGTCGGCCCTGCCGACCGAAACCGGTCCGGCCGCGATCGACGGCCCCGGTCCCACAAGTTCGGAGTCATCGTGTTCAGAGCGGTCGCGCGCATCATGCGCACCCCTGATCTTCGCAAGAAGATCGGCTTCACCCTCGCGATCATCGCGCTGTTCCGTCTCGGGTCGTACATCCCGGCACCGTTCGTCGACTACGCCGCCGTGCAGAGCTGTCTCGCCAGCGCGTCGTCCTCCGGCGGTCTCTACGACCTCATCAACCTCTTCTCCGGCGGCGCGCTGCTGAAGCTCTCGGTCTTCGCGCTCGGCATCATGCCGTACATCACGTCGTCGATCATCGTGCAGCTCCTGCGTGTGGTCATCCCGCACTTCGACACCCTCTACAAGGAGGGCCAGTCCGGCCAGGCGAAGCTGACGCAGTACACGCGCTACCTCACGATCGCGCTCGGTGTCCTGCAGTCCACGACCCTGATCACGGTCGCCCGCTCCGGCGCCCTGTTCGGCACCAACGCCTCCGCGTCCTGCACGTCGATCATCTCGAACGACAGCTGGTACGCCATCATGCTGATGGTCGTCACGCTGACCGCCGGTACCGGCCTCATCATGTGGATGGGCGAGCTCGTCACCGAGCGCGGCATCGGCAACGGCATGTCGCTCCTGATCTTCACGTCGATCGCTGCGCAGTTCCCGTCGGCGCTCTGGGCGATCGAGCAGTCGCAGTCGTTCGAGCTCTTCCTGTTCGTGATCCTGGTCGGACTCGTGATCATGATGGCCGTCGTGTTCGTCGAGCAGTCACAGCGGCGGATCCCCGTGCAGTACGCCAAGCGCATGGTCGGGCGGCGGACGTACGGCGGCAACAACACCTACATCCCGATCAAGGTGAACATGGCCGGCGTCGTGCCCGTCATCTTCGCCTCGTCGCTGCTGTACCTGCCGGCCCTGATCGCGCAGTTCAACCAGCCCTCGGACGGTTCCGAGCCGGCCGCGTGGGTGACCTGGATCCAGAACAACCTGACCTCGGGTGACAACTGGTTCTACATGGTCCTGTACTTCCTGCTCATCGTCGGGTTCACGTACTTCTACGTGGCGATCACCTTCAACCCCGAAGAGGTCGCCGACAACATGAAGAAGTACGGCGGGTTCATCCCCGGCATCCGTGCCGGTCGTCCGACCGCCGAGTACCTCGACTACGTCCTCACCCGGGTGACGCTGCCCGGCTCGCTCTACCTCGGTCTCATCGCGCTCATCCCGCTGGCAGCACTGGCGCTGTTCGGCGCGAACCAGAACTTCCCGTTCGGTGGCGCGAGCATCCTCATCATCGTGGGTGTCGGTCTCGAGACCGTGAAGCAGATCGACTCGCAGCTGCAGCAGCGTCACTACGAAGGGCTTCTCCGTTGAGCGCACGTCTCATCATCGTCGGACCTCCCGGAGCTGGGAAGGGCACCCAGGCCGGCCGCATCGCCGACTCCTTCGGGATCCCCGCGATCTCGACCGGGGACATCTTCCGCAAGAACGTGGCAGAGGGCACGCCCCTCGGCGTGCAGGCGAAGGCGATCATGGACGCCGGCGACTACGTGCCGGACTCCCTGACGAACGAGCTCGTGAAGTCCCGCCTGCAGGAGCCGGACGCCGAGCACGGCTTCCTGCTGGATGGCTACCCGCGCACGGTCGGTCAGGTCGAGTACCTCGACGCACTGCTCGCTGAGCAGGGCACCGGGATCGACGCCGTCGTGCAGCTCGTCGCCGACCAGGACGAGCTCGTGGGTCGCCTGCTCAAGCGCGCCGAGGACCAGGGCCGCAGCGACGACAACGAGGAGACGATCCGTCGTCGCCAGCAGGTCTACGCGGAGCAGACGGCGCCCATCGTGGCGGCGTACGGCGAGCGTGGCCTGGTGGTCGACGTCGACGGCCTCGGTGCCATCGACGAGGTCGGCGACCGCATCCAGACGGCACTGGCGGGGCGCGGACTCTCCGCGACCGTCTGACCAGCGTGGTGCGGTTCAAGAAGCCCTCGATCTACAAGACCCCGGACGAGCTCCGGGCGATGGTCCGGCCGGGCCTGCTGACCGCCGAGGCGCTCGACGCCGTCCGTGCAGCGATCCGTCCGGGGACCACCACCGGTGAACTCGATGCGATCGCCGAGCGCACCATCCGTGACGGCGGGGGAGTCCCGAACTTCCAGCTCGTGCCCGGCTACCGCCACACGCTGTGCGTGTCGGTGAACGACGAGATCGTGCACGGGATCCCCGGTGAGCGCGTGCTCGCGCCCGGCGACATCGTGTCGGTGGACGCCGGCGCCGAGGTCGACGGCTGGAACGGCGACAGCGCGTTCACGACCGTCGTGCCCGGTGGCGACGCAGCGGTCACCGCAGCCCGCCAGACGCTCTGTGACACGACCGAGCGGTCGCTCTGGCACGGCATCGCCGCGCTCGCTCACGCGAAGAACCTGCACGAGGTCGGCTCGGCCGTGGAGGACGCGATCGACGAGACCGGTGCGTGGGGCATCGTCGAGGACTACACCGGCCACGGCATCGGTCGGTCGATGCACGAGGAACCGCCGGTCTTCAACTACCGCGTCCGCGGTGCCGGACCTGCTGTCAAGCCGGGGCTGGTGGTCGCCATCGAGCCGATGGTCACGGCCGGCGCGATCGACAGCTCGACGGACGACGACGAGTGGACGGTCCGGACGCTCGACGGCTCCGACGCCGCGCACTGGGAGCACAGCGTCGCGGTGCACGCGGCCGGCATCTGGGTGCTCACGGCCGCCGACGGCGGCGCTCGGGGCCTGGCCCCGCTGGGTGTGACGCCCGTCCCGATCCCGTAGGACGGGCCTCCAGTCCGCACGCGGTGCCCACGCTGGGCGTCTCCGCTCGATGCGACGGCCGGGAGGCCCGGCTGGCGTCCGCCGCGTCGACGACGTCGCGTGGACCCTCCCGACCACTGTCGGGCCCACGCCGTGACGTCGCGTCAGTTGCCGACGGAGCAGGTCTCCTCGGAGGCGCTCTGCCCGGTGATCGACGAGGGCAGCGGCGTCGCCGACGCGGTCGGCGTCCGCGTTGCGGTCGCGCTCGGCGTCGCCGACGGTGTGCCGGCGGACGAGGTCCCGGACGAACTCGAGGTGCCGGACGACCCCGAGGAGCCGGACGACCCGGTGCCGCTCGACGTCCCGCCGCTCGACGGCGACTCCTCGGACGCGCGACCGGTGCTCGAGTCGCTCAGCGAGGACCGGACGTCGTTCTGCAGCGCCACGTTCAGGGTGTGGGCAGTCTCCTGGTCGACGATCACGCGGGCGCTGTCGGCGGGGTCGTCGGCCACCGGGTACTGCACGAAGAGCATGTTGGCCGTGCTCATCCCGCGCAGCGCCGCGGCGAGCTTGACCAGGGTTCCCGTCTGGGCCAGGCCGTCGGACAGCGTCATGTTGGACAGGGCGGCGCCGGCCAGCTTGTAGAGCGTGATGGGGTTCGAGAGCGTGCCGTCCGAGGTGACCTTGCGGAGGAGCGCCGACAGGAACACCTGCTGCGAGCTGATGCGGGCGAGGTCGCTGCCGTCGCCGACCCCGTGGCGGGTGCGCAGGAAGGCCAGGGCGTCCGAGCCCTCGAGGGAGTGCGAGCCCGTCGTGAGGTGCAGGCCGGTGAACGTGTCGTCGATCGGCTCGGCGACGCAGACGTCCACGCCGCCGAGGGCGTTCGACATCTCGATCACGCCGTCGAACGTGATGAGTCCGGCGTAGGGGATGCTCAGGCCGGTGAGGTTCTCGACCGTGTCCACGACGCAGGAGACACCGCCGTTGCCGAGCGCGGTGTTGAACATCGCCGAGGTGGACGCCGGGTAGGTCGTGCCGGTCGCGGGGTTCGTGCAGGCCGGGATGGGGACCATCAGGTCGCGGGGGAAGCTGACCGCGGTGAGCTGCTGGTGGTCCGCCGAGATGTGGATGAGCATCGTGACGTCGTTGCGGGCGCCCTCGACGTCCTCGTCGGAGTCGAACTGGCCGACCCGGGTGTCGCTCCCGATGAGCAGGATGTTCGCTCCGCCCTTGATCGCCGAGATGTCGGCGGTCTTCGCGGTGCTCTGGTCGTCGGTGCTCAGCGCGACGGTCTGCGGCGCGGTGGCGAGCTGTGCCCCGGCGATCGCGGCGACGCTCGTGCCGCTGACGAGCAGGACGGCGACGGCGGACGCGACGACGGTGACGAGCGTGCCCCAACCCCGGCGACGGGCCTGCTTGCCGTGGCTGGCGAAGGGGCGTCGGGTGGCGTCGGGCACGTGTTCTCCGTTCGGTGGTCCGGCGCGATCTGCTGGTGCGACGGACGTGGCTGCGGAGCAAAACTACGGTTCGCGCGCATGTGTGCGCCCGGAGCGCGCCGTCAAACCACTGTGCAACGCTCAGGCACGGCCCCGGAAGCCCCAGACGTGGGGTGTTCCGCGTCCCCACTTGGCAATTGCGGGTTTACCACATAAGATCGATCTTTGGTGTGTCATGCCCTCTCGGGTGTGGCGACCGACCCGCAGACCGGTTCGGGGATCACACCTGTTCCACAACCAAGCGACAGTGAGGCTATGGCCAAGAAAGACGGCGTCATCGAGATCGAAGGCTCGGTGCTCGAAGCTCTGCCCAACGCGATGTTCCGCGTTGAGCTGACGAACGGACACAAGGTCCTCGCGCACATCTCCGGGAAGATGCGCCAGCACTACATCCGCATCCTCCCCGAGGACCGCGTGATCGTGGAGCTGAGCCCGTACGACCTGACCCGCGGCCGGATCGTCTACCGCTACAAGTGATCCGCGAGCTGGAAAGGAACGGCACGGCAATCCTGCCGAGCACGAAGCCAGCGAGCACGAGGAAAGAACCATGAAGGTCAACCCCAGCGTCAAGCCCATCTGCGAACACTGCCGTGTGATTCGCCGCAAGGGCCGCGTCATGGTGATCTGCAAGAGCAACCCGCGTCACAAGCAGCGCCAGGGCTAGTCCCGGGCGCGTGACCGGCGCCGACGGTGTCCATCGGACACCAGGCTGCTCGAGCACGACCCACAACTGAAGATCGACAACGCAGTACCAGAACCCGGTCGCACGACGACCGGGGGACACCTCGGGGCGGAGGCCCGAGCACCGGTACTGCGCCACACCTCCATCGACAACAGGAGCAGCCATCACATGGCACGTCTAGCAGGCGTCGACATCCCGCGCGAGAAGCGCGTGGAGATCGCACTCACGTACATCTACGGCGTCGGCCGTACCCGCGCCGTCCAGGCACTGACGGAGACCGGTATCTCCGGTGACATCCGCGTCAAGGACCTGACCGACGACCAGCTCGTCGCCCTCCGTGACTTCATCGAGGGCAACTTCAAGGTCGAGGGTGACCTCCGCCGTGAGGTCGCCGCCGACATCCGCCGCAAGGTCGAGATCGGCAGCTACGAGGGTCTTCGCCACCGTCGTGGTCTCCCGGTGCGCGGTCAGCGCACCAAGACCAACGCTCGTACCCGCAAGGGACCGAAGCGCACCGTGGCAGGCAAGAAGAAGGCTCGATAGGAGACCCCGATGGCTACCCCCAAGACTGCCGCGCGCAAGCCGCGCCGCAAGGAGAAGAAGAACGTCGCTGTGGGCCAGGCCCACATCAAGAGCACGTTCAACAACACGATCGTCAGCATCACCGACCCGTCGGGTGCCGTCCTCAGCTGGGCGTCCTCGGGTGCCGTGGGCTTCAAGGGTTCGCGCAAGTCGACGCCGTTCGCGGCGCAGCTCGCTGCCGAGTCCGCTGCGCGTCAGGCGCAGGAGCACGGCGTGAAGAAGGTCGACGTCTTCGTGAAGGGCCCGGGTTCGGGTCGCGAGACCGCGATCCGCTCCCTCCAGGCCGCTGGCCTCGAGGTCGGCTCGATCAACGACGTCACGCCGCAGGCGCACAACGGGTGCCGCCCGCCCAAGCGCCGTCGCGTCTGACGCGAGGAGCAACCGGCCGCGCCCTGCTCGTCCCCTGACCGGATCCGTTCCGGCGAGGGCGGGCAGGGCCCGCGGCCATTCCTGGTCGTTCGATCGCGCACGTGTGTGCGCGTGATCACAACTCAACAGACCCGTCGGGGCCCATGCGGCCCCGTCGTACCGCCAAGTGTCATATAGCGGACACTTCGCCGAAAGGAATCCCACAGTGCTCATTGCACAGCGCCCCACCCTGACCGAGGAGCCGATCTCCGAGCACCGCTCGCGCTTCGTCATCGAGCCGCTCGAGCCGGGCTTCGGTTACACCCTCGGCAACTCGCTGCGCCGCACGCTCCTCTCCTCGATCCCCGGCGCGGCTGTCACCAGCATCCGCATCGACGGCGTCCTCCACGAGTTCAGCACCGTTCCCGGTGTCAAGGAAGACGTCACCGAGATCATCCTCAACATCAAGAGCCTGGTCGTCTCCAGCGAGCACGACGAGCCCATCACGGCGTACCTGCGCAAGCAGGGTGCCGGTCAGGTCACCGCAGCGGACATCTCCGCTCCGGCCGGCGTCGAGATCCACAACCCGGAACTCGTCATCGCGACCCTGAACGACACCGCGCGCTTCGAGCTCGAGCTCACGATCGAGCGTGGCCGTGGCTACGTCTCGGCGACGCAGAACCGTTCCGAGTTCAGCGAAGCCGGTCAGATCCCGATCGACTCGATCTACTCGCCCGTCCTGAAGGTCACCTACCGCGTCGAGGCGACGCGTGCCGGTGAGCGCACGGACTTCGACCGCCTGGTCGTCGACGTCGAAGCGAAGCCGGCCATCACGCCGCGCGACGCCATCGCGTCGGCCGGTCGCACGCTGGTCGAGCTGTTCGGGCTCGCTCGCGAGCTCAACACGGCGGCAGAGGGCATCGAGATCGGCCCCGCGCCGGTCGACGCCGTGCTCTCGAACGAACTGCAGACCCCGATCGAGGACCTCGACCTGTCGGTCCGCAGCTACAACTGCCTGAAGCGGGAGGGCATCAACACGGTGTCCGAGCTCGTCGCCCTGTCGGAGACGCAGCTCATGAACATCCGCAACTTCGGTCAGAAGTCGGTGGACGAGGTCAAGGACAAGCTCACCGAGCTCGGCCTGTCCCTCAAGGACACCGTCCCCGGATTCGACGGCGCCCACTTCTACAGCGGGTACGACGAGGACGAGTCCAACAACTGACCTCGCGCTCACGCGCAAGCGCGCTGACACCGCGCGCACCACTTTCACCACTGGAGAACTGACATGCCGAAGCCCACCAAGGGCCCCCGCCTCGGTGGCGGTCCCGCCCACGAGCGCCTGCTCCTGAGCAACCTCGCCAACGCCCTCTTCACGCACGGTCGCATCACGACCACCGAGACGAAGGCCAAGCGCCTCCGCCCGGTCGCCGAGCGTCTCATCACGTTCGCGAAGCGCGGCGACCTGCACGCGCGTCGTCGTGTGATCAGCATCCTGCGCGACAAGTCCGTCGTGCACACGCTGTTCACCGAGATCGCTCCCCAGGTCGAGGACCGCCAGGGCGGTTACACCCGCATCACGAAGCTCGGCTTCCGCAAGGGCGACAACGCCCCGCTGGCGTCGATCGAGCTCGTCCTCGAGCCCGTCTCGAGCACGCCCGCTCCGGTCAAGCGCAACTCGGCTCCGGCCGCTGCTGCCGCCCCGGTCGACGAGCCCGCCGCCGACGAGACCACCGAGGAGGCCCCGGTCGAAGAGACCGAGACCACCGAGGAGTCCGCCCCGGTCGAGACCGAGTCCGAGACCGAGGCTGCTGCCGAGGTCGAGGCCGACGCCGCCGAGAAGTCGGACGACGCCGACACCAAGTAGTCCGGTGCCCTCCGGGGCGCTGCACCACCACGAGGAAGCCCCCGCGACCCAGGTCGCGGGGGCTTCCTCGTGTCCGAAGCTGGTCACGGGTCCGGACACCACGGCACGCACGACGCGCCGCGTATGGTGGCCGACCGGTACGACAGGGAAGGAAGTCATGGCGTTCCAGCACGTTGCGGGTCTGGGGACGAGGGTCTGGCGGTGGAGCCGGACCTCGGGCACGCAGCCGCGCCTGCTGCACGCCGGCAAGGCCGCCGCCGCCGCGGTGATCGCCTGGTTCGTGGCGCAGCACATCCCGGGCGTCGCGGCCGAGTACCCGTACTACGCACCACTCGGCGCCGTCGTCGCGATGCAGACCACGGTGTTCGCGGGCATCCGGAGCGGCGTGCAGACCCTGGTCGGGATCGCCCTCGGCATCCTCATCGCCGCGTTCACGATGTGGGTCGGCGATCCCGGCTTCCTCGCGATCGCGCTGGCGGTCGGCGTCGGGGTGCTCGTCGGCGGGTTCCGCGTGCTGGGCGAGGGCAGCTCGTGGGTGTCCACCGCGGCGCTCTTCGTCCTGCTCGTCGGCGGTGCGCACGCCGAGGGCTACTCGCTCGGGTACCTGGTGCAGATGGCCGTGGGCGTCGTGGTCGGGCTGCTGGTCAACTTCCTGGTGTTCCCGCCGCTGCACTTCTGGGACGCCGAACACCGCATCGACGCGGTGAACGGCGTGCTGGCGGACCACCTCGACGGGCTGGCAGCCGTGCTCGAGGAGGGCAAGCGCGACGAGAAGGCGTGGGACCACCAGCAGGACCGCCTGGACCGTGCGATCGCGGACGTGCGCTCACGGGTGGCGATCGCGCACGAGAGCCGTCGGCTCAACCCCCGTGGTGCCCTGCGCGGGTCGCGAGCGCGGCTCCAGAAGGACGGCGGACGCTTCCGCGCACTGGAGCGGGTCGCCTGGTACACGACCGACCTCACCGAGCTCGTCGCACGCTCCGGTCCGGTGTCCGAGGGCGTCGGGCGTCCCGACCCCGCGTTCGCCACCCCCATCGCCGAGGCACTTCGGAAGATCGCGAGCACGATCCGCGGCGACTCCCCGGAGGACCAGGCCGAAGAGGCCATCGCACGACTCGAGAGCGCGCTCGACGCATCGCGCGAGAACCCCTCGCACGTCGCGGTCACCTCGGCCGCGCTCGTCGCCCTGCGCGGGATCGTCGAGTCCGAGCGACGCGCCACCGACGACCTCGACACCCGGACCGGTCCGTCGGCGTTCGGCCGTCCGCGCGGCTGAGCGGGTACGGGCGGCCGCCGTCCGGCAGACCGAGCGCGGGCCGGGAGGCACGGATCACCCCCGCTACGGTGGTCACGTGGACGAGACGGTCGGCTTCCAGGACCCCGACAGCACGGGCGACGTGCGGCTCCGGCTGGACATCGCCTACGACGGGGCGGCGTTCTCCGGGTGGGCCCGGCAGCCCGGGCTCCGGACCGTGCAGGGCGCGCTCGAGACCGCACTCGCCACTGTCTTCACCCGCTGGGGCGAACCGCCGTTGCTCACCGTTGCCGGACGCACCGACGCCGGGGTGCACGCCACGGGGCAGGTCGCGCACCTGGACCTGTCGGCAGAGCAGTGGGCCGCGCTCACCGCCAAGCGCGGGTCGGGCCGGTCACCGCTCGACGGGCTGCTCAAGCGGGTCAACGGCATCGCGGCACCCGAGGGGGACGTCGTCGTCACCGGAGCTTCGGTGGCGCCCGACGGGTTCGACGCCCGGTTCTCCCCGCTCTGGCGCCGGTACGAGTACCGGATCGCGGACGCCGACGCCCCGCGCGATCCACGTCGACGCGGGCACACGGTCTGGCACGCGGCGCGGCTCGATCCGGCAGCGATGGAGCGCGGTGCGCTGACGTTGCTCGGGCTGCACGACTTCGCGACGTTCTGCAAGCCGCGCGAGGGGGCGACGACCATCCGGACGTTGCAGCAGTTCGGCTGGGACCGCGAGCCGGACGGCGTGCTGGTGGCGCGCCTCCAGGCCGACGCCTTCTGCCACTCGATGGTGCGGGCCATGGTCGGCGCGACCATCGCCGTCGGCGAGGGCCGCTTCGGCCCGGACCGCCTCGAGGAACTGCGCGTCGCCGAGGAGCGCACGAGTGCCTTCAAGACGGCGCCGGCGAAGGGACTGACGCTGACCGAGGTGGGCTACCCGGCAGACGCGGAGCTCGCGCAGCGGGCGGAGCAGACCCGGGCCCGCCGGTCGGTGGACGGTACCGTCGAGGGATGAGCCCGCGTGAACCCCGTTCCGTCGTGTCCGTCGCCCCCGGAGTCGTCTTCGTCGAGGGCCCGGTGTCCAACTGGGTGGTGCTGGCCGAGGAGGACGGCGTCGCGCTGATCGACGCCGGCTACCCGGCCGACACCGACCTCGTGCTCGACACCGTGCGCGCCGCCGGACACGACCCCGCCGACCTCCGACGCGTCTACGTCACGCACGGACACGTCGACCACGTCGGCGGCATCCCCGGGATCCTCGAGCGGTACCCCGACGTCGAGGTGCTCGCCCACGCCGACGAGCTCGCCAACGTGCGCGGACCGGAGCGGCAGCAGGTCACCCCGGCGGAGATCGGCGGCCGGCTCGCCAGCCCCCGCGTGCTCGCCTGGCTGGCACGGGCGATCCGTTCCGACGCCCTGCGACCCACGACCGTGCCGTCCGCTCGCGCGTTCACCGGCGCGGACTTCGCGGGTCGGGCGATCGCGCCCTTCCCGGCCGTCGGCCACACCGACGGCTCGACGGCGTACCTGCTGCCCGCGGCGGACGCGATCGTCACGGGCGACGCGGTCGTCAGCCGGCACGACACCCAGCCCGGGTCGTGGGCCCCGCGGCCGCGGATGATCACACCCTTCTTCACCGCCGACCAGGACCGCGCGCTCGAGTCGGCACGGGCGCTGCCGTTCCCGGCCCTCGTGCTGCCGGGACACGGACCGGCTGTCCGACGCGTGGGCGGGACCTGGCTGCCGATCGGCTGATGCCACCGAACGCGATCGGCTGATGCCGCGCGATCGGCTCGTGCCGCCGCACCGCTGATGTTGCCGAACGCAATCATTTACCTCGACGCAACCTGAATGTCCCCGCAGGTCGGTAGCGTGCGGGCATGGCCAACACCCTCGGGCGCACTCTGCTGTGCGCCACGGCGGCCGCGACGCTCCTCGCGGCCCCACTCGTCACCGTCACCGCAGCGACCGCGAACCCCGAGGGGACCGACCTCGTCATCGAGGAGGCCTACCTGAAGGCGGGGAGCAAGGGCGCGTTCTACAACGAGAAGTTCGTCGAGATCGGCAACCCGACCGACGATGCCGTGTCGCTCGACGGGTGGTCGCTGCAGTACCGCTCCGCCACGGGCACCGGCACGTTCTCGGCCAGTGCGCTGCAGGGCACCGTGCCGGCGAAGGGCACCTTCCTGGTGTCGATGGCGGGCAACGGCGGGGCCACCCCGGCCGGCGAGGACCTGCCCGCCGCCGACGACACCGCGACGCTCAACCCCTCGGGCACCACGGGCACGCTCGTGCTGTCCGACGCCACGGCACCCCTGGCGCTCGCCGCCGGACCCGTCGCCACCGGCACCGACGGCGTGGTCGACCTGCTCGGCTACGGCGCCTCGAACACGTTCGAGTCGGCCGTGCGCACCGTGACCGGGGACAACTCCGTCCCGAACGGCCTGGTCCGCCAGGGCACCACGGACACCGACGTCAACGGTGCGGACTTCTCCGTGACGACGACGCTCACCCCACGGAACGCCGCGGGCGAGACGACGGCACCGACCGAGCCCACGGAACCGACCGACCCGGGTGACGGCGGGACCCCCGCGCCCGGCACGCCCGCCGAGACGGTGACCATCGCCCAGCTGCAGGGCACCACGGACACCTCGCCGTACGCCGGCAAGAACGTCACGACCGACGGCGTCGTCACCGCGGTGTACGGCACCGGCGGCTTCAACGGCTACACGATCCAGACCCCCGGCACCGGCGGCGCCATCGACCTCGGCGCCCACACCGCGTCCGACGCGGTGTTCGTCTTCTCTTCCGCCACCGCCGGCCTGGTGCACGAGGGCGACCACGTGCGGGTCACCGGTGCCGTGTCCGAGTACTTCGGCCTGACCGAACTCACGGTGTCCGGGGCCTCGTCGCTGCAGCAGCTCGACGACACCGTCGCGGCACCGCAGCCCGCCGCGGTCGCGTTCCCGTCGTCCGACGCCCAGCGCGAGTCGCTCGAGAGCATGCTCGTCGCTCCCCAGGGGGCATACACCGTCGCCGACAACTACACGACGAACCAGTACGGCGAGATCGTGCTCGCCAGCGGCACGAAGCGCCTCATCCAGCCGACCGAGGTCGGCCGACCGGGCAGCGCCGAGGCGAAGGCCGTCGAGGCCGACAACGCCGCGCGCAAGGTCACGCTCGACGACGGCGCGAGCACCAACTTCCTGACCCAGGCGAACCAGGGCATCCCGGTGTCGTGGCTCACCCAGGGCCCGGTCACCGTCGGGGCCGCCGCCACCTTCACCGAACCGGTCGTCCTCGACTACCGCAACAACGGGTGGAAGTTCCAGCCGACCGCGCCGATCACGGGTGCGACCCCGGCCACCGACCTGCCGGCGTCGTTCTCGAAGGTGCGCCAGTCGGCGCCGCAGGACGTCGGTGGCGACCTGAAGCTCGCCGGCTTCAACCTGCTCAACTACTTCCCGACCACGGGCGACGAGCTCACCGGCTGCAAGTACTACACGGACCGTGCCGGTGACCCCGTCACGGTGAACTCGGGCTGCGACGCCCGCGGTGCCGCCGAGCAGGAGGACTTCCTGCGCCAGCAGGTCAAGATCGTGAAGGCCATCAACGGCCTGGACGCCGACGTCGTTTCGCTCGAGGAGATCGAGAACTCCGTCCGCTTCGGTCAGGACCGTGACGCCGCCGTGGCCACCCTGGTCGACGCGCTCAACGCCGCCACCGGCAAAGACACCTGGGCCTCCGCGAAGTCCCCGGCCGTCGTGCCCGCGAGCGAGGACGTCATCCGCCTCGCCCTCATCTACAAGAAGGACCGCGTCGAGCCCGTCGGCGAGTCGACGATCCTGATCGACGACGCGTTCACGAACGCCCGCCAGCCCGTCGCGGACGCGTTCCGCCCGGTCGGCGGCACCGCGGACGACGACTTCCTGGTGATCGCGAACCACTTCAAGTCCAAGGGCTCCGGCACCGGCGAGAACGCCGACCAGGGCGACGGGCAGGGGGCCTCGAACGCCGACCGCGTCGAGCAGGCGAAGGCCCTCGTGACCTTCTCCGCCGACATGCAGGAGCAGTACGGCACCGACAAGGTGTTCATGCTCGGCGACTTCAACGCCTACAGCAAGGAGGACCCGGTGGTGGTCCTCGACGAGGCCGGCTACACCGACCTCGGCCCGGCGCTCGACAGCACCGAGTACTCGTACGTGTTCTCCGGCCTGAGCGGCTCGCTCGACCACGTGTTCGCGTCGAAGGCCGCGCTCGAGACGGTCACGGGCGTGGACATCTGGAACATCAACTCGGTCGAGTCGGTGGGCCTGGAGTACAGCCGCTACAACTACAACGCGACGAACCTGTACACCGACGACGTGTACCGGGCGAGCGACCACGACCCGATCCTGGTCGGGTTCGACCTGGACGCCGCGGGCACCGACCCGGGCACGGACCCGACGCCGGTGCCGACGCCGACGCCGACCCCGGTGCCGAACCCGACGCCGACCCCGACCCCGACTCCGGTGCCGCCGGTCGACGGGATCACCCCGCCGGCTGTTCCGGTGGCGCCGTCGGAGTCGTTGTTGACGGAGGCGAACCGTGGTGGTGTGTCTGCTCCGGCGACCGCTCGTGCGGGGGAGACGATCACGGTGACGGTCGGTACTGCGTCGGCTGGTGACGTCGTGAACGTGTGGTTGTTCTCGGAGCCGACGCTGATCGGTACGGCTGTGGTCGCTGCTGACGGGACGGTGCGGGTGACGATCCCGGCGGACACGGTGGCTGGTGTGCACCGTCTGGCGGTGACGGCTGCGGACGGGAGTCTGATCGGGTGGACCCCGATCACGATCACCACGGATGGGCAGCTCGCGTTCACGGGCGCCGCAGGGATGGGTGCCGGTGCGTTGGTGGCGTTCCTGCTGCTCGCGGCGGGCGCGGGCGTGCTGATCGTGCGTCGCCGCAGGACCGCGGCCGCTGCGGAGTAGTCCCCAGGCCCCACGGGCGCACTTGGTGAGCAGGAATGGTCGGGTTCGCACAGCGGACCCGACCGTTGCTGCTCACCATGCGCGGTAAGCGCGACCGCGCGACGGACGGGAGGCGCGGTGCGGGGCCGCCCCGCGCCTCCAGGCCGGCAGTCGGCCGCGTTTGACCGACGTACCCCGCGTCGGCTAGGCTCTCACCTTGGTCTGTGCGCCCCGCGCGCGGACAGTCAGATGAGCCCTCCAACCGAGGTGTTCCCCGTGCTTCTGCCCGTGGAACTCCCGACCGGAGTGGGATTCACGGACTCCTCACCTCGACACGAAAGCAGCACTCCTGTGACTCGCACGTTCTCACCTAAGCCGGCAGACGTCCAGCACGACTGGATCGTCATCGACGCCACCGACGTCGTCCTCGGCCGTCTCGCCACCCACGCCGCGGCGCTCCTGCGCGGCAAGCACAAGGCCACCTTCGCCCAGCACATGGACATGGGTGACTTCGTCATCATCGTGAACGCCGACAAGGTCGCCCTGACCGGTTCGAAGCTCGCGAAGAAGGTCTACTACCGTCACTCGGGGTACCCGGGCGGCCTGACGGCGACCTCCTACCCGGAGATGCTCGAGAAGCACCCCACCCGCGCCGTCGAGAAGGCGATCCGCGGCATGCTGCCGAAGAACACCCTCGGCCGCGAGCAGCTCAAGAAGCTGAAGGTCTACGCCGGCGCGGAGCACCCGCACGCCGCGCAGCAGCCCAAGCCGTACATCTTCGACCAGGTCGCACAGTAGTTCCGGCCACGACGACTTCAAGGACACAGAAAACTCATGGCTCAGATCGCTGATTCCCTCGACCAGACCCCGGAGAGCTTCACCACGGAGAGCGCACCCGCCGCTGCCGAGGCCGCTCCCCGTCAGATCCTCAACGTCTCCGGCGGTGCCGTCGGGCGCCGCAAGGAGGCCATCGCGCGCGTCCGGCTCGTCCCGGGCTCCGGCACGTTCGTCGTGAACGGCCGCACGCTCGAGGACTACTTCCCGAACAAGCTGCACCAGCAGCTCATCAACGACCCCTTCAAGGTGCTCGAGCTCCTCGGCTCGTACGACGTCGTCGCCCGCATCACCGGTGGCGGCCCCTCGGGTCAGGCCGGCGCGCTCCGCCTCGCCATCGCCCGCACCCTGAACGAGATCGACCGCGAGAACAACCGCGCGGCCCTCAAGAAGGCCGGCTTCCTCACCCGTGACGCCCGCGTCATCGAGCGCAAGAAGGCCGGTCTCAAGAAGGCCCGCAAGGCTTCGCAGTTCTCGAAGCGCTAGTCGTCACCGGCTGAAGATCGCAATGCCGCGTCTGTTCGGTACCGACGGGGTTCGTGGTCTCGCCAACGGCGAGCTGACGGCCGCGCTCGCACTGGGTCTTGCCCAGGCGAGCGCGGCCGTCCTCACACACGGACACCATGCCGACGCCCGCCGGGCGTCGGGTCGACCGCGCCCGCGCGCGGTCCTCGCGCGTGACCCGCGCGTCTCCGGCGAGTTCCTCGGTGCCGCCGTCGCGGCCGGGCTCGC
The DNA here is from genome assembly GCF_003234605.2 of Curtobacterium sp. MCPF17_021. Taxonomy (NCBI): domain Bacteria; kingdom Bacillati; phylum Actinomycetota; class Actinomycetes; order Micrococcales; family Microbacteriaceae; genus Curtobacterium; species Curtobacterium sp. MCPF17_021. The sequence goes on along the minus strand of NZ_CP126252.1, from coordinate 3,548,402 downwards.
CTCGGCCGGCGTCGACGTGCTCGACGCCGGGGTCATCCCCACCCCCGCCGCGGCGTTCCTCGTCGCGGACATCGACGCCGACTTCGGCGTGATGATCTCCGCATCGCACAACCCCGCTCCCGACAACGGGATCAAGTTCTTCGCCACGGGTGGCCGCAAGCTGCCGGACGAGGTCGAGGACCGCATCGAAGCGGCCATGCACGACCACTCCGCACCCACCCCCACCGGCATCGACGTCGGGCGCATCTCGCGGTTCGCCGACGCCGAGGACCGCTACGTGGTGCACCTGCTCGGCACGCTGCCGCACCGGCTCGACGGCATCCACGTGGTGCTCGACTGCGCGAACGGTGCCGCCGCCGGCGTCTCGCCCGAGGTCTTCGTCAACGCGGGTGCCCGCGTGACGCTCATCGGCGCCGACCCCGACGGCTGGAACATCAACGACGGCGTCGGTTCGACCCACATCGACAACCTCGCCCGCGCCGTGCTCGAGCACGGTGCCGACGTCGGCATCGCGCACGACGGCGACGCGGACCGCTGCCTGGCGGTCGACGCCGCGGGCAACGCGATCGACGGCGACCAGATCATGGCGATCCTCGCGCTGTCCCTGCAGGAGCGCGGACGGCTGAAGGGCAACACCCTCGTCGCGACGGTCATGTCGAACCTCGGGCTGAAGCGCGCCATGGCCGACGCGGGCATCACCGTGATCGAGGCCGGCGTGGGCGACCGCTACGTGCTCGAGAAGATGACCGAGGGCGACTACTCCATCGGTGGCGAGCAGTCCGGCCACATCATCTTCAACGAGTTCGCCACCACGGGTGACGGCATCCTGACCGGGCTGCACCTGGTCGCCGAGATGGCGCGCACGGGCAAGACCCTGCAGGAGCTCGCCTCGTGCATGACGGTGTTCCCGCAGGTGCTGCTCAACGTCCGGGGCGTCGATCGCCACGGGCTCGCCGACCAGGGCGTGCAGGACGCCATCGCCGCCGCCAGCGAGGCGCTCGGGGACAGCGGCCGCGTGCTGCTCCGTCCGTCGGGCACCGAGCCGGTCGTGCGCGTGATGGTCGAGGCCGCTTCGCAGGACGATGCCCAGCGCATCGCCGAGGAGCTCGCCGCCGTCGTGCAGGACCGCCTGGCGCTCGACGCCGCGTAGGGGTTCCCTCCGCAAGACACCGGTGTTCGCCGGTTGAACACGTGCATGCCGCGGTTCAGCTCGCGAACACCGGTGTTTTGCGCTGCCCTGCTGGCTGCGCTGCCCCCCCCGCTCAGATCTTGCGGAGCAGGACCGAGTTCACCTTGTGGTTCGCGCCCTTCTTCAGCACCAGCGTGGCGCGGGAGCGCGTGGGCAGCACGTTCTCGATCAGGTTCGGCTCGTTGATCGCCCGCCAGACGTCGGTCGCCGTTCGCACCGCGTCCTCACGCGAGAGCGAGGCGAACCGGTGGAAGAACGAGTCGGGGCTCGAGAACGCCTCTTCCTGCAGGGCGAGGAACCGGTCGACGTACCAGGACTCGATGTCCTTCGTCTTCGCGTCCACGTAGATCGTGAAGTCGAACAGGTCGGACAGCGCGAGCCGCCCGTGCACCGGGGGTGCCAGCACGTTGAGGCCCTCGACGATGAGCACGTCGGGCTGCCGGACGACGATCTCGGCATCGGGCACGATGTCGTAGACCAGGTGCGAGTAGTACGGCGCGCGGACCTCGGTCGCCCCGCTCTTCACCTGGCTCACGAAGCGCAGCAGGGAGCGGCGGTCGTACGACTCCGGGAAGCCCTTGCGGTCCATGATCCCGCGGCGCTCGAGCTCGGCGTTCGGGTACAGGAAGCCGTCGGTCGTCACGAGCTCCACCCGAGGGGTGTCCGGCCAGCGCTTCGTCAGCTCGCGCAGCAGGCGGGCGACCGTGGACTTGCCGACCGCGACGGAGCCCGCCACGCCGATGACGAACGGCGTGCGTCCGGCGCGCTCCCCGAGGAACCGGCTCGTCTCGGCGTGCAGGTTCCGCGCGCCGGCGGCGTAGAGCGTGAGCAGGCGGGACAGGGGCAGGTAGACCTCCTGCACCTCCTGCATGTCCAACCGGTCGCCGAGACCGCGCAGCTGCACGATCTCGGTCTCGGTGAGCGACAGGTGCTCCTTCGGGGCGAGCTGGGACCAATCGTCACGTGGGATCTCCACGAACGGGGTCGGGTGCGCGACGGCGGTCTCCGAGAACGGCATGGGATCGAGCGTACAGACGGGAGGCCCGGGGCACGCGAGCCGACCGGCTCACGTGCCCCGGGCCTCCCGTCCAGTGCTCGGTGCGCGTCCGCAGGACGCGACGCGTCAGGCGGGGAGGGCCGCCTCGATGGCGGCGACGACCTCGGGGGCGTCCGGCTTCGTGGTGGGGCGGAAGCGCGTGACGGTGCTGTCGGGGGCGACGAGGAACTTCTCGAAGTTCCACGCGACGCGGCCGGCCTTGCCGTCGGCGTCCGGGGTCTCCTTGAGGGCCTGGTAGAGCGGGTGGGCGCTCTTGCCGTTGACCTTGACCTTCTCGGACATCGGGAACGTCACGCCCCACGTGGTGGAGCAGTACTCGTCGATCGCCTCGGACGAGCCGAGCTCCTGCAGGAACTGGTTGCTCGGGAAGCCCAGCACCGTGAACCCGCGGGGGCCGTACTGCTTCTGCAGGGCCTCGAGCTGCTCGTACTGCGGGGCGAGGCCGCACCGGGAGGCGACGTTCACGACCAGTACGGCCTTGTCGGCGTAGGCGCCGAACGTGGTGTCCTCGCCGTGCAGCGTGGTGATGGCGATGTCGTCGAAGCGTCCCATGGCCGAAACGTTATCCCCACCCCCGGGACTTCGCAGGGTCGGCGTCCAGGCAGACCGTAGGATCGCTTCCATGTGTGGAATCGTCGGCTACGTCGGCAGCAACAGCAGCCAGGACGTCCTCCTCGGTGGCCTCCGTCGCCTCGAGTACCGCGGCTACGACTCGGCGGGCATCGCCGTCGTCGACCCAGCCGGAGACCTCGTGTCGGCCAAGAAGGCCGGCAAGCTCCAGGCCCTGGTCGACGAGCTCGAGTCGTCGCCGATCCCGGACGGCACGACGGGCATCGGGCACACCCGCTGGGCGACCCACGGTGGCCCCACCGACGGCAACGCCCACCCGCACCTGGCCGACGGCGACAAGCTCGCCCTCATCCACAACGGCATCATCGAGAACTTCTCCGAGCTCCGCGCCGAACTGCAGGCCGAGGGCATCGAGTTCCGCAGCGAGACCGACTCCGAGGTCGCCGCGCACCTGGTCGGACGCGCCTTCCGCGACACCGGTGACCTGACCGCCGCCATGCAGCAGGCCGTGCAGCGGCTCGAAGGGGCCTTCACGCTCCTCGTCGTGCACGCCGACCAGCCCGGCGTCGTCGTCGGTGCCCGTCGCAACTCGCCCCTGGTGGTCGGGCTCGGCGACGGTGAGAACTTCATGGGCTCGGACGTCGCCGCGTTCGTCGCCTACACGCAGCGCGCGCTGTCGATCGGGCAGGACGAGATCGCCACGATCCGCCCCGACGGCGTGGACGTCATCCACTTCGACGGCACCCCGGCCACGCCGACCGAGTTCGAGGTCAACTGGGACGCCTCCGCCGCCGACAAGGGCGGCTGGAGCTCGTTCATGGCGAAGGAGATCAGCGAGGAGCCCGAGGCCGTCGCGAAGACGATCCTCGGTCGCGTCCACGACGGCGCCGTCACGCTGACCGACCTCGACCCGATCGCCGAGCGCCTGGCGACCGTCGACCGCGTCATCGTGATCGCCTGCGGCACCGCCGCCTACGCCGGCATCCTCGGCAAGTACGCCATCGAGCAGTGGGCCCGCATCCCGGTCGAGGTCGAGCTCGCGCACGAGTTCCGCTACCGCGACCCGGTGCTGAACGAGCGCACCCTGGTCGTCTCGATCAGCCAGTCCGGCGAGACCATGGACACGCTCATGGCCGTCAAGTACGCCCGCGAGCAGGGTGCGCAGGTCCTGTCGATCTGCAACACCCAGGGCGCCACGATCCCGCGTGAGTCCGACGCCGTGATCTACACGCACGCCGGGCCCGAGGTCGCCGTCGCGTCGACCAAGGCCTTCATCGCCCAGGGCGTCGCGCTCTACCTGCTCGGGCTGCACCTGGCGACGCTGCGCGGCACGCTTACCACCGAGCAGATCGCCGAGCAGGTGGCCGAGCTCGAAGGGCTCGCCCCGAAGCTGCAGCAGACCATCGAGGACGCCGCCGGCATCAAGGACCTGGCCCGCTGGATGGCGGACACCCGGAGCGTGCTGTTCCTCGGCCGCCACGTCGGCTACCCGATCGCGCTCGAGGGTGCCCTCAAGCTCAAGGAACTCGCGTACATCCACGCCGAGGGCTTCGCCGCCGGTGAGCTCAAGCACGGCCCGATCGCCCTGATCGAGCCGGGCCAGATCGTCTTCGTCATCGTGCCCTCGCCGCGCGACCCCCGATCGCTGCACCCGAAGGTCGTCTCGAACATCCAGGAGATCCGCGCCCGCGGTGCCCGGGTGATCGCGATCGCCGAAGAGGGCGACGCCGCGGTGCTGCCGTTCGCCGACGAGGTCCTGCGGATCCCGCTGGCGACCCCGCTGTTCGAGCCGCTGCTCGCCGTGGCACCGCTGCACATGTTCGGCATGGAGCTCGCCGCGGCCAAGGGCCTGGACGTCGACCAGCCACGCAACCTCGCGAAGTCGGTCACCGTCGAGTAGTCGCGACGGTGATCATCGGGATCGGGGTCGACGTGGTCGACCTGGAGCGGTTCGAACAGGTGCTGGAGCGCACACCGGCGATGCGGGCGCGCCTGTTCACGCCGTCCGAGCAGGTCCGTGACGGCGAACCCCGGCCGATCGCGTCCCTCGCCGCACGGTTCGCGGCGAAGGAAGCCCTGATCAAGGCCTTTGGCTCGAGTGCCGGCCTCAGCTGGCAGGACCTCGAGGTCGTGTCCGACGACCAGCGGAACCCGTCGCTCACCCTGCACCAGGGGGCCCGGCAGGTGGCGGACGCGCGTGGCGTGACGAGCGTGCACCTGTCGCTCTCGCATGATGGAGGGATCGCGACCGCGTTCGTGGTCCTGGAAGGAACAGACGTGGTCCTGGAGGGGACGGTTCAGTGAGTGCGTTCACCGGGATCACGGTCGACCGTGGGGCCCTGATCGAGAACTACGCGACGATCGCCGACCGGGTCGCCCCGGCCGGGGTCATCGCGGTGGTCAAGGCGAACGCCTACGGCCACGGGGCCCTCGACGCGGCCCAGGCCTTCGTGGACGCCGGTGCCGAGTGGCTCGGGGTCGCCGACATCGACGAGGCCGTCGCGCTCCGTCAGGGCGGCATCGACGAGGGGGTCCGGATCCTCGCGTGGCTGCACGCCCCCGACGAGGACTTCCGTCGCGCCGCGCAGTTCGACGTGACGCCCGCAGTGTCGAGCGTCGAGCAGCTCTCCGCAGCCGCCGACTCCGACGTCCGCGCCGTGCACCTGTGCGTCGACACCGGCCTGAGCCGCAACGGTGCGGTCGAGTCCGAGTGGGCCGAGCTCTTCGCGACCGCCGGCGCCCTGGCCCGCGGCGGCAACCGCACCCGGGTCGAGGGGCTCATGTCCCACCTGTCGAACGCGTCGCGCACCGACGACCTCGACCAGGACGCCGCACTGCAGCGGGCGCTGGACGGCCTCGCCGTGAACGGCATCGTGCCGGACGTGGTGCACCTCGCCGCGAGTGCCGCGAGCATCGCCGTGCCGGAGACCCGCCACGACCTGTCCCGCGTCGGACTCGCCCTGTACGGGCTGAGCCCCTTCGACGGTCGCACCTCTGCCGACCTGGGGCTGCGCCCGGCGATGCGGGTCACCGCCGCCGTGCTCCGCACCGTGCCGGTCGCTGCGGGCGACGGTGTCTCCTACGGCTACACCTGGCGCGCCGAGACGGACACCCGTCTCGCCGTGATCGGCCTCGGCTACGCGGACGGCTTCGACCGCGACTTCGGCAACCGGGTCTCGGTGCGGATCGGCGACCGGACGTTCCCGGTGGTCGGACGCGTCGCGATGAACGCCATGCACGTCGACATCGGCGACGCCGACGTGCAGGTCGGCGACGAGGCGGTGCTGTGGGGCGACCCCGCGAACGGCGACCCCGCCGTCGAGGACTGGGCCGACGCCGTCGGCACGATCAACTACGAGGTGGTCGCCCGGATCGGCCGCAGCGTGGAACGGAGGACGACGTGAGCTCCGCACCGCTGCGTCAGGCGCGCATCGACCTCGACGCCTACCGTGCCAACCTCGACCGTGTCCGCGAGTGGATGGACCCGGTCGCCGTGATGGCGATCATGAAGGCCGACGCCTACGGGCACGGCCTCGAGCCGATCGCGCTCGCCGCCGTCGACGCCGGCATCCGCTGGATCGGCGTGCTGACGGTGCCCGCGGCCCTGCGCCTGCGCTCGATCGGCGTCGGCGAGGACGTCCACCTGTTCACCTGGCAGCACGACCCCGACCTGGACTTCCGTGACGCCATCGACTCGGCCGTCGACCTCGGCGTCTCGAACGTCGCCGAGCTGCAGCGCATCGTCGACGCCGTCGACCAGCGACCGGCCCGGGTGCACCTCGGCGTCGACTCCGGCCTGCACCGCGACGGCGCGACCCCGGCGGACTGGCCGGCGCTCGTCGAGCTCGCCCGGGACGCCCAGCGGAACGGCCGCATCGAGGTCGTCGCCGCGTACACGCACCTGGCCGAGGCGTCCGACCACGAGGACAGCGCCGCGGTCGCCGTGTTCGACGCCGCGATCGAGATCGCCGAGGACCTCGGGCTCGACGTCCCGATGGAGCACGTCGCCGCGTCGCTCGCGGGGTTGGAGCGCAAGGAGTTCCGCAAGGACATGGTCCGGATGGGCGCGAACCTGTTCGGCATCCCCGGAGCCGACGGCGTCTCGGCGGCCGACCTCGGACTCGAGCCGGTGATGACCCTGACCGCGTCGGTCGCGAAGACGAAGCGCGTCCCCGTCGACACGGGCGTCTCCTACGACTACACGTACCGCACGGCGACCGAGACGACCCTGGCCCTCGTGCCCGTCGGGTACGCCGACGGGGTCCCGCGTCTGGCGCAGGGCCGCATCGAGGTCGCGATCCGCGGCAAGCGCTACCCGATCGCCGGCCGCGTCGCGATGGACCAGTTCCTGGTGGACGTCGGCGAGGACGACGTGCAGACCGGCGACACCGTCGTGCTGTTCGGCACCGGCGAGCACGACGAGATGACCGTGCTCGAGTGGGGCGCGGCGCTCGAGACCATCGGTGAGGAGATCGTCTGCCGCATCGGCAGCCGCGTGCCCCGGTCCTACGAGGGCCACGACATCGAGGGACGGGTCGGGGAGTACCTGCGGGGCGAGCGGCCGTGACCGAGTTGCCGCACGTCCTGCTCGACACCACCGTCGACGGCACCGAGGCGATGGGGGAGCTCGGCGCCCGGTTGGCCCCCGTGCTGCGCGCGGGGGACCTCGTCGTGCTGACCGGACCGCTCGGCGCCGGCAAGACGACCCTGACGCGCGGGCTCGGCGCCGCACTCGGCGCACGCGGCCAGGTGTCCAGCCCGACCTTCGTCCTCGCCCGGACGCACCCGACGACCGCCGGCCCCGACCTGGTGCACGTCGACGCCTACCGTCTGTCCGACCCGGTCGAGCTCGACGACCTCGACCTCGACTGGGACGCCGCCATCGTGGTCGTCGAGTGGGGTCGCGGCATGGTCGACGGCATCAGCGACAGCGTGCTCGACGTCGAGATCACCCGTGCCACCGGTGCCGACGCGGGAACCGCACCTGCCGACGACACGGACCCGGACGACGTCCCCGACGAACCCCGCCGCGTCGTCGTCACCGCCACCGGCCCGCGCTGGGAAGGCGTGGCCCTCTGACCCTGCAGCCCGTCGACGCGGACGACGTCGAGGCGCTCCGCGCGTTCCTCGTCGGGGCGGATCTGACCCTCGCCGGGCTCGACGAGCCGGCGGTGCGGCTCTGGATCGACCGCGACGACGCCGGCAGGGTGGTCGGCAGCACCGGGTTCGAGGCGAGCGCTGACGGCCTGCACGTGCTGATCCGGAGCGTGGCCGTCGGCCCGCAGCACCGCGGCTCCGGGGCCGGCACGCGCCTGGCGCGGTTCGCGATCGAGCGGGCGACCGAGGCCGGTGCCGAGCGCGCGTGGCTGTTCTCGCGTCGCTCCGGTCCGTTCTGGCAGTCGCTCGGCTTCACGCCCGCCGACCGACAGGCGCTGGCTGCCGCGCTGCCGGACACCCACCAGGTCCGCCTGTTCCGTCGGACCGGGCAGTTGGCCCGCGAGGTCGCGTGGTCCCGCGGGCTGCCGGCGCGCTGACCGCCGCCTACGATGGACGGGTGCTGCTCGCGATCGACACCTCCGCCGGGACCTCCGTCGCCGTCGTCGACCCGGCCACCGGCCAGGCCCTCGCGACCCGCGACACCGAGGACAGCCGACGGCACGCCGAGGTGATCGGCCCGTTCCTCGCGGAGACCCTGGCCGAGGCCGGCATCACCGGCGCCGACGTCACCGGCGTCGTCGCCGGCATGGGCCCCGGCCCCTTCACGGGTCTGCGCGTCGGCATCGCCGCCGCCCGCACCTTCGCCGCCGCCCGCGACGTCCCCGTCCTGCCCCTCGTCAGCCACGACGCCGTCGCCGCCGACCAGCGCGACTCGGGGATCGCCGGGCCGTTCGTCGTCCTCACGGACGCCCGCCGCCGCGAGGTCTACTGGAGCGCCTACGACGCCGACGGCGTCCGCGTGGCCGGCCCCGGACTCGCCAAGCCCGCCGATCTCGACGACGCGATCCGCGCCTCCCGGCCCGAAGCGGTGGGCTGGGACCGCGTGACGGTCGCGTCCATCCCGGCCTGGAGGCTCGGCTCGCTCGCCGCGGACCGGCTCGCGTCCGATGCGGCGTTCGACCAGGACACGCCCCTGTACCTGCGTGAGCCCGACGTCACGGTGCCGGGTGCGCCCAAGCGGGTGAAGCAGTGACCCTGCCGGACGGGCTCCGCCTGCGGCGAGCACACCCGCAGGACCTCGACGACATCATGTGGCTCGAGCACGTCTCGTTCCCGACGGACGCCTGGTCGGCGTCGCAGATGTCCGGCGAGCTGTACTCACCGCACGGGTACTACGTCGTGATCGAGACGGTCGACGACACGTCCGCGCCGCTGGTCGTCGGGTACGCCGGGCTCTCGTCGCTCGCGGGCAACCCGGTCGCCGACGTGCAGACCATCGCCGTCGCCGCGGACCAGCGCGGCAAGGGGCTCGGGAGGGTCCTGTTCACGGAACTGCTCGACGAAGCGCAGCGCCGCGGTGTGCGCGAGGTGTTCCTCGAGGTGCGCGCGGACAACCCCGTGGCACAGGCGATGTACACGGCGTTCGGGTTCGAGCACATCGCGACCCGGCCGCGCTACTACCAACCGGACGGCGTCGACGCGTGGGTGATGCGGGCGGAACTGCTCGGCCCGGACGCCGAGCGGTCGTCCGTCGTCGGACCCATCGGACAGGAGGCCCTCGGTGAGCGCGACTGAACCACTGGTGCTCGGCATCGAGACGAGCTGCGACGAGACGGGCGTCGGCATCGTGCGGGGGAGCACCCTGCTGGCGAACGTGATCGCCTCGAGCATGGACGAGCACGCGCGCTACGGCGGGGTCGTGCCCGAGGTCGCCGCACGGGCCCACCTGGAGGCGATGACGCCGGCGCTGCACGAGGCGCTCGAGCGTGCCGGCGTCACCTTCGACGAACTCGACGCCGTCGCGGTGACCGCCGGGCCGGGCCTGGCGGGGGCGCTCATGGTCGGGGTGGGAGCCGCGAAGGCGCTCGCCGTGGCCACCGGCAAGCCCCTGTACGGCGTGAACCACCTGGTCGGGCACGTCGGCGCCGACGTGCTGCGCGAGGACGGCAGCGAGATCGAGCTGCCGACGATCGCGCTGCTGGTCTCCGGTGGCCACACGTCACTGCTGCTGGTGCGGGACCTGGTCGGCGACGTCGAACTGCTCGGCGAGACGATCGACGACGCGGCGGGCGAGGCGTTCGACAAGGTCGCGCGGCTGCTCGGCCTGCCCTACCCCGGCGGCCCGCAGATCGACCGTGCGGCGGCCGATGGCGATCCGACGGCGATCCGGTTCCCCCGGGGACTGACGCTGCCGAAGGACATGGCCGCGCACCGGTACGACTTCTCGTTCTCAGGGCTCAAGACCGCCGTCGCACGGTGGGTCGAGCGCTGCCGCGACGAGGGCCGCGAGGTGCCGGTGGCCGACGTCGCCGCGAGCTTCCGCGAAGCCGTCGTCGACGTCCTGCTGACCAAGGCCCTGAACGCGTGCCGCGACACCGGCGTCGACCGGCTGCTGCTCGGTGGCGGGGTCGTCGCGAACGCCCGACTGCGACAGGTCGCCGAGGAGCGCTGCGCGGCCGCGGGCGTGCGGCTCCGGATCCCGCCGTTCGACCTGTGCACGGACAATGGCGCGATGATCGCCGCCGTCGGCGCCCGACTCGTGGCCGAGGGGCACGCGCCGAGCGACCTCGGCATCGCGGCGGACTCGACCCTGCCGGTGACGACCGTCCAGGTCTGACCAGTTCGGCCCCGGTCCTTCTTCGGGAGCCTGTGGGAGGATTCACACGGGCGTCGGAGAGACCGGACGCCCGAGAGGGGTGGACGGTGTCCGATCAGAACGAGTGGCCGAAGCCGGGCGAGACGCCGAACGGCCCGGCGAACGGACAGCCCGACGGCACGCCCGCCCCGGACGCCCCGCAGGCTCCTGACGCACCGCAGGCGCCGTCGGCCCCGGAAGCGCCCCAGAACCCGTACGGCCAGCAGCAGGACCCGTACGCGGCCCCACAGCAGCAGAACCCGTACGGCGCTCCGCAGCAGCCGCAGAACCCGTACGGGCAGCAGCAGCAGTCGAACCCGTACGGGCAGCAGCAGAACCCCTACGCGGCACCGCAGGCCTCGTCGAACCCGTACGGGCAGCCGCAGCAGCAGAACCCGTACGCGGCTCCGCAGCAGCAGCAGCAGAACGCGTACGGCGCCCCGCAGAACCCGTACGGCCAGCAGCAGAACCCGTACGCGCAGCCGCAGCAGCAGCCCTACGCGTCGAACCCGTACACGTACCAGCCCTACGCGCAGCGCCCGAAGACGAACGTCCTGTCGATCCTGTCGATCGTCTTCGCGTTCGGCGGCATCATCATCTGGCCGATCATCATCCTGACGAGCCCGGCCGGCGCGATCATGGGCCACATCGCCCTCGGCAAGATCAAGCAGACCGGCGAGGGTGGCCGCGGCCTGGCGCTCGCGGGCATCATCGGTGGCTGGATCCTGACGGGCCTGTTCATCCTGATCGTCGCCCTGGTGTGGATCTCGATCGCGAACGCGTCGGACTACTCGGACTACTCCGACTACAGCTCGAACTCCGGCGCCTTCGTCAACTGACGCTGACGCTGACGCTGCCGCTGGCGCGCTCGCAGCACCGCACGCGGCCCCCGGCCGTCAGCCGACCGTGTCGGTAAGCCGCTCGCACAGGATCGCCGTGTGGCGTCCCTCCAGGCGGGTGAGCACGAGCGTGACGCGACCCGATCCGCGCAACCGCAGCCGCTTGCGGAACTGCGCCGGGTCGACGTCGACGCCGCGCTTCTTGATCTCGACGGTGCCGATGCCGTCGGCGGCGAGCCGTGCGGCCAGTCGCTTGACGTCGAGCGGCATCGTGTCGAGCACCCGGAAACCCTGCGCGAAGGGGGTCGTGACGGCGCGGTCGGACGTGACGTAGGCGATGCCCTCGGACAGCATGTGCCCGTCGATGCCTCGTGCCAGGTCGCCGATCAGCCGTGCGCGGATCACGGCGCCGTCGGGCTCGTACAGGTAGGCACCGAGCGGTCCGACCTCGGCGTCGTCGGCGTCGGCCGCTCCGGTCATCTCGGCGATGCCGTGCGCGCCGATGACGGTGGCGGCGCGGCGGATCCCGGGTCGGGCGAGGGGGCCGAACCACAGGGCGAGCTCGACGACCTCGCGGTCGACGGAGGTCCACTGCGCCTCGGCCGTGTCCGGGATCAGGTCGCGGTCGATGCCCGGTCCGAGCTTCACACCGGTCGGCGTCGTCGTCGCCGCGGCGAACACGGTGTCGAGCGAGGGGGACCAGTCGTCCGGGTCGGCGAGCCGGCGGGTGTCCGAGTGGCCGGAGGTGCGTCGTGCGGGGTCCATCCACACGCCGTCCACCGAGGACAGGTCGAAGGACGCGGCATCACCGAGTTCCACCCGCGCGTTCGGCCAGACCGCCAGGTTGTGGGTCGCGACGGCCGCGGTCACCTCGTCGCGATCGACGGCGGTGACGTCGAGGTCGAGCGCCGCCATCGCCATGGCGTCCCCGCCGATGCCGCAGCCGAGGTCGGCGACACGGTTCAGCCCGGCCGCAGCGAAGCGTCCGGCGTGCTGGGCCGCGACCTGCAGCCGGGTGGCCTGCTCGAGGCCGGCCTCGGTGAAGAGCATGCGGGAGGCGAAGCCGCCGAACTTGCCGCGGGCCTTCAGCCGCAGCTTCGCCTGGGTCAGCACCGCGGCGACCAACCGGGGATCGTGGCCCTCGGCGCGCAGCCGGGACACCACACGGACGATCTCGCCGCCGTCGGAGACGCCCGGAGTACGGTCGAGCAGGGCCATCCCGTCGGGGGTCAGCAGTGCGGTGAGTTCGGCGGCGTCCATGCGTCGATCCTCGCAGGTGCTGCGTGTTCTCCGGATGTGCTGGCACTCGGATTGACCGAGTGCCAGAGGCCCCCTAGAGTTGGCGTTGGCACTCTCCTGTGCGAAGTGCCAACCCGGTTTTCATCTGTACCGAGTCCGTACCGAGAAAGAAGAGGTCACCGTGGCCGTCAGCATCAAGCCGCTCGAGGATCGCATCGTCATCCGCCAGGTCGAGGCGGAGCAGACCACCGCTTCCGGTCTGGTCATCCCCGACACCGCGAAGGAGAAGCCCCAGGAGGGCGAGGTCGTCGCCGTGGGTCCGGGTCGCATCGACGACAACGGCAACCGCGTCCCGCTCGACGTCGCCGTGGGTGACAAGGTCATCTACTCCAAGTACGGCGGAACCGAGGTCAAGTACTCGGGCGAGGACCTGCTGGTCCTGTCGGCCCGCGATGTCCTCGCGGTCATCGTTCACTGAGTCGAGTACTCACCACGGACGCCCCGTCCGGCCTTCGGGCCGACGGGGCGTTCGTGCGTCCGGGGCCGGCCACCCGGGTGCGCCGGTCCTGATCAGTCCGCTCACTCCGCCTGGAGGCCCGGTGCGCGTCCCACGGGTCGGCGGTCGTTCCTAGGATGGTTCCGTGAGTGAACCGAGTCCCGCGCGACCCGTCCGCAGCGAGGCGTCCGTCGGCGTGGTGCAGGCCATCGTGGCGTACGGGCTCTGGGGTCTGATGCCCCTGCTGTTCGCGGCCATGGCCCCTGCGGCGGCGTTCGAGATCGTGTCGTGGCGGATCGTCTTCGGCCTGCTGTTCTGCGTGGTCGCGATCGCCGTCACCCGCTCGTGGCTCCGGACTCGCACGCTCATGGCCCAACGCCGCGTGATGCTCGTGATGGGGCTCGCCGCCGTCCTGATCCTGGTCAACTGGACCGTCTACGTCCTCGCGACGACCACCGGCCACACCGTCGAGGCCGCGCTCGGCTACTTCATCAACCCGCTCGTCACCATCGCGCTCGGCGTCGTGGTCCTGCGCGAACGCCTGCGTCCGGCGCAGTGGGCGGCCGTCGGGCTGAGCGTCGTGGCGGTCGTCGTCATCGCGATCGGCTACGGGCAGATGCCGTGGATCTCGCTGGCCCTGGCGTTCTCGTTCGGACTGTACGGCCTGGTGAAGAAGCGGGTCGGCGGCACCGTGGACGCACTGAGCGGCCTGACGCTCGAGACCGTGTGGCTGCTGCCGATCGCGGTCGTGGCGCTGGTGGTGCTCGGAGTGACCGGGCTCGGAGGCGGGGTGACCTTCACGAGCGAGGGCTGGGGACACGTGGTCATCACCGTGCTGACCGGCCCGGCGACCGCGGTGCCGCTGCTGCTCTTCGCGTCGTCGGCCCGTCGGGTGAGTCTGTCGACGCTCGGTCTGACCCAGTACCTGGCGCCCGTGATGCAGCTGCTCGTCGGGGTCCTGGTGCAGCACGAGGAGATGTCGGCGGGCCGCTGGTTCGGCTTCGGCATCGTGTGGCTCGCGCTCGTGGTGCTGACGGCGGATTCGTTCGCCGCGGCGCGTGCGTCCCGACGCCGGACGCTCGCACTCGTCCCGGTCGAGCCGGTCTGACGGACGCACCGCGGGCCTCCAGGCCGCCCGTCGTCCCGGACACCACCGCGAAAGCGACAGTCCCCCGCGGAAGTTCCGCGGGGGACTGTCGCTTTCGCGAGCGGTGCTGGGCTGTGCCCTACTTCTTCACCGCACCCTGGATGGCGCTCTGGTAGACGGGCTTGTTGTCGCCGTCGAACTTGTAGATGCCGATGTAGGCGCTCGACGGGTCGTTGTTGTCGTCGAACGGACCGATGCCGGACGGGCCGGTGTAGTGGATGTCCTTGCCGTCGTCCAGGAGCGTCTTGCACTCCTTGAACGTGGCGCACTCGGTGCCGCCGTCAGCACCCGACACGGCAGCCATGTTGGCCTGGATCGTGCCGGAGTCGGTGCCCTTGCCCTTCACCGCGGCGAGGGCGGCGAGGACCGTGGCGTCGTAGGACTCCGCCGCGTACGAGTAGTCGGCGAGCGTCTTGCCCGACGAGTCCTTGTAGAAGGCGGACAGCTGCTTCTTGAAGTCGTCCTTCGGCGAGGCGCCGGGGATGGTGCCCTGGGCGCCGCTGAGGGTGCCCTTGTCGAAGTCCTTCGAGTAGTCAGCCGTGTTGCCGTCCGACATGTAGATCTTCGCCGTGTTCCCCTGCGAGACGAGCTCCGGGATGATCGACTTCGTCTCGTCGAAGGCCAGCACGACGATCGCGTCGGGCTTCGCGGCCAGGGCAGCGGTCACCTCGGACGAGAACGTGGTCTGTCCGGGCGGGAACTCCTGGCCCTCGCCCTTGCCGCCGTAGACGACCTGGCCACCGGAGGCCTCGACGGCCGACTGCACCGAGTTGCGGAGACCGGTGCCGTAGGTGTCGTTGAAGACCAGGAAGGCGACCTTCGCGTTGCCGTCACCGGTCACGAGCTGGCCGAGCGCGGAACCCTGCACCGAGTCCGGCGGTGCGGTCCGGTAGTAGTACGACGAGTAGCCGGAGAGGTCGGACGCGGTGTTCGCGGGCGAGATCTCCACGATGCAGTTGCTGGTCAGCTGGTCGATGACGTTCAGCGTGACCGACGAGGACTCGGCGCCGATCGCGACCGGGACCTTCGCGTTGACGAGCTTCGTCGCGGCGGAGCTCGACACGGTCATGTCGTTGCTGTCACCGGAGTCGGTCGCCGGGTCGATCGTGACGTCCTTGTCGAGGACGCCGCCCGCGGCGTTGATGTCCTTGACGGCCAGGCCGACACCGGACTCGGCCGGCGGGTTGAGGTAGGCCAGCGAACCGGTCAGGGGCAGGATCGTGCCGATCTTCAGCGCGTCCGTACCGGGGGTGTCCGGGGCCTTGCAGCTGGCGGCGGGATCCTTCTTCGCATCGCTCGACGCCGAGCTCGAGGGGGAAGCACTGCCGGTGGTGGAACACGCGGCGAGGAGGACGGCTGCTGCGCCCGCCAACGCCAGTGCCGCGGTGGCACGGGTGGTTCTGATCATCCGTGGAGCCCTTTCTCTGCGCGGAGGCTCTGCCGCTTCGGGTGAATGCGACGCCTCCACTGGATGTCGAGAAACGTAGGGTCCATGTGTTTCGCCCGTGTGACGGGGCGGTACGCAAAGGTGTTTCGTTACCGAGCCGTGACGTTCCTGTGCGCAGGGACAGGGATCGGTGCAGGAACGACGGTGTCGGCGTGACGACCCGACCTGCGCCAGGCGGATGGTCCGGCAGGGCGCCCGGGAGGCCCGGCGTACGTTCCGCCGCATGAGCGACTTCCAGCCCACCACAGCCATCGTCACCGGTTCCGAATCCGGGATCGGCCGCGCGACCGCCGTCGCGCTCGCCGAAGCCGGCATGGACGTCGGCATCACCTACCTGTCCGAACCCGACCGTGCCGAGGAGACCGCGGAGGAGGTCCGGAAGACCGGCCGTCGGGCCTTCGTCGAGCAGATCGACGTCTCCGACCTCGCCGGCGCGGCCGCCGTCGTCGACCGCCTCGTCTCGCAGCTGGGCGGCGTCGACGTCTTCGTTGCCGACGCCGGCACCGGCGACAACGCCCCGTTCCTCGAGATGACCCTCGACCAGTGGCGCCACACGGTGTCGACCGACCTCGACGGCGCCTTCGTCACGATGCAGGCCGCCGCGAAGCACATGGTGCAGGCCGGCACCGGCGGCCGGATCATCGGCATCACGAGCGTGCACGAGCACCAGCCCCGCTACGGGTCCAGCGCGTACGACGCCGCGAAGCACGGGCTCGGCGGCCTGCTGAAGACCATGGCGATCGAGCTCGCCGAGCACGGCATCACCGTGAACGCCGTCGCCCCCGGCGAGATCGCCACCCGGATGACCGGCGCCGAGGACGAGGACCCGCACACCATCGACCGCCCCGGTGTGCCGCTCGGCCGCCCGGGCAACGCGTGGGAGATCGCGGCAGCCGTGGCGTTCCTGGCCTCGCGGGCGTCGTCCTACATCACCGGGGTCTCCCTGCCGGTGGACGGCGGGATGCTGCAGATGGGCCCGCACGGCGGCTCGCACATCACGTCGAACGACTGGCGTTCGGCGTAGGAGCTCGGCCGGCGGTCCGGCCTGCAGGCCGGACGCCGGGCCGGTCAGCTCTGCCGGTCGGCGCGCTGGTCAGCTCCGGCAGCCGGCCTGCTCGTCAGCTCTGCTGGACGGCTTCTTCGTCGAGTTCGGCCTGGGACCGCAGGACGCAGAACTCGTTGCCCTCCGGGTCGGCGAAGACCACCCATCCGCCGTCCGGGTGGCGCAGGTCGGCGAGCTCCACGGCACCGATGCCGCGGAGCCGCTCGACCTCTTCGTCGCGGGTGCGGTCGGTGGGGCGCAGGTCGAAGTGGATCCGGTTCTTCACGGTCTTCACCTCGGGCACCTGGATGAAGAGCACGGTGCGCGACCGGTCGGGTGCCGTGATCTCGCACTCCTCGTGCCCGGGCGCGTTCGGGTCGTCGGGCAGATCGACGTACCCGAGCACCTGCTTCCACCACTCGGACTGGGCGTAGGCGTCGCGGGAGTCGATCGTGGTGTGTGAGACGGCGCTGACCATGCGGCGACACTACCGCCGGGGAATGCAGCAGCGGGGGTGGGGGGGAAAGACGCCGTCGTGTTCCTTCGACGCCGCGGTGCTTGCGAGACGCCGCTGTATTCGGCGGCGTTTCGGGGACTCGGCGGCGTCCAACGCACACGACGGCGTCTTGTGCTCTTCGCCAGCCGCTGCTCACGAGCTCGGCTGGCGACGTGCGCTGATCGGCGCTGCACGGAGCACCGGGAGCCCGGCAGCCGACAGCACCGCAGCCAGCGCTCGTGCATCCGCGGCCTCCCGCATCGTCCACCGCGCGAACCCGCGTACCTCTGGCAGCCGACGGAGCGCGTCCTCACGGTTCTTCTCGTCCCAGAGGGCTCGGGGGTCCTCGTACTTCAGGCGACCGTCGAACTCCCCGATCACGCCGGCGTCGGGCCACCAGAAGTCCGTTCTGCACCTGCCGCGCGGCGTCTCGAACTCGTGCTGCAACTCCGGAGCAGGAATCCCGAGGAGATGCGCGGTGACGCGGCTGATCGACTCCCGGGGGATCCGGCCCGCGCATCGGCGAAGGCGATCGCCGCGGCGGCCTGTCGGCGTCCACGCACGCGTCCGAGCGCTTCGAGCGCGCCGATGAGTCCTTCGCGGCGGAGCATGCCGCACCGGGGCACGTGGTCGAGGACGACGACGGCGTGGGTGAACGATTGCCGACGCGCGATGTCGAGGACCGTCCGCTCGAGGGACGTCGTCGGGATCCCGTCGATCACGACGCGCTCACTGTTCCGGATCCGCCCCGTGTGACGGACGACGCCCCGACCGGTGTGCGTCTTGTCGAGCCGGATGTCGATCACGTGCAACCGCCAGTCGGCAGCGTCGAAGTCGGGCAACCCCCAGAGCGCCGCGGCCGAGGTCCCCGAGACGACGCACTCGGACGCCAAGGCCCCGTACCGTGCGCGGACGAACAGGCGCCGGCGTTCCAGGAGTGAGAGCGCCTCCCACTCCGGACGTTCGACGGCGGCGCCGTGGAACAGACGCACCGGTTCGTGCAGGGCCGACGGGACACGGACCAGGACGGTGTGGGCGAGCGTGTGCATGCCCGCAGCCTGCAACGCGACCACGGTGCGAGGTGACTCGCGAGCCGGACCGGTGGAGAGCCTCCAGGCCGTTGCCGGCTGTGGAGGAGTCGCAAGACGCCGTCGTTTCCGCACCGCGCCCGGAAAGCGTTGAGACGCCGCCGAATTCGGCGGCGTCTCAACGACACGACGGCGTCTTGCGGACCAGAACCGGCCCGGACCGGAACGCTAGCTGCGGTAGTTCGGCGCCTCGACGACCATCTGGACGTCGTGCGGGTGGGACTCCTTGAGCCCCGCCGCCGTGATGCGGACGAACTTGCCACGGGCCTTCAGCTCGGGGATCGTGCGACCGCCGACGTAGAACATCGACTGCCGCAGCCCACCGGTGAGCTGGTAGACGACGTTGCCGACCGAACCGCGGTAGGGCACCTGGCCCTCGATGCCCTCGGGGATGAGCTTGTCGTCGTTCGGCACGTCCGCCTGGAAGTAGCGGTCCTTCGAGTACGAGGTCTTCTTGCCGCGGGTCTGCAGGGCCCCGAGGGACCCCATGCCGCGGTAGGCCTTGAACTGCTTGCCACCCACGAACACCAGGTCACCGGGGGACTCGTCGGTGCCGGCCAGCAGCGAGCCGAGCATGACGGTGTCGGCACCGGCCACCAGGGCCTTCGCGATGTCGCCCGAGTACTGCAGGCCACCGTCGGCGATGATCGGCACACCGGCCTCGCGTGCGGCGAGGGAGGCCTCGTACACGGCGGTCACCTGGGGCACACCCACACCGGCGACGACGCGCGTGGTGCAGATGGAGCCCGGACCGACGCCGACCTTGACGGCGTCCACGCCGGCGTCGATGAGCGCCTGGGCGCCCGCGCGGGTGGCGACGTTGCCGCCGATGACGTCGATCGCGTCGAACGTCGGGTCGGCCTTGAGCCGACGGACCATGTCGAGCACGCCCTCGCTCTCGCCGTTGGCGGTGTCGACGACGAGCACGTCGACGCCGGCGTCGCGCAGGGCCTCGGCGCGCTGCCAGGCGTCCCCGAAGAAGCCGATCGCGGCACCGACGCGAAGCCGGCCCTCGTCGTCCTTCGTGGCGTCCGGGTACTGCTCGCTCTTGTCGAAGTCCTTGACGGTGATGAGGCCGCGGAGCTTGCCGTCGGCGTCGACCAGCGGCAGCTTCTCGATCTTGTGCTGCGCGAAGATCGCGATCGCCTCTTCGGGGTCGATGCCCTCCATCGCGGTGATCAGCGGGGCCTTCGTCATCACGTCGCGCACGTACGTGGTGGCCTGCTCGAACGTGGCCACGAAGCGCATGTCGCGGTTCGTGATGATGCCGACGAGGGTGCCGTCCTGCTCGACGACCGGCAGGCCGGAGACACGGAACTGGCCGCAGAGCGCGTCGACCTCGGCCACGGTGGCGTCCGGGGTGGTGGTCACCGGGTTGGTGATCATGCCCGACTCGGAGCGCTTGACCTTGTCGACGTAGGCAGCCTGGTCCTCAATGGACAGGTTGCGGTGCAGGATCCCGATGCCGCCCTGGCGCGCCATGGCGATGGCCATGCGGGCTTCGGTGACGGTGTCCATCGCGGCGGAGAGCAGCGGGACGTTGACGGAGATCCGCTTGGTGAGCCGGGACGCCGTGGACGCCTCGCTCGGGATGACGTCGGTGTGGCCGGGCAGCAGCATGACGTCGTCGTACGTGAGTCCGATGAATCCGAACGGATCCGGCTGGTCCATGGGTCCCCTTCGTGGGCGAGTGAAGTGTCGAGACACCGGGAACACGACGACGGGTTCCGGATAGGACATGGTAACGCGAGCGGCTGTCGCCGCATTCCGCCTGGAGGCACGGATCGCGCCCGCCTCGCAGCGTTCCTCCACAACGTCACAGTTCGGGTACGAATCACACAGGGAACGTGTTGGAAACACGGGTGTCACAAAATCCCCATAGGTTCCTCGTCATCCGAACGAGAGGCTCTTCCGTGGGATCCATCACTCCTCCGGGACGGGCGCAGCCGCGCCTGTTCCGCCTCCGCCACGCACGACGACGACCGGTCCTCGCGGCCGTGCTCGTCGCCGCGTTCCTGGCGACCTTCCTGATCGACTGGGCGGTCACCCTGCCGGCCTTCAGTGCCACCTCGGCACCGGCCACCAGCCAGGCG
This sequence comes from Curtobacterium sp. MCPF17_021, assembly GCF_003234605.2. Classification (NCBI taxonomy): domain Bacteria; kingdom Bacillati; phylum Actinomycetota; class Actinomycetes; order Micrococcales; family Microbacteriaceae; genus Curtobacterium; species Curtobacterium sp. MCPF17_021. Next base: position 3,527,907 of record NZ_CP126252.1, on the reverse strand, counting down.
TGCACCGTCAGCCCCGACAACGGGTGCATCCAGGGCACGATCACCGACTCCGAGCGTGAACCGGCCGAGGGCGTCGACGTCGACGTGACCGGCCCGAGCGGCTTCGACCAGACGGCCACGACGAACGACGACGGCCGCTGGTCCGTCAGCGTCGACACGGCCGGCGAGTACACCGTGAGCGTCGACCAGGGCACCCTGCCGAAGGGCCAGTACCTGACGAACGCCGCCGACGCCGAGCGCAAGGTGCAGGCCACCCTGAACGCCAACGTCGGGCAGATCTTCCAGCTGTCCGACCAGAAGGGCGCCACGACCTCGACGGACTCGTCGGGCGTGAGCATCCAGCGGGCCTGGCAGCAGTTCGCCTCCGGGCTCCGGCTCGGGCTGCTCATCGCCCTGGCGTCGATCGGGCTCTCGCTCATCTACGGCACGACCGGGCTGTCGAGCTTCTCGCACGGTGAGCAGGTCACCCTCGGCGGTCTGCTGGCGTACGTGTTCGCCAACCAGCTCGGCTGGAACATCTGGGTCACCGGCATCGTCGTCACGCTGTTGTGCGCCGCGACCGGGTACCTGCAGGACGCCGCGATCTGGCGGCCGCTCCGGCGCCGGCGCATCAGCCTGACGCAGCTCATGATCGTGACGATCGGTCTGTCGATCGCCGCCCAGTACGCGTTCCAGTACTTCTTCGGAGCCTCGACGGTCCGCATCCAGCAGGGCAACCCGGAGACCGTGCGGTTCGCCGGAGTCACCCTGACGGTGCAGTCGTACGTCGCCATGGGCATCGCGCTCGTGGTCCTCGTCGCGACCGGGCTCTTCCTGGCGAAGACGCGCTTCGGCCGGGCGACCCGCGCCGTGTCGGACAACCCGGCGCTCGCCGCGGCCTCCGGCATCGACGTCGACCGGGTGATCCGCTTCGTGTGGACGCTCGCCGCCGGCCTCGCGGGGCTCTCCGGCGTGATGCTCGGACTCGTCCTGAACGGCGTGAACTGGCAGACCGGGCTCCAGCTGCTCCTGCTCATGTTCGCCTCGGTCACGCTCGGCGGCCTCGGCACCGCGTACGGCGCCCTGGTCGGCTCGATGATCATCGGCGTCGTCGTGGAGCTCACGAACCTGGTGCTCCCCGGTGACTTCAAGTACGCCACCGCCCTCGTCATCCTCATCCTCATCCTGCTGTTCCGGCCGCAGGGCATCTTCGGCCGCGCCGAGCGGATCGGCTAAGGGAGCACGCGCATGGACTACATCCTCAACCTGCTGTCCTCGCTCACCCAGGAGGCACTCGCCCCGACCACGGCGGCGTTCGCGCTGGCCGCGATCGGCCTGAACGTGCACTTCGGGCTCACCGGCCTCGTGAACATGGGCCAGGCGGCATTCCTGCTGCTCGGCGCCTACGGGTTCGCGATCTCGATCACCAACGGACTGCCGTTCGTGATGGCGGTGCTCATCGCCCTGCTCGTCTCGATCGTGTTCGCGATCATCCTCGGCATCCCGACCCTGCGGTTGCGCGGCGACTACCTGGCGATCGTCACGATCTCCGGTGCCGAGATCATCCGCATGGTGGGCCGCTCGAGCCTGCTCACCTCGACCACGGGCGGCTCGAACGGCATCACCGGGTCGAGCTACCGCGACCCGTTCACCGCCCTCAGCCCGCTGCCCGACGGCACCACCACGATCCTGTGGTTCACGTACGCGAACAACGGCGTCAACGGCTGGTGGATCCGCATCGCGGCGTGGGCAATGGTCGCCCTGTTCACCCTGGTGCTCTTCCTGCTCATGCGCAGCCCGTGGGGCCGCGTGGTGAAGGCCATCCGCGAGGACGAGGACGCCGTCCGCTCGCTCGGCAAGAACGTCTACTCGTACAAGATGCAGGCGCTCGTGTTCGGTGGGGCGCTCGGTGCGATCGCGGGCATCATCTACGTGCTGCCGAGCTCTGTGCAACCGGACGCCATGGGCCGCTCGATGACGTTCTTCATCTGGACGGCGCTCATCCTCGGTGGTGCGGCGACGGTGTTCGGACCGGTGCTCGGAGCCGTGCTCTTCTTCGTCGTCCGGCTCTTCATCCGCACGCTGGCCGGCGACTTCATCCCCGACTCGATCATGAACGCGCAGCAGGCCGAGCAGTTCTCGTACGTGCTCGTCGGCGTCGCGCTCATGCTGCTCATCGTGTTCCGTCCACAGGGGTTGCTCGGCAACAAGAAGGAGCTGACGTTCAGTGTCTGAGACCTACGGCCACCCCAAGGCCGACCCGATCCTCACCGTCGACGACGTCACCCGCCGCTTCGGGGGCATGACCGCCGTGGACGTCGACCACCTCGAGGTCCAGCGCGGCTCCATCACGGCCCTCATCGGCCCGAACGGCGCCGGCAAGACCACGTTCTTCAACCTGCTCACCGGGTTCGACAAGCCGAGCCCGGGTGCGAAGACGCAGTTCAACGGCGCGACGCTGCAGAAGACGAGCGCGACGCACATCGCGAACAAGGGCATGGTCCGCACCTTCCAGCTGACCAAGGCGCTGTCCCGGCTCACCGTGATGCAGAACATGCTCCTCGGTGCCCGCGACCAGCCCGGCGAGAACTTCTTCGCCGCCCTGGTCAAGCCGGTGTGGGCGAAGCGCGAGCGCGAGATCACGGCCAAGGCCGAGGACCTGCTCGCCCGGTTCAAGCTCGACACGAAGGCGGAGGACTACGCCGGTTCGCTGTCCGGCGGGCAGCGGAAGCTGCTCGAGATGGCACGCGCGCTGATGTCCGACCCGACGATGATCATGCTCGACGAGCCGATGGCCGGCGTGAACCCCGCGCTCACCCAGTCGCTCCTCGGACACATCCAGTCCCTGCGCGACGACGGCATGACCGTGCTGTTCGTCGAGCACGACATGCACATGGTCCGGCACATCTCGGACTGGGTGGTCGTGATGGCCGAGGGCAAGGTCGTCGCCGAGGGCCCGGCGGACACGGTGATGGACGACCAGGCCGTGATCGACGCCTACCTCGGTGCGCACCACGACACCGACCTGGGTGACGACTCGCTCCTCACCGAGGAGACCTTCGAGGAACTGGCGGAGGAAGTCGCCGAAGAGGACGCAGCAGAGGAGACGACCCGATGACGGACGCAACGGACCCCACGAACGCGAGCAGTGCCTCCAGTCCGTCCCCGGCGGCCACGCTGGAACGCGAGCCGGTGCTCAGCGCGAAGAACCTCGTCGCCGGCTACCTGCCGGGCGTGAACATCCTGAACGGCTGCGACCTGGACTGCTACCCGGGCGAGCTCATCGGCATCATCGGGCCGAACGGTGCGGGCAAGTCGACGCTCCTGAAGGCGCTGTTCGGGCTCGTGTCCATCCGCGAGGGATCGGTGACCCTGCAGGGGGACGACATCACGAACCTCAAGGCGAACAAGCTCGTGCAGGCCGGTGTCGGCTTCGTGCCGCAGACGAACAACGTGTTCCCCTCGCTGTCCATCGAGGAGAACCTGCAGATGGGGCTGTACCTGCGGCCCCGGAAGTTCGCCGAGCGGCTCGAGGTCATCTACGACCTGTTCCCGGTCCTCGCGCAGCGGCGGAACCAGCGGGCCGGATCGCTCTCGGGTGGTGAGCGGCAGTCCGTCGCGATGGCCCGTGCGCTGATGATGGACCCGAAGGTGCTGCTGCTCGACGAGCCGAGCGCCGGACTGTCCCCCGTTCGTCAGGACGAGACGTTCCTGCGCACCCGCCGGATCAACAAGGCCGGTGTGTCGATCATCATGGTGGAGCAGAACGCGCGACGCTGTCTGCAGATCTGCGATCGTGGGTACGTGCTCGACCAGGGGAAGAACGCGTACTCGGGCACCGGGAAGGAACTCGCTGACGACCCCAAGGTCATCGAGCTCTACCTGGGGACGCTCGCCAAGGACGTCGACGCACAGCGCTAGCGCTGTCGTCGGCTACGGGTACCGCTGTGGGGGTGGTATCCGTGACGGGTGGGGCCGTGCGTGGTCGCTTCGCGCCGCACGGCCCCGCTCTTGTACCCGGCCAGGAGGCGCTACTCGCCCCTGGTTGCATGGCTGCGGTCGCATGACGCCGTCGTGTTCCGTCAACGCCGCGGTCCCGTCGAGACCCCTCGGAATTCGGCGGCGTCTCGACGGCGTGGCGGTGTCCTGCGCTGACGACGGCGTCTTCGGCTGACGACGGCGTCGCCCGTCGCACCCGGCCAGGAGGCGCGGCTCGCCCCGCGCGGGTCGGTATTGTTCCGCGGGTGCGCACCTCCGGACCCCTCGTGCTCGACGCCCTCGTCTGGCTCGTGTTCATCGCGCTCTTCGTCGGGGCGGCGTTGCTCGTCAAGGTCGCGGCCGTGCTGCTCGTCGTCCTCGTGGTGCTCGCGCTCCTGCTCGGCTTCGTGCTGCGGGCGCTCCGGAAGCGCCGACGGGCCCCGCGGCGTCCGCGCTGACGGCTCCGCCGTGACGTCTCCGCCCGCACCGTCCGGCCCGTGCACGCCGCAGAGCCCGCCCGGTAGGCTGTCCGAGTGAGCGAAGTCGAGATCGGTGCAGGCAAGCGCGGACGTCGGGCGTACGCGTTCGACGACATCGCGGTGGTCCCCTCCAGGCGGACGCGTGACCCGCGCGACGTCAGCGTGCAGTGGTCGATCGACGCGTTCACGTTCGCGTCGCCGATCCTGTCGGCGCCGATGGACTCCGTGTCCTCGCCGGCGACGGTCATCCAGATGGGCAAGCTCGGCATCCTCGGTGTGCTCGACCTCGAAGGTCTGTGGACCCGCTACGAGGACCCGACCCCGTACTACGACGAGATCAAGTCGCTCACCGACGGCAACGTCACGAAGCGCATGCAGGAGATCTACTCCGAGCCGATCAAGGCCGAGCTGATCACCGCACGCCTGGCCGAGATCCGCGCAGCCGGGGTGCCGGTCGCCGGTTCGCTCAGCCCGCAGCGCACCCAGGAGTTCTCGAAGACGGTCGTCGACGCCGGTGTCGACCTGTTCGTCATCCGCGGCACCACGGTCTCGGCCGAGCACGTCTCCCAGACCGAGGAACCCCTCAACCTCAAGAAGTTCATCTACGAGCTCGACGTCCCGGTGATCGTGGGCGGTGCCTCGACCTACACGTCGGCGCTGCACCTCATGCGCACCGGTGCCGCCGGTGTGCTCGTCGGCTTCGGTGGCGGCGCAGCGTCGACCACCCGCGCCGCGCTCGGCATCCACGCCCCGATGGCCACCGCGGTCGCCGACGTCGCCGGTGCCCGTCGCGACTACCTCGACGAGTCGGGCGGCCGGTACGTGCACGTCATCGCCGACGGCGGGCTCGACACCGCGGGCGACATCGTCAAGGCCATCGCCGTGGGTGCCGACGCCGTCATGCTCGGCACCGCGCTCGCCCGTGCGACCGAGGCCCCGGGTGGCGGCTACCACTGGGGTGCCGAGGCGCACCACCCCGAGCTGCCGCGCGGCCGCCGGGTCGAGGTGGGCACGATCGCCCCGCTCGAGAACGTCCTGAACGGTCCGACGCCGACCCACGACGGCCGCGCCAACCTGGTCGGTGCCCTCCGCCGCTCGATGGCGACGACCGGATACTCCGACGCCAAGGAGTTCCAGCGAGTAGAAGTGGTCGTGGCGCCGTACCACCAGTGACGGTGGCACCCGGGCACGAACCCGGGTGACGCCACGGCGCCGACCGTGACCCGGAGGCGACGATGGCCAAGTCCAGCACGACGAAGCAGACCAGCACGGCCGGACGTCCGCGTGACGTCACGCCCGGCGTGGGGTTCGACCCCGCGGCGAAGCTCGGGCCGGACGAACGTGCGGCCGCGATCGAGACGCTGAAGACCAAGGAGCTCGACGTCCTGGTCGTCGGCGGCGGGATCGTCGGTGCGGGCAGCGCGCTCGACGCCGTGACCCGCGGCCTGAGCGTCGGCATCGTCGAGGCCCGTGACTGGGGCTCGGGGACGTCGAGCCGCTCGTCGAAGCTCGTGCACGGCGGCATCCGCTACCTCGAGCAGCTCAACTTCGCACTCGTCCGCGAGGCCCTCATCGAGCGCGGCCTGCTGCTCCAGCGCATCGCCCCGCACCTGGTGAAGCCCGTGCGCTTCCTCTACCCGCTCAACCACCGGGTCTGGGAGCGCTTCTACATCGGCATCGGCATGGCGATGTACGACGTGTTCAGCTGGTCCGGCGGCCGTCCGCCCGGCGTGCCGCACCACCGGCACCTCAGCCGGAAGCAGGTGCTCAGGAACATGCCCGGCCTCAAGAAGGACGCCTTCGTCGGCGGCATGACGTACTACGACGCCCAGGTCGACGACGCGCGCTACGTCGCGTCCCTCGTGCGCACCGCCGCCTCGTACGGTGCCGAGGCAGCGAGTCGCGTCCGCATCGAGGGGTTCATCAAGGTCGGGGAGCGCGTGGTCGGCGCGCAGGCCCACGACATCCAGACCGGCGAACGGTTCGAGATCCGCGCGAAGCAGGTCGTCAACGCCACCGGTGTCTGGACCGACGACACCCAGGCGATGATCGGCACCCGTGGCCAGTTCAAGGTGCGGGCGTCGAAGGGCGTCCACCTCGTCATCCCCCGTGACCGGTTCCAGTCGAACACGGGCATGATCCTGCGCACCGAGAAGAGCGTGCTCTTCGTCATCCCGTGGGGCCGGCACTGGCTCGTCGGCACGACCGACACCGACTGGTACCTCGACAAGGCGCACCCGGCAGCGACCGCGGCGGACATCGACTACATCCTCGAGCACGTCAACAAGGTGCTCGCCGTCCCGCTCACCCGCGAGGACGTCGAGGGCGTCTACGCCGGACTCCGCCCGCTGCTGGCGGGGGAGTCCGACCAGACCTCGCAGCTCAGCCGCGAGCACGTCGTCGCGCACACCGTGCCCGGGCTCGTCGTGGTCGCCGGCGGCAAGTGGACGACGTACCGCGTGATGGGCAAGGACGCCATCGACGAGGCCGTCGCGGCCATGGACGGCAGGATCCCCGAGTCCACGACCGAGGACATCCCGCTCCTCGGCGCCGAGGGCTACCCCGCCGCGTGGAACCGCCGCGCCCGCACCGCACGGAGCTTCAACGTGCACAAGGTCCGCATCGAGCACCTGCTCAACCGGTACGGCACCCTCGCGACCGAGGTGCTGCAGCTCGTCGAGCAGGACCCGGCACTCGCTGAGCCGCTGCCCGGGGCCGACGACTACATCGGCGCCGAGGTGGTCTACGCCGCCTCGCACGAGGGCGCCCTGCACTTGGAGGACGTCCTCGCCCGCCGCACCCGCATCTCCATCGAGGCCTGGGACCGCGGCGAGTCAGCAGCGCCCGTCGCCGCGAAGCTCATGGCGGACGTGCTCGGCTGGGACCAGGAGACGACCGAGCACGAGGTCGCGAACTACCTGAAGCGCGTCGCCGCCGAACGGGAGTCGCAGCTGCAGCCCGACGACGAGAGCGCGGACCGCGTGCGGCTCGAGGCCCCGGACATCGCGTTCGGCTTCGACGAGGACGACGTGGTCGTGGGCGGCGGCCGTTCGGACGGCGCCGAGGGCGCGAAGGCGTCCGACGAGCAGGTCGTCGGCGAGAAGACGAGCGAGCCGGAGTAGCGAGGCCAGCAGACGCCGTCGTGTCACCGAGAAGCCGGCGTCTGCGGGTTGAACAAGACGCCGTCGTGTCGTGTTGACGCCGTCTGGTCGTCGAGACGCCGCCGGATCCGGCGGCGTCTCGGTGTCGACGAGGCGTCTCGACAAGACGACGGCGTCTTGCGGAGGCCACCCGCGCCTCCAGACCGGAAGGACGGAAGACCGGACTGGAGGCCCGTGGTGCGTCGGTCAGGCGGCGTGCGGCCGCAGGGCGGCGCGGCCACGGCGCCGCTCGCCCGCCACGAGCACCACCGGGATCGCGATCAGCGCGACGAGGCTCGTCACGTACAGCACGCCGGCCCAGATCGTGTGGTCACCACCGTTGGTGCCGAAGCCGTCCGCGACGTCCATACCGAGGGCGAACCCACCCCAGAACGACACCGGACCACCCAGCACGACCACGGCCAGCAGCACTGCGGCGATGACGTGGGTCGGTGCCCGGGTGAGGAGCAGCAGCACCGACAGCCCGGCGGCGAGCACGACACCGACCGAGGCCAGCGCGATCACGACCACGATGTCGGTCTGCACGTGGAACCCTTGTGCGTCGAGGCGCCCGTGGATCTCGGCGAGGCTCGCTCCGGGGACCGCGGCGAGCGGGTCCAGCACCAGTGCGTCCACCGCCAGCAGTGCTGCGTACAGCGCGACGACCAGCACCCCGACGACGGCCACGACGATCCGTGTTCTCCCCATCCACAGAACAGTAGCGGGAGGAATGCGCGGGGTCACCGGGTGGTTAGCATGGGGGTACTCGAAGAGGGAGCCATCATGGTCGACGTCCATCGCGTCAAACTCCCCGGAGTCGGCGTGCTGCACAGCTTCTACACCGACGACGGTGGCAAGTGCGGTGTCATCACGCACCGGTCGGGGCACTCCGACCTCATCTCGTTCGCCGACGTCTCCGACGGCGCGGACAAGTCCGAGAAGGTCTCGCTGCGTCTCAGCGAGGACGAAGCGCACACGCTCGCCGAGCTCCTCGGCGGCACCCGGATCACCGAGGGCCTCGACAAGCTCGACGAGATCCCGGGACTGTCCATCGACTGGTTCTCCGTCGACTACGACGACGCCATCGCGGGCAAGCCCCTCGGTGACCTGCACGACTCGGGCTTCATCGGCCTGACCGTCGTCGCCGTGGTCCGTGGCGACAGCGCCAACCCGGCGCCCTCGTCGGACTTCGTCGTCTTCCCCGGAGACACGATCGTCGTCGCCGGATCCCCCGAGAAGGTCGCCAAGGCGTTCTCCTTCTACCGCAGCGGAGAGCTTGCGGCCGCCTCGGCCGAGGCCCCGCGGAAGAGCTAGCGCATGCACCTGGGTGGTGAGCTGCTCACCATCGGTGTGCTCTTCGTCATCGCCTACGTCCTGGGTCGGCTCGGCAAGACCATCGGTCTGCCGGCCATCCCGATCTACATGGTGGTCGGACTCGTCGCGAGTCCGAACACCCCGTGGTTCGGGCTGAGCGTCGAGTCCCACACGATCGAGCTTATCGCGACGTTCGGGCTCATCCTGCTGCTGTTCAACCTCGGGCTCGAGTTCGACCAAGAGGAGTTCTACGGCAACGCCGGCAAGCTCCTGGTGTCGGGCGGCACCTACGTCGTCATCAACATGGGCGTCGGGTTCGCCTTCGGGTTCTCGCTCGGCTGGGGCACCCGAGAAGCCCTGATCATCGCGGGCATGACGGCGACGTCCTCGAGCGCCATCGTGACGAAGCTCCTCATCGAGCTCCGGCGCCTGGCGAACGACGAGACCCCGATGATCCTCGGTGTCACCGTGATCGAGGACGTCTTCATCGCCGTCTACCTGGCGATCGTCTCGGTCGTGCTCTCCGGTGACACCAACGTCTGGGCTGTCGTCGGCAAGCTGGCACTGGCGTTCGGGTTCCTCATCGTGATGTTCACGCTCGCGCGCTTCGCGGGCAAGTGGGTCTCGAAGATCTTCGCCACCCGTGACGACGAGCTGTTCACGGTGCTGTTCTTCGGACTCGCGGTCATGTTCGGTGGCATCGGCGACCTGCTCGGCGTGACCGACGCCATCGGTGCCTTCGTCATCGGCCTGCTCTGCGGAGCGACCCGGTACCGCGACCGCATCGAACAGCTCGCCCTGCCGATGCGCGACGTCTTCGCCGCGTTCTTCTTCGTCAACTTCGGGCTCGGCCTCGACCTGTCGACCTTCGGCGAGGTGCTCTGGCCCGTCCTCGGCGCCATCGGCATGACGGTCGTGCTCAACGCGGTCGCCGGCCAGATCGTCGCGCGGATGAACGGCTTCAACGTCCAGCAGGGCATCAACACCGCCGTCATCCTGGTGAACCGTGGCGAGTTCGCGCTGATCCTCGCGACGCTGTCGGCTGCCGCCGGGCTGGAGGCGCGGATCACCGCCTTCGCGGGCCTCTACGTCCTCTGCATGGCCGTCCTCGGGCCGCTGCTCGCGGTGAACTCGGACCGGATCGGCCGCCTCGTGGTGCGCCCGGGCCGGCTCATCCGCCTGCGCGGACGCCTGGGCGGCCGACGTGCCGCCGCAGCCGCTGCCGAGAGCGCCGAAGCGGCCGAGGCCGAGGCGGACGCCACCGCCGCGGCGCGGAAGGCCGAGCGGGACCGCCAGTTCGCCGAGGAGTTCGCGCTCGTCGAGGCTGCTGGCAGGGACGAGCGAGACAATGAAGGGTCCGAGCCGACGTCCGCCCCCGTGACGTCGCCGGTCGAGATCCCCGCCGAGCGCCCCGAGCGCCCGGTCCGACAGCGCGATCCGGAGTACTGATACAGATGTGGGCCGTTGCCCGACGACCGAGGTGGATCGCGCTGCTGTTGCTGGCGCTCGTGTTGGCGGCGGTGTTCGCCGGGCTGGGCAAGTGGCAGCTGGAGCGGTCGATCGCCAACGGCAAGCCCCTGCCGGCGACCACCGAGACCCGCCGGACGCTCGAGGCGGTCACCACCCCCGAGCGTCCCGTCAGCGAGAGTCTCGCCGGGCAGAAGGTCACCGTCACCGGGACCTTCGTCGCCGACGACACCACCGTCCTGACCGGCCGCACCGGGGGTGGGAAGTACCAGACCGTCGGTCACCTGGTGGACTCGGATGGTGGGGCGAGCCTCCCGGTCGTCATCGGGTGGTCCGACCAGCGGCCGGCCGCCGTGGCCGGGGGCGAGCGCCTGGCGGACGGCCAGACGCTCACGATCCAGGGCCGCTACTACCCGGCGGAGTCGCCCGACCAGGACGCCTACAAGAAGGGCGAGTACTCCGCAGTCGCCCCCGCCCGGTTCGTGAACACCTGGCAGGCCTTCGACGACCGCATGTACCTCGGGTACGTGGTCGCCGACAGCACCACCGCGAAGGCCGCGGACCTCGGCACCATCGCCGACCGTGCGCCGTCGCGCGAGGTCCAGTTCGACTGGCTCAACCTGTTCTACGCGATCGAGTGGGTCGTCTTCGCCGGCTTCGCCGTGTTCCTCTGGTACCGGTTCGTGAAGGACGCCTGGGAGCGCGAGCAGGAAGAGGAGCGCGAGGCAGCGCTCGCCACCGAAGCCGACGCGCTCCGACGGTAGGATTGCCGGCATGGCCCTGACCGTCCGAACCCGTGACATCCCCAAGATCCCGGGGGCGGTGAAGTGGTACCGCGTCTCGGCGTACATCACCGGTGTGCTGCTGCTCGCCCTGGTGGTCGAGGTCATCATCAAGTACACGCCGCTGCAGCTCGAGATGCAGCTCGGCAACGGTCCGTTCTTCGTGCCCAACGGCACGGCGGGCGAGACCCCGGGCACGTTCAACCTGTCGATCGCGATCCTCATCGCCCACGGCTGGCTGTACGTGCTCTACCTCTTCACGGACTTCCGTCTGTGGAGCATCATGCGCTGGAGGCCGTCGCGCTTCCTGCTCATCGCCCTCGGGGGCATCATCCCGTTCATGTCCTTCGTGGTCGAACACCGCATGCAGCAGCGGGCCATGGACACCTACCACGAGCTGATCGCTGCCCAGCAGCGTGAGAAGGAGGCCGCTCGGTGAGCGAGACCGAACAGCGTCCCGTCCTCGTCGTCGACTTCGGGGCCCAGTACGCGCAGCTCATCGCGCGTCGGGTCCGTGAAGCGAACGTCTACAGCGAGATCGTGCCGCACTCCATCACCGCGGACGAGGTCCGCGCCAAGGACCCGGCGGCCATCGTGCTGTCCGGTGGCCCGTCGTCCGTGTACGAAGAAGGCGCGCCGTCCCTCGACGGTGACATCCTCGACCTCGGCGTTCCCGTGCTCGGCATCTGCTACGGCTTCCAGGCCATGGCGACCGCCCTCGGTGGCGAGGTCGCGAACACCGGTCTGCGCGAGTACGGCGCCACCGACGTGACCCTCGCCCCCGGCACCAGCACCCTGCTCGGCGACCAGCCGGCGGACCAGGTGACGTGGATGTCGCACGGCGACTCCGTGGCCAAGGCACCGGCCGGGTTCGAGGTGCTCGCCTCGAGCGCATCGACGCCCGTCGCGGCGTTCGCGTCCGACGAGCGCAAGCTCTACGGCGTGCAGTGGCACCCCGAGGTCAAGCACTCCGTGTACGGCCAGGCCGTGCTCGAGAACTTCCTGCACCGTGCCGCGGGCCTGCCCGGCAACTGGAACTCCAGCAACGTCATCGAGGAGCAGGTCGCCCGCATCCGCGAGCAGGTCGGTTCCGCGCGGGTCATCGCCGGGCTCTCCGGTGGTGTGGACTCCGCCGTCGCCGCAGCACTGGTGCACAAGGCCGTCGGCGACCAGCTGACCTGCGTCTTCGTCGACCACGGGCTCCTGCGTGCCGACGAGCGCAAGCAGGTGGAAGAGGACTACGTCGCCTCCACCGGTGTCCGGCTCATCACGATCGACGCCGAGCAGCAGTTCCTCGACGCCCTCGCCGGCGTGAGCGACCCCGAGCAGAAGCGCAAGATCATCGGGCGCGAGTTCATCCGCACGTTCGAGGGCGCGGCCGAGGCACTCGTGCTCGAGGCCCAGGCGTCCGACTCTGATGCCGAGGTCAAGTTCCTCGTGCAGGGCACGCTCTACCCCGACGTCGTCGAGTCCGGCGGCGGAGCGGGCACCGCGAACATCAAGTCGCACCACAACGTCGGCGGCCTGCCCGAGGACATGACGTTCGAGCTCGTCGAACCGCTGCGCACCCTGTTCAAGGACGAGGTCCGCGCGGTCGGCCGCGAGCTCGGGCTGCCCGAGGTCATCGTCGGTCGTCAGCCGTTCCCCGGGCCGGGCCTGGGCATCCGCATCGTCGGCGAGGTCACGAAGGAGCGGCTCGAACTGCTCCGCGCGGCCGACAAGATCGCCCGCGAAGAGCTCACCGCGGCCGGTCTCGACCAGGAGATCTGGCAGTGCCCGGTCGTGCTGCTCGCCGACGTCCGCTCCGTGGGCGTGCAGGGCGACGGCCGGACCTACGGACACCCGATCGTGCTCCGTCCGGTCTCGTCCGAGGACGCCATGACCGCCGACTGGACGCGTCTGCCGTACGACACACTCGCGAAGATCTCGAACCGCATCACGAACGAGGTGCCCGACGTCAACCGGGTCGTGCTCGACGTCACGTCGAAGCCGCCGGGGACGATCGAGTGGGAGTAGGTCTCCCCTGAGTCACGAAGGCCCGGTACGCGTCACGCGTGCCGGGCCTTCGTGCGTCCGGGCGCGTCCCGGGGTCGGTGCCGGAGTCGCACGAACTGCCGTCTGCCGGGACGTCGGACGGCAGTTCGCGCGACCCGGGCGCTGCACGGGCGGCGCGTTGTGCGACCTCGGCCGGCTGGAGTTTTGGGCGTGGGCGCTGCCGGGGCCGTCGAGTGGTCACGACACCCCGCGGGCCCGGTGCCGAGGGGTCACGAACTGTCGGCTGGCCCCGGCCCGGACGACACTTCGTGACCACTCGGCGGGCGTTCGGCGGGGTGTTGTGACCGCTGGGGCCGCCCCGGGACCGCCGGCCGCCGCTCTCGCTTCCACCGGCCCGGGAACGACGAAGGGCCCCGGCAGCGCCGGGGCCCTTCGTGTGTGCGGTGGTACTAGTTGCGCGAGCTGCTCGCGATGATGGCGAGGATGCGCAGGATCTCGAGGTACAGCCAGACGAGCGTCACGATCAGGCCGAACGCCGCGGTCCAGGCGTAGATGCGAGGTGCCCCGCGCTCGACACCGGTCTTGATCTGGTCGAAGTCGAGGATCAGTGAGTAGGCGGCCATCAGCACGACGAACACGCCGATGAGGACACCGAGCGGGATGCCGAAGAGCGTCACGCCCATCAGGCCGAACGCGCTCTGCGTCACGCCGGTCCACATCAGAACCAGGTTCACCAGGGAGAACGCCATGTACCCGACCATCGCGATCAGGAAGAAACGCGTGGCCTTCGGAGTCGCGCGGACCTTGCCCGAGCGGAACAGGAGCAGGGTGACGAAGAACACACCCAGGGTGCCGAACACGGCCTGCGCGACGATGCCGTCGGCTTCGGGGAACGCGGTCTGGAAGTAGTTCGAGATACCACCGACGAACAGCCCCTCGAAGAACGCGTACGTCAGGATCAGACCCGGCGACGGCTTCTTCTTGAAGGTGTTGACGAGCGCCAGGACGAACCCGACGAGCGCGCCGACGACCCAGACGGCCGGGGGCAGGTTCCAACCGGCCACCGCGCCGACGACGAGCACGCCGAACGCGAGCAGCGTCTTGACGATGGTGTCTTCGTACGACATGCGGTCGGTGTCCACCGGGGACGCAGTCGGACGGTCGTACATGTACTGCAGCTGCTCGGGGGTCATGCCGCCCTGGGCCTGCTGCGGGGTCTGTCCCCAGCCGGCCTGCTGCTGACCAGCACCGCGCCCGCCCCAGGTGTTTGCCCCCTGTGCGTTGAAGGCGGGGGACTGGTCGAAACCGGGCTTGAAGGCCATGGTGTCCTCTTCCTAGGAGATTCGAGTCCTCTCAGCCTAGGGGCGCTCGGTCGCGGAAGGCTGAGGATTCGCGGCGAGCGGACGCGGGCCCGGCGGGCCCCGTCGAGGGAAGCCTAGGGTCGCCCGCTGCACGCGCGCCCCGAGGACGTCGAGAGTCCGCCGTCGAGCCCGTCGAGCCCGTCGAGCGCGCCCGTCCCGACGGCAGCGCCGGGTAGAGCCACGTGACGAGCGCGACCGAGATCGTCATGAGCAGGAACCACGCCACGATCTTCGTCGGCGCCACCGGCTGCCACACCGCGAGCTGCGCCGGGTAGCTCCACGCCCCGGCCCAGGTCGCGACGTTCTCCGCCGCCCAGATGAACACCGCGACGAGGGCCATCGCCACGAGGACGGGCATCCGCAGCGTCGCCCGGTGGATCCGGACGTGCATGGTCGTGCGAGCGAAGAGCAGCAGGACGAGCGCGAGCAGCACGTACCGGGCGTCGGCGACGAAGTGGTGGCCGAAGAAGTTCAGGTAGATCCCGCCCGCCACGACCGCCAGCAGCCACTGCCGCGGGTACCGGTCGAACCGCAGGTCGAACAGCCGGTAGACCCGCACCATGTACGACCCGACGGCGCCGTACATGAACCCCGAGAACAGCGGCACCCCGGCGACGACGAACAGCCCGCCGGGCTCGTAGGTCCACGAGCCCATGTGGGTCTTGAACACCTCCATCGCGGTGCCGACGACGTGGAACAGCAGGACGACCCGGAGCTCCCGCAGGGTCTCGAGCCCGAACACGAGCATCCCGACCTGCAGCAGCACGGCCGCGATCGTCAGGACGTCGTTCCGCATCGCCGCGGGCACGGTCAGGTGCACCACCGCCATGGTCGCGAGCAGCAGCGCCCCGAACGCGCACGCCCAGGCCTGCTTTGCGCCGAACACCAGGAACTCGGTGACGAACACCCGGACGGGCCGGTGCGGTTGATGCCCGGCGTCGAGCAGGCGGCGAGCGGCGCGGTCGATCCGGGCCTCGACGGCGGTGGAGAGCGAACGGACGGTCATGCGGTGATGCTCCGCGTCGTCGCTGGGAACGACGGCCGACGGAGCGACGCGTGTGTCCCGCGACACAGGTGCCCCGCTGGTCACCCGCGGCCAGTAGGGTCGCGCCATGACCCTCGTGATCGCCCACCGCGGTGCGTCCGGCTACCGCCCCGAGCACTCGCGGAGCGCGTACGAGCTCGCGATCGAACTCGGCGCCGACGCGATCGAACCGGACCTGGTGCCCACGAAGGACGGCGTGCTGGTGCTCCGGCACGAGAACGAGGTCTCGGGCACCACGGACGTCGCCGACCATCCCGAGTTCCGGCACCTGCGCACGACGAAGACCGTCGACGGCCAGACCCTGACCGGCTGGTTCACCGAGGACTTCACGTGGGCCGAGCTGCAGACGCTCCGCACCCGCGAGCGCCTGCCGGTGCTGCGCCCGGGATCCGCCGAGCACAACGGTGCGCAACCGATCCTGCGGCTCGTCGACCTGCTCGCGATCCTCGACGCGGCGCCCCGCCCGGTCGGGCTCGTCGCCGAGGTGAAGCACGCCGCGTCCTTCGACCGCGCCGGGTTCCCGATGGGTGCACTCGTCGACGCCGCGCTTGGCGAGGCCGGGTGGCGGCAGGACGAGCGGCTCACGGTGGAGAGCTTCGAGAAGGGCGTGCTGCGCGACCTGCGCGAACGGGGGACCGGTGGTCGGCTCGTGTACCTCCAGGAGGCCCGTGGCAGCGCCGCGGACGAGGTCGCGTCCCACGGATCGCTCGCCCCCACCTACGCCGCCGAGCGCTCCGAGGACGCGCTCGCGTCGTTCGCGACCGAGTTCCACGGCATCAGCGTCGACCTCGGCACCCTGATGGCCGGCGTCGACAGCGTCGCACTCGACGACCCGACGCCGGTGCGCAGTGCGATCGTCGACCGCGCCCACGCCGCCGGACTCGCGGTGTACACGTGGACCCTCCGGCCGGAGAACCGGTTCCTGCCGTCGCCGTTGCGTCGTGGCGGCGACGTCGCGGCGTTCGGCGACTGGGAGCGGTGGTTCACGTCCGTGATCCGCACCGGACTCGACGGAGTGTTCGCCGACCACCCCGACCTGGCGGTGCGTGCCCGGTCAGTCCTCGAGCGCCTCGAGCGGGATGCCGGTTGACCGGAGGACCTCGGCGGCCTCATCGCGTGCGGACGTGGCAGCGGCGCGGAGCCCGGCCAGGTCCTCGGGCCGGTAGAACCACGAGCTCCGGTCGCCGGGCGAGACCGTCCGTTGCGCGTCCGTCAGGTCGGCGTCGTGTTCACCCTTCCGGAGGTCGGCACGCGCACGGTCGAGCGCCTGCAGGACTGCCGAGGCACGGATGACCTCGGCCGCGGGCAGGTCCCCGGGCGCGAGACGGGCGACCCGAGGGTCGATCGGTGTCACCGGGAGGGCCTGCACCGGTGGCTGTCGGCGCCGCCGTCGATCGACGAGGACCGCGACGGCGGACGAGACGACGAGGAACACCACGACGGCGACGAGGAGCCGGGCACTCCTCGGGAACGTCGACGCAGCGAGGGCCCCGAGTACGGCCAGGCACAGCCCAGCGGTGACCAGGCCGACCGACAGCGGGACCAGGCACCCCGCCGTGTCCTGTCGAGACCGCTGAGCACGGGCCCGACGGTGGCTCTCGACGATCGCGGCGGGGTCGTCGCGCCCGTCCGGAGGCAGGATGCAGAGGACGTCCTGGGTGGTGGGGACCGCGGCCGACATCGCAGGGAGCACGAAGACGTCAGGTCGGTCCGGTGTGATCGCCACGGCGCCATCCTGCCGCACGAGGTCGCTGTCGGGGGTCTCGCCTAGAATGTCCCGAACATGACGATCGTGCTCGACCCCTTCGAATCGACGCCCGAGCCGGGCGCCGGTGCCCGCGCGTACGAAGACCCGTTCACCGCGGGTCTGAACCCCCAGCAGAAGGAAGCCGTCGAGTACCGCGGCGAGTCCCTGCTGATCGTTGCCGGCGCCGGTTCCGGCAAGACGAGCGTGCTCACCCGCCGCATCGCGCTGCTGCTCGCCAACCGCGAAGCGTGGCCGTCGCAGATCCTGGCGATCACGTTCACCAACAAGGCCGCCGCCGAGATGCGCGAGCGCGTCCGGGCCCTGGTCGGTGGCGAGGCCGAGGGGATGTGGATCTCCACGTTCCACTCGGCGTGCGTGCGCATCCTGCGGCGCGAAGCCGAGCGGTTCGGGTTCCCGCAGTCGTTCACGATCTACGACTCCGCCGACTCCAAGGCGCTGCTGAAGCGGATCATCAAGGAACTCGAGGCCGACTCCCTCGGGCTGACCGTCGGCGCCGCGGCGTCGAAGATCTCGAAGCTCAAGAACGAGCTGCAGGACATCGACACCTACGCGCGCAACATCAACGTGAACGACCCGCAAGAGGTCATGTTCACCGAGGTGTTCCGGCGCTACACGAACGAACTCCGCCGGGCGAACGCGTTCGACTTCGACGACCTCATCGGGCAGACGGTGTTCCTGTTCCGGGCCTTCCCGGACGTCGCCGCCCTGTACCAGCGCCGCTTCCGGTACATCCTTGTCGACGAGTACCAGGACACGAACCACGCCCAGTACGCCCTGATCCGTGAGCTCACCCGCCCGGTGCCGGTCGAACAGGTCGACAAGCTCGAGGACTCCGGCCAGCACGTCGCCCGGATGCGCGAGACCGACGGCTCGATCGCCCCCGCGTCCCTGACGGTGGTCGGTGACTCCGACCAGTCCATCTACGCGTTCCGCGGGGCGGACATCCGCAACATCGTCGAGTTCGAGCGGGACTTCCCGAACTCCAAGACGATCCTGCTCGAGCAGAACTACCGCTCGACGCAGAACATCCTCGACGCGGCGAACGCCGTCATCGCGAACAACTTCGACCGCCAGGCGAAGAGCCTGTTCACCGACGTCGGCGCCGGCGAGAAGATCGTCGGCTTCACCGGGTACACCGGCCACGACGAGGCGCAGTTCGTCGCCGACGAGATCCAGCGCCTGCGTGAAGACGGCATGGACTACCGCGACATGGCGGTGTTCTACCGGACCAACTCGCAGACCCGTGCGCTGGAGGAGATCTTCATCCGTGCGGCGATCCCGTACCGGGTGCTCGGCGGCACGAAGTTCTACGAGCGCGCCGAGATCAAGGACGCCATGGCGTACCTGATCACCGTCGCCAACCCGGCCGACCCGATGGCCCTGCGCCGCATCCTCAACGTGCCCAAGCGCGGCATCGGCTCGGTCACCGAGACCACGCTCCAGCGCTACGCCGACGAGCACGAGACCACCATGCGTGACGCCCTGCGGCACGCGGGGGAGCTCGGGTTCGGGCCGAAGGTGCGGAACGCCATCACCGAGTTCGCCGCGCTGCTCGACGCCGTGTCCGAGAAGGCCCCGACGCAGCCGGTGGTCGACACGCTGACGCAGCTGCTCGACGGCTCCGGGCTGCTCGACAACCTGCGGAAGTCGCCCGACGCGCAGGACGCCGCCCGTGCCGACAACATCGACGAGCTCGTGGCCGTGACGCGTGAGTTCCAGAAGAACAACCCCGAGGGCACGCTGTCGGACTTCCTGACCGAGGTCTCGCTGGTCGCCGCCGCGGACGAGCTCGACGACTCGTCGGGCACGGTGTCGCTGATGACGCTGCACACCGCGAAGGGCCTGGAGTACGACGCGGTGTTCCTGACCGGCGTCGAGGAGGACCTGCTCCCGCACCGGATGTCCGCCAACGAACCCGGCGGCCCGTCGGAAGAGCGCCGGCTGTTCTACGTGGGCATCACCCGCGCCAAGAAGGTCCTGTTCCTCTCCCTCGCGATGACCCGTGCCCAGTTCGGCGACGTGAACGTGGCGATGCCCTCGCGCTTCCTGCAGGAGATCCCCGAGGGGCTCATCGAGTGGAAGCAGTCCCCGGGCATGGCGAACAGCCGCGGTGGCACGCAGCCCCGCGCCCTGAACGCCAAGCGTGACGGCGGCTTCGGCGGCGGTGGTGGCGGCGGCGGTGGCTACCGCGGTGGTGGTGGCTGGGGCGGCGGCTCGTACGACCGTGCAGCAGCGGCCTCGAAGACCCGTCCGAAGACCGAGTGGGCGAACCGGGTGTCCGGGCAGGTGCGCGACAACGGCGACATGGAACTCGTCGCCGGCGACCGCATCAAGCACGTCGACTTCGGCGAGGGCACGGTGTCCGCGGTGACGGGGCAGGGCGCCAAGCGCATCGCCGAGATCGCGTTCGACTCCGCGGGCCGCAAGAAGCTCCTCATCAAGATCGCCCCGATCGAGAAGCTGTAGGAGCCCTCACCGGTCCACACCGAACCGGCAGCCGCGGCCGGTCTGGAGTTCACGGAACGGACCCGGGGCGTTCCCCCGCGATCCGTACGGTGCGGTGCTGTGCAGAACAGCCCTGACGACCGCGACGACGCCAACGACCACGCCGGAGAGCGCAGCAAGCGCATCCCGGTCTCCCGCCGGGGCTTCCTGGTCGGGTCCGGACTCGCCGGTGCCGCCGGTCTCGTGGCGTCGAACGGCTTCGGCAGCGCCCCGGCCGTCGCCGACGCGCTGACCGCGGCACCCGCTGCGGCTCCGGCAGCGCTCGGCGGATCGGCCGCGGCCGCGCAGGCAGCCGTGGTGCGCGGCCACACCGGACGGTGGCGCCCGGACACGACCTCGCCACGCTTCACCGTCGCGGTGATGCCGGACACGCAGTACATGTTCGACGGCGCCGCGGTCGACCAGGCACCGATGCGCGCCTCGCTCGAGTACGTCGTCCGCGAGCAGGCCCGGCACAACACGGTGTTCCTCGTCCACCTCGGCGACCTGACCCAGAACGGTGCGGCGTCCGAGATGCGCGCATCCGGTGCAGTCTTCGACGTGCTCGACCGAGCCGGGGCGCCCTACAGCGTGCTCGCCGGCAACCACGACATCGACTCCTCGACCGACGACCAGCGCGGCCGCACCCCGTACCTCGACGTGTTCGGTCCGCAGCGGTTCCGGAAGGCCCCTGGCTGGATCGGTTCGAGCCCCGACGGCTACAACACCGCCCACCGGTTCACCGCGGCCGGCCGCGAGTGGGTCGTCCTGGCACTCGACTGGCGGACGAGCGCGAGCGGGCTCGCCTGGGCCAGCTCCGTGCTCGCGGCCCGGCCGCACGCCCCGGTCATCCTCACGACGCACGCCCTCGTCGACTCGGACGCCAGTGGTGGAGCGGCGTTCGACCCCTACGGCCAGCAGCTCTGGGACTCCTTCATCTCGAAGCACGACCAGGTGTTCCTGACGCTCAACGGGCACTACTGGGGGCCGGGACGCATGACGGTGAAGAACGCCGTGGGGCACGACGTCGCACTCCACCTGACCAACTACCAGAACCGCTACTACGGCGGGGCGGCCATGATCCGGCTGTACCACGTCGACCTCGAGCGGAACGTCATCGACGTCGAGACGCTGTCGCCCTTCCTGCTCGCCGGCGGACTCGGCGACGCGAACGAGCTCGCAGCGCAGGAGACCGCGCTCAGCGGCGACGTCGACCGCTTCACCATGGCGGTGGACTTCGACGCGCGCTTCGCGGGGTTCGCGCCGGTCGCACCACGGGCCTCCCGGCCGGCGGCACGCATGCTGGTGCCGGGGACGCTGGCGTACTGGCGGTTCGACGGCAACCCGGACGGGGCGGCGCTCGCGCCGACGACACGGGTGCGCGACCAGAGCGGCAAGGGCAACGACCTGGTGGTCGCCCGGCGGACCGGTGCCGTCGCAGGGGCGCTGCGCTGGACGGCGGCGCACCACCCCGACCAGCCGGGCGCCGGCAGCCTCGCGCTGCAGGGCGGCAAGACCGGCGGCGACCACCTGCAGACCGTCGACACGGCACCGCTCAACCGGACCCACTTCCCCCGCGGCTACACGGTCGAGGCATTCTTCGCGCTGCCGACCACGTTCGACCCGAGTGCGAACGGCTTCAGTGCCCTGCTGTCGCAGTACTCGAGCGCCGGCCAGGTGGGGAAGGCGACCGGAGCCGACGGCGACCCGGACGAGCCCGCGGTGACGCTGAGCCTGTCGGGGGACCGCGAACTGCAGTGGTGCGTGTACCCGACGAGCCAGGACGGATCCCTGACCAACTGGGGGCACGAGTTGCCGCTCGGCGCCTGGTGGCACGTGGCCGTGGTGAACGACGGGACGCACACCGTGCTCTACGTCGACGGGTGCCCGGTCGTGCGCAACCCGTCCACCCCGAACCGCGGTCTCAGCACGATCGGCAAGCCGTGGCTGCTCGGTGGGTACCGCTACGGCGACAAGCTCGACAACGTGTTCGTCGGGTCGATCGGCGACGTGCGCATCGTCGGCCGGGCACTGCAGCCGAGCGAGTTCATGAACGCCTGACGCCCGGCGGCGGACGCCTGACCCGCGCGGTGGGTGGGGGCTCGGGCTGCCCGGCAGACGTGCGTCTGACACGCCCGGCCGTTCGGCGCGCCCCTCGTTCGGGTGGCACGATGACGGTTGGTGAGGTTAGCCTTACCTAACGTGACACCTCCCGTCGAACTCCTGACCACCGCCACCGCCGAGCGCTACCGCTCCGCCGTGACGTCCACGGTGGACCGTCTGGCCGACCGCTTCGCCGCCGCCGACCGTCCGACGACCGACACTGCTCCCGAGGTCCTCCGGGCCCGGGTGCAGGACGTCGACCTCGACGCCGAACCCCTCGGGACGGACCGCGCGCTCGCCGAACTCGACGAGCTGTTCGTCCGCGAGGCCGTCTGGTTCCACGACCCGGCGTACCTCGCGCACCTGAACTGCCCGGTCGCGCTGCCCGCGGTCGCCGCCGAGTCGGTCCTGGCCGCCGTGAACCCGTCGGTCGACACCTGGGACCAGTCCCGCATCGGCACCGAGATCGAGCGGCACGTCGTCGCCTGGCTCGCCGGTCGGATCGGGTTCGCCGCGGGGGACGGCATCTTCACCTCGGGCGGCTCGCAGTCGAACCTGCAGGCCCTGCTGCTGGCGCGCGAGGCCCTCAGCAGCAGCGGCACCGTGTTCACGACCGCGGAGACCCACTTCAGCATCGCGAAGTCGGCGCGACTGCTCGGGCTCGAGGCCGTGGTCGCCGTCGCCACCGACCACGCCGGCCGGATGGTGCCCGCCGCCCTCGCCGAGGCGATCGCCGCCGCCCGCGCAGCCGGGCAGACGCCGATGGCCGTCGTCGCCACCGCCGGCACCACCGACCGCGGGGTGATCGACCCGCTCGAGCCGATCGCGGACGTCTGTGATCTGGAGGGAGTCTGGCTGCACGTCGACGCCGCGTACGGCTGCGGTCTGCTCGTGTCACCGACGCGCCGGCACCTGCTCGACGGCGTCGAACGGGCCCGGAGCGTGACCGCCGACCTGCACAAGTCGTTCTTCCAGCCGGTGTCGTCGAGCGCCCTGCTCGTCCAGCGCCCGGAAGACCTGCGCCGCACCGCCTGGTACGCCGACTACCTGAACCCGGAGGACGCCGCCGAGCCGAACCAGGTCGACAAGTCGCTGCAGACCACCCGCCGGTTCGACGCCCTGAAGCTCTGGGCCACGCTGCGGGCGACCGGTGCCGACGCGATCGGTGCCGCGTTCGACGCCGTCATCGACCTCGCCGCGGCCACCCACCGGATCGTCGAGGAGCACCCGGACCTGGTGCTCGTCGCGCCGACGCAGCTCAGCACGGTGCTGTTCCGCTGGCAGCCCGCCGGCATGACCGACGAGGCCGCCGACGCGCTGGTCGCCCCGATCCGCTCGGCCCTGCTCGCCGAGGGCCGGGTGCTCATCGCCAAGACGGTCATCGACGGCCGGCCGTGCAACAAGCTCACACTGCTCAACCCGGAGACGACGCCGGAGCAGATGCGCGCGTCGCTGGAGCACGTCGTCGCGACGGCCGCCCGGGTGCGCGCCGCCACCACCGAGACCGAGGGAGCGAACCGATGAACCGCGATGAGCAGCCCGTGCACGACGTCGTCGGCATCGGCATCGGCCCGTTCAACCTCGGCCTCGCCTGCCTGACGGACCCGATCGCCGAGCTCGACGCGGTCTTCCTCGACGCGGCTGACGGCTTCGCCTGGCACCACGGCATGATGCTCGACGACGCCACGATCCAGGTACCGTTCCTCGCCGACCTGGTGACGATGGCCGACCCGACCTCGCCGTTCTCGTTCCTCGCGTGGCTCAAGGAGACCGGGCGCCTGTACCCGTTCTACATCCGCGAGGACTTCCACCCCCTGCGCAGCGAGTACGACGCCTACTGCCGCTGGGCCGCCGACCGGCTCGACACCCTGCGGTGGGGCCGCCGGGTGACCGCCGTCGAGCACGACCCGGTCACCGACACGTTCACGGTGCACGCCGAGACCGATCAGGGTCCCGAGACGTACCGCGCACACCACGTCGTCGTGGGCATCGGCACCGAGCCGTCCGTCCCCGCCCCGCTGCGCGGGATCGGCGGACCGGCGGTCCACTCCGCCGAGTTCCTGCCGAACCGCGATGCCCTGCGCGACGCCGGGTCGATCGCCGTCGTCGGCAGCGGGCAGTCCGCCGCCGAGGTCTACCGCGAACTGCTCGAGGACATCCGGCAGGACGGCTACCGCCTCGACTGGATCACGCGGTCGCCCCGGTTCTTCCCGATGGAGGACACCAAGCTCACCCTCGAGATGACGAGCCCGGAGTACACGGACCACTTCCACGGGCTGCCCGAAGCCGTCCGCGACCGCCTGGGGCGGGAGCAGCGCGGCCTGTACAAGGGCATCAGCGCCGACCTGGTCGACGACCTGTACGACCAGCTCTACCGGATCAGTGCGCGCGGCCCCGTCCCGACGACGCTCCGGACCGAGACGAGCGTCGTCGACGCCGCCTGGCTCGCCGACCGCGGCACCTACCGGCTGACGCTCCGCCACGAGCAGCTCGACCAGACGTACGAGCACGAGGTCGAGCAGCTGGTGCTGGCCACCGGGTACACCCCGCGGGTCCCGCGGTTCCTCGACCCGGTCGAGCACCTCGTCGCCCGCGACTCCCGCGGTCGCGTGGCCGTCGCCCGCGACCACCACGTCGACACCCTGGGCGGACGCATCTGGGTGCAGAACGCCGAGGAGCACACGCACGGCCTGACCGCGCCAGACCTCGGCATGGGCGCGTGGCGGAACGCGTCGATCATCCGGTCCGTCACGGGTCGCCCCGTGTACGGCCTGGAGGCCCGGATCGCCTTCCAGGAGTTCGGCCTGCCCGCCTCGGAGCAGTCAGCAGCAGCGCCGTCCACCGCCCGCCCCGGCGCCGCGGAGCGCGCGCCGGCCCGCCCCGCGACCGAGCCCGCGGAGGTCTCCGCATGAGCACGACCGTGACCACCACGGCGCCGGACGCGACCGCGCCTGGGGGAGCCGAGCCGGGCCTCCTGACCGTCGAACCCGTGGACCCGGAACGCGACGCCGCCGTCGTGCAGTCGTGGCTCGCCCACCCGGCGTCGTCGTGGTGGGAGATGGGTGACCTCGACGTGGACGCCGTGCGTGCCTACCTGGCCGGCGTGCAGGCGGACCCTGCGCAGGCAGCGTGGCTCGGCCGCCGGAACGGTGAACCGTGCTTCCTGGCGGAGACCTACGACCCCTCCGCCGTCCTGCTCGCCGACGTGTGGGCGGCCGAACCCGGCGACGTCGGCATGCACCTGCTCGTCGCGCCGGTACCCGCGGACCGTCGTGTG
The DNA here is from genome assembly GCF_003234605.2 of Curtobacterium sp. MCPF17_021. NCBI lineage: Bacteria > Bacillati > Actinomycetota > Actinomycetes > Micrococcales > Microbacteriaceae > Curtobacterium > Curtobacterium sp. MCPF17_021. The sequence goes on along the minus strand of NZ_CP126252.1, from coordinate 3,502,735 downwards.
CACGGCCTGACCAGCGCGGTGATGCGTGCCGTCGTCGAGCACTGCCGGGACGCCCTCGGCGCGCGCCGGGTCGTCGTCGAACCGGACGTGCGGAACACCGCCGTGCAGGCGAAGAACGCCGAGGTCGGGTTCCGCGCCCTGCGACAGGTGGACGTCGACGGCAAGCGGGCCCTGTTGTCGGTGCTCGACACCGATCGCATCGGCGTCCCCGATGACGACGGGCCGGCCGCGCACCTGCGGCCCGAGCACCTGGAGCCCGCCGAACGGCACCTCGTCGCGAAGGCGATCGGGGAGTTCGCCCACGAACGGCTGATCGCACCCGTGCCGGACGGGGACGGGTGGCGGCTCGACGCGGGGGAGTCGACCTACCGGTTCCGGGCGCGGCAGCACGTGCTCGAGCACTGGTCGATGGACGAGGCCTCGCTGACGCGGACCCGTGCGGGGGCGCCGGCGCCGCTCAGCGCGCAGGAACTCGTGCTCGAGCTGCGCGCGGTGCTCGGGATCCCCGACGAGTTGCTCGGCACGTACCTGGAGGAGATCGCGTCGACGCTGGCGAGTGCCGCGGCCAAGCACCGGCGGGGTGGGCCGTCGGCGGCGCAGCTGGCGCGGGGGCGGGGCGGGGCCGGGGCGGGCGGGGCGTCCGTTTCGTCCGGTGCGACCGGTTTCGTCGAGGACGTCGTCGCGTCGTTCCAGGACGTCGAGGCGGCGATGACCGAAGGACACCCGGCGTTCGTCGCCGCAAACGGGCGGATCGGGTTCGGGCTCGACGAGTACCGGGCGTTCGCGCCCGAGTCCGGCGGCCGGTTCCGGTACCGGTGGCTCGCCGCCCGACGCGAGCACACGCACCTGGCGCTCGCCGCGGACCGGACCGAACAGGCGCACTGGGAGTCCGAGCTGTCGGCGGCGGTCGTGGCCGGGTTCCGTGCCACGCTGGAGCGTCGCGGGCTCGACCCCGACGACTACGTGTGGTTGCCCGTGCACCCCTGGCAGTGGCAGCACCGGATCGCCGTGACCTTCGCACCCGACCTGGGCCGACAGGACCTGGTCGACCTGGGCGAGGGGCCCGACGAGTACCAGCCGCAGCAGTCCATCCGCACCGCGTTCAACCGGACCGAGCCGGCACGCTCGTACGTGAAGACGGCGCTCGCCGTGCAGAACATGGGGTTCCTGCGGGGGATGTCGCCCGCGTACATGCGGAACACCCCGGCCGTGAACGACTGGGTCGAGTCGATCGTCTCCGCCGATCCCACGCTCGCCGCCGCCGGGTTCTCGGTGCTCCGGGAGCACGCCGCCATCGGCTACACGGGGGACGCCTACCACCGGGTCGACGTGTCCTCACCGCAGCGCAAGATGCTCGCGGCCCTGTGGCGGGAGAGTCCTCTGCCGCGGGTGGCGGACGGCGAGCGACTGCTGACGATGGCGGCGCTGCTGCACCGGGACGCCTCGGGGAACGCCGTGGTCTCGGCGCTGATCGAGGCCTCCGGCCTGCCCGCCGACGTCTGGGTCCGGCGCTGGCTCGACGCCTACCTGCTGCCGGTCGTCCACTGCTTGACCGTGCACGACCTGGTGTTCATGCCGCACGGCGAGAACTTGGTGCTCGTCGTGCGCGACGGCGTCGTGGTCCGGGCCGTGATGAAGGACATCGGCGAGGAGGCCGCGGTGCTCGGTCGGCACGACGACCGCCCGGTCCCCGCCGACATCGACCGGATCGTGCACCCGGTGTCCGACGACGAGGCCGCGCTCGCGGTGTTCACCGACGTGTTCGACGGGGTGCTGCGGTTCGTCGCCGCGATCCTCGACGACGACGGGGTGCTGCCGGAGTCCCGCTTCTGGCAGGTCGTGGGGGAGTGCATCGACGCCCACGCCGCCGCGCACCCGGACCGCCGTCGTCCCCTGGACCTGCGGGTGCCGACGTTCGAGCACTCGTGCCTGAACCGGTTGCAGCTGCGGAACACCCTGTCGATGGTGGACCTGGCGGACCAGTCGGCGTCGCTCATCCGGGCGGGGGCGATGGCGAACCCGATCGGGCGGTAGGGGGCGCGGGCCCTCACGGTCGATCCCGACGCTGGACCGTGGGTCGTGACCCTTGCGGCGATCGGCCTCGTGGTGATCGGGTACCTCGCTGCGTACTGGATCACCCGGAACCCACGGGCGGAACGGTCCGCCGCCGTCGATGCCGCAGCAGAGCGCATGATCGCGGCAGCGCGCGCCGGGGGATTTCCGGAGCTCGATCCGAAGAGCGTCCGGCGCGCGTTGCGCGAGGACGACAACGGGCCCGCGCCGTGGTTCGATCCCAAACTCGGGCCGCACTCGTGGCCGGTGTGGCGGATCGGTACCGTCGACCCCGCTGAGAGCCGCTTCGTCATCGCGGAACGATCGAACGATGCTCGATCGCTCACGGTCCGAGTCGAACCCGCTCAGCCGGCGTGGTGGTCCAGGGACTGAACGCCGACCGTCGGCCTCAGGGCTGGAGGCGTGTGGCCGTCCAGGCGCCCTCGGCGAGTGCGTACTGCAGTCGTCGGTGCATCCGGTCACGGCTACCGTGCCAGAACTCCACGATGTCGGGCTCGAGACGCCAGGCAACCCACCGTGCCGGCCGGGGGACGTCGTCGCCGGAGTCGTCGAGCAGGTCGTTCGCGTCGTCGATCAGGTCCTGCAGGGTGCGGGGCTCGAGCACGGCGGACTGATCGGCGATGGCCGTCGCGGCGCGTGACTTCGGGGAGCGGTCCGCGAACAGGGCGTCGGACTCGGCGTCCGACAGCCGGACGACGTGGCCCTCGAACCGGAGCTGCTGCATCGTCTCGCGCCAGTACGCCTGCAGGGCTGCGTGCGGGTTCTCGGCGAGCTGCCGGCCCTTCGGGCTGTCCTCCGACGTCCCGAAGACCAGTCCGTTGGTCGCAATTCGCTTCACGTCGACGGTGCGAGCGGACACGCGGCCGTCGGCACCGGCCGTGGCGAGGGTCATCGAGAGCGGCTCGGAGACCTCCCGGTCCTTCGCCGCGGACAGCCACTCGCGAGCGAGGTCGAGCGGAGACGCTGGCGGGTTGTCGAACTCGGGCAGGTGCAGGGAGTCGTCACCGGAGAGCGGGGCAGAGGACATGTACCCACCCAACCGCTCGCAGGGGCTGGGCGTTCAGGGAGTCACGGACGGTCGTCGCCGGCACCCGGTCAGGCGTCGGGGAACTTCGCCTCGACGAACGCGCGTTGCGCCTGCACGGTGCCGAGGTGTTCGTCGGCCGGGGCGAACACATCGACGAGGTCCTTGAACCGAGGCCGACGACCGCGGCGGAGTCGGTACGCCCGCATGCCACCGCCCTGCTGTCGCGCCATCCCACTCGGCCACACGTCGACGCGGGCCCCCTGCACGCCCAGGAGCCAGCCCTCGTCGTCGAGCGCCTCGCGCACCAGGCTCAGCGCCTCGAAGGCGTCGTACGCCGTGGCCGTGTGCTCTGTGCCCAGCAGCAACACGGTCACGGTGTAGCGCACCTGATGGTCGGGGTTCGTCAGGTCCATCTCGACGATCACGGTCGCTGGCGCGCTCGTGCCGTTCCTGTGAGCGGTTCGTTCGTAGGTCGTCATGTCACGCACCGAGCCGCAGCGAGGCCACGGCGCGCACACCGTCTTCCGTCCCGAGCACCCACAAACCGAGATCGACAACTCGTTTCCAGCCTGCGCGTCGTCGGCGGTCGAATGTGGAGGGCGTCAAGCGCTCACCTCGGCGGCCAGGAGATGACGGGCGGCATTGCGCCAGATTCGCGGAACTTCGTCGAGGTCCTCGACGACCGTTATCTCCGGGTGTGGCCTCTGCCCCAGCGCCGTGGTCGCCCGCGCCCGCCACTCGGCAGGATCGCGGTCGATCACCAGGTTCAGCGTCGGACGGGAAGCAGATTCGAACAACCGCCAGGCCGACTGCGGTCGTGCCGTGTCGCGGACGATCTCGGCCCAGATCCCCTGGATCGCTGTGATCGGCAGTGCATGAACTGCGCGGGTCGGGATCGGCAGGAGCCCATGATGACGAACGGGTCTGTCCACGACTGGGAGCCCCTCGAAACGATCTGCTGCTGCGTCGACTTGGACGATGTACCGACCGCTGGTCTCATCGTCGATGAGTGATTGACGGCTCACCTGCCGAGTGGACGTGCCCCGCCCAGCGGGCCGATCGCCTGCAATGGAGTAGGCGAACTCCACCATGACGCCCCGGTCGTACGGTTCGGTGACGCGCTCGCCGCTTGAGTCCACTGCGAGGTGGAGCGTGTCGGGGACAGCTACCGCGGGGATACGTTCCAAGATCAGTGATCCGTGTAGAACGGGCGCGTTTCGCTTTGCATCGACTCCGACAATTCGTAGGTCGTCATGTCACTCACCGAGCCGCAGGGCATGGACGAAGGGGATGCCCGGGTGCACGAGCGCGCCTCCTGGGGTCGTGCTCGGCTGAGCACAATGTCGACGACCAGTCGTCCGTCGTCGGCGAACTCTCGATTCACGGCATGCCCCACCACGAGCACGTTCGGCAGGCACTCGCGGATCATCTGGCACTCCCCGCGATCGGTCGAGGACCTGCTGTCGCGCGTGGCGGTGCACGATGGGTATCGATGCGCATCGGCATCGGCATCAGCAACGGGACTTGCGGTCACGATTCGCCGCTCAGGAGCAGGGCGTTGAACGGGCTTCCGGGGAGATCGAGGTCGGCCCCTGGCCCGATTCTCACCAGCATTCCGGAATCGGGGTCGCTCACATGATTGCGAGGTGTCGCGGAGTAAACGTTCCGCCCGAACGTCGGGAAGCGAACTCGCGGCGCAACGTCTTCGAATCGAGCTCTCCCATCCAGACGAGCCCCGTATCCAACATGCAGGTGACCAAGAGTGTCGACGTACTCGACTCGCTGGAAGGTCCGCGGCACCTGGGCAGTATCGCTGGGGGAAGACAAGACATCCGCCAAGCGAGCAAGTACTAGGCAGAGGGCGATCCGGGACGCAAGTGGTCCGGCCGGGATCTCGCGGACGAGGTCGTGCGTGAAGGGGAGATCGGTAGTGCCGCCCGAGTTCTTGACATGGACCGGGGTACTGGTGGTGATCGCCGCAGGTAGTTCGGCGTGTCGCGCGAAAGGAACGTAAGGCGGGAGCGGTGCTTCGCGGAGGTTACCGTCGTCATCGCGCCAGGATGTCTGGAGGTCGTCAGGGATGTCTTCTTCCCCAACGACGACGAGTGATCGGTCGTACAGGCTCCAGTAGGTATCGCAAGCCACGCAGCGGAAGTACTCACTCTGCTGCGCCCGACTCACCCCGATGGAGAGTTCGACGCGGCCGTGACGTTGCGTCGCCGCGGTGCAGACGGAGCACCCTGGCTCGATGAGTCCGGCCGCTGGCCTCAACCCAGCCGCCGGATGTAGTCAGCAATGGAGGTAGGCAGGAATTCCATGCCGAGTTCGAACGTCCGAGGATTCAGGACGACGCCGAACTCGGGGCGCAGTCGGCGGAAAAGCTCCCCGCCCGTCATGAGCAAGAAGTAGCCGGCCTTCTCCCCGACCTCACCGATCCGGCTTGGATCGGAGAACGCCGCCACCATCGGGGTTCCGTCACGGTCGAACAGCACGGGTGCGAGATCCTCGAAACCCTTGGCGGGAGTCGCTGACGACACCGCAATCGGCGTGTTCCATACCGCGTCCGCCACGACAAACTGGTCCGCTCGCCCGGCCCGTCCCTCAAGGATCAGCTGTTCCAACCGGTTGCGGGGTTCTACCTGGGCAGCTTCATCCAAAGCGGCGGACCACCATTCGTTCTCCGTTGTCCATGAGCTGGAACACCTCAGACCCTGCCGGAACTGGGCGACCACCGTCGATCACGAACTCGCGTGTCTCGTTGATCATGTGCCCTTCCTCGAACGCTACGGCGGTGTGCCCCCCGGGCGTGTAGTTGAGGTTCCCAGCAGCATCCGCTGCTGAAGGGAGCCGGGGGGAGGTTCCTTCCAAAGGGAACCGAATCCCGTACACGGGCTCATTGTGCATCACAGCCTGGCGTACAGAGGGGGCCAAGCCTGTCTGCACCATTGCATCGATGGGGTTGTGCACGTACTGCAGAGCGTCCTCTTCCGGCATGAGGAAGAAGGGCCTGCCGGGAGCGCCGATTGTGCTGTCGCCGGCTTCGTAGTAGGAGTGATAGCTCGCTGCGTCGAAGTAGGAGTGACCCATCTCCTGGACTGACGCACGCTCGCGCTCGCCCCTCCGGAACGCCTGGGTCATTTTCTCGATCACGACGGATGCCTTGGTCTTGAGCGCCGTGCTCAGACCTCGGACGCCCGTGATCGCTCGTTGCCCCACTCCAACGACGCGCGCAGCAGTGTTGGAGAGTGCTGCGAGCTTGGTTGCTCCCTCAGCAAGACGCGCGGTTCGAGCTGCAGCGGCGACCGCGCCGCCGGCGGGGACGCAGTCGAGCAGGGAGAACGCGAGGTCCCACCCGTCGGCTTCGCCCTTGCTCATCTTGTACAACGTGTCCGCCAACACCACGAGCGCGATCGCCGCGATGATCAACGTCCACGGCCCCGGGATGATCATCGCGATGATCCCACCCACCGCCACGACGACCTTCGCCACCGACACGATGGTCTCCCACGCCTCGGACCCGAAGATCTTGTCCCACGTGGACTGCTTCCCGAGGCCCGCGTCCGCAGCTTCACCGATCTTCGTCGCGGTCCGCTGCTCCGCGTCCTGCCAATCACCCTTCGCATCCGCCACGAGCCGCTTCGCCGCATCGATCCGCGACTGCGCCGCCGAGATGTCCCCCTGCGCCGACGACACCGCCCCCTGCGCGACGGACGCGTTGTCGGACGCTGCCCGCAACTGTGCCGGCGAGGGAACATCCACCCCGTCCGGCACGTCGGAACCTGCCGGGTACTTGTCCGCAACCTTCGACAGGTCCTTCGACGCGGACTCGTAGTGCGACAACGTCGACTGCGCATCCGCCAACCGGTCCTGCGCCGCGGCGAGGTCCCCGGTGGCGTCCTTCGCATCCGCCAACGCACCATCAGCCCGGTACTGGGTGTCATCGACCGAGTCCGCCCACCCCGACAACGCCGTCGCGGCGAGTTCGTACGAATCGACGAGCTTGGTCAGGTCCGACGGGGTGTCCTCGATCGCGTCGACGAACACATCAGCGGCCTCACCCTCCCAGTCGGTCAGCCACCCGGACCCCTTCACCGACTGCAACCGGGTCGAGGCGTCATCGGCCGCGTCGGAGATGCGCTGGTACTCCCGCGCCATCATCCGCAACGTCGACGGATCACCCTTGACCGGATCATCACCCTGATCGACAACGTCCCACCCCGACGGCCGCCCCACGACTACTGCGCCCTCGAGGCAGCGGGTCCGCCGCCGCCGTTCTCGTCGTTGACCTGCAGGGCCTGTGCCAGCTGCTCGTCGGTCTCGGTGTAGGTCTCGATGGACGAGCTCAGCATGTCCGCCAACGCCTTCGTCGACTCGCTGATCTTGTCCCGCTTGTCGCCCCAGCGGTGGTCGAAGTCGTGCAGAGCGTTCTGCACCGTCCCCGAACCGATCTCGTCGTCGGACGCGTCGACACGCTTGTGCGCCTGCTCGAGCGTGCTGTGCACGGTCGTCAGGTCGTGCTGGAGCTCCCCGAGCCCCATCAGGTCAACCAGCAGTTTGCCTGCCACGGAACAATCCCTCCCCGATCACGAACCGGCGCCGTCAGGACGGCGCCACAGGAACCGCGTCGACCCCGTGCCCCACGCGATCGCGGGGCACGGGGTCGACGACGGTGTCAGCCCTTGAGGCCGGAGGCCAGCGACTCGTCCGTCTCGGACAGGGTCTGCGAGGCCTTGGAGAGGAACGTGGAGAGGCCTTCGAGCCCCTGGACCGTCTGGGTCACGCCACGGTTGAACTCGTCGTAGGACTCGCCGAACGCGACCGACGACTTGTCGGTGACGTAGCCGTCCGAGATGAGCTGCTGGATCTTGCGCTGCAGTGCCGACAGACGGTCTTCGATGTCTGCCTGGCCCGCCTTGAGGTCGGAGGCTGCTGCCTCGAGGTCTGCGTACGAGACGTTGATGTTCGCCACGGTGTGACTCCCTTTCCCCGGAGTTTCGTTTGTCCCCCCAACGGGGCGTGTTGCAGGGGACACTACCATCGTCCTGCGACACGAAGTCAACGCTACGGGGGAATGCCATGACCTTCACGTTCACGATGGTCGACCGCGAGAGCGGCCAGACCGCGAACGTCTACGTCGACGGCGACGACTCCCGGGCGGTGCGCGAGCTGGTGGCCGAGGCCGAGCGCCTCATCGCCACGGACGTCGTCGCCTCCGGCCGGACCCCGGTGTACTTCGTCGGCGAGCAGCCGCTCGACCTCTCGGCGTCGGTCGCCGAGTCGGGCGTCCGCGAAGGCGTGGTGGTGCGCCGGAGCCTCGAGCAGGTGCCGCCGCCGCCGCTCCGCCCGCTGACCGACGCCGAGGTCCGGATCGTGTCCGGGCTGCACGCGGGGACGATCGTGCGGGTGAGCACCGGCACGGTGACGATCGGCACGGCACCGTCCGCGCACGTGCGGGTGCCGGTGAGCACCACGGACGAGGTCGAGGCCGAGGCGTCGGGGTCCGACACGGTGCCGGAGATCGCCCTGCTCGTCACGGTGACCGCCGACGGCGCGAAGGTGCGCCCGGCGAACGGCTTCTCCGGCGCGCTGCTGGACGGCGAGCCGGTCACCGAGGAGACCGACTGGCCCGAGACGGCACAGCTCGCGGTCGGCGGGGTCCTGCTCGGCTTCGGCCGTGCCGCGAACCGCGGTGCCCACCTGTCCCTGGCGGACGACGGCATGTCGCTCGAGTACAACCGGCCGCCGCGCATCCTGCCGCCGGACGAGCACACCCGCTACCAGCTGCCCCCGCCGCCGACCGAGCCGCCGGCCCGTGCACTGCCCATCCTGATGGCGCTGGCGCCGATGGGCATGGCGGTCATGTTCGTGTCGACCACCGGGCGCTGGATCTACCTGCTCATCGCCCTGCTGTCGCCGATCCTGATGATCATCACGGGCCTCCAGGGCCGCCGGCAGGGCAAGAAGACGTACCGGCAACGCGTCGTGGAGTACGAGGACACCAAGGCGCGGATCGAGGCGGACGCGACCGAGAGCCTCCAGTCCGAACGTGCACGCTGGATCGCGAGCGCGCCGGACCCCGCCGCCGTCTACGAGACGGCGGTCACGCCCCTGCCGCGCCTGTGGGAGCGACGCCGGACGGACCCGGACCACCTGCTGGTCCGCGTCGGCACGGCGACGCAGCGCTCCGAGGTCACCATCGAAGACCCGGAGCAGCTGTCCCACAAGCGGACCGTCGCGTGGGACGCGACGGACGTGCCGGTGCGCATCCGCCTGGCCGAGCGCGGCGTGATCGGCATCGCCGGTCCGGACGACGACGCCCGACGACTCGCGAACTGGGTGGTCGCGCAGCTCGCGACGCTGCAGAGCCCGAAGGACGTCACCTTCACGCTGCTCACCGACACCACACGCACGTCGCTGTGGGAGTGGATGTCCTGGCTGCCGCACGTCCGCCGCGACGGTGCGGACCAGCCGATGACGAGCATCGCCTCGAACGCCGCGTCGACCGCGCGGGCGATCGCCGAGCTCGCCGCGATCATCGACGCCCGCAAGGAAGCCGGGATCGGCAAGAAGACCCCGCCGGCCGACGAGATCGTCGTCGTGATGGACGGCGCGCGCCGGCTCCGCGCGATGCCCTCGCTCGTGCAGGTGCTCAAGGAGGGGCCGTCGGTCGGGGTGTTCAGCATCTGCCTCGACCTGGACGAGCGGCTCCTGCCCGAGGAGTGCGACGCCGTGGTGGTCGTCCGCGACGACCGGGTGCGGGTCACCCAGCAGCGCAGTGAGCGCATCGACGACGGACGCCCCGACCTGGTCGACCAGGACTGGCTCGAGTGGGTCGCCCGGTCGCTGTCCCCGATCGTCGACGCCAGCCCGGACGTGCAGGACGGCGCCATCCCGTCGTCCGCCCGACTGCTGGACGTGCTCCAGCTCGAACCGCCGACGTCCGAGGCCGTGCAGGCACGCTGGCTGCTCGGCGGCCGCAGCACCACCGCCGTGGTGGGGGCGTCGATCGACGGGCCGTTCGCGATCGACCTGCGGAACGACGGTCCGCACGGCTTGGTCGCCGGGACCACCGGTTCCGGCAAGTCGGAGCTGCTGCAGACGATCGTGGCGTCCCTCGCCGTGGCGAACCGGCCGGACGAGATGAACTTCGTGCTCGTCGACTACAAGGGCGGCGCGGCCTTCAAGGACTGCGTGGACCTGCCGCACACGGTCGGCATGGTCACCGACCTCGACACGCACCAGGTCGAGCGCGCGCTCGAGTCGCTCGGCGCTGAGCTGCGCACCCGCGAGCACGCCCTGGCTGAGGTCGGTGCGAAGGACCTGGAGGACTACCAGGACCTGCAGGCCAAGCGCGCGGCGAACGGGGACACGATCCCGAGCCTGCCGCGGCTGCTCATCGTCATCGACGAGTTCGCCTCGCTCGCCCGCGAGCTGCCCGACTTCGTCAAGGGCCTGGTGAACATCGCCCAGCGCGGTCGTTCGCTCGGCATCCACCTGATCCTCGCCACGCAGCGACCGGGCGGTGTCGTGTCGCCCGAGATCCGCGCGAACACGAACCTCCGGATCGCGCTGCGCGTCACCGACCAGTCGGAGAGCCAGGACGTCATCGGCGCGAACGACGCCGCGCGGATCGCGAAGTCGACCCCGGGACGCGCCTACGTGCGGCTCGGCGCTGCCTCGCTGCTGCCGTTCCAGTCCGGTCGTGTGGGTGGGCGCCGGCCCGGCTCGGACGACCAGGAGGCCCGCCCCGCCCTGGTCCGCGAGCTCACCTTCGCCTCGTACAGCGATCCAGCCCCCCGCCCGGCCGCCGTCGAGGCCGCGGCCAGCGACGTGGAGGTCACCGACCTGAGCGTCCTCGTCGCGTCGATCGACGACGCCACCCGCGCCCTCGGCACCCCCGAGCAGCGGAAGCCCTGGTTGCCGCCGCTCGGCGAGGTCGTCGGGCTCGACGACGTCGAGGCGACCGGCACCGGTGACCTGGCACCCCTGGCGGTCGCCTGGGGCGTCGAGGACCACCCGGGTGACCAGCGGCAGCGCCCGGCGGTGTTCGACCTCGACGCGGACGGTCACCTGTTCGTCATCGGCTCGCCGCGCTCCGGCCGCAGCCAGACGCTCCGCACGCTGGCCGGCGCGATGGCCCTGCGGCTCGGCGTCGGCGACGTGCACATGTACGGGATCGACTGCGGCAACGGTGCGCTGCTGGCCCTCGGGGCGCTGCCGCACTGCGGTGCCGTGGTGCAGCGGCACGAACCCGACCGGGTCTCGCGGCTGCTCGGCATCCTGCTCCGCACCGTGCAGGAGCGCCAGGCCGCCTTCGCCGCCGGCGGGTACTCGTCGATCGCCGAGCAGCGGACCGACGCGGGCACCGTGCCGATGCCGCACATCGTCGTGTTCCTCGACCAGTGGGAGAGCTTCATGGCGACCCTGGCGGACGCCGAGAACGGTGCGCTGCACGACGCCGTCCAGACCCTGCTGCGCGAGGGCGTCGGCGTCGGCGTGCACCTGGTCGTCTCCGGCGACCGCACCCTGACGTCCGGCCGGATGTCGAGCCAGGTGGAGCGGAAGCTGCTGCTCGCCCTGGCCGACCGTGGCGACTACAACTACGAGGGCATCAACGGCAAGAAGCTGCCGGAGTCGATCCCACCCGGGCGCGGGTTCCGCAACGCCACGGCGACGGAGACCCAGGTCGCCGTGCTGCCCGGCGGACTCGGGGGCCGCGACCAGGCCGCCGCGCTCCGGGGCATCGGTGACGAGGTCCGTGCGCACGTGCCGGCCGACGCCCCGAAGCCGTTCCGCATCGACGTGCTCCCGCGCTCCATCACCTTCGCGGACGCCGTGCGGTACCTGCCGTCGGCCGAGGCATCGGTGGGCCGGGTCGCACTCGGCGTCGGCGGCGACGAGCTCCGGCTGTTCACGCACGACTTCGTGCAGGACACCCCGGTCTTCATCGTCGGCGGCAGCCCCCGCTCGGGCAAGAGCACCGCGCTCGTCGCGATGGCCCGCCACGTGCTGTCGGCGGGTGGGTCGGTCGTCGCGGTGACACCGCGGGAGTCCCCGCTCCGAGCACTCGACGGAGCCCCTCGCGTCACGGTCGTGACCGACGGCGCCATCGGGGCCGAGGGGCTGTCCGCCGCGATCGACACCGGCTCGGACGGCTTCACGCTCGTGCTGGTCGACGACGCCGAGGCCCTGAAGGAGTCGCCGGCCGAACCGGTGTTCCGGGCGATCATGGACTCCGACCGGGGTCGTTCGGTCGGGCTCGTCCTGGCCGGTGACGTCGAGGGCGTGGCGAGTGGGTTCCGCGGCTGGCAGGTCGACGCGAAGAAGGCGCGTCGGGGCATGCTGCTCGCGCCGCTCAGCACCGTCGACGGCGACCTGATCGGCACGAAGCTGTCGAAGAGCCTCGTCACCCAGGACCGCGTCGCGGGTCGGGCGCTGCTGAACGACGCCGACCAGGCGCTCCGACTCGTGCAGGTACCGGCGGGCGACTAGCGCCGGCCGCGGGGCGCCGGCCGCGGGGGCGTCGGCCGCGGGGTCGCAGCCCGCAGCCTGCGCACCCCGGAGCCGGCCCGGTCCGGGGCCTGCTCAGCCCAGCGGCGTCTCGCTGACGAGTCCGACGGCGGGTTCGGCGCGGAGCGTGTGCCCGCCGAACACCACGGTGTCGCCGGGCTGCACGGTCGTGCGTTGGGACGGCACGAGCATCGCCGCGGGGAACCCCGGGCGCTGCAGCTCGACGCCGTTCGCCGAAGCGGTGTCGAGCACCCAGAGGGAGCCCTCGGCGCCGAACCCGAACTCCAGGTGGGTGCGGCTGAGCAGCCGCTCCGGGTCCTCCAGGGCGATCATGTGGGCGTGTCCGCCGTCCGGGTGGGCGCTCGCGGGGTCACGGCCGATCAGCCCTCCACCCGACACGGTCACCCGCTGGGTGCCGTCGAGGACGAGCACGGCAGCCGCCGTCTGGCGGGCGGGGGCGGCGTCACGACGGGCGGTGGTGCCGCCGGACGAGCCGAGCGGTCGGCCGGGCATCTGCGCCACGGTCGCCCGGACCCGGTCGGCACTCGCACGCGGAGCCGGGGGCGGTGTGGTGACCGACCGGGCGAGCTCGCCGCGCTGCGCCATCTGTGCCAGGTCACGCTCGCCGACCCGTTCGACGACGGGTTCGACGACCTTGCGCTTCTTCCGGAACGGCCAGAGGCGCATCAGGACGCCTCGCTGCCGACCGCGGCGGAGTCGATGAGCTCGAAGGTGTCGGTCACGGTCTCGAACAGTTCGTACAGGGGCTCGGCCAGGTCGGTCGCGGGCGACGAGACGCTGACCAGGGCGACCTGGTCGCCGGCCGGCACGAACGTCTGCATGAGCACGACGTCGAACGACCCGCGGCCGTCCGGTGCCTGCACCGTCGAGACGCCCCAGACGCGCGGCACCCGGCCGACGCGAGGGACCTCGTGCACGTCGACGTGCATGCCGTCGTCGTCACCGCCGAGTGCGGCGACGTGGTCGGTGAGCGCGGCGAGCGGGTCGCCGCCGGCCTCGGGCGCGGGCAGGACCGTCACGGTGAGGGCACCGGAGACGATGCCGTCCTCGCTCGGCTCGGCGAACGCGGCGCAGTACCGCGCGCCGCTGTCCCACGCCGAGCGGGCGAACCGGCGGAGCACCCGGACGATCTCGGTGCGGTGGTCCCACAGTTCCCGGTGGTCCTCGATGCGTTCCTGCACGAGGGCGCTGATCCGGTCGTCGCGGCGTTCCGGTTCGACCGGGAGCTCGAACCAGGACCGCGGGACCGTGATGGCGAAGTGGTCGACCGACATGCCCGCTACCGTACCGTGGCGTGTCGCGCAGCGGTCCGCCGCATCGCCCGCAGCAGCAGCGGCCCCGGCAGCCGCAGCAGGGCCCCCGGCACCAGCGCCCGCACCCCGGCCACCACCCGGACGGTGCGCCGGAAGCGCCGTTCCTCCCGCGGCCCCCACGCGAAGCCGTACGCCGTGCGCACCCGTTCCGGCAGCATCCCCACGGTCACGATGCGGACGAGGGGCATCGCCGCCCGCACCCACAGCGGCGCGAACCGCGGGTGCAGCAGGTCACGGACGACCCCACGGGCGTCGTCGGTGACCTCGAGCCCCTCCAGTGTCCGCTGCCAGTACCGGTCGAACGCCGCCACCGAGGTCGGCCAACGCTCCGGCGGCACCCGCAGCGCGGTCGCGATCGGGGCGTAGGCGGCGAGGACCTGCTCGGCTCGGGCCGGGGAGACGCGTGTGCCGAACAGGTCGTGCGCCCGGCGGGCGGAGTCGAACAGGGTCGCGGCCACCCAGAGCTGCCGGTCGACGTCGTCGGCGCCGGCGACGGGCCGGTGCGGACGGTTGACGAAGCCCGCTGCGGTCGCCGAGTCGGTGTCGGTGCCGATGACGACGGCGTAGACGAACATCAGGGTGTGGGCGAGCCGCTGCTGGGGTCGCCGGGCGAAGTCCGAGTGCCGCCGGACACCGGCCGCGACGACCGGGTCGGCGATCTGCAGCAGGATGGCGCGGCCGCCCGCGGCCACGGGGGTGCTGTCGGCGAGGAACCGACGCAGGTGACGGTCGTGGACGCGACCAGCAGGCGGACGGGAGGCACGGTGCGGGTCGTGTGTCGCGCCTCCAGGCCGTGGGGTGGTCACGCCGCACCCCGTCGGCGTCGCGCCTGCAGGACGGGCCACAGGTCCGCGGCGATCGCCGCCAGGAGCGCGACGGCGCCGACGACCAGGGCGACCAGTGCGGACGAGGCGTCGACGGGTGCGTCACCGGTCAGGGCGAGGACCGTCGCGACGAGCCAGATCGCGGGGAGTGGCCAGAGGCGGGTCGGTGATCCGGTGACGACCGCACCGACGACGCCGACGACGAGGAGCGGGACCCAGCGGCCACCGGGTTCCGAGCGGGCGGCGAGGTGCGCCGATGCGGCGACCAGCAGCATCACCGCGACCGCCAGCAGCCGCGCTGCCGAGGGCAGGCTGCGGACGCTGGCACGGACTCGTCGGAACACGGCCCGATGCTACCGAGCCGTGTTCCGGAGGAGCCGGGGCAGAGCGGTTGCTCGGCGGTCAGAGCGGCTTCGTGCCGAGGTCGTTGCCGAGGTCGGCGCGGTCCTCGTCCTGCTCGTTCTCGTGCTCCCACAGGTCGGGCGAACCCTCGCGCGGGGACCCGCCGGTCGGGCCGTCGTCGGAGCCGTCACCGGGCTGCGGCTCCACCGTCTCACCGGCGACCGCGTCGTTGGTCACCGTCTGGAGGGACTCCTCGGCCTCGTCCACCTCGTACGGGCCGACGTGCTCGCGGTCGATGTCGTCGTCACGGCGCTGCTGTGCGTCGAAGCCGTCGACGGGGCTGATGCCGGGGTCGCTCATGGTGGTTCCTTTCCGTTGGGGGGTTCCTGCCTACCCGTCCGCGCTTGGCGGGTGTCCGGTTTCGTGTCGTGTTCACCCGGGCGTCACCTTCCGGTCACACCGTCCCGGCAGCATCGCCGATGCTCGGGGGAGTGGAGCGCGGTCGCCGACGGGTGGTCGAGCGACCGCGCCTTCCCCGCCCGGGTCGGCGTCCGGTCAGACGCGTTCGAGCAGGTCGCGTTCCTCGACGTCGGCGAGTGCGAGGGTGCGGTAGCCGGCGGACTCGAAGAACACGGTGATGCGGTCCTCTTCGGTGCTCATCACGACGCCGGTACCCCATGCGGCGTGTTCGACGCGGGCATCCGGCGGCCAGGCATCGTCGTTGGAGCCGTCGGCCACGTGCGCGGCGGCCTCACGCGCGGTGCCCGACGAACAGGTGTCGCAGTTGCCGCACGGCTCCGGCAGCTCGTCGCCGAAGTAGCCGAGCAGGAACTGCCGCCGGCACCCGGTCGTCTCGGCGAGCTGGCGCATCATCGCGATCCGGGACTCCTCGACCCGTTCCCGTTCCGCCGCCCGGTCGGCGGTGGCACGGGCCGCGTGGTCCGCGTCCTGCGGGCCGTCCGGCACCCGGGCCACCCCGTCGACGTCGTCGCGCAGGGCGCCGGCGTCGACCAGGGCGTTGAGGGCACGACCGGCGGTGCGCGCCGACAGGCCGGAGGCCTCGACCAGTGCGGAGCGGGCGATCGAGCCCCTGGCCGGCACCGCGTCGAACACGGCCCGGACCGAGGCGGGCCGCGGCGACCCCGACGCGAAGAAGGTGCGCAGGCCGAAGTCCTCGGCGCGGTAGTGCAGGGTGGCGCCGGCGGGTTCGGCGTCACGCCCCGCCCGCCCGATCTCCTGGTAGTAGGCATCGATCGACTCGGGGACGTCGGCGTGCACGACGTACCGGACGTCGGGCTTGTCGATGCCCATGCCGAACGCGCTCGTCGCGACCACCACGTCGACGTCGCCGTCCAGGAACCCGGTGTGGACGGCCTCGCGTTCCGACACCCGCATCCCCGCGTGGTAGGGCTGGGCGCGACGACCACGGGCAGCGAGGGCGTCGGCGTACTCCGTCGTGGCTGCTCGGGTGGCGACGTAGACCACGGTCGGCCCGTCGCGCTCGGCGACCTGGTCGACCACCGCCGCCCGCTTCTCGGCGTCCTCGGCGTGCCGGACGACCTCGAGCCGGATGCCGGGGCGGTCGAAGCCCGAGGCGAGCACGAACGGGTCGCGCATGCCGAGCCGCTGGACGACGTCCTCCCGCACCGGACCGGATCCGGTCGCGGTCAGCGCCAGCACCGGCGGACGGCCGAGGCGCTCCGCGACCTCGCCGAGCGCCAGGTAGTCCGGTCGGAAGTCGTGGCCCCACGACGAGATGCAGTGCGCCTCGTCGACGGCGACCAGCGCGACGCCGGCAGCCCGGAGCCGCTCGAGCACGTCGTCCTTCACGAGCTGTTCGGGTGCCAGGAACACGTACCCGACCTCGCCCGCTGCGACGGCGTCCCACGCATCGGCGACGTCCCGTGCCCTCTTCGTGGCGTTCAGCGCGACGGCGCGGGGTGCGTCGGGATGGTGCTCGAGCCCGACGACCTGGTCCTCCTGCAGCGCGACGAGCGGGGAGACGACCACGACCAGACCGTCCAGCCCGAGGCCGGCGACCTGGTAGATCGCGGACTTCCCCGATCCGGTGGGCATGACCGCGAGTGCGTCGCGGCCGTCGAGCACGGCGTCGATGACCGACTCCTGGTCGGGGCGGAGCGTCCAGCCGAAGACCTCGGTGGCGCGGGTACGGAGTTCGGGGTGCACCGATCCACAGTGCCGAGCGCCAGCTTGGGGCCGGTCCCAGCGGTGCGCGCAGCGGCTCATGCGCGTCGGAGCGGACCCGGGCCTGGCATCCGTGCACCGGCCGTCCACCGAGCAGCGCTAGGCTGCGTGGCGGCCGTTGTCTCGACATCGAGCGACCCTCGATGTGGAGTGCGCGACCGGGAAACCGATGCCGATCGCACGAACCGTGCGGGAAGAAGAACAGCGTGGATCTTTTCGAGTATCAGGCCAGGGACCTCTTCGAGTCCTACGGCGTCCCCGTGTTGCAGGGGATCATCGCCGACACCCCCGAGCAGGCGAAGGCGGCGGCCGAGAAGATCGGTGGCGTCGTGGTCGTCAAGGCGCAGGTGAAGGTCGGCGGTCGCGGCAAGGCCGGCGGCGTGAAGGTCGCGAAGACCCCGGACGAGGCGTTCGAGCACGCGCAGGCCATCCTCGGCCTCGACATCAAGGGCCACACCGTCCAGCGCGTCATGGTCGCCCAGGGTGCCGACATCGCCGAGGAGTTCTACTTCTCCGTGCTGCTCGACCGGGCCAACCGCTCCTACCTCTCGCTCACCAGCGTCGAGGGTGGCATGGAGATCGAGCAGCTCGCCGTCGAGAAGCCCGAGGCGCTCGCCCGGGTCGAGGTCGACCCGCTGACGGGCATCGACAAGGCCGCCGCGCTCGAGATCGCTCGGCAGGCGAACTTCCCGTCGGAGCTGCAGGACGCCGTCGCCGACGTCTTCGTCAAGCTCTACGACGTCTACAAGGGCGAGGACGCGACCCTCGTCGAGGTGAACCCCCTCGTCCGCACCGGCGACGGCCAGATCCTGGCACTCGACGGCAAGGTCTCGCTCGACGAGAACGCCGACTTCCGCCACGAGGGCCACAAGGACCTCGAGGACACCGCCAGCGAGGACCCGCTCGAGGCCAAGGCGAAGGCCCACGGGCTGAACTACGTCAAGCTCGACGGCCAGGTCGGCGTCATCGGCAACGGCGCGGGGCTCGTCATGTCGACGCTCGACGTCGTCGCCTACGCCGGTGAGCGCCACGGCGGCGTGAAGCCCGCCAACTTCCTCGACATCGGCGGCGGCGCCTCGGCCGAGGTCATGGCCAACGGCCTCGACGTCATCCTCGGCGACCCGCAGGTGAAGAGCGTCTTCGTGAACGTCTTCGGCGGCATCACCGCGTGCGACGCCGTCGCGAACGGCATCGTCGCCGCGCTCGGCATCCTCGGCGACGCGGCCACCAAGCCGCTCGTCGTGCGCCTCGACGGCAACAACGTGGAAGAGGGTCGTCGGATCCTGGCGGAGGCAGCGCACCCGCTCGTCACCGTCGCCGCGACCATGGACGATGCGGCCGAGAAGGCCGCCGAACTCGCCGCCGCAGCGGCCTGAAGGGACTGACCATGTCGATCTTCCTCAACAAGGACTCCAAGGTCATCGTCCAGGGCATCACCGGTGGCGAGGGCACGAAGCACACCGCCCTGATGCTCAAGGCCGGCACGAACGTCGTCGGCGGCGTGAACGCCCGCAAGGCCGGCACCACCGTCACCCACGGCGACGTGTCGCTGCCGGTCTTCGGCTCGGTGCGCGAGGCCATCGACACCACCGGTGCCGACGTCTCGATCGTCTTCGTCCCGCCGGCGTTCGCGAAGGACGCGGTCATGGAAGCCATCGACGCCGAGATCCCGCTCGTCGTCGTCATCACCGAGGGCATCCCCGTACAGGACTCGGCCGAGTTCTGGGCGCACGCAAAGGCGAAGGGCGGCACGACCCGGATCATCGGGCCGAACTGCCCCGGCATCATCACCCCGGGGGAGTCCCTCGTCGGCATCACCCCGGCGACGATCACCGGCAAGGGCCCGATCGGGCTCGTCTCGAAGTCCGGCACCCTGACCTACCAGATGATGTACGAGCTCCGCGACCTGGGCTTCTCGACCGCCATCGGCATCGGCGGCGACCCGGTCATCGGCACCACGCACATCGACGCGCTCGCCGCGTTCGAGGCCGACCCCGAGACCGAGGCCATCGTGATGATCGGTGAGATCGGTGGCGACGCCGAAGAGCGTGCGGCCGAGTTCATCAAGGCGCACGTCACGAAGCCGGTCGTCGGCTACGTCGCGGGCTTCACCGCTCCCGAGGGCAAGACGATGGGCCACGCCGGCGCGATCGTGTCCGGTTCGGCCGGGACCGCCGAGGCGAAGAAGCAGGCGCTCGAGGCCGCCGGCGTCAAGGTCGGCAAGACACCGTCCGAGACCGCCGCGCTGCTGCGCGAGGTCGTCGCCGCTCGCTAGCGGCCAGCCCGTTCCGCAAAACACCGGTGTTCGTCGGTTGAACCGCGTCCTGCGCGTGTTCGTCCTGCGAACACCGGTGTTTTGCGTCGGCAGCCGCGCGGCTCCGGGGCGGCCGCGCGAGGGGCACGTATCCTCGCTGCGATGAACCGCCTGGGAACCGCTCTGCTCGCCGCGATCGAGGCGGTCGTGACGGTCGGCGTCGGCATCGGGATCGCCCTCGTGCCCCTGACGCTGCTTTGGGGGTTCGAGTACGGTCTGCAGGTCGACTGGGACGTGTTCTGGAAGGCCACCGGCAGCGTCTGGCTCGTCGGGCACGGCGTCGACGTCTCGTTCCTGCTCGGGTCCGCACTCGCCAAGAGCACCGGGGTCAGCGGCGCAGTCGACCCCATCCACGTGACCCTGGCAGCCCTCGGGTTCGCGGTCGTGACGGCCTGGCTCGGCGCACGCGCCGGGCGTCGGTTCGCGGAGACCGAACACCGCACCACCGGGCTGCTGGTCGGGACCGCAGTCGTCGCGCTCCTCGGTCTGGCCGTCGCACTGTCGTCGACCTCGGCTGCCACCCGCCCCACGCTCTGGCAGGCCGTGGTGCTGCCGGCGCTCTGGTTCGGGGTCCCCGCACTCGCCGCCTCCGAGGTCTGTCGTCGTCGGCGTGACCTGCCCGCCGATGCCGGCACCCAGCGGGTCATCGACCTGGTCGACCGCATCCCCGCCGTCTGGCGGACCGTGACCGGGTTCGGCCTGCGCGCCGGGACCGCCGCGACCGCCGTGGTCGTCGGGGTTGCCGCGGTGCTGGTCGGCCTGCTCCTCTTCACCTCGTTCGCCGAGGTCATCACCCTGTACGAGCAGTCGCACGCCGGGGTCATCGGCGGCGTCGCACTCACCGTCGGGCAGCTCGCGTTCCTGCCGGACTTCGTCGGGTGGGCCACCTCGTGGCTGATCGGCCCCGGGTTCGCGATCGGCACCGGGTCGAGCGTGTCCCCGATCGCCACGACCCTGGGCCCGATCCCGGGCCTGCCGGTCTTCGGCGCGCTGCCGACCTCTGGTCACACGTTCGGGCTCGTCTGGATCCTCGTGCCGGTCATCGCCGGGTTCGCGATCGGAGGCTCGATGCGGCCGCGGTTGGTGCGGGCCCTGGGCGCCGCCGACTCCGCGCTGCACCGTGCGCTCGGCGGTGTCGTCGCGGGACTCGTGGCCGGGGTGCTCACGGGGCTCATCGCCTGGGTGTCCTCCGGTTCGTTCGGCCCCGGCCGCCTGGCCGACGTCGGTCCGCACGCCCTCGCGGTCGGCGGGTTCGCCGCACTCGAGATCGGCCTGCCGGCGATCATCGCGCTCGCCGCGGGCAGTGACCTGGTCCGGCTGCCGGACCGCGGATGGACGCGAGAGCGCTGGACCGAGGCCGACGAACCCGACGATGCCCCCGACACGGCGCGCGCCGGGGCCGACGTCGGCGAGGGGTCCCTGCTCGCCGCGCTCGACCAGGCCGGTGCCGGGCGCACCACCGACGTGCACCGCTTCGTGGTCGAGGAGTCCCACGACGGGTCGACCGCTGCACGGCCCCGTGCGACGACCGAACACGTGACCGAGCCGGTCAGCAGCGAGCCCGCCTCCGCGCCCGCACGACCCGCCTCCGCACCCGCGCCCGTCGCACCGCGTGCCGGCGACACCGACCACGACGTCGAGCTCCCCGACTGGGCGAAGACCGATGCGGTGGCCGCCGACCGCCTGGCTGCTGAGCCCGAACCGGAGCGCCGCGGTGCCGGACGAGCAGCCCTGGGTGGCCTCCGCGACCGCCTGGCCGGTGCGGCCGAAGGGGTCCGGGGACGAGCCGGTGCACTCCGCGACCGCGTGACCGGCTCCGACGCCGAGCCGGAGCAGCCCAGCCCCGAGCGGCCCGCAGCCCAGGCAGCCGCGTCCACACCCGCACCCACCCCGGTGCCGACCGACGCCCAGCCGGCGTTCCCGTGGAGCACCGAGGAGTTCGTGGCCGGCCGCGACGACGTCGACGAGACGGCCGAGGCGGACCGCGTGGACGTCGCGCCCGACACCCGAGCGCCCGCCTCGAAGCCGGCGGAGCCGTCCCGCCCGGCGAAGTGGGACGTCACCGACCAGATCCCCGAGGACGAGCTGCCCTGGTGGCGGCAGCCGAAGGACGACCGGTAACAGCGCCCGTCGCGTGCGTGCCTGCCGGTAGGGTTGGTGCCGTGCTCGAACTGGTCGTCCTGATCTCCGGTACCGGGTCGAACCTCCGAGCCCTGCTCGAAGCGACCTTCGACGCCGAGTACCCCGCCCGTGTCGTCGCCATCGGTGCCGACCGTGATGCCGAGGGTCTCGGCCTGGGCGAGGAGTTCTCGATCCCGACCTTCACGGTGCCGTTCACCCGCTACGACTCCCGCGCCGAGTGGGGCCAGGCCCTGGCGGAGCAGATCCGCCCGTGGTCGCCCGACCTGCTGGTGCTCTCCGGCCTGATGCGCCTGCTGCCCCCGGCCGTGGTGTCCGAGTTCGCCCCGGGGATCATCAACACCCACCCGGCGTACCTGCCCGAGTTCCCCGGCGCCCACGGCGTGCGGGACGCCCTGGCCGCCGGGGTCACCGAGACCGGTGCGAGCGTCATCGCGGTCGACGACGGCGTCGACACGGGGCCGATCCTCGCGCAGGAGCGCATCCCGGTGCTGCCGGGCGACACCGAGTCGACGCTGCACGACCGCATCAAGCCGGTCGAGCGCCGCCTGCTCATCCAGACCATCCTCGACATCGCCAACGGCACCACCGACCTGAAGGGCACCCCGAGCGCATGAGCGTGCACGCAGCCGACCCCAGCCTCTACCGCGACCGTGACGTGGTCCCGGTCCGACGTGCACTCGTCTCGGTGAGCGACAAGTCCGGCCTGCTCGAGCTCGCCGGCGCACTGGCCGACTCCGGGGTCGAGATCGTGTCGACCGGCTCCACCGCGCAGACCATCCGTGACGCCGGGTACGCCGTCACCGACGTCGCGAGCGTCACCGGGTTCCCCGAGTCCCTCGACGGTCGCGTGAAGACGCTGCACCCGTCGGTGCACGCCGGCCTGCTCGCCGACCTCCGGCTCGAGTCGCACGAGCAGCAGCTCGCCGACCTCGACATCGCGCCGTTCGAGCTCGTCGTCGTGAACCTCTACCCGTTCGTCGAGACGGTGGCGTCGGGTGCCGACACCGCGACCGTGGTCGAGAACGTCGACATCGGCGGCCCCGCGATGGTCCGTGCCTCGGCGAAGAACCACCCGAACGTGGCGATCGTCGTCTCCCCGGCGTCCTACCCCGAGGTCGTCGAGGCCGTCCGTGCCGGCGGAACCACGCTCGAGCTCCGGAAGCGCCTCGCCGCCCAGGCCTTCGCGCACACCGCCGCCTACGACACCGCGGTGGCGTCCTACTTCGCGAGCGACGTCGTCACCGCCGCTGCGGCCCCGACGACCGCCGGCGACATCCGGACCCCCGGTGCGTTCGACGAGCACCTGACGGTCGAGGCCGAGCTGTCGGCGACCCTGCGCTACGGCGAGAACGCCCACCAGGCCGCGGCGCTCTACACGACGTCGGACGGCACCGGCATCGCACAGGCGACGCAGCTGCACGGCAAGGAGATGTCGTACAACAACTACGTCGACGCCGACGCAGCGGTCCGTGCGGCCTTCGACTTCGACGAGCCCGCCGTCGCGATCATCAAGCACGCCAACCCGTGCGGCATCGCGATCGCCCCGGCCGACGCCGCCGACCCGATCGCCTCGGCCCACGCCGCCGCGCACGCCTGCGACCCGCTCTCGGCG
Source organism: Curtobacterium sp. MCPF17_021 (assembly GCF_003234605.2). Lineage (NCBI taxonomy): Bacteria > Bacillati > Actinomycetota > Actinomycetes > Micrococcales > Microbacteriaceae > Curtobacterium > Curtobacterium sp. MCPF17_021. The sequence goes on along the minus strand of NZ_CP126252.1, from coordinate 3,479,352 downwards.
TTCGGCGGGGTCATCGCCGCGAACCGCCCGGTCACCGTGGCCATGGCCGAGACCGTGAAGGACATCTTCACCGAGGTCGTCGTCGCCCCCGCGTTCGACCCCGAGGCGCTCGAGATCCTGTCGCGCAAGAAGAACATCCGTCTGCTCACGCTCCCGGCCGACTTCGCGCTCGCCGACCGCGAGGTCAAGCAGATCTCCGGCGGCTTCCTGGTGCAGGACGCCGACCGCTTCACGGGCTTCGACCAGGCCACCTGGACCCTCGTCGCCGGCGAGCCCGCCGACGAGCAGACCCTCGCCGACCTGGCCTTCGCGTGGCGTGCGAGCCGTTCGGTGAAGTCGAACGCCATCCTGCTGGCGAACCAGGGCGCGAGCGTCGGTGTCGGCATGGGCCAGGTCAACCGGGTCGACTCCTGCCACCTCGCGGTGAACCGTGCCGGTGACCGTGCGACCGGCAGTGTCGCGGCGTCGGATGCGTTCTTCCCGTTCGCCGACGGCCTGCAGGTGCTGCTCGACGCCGGTGTCCGTGCGGTGGCGCAGCCCGGTGGCAGCGTCCGCGACGACGAGGTCATCGCCGCGGCGAAGGCCGTCGGCGTCACGATGTACTTCACGAGCGAGCGCCACTTCTTCCACTGATGTGAACAATCGGTGACGAACCATTGCGCGCCGTGAGTCACTGTGAATAGTCTGTAAGGCTCCGCGGCAGGCAGCCGACGATCCCTCGGGACCGGCGGCACCGCGGACACAACGGTGACGAAGACGACGACTGGAGTGACGATGGACAACATGACCGGAACCGTGGCGACGGCCGCCCGTGCAGGTCTCGTGTCCGTCGTGGGGACCACTCCCGCACGGCGATCCCTGATCGCACGGCGGCCCCGCGCCGCGGCCGCCGTCTAGTCCGGCCGTTCCCACGGCCCCGCGACGCAGCACCACCGGCGTCCGCGAACCACCCGCCTGAACCCGGGGGACGACTGTCCCTCGGTGCCTCCGGCCCGACCGACGTCACGCGAGTGACGGCGGAGACGCGACCACGCGCCCGGCCGATGATCACCACGCAACGCCACACCGAGCCTCCAGGCCGAAGCCGCGCGACGCGAGCAAGCAAGCAGCAAGCAAGCAAGCAAGCAAGCAGCAAGCAAGCAGCGAGCAAGCACCGCGCAGCGCGACCCGGGGACCCGGCAGACGCATGAGGACGCAACGCATGTCCAAGTCGCCCACCACGGCGCGCCCGTCCACCTTCCGCGCGATCGCGCGGATCTACCCCTACGTGAAGCCCTACCAGGGGCGCCTCATCGGCGGCATGGCCGCAGCGATGGGAGCCTCCCTGGTGGCGCTCGCAATCCCCTACGTGCTGCAGTGGCTCGTCGACGGTCCGCTGTCGTCGCGCGACTCGGCACAGATCTGGCCCGCCGGGCTCGGGGTGCTCGCCCTCGGTGTGCTCGAGGCGTTCTTCATCGCCTCGCGCCGCCGGCTGGTGATGCGCCCCTCGACCCGCATCGAGACCAGCATGCGCAACTCGCTCTACGCGAAGCTGCAGGACCTGCCGGTCGCGTTCCACGACCGCTGGGAGTCCGGACAGCTGCTGTCCCGCTCCGTGTCGGACCTGTCGCTGATCCGGCGCTGGCTGGCCTTCGGGGTCGTCCTGCTCGTCGTGAACATCGTGACGATCGTCGTCGGCTTCGTCGTGCTGTTCACCTTCGGGTGGATCCTCGGGCTCATCTTCCTGATCGCGTCGATCCCGCTGTGGATCAACGGCCTGCTGTTCGAGCGCCGGTACTCCGCCGTCGCACGCCGCAGCCAGGACCAGGTCGGTGACCTCGCCACGAGCGTCGAGCAGTCGGTGCACGGCATCCGCGTGCTCAAGGCGTTCGGTCGCGGCGGCGCCAAGCTCGAGGAGTTCAGCGAGCAGGCCGAGGCCCTGCGTGGCACCGAGATCAAGAAGGCGAAGGCCATCGCGGGCATCTGGCTGTGGCTGCTGCTCGTGCCGGACGTCGCGTTCGCGCTGTGCCTGCTCGCCGGCATCTGGCTGGCGTCGCAGGGCCAGCTCAGCGTCGGGCAGCTGTTCGCGTTCTTCGCGACGGCGACGGTGCTGCGGTTCCCGATCGAGTCGATCGGCTTCCTGCTCTCGATGACGTTCGACACCCGCACGGCGGTCGACCGCTTCTTCGAGGTCATGGACTCCGAGAACACCATCACGGACCCGGAGCACCCGAAGACGATCGCGGAGCCGCACGGTGCCCTGTCGTTCAACGGCGTGCACTTCCGGTACCAGGACTCCGCACCGCAGTACCCGGACCTGATCAACGGCGTCGAACTGCAGCTGCAGCCGGGCGAGACCATGGCGCTCGTCGGGCTGACCGGCTGCGGCAAGACGACACTGCTCTCGCTCGTGCCGCGTCTGTACGACGTGACCGGCGGTTCGGTGACGATCGACGGGGTCGACATCCGCGACCTCACCCGCGAAGAGCTGCGCCGGCACGTCGGCGTCGCGTTCGAGGACGCCACCCTGTTCTCGTCGACCGTGCGTGAGAACGTGCTGCTCGGTCGACCGGACGTGCAGGGTGCCGAGGCCGAAGCGCTCATGCGCGAGGCGCTCGACATCGCGCAGGCGTCCTTCGTGGACGACCTGCCCGACGGCGTCGACACCCGGGTCGGTGAAGAGGGGCTGTCGCTGTCCGGCGGCCAGCGCCAGCGCCTGGCACTCGCCCGCGCGATCGCCGCGCGGCCGTCGGTGCTGGTGCTCGACGACCCGCTGTCGGCGCTCGACGTCGACACCGAGGCACGGGTCGAGGCGGGCCTGCGACGCGTGCTCGCCGACACCACGTCGCTCATCGTGGCGCACCGTCCGTCGACGGTGACGCTGGCCGACCGGGTCGCCCTGATGGAGAACGGCGTCGTCACGGCCGTCGGGACCCACCACGACCTGATGGCCACCAACGAGCACTACCGCTACGTCATCTCGTCGCTCGACGACGACGACGCGACCGCACGACAGGAGGCGATGGCATGAGCCAGCAGACCGACCAGAACCTGCCGGGAGGAACGGCGTCCGTCCCGCAGGAAGCTCCGGACGAGCAGTCTGCCGCCCCCGTCACCGCCTCGATCACCACCATGGGCGTGCGCGGCGAGGAGCGTGAGGACTTCACGAAGGCCGAGAGCAAGCGCCTGCGGCGCCGGTCCCTCGCCCTGCTCGGGTCCCTCGCCGCACCGCTGAAGCTCCGGCTGGTGCTGCTCGGCATCGTGGTCGTGGTCTCGACCGCCGGCACCGTCGCGGGTCCGGCGCTCATCGCGTGGGGCATCGACAACGCCCTGCCCGCGGTGATGGACCAGAACGACTGGGTGCCGGCGTTCGGCGTCGTCGCGACGTACATCGTCGTGGCCGTCCTCGGTGCGGTGCTCACGGCCTGGTACACGGTGCTCGCGGCACGGATCAGCCAGGCGATCCTGTTCGACCTGCGCAAGCGGGTGTTCCTGCACACGCAGCGGCTCTCGCTCGAGTTCCACGAGACCTACACGTCGGGCCGGATCATCTCGCGCCAGACGAGTGACCTCGACTCGATCCGCGAGCTGCTCGACTCCGGACTGAACCAGCTCATCCAGGGCGTGCTGTACATGGCGTTCACCGCCGTGGCCCTGGTACTGCTCGACCCGACGTCCGGGCTCGTGCTCGCGGTGTCGCTCGTGCCGCTCTGGTTCCTGATCCGCTGGTTCCAGACGAACTCGCAGACGCTGTTCCGCTCCACCCGTGTCACCTCGGCGCGCGTCATCGTGCACTTCGTCGAGACGATGACGGGCATCCGCGCGGTGCAGGCGTTCCGCAAGGAGTCCCGCAACCGTGACGAGTACGGCGGCTACGTCGAGGACTACCGGGTGGCGAACACGAAGGTGTTCAACCTGTTCGGGACCTTCGACCCGGTGCTCGTGCTCATCGGCAACGCGACGCTCGCCGCGGTCGTCATCGTCGGTGGTTTCCGGATCGTCGGCGGGACGCTCGAGGTCGGTGCGCTGCTCGCGGTCGCGCTGTACGCCAAGCGCTTCTTCGACCCGGCGCAGGAACTCGCGATGTTCTACAACGGGTACCAGTCGGCCTCGGCGGCGATGGAGAAGATCTCCGGTGTCCTCGAGGAACGGCCGAGTGTGCCGGACCCCGTGAAGCCCACCCGTCTGGCGGACGCCACCGGGAAGATGGACTTCGACGACGTCGTCTTCGCCTACAACAAGGGCAAGGTCGTGCTGCCGGAGTTCGACCTGCACATCCCGTCGGGGCAGACCATCGCCCTCGTCGGGTCCACCGGTGCCGGCAAGTCGACGCTCGCCAAGCTCATGGCGCGCTTCTACGATCCGACCCAGGGCTCGGTCAAGCTCGACGGTGTGGACCTGCGCGACCTCGACACGAAGGACATGCGCCGCGCGATCGTCATGGTCACGCAAGAGGCGTACCTGTTCTCCGGCACCGTCGCGGACAACATCGCGCTCGGCAAGCCCGGTGCGTCCCGTGCGGAGATCGAGGCGTCGGCCAAGGCCGTCGGCGCGCACGAGTTCATCATGGCGCTGCCCGACGGGTACGACACCGACGTGAACAAGCGCGGCGGTCGTGTCTCGGCGGGCCAGCGGCAGCTGCTCTCGTTCGCGCGGGCCTTCATCGCAGACCCGAAGGCGCTCATCCTCGACGAGGCCACGGCGTCGCTCGACATCCCCTCGGAGCGACTCGTGCAGGAGGGCCTGGAGACCCTGCTCGCCGACCGCACCGCGGTGATCATCGCGCACCGGCTGTCCACCGTCGCGATCGCCCACCGGGTGCTCGTGATGGAGCACGGCCGGATCGTCGAGGACGGCACCCCCGCCGACCTCATCGCCGGCACCGGGCGGTTCGCCCAGCTGCACGCGGCCTGGCGCGACTCGCTCGTCTAGTCCACGGTCGGGCTGCACCACGTGGTTGGCTTGCTCCATGAGCAACGACAGCGTGGTGCAGCCCGGCGGCGTCGCCCTGCACGACCCCTTCTACGGTGCCCCCTTCACCGAGGCCGTCCGACGGTTCTGGCGGAAGTACACCGTGTTCACCGGACGGGCATCGCGTGCCGAGTTCTGGTGGTGGTGGCTGACGTCGTTCGCGATCGGGCTCGTGCTGCAGCTCGTGCCGCAGGTGTTCACGCCGGACACCCCGGTGCTCGAGAACCCCGTCGGCTCGTACCTGTTCATGCTGTGGGTGCTCGCGACGCTCATCGGCTCCCTCGCCCTCGGCGCCCGGCGCCTGCACGACGCGAACCTGTCCGGCTTCTGGCAGTTCCTGCACGTGCTGCCGGGCCTCGGCTCGCTCATCGTGTACGTGCTGTGCCTGCTGCCCGCGAACCCGAAGGGTGCGCGTTTCGACCGCTGACGGTGGACCCTGGCGGTGCACCCTGGCGGGCCGACCTGCGCGGCCGGGGATCAGAACGGGTCGTCCGCGTCCGTGGTGGGTGACCAGCGGGCACGACGCATGTCGAGCCTCCAGGCCGTCGTCCCCTGCACGAGCGGCGTCCCCTCGACGCGGTAGTGCTCGAGCGCCCGGGCCTCGTGGTGCAGCGGCGGGTGCCCACCCGCGCGCACCACGCGCCACCACGGCAGGTCGGCGCCCTCGTGTGCCATCACCTTGCCGACGGCACGCGATGCCCGCGACCCGAGGGCTGCGGCGACGTCGCCGTACGTCATGACGTGACCCGGCGGGATCATCCGCACCACCTCGGCGACGGCGGCGCCGAAGTCGACGACGGCGGCATCGTCGGACGGTACGGCGTCGGAGGGCATGTCGTCGGAGCGTACGTCGTCGGGGAACGCTAGAGCGTCAGGACCGCGAAGTGGTCGCCGTACTGGGTCTCGCGCACGACCTTGAAGCCCACGGCGCGGAAGAACGCCTCGGGGCTGTCGTCGCCGCCCGGCTCGTACACGACCGTCAGCCGCTCGAACCCACGGCTGCGCGCCTCGTCCGCCAGGCCGTGCACGGCGAAGCGACCGACGCCCCGGCCCTGTGCGCTCGCCGCCACGTTGACGCGCCAGATGCAGCTGCGCAGCTCTTCCTGCGCGTTGTCGGCGTCGAACGAACCGATGATCAGGCCGAGGACCTCGTCGTCGTCGAGGACGACACGGGTCCACGCGGAGCTCGGCTTGACGTCGGACTCGGCGACCCCGTAGGTGGTCGGCTGCACGAACTGTTCCTGGCCCGGCTTGAGCGTCAGGGAGTTGGCCGCGGCAGCGGTCTTCGCGGAGAGTTCTTCCAGGCGCAGGTCGGACATGCGGCCAGGCTAACGGTGCAGACCCTGCGGAAGCCAGTGACGACGGCAGACCGAGACCGCACCGTTGCCGCGGTATGGTCGCGGCATGGCAGAGCATCGACGCGGAGCGAACCTCCCGTCGATCGGCGGGTTCAACCGCACCGTGGTCCTGGACGCCGTCCGCCGCTCGCCCGACGGCCTGAGCCGCGTCGAACTCGCCGCCCGCACCGGCCTGAGCGCGCAGACCGTGTCGAACGTCACCCGGTTCCTGATCGAGGCCGGCATGATCGTCGAGTCCGGCACCGTCGTGTCCGGCCGCGGCAAGCCCCGCACCATCCTGCGGCTCGAACCGGGCAGCCGGTACGCGGTCGGCGTGCACGTCGACCCGGCCGTCGTCACCTACGTGCTGCTCGACCTCGCCGGCACCGTCGTCGCCGCGTCCACGACCTCGACCCCCACCGCCGACGACCCGTCCGAGGTGGTGCGCACCATCGCCTCGGCCGTCGACGGGCTCGTCGCCGACGCCGGGGTGGCCGTCGACAGCGTGCTCGGCGTCGGGATCGCGAGCCCCGGACCCATCGACGTCGAGGCCGGCATCGTGGTCGACCCGCCGTTCCTGCCCCGGTGGCGGGACGTGCCGCTGCGCGATGCGCTCGCCGAGGCCACCGGCTACCCGGTCCTGCTCGAGAAGGACGTCACGGCAGCCGCGGTCGGCGAGATGTTCCTGGCGGGGGAGTCCTCGGCCCGGAACTTCGCGTTCGTGTACTTCGGCACCGGGTTCGGCGTCGGGCTCGTCGTCGACCACGAACCCGTGCGCGGGGTGGGGTCGAACGCGGGTGACGCCGGGCACATCATGGTCGACCAGGGGTCGCTCGCGGGCACCCCGGACGGCTCGGGTACGCGCGGCGAGGTCGGTGCAGCCGTCGCGCCGGACCGGTTGGTGCGGGTCGCGCGGTCGCGGGGGCTGGCGTTGTCGGGCGGCGGCGCGGTCGCCGAGGTCGGTGCTGGGGCAGATGCCGCCGATGCCGCCGATGCCGCCGATGCCACCGACGCCACCGACGCCGCCGATGTCGACGCCGTGAACGCCGCATGGGACGAGCTCGCCGCGGCCATCGCGGACGGGGACGACACCGCCGTCACGCTCGCGGCCGATGCCGGCACCGTCATGGGCAACGCCGTCGTCCTCATCGTGAACCTGCTCGACATCGACCGCGTGGTGTTCGGCGGCCCGTTCTGGTCACGCATCGCGAGCGCTGCCCTGCCGGCCGCGCGGACCGCCATCGTCGGGTCGCCGCTGCTCGTGCCGAAGCACGCGGTGCAGGTGGTGGAGAGCGACCGCGGTGCCGACGTCGCCGCCGTGGGTGCCGCCTGCCTGGTGCTCGACGCCGCGCTCTCGCCGCGGGCCAGCACCCTGCTCATCCGGCGCTGACGGCACGGCGCCGTCGCCCGGCGCCCTGCTCGGCCGGAGCACTCCGCCCCGGCCCGCTACGCTGCGATCCGACGCAGCCGCCAGGTGTGCGGGATCGACGGGGGACACATGACGGACAGCACGGACACCACGGACAGCGCGAACGACACGGACGGCACGATGGACCCGCGGTGGGCGAGGGTGCGCCCACTCGTGTTCCGGACGATCATCGGCGCGGTCGTCGCCGCGGGCCTGGTCGGCATCGCCGCGGTGCTCCTCGGCGACTTCGGCATGGTCGCGGTCCAGCTGCTCCTGACGATCGTCGTGGTCGTCGTGTTCGCGCTGCTGTCCTGGTACGACGCCGATGTCTCGTCCAGGCGGTCGGGGATCTTCGCGTTCGCGAGCATCGCCACGTCGATGTACCTGCTCGTCGCCGGTCTGTACAAGGTGTGGATCGTGCCGACGGGCGTCTCCGGTGACGGCATCTGGTTCGTCCTGGAGCACTTCTGGCACTGGATCTGGCTCGTCGGCGTCGCCCGGGTGGCGCTCCTGCACGTCCACCTGCTCCTCGTGATCCACCGGCGGTACCCGACGCCCGTCCTGCAGGTCGTCGCGAAGGCCACCGTCGGCGTCATCGCCCTGCTCGCACTGCTGCTCTCGATCCCGCTGCTCGCGCCGGACGTCGACTACGCCCGCGGCTACTGGCGGCTCGTCTGGGTGGTGGTGATCCTCGACCTGCTCGGGACCGTCGTGGTGCCCCTCAGCAACGCCCTGTTCCGTCCGCGAGCCACGCTGCCGTCTGCGACGTGGCCGGTGCCCGAGCAGCAGCCGGCGTGGAGCGCGACGCCGACGCCCGCCGCTCCCGCACCGGCACCCGATGTGCCGCTGCCGCCCGCTCCTGCGCCCGCTCCCGCTCGCGCCTCCACCCCCGGCCCCGCGCCCGAGACGGTCGTCGCGTCCGACGGGCGTCGCTACGCGTCCCGTCCGTCGGCCTCCCGCGCCCTGGCCTGGCCCCGCTACGTCGACGGCACGCCCCTGCCCGCGCTGCCCGACGGGACGCCGGACTTCTCGGAGGTCACCGAGCGCTGACACCTCGAGCAACGAGTGTTCAGAAGACGTCGGGTCCGCAGTGCGGACCCGACGTCTTCTGTTCACCGGATGCGGTGAGCGCGACCGCAGGGCGGACTGGAGGCGCGGTGCGGGCCCGCACCGCGCCTCCCGTCCGCACGCGGCGCGTCCACGGCGCCGGGCGCGACCCGGGACACCGTGCGTTCACCCCGCGGCCACCGGCCGGTCGCGTGAATGCTGAACAGTCGTGCAGGTCTTCGCCCGCTCGCTCCCCCGAGAAGGACCCTGCATGCGCGCTCCCGCTCTGCGCCCGCCCACCCTGCGCCCGCCAACACTCCGCATCGGCGCCGCCGTCGCGACCGCCCTGGTCGTCGCCGCCGGTGTCGTCACCGCTAGCCCCGCCCTCGCCGTCGTCGGTGACGACGACCCGGCCGTCGGCGCCGTCGCGGCGAACGGCCTCGTCGTCAACGAGGTCGAGTCGAACGCCGACGACACCGACTGGGTCGAGCTCAAGAACACCTCGGGCACCGCGATCGACCTGACCGGGTACGCGTTCCTCGACTCCGACAACTCGCACGACGCGTACGTGCTGCCCGGCGGCTCGACGATCGCCGCCGGCGGGTACTTCGTCGTCGACCAGCTGTCCGGGACCGCCCCCGGCTTCGACTTCGGACTCGGCGGTGCCGACACCGCGCGCCTCTACGACCCCGCCGGCGACCTGGTGCTCCGGTACGCCTGGACGACCCACGCGGGTGTGACCTACGGCCGCTGCGCCGACGGTGTCGGGCCGCTCGTGGACACCACGGCCTCGACGAAGGGCACGGCGAACGACTGCTCCTCGCCCGTGCGCATCAACGAGGTCGAGTCGCAGGACGGCACCCCCGGCGACTGGGTGGAGCTGACCAACACCGGCAGCACCACCGTCGACCTGGGCGGGTACGTGCTGCGCGACAGCGAGGACGACCACACGTACACGATCCCCGCGGGCACGACCGTCGCGGCCGGGGGCTTCACCGTCCTCGACGAGGCGGCGTTCGGCTTCGGACTCGGCAAGGCGGACTCCGCGCGGCTCTTCGACGCCCGCGGTGCGGTCGTCGACTCGACCTCCTGGACGGCGCACGCGAGCACGACGTACGGCCGCAACCCTGACGGCACCGGCGACTTCGCCGAGACGGCAGCACCCACGAAGGGCTCGGCGAACCGGTTCGCCGGCGTCGTCACCGCCGAGGCCTGGCCCGGCGGCCCGGACGAGACCGTGCTCGACGACGAGGACACCTTCACCGGTGACCTGAGCGGCCTCGACTGGACGACATCGGGGAGCTCGCGGGACGGGCAGCTCTGGGCCGTGCAGAACGGTGACGGCCTGCTCTACCACCTGACCTCGGACGGCGCGGGCGGCTGGGCGCCGTCGAACGCCGCGGGCACCGACCTGCGCTACGCCGACGGCACGGGCACCCCGGACGCCGAGGGTGTGACGGTCACGAGCGACGACCCCGGCGCCGTCTACGTGTCGACCGAGCGGAACAACGACGTGTCGAGCACGAGCCGCCCGTCGGTCCTGCGCTACGCCACGACCGACGGCTCCGAGAGCACCCTGCGGGCCACAGACGAGTGGAACCTCGCCGCGGACTTCCCCGGGCTCGGCGCGAACGCCGGGCTCGAGGGCGTCACCTGGATCCCGGACACCTGGCTCACCGCGCACGGCTTCGCCGACGAGCGCACCGGCGCCGCCTACGCACCGTCGAGCTACGCCGGACACGGCGAGGGGCTGTTCTTCGTCGGGGTCGAGGGCACCGCGAGCGTGTACGCCTACGCCCTGATGGACGACGGGTCCTCGGCGCGGGTCGCCACGATCGCGACCTCGCTCGCCGTCGTCGCCGACGTGCAGTTCGACCCGACGCTCGACGCGCTCTGGGTGGTCTGCGACGAGGTGTGCTCGGGTAGGACCGCGCTGTACGAGGTGACCGACGGGGCCTTCGCCGCCTCGACGCTGTACGAGGCGCCGTCGGCCGCCGACCGCACGCTCGCCAACGAGGGCTTCGCGATCTCGGGCGTCTGCACCGACGGGGAGCGCGCGACCTTCTACGCCGACGACAACGACACGGACGGGTTCTCGCTCCGCACGGGGACGTACCCGTGCGAGGGCGGCGACACCGACCCGGGCGCGGAGCCCACGCCGACTCCGACGCCGACGCCGACGCCGACGCCGACGCCGACGCCGACGCCGACCCCGGGTGACGGTGGCACGACGCCGACCCCGACCCCGACTCCGGGTGGGACGCCCACAGCGGTCCCGACCCCGGGTCCCTCGGCTGCCCCGGTCGTTCCGGTGGCGCCGTCGGGGTCGCTGTTGACGGAGGCGAACCGTGGTGGTGTGTCTGCTCCGGCGACCGCTCGTGCGGGGGAGACGATCACGGTGACGGTCGGGACTGCTTCTGCCGGTGACACGGTGAACGTGTGGTTCTTCTCGGAGCCGACCCTGATCGGTACGGCTGTGGTCGCATCCGACGGGACGGTGCGGGTGACGATCCCGGCGGACACCGTCGCTGGTGTGCACCGCCTCGCGGTGACGGCTGCGGACGGGAGCCTGATCGGGTGGACCCCGATCACGATCACCACGGATGGGCAGCTCGCGTTCACGGGCGCCGCAGGGATGGGTGCCGGTGCGCTGGTGGCGTTCCTGCTGCTCGCGGCGGGCGCGGGTGTGCTGATCGTGCGTCGCCGCAGGACCGCGGCCGCCGCGGAGTAGCCCCCACGCCCCACGGGCACACTTGGTGAGCAGGAATGGTCGGGTTCGCACAGCGGACCCGACCGTTTCTGCTCACCATGCGCGGTGGGCGCGACCGCGTGGCGGACGGGAGGCGCGGTGCGGGGCCGCCCCGCGCCTCCAGGCCGGTGGGTGGCTGCGGTCAGTCCGCCGACCCGTGCATGGTCTGGGTGTCGTCCTGACCCGGGATGGCGTCCTTCGTGGTCCAGCCGTACCAGCGGCCGTCGATCTCGGTGACCGCGCGGCCGTCGCCGCAGGTGACCAGGCCCTTCGTCGGGAGCTCCTCGGGCAGGAAGTCGGCGGTCATCGCCGTGCCGCCGTACGACTCGTCGAGCGGGGTGCAGTCGTCCACGTCGACGCCGTCCTTCGAGGCGAACCCGATGACGTACCCGGGCTGGGAGACGTGGAGGCGCACGTCGATGTCCTTCGCGTCCTTCGGCACCCACTTCGGCATGAAGAAGGCCAGGTCCTCGGACTCCCCGGAGCGCGGGGCGTCGGAGTACGCGTCGAAGTGCTTCTGCGGGGTCTTGTTCGGCACGATGTCCTGGATCGCGCTGCAGCCGGCGGTCAGCAGCAGGGCGGACACCGCGGCGGTGGAGGCGAGGGCGATCCGGAGGGTGCGGCGGGCGGTGGTGGGGCGCGTGTCGGTGCTCATGGAACCAGTCTCACGACGGACGCGGCGCTGAAACATCACGTGCGCACCCGGAAGTGGTCGGGGGTTACCCCCACCCGCCGCGCCGGGCCTGCCGAGGAGTACTCAGGAGTGCCCAGGTCGCCCCGGTAAGCAGGTTCGGTGCACCAGACGCAGCAGCCACCGGTCGGAGTCCCCTGGCACCAGGCCACCTTCCCCGCCTCGTTCTCGCGGTTCTGGCGGGGGTACGTCGTGTTCCGCGGTCGTGCCGCTCGTGCCGAGTTCTGGTGGTGGGCGCTGTGGTGGGCGATCATCTCCGCTGCGATCAACATCGTGTACGGCGTCGGACTCTTCACCACGCCGCCGCCGATGCCGAGCCCGGAGGAAGCGCGCGTCCTCGACCAGGCGATGCAGTCCTTCAACCCGTTCCCGGTCTGGTGGTTCCTGCTCACGTCGATGCCGGTCTTCGCCCAGATCGCACTGGGGGTCTTCGTGGTCGTCGGACTCGCGGCGCTGCTGCCCTGGATCGCCATCGCGGTGCGGCGGCTCCACGACACGAACCGCTCCGGGTGGTGGGTCCTGCTGTACCTCGTGCCCGCCGGCAACATCGCGCTCGCCGTGTTCCTCGCACTGCCCTCGGAGCCACCCGCGGCACCGCAGCAGTCCGGGCCACCCGTCGGTGATCGGCCCGCGCACCCGGTCGTGACGCCGCAGTAGCGTCGGGGCATGCAGCAGGAGATCCTCCGGTACACCGCCTTCGCCGCCGAGCCGGGCGGTGGCAACCCCGCCGGGCTCGTGCTCGACGCGGCCGGGCTGTCCGACGCCCAGATGCTCGCGATCGCCCGGCAGGTCGGGTACCCCGAGACCGCATTCGTCGTGGGTGCGACGTCGACCGGGCCGCGGGTCCGCTACTTCTCGCCGAGCGCCGAGGTGCCGTTCTGCGGGCACGCCACCGTCGCACTGGCCGTCGCGCTGGCCGAGCGCGAGGGGCCGGGCCGCCGGGTGTTCACGACCCTGGCCGGCGAGGTCACCCTCGACGCCACCGTCGGCGCGGAAGGGTCGGTGCAGGTCGCGATGACGAGCGTCGAGCCGTGGACACGGGACATCGACCCCGCTCTGCTGGCGCGGCTGTTCGACCTGCTCGGACTCTCGGCCGCGGATGTCGCTGCGGGGTTCCCGGTGCTGGAGTCCTTCGCCGGCAACTGGCACCCGGTGCTCGTGCTGCACGACGGCGAGCTGTTCCACCAGTTCCGGTTCGCGCCGGGGCCCCTCGCCGAGCTCAAGCGCGAGGCCGGCTGGGCGGGGACGGTCACGGTACTGCACCGCACCGGCGACCGGGAGTACGAGGCGCGCAACCTATTCCCCGCCGGGCGCATCACCGAGGACCCGGCGACGGGATCGGCAGCGGCGTCGACCGGGGCGTACCTGCGGCAGATCGGTGCAGTGCAGCCGGGCGACCGCATCACGATCCGGCAGGGGCGACACGTCGGGCGTCCGAGTCTGCTGCTCGTGGACGTGCCCGAGGCCGGCGGGATCACGGTGACGGGGAGCGCGACCCCGATCTCCTGACGGACGTTCCTTCCCAGAACGCACGCGATGGGAAGCGGAATCGGGCGTACCTGGTCGAAACTTCCGACCCGGTACGCCCGATTCCGCCCGGTACGCCCGATTCCGCCCGGTAGGCCCGAATCCGCGCGAGAAACTCCTTGACACGGTTAAGTCAATACGGTGGACTAATCCTGCGCGCGGGCGATGGTGCCCGCGGACATCACCCGTGCAAAGGAGCACCGATGAAACGCACCCGCATCATCGCCGGACTCGCAGCTGTGGCCGTGGCCGCAGTCGGTCTGGCTGGCTGCTCGAGCTCGGGGTCCGCCTCGAGCGACACGATCAAGATCGCGTACCAGAAGTTCGGTGCCTTCCAGCAGCTCGACGCCCAGATGAAGGTCGTCAAGAAGCAGTACGAGAAGGACAACCCCGGCAAGAAGGTCACCCTCGTGCCCATCCAGGCGCAGGGCAACGACTACTACACCAAGCTCGCGCTCATGAACAAGGCGCCGGCCACCGCCCCGGACGTGATGTACGAGGACACGTTCCTCGTCAAGGCCGATGCCGAGGCGGGCTACCTGCTGCCACTCGACAAGTACACGGACAAGTGGGACGAGTGGGACCAGTTCTTCGACAACGCCAAGCAGGCCGGGCAGGGTGACGACGGCAAGATCTACGGCGTCCCGATGGGCACCGACACCCGAGCCCTCTGGTACAACAAGGACATCTTCAAGAAGGCCGGGCTCGACGTCCCGTGGAAGCCGAAGACGTGGGACGACGTGCTCGCGGCGGCGAAGACCATCAAGGAGAAGCAGCCCGACGTCATCCCGTTCAACATCTACTCGGGCAAGGCGCAGGGCGAGGCCTCGACCATGCAGGGCTTCGAGATGCTCCTGTACGGCGCCGACGGCTCCGGCAACACCCTGTACAAGGACAAGAAGTGGGTCACCGGCTCGAAGCAGTTCGAGGACTCGCTCAAGTTCGTGAAGGACGTCTACCAGGGCGGCCTCGGCCCGACACCGCAGCAGGCGCTCGACACGAACGTCGGCACGACCATCGCCCAGACGTGGCTGCCGAAGGGCAAGCTCGCGATCGACCTGGACGGTTCGTGGCAGTCCGGCACGTGGCTGAAGTCCGGCACCGCGCCGTGGCCCGAGTGGAACGACGTGATGGGCCAGGCACCCATGCCGACCCAGAACGGGCAGGCTCCCGGCTACAACTCGATGTCCGGCGGCTGGACCCTGGCGGTCGGCGCGAAGTCGAAGAACCCGCAGGCGGCGTTCCACTTCATCACGAGCTTCCTCGACAAGGACGGTTCGCTGAAGTACGACACCGAGAACAGCCAGATCGCCGTCCGGAAGGACGTCGCGGACGACCCGGCCTACACGGCGGCGAACCCGACGTTCAAGTTCTTCTCGGGGCTGGTGGAGAACACCAACTTCCGCCCGGCGACGAGTGACTACTCGCAGGTGTCCAACGCGATCCAGGTCGCGATGGAAGCGGTCATGACCGGTCAGCAGTCGCCGAAGGACGCGGCTGCCGCCTACGACAAGGCCGTCACGCAGGTGGTCGGCAAGGGGAACACCGTCTCCGCTGGTTGACGGACGTCACCCACTGACGGACTGGAGGCGCGGGGCGGTCCCGCACCGCGCCTCCCGTCCGCTCTTCCCCACCTTCGGAACCCCTCCGCACCCGGAAGGCACCCATCGTGTCCAGCACCCCCCTCGCGCCGACGCTGTCGGCGCCCGGTGCGCCGAAGCGCACCGATCCACCCGTGCCGCGCAAGCGGCGACCACTGCGGAACGTCGGACGAGCGGTCCCGCTCCTGCCCGCCCTGGTCCTCCTCGTCATCTTCCTGCTCGGCCCCGTCATCTCGTCGTTCTACGGGTCGTTCACCAACTCGGCCCTGACCGGCGCCAGCGCGGCCGACCAGCAGTTCGTCGGGTTCCAGAACTACGTCGAGCTGTTCCAGGACCCGGACTTCCCGAAGTCCGTCATCCTGACCGTCGTCTTCCTGCTGGCCTCGGCCGTGGTGGGACAGAACGTGCTCGGCCTCGGACTGGCCCTGCTGATGCGCTCGGCGAACAAGGCCGTCCGGGCGATCGTCGGCACCTTCGTGGTGGCCGCGTGGGTCCTACCCGAGATCGTGGCGTCCTTCGCGGCGTACGCGTTCTTCAACGACGAGGGGACGCTCAACACGTTCCTCGCGTCGATCGGGATCACCGGCGCGAACTGGCTCTACACGTACCCGATGCTCGCCGTGATCCTGGCGAACATCTGGCGCGGCACCGCGTTCTCGATGCTCGTCTACTCGGCCGCCGTGCAGGAGGTCCCCGAGGAGATCACCGAGTCCGCCGAGGTCGACGGAGCCACCGGCTGGCAGCGGCTCGTCTACATCACGCTCCCGGTGATCCGCCGGAGCATCTCGACGAACCTCATGCTCACGACGCTGCAGACCCTGTCGGTCTTCACGCTGATCTTCGTGATGACCGGCGGCGGTCCGGGCACGAACTCGTCGACCCTGCCGATCCTGGCGTACCAGGAGGCGTTCAAGTTCTCGCAGCTCGGCTTCGGGACCGCGATCGCGACCATCCTGCTCGTGGTGGGGGCGGTCTTCTCGATCATCTACATCCGGGCACTCAAGCCGGAGGTGGACTGATGGCCATGACAGCCCCGTCCCTCGACCAGACCACGACCCGCTCGGTGACCGCACCGGGGTCGATGCACATGACGTCACCGCGCGGCCGCACCATGCGGTGGGTGTCGAACGTCGTGCTGCTCGTCATCGCGGTGTGCTTCGCGGTGCCGCTGCTCTGGCTCGTGCTCGCCTCGTTCGACACCCAGGCCTCGCTGTCGGTGAAGCTGCCCTCGCAGTTCACGCTCGACAACTTCGCGAAGGTGCTCACCCCCGAGCTGTCGTTCATCCCGCTCGCGAACAGCCTGCTGCTCTCCGGCGGCACCGCGGTCGTCACCGTGGTGTTCGCCCTGCTCGCCGCGTACCCGCTGTCCCGGTACAAGATGCGCGTCAACAAGCCGTTCCTGTACAGCATCCTGTTCGGCACCGGCCTGCCGATCACCGCGATGATGGTGCCCGTCTACGCCCTGTTCGTGTCGCTCAACCTCATCGACAACGTGTGGGGCTGCATCTTCTTCCTCGCCGCCACGTCGCTGCCGATGGCGATCTGGATGGCGAAGAACTTCATGGACTCGGTGCCGATCTCGCTGGAAGAGGCGGCGTGGACCGACGGCGCCTCGATGCTCACCACCCTGACCCGCATCGTGATCCCGCTCATGCGTCCGGGCATCGCGGTCGTGTTCATCTTCGTGTTCATCCAGGCGTGGGGGAACTTCTTCGTCCCGTTCGTCCTGCTGCTCTCGCCCGAGAAGGTGCCCGCCGCGGTGAGCATCTTCAACTTCTTCGGGCAGAACGGGGCGGTGGCGTACGGCCAGCTCGCCGCGTTCTCGATCGTCTACTCCGTGCCCGTCATCGCCCTCTACGTGATCGTGTCCCGAGGCCTCGGCGGCGGCAACGCCCTCGCCGGCGGCATCAAGGGCTGATCCGCCGGTCCACGCCGGCACACTCTCGAAAGGAAGCACATGCACCAGGACGAACCGCTCGTCGAGGCCCGGATCGCCCGCCTCGTGCGCGACCGTGTCGACCCCGCCGTCCTCCGTCGCTCGGCGCCGGTGACGATCGAGGCGTGGGAGGTGCCGGGCGAACCGGTGCCGTTCGACGCCGCCGTGGGCGAGACGTACACACCGTTCACGGTGGGGTCGCACTGGGGCGGACGCCCGTGGGGCACGACGTGGTTCCGGGTGACCGGGACCGTGCCGGCGGACTTCGGCACCGCGCCGGGGACCACCGCCGAGCTCCTCGTCGACCTGGGGTTCACCAAGCGGCAGCCCGGGTTCCAGGCCGAGGGACTCGCGTTCCGCGCCGACGGCTCCACGATCAAGGCGATCGAGCCGCGGAACGACACCGTGCCGCTCGAGGTCGGCCCGGGGGAGTCCTTCGAGCTCTGGATCGAGGCCGGGGCGAACCCGGACATCGGCGGCGACTCGTTCCAGGGTGCGACGCCGCTCGGCTCGCGCTCCACCGCCGGCGACGACCCGATCTACCGCCTGAAGGCCCTCGAGGTCGTCGAGCGCGACGACACCGTGTGGGAGCTGCAGCAGGACCTCTGGGTGCTGCGCGGGCTGATGGCCGAGCTCCCCACCGACGGCACCCGCGGCGCCGACATCCTGCGGGCACTCGAACGGGCCGCCGACGCCCTGGACCCGGACGACGTCGCCGGCACCGCCGCGGACGCCCGGCAGGTCCTGGCGCCCGTGCTCGCCGTCCCCGCCAGCCCCGCCGCCCACCGCGCGATCGCCGTCGGGCACGCCCACATCGACTCCGCCTGGCTGTGGCCCGTGCGCGAGACGAAGCGCAAGTGCGCCAGGACGTTCTCGAACGTGCTCGACCTGATGGACCGCGACCCCGACTTCACCTTCGCCTGCTCGTCCGCGCAGCAGTACGCCTGGATCCGCGACGAGTACCCGTCCATCTGGACCCGCATCAAGCAGCGGGTCGCCGAAGGGCGGTGGATCCCCGTCGGCGGCATGTGGGTCGAGTCGGACACCAACCTGCCCGGCGGTGAGGCCCTGGCCCGCCAGTTCGTCGCCGGCAAGCGCTTCTTCCTGGAGGAGTTCGGCATCGACACCCCCGAGGCCTGGCTCCCCGACTCGTTCGGCTACTCGGGTGCCCTGCCGCAGATCGTCCGCGCCGCCGGGTCGAAGTGGTTCGTCACGCAGAAGCCGTCGTGGAACGAGACGAACGTCATCCCGCACACCTCGTTCCACTGGGAGGGCATCGACGGCTCGCGCGTCCTGACGCACCTGCCCCCGGCCGACACCTACAACTCCGACGTCTCACCCGCCGACCTGCGCCGCGGCGAACGGAACAACAAGGAACGCGGCACCGCGAACACCTCGATGCTGCTGTACGGCTTCGGCGACGGCGGTGGCGGTCCCACCCGCGAGATGGTCGGCGCCGCACACCGCCAGCACGACCTCGACGGGTCACCCCACGTCACGCTCGGCACGCCGGCGCAGGTGTTCGAGCAGCTCGAAGCCGAGCTGCCGACGCCCGGGGTCTGGTCGGGGGAGATGTACCTCGAGTTCCACCGCGGCACCTACACGTCGCAGATCCGCACGAAGCAGGGCAACCGCCGCTCCGAGCACCTGCTCCGCGAGGCCGAGCTCTGGGCGGCGACGGCGGCGGTCCGGCTCGGCAGCGAGTACCCGTACGCCGAACTCGAGGACGCCTGGCACACCGTCCTGCTGCAGCAGTTCCACGACATCCTGCCCGGGTCCTCGATCGCGTGGGTGTACGAGAACGCCGAGGAGCAGTACGCCCGGGTCGCCGAGGTGCTCGAGGGGCTGATCGGCAGCGCGACGACGGCGCTCGCCGGCGCTGCCGACGACGCCGCGTCGGTCGTGCGCTTCAACGCCTCGCCGGTCGCGGCAGGTGACGTGACCGCCCTGGCAGGTTCGGTCGTCCACGCGCCGCGACCCGTGCCTCCCGTCCGGAGCGGCGACCGCTTCGTCTTCGACACCGGCGTCGTCACCGCGACCATCGACGCTGCAGGCCACGTCGTCTCGTTCGTCGACCACGCCACCGGACGCGACGCGATCGCACCAGGCGCTGCGGCGGCGGAGTACACGGTCTTTCGGGACACCCCGAACCAGTGGGAGGCCTGGGACATCGACCGCGCGTACCAGCGCAACGGCACGGTGCTGTCGGCGTCGTCGGTCGCGATCGCAGGCGACGAGCTCGTCGTGGAACGGTCCTTCGGATCGTCGACGCTCACCACGCGCTACTCCGCCGTGCAGGGCGAACCGGAGCTGACCGTCGAGACCGAGGTCGACTGGCACGAGCACCAGAAGCTGTTGAAGCTCGCGTTCCCGATCGACGTGCTCGCGTCGTCGGCCTCGAGCGAGATCCAGTTCGGGCACATCGACCGGCCGACGCACCAGAACACCTCGTGGGACCACGCCCGCTTCGAGACCTCGGCGCACCGTTGGGTGCACGTCGCGGAGCCCGGGTTCGGCGTCGCCGTGGCGAACGACTCGACCTACGGCCACGACATCACGCGCGAGACCCGGCCGGACGGCGGGATCACCACGCTCGTGCGGGAGTCGCTGCTGCGCGGGCCGACGTTCCCGGACCCGAACGCCGACCAGGGGCACCACGTGTTCCGGACGGTGCTGCGGATCGGGGCCTCGGTGCTCGAAGCCGCCGACTCCGGGTATCGGCTGAACCTGCCGGTGCGGAGCGTCCCCGGGTCGGCCGAGGTCGCGCCGCTCGTCACGGTGTCGTCGCCGCAGGTGTTCGTCGAGGCCGTCAAGCTCGCCGAGGACCGCTCCGGAGACGTCGTCGTGCGCCTGTACGAAGGACTCGGGGGCCGGGCGACGGACGTCGGGGTCGCCTTCGGGTTCGACGCTGCGTCGGTGTCGCAGGTCGACCTGCTCGAGCGGCCGCTGGAGCGCTCGTGGTCGGCCGGGGAGCCCGTCGTGCTGACCCTGCGGCCGTTCGAGATCGTGACGCTGCGCGTGCGTCGGGCCTGAGGCAGCGGGCCCGGCGTTCGGTCGGGGAGAGACCGCGGCGCCGGACGGGACACGGGTGCGTTCCGTCCGGCGCCGTGTTGCGTGGGGGTGTGGATGGTTGCCGGGGTGGGTGCGGGTGGGGTGCGGGCGCGGGCCGGGCCGGGTGGAATCGGGCGTAGCTGGTCGAATCGGGCGTACCTGGTCGGAACTTCTGGCCAGGTATGCCCGATCTCGCTTGGCATCGCGGCCGTTCTGGGAAGGAACGTCTCCCCTCCACAACCGTCCAGGCCTGGAGGCCCGTCCACAGTTCCCGCGTCCGGCCCGTTCACGCGTGGCTGAGCGGGCATCGTCACGTGCATGAACGAGTCGCTGCCCATCCTCCGAGCCTCCGCCATGCACGAGGCCGGCCTCGACGCCACCACCCTGCGCCGCCGAACCCGGACCCAGGGTGTCGGCCGCCTGGTCCGGGTCGGGCCGAACGCCTTCGTCGACGGTGCCGCGTGGGACGCCGCCGGGCCTCGTCAGCGGTACGTCACCCGGGTCTTCGCGCGGCTCGGCCGTCTCGGCACACGGGCGACGGCCTCGCACCTGTCCGCGGCGGCCCTGCACGGCCTCCCGGCGCTCGGCGGGTGGGACGTCCCGGTGCACGCGACCGTGCCCGAGTCGATGTACCGGGGCCGGAGCGCCGAGCTGGTCCTGCACACGAGACCCGTCGGCCGGGGCGAACGGGTCACGGTCGGTGCGATCGCGGTCACCTCCGTCCCCCGGACCGTCGTCGACGTGGCGATGACCGGCGACCTGCGGGCGGGCGTCGTCATCGCGGACGCCGCGCTGCGACGTGGGTTCGACGACGCCGACCTCCGACGAGCGGTTCCTCCGAAGGCCCGCGCCCGAGCCCTGGCGCAGCAGGTGCTCGACCTGGCCGATGCTCGGTCCGGGTCACCGGCCGAGTCGCTCGCTCGGGTCGTGTTCCGGGAGCTCGGGCTTCCGGACCCGGTGCTGCAGCAGGAGTTCGTCGTCGACGGACGTCGGCCCGCAGTCGACTTCTGGTTCCCGGACCACGGGGTCATCGTCGAGATCGACGGACGGGCCAAGTACTCGCAGGAGCGCTACCTGGGCGGCCGGAGTCCGACCGAGGTGTTCCTCGACGAGAAGCGGCGGCACGGTCGGTTGCTCACCGTGCCGGGTGTGCGGACGATCATCCGGCTCGAATGGCGAGACCTGTTCGACCTCGATGCGCTGGCGCTGCGACTCCGGGCGGCGGGGCTCCCGTGCGCGGTCCGACCGGTCCGGAGCGCTCGGCTCCGTACGGGGTGACCGTCCGGCTCCGGACGGGCTGACCGTCCGGCGCCGCGCGGGGTGACCGTCCGGCGCCGCGCGGGGCGACCGTCCGGCACCGCAGGGGGTGACCGTTCGGCACCGGTGAACCGGCACAGCACGCGCTGGCTAGCGTGGCGGCATGGCAGTGCAGGAGATCTGGCTCGTCCGTCACGGCGAATCGGTCGCGAACGTCGCAGCGGCTCGGGCCGAAGCCGCTGGCGATGACGTGATCGACGTCGAGTTCCGGGACGCCGACGTCCCGCTCAGCCGGCTCGGCACCGATCAGTCCCGGGCCCTCGGGCAGGAGCTCGCCGACCGCGGGATCGACGACGTCCCCGTCGCGCTGTGGGTGTCGCCGTACCTCCGTGCGCAGCAGACCATCGCGATCGCGCTCGAGGCAGCCGGTATCGCCGAACCCGAGAAGCGGGTGGACGAGCGCCTCCGCGACCGCGAGCTCGGCGTCCTCGACCTGCTGACCCTGCAGGGCGTCCGCAACCGGTACCCGGACGAGGAACGCCGCCGGCAGTGGCTCGGCAAGTACTACCACCGGCCGGCGGGCGGGGAGTCGTGGGCGGACGTGATGCTCCGGCTCCGGTCGCTCCTCGGCGATGTCGAGCGGGTCGACGGCGCCGAGCGCCTGGTGATCGCCGCGCACGACGCCGTGGTGATGCTCGCCGTCGCGGTGTGCCTCGACCTCGACGAGCCGGCACTCATGGAGTTCGCCCGGACCCACGCGGTCGCGAACGCCTCCCTCACCCGACTCCGGCGCGGCGATGCCGGATCGCCGTGGGTGCTCGAGGAGTTCTCCTCCGTCGGACACCTGGACGACGACGAGGTCACCCAGCACACCGGCCGGAAGGACGACGAACATGTCCACTGAACCCGTCACCCCGAACTTCCTGCGGGACTGGCCACTGCCCGAACCCGGTGCCGGCAAGTACGGCCGCGGGCAGGTGCTCATCGTCGGCGGCGCTGCTCGGACCCCCGGTGCGGCGATGCTCTCCGCGCTCGCCGCACTCCGCGTCGGCGCCGGTCGCCTCACCCTGGCGGTCGGCCGGAGCGTGGCGAACGAGGTCGCGGTCGCGGTGCCCGAGTCCGGGGTCGAACCCCTCGACGAGGACCAGGACGGACACATCGCCGTCGGTGCGATCGAGGGCATCGCGGACAGCGCCTCGAGCGCCGACGCGGTACTGGTCGGGCCGGGGCTCGACGAGCCGGACGGTTCGCGTGACCTCGTGGCCGAACTCGCCGACGTCGTCGGTCCGCAGACCACCGTCGTGCTCGACGCCTTCGCCCTCGGGGTGGCCGCCGACGTGCGGGACCGCCTGGAACCGCTGCGTGGACGGCTCGTGATGACGCCGAACTCCGGCGAGGCCGAACGCCTGCTCGGGCGGGAGTGCAGCGACGACGACGTGGCCGACGCCGTGGCGATCGCGAACCGCTTCGGAGCGGTCGTGGCCCTCGGCGACTCCATCGCCACACCGCAGGGTCGGGCGTGGCTCAAGGGCACCGGCTCCGGCGGTCTCGGCACGAGCGGCAGTGGCGACGTGCTGTCCGGCGCGGTCACCGGCCTGCTCGCCCGCGGCGCCGATCCGGCACAGGCCGTGGCGTGGGCGTCCTACGTGCACGCTGCCGCAGGTGACCGGCTCGCGGTGCAGGTCGGTCCGCTCGGCTACCTGGCGAGCGAGCTCGTGACAGAGATCCCGCGGGTCCTGGTCGAGCTCGGGGCCTGAGCGCGCCCGTTCTTTCCCAAAACGCGCCGCGTTACCTGGCGCTTTCGGGCATACCTGCCGAGAACTTCCGACCAGGTACGCCCGAATCGACCAGGTACGCCCGGAACGACCAGACCGCCCGACCCCGCCCGACCCCGCCCGACCCCGCCCGACCCCGCCCGCCCCGACCCCTACCCCCGCAGCGACTCCACGGCCTTCTCGATCCGCCGGGCCCGGGTCTCCGGGGCCTTCGCCTGCGCGACCGGGTCGGCGAGTGCGCGCTGCCGTGAGTTCGACAGGGTGTCGAACGCCGCACGCACGCCGGCCTCCTGCAGCGCGGCGGCAAGGTCCTCCGGCAGGTCGACGGTCCGGGGCAGGGTGTCGACCTCGAGCGAGACCTCGACGGTGTCCCCGGCGGCGATCCCGGCGGCCGCACGGTGTGCGGCCGACAGCGGCACCAGGAACTGCCCGTCCATGACCCCGACGGTGGAGCGGTAGGTGTAGCCCCGGTTGATCGTGACGACCACCGCGGGGCGCTTGCCGGATCCGAGCGCCTCGATGACGGACTCCGGGACGGGGAGTCCGGTCGCCGTCTTCCGCGCTTGCAGGACCGTCGTCGTGAACCGCATCCGTGCCTCCAGGCCTGGTGTGGGCGCGACCCTGCGCCCAGAACGAGCAAAGCGTACAGCCGCACCCGCTGTTCCGCCGTCGTTCACCACCGGAGCACGGGCCGGAAACCGGCCGCGTCCACGATCGACCAGAACCCGGACACCCGGTCCCCGCAGCACCTTCCCCCACCCGAAAGGCCCACCCGTGCAGCACAAGCGCACCCTGGCCGGCATCGCCCTGGCCGCCGCAGCAGTCGTCACCCTCGCCGGATGCTCCTCGACGAGCTCCGCCAGCACGAGCAAGGGCGACGCCGACTGGAAGACCACCACCAGCGCCCAGTCCGCCGGCGGCATGGACGCCCTGGTCAAGGCCGCCAAGGCCGAGGGCCAGCTCAACGTCATCACGCTCCCGCCGACGTGGGCCAACTACGGCAAGATCATCGACGGCTTCACCAAGAAGTACGGCATCAAGATCAACTCCGCGAACCCGAACGGCTCGAGCGCCGACGAGGTCGCCGCGGTCAAGTCGCAGAAGGGCCAGTCCACCGCCCCCGACGTGCTCGACCTCGGCAACGCCGTGCTGCAGGAGAACCTCGACCTGTTCGCCGACTACAAGGTCGCGAACTGGGACGACATCCCCACGAACCTGAAGGACGAGGACGGCGCCTGGACGCGCGACTACACCGGCCTGATGTCGATCGGGTACGACTCGTCGAAGATCTCCGACGCCCCGAAGGACATGACGGACCTGCTCGGCTCCGAGTACAAGGGCAAGGTCTCGATCGGCGGCGACCCGACGCAGGCGAACCAGGCCGCGTCCGCGGTGTACCTGGCGGCGCTGGAGAACGGCGGCTCGGCCGACGACATCACCAAGGGCGTCGACTTCTTCGGCAAGCTCAAGCAGGCCGGCAACTTCCAGAACGTGCTGCCGACGCAGGCCACCGTCGCCTCGGGTGAGACCCCGGTCGTCGTCCAGTGGTCGTACAACAACCTAGCCTGGGGCCCGGCGGCGGGCGCGAGTGGCAACAAGGACTGGAAGACCGTCGTCCCGAAGGGGCAGGCGCTCGGGTCGTACTACTCGCAGGCCATCAACAAGGACGCCCCGCACCCCGCGGCCGCCCGCCTGTGGGAGGAGTACATCGCCAGCCCCGAGGTCCAGAACCTGTACCTGCAGGCCGGCGCCTTCCCGTCCACCCTCGCCGCGCTGACGAAGTCGGGCAAGGTCGACCAGGACGCCCTCGACGCCGCCGGTGGCGCACCGAAGGACTACGTCGAGCTGACCGACGCGCAGGTCGCCGACGCCGCCAAGGTGCTCAAGGCCAAGTGGTCCTCGACGATGGGGTCCTGAGCAGCATGACCACCGCATCGGCAGACGCGCCCGCGGCGAGCGGCGCAGCCGCGACCGACGCCGCACCGGCGACG
This sequence comes from Curtobacterium sp. MCPF17_021, assembly GCF_003234605.2. Lineage (NCBI taxonomy): Bacteria > Bacillati > Actinomycetota > Actinomycetes > Micrococcales > Microbacteriaceae > Curtobacterium > Curtobacterium sp. MCPF17_021. The sequence continues at coordinate 3,454,032 of NZ_CP126252.1, read as the reverse complement.
AGCGCGACGAGCGCGACGAGCCCCGTGCGCCCGACGTCCGCACGAGCGTCCGCCGATGCCGTCCGCCGCGGCGCCGGACCCCGTGTCCGGCGCCGCGTCGGCCTCGCCTGGCTGGGGCTGACGCCCTTCGCCGCCTACGTCCTGCTGTTCCTCGCCGTCCCTGCCGTGATCGCGATCGGCAGTGGCTTCTTCGACGGCTCCGGAGCGTTCACGTTCGCGAACCTCGCGGCCTTCGCCGACCCGTCCGTGCTGCGGGCGTTCGGCGGGTCGTTCGGCCTGTCCGCCGCCTCCGCGGTCATCGGTGCCGTGCTCGGCGCGGTCGTCTGCTGGGCGCTCTCGGCACTGCGGCCGGACGGACTGGTCCGGTCGATGATCGACTCGGCGGCGAGCGTCCTCGCCCAGTTCGGTGGCGTCATGCTCGCGTTCGCGTTCATCGCGACGATCGGCGTGCAAGGCCTCGTCACGACGTGGTTGGTCACGGTCTTCCACGTCGACCTCAACGCGGACGGCGCCTTCCTCTACACGGTGCCCGGGCTCGTGATCCCCTACGTCTACTTCCAGGTGCCGCTCATGGTCCTCACGTTCATGCCCGCACTCGAGGGCGTCAAGGCCCAGTGGGGCGAGGCCGCCGCGACCCTCGGCGCCTCGCGCATGACGTACTGGCGCCGGATCGCGTTGCCGGTCCTGGCGCCGGCGTTCTGGGGGTCGCTCCTGCTGCTCTTCGCGAACGGCTTCTCGTCGTTCGCCACCGCCGCGGCCCTCATCTCGCAGGGCGGCATCGTGCCGCTGACGATCCGCACGCAGCTCACCAGCGAGACGCTCGCCGGCCTGCAGAACGTCGCCGGGGTGCTCGCCTTCGGCATGGTCGTCGTGATGGCGGTCGTGATGGGCGCGTACTCGCTGCTGCAGCGCCGTGCCGCGAGGTGGCAGCGATGAGCGCGGCGGCCCCGGTCCGTCCGGTCCGCCCGGCGAAGTCGGTTCGGCTCGGAGGCCCGTCCCGCGTCCGCCGCTTCGGCACGGCCCCGTCCCGTGGTGCGGCAGCGATCGTGCTCACCGTGATCGGGCTCCTGTTCGCCGTGCCGCTGGTCGCCCTGCTGCAGTTCACCTTCCGGCAGGGCACCGACGGCGGGCTCACCTTCGCGCACTGGGCGGCGATCGGTGACCCGGCCAACGCGTTCACCTACCAGCCCGTGTTCGACGGGCTCGGGGCGTCGCTGCTCATCGCCGTGATCACCGTCGGGATCGTGCTGCTCGTGCTGCTGCCCGCCCAGATCATCACCGCGCTCCGCTACCCCAGGCTCCGGAGCGTCCTGGAGTTCGTCTGCATCGTGCCGATCACCGTGCCGGTCGTGGTGCTCGTCGTCGGGTTCATCCCCGTGTACCAGGTCGTCTCGCAGGTCTTCGGATCCGGCTCCTGGACGCTGGCGTTCGCGATCGGGATCATCACGCTGCCGTTCGCGTTCCGCCCGATCGCCGCCGCCATCACCGCGACGGACCTGATCGTTCTGTCCGAGGCTGCCCGGTCGCTCGGTGCCTCGTGGTGGACCGTCACCTGGCGTGTGCTCCTGCCGAACCTGCGGCGGGGCATCACCGCCGCGTGCTTCCTCACGATCACCGTGGTCCTCGGCGAGTACACCCTCGCCGCGTTCCTCTCCCGCAGCACGTTCCAGACCGGGCTCGTGCTCGTGCAGGGGACCGACCCGTACGTCGCCGCGATCTTCTCGGTCGCCGCGCTCGTGTTCGGCTTCGTGCTGCTCGTCCTCATCGGCCGCATCGGGACCCGTCGCACGGGCCGAGTCCGCCGCACCCGCACCACCCGTCGTCCCCGCCTCGAGGAGTCCGCATGACCGTCACCGCTCCGGCAGCCCCGGCGTCCCTCGCCACCACCGGCGCCGTCGTCGAACTCCACGCCGTCGAGAAGCACTACGGCGCACACCGTGCACTCGCGGGACTGTCCCTCCGCGTCGAGCCGGGGGAGTTCGTCTCGCTCCTCGGCCCGTCCGGTTGCGGGAAGACGACGGCGCTCCGCGCGCTCGCGGGCCTCGAGGCCATCGACGCCGGTTCGATCCGCATCGACGGCCAGGACGTCGCCGACACCCCGGTCAACAAGCGCGACATCGGCATGGTGTTCCAGCAGTACTCGCTGTTCCCGCACATGACGGTGCGGCAGAACGTCGCCTTCGGCCTCGAGATGCGCCGGGTCCCCGCCGCCGAGCGCAAGAGCCGCGTGGTCGAGGCCCTCGACATGGTCCGCCTCGGCGAGTTCGCCGAGCGGTACCCGCACCAGCTCTCCGGCGGGCAGCAGCAGCGCGTCGCCCTGGCCCGTGCCCTGGTCACCCGCCCCCGGGTGCTCCTGCTCGACGAGCCGCTGTCGGCCCTGGACGCGAAGGTCCGGGTGTCGCTGCGCGACGAGATCCGCCGCATCCAGAGCGACCTCGGCATCACCACCGTGTTCGTCACCCACGACCAGGAGGAGGCGCTCGCCGTCTCCGACCGGATCGCCGTGATGCAGGCGGGCGACATCGAGCAGGTCGGCACGCCCGAGGAGCTCTACCGCACCCCGTCGTCGGCGTTCACGGCGGACTTCGTCGGCCAGTCGAACCGGCTGCAGGGCGACCTGCGCGGGGGCGACGTCTTCGTGTACGGGTTCCGGGTGCCGGCGCTCGACTCCTCGGCTCCGGACGGGCCGGTGCTCGCCTACGTCCGGCCGGAGGACATCGCCTTCGCCCCGGAGGGCATCACCGGCACCGTCGTCACCTCGAGCTTCCTCGGGTCGATCCGCCGCACCACCGTCCGCCTGGACGACGACACCGTCGTGACCGTCCAGCACGAGGTCGGCGACCGCCGGGCCACCGGCGACCCCGTCGCCGTGCGCCTGCTCGGCGCACCCGTGGCGGTCGCGCCGCTCGCGTAGCTCCCCCCCCCCCCCGCGAAAGCGACAGATCGCGCTCGCGACCGCGCTCACCGTCGCGAAAGCGACAGATGGGCGCGGATGCTTCGCGGACTTCTGTCGCTTTGGCGGGGTGGGCGCGACCGACGGCGGACGGGAGGCCCGTGGCGGCCTGGCACCGCGCCTCCAGACCGGTGGGGTCAGCGCTGGAAGCGCGCCTCGCGCTCGTCGGCCAGCCCGGCCTCGACGCGTGCCCGCATGTTCTCCGACATGTCGGGCAGGGCGTCGAGCCGAGCCCAGAACGCCTCGGTGTTCTCGCCGTCGGCGGGGTTCGGCGTGCCGGAGACGTACCGGCAGGCGAAGACCAGGTCGAGGTACTGCGACCGGTCGCCGTTCGGGTAGGTCATCTCGGGCAGCACCTGGACCCATGCCAGGCGTTCGGCGACGGCGACGACGTCGGCTTCCTCGAGGACCTCGCGTTCGGCGGCGACGGCGGGTTCCTCGCCCGGGTCGACGATCCCGGTGACCGGCGTGTACGCGCCCGTGTCGGCACGCCGCACCACGAGCAGTTCGCGATCGGCGCCGGAGCCGCGGGTCACGATGGCGCTCACGCCCGACAGCCAGAGCGGCGCCGTGCCGATCTTCTCGCGCAGGGACAGGACGAAGTCGGGGGTCGGCATGCCGACCACGCTACCCACACGACCCCTGTCGCAGACTGGTCATGACCAGTAGGCTTGCCGTGTGGAGATCATCATCCTGCCCACGCCGGACGAGGTCGGTCGCGTCGCCGCGGCCAAGATCGCGTCCGTCGTCGCCAAGAAGCCGTCCGCCGTCATCGGTCTCGCCACCGGATCCAGCCCGCAGGGCATCTACACCGACCTGCAGCGCCGGGTGCAGGCGGGCGAGATCTCGTTCGCCGAGGCCCGTGGGTTCGCCCTCGACGAGTACGTCGGCATCCCGCTCGAGCACCCCGAGTCGTACGCGGCCGTGATCGCCCGCGACGTCGTGGCACCGCTCGGCTTCGACGCCTCGCGCGTGCGAGTGCCGGACGGCCGTGCCGCCGACCTGGAGTTCGCGGCCAAGGAGTACGACGCCGCGATCCGTGCCGCGGGCGGGATCGACGTGCAGATCCTCGGCATCGGGGCCAACGGCCACATCGGGTTCAACGAGCCGACGTCGTCGTTCGCCTCGCGCACCCGCATCAAGACCCTCGCGCCGTCCACCCGTGACGCCAACGCGCGCTTCTTCGACTCGCCCGAGCAGGTCCCGACGCACTGCATGACGCAGGGGCTCGGCACCATCCTCGAGGCCCGCGAGCTCGTCCTCGTCGCCCAGGGTTCGTCGAAGGCGGCCGCCGTCGCCGCGGCGATCGAGGGGCCGCTCAGCTCCTTCGTGCCCGGTTCGGCCCTGCAACTGCACGAGCACGCGACCGTCGTCGTCGACGAGGAAGCCGCCGCCGGGCTGCAGCTCGCCGACTACTACCGCTACACGTACGCGAACAAGCCGGCCTGGCAGCGGTTCGAGTAGGCGTCTGGCTCGGGGTCAGGCCCTGGCGGCTGCGGCGAGGCGGCTGAGTCCTTCGTCGAGGGTCTCCGCCGAGCAGCCGAAGTTCAGCCGCGCGAAGCCCCGGCCCTGCCGTCCGAACGCCGGGCCGGAGCCGAGTGCCACCTTCGCCCGGTCGACGAGCTCCGCCGCGGGGTCGTCGCCCCACGGCAGCGCGCGCAGGTCGAGCCACGCCAGGTACGACGCCTGCGGTTGCCGGTACTCGGCGCCGGGCAGCACGTCGCCGATCCGCTCGGCCAGGGCGCGCCGGTTCGCCGCGAGCTCGGTGAGCAGCGACGCCAGCCACGGCCCGCCCTCGCTGAAGGCCGCGACGCTCGCCGTGTAGCCGAGGATGCCGGTGCGCTCGACGACCTCGGTCGGCAGTCCGTCGAACCAGGCGCGGGCCCGCTCCGAGGCGCCGATCATCATCGCGCACTTCGTGCCGGCGAGGTTCCAGGCCTTGCTCGCACTCGTCAGGGCGACGCCGAGCGACGCGGCCTCGGGGCAGGACTCCAGGAACGGCGTGAACACCGCGTCGGCGTGCACGAGCGGCGCGTGGATCTCGTCGGACACCACGACGGCGCCCCACTCGGCGGCCAGCTTCGCGAGTGCGACGAGCGACGAGCGGTCGTGCACCAGGCCGAGGGGGTTGTGCGGGTTGCAGAGCAGCACCGTGCGGGCTCCGTCGGCGAACGCCTGTGCGACGCCGTCGAGGTCCATCCGCCAGCCGGCCGTGGTGTCGAAGGGGTCAGCCGGGCTCGTGGGGGCGAGCAGCGGGACCTCGGTGACGGTGCCGCCGGCCTCGGACACGTACTCCCAGAACGGCGGGTACACGGGCGGCATGATGACGACCTGGTCGCCCGGCTCGATGACCCGGCGCAGCACCTCGACCGCCGCGACCGACACGTCCGTGGTGGTGCGGACCAGGTCGGGGTCGACCCGCCATGCCCACCGGCTCTCGGCGAAGTCGGCGAACGCCTCGGGCAGGGCCCGTCCGTGCCCGACGTACCCGGTGTCGCCGTTCGTCACCGCCGTGACCAGGGCGTCGCGGATCGGTTCGGCGAGCATGCTGTCCATCTCGGCGACGAACATGGGGAGCACGTCCGGCGGGTAGGCCGTGTACTTCTCGCTCGTGCGGGACCGGTACGCATCGAAGACGGACACCATGACGCTCATGCGCCCATCCTGACAGCGAGGCACGCGGGGCGCGAGGGTCGGGCGCCGGGCGAGGCCGGGCCCGACGCCGAACCCGACGTGAACAGCGGGAGAGCGGTCGGTGACGCAGGCGGCGTCCCCCGTCCGAGGGGGCTAGCGTCACCGATGTGAACCGATCTCGCGTGCACCGTCGCCCGCTCGTCCGTCCGCTCCCGCTCGCCGCGGTGGCCACGATCGCCGCACTGCTGGGCACGGCGATCGTCGCCGCGCCGGCCGTGGCCTCGCCGTCGACGCAGGCCGGGCGCACCGTCAGCGATCCCGCGCGGTACGTCGACCCCTTCATCGGCACGAGCAACAACGGCAACACCTGGCCGGGTGCCACGGCGCCGTTCGGGATGATGCAGTGGAGTCCCACGGGCACCGCGGGTGACCAGACGTCGACCCCGGTCGCGAACGGCTACTCGTACGACGTGAACCGGCTGCGCGGCTTCAGCCTGACGCACCTGAACGGTGCCGGGTGTGCTCCCGGGGCTGCCGGTGACGTGCCGATCATGCCGGTCACGACCCCGGTCACGACCTCGCCGTCGGCCGACTCGAAGGACGCCGTCTACGCCGCCGGGTACTCCCACGACCAGGAGTCCGCCAGCCCCGGCCGCTACGGCGTCACGCTCGACAACGGCGTCCGCACCGACCTGGCCGTGACCACCCGTGCCGGCGTCGGCGCGTTCACGTTCCCGGCTGGCAAGGACGCGAACCTGCTCTTCCGCACGTCGAACTCGATCAACGGCAGCGAGGCTGCGATCACCCGCGTCGACCCGCGCACCCGCACGGTCAGCGGCAGCGTCCTGACCGGCGGCTTCTGCAGCCGCCGCGCGAACGGCGGCGGCGCCACCAACCCGGACCGCCGCAGCTACTACCGCCTCTACTTCACCGCGACCTTCGACACGGCGTTCACGAGCACCGGCACCTGGAAGGACGGCACGGTCCAGCCCGGAGGCACGTCCTCCTCCGGTGGGGAGGGCTACCTGACCGGCGCCGACCGCGCCGGACGCGGCTCCGGCGCGTGGGTCGGGTTCGATGCGCGTCGCGGAGCGACGGTGCAGGCGAATATCGGCATCTCGTACGTGAGCGCGGCCGGGGCGGCCGCGAACCGTGACGGCGAGGTGACCAAGCGCTCGACCGTCGCCAGCGTGGCGGCCGGCACACGGGCCTCCTGGAACCGTGAACTGTCGCGCCTGCGCGTCGGTGGCGGCACGGCGGACCGGACCACCCAGCTGTACACGTCGGTCTACCACGCACTCATGCAGCCGAACACGCTGAACGACCGCGACGGTCGTTACCTCGGGCCCGACCTGCGGGTGCACCGGATGGACCGCGGACACCGGGCCGTCTACGGCACGTACTCCGGGTGGGACCAGTACCGGGCGCAGATCCAGCTGCTGGCCTTGCTGCGGCCGGACGTCGCCGGGGACATGGCGCAGTCGATGCTGCGGTTCGCCGAGCAGAACGGCGGCGTGTGGGACCGGTGGCTGCACCTCGGAGCTCCGACGCACGTGATGACCGGCGACCCCTCGGCCGCGACGCTCGCAACCTGGTACGCCATGGGCGTCCGGAACTTCGACGTCCGGGCCGCCTACGCCTCGCTCAAGCGCCAGGCGACGGTCGAGAACGCGGACGCCGAGAGCGACATCGGGTGCCCGGGGCAGTGCCTGGCGCAGCGGCCCGCACTCGACGAGTACCTGGAGCGCCAGTACGCGGCGAACGACGACTGCTCCTGCTGGGGTGGTGCGGCCGAGACCCTCGAGGACTCAATCTCCGACAGCGCGCTCGGGTACTGGGCGGGTTCGCTCGGGCTGCGCTCGGATGCCCGGATGTTCGCGGAGCGTGGGTCCTACTGGAAGAACACCTTCAACGCCGCCGTCGGCTACCAGGCTGCTCGTCAGGCCGACGGATCGTGGACGCCCGACTGGTCGCCCTCGACCGGCACCGGGTTCGCACAGGGCACCAGCGCGCAGTACACCTGGCTCGTGCCGCAGGACGTGCAGGGGCTGTCGAGCGCGCTCGGCGGTGACGACGCCGCAACCGCGCGGCTCGACGACTTCTTCCACGACAGCACCGGTGCGTTCGCGGTTACGGGTGGCGACGCCACGAAGTTCGACCCGACGAACGAGCCCGACATCCACACGCCGTGGATGTACAACGCGCTCGGCAAGCCCTGGAAGACGCAGGAGACCGTGCGGCAGGTCGTGGACGACGCCTACTCGACCGGCCCAGGCGGCCTGCCGGGCAACGACGACCTCGGCACCATGAGCGCCTGGTACGTCTTCGCGTCGATCGGTCTGTTCCCGCAGACGCCCGGGCGAGCGGAGATGCTCATCGGCAGCCCGACGTTCAGCACGGTCGACATCCGTCGCTCGAGCGGCGAGCGGATCGTCATCCGGTCCTCGGGGACCGAGCCGTACGTGCAGGGCGCCCGGTTGAACGGGTGGACGCACGAGCGGTCCTGGGTGCCGGCGTCGTTCGTGACGCGGGGCGGCACGTTGTCCCTGCGGGTCGGGGACACGGCGGACACGTCGTGGGCGAGTGGCCAGCGGGGGCGCCCGATCGACCGCTGAACACTGCTTGACACACCGTACTTCAGCGGTGATATGTTGACCTCCTCGGGGAACACGAGGGGGCACCATGGGGGATCTGACGGTCGACCTGCCGACCATGCAGGCGGTCGCACGAGCGGCGGGGCAGGCGGTCACCGACCTCCGCTCTGAGCGCCCGTTGTCCGGTTCGGACGGCGGCGCGTTCGGCTCGGGGGCTGTCGAGTCCGCGTTCGTCGCGTCGGCCAGGGCGCACGACGCGATGATCCGCTCCCTCGGTGACGACGCGGACACGCTGCGCGAGTACGTGACCGCCGCCGCCGAAGCGGTCCTGCGTGCGGATGCCGACCTCGCCCGGCGGGTCCGGTGAGCGCGGACCCGGTCGCGGGCGACCCGGACGGCATCCAGCGGATCGCCCGTCGGCACGACGACCACTCGGACGCGGTCCGTGACGGCGCCCGGCACGTGCTCGTCGCCGCGGAGCACGCGGCGTCCGGCTGGGCGGGGCGGGCGCAACAGCGGTTCCTCGTGACGGCGGCGGCGATGCCGGCGAGTGCCCAGCGCGTCGCGGCGCGGCTGGACGCGGCGTCGGCCGCACTCGCCACCTACGCACGCCAGGTGCGGGAGATCCAGGACGACGCCGCGAGCCTGCAGACGACCCGGCGGAACACCGCGGACGACATCGCGGCCAACCAGCGGGCGATCCGCGATGCCACCGTGGTGGCGTCCGGACCGGATGCGGTCGAGTCGGACCGTGCGCTCCTGCAGCAGCTGGAGCGCAGCGGCGAGTGGTTGGCAGCGCTGGACGCTCGGCTGACGGCGCAGTGGGACGAGCTCGTCGCCCGCCGAGCCGCAGCCGACCGAGCGGCGGCCTCCGCGCTCGAGGACCGGTCGGTGCTCGGCAAGCTGGTCTCCGCCACGGTCGTGTCCGCGATGAGCGACGGGCAGTTCCTCACCTGGCTCGGCACCCTCGACCCGGAGACCGTCGTCGCGCTCGGTGACGACGCACGGGTCGCCAAGCGGCTCGCCGGACTCGACCCTGCGCAGGTGGCCGGGTGGTGGCAGGCGATGTCGGGCGTCGACGGTGTGCCGTCCGCGGTCCAGCGGGCGTTCGTCGCGGCGATGCCGGCGGTCATCGGCAACCTGAACGGTGTCGCCTCCTGGGCGCGGGCACGGGCGAACACGACGGTGTTGGCTGACCGGCTCGCACACGCGCGGAAGCAGGTCCGCCACTGGCGTGGGCGGCACGACGCCGCCCGGAACCCGGCCGAAGCGGCGACGGCACGGGAGCAGCTGCTCGTCTGGGAACGGCAGCGCGACGCCTACCGGAACATCCAGGACACCCTCGCCACGACACCGGTCTCGCTGGTGGCACTCGTCGACGACCGTCCCCCGCTCGCACAGATCGTCGCGGGTGACCTCGACCGTGCCACGCACGTCAGCGTCATCGTGCCGGGCATGAACACCGCGACGTACCAGGACGGCACGGTGCAGGACTACAGCGCGATCGCCCGCGGGATGCGTCGTGAGGAAGCCCGTGTGGCTGGTATCCGCCGCAGTGACATCGCCGTCGTGTCCTGGATCGGCTACCACCCGCCGATGGCCGACGACCCGTCCTTCCGGACCGTCCTGGCGGACGACCGCGCGCGAGCGGGCGCCGAGCGACTCGTCGCCGACCTCGACGGGTTCCACGCGGCACGAGCGGCTGCCGGGCGGGACGCCGACCTGACCGTCATGGGGCACTCCTACGGCACGACCGTGGCGACCATCGCCCTGACGAAGACCCACGCCGACCACGTGGTGCTGCTGGGCTCGGCCGGCGTGACGGACGCCGTACCGAACGCGTCCGCGCTGCACGTGCCCGAGGGGCAGGTCTTCGCCAGCCAGGGCGCGAAGGACGGCTGGGCCGTCACCGGGCAGAACCTGTCCGGTCGGCGTGACCCGACCGAGTCCACGTGGGACGCGCACGCGTTCAGCTCCGAGACCGAGGGCCGTGGGTCGGACACCCTGCACGGCGTCACCCGCCACGGGCCGTACGACGGCGATGACGACGACCGCCGGTACTCGTACTTCGACGACGGGACCACCGCCCAGCACAACGCTGCACGAGCGGCGATGGGACACGGGGACGAGATCCCCGAGCGGGGCGGCCCCTTCGACCGGATGCGGCAGCAGACCAGGGACGACTGGCTCATGTACGGCTGGCAGACCGGGGGCACCGGTGACCCGACGCTCTGAACCGTGGGGCGCCTCACTCGCCGGAGCCCTGGTGGTCACCGCACTCCTGACCGGGTGCACCGGCGCCGCCCCGGACTCCCCGATGCAGAAGGACACGTCGATGAACGTCGAACAGTCGCACCAGGACGTCCTGGACATCTTCGCCGCCGTGCGCTCGGTCGTCGGGCAGGACGGGTGGGGTGACGAGGACCCCGGGTGGAACCTCTGCGGAAGTGATGGCGAGGACGCTGCGCAGTACACCTACGCGAGCACTCGGCGGCTCCCGCTTCCTGGTACAGCGGATCAGGTCGCCGAGCGGGTCACCCGGGCCCTCGCGGCGATCGGGTACGAGGGTGCGCGTGTTCAGCACGACACGGAACTCACGCCGGAGCGGACGGTCATCAGCTACCCGAAGGGGTACCTCGGTGGGACAGCGGCAGACGGGTTCGCCATCTTCTTCCAGGCGTTCGATTCGTACGCGGACGTGTCCATCGACGGGCACTGCGTCCCGGGCCGGGCCCCACGGTTCGGTGAGCCCCTCAACCCCCGCCCGACCGACCTGCCGTGACGTGTCCGAGCGAGCCGTCTGTGCCGTGCGCGCTTCAGCGCAGCTCGCGCCCGCCGCCCCAGACGCGCTCGACCTCGAGCGACGGCGTCAGCGCCACCAGATCGGCGGCGAACCCCGGCGCCAGCCGACCCAGACGGTCGCCGAGCCCCAGCGCGCCGGCCGGCACGCTCGTCAGCGCCGCCACGGCCTCGGGCAGGGTCCGCCCGGCGAGCGAGACCGCGTTGCGGAGCGCCACGTCCTGCGTCAGCGTCGATCCCGCGATGGTCTCCGTCCCCGCGACGTGTGCGACACCGTCGGTCACCGTGACGTCGAGCGACCCGAGCCGGTACGAGCCGTCCGCAGCGCCGGCGGCACCCATCGCATCGGTGATCAGCGCCACCCGCCCCGGCGTCGCCCGGAAGAGCGTGTCCGCCACGACCGGGTGCACGTGGACGGCGTCCAGGATGAGTTCGAGCGTCACGCGGTCGTCCGACACGGCGGCGCCGATCGGCCCCGGTGCGCGGTGGTGCAGCCCGGGCATCGCGTTGCAGGCGTGGGTCAGGATCGTCGCGCCGGCGTCGAACGCGGCTCGGGCCTGGTCGTACGTGCCGACCGTGTGGCCGACGGCGACCGTGACGCCGGCGTCGACGTAGCGGCGAACGGCGTCGAGGGCTCCGGGCAGCTCGGGCGCGATCGTGACCTGGCGGATGACGCCCTCGCCCGCTTCGAGCAGGGCGTCGACCGCGGTGGGGGTCGGCTCGATCAGGAACGACTCGTTGTGGGCACCCTTGTTGTGCGGGGACAGGAACGGTCCCTCCAGGTGCACGCCGAGCACGAGCGGGTCGGTCGCCATCACGGCGCGGACGTGGGCCAGCGACGCCGCGAGGACGGGGACCGGGTTCGCGACGAGCGACAGGACGGAGCGGGTCGTGCCGTGCGAACGGTGCATCGCGAGCGAACGGTCGAACGAGTCGTCCTCGTACGCCTCGGTCGCCCCACCGTGCCCGTGCAGGTCCACGAAGCCGGGCGTCAGGACCGCGTCGCCCAGGTCGACGATCCGGTCGGCCGCGGGGGCCTCGGGACCGGAGCCGGTCGCGTGGATCGTGTCGCCGACGACCAGGACCCAGCCGTCGGCCGTGGTGCCGGCCGCGTCGACGACGCGGGCTGCACGGACCAGCGTGCGCTGGGCCTCCTGGCCGGTCCGGAGGCCCGTGGTGCTCATGCGGTCTCCTTGCGGAATGCGATCACGCCGCTCAGGGCGGCGATCACGATGAAGACGATCCCGACGACCGGGTGGCCGATTGAGATCCAGGTCGCGCCTGCGGCGACGACCAGGGCGACCTCGACGATGGTCTTGCCGACGATGTCCGTCTCGATCGGGGAGCGCGGCGATCGGAAGAAGTACCAGACGACCGCGGCGAACAGGGGAGCCCCGACCATGAACAGGTAGCCGGGAAGCGGGAGCTGCCACGACCAGTAGCCCCAGAAGGCCAGGGACAGCAGGCCGAACACCATCACGGCGATCCGCAGGATCATCCAGGCCTCGAACCGCCGACGCGGCTGCCGGACGGCTGCCGGGTCGGGGACCGATTCCCAGTCGACGGGGGACTGCGGGGCGTTGGTCATGGTGCTGCCTACTTGAAGATGATGGTGCGGGCGCCGTCGAGCAGGACGCGGTCCTCCGCGATCCAGCGCACCGCCTGGGTGAGCGTGCGGGACTCCTCGTCCTGCCCGATGGACACCAGCTCTGCCGGTTCCTTGGTGTGGTCGACGCGGACGACGTTCTGCTCGATGATCGGGCCCTCGTCGAGGTCGCTCGTCACGAAGTGCGCGGTCGCACCGATGAGCTTCACCCCGCGGGCATGCGCCTGCCGGTACGGGTTCGCGCCCTTGAAGCCGGGCAGGAACGAGTGGTGGATGTTCACGGCACGGCCCTCGAGTGCCGCGCAGAGTTCGGGCGACAGGATCTGCATGTAGCGGGCGAGGACGACGAGCTCGATGTCGTGCTCCTCCACCGCCTGCAGCACACGCCGCTCCATCTGCTCCTTCGACTCGGCGTCGGTGACCGGGCGGTGCTCGAACGGCACGGAGTAGAACGCGGCGAGCTCGGAGAGGTCTGCGTGGTTGGACAGCACGAGGGGGACCTCGATCGGCAGCTGTCCGCCACGCTGCCGGTAGAGCAGGTCGTTCAGGCAGTGGCCCGCCTTCGACACGAGCACGAGGGTGCGCAGTGGACGACCGACCACGTCGAGCTGGACGCGGGCGTCGTAGCGGGCGGCGACGGGGGCGAGTGCTGCCTCGAAGGCGGCGCGGTCCACCGGCGCCATCACCTGCAGGCGCATGAAGAAGGTGTTCGTGTCGGCGCTCGAGAACTGCTGCGACTCGGTGATGTTGCCCTGGGCGGCGACGATCGCTCCGGAGACGGCGTGCACGATCCCGGGCTGGTCGTCGCAGACGAGCGTCAGGGTCCAGTGCGTGGGGGTCGGGTCGGTCACCGGATCAGGGTACCGGCCGCGGGGGAGGTGCTTCGTGAGCAGGAATGGTCGAGTGCACCGCGGCGACTCGACCATTTGTGCTCACGAAGCGTCAGGCGGCGGGCGCCAGCGTCAGCGCCCGGCGCCGGCGTCGGCGTCCCGCAAGCGCCGGTCGGCCAGGGTCAGCACGGTCAGGAGCACCGCGACGCCGAGGATCACCCACGCCAGCACGTGCAGGTCCGGCGTCGTCGGGGCCTGGCCGAACACGCCACCGATGAGCGAGGATGCCGCGATCGCCCCGATGTACACCGCGGTGCGCGACAGCCCGGCCGCGGTGCCGATGTACTCCGCGGGGACGAGCCGGTACAGCGCCGCCTGGTTCGACACCGACGCCAGGGCCTGCGGCACCCCGAACAGCGCCGGGGTCAGGGCGAGCAGGACGACGGGCGACCCGGTGTGCAGGAAGAGCAGGAGCACACCGCCCAGGATCGGCACCAGTGCGGCGACGACGAGCGGCCCGCGGATCGCGGTCTTCCGTGCGACCACGAACGAGGCCACCCCGGCGACGATCGCGGCCGGCAGCTGGATGTACCCGGCGACGTCGCTCGGGTAGCCCGCGACGTCCTGCACCCACTGCGAGAACCCGTAGGTCATCGTGTAGGCGAGCAGGTACGTCAGGAACAGGCGGCCGTACGTGCGCGACAACGCGCCGTTCCGGGCGAGCAGCCGCACGTCGACGAACGGTCGCACGGCCCGCAGCTCCCACGCCACGAGGGCGACGAGCAGCACGACGGCCACCGCGAGCAGCCACCACAACCCGGCGGACAGGTCGAGCAGGAAGACGAGCAGCGCCGAGACGGTCCCGGTCATCAGCACCATGCCGAGCGGGTCGAGCGCCTGCAGCACCGGCAGCTCGGCGTCGTCTCGTGGACGCAGCCGGTCGGACGGCAGCCAGAGCGTCGCCACGACGATGCCGAACACCGCGAGCGGCACGTTCACCAGGAAGATCGCGTGCCAGCCGAACGCGGCGATGAGCGCCCCGCCGAGCGGTGGGCCGGCGGCGGCGGACACGAGCGACGTGATCGACAGCGCCCCGAGCACGAGCGGCGGCGTGGGCTTCCCGATCCGGACGGAGTGCTGCCGGAGGGTGGTGAGTGCCGCCGGGTACGCCGACGACGTCCCGATGCCGATGAGCACCCGGGCGAACACGGCCCCGCCGAACCCGGTCAGGACCTCGGGCACCACCCCGGCGATCCCGACGATGACGAGCCCGGTCAGGAACACCTTCTTCGGGCCGAACCGGTCGGCGAGCTTGCCCATCGTGGGCTGCGCGATCGCACTCGCCAGGTACAGGGCCGCGACGAGCCAGATTGCCTGTGCCGCACCGATGCCCAGGTCGCGGGAGATCGGGGTGAGGGCGACCGACACCATCGTGGTGTTGATCGGGTTGAGCAGGGGCCCGACGAGCACCGGGATGAGGAGCTTCGGGCCGAAGCCGCTGCCCGTGGTCGTGTCGGGGGTCGTGGTGGTGGACGTGAGAGCGCTTCTTCCGGTTGCAGGACTGGGCGAGGGGTGCGCGGGTCAGGGATCGACGATCGGCCCGAGCAGGTCCATCGCCCGCGCGACGACGCGGCGGTCCGCCTCGGGCAGGGTCGCGAGCCGCTCGGCGAGCTCGTGGTTCCGCGCGGCCCAGGCGGCCTGGCGGGCGTCCCGACCGGCCGCCGTCGCGCTGACGATCGACCGCCGGCCGTCCGTCGGGTCGGCCTGCCGCTCGGCCAGGCCGAGGTCGACCAGGGCCTGGACGGTCGCGCCCATCGACTGCGGTCGGACACCCTCGGCTCGCGCCAGGTCGGCGATGGTGGCCGGCCCGTGCCGCAGCAGGCGTCCGAGGGCGGCGGTCTGCGACGCCGTGACGTCGTCCGACTTCGAGGCCAGCAACGACCGCCGCAGTCGTCCGTGCATCGTCAGCACGGCGTCGGCCAGGTCGGTCTCCGGTGCGTCCGTCACGCCCCGGAGGCTAGTCCGTCACCAGCCCACCTTGCAAGTTTGCCTTCCGATACCGGTCAGGGAACGGCGGAACCGTCGTCGCGCGGGTCCGGCTCGAGCAGCGGGAGCAGGGTCGCCGAGATCGGTTCGGCACCGTCGCCGAACCATGCGTTGCTCGCCCGGACGATCGGGTGGGCGCGTGCCAGCAGCGCCTCGCCCTGGTCGGTCAGCCGCATCCGGGAGGCCCGTCCCCGGCCGGGTGCAGCCCCCCGCTCCACGAGTCCCCGCGTCGAGAGCCCCCCGATGAGCGTCGTCATGCTCTGCGGTCGGACGCCGACCGCCCGCGCCAGGTCGGCCTGGCTGAGCTCGCCCGCCGCCGCGAGCTGGATGAGCGCCCCGAACTCCACGGGCGTCAACCCGAGCGGCGCCAGCTCGGCCGCGAGCCGGCGGGAGAGCGTCCGTGCGGCCCGGATCACCGTCCACGCCACGATGCCGTCGACGTCGTCGCGCGGGGCTGGGAGTTCCTGGGGCACGGGGCGATCGTACCGGCGTAGGTTCTGGTATCAGGAACCTGATACCAGAACGGGTCAGCGGGACGAGGAGCAGACATGGGCGAGATCGTGGCGGTCACCGGCGTGACCGGGGACGTCGGGGGCAAGACTGCGGAGCTGCTGCGGGCGGCCGGGGTGACGGTGCGTGCCGTGGTCCGACGGCCCGAACAGGTCGACGCGCTCCGGGCGCGGGGCATCGACGGACGTCTGGCCGACCTGGACGACGAGGACGCGCTCACCGCGGCGCTCGAGGGGGTCGACCGGTTCTTCCTCGTGACGCCGGTCAGCCAGCGGCAGCGCGAGCAGGGCACCACCGGGGTCCGTGCGGCGCAGCGTGCAGGGATCGGCCGGATCGTGCAGCTGTCGGGCGGGGACGCCGCCGAGCACTCCCCGATGTCGTGGGCGAGCGCCGCCTGGCACATCGACCGGCTGGTGCGCGAGAGCGGGCTGGCGTGGACGATCCTGCACCCCTCGTCGTTCATGACGAACGTGCAGCCCTCGGCCCCGGCGATCCGACGGGGGTGGTTCCCGCACACCACGGGCCGCGGGGTGATCGGCTGGATCGACACCGAGGACATCGCCCGGACCGCCGCCCGGGTGCTGACGCAGGACGGCCACGACGGCACCGAACCGGTGCTCACCGGCCCGGACCTGCTCGATGCGCGGGGTGTCGCCGCCGCGCTCGCCACCGGGCTCGGCCGACCCGTGCGCGCCCTGCACCTGCCGAGCCGGGTCTACGCCGGCGTGCTGCGCGTGAGCGGCGTGCCCGCGTGGCAGGCCGAGGGGCTCCGGCAGCAGTTCGGCCGGGTCGTCCGCCGCGGTCTCGACGGCGTCGACGTGATGAGCGACGACGTCCGGCGCATCACCGGCACCGCACCCCGGAGCCTGACCGACTGGGCGCGAGCCCACCGCGACGACCTGCTGGGGTGACCCGTCGCGCCGGAGGTGATCCGGGCCTCCAGGCCGTGGGCCGTCAGCGTGACGTGAGCGTGACGACCAGGTGCTCCTGCACGTAGCCGAGCCAGTCGTAGACGTCGCGCAGGCCGACGCCCGCGTCGGCCTCGACCGATCGCTCCTCGTCGTCGGCGTCCTCGATGCCCAGCCGGTCGGCGATCGTCAACCGCAGGTCGGTGAGGGTGCGGAGCCACGCCTGCTCGTCCTCGGCGTCGAGCGAACCGTCGCGGGTGCCCGTCAGCCAGTCGTGCACGATCGCAGCGTTCGTCGTCTTCTGCGTGAGCAGGTCGGACTGCGTGTACTTCCGGAACTCCGCGCTCGCATCGTCGTCACCCGGGTAGGCGTCCGGGAACATCCGCTCACTGATCGGGTCGGTGGACAGGTCGCCACCGAGCACCTGCCGCAGCTGCTCGGTGAGCGAGGCGAGCAGGTCGCGCTCGCCGGAGGACAGGCCGAGGTGCACGCCGTCGGCGCGGCGGACGAACGGGATCACGCTTCGGGGGCCTTGTCGACCGTGGCCTGCAGTCCGTAGCCGTGCATCGACTGCACGTGGGCCTCCATCGACTCACGCGGACCCGTCGCCACGATCGCCCGGCCGTCGTCGTTCACCTGGTGCATGAGCCGCTCGGCCTGCTCGCGCGAGAACCCGAAGTGCCGCTGGAAGACGTAGGTGACGTACGACATCAGGTTCACCGGGTCGTCCCACACCACCGTGACCCACGGGGTGTCCGCCCGCGCACTGGTCCGTTCGTCCGTGGTGGTCCGTTCGTCCACGTCGGGCGAGAGCAGCGTCATGCATCCAGGGTGACACAGGGTGCGGTGGCTCGGTACGATCGTCAGGTCGCGACTGGCGTTGGATGGGTCACCATCGGGGAGCGACAAAGACACGGTGCGCGGCCGTACGCCTGGGCTGCACCGACCGACCGTCCGAGTGCGACCAGCTGGTCGTCCGCACACCGTAGGAGTCCCGTGTCCATTGCCGATCTGCCCCCGTTCGTCTCCGACTCGGCCGAGGTGGCCGAGCAGGCCGCCGCACGCGCCGCCTTCAACGCCCCGCTCACCGAGGTCGACCCCGAGATCGCCGCCGTCCTGCAGCAGGAGCTCGGCCGCCAGCGCGACACCCTCGAGATGATCGCGTCCGAGAACTTCGTGCCGCGTGCCGTGCTCGAGTCGCAGGGCTCCGTGCTCACCAACAAGTACGCCGAGGGCTACCCGGGCAAGCGCTACTACGGCGGCTGCGAGTACGTCGACGTCGCCGAGCAGCTCGCCATCGACCGTGCCAAGGCGCTCTTCGGTGCCGAGTACGCGAACGTGCAGCCGCACTCCGGCGCGACCGCGAACGCGGCCGTCCTGCACGCCATCGCCTCGGCCGGCGACACGATCCTCGGCCTCGAGCTCGCCCACGGCGGTCACCTGACCCACGGCATGAAGCTCAACTTCTCCGGCCGCATCTACAACGCCGTGGCGTACGGCGTCGACCCCGAGACGTTCGAGGTCGACTACGACGACATCCGCGCGAAGGCCATCGAGCACCAGCCGAAGGTCCTGATCGCCGGTTGGTCCGCCTACCCGCGCCAGCTCGACTTCGCGAAGTTCCGCGAGATCGCGGACGAGGTCGGTGCGAAACTCTGGGTCGACATGGCGCACTTCGCCGGCCTCGTGGCCGCCGGTCTGCACCCGTCCCCGGTCCCGCACGCGCACGTCGTCTCGTCGACGGTCCACAAGACCCTCGGCGGTCCCCGCTCGGGCATCATCCTGTCGAACGACGAGACCCTGTTCAAGAAGCTGAATTCCGCGGTCTTCCCGGGCCAGCAGGGCGGCCCGCTCATGCACGTGATCGCCGCGAAGGCCACCGCGTTCCTGCTCGCCGGCACCCCGGAGTTCAAGGACCGTCAGGAGCGCACGATCCGTGGCGCCCAAGCCCTCGCCGCCCGCCTGACCGCCGACGACGCCAAGGCCGCGGGCATCGACGTGCTCACCGGCGGCACCGACGTGCACCTGGTGCTCGTCGACCTGCGCGCGTCCGAGGTCGACGGCAAGCAGGCCGAAGACCTGCTGCACGAGGTCGGCATCACCGTGAACCGCAACTCCGTGCCGTTCGACCCGCGCCCGCCGATGGTCACCTCGGGTGTCCGCATCGGCACCTCGGCGCTGGCCACCCGCGGATTCGGCGACGCCGAGTTCACCGAGGTGGCCGACATCATCGCGCTGACCCTCATGCCGAACCCGGACGTCGCAGCACTCTCGGCCCGGGTGAAGGTCCTGACCGACGCGTTCCCGCTCTACGCGTGAGCGGTTCGATCAGCGCGGCGCTCCCGCGCGAGCTCTGGGCCGGTGCGGGCAGTGCCGTCCGCATCGACGGCACCGCCCTTGCCGCCCGGACGCTCGACGAACTCCGGGGCCGGATCGACCGCCTGCACGAGCACGGCATCCGTCCGGGCCTCGGCACGATCATGGTCGGCTCGAACCCCGGCTCGATGTCCTACGTCGCGGGCAAGCACCGCGACTCGGCGTCGATCGGGCTCGACTCGCACCGCATCGACCTGCCCGAGACGGCGTCCGCTGCCGACATCCGGGCAGCGATCCTGCAGATGAACGACGACCCCCGGGTCACCGCGTTCATCGTGCAGCTCCCGCTGCCGCAGGGCATCGACCCGACGCCGATGCTCGAGCTCATGGACCCGTCGAAGGACGCCGACGGCCTGCACCCGACGAACCTCGGCGAGCTGGTGCTCGCCGTGCCCGGTGGTGCCGGCACGATCGACGCACCGCTGCCCTGCACGCCGCGGGGCATCGTCGCGATGCTCGACGCGTACGAGATCCCGATCCGTGGCGCGCACGTCACGATCATCGGCCAGGGGCTGACCGTCGGACGCCCGCTCGGCCTGCTGCTCACGCGGCTCGAGGCGACCGCGACCCTGACGCACTCGCTGACCGCCGACGTCGCCGCGGAGTGCCGTCGCGCCGACATCATCGTCGCTGCGGCCGGGGTCGCCGGGCTCGTCAAGCCGGACTGGGTCCAGCCCGGTGCCGCCGTCATCGACGTGGGGATCACCCGCGTGGTCAACGAGGAGACGGGGAAGGCGAAGCTGCACGGGGACGTCGACCCCGCGGTCGCGTCGGTCGCGGGCTTCCTGTCGCCGACCCCCGGCGGCGTCGGGCCGATGACCCGCGCGATGCTCATGAAGAACGTCGTCGAGGCCGCCGAGCGCCAGTTGAAGTAGCGCGGGGTCGCGCGCGGTCGCGCGCGGCGTGCGCTCGCGTGACGCTCGCGTGGCGCTCGCGTGGCGATGGTGAGCAGCAATGGTCGGGTGGCGTCATCGCACCCGACCATTGCTGCTCACGAAGTGCACTCCGCCGGTGCTACGGTCGCGGCATGGGGGAAGAACGTCTGCAGACGACGCCGGTGATGCGAGCCCGGCCCGAGCCGTCGCAAGTGACCAAGGACGCCCGGTGGCTGATCGTCATCGTGGTGCTCTGCGTGCTGTTCCAGGCTCCGGGGTCGACCTGGGCGACGACCTTCGTGCACGCCGGCCAGGAGTACACGTTCACGTCGGGCCCCTGGTCCGGATGGACGCTCGCGACGGTGGGGTTCGCGATCGCCGGGTTCGTCGTCGCGATCGCCCGCCGTGGTGCAGCCCGGTTCGACGAGCACACCGTGATGGGCCTGACCCTGGCCGCCGTGCTCGGGACCACCGCCCTGGTGTGGTTGCTCATGCCGGCGCAGACCGCGTGGGTGGAGTGGGCCGTGGAGCACGGTCGGACGCACCCGTTCGTGCTCGGGAACGTGGTGGAGTACGTCCGGTACGCGGACTACCTCGGCTGAGTCGGCGGGGGCGCGGCGGGGTGCTGCCGTTCTTTCGCGCCGAGCGACAGTCCACGGGCTGATCGCCGCGTGAACTGTCGCTGAGCGCGAAACGTCGAGCGCGCGAGCGGCTGAGCGCGCACGCGCGCGCCGCACCCGTCAGTCGCGCCGGGCGCCCTGCGCGGCGTGCACCGTGAACACGTTCGGCTCGCGGAACCCGGCGTCGGCGAAGGCGACGGTGACGGCGGCGGCGATCGCCCCGCGTGACTCCTGGTCGACCAGCGCGATCGCCGCACCGCCGAACCCGCCACCGGTCATGCGCGCACCGACGGCACCCTGCTCGACCGCGGTCGCGACGGCCAGATCGAGCTCCGGCACGGAGATCTCGAAGTCGTCGCGCATCGACTCGTGCGACGCGACGAGCAGGGAACCGATCGCCCGGGGACCCAGTTCGCGCAGCGTGCGGACGGTGTCGAGGACGCGCTGGTCCTCGGTCACGATGTGCCGTACGCGGCGGAAGGTCTCGTCGTCCAGGAGCTCCTGCGCACGAGGCAGATCCTCGACGCTGACGTCACGCAGGGCCTCGACACCGAGCACCCGCGCACCCTTCTCGCACGAGGCCCGACGAGCCGCGTAGCCACCGGTCGCGTGGGCGTGCTCGACGCGGGTGTCGATCACCAGGACCTCGAGCCCGTTCGCCTCGAGCGCCAGGTCGACGACGGCGGTGTCGAGCGTGCGGCAGTCGAGGAACACGACGGCGTCCTGCTCGCCGAGCAGCGAGGCGGACTGGTCCATGATCCCGGTGGGGGCACCGACGGCGTGGTTCTCCGAGTACTGCCCGACGCGCGCCAGGGTCTTCCGGTCGAGGCCAAGTTCCCACAGGTCGTTGAAGGCCAGCGCGACACCGCACTCGATCGCCGCACTGGACGACAGGCCCGCACCGACCGGCACGTCGGACTCGATGAAGACGTCGAACCCGGTCTTGTCGTCCAGATCGGCACCGGCCTGCTCGCGCAGGGCCCAGGCGATCCCGAAGACGTAGGCCGACCAACCGTCCATGGCCTCGGGTGACAGGTCGTCGAGGGACAGCGCCACCGGCTCGCTCGAGGCGTCGAAGGCGGAGGCGACGCGGATCGTCCGGTCGTCACGCTGCGCGATGGAGGCGGTGGTGCGACGGTCGATCGCGAAGGGCAGCACGTAGCCGTCGTTGTAGTCGGTGTGCTCACCGATCAGGTTGACGCGACCCGGGGCGGAGTACCGCACCGTCGGTTCGTACCCGTAGACCTGCTGGAACGTCATGCGCGCTCGACTCCCTGTCGGATGAACTCGGCCGCCTTCTCGGGCACGAGGTCCCCGATCCAGGCGCCCATGGCGGCTTCGCTGCCGGCCAGGAACTTCAACTTGTCCGCCGCACGTCGCGGCGAGGTGATCTGCAGCATCAGCCGCACGGTGTCGCGGGCGGCGTGCACCGGTGCCTGGTGCCACGCGGCGATGTACGGCGTCGGGTCGCCGTAGAGCGCGTCGAGCCCACGGGTGAGTCGGAGGTGCATGTGCGCCAGCTCGTCCTTCTCGGCGTCGGTCAGACCGGCGAAGTCGGGGACGTGACGGTGCGGCAGCATGTGGATCTCGATGGGCCAGCGTGCGGCGAACGGGACGAAGGCGGTGAAGTGCTCGCCAGCGAGGACGACCCGCTCGGAACCCCGCTCGTTCGCGAGGTGCTGCTCGAACAGGTCCGGGCCGAACCGTTCGATGCTCGCGAGCAGCCGCTGCGTGCGCGGGGTGATGTACGGGTACGAGTAGATCTGTCCGTGCGGGTGGTGCAGCGTGACGCCGATCGCCTCGCCCCGGTTCTCGAAGGGGAACACCTGCTGGATGCCCGGCATCGCGGAGAGTGCGGCCGTGCGGTCGGCCCAGGCTTCGACGACGGTGCGGGCACGCGACTCGGAGATGGAGGCGAAGGAGCCCGAGGTCTCGGGCGAGAAGCACACGACCTCGCACCGGCCGACCGAGCGGAGCTGGCGGTTCAGGCCGACGTCGCTCAGGGACTCGAGCGACTCGGGAGCGTCGTCGGCTTCGAGCAGCGGGCCGAACGACGGCGAGCGGTTCTCGAACACGGCGACGTCGTAGCGGCTCGGGATCTCGGACGGGTTGGCCGGACTCTGGGGCGCGAGCGGGTCCTGGTCGGCCGGCGGCAGGAACACCCGGTTCTGCCGGGACGCCGCGATCGACACCCACTCGCCCGTCAGGACGTCCTGCCGCATCCGCGCCGTCTCGGGCCGCGGGTCGAGCACGCGCTCGTCGATGCTGCGTTCTGCGGGCAGCGTCGAGTCGGCGTCGTCGAAGTAGAAGAGGTCGCGGCCGTCCGCGAGCTTCGTCACGCGCTTGGTGATCACCGGAACAGCCTAGCGCTCATCCGAAGCGTTGCGAAGGACATCGGAAGCAAGCGAAACTGTCCACATGACGGACGCCGACCTCTCCTTCCTCGCCGGCGCGCTGCCCGCGCCCCTGCGGCAGGACCGCATCGTCGCGATCGTCGACGGGGCCCCGGGCATGGTCCGGACGGCCGTGTTGGCCGCGTCCCTCGGCACCAGCGAGGTGACGGTCCGCCAGGACCTCGCCGTCCTCGACCAGGAGGCCCGGATCCGCCGGGTGCACGGGGGTGCGGTCCGCCTCGGGGCCGGGTCCACCGAGCGCCCCTTCGAGGAGACCGCCGTCGAGCACCAGGTGGCCAAGGCGGCCATCGGCCGTGCTGCGGCGGCGCTGGTGCGCCCGGGGGAGTGCGTCGTCCTCGACGTCGGCACCACGCCCGCCGCCGTCGCCGAGGCGCTCGTGGCGCGGACCGAACTCACCGGCGTCACCGTCGTCACGAACTCCCTCACCACGGCGCTCGCGCTCGAGCGAGCCGTCCCGCGCTTCACCGTGATCGTCACCGGCGGCACCCTCCGGCCTCTGCAGCACTCACTCGTCGCGCCCTTCAACGGCGCGGTCCTGCCGATGATCGCCGCCGACGTCGTGTTCCTCGGTGGCACCGGCCTCGACGTCGACCACGGCCTGACGAACGTGAACCTGCCCGAGACCGAGGCCAAGCGGATGCTCGCGAGGACGGCCCGGCGTACCGTCGTGGTCGCGGACGGGTCGAAGTTCGGCCGGGCCCACATCGGGGTCGTCCGCGCGCTCGAGGACATCGACGTCGTCGTCACCGCCGAGGCCGACGCCGCCGCGGTCGCCACGATCCGGGCGGCCGGGGCCCAGGTGATCGTCGCCGACGGCGAGCAGCACACCGAACCAGCCGGAAGGAAGAACACCCCATGACCGCAGCACCCACGGGTGGCCAGTACCGCCTCCACCACGCCGGGCCCGACGGGGTCGTCGAAGCCGTGGTCACCGAGGTCGCCGCGGGCATCCGCGAACTCCGCGTCGCCGGCTTCGACATCACCGAGCCGTTCCCCGTGACCGAGCAGCCGCCGGGAGCGAACGGGATCGTCCTGGCACCCTGGCCGAACCGCGTCGCCGGTGGTGTGTGGGAGCTGGACGGCAAGCGGCAGCAGCTCGACGTCTCGGAGCCGAAGTACGGCAACGCGTCGCACGGACTGCTCCGGTTCGCCCCGTACCGGGTGGTCTCGCAGACCGAGACGTCGATCCAGCAAGAGGCGACGATCCACCCGCAGCACGGGTGGCCCTTCACCCTCGAGACGCGCGTGCTGCACGAACTCGTCGACGACGGCATCCGCGTCACGCACGAGGTCACGAACCGTTCGGGCGTCCGTGCACCCTTCGCGGTCGGTGCACACCCGTACCTGCGCGCCGGTGACACCCCCGCCGACGACCTGGTCGTCACGCTCGACGCTGCGACCGCCTTCACCGTCGACGAGCAGAAGGTGCCGAACGGTTCGGTGCCGGTCGAGGGCACGCCGTACGACCTGCGCCAGGGGCGGCGTGCCGGGGACTCGGACCTCGACACCGCGTACAAGGACGTCAGCCCCGACGCCGAGGGGATCCGCCGGACGACGATGCACGGGCCCGAGGGCGACGGTGTGGAGCTCTGGCAGGACGCCTCGTTCCCCTACGTGCAGGTCTTCACCTCGCGCGAGTACCCGCGGGGCGACGGGACGGGCCTCGCCGTCGCGGTCGAACCGATGACGGCGCCCGCGAACGCCCTGAACTCCGGCGAGGGCCTGCGCTGGCTCGAGCCGGACGAGACCTGGACCGGTTCGTGGGGGATCCGTCGCGTCTGGTCCTGAGGACTCCGGCCGGCGCCACCGCTGACACGAGGAAGGCCCCGCCGGGTGTCCGGTGGGGCCTTCTGTGTTCGTGTCGGACGCCGGGCGTCAGCCGCGGCGCATCCGGAGCGCCTCGACCGCGAGGGACTCGGTCGCGTACCGGCCGACCTCGTGCGCCCACGCCGGGTCGTCGCCGCGGAGCGCGATGAAGTCCTTGCGCTGCCGGCAGACGTAGCCGAGCACGGCGGTGGCCGTCGCGACCTCGATGAAGTCCTTGCGGATGCGGCGGGTCGTGACCTGGGCGTTGCGGCGGAGCGTGTCGAGCAGGAGCTCGTTGCTCATCGTCGTGTTGGTCGCTGCTGCGAGCTCGACGATGCGGCGCGCGTCACCGGTGGTGCTGGTCTGCGTGGCTTCGATGGGCTCGATCACGGTGTACCCCGTTCGTTCGTGGTGGTGCTGTGCTGCAGGATCCGGTGATCGGATCCGGGAACGACACTATCGGCGGCAGCCCAACAATCCGCTGAGGGTGGGCTGTGGTGGGCAGGGGATCTCCCATGAGCCCGCTGGGGACGGGTTGTACCCCGTTCAGGAGCAGACGGCGTCCCTCAGACGCAGCGGGCGCTGCCGACGGGTGCGCCGAGGGCGTCGAGGGACTCGCTGACGCGGTCCGCCAGGTACTGGTAGCCGGCGTCGTTCGGGTGGCCGCCGTCGACGGCGGAGTACCCCGGGCTGTTGCTCGACGTGAACCACCTGCCGGCGAGGGCGTCGATGTACGGGACACCGGCGGCGGTGGCACCCGCGGAGACCGACGCGGCGACACCGACGGTCGAGTTCGCCCACGGGAGCGGTGCTGACGGGCCGAGCGCGACGACGACGGCGTCCGGCCAGGTCTGCTGCGCCGTGCGGAGGGTCCGCTCCACCGTGGTGCGGAGGGTGTCCGAGTCGACGAGCCAGTCGTTCTGGCTTCCCTGCACGATCACGAGCTGGGGGTCGAACGCAGCGTGCCGCTCGAGGCGTGGCCCGTACGTGTAGTGCGACGAACCGGTCCGACCGGTGTCGACGTAGCCCGTGCCCGGGTACCCGTCGATCTTGGCCGTCCACCCACGGTCCTCGCTGAGGTCCTGTGCCCAGCCGCGGAGTCCGCTGGCCGAGCCCCGACCCGAGGTGTACGAGTCGCCCACGATCAGGACGCGTGACCCGGGCTCGATCGCCGCGGCGACGCGGTCGGCTGAGACGCCGGGGGCAGCGACGGCCGAGGCCGAGGTCGACGAGGACACCGGCTGGCAGGCACTCGAGACGCTCGGCAGGATCAGCAGGAGTCCGGAGACCCCGAGTGCCATCGTGCCGAGGGCGAGTGCCGGCACCAGCTTCCGGCGGCGTCGGCGCATCGTCGCCGGGCCGGTGGGGGTGCCCGGCCGCTCGCGCTGCGATCGTCGGCCCATCGAGGACATTCTAGACAGGAGCTAGTGGGTGGGCCCCGTGGGGCTCGAACCCACGACCCTCGGATTAAAAGTCCGGTGCTCTACCAACTGAGCTAGAGGCCCTCACCCGCAAGGCTAGCGGGTGAGGGCCTCCGAGACGGAACCGTCTGACCGGGTCAGCCCCGGCGTCCGGTGAGCGTCCGCAGCAGCCACGCGATGACCGCGATGATCAGCAGCACGATGCCGACGTAGAGCAGGAACTTGAGGCTCGCAGCGAAACCGCCGACGAACAGCAGGATGACTGCGATCACAGCCAGGATGATGAGCAGGGCGTTCATGGATGGTCCTCTCCTTCACGTGCAGGGAGGAGCGCCTCCCTGCCGCAACACGGTACGCGTGGCGCAGCGGTTGCGTTCTGGGCGAACGGGACGCGGGCGTGTCACCGGCCGCGCCTACACTGCTGCGGTGCCTCGCGATCACCACCGTCCCGTCCACTTCACCGACGCCGAGTTCGCCGCCATCCAGGGCGGTGAGGACCCGGCGCTCGTGAACCGTGTCGCGCACGAGACCGCGAACGCCCTGCTGCACCGGGTGCGCGAGGACCCGGACCCGGCCGTGGTCGAGCGGCTCGTCACCTACACCGACGTGCACGGCATCGACGCCATCGCGGAACTGTGGGCACGGGTCGGGGCACACACGCTGCCGGGGGCGCTCTGGCGGGTGTACCTCGTGCGCATCGTCATCCGGCAGAACCCGGAGGAGATCGCGTACCTGTTCGAGCGGGGCACGGCGCAGATCGGCACGATCGACCAGGCGGTCGCGGGTGCCGAGGAACCGACGGGGCCGGCGGAGATCCTGACGCTCGCCGACCGCATCCTGCACGGCCTGTACACGGGCGACCTCGCGGTGGCGCTCGACCGCGGGGCGTCGTTCTGCCGTCTGACCGCCGCCGGCGCGACCGCCGTGGCGGACGAGTCCGACCTGGTGGCATCCGAGCGCGCGAGCGAACTCACGACGCGGGCGCTCCGCCTGACGGAGCTGGCGGCCGACCTGACCGAGGCAGCGGCGCTCTGGCGCCGCGACAGCCTGGACTGAGCGAGCGGCGGGGCGGACCCGCACCGGGCCTCCAGGCCAGGGCCGCGCACCAGCGCGATGACGCGCACGGCCAAGACCGCGCAGCAGCAGGCCGGAACGCATCCGGGCATGAAAAGACCGGGCCGCAGAAGCGCCTCTCGGCGCGAGGCCGCTCGAAGCGGCGAATTTTGGAGCCCGGGGCTTGCTGCGGCCCGGCGAGACCAAGTCTACGAGACGTCGGCTGATCACTCGACCCTGTTCACTCATGGTGGACAGAACCGGCCCCGGGCGTGCCCGCGCGCACCCCTGTGCGGGCCCGCCGCGCCCATCCCGCCGAGAAATCCCGACCCCATCCAATCCACAGCGGGGACCGCACCGAATCATCTGCGTGACGGACGGAATGCCCGTCACGAAGCGAGAGGCCCGGTGTGACCCGGACCGGCACCGCCGGTCAATTCCCTGTGGGTCACGCCGGCCCCTCGTCTCGACCGCCCATGCGGAGGCTTCGTGCTACCCGCCTGGTCAACGAAAGCAACCGAGAGGAGGGAAACCTGCAATGCTTGCCCTCGTGGATAGCGACACCGAACGCTGGAGCTCGTCAGAGCCAGCTCAGGCATCGCCGGACGACCTCCTCGCCCGGGTCGCCGCCGGTGACCAAGCCGCCTTCGCGGACCTCTACGACGCACTCTCCGGGCGGGTCCTCGGTCTGATCACGCGCCTCCTCCGGGACCGCGCGCAGTCGGAAGAGGTCACGCAGGAGGTCTTCCTGGAGGTCTGGCAGCAGGCCACCCGCTTCGACCGGAAGCGTGGGACGGCCGCCAGCTGGGTCCTCACCATGGCCCACCGCCGAGCGGTCGACCGGGTCCGTGCCTCGCAGTCGTCGCACGACCGCGACACCAAGATCGGCATCCGCGATCTCGAGGCCGGTTTCGACCAGGTCTCCGAGTCCGTCGAGATCCGCATCGAGCACGAGCGCGTCGGCCGAGCGCTGGCGAAGCTCACCGAGTTCCAGCGGCAGGCTGTGCAACTCGCGTACTACGGCGGCTACTCGCACAGCGAGATGGCCGAACACCTCGGTGTCCCCATCGGCACCGTCAAGACCCGTCTCCGTGACGGGATGATCCGACTCCGAGACGAGATGGGGGTGACCTCATGACCGAACGCCACGACGACCCCGCACTGATGACGGGTTCCCACGCACTCGACGCGCTGTCCGACGACGAGCGCGCGCTCCTCGAGGACGCCCTCCGGACGTCCCCCGAGCTGCAGGCCGAGAACGACTCGCTGCGCGAGACCGCGCTGCAGCTCGCCTACGCCGTCGCACCGATCGAGCCCCCCGCGTCGCTGAAGGCGTCGCTGCTGGCCCGGATCGCGACGACCCCCCAGGCCGCGCCCCTCGCCGACACGACGGTCGACCAGACCCCGGTCGCCGAGACCACCTCCGTCCAGGAGGCCCGTCCCGAGCCCGCCAGGCACGTCGCCTCGATCGCCGACGGCCCCACCGCCGATGGCCGGGCATCGTCCGAAGCTCGCCGCCGCTGGTTCCAGCGTCCGGCGGTCATGCTGACGGCCGCAGCTGCCGTCGCCGCGGTCTTCTTCGGCGGACTCGGCGTCGGGTCGATCTTCGACCCGAACGGCCCCGGCACCGGCACCACGCAGGCCTCGAGCGGCCTCGACCGCATCTACGCCGCCTCGGACTTCCAGCGCACGACGACCAAGGTCGCGGGCGGCGGTTCGGCGACGGTCGTGTGGTCGAACGACCTCGGCAAGTCCGCGGTGATCCTCGACGGTGTCGAGCAGGCGCCGAAGGGCAAGACGTACGAGCTCTGGTACATCGGCTCCGAGGAGCAGGGCGGCACCATCAAGTCGGCCGGCCTGGTCGACGGTGCGGCTGACGGTGTGCACTCCGCCGTGCTCAAGGGCGCGATGTCCGAGGGCGCGACGATCGGGATGACGGTCGAGCCCGAGGGCGGTTCCGAGCAGCCCACCACCTCGCCGATCATGGCGGTCCCCACCACCACGGCCTGAGGCATTCCGGAAGGTGCCCGTGCAGTCGATGCGCGGGCACCTTTCGTCGTTCCACGAGTCGATCGACGCGTGGACTGTCGGAACATGCGCACGCAACGTCTGCGTGCGCATCGAGCGACGAACCACGAGTCGATCGACGCGTGGATCGTCGGAACATGCGCACGTCCCGCGGGTTGCCGTCGCACCCGGCGCAACCACGAAGGCCCGGTGCGCGTCCGTGGCGGACGTGCACCGGGCCTCCAGGCCGTCCGTCAGTGCGACGGACGGATGCCGATCAACCGAAGCGGCCCGAGACGTAGTCCTCGGTGGCCTGCACGGACGGGTTCGAGAACATCGTCGCGGTGTCGTCGAACTCGATGAGCTTGCCGGGGGCGCCGGTGCCGGCGATGTTGAAGAACGCCGTCTTGTCGCTGACGCGCGACGCCTGCTGCATGTTGTGGGTCACGATCACGATCGTGAACTCCTTCTTGAGCTCCTCGATCAGGTCCTCGATGGCGAGGGTCGAGATCGGGTCGAGGGCCGAGCAGGGCTCGTCCATCAGGAGCACGTCCGGCTCGACCGCGATCGCGCGGGCGATGCAGAGACGCTGCTGCTGCCCACCGGACAGGCCCATGCCGGGCTTGTCGAGGCGGTCCTTGACCTCGTTCCACAGGTTCGCGCCCTGCAGCGAGCGCTCGACGATGTCGTCGGCCTCGGAGCGGGAGACGCGCTTGTTGTTGAGCTTCACGCCCGCCAGCACGTTGTCGCGGATCGACATCGTGGGGAACGGGTTCGGACGCTGGAAGACCATGCCGACCTGACGACGGACGAGCACGGGGTCGACGCCGGCGCCGTACAGGTCGTCGCCGTCGATCTTGACCGAGCCCTCGACCCATGCGCCGGGGATGACCTCGTGCATGCGGTTCAGGGTGCGGAGGAAGGTGGACTTGCCGCAGCCCGACGGGCCGATGAAGGCCGTGACGGTGCGGGGCTCGATGGTGATGTCGACACCCTCGACCGCCTTGAACTTCGAGTAGTAGACGTTGAGGCCGTCGACCTCGATGCGCTTGGACACGTTGATCCTTCTGGGTGGGTGGTGTCGCTGGTTCCGCGGGGGCGGAGGGTCAGCGGCTGAGCTTGGGGGCGAAGAGACGGGTGATGAACCGGGCGAGCAGGTTGAGCAGCATCACGATCAGGATGAGCACGAGGGCCGCGGTCCAGGCCCGGTCGACGAACGGCACCGGGTTGGCGCCCTGCTGCGAGTACTGCGTGTACGCGTACACCGGCAGGGTCATCATCGGGTCACGGAACAGGTTGTAGTTCATGCTCGCGGTGAAGCCGGCGGTGACGAGCAGCGGGGCGGTCTCACCGATGACGCGGGCGATCGAGAGCATCACGCCGGTGGTGATGCCGGCGAGGCTGGTGGGGAGCACGACCTTGAGGATCGTGAGGTACTTCGGCACCCCGAGGGCGTACGAGGCCTCGCGGAGTTCCATCGGGACGATCTTCAGCACCTCTTCGGTGGAGCGCACGACGATCGGGATCATCAGCACCGACAGGGCGACGGAGCCGACCAGGCCGAAGCGGGCCCCCGGGCCGAGGAACAGCGCGAAGAGCGCGTAGGCGAACAGACCGGCGACGATCGACGGGATGCCCGTCATGACGTCGACGAAGAACGTGATGCCCTTCGCCAGTGCGCCGCGACCGTACTCGACGAGGTAGATCGAGGTGAGCAGGCCGATCGGCACCGAGATGAGCGCCGCGAACAGCGTGATCTCGAGCGTGCCGATGAGGGCGTGGACCGCGCCGCCGCCCTCGGAGATGACCCCGCGCATCGAGTACGAGAAGAAGTTCGCGTCGAAGCGGGCGACGCCCTTGGCGATGACCGTCCAGAGCAGCGACACCAGCGGCAGGACCGCGATGACGAACGCCGTGATGACGAGCGAGGTGACCAGGCGGTCGACCGCTTTGCGGCCACCCTCGACGATGCGCGAGATGACGACGATCAGGACGTCGAACAGGACCGTGCCGAGGAAGATCGCGGCGACGACGTTGAAGTCCTTGACGGCGCCACCCGCGTTGAGCAGGGCGAAGACCAGGACGAGGGCGACCCAGCTGCCGACGAGCAGCAGCCACGGGACGGAGGCGTGCAGCTTGCCGTTGGCGTAGACGTTGCCGGCGGTGCCGGTCTGACGGAGCGCGAGGGACATCGGGTGCGACCTCTCAGCTGACTCGGCTGCGGACGATGTACCGCGCGAGCATGTTGATGACCAGGGTGATGACGAAGAGGATCAGACCCGACGCGATGAGCGCGTTCAGGGCCGTGCCGGATGCCTCGGCGAACTGCAGGGCGATGTTCGCCGCGATCGTCGAGGGGTTCTGCGACGTCAGCATCTGGAACGTGACGTTCGTCGAGACCGACAGCACCAGCGCGATCGCCATCGTCTCGCCGAGTGCACGACCGAGGCCGAGCATGATCGCGGAGACGATGCCGGACTTCGCGAACGGCAGGACCGACAGGCGGATCATCTCCCAGCGGGTCGCGCCGAGGGCCAGGGCCGCTTCCTCGTTGAGGGTCGGGGCCTGCAGGAAGATCTCACGCATGACCGCGGTCATGATCGGGATCGCCATGACGGCGAGGACGATCGACGCGGTCAGGATCGTGCGACCGGTGCCGGACACCTGGCCGGAGAACAGCGGGAACCAGCCGATGTACTCGTTCAGGAACACGTAGAACGGCTTCACCAGGGGCGCCAGCACGGCGATGCCCCAGAGGCCGTAGACGACCGACGGCACGGCGGCCAGCAGGTCGATCACGTAGCCGAGGACCGGCGCGAGTCGACGCGGCGCGAAGTGCGAGATGAAGAGGGCGATCCCCAGGGACAGCGGCACGGCGATCACCAGCGCGATGAGCGCGGACCAGACGGTGCCGAAGACCAGGGGGCCGACGAAGTCCCAGAAGTTCGTGGCCTTGCCCGGCAGCTCGCCGACCTTGGCGGAGAAGGCCGGGATGCTCTGCCAGACGAGGAACGCGGCGACGAGCACGAGCACGAAGAGGATGAGGCCGCCGGCGATGACCGAGGCGGCGGAGAAGACGCGGTCGCCGACACGGACGACGGGCTTCGGCTTGGTCGGGGTGACGGTGGCCCCTGGCTGGGCCGGTGCGGTCGTCATGGGGTACTCCTGTCGGAGGAACGCCGGGGGAGGCGACGGGTTCTGGGGTGGTGGTGCGGTGTCCGTGCCGTGGGCCCGGACGGGTGCGCGTCCTGGTGGGTCCTGGACGGCCGCGCGTCCGGTGGGGTCCTGGACGGCTGAGTGCCCGGACGCCGGTCGAGTGGGTGGGACCGGCGTCCGGGCGCTCAGGGGGCCTTACTTGATGGAAGCGACCGCGTCCTTGGCCTTCGACGCGAGGTCGGAGGAGAGGGCGGCCGACTTGGCCTCCTTGGCAGCGGCGTCCTGAGCGGCGCTCGAGACGACGTAGTCGAGGTAGCCCTTCACGAGCTCGGCCTTGTCGGCGTCCTTGTACTCCTGGCACGCGATGGCGTAGGAGACGAGGACCAGCGGCCAGGCACCGTCAGCGGTGTCCTTGCGGTCGATGTCGATCGCGAGGTCGTTGTCCTCGCGGCCGGTCGCGATCTTCGAGTCGGCGACGACCTGCGCGGCGCCGTCGGCCGAGATCTCGGTCGCCTTGTCGCCGACCATCAGCTTCGCGCGGTCGAGGTCACCCGCACCGGAGTCGTCGATGTAGGTGATGGCGTTGGTGGCGTTGCCCATCGCGGAGGCGACACCGGAGGTGCCCTTCGCGCTGTCACCGACCGAGTACGGGAAGGTCTGGCTGGGCTCTTCGGTCCAGACGTCCGAAGCGTTCGCGGAGACGTACTCCGAGAAGTTCTGCGTGGTGCCCGAGTCGTCGGAGCGGTGGACGACCGTGATGTCGGCGTCCGGCAGCTTCGCGTCCTTGTTCAGGTCGGCGATCTCGGAGTCGTCCCACTTGGTGATCTTGCCCGAGAAGATGCCCGCGATGGTCTTCGCGTCGAGCGTCAGGTCGCTGACGCCGTCGACCTTGTACGCGATGGCGATCGGGGAGATGTAGACGGGGATGTCGATGCCCTTGGTGTCCGCCTTGCAGGACTCGAACTTGCCCGAGAGCTCCTCGTCCTTCAGCGCGGCGTCGGAGCCGGCGAAGTCCGCGGCACCCGACATGAAGTTCTCGCGGCCGGCGCCCGAGCCGTCCGGGGTGTAGTTCACGGTGACGCCCGAGGCCTCGTTCTGGAAACCGGCGGCCCAGGTGGCCTGCGCGGTCTGCTGTGCCGACGAGCCGGAGCCGGTCAGGGTGCCGGAGAGCTTCGAGTAGTCGCTGCCGCTGGTGGAGGAGGACTCGGTGCTGCCCGCGTCCTCGTTCGCCGCGCACGAGGAGAGCACGACTGCGCCGGCGATCGCGATTGCTGCGATCGAACCGATTCGCTTGATGTTCACAGGGGTCCCTTCGGGAATGGAATGCAGTGGGACCACTGCGGTCCCTGGGCCGGTGCCGACCCGGGAGCGACTGTAGGGACGCGAGGTGACCGCAATCACCCCCGCTGGTGAACGGGAGGTGAACGAGGGGTTGTCCACGTCGGGGCGGCGTGCGCCGCTCCCGCGCAGGGAGCAGGATCGGGGGCACTGTGCGCTCGTTCGGAAGATGCGCACGCATGATCGCGGACGAGCGGTCGGGAGGCCCGGATCGCGTTCCCGGGCGCGGCGCGGCCCCGTCGTGTGGCCGGGTACCGGGCGTCTGCGCTGCGGTCCGGTGGCGCTGCGGTCCGGCGGCACTGCGGTGCGGCGGCGCTGTGGTCCGCCGGCGCTGCGGTGCGGCGGCGCTGTGGTCCGCCGGCGCTGCGGTCTGGCGGTGGCCAGCTACGCCGGGATCGTGTTGCGGTGCGTCTCGACCGCGACGAGGGTGTCCCCGGCGATGTGCATGACGGAGAAGTCCCCGACGGACAGCATCGCGGCGCGGCGCAGGTCGAAGCGGCCGGAGTCGTCGGCGGTCGCGGTGGCGATCCGGGCGATGATGTCGGGCAGCACCGGGCCGTGCGAGCAGAGGACGGCGGTCTTGCCCTTGTCGAGCCGGCGCCGGACGACGCCCTTGACGTCGGCGGCGCCGCGGTCGTGGGCGTCCTGGCTGATGTCGGCGGTGCTCGAGACCCCGAGCTTCGTCGCGGCGGACAGCGGTTCGACGGTCGCGAGGCACCGCGCCGCCGTGCTGCTCACAATCTTCTTCGGGCCGAACGCCGCGACCGGTGCGGCGGCGGCCTTGGCCTGCGAACGGCCGACGGGCAGCAGCGGACGGGTGGCGTCGGGGCCGTCCCAGTCCGAGCCGGGCACCGTCTTCGCGTGGCGCAGGGTGATCAGGGCGAACGTGCGGTGCTGTCCGGCGGCGGCGCGTTCGGCGAACCGGTCGAGGATCGCGACGTCCCGCTCGTACGTCAGGCGGTTGCGGGCGTCGTCGATCGTGACCCACTCGAGCGCGGCGACCTCGTGGTTCGGCACGAAGGCGCCGGCGCGGGCGTACTCCTTGGCCGAGACCCGGGCCGCCCAGTAGTGCACGACCTTGTCGCGGCCGTTCGGCAGCACGTACTCGGCGGTGCCGAGCGGTGCGCCGAGGTGGACGCGGTACCCGGTCTCCTCGTCGATCTCGCGCACGGCGGTCGTCGGGACGGCCTCGCCCGGGTCCACCTTGCCCTTGGGCAGGGAGACGTCCTTGTGGTGGTCGCGGTGGATGAGCAGCACGAGGGGCGTGCCGTCCTGTTCGCGCCAGACGACCGCACCCGCAGCGACGACGGGGCCCGAGGGACCGCCGCTCACCGAGTCGAGCGCTTCCGGGCCGAGATCTTCCGCATGGTCACATTCTGCACGTCCTCGAGCGGACGGCCCGCATCGTCCGTGGAGTGCCGTGTCCACTCGCCGTCGGACTCCAGGTGCCACGAGCTGGCGGTGTCGGCCATCGCCAGGTCGAACATCTCCTGAACCTCGTTGATGTGGTCCGGGGCGACCAGCCGCACGAGCGCCTCGACGCGTCGGTCGAGATTGCGGTGCATCATGTCGGCGCTGCCGATGAACACCGCCGGGTCGCCGTCGTTGTGGAACGCGAACGCACGGGAGTGCTCGAGGTAGCGCCCGACGATGCTCCGCACGCGGATCGTGTCGCTGACGCCTTCCATGCCCGGCTTGAGCGAGCAGATGCCGCGCACCCACACGTCGATCGGCACCCCGGCCTGGCTCGCCAGGTACAGCGCGTCGATGATCTGCTCGTCGACCATCGAGTTGACCTTGATCCGGATGCCCGAGGGCTTGCCGGCACGGGCGTTGGCGGCCTCGGTCTGGATGCGCTTGAGCAGGCCCTTCCGCAGGTGCAGCGGTGCCACGAGCAGGCGCTTGAACTTCTTCTCGATGGCGTAGCCGGACAGCTCGTTGAACAGGCGGGTGAGGTCCTTGCCCACCGTGTCGTCCGACGTGAAGAGGCCCATGTCCTCGTAGATGCGCGAGGTCTTGGGGTTGTAGTTGCCCGTGCCGATGTGGCTGTAGTGCTTGAGCGTCCCGCCCTCTTGCCGGATGACGAGCACGAGCTTCGAGTGCGTCTTCAGCCCGACCAGGCCGTAGACGACGTGCACGCCGGCCTTCTCGAGCTTCCGGGCCCAGGTGATGTTGTTCTGCTCGTCGAAGCGGGCCTTGATCTCGACCAGGGCGAGGACCTGCTTGCCAGCGGCCGCAGCGTCGATCAGCGCTTCGACGATGGGGCTGTCGCCGGAGGTGCGGTACAGGGTCTGCTTGATCGCCAGGACGTTCGGGTCGGCCGCGGCCTGCTCGAGGAACGCCTGCACGCTCGTGGCGAAGGACTCGTAGGGGTGGTGGACCAGGACGTCGTTCGCCTTGATCGCGCGGAACAGGTTGGGCTTGGTGTTCGGCTCACCCGGCTGGAACTGCACCGGGGTGGTCGGCACGTGCTTCGGGTAGTGCAGGTCCGGACGGTTGATCTTGGAGATCTCGAACAGCCCACCGAGGTCGAGCGGCGACGGCAGCCGGAAGACCTCTTCCTCGGTGATGTCGAGTTCACGCACGAGCAGGTCGAGCGTCACCGGATCCATGTCCTCGGTGATCTCGAGGCGGATCGGCGGACCGAACCGGCGGCGCAGGAGCTCGCGCTCGAGCGCCTGGATGAGGTTTTCGGCCTCGTCCTCCTCGATCTCGACGTCCTCGTTGCGAGTGACCCGGAACACGTGGTGCTCGAGGACCTCCATCCCCGGGAACAGGTCGTCGAGGTGGTTCGCGATGAGGTCTTCGAGCGGGATGAAGCGCATCCGGCCGGAGTTGTCGTCGGGGAGCTTGATGAAGCGCGAGAAGTTCTGCGGCACCTTGAGGCGCGCGAACTCCTGGCGCTGCGACTTCGGGTTGCGGACCCGCACCGCCAGGTTGAGCGAGAGCCCGGAGATGTAGGGGAACGGGTGCGCCGGGTCGACGGCCAGGGGCATGAGCACCGGGAAGATCTGCTCGTTGAAGTACTCCCGCATCCGCTGCCGGTCGGCTTCGTCGAGGTCGGACCAGTGCTCGATGTGGATGCCCGCGGCGTCGAGGTCGGGCTTGAGCGACCCGATGAAGGCCTGGGCGTGCCGGTCCTGCAGCTCGTGGGCCTTCTTCGCGATGTCCCGCAGGACGTCGCTGGGAGCACGGCCGACGTTGGTCGGGACGGCGATGCCGGTGTCGATGCGCCGCTTCAGGCCGGCGACGCGGACCATGAAGAACTCGTCGAGGTTGGACGCGAAGATCGCCAGGAAGTTCGCCCGCTCGAGCAGGGGCTGCGTGCGGTCTTCACCCAGCTCGAGCACGCGCTGGTTGAACCGGAGCCAGCTGAGCTCGCGGTCGAAGTAGCGGTCCGTCGGCAGCGACTCGTGCTCGATCTCGACGACCTCGTCGAAGTCGTCCAGGTCGGGTGCGACGGATTCGCCGTCGAGCTGCGGTTCGGTGTCCATCCCCACATCCTGCCACCCGGCCCCTGCCACCGGAGGGGCCTCGGTGGACGCTGTGGAAACCGGCGGTGAACCGTTCGGTTGTGCAGGAACGGCCGCGACGGACCGAGGTGCTGCGCTCAGCGCGCGAAGACCTGCACGAACGCGCCCCACTGCGCCGGCGCCCGCTGCTCGAGCCACGCGCAGAACTCGGGGTAGGCGGCATCGATGGACAGGACACTGATCACCCCGCGCTGGCCGTGCACCTTGACGTCCAGGCCGCCGAAGCGGTTCGTCGTGGGCCGGATGTGCTTGATGGCAGCGGGGTCGACGGTCCGGGCGGCACGGAACATCGGCGTGACGACCAGCTGCGAGTCGTACGCCTCGACCCGGCGCCGCTTCTGCCCGACGCCCAGGTAGACGAACAGCAGCCCGAACAGCCCGATGCCGAGACCGCCGAGGAGCATCCCGATCGCCTCGGGGTCGTCGAGCAGGGCGAGTGCGGCCAGCAGGAAGAACCCGCCGACCACGATGAAGACGATCCCGATGATCCGGAGCAGCAGGTAGTTCCACCGGCGAGCGCGGACGGTGAAGAGCACGCCGTACGCCTCGTCCCCGACGACCGTCGACGGGGGTCGCTTCCGGTCGCTCTGGCGGACGAGTGCGGTGACGACGGCGGGGATGGCGACCATCGCGGCCATCGCGAGGAACACCGGCGACGGGTTGAAGTTCACCGCCCTGCCCCCGAGCGTGTGTCCGGACGTCGTCGTTCGATGGGCGATCCGCCCTGGTCCCCCTGGATCATGGGCGCAGCGTATCAGCGACCTGAGGGTTGCTCCGGCGCCGCGTACTGCACGTCGATCGCGTGCTGTGTGAACCCCGAGCGCCGGTACAGCGCCAGCGCCGGCTCGTTGTCCCCCTCGACGTACAGCGCGGCGGCGGTCAGCCCGCGGCCGCGCAGCCGAGCGGTGCCCGCACGCATGAGCACTCCGCCGAGTCGCTGCCCCTGGAGGTCGGGCCGCACGGCGACGGCGTAGAACTCGCCGATGCCGTCCTCGACCTTGAGCCAGCACGAGCCCGCGAGCTGCCCAGAGGCGTCGCGGAGCAGCAGCAGGTCCTCGCCGGAGAACCAGTCGTCGGCCTCGCGGGCGTGCAGGTCGTCGAGCGTCATCCGCCCCTGCTCGGGGTGGTGGGCGAAGGCGGCGGCGTTCAGCGCGAGCCAGTCGGTCTCGTCGTCGGTGCCGGGGCGGAACGCCGACAGCGAATAGCCGTCGGGCAGCGCCACGTCGGCATCAGCGTCGGCGGCGACGTCCACATCGGAGTCGGCGACGGGCGCCCGGAGCTGCAGCAGCGTGCGGACCGCGCGCCAGCCGAACCGGTCGGCCAGCGCTCGCGCTGCCGGGTGGTCCCCGTGCGCCCACGCGAGCCGCGGAGCGGCCCCGCCGCCCAGCGCGAGTGCCTGCGTCACCAGGGCCGTGCCGATGCCCTGGCCACGGGCCTCCTGGGCGACGACGAGTTCCAGCTCGCCGTCACGGACCACGGCGACCCCGTGGTCGACGGTCAGGACGGTCGCGCGCCCGGCGCGGACGTCCACCAGGGTCTGGTCGGAGAACGGGGGAGCCTCGCCGAGGGCGACGTAGCTGCCGAGGTCGGGCAGCACTACTGCCCCATCAGGCGCTCGGCCTCGTCGTCGTAGACGTTGAAGCGGTACCCGACGTTGCGGACGGTGCCGATGAGCGACTCGAGGTCGCCGAGCTTGGCGCGCAGTCGTCGGACGTGCACGTCGACCGTGCGGGTGCCACCGAAGTAGTCGTACCCCCAGACCTCGCTGAGCAGCTGCTCGCGGGTGAAGACGCGTGACGGGTGGGTGGCGAAGAAGCGCAGGAGCTCGAACTCCTTGAACGTCAGGTCGAGCGGCCGGCCGCGCACCTTGGCGGAGTAGCTGGCCTCGTCGATGACGACACCGGACGCCTGGATCTTCGAGCTCGTCTGGCCCTTCGCCGCACGACCGGCCGACAGCCGGATGCGGGCGTCGATCTCGGCCGGGCCCGCGCTCTCGAGTACGACGTCGTCGACGTTCCAGTCGCTGTTGACGGCGGTCAGTCCGCCCTCGGTGACGACGAGCACGATCGGCGTGGTCGACCCCGACGAGGCGAGGATCTTGCACAGGGCCTTCGCGCTGACCAGGTCGGTGCGGGCGTCCACGAACATCAGGTCGCTCTGCGGGGCGTTGACCAGCTGTGCGGCCTCGGCCGGCACGTGGCGGATCCGGTGGCTCAGGAGGCCCAGGCTCGGCAGGACGTCTCCGGGCGCGGTCGAGGTGAGTACCAGGAGCTGTGCCACAGGACCTCCGGAGGTGGATGACGTCGTGGAGACATCCTAGTGATGCTCGGGAAGGACTCATCCGGCCGGACGGATTGCGCGTCATCCCGCACCGCACGGCGCGAGCAGCGCACCGCTCGGCGCGAGCACCGCACCGCACGGTGCGTGCGTTCCGCACGTCCCTGACATGATGGAGCGCGTGACCGAGCCCGTGCACCCCACCGACCAGCGTCGCCTGCGGCTGACGTCCGTCCTGCCGGTCTGGGTGCTGGCGGTCGTCGGGGCCGTGCTCGTGCTGACCGTGGCCGAGCGCGATGCCTTCGCCTGGCTGCTGCTCGTCTTCGTCGCCTGCGTGATGGTCAGCTTCGTGCTGCAGCTCATCACCGCCACCAAGGACGGTCTGGTCGAACGGATCAGCATCGCGTCGTCCGGGGCGTTCGTCGTGGTCCTCGTCACCGCGGTGGTGCTCCTGGCGCGTTGAGCCGAGCCGCGTAGACTCCGAGCATGGATTCGCTGCTTGCGCTCGAGCTCTTCTACGTCGGCCTCCTCGGCCTGGCGTCGCTCGCGATCGCGTTCATCTCGGTGGTCGTCGTCGTGAAGCTGTTCAAGGGCCAGCGTTGATCGAGCTGCCCGAGGGCCTCGCCCCCGAACTGGTCCCGCTGTCGTGGCTGGTCGGCGTGTGGGAGGGCACCGGAGTGGTCGAGTACCCGGTCGGTGACGACGACGAGGTCCGGAACTACGAGTTCGGCCAGCGTGTCAGCTTCAGCCACGACGGTCTGCCGTACCTGAACTACTCGTCGACCACGTGGCTGCTCGACGAAGACCACACCCCACTCGCCGCCGAGATGGGCTACTGGCGGATCGACCGTCCGACCGAGCCGGGCGACCGCGGCCCCGCGATGCTCCTGGGCGACGGGCCCACGCCCTTCAGCACGGTCGAGAGCGTCGAGGCGCTCCGCAACACCACGGACGGCTTCGACGTCGAGGCCGCGATCATCCACCCGACGGGCGTCAACGAGCTCTACGTCGGCCGGGTGCTGAAGGGCCGGATCGACCTGTCGACCGACGCCGTGCTGCGCTCGCCGAACGCGAAGGACTACTCCGCCGCGACCCGCCTGTACGGACTGGTCGAGGGCAAGCTCTTCTGGGCGTGGGACATTGCCGCGCTCGGTCGCGAACTCACCTCGCACGCCTCGGGGCAGCTCGCGAAGGTCGACTGATGTCGGTGTTCGCCGCGCGTGACGGCTTCGTCGCGGCCGACTCCGTCGCCGCGCACTTCGGCAACCCGATCGGGGAGCAGCGCCTGCTGACCCGGGGGCGTGCCGTCGTCGAGCTCGGACTCGGTGTCGTCACCGTCTCCGGACCGGACCGGTTGTCGTGGCTCAACTCGATCACCTCGCAGCAGCTCACCGGGTTGCCGACCGGCGTCAGCACCGAGACGCTCGTCCTCGACCAGGCCGGACGCGTCGAGCACGCGGCTCGCGTCGTCGACGACGGTGCGACGGTCTGGCTGCTCACCGAGCGCGCTGACGCAGCGCCGCTCGCCGGGTGGCTCGACTCGATGCGCTTCATGCTCCGGGTCGAGGTCGCCGACCGCTCCGCCGACTTCGTCACCCTCGGCTGGTTCGGGGCGGGCGCCCCGTTCGCGTCCGTCGAACTGCCGGAACCGCCCGTCGCCGAGTGGGTCGACCCGTGGGGCGCCGTCACGCCGGGCGGATGGGGCTACGCCGACCAGGAGGCCCACCCCGGCTCCGACTGGACCCTCCGCATCGCCGTGGTCACCCCCGGCACCGCGGCCGCGATCGCCGCGTCGGACGTGCCCGTCGCGGGGCTGCTCGCGTACGAGGCGCTGCGGATCGCCGCCTGGCGCCCGACCCTGTCCGACGTCGACGAGCGGACGATCCCGCACGAGCTCGACTGGCTGCGTTCCGCCGTGCACCTGTCGAAGGGCTGCTACCGCGGGCAGGAGACCGTCGCCAAGGTCCACAACCTCGGGCACCCGCCGCGTCGGGCCGTGCTGCTGCACCTCGACGGGTCCGATGGCGTGCTGCCGGCGCCCGGCACCCCGGTGCTGCTCGACGACAAGCAGGTCGGTCGGCTGTCGGCGTCCGCGATCCACCACGAGCTCGGTCCGATCGGGCTCGCCGTGGTGAAGCGCTCCCTCGACCCCACCGCGACCCTGCGGCTCGAGGCCGACGACGTCGTGGTGACCGCGGCGCAGGAGACCATCGTCCCGCCCGAGGCCGGTGCGACGGCGAACGTCCCGCGCCTGCCCCGGCTCGGAGCCGTCAAGCGCTCCTAGCTCCCCGTTGGCGGTCGCAAAACACCGGTGTTTGCCGGTCGCACCGCGGTTTGCGGGTGTTCGGGGCGCGAACACCGGTGTCTTGCGTCGCAGCGTCAGGCGGGCTCGACGGCCGCCCACGGGACGCTGAGCTCACCGAGCCGCCAGCGCGTCACCCCGTGCAGCACCGGCCAGCCGCGGTCACGCATCCCGCGCACCGTGGCGATCCACCGCTGCCGGGGCCCGTACGTGCCGAGCGGAGCCGCGACCGCCCACGACAGGTCGAGGTCGCGCAGGAACGCGTGCACCCGCTCCCCGGGCACGTTGCGGTGGATCAGGGCCTTGGGCAGCCGCTCGGCGACGATCGAGGGCACATCGAGCCCGGCGAGCCGGAGCGACACCGTGAAGGTCTGCGGCGCGACGTCGTCGAGTGTCACCCACGATGCGACCCGACCAACCTCGTTGCAGGTCCCCTCGACGAGCGCACCGCCGGGCTGCAGCCGGTCCTGCATGATCCGCCACGACCCGACCACCGCGGACTCGTCGTACTGCCGCAGCACGTTGAACGCCCGGATGACGGCGGGCCGGCGCTGCCCGGGCGTCGGGGTCTCGA
Source organism: Curtobacterium sp. MCPF17_021 (assembly GCF_003234605.2). Taxonomy (NCBI): domain Bacteria; kingdom Bacillati; phylum Actinomycetota; class Actinomycetes; order Micrococcales; family Microbacteriaceae; genus Curtobacterium; species Curtobacterium sp. MCPF17_021. The sequence goes on along the minus strand of NZ_CP126252.1, from coordinate 3,411,400 downwards.
AGCCACCCAGGTGGAACGTCACGCCGTCGCGGGTGCCTGCGTTCGCGAGCGCGACCCGCGAGGGCTCGATCTCGATGCCGGTCACCTCGACGTCGGGTCGGACGGCCGCCAGCCGGTCGCGCAGTTCGAGCGTGGTGGTCGGTGAGGCTCCGTAGCCGACGTCGGCGACGAGCGGGTCGTCCGTCCGGCGCAGCACCGGCAGGGTCGCGATCCACCGGTCGACGCGGCGGAGCCGGTTGTAACCGGTCGTCCCGCGCGTCACGTTCCCGATGGGCATGCGTCAAGGGTACGGGGCCGGTACCGCTCGGTAGACTCGGAGGCATGACCTCCACGCTCGTCCTGCTCCGTCACGGCAACAGTGACTGGAACCAGAAGAACCTGTTCACCGGTTGGGTCGACGTCCGGCTCAGCGAGCTGGGCGAGAAGGAGGCGAAGCGTGCCGGCGACCTCATCGCCGAGTCCGGCATCGTCCCCGACGTCCTGTACACCTCGCTCCTGACCCGTGCGATCCAGACGGCGGACATCGCGCTGCTGCAGGCCGACCTGGCCTGGCTGCCGGTGAAGCGCGACTGGCGCCTCAACGAGCGCCACTACGGGGACCTGCAGGGCAAGGACAAGGCCCAGACCCTGGCCGAGTACGGCGAGCAGCAGTTCATGGAGTGGCGCCGCTCGTTCGACGTCCCGCCGCCCCCCATCGCCGACGACGCCGAGTGGTCGCAGTTCGGTGACCGTCGTTACGCCGAGCTCGGCGACCAGCTCCCGCGCACCGAGTCGCTCAAGCTCGTGATCGACCGCCTGCTGCCGTACTGGGAGTCCGACATCACCAAGGACCTCGCCGCCGGCAAGACCGTGCTGGTGACGGCCCACGGCAACTCGCTGCGTGCGCTCGTGAAGCACCTCGACGGTATCTCCGACGACGACATCGCCGGCCTGAACATCCCGACGGGCATCCCGCTGGTGTACGAGCTCGACGACGCGTTCACGCCGACGAAGCCCGCGTACTACCTGGACCCCGAGGCCGCCGCCGCCGGTGCCGCCGCCGTGGCCGCGCAGGGCGCCAAGAAGTAGCACCCACGCACGAACGCCCCGTCCGGAGTCCGGGCGGGGCGTTCGTGCGTGTGCGGGGCTTCGCGAAAGCGACAGTGTGCCGCGAACGTTCCGCCGACTCCTGTCGCTCTGCCAGGAGGAACGGATCGCCCCGTCGACGACCTGTCGCTTCGGCAGCGTGGTCGGCTCGACGAGCCGTGGCTGGTCAGACGAAGTGCGACGCGATCTCCTGCACCAGGGCGCCGACGTCGTAGGGCTTCGTCGTGTCGACCCGGATCACCGGGACGCCGGGCAGTCCGACGGGCCGGGCGTCGTCGCCGTGCTCGTCCCAGAAGGCCAGCACGTCGGCCAGGTCTCCGTGCACCTCGTGCCGCACCGGCACGGTGCCCGGCTCGTACCGGTCGCGCAGCCGCTGCTCGGCGGTGGCGCGGTCCGTGTCGCACCACACCTCAACGGCGCGCGGCGACCCGGCGGACGCGAGTCCGGCCTCCAGGAGGTCGCGGTCACGCGACGGCAGCCAGACGGCGTCGAGGACGACCCCGTTCTCGACGGCCCGCGCCATGGACCACATCGTGTCCATCGCGATGCCGCCGAGCGGCCGCGAGGCGATCATCGGGCCGACGACGTCGGCGAGGGGCTCCTTGATGCGGTCCTTCGACAGGAACGGGCACCCGAGCACCTCGGCGAGTGCCGTGCCGATGCTGCTCTTGCCGGAACCGGGCATGCCGTTGACGATGATCGCGACCTGGGCCATGCCACGATCCTCGCAGACCGATCGGGCCGGGTCAGACCGATCGGGTCGGGTCAGACCGATCGGGCCGGGTCAGACCGCCGCGGTCGAGGTGGACGCGCCGGTCCAGTCGCCGGTCGCCAGGTACTCGACCTTCTTGGCGATCGAGACCGCGTGGTCGGCGAAGCGCTCGTGGTAGCGGGAGGCCAGGGTGGCGTCGACGGTGTCGATCGGCCCGCCCTTCCAGGCCTCGCCGAGCACGAAGTCGAAGACGCTGGCGTGCAGCTCGTCGACGGCGTCGTCCTCGTCGCGGATCTCGGCCGACAGCGCGATGTCCTCGGTGGCGAGCAGCCGCGTGAGCTTCTGCGCCATCGCGACGTCGTGCCGGCCCATCTCCTTGAAGGTGCTGCGCAGGCCCTTCGGCACGACCTTCTCGGGGAAGCGCTGGCGGGCGAGCTGCGCGATGTGCTCGGCCATGTCGCCCATGCGCTCGAGCGAGGAGCTGACGCGCAGGGCGGTGACGACGACGCGCAGGTCGCGGGCGACCGGGGCCTGGCGGGCGAGGATGTCGATCGCGATCTCGTCGAGGCTGTTCGCAGCGAGGTCGATCTTCTCGTCGTCGGCGATCACCTCTTCGGCGAGGGCGACGTCGGAGTCGCTGAAGGCCTGCGTGGCTCGGGTGATGGCGGACTCGACGAGCCCGGCGATCTCGGTCAGTCGCTCCTGGACGTCCTGGAGTTCCTGCTGGAAGACTTCGCGCATGGGGGAGTACCTCTCTCTGCGTACCGGACGAGTGTCGTCAGCCCAGGTGAACGAACGGTGACGCGGGGCTGAACGCTTCGCGTTCTGGCCTTCCGCAGACGGTGAACGGTACCGGAACCCCGCATGACCATCCCTACACTGGCGGCATGGACAACGCGTGGCTCGTGCCACTGTCGATGCTCCTCGGCGGGGTCTTCGGCGCGGGCGTCGTGGTGCTGATCATCACCGCCGAGCGGACGGCACGTGCTGCCGACGTGGCGGAGCGGACCCTGCCGGACGGCGTCGCAGCGGTCATCGCGACGATGCACAACCCGGCGGTCGTCATCGACCCGTCGAACACCGTCGTCGCGGCATCCCCCCAGGCCCTCACGGCGGGGCTCGTCGTGCGCCGACGCCTGGTGCACCACGAACTGCTCGAGCTCATCGACCGGGTGCGCAAGAGCGGGGAGATGGGGTCGGAGGACCTCGAGCTGCCGCGTGGTCGCCACGGGGAGCTCATCGGCTACCTCAGCTTCCGTGCCGCCCAGCTCGGCAACCGGTACGTCCTGCTCACGGCGGACGACCTGACCGAGAGCCGGCGCATCGACGAGGTCCGCCGCGACTTCGTCGCCAACATCTCGCACGAGCTGAAGACGCCGATCGGCGCCATCGGCCTGCTGTCCGAGACCCTCGTCCTCGCCGCCGACGACCCCGTGCACGTGAAGAAGTTCGCCGCGCAGCTCATCACCGAGTCCGAGCGGCTCGGAGCGCTGACGAAGGACATCATCGAGCTGTCCCGGCTGCAGTCCGTCGACGCGCTCGAGAACAGCGAGGAGACCGGCATCGACAAGATCGTGCAGGCCGCGATCGACGCGAACGAGGTCGTCGCCCGCGCCCGCTCGATCGAGATCATCCGCGCCAAGAAGTCGAAGCTGCGGGTGATGGGCGACCGGGGGCTGCTGCAGGTCGCGGTGTCGAACCTCATCGCCAACGCGGTGAAGTACTCGCCGGACAACACCCGCGTGGGCGTGGGCGTCCGGTCGTCGAAGGGCTTCGTCGAGATCGCCATCACCGACCAGGGCGTCGGCATCCCCGAGGCCGACCTCGACCGCGTCTTCGAACGGTTCTACCGTGTCGATCCCGCACGGTCGCGCGCCACCGGGGGCACCGGCCTCGGGCTCGCGATCGTCAAGCACGTCGTCAGCAACCACGGTGGTGACGTGCGCGTCTGGTCGCAGCCCGGCAAGGGCTCGACCTTCACCATCCGTCTGCCCGAGGCAGATCCCGAACTGACCACAGCACTCGAAGAGCAACTGGAAGAGCAGCCATCGTGACCAAGATCCTCATCGTCGACGACGAGCCGGCCCTGAGCGAGCCCCTGGAGTTCCTGCTGCAGCGTGAGGGGTACGAGACCTCCGTCGCTGCCGACGGCGTGACCGCGCTGTCGAAGTTCGACGCGGAGAACCCCGACCTGGTGCTCCTCGACCTCATGCTGCCGGGCCTGAGCGGCACCGAGGTGTGCCGGCAGATCCGGACCCGGTCGAACGCGCCGATCATCATGCTGACCGCGAAGGACTCGGAGGTGGACATCGTCGTCGGGCTCGAGCTCGGCGCCGACGACTACGTGACGAAGCCGTACTCGACCCGGGAGCTCCTGGCCCGGATCCGTGCCGTGCTCCGTCGCCGCACCGAGGACGACCCGGCGGACAGCGGCATCCTGCAGGTCGGCGGCATCCGGATGGACGTCGAGCGGCACACGGTGTCGGTCGACGGGTCCGAGACCCCGATGCCGCTCAAGGAGTTCGAGCTCCTCGAGCTGCTGCTCCGCAACGCCGGCCGAGTGCTGACCCGCGGGCAGCTCATCGACCGGGTGTGGGGTTCCGACTACTTCGGTGACACCAAGACCCTCGACGTGCACATCAAGCGCATCCGCTCGAAGATCGAGCGGGTCCCGTCGACCCCCGAGATCCTGGTGACGGTCCGCGGTCTCGGGTACCGCATCGAGGCCTGAGACACACGCACAGGAGGCCCGGTGCGAGTCCCTGGGACTCGCACCGGGCCTCCGGTGCGGACGATCCGTGCGCGGTGTCAGCCGCGCCGGCCGGCGTCAGTTGGTGCCGTTGTCGCCTTCGGACGAGTCCGTCTGCGAGTCGTTCGGCTGGGTGCCCGGGACGGCTTCGCCGGTCGGCTTCGAGCCGCTCTCGGAGGGCGAGGTCGAGGTGGGCGTCGGCGTGGGGCTCGGCGCCAGGGTCTGGTACTCCTCCTGCGAGCTCGTCAGCACCGGCACGTTGGCCGAGGTGCCCTCGGCGTCGGGGTAGCTGAAGTAGACCTTCACGAGCGAACCGGGCTTCGCGTCCGCGTTGTCGAACACGATCGGTTCGGCGTCACCGGCGGTGGTGCCCTGCGTGGTGTCGCCCTCTTGCACGCTCGACTCGTCGTCGCTGCCCGCACCCGCGGCCATGGCGAGGTCGACGTGGGTGTTGGCCGGCACGTCGACGGTCTGGGTGTCGCCGCCGATCTCGATCGAGACGGTGTAGTCGTCCTGGTCGTCGTTGTTCACCAGCGTGCCGATGAAGCGGGCGCTCTCACCGTCGTCCGAGATCAGGAGGGCGTTCCGCACGTCGACCTTGCCGGTCGAGACGTCCACGCCGTCGGTGATCTGCTTGATGTCGACGGTGTGGGCCGGCGACATGAACTCGCACCCGGTGGCGCCGAGCGCGATGGTTGCCGCAACGGCGACGGACACGAGTACCCGAGGTCGCAAGAGATTCCTCCGTAAGTCACGATGGAGACCGGGCGGTCCCCGCGCCCATCCTAGCGATCACCGGGAGGGGTGAGCGTTGAGGGTCCCCTTACCGGAACGGCCCTTGTGGTAAACTGGATGTCTGGGAACGGAGCCTGATACATGCAATTCGAGGTCGGCGAGACCGTCGTCTACCCCCATCACGGGGCGGCAACCATCTCTGAAGTCAAGACTCGCGTCATCAAGGGCGAGGAAAAGGTCTACCTGAAACTGCGGGTGACGCAGGGTGACCTGACGATCGAGGTCCCGGCGGACAACGTCGACCTGGTCGGCGTCCGCGACGTGATCGGCAAGGAAGGACTCGACAAGGTGTTCGAGGTCCTCCGGGCGCCGTTCACGGAAGAGCCCACCAACTGGTCACGCCGCTACAAGGCGAACCTCGAGAAGCTCGCTTCCGGTGACGTCATCAAGGTGTCCGAGGTCGTCCGCGACCTCTGGCGGCGCGATCAGGACCGCGGGCTCTCCGCGGGTGAGAAGCGGATGCTGGCCAAGGCCCGGCAGATCCTCATCTCCGAGCTCGCGCTGGCCGAGAAGACCGACGAGGACAAGGCATCGACCGTCCTCGACGAGGTCCTGGCTTCCTGAGCCTGACGACAGCGCACTGAACACGACAGCACGAACGACGACCGCACGGTTCCCCGAGGGGGTGGACCGGGCGGTCGTCGTCGTTGCGGCCGGCTCCGGCACCCGGCTCGGCATCGGGACCGCGAAGGCGTTCGTGCCCGTGGCCGGTGCGCTGATGCTCGCGCGGGCGCTCGAACCCCTGTTCGCGCTGCCGTCACCGACGCTCGTCGTCGTGGTCGCACCCGCGTCGCACCTGGACGAGTGCCGGCAGGTGGTCGGTTCGGTCGCGGGTGCTGCGGTCGCGTACACGGCCGTCGTCGCCGGAGGCACGGATCGCCACGGTTCGGTCGAGGCCGGCCTGGCCGTCCTGCCGGACTCCGTCACCACGGTGCTCGTGCACGACGCGGCGCGGTGCCTCACGCCCGCGGCGCAGTTCTCGCGGGTGTTCGACGCGGTCGCCGCCGGTGACGGTGCGGGCGTCGTGCCGGCGCTCCCCGTCACGGACACGGTCAAGCGGGTCGACGGTGACGTCGTCGTCGAGACCGTCGACCGTGCGGCGCTCGTCGGGGTGCAGACCCCGCAGGGCTTCCCGCTCGCGGCGCTGCGGCGGGCCTACGCGGTGTCGTCGCAGTCCGAGACGGACGACGCCGGGGTGTTCCAGGCCGTCGGGGGCACCGTCCGGTTCGTGCCGGGCGACGCCGACGCGTTCAAGATCACGACGCCGTGGGACCTCGGCCGGGCCGAGTCGATCGTGCGTTCGCGGTCCGGGGCGGGCGCGGGCGCGGGGGACGGCGCCGTCGCGGTCCGACTCGGGCTCGGGGTCGACGTGCACGCCTTCGACGACGCCTCGCCCTGCCGCGTCGGGCTGCTCGACTTCCCCGGCGAACCCGGCCTCTCCGGGCACAGCGACGGTGACCCGGTGGCGCACGCGGTGTGCGACGCCCTGCTCTCCGCCGGGGGCCTCGGCGACATCGGCGGACGCTTCGGCACCGCTGACCCGCAGTACGCCGGCGCCACGGGCGACGTGTTCGTGCGCGGCGCGGTCGCGTTGCTCGCCGACGCCGGGCTCGTGCCGGTGTCCGTCACCGTGCAGGTCATCGGCAACCGGCCGCGTATCGGCCGCCGCCGTGACGAGATGCAGGACGCCCTGTCCGCCGTCGTCGGCGCACCCGTGGCGGTGTCCGGCACCACGACCGACGGACTCGGGTTCACCGGCCGTGGCGAGGGGCTCGCGGCGATCGCCACCGCACTCGTGCGTCCCTCCTGAACCCGCGGCCCCGCGCAGATTAGGGTTGGGGCGTGACCGTTCGCCTCTACGACTCCCGCGCCGCAGCCGTCGTCGACCTCGTGCCCCTGGTCGACGGACACGTGAGCGTCTACGTCTGTGGTCCGACGGTGCAGTCGTCGCCGCACATCGGGCACCTGCGGTCCGCGCTCGTCTACGACGTCTGGCGCCGGTGGCTCACCCACCGCGGGTACCGGGTCACCCTGGTGCGCAACGTCACCGACATCGACGACAAGGTGCTCGACCTGGCAGCGGGCACCGACGAGGAGTGGTTCGCCCGCGCCTACCGGGTCGAGCTCGAGTTCACCGCCGCGTACAACGCCCTCGGCATCCTGCCCCCGACGTACGAGCCCCGTGCCACCGCGAGCGTGCCGCAGATGCACGAGATCATCCAGCGCCTCATCGACCGTGGGCACGCCTACGCCGCGGACGACGGATCCGGCGACGTCTACTTCGACACCGGTAGCTGGGCCGACTACGGGGTGCTCACCCGGCAGCGGCGCGAGGACATGGTCGAGGCCTCCGACGCCGACCCGCGTGGCAAGCGCGACGCCCGCGACTTCGCGCTCTGGAAGGGCGCGAAGCCCGGCGAACCGTCGACGGCCAGCTGGGACTCCCCGTGGGGCGCCGGTCGCCCGGGCTGGCACATCGAGTGCTCGGCGATGTCGCGCCGGTACCTCGGCCCCGCGTTCGACATCCACGGCGGCGGGCTCGACCTGCGTTTCCCGCACCACGAGAACGAGCTCGCGCAGTCCACGGCCGCCGGGGACCCGTTCGCGTCGTACTGGCTGCACAACGGCCTCGTGACGGTCGAGGGGCAGAAGATGTCGAAGTCGCTCGGCAACTCGATCTTCGCGGCGGACTTCCTCGGCGCCGCTCGTCCCGCCGTCGTGCGGTACTTCCTCGGTGCCGCGCACTACCGCTCGTCGATCGACCACCACGAGGGTTCCCTGGCCGAGGCCGAGGCGGCGTACGACCGCATCGCCGGGTTCCTCGAGCGCGCCGAGACCCGGCTCGAGGGCGTCCACCTCGCCGACGCCCCGGCCGTGCCCGACGCGTTCGCAGCGGCCATGGACGACGACCTCTCCGTGCCCCAGGCCCTGGCCGTGCTGCACGAGACCGTGCGCACCGGCAACGCTGCCCTGGACGCCGACGATGCGGAAACGCTCGGGACCGCGTACCATCAGGTGGCTGCGATGGTGGAGGTGCTCGGCATCGACCCGCGAGCCGCCCACTGGTCGGGCGGCGGCCACGACACCTCGGCAGGCCCGCTCGCCGCCCTCGTCGAACGCCTCGTGCAGGAGCGCGCGGACGCCAGGGCAGCACGGGACTTCACCGCGGCCGACCGCGTGCGCGACGACCTCGCCGCCGCGGGCATCACGATCGAGGACACGCCGTCCGGAACACGCTGGAGCATCGCCTGAACACGGCAGTGCCGAACAGGAGCTACGCATGAAGAACGTCTCGGGAAGCAAGAAGGGTCGGCCCGGCGCCGTCCGCACCGGTCGCAAGGGCAACAAGCAGGTCGGTTCCGGCGGACAGGGCGCCCAGGCGCTCGAGGGTCGCAAGCCGACCCCGAAGGCCGAGGACCGCCCGTACCACCCGGCCGGCAAGCGCAAGGCCGCGAAGGACCGCTTCGAGGCGGCCAAGGGTCGGCACGGTTCCTCGAGCACCCCGCAGGGTCGCACGGGCCGTCCGCCGGCACGCAAGACCGACGACTCCGAGCTGGTGACCGGGCGCAACTCCGTGCTCGAGGCCCTGCGCACGAAGACCCCGTCATCGACGCTCTACATCGCGTCGCGCATCGAGGTCGACGACCGCGTGAAGGAGATCCTCGCGCTCGCCAACCACCGCGGTGTGCCGATCATCGAGCTCATGCGTCCCGAGCTCGACCGCATCACCGGACACGACAGCGTGCACCAGGGCGTCGCCCTCAAGGTGCCGGCGTACCAGTACGCCGTGTCCGAGGACATCGTCGAGCAGGCGTTCTCGCGTGACCAGGTCCCGCTGCTCGTCGCACTCGACGGCATCACGGACCCCCGCAACCTCGGCGCGATCATCCGCTCGACCGCGGCGTTCGGCGGACACGGTGTCATCGTGCCGCAGCGTCGTTCGGTCGGCGTGACTGCGTCGGCGTGGAAGACCTCGGCCGGTGCCGCGGCACGCACCCCCGTCGCGATGGCCCCGAACCTCACGCAGACCCTGAAGTCGCTCAAGTCGATGGGCCTGTTCGTCCTCGGCCTGGACGGCGACGGTGACGTGGAGCTCGACGGTCTCGAGCTCGCCGACCGTCCGATCGTGATCGTCGTCGGCTCCGAGGGCAAGGGCCTGTCGCGCCTGGTCACCGAGACCTGCGACGCCATCGTGTCGATCCCGATCTCGAGCGCCACCGAGTCCCTGAACGCCGGCATCGCCGCGAGCGTCACCCTGTGGGAGGTCGCGCGGCGCCGTCGCACCGCGTAGCCGCAGCGCTTCGTACGACGGAATGGTCGCCTCCCCGAGCGGGAGGCGACCATTCCTGCTCACGGTGCTGGCCGGGCTGGGTGTAACGGCCTGGAGGCCCGGCGCCGGTCTCCGGGACCCGCGCCGGGCCTCCAGGCGGTCGCGTTGCCGACCCCCGAACGGTCAGGACACGTCGGCTGGTGCCCGCCGTGTGGTCACGAGTCGTCGCTGCGCGACGCCGCAGACGACGGTCTGCGACCGGTCGGCGCCCACCCGGCGGGGTGTCGTGACCGAGCGGGGACCGCGTCAGACCGTGGCGCGCCAGTCGTCGACGTCGTCGGACTCGTCGGCGTCGTCGTCGTCCAGCACCGGGATCGGCACGGTGATCGACGAGGTCGGCGGGTTGATGAGCAGGCGCTCGTCGCGACGGTGTCGGAGCACGTCGTTGATGTAGGCGGTCGTGGCCTCGGGCAGGGAGACGGAACGCTCCTCTTGCTGGGACATGAACCAGCGGTGCTCGAGCAGCTCGTGGAACACCTCGGCGGGTTCGAGCCGACCGCGCAGGTCACGGGGGATCGAGCGGACGACGGGCTCGAAGACCCGTGAGACCCACTCGTGCGCCACCATCTCCTCGTCGAGTTCGTCACGGCCGTTGCGGGCACGGTACGAGTCGAGGTCGTTGAGCAGGCGCCGGGCCTGGTTCTCGCCGGCGTCGAGCCCGGTGAGGCGCAGCAGTCGGCGCTGGTGGTGCCCGGCGTCGACGACCTTCGGCTGGATCCGGACCTGCGAGCCGCCCTCGGTCGTGTGGATCGACAGTTCTTCGATGTCGAAGCCGAGCTCGTTCAGGCGCTCGACGCGGTCGTTGATGCGCCAGCGTTCCTTGATGTCGAACTGCTCGGTGCCGGTGAGCTCGGTCCAGAGCGTCCGGTACTGGGCGACGATGCGGTTCGACACGTCCACGGGGTCGGCGTTCTCGTCGAGCCGTCCGCCGGCCTCGAGGTCGAGCAGCTCGCCGGCGATGTTCACGCGGGCGACCTCGAGGTCGTTCTCACGCTGGCCGTTCGACAGCCCGCCGGGGTAGAGCTTGCCGGTCTCGGCGTCGACCAGGTACGCGGCGAAGGCGCCGGCGTCGCGACGGAACAGCGTGTTCGACAGGGACACGTCGCCCCAGTAGAAACCGATGACGTGCAGGCGGACGAGCAGCAGCGCGAGGGCGTCGACCAGACGGGTGGCGGTCTCGGGGCGCAGCGTCTGCGAGTAGAGCGCGCGGTAGGGCAGGGAGAACCGCAGGTGGCGGGTCACGAGCACGGGGTGCAGTGGTTCACCGTCGGCGTCGACGCGGTTCGTGATGACCGCGACCGGGTCCACGCACGGCACGTCCATGCGCTGCAGGGTCCGGAGCATCTCGTACTCGGACCGGGCGACCTCTTCGCCGGTCTCCTTCACCGCGGCGACGTACCCGCTCAGGTGCACGAACCGCACGAGGTGCCGCGAGATGCCCTTCGGCAGCGCGACGATCGTGTCGTCGGGCCAGTCGGCGAGCGGCAGGTCCCACGGCAGGTCGAGCAGGCCGGGGTCGACGGTGGCGGCAGTGATGGACATCGAGTCGGGCACGGTGGTTCCTCTGGTGTCGGGGACAGCCGAGAGCCCGCGTCCGCCCTTGTGAGGCAGGCGCGGGCTCTCGGGGGAGTGCGCTGGTTACGCGCTGACGACGGCCTTGTCGTCGAGGCGGTCGCCCGACTCGGTGTCGAAGGCGTGGACGTGGCCCTGCTTCGGCGTGATGACGATCGTGTCACCGATCGACGGGTGCGCACGACCGTCGACACGGGCGACGATGTCGGCGCGCTGGCCGTTCACGTCCGCGTGACCGTAGAGGTAACCGTCGGCGCCGAGCTCCTCGACGACGTCGACCGTGACGGGCAGGCCCTCGCCGGACTGCGACACGATGACGTCCTCGGGGCGGATGCCGACCGTGATCTGTGCGGCACGGGCGTTCGACAGGGTGTCGCGGTCGATCGCGTGGTTGAGCGTGCCGAACTTGATACCGCCCTCGATGACGTCGGCGGGCAGCAGGTTCATGGCCGGCGAACCGATGAAGCCGGCGACGAACACGTTGTTCGGCTTCTCGTACAGGTCGCGCGGGGTGCCGACCTGCTGCAGGATGCCGTCCTTGAGCACCGCGATGCGGTCACCCATGGTGAGGGCCTCGGTCTGGTCGTGCGTGACGTAGACCGTGGTGACGCCGAGACGACGCTGCAGCGACGCGATCTGCGTGCGGGTCTGGACGCGGAGCTTGGCGTCGAGGTTCGACAGCGGCTCGTCCATGAGGAACACCTGCGGCTGACGGACGATCGCACGGCCCATCGCGACGCGCTGACGCTGACCACCGGAGAGCGCCTTCGGCTTGCGGCCCAGGTAGTCCTCGAGGTCGAGGAGCTTGGCGGCTTCCTGCACGCGGGTGGCGCGCTCTTCCTTGCCGACGCCGGCGATCTTGAGCGCGAAGCCCATGTTCTCGGCGACGGTCATGTGCGGGTACAGCGCGTAGTTCTGGAACACCATCGCGATGTCGCGGTCCTTCGGCGGGACGTCCGTGACGTCGCGGTCACCGATGCGGATCTGACCGGAGTTGACCTCTTCGAGGCCGGCCAGCATGCGGAGCGAGGTGGACTTGCCGCAGCCCGAGGGGCCGACGAGGACGAGGAACTCGCCGTCGGCGACGTCCAGGTCGAGGGAGTCGACCGCGGGACGGTTGCCTCCGGGGTAGAGACGGGTTGCCTTGTCATAGGTGACGGACGCCATGAGCGTTCGGTCCTTCCTTCACCGGCAGGTACGTGCCGGACGATCCGAGTGAAGCGGTGTGCCCGTACGGGCCCCGGACAGTCGCCGTCGACTGTCGAGGTTCATACAACACGAGTTCACCCGGGTGCGCCAGTGTTTTCCCCCTTGGTCGGCGGCTTCCCAGAGCGCCCCACTACAATCGCCGGGTCCGTCCGCCGAGCAGGGGAACGCCGAGCGGACACCGATCAGGAGGACGACGCACCGATGAACAACCGCCCCGAGGGTGCCGCCCGCGCCGCGCGGAACGAGCGCCGTGAAGCCGCCCGCCAGCGAGCCCAGCGTGCCCGGACCCAGCAGAAGCGACGCCAGCGTGGTGTCCGGCTCGGCCTGCAGATCGGGCTCGGGGTCGTGCTCCTCGCCGCCGCGACGATCGTCACGCTCGTGCTGGTCGACTCCGTGAAGCCCGCGGGCCCCGGCCCGTCGACCATGTCGCAGGGCGGCATCACCATCGGGCAGGGTCTGAAGCCCGTCGCGGCGTCCGGGTCCGGATCGGCTTCCGCGTCGCCGAGCAGCGCCGCGACCGACGGCGCCGGCACCGTCCGGATCACCCTGTACGTCGACTACCTCTGCCCGGGCTGCGGCCAGTTCGAGCAGGCGAACGGCGACTACATCAAGGACCTCGTCGACTCCGGTGCGGCCACGGTCGACATCCACCCGGTCGCGGTCCTGTCGAACCGCTCGCAGGGCACGAAGTACTCCCTCCGCGCCGCGAACGCCGCCGCCTGCGTCGCCGAGCACTCCCCGAACCAGTTCTACGCGGTGAACCAGGCGCTCTTCGCGAAGCAGCCGGACGAGGGCACCCCGGGTCTGACCGACGCGGAGCTCACCGACGTCGTCACGGGCGTGCAGGGGCTGCAGGAACGCAGCGCCGTCCGGAGCTGCATCGCCGACCAGGACTACGCCAAGTGGGTGGACGAGCAGACGACGGCGGTGTCCGACGGCACGATCCCCGGGTCGACGCTGAAGGAGTTCCCCGGCACGCCGCTCGTGCTCGTGAACGGGCAGCGCTACGAGCTGACCTCCCCTGTCACGAACGACGACTTCCGCACCTTCGTGGTGACGGCCGCCGGGGCGACCGACGCCACCCCGACGCCCACGCCGAGCGCGACCCCGTCGCCCACGCCGACCAAGCGCTGACGTTCGGACGAGCGCTGACGCGCTGCCCACGGACGGGAGGCCCGGTGCCAGCTGGCACCGAGCCTCCCGTGGTTCGACGGTGCGGCTACAGGGCCGAACCCGGGATGCTCAGGGTGTCGCAGCTCGTCGCGCCCTGCTGGTAGCCCCGCAGGAACCAGCGCTGTCGCTGCTCGCTCGACCCGTGCGTGAACGAGTCCGGGTCGACGCGGCCGGTCGCGCGCTCCTGGATGCTGTCGTCGCCCACGGCGCTCGCCGCCGACAGGGCGTCGGTGATCTGGGAGCGGGTGATCGGTTCGAAGAAGGTCTCGCCGTTCGCGTCCTTCGTCGTGGCGGCGTCGCCGACCCAGGCCCCGGCGTAGCAGTCCGCCTGCAGCTCGACGCGGACACTGCCCGACGACGCCCCCGTGCCGGAGCGGTCGGTGTTCGCGAACGACCCCTGCAGCTGCTGGATGTGGTGCCCCCACTCGTGCGCGACGACGTACATCTGCGCGAGCGGACCGCCGGACGAGCCGTACTGCGACTGAAGGTCGTCGTAGAACGCGGTGTCCAGGAAGACCGCACGGTCCGGTGGGCAGTAGAACGGGCCGGTCGCGGCCGATGCCTGCCCGCACGAGGTGTCGGTGGAGTCCTGGAACAGGAAGAACTCCGGTGACGTGTACGAGATGCCGAGCGACCGCGCCTCGGACGTCCAGTAGGTGTCGAGCGACTCGGCCGCGCCCTCCATCCGGCACTCGACGCGCAGGTTGGCGTCGCGCCCGGTCCGGCACTCGGGGGCGGCGTCGACGGACTCGCCCTCCTGCTGGATCGTCGTCAGGCCGTTGCCGCCGCCGACGATCCCGCTCAGGTCGAAGCCGGTGAATTGCGCGATCAGGAACACCACGATGGCGCCGACGCCCACGGCGCCTCCGCCGATCGCCGTGGTGCGACCCCGCCGCTTGACCTTGCCGCCCCGGAGTTGGGAGTCGTCGTTGAACGTCATGATCCCGAACCTACCGATCAGCACCTCTCGATCAGCGGCCGCGCGTACCGTCGGCGGCGTCGGCCACCCCGACACCTGTCGTACACCTGTCGTACAACCGGAAGGAACCGCACGATGGCCACTCCCATCAGCACCGTGATGAGCCCCGCCCGCTACGTCCAGGGCAATGACGCGATCACCCGCGTCGGCGAGTTCATCGCCCCGATCGGCAAGCGGCCCCTGATCGTCGCCGACGACGTGGTCTGGGGCATCGTCGAGACCGCCGTCTCCGAGAGCTTCCGGTCCGCCGACCTGGCCGTGGAGCGTGTCGGGTTCGGCCGCTTCGCCACCCCAGAAGCCGTCGACGAGCTCGTCGAGCAGATCCGCGCGAAGGACGCCGACGTCATCGTGGGGCTCGGCGGTGGCTCCGCGATCGACGCCGCGAAGGCCGCCGGGCACCTCGCCGGCATCCGGTGGGCCAGCGTGCCGACGGCTGCGTCCACCGACGCCCCGACCTCGGCGCTCGCCGTCATCTACACCGCCGAGGGCGAGTTCATCGAGTACCGCTTCTTCCCGCACAACCCGGACCTGGTGCTCATCGACACCAGGCTCGTCGCCAACGCGCCGGTGCAGTTCCTGGTCGCGGGCATCGGTGACGCGCTGGCGACCTGGGTCGAGGCCCGTGCCGCGAAGCGCGCCAACGCCGACACCATGGCCGGCGGCCTGCAGACCCAGACCGGCGTCGCGCTCGCCGAGCTGTCGTGGAAGCTCCTGCACGAGAACGCCCTGCAGGCCATCGAGGCCGTCAAGGCCAAGGTCGTCACCCCGGCGCTCGAGAAGGTCGTCGAGGCGAACACGCTGCTGTCCGGCCTGGGGTTCGAGTCCGGCGGGCTCGCCGCCGCCCACGCGATCCACAACGGGCTGACCGCGGCTCCGCAGGCACACGGCCTGGCGCACGGGCAGAAGGTGAACATCGGGACGATCGCGCAGCTGGTGCTCGAGGGCGCCCCGGCCGAGGAGATCGAGGACTTCGTCGTCTTCACCACGAAGGTCGGCCTGCCGAACACCCTGACCGAGATCGGCCTGACGGTGGACGACCGTGACGTGCTGCGCGCCGTGGCCGAGGCCGCGACGGTGGAGGGCGAGACCATCCACAACATGCCGTTCCCGGTGACGCCGGAGCTCGTGGTCGACGCCCTGGTCGCGATCGAGGGCATCGCACGCAGCGTCCGCGCCGAGCACGGTCTGCCGGAGCCCGTGCTGTACGAGCACCACTGACGTTCGAGCAGCACTGACGGGCGAGGGGTCAGGTGCGGATCAGCGGCTCCGTCGTCGCCAGATCCGCACCGATCCCGACGTCGACGAGTTCGATCCGGCCGGCGAGGGTGGCGGCGGGTCCGGTCAACAGGCCGGCCTTCACACCGCCGAAGGTGACGGTGACGTCGGCGTGCAGGACGTGCTCGTCCGCGACGCCGCCGGTGTCCACGTCGATGCCGCTCGGCACGTCCACCGCGACCACGAACGGCGCACGCTGGTCGCGGGCGAGCTCACGGATGGCGTCCACGACCTCCCGCGCGGGGGACCGCAGCGCGTTCGCGCCGTGCACCCCGATGCCGAGGATGCCGTCGAGCACCAGGTCGGCCTCGAGTGCCGCCTCGGTCGCGACGTCCGCCAGGCGTTCGCCGTCGCTCCGGCCGGCGGCCCGCAGGATGTCCGCCGCCCCGCCCGCGTTCGGTCCCGAGGCGCCGGACGGGCCGTCCAGCAGACGCGCGCCAGCGTCCAGCGCCGCTGCCAGGCCGGCCTCGTGGACACGGGAGCCGACGCGCAGGACCGCCACGTGCCTCCCGGCCGCTGCCAGGCGCGCGCCCGCGAACAGGGCGTCACCGCCGTTGTCGCCGCTGCCGGCGAGCACGAGGACGGATCCCGGCCCGTCGACCGGCCGCACGGCCGGGTCGTCCAGCAGGTCGCCCACGATGCGCGCGAGCCCGTCGGCGGCCCGTTGCATCAGGGGTTCCCCCGCGTCGAGGTGGGGGCGTTCCGCCGCCCGGATCTGATCGCCGCCGTAGCCGTCCATGGCCACCACACTGCCCCGATACGCTTGAGAGGACATGTCACTCGTCCCCGAAGCGCCCCGCCCCCGGTTCGTGATGTCGCCCGACGGGCTGCGACTCGCGACCTACGACTTCGGCGACCCCGACGCCCCGGCCGTGATCGCGGTGCACGGCTTCGCCTCCGGTGCGGTGCTGAACTGGCACGCCTCGGGCTGGACACGCCACCTGGTCCGTGCCGGCTACCGGGTCGTGGCACTCGACCAGCGCGGGCACGGCGCGAGCGCGAAGCCGCACGACCCGGGTGCGTACTCGATGGACCTGCTCGTCGCCGACGTCACCACGGTCATCGACACGTACCTGCTCGACGACGTCGCGTTCCTCGGGTACTCGCTCGGCGCACGGGTCGGCTGGCACACCGCCGAACGGCTGCCCGGCCGGATCTCACGTGCGGTGTTCGGCGGGATCCCGGACGCCGACCCGATGCGTCGCGTCCGCGTCGACCAGGCGAAGGCGTACATCGCCGACGGCACCCCCATCGAGGACCGCGTCACGAACGGCTACCTCACGATGGCGGGCAACGTCGAGGGCAACGACCTCGGCGCGCTCGTGGCCATGGTCGAGGGGATGCGGAACAGCATCGAGCCGACCCCGGAGAACGCCCCGGCGCAGCCGCTCCTGATCGCCGCGGGCAGCGAGGACGGCATCCGCGACAGCGCGGTCCGGCTCGCCGAGGCCGCGCCGGACGCCACCTTCTTCGAGATCCCGGGGCGCAACCACTTCAACGCCCCGACGTCGCGGCCGTTCCGCGAAGCGGCACTGCGGTTCCTGTCCGCCCCGCGCTGAGGGGTACTCGTGGGTCCCCTCGGTCGGACGGCACCGGGCGTACCGTCCCCGCCATGGACTACAGACTCCTCGGCAACAGCGGGACATCGGTGTCGACGCTGACCCTCGGCACCATGACGTTCGGCAGCGAAGCCGACGAACCCACCTCACACGCCATCCTCGACGCCTTCGTGGCCGCCGGTGGCACGCTCGTCGACACGGCGGACGTCTACTCCGGCAACGAGTCCGAGCGGATCATCGGCCGCTGGCTCGCAGCACACCCCACCGAGGCCGCGCAGGTCGTCCTCGCCACCAAGGGTCGGTTCCCGCAGGGCGACGGCCCGAACGACCTCGGCCTGTCCCGACGACACCTGCGCGTGGCCCTCGACGCCTCGCTCGAGCGGCTCGGGGTCGACCACATCGACCTGTACCAGATGCACGCGTGGGACGCCCTGACCCCCATCGACGAGACCCTGCGGTTCCTCGACGACGCCGTGTCCGCCGGCAAGATCGGCTCCTACGGGTTCTCGAACTACCTCGGCTACCAGGTCACCAAGGCCGTCTACGAGGCGAAGTCGCACGGCTGGGCACCGCCCGTCACCCTGCAGCCGCAGTACAACCTGCTCGTCCGCGACATCGAGCACGAGGTCGTGCCCGCCTGCCTCGACGCCGGCATCGGTCTGCTGCCCTGGTCGCCGCTGGCCGGCGGCTGGCTCTCCGGCAAGTACCAGCGCGACGAGGCCCCGACCGGTGCCACCCGCCTGGGCGAGAACCCGCAGCGCGGCATGGAGGCGTGGGAAGCCCGCAACGGTGACGAGCGCACGTGGGAGGTGCTCGACGCCGTCTCCGAGGTGGCCGACGCCCACGACGCGTCGAAGTCGCAGGTCGCGCTCGCCTGGCTGCTGGCCCGCCCCGCGGTCACGAGCGTGATCCTCGGTGTCCGCACCCTGTCGCAGCTCGAGGACAACCTCGGTGCCGCGGACCTGGTGCTCACCGACGACGAGCTCGACCGGCTGACCGACGCCAGCGCTCCCCGCATCGACGACTACCCCTACGGCGCGGCCGGCGTCGCGCAGCGGGAGCGGAAGATCACCGGCGGGCGCTGAGCCGGCGGGTGCTGAGCCGGCGGGTGCCGAGCTGGCGGACGCTGAGCGGACAGGACCCCTGCGCGTTCGTGCACATCGTGCGGATTTCCGCGGATGTGGGGTCAGGGTGTGGACGCGCGGGTCGGTGAGGTGTCATCCTCGTCGCACGACCGGCTGGTTACCGCGTCCAGCGCCCGGAACGCCCCCTGATCCGCGTTCCGTGTGCCGATGCCCCGGGCGAGACTTCGCCCGGGGCATCGCTTCATCAAGGGCAGTGCGTCGCACCCCCTCCACCCCTTCTGTACGGCAGTATTCCACCGTGCTGCTCTGCTTCGTCGACGAATCCTTCAAGCCGGACCTCTACGGCTTCGGCGCCGTGATGGCGGACGCGGCACAGACCCGCTGGCTCACGCATCGCATGCACGAGATCGTCGCGGCGCTCGAGGAGTACGGCGTCGAGGCGCAGGCCGAGATCCACGCTCATCCGATCTTCCACGGGAAAGGCGCTTGGAGCGCCGTCCCGCCACGCGTGCGCGTGAAGGTGTTCCTCGACGTGGTCGAAGCCGTCGTGACTTCCGGAGCAACCGTGCTGCTCCGAGGGTGCCGCCCCGGGCGGTTGCGTCGGTACCAGGACGCGCGGGGCTTCCGTGATCGGCACTCGCCGGAACAGGTGGCCTTCCAGCACCTCCTGCAGCGGGTCGACGGGAAGGCCGGTGAGATGGGTGTGCACGCGCTCGTCATCGCGGACGAACGGTCGGATCGAGACCGGCACCGTGAGCGCTTCGCGGTGTACCAGGCCTACGGGACTCCCGGAACGTACATGCAGACCCGGCTCGAACGGTTGCTCGACACCGTTCACTTCGCGCCGAGTCACCACTCACGCATGCTGCAGGTCGCCGATCTCCTGGCGTTCGTCTGGGTGCGCTCGCGGACGGTGGAGGAACGGGATCCGCGGCAGGCGCGTGTCCTCGCCGCGCTCGTCGACGACATCAAGGGTGCGCATACCAGCCCGGCGTCTGGCCCTGAAACTGGTCGACCGGCACCACCGCCCCGGACGCACGACAGCCCCGCTCGAGGCGGGGCTGAAGGCGGTGCGGGCGGCGAACGAGTCGCGGCCTGCGCATGCAGTATATGGGGCCGGCAGCGGGACTTGAACCCGCAACCCCCGTATTACAAGTACGGTGCGCTACCAATTGCGCCATGCCGGCTGACGCCGCTCATCTTACCGGTGAGGGCGTCCGGGGCTCACTCGCCCGACTTCTCCGAGAAGTTCAGCGAGATCGAGTTCATGCAGTACCGGTCACCCGTGGGGGTGCCGAACCCGTCCGGGAACACGTGGCCCAGGTGCGAACCGCAGTTCGCGCACCGGACCTCGGTGCGGGCCATGCCGAGGGAGTTGTCCTCGATCAGCTGCACGGCGTCCGGGTTCACCGACTCGTAGAACGACGGCCAGCCGCAGCCGGAGTCGAACTTCGTGCCGCTCTTGAACAGCTCCGCGTTGCAGGCCGCACAGGTGTAGACGCCGGCACGCTCCTCGTCGAGGAGTTCACCGGTCCACGGTCGTTCGGTCCCCGCCTGGCGGAGGACGGCGTACTGGTCCGGGGAGAGCTCCTCGCGCCACTGCGCGTCGGACTTGTCGACGTTGTATGCCATTGGTTCCTCCTGCTTCCGGCCGGGCTCTTCCGGGCACTCCCGACCACTTCACTAAACTCGCCACGATGTCCGAGCATTCCGTGCACCACGCCCGCTGGACCCGTCTGACGACGGACGAACTGTACGGCATCGTCGTCCTGCGCAACCGCGTGTTCGCGCTCGAGCAGCGGGTCACCGCCGAGGACTTCGACGGCCGTGACCGCGAGCCCGACACCGAGCACTGGTGGTTCGGCACGGACACCGATGCGGTTGGGTACCTGCGGCTCATCCGCCCGGCAGTCGACGAGGTTCACCCCGACGGCGCAGAGCCCCCGGCGTGGGTGATCGGCCGGGTCGCGACCGATCCCGGACACCGTGGGCAGGGGATCGCCGGCCGGCTCGTCGCCGCCGTCCTCGACGAACACGGACACGACCCGTTCGTCCTGCACGCCCAGGAGTACGTCGCCGCCCTGTACGAGCGGTACGGCTTCGTGCGGTTCGGGGAGCCGTACGACGAGGCCGGCATCCGCCACGTCGGCATGCACCGGCCCGGACGCTGATGGACACCCGCGCCCGGTACGACGCGTACGCCGACCGCATCCAGGCGGTCTCGCCGTCGTACGCCGCGTGGGCACGGTCGCTCGACGACTCCCTGGTCGCGCTCCTCGCCGAGGTCCCCGAGCAGCAGCGGCAGCCGGAACTGTTCTTCGCGGTCGCGCGGCAGCTGGGCGCGAACCCGTCGGACCCGGGTACGCTGCGCGCGCTCGGCCTGGAGGCCCGCCCTGCGCTGGTCACGGCCCTCGCCTCCGCCACGGTGCAGGCCAACGACCCGCAGCGGCTCGCCCCGGTCGTCCCGCTGTTCGCGGCACTCGCCGAACGGTCCGCGCGACCGCTCGGCCTGGTCGACGCCGGGGCCGCCGCCGGACTGTGCTCGATCCCGGACCGGGTGACCCTGGACTACCGCGTCGGTTCCGGGGCTGCGGTCCTCCGGATGCACACGGCGCTCGCCGAGCCCTCGGTCCGGCTGGTCGCGGACGCAACCGGGGCCGTTCCCGCACCCGCGACCGTCCCGATCAGGATCGGCGCCCGGGTGGCCCTCGACCCGAACCCGATCGACCTGTCGGTCCCCGGTGCGTTCGACCGGCTGGTCGAGGCCGTCCCGCCCGAGGCGTCGGACCGGACCGCCCTGATGCGGGCGGCGGCGTCCGCGACGCTCACCGTGCCTCCAGTCCGGATCCGGGGCGCGCTGCCCGGCGACCTCGACCGTGCACTGGACGCCCTGCCGGACGACGTCGAACCGGTCGTCCTGACCACCGGGACCCTGGTCTACGTGCCGGGCGCGGACCGGCAGCGGTTCGTCGACGGGATCCGAGCGCGAGGCGTGCACTGGATCGCCCTCGAACGCACCGGGATCCTGCGCGGGGTGGCGGCGACGCTGCCCGACGACGTCGATGCGACGGATCCGGACTCGTTCGCGACGGTCTCGCTCGACGGGGTCGCGGTGGCCGTCTCCGACCCGTTCGGTCGGCGTGTGCGCTGGTTCCGCGCGCCGAACCTGTGACCGGTGTTCGCGACAGTCCAGCGCCGTGCCAGGGTCCGGATCGACTCCACCCCTACGATGTGCGAGACCCGTTACCCGACCGTGATCGGAACCGCAGTGACCAGCCCCACCGACGAACGCAGCGTCGACGAGCTCCGTGCTGACGAGCTGCGTGCTGACCAGCTCGGTGCTGACCAGCTCAGTGAGCTCGCGAAGCACGTGCTGACGTTCGAGCAGGACCGGGCACGGCACGACCGCGCGAAGGAAGCGGAGATCCGGGTCGAGTTCGAGATGTCGGCGGCGCGCTACTACCAGGTGCTGAACCGCGTGATCGACTCGCCCGCGGCACTCGCGTACGACCCGCAGCTCGTCAGCCGGCTGCAGCGGCTCCGTCACGCGCGCACCAGCGCCCGGGCGACGCGCAGCTTCGTCGCGCCCGGTGCGGCTCCCGAAGGACGTGAAGAGGAACGATGAGCACGAGATTCCCCCGAGACCGGTTCGACGACGTCGCCGACGGCCCGCGGGTCGGTGCGCACCGCGGTGCCCAGCGTCGCGGCCGTGGCTGGATCGCCTTCGCCTGGGCGGCGCTCGCCACCGGTGTGCTCGTCGGCATCGGGGTGCTCGTCCTCGCGCTGCTGAACGGCAGCTACTCCTTCAACAGCTCGGATTCCCCCTCGGCCTCCACGTCGGCGTCCGCCACCGCGAAGCCCTCGGCGACGTCCAAGCCGTCCGCGTCCTCGTCGGCTGGTTCGGGCTCCGCAGGGTCGGGGTCGGGCAGCGCTGCGGCCGCGACGCCGGCGCAGCAGGGCACCACCACCGTCGTCGTCCTGAACGGCACGACCACTACGGGCCTCGCCAGCCGGGCGAGTGCGGCGCTGACCGGCGCCGGCTGGCAGGTCGCCTCCACCGGTGACGCCGGTACGACGGGCTCCACGTCGACGATCGTCTACTACCAGCAGGCGTCGCAGGCGGCGGTCGCACAGGGCATCGCGAAGCAGCTCGGCGTCACGGCCGTGCAGCAGTCGGCGGCGTTCCCGAACGCCGACGTGAGCGTCGTCCTCGGCGCCGACTACGCCGGCTGATCGGTCGTTCTGCGGGCCGTCGCGCCGCGTTTTCCGCGCATTGTGTGACGGCCGTGTTTCGGGCACGTTGATTTCTGACGGAATCGACGTGAAACAACGTCACACCTCTTGCCTGATCGGACGGGTTCGGTCAGAGTCCCATGCAGACGACGATCACGTCGTTCCGCACTGCAGTACCAGGGAGCAAGAGATCATGGCCAACGGAACCGTGAAGTGGTTCAACGCTGAAAAGGGCTTCGGCTTCATCACCGTGGATGGAGGGGGCCAGGACGTGTTCGTGCACTACTCGGCCATCGACATGTCGGGTTACAAGGTCCTCGAGGAGGGCCAGGCCGTCGTGTTCGACGTCGGCACCGGGTCGAAGGGCCCGCAGGCAGAGTCCGTCCGCCCCGCCTGAGCACGACCACTTCCAGAACGCGCCGTCCCGTCAGGGGCGGCGCGTTCGTCGTGTGCGGGGACGGCGAGCGGTACGGGGAGCGCGACCGCGGCGGTGGTGCGGGGTCCACCGGACGCGACGTGTCCTGGGAAGTCGTCACGAGCCTCCCGACTGTGTTGCACTCACACCCGGCGAGTGCCAGAATCGGCGTTGGCACTCGCTCACGCTGAGTGCCAGCACGACCCCCAAGACGACGTCCGGGAGGGACGAAAAACCACATGGCTAAGATCATTGCTTTCGACGAGGAGGCCCGCCGTGGCCTCGAGCGCGGCCTGAACCAGCTGGCCGACGCCGTGAAGGTGACGCTCGGCCCGCGCGGCCGCAACGTCGTCCTCGAGAAGAAGTGGGGCGCCCCCACGATCACGAACGACGGTGTCTCCATCGCCAAGGAGATCGAGCTCGACGACCCGTACGAGAAGATCGGTGCGGAGCTCGTCAAGGAGGTCGCCAAGAAGACCGACGACGTCGCCGGTGACGGAACGACCACCGCGACCGTCCTCGCCCAGGCGCTCGTCCGCGAAGGCCTCCGCAACGTCGCCGCCGGTGCCGACCCCGTGTCGCTCAAGCGCGGCATCGAGAAGGCCGTCGCCGCCGTCTCCGACCAGCTCCTCGCCAACGCGAAGGACATCGAGACCAAGGACCAGATCGCCGCGACCGCGTCGATCTCGGCCGCTGACCCGACCATCGGCGCGCTCATCGCCGAGGCCATCGACAAGGTCGGCAAGGAAGGCGTCGTCACCGTCGAGGAGTCGAACACCTTCGGCACCGAGCTCGAGCTCACCGAGGGCATGCGCTTCGACAAGGGCTACCTGTCGCAGTACTTCGTCACCGACCCCGAGCGTCAGGAAGCCGTCTTCGAGGACGCCTACATCCTGATCGTCAACTCGAAGATCTCGAACATCAAGGACCTCCTGCCGGTCGTCGACAAGGTGATCCAGGCGGGCAAGCAGCTCCTGATCATCGCCGAGGACGTCGACGGCGAGGCCCTGGCCACGCTCGTCGTGAACAAGATCCGCGGCATCTTCAAGTCCGTCGCCGTCAAGGCCCCGGGCTTCGGCGACCGCCGCAAGGCCATGCTGCAGGACATCGCGATCCTGACCGGTGGCCAGGTCATCTCGGAAGAGGTCGGCCTCAAGCTCGAGAACGCGACGCTCGACCTGCTCGGTCGTGCCCGCAAGGTCGTCATCACCAAGGACGAGACCACGATCGTCGAGGGTGCCGGCGACGCCGAGCAGATCGCCGGCCGTGTCCGCCAGATCCGTGCCGAGATCGAGGCGACCGACTCCGACTACGACCGCGAGAAGCTCCAGGAGCGCCTCGCGAAGCTCGCCGGTGGCGTCGCCGTCATCAAGGCGGGTGCCGCGACCGAGGTCGAGCTCAAGGAGCGCAAGCACCGCATCGAGGACGCCGTCCGCAACGCGAAGGCTGCCGTCGAAGAGGGCATCGTCGCCGGTGGTGGCGTCGCCCTCATCCAGGCCGGTGCCGTCGCACTCGAGGCCCTCGAGCTCGAGGGTGACGAGGCGACCGGTGCGAACATCGTCCGCGTGGCCATCGACGCGCCGCTCAAGCAGATCGCGCTGAACGCCGGTCTCGAGCCGGGTGTCGTCGCCGCCAAGGTCCGCGAGCTCGAGTCGGGTTGGGGCCTCAACGCCGCGACCGGCGAGTACGTCGACCTGATCGCCGCCGGCATCATCGACCCCGCCAAGGTCACGCGTTCGGCGCTGCAGAACGCTGCGTCGATCGCCGGTCTGTTCCTGACCACCGAGGTCGTCGTCGCCGAGAAGCCCGAGCGCACCCCTGCTGCTCCGGCTGGCGACCCGACGGGTGGCATGGACTTCTAAGTCCGCCGGACGGAAGGGCCCCGCACGCTGCGCGTGTGGGGCCCTTCTGCATATGGGGGTTGGCGGGGTGAGCGGGCGGGGTCGGGGCCGGGGCCGGGAGGTCACAACACCCCGCTCAGGTCCGCCGAGCGGTCAGGAACCGTCGGTTGGGTCCGTTCCAGTCGACACTTCGTGACCGTTGGCCGGCGCAGGAGCGGGGAGTCGTGGCCGGCTCGTGCGTGCGGCTTGCGCGTGTCCTGGGTCTTCTCTCCCGCACAGGAGGCCCGGCTCACCTCGTTCTCCACAGGTCCCGAGTGCGCGTGGCCGGCTCACGTGCCCCGCAACGACCATGACGGCATGCCAGCTGCCCGTCGCCTCCCTGCTCCGTTCGACCGATCCACCTTCCGCGTGGCCGATGCGGTCGGTCACGGCATCGATCCGGAACGGCTCCGACGCGCCGACCTGGCAGCCCCGGTGCACGGTGTGCGTGCTCCGATCGACTCGGTGGACTTCATCGACGCCGTCGCCCTGGTCATGCGTCCCGACCAGTTCTTCAGCCACACGACCGCCGCCGCGATCTGGGGTGCGCCACTGCCGCAGTCGGTGCGCTCGGTCGGCCCGGTGCACGTCTCGACCGCGAGGGACGGGCGCCGGATGCGTCGGCCCGGCGTGGTCGCGCACCGGCTGGACCGGCCGAGGACCGTCGAACACCGCGGGTTCCCGGTCAGTGTCCCCGCGCAGATGTGGTTCGAGTGCGCCGGCGTGCTCGCACGTGACGCGCTGGTCGCGATCGGGGACCACCTCGTCGGACCAGCCGGGCTGGCGACGGCGGACGACCTCCGTGTGTCGATCCGCCCCGGCACACGCTTCGCGCTCGCTGCTCGGCGCGCGTTGGACCTCGTCCGGGCTGGGGCGGAGTCGCCGCAGGAGACCTGGCTCCGTCTGGCCGTGGTCGAAACGGGGTTCCCCGAGCCGGAGTTGAACGTCGACGTGCACGACGGTGCGGGGCGGTTCCTCGGACGCGTCGACATGGCGTGGCCGGAGTTCCGCATCGCGTTGGAGTACGACGGCGATCACCACCGGGAGCGCGACACCTTCCGACACGATCAACGACGGGACAACGGGTTCGTGGTGAACGACTGGCTCGTGATCCACGCGACGGCATCGGACGCACACCGACCCGCGGTGTTGTTCGAGCGACTCCGCCAGGCGTTCGAGGTCCGAGCGGTCGGAAGTCGTCGGCGGTCAGCGTGACGGCAGTGATCGCCACGCTGAAGATCGCTTCGCCGGGCGGTCACGACATGCCGTCGGCTGTGCGCCGGCCGGTCACGAACTGTCGGTCAGCGAGCGTGCAGACGACAGATGGTGACCGCTCGGCGGCGTCGGACGGGGTGTTGTGACCGCCCGGGAAGCCGTGAGGGCGGAGGATGGGCGGCAGTTAGCGCTACCTCGAGCAGCGGCCGGCGTGCGGGTCAGGCGGCGAAGTCGCGGGGGAGCAGGGGGAGCCAGACGCGGAAGGTGGCGCCGCCGCCCTCGGTGTCGAAGACCTCGACGGAGCCGTGGTGCGCCGCGACGATGCCGGACACGATGGCGAGCCCGAGGCCCGAACCGCCGGTGTCGCGGGCGCGGGAGGTGTCCGCACGCCAGAAGCGCTGGAAGATCTTCTCGCGCAGCTGCGGCGGGATGCCCTCACCGTGGTCGATCACGTCGAGGTGTGCCATGCCGCGCTCGTCGTCCACGCCGATGCCGATCTCGATCGGGTCGTCGTTCGCCGTGAACCGCATGGCGTTGCCCATCAGGTTCGTGACGATCTGGCGGATCTTGTTCTCTTCCGCCAGGACGATCGGCGGGCGCTTCGGCAGCACGACCGTGGGCAGCGGGGTGGTCTCGTCGGTCGGTGCGGCACCGGCGTCGATGTTCATGGCGCGGGTCCGACGGGCCCGCAGACGCGCGATGGTCTGGCGCGAGAATGCGATCGGCCCGGTGGTGTTCGCCGAGGTGGGCGACACGGGCGGTGCTTCGCCGGAGTCCGGAGAGCCGATGGACGACGACGACGCCGATGGGCGCACGGCCTGGGGCACGCTCTCGCCGGTCAGGGAGTCCTCGACGAGGACCTGGATCTCGCGGTCGGGGTTGGAGGCCATCGTGTCGAGCGCCGAGTCGCGGGCGATGGCGACGAGGTCGACCGGGCCGAGCTCGAGGGGCTTCGACTCGTCGATGCGGGCGAGCTGCAGCAGGTCCTGCACGAGCAAGCCCATCCGCTGCGCTTCCTTCTCGATGCGCTCCATCGCCTGGGCGACGTCCTCTTCCTTGCGCAGGGCGCCCATCCGGTACAGCTCGGCGTACCCGCGCAGGGACACCAGCGGCGTGCGGAGCTCGTGCGAGGCGTCCCCGACGAACCGGCGCATCTGGGCGATGGTGCGCTCGCGGTCCTCGAACGCGGAGTCGATCCGCTCGAGCATGACGTTGAGGGAGCGGTTGAGTCGGCCGACCTCGGTGTTGGGGGTGTCGGCCTCGAGGCGCTGGTTGAAGTCACCCGCGGCGAACCGTGCGGCAGTGTCCTCGACGTCGCGCAGCGGGTCGAAGGTCGCGGTGACGAGCAGCCGGGTGAGCATGGCGCCGAGCAGGATGACCGAAGCGCCGAACCCGAGGAAGATCGCGGTGAACTTGCCGATCGTCTCGTCGGTGCCGGCGCTGGAGACCGCGATGAGCACGTAGCCGGTCTCGGTGGTGCCGTCGGACTGGTTCTGCAGCGACGCCGGGATGATCTGCGCACGCCACTCGTGGTTGTGCTGGCTGTCGTAGAGCGAGATGCGCTGGTTCGCCTGCGAGGCCTCGACCAGGGTGGCTTCGCGGACGTCGGGCCGGCTCGACGCCTTCGTCTGGCAGATCCGGTCGCCGTCGGCGTCGTACGCGGCGACGTAGGCGCTCTGCGACACCACGACGGACAGCTTGCAGTACTGCTCGCCGTCGCTGATGTTCTGGCCCTCGAGCTGTTCGGTCGTCTGCTTGACCGTGTTGTCGAGCTGCTGCATGAGGTAGGTGGACAGCACGGTCATCGTGCCGAGTCCGGCGACGAGCAATCCGAGCGCGACGAGCAGCACCGTGATCCCGGTGATCTTGGTGCGCAGGGAGATCCCGTCCCACCAGTGGTTCATTCGCGTGTGCATGCTGCCCCAACGATAGACAGCGGCCGCCCGGTGAAACCGGACGACCGCCGTGAAGAGGTGATGGTGCTACGAAGCCTTGGACGCCTTCAGCATGTAGCCGAAGCCGCGCTTGGTCTGGATGATCGGCTCGGCGGAGTACTGGTCGAGCTTGCGGCGCAGGTACGAGATGTAGCTCTCGACGATGCCCGCGTCGCCGTTGAAGTCGTACTCCCACACGTGGTCGAGGATCTGCGCCTTCGACAGCACGCGGTTCGGGTTGAGCATCAGGTAGCGGAGCAGCTTGAACTCGGTGGGCGAGAGCTCGATCTGGGCGTCGCCGATCGTGACCTCGTGCGTGTCCTGGTCCATCGTGAGCTCGCCGGCGCGGATGATCGCGTCTTCCTCGTCGTTCATGGTGCGACGGAGGATGGCCTTGATGCGGGCGACGATCTCGTCGAGCGAGAACGGCTTCGTGACGTAGTCGTCGCCGCCGACGGTGAGGCCGGTGATCTTGTCCTCGGTGTCGTCCTTCGCCGTCAGGAACAGGATCGGCGAGGTGTAGCCCGAGGAACGCAGGCGCTTGGTCACACCGAAGCCGTTCATGTCGGGCAGCATCACGTCGAGGATGATGAGGTCCGGCTCTTCTTCCAGCACGGCGGAGATCGCCTGTGCTCCGTTGCCCACCGCACGCACGGCGAAGCCGGCGAAGCGCAACGAGGTCGTCAGGAGGTCGCGGATGTTCGGCTCGTCGTCGACGATCAGGATCTTGGGGCCATCGCTCATGGTCTTATCTTCTGACTGTTCCCTCGGGGTTTCCTGAGAGCGGTTCGTACGTCAGCCCACGGGCGTCTGGACCTGGTCGGCGTCGAGGATCGTGTACGAGTACCCCTGCTCCGCCAGGAACCGCTGCCGGTTCTGCGCGAAGTCCTGGTCGACGGTGTCCCGGGCCACGAGCGTGTAGAACGACGCGGGCAGGCCGTCCTTGTTCGGGCGGAGGAGTCGGCCGAGCCGCTGTGCCTCTTCCTGCCGCGATCCGAACGAGCCGGAGACCTGGATGGCGACGGTCGCATCGGGCAGGTCGATCGAGAAGTTCGCGACCTTCGAGACGACGAGCACGTCGACCTCGCCGGACCGGAACGCGTCGTACAGCCGCTCCCGTTCGTCGACCGGGGTCGCCCCCGTGATCTCCGCGGCGTCGAGCGACGCAGCCAGTTCGTCGAGCTGGTCGATGTACTGCCCGATCACCAGGATCTGCTCACCGCGGTGCTTCTCGATGAGTTCCCGCACCACCGGGGTCTTGGCCGGGGACGTCGCGGCGAGCCGGTAGCGCTCGTCGTCGCTCGACGCCGCGTACTCCAGGCGGTCCTGGTGCGGCAGGTCGATGCGGACCTCGTAGCAGGAGGCCGGCGAGATGTAGCCCTGCGCCTCGATCTCCTTCCACGGGGCGTCGTACCGCTTCGGCCCGATGAGCGAGAAGACGTCGCCCTCGCGGCCGTCCTCGCGCACGAGCGTCGCCGTCAGGCCCAGGCGTCGGCGGGCCTGCAGGTCGGCGGTCAGCTTGAACACCGGCGCGGGCAGCAGGTGCACCTCGTCGTAGACGATGAGCCCCCAGTCGAGGGCGTCGAGGAGCGACAGGTGCGTGTACTCGCCCTTCCGGCGGGCGGTGAGGATCTGGTAGGTCGCGATCGTGACCGGCCGGATCTCCTTGACGCTGCCCGAGTACTCGCCGATGTCCTCCGGCGTCAGGGTCGTGCGCTTGAGGAGCTCGGTGCGCCACTGCCGCGCCGACACGGTGTTCGTCACGAGGATGAGCGTGGTCGCCTTGACGGTCGCCATCGCGCCCGCGCCGACGAGCGTCTTGCCCGCGCCACAGGGCAGCACGACGACGCCGGAGCCCTGGGCGAAGAACGTGTCGACGGCCTGCTCCTGGTACGGCCGCATGTGCCACTCGGCGGTGTCCAGGTCGATCGGGTGCGGCTGGCCCGGGGTGTAGCCCGCCAGGTCCTCCGCCGGCCAGCCGAGCTTCACGAGCTCCTGCTTGATCTGTCCCCGCGCCCACGGCTGCAGCTCGACCTCGGTCGAGGACCGCATGTCGCCGAGCAGCGGCTTGATGCGCTTCGACCGGATGACCTCGGCCAGCACCGACGGGTCCTCGGCGGTGAGGAGCAGGAGCGGCAGCCGCTCGAGTTCCTCGGTGGGGGAGTTCGCGATCACGGGGGCGTCGGGTCGTTCCTCGCGACGGATCACGAGTCGTCCGTAGCGCGAGACCGTGTCGCGGATGTCGACCGTGACGCTCTGCGGCACGGGGAACTTGGCGAAGCGTTCCAGGGTGTCGATCATCGCCTCGGCGTCGTGGCCCGCGGCGCGCGCGTTCCAGAGTCCGAGGCGGGTGATCCGGTAGGTGTGCACGTGCTCGGGAGCGCGTTCGAGCTCGGCGAAGGCCGCGAGCTCGTGGCGTGCGTCCTCGGCGTCGGGGTGCGCGACCTCGAGGAGCACGGTGCGGTCGCTCTGCACGATCAGCGGTCCGTTCATGACCTGCCAGCCTAGCCGTCGGCACCTGCGTGCGGGTGACCGCGCGGCTCAGGCGTCGCTCTCGACCGACACGACGAGCGACAGCGGCAGGGTGCGCTCGACGTCGACGGCCGTGTCCCGCCCGCGGACGCGTCCGGCCGCGACCGAGGTCGGCACGATCGAGAACGGCCGCTCCGAGCCGTCCGGCATCCGGACGGTCACACGGATCGGCGTGCGTCCGCGCACGGCCAGGTCGATCTGCCGACCGAGCCACTCCTGCTCCGGCTCCGCGTCGCCGCGCTGCGTCGTCAGGCGGAGCCGTTCGACGAGTGCGTGCGCCGACTGTTCCGGCGAGCGTCCGGTGGGGCTGCGTCGGCCGGGAGGCCCGTGGTGCGCCTCGGGGCGGGCTGCGGTCGTCAGGACGGCCGGGTAGCGCTGGTCCTCGAGCGCGGTGTGCACGACGTGCGGCGGGTAGCGCGTGGTCAGCGTCGTCAGGTCGGGCCGCTCCCACGCGAGCTGCCGGAGCTCGGCGTCCACCCCGACGAGGTCGAGCTGGTCGGCGGTGCCGCGGACCTCGGTCCCGACGCCGCCCGGCCCCCGGTCGACGACGATGCTGCCGTCGCGTCCGGCCACCTGGTCGATCAGGTAGGCGAGGGGCTGCGGGATCCCGGTGGCCGACAGCCGTCCGAGCAGGGACCGCAGGTCGTCGCGGGAGTGTCCGGCCCGGAACGCCGCGCGCAGGGTGTCCTCGGAGATGCGGTAGCGCGCCGCGAGGCCCGGTGCCTCGAGCACGGCGACGGTGCGCAGGGCGTCGTCGTCCACCGGCGCGAGCGGCCCCGGTGCGATGACGGTGAGGTCGTGCTGCAGGTAGACCCGCTCGACGGTGCCCGGCAGGTCGTCGGCGGCCTGCTCGGCGTCGCCGTCGAGGAGCGCCCGACCGGTGCTCGTCACGATGCCGTCGACCGCCAGGCCGAGCGACGCCGCGGTGCCGGCGACGTCGAGCAGCAGGGCGTCGAGCCAGCGGGACCCCGCCGGGTACGCCCACCGACCGAGCGGCACGAGGTCGCGCAGGTCCCCGTCGGCCAGCTCGAGCACCTGGTGCACGGCGGGCGGGAGCGTGTCCGACCACGCGGCCACCAGGGACACCCAGCGTTCCGGCCAGCTCGCGAGCAACCACGCGTGCCCGGGGTCGGTGACGATCCAGCGTCCGGTGTCGGGGTCGGCGAACCCGATGCCGTCGAGCAGCGCCAGGCGACCGGCGACGAGCTCGGCATCGGTGCCGATGCGCTCGGCCAGGGTGCGGGCGAGCGGCATGCCGATCCCGCCCTTGACGAGTTCGCGGACGGCGCCGGCGTCGACCGCCCGCAGCAGCTCGGCGAGCACCGTCATCGTCGCGAACGCCTGCTCCGCGCCGGTGGTGCGCGCACGCTCGAGTGCCGCGGCGTCGAGAGCGGGAGCAGCGGGGCGGACCTGCTCCGGGCCTCCAGGCTGCTCGTCGAGCGAGGTGAGGTCGGGGTGGGCGGCCACGCGTGCGGCGACCGCGTCGTCGACCGCGCCGTCCTCGTCGGCGAGGCCGAGCTCGATCGCGGGGCCGAGCGCGTCGACGGCGCCGCCGTCACGCAGCGCCAGGATCGTGGCGCGCGGCAGGTGCTCGACCGCGGCGTCCACGGCGTCGTCGCTGCGGAGCGCCTCGGCGAGGTCGAAGAAGTCGGTGATGCGCTGCGGGCCGGTCTCGGCGAGTGCAGCGGTGGGGAGTCGCCTCGCCGCGACGAGGCGCTCGAGCGCATCGTCCGGCATCGCCCGGAGTCGGGCGGCGAGGTCGGCGGTGGTCGTCATCGTCCGGTGCCAGCGTCCGGGGCGGACGTCAGCGAGCCGTCCGGTTCGCTCGTGCGCGACGTGTCCAGGTGATGCCGAGGAGCGTGAAGACCAGCACCATGGCGATCGGGAAGCCGAAGAGCGGGATCGCCATGACCACCGGCCACGGCATCGCACCCTGGGCGCTGGGAGCGGTGAGCCACATGATGATCATCGCGACGAAGCAGAGCAGGCCGAGGATGATGATCCCACCGATCATGAACGCCAGAGCGCGTTCGGTACGATTGAACGTCACCGGGGGTTCTGCGGAGTCCTGCGGGTTCCCGGTTGATCGGGTCGGCTTGGCCATCGACCCAGGATATCCGACGCACCACGGCCGTACCACGACCTCGAGGAGTCCACGCATGCCCACCGGCAAGGTCAAGTTCTACGACGACGACAAGGGCTTCGGCTTCATCACCGGAGACGACGGCGACCAGGTGTTCCTGCACGCGTCCTCGCTGCCCGACGGCGTCGTGACCGTCAAGGCCGGCACGCGGCTCGAGTACGGCGTCGTCCAGGGCAAGAAGGGGTCGCAGGCGTTGTCCGTGCGGCTGCTCGAGCCCCAGCCGTCGCTGTCGCGGATGACCCGTCGCTCCGCGGACGACATGGCCGTGATCGTCGAGGACCTGGTGAAGGAACTCGACCGGATCAGCGGAGACCTCCGCCACGGCCGCTACCCGAAGAACGGCGATCGCATCGCCGCCATCCTGCGGCACGTCGCAGACCAGTTGGAGGCGTGACCCCATGACCGAGTCCGAGACAGCAGGGGCCGAGACGGCTCCCGACGCAGCGTCGACTGACGCCGTGTCCACTGACGCCGTGTCCACCGACGCAGCGTCCGTTGACTACACCGACCTGGCGCGCGAGGCGTTGCTCGAGGTCACCCCGGAGTCGACCGTCGGCGCACCCGTCGGCACCGTGGACGAAGGGGACGGCGTCGTGTCCGTCCTGTTCGCCAACCGCCTGCCCGGGTACCCCGGGTGGCGCTGGACCGTCAGCGTTGCGAAGATCGGCGACGACGAACCCACCGTGCTCGAGGTCGAGTTGATGCCCGGGGACGGCTCGCTCGTCGCGCCCGAGTGGGTGCCGTGGTCCGAGCGACTGGCCGAGTACCGGGCCGCGCAGGAGCACGAGGGTGAGGGCGAGGACGCGGCGGACGAGGACTCGGACGACGAGGACTACGACGACGAGTCGGATGAGGACGACGACGAGGACTCGGACGAGGACGACGAGGACTCGGACGAGGACGACGACTACGACGACGCGGATGACGACGAGGACGACGACGAGTCGGACGACGACGATGACGACGAGTTCGACGCCGACGAGGACGACCTCGACGAGTCGGACGACGACGACATCGAGGGTGTGGACGTCGATGCCCTCGCCGATGTGAGCGACACCGACAGCGACACCGCCGCCGCCTCGGCCCCCGAGGACGAGGCCCCGCAGCCGCCCCGTCGTCGCCGTGCCCGCCGCGTGCAGCCGTTCGAGCCCGACGCCGATCTCGAGGTCGACCAGCTCGACGCCGGCGAGGCCGACCCGGGCTTCCACCGCGCCTGACCCACCCGGAACGAGGACGGGCCCGGCACCACCGATCGGGTGGTGCCGGGCCCGTCCTCGTTCCGGCGGGTGTCCCCGACGTCAGCGCAGGGCGTCGATCGTGAAGTCGATCGCGCGCACGAGCTTCGCGACGTCGTCCGGGTCGATCGCGGTGAACGTCGCGACGCGCAGCTGGTTGCGGCCGAGCTTCCGGTACGGCTCGGTGTCGACGATGCCGTTCGCACGCAGGGTCGCGGCCACGGCCTTGGCGTCGATCGAGTCGTCGAGGTCGATCGTGGCGACGACCTGGGAGCGCGCGGCGGGGTCGGTGACGAACGGGGTCGCGGAGTCGCTGGCCTCGGCCCAGTCGTAGATCGTCGACGACGAGGTCTTCGTGCGGAGGTCCGCCCACGCCAGGCCGCCGGACTCGTTCATCCACCGCACCTGCTCGTCGAGGAGCAGCAGCGTGGAGATCGCCGGGGTGTTCAGGGTCTGGTTCAGGCGCGAGTTGTCGACGGCGTTCTTGAGCGACAGGAACTCCGGGATGTACCGGTCGGAGGCGGCGATGCGCTCGATCCGCTCGATCGCGGCGGGGGAGAGCAGCGCGAGCCAGAGCCCGCCGTCCGAGGCGAAGTTCTTCTGCGGGGCGAAGTAGTAGACGTCGGTGGCGCTGACGTCGAACAGGGCACCACCGGCGGCGCTGGTCGCGTCGACGACGGTGAGGGCGCCGGCGTCACCGGTCGCGCGGACGACGGGGGCCATGACGCCCGTCGAGGTCTCGTTGTGCGGGTAGGCGTAGACGTCCACGCCCTCCACCGGCTCGAGGGCAGCGAGGGAGCCACCCGGCGCCTCGACGACGTGCGGCGCCTCGAGCCACGGGGCCGCTGCGGCCTTGGCGAACTTCGACCCGAACTCGCCGAAGGACAGGTTCTCGGCACGGCGCTCGATGAGGCCGAACGCGGCGGCGTCCCAGAACGCGGTCGAGCCGCCGTTGCCGAGGACGACCTCGTAGCCCTCGGGGACCTGGAACAGGTCGGCGAGACCGGAGCGGACGCTACCGACCAGGTCCTTCACGGGCTTCTGGCGGTGCGAGGTGCCGAGGATCGTGGCGCCGCGCGTCACGAGGGACTCGAGCTGGGCGCCGCGGATCTTCGACGGACCGCAGCCGAAGCGACCGTCGGTGGGGAGGAGTTCGGCCGGGATGACGATGTCTGCCATGCACCGATCCTACCGACGACGATCCGCCTGCCCGAGCCCGTGTACCGGCCGGACGGGGAGGGTTCGACCCACCCGTCCACCGCGTCGGATGACCCTTTCTCACGTGCACCCGGGTGCCGGTCGGTGTTCGTCGGTGCGAACAAGTAGTGTGGTCGGCGCTGGGCCCAGACATGAGAGGCGGACCGTGACCGATCTCGTCGACACCACGGAGATGTACCTTCGCACCATCCTCGACCTCGAGGAAGAGGCGATCGTGCCGCTGCGCGCGCGCATCTCCGAGCGCCTCGGACACTCGGGCCCGACGGTCTCGCAGACCATCGCCCGCATGGAGCGCGACGGCCTGGTCGTCGTCTCCGGCGACCGGCACCTGGAGCTCACCGACGAGGGACGTTCCCGCGCCACGCACGTGATGCGCAAGCACCGCCTGGCCGAACGCCTGCTGGCCGACGTCATCGGACTCGACTGGGCCTTCGTGCACGACGAGGCCTGCCGGTGGGAGCACGTCATGAGCGAGCAGGTCGAGGTCCGCCTGCTCGAGATGCTCGGCAACCCGACGGAATCCCCCTACGGCAACCCCATTCCCGGGCTCGCCGAGATCGGTGGCCCCGCGGCCGCCGGGTTCCTCGACGGCGTCCAGAACATCGTCGCCGCGACCGAGGGCACCGACGCCGTCACGACCGGGGTCGTCCGACGCCTGGGCGAGCCCGTGCAGTTCGAACCGGAACTCCTGCACCAGCTCCGCACCGCCGGGGTCATGCCCGGGCGCATGGCGAGCGTGCAGCGTGCGGGCGCCTACGTCGCGGTCCGCGTCGAGGGCGAGGACTCGGGCATCGAGCTGCCGATCGAGGTCGCGCAGCACGTCTACATCGAACGCGGCTGACCGTTCCTGGTCGTTCCTGAGAGTCTTTACCGTTTCGTTACCTGCGGGGCGTTTGGTCTCGACTCGGTAACGACGCTTCCGTACACTCGTCCGAGTCGCCGCGCTGCCCCTGAGCCGGAGACCCGTGGCAGGACGTCTCGAACCCGTCTCCTGCCTCGATCGGAAACGATGACGAACGGATGGGGTTGCTCACCGCCGGACACCCACGGCGGCGTGATGACGAGACGTTGGAGACACACCTCTTGACGCAGACCGGTACCGCCGCGGACGACCAGACGCCCGCGAACCCGACGAACACCGAGAACGCCACCACCGCCCCGCTCACCCGGCGGGCCGTGCGCGAGACCGAGGGCCGCCCGGTCCGCAAGGTCGTGCCGGTGCGCTCCGCCCCGCTGCCCGGTGGTCGTCGTGCCGCGCAGGCCGCCGCAGCCGCGAGCACCGCGAAGGCCAGCTCCTCGTCGCGCAAGCGCAAGTTCCTCGCGCCGGTCGTCCTCACCGTGGCCGCCGGCATGTTCGGTACGGTCGCGGTCGCCCCGGCCTTCGCCGCGACGACCTCCAGCAATTCGACCGCCGTCGCCGACGCCCAGCGTCAGGTCCGGGCCACGCAGAGCCAGGAGCTGTCGGTCTCCGACGCCGTGGCGCTCGCCGACACGAGCCGTGACGGCTTCGGCGCGACGTCCACCGCGACGCTCGACGCCGAGAAGGCCGCGAAGCAGGCCGCCGCCGACCAGGCTGCCGCAGCGAAGGAAGCCGCCGAGCAGGCCGAGCAGACCCAGACCGCCCGCGCCGCGACCGCGAAGCAGTACTCCTCGTACACCGGGCCCACCGCCGCCGAGTACGCGGCCAGCTCGTCCGCCGCCGACACCCCGTTCTCGCTGCCGGCCGTGGTCGCCACGGGCAAGCAGTACATCGGCACCCCGTACGTCTTCGGTGGCGCGGACCCGTCGGGCTTCGACTGCTCCGGCTTCATCATGTTCGTGTACGCCCAGTACGGCATCAACCTCGCGCACTCCGTGCCGCTGCAGGACCAGGCCGGCACCACGATCCCCGAGTCCGAGGCGCAGCCCGGCGACGTCGTCATCTTCAACAACGAGGCGCACGACGGCTTCTACATGGGGAACGGCATGATCATGGACGCCCCGAAGCCCGGTGGCACCGTGCAGATCCGTCCGATCTGGACGAGCGACTACCACATCGTCCGCTTCGGCATCTAGCGACCACTGCCCCTCCGGCGTGTGAACTTCACCGGAACCGGCCCGCACACCCTCGTGCCGGGCCGGTTTCTGGGTTAACCTGACGCTGCACCGGTCCGCACCGGCGCGAACAGGAGACCCTCATGTCGATGTTCCGCACGACCCGCACCATGGGTCGGCGCGCGCGCGTCGACATATGGTCGAGCACAGCCTGCGTGCACGAGCACGCCCCTGCATGACGAGAGCACTGCCCATCCGGGTGGTGCTCTTCGTGGTTCCAGGGGTGTGAACAGGTCGTCCTCACCCGTTCGCGTCGTCGGTCCGACGCACCCGCAGCGCCTGGAAGCCGTCCAGGCACGTCGGAAGGGAACCCATGCGCACTCTCGTCCTCAACGCCGGTTACGAGCCCCTCGCGGTGATCTCGTTCCGACGAGCCCTCGTGCTGGTCATGAACCAGAAGGCCGCCATCGTCGCCGCCGACGTCGAACACCCCGTCACCGGGTCGACGTCGAGCTACGACCGTCCGTCCGTCATCATCCTCACCCGCTACGTGCGCATCCCGCACTCCAGGCTCGTGCCGGTGTCCCGTCGCGGTGTGCTGCGTCGGGACGGCAACCACTGTGCCTACTGCGGCCGGCACGCCACCACCATCGACCACGTGCAGCCGCGGTCGCGCGGTGGGCAGGACTCGTGGGAGAACCTCGTCGCCTGCTGCCTGGCCTGCAACAACACCAAGGGCGACCGCACCCCGCAGGAGATGGGGTGGCGTCTCCGGTTCCCGCCGAAGGTGCCGCACGGGTCCTCGTGGGTCGTGCGCGGCATCGAGCGCCCGCAGGCGGAGTGGGACGAGTACCTCGTGGCCGCGTAGCGGCCGTCGGGTCACGCTTCGTGAGCAGCAATGGTCGGGTCGGTCAGGTCGACCCGACCATTGCTGCGCACCATGTGCGGACGGGAGGCCCGTGGCGACGCCGCCACGGGCCTCCCGTCCGCCGGTTGCAACGCCCGTCGGGCGGCGCCGCGACCACCTGACCTGAACGGGCTGTCGGGACAGGGACCGATCGATTTCACCTGCCGTCCACGCCGTGTGCACCGGGACGGAACCCCGCCCCACCGGTTGCCTGCGACAGTTGCGACGTCCGCACCGGACCGGCGCTTCGCTCAGCCCGAAAGGTCACCATGCCCCGCTCCGCACGCACCTCCCTCGACACCGAGAAGGACCACCAGCCGCTGACCGAACGGTACGACGTCGTCGTGGTCGGCGCGGGCATCGTCGGGCTCGGCATGGCCTACGAGGCGCTCCTGCAGGGCGCCCGGGTCGCGGTGGTCGATCGTGCGGGCGCGGTCGTGGGGGCGAGCGTCCGGAACTTCGGCCACGCCTGCGTCACCCCGCAGACCGGGGAGGCAGCCGGGTACGCGCAGGAAGCACGCCGCCGCTGGCTCGCACTCGCGCAGCTCGCCGGGTTCACGGCCCGCGAACGCGGTGCCCACGTCGTCGCCCGTCGTCCCGAGGAGCTGGCGGTGCTCGAGGA
Organism: Curtobacterium sp. MCPF17_021; assembly: GCF_003234605.2. Lineage (NCBI taxonomy): Bacteria > Bacillati > Actinomycetota > Actinomycetes > Micrococcales > Microbacteriaceae > Curtobacterium > Curtobacterium sp. MCPF17_021. Next base: position 3,372,508 of record NZ_CP126252.1, on the reverse strand, counting down.
GTACCGCGACTCCGGCGCGGACCTGCGGCTGGCCGACGCGGCCGAGATCACAGCGGCGGTGCCGGTCGACCCCGGCTCGGCCCTCGGCGGCGCGCACCTCGCGCACGACCTGCAGGTCGACCCCCGGGAGGCGGCACCCGCGATCGCGCGCTGGCTCGCCGGGCAGGGGATCACCTTCCACTGGCGCACCTCCGTGCTCGAGGTCACCACCGGCGCCGTCCGCACCGGTCGCGGCATCGTGGAGGGGACCCGGATCGTCGTCTGCACCAACCACGACCTCGACCAGCTCTTCCCGGAGCTCGCCGAGTCGATCGGCCTGGTCCGCTGCCGGCTCCACATGCTGCGTGCGACGATCCCGCTCGCCTTCCCGCTCGCCACACCGCTGCTGACCGGGTGGTCGCTGCTGCGCTACTCGGGGTTCGCCGCGATGCCCGGAGCGGCTGCCCTGCGGGACCGGCTCGCCGCCGACCTGCCCGAGGGGATCCGCTGGGACCTCAACCAGATGTACACGTCGCCGCCGGACGGCAGCGTCATCGTCGGCGACACCCACGAGCGCGGGGTCGATGCGCCGCCGTTCCAGGACGAGGACGGCTTCCGGCTGCTCGTCACCGAGACCGAGCGGCTGTTCGGTGCGCCGGTCTCGGTCGTCGACCGGTGGCAGGGCGTCTACGCCTCGGCCCCGGGGCGGGAGTTCCTCATCGACCAGCCGGTCCCCGGGGTCGACGTCGTGACGGTCACCACGGGCATCGGCATGACGACCGGCCTCGGCATCGCACCGACGGTCCTCGGCTGAGGGAGACCGTCAGTCGCGGAGCATCCGACCACGCCCGCGAACGGTGCGGCCCCGGTGGCCTGTGGCACCGGTGAGGTCGTCACGTGGTCGTCACACCGTGGCAGCTGCGTCGTCGACCTCGGCGAGCACCGACGGCAGCTCGGTGACCGAGTCGAGGACGTGGGTGTGCGCGACCGTCGCGAAGTCGGCGTCCTGGTGCGTCCCGGTCCGCACGCCCGCCACGACGGAGGAGCCGGCGCGGTGTCCCGTGAGCAGGTCGGCGACGGTGTCCCCGACGACCGCCACGTCACGGACATCGTCGGTGCCGGTCCGGAGCACGGCGGTGAGCACCATGTCCGGGTACGGGCGCCCGCGTCCGGCGTCGGCGGGCGAGAGCGCGAGGTCGACCAGCGGCCGCCAGCCGAGCAGGTCGAGCACCGCGTCGCGCGTCGCGGGCGAGAACCCGGTGGTCAGCGCGATCCGTCGCCCCGCTGCGCGGAGTGCGACGAGCGTCTCGACGGCGCCGTCCACCGGCCGCACGCCGCGGTCGAGGGTTCGTGCGTAGGCGCGCTCGAAGGCGGTGTTCGCGGCCTCGGCGCGGACACCGTCACCGTCGAACAGCGCCGTGAACACGGCAATCTTCGACTGGCCCATGGTGTCGACGGCGTACTGCACGGCGCGGTCGTGCTCGGTGCTCCTGCGCTCCAGGCCGACGTCGGTGAGCGCGGTGCGGAAGGCGTCGAGGACGACGCCGCCGTCGTCGACGGTGGTTCCTGCCATGTCGAGGCAGACGAGCGAGATCATGGGACTCCTGGGTACGTGCCGTCGCGCCGGGACCGGCGCGGTCCGACCAGCGTCGACGCACCCCGTTGCGGGCAGAGGATGCGCGGGTGTCCGCCAGGTGAACGCCGCCGGGAGGCTCGTCACGGCCTGTGCGGACATGCAGTCGGTCCGCCAGGGGGAGCGGCCCAGTCCCCGCTCGCCCATCTGCGTCGGTGGCGCTGAGTAGCGTCGGCCGCATGGGCGAGACACCGCACATCGACGGCGCGACCATCGACGACCTGCGCGCGCGGCTGCGCGCCACGCGCTGGCCGGACGCACCCGCCGGGGTCGGCTGGTCGCTCGGCGTGGACCTCGACGTCCTGCGCCCGCTCGTCGAGTACTGGGCCGACGGGTTCGACTTCGACGCGCACCGTGCCGAGCTCGCCGCGCTGCCCTCGCGCCGTGTCGTCGTCGACGGCATCGGCGTCCACGTCCTGCACGCTCGCGCTCCGCAGCCCGACGCCCTGCCGGTCCTGCTCGCGCACGGCTGGCCGGACTCCGGGTGGCGGTACCGCAAGGTGCTGCCGATGCTCGTCGCCGCCGGGTACGACATCGTCGTGCCGGACATGCCCGGGTACGGCTTCTCGGATGCGCCGCCGCAGGTCCTCGACGCCCGGCAGGTGGCCGGCATGTGGGCGACGCTGATGACGGACCTGGGGTACGAGCGATTCGCGGTGTCCGGAGGCGACATCGGCACACACGTCGCCCGCTACCTGGCGCTCGACCACACCGACCGGGTCGTCGCCGTGCACCGCATCGACGGCGGGCTCGCCTGGCCGGGCCTCGACCCGTCGACGCTGTCCGGGGCCGAGCGGGAGTTCGTCGCCGCGACCGATCGGTGGCGCACCGCCGAGGGTGCCTACGCGATGCTGCACCGGACGAAGCCGCAGACCGCGGCCGTCGGGCTGAACGACTCACCCGCGGGTCTCGCGGCCTGGATCGTCGAGAAGCTCCGGGCGTGGAGCGACTGCGGCGGGGACCTGTGGTCGGTCTACACGCGCGACGAGGTCCTGGCGCTGCTGACCGAGTACTGGGCCACCGCCACGATCGGGTCGGCGATGCGGATGTACCACGCGAACGCGGCGATCCCGGCGGAGCAGCTGGAGCGACGGGTCGAGGTGCCGTCCGGCTTCTCGATCTTCCCCGGCGACATCGTGCGGGCGCCGCGGGAGTGGCTCGAGCGCACCACGAACCTCGTGTTCCACCACGAACTCGACCGCGGCGGGCACTTCGCGCCGTTCGAGCAGCCCGACCTGTTCGTCGACGAACTGCACGCGTTCCTGCAGGGCTTCCGCCGCTAGAGTGGTCGGGCCAGCCTCTGTAGCTCAATGGAAGAGCAGTTCCGTCCTAAGGAAACGGTTGGGGGTTCGAGTCCCTCCAGGGGCACAAACAAGCGGAAGTACGGGGGTCCGCAACCCCCAGTTCCACCCAGGTCAACGTTTACTCAACGTTTATGACCGCCGCTCCGGCACGAAAAAGCGGCTGCATCCAAGTGGATGCAACCGCTTCGTCGGGGCGGGGTCAATCGGTCGGCGTTTGCGTCGGGGCGAGCGTCTGCAGGGCTGCTCGCGCGTCAGCGGGTGCCTTCCTCGCCTTCGGCAGGTAAGACTCCGTCGCGGTGGCCTCGCTCGCGTGACCCAGAAGGGCGGTAGCGGCAGCCACGCCACCTTCGTCCGCGGCCGCCCGCCCGGCGGTCCGGCGGAAGGTATGCGGCGTCAACCGCAGGAGGCCCACCCGCTCGCGCACCGTGCGGAGAGAAGTACGCGCACTGCGAGCGCTCACCATTCCGCCGTCACGGCTCACGAGAAGGAAGCCTTCGGGCCGAGCAGCCGAGGCGAGGTTCCCGAGAATCTCGACGACAAAAGGCGGTGCGAATATAGCGCGGGCGCCGTCTGGGCCGCTCTTCGTATGAGCCTGAAGGAACGGTTGGCCGTATGCGGGGGTGATTACGGCGCGCCGGATGTGTACGAGGACTCCATCTGGATGCTCCCACTCGAGATCCCTGGCCTGCAGCGCAATCGCTTCGGAGATACGGAGGCCCAGGCCCAGCATCAGCTCCACCATGGCTGGCACGTACGACCGCTGCCGCATCCCGCGGAGACCCTCGCGCAGCGCTTCGAGGTCCGCCGACCCGAGCCATCGCTCGTCGTCGTCGCGGGGGTCAGCCCTGGGGTGCTCGTTGCTGAGGGGTTTCAAGCCGCTGACCGGGTTCGAGGTACGCCACTCCCACGCCACCGCAGCGCCGAGCATCTGATTAAGCAGCGTACGAGCGTGCTCAGCCTGCACACGGCGAACTTGGCGCTCTTCGAAGAGCCAGCTGGCGAGTACGTCGGCGCGCACGTCCCGCACCGGTGTTTCCCCGAGCTTGGGCAGAATCAGTCGGTCGATGACATCGCGGTACGCCAGACGCGTGTTTTCGGCGAGGCGCCCTGCGCTCTTCATCGCCCACCACTTCTCTGCGAGCTCGGTTACCGTGGGACCACTTGGCCCGGTGGGCTCCTGCTCCAGCTCTGCTTTGAGCGTGGCGAGCTTCGCCTGCAGGGCGCGCCGAGCCGCACCCGCGGTTGCACCTCGCGCTTCGATCTGCTTGGAGGGCCCCCTAGCTACACCGAGACGGGTCTTCGCGACGACATACTTCCTCTGCAGGAGTTGCCCGTCATCTCCGCGTACCGCGGCCACTTCCGTGGTGCTGATTTCACCGTGCTGCCCGGCGGGGAGCTTCTGCCGCCCCATCAGGCGACCCGCGCAGCGTCAAGCCACGTGAGGATGACGGCCCGGTCGTAGCGCACACGGCCGCCGATCTTGAAGTAGGACGGGCCGACTCCGGCGGAGCGCCAGTTGGCGAGCGTCTTTGGGCTTACACCGAGGAGGGCGGCGACGTCGACATCGGAAACGAGGTCTGGGAGAGGGAGGACAGTGGCGGTCACGATGGTGGTTTTCTGTGTGAGGTGTCCCGGCCGCCAGGTGGCCGCCGGGGCACGCGTTCGCGTGCTCTCCTCCTATGCGCGGGAGCGGGAACCAGCGGGACCTCCGGGAGATGCCAGAGAAAGCCCTGGTCAGACTTGCTTGCACCCACTCCGGTCTATCCGCGCATACCTGCATTGTGCCGTTGCTGCATTTGACCCTTCCTGCTGGCCCTGACCGGGCTTTCTTCAGTGTGGATGAGCATGTGCTGTCGGCTGCTGTGCTGGCACATGCTTTCCCAGGGCTCACCGCCACCACTCTTGCTGCTCCGGTCACGTCCGCATGCCAGGCAGCGGAGCGTCGGTACTGAATGCAAGTGCAAGGCCGTACACCGGAGCCGCTGATGAGCGGGCCGCGTACTACGCGCCCCGGCACACACTGGTCGCAGTCTCCTTCTGGAGCCCTCGGCTTCCCACGCTGTACCTGCTATATACGCAACCGCCGGCGGGAGTCGCTCCCGACAGCAACGTGGTGGTCGTGGGCGCCGCGGCCCCGGCGCCCACGATGTTTCGGCTTCTTTGTGAGAGCGGCGTGGTGGATTTTCCGTAGCCGCTCACTCCCGGCTGAGTAGCTCCGCCGCCGCCTGATACGCCGCATTCCCACCAGCACTCACCATTTCGACGACTTCCACCGCCCGCTCGTGCTTCCGGGCCGCTTCCGTGAACTCCGCAGAGACCGCTTCGGCGGCGCCGCGGATGGCGGCACGGAGATGGGCGTCGGCGGGGCTGTGAGCGTCGGTGATGCGGGTTTCGAGGAGGGCGAGAACGGTCCGTGTCGCGCGGGTCACGCTGCCGATTTCGCCGGCTACGAGTGCCGGGCCGCGGTCACCCCAGTGCTCGATGAAGCCCCCGGTGAGGATGAGGGCACGGGGTATCGGTAGGGGCTCGACGGTCTCGAGGAGAAGATGGGCCGCTTGAGGTTCGGCGTCGGTCAGGGCATCCCACAGGGGCCCGTAGAGCTCGAGATCTACATGGCAGAGGAGACGGACCAGAGGCGGTGCCACGGCGCCTTGATATTTGGGGGCTTCGCGCCACCGGCGAATGATTCCGGCTTGCACCCACCGCCGATGTTCACGGACGCGGCGCGCGAAGTGGTCTTTCTCACTCCATCTGAGGTTCACGGGTGAGATATGTGCGGATGCCGTGGGTACGGGCTCAGCTGCCGGCCCCGGCGCAATGCCGGGACCTTTCTCGTGTCGCCCGGGGTCGGCGGGATCTCGCTCGAGCTCAACCAGTTTCGTACCCCGTTACCCGAGCGCGGAGGCCGACGATCGACGCGAGAATCGGCCCGAGCACGATGACGAACAGGACGACGACGAGGACTGCCGCCCGAGCGCTGATACCGCGGTCGTGAAGATGGACAGGAGGCTGAGGAGGCCTGCCTCGGGCTACCGGGTCTTCGTCCGGACATCTAGCTTCGATGGGCTCGTCGCAGGGTCAAACTTCGGGTCCAGGCAGGGCGGACTGCCACCAGGAACCGCCACTGACGCTAGCGCGATAACGGACTCCTTCTGAGGCGGTTGGCCAGAGCACTTCCCCGAGTGATGATTCGAGTTTGGCGATGGTCTCAAGGTCCGGCCAGGTGCGGCCCTCCATCATCGTGCGAAGAGTTCCAGGAGCGACGCCGGCGGTCCGACCTACCGCGCGAACGCTGCCATCACCGATGACTTCCCGAAGCCGGACCGCGAAGCGACGCGCATATTCGCCGGCAAGCACGTCGGACGGTGCTGAGGGCCAGTCTGGCGTCAGCTCGCTGGGGCGCTTCCGCGACGTACGAGGCACATCTGCAGCGTATGGCTAAGGGCTGACGTGTCGGCGCCTCGCCCTACCCTGAGGCCGTAGGAGACGGCCAAAAGGGGCAGTGTGACCGAAGCAAGGAACGTTCGTGGGTCCGCGCAGTCCACTGGCGCTGAGGACCTGTCGATGCTGAAGGTGGACCCGGAACGGATCCACGTCGCGAACTGGTTCCTCGGCGGAGTACCAGATGACATGGGCGCGTTCGTTGGCTGGGAACTGATTCGCGACGGCGACGACTTCATGGGGCGAAATGAGGAGAGCGTCTCCGGTTCGAAGCCGAACCTGGTCCGGTGGTCCCGGTTAGGGCTGGAGGCTGACCCTTCCGAGGAGCGCGGCTATCAGCGCGTGGTCGAGCGACTGTCGAAGTACGACGAGATTGGGCCGGCGCCCGGCTCATGGGAACGAGCGGTCCGCTTGCAGCAGACGCTCCTCGAACGCCATCCGACAGAGGCGGTGCAGGCGCTTGCGGGGTTCCGGGCGCTTGTGGTCGGGACGGAGGAGGCAAAGGATCTCCCTGCCGTCCTTGCCGGGGCAACTGCGGGGCTTCGTGAGGTGGTCTTTCCTCATGCAGCGATGTATCTAGTGGAGTCGACGGAGCGCCTCGGCCGGCGATATGGCATTGCGCGCGCGATGCTGAACGTTGGCGACCGTCCGCCGGAGCCCACTGGGGACGGCGACACGTTCACCTCGTCGTTGAAGCTGATGGAGGACATCAACCTCGGGCTCGGTGCTTACCTCGAACCGCTCGTCACGAGCCTCAGTCCGCATGTTTGGGCGACGACCGCGCCCAGGCTCGGAGGTGTGCTTGTGTTCACGTTTGGCAAGGCGGTCGAGCCTCGCCCGCTGCTCGACCTGGACCTTCTCGCACTGTCAGAGCGGTCTGCGCAGATCGAGCCGTTGAAGGATGTGCGGGAGATTCCGCACGCGGCGTTCAAAGCAGCCCTTCGGTGGTGGGTGGATCGGCTCGACTTAGTCTTCTCGCACCTCACCCAGCCGGCCAACTACGTCGTCGACGGGCAGTACCACCCGCCGTCCGCTGTCGAGCGAATGCTCACCTTCGAGCAGTTGTGTCGCTCCGTCCAAGTCATCGGGTCTTCCCGGGACGGTCATGCGCGGCGGCTCGCGCTCTTCCATACCCTCGACTCACTCGCGGGCCTCAACCGCACACTCACACGTGATCGAGCGACCACCCTCTCGAAGATGGAAGCTGTCCTCACCGACCTCGAATCGACGCTCCCCGAGGATGTGCAACTCGTCCTTTTGCCGCGTGCTCGCGCGGCCGTGGGGGCACTGCGCGACGTGGGGAACGGGTTCTTCATGCGGGCACGACTTCGGGACGGGGGCGTCATGTTGCCCGACAAGAACGGCATCGACGTCCTCGTGCCGCTCGCCACCGCCGCTCGTGAATGGCTCACCGCGCTCCGCAACAGTCAGCACGGAATGGACAAGACCCCGACCGCGCGCACCCGGGCGTTGCTCGCTGCGCACTCCGGCGCCCTCGACCCACGCATCACCGACCTCGCCTGGTTAGCGCTCCTCGAGGTGCTCGCGCATCCCGAGCTGCTCCTTCGGCGGTCGCGGTGATCGGTTCCGAAGGCCGGAACGAGTTACTTCCTCGCAGCACGTCGATGTCAACGTCGAAGCGGTACCGTCGCCGCGCCCTCGGCTGTGTAGCGTTTAGCGCCCCTTCACCGGGCTTTTTTGCGGGACAGGCATACGGCAATACCCCTGGTCAGGCGCGAGTGGACAACGAGGCCCGGTGCTGGCAGCAACTGTGGTGTAGCGGTGAACGACCGGCAAATGGGACGCTTTCACCGGGCCTCGTCACTGGACGTGTGCTGTTGTCCGCGAGACGGGTCGGACGCCACTTCATGACGGCGACGATAGATTCGAACTCATGACCCCTCGACGTGTTGTACTCGTGACGCTGGGGGCACTCGTTGTCATCATCGGCTTCGTGTTGATAGCCCACTCGGACGGCAGGCTCGACCGGCTGGTGGCGGTTCTCGTCATCTTCGTCGGGTTCGCTCTAGTCGTGTTCACCACGGCTCGACCGGGCCAAGCGGCGCTCGCCCGCTACTGGAGCAAGTACGAGAAGAAGTAGCCGCGACACATGTCCCTCCTGCCGGACCGTTGAGCGATCCCCTACCGGAACGACCACGAGCGACCGAGACGACGTTCGGTAGCCCCCCTTCCGGGCAAGCAAGGCGTATAACGCTTGGATCGTGGTGCATTCATGACGTGCTCTCTGACGCCAACTCACCGGGGGTCGGACACGCAGCAGCACCCCACGCAACGTGAGCGATGCCCTGACGCTACGTCGCGGCCGCTCGTGCCGTTCATCCCCGACCCGCATGCGCGTTACGGCTGGTAGGTTCGCGAACTGTCCCGCTGTACAGTCCGACCATGACCAGGTCAGAGGCACATCGAGGTGAGGACCGCTTCGAGCGCCTCTCCGTGGGCCTGAGCAGTGTTCTGAACCCCGACCTCGAGGTCCTCGACGCCATGGACCGCGTGATCGCGGCGTGCGTGGAGCTCACCTCAGCAACGGAAGCGGGGATCGTCCTGGGCGATGCGTCCGGGACCTTGCACGTCATCGCTTCGACGAGCGAACGCACGAGCGATGCGGAAGAGGCGCAGCTCGGCACGAACGAGGGATCGTGCTTGGACTGCTTCCGGACCGGGAAGACGATCGACGTGCCCGACGTCACCACCCACGAGATCGTGTGGCCGACGTTCGCTGAGACGATGCACGAGAGAGGGCTTCGCGGGACCTTCGCCGAGCCGATCCGCCTACGCGATGGGACCATCGGTTCGCTGTGTCTGTTCGCCGACCACACCGACGGGCACGACGACCGCGACGTGGTTCTGATCCAGCTGCTCGCCGACGCGGCATCCGCCGCGCTCGTGCGGCAACGCGATGCCGGCCGGTTGCGCACCTTCGAGGAGCAGATCGACGACGCAATCCAGGCACGAGTACTCGTCGAGCAAGCGAAGGGGGCCTTGGCGTACCGACGCGGCATCCGGATTGACGAAGCCTTCCAAGTCCTACGTCGAGCAGCGCACACAGCCGGTGGCGGCATGCGCGCGAGAGCCGAGGACGTCGTCCACCACGGCGCCGACCTCAGGGAAACAGCCTGAGGGGCGCCTACTGCCGGCCAGTGTCTCCCGGGGCCGTCGAAGTCGATCTGGACGGGTCCAGCGACCTGATGAATTCGTCGTAGAAGTCGTCGAGCCAGTACGGCTCCTGGGCGATCCGGTCCTGCGGATCGCGCGGCTTGGCAGCGATCATGCCGGGAATCTACGATGCGCCACAAGCAAGCTCAACCCGTCCCACGTCACGCGGATAACGGGCCAGGGGCGCAGCGAAGTGAGCCCGGACCGCTCAGCGCGGAACGTTCAAACGGTGTTTGCCGGGCGATCGCGCCCCGACCCGAGCGTCAGGGGGAACGGCTCCAGGGTCGGAGCGTCGATGCTCAGTGCGGGCCTGCGCGCTCAGGAAGCACGACCGGGTGTGGCTCGCTTACAACGAACCTACCGGTCCTCTTTTTGGCGGACAAGCCTTAGCCGGCCCCCATTCGGGCAGGACACGAAGATGCAGCCTGGCATTCAGCGGCTCGGAGCACACTTTCCTACCGGGCGGCGGCCTCCGGGGTGTCGTCCCGGAGGAAGCCACTGTCGGATTGGGTGGGCACGGTGCCTTCGCGTCGGCCGACTTGCTCCGGCCATGAGCGCGTCGGAAGAATCATGGGATGCGGTGGAACACGGGATACGACCCGGACGATGACGGCGAACTTCAGGTAGCCGGGGTGGAGGCAGCAACGGCGCGCGATGCTGTCTCGCGACTCCGTGAGGTTGTTGGTACTGAAACCGAGGTGCTGTATGTCCTCCAAAATCCGGTCCCTGCCCAGGACGACACCGAGACATATGAGGCGTTTCTGCAGGACCCGAACCCAGCCAGCTGACCCGCTCTCCTGAACGCGGGGGCACGTGGACGAGGGCGTGTCAAAGACTGCCGTCGAGTCGTTCGCCGCGGTGGATCACGTCGTCGGCGAGTTCTCGGAGTCCTCGTCCGGCGCTGCGTGCGCCACTGCGGAGCAGCTGGAAGGCTTCGTCGATCGCGATGTTCTGTCGTTGTGCGAGGGCGCCCTTGGCTTGTTCCACCGTGACTCGCGCGGCGATGGCGTCCTCGACCTGTTCGTCGAATGTCCGCAGCCGTCCGTGGTCACGTTGCCGGACGAGGGCGGCGGACGCTGCGTCAGCGAGCAGCTGAATGAAGACGACGTCACGGTCGTCGTGGCCCTGGTCGTGGGTGGCGAAGACGCACAGCGACCCGATCGTTGCTCGTCGCAGCCGGATGGGTTCGGCGAAGGTGCCGACGAGGTTGCGGGCGTGCATCGTCTCGACGAACTGGGGCCAGTCGGAGGCGTGTGTGGAGACGTCCGGGACGTCGATGGTCTCACCGGTCCGGTAGCAGTCCAGGCACGATCCTTCGTTGGTTCCGAGTTGCGCTTCTTCGGCGTCGCTGCTGCGTTCACTGGTCGATGCGATGACGTGCAGTGTCCCGGTGCGGTCGGCGAGGACGATGCCGGCTTCGGTGGCGGAGGTGCAGCGCACGCAGAGCTCGATCACACGGTCCATCGCGTCGAGGACGTCGAGCGTGGGGTCGAGCACCTCCTCGAGGGCTGCCGCGAGCCCGTCGAACCGGTCGGGGTGTTTGGCCGCGTTCATGTGGCGGGTGAACCGGTTGGTGCGTCGGGTGAGTTCGGCGACGAACGCGTCGTCGTCCGGCTCCAGCTCGTCGTCTGGGGCGGGCTCGGTCATGACGGTGGTCACCGGACCGAGAAGGAGACCGACGGTGGTGGCAACACCGTGTGCGTCAGCGGTGGGGACGTTGATGATGTCGGTGGTGCTGTTCTGCGCGAGGACGACGGAGTAGGCAAGGACCGCGTCCGCGATCGCGTCGCCGGTCATGATTCGTGAGTTGCCGTAGACCAGGTACTTCATCCCGTCAGCAAACCCCGGTCGTGCTGACTCTCCACGCACAATGTCCGAGCGCGGGAGATCCCCGGCAGCCGGTCCGCAGGATCCGATGATCGAGGGCGTCCGCAAGTACGAGATGGGAGCTGCCCGCTCTCGTTGGGGTGAGAGCGGGCAGCCGCGTGCGTCCGAGGATCAGGGACTCAGGACGCTTTCGCTTGGGCGGTAACCAGCCGCCCGACCTCATTGGGAACCATCGTCGATAGGTGTTGTATTCCGTGCCGGAGGTTCTCCCGCCATCGGCGGCTCTGGCAAGTGTGAGTGCGATGTGAGCTGCGGCGGGTTGGCCCGGCTGCGCAGGCACTCACTCTGCTGACTGCGCGTCCAGCCCGACCCTGAGTACGGTACGGGAACCCGTGGCGGATCAGGCTGCGGGACGGGCGTTGCCGGTCCGTGTTCGGGTCACGTGATCGGTGACGCTCGCCTCGCGTCAGAGTCTTGCGTGCTGGTCAGGCCTGTTGCGCGGCGATCCAGGAGTACCAGGCGCTGAGTTGTGCTTGCGCGTTGCAGAGGGTGCTGTGTGAACCGTGGACCTGGTTGTCGGTCGTGTGGAGCTCGTACTGGTCGTGGTGCTGGATGCTGCCGACGATGACGCCGTCAGCGTGGGCTGTCCAGTCGGTGCCGGACCCCTCCCGCCAGACGATGCGTTGCGGTCGGACCATGCGTGCGGCTTCCTGTAGGCGTCTTCGCAGAAGACCCGCGAGCTGACGACATCTCTCAAAGTACGCGCCCACGATGTGCGAACAAGCTGTCCTCTCGACCTGGCTGAGCCCACCGCTCCCGGCGACGCCGGAAGCACCTCGTCGAATCCAACCACGAGAGCCGTATCCCGAACCCGTTATCCGTTTTCGGAACCCATGTGCGCGGTGATTGGGTTTTGGTGATGATCGAGTCGTGCCTGAACTGATGCGCCGCGCCCAACGGATGACCCGCACCGGGGACCCAATCGTTGCCGCAAACGCGATCGCTCGCACGCACTCCACACAGAGTGTGGACGTTGACCCGGACGGTGCGGCGTTCATGTTCGAGGAGCGGGTGCGTGGCACCCGGCTGCTGTCACTGGAGACCGCGTCGTGCACGGGGGTGGTCAGCGGCACGATCGAGCCGGACAGCGTGATGGTTCTGGCCTGGTTGAAGTCCGGGCGGGGCACCATCGACGGGAAGCAGGTTCCGATCGGCCGCCCCGTGCTGTACCGGAACGCACCACAACCCGTCCGGTTCGAGTCGTTCCAGAAGGACGTCATCCGCATCGACCGCGCCACGGTGGAACAAGTCGCCGCGGAACGTGGCGAGTGGAACCCGGGACCGCTCGAGTTCCATCCCCACCACGTACCGGAGGGCCCGACACTGGCCGCCTGGTGGCTGATGGTCCGCACCGTCGCCGCGGAGGTACTCGCCGGGCCGGACGAAGTCTCCGAGGAGCGCGAACGACAACTGGCCCGGTTCGCCGCCGGCGGCCTCCTCACAGCAATTCCGCACTGGCCCGTCGGTCAGCACGCCCCGCCCACCACCGCGGGCACACGATTCGCACGAGCGGAGGCATTCCTCCTCGAGCACGCCAGAGAACCAATCACCGTCGCGGACATTGCCGAGGCGGCCGGGCTGAGCGTCCGTGGCGTGCAGGCCGCGTTCAACCGCCACCACGGCATCACACCGCTGGCCTACCTGCGACACATCCGACTGCTCCTCGCGCGGGAGCAGCTCGAGTCCGACAACGACCTCAGCGTCGCGGAGGTCGCCCGGTGGGCTGGGTTCGCCCACCTCGGACGGTTCGCCGGAGCGTACCGGGACGAGTTCGGCGAGCTGCCCAGGCAAACTCGGCAGGCCTCCCGCAGCTGGTAAAGACCGTCCCACCGAGCGGGACTGCAACGGCCGGACTTGGCTTCGCATGCTGGTGACGCCGACAGACGCGTCCGGCTAAGCCGTCTTACGGAGCCGACCACGGCACAGCCAAGAGTGTCCGATAGACCATCGGCTACCGAACTGAGGCGTGGGCAACGACCGCTTTGCTCTCGAACGAGAGGACGTTGGAAGGGGCCTGCCGCGTCGCGGCGTCCGTGAAAACGGCCTGCATCCGTCCGCGGCTTTCGTCAGTCTGGCGCGTGTACGTCTGACCGATCGTTGCGATCCCTGCCGTCACCGCTGCCCAGAGGTCGTCGGGGCGGATCTGGAACGTGTACGAGAACAGGCTGCAGTCGACGGTGGTTGCGCCGGCGTTGCGGAACAGCTCGCGGAAGCCGTCGACGCTTCTCGGGAAATCGTCCGCTGGGGGCAATCGGTGTCCGGCGGGCACCGTGACGTCCGCTTCCCTGATGATCATGTTCCAGAACTGGTTGAGCGCTCCGACCGGTTCGGACGGCCAGATCGTCGCGGCGACGGTGCCACCAGGACGGGTGACTCGAAGGAGCTCACGAGCCGATGTGAGCGGGGTTGGTACGTGGTTGAGGACGAAGTTCGCGGTCGTGAGCGCGAACGAGCCGTCGTCGTAGGGCAGGGAGGGCAGCGCCGCAGTTCCGATGTCCACCGTCGGGTAGCGTCCTACAGCGAATCGCACCATGGAGGGTTCCTTATCGCAGGCGGTGACCGCGAATCCGCGTCGGATGAGGACACCCACGACGGATCCCGTCCCTGTTCCGACGTCCAGAGCCGGGTCGTCGCCGACGCTCACGTGGTCCCCGAGCAACCCGTCGATGGCACCTGCGCAGAGCCGCGCAAAAGACCTGTCGTACGCAGTCGCAGTATCAGACCATCCGTCGAGCATGTCTCGACGCTACCCACACAACCGATCCCCGATGAGGGATCGGCTATCGAGACGCGTGGGAACACGCGAAGCGGCCCTACCGCGCCGCTCGCGCAGTAGGGCCGCTTCGTTGTGGTGGCGGCAGCAGGCGCTCAGAAGCCGCCGGCGGGGCGCACCAGGTAGTGCTCCTCGAGTGCGGTGACCTCGTCCCCAGTGAGGTCGATGTCGACCGCGGCGGCAGCGTCGTCGAGATGGTGCGGCTTCGTCGCGCCGATGATGGGAGCGCTCACGACCGGGTTGTTGAGGACCCAAGCCATCGCGATCTGCGCCATCGGCACGTTCCGCGCCTCGGCGATCTGCTGCACGGCGTCGATGACGGGCCGGTCACGCTCGGTGTCGGCGAAGAAGCTGTTACCGACCGGGTCGTCGGAGGAGCGCTTGGTCTGCTCACCGGCGGGGCGGGCGACGCGGCCCTTGGCGAGGGGGCTGTAGGGGATGCTGCCGACGCCCTGGTCGGCGAGGAGACCGAACATCTCACGCTCTTCTTCCCGGTAGAGCAGCGAGTACTGGTCCTGCATGGACACGAACCGGGTCCAGCCATGCAGGTCCGCGGCGTGCTGCATGTTGGCGAACTGCCACGTCCACATCGCGGAGGCGCCGATGTAGCGGGCCTTGCCGGCCTTGACGACGTCGTGGAGCGCTTCCATCGTCTCTTCGATTGGCGTTTCGGGGTCGAAGCGGTGGATCTGGTACAGGTCGACGTAGTCGGTGCCGAGCCGGGTGAGGGATGCGTCGATCTGCTGCATGATCGCCTTCCGGGACAGGCCGGCGACGTGCAGGCCAGGGCCGACGCCGGGCTTGTCGGAGAAGTGCGCCTTGGTCGCGAGGACGATTTCGTCGCGGTTGGTGAACTGGCGGAGCGCTTCGCCGACGATGCGTTCGGAGTCGCCGTAGGAGTAGACGTTGGCGGTGTCCCAGAACGTGATGCCGAGGTCGAGGGCCTGCCGGAAGTAGGGCAAGGCGTCGTCCTCGGGGAGGGACCACTGCAGGTGGCCGCTGGCGGGGTCGCCGAAGCTCATGCAGCCGAGCGCGATGCTGCTGACCTTCAGTCCGGAGGTGCCGAGGCGGGTGTACTTCACGGGTGGGTCCTTTCGATGGGCACGACGAGGCGACTCATGGTTCGGTCGTTCGGGGTTCCTTCACGCTCGCGGCGTCCTTCGTCGCAGCCCAGTGCGCAAGGAGTTGCAGGCTGTCGTCGGAAGGTGATCCCGGAACTGCGATGTAGGTAATCAGGGCGAGCCCGCTTCGAGAGCTGACGTCCAGTGACTCGAACGTCAGGTCGAGGTCGCCGACGATCGGGTGGTGCACGAGCTTCTCGCCCGACCGGTGCTCCCGCACCGTGTGACTGGCCCAGAGCGTGCGGAACGCCTCGCTTGCCAGTGACAGCTCCCCGACGAGGGCAGCGAGTGCACGGTCCGCCGGGGCACGGGCCGCCTCGGTTCGGAGCACCGCGACGCTCTGCTCAGCGACGCTGTCCCAGTCGCGGTAGAAGTCGCGCGAGCGAGGGTCGAGGAAGATGTACCGGCCGAAGTTGACCGACCGGCCAGGAGTACCGAACAGGTCGATGTAGAACGCACGCCCCAGCGGGTTCGACGCGACCACGTCGAGCGTGGTGTTCTGCACGATCACCGGAATATGCGTCATGCTGTCCACGATCTGCTGCACGCCCGCACTCACGCTGCCCGGTTGTGACCGTTGCGCAGAGCGCCGCGGCCGAAGGTGGGTGGGCGCGTTGGCGGCTCGAACGAGATCGGCCAGGTGAGCCGCTTCGACGTCGTCGAGGAGCAAAGCACGAGCGACACCGAAGAGGACGCTGTCAGAGACGCCGGTCGCGTTGCCCCGTTCGAGGCGTGTGTAGTACTCGGTGCTGATCCCGGCGACCAGGGCCACTTCCTCACGGCGCAGCCCAGCAACTCGGCGGCGTCCGCCGAAGTCCGGCAGGCCAATCTGCTCCGGCAGGAGCCTGGCCCGCCGCGATGTAAGGAAATCGCGAATCTCCGCCTGAGTGTCCACGCCCCGACGGTACGTCACCGGATTGCCTGCAGGGGGTCCCTGTCAGTGACCGTGTAGACGGAGTCTGTTTCCGGACGTGACGGCGTCGTTCACTTGCGGTGTTCCCGATCGAAAGGCACACCCATGACTGACTCCACCGTTTGGTTCATCACCGGCGCAGCACGCGGGATGGGCATCGACCTGACCCGGGCCGCCCTCGCCGCCGGCCACCGCGTCGTTGCTACCGCGCGTGACGCTGCGAAGGTCACCGAGGTGTTCGGTGAGCGGGAGGACCTGCTGGCAGTGTCGCTCGACATCACCGACGAGGACGCCGCGCGGGCCGCCGCGGACGTCGCGGTCTCCCGCTTCGGACGGATCGACGTGCTCGTGAACAACGCTGGCCTGTTCTACGCGGGGTTCTTCGAGGAGATCAGTCCTGAGCAGATGCGGCAGCAGATGGAGACGAACTTCTTCGGCCCGCTCAACGTCACCCGGGCGGTCCTACCCGTCATGCGTCGTCAGCGCAGCGGGCAGATCGTCACGATCAGCTCAACTGCCGGCCTCGTCGGTCAGGAGTTCGTCGCGGCGTACTGCGCGTCGAAGTTCGCCCTCGAAGGGTGGATGGAGTCCATCCGGTACGACCTCGCGCCGTACGGTGTCTCGACCATGATCGTCGAGCCTGGCTTCTTCCGGACCGAGCTGCTCGTCGAAGGGGCATCGACCATCTGGCCGGAGCTATCCATCGACGACTACGCCGAGCGCACCGCGACGACCATCGAGGCATGGAAGAGCATGAACGGCAAACAGGGCGGCGATCCCACCAAGCTCGCTGCTGGCCTGGTGTCGTTGATCGATTCCGACGAGCCGCCGCTGCGATGGGTCGCGGGCGCCGATGCCGTGCAGACCGGTGTCGACAAAGCCAACCTGCTCCTGCAGCAGGTCGCCGCACACGAGGAACTGTCCTCTTCACTCGCTCACGACGACTGACTCCCTCGACCGGCTACCAGACGTTCTACGACTGTCCGGTAGCCGATCCCCTACCGGAACGACCACGAGCGACCGAGACGGCGTTCGGTAGCCCACCGGCTACCGGGGCGCCGTGCTTGGCTGTCAGACGTGGCAGATAAATCTCGTGGCACTGTGCGTGTCGATGCGGCACTGGAGCACGTGCCCGCCCTCATTCGGTCCGCAGTGGCAGGGATCCCACGGTCCTCGATCACCTACATGGATGACAGCACTGCGATCATCACACGACGGTCGGGCGTCCTGCTCCCCCTTGCCGAGGTCATCACTCTCGGGTTTCGGCCCGCCGAAGACGGTCGGGTGGAGGTTGTGATTTCGGCCGCTCGGCGCGGAGGACTGGCTGCTCCCGACGCAGTGCCGTCTCAATTCGAGAAGTCTCTCTTGGCGTCGATCCGCACAGCCTCGGAGACGGCGACGCACTAGGCGTGCAGTAGCCGATCGGCTATCGAGACGCCGTCGGCGCAGTTCATCGAGCCGGGAGGGCCGCGATCGGTAGCCCTCCCGGCTCCGATCAGAGAGTCCGGGCGTAGTCGACGGTCGGGTACGGGATGAAACCGAGGGATTCGTAGAGGGCTCGTGCCGGGGCGTGGAACTCGTCGCCGCCCGTTCCGATGTGCACCACGGTGACCCCAAGCTCTCCGAGCCTCGTCAGCGCCGCCAAGCAGAGCGCTCGCGCGACTCCGCGCCGTCGAACGTCAGGGTGAACGGCAACCATCTCCAGTCGTCCTGAGGTCGCACCGGTGGTGTTCCAGCCGACGTAGCCGAGCGGTTCGCCGTGTTCTTCCGCCAGTGTAATGAAGCGGCCCTCGTCGGGAGCGAGCAGGGAAGGGACTTCCTGGCGGTAGTCGTCTTCCCAGTGCCCATGGTCGTGCGCGGTGACTTCGGCCCGTAGCTGCGCGAGGGAGCCGGCGAGGAGAGGCCGGAAAGTCTCGATCGTGAGTGCGGTGAGCGCGGGCAGGTCGAGCGGCGTGCAGTCGCGGATGTGCATGGTTGTGCTTCTTTCGTGAGCAGTCTGAAGGCTCCACGCCCGGGGTTGGGGTGGAGGAGAGCGACGGCCAGAGCCGTCCCTTCAGTTGCGCGTGCGCCAGCTCGCGAAGCAGTCCATGTGACCACGGTAACCAGGGGGTGTCAGCCGGGGGAGAGGTGCGTCCTCGCGCGCACCGGTCACCCATCGGTGACCGGACATGTCGGTGCGGATCGTCAGGTTGTGGCGTCGGACTGGTGGCGGAGGCGGGACCACCCTGCGCAGATGAGTGCCATTCCTGCGGCGACCGCCCATCCGACCGACGGGGTCGACGCGGTTGCGATGAGGATGACGACGGCGGTCCCGATCGCTGTTCCGAGCTGCGCTCCGGTGTTTACGATGCCTGCTGCGCTGCCGGCCAAGGCTGCCGGGACGCTGGTACCCAGGCCGGTCGCCGCGACCGAAGCAGCTGCAAGGCCAAGGCCGATCACGGCGACGCCGCCCGCGATCCACGGCCACGAGTGACCGAGAACCGCGAGGACCGCGTTGCCGCACGCGATCGTCGCAGCCCCCACTGCGGCCAACCGGTCCGGTCCGAGTCGGGGAGCGATTCGCCCGGTTGCGACGGATCCGCCGATGACGGCGAGGCTGAATGCCATGAGGACCAGCCCGGACAGCAGTGCTGGTATGCCGAGGCGGTGCTGGAGCACGAGTGTTGCCAGCACCGACGATGAGCTGGTGGTAGCGGTGTTGACGAATGACTGCACCGACCCACGTCGGAGGTTGGCGTTGCGGAACGCAGTCCGCGGCACGAGCGGTGACCGTGCGCGGCGGAGTCGCCAGGCCAACAGCCCAGCGATCGCCAGACCGAGGAGGATCAGTCCAACACCCTGCGGCTGCGTGGCCCGCGCCTCGAGCAGGGCTGTGCCTGCGATGACCGGCATCACGGCCGCGACGAGGAGGACTGCGCCGAGGACATCGAGCCGTTCGGCCCGACCCGGCTCCGGTTCCTCCCGAACGACGAGGGCCACTCCGACGAATAGGAGCGCAGCGACCGGTGCGTTGACCCAGAACACCGACGGCCAGCCGAGCACTGTAGTGAGCAGTCCCCCGATAAGGAACCCGGTTGCGCCGGCTGCGGCGCCCACGGCGCTCCACGCGGCGAGAGCTCGCGACCGGCCCGGTCCAGCAGCCGTTGCGTGAAGGATCAGCCGGAGCGCTGACGGAGCAGACACGGCTGCCGCCGCTCCCTGAACAGCGCGCGCGATGAGCACCTGCGGAAGCGCCTGCGCGGTACCGCCGATGATGGACACGAGGCCGAAGACGACGATCCCGACGAGGAGTATCCGCCGGTGGCCGTAGCGGTCCCCGAGTCGCGCGCCGAGGATCAGCATCGCTCCGAAGAACATCGCGTAGGTCGTTGCCAGCGGGCCAGCGGCCGCCGGATCAGCACCGAGACCATTCAGGATCGCCGGAATCGCCGTGACGACGCTTGTGACGCCCAGCACGTCAACGAACTGAACGAGACAGAGCACGGTCACTACCCCGGGACGCATGCATGCACCGTACGTGAAACGTCGTCAAGGCGACGAGACGCGAGTCCGGTAGCCGATCGTCCACTGGGACACCATCGACACGTAGCTGGGTTGCCTACTGGACTGCGTCCCACCCTGGAGGCATCTGCGGTGCTGACCAGTTCGGTTGCGGTGTCCACTGGGACCAATCGGTATTGAACGGGAACGAGCCAGCGTGCACGGCGGCGGTGGCATCCTCGCCGGTGCGTTCGATCGTCGCGCGGTCCGCGTCGGAGAGCAGGCCCTTGTCCGCGTAGAAGGCGAGTTCGTCTTCGTCCTTGTACCGAATCGACCAGCGACCCTCAGGGTGCCGACGTGCGACGACGTCGAGAGTCCAGTCCTGACTGTCGAAACCCATTGAGGTTCGGACCCATGGCAGTTCGAGGTTGATGTACCAGTCCGGGAGCCACTGTGTCCCGTCGTGCCAGCGCCACACCGACCACGCTGCCCCCTTCGGGTGCACGCGAACCACGGGCGCCCCGAACCAACTGTCTTCGATGTAGGAACCATCCCAGTCGGCGGGGAGGACAAGCCTTGCGTTCGGCCCGCTCCCGACACCCGCTCGGCGGCGGACCGCGGCGCCGAGCGGGCTTGCGACCACGGCGACGTCGCCGTCATCGACGAGCACTCGACCGGCGACTGCGAACGAAACGGCCCGGCCGTGGGACCCGAACGTGTGCAGACTGCGGAGGGCTACGGACTCACCAGCACGGAACGGTTCGCTCCGCACGTCTATCGCAACATCGTCGTGCATCCGGTGATGCTCTCACGGAAGTTAGCCGCCTCATTCGTTCCGGTAGCCGATCGTCTTACGGGACACCTCGAAGACTGTTGGGACGGCAGACGAGAGCCGGGCCGTTAGTTCAGACAATGCCTGTCATGTGTGCGGCGCGACGCGCTCAACTACATGTGACGGAGCTTGTCGAGGAACGACCGGAACCCTGCTGTCTTCCGGCTGCGGCTCGTGGTTGTCGCCGATGTTGACGCCGGCTTCGGTGCGCGTTTCGGTGGCGCAGGAGTGTGTCCGTCAGGGACGACGTACCCGCCGCAGTCGACGACAGCGCCACCGCGGCTGACGGTGATGGTCTGCACGTGCATGACGCCGTCGTCGAAGTCGTACGCGCTGCGGGAGCCGTCCTCCGATGGTTCCCGGTGGCTGGCCGCCCAGGTCAGCCGGCCGACGGTCCCGCGAGGAGACGACGCCCACCAGTTCTTCCCGTCCCACTCCACCCGGAGCTCGTCGCCGACGCGGATGTGCAGGATGAGCGGAGTCACGGTGTGCTTGTGCAGGCTTGACGCTTTCGGCGTGCCTCGCGCCTCGAGGACGCGAGCGTAATCGCCGAAGATGCCGAACATCCGGTCGCCGTTCTTGTGGTCCGACCCAACCTGTGGGTAGCCGGCCGCGACCGCAGGAGTGGTCATCCGCAGAAGTCGCAGACGTTCGTCAACGGCATCAGCTCACCACAGCCTGGGTTCGGGCAGCGCTGCTGTTCCGCCTGCCGGCGCTTCGTCCCGCCGCCGTCATGGGCGTTGTTCTCCGGCATCCAGAGACCCCACAGTGGATGCCGTTCGATGCTCTGCCAGGTGGGGTTGCCGGGTCCGCCTGAGGTGACTGCCTCGTCCTGGTCGGTGAACCCGTTCACCCAGCCTTTCGCGATCCGCAGCGGCGGCTTCCCATCGGCTCGTTCCGCGCGAATGTAATCCTGCGTTTCGTGGAACGTGGCGATGCCGATGCGTTCGACGATGCGTTCCACGGTCGGCTGGTTTGCGGTGGGGACCCAGCGGAGCACGTCGTGAATCGCGAGTGGTGTCTGGCTGTCCGGCATGCTGCCCCCTTTTGCTGACGCCGGTCGGGATCCGACGTCAGCAGCATCCTGGCATGAGCGGGTGACTACTCCTCGACGAGGTGGACTTCTTCGTAGAAGAACCGACGCTGCCTGGAAGAGCCGCGGCCGACCTCGTACTGGTTGTACTGGTTCACGACCTTCACGATGTGGTCGTGGAGGCGTTGTCCGTTCGGGGTTCGGTTGAGGGTGTCCTGGTCGACGACCGACCCCTTCGCGAGCCCGCTAACGCGGACGTTGACGGACTTCGTCCCCCTTCGTCGTGCTGGACACGTTGACCGTCGCGCCGTCGGGAAGGAACCCAATGCGTTGCAGGTCCCGCAGGTCGTCGCGGACGTCCCGGGCGACGGCATTGGGTGCCTTCCCCTCGACGCTGCGCATGCCGGCGTACCGCGTGCCGCCGCCAGGCAGTGGGGATTCTGCGAGGTTGAACGGTCGGGCGGCGATGACACCCATGCCGTTCTCGTACCAGTCCTTCCGCCCGTCGGCGTAGACGACTGCAGGTCCGCCGTGGCGGTGCAGGTCGGAGTCGCGGTAGAACGCGAACGACTCGTCGGCGACGTGGACTTCGTAGTGACCGGAGCCGGACGACCACACCTCGACGACATCACCGTCGATGTCGCGGCTGCCCTGGTGATGGAGGCCGATGCGCTGGCCGGCGGGGAGGCCGAGGATGTCCTCGGGGTCGCGAGGTGCCGGCTGGTCGAGCAGGCCGGTGGCCGCTTCCGTGTGCTGCTTGAACGTGAACGTGCCGTCGGAGAGGCGCGGTGTGAACGCCGCCATCAGCGCGCCTGCCCGTCCTCGTCGACACGGCGGTCGCGGGCGACGATAGAGCCGATGAGCTCCGGGCCGACAGTGATGCCGTACGCGATGCCCTCCTCGCCGACCTCGGCGTACTCCGCACGGGCGTTGATGCCGTCGGATTCCTCGAGCCGGTTGCCGACCTCGGACTCCGCAGACGTCAGCGGCCCCCAGCTCTCGTCGTAGCCGTGCGGTTCGGTGAGGGACGAGGTTCGTCGGTCACTGAGCTCGTCGTCGAACACGTCAGCCTCGTGGCCGTCAGCGAATCGGACGCGGAGCATCGGCCCGACCTCCACGTCAACGCCGTCAGCCTCACCGAGCGGGCGGACGATGGTGACGCGCTGGCCGGACCGGTCTGCCAGGTCTGCTCACCGGTGTTCGGCGGCTGCGGGTGCTTGTATGTCGCGGTCTGCTTCGCAGCTGGCAGCGTCACCTCGTCCTGGCTCTGCTGCTTCTCGGTGAACTTCCTGGCCTGGCCGCGCGGGTGGTCGTGTTCCTGGAACGTCATGCCCTACTTGAGTGCGGCGGTAAGGCCCTCAGTCGTCGTCGTCGTCCCAGCCGACGGCGTTCGCTTCGAACTGCCGTGCGGCCTCGTCCACCTCTTCCTTGTGCTTCGCGTCGAGCTTGGCGTAGTCCGCTTCGAACTGGTCCTCGTCGAACCCGCCGTCCATCGACATGGTCATGTCGCTGACAAGGGTGTCCTGTTCGTTCTTGCTCAGTTTCGCCATTGTGTGCTGCTCCTTCAAGTGATGTTCGCTCAGCCTAAAAGGGGCAGCCGGAGGTTCGGTCAGGCGGCGACGGGGACCGTCTTCGCGGTAGTCCGCTTCCGGGCCGAGGGGACGGCGGAGAACCATCGCGACCCACTCACCTTCGGACAGCGTCGTTGCGAGCAGCTTCGACAGTTCGGAGACGTCCGCACCGGCCTGCGTGGACCGGCCGACGGGTGCGTTCATGTTCACCGCTGCGACTGCGTGCGCGAGCGGGGAGAACGTCTGCGACAGGTCACGGTCATCGCGTTCGGTTCGATGGACCCGGCGCGTGTGAACTGCCACACGCGTGCGTCGTCGAGACCTGCCACGCACACCCCTCTTCATCAGTCGCGTCCCACCCGATACGGCAGACGCGCGTTCATGCGTTCGAGCACCAAAGAAGCGGCGAAAAAGGCGACAGCTGATACCCCTCAAGCGAATCTTTGACATACCAATAACGCCCAAGGCACGCCGGGACAATCGCCCGCCGCCTCACCCGTCTCCCGCTGCCCTTTCATTCCTCGGGGTGGTCGTTTGGGTTCGCACCGTGCGGTGGGCGCCCCTCTTCTCGTTCCTCGTGTCGGGGGCTCTCTCCTCGCTGGGCTCGTCGTTCGCGCATCGCGTCGCATCGCGTCGCTGCGCTCCAAGCTATGCCCGACGGCTTCGTTCCTCGGGTCGCCGGCGGGCCTCTCAACGGTCGCTTCGCCACCGTCCCGCCGTCGTCCCGCCACTTACATATGGTCAGCGCTCCGCGCGGTTACCGGTCACCGGTCACGTCCGCAACGCAGCGCGAACCGTCACCGCACCGTGAATGTGACGGACGACGTGCGCGCAGCGCTGTGAGGGAGGAACGACCGAGCACCGGGGCACGAGGAACGAGAGCCCCGGTCAGAACCCCGAGCACACCCGTCCACCTACACCCCAGCCACCCCGCTCTTCGTCACGTCGACGGTCCGCCACCGCTCCGACCACGTGACACTCCCCGCCCCTTCCCGACCACACGCAGCCCCAAGCCGTCCACCGCCACGACCCCGCCGCCGCAGGCGCTCGCGACCGAGGAACGAGGGAGCGACCCCAAGACCCCCAGCCCCGTCCGAACCCGCAGCGACGAAGACCCCCGCGACGACACGTCCCGCAAGTCTCTCCGCCACCACAGCCCGCAAACGTCCCGCCCCACACACCGGACACACCCCGCCAACAAGACGCCCGTCGCCCCGACAGCGCACCAGCCACCGCCCGCTGGGAGCGAAGCGGACAGCGGGACAAGCCAACGCCACGCAGACCACTCCGAACACGCACCGGCAACGCCGGGGACGCGCCAGCGGACCCGGACAGTGTCCGACCCGCTGACCCGCCCCGACTGCCGGTCCGTGAACGTCGCGCCCGCTCGCCCGTGATGAAGTCGCGGGCGGACGTCAGCTTGTCCCGCTGCTTCCTCCTTCGAAGGTCAGGTCACAGTGTCGTCGTGGAGGGTCCGATCGAGTGGTTCTTCGCCCACATGTCCCACGTCTCACCCGTCCTTCCCTCCTCGAGCCCACTCCTCCTGTCCCGGAAATCCGCAGCCCGGAATCTCGCCACGACCCTCGCGGCTACCGCCGGACCGCGGGCCGCTTCGCGTCCCGGGAAGTTCACGGACGGGTCACCGCGACCGCGGTACGCGGGACATGACCCGGACGCGGTGGCATGCTCGAAGGATGGGGTGGATGAGGCAAGCGCCGACGTGGGCGGCCGGGGTCATCATGGCGGTCATGTTCGCCGCCGGCTGGTTCGGCGTGACGTCCATCACCATCCCGGAACTCACCATCGGTGCCCGCGTCGTCGTGGCCGTCGCCACCGGTGCCGCGTTCGGGCTCGTGATGGGGGTCATCCTCGGACGGCAACGACGGCAGTACGGGCAGGCGGCTAACCGCCCCGACTTCGCTCGAGCAGTACGCCGCGGCACCGTCCCACCGGATGTGAACACCGGGCAATGGCGGCAGGCGCTGCTGCGGCGGCAGAAGGAGTACCGGACATTGCGGTGGACGGCGCCGCTGCTGTACCTGCCGATGACCGGCCTCAGCATCTGGCTCGCCGTCACCGGGCAGCCGCTGTTCTGGTTCGCCGCAGCGTTCTTCGTCGGCGTGCTCACCCTCACCGTCGCCGTCACCCCGCGGACGCTCCGGAACACCGACGCGATGCTCACCGAACTCGACCGCCGCGAACACGCCCAACACATCGGCCAGTGACGGCGACGTCAGCCGCCGCTACCGTGAGCGCACGCCCATGGACTTCGACGCAGCACGACGTCGCGCGCACGACGAACTCGACGCCGCCGACACCGCAGCACGAGACCGTGCGGACGCTGCCGCAGCCGCCGCAGCCGAGAAAGCGTCCCATGAGCGGCAGGCGTTGCAGCTTGGGCGGGAAGCAGCCGCAGCACTCACCGCCGCCGGTGTGCCGACGATGAAGAAGCACGTCCTCGTCGCCGGACCTCGAGGCGCTGACCTCATCGGCTGGGAACTTGGGTCGCAGACGCAGCTGCCGACCGTCAGCTTCTGCACCACCGACGGGGCCCTCCACCATCACAGAGGTCACTTCCACGAGCCACTGCACGACCTCGACTCACGCGCCTTCGAACCGAAGCGCTGGGCGGCCATCACGCAAGAGGTCGAGGAAGCCGTCGGGTACCGCCTCGCCGAACACGAACGGAACCCACCCGCGCCGGAGCCCGCATCCAAGAAGCGTGGGCTGTTCGGGTGGAAGCGGTGACCGTGACTGGGGTGCGACCCGAACGCGGGACTGCCACCTGACCGACGGCCGCGCATAGGGTCAGCGGACCGGAAGGACGCCCCCGTATGCCTCGTTGGACAGAACCGCTCGGCACGACGTTCCGGCGACCGCCGAACCTCGTGCCGGTACGACCTGGCGAAGTCCCGCCGGTGCTGTCCTTCAACGACGCGCTCGAGCGGCTCCACGCGCAAGCGCTCACGGACTTCGCGGTGCGTCGCGAAGCGGACGGCTACATCTCCGGTTCGACGCGGGAGAAGCCGATGACGTGGGACGACGTCGAACGGTCGCTACACGAGAAGCTCGAGTCCTACCGGCAGACGCCCCGCGCCCTGGTGCTGCAACTCGGCGTGGAAGTGCAGAAGCCGACGCCGTGGTGGCGTCACACCGGACTCGGTCTCGACCAGTTCCTCGACCCGACCCCGGGACGCTCCCCAGTGGGGAAAGTCGTCTGGTCGCCCGCGCCGGAGGTGCTCGACGACCTGGTGTTCGGGGACCTGTACCTGCTGCCCGGCCAGTACCCGAAGTGGGTGGCGGAATCCATCAGGAACGTCCGCACCGCGTACGGCATCCGTCAGGCGTTCTCCCTCGCCCCTGACGTGCCGCTGCGCTGGGCGAGCCGACTCCGCATCGTGCAAGTCACCGCAGCACTTGAACAGCAGCGCAGCGACCACATCGTCCGGCTCCAGAAAAAGGCGGAAGCCGAAGGTGAGTCCGGCTACCGCGCGTACGACATGTGGCACAACCGGCACGCGCAGACCGTGTTCATGACCCCGACGCTCGGCCGCCGCGTCCTCCGCGCGGGAAGCGTCGCCGAGCTCGCGGACCTCCTGGTCAGCAGCATCCCGTGGCTCACCGACCGCGACCTCACCGAGCAACGGCTCCGCAGCACGCTCGCGGTCCCCGTCGCCCCGCCGGCCGTCCGCCGCTGACCTCAGGGGTCAAGCCGCGGGACCCCGAACTCGTCGAGGATGTCGGCCAGCGTCGTCCCGAGGAACGCCGCGGTCCGTTCGTACTTCCCCTGCAGCCGGGCACGAGTCGCATCGTCGGTAATGGTCGCGGGCGGGCCGGGCCGGGTCGGCGTTGTGGCTGACATCGGCGCGCTTCACTCGCGGCGCGACCGGGTCAGCCATGACCCGAGCCATCGACTCAGCGAGTGTCTCCCCCCGGCGCTTCGTCATCGCGTCCACCGCCGAGACCTGCCGGGGC
Source organism: Curtobacterium sp. MCPF17_021 (assembly GCF_003234605.2). Classification (NCBI taxonomy): domain Bacteria; kingdom Bacillati; phylum Actinomycetota; class Actinomycetes; order Micrococcales; family Microbacteriaceae; genus Curtobacterium; species Curtobacterium sp. MCPF17_021. The sequence goes on along the minus strand of NZ_CP126252.1, from coordinate 3,345,392 downwards.
GGTGAACCCGAGCGCGCGGAGTTCGGCGAGGGTGATGTCCGTGTCCTCGACGACGTCGTGGAGGAACCCGACGACCTGCTGGTCCTCGGTGGTGAGCGGTTCCGCGACCGCGGTCGGATGCTCGATGTACAGCCGGCCGACCTTGTCCACCTGCCCGGCATGCGCCCGGGCCGCCGTCGAATGGGCCAGTCGCACCAGGTCCTTCGTCATGACCCGAGCGTGGCACGACCAACCGACCGGTCAACGGCGAGAACCGACGACGCCGGACACTTCCGTTCCGTTCCCGTCCGGCCACCACACGGACACGGTCTGCCCGTCCTGGTCTCGGGGTGTGTGTTCGAAGGCGACGATGACCTGCTGTGCTTGCCGTCTCGTCGGGACGACCGCTGTCACCCCTGTCCCGCCGACTTCCATCCGGTTGACGCCCGGGTGGTCGGTGACGACCTGCGCTGCGGTGGCGATGGTGGTGTCCGACGCTCCGAACTGTCCCGTCACGCCGGTGGACATCGACCACTTCTTCGCCGTCCCGACGTACACCCACGTGTCCGCCGGGTCATTGAAGTGCGCCCGCAGCCAGGCCGTGGCAGCCATCACCGATGCCGGACTGCGGACACGGATAGTCGTGGAGCCTCCGAACACCTGCGCGACGGTCACCCCGGGCAGAGCCGCTGCTTCCGTCGCCACACGGTAGCCTTGGTCGTCCACCAGGAGCGGCGCAGCAGTCGGTGACGGTGTCGCACCGGACGGGTTGGACAGCTCCAGGTCCCACGCGGAGAGGTCGCCGCCTGCAGCAGCGCTGACCGTTCCCCTTGACGGTCCGAGTGCCGCGCGGACTGCGCGGACCTGCTCGAGCGTGAACCCAGATCGGACATGCACGGTGAAATCTGCGGACCACGACGCCGTCCGCAGGTACTTCCGGGAGACACAGTGAGAATCATCCGGCTGCCAGAACCGCGCGCTCACCCGGGCCACACCAGGCAGCGCTTCGAGACGAGACGACGTCGGCGCGTACTCCGCTGTCACCGACGGTCCGGGTTCCAACGGGGCGCACCAGCCCGCATTGGAGCAGCCTGACAGGGTGGCCGCAACCGCTGCCCCCACAGCAGCGGCCGCGACCCACCGGATTCCCCACACAGACACCACTGTGCCGCGCCCCCAGCACCGGCACATCAACCGGACGGGTGAACTGCGCCCGAAGACACACCCGAGCCAAGACAGGGGCGTCCACTTGCCGCCGGTCAGCGGAGCCAGCGAGTACGGGGCAACGAGGGCTGCGCAGCTACGGCCGGTAGTCCCGCCGCCGTCGGTATGCGTCGTCCTGGTCCGCACGCCGCTTTGCCTCGTCGCCACGAACGCCAGGGCCGGTCCAGCTGGACGCATCGAAGCCTCGCGCGAGCACCCCGAGTATGTTCACGAACCGGTTGACGAACTGCATCGTGCACCACCTCGTGGCCGAGCATGCCACGGTGGAACCCGCCAGGCCACGTCCACGCCCGCAGGAACAGCCCCCGTTCGAAAGTCCGAGTCTGGCGCACCGCGTAGCAGACGCTTCTCCCACGCCGACGACGAGTTAAGGCGAGCTGCTGAGGGCGCCTCATCACCCGTAAGCTGTCACGGTTCGCCGACGAAAGGTGCTCCGTGCACGACGACGCTGCTCCCGCCGCCCCTGCAGGTTGGTACCCCTCGAGCACCGCTGGTGTGGAACGGTACTGGGACGGTGAGACGTGGATCGCCGAACGGCCCAATCCCGACCAGCAGCCGTCACCTCCGGACGCAGACGTCCGCGCCACGGCACCCGAAGCGTCCGCGCCCGCGGTGGCGTCGCCGGGGCTAAACAACGTCCGGACGGTCGGATGGCATGAACACGGGTGGAAGAAGAACACCTACCGGTACTGGACCGGGAAGACATGGGTGAACCCCGGTGACGACGGCTACGACAGCATCACCACCCCGAAACCGGTCCGGGCGAACCCGCAGACGATGGCGACCGGCTGGTGGTTCGTCATCATCGCCGTCCCCGTCCTCGCACTCATCGTCGCCATGCTGACCCTCGGCACCGGCACCCCGGACAACAGCACGACCGACGCCGACACCGCGGTCGTCGCCGACAAGCCAGACATCCCCACCGGCTTCACCGACAACGGCAACGGCATCGCGTTGAAGTGGCTCAAAGAAGGCGACGACGGGTTCGCCGGCGGCTGCGAGTACAGCATCGGCCCCTGCTTCAAGATGGAGGTCTACGCGTACGAGAGCTGCCCCGCCAGCGTCTACGCCGAGGTGAACGGCGTGAACAGCGCCGGCACCGTCATCGCATCCTCCAACGACGCCCTCTCCGCCCTCAATGAGGGGGAGACCGGAGCGCTCGAGTTCACCTTCACCGACCGCGACGTCATCCACGCGAAGTTCATCAGCGCCAGCTGCTTCTGACCACACGGCCTCCAGCGGCATCGCATCGGGCGTCATCACCGGCCGGGTGACAGCAGGTGAGCCGCGCGGACATCGCTACCCTGAGAGAAGCTCGGCAGCTTGTCGGCGGGAATGCGAAGGGCCGAGATGACCGAGGAACAGCCGACGTACGAGACACGGACGGTGAAGTCCGTGCGTGGGATGGAATCCCGAACTCGGACGAGGTGGGAGCAGGACGGCTGGGAACTGGTCTCGATAACCCAGGGGCGGCTGCAGTCGCAGCTGGAGTTCCGACGGCCGAAGAAGCGCATCGGTCGTCGTACACTCCTCGCAGTCGGAGCGGGAGCCGCAGCGCTCGTCGTGGTCATCGTGCTCGGCGCCACCGGGGTGTTCGGCGGCGACGAGGACGTACCAGCTGAGGCCAAGGCGTCAGCCAACTCGGTGGCGCCGAGCACGGAGCCCGCAAACACCGCCGGGAGCCCGTCGGAGCCGAGCCCGACCACGGACACTACGGAGGTCATCACGGCCGAGAACTCGCCCCAGTTCGCAGCACTGCTACAACTCACCGACACCTGCGACACATCGATCGCCGAGTTCGCCGACGAGAGCGAAGGGCGAACCGTCCGACTCGACGGTTCTATCGCTGCGATGGCTCCACACGACGGGGCGAAGTCGCGGTACGACATCCTTATCGGCGCGGGCGACTTCAGCGAGACGTCCGCGCCGGGCCCAGCGTTCCAGTTCAACGACGTGAACACGACGTACGACATGCACTACACGGGTGAGACCCCGTACGGCATCGGTGTCGGGACGAACCTCGCCATCACCGCTGAAGTCAGGGAGTACAACGCCGACCAGTGCCTCTTGCACCTGAAGCCGGTGGAGACCGTGTTCCGGTAGATGTCGTGCCCGCTGTCTCAGCCGCTACGGTCGAACCATGACCGACGATGACGACGTCTCCTTGACCGTCGCCCCTGCGGAGCTTCGGGCGATGCTCGAGCGGGCTCCGCTGGAAGCGGCGGGACGGAATCTCCGGCTGCTGCCGGCGATGGTCGTGAAGAACACTGACGTGTTGTTCGCGGCTCCTGAGGTCACTCTCGACGAGGCGCTCGACATTGCGGTGCACGTCGGCGCGGCGTTCGTCACTCTCGGGGAGCGGCTGTTCGACCTGGCGGAGTTCCTCGGCGACGCCGAAGGGGTACCCGCCGGCATTCGGAACAATGCGGCCAGTCATGATGGTGACCTTGAAGGGATGGACCTTCGGTTCATCGGCGCGGGTGTCTCCTACGCATGGTGGGCGGCCGTGGATTGGTCGCAGGAGTTGACCGCCGAGCTCGAGGATTGGCAGGAGGACGCCGACGAGAAACGCGACCGAGAGCGACGGGAGCGGTTGGCGCGGGCGCAGCAGCTCATCCAGGCCGCCATCGACGATGCCGGAGTCCGTGCGGCGAAACCGATGTCGAGGAAGCCCGTCGTCGAAGCGTTCATCCGCAGCCGCATGGAATCGAAGAACGACGTCGGCGCCGAATACGCGCTCCGGTGGGCGCCGCAACGGGTCGCCGAGGAGTGGCGATCTGCGTACGCGCTCCTCGACAACAGCGCGAAGGTGTTCATCGCCGACCTCCAAGAACTGGCTGAGTGGCAACGGTCGAAGTGGAAGTCCGCCGCGCGTCGAGATGTGCTCCTGCGGTACGCGATGAGCCGCACAGGCGGCTGGGCACCCACCGATAAGTGGCTGAAGGATATGGACGCGAAGTCCGCACCCTCAACCTGACGCGCCGCACAAACTTCGAGCAGGGTCCGCGCACACCCCTGTCAGGGGCATCAACAGCACCAGTGCCGTGATCCGAGGTACGACCGAGGGTGGCGAGGTGCGCGGACGTCCCGTCCGAACGGCTTGCACCCCGGGCAGGACCAGTCGATCTACAGGTCCACCTTCTCCGGCTTCGACGTCGTCGGTGCGACGGGCGTCGCTGGCTTCTTCACCGTCGGGGTGACAGCGCCGTCCTCGCCGCGGAACGCGATCTCTCTGGCGGTGGTGTTCGACGGCGACTGCCCGGCCGGCGCCGGCGCGTCTGCCGACGTCACACGCAGTCCGCGTCTGACACACAACCACTCAGAACGCCTCAGCCTCACACGCTGAGGCGTTTTGCGCGTCCGCGATGCCAGCCGACCGTGACGGGGGTGAGCGGGGAGGCGGTCTTGCCGCTGGTAGGGCCGAAGCGTCTGCCACAGCGGAGGCCAGGCCGCGGGAGACCTGAGAGCGGGTCGCTGTCGCAGCCATGCCGTGTACGCCGTCCGGAGGCGAAGTGCGCCCGAAGCCCCACGCCCAGCCGGCATGCAGCGGGCGCCTGCCGGAGCGATGCGGAGTGAGGAGCTCGTGCGCGCGCGTCAGTTCGGGTCAGGCTCTGACCCGAATTCTCGCTCAGGCCGCGTGCGCCTCGCACCTCAAAGCTAGCCAGGGGGGGATGGGGGGCAGGGGGGGTGTTTTTCGGTCGCTCCCCGTGTAAGGAGAGCGCAGACTCCATTTTCCTCACCCAGCACGACTGAAAAGGACCCCCCTGACCCCCCTAACCCCCCCCCCCCCCCCGTCGGTCGAAAGGGCAGCTCAACCCCGACCGCTAGTCGACCCTCACCCCCGCCTTCCGCGCGTGCCGAAGACGATCCGGCAGGACCACCTCCGGCTGATCTGCTTCTCGCCGCATAGCTCCCTTCGAACGGGCACGCGGCCCACTGAGTGTAGGAACTCACCGCGACCTGAGAGTGGAAGCAAGAGATGATCAGCGGAAACACCATCGCCTTAGAGTCGCTGGGCGGCCACCGCGTACTGCGTACGCTGGAGCTCCTGCGCGGGCAGAGCCTAACCGTCGCTATCGACGGAGCGACCATCGCACCGACTGACGCCCTGCCCGAGGTGATGGCCGGAACTCAGGTGGGCCTGCGTCTCGGGATCCCGGGCCGCGTCGCCCGTACGGACGGGAGCTTCATGTACCCAGTGGCGCTCCGGGCCGCAGACTTGAACGGCGCCACCGGGGAGGCTCTGAGCGACGCGGTTACCCGCGCAAGCCTTGGCCGGCTGATGACGCTGGTTGATGCTGGGTGGTGTGAAGACCTCCCGGATGGCCGCCGCCTCCGCGTCCTCGGGGTCACTGCTCGAAGTGATGAGGAGTACAGGGCGGTACTGAGCAGCCTCGCGACCCGCCGCGCTCTGCAAGACGGCACCGTCATCGCGGACATCGCCGTAGGCGGAAGCACGACAATCGCACCAACCATCACCGAGACTGGCACACACCGACTGGCGAGCGGCGAAGTCGGCATACTGACGCCGGTCACGCATGGCGAGCTGGCCGGTCTCGGCGTATTGCTCGACAGCCTCTCGGACGCACGCGACCCGCGAACCGCTCGGTCGGTGTACGACATCCGAGCCCACGACGAGCAGACCAACAACGTCCGGGACCGCTACAACCGTGGGGCGACCACAGAGGACATGACCCGGTTCCTGACCAGCGCCGGCTGGGTGGAATCCGGCGAAGGCGAAGCCGGCCGGCTCTTCTCCCGCGAGGCCGAGCACGGCGAGCTGCTGGAAGAATCACGAGCTTTTGCCCATGCTTCCGACGTTGGTAACGGTGCCGTCGCACGGGCCTTCGACCTCTGCCTTGAGAGCCCACCGCGCGCCGACATCACCTCACCCGAATACCTCGCGCAGTACCTCGTCGACGAGGGCCACGTCGCGGTCACCGCCGAGGTCTTCACCCGGCACGGCGCCCGCGCCGAGATCGAATCCCAGCAGGAGACCACCAAGGTGATTTCGGACTTCGTGACCGAGGTTCGCGCCGCGCGAAGCGCATCAGACCGCTCCCGGCCGCTCGCCTTTTCGTACGTGCTGGAGGGAGAACCGGCGGGCCCGGTGTACATCGACGCCGGCGGCCGCGTCCGTTATTGGGATTCGCAGTCAGCCTCTCGCCTCATGATCGCAGCAGCGCAGCTTGGCACCAGCTTCACCAGCAAGGACGGTACCGCAGGCTTCCGCCCCACACACCAGCTGCCGCCGACTGTCGTGCAGGGTGTCTTCGAGACGCTGAAAGGGTACGGGGCGCTCCCGCCACTTCACTACGTCGGCCGTGAGCCGGTGCTCACCCGCGAGGGCCGGGTGGTCTCCAAGCCGGGCTACGACATGGCCTCGAAAGCGTTCGTCACGCTTCCGCACCGAGACCGCACCCGCTGGGCCCGTGAATACGCCGTACCGGAGAAGCCGACTCTCGCTGAAGCGCAGGCCGCTTTCGAGATGCTTGACGACGAGCTCCTCTGGGACTTCAACTTCGCGACCCCGGGCGACCGCGCCCGCGCGATGGTGTACCTACTGACGTGCGTGGGCCGACCGCTGCTGAACGGCTCACCCCTTTTTCTCGCGAACGCAGCCGACCGCGGTGCGGGTAAGAGCTACCTACTGCTGATCGGCCGGCTGCTTGCCACGGGTACACCGGCGGCCACCTCCTTCCGGGTGGGTGGCTTCAACGACGACGAGACCGAGAAGAGGCTCGTCGCGCTCCTGATGGCGGGCGGGCGCTTCCTCCACTGCGATGAGGTGCCGCGCGGAGCGAAGCTCTCCGGCCTCATCGTGACCGAGCTGCCGACCGCCCTCGATGGTGAGCAGGAGCGCCGCAAGCTCGGCTCGAACGACGCCGTTAAGCAGACCGGCGTCATCGCGACGATGGCAGGAAACAATGTCGAGCTCGGCGGCGACTACAACCGCCGCGTGATTGAGGTCAGGCTCGGCTCCTTCGGTGCGGGTTCACCGATTGCCCGAACCGAGTACCGCCACCCCTCCCTGCCGAAGTACATTGCGGAGAACCGACCGATGCTGGTTGCTGCTGCACACACCGTCCTCCTCTACGGACTGCAGAACCCGGTCGACACCCCCGGCTATGGCTTCTCGCACAACTGGGCAGCAACCATCCTCGGCGCGCTCACCCATGTCACGAACGAGGGCGGCGTCCCGGTCCACGAAGCCGCTATGGAGGGCTTCTTCGAGAAAGTCGATGAGGACGACGAGCTCGGCGAGGAGTGGGGGCCCATCCTCGAGTACCTGTGGGAGCGTCGGGGTGAAACCCGCCGTACGGCAGCCGACATCCGCCAGGATGCGAGGTCTCCGCTTCAGGGACAGCAGCGGCCGAATCTGCCGACTTCGCTGGCGTTGATCAACCCGATGCTGCCGGAAACCGCTCAGGCCACCGCATGGGGTAAGTCGATGAAGGCAGTACTCGGCACTGGCATCCCGTACCGCGGTACCCGGTATGTGCTGCAGGCTGTGCAGAAGGCAGCGTCGTCGAAGAAGTCGAACTTCTACTTCATCACCGCGAGCGTCGAGGGCGAGCGTCGCATCCCGGGTCGCGCCGCCGAGCCTGAAGGGGCGGCAGCCTGATGACCCGGCTCACGTATGAGGGAGCGGCCGCCTTCGAGCAGTGGCTGCAGTCATCGCGTCGTGGGTTGGGTTTCGCGGTCACTGAAACTCAGCTCGCGGTTGGCGACGCGACGGGGTCCTCGTGGACCGTGCCGCTGCGAGATGACCCGACTGTCCGTAGGGCACTGACCGCCCTCCGGAGCCTGGGCCCCGAAGAATCGAAGGTGTGGGCCGTTCGCGGATCAGCTGCGGCCACAGCACTGCACCGACGTTTCGGCGTGAAACTGTCGACGCTCACCTGGCTGCGAGATGCCTCAACCGCCCACGCGGTGCTTCGGCCGGGGGCTGAGGGCTGGATGATGCCCCGGCCAGGCGTCACATACTCGGATGAGCCTCTTGGTGCTGCACGCGCCGCAGTTGCGTGTGCTCGTGCCGTCGCCGGCTTGGCGGCGGAGAGCACTCCGACTTCCCGTGCGGCAGCAATGCGCTCGGTCCGGCAGGATCACGCGTGGCGTCCGGTACAGGCACGCGGCATCCGTCTCGATGTAGACCGTTTGGTGCGTGAACGAACTGATATCGAGGAGGAGGCGCGCCGGCTTCGGGTGGAGAACGGCGTTGATCTGATGGCTGCGTCGGATGCGGGCGTCGCTGCGGCGCATGCGTGGTTGGCAGCCAACGGCGTCACCGTTCGGGATGCAACAGGTCATCCCTCGCTTGAGCAGAACGCCGTCGCGCAGGCTCAGGTGGAAGATACAACCCGCGCCCGTGTCTCCTACGGTGCGTTGCTAGCCGCCCGTGAGCTGGGCCGCACCCGGGGGAAGCTTCTTGAGCTTGACCGGCTCCGGCAAGGGGACCGGGTGTACCCGCAGATGATTGTTCGGCACACGAAGACCGGCCGCGCGCTCGCGCGGCGCCCCGCGTTGCAGAATCTCGGCCGGGCGCTTCGAGGCATGCTGATGGCGGATCCGGGTTACGTGCTCGTGAGCTTGGATTACCACCAGGTGGAGCCAACGGTCGCTGCCGCGGTGTCCGGCGATGCGCAGCTCGCCGCGGATGTAGCGAGTGGTGACGTGTACACAGCGGCGGCTGCCGATTGGACCTTCGGCGGGGCTCCAATCAATCGGTCGCAGGCGAAAGTGGCTTTCCTGGCCTGCCTGTACGGGCGCGGCCCCGCGAGCACTGCAGCGGATCTCTGCATGTCGGAGAAGGATGCCGCTTCGCTCATTGACGCGGTCTGGACTCGGTACAACCGATTGCAGGAGTACCGGGTTGAGCTGCAGGACCGCTTCGCCGCATCTGAGTTCATGGCGACGCTCGGCGGTCGACCGCTTCCGGCGCTAGGCCGGGGTGAGCTGTACAAGTCACTGAACTGGATGATCCAGGGGAGCGCCGCAGACATCTTTCAAGGAGGAGTCATGCGAGTAGCTGATGCCATCGGCCCCGAAGCACTCTTCCTCGGCGTGCACGACGAGCTCATCCTCCACGTACCCTTCGCGCAAGCCGAGTCTGCACGTCAGGTGCTGGCTGAGCAGATGCCGTGCACGCTCGGCTCCGTGATCATCACCGGTGAGGCCGAGATCCTCGGCACCCACTGGAGGAAGTAAGACCCGCGTCGCCGGACCTCCTACAGATGGCGGCGCTCTCCAGAATCGGCCCTTGCCTGCGTTGCTTCCACTCCGCGGCGGGGGCCGCTTCGTGCCCGTGCAGACACGAGGTGTGAAGGATGGCATCCCCGGCCGCTCGGCACCCCCACCCTTCGCCACCCGCTCGTCTCGCCTCCGCGCATACCGCTTCTATGACACGCGCACTTCTCTGGGCTCACGAGCTCCACGGCGACGGGCGCCTCATCACAGCGGAGTCTCCCGTCGCGCTGGTCGTCGGCATCCTGTGCTTGGAGCCGACAGCCGAGTGGACACCCCGCCGGATTCCCGCCTACGCGGTGGCGCGTGCCGCGATGCGTGCGCAGCGGAGCGCCTGGACGGCTTGGGCCCGTCGTCGCGGTCGTGAATTCCCCGGTGAAGCCGCCGGAGCGCTTCCCGAAGACTCGGTGCGGGCGCTGCGTGCACGGAAGGACGCCCTGTTCGAGGCGGCGGTGCCGGAGCCGTGGAGTGCGGACTGGCCGCCGTTGTATGTGACCCGGCAGATGCTAGGGGTTGGGCGTCGCCTTCCCGAAGGCACGATGGCCGTCGCGGGCTACCCCACCGGTGTACTCCGGGTGATGCAGCATGCGGAAATGATTCAGGTCGGGATTCTGCATCAAGATGGCCGTGGTGGTGCACTCTCGGGACGTGCGGAAAAAGGAGCGCCGACGCCCTGAATCTGCACCACGGAGTGTCGACTGGTAGGTGGCTGGGGAGTGCTGACACGATTTCTGGGTGACGCGCCCTTCCGCCGAATCCGCTGCCCGCCGTGCTGCGCTTACCGCTGAGCTGCGGCGCCTTCACCGAATGGGCCACTCGCAGCGGGCGCTTGCTGAGCGCTTCGCGGTGAACCGGCGGACGGTCTCGGCGCTGCTCACCGGGCCGGCGGCCCGGGCGTCCACGGTCGGCAAGAGGGCCGCCCCGGTGATGGCACCCTTCGAGCAAGCGGTGCTGCATCTTCTGCAGACGGGCGTGCGCAGCCCGCCGGAGATCCGGCGCCGGCTGATTGAGGAGTATGGGCTGCCGGCGGGCACGTCGCCGAACACGGTACGTGACTTCGTGAACCGGAGGCTTAGCTCCGTAGCGCCGCTGCGGCCGAGCACCGGCGTGCGTTCCGGCGATACAGCCTCCGGCGCGGTGGAGTGGTACACGCCCCCGGAGCTTTTCTCGGCGTTCACCGACGACGACGGGGCGCCCATCCACTTCGACGTCGATGTCGCCGCGCCAGGCGTCGATGGCGTCGTGACCAGCCCTCACATTGCTGTGCCGGCCAGCCGATTCATCACGAAGGACCTCGACGCACTGGTGCCGGCGACATCATGGGGTTCTCGTACGAAGTGCTGGATGAACCCGCCGTACGGCTCCCTCTTGCCCGCCTTCACCCGCCGGGCCGCGGAGCACGCCGCCGCGGGCGGGGAAGTGCTCGCCCTGCTGCCGGCGCGGACGGATACGAGGTGGTGGCACAGCACCGTCATGACTCACGCCGACGCGGTTGTCTTCATTCGCTCTCGCCTGCGTTTCATTGACGCGACCGGCCGCCGCGGCGAATCACCGGCGTTCGGCCAGGTGCTTGTCGCGTACGGAGCCACCTTCGCGGATGTGCTCGAGCGGGCCACCACCAGCCCAGCTGCCCTCGGATCTTTCGTCCGGCTACGTGGGAGCGGCACCCCGACCCGGAGCCAAGAAGAAGAGGCAGCGTAGTCTATAAGCAGCCTCCTTCCGTGTCGTCCTTCTAGTGTCGATTCGTGCCGCGGCGAACCCAGCGATGAGCAGACACTGTTCTTGCCGGTCGGTGTCCTATTGCCGGGTGGATGCGCACGCGTACCCGATGAGCTTCACCACTGTCGCGCAACTGACCTCCTTGACGGCCACCTTGGCCGATACCAGCGACAAAAAGTTGTAAGACTTGTTGCACTACTGAATTGCGCAGCGAGTTGCCGGTCCGTTCCAAACGGCGCGCGGCAAGCCCCGACCCGCTACAGACCGAATTTCTTGGTAGCTCTGCTCGCTCTCGCCCCGCTGCATAGTCCGGTCTAGGTCCGCGACAGAGACTCCCTAGTCCCTGTCTCGGCGTGGGCCAGGCTTCCGGCGTGCCCAGCTGGTCCCCTTCGGGAACCGGACCGCGGCGAAGAAACCTTCCCCGATCGGACGCGCATCCATGTCGAGTGGAAGCACTGTCTGCTTCATGTAGAACTGCAGCACGAGGTCGTTCACGTCTCTGTAACTTCTGCGCGCGAACACGCGCGGGTCACTCTTCCAATCACTGATCACGACCCGAGTCGCGGACAGCCAAGGCTGCAAGCGCTCAAGCTGGTAGTCGTGAACGTCATCCCAATTCACTTTCTCCAGCTGCATTCCGAATCCTTCCTGGAGGTCTTGGATAGCCCTACTCAACTTCGGGTAAGAAGTATTCGCCGCGAGTATGGCGCTACCGTGAGCGCGACGAAGGGACCGCCAAACCTTGGTGTCCAGCTCAAGTCGGTGTTCGTGCGACTGCAGGAGCGTGCGGATTTGGGTGAACATTTCGCGATTCGCTTCGTCGAGCTCCGCCATCGCCGTGGTGATCTGCTCCTGTGCTTGGCCGCGACGATTGCTGCGAGCGCCCGCTCGAATGCCCCACCAGGCGAGCGCAACGCTGAGAAGGCCGCCACCGACCGCCAACACCACTTCAAGCATGGGGCGACTGTAGCGCTACCAGGACGCCGGAGCGGCGGATCCTTTCCGACCACGCATCACGTCGGACGCAACGCGGAGCCGGATGAACCCCGCATTTCAGCTAGGCAGGGTCCCGTCCAAGACGGGGTGATGGAGCGACGTCCGGTGCAGCTAGGTCTGTTCAGCAGCACGAGTCTTCCCATTCGCGAGAAACCCGCCGATTCAGCGCCGTAGGCCGAGATTCAGTTTCTGAGGCCGAGTCGGGTCCCGCATGATGGTCTTCACAACCAAGGTGAGGAGACCACCCCCGTGACCGAGTCCGCTGGCGATGCCGCCGCGTCCGCTTTGATGACCACGTACGACCGGCAAGTCTGGGACGTGCTCAACCAGCACTGGGAGCGCCGGAACAACCGGCGAGGCTTGCCGAACTGGGGCGTCGAGGCCTTTGAACGCGGTACTGCCGCGACCGGAAAAGCGGTCAAGAAGGCCGTCGACGTTGTGCCGGAGGTCCTGAAGGACCCTGTGCGGCGGGCAAGTGGTGCGGTCGGGGACGCAGCCGTCAAGCCGCTGCTTCATGGCATCGTGTCGCTACTCGACCTTGTCAACGAGTGGTCGCTCGAGCTTAACGACCCGAAGTACGTCGAGAGGCTCGCATTGAAGCACGGGCTGAACATTGAGACGTTCGCTGATCTGCGGGACGAAGAGCTCAAAGCCTGTGACCGGCTCCTCACGCGCAACACCTTGACATGGCGGAGCGCCGGCGCGCTCGAAGGCGGCGCGATGGGAGCGCTCGCGCTCCTGCCCGTAGCCGGCGTCGTCGCGTCCATCAGCCTCGACATCGTTGTTATCCAGGTCCTCAGTACCGCCATCGCTGCTCGCGTCGCCTACTCCTACGGTTTCGATGCGAGGGACCCCGCGGAGGAGCAGTTCATCCAGCGGCTCGTGCGCCGTTCCTTCATGGCACAAGCGGCGAAGGCGGAGCCGCTGCGGGATGTCTCTCGCGCCGCCAATGCGATGAGGAATCGCGTTCGGTGGTCCGACAAGCTCCGGTCGGACCACAAGCTCGTCGCCGCGCTTGAACGTCTCATGAACCAGGCAGGGATCAACGGCGGCAAGGTGTCTGTCGAAAGCGTCGCAAAGGTCGTCCCGTACATCGGCATCCTGCTCGGGGCCGGCATCAACTCCACCGTACTTGGCAACGTGGCGGCCGATGCAAAGCGCTACTGCCAGACCCGGTTCCTCTGCGAGAGATATGGTTTACCGCTCCCGGCAGCGCTGTCCGGAACCTCTGACGAAGATCCTGGCGCGGACTCAGACTGGGTCGGCTCGCGATCATGAACGACGGGTTTGATTGGCCTCGGCTGATGCTGCCGTCCCCGCAGACGGACGCCGATTACGCAGCGCTGCGTGTTTTGGGGCGGACGACGAAGGGCAGAGCTTTCGACATGCGTTTTGGCCCGTATAAGGGTGAGAGAGCGTCCACCGTGTGGCAGATCATCAGCGACGACTACAGTGATGTGGTCGGTCCGGCGAAAACAGACGAGGAAGTCGTGAACCTTCATGAGAGCCCGGCCGGCCGGGTGCAGGTCAAAGCTCGGATCGTTCGAGAGCAGGGGAACGTGGCCGAGATTCGGTTGGAGCGTGTAACCGGCTCCGCAAACAAAGATGCGTTGATCACGAATTTGGTCACGCTCGACGCGGAGGCCGCCCAGCGCCTCATCTCGCTCTGCTTGGCTCTGAGGGGGATGAGCCCCGACAACGATGACACGGTCAAGTTCGACGAGGGTCTCTTAGCGGCGGTTCTCGAGGATCCGACGGCTATGGACGCCCTCTACCGACGTGACAGAGAAGGATTTGCGGCGGTCATCGAAGCAGACGTGTCTGCCCGCGATGTTGTTGCTGTGGCCGCGAGGAAGGACGTGGTGCGCAGATTTGAGGAGCTCCTTACCGATGCTGGCGCCTTCGAAGCAGCCCGGGCTGGTCGTGGGGCAGAAGCAGTTTGGCAGGACCTGTTCGAGCAGAACCCGTGGCTCCTGGGAGTGGGGCTCGCAGGTCAGCTGCTTACGTCTTGGAGCGAGGGACGCCTGGAACGTGTCGTGGCGGGTGCGAGTATCGCGAACGTCGGTAAACGTGCCGATGCCGTCCTTGCCACAACTGGCGCCATTCGTAGTCTCGCGCTTGCGGAGTTGAAGCTTCACAACGACCCGTTACTGGAGACGCGTACGTATCGGTCGGGAACGTGGGCTCCGTCGCGGGAAGTGGTTGGTGGAGTGGCTCAGTCGTTGGTAACTGGCGACCGTGCTCGTGACGAACTCGAGCGATGGCTGAACTCCGTCGACTCCGATGGCTTCGAGACTGTCGACCGAGTTTGGACGGGCACACCACGCTCGTTTCTCGTCATCGGTTCGCTCAGCCAGTTCAGCCGCGACGGCCGCGTCAATGGCGACATGGTGCGCTCGTTTGAGCTTTACCGACGAAACATTCACGCGCCGGAAATCATCACGTACGACGAAGTGCTCGCGCGAGCGAAGTGGTCGGTGGAGCTTCTTGAGCGTGGGGCCGGAAACGAGCCAACCTGACCGGGAAGTAAGCCCCTACGGCTCGCCTGATAGGGACTGTCGCGCGCAGACTCAGGCTCGAGACTGTCTCGCAACCGGTCGGTTGAGTGACGTCTCGAAGGCTTGATGGCGAGTTCGAACAGGTGCTCACGAGCCCATGTCTCCTATCCATGTCTTGCAAGTTCCGCGCATATTCGCGTAAGCGAAGCAGGATGCGAGACAGGGAGAGCAGCACATGACCGCTAAGTTGATCGGATACGCACGTGTGAGCACCGGGACACAGCGGACTGACCGGCAGGAGCAAGACCTTCTCAACGCTGGCGTCTTTCCCGCTGACCTCTACGTCGACTCCGGCGTTTCCGGCGGGAAAGCCTCACGCCCCGCGTTCGATGCTGCTCGTCGGACTCTCCGCGATGGAGACACCCTCCTTGTCACAACCTTGGACCGCTTGGGCCGCAGCACTCAGAATCTGCTCGACCTCGCAGCGGAACTCCGCGCCGGCGGGGTGGGGTTGCGGGTACTGAACCTCGGCGGTGGGGAAGTGGATACAGCAACGCCGATGGGCGCCATGGTGTTCACGGTCATGAGTGCGCTGGCCACGATGGAACTCGAAATCAAGCGGGAGCGCATCCGGGACAGCGTCGCGAAGAGGCGCGCCGCTGGCGGTGATCTTGGTGGGCGTCGGCGGTTGTACACAGATTCGGCGATTGCCAGCGCCGTTCGACTCATCGAAGCCGGTGTGCCGGCAGCCCAAGTGGCGCGGGATCTCGGGATGAGCAGGGCCACCCTGTATCGACGCATAGGCAGTGCTAGTCCGTTGAAGCGTGAATCGTGAGCACGGCGTGGTCCCGGATTCGACGCAGCCAGGGATGCGGTCATCGCAGCGTGGACGGTCCCCTGATGCCGCGCCGACCTACTACTGCGGAACAGGTGCCGTGGCGTGAGCTCGTTCTTGGAGGGCAGGCGCTCTTCCGACAATACGGACGCGTCTGATGACGACACCCTGATCCAAAGGGTGCGCACCGTAGGCGGCGCCGCTGCTGCCGAAGGTCGCTCTGTCACGTCATCGGTCGCTGCCTTGGAGTCAAGCGAGCGGCGGGGCTGCTCCGCGGTCCTGGAGCAGCCGCCAGAGACGATCCGCGCGAAGGGCGTCTCCGCTTCCACGCTTGTAGGAGAAGAGGCTGAGGCCGACCGTGATGAGCTCCACCGGCGAACCGAGAAAGCCGGCGACGTCGTATCGAACCGGCGGGTCGTCTCCGGGATAGACGAGGACCGACGACGGTGAACGAAGCGCAGCGGCAGTCGCCAAGGCCTGGTGGACATGGTCGTCGTACGGGTTCCTACCAGGCCGCGTGTACTTGCACTCGAACGTCGCCCGTACCTCCCCGTGGAGGCGGATGGCACCGTCGGGAATCACGGAAACTGAACGACTGCCATTCCGGCTCAGCAAGGTGTGGTTCGTCTTCGGGTCTACGGTCACACCGTCGATCGTCGCAGCCATCGCGCGCAACGCTCGTTCAAGCGCTGTCTCGAGCAACGGCCAGGGCTCTACCGCGACCTCCAGACCGGCGGCGCGACCGGGGTCGCCGACAACAGACAGGTGGCGTAGGAGTGGTGCGGCGATGTCCCACGCTGGTCGGTACTTCGCCCACTGCGAGGGGATTCGTTGTCGAGCGACTGCGGGGTTGACGTACGTCGGCACCGGGCTCGCGGGGATGACCGCAGTCTGTAGCCGGCGCAGGCGCGAACCGAGCTCGCCCGACGCCGTTCGCCCGAGCCACCCCGCCACGAGCGACAGCCCGCGGGTGAAGTCGTTTCTTGGAGTGAGTTCGTCACGTGTGACAACGAAAGTCGTCGGATCGAGTGGCGCAGTCCGCAGCCAGCGTGTGACTTCGAGGTGGCCGTTCAGCCGCTTACTTCGCGTCGTGGGTCGCTCGTACGTCTCGAGTGGGCCTGAAGTGCTCAACGCAGATTCGAGACGGCGGGCGTACTCGAGCGCGAGGGCTGCCGTGAGGTCGTCCCGTCGAGTAGACGCCTGCGAGCGTTGAGAACCCGTGACAGCTATGCGTGTCGATGGTTCGAGTAGCTGAACGACCGCGAGGGGCCAGTTGTCGGTCGTCTCGACCTTCGGTGCGACTTCGACGATTTCTCCGGTGGGGAGCAGCGCGGAGCCGACGAGGTTCTGGAATCGGACAGAACCGTTCTCGACCGACAGGACAGGCCGGCGAGGTCGCAGCGCCACGTTGAGTGACGAGCCCGCCTGGTGGAAGTAGCTGAGGCGCTCGTTGGAGACCTGTTGCGCGACCAGTTCGTCAAAGTGCAGGCGCGTCGTCACTTCAGTCTTGCCTGGGCCAGTAACTCGTTGAGCGATTGGTCGGCGTTGAGCGTCGAGATGTCACGGAAATGCAGCCGGTCTGACGCAAATGCGTTGAGCTCGGGGTCTGGCTGTACCCAGGTCGCCACGCTATTCGCCCGGGAGGTGGGCTGATCCGCCGGTCCTGCACGGAAGATCGCCGCGAGCGAGCCGTCGTCATCCTGCAGAGACAAGCGAAGCGACTGTACGACTCGATGGTCGAACGCGGAAGCCAGTGAGAGAAGGGCGTCATCAACCGTCGGGCCACCCACGTGCCAGAAGTTCGAGTGCCCCAGCCGGAAGTCCGGTCCAAGCACCGCGTCGATGCGCCGGTTGAGCTCGCGAAGAAGGTGCACCGCGAGCGATCCGACATGCCCGACGGTCCAGCCGGCCACATCCACGGACAGGTCGAGGTCCTCGTCGGCACCTAGGCGTTCGCTGAGGAGGTCATAGTCGGGTGGCACCTCAACGATGGTGAATCGTCGTCGAAGGGCAGCATCGAGGGGGGCAACCGAACGGTCCGAGGTGTTCATCGCAGCAACGATCCACAGGTCCTTTGGGAGCGTGAAAGAGTGCGGAACGGTTGTGGTGCCGTTGGCCTCGAACTCGTTCGGAACCTCGATAGTCATGTCGGCGTACGGTAGATCGATGAAGGCTTGACTGCGCTTGTCTTTGTCTAGCAACGCGAGGGTGTCGCCGAGGACCGCGGCTGCGTTCGCACGGTTGAATTCGTCCAGCACGAGGAGCGCCCGGCGCCCGTTCTCCGACGCGTAGTGTGCCAGGCTCACCAACGGGCCCGGCGACACCCGGACTCCGACGCCCCCGCTCTCCGAGGGCTCCGGCAATAGGCCCACGACCAGATTGTCGTACTGGTAGCTGGGGTGGAGCACGACAGAGCGTGCCTTGCCCGGTTCGCCACCCGAACGGACGTCCCAGGCGTCATGATTCGCGTCTGGATCGAAGTAGATGGTCTGCCGTGGGTTCGTGACGAAGTCGACCAGCGCCTCGAGAAGAACCGTCTTACCGGTGCCTGGCGGGCCGACGAGTAGCAAGCTTGGGTTCTCGTCCAACTTCTCTACTGCAGCGGCGAGGCCCGGCGGCACCATCGCTCCATCGTCGAATGTGGCCCACGCAAAGGCGCGGGTCCTGGTAGTGGACTCGACCAAATCGCGAACATCGTCAGGAAGGTGACTGACGTCTGCGTAGTCGAGCCGGTTTGCCGAGCCGCGAACGTACGTGCGTACATGTAACCGGTCGGGCTCTTCGCGGAGCTTGACGGCGACGAGATACGCATCATCGCCGGACGCGACCCACTTGTCGTACTCCCGAGTGGCGTCCGCTTGATCGGTGTGACTTGGGTCTCCGAGCAGTGTCTCGGGCCCGGACGCCGACGGCGCTGGACTCATCTTCCACGGTAGGGGAGCTTCGGAGAACGGCCATGCCAGGTGTGGTCTGTCCGCAGACTTGAGCTTGATGAAGCCGCTCTGCTCCCCATTGGGCCACACATAGGTGATCGGAATCGAGTCATCCGCAGTGGTCGGACTCGGGAAGAGCCGTAGGAGAGCTTGCCGGAGTGCCTCGTCCTGCGTGAGCTGCAGGTAGTCCTTCGAGTATCCACCCGACAAGCGACCATAGGTTGCCTTGTGCGCCGCGAGCCCGTAGAACACGACGAACACGGCTTCGACGGGCTGATACGGCATGGCTACCTTCCGATGATGACCGCCTCCGGGGAGTGGTGAGACTCCACTTCGCGCTTCGACTGCGCGGCAAGAGAGCGGTGGGTTGTGAATCCGACGATAGTGGCGTCCGAGAAGAGCTGCCGTACCCCGTCCGAGTCACGGTTCGACATGACCCACTTCACGTCACGGTCGCTCAGCTCGTGACAGATCTCCGCGAGCTCCTTCAAGTCTGCGAGACCGAACACCTTCGCTGTGTACTTGTTGAACTTCGCTGTGGGCTCTTTCTCGAGGCCTGGCTTCGAGAAGAGCGGCAGGTACGGCGGGTCGAGGTAGACGAAGTCCCCGGGTTGCGCGCGACTCAACGACTCTCGGAAGTCTTCGTGTCGGACGTCAGCGATTGAGAGAGTCCGTTCGAGCGCGTCGAAGGCGTCGTCCGTGAATCCTTTGAACGGCCGGTCGCCCCAAGGGACGTTCATCGCGCCGGTCTTCGAGTTCTCCCGCCAGAGGTGGTTCCACGACGTCGCGTTCAGGTAGAGGAAGCGTGCTGCCTGCTCTATCGCACCGGATGGTGCTTGGGCTCGGACCTCGTAGTAGTACTCCTTCGAGTCGCGCTTCTTGTGTGCATCGAGAAGGGGCCGAAGCAGCGCCTGTGAATCCCGCATCGCAACCCACGCGTTGACGAGGTGACCGTTCAGGTCTGCGAGGTGGGCGCGGCCATTGATACGGTCTCGAACACCGAAGAACATCGCGCCGCCGCCCAGAAACGGTTCGTGGTAGTTGCGGAAGGACTCGGGCACATGCGGCAGGATCTTCGGCAGGAGACGGGTCTTGCCGCCGGCCCAGCGGATGAACGGCTTCACCGTGAGGGGTCCGACCTCGGACCGGCTGGGCAGTGTCTGCTCGATGATGGTGGCTCCCGTCGCGCCTGCTGAAGAACGTCGCTGGCTAGTGCCATCGTAGTGTCGGCGGAGCCACCGACACGGGAGCGTGTCCGCGCATAGAACGGGAGTGCACGAAGCGATGAACGACGCGGTGGAGCTGGTCTGGCCGAACAAGGACCTCTCGTTGCGCGCCTCCGGCCTCACCTCGTATGAGTGGGTTCAACGGACAGACTGCCGCCTTTCGAAGCCCCTCAAGGTCGAGGGGGCATGCGATGGACTCAGCGCTCGGTCGAACGTGCTTGTCGTCGGTGACGGACTCGATGCCCTTGAAGCACTCGGTGCTACCCCGGTACTCGGCGACGGCATCCGGCTCGTCTACATCGACCCTCCGTTCAATACGCAGAAGACGTTCAATCAGTACGGCGACTCGCTCGCGCGGCCGATGTGGTTGTCGATGCTGCGGGATCGCCTGGATGCCTTGAGGCCACACCTCCGCGAGGACGCGTCCGTGTGGGTGCACCTTGACGACAGCGAGGTGCACCGAGCGCGCGCAATCATGGACGAGGTCTTCGGCGAGAGCGCATTCGTTGCTTCTGTGGTCTGGCAGAAGCGGACCAGTCGGGAGTCGCGATCCGCGTTCAGCTCCAACCACGACACCCTCCTCGTCTACGCTCCGAGCGGGCCGCGGCGCTGGAAAGCCAGCCGAAACCTGCTCACCAAGGATGAGGCGCTGCTGCGGAACCGCGACGACGACCCTCGCGGGCCGTGGGCTGATGCGCCTTTCACCGCGCCCGGCTACCGTAAAGCTCAGCAGTACGACATCGTCACACCATCGGGTGAAGTGCTTCGCCCGCCTCGAGGCCGGTCCTGGTACGCCACGGCGAAGACGTTCGAAGACCTGCTCGCGGACGACCGCATCTTCTTTCCCCGGAACGGGAGCGGCTCCCCTCGAATCAAACTCTTTGCCCACCAGCTACGCGGCCTCGTGCCCTTCACGGTCTGGGGGGCGGCCGACGTGGGCACGAACGACGACGCGAAGCGGCACTTGATGGAACTGTTCCCTGACACCAGTGTTTTCGACACGCCGAAGCCCGAAGAACTCCTCGAACGTGTCATCCACATCGCAACGAACCCGCACGAGCTCGTCGTCGACCTGTTCGCAGGGTCTGGAACGACTGCGGCGGCTGCCCATAAGATGCGACGTCGCTGGGTGACGGTCGAACGCAACACTCAGACTGTGCTCGACTTCACGCTTCCGCGCCTCTTGAAGGTGGTTCGCGGAGAAGATAGTGGAGGCATCACCGGCCAGTTCTCCTGGACAGGCGGTGGCTCGCTGGAGGTTCTACACGTCGCGCCACGATTCGGCGCCCTGACCGGGATTCATCGCTCCAGCGCGTTCATGGGCTCGGCGGGGACGCTACTTTCAACCGCTCGAAACGAGCAGCGCGCGACCGGCTGACGCCGCGTTCCGGCGGCAGTGTGAGGCGGGAACTGCTTCCGCGCATACCTTCCACATGACCTGGGAGCTGGTGCCGACCGCAACGCTGGTCACCGACGCAGGCGCGACCGTCGAGTGGGTCGTGCTCGAGAAGCACATTGCAGCGCTGGCGCAAGCGGAGCCCGGCTCTGCCGCTCGTATCACCGCGCACCGGCCTGGCGAAGAGGAGGCGCTCACTGCGGTGCAGCTTCTTACCCTCCCGGACGGGCGGCTCGCCGTCGAAGTGAACTTCTCGTACGGCACCCGCGGGAGCCGGTACCAGCGTGTGAAACCGGCTGGTTCTTCCGCGCGTATCCAACGGCTCCTGGTACGGCCGGGCTGGGTGGCTCGCATCCAGAAGGGCGCCATCCTCATCCCGGCGCAGGCTCTCGACGCCACAGCATGGGCATGTGCGGAAGGCTCGCTTCACAGCTCCCTTCATACGACGCACGTGGCAGAGGATTTCTGGGCCGACGTGGCCGCTGGCCGCCGCAGCCCACCCTGACTCGGTGTCGTCCTCGCAGCGCCGAGCGTCGGCAGGGATGCCCCCTATGCTCGGCCGACGCCGAACCCTCATTCTTCGAGTAGCTCGACGCTTAGGTCCGGAAGGTCTACGACCGCGTTAGCTGGCCCCAACCCCAGCTTGTTGAGGATGACGCTTCGTGATTCGAACGATGCACCGTCGTCGCCGACGTAGGACTCCACCGTCTCCAAATTCAGGTGGTAGTGCCCTGAAACGACCAGCCGCGGCTTCACCTGCAGAAACCCTCGGTGGAACATCCGCTGACCACGCTTGCTGTACTCAAGCCCCGCCGGATCCCACAGGTGGTCCGTGCGTTCAAGCACCTCACCCAGCGCCCTGGACGTCGGCGCATCGTGGCCGAGTAGCAGGTCGACGGGCTCGTGGCCGAGGGCGGTGAGGTCCGCTTCGGTAATGGACTCTTCCGGCCACCAGTTCGGCAGCGAGTCCTCGAAAAGCTGCTGACCCCTGGTGCTGACATCAATGCTGTTCGCACCGCCCAGCGCCGCCACGGTCGTGCCTGTCGCGGTCCGCGCTCGCCAGCCACGGGGGAGGAAACCGATGCGTTCGTCGAAACGACGCACGCCTTCACTGTCGGTGGGGAGCCTGTTGATCGCTGTGTACCCGTCGTGATTACCGGGCACCACGAGCAACTGAACGCCGCGAAGCTCAAGGTGCGCGGATAGCCTCCGGAGTCGCTCATGCTCATGCGCGGTCCCGTGAAAGAGCATCTGCAAGTCACCAAGCTGGACAAGCGTGCGGACGCCGGCCGCGGCGACCGTGTCGATGGCGGCCGGCGCGAGGTCCAGCCGCCCGTGCCAGTCGCCGGACACAGCGATGCGGGGGTCGAGAATCACGGCGGCTGCCTTCCGGTCGGCGGGTCGGGTGGGGCAGGAATCGTACCGTCGACCGCTGACGGTCGGAGTCCGCGCATAAGCAGGGTGGGCGGGGCCGGGTGGCGGCCCACGGTGAAGGGAGCACAGCATGGCAATCTCGGCGGGCACGGTCGTGGCGGCAGCGAAGGATCACGGCGGCATGAGCAGGTCGTTCGTGGCCGGTGGTACGCGTGGGGTCGTCACGAAGGGCGGCGGCTGGCCAATCGAAGTGCGGTGGGAGGGCCTGAGCTACGGGCAGCCCGCATACCGCGATGAGGTGATCTGAACCGCGGCCGTAGGAGCGGCAGAAGAAGCGTGAGCCCCACCGGGCTCGCGCTTCTTCTGTTTCACAGACGCACCGTGGGAAGGTGTCTTGTACGGTGCGTAGGAGCGGCTACAGCGCGGGAAGTCGCCTTGGCCCACCTCTGGGGCCGGTCGCACCTGCGGCTTCACCGCACACACGGCGACGAGGTCAACGCTTTGGTCAACGTTTATGGCGGGAACGGCCGGGAATCAACGGGAAAACCCGGGAGACGGTGTCCGACCGGTTCCGAACGAAATGCCTGGTCAGACCAGATATTCGGGTAGCGCCAGGAATGCCCGGGAGTGAAGTAACCTAAGGAAACGGTTGGGGGTTCGAGTCCCTCCAGGGGCACCAATATTATGAATACGAATTCCTTATAACAGGGGTTCGAACAGTCCGATCAGCCCGGCTGCGTCGGACTTTTTCATTGCTCGTGCGTCGCTGGCCGATTCGCCCACTCATGTCGATAAGTTGTTGTTCCGTCAGGGGGTGGTCGCCGGTGCGTCGACCTCGGGCCTTCGTGCCGGTTCGTCACCCCTGAGCAATGTACCGCTGATGTTGTCGATTTGACGCTATTCCACCAAACGTCGGTGCATCACAATAAGAAACGTCAGAAATGGGGGAATATGCGTCTTTCGCGACTTACGCTGAGCAACTTTAGATCGTGCGTGTCGACATCTGTGGATTTCGATGAGAGCCTAACTGTCCTCGTGGGCGAGAATGCGTCCGGGAAGTCAGCCATCATCGATGCCCTTCGGCTCGCGACTTCGCCAGCCCTGGAGAACCGCACCTACTGGTTCGATGCAGAACGGGATTCAACTTACGGGCTCGTTGATCCGACGGTTCACATGGCGGTGCGATTCACGGATCTTGACGACAGTGACAAAGCTGTTTTCCTAGCGCAAATCGTTGATCCCCATGAGGATCTTATTCTGCGCACGTCCTTCGTTCCAAAGCCATCATTTCCGGGAAAATCAAGTTACCAACTGTCGGTGGGTGACGAGATGTCTTCAGACGCAGAGCCGGGCCTTCGCGAACGAGTGGCGCACGTCTATCTTCCGCCGCTTCGAGACGCAGTCAGAGAAATCGGCTCTGGAGATGGGAGGCGGCTCGCTGAGGTGCTCCGAGTGCTCTCCGACGACAACACGGAGAAGTTCAGGGCTGAGGCCAACGAGCTCGTAGCAGCGATCTCGGCCCTTCCGCTTCCTCAGGGAGTCAAGATGGCCGTACAGGCCGAGCTCGAACAGCTCACGCATCCCTCTCGAGGACATGAAGCGCATGTAGGAGGACGTACGCACGAACTGAGGCGCCTCGCGGGGCTGATCCGAATGATGCTTTCGGAAAGAGGTATTCAGCCTGCGGAGATCGCAACGGCTGGACTGGGGTATGCAAACCTTCTGTACGTCGCCATGGTCGTCGTACAACTTTCTCGGGCCCATGAGCACGATCTGACAGTTCTCTTGGTGGAAGAGCCCGAGGCGCATCTGCATCCTCAGCTTCAGGCGGTTCTCCTCGAATATCTCCGCGCACGAGCTCGCGAAAGCCGAAACAAAACGCGTGACGGACTCGAGCCGGCTGGAATCATTCAGGTCGTCGTAACCACTCATTCGCCGAACCTCTCAAGTTCCGTTTCGACGACAAATATCGTTGCTGTCTCGCGCCAGTCTGACGACTCGGAGACCTGGTCGACGAAGGCCAGGCCGCTGACAGATTCCGCGCTGAAGCCAGTCGAGCAGCGCAAAATTGATCGATACCTCAATGCGACGCGATCCGCACTAGTTTTCGCTCGGCAGGTGATCCTCGTTGAAGGCATCGCCGACGCAGTAGTAATTTCGGCGCTTGCCGAAAGCTTGGTCCTGAAGGGCGACGAGGCGTCGCTTCGTCAGCTAAGAGGGGCTTCCATCATCCCAGTCGACGGTGTTGACTTCGCGCCCTACTTAAAACTCCTACTGGGCGGCGCCTTCCCGCTCGTCGACAAGATCGTCGTCGTCACTGATGGAGACGAGAAGGGCGAGGCAACGCCCGGACAAGATCGCAAGACGACTTACGAAGCGGACTGGGCAACCCAGATGGAGGCGGGCATCCTCACGATAGCCGTTGGGACTCACACGATGGAAGCTGACCTCTTTGCTAAGAAGGAGAATGACACCCTCCTGAAGGCCGCGTACCTCGGGGTCCATCCGAAATCAGCAAAGAAATGGGAGGCGGTCGCCGCGGGGGATGATGCCGGTAGGGGGCTTCGCTTCCGAGACGCCTTGAACGACGGTTCTTTGGAAATCGGCAAGGGCGACTTCTCTCAGATAGTCGCTGAGGCGCTTGCAGACCAGGCGGAAGGCTTCGTCGTTCCCGGCTACTTGGAAGACGCCATCAAGGCGGTGGTCATCGAGGGAGCTGACCCCCTCGAGCCGGTGCTGGACGGCTCTAAGGATGACGATGCCCCCTTCTGACGGATCGCTTTCGGACGCACAGCTTCTAGCGCTCGCTGCGAATGTTCAATTGATCGAAGCGTGTCCGGGGGCGGGTAAGACTCGCGCCGTGGTTGAGCGCTACAGGCAGCTCGTCGCAAAGTCGTCTCGTGGCGTTGCCCTGACCTCTTTCACCAACGCGGCTGTCGACGAGGTGTCGGCCCGATGTGGCGACAACCCCGGGGCCCTGCAAGCCCCAAACTTCGTCGGCACGATCGACACGTTCATACACCGCTACATAGTTACTCCCGTCGAAATCTCGAGACTCGGCAAGAGTCCGAGGTATCTGCAGTCCTGGGATGAGCTCGCTCAGTATGCTCGTACCGTCAAGATCGGGACGAACGCCTATGAAGTGGTCAGATTGGCGCTTTTTTCGCATGACAGTTCTGGGCAGATTCACTTCCGCGAAGACGCGGCAACGGGGGACGACTCTAGATATCTCGCTCGGGCCACTGTCGCGCAAAAGTTGACTTTCGTATCCAAGGGAATTCTCCGAATTCAGGGGCTTAATAATGCCGGTACATACGACAGCGATTCTGCGCGTTATCGGGCACTCGAAATTCTCAGGTCCGATTCCGGCGTGCCTCTACTGCGCGTGCTGAAAAACCGATTCTCGGAGCTGATCGTCGACGAGTTTCAAGATTGCTCCGCGATCGAACACGAGATTCTGTCCTTACTGGCAGCCGCGGGCATGCATGTAACGGTCGTTGCGGATCCGGATCAGGCGATCTTCGGATTCAGGCATGCGGAAGACCGGACTTATGAGGACTACAGGGCCTTGGTTGCTGATGCAAACGTCGTTGGCTTCACTGTCAACTACAGATCTTCGGAGTCCATCTGCAAGCTGATCTCCTCGTTGCGATTCCACGGGAACAAGGACGTCGTCCCGCATGATGATCGCGGGCCGAAGCTCGACCCGCCGACGATTTACCTTCTGTCGGGTTCCGATGAGGCGATCAAGACGCGCTTTTTAGAACTCGCCGAAGAGTGGTCTGTTCCACACGGTGAGCGCGTCGTACTGGCGCATTCCGCGGCCGATGCTCGGAAACTAGCCTCCAGTGAGCGAGTCGCCGCCCCGACGGGACGAGCTTTCTCGTCTCAGTTACTACGGCACCTAGCGGTCCTCGGAGGCAGTGCGAGTTCGGCTCAACGACGGAAGTCCTGTAATGAGCTCGGGCGACTTCTCCTCGAAACTCTCACATGGAAAACTAGCGAATCGAATTTCTCCGTGTCCGACAAACTGGAACTGCTTGGGAAAGACGAAGTGTGGGTGCGGTCCGTTGCCGGGCAGCTCATGGGTCAGGCATCACATTGGGCTGATGCTGATGCGGCCGGGAAAAGCATCCGGAAGATCCTCGGGCCTCATCTTCAGAATTTGGACCGTCCTTTCGATGGCTCGTTCTCATCGAAGCTCGCGAAGCCGACTTCTGATGCTTGGAACTATTGGTCCGATGCCCGAGACAGGTATGAAAGTCCTGGGCTCGTCAGCTGGTCGACGATCCATTCTTCAAAGGGGCACGAGTATGAAGCGGTTCTTCTGAAAGTTCCTTCGAAAGATGTTGTTGCTGGGTGGATCGCTGACGACCCTTCGGAGCAGAGGAGGATCTTCTACGTCGGTGCAAGCAGGGCTGAGAGACTTCTGGTTTTAGCCGCGCCCAAGACGCGCTTCGCCGAGGTGAAGAGAGCGATCGAGAGTCAGGGCATTCCACTGATCGCGGAGAGGGTGACTTAGTCGACGCAGTTGCACGTATCGTCATGGACGGAGCACATAAACAGGGATCCTGTCCTAGCCCTCCTTTTGCGCAGTGCGCCCCAGTTCTTCACCGTCTTTCCTCCCGCCGGTCAGTGGAAAATCCACAGTTTCTACGCGCCCTCCCTCGACCTTTCCGACCCGCAGGTCCTCGCCCATATCGCTGAGGCGTCGAGACGGGAGCCCTCGCTTACGAACCGGGTCAGATAGCACTGGGCATGTCTCTCCAACCTGCATGCCGCCG
This sequence comes from Curtobacterium sp. MCPF17_021, assembly GCF_003234605.2. Classification (NCBI taxonomy): domain Bacteria; kingdom Bacillati; phylum Actinomycetota; class Actinomycetes; order Micrococcales; family Microbacteriaceae; genus Curtobacterium; species Curtobacterium sp. MCPF17_021. Next base: position 3,318,184 of record NZ_CP126252.1, on the reverse strand, counting down.
ACGTAGGAATGGTGGATGCGGGCAACTGCCCGGCCATCCGATTCCTGCTGTCGCGAGACCTTTTCCGTGCGGCGGGGCCGGACGTCGAATCGGTCGGGGCCGGTGCGTGTCTTTCCAGTCGTCCGTCCAGAGATCGACAGGCAGAAGCTCGCCTGCACGTTCCTCGTGCTTGGTCGGCTCGACGGTAACCGACCCGACGCAGGGGAAGCCGCCTGGGCCGAATCCGTTCCCGCCCGCGCCGCCTTCACCGTCTTCGGATCCCGTCGGATTCCTCGTCCGATCGCGTTCAGTGACATGCCGGCGTCGGCGAGCCTATTGACCCGGAAGATCTCGGAGCGGGTAAGCGGCTGTGGCCCGAGTTCCAGCCCGCGGCTCTTCAAATGCTTCGCGACGATGTTCCTGCTGGCGCCGCATCTAGTCGCTAGCTGCCGTACGGTGGCCCCGCCCGCCGAGTGCTCCGCGGCGAGGCCGTCGATTTCGGCGGGGGCGAGGCGCCTATGCCGTGGGAGCTCCTGCCTCTCCGGCTCGGAATGCACGGGCCCGGCCAGCACTCGGCCAACGGGCCGGCGCGTAGCGTCTGGGACAGGTGTTTTACGGGGGTCCGAAAGTTCGCGAACGCTTCGCTTCGGCGCACCGGTACATCGAAGTGGTTCGAGTCCCTGCCGCACGTTGGCATCGCTCAGTGGCTCGGCGTCGCGAGATTGACGGTGTTCACGAGGTACGAGGTTCGGGTCGCGATCGTGTACTTCACGGCAGCGCTCACCCCGGTCGGATCGATCGTGAACGCGTCGAGGTCGGACTCCGCGATCCCGGTGAGCGACGCGATGTTCGCGACCGTCAGCCCGGAGGCCTGCGTGAGACCCTCGAGGATGCCCCGGACGCGGTCGTCGTCGGGCACGCTCGGCGCTGCGGCCAGCATGGCTGCGAGGACGGCGAGCCGCTGCGATTCGTCGGGAGTCAGTCCGGTCCCGAGGGCGGTCAGGCCCTGGTGCTCGGTCCCTGGGCCGTCCAGGTACGCGGAGAGCTCGGACTCCGAGATCCCGGTCATCTGCACGATCGCGTCGAGCGCGACGGAACCGCGCTCGATCAGCGTGCTGAGTCCCGCCCGGACGTCGAGGGCTTCGGCAGTCATCTCGTTCTCTTCCTCGGTCGCAGGAGTCTCTGCGCCATGGTGCATCAGCCGGTGGGCTGGGCCGGCGGGTCCTCCGGCATCGGGTGTTCCGCCTGCCAGAGCGCGTCGACCTGGCCGAACTCCCGCGGGTAGCACTGGGTGTCGAACACCTCGAGGCCCTCGGCCGGAGTGGAGTAGAGGTACCAGGGCCCCGTGCCCACCGGTCGGCTCGTCCAGGACCCGTTCGCGAACCACGAGAGCGGCACGTCGTCCATCGGGTGTCCTGCCTGCGTCAGACAGGCCTCGAGCCGGTTGAAGGCGGCGCGGTAATCGTCGAGGGTGATCCGGTCGTCCCGGATCTCGGCTCGCTGCTGGGCAGAGGGTTCCGCGATCGGCGCGGACTCGACCCACGAGGCCCAGACGGCGTAGCGGGCGGAGCCGCCGCCCGACATGCTGATGGTCGCCGCCGAGTGTCCGGAACCGGGCGCTGGGGACAGGCTCCAATGCTCACCGCTCACCCCGCCGGTCGTGCCCGGTGTGCAGCGGGTGGGCCCGTCGATGGTCGTCCCGTCGATGGCCACGGTGAAGGTCCCCGGGTCCAGGCACTTCCACATGAGCGTCACCTGGTCGGCGTCCGCGGGGCGGGCACCGAGCGAGAACGAACCATCGTCCTGCGTGACCGCGAAGGCCGGAGTCCCGAGGATCGTGGCGTGGTTGGCTTCCTCGACCATGTAGCGCGTCGAGGTCGCAAGGGTGCTCTCCAGCGCGGCGTCCGGGTCGTTCGACGGGAGGGCAGCCGCGGTGATCCCGCCCGTGACGGCCGATCCCGCCAGGAACGCCGCCGCGATCGCCAGGACCGTGCCGCGGGTCGGTCGGCGACGTCGACGGAGCGGCGCTCCTGTGGCCCTGGTCGCGTCGACCTCTGCGACGAGTGCGTCGCGCATCGCTGCGAGACGAGGGGAGATCTGGTCGTGGTTCACAGTGTGCCTCCGAGGGGTTCCGCTGTCGCCGAGTACTGCTTGTGGAGCCGCGCCTTCGCACGGTGGGGCCTGGACTTGACGGTGCCGGGTGGGACGCCGAGGACCTTCGCGGCTTCACGCTCGCTCAACCCCTCGGATCGTCGACCGGGAACCTGCCGAGGAACGAGCGGTGGCGCCGAGACGACCGCGTCAGGTTGTGTGCCGTGTTGGTCGCCGTGACGAGGAGCCACGGCAGCATCGAGTCGTCGACGAAACGGACGTGGTCCCGCTTCCGCCAGGCTTTGAGGAACACCACGGCGACCACGTCGTCGGCGTCGTCCGGCGTCGGGACGAGCGCTCGGACGTGACGACGAAGTCGCGCCGCATGCCGGTCGAAGAGCCGACCGACCGCACGGCCGTCCCCGGCGACGCCCAGCGCCCAGTCGGACCGGTCCCCCGTGATCTGGTTCATGCCCTGTATTGTCCGGTCGCCCTGGATCGGTTCCGGGTTGTGGCAGGTCCAGTTCTCCACAACCGTCGCCCCGGACGGTAGTCGAGCCCGCTGGCCCCGTACGATTGACCCCGTGTCCAAGGTCCTGAGCAGTCTCCCCGTCGGCGAACGAGTCGGCATCGCGTTCTCAGGGGGTCTCGACACCTCCTGCGCCGTTGCCTGGATGCGCGAGAAGGGAGCGATCCCCTGCACGTACACGGCCGACATCGGCCAGTACGACGAGCCGGACATCGACGCCGTCCCGAGCCGCGCCCACGAGTACGGCGCGGAGATCGCCCGACTGGTCGACGCGAAGAGCGCCCTGGTCGAAGAGGGCTTGGTCGCCCTGCAGACCGGTGCGTTCCACATCCGCTCCGGCGGCAAGACGTACTTCAACACGACGCCGCTCGGCCGCGCGGTGACGGGCACGATGCTCGTCCGCGCGATGAAGGAAGACGGTGTCGACATCTGGGGCGACGGCTCCACCTACAAGGGCAACGACATCGAGCGGTTCTACCGCTACGGCCTGATGGCCAACCCGCGCCTGCGCGTCTACAAGCCGTGGCTCGACTCCGAGTTCGTCGAGGAGCTCGGCGGCCGCAAGGAGATGAGCGAGTGGCTCGTCGCCCGCGGGTTCCCGTACCGCGACTCCACCGAGAAGGCGTACTCGACCGACGCGAACATCTGGGGCGCGACGCACGAGGCGAAGAGCCTCGAAGAGCTGTCGAGCGGCCTGGACATCGTCGAGCCGATCATGGGTGTCGCCGCCTGGCGTGACGACGTCGAGGTCGCGACCGAGATCGTCAGCGTCCGGTTCGAGGCCGGTCGCCCCGTTGCGATCAACGGCGTCGAGCACACCGACGCGGTCGCCCTGGTCTACGAGGCGAACGCCATCGGTGGCCGCCACGGCCTGGGTGCGTCCGACCAGATCGAGAACCGCATCATCGAGGCGAAGAGCCGTGGCATCTACGAGGCTCCGGGCATGGCGCTGCTGCACATCGCCTACGAGCGCCTGCTCAACGCGATCCACAACGAGGACACGGTCGCCTCGTACCACAACGAGGGCCGCCGTCTCGGTCGCCTGATGTACGAGGGCCGCTGGCTCGACCCGCAGTCCCTCATGCTCCGCGAGTCGCTGCAGCGCTGGGTCGCCTCCGCCGTCACCGGCGAGGTCACGCTGCGCCTGCGTCGCGGCGACGACTACACGATCCTCGACACCACGGGCCCCGCGCTGTCGTACCACCCGGACAAGCTGTCGATGGAGCGCGTCGGCGACGCCGCCTTCGGCCCGGACGACCGCATCGGCCAGCTCACCATGCGCAACCTCGACATCGCGGACTCCCGTTCGCGGCTCGAGCAGTACGCGGCCGCGGGCCTCATCGGTGGCGCGACGGCCGAGCTCGTCGGCGAGCTCGAGGCGGGCGAGGCCGAGGAGATCCTCGGCGGTGCGATCGTCGCCTCCGACGCCGAGGACGCGATGGGTCGTCGCACGGACCTCGCCTCCGAGGGCGCGGCCTTCGACTCCGGCACCGACTGATCGAGCAGACCCGCGCCCTGGGCGCGACCCCTGATGACGGGAGGCCCGGTGCCAGCTGGCACCGGGCCTCCCGTCCGCCGTCGACCGGTCGGCCGAGAAGCGCACTGCGTTCGACGCGACGCCTTCCAACACCTAGCGTGGAGGTACCGGGTCAGTCATCAGGGACTCGTCGTCACGATGCTCCTCACGATCTGTGAGGTCTGGCACAGCGGGTCGACCCGGACGGATCCGAGATGCGCATCATCTCGACGAAGGGCTGGTCGCCATGACCGCCACCATCCAGAACGCCTGGCACCGCCACGGCCTCCGTTCGCCCGAGGACCTCGCCGCCCTCGTCGCCGAACGCCTCGAAGGAACCGGCCACCAGCTCGTCAGCGTCAGCGAAGCGCGCTACGAGCCCACCTACGCGGACTTCCTCGGCGAGCAGCTCTGACCCCCAGCGGGCTGCCGCTCGACCGTCGGTAGAGTCTGCGCATGCGCACAGCCCGAACCACGGCGGCGGCACTGGCGATCGTCGCGGCGGGACTGCTGACGCTCGTCGGTGTCCAGCCCGCGTCGGCCCACTCGGCCCTGACCAGCAGTACCCCGGCGGACGGGGCGGTCGTCACCGAACCGCTCGAGTCCGTCGACCTGACCTTCTCCGAGGCACCGCTCGCCGGCCTCGACGCCGGACTCCGGATCCAGGTGACGGACGCTTCCGGTGCCGACGTCGCCAGGGGTGACGTGACGGTCTCCGGAACGACCATGCGCCGCGCGGTCGACCTCGACCAGGGCCGCTACACGGTGCTCTGGCGGTACGTGTCGCCGGACGGCCACCCGATCGAGGGCACGCTCGCGTTCGAGTACCGGGCCGCAGCGCCCGTGTCGACCCCGAGCGCGAGCGTCACCCCGACCCCGACGGCGAGCACCGCTCCGACGTCGAGTGCCACCGCGACGGCCACCGGAGCCTCGGACGGTGCTCCGTCCTCGTCGCCGGGCATCGCGCCGGGCGTGTGGATCGGCCTCGGCGCCGGGGCCGTCCTGGTGGCCGGCGCGGTCGTCGTGTTGCTGCTGCGGCGCGGCCGCAGCGCGTAGCGCGCGCGGCGGCAGCGGCGCCAGCGCACTTCGTGAGCAGGAACGGTCGGGTCGCACGCACGCACGCACCCGACCGTTCCTGCTCACGAAGCGCACACACGCAGCGAGCCCACGAAGCGCACGCGGCGCACGGAACGTGACCACGTGCGGACGGGAGGCCCGGTGCCGGACCGGCACCGGGCCTCCCGTCCGCACGTGGTGCGTGACGCCGGGGGCGACGCGCCTCACGCCACGGGAGCGACCTCCAGCGCGGCGTCGGCGCGTGCCGCGCTGCCCTCGGCCAGGCCTCGGGCGATGCGGCCCCGCGTCGCCAGCCAGAGGACGATCGCGGCGGCGAACACGATGCCCTCGGTGACGGTGAGCGCCCAGATGATCCCGGCGAGCCCGAACCACACGTTGCCGGCGATCACGATCGGGATGAACAGCACGCCCTGCGCCATCGACAGCACCATCGCGGGCATGACCATCCCGGTCGCCTGGAACAGCGAGGTGAGCAGCCCCGTGAACCCGTTGACGACGGCGGCGACGAGCTGTGCCGTCAGGATCGTCATGCCGATCGCGAGCACGGAGTGGTCACCGGAGAAGATCGTGAAGACCTGCTCGCGGAACACGAACACGGTGCCGGAGAAGACGAGCACGATGCCGCCGACGGTCAGGGCCGCAGCGCGCAGGCCGGAGCGGAGTCGATCGGCGTCACCCGCTCCGAACGCGTAGGCGAGCAGCGGCAGCACACCGATGGTCACGCCCATCACCAGGAACTCCGGCACCTGGGCGATGCGGACCGCGACGCCCATCGCTGCCAGCGGGTCGTCACCGTAGGCGGCGGCGAGGTTGTTGAGGACGAGTGTCGTGACGATGAGGAACGCGGACTGCAGCAGCTCGCCGACGCCGATGCCGAACACGGGCTTCAGGATGTCCGCCCGCAGGGTGAACCACTTCGGCGCGAAGCTGACGTTCTCGCTGTTCCGCTGCAGCCACGTCACCCAGTAGGCGATCGAGACCACGTTGGCCAGGCCCACCGCGAGTGCGGCGCCGCCGACACCCCAGTGCAGCCCCAGGATGAACAGGACGTCGAACACCAGGTTGCCGACCGTGGACAGGACCAGGCCGATCATCGCCTGCCGCGCGGCACCCTCGGAGCGGATGATCTGCTCGAGCGCGAAGGACGCGGCGAGGACGGGGACGAACGCGAGCATCACGGCGACGTACTCGCTCGTGGCGGGGACCGCTGCCGCGTCGGCACCGAGGACGGCGACGAGCGGGCGGAGCAGCAGGAGCCCGACGACGCCGAGCACGGCTCCGGTCACGACGGCTCCCCACAGGGCGAACGAGGCGACGTGCTTGATGTCCCGCGCCTTGTCGGGATCGTGTTCCGAGGCGCCGAGCAACCGGGACATCAACGCGCTGCCGCCGACGCCGAACACGCCGCCCACGGCCATCACGAGGCCGAGCAGCGGCGTGCCGAAGGTGATCGCGGCGAGCAGGGACGTGTCGTGCTGGGCGCCGATGAAGCCCGCGTTGATGACGTTGTACAGGGCGCTGACGACCATCGCGGCGGCCATCGGCACGCACAGGTGCACCAGGGCTCGGGCGATCGGGGCAGCGGAGAGGTACCAGCGGTTCGTCGCCGCAGCGGTGGTGGTGGTGGAGGACATGACGGTTCCCTTCCGGGCATGGCGGTGGGCGCGCCGACGGACGCCGGCACGGCAGGAGGAGCGCGCGACCGAGGGGGTCGCGGGATCGCAGGGTCGCGGGTCGGGAAGGCGCGGGATCGCGGGGTCGCGAGGGCGCGCCAGCGGATCCGGCCGGGAGGCGCGTGGTGCGTGGAACGGGTCGGTGCGGTGGCGCGGGTGGTGCGCTGGTGCGGGTGGCGCGGGTGGTGCGGTGGTGCGGCTAGCGGGTCGGCGGCGCGAGTTCCGCGGTCACCTTCTGCAGCAGTCGCCGCAGGGTGTCGCGTTCGTCCTCGTCGAGGGGTGCGAGCAGGGAGTCGTCGAGGGCGACCATCGCGTCGGTGAACCCGGCGATGAGGTCGATGCCCGCCTGGGTGGCGTGCACCGTCTTCGTCCGCCCGTTCGTGGCGTCCGGTCGTCGTTCGATCAGGCCACGCCGCTCGAGCCCCTGCAGGAGACTCGAGACGCTGGCCGCGCTGGTCCGGGTGGCCTCGGCGACGTCCCGCTGGATGGCGCCGGGGTGTTCCTGCAGGTACCCGAGCACGAAGGACTGCTCGTGGGTGAGGTCGCGCTCACGGACCCACTCCTCGGCGCCCTTACGCTGTGCCCATCCGATCCACCGCATGAGCTGGAGCGGTGTCGTGAAGTCCGATGCCTGCATGATCAGGACTCTAACTGTTAGCCATCGAACTGTCAACCAAAGCAGTTTGAGTCGTGACCCCACAACGGGGGTGTCGAGCCCTGCTCGCATCCTGGTACCTTCCACAGCAAGCGGCCTCACCAGCCGCCCTCGGCCCGTTCGACGGGCCCCACATCCTCCGGCTCACCACCGGGGGCGGATCAGCGGCGGAGACCCCGTCGGAGGAGGAGGCACCGTGCCACACCACGGACCACCCACCGCGATCCCGGCGCGACGAGTTCGTCGCGCCTGACCAGGACGGGCGCCGGCGGGTACCGGCGTCCGCCTCACCGGGTCCGCGACGCGTTCGGGTCGTCGCGGATCCCCGGGGCGGTGGTGATCGGGTCACCGCCGCCCCGGGACCTCCCGGTCGATCCGACCGACGTCTTCGGGAACCCGCCGGTCCACGGAGCCGGATCGGCGTGATACTGGGGTGGTGCGTGAACTCCAAGCCGCCATCGCAGCGGACCTCAACGTCCAGCCGACCATCGACCCGGAGCAGGAGGTCGCCCGTCGTGTCGGGTTCCTGCGCGACTACCTGCTGACGACCGAGGCGAAGGGGTACCTCCTCGCCATCAGCGGCGGGCAGGACTCCACCCTGGCCGGCCGCCTGACCCAGCTCGCGGTCGAGTCGCTCCGTGCCGAGGGGCACCCGGCCGAGTTCACGACCGTCCGCATGCCCTACCGCGTGCAGGCCGACGAGGACGACGCCCAGCTCGCCCTGCGGTTCATCGCGGCCGACCCGGGCGTCACCGTGAACATCGAGCACGGGGTCGACGGGGTCATGCAGGACACCGCGGCCTCGGGCGTCGAGCTGAGCGACTTCGTGAAGGGCAACGTCAAGGCGCGCATGCGCATGGTCGCCCAGTACGCGATCGCCGGGCAGCGCGGCCTGCTGGTGGTCGGCACGGACCACGCGGCCGAGGCCGTCACGGGCTTCTTCACCAAGTACGGCGACGGCGGCGTCGACCTCACCCCGCTCACCGGGCTGTCGAAGAGCCAGGGGCGGCAGCTGCTCGAGCACCTCGGCGCACCCGCCCGCCTGTACGAGAAGGCGCCCACCGCCGACCTGCTCGACGAGTTGCCCGGGCAGACCGACGAGGCGAACCTCGGACTCACCTACGCCGAGATCGACGCGTACCTGCAGGGCCACGACGTGCCGGTCGACGTCGCCGAGGCGATCGAGTCGCGCTACCGCGCGACGGAGCACAAGCGCCAGGTGCCGGCGACGCCCTTCGACGACTGGTGGCGTGCGGGCGCGTAGGCGCTGACGCTACCCCGGCCTGGAGGCGCGGTGCAGGTGATCCTGCACCGCGCCTCCCGCCTGTTGTCCCCAACCCTTCCCTGAGCGCTCCGGCTGTCCGCGCGCGCTCCTAGGATGGGAGCCAACGGAACAACAGATGCGGAATCCAGGCTGGCGCCTGGTCCGGAGGGGGAGTCATGGAAGTCCTGTTCGCGCTCGGAGCCGTCCCGCTGATCATCGTGGGGATCATCGTCCTCGCCGTGATCGCGCTGATCTACGCCAAGGTCGTGTACCGCAACGCCGGTGCCGACGAAGCGCTCATCATCACCGGCAAGCGCTCCCGCAAGGTCAAGAACGCCGACGGCACCGAGACCGTCGAGTCCGGCATCAAGGTCGTGCTCGGCGCCGGCGTGCTCGTCCGCCCCTTCTTCGAGAAGGTCGCGAAGCTGTCGCTCAGCTCGCGTGCGATCGACATCAACGTCAACGCGCAGGACTCCCGCGGCGTCACCATCGACGTCGAGGCCGTGGCGCTCGTCAAGGTGGGCGAGGCCGACGCGTCCATCCGGGCGGCAGCGCAGCGGTTCCTCGGCCAGGAGAAGAAGATCGACGACTTCGCGCGCGAGGTCCTGTCCGGCTCGCTCCGTGCCTCGATCGGCGCGACCGACGTCTCGACGATCATCCGGAACCGCGACCAGCTCACCGTCGCGGTCCTCACCGTCGCGCAGGACGCCCTGCACAGCCAGGGTCTCGACGTCGACTCGTTCGAGATCAAGGGCATCTCGGACCGCAACGAGTACATCAGCGACCTCGGTCGTGCCGAGCGTGCACGCGTGCGACTCGAGGCCGAGAACGCCGAGGCCCAGGCCGACCGCGAAGCGCGAGAAGCCCGCGCCACCGCCGACCAGGCGATCGCCGAGGCCGAGAACACCCTGGCCATCCGCCGTGCCGCGCTGCAGCTCGACGCTGACCGTGCGTCCGCCGAAGCCGCTGCCGCCGGCCCGCTCGCCCAGGCGCGTGCGTCCCAGGGCGTCGTCGAGCAGGAGCAGATCACCGCGCAGAAGCGTGCCGAGCTGCGCCGTGCCGAGCTCGAGTCCGAGGTCTCTGCGGTCGCCGAGGCCCAGGCGCGCAAGACCCGCGTCGAGGCCGAAGCCGCTGCTGGGGCCCAGGTCGAGACCGCCCGCGCCCAGGCCGAGGCCCGCCGGATCTCCGCCGAGGCCGTCGCGGCCGAGGCGAAGGCCGAGGCGGATGCCCGCAAGCTCGCCGCCGACGCCTCACGCGCCGAGGGTGAAGCCGCCGCCGACGCGATCCGTGCGAAGGGCCAGGCCGAGGCCGATGCGACCAAGGCGCAGGCCGACGCGCTCGCCCAGCACTCCGAGGCCGTCCTGCGGGTCAAGGCCATCGAGACACTGCCGAGCATCGCCCGCGAGCTCGCTGCTCCGATGAGCAACATCGACACGCTCACCGTGGTGTCCTCCGACGGCGCCGGTGCACTGTCGAAGAGCGTCGTCAGCCAGTTCAGCGAGGTCGATGCGCTGCTCGGTGCCACCGCCGGGTTCACCCTGAGCGACATCGTGAAGAGCACCACGACGGGTCAGGCCGCTGCCCGTGCCGTCGTGCGCGAGCAGTCGGTGCCGCAGGTCGAACCGGCCGAGTAACCGAGCGGGTGCCTGCAGCGGGCGCGACGGGGGATCAGCCCTCGTCGTGCCCGTTCTCGTTCTGCGGGTCGCGCTGCTGAGCACCGGCGTCCTCACGCTCGCCCGCGAGCCGCTGCTGCCACACGACACTGCGGGCCGCACCCTCGAGCACGTCGTCGACGCTGCGACCGCTCTGGGCAGCGAGGGCACCGCTGAGTCCGGCGGTCAGGGTGCCGCCGGCCGCGGCGAGTCGCTCGACGACCTCCTCCTGCCGCGGGGTCAGGGGCTCGTCGACCAGTTCATCGATCGTGTCGCGGATGTTCTGCTCGCTCGCGTCCAGTGCCGCCTCGTCGCCGGACTGCAGGGCTGCTGCTTCTCCGACGACGACGAGACCGAGGCGCGCGGCGTCGTCTTCGGGACGCGGGCTGCGGTGCTCATCAGTCATGCGGTGGACCGTACGCTCCGGTGTGCTGCGCTCCCTGGACAGACGCGTCCCCCGGGCCACCCTGAGAACCCGTACACGAACGTGCACGCTCGGCAACTTTGCGTTGGCAGCAAAGGTGCTTGCGGTGTAAAGTTGCAGAGCCTGCAAGGTTGACACCCGTTCGGGGTCCCGACCAGGCCGACGACCACCACGCCACATCCCCTGTGAGGAACTCCGCATGTCCACTGCCACCGCACCCGTTGAGGTGTCGCGCGGACGACAGGACTCCCCGGCGAGCACGCCGGGCAAGCCGATCATGTCGCACCGCCAGATCCTGCTCGTCATCTACGGCCTGATGGCGGGCATGTTCCTGTCGTCCCTCGACCAGACCATCGTCGGCACCGCGATCCGCACGATCGGCGACGACCTGCACGGCCTCGACCAGCAGGCCTGGGTCACGACGGCCTACCTGATCGCGTCGACCATCACCACGCCCATCTACGGCAAGCTCTCCGACATCTTCGGCCGTCGCCCGCTCTACATCTTCGGCATCGCGGTCTTCATCCTCGGGTCGCTGCTCTCGACCCTGTCGACGTCGATGACCATGCTCGCCGCCTTCCGCGCGTTCCAGGGCATCGGTGCCGGTGCGCTGATGTCGCTCCCGCTCGCGATCATGGGCGACATCCTCGCGCCCCGCGAGCGCGCGAAGTACCAGGGCTACTTCCTGGCGGTCTTCGGCATCTCGTCCGTGATCGGCCCGCTGATCGGTGGCCTGTTCGCCGGCGCGAGCTCGATCGTCGGCATCACCGGCTGGCGCTGGGTGTTCCTGATCAACGTGCCGATCGGCGTCGCCGCGCTCCTCATGGTGATCGCGTTCCTGCACCTGCCGAAGTTCGGCGAGGCCAAGGCCAAGCCGCGCATCGACTGGTGGGGCGCGACCTCGGTCATCGTCACGCTCGCGCCGCTGCTCCTCGTCGCGGAGCAGGGCCGCACGTGGGGCTGGGGTTCGGCCAGCGCGATCGCCTGCTACGTCATCGGTGCGCTCGGCCTCGTCGCCTTCCTGGTGATCGAGACCCGCATGCAGGACGACGCGATCATCCCGCTCAAGCTCTTCCGCTCGAGCACCTTCTCGATGGCGACCATCCTGGGCTTCCTGGTCGGCTTCGCGATGTTCGGCGCGATGCTCACCATTCCGCTGTACCTGCAGATCGTGACCGGCCTGACGCCGACCGAGTCCGGGTTCGCGACGCTGCCGATGATCGGTGGCCTGATGATCGCCTCGATCGCTTCGGGGCAGATCGTGGCCCGCACCGGCCGGTACCGGATCTTCCCGGTCATCGGCACGGCCCTGGTGTCGCTCGGCTACGTCGTCCTGACCTTCATGACGATCGACAAGCCGCTGTGGTTCCTGATGATCGGCATGTTCCTCATCGGTCTCGGGCTCGGCCAGCTCATGCAGAGCATCACCCTGGCCTCCCAGAACGCGGTGCAGCCGCGCGACATGGGTGTGGCGACGTCGTCCGCCACGTTCTTCCGCCAGATCGGTGGCACGCTCGGTACCGCCGTCCTGCTGTCCGTCCTGTTCTCGCTCATGCCGACGAACATCCTGCACGCCACAGCGGACGAGTCGAACCTGAAGCCCGCCCTCAGCGCGGCGCTCGACCCGAAGATCGCCAGCGCGAAGGCGAACCAGGGCGTCATGGACCAGATCTGGAACCCGATCGTCACCCCGCTCCAGCAGCAGGTGCAGTCCGGCCTCGACACCGCCACCGACCAGGTGACCCAGGCCACCGCCGGGGCTCCCGACGCCGTGCAGCAGCAGGCGCTCACCGCCGCCGCCGACAAGGCGCACGCGAGCGTGCAGGACGGCCGGCTCGTCGTCGACTGGTCGGACTCGGGGCAGCGCACCTACTGGGTGGACCAGCTCGCACCGGAGCTGTCGAAGCAGATCGACAAGGGCGCGAACGACTCGAGCGACTCGAACGCCGAGACGAGCGACACGTCGTACCTCAACGGTGCGGACTCGGCCCTGACCCGGCCGTTCATGTCCGGGTTCAACGCCTCGGCCGTGACCGTCTACTGGGTCGGCTTCGCGGTGATCCTGCTCGCGTTCGTCCTGAGCTTCTTCTTCAAGGCGCCGCCGCTCCGCAAGAGCTCGGCCCTGCAGGAACAGGCGGACGACGCCGGCACCGCCGACGACCTCGAGGCGCAGGCCGTGCGGGCCGCGGACACGATGGGCTCGCCCACCGCCCCGGTCACCGGTTCGATCCCCGTCCAGGGCGGTCGGTCGCAGGTCTGAACCACGCCGGGCCTCCCCGTCACACGACGCGGAGGCCCGGCGTCGCACGGACCCGAGAACAGGACGGAGCGCAGCACGTGCACCAGACCACCAGCACCGAGGACCTCGTCGCGAGCGACTGCGGCCTGCGGGAGCGCAAGAAGCAGCAGACCCGGTCCGCCATCCACCGGTCGGCACTCGCCCTGGTCACCGACCACGGGCTCGCCGGGGTGACGGTCGAGCAGATCTGCGCGGACGCCGGGGTCTCCCCGCGGACGTTCTTCAACTACTTCCCGTCGAAGGCCGAAGCAGCCCTCGGATTGCCGGCGACGACGGTCCCGGACACGGCGTGCGCAGCGTTCCTCGGTGCCACGGGTCCGCTCGTGTCGGACCTCTGCGACCTCGTCGCGCACACGGTCACCCTGCCGCAGGACCGCCGGCGCATGAAGGAGCTCGTCCGAGCCCGCCCCGAGATGGTCCCGGCGATGATGCAGTGGATGGCGCACGCGCGGCAGACCGTGCTGGCGGTCGCGGCCGAGCGCGTCGACGAGGACACCGCGCGGACCGCGACCACCCTCGTGATGGCCGCCGTGATCGAGTCCGCCCACCGATCGGCGGACGGCTCCCGCGACGAACTGGCTGCGCGGCTGCGCGCGGTCGTCGGCGAGATGGGGCGGCTCGCCACCGCCTGACCAGCGTGACCATCGCGTCGCCCCCGGCGCGGGGCGGCCACGGCCTGGAGGCGCGGTGCGGGTCCGACCCGCACCGCGCCTCCAGGCCGTTGTCGTGTCCACACCGTCGGTCCGCAGTCATCGGACGGTTGGGCGACCACTTTCGCCATAACGGCAAGAACAAGGCTCTTGACGCACAAGACATCGGATGTTTTGATTGCACCGTTCGGTCGACGGAGACCGGACGGCAGGAGACACAGATGAGCCGCATCACCGGTCTGCACGTGCACGACATCCGGTTCCCGACCTCGCGGGAGCACGACGGGTCCGACGCCATGAACCCCGCACCCGACTACTCCGCTGCCTACGTCGAGCTCACCACCGACGCGCTCGACGGCCTGGTCGGCACCGGCTTCGTCTTCACCATCGGCCGCGGCAACGAGGTGCAGGAGTCGGCGATCGCAGCCCTCCGTGGGCACGTCGTCGGCGCCGATGCCGAGGCGGTCCTGGCCGACATGGGCGGTACCTGGCGCGCGATGGTGCACGACTCGCAGCTGCGGTGGCTCGGGCCGGAGAAGGGCGTCATGCACATGGCGATCGGCGCCGTCGTGAACGCCCTGTGGGACCTGCGGGCGAAGCGTGCGGGGCAGCCGCTGTGGGCCCTGCTCGCCGACCTGCGACCCGAGGAGCTCGTCGACCTGGTGGACTTCCGGTACCTGACCGACGCGATCACCCCGGCCGAGGCGCTCGAACTGTTCCGCGCCGCCGAACCGATGCGTGCCGAACGTCGAGCGCGCCTGGAGCGTGAGGGCTACCGTGCCTACACGACGACCCCGGGCTGGCTCGGCTACGACGACGAGAAGCTCGCGCGGCTGTGCCGGGAAGCCGTGGACGACGGGTTCACCCAGATCAAGCTGAAGGTCGGCGGCGACGTCGACGAGGACGTCCGACGGATGGGCATCGCCCGCGCCACCGTCGGCCCGGACGTCCGGATCGCGATCGACGCGAACCAGCGCTGGGACGTCGACGAGGCCGTGGCGTGGATCGACCGGCTCCGCCCCTTCGACGTCGCGTGGGTCGAGGAGCCGACGAGCCCGGACGACATCCTCGCCCACGCCGAGATCGCCCGGCGCATCGCCCCGATCCCGGTCGCGACGGGGGAGCACATGGCGAACCGGGTGATCGCGAAGCAGCTGATCCAGGCCGGGTCGATGTCGGTGCTGCAGATCGACGCCACCCGGGTCGCCGGGGTGAACGAGAACCTGGCGATCCTGCTCCTCGCCGCCAAGCACGGCGTCCGTGTGTGCCCACACGCCGGCGGCGTCGGCCTGTGCGAGGCGGTGCAGCACCTGTCGATGTTCGACGCGGTCGCCCTGACCGGTGACCTCGACACCCGGTGCATCGAGTTCGTCGACCACCTGCACGAGCACTTCGTGACACCGGTCGACGTCCACGACGGCCGCTACTGGCCGCCGACCACGCCCGGCGCCGGCACCGAGATGCTCGCCGACACCCTGACCACCCACGCGTTCCCGGACGGCCCGGTCTGGGCCGAGTCCGATCCCGATCGTGTCCCGGACGCCGTCCGGGTCGCCTGAAACCCCACCGCACACCCCATCACCACGACGAAGTGGAGACACCGATGCAACGACGACGCACCGCCGGGCTGGCGGCAGCAGCAGCTGCCGTGCTCGTGCTCACCGGCTGTTCCGCTGGCAGCAACGCCAGCGACGGCCAGTCGAAGGACTCCCTCACCTGGGCCATGTGGATCGCCGGGAAGGAGGACAAGGCCGCGTGGCAGAAGGTCGCCGACACGGTCAAGACCGACGACGACGTGGACGTCTCGATCCAGGGCTCACCCTTCAACGACTACTGGACCAAGCTCCGCACCCAGCTGTCCACCGGCACCGCACCCTGCATCGTGAGCATCCAGTCGCTCCGCGCCGCGAACTACACGGACGTGCTCGTGCCGATCGACGACATGGCGAAGCAGGCCGACCTCGACCTGGGTGAGTACGACCAGACCGGGCTCGACGGCATGAAGGTCGACGGCAAGCTCTACGGGCTGCCGTACGACACCGGCCCCATGGTCATGTTCTACAACAAGGACATCTTCGAGAAGGCGGGCGTCGACGAGCCGAAGCCGGGCTGGACGGTCGACGAGTTCGAGGACGCTGCGAAGGAGCTCAAGGCCGCGGGCACGCCGATCTGGGGCACGAGCGTCGAGGACATCCCCCTCGAGTCGATGGTCCTCGGCTACAACGGCGGTCGGGTCATCGACGAGGACGGCACGCTCGACGCCTCGAACGCGGAGTTCGCCGAGGGGCTCGACTGGATCGGCGGTCTGGTGAAGGACGGCTACGCCACGCAGGCGAGCACCGACGGTTCCACCGACGACAACGCGTTCGTGTCCGGTGACGTGGCGATGTACAGCGACGGCCCCTGGTCGATCATCAGCCAGAAGGCCAAGGTCAAGTTCGACCTCGGCAT
This sequence comes from Curtobacterium sp. MCPF17_021, assembly GCF_003234605.2. Lineage (NCBI taxonomy): Bacteria > Bacillati > Actinomycetota > Actinomycetes > Micrococcales > Microbacteriaceae > Curtobacterium > Curtobacterium sp. MCPF17_021. The sequence continues at coordinate 3,301,924 of NZ_CP126252.1, read as the reverse complement.
CACGACGATCCCCTCGGGAACGGACGGCCCCAGCTCGTTCGCCGCCGGGTCGGGCTTCGGCATCTCGAAGCAGTGCAAGTACCCCGAGCAGGCGTTCAAGGCCATCACCACGATGACGAACGAGGCCACGCTCACCTCGCTCGCCGAGCAGGGTCGCGCCTTCCCGGCACGCACCGCGGCGCAGCAGGCCTGGTACGACAACGCCGGCATCGACGGGGTCGAGGACGCCCTGAAGACCGGGCTCGAGAACGCCACCCCGTTGCCCGGCAACAAGCAGAGCGACCAGCTCAACCAGCTCTTCGCGCAGTACGCCCTGCAGGCGGTGAACGGACAGACCTCCGGCAAGGAGACGATGTCGTCCATCGCGAGCCAGCTCGGCTCGCAGTGACGGGCGTCACCCCCTGACGGACGGAAGGCGCGGGTGGACCCCGCCCCGCGCCTCCCGGCCTGTCCCATCCCCTGACCAGGACCGCGCGAACGACGAGGAGGTCGTCGCATGACCACCATCCAGGACCCACCCGCCGAGGCGGCGCTGCCCGCCCCCGCGGTCGCGGTCGCGACCGGCGCAGCTCCGCGCCGGAAGGACAGCGGCGCCGACGCCGAGCTCGGCCGCCGCTCCTGGTGGGGCGCCGCCTTCGCCGCTCCGCACTCGATCGGCCTCGTCGTGTTCACGGCGTTCCCGATCCTCGCGTCGCTCGTCGTGAGCTTCATGAACTGGCCGATGCTCGGCGAACGCTCGTGGGCCGGCCTGTCGAACTACGCGCAGCTGTTCTCCGACCCGATCTTCCGCACCGTGACGCTGAACACCGTGCTGTTCGTCGTGCTCTACGTGCCGCTCAACCTGGTCGTGTCCCTCGGACTCGCGGCCTGGCTCACGCCGAAGATCCGCCACCGGCACGTCTTCCGCGTGCTGTTCTTCATCCCGACCATCACGCCGATCGTCGCGAACGTCGTCGTCTGGCGGATGCTGTACCAGCCGGGCGGTGCCATCGACGCGACGCTGCAGTCGACCGTCGGCGTGAACGCCCCGAACTTCCTGGCCGACGACAACTGGGCCATGCTCGCCGTCGTCGCGATGAGCGTCTGGCAGGGGTTCGGCTACAACATGCTGATCTTCTCGGCGGCGCTCGACTCGGTGCCGGAGAACCAGATCGAGGCTGCGCAGCTCGACGGGGCGAACGCCTGGCAGATGTTCTGGCGGATCAAGTTCCCGCTCATCTCGCCGTCGATCTTCTTCGCGACGATGATGACCCTGATCACCTCGTTCCAGGTGTTCGTGCAGCCGTTCGTCCTGACGAAGGGCGGACCCGGCACCGCCACCGAGACCCTGGTGCAGTACATCTACAACACGGGGTTCCAGACCCAGCAGCTCGGACTCGCATCGGCCGGGGCGTGGGTGCTGTTCGTCATCATCCTCGGCATCACGGCCATCCAGTTCCTCGGACAGAAGCGGTGGGTGCACTATGAGTGAGCTGACCTCGTCCAACCGGACGATCAACCCGCGGGCGCTGCCCCGCACGCACCGGCAGACCGGCCGGGTGCGCCACGCGGTGGGCTACGTGCTGCTCTGCCTGGTGGCCCTGCTGTTCGTCTCGCCGCTCATCTACATGGTGGCGACGAGTCTGAAGCCGTCGGCCGACGTGTTCACGACCCCGCCGACGCTCTGGGGCTCGTCCATCGAGTGGGGCAACTACGCACAGGCGTTCACGTACCTGCCGTTCGCCCGGTTCATCCTGAACGGTGTCTTCGTCGCCGCGGCCGGCACGGCGATCAACGTCGCCGTCGCGGTGCTGTCCGGCTACGCGTTCTCGCGACTGCGGTGGCGCGGCCGGAACACGGTGTTCGTCCTGTTCCTGGCGACGCTGATGATCCCGCAGGACGTCCTCGTCATCCCGATGTACGTGATGATGCAGGGCTTCGGGTGGGTCGACACGTTCCAGGCACTCATCATCCCGTGGGCGTTCACGGCACTCGGCGCGTTCCTGGTGCGGCAGTTCTTCCTCACCGTGCCGCAGGAGCTCGACGACGCCGCCCGGGTGGACGGAGCCGGAGCAATCCGGACGTTCTTCTCGGTGATGCTCCCGCTGGCCCGACCGACGATGGCGGTCCTCGCCGTGTTCTCGTTCATCGCGTACTGGAACTCGTTCCTCTGGCCGCTCGTCATCGTCAACGACGTCGAGGCCCGTGGCACCATCCCGCTCGGCCTGCAGCAGTTCTTCGGGCAGCAGGGCTCCGAGTGGAACCTCGTGATGGCGGCGTCGGTGATCTCGATGCTGCCCACGGTGGTCCTGCTGATCCTGCTCCAGAAGCACCTCGTCAAGGGGATCGTCACCAGCGGTCTCGGCGGCCGGTGACATCGCCGACCGTCCCCCCTCGCCCTCCACTGAAAGGAACACTGGCCTCATGACCATCACCGCACCTGCCGAGCCGCAGACCGCGACCGACTCCGCGGGGTTCCCCGCGTGGTTCTCCCACGACCGGTTCGGCATGTTCATCCACTGGGGGCTGTACGCCCTGCCGGCACGGCACGAGTGGGTGAAGAACCGCGAACGGATCACCGACGAGGACTACCAGAAGTACTCCGACCACTTCGACCCGGACCTGTTCGACGCCGCGGACTGGGCACGTCGGGCACGGCAGGCGGGGATGAAGTACGTCGTCCTCACCACGAAGCACCACGAGGGCTTCTGCCTGTGGGACACCGCCCTGACCGACTACAAGTCCACGAACACCCCGTTCGGCCGCGACATCGTGCGCGAGTTCGTCGACGCCGTCCGTGCCGAGGGGCTGCGGGTCGGCTTCTACCACTCGCTCATCGACTGGCACCACCCGGACTTCACCGTCGACGGCGTGCACCCCCGGCGCGACGACTCACCGGAGGAGATCGAGGCGTTCAACGAGGGCCGCGACATGTCGCGCTACCGCGAGTACCTCCACGGTCAGGTCGAGGAGCTGCTCACCGACTACGGGCAGATCGACTACCTGTTCTACGACTTCTCGTACCGGGACAACGACCACGAGGACATCTGGGGCGGCAAGGGCCGGGACGAGTGGGGGTCCGAGGAGCTCATGGCGCTGACGAAGCGGCTGCAGCCCGGCATCATCGTGAACGACCGGCTCGACATCCCCGGTGACCTGGTCACCCCCGAGCAGTACCAGCCCGACAAGCCGATGGAGGTCGACGGCGTCCCGGTGCCGTGGGAGGCCTGCCAGACGCTGAACGGCTCGTGGGGCTACGACCGCGACAACCTGAACCTGAAGCCGGTCGACCTGCTCGTCCGCATGCTCGTCGACGGCGTCTCGAACAACGGGAACATGCTGCTCAACATCGGCCCGACCGGTCGCGGCGAGTTCGACGGGGTCTCGCGGCAGACACTCGACGGCATCGGGACGTGGATGCACCAGCACGCTCGCTCGGTGTACGGGGCGGGGCCGTCGCGGTTCGTCGCCCCGCGGAACACCGTCTACACGCAGAACGGCAACCGCCTGTACCTGCACCTGTTCGCCTGGCCCTTCGAGCACGTGCACCTGCCCGACCTCGCCGGCCGGGTGGCGTACGCGCAGCTGCTCAACGACGCATCGGAGATCCACTTCCGCGAGATCCCGCCGGGCACCCGGGCGCAGAACACCGGGCTCGGCGGTCAGCCCGCCGGCACGCTCACCCTGACGCTGCCGATCGTGCGGCCCGACGTCGCCGTGCCCGTCGTCGAGCTGTTCCTGCGCGACTGATGCAGCGGATCCTGACGCGGACGCGACTGCGGGCCGGGAACGAGGCGGCGTACGACACCGTGCACGCCTCGGTCCCGCCCGCGCTTGCGGCGCGACTGCGCGAGGCCGGCGTGCACGACTGGACGATCTGGCGGGACGGGCTCGACCTGGTCCACCTGATCGAGGTCGAGGACCACCGGGCGATGCGCCGGGCGCTCGCCGACGACCCGGTCAACGCCGAGTGGCAGGAGACGATCAACCCGCTGCTCGAGGCGGACGACGACTACTCGGGCGACGACGACGGGGTCCCGCGGGTCTGGTCGCTGGCGGACCAGGTGCACCACGCGGACCGGGTGGACCCGTGACGGCCCTCGACCTCGACCTGGACCTCGACCGCGGTCCGTTCTGGTTCGGCGGGGCCGGCATCGGCAACCTGCTCCGTCCGGTGTCCGACGACGACGCCCGCGCCACGGTTGACGCCGCGTGGGACGCCGGCGTCCGCGGGTTCGACACCGCCCCGCACTACGGCCTGGGCCTGTCCGAACGGCGGCTCGGTGCGGCGCTCGCCGGACGCCCCCGGACGGAGTTCCTCGTGTCGACGAAGGTCGGGCGGGTGCTCGTGCCCGGGCGCGGTGACGGCGACGACCTGGCGTCCGGGGGCTTCGCGGTGCCGGACGACACCGTGCGGCAGTGGGACCCGTCGCCGTCGGGCGTGCGGCGCTCGCTCGACGAGTCGCTCGGCCGCCTCGGGCTCGACCACGTCGACGTCGCCTACCTGCACGACCCGGACGTGTACTCACTCACTGACGGTCTGACCCAGGCGCTGCCGACGCTCGCCGAGCTCCGTGACGAGGGCCTGGTACGCGCGATCGGCGTCGGGTCGAACTCCGTCGAGGCGCTGTCGGCGGCCGTCGACACCGGGCTCTGCGACGTCGTCATGCTCGCCGGGCGGTACACCCTGCTCGAGCAACCGGCGTCGGCGCTCGTCGACCGGTGCGCGTCGCTGGGCGTCGCGGTCGTGGCGGTCGGGGTCTACAACTCGGGGCTGCTCGGGCAGGAGCGCCCTTCGGCGGGTGCGACCTACGACTACGCCGAGGCCTCCGCGCAGCTGCTCGCGCGGGCGAATTCCATCGCCGACGTCTGCGAGCGCCACGGGGTCACGCTGCCCGAAGCCGCGCTGGCGTTCCCGCGTCGGGCCCCGGCGGTCGCGGCGATCGCCCTCGGGGTGCAGTCCGCCGACCAGGTGCGCTCGAACGTCACCCGGGCCGCCGCCGTCGTGCCCGAGGCGCTCTGGGACGACCTGCGTGCAGCGGGCCTGCTCGCGATGTGACGCCACGTACGACGAAAGTCACCCCGAACCACGCGTCTGCGTGGTTCGGGGTGACTTCGGTGGTGCGCCGGTCGGACCGGCAGCGTGGTGCCTAGCGGCGCGAACCGCGGCCGGCGACGCGCGTGTAGATGAACAGCACGATGATGGCGCCGATGATCGAGCCGATGATGCCGGCGGGCTGGAAGAAGCCGTCGTTCCCGTCGTGGTTGAAGATCAGGTAGCCGAGGAACCCGCCGACGAACGAGCCGACGATGCCCAGGACGATCGTCATGAGGATGCCGATGTTCTGCTTGCCGGGGATGATGAGCCGGGCGAGAGCGCCGGCGATGAGTCCGATGATGATCAAGCTGATGATGAGACCGAGCACGGTGTCCTCCTCGTGGGTGCGGTTGCCGCGGCATGGTTGCCGGAGTCAGGGCCGAGGACCGACACAACTCCGAGGTTCCTGGGAGGATTGTCGGGTTCAGTCGAGGGAGCGCCGCAACCAGCGCTCGACACCCCCGACGTGAGCCGTTGGCGGTGTCGGAGCGACGACCGTATTGCTCACTCGTGTTTGGCGATACGCAGCAATATTGCAAGGAAAGCTCAGGAAAAGTTCGATCGCTGGTGCGCGTTCCGCGCCGAGTCAGAGCGACGCGAACAAACTACCAACTTCGTCCGCACCCCCATCGAATGGGGCTTCGGCTCCTCCCTCGTAATCATCGTCATCGTAATCCGGCTCCCAATGCATCTCCATAAGCTGGTCGTACATCTCGGACATCTCCTCAGGCATCTCAATCCGCTGCTTGGTCTGCTCTGCGGCGTTAATTGCTTCCCAACCGTCGTCAGGATCTCCGGACGAAACAGCACCGGATAGTAGCGCCCCCAACCGATCGACCACCTCCTGGCGTTCGATTACCGCTTCCCCAAGAAGAGCAGCAACCTCAAAGCGAGCGAAAGCCTTCGAGAACTCTGGCTCCTTGGATGAACCGACCTCCCCAAGAACAGTAGTCGCCCACGTGGTCTTTTGATCATGAGTCAAAAGGGAGGCTGCTCTCTTGAATATTCCTATGACTTCTCGGACATTCGCTTTTGAATCTGGAACGAGGACATCGATACGCGCAGTTGTCGCTTCGGCGACAGTCGCGGATAGCGCAGACTCTTGTAGCGCAACGTTGATCAGAAGATTTAGCGTTCCGAGGGGGCCGGTCGGAACGAAGCCGAGTACACGGTGCGGAGAAGGCACATAAGACGAACAGGATGCCTGGATCACATCCAGAAGGTGATCGACGGAGGATTTTACGGCTTCAAATGCCCCGGCGCGCTGGTTTGAGCTCATTTCGTCCCAGCTGAGCGCCCCGACCAAGTCTCGAGAATCCATCCACCCGAGCATTGCGTTGATGCCCGAGACGCTTTGTGTTGCTTGGAGATGACGTCGGAAGCCCTGCGGGTTTGCGACTATGCGTTCGGCAAGAAAATCTCGGACGGTGGGATTGGTTAGGGAAAGGTGCAAGCGGGCGCCACCCGAGCGCGATTTCACAAACACCTTTTCGAGGACATCGATCGATCGGTGGAAATTGTGTGGGTCGATGGAGCTGCTTTTATAGGGTTCATACCGCATCGCTGCGTCAAAGAGATCGTCGTCACTGATCTCCGGCGGAAGTGTCGCCATGATCTCGAGTAGATCCCTTGCGAACCCGGAGAGGTGAACCTCAATTACCTCTTGCCACAGCTCGTGAGGTTTGTCGAGTCCATTTATGATGTATTGGTCGATATTCGAACCGACTCGTGACGTCTCGGCCCCCTCGACGAGCATTCGAAGCATTCGCGGATTATAGTTCTGGTGATTCAGAATGCGAAGGTGGACCCGGGATTCGGCAACGCGCAATCGCGCCTCGTTGGGAAGCGATGAATAGTGGATGTGATTGTAAAGTATGAGGGCTCGTTCGAAGAGTGAATAACTTTTCACTTCCACCATGAACTTGCTGTGATCGAACTGGCGGGAACTCAGTCGGGAATATGTTTGGGTTGCTTGCGCGAATATGTACTCGCGAGTGGTCAAGATGAGTCGATGATTATCTGACTTCTTGAAGTTGGCAATGAGGCGCGAAAGCTCGCTATCTTCATTGCGGCCGAGCTTCTCCGTTAGGGAAGTCTGTCCCAAGAAGTCGTCGTAGATGAAAAGTTGCTTTGCGTCTTCTCTGTGGTTCCGGTATATGGTTTCGGCTGAGTCGACAAGCCAAACTTCCCACTCTTCGTCGAGGAACCGCACTCCGATCATGTTTGCTACGGTGGATTTTCCGACGCCAGGAGCACCGCTAATGATCACCGCATGCTTCTCGTCCAGCATTTTTCGTATTGCAGCGTAAGCGTGGTGTTCCACGAAGAGACTGCGATCGTCTAGGATTTCTTGAAACTTGATCCGCTGTTTCGATACATCGGCATTATTGAGGATTCTGTTCAAGACAACGAGGCTTGAGAGGTACAATTTGGTGTGCGCTTGCTCAATTTTGGGCGCATTGCGAATGGCTGCATTTAGATCGTTGACGCCAAGGATGTGTTCGGGTGTTAACTTCTGCTTAGCGAACGTGATAGCAATTTTTGCCTTCGCTTCGTTCGTTATTTTTGCGCTGGTTGCTAGCCAATACTCGCGAAGATCCTTACCTGAAATCTTCGCTGCTTCCTTTTCCAGCGCTGCGGAAATGTCTCCATGTAGTTTTCCCGGGGAGTGCTTGCACTGGACGTACCGATTACCTCCCGCTGAGAGGAGTCGAACGTCGATGCCGCCATCTTTTCCTGCCGGAAACGTTTCCGTAGGCTGGCCCCACCTCTTTGCCATCAGGTCGGCGACGAGCCTCTCGAAGTCATGAGGGGAAAGCTCTTGGAACGTGTATTCGGTCAAGACGGGCGCCTCTCTGCGTGTCTTTTGGAGGGCGATCATATCGAGATTGACGCTCGCAATCGAGTGCGGCGTGGGAGCGGCGAGAATCGACGTGTGGCGCTGCGCAAGGCCAGGGGGCGTAGGGAGCCGAAGTGAGCTTCGTTGAGCCCTTGCCATCGACGTAGGATGCGTTCAATCTGTCTCGGGTTCAGTCCAGGGAGCGCCGCAACCAGCGCTCGACACCCTCGACGTGGGACACCACGAGGGCCTGTACGAGCTGCGGATCCCGGCGCCGGATGGCGTCGACGATGGCCGCGTGCTCGTCGAGCGTGCGCTGCACCGACCCGTTCTGCGTCAGTCCGCGCCACACCCGCACCCGCACCGTCTTGCTCGACAGCGCGTCGAGCAGCCCGGACAGGTACTGGTTGCCGCCGATGCCCGCGATGGTCGAGTGGAACAGCAGGTCGTGGGCGACGAGGTCCTCGACGCCGGTGTCCTCGCCGACGGACTGCATCAGGGTCGCGAGCTCGTCGATCTGCTGCTCCGTGGCGCGGGCCGTCGCCAGGACGGCGGACGCCGGTTCCAGGATGCGGCGCACCTCGAGCAGGTCGACGAGCGACCGGTCGTGGTGCATGTCGACGACGAACGACACCGCCTCGAGCAGGACGCCCGGTTCGAGCGACGTCACGTAGGTGCCGTCGCCCCGTCGGACGTCGAGCACGCGGATCAGTTCGAGCGCCTTCACCGCTTCACGGAGGCTGTTGCGGGACAGTCCGAGCGACTCGCTCAGTTCCTTCTCGGGCGGGAGGCGCTGGCCGGGTTGGAGCTCACCGCTAACGATCATCTGCTGGATGCGTGCGATCGCATCGTCGGTCAACGACGCCACGTCACCACCTCCTGTGGACCCGGCCGCGTGCGCGACGGGACGTCCCGACGATACCCGGGACGGGCCTCCAGGCCGGTGCGGCGGAGCCGCGGGACGACCATCAGGCCGGCCGCAGCCGGAGTGCCTGCATCCCGCCGTCGACCGCCAGCTCGACGCCCGTCGTCGACCGGGCGAGCGGGCTCGTCAGGTAGGCGACCGCCTCGGCGACCTCCGCCGCCTGCACCAGGCGTCCGTGCGGCTGGCGTGCCTCGAGCGCGGCGCGTTCGGCGGCCGGGTCGTCCGCGGACGACAGGAGTCGCGCGATCCACGGGGTGTCCGCGGTGCCCGGGTTGACGGCGTTGACGCGGATGCCCTCGCGGACGTGGTCGGCGGCCATCGCGCGGGTGAGCGCGGAGATCGCCCCCTTCGTGGCGGAGTAGAGCGCCCGCTGGGGCAGTCCGGCCGTGGCCGCGACGGAGCACGTGTTGACGATGCTCGCGCTGTCCGACGCTCGGAGGTGGGGGAGTGCGGCGCGGGACAGGCGCACGGCGCCGAGTACGTTGACCTCGTACACGCGGCGCCACTCGTCGTCGGTGTTGTCCTCGACCGTCCCCTGGGCGCCGATGCCGGCGTTGTTGACGAGCACGTCGAGACCGCCGAGCTGGTCGACGGCCGACGCGACGGCGGCACGGACGGACTCGTCGGACGACACGTCGCAGGTGACGGAGACGAGTCCGTCGGCGGCGGACGGTTGCAGGTCGAGCACGGCGACCGCTGCGCCGCGCTCCTGCAGTGCGGTCGCGATGGCCGCGCCGATGCCGGAGGCGCCGCCGGTGACGATCGCGCGGAGCCCCGCGTGGGTGCCGGGCGTCCCGGTCGTGCCGGTCTGGTCGGTGGTGTCGGTCATCAGGCTGCTCCCACTGTCTGGCGCTGGGAGCCGAGCCCGTCGGCGGTGAGCTCGACCACGTCGCCGGGCTGCAGGTACGGCGCGTGTCCGGCCAGGGCGACCCCGGCCGGGGTGCCGGTGCTGATGACGTCGCCCGGGTACAGCACCATGAACTGCGACAGGTACCGGACGATCTCGACGGGTCGGAAGATCATGTCGGCGGTGGTGCCGTCCTGCCGCACCTCGCCGTTGACGGTGAGCCGGAGTGCGAGCGCCGCCGGGTCGACCTGGTCGGGGGTGACCAGCCACGGGCCGAGCGGGTTGAACGTCTCGCAGGACTTCCCCTTGTCCCACTGCCCGCCGCGCTCGAGCTGGAATGCCCGTTCGGAGACGTCGTTGGCGATGGCGTAGCCGGCGATGCAGGCGCTCGCGGCCTCGTCGGAGTCGCAGTAGCGGGCGGTCTGCCCGATGACGACGGCGAGTTCGATCTCCCAGTCGGTCTTCTCACTGCCGCGGGGGATCAGGACCTCGTCGTCCGGGCCGATCACCGTCATCGGGTCCTTCATGAACACGATCGGCTCGGTCGGGATCTCGGCGCCGGTCTCGGCGGCGTGGTCGCGGTAGTTCAGGCCGATGCAGACGACCTTGCCGGGGCGGGCCACCGGTGCACCGCGGCGGAGGCTCTCGGCGTAGGGCAGCGCTCGGAGGTCCCCGGCGCTGCGCGCGTGCCGGACGCGGGCGACCGGGTCGGACGCCAGGAAGGCCCCGCCGTTGTCGGTCGTGATCGGGCGGAGGTCGAGGACCTCGCCGTCGGTGTCGACCGCGACGGGGATCTCGCCGCCCGCGGGGCCGAGTCGTGCGAACTGCATCGTTCCTCGCTCTCCGGCTGCACCGGCGCAACCAGAGACATCCTATGTCTGCGCCGGGTTGCCGACAAGGTCGCGGGTGCTGAGGGTCCTCCCATGCAGGTACGTGCGCTCCGCCGTCCCGCTCAGCACCGACTGCCGTTCGTCCGGGGTCAGGTCGGCCAGCGCGTCGGTGGTCCGCCGCACCACGTCGTCGTAGGTCGTGGCGAGCGTCGAGACTGGCCAGTCCGACCCGAACAGCGACCGCTCCGGGCCGAACCGCTCGACCACCGCACGGACGTACCGGTCGACGGGCTGCCGTCGCCACTCCGGTCCGGCCTCGGTGAACAGTCCGGACACCTTGCAGGCCACGTTCGGCCGTGCGGCGAAGTCGTCGATCCGGGCCGCCCACCCGGGGTCCCCGCCCGCGATGTCGGGTTTGCCGGCGTGGTCGAGGACGAACGATCCCTCGGGCACGGCGTCGAGCAGCGCGAGGGCAGCGCGGTGCTCACGCGCTCGGACGAGCACGTCGAACACCAGACCGGCGGCGGCCACCGCACGGACCCCGCGGACGACCTCGGGCCGGGCGAGCCAGTCCGGGTCCGGTTCGTCCTGCGCCTGGTGCCGGATGCCGACGAGGCGGTTGCCGACGAGGCGGTTGCCGGCCAGTCGGTCGCCACCGGGTCCCGCGATGAGGGCGGCGACCCGGTCGACGACGTCCGGGGCGGTCAGGTCCACCCAGCCGACGACCCCGACGACCGGTTCGGGCTGCTCGAGGAGCCACGCGGTCTCGCCGGGATCGTGCACGGCCTGCACGACGATCGTCCGGGCGACGTCGGTGCTCCGGGCCGCGGCGCGGAGGTCCTCCACGTCGAACCGGCGGCGGAGCGGGGAGACCGAGTCGCCCATCCAGGGGTACGGCCGGTCGGCGGGGTCCCAGAGGTGGTGGTGAGCGTCGATGATCACGCGCTCATGATGCCCGATTCATCCGATGTCCGCCCGGGGGCGTCGGTGTCGTCGGTGCCGCCGCGACGGCCGGCGCCGCTCAGACGACGCCGGAAGCCTCGAGCTCGGCCCGCAGCTCGGCGTCCGACGGCTCGACGAAGTGCTTGCCGTTCGGCAGCACCACGACGGGGATGTTCTTCCGGCCGCTGATCGCCTCGGCGCGGTCCGCAGCGGACAGGTCCTGCTCCACGTCGACGTACTCGTAGTCCACGCCGAGGGTGTCGAGCAGTGCCTTGGACCGACGGCAGTCGCGGCACCAGTCGGCGCCGAACATGGTCACGCGGTCGGGGGCAGTCGTCGCTTCGCTCATGTGCAGAGAGTACGTCGGCGCGGTCCCGGACATTCCCGTGACGCTCCTCGCCCCCGCCGGAGCACGATGTGCCCATGAGCCTGTCCTGGGACACCCCCGTCGCGCACCCGCACCACCGGCACGGCTGGTGGTGGAAGACCCTGCTCGTCGGCTTCGTGCTGTGGGTCGTCACGATCGTCGTCACGGTCTCGACGCAGAACACGAACCTCGTGCCGACGATCATCCTGCTCGGCAGCTTCCTCGTGCCGTTCACCGTCGTGCTGTTCGTGATCGAGCGCGTCACGGGGACGGTCAGCACGATGCAGCTGGTGACCGCGTTCTTCGTCGGCGGGATCCTCGGCGTGCTCGGGGCGTCCCTGCTCGAAGCCGACCTGGAGCAGGGCGCCGGCCTGTACCTGGTCGTCGGTTTCGTCGAGGAGTTCGTGAAGGGCGTCCTGCTCGTCGTCGTGGGGTGGCGCGTCCGCCCGAAGACGGCGAGGCAGGGTGCGCTGCTCGGCGCGACGATCGGTGCCGGGTTCGCCGCGTTCGAGTCCGCCGGCTACGCCTTCAACGCGGCGATCACGGCCCGGGGGATCGACCTGGCGTCGCTGCTGCAGACCGAGGTGGTCCGCGCGGTGCTGGCGCCGGTCGGGCACGTGCTCTGGACCGCGATCCTCGGTGCGGTGCTCTTCGGTGCGGCCACCGGGCGTGCCCGTTTCCACTGGTCGTGGCCGCCGATCGTCGCGTACGTGGTGGTCTCGGTGCTGCACGGGCTGTGGGACGCGAACGGCACCATCGCGACGTTGATCGCGTTCGTCGTGTCCGGGGTCCCGTTCTCGGCCGCGCAGTACGGCATGGTCCCCGCGGCGGTCGGCGGGATCGTGACGACCGTCTACGTGATCGGGCTCGCGATCGTGAGCCTGATCGGGGTGGCCGTGCTCGTCGGTGTGCTCCGCCACCACCGCGGGCGGACCCCGGCCGAGCCGGCACCCGAGGGCTGGGGTACGACGCCCGGCCCCGGCCACCTGCGATGAGCCCGGTCGCCACCGCCGGTCGCCCTACGATTGGCACATGCCGCCAGCACCCGACGCCGAGACGCTCGCATGGGCCTCGGCGGCCGTCCGGCGCTTCGCCGCAGCGACCAACCTGCTCGACGCCGCACGCCGGTTCCGCATCGTCGGCGGCGACCCCCGTGACGCCGACGCACTCCGGCGCCTGCTGACCGCCCTCGGCGCGAGCGAGGCCGAGCAGCCGCACGAGGCCGAGCAGCCGCACGAGCGGCCGCACCGGCCGCACCAGCAGTCCGGGCAGCCCCGGCAGCACCCGTCCGACCTGGTCGACCAGCTCTGGTGTCTCGGCACGCCCGAGGAATCGACCCCCGCGGTCGAGCAGGCCGCCGACCGCCCGCGCGGGGCGACCCTGATCGTCATCGACGCCGGCCGGTACCTGCCCGCCGTCGACGAGGACGCCTTCGGCCCTGTCACGCCCGCCCGCCCCGGCGTCCTCGCCGTCCCGATGCTCTCCGACGACGTCTTCCTGGTGTCCACCGGCCGCGACCCCGAGGACGACCCCGCAGCGGACGCCCGCCTGCGCTGGGCACGGCGTTCCATGCCGGTCGCCCGGTCGGTCGCCGCGGAACTCCGCGACGGTGGACTCCTGCGCGGCACCCGCATCGGCGTCGCGATGTTCCTCGAGCCCAAGACGGCGGTACTGAGCCTGCTCCTCCGTGACGCCGGCGCCGAGGTCGTCGTCTACGCCCACGCCGACGAGACCGACGACGCCGTCGCCGAGGCACTGCGGTCCGCCGGCCTGACGGTGTTCGCCAGCAGCACGGCGACGCTTCCGGAGCAGAAGCAGCTGGCCCTCGCGATGCTCGACACCGCGCCGCACATCCTGCTCGACGACGGCTCGCACGTCATCCGGCTCGCCCACCAGGAACGCCCCGACCTGCTGCCGACGATGCTCGGCGCCGCCGAGGAGACCACGAGCGGCCTGCGGCCCCTGCGTGTACTCGCGGCGCGAGGCGAGCTCGGCATCCCCGTGATCGCGGTGAACGACGCCCGCACCAAGACGTTCTTCGACAACCGGTACGGCACCGGGCAGTCGACGGTGTTCGCGGTGCTCGACCTGGTCGACGGGCTCGCGTCCGGCACGCACCGGGTGATGCCGGGAGGCGCGGCGGTCGTCGCCGGGTTCGGGCACGTCGGCGAGGGGGTCGCCCTGGTGCTCACCGCCCTCGGGTTCCGGGTGACGGTCGCCGAGACCAACCCGGTCCGCGCCCTGCAGGCGCGGTTCGCCGGGTACGCCGTGGCCCCGCTCGTCGAGGCGGTGCGCGACGCCGACCTCGTGATGAGCGCCACCGGGGTGCCGGACACGATCGACCTCGAGGTGCTCCGTGCCTGCGCGGACGGTGCGGTCCTCGCCGTCGCCGGTGGGGTCGACCAGGAGATCGCCGTCGACGACGCGCTCGCCGCCGGGGCCGAGCGACGGAACGTGGGCCCGAAGGCCGAGCGGTTCGTGTTCCCCGGGTCCGACGGTGGGCCGATCGTGCTCGACGACGGTGGCTGCATCAACATCACCGCGGCCGAGGGCAACCCGGTCGAGATCATGGACCTGTCGTTCGCCGTGCAGCTCGGCGCCGTCCGGATGCTCCTGGAGCGCGGCGACGAGCTGGAGCGTGCCGTCGTGCCGATCGACCCCGCGGTCGACGACGTGACCGCCCGCACGGCGCTCGCCGCGTTCGGAACGCACGTCGGGCCTCCCGGCCTTCCCCCTGAACACCCGGCGGACCGCGAGCCGGACGTCCGGACGCACCGTTTCGGAGCCCCGTCGTGAGCGCCCGACAGCAGCCGGTCACGGTGCACTCGGCGCGCGTCGTCGTCCCGATGACCGCACCACCGATCGCGGACGGTTCGGTCGCCGTGCAGGACGGCCGGATCCTGCACGTCGGAGACCGGTCGTGGGTCATCGACCAGCTCACCGGGTCCGGCGCGACCTTCACCGAGCGGCAGTGGCGGGGGGCGCTCCTGCCCGGACTCGTGAACGCGCACTCGCACCTCCAGTACACCGGCATGGCCAGTGTCGGCCGAGAGCAGTACAGCGGATTCGAGGACTGGGCCGCAGCGTTCAACGTCGACTACGCCGAACCGCACGACTGGCGGGCCGAAGCCGCGGACGGTGCACGGGCGTCGATCCTGGCCGGCGTCACGAGCATCGCGGACATCGTCACCGACATCGAGGCCTCGACCGCTCTGCAGGACGCCGGCCTCGGCGGCATCGCGTACTGGGAGGTGATGGACTGGGAGAACGACGCCTGGCAGTCGCACGGTCGCGACCAGGTGCTCGACGAACTCGACCGGATCCCCATGACGCCCGGAGCCGGCCTGTCCCCGCACGCGCCGTACTCGCTCGAGGTTGCCCCGCTGCTCGAGCTCCCCGACATCGTGCGGCAGCGCGGTCTGCGACTGCACCTGCACCTCGGTGAAGCGGCGTTCGAGGGGGAGCGCACCGCCCTCGGTCCGGTCCCCGGGCTCGACGGGGTCGACGGCGTCGGCCACGGGAACGACTGGCACCTGGCGAACGTGCCCTCGTTCCGGGCGCTGCGAGCCCTGGGCTTCGGCGCGAGTGCCACCGCGTTCGTCGACCGCCTCGGCGTGCTCGGTCCGGACTGCCACATCGCCCACGGGGTGTACATGACCGCCGCCGACCGGGCGCTCCTGCGTGCCCGTGGCACCGCGGTGGCGCTGTGCCCCCGCTCCAACGCCGTCATCGGCCTCGACCCGCCGCCCGTCGCCGACTACCTGCGCGAGGGCAGCCCGATCGCGATCGGCACCGACTCCCTGTCGTCGTCGCCGTCCCTCGACCTGATGGCCGACGTCACCGCGCTCCACCGCATCGCTCGTGCCCAGGGCTACGGGCACCGTGACCTGCACGAGCGGCTGCTCGCGGCGGCGACCCTCGGTGGTGCGCACGCGATGGGCCTCGCCGTCGGGCCGGACCGCATCGGGCACCTCGCCGTCGGGGCGCGCGCCGACCTGGCGGTCTTCGACGTCGATGCCCGGACCGTGCCGGACGCGCTCGCCGAGCTCGTCGAGGACGGCGCCGGGCGGGCGGCCGCCACCGTGATCCGTGGCGTGGTCCGCGCCGCGGCGGGCGTCGTCACCGAACCGGCTTCCCCGCACATGGACGTCCCCACACCGCACCAGGAGGAACGATGACCGAGTCCGCACCCCGCCCCGGGATGGCCGCACGCCGAACCGTCACCGGTGAGCTCATCGAGTGGCTCGACGTGCCGAAGCGCGCGATCGCCCTCGGCATGGAACCGCACCCCGAGGGTGGCTGGTACGTCCGCACCTGGACCTCGCCGGCGACGGTCACCACCCCCGCGGGGGACCGTCCGGCCGCCACCCTGATCCACTTCCTGCTGCCCCCGGGCGAGGCCTCCGCCTGGCACCGGGTCACGAGCGACGAGATCTGGATGTGGCACGGGCCGGACACCGTCGACCTGCAGCTCGGCGGTGACGGTGACGTCCCCGAGCCCGGTGCGACGATCACCCTCGGCCCGGACGCCGGGCGCGACCGGGTGAACGATGCGCAGGCGTTCGTGCGCGGCGGGGTGTGGCAGCGGACGATCCCGGGCGACGGCGAGGTGCTGCTGAGCTGCCTGGTGTCGCCGGGCTTCTCGTTCGACGACTTCACGATGGCCGACTGACGTACCACATTGGTATGTTGGCTGGATGGAGTCCGGTCGCGTCCCTGCCCTCGCTCGCGCGGCGCTCGACGCGCCGTTCGAGTTCGCGTACGTGGACGAGACCGGAGACAAGGGTGACCCGGCTGCGTCTCCGGGCGCGACTCGTACCTACACACTGGGGTGCGTGCTCGTCCCGGGCGGTGACTGGACCGATCGGCTCGACTGGCTGACTGGGGTCCGTCGTGAGATCCGTGACACCTACGGCATCCTCCTGCGCCATGAGCTCAAGGCGAACGTGCTGCTGCGTGGGCGAGGAGACCTGCGTGACCTCGGGCTCGGAGACGGCCAGCGGCGTGACGTGTTCCGGAGGTCGCTCGGTGCGCTGACCGTCGTGGCATCGGGGGTCTTCGCGGTGGTGATCGACAAGGAAGCCCGGCCGATGGACTACCGGCCCGAGGACCGAGCGTGGACCTACCTGCTCCAGCGTCTGCGGATCCGGTCCGAGCAATCCGGCAAGCCGATCATCCTGGTGCACGACGCGGGCGACGACGCGACGGTCCGCGCTATCCACCGGCGCTTCCGTCGGCACAGCTTCGCGCCGGGCGGTTCTCGCGTCAGTGCGCCGCTGCTCGTCGAGGATCCGGTCCCTCGTGACTCGGGGTCGTCGTACTTCGTCCAGGCGGCCGACCTGGTCGCGTACGCAGGGTTCAGGCGGTTCCAGGCGCCCGGCACGAAGACCGGCAGCGTCTGCGACGAGACGATGTGGGACGAGCTGCGACCCGTCTGGCGCACCGAGGTGACGAACGCACGGCGCGACGCCGTCGTCGTCTGGCCGTGACGGCGTTCGGGGGCGTCTGGAAACAGAAAGGGGGCGCCCCGTGCTGGGACGCCCCTTGATCTCAGACCTCAGCCGAGCATGCGCCCGGTTCAGCCTGCGTCGCCAGATTACCAGCCCGGTCCCGACCCGTCGACTGGTGTGTGACACGAGACCAGGTCGCCAGGGCCGCCCGGAGTCGCGTTGGTATCCCACTGCGAAGTACACTTCGACCTGCCCCCACCCCCCTCGCACGAAGGCCCGACCGTGACCCGTCACCTCCGCTTCACCCTCGCCGTCGCCACCGCCGCGGTCGCCGCCCTCGCCCTGTCGGCCTGCTCCGCCGGGGGCAGCAGCAACGCCGACGGCACCGTGACCGACGGCAAGCTCACGATCGCCACCGGTGACCCGGCGTACTCGCCCTGGGTCGAGGACAACAAGCCGCAGTCCGGCAAGGGCTTCGAGTCCGCCGTGGCCTACGCGGTCGCGAAGGAGATGGGCTACAGCAAGTCCGACGTCGTGTGGAAGCGCAGCACCTTCGACAGCGCCATCGCGCCGGGCCCGAAGGACTGGGACCTCAACGTCCAGCAGTTCTCGATCGACGCGAAGCGCAAGAAGGCCGTCGACATGTCGAGCGCCTACTACACGACGACCCAGGCGGTCGTGACGACCTCCGGGTCGAAGGCCGCCGGCGACACCACGATCGCTGCCCTCAAGCAGGACGCGATCGGCGTCGCGACCGGTTCGACGAGCATCGCGAGCGTCAAGGACGTCCTCGGGGTCACGCCGCAGGTGTTCAACTCCAACGACGACGCCGTGCTCGCACTCAAGTCCGGGCAGATCGACGCGATCGTCACCGACCTGCCGACGGCGTTCTACATGGCCTCGGCCCAGGTCGACGACGGCACCGTGTCCGCACAGTTCCCCGACGACGGCAAGGGCGACCAGTTCGGCTTCGTCCTGCCGAAGGACTCGGAGCTGACGAGCAAGGTCGACAAGGCCCTGAAGACCCTCGACGACGACGGCACCCTGCAGGACCTGCAGACCAAGTGGCTGTCGTCGGAGACCGGCACGCCGGTCCTGAAGTAACCGGATGACCCTGCCAGCAGGGGCCGGCACCCCGGTCGCCGCACCCGCGCCGAGCCAGGTCGAGCTCGAGCGTCGGCTCTACCGCCGCCAGCGTGGCCGTCGCTCGGTCGTGGTGTCGGTCGTCTCCACCCTGGTCGTGCTCGCCGTCGTGTACTTCGGCGTCGTGAACACCCCCGGCTGGGCGGCGGTGCAGCAGTCGTTCTTCGACCCGCAGACCGCGGTCGACACGTTCCCGGACATCCTGCTGGGCCTCTGGCTGAACGTCCGGATCCTGTTCTTCAGCGCCATCGGCGTCGCCGTGTTCGGCACGCTGCTCGCGGTCGTCCGCGGCCTGCGCAACCCGGTGTTCTTCCCGCTGCGGATGCTCGCGACCGGCTACACGGACCTGTTCCGCGGTCTGCCGCTCATCATCGTGCTCTACCTGGTCGGCTACGGCATCCCCGGGCTCGGGGTGTTCCCGCGGCTCCCCGCCGAGGTCTGGGGCACGATCGCGATCACCCTGACCTACTCGTCGTACATCGCCGAGGTGCTCCGGGCCGGCATGGAGGCCGTGCACCCCTCCCAGCGCCTGGCCGCCCGGTCGCTCGGACTCTCGCACGCCAAGACGCTGCGGCTCGTGGTGCTGCCGCAGGCGATCCGCAAGGTCACCCCGGCGCTCATGAACGACTTCGTGTCGATGCAGAAGGACGTCGGTCTGGTGTCGATCCTCGGGGCCGTCGACGCGGTCCGCTCCGCCCAGATCGCGCAGGCCGAGACCTACAACTTCACGCCGTACTTCGTCGCCGGGCTGCTGTTCGTGGTGATCAGCCTGCCGCTGATCCGCGTCACGGACGCGATCGCGCGTCGCCAGCAGCGGCGCGAGCAGATCGGAGGGACCGTATGAGCGAGGCCGGCCTGGAGGCCCGTGGTGCGTCCGGCACGGACGCCGCGGTCCTCGAACTGCGCGGGTTGCGCAAGGCCTTCGGCGAGCACGAGGTCCTGCGCGGGATCGACCTGACGGTCCACCGCCACCAGGTCATCTGCGTCATCGGGGCCTCGGGCTCCGGCAAGTCGACGCTGCTCAAGACGGTCAACCTGCTCGAGGGCATCGACGACGGCGAGATCCTGCTGCAGGGCACGGACATCGCCGACCCGCGCGTCGCCGTCGACGCCGTGCGAGCGCGCATCGGCGTGGTGTTCCAGCAGTTCAACCTGTTCCCGCACATGAGCGTGCTCGACAACGTCACGCTCGCCTCCCGCCAGGTGCACGGCATCGGACGGGCCCAGGCCGAGGACACCGCGCGCCGGCTGCTCGACCGGATCGGCCTCGCTTCGTTCGCCGATGCGTACCCCGACCGCCTGTCCGGTGGGCAGCAGCAGCGCGTCGCGATCGTCCGGGCGATCGCGTCGGACCCGGAACTCCTGCTGCTCGACGAGGTCACGAGCGCCCTCGACCCGCAGCTCGTCGGCGAGGTGCTCGACCTGGTCACCGAGCTGAAGCGGCAGGGTTCGACGATCCTGATGACGACGCACGAGATGCACTTCGCGCGGAACGTCGCCGACCGGATCGTGTTCCTGCACCGCGGCGAGGTCGTCGAGCAGGGTTCCCCCGCCGACGTCCTCGACCACCCGCAGCACCCGGCGCTCGTCGAATTCCTCGCCCGCGTGCACGCCTAGGGCGTCAGCAGCACCTTGCCGATCACCTCGCCGTCGCGCACGCGGCGGTGGGCCTCCTCGACCTCGGCCAGGGGCAGCACCGAGTCGATGACCGGGCGCACCCGGCCGGCGGCGACCAGCGGCCAGACGTTGTAGCGGACCGCCTCGACGATGGCGGCCTTCTCAGCGAGCGGCCGCGCGCGCAGGGTCGTGCCGCTGATCGTCGCGCGCTTCCGCATCAGCACCCCGAAGTCGAGCTCGGCGGTGCGGCCGCTGCCCGAGGCGATGACCGCGATGTGCCCGTTCGGGGCGAGGGCCTGCAGGTTCCGCTCCAGGTAGGACGGACCGACGACGTCGAGCACCACGTCGACGCCGACACCGTCGGTGAACGCCATGACGCGTTCCACGAAGTCCTCCGTGCGGTGGTCGACCACCAGGTCGGCGCCGAGGTCACGGGACGCGGCGACCTTGCGGTCGCCGCCGCTCGTCGCGATCACCGTCGCACCGAGGGCCTTGGCCCACAGCACCGCGTGTGAGCCCATGCCGCCCGTACCGCCGTGGACCAGGA
Source organism: Curtobacterium sp. MCPF17_021 (assembly GCF_003234605.2). Classification (NCBI taxonomy): domain Bacteria; kingdom Bacillati; phylum Actinomycetota; class Actinomycetes; order Micrococcales; family Microbacteriaceae; genus Curtobacterium; species Curtobacterium sp. MCPF17_021. Next base: position 3,281,340 of record NZ_CP126252.1, on the reverse strand, counting down.
GCGTCTGCCCCGGTCGGAGCCCGGCGAGCATGCCGATGTTGGAATGGACGGTGCAGGCGGCCTCGGGCAGCCCGGCCGCCTCGACCAGGTCGACGCCCTCGGGGACCGGCAGCACCTGGGTGACCGGCGCGACCACGAGTGCCGCGTACCCGCCGCCGGAGAGCAGTGCGCACACCCGGTCGCCCACCGCCACGGTCGTGACGCCCGCACCGACGGCCCGCACCGTGCCGGAGACCTCGAGCCCGAGGAGCTCCGACGCCCCGGGCGGCGGCGGGTAGTTCCCCGCGCGCTGCTGCAGGTCGGCGTTGTTGACGCCGGCCGCGGCGACCTCGATCAGGACCTCGCCCGCACCGGGTTCCGGGTCGGGCAGGTCGGTGACGGACATGGAAGCGTCGTCGAACGTGATGGCTCGCATGCCCTCGACGGTACGCGCCACTCGCCTCCGGCCGGGTGCCGATCGCCCACAACCCGGCCGGTCTCCCTGTGGATGTTCCCTGTACGCTCGATGACGGATCTGCACCTCATCCGGGGGAGTGCGGACAGATCGAGGGGGACTCTCCACCATGCCCAAGAAGCTCATCGCGCTGGCCACCGCCGGCCTCGCGCTCACGCTGCTCGCCGGTTGCTCGACCGGGCCGTCCAAGGCCGAGCAGTGCACGCAGTTCGAGAAGACCGTCAAGTCCGCCGCCCAGGGCGTCCAGTCCGAGGCCGCGAACCTGCAGTCCGACCCGGACGCCGCCGTCACGAAGCTCAAGGAGCTCGACGAGAAGATCTCCGACGGCGTCGACGACCTGTCGGACGACGACCTGAAGGCCAAGGGCGACGCCTTCGAAGAGGCGTACGGCGACCTGGTCGACGACATCGAGGACATCGCCGACGACCCGCAGTCGGCTGACGTCTCGGCCCTGACGAAGTCCAGCACCAAGGTGCAGGACGCCGGCAACGCGTTCCAGAAGGAGTGCAACTCCTGATGCGCCGCACCCTCACCGCGCTCGCCACCGCCGGCCTCGCGCTCACGCTGCTCGCCGGCTGCTCGGGCGGCGACGGCGGTTCGTCCGACGGCGGCTCTTCCGGGGGTGACTCGGGCTCGTCCAGCGCCCCGTCGGCCTCGAAGACCGCCGCCGCGGCACCCGCCCAGACCAAGCAGGAAGCCTGCTCGCTGCTCGAGAACGAACTCGCGTCGTTCCTCAAGGAGCAGGGTTCCAGCTCTGCCCCTGCCGAGCCGAAGGCCCGTGCGGCGCTCGTCGACGAGTTCGTCCAGCGCATCGACTCGGCGCTGACGAAGGTCTCGAACGACCAGGTGCACGACACGTTCGAGGACTTCTCCGGCGCGGCCAAGGGCTACAGCTCGGCCATCCGCTCCGGCGCGGCCGAGGACTCCACCGAGGTCACGAAGGCCCAGTCCGAGGTGCAGACCACGCTCGACCAGGTCTCGGCGGTCTGCCCCGCCAAGAGCTGAGCGGGCGCACTCCCTGCCACGCACGACGACGCCCCGCCGCTCCTGGACCAGGAGCGGCGGGGCGACGTGCTTCCCCCGTCGGGGGAACGGGCGTCAGACGGCCGCGGGCTGCGAGGCGTCGAGGCGTGCGACGTCCTCCGGCCGCAGCCGCACGGTCGGCGCCGTGATCGAGTTCAGGATCGACTGCGGCCGCGACGCACCGGGGATCGGCACGACGACGTCGCTCTTCTGCAGCTCCCACGCCAGGGCGATGACCTGCGGGGTGACCCCACGGTCGCGGGCGATGTACGCGAAGTCCTCGAACGCCGTGCCGAGGTCCGCCGCGCTCCCGATGCCACCGAGGGGGCTCCACGGCAGGAACGCGATGCCGAGCTCGTCGCACAGCTCGAGTTCCGGCTCACTCGACCGGAACTTCGGCGAGTACTGGTTCTGCACCGACGCCAGGCGTCCGCCGAGCACCTCGTTCGCGGTGCGGATCTGATCCGGGTCGGCGTTCGAGATGCCCGCCATCCGGATGACGCCCTCGTCGAGCAGCTCGGCGAGCGCCCCGATCGAGTCGGCGTACGGCACCGCCGGGTCGGGGCGGTGGAACTGGTACAGGCCGATCTGCTCGACGCCGAGCCGCTTCGCCGAGGCCTTCGCCGCCTCCTTCAGGTACTCCGGGTGCCCGTTCTGCGCCCAGTTGCCGGCTTCGGGGCGCAGGTGTCCGCCCTTCGTCGCGATGAGGACGTCCGAGGTGTCGTCGTGGAACTCCCGGACGGCCCGCGCGATGAGCTCCTCGTTGTGCCCCACCTCGTCGTGGCCGCCCAGGTGGTAGGCGTCGGCGGTGTCGATGAGCGTGACACCGTTCTCGAGCGCTGCGTGGATCGTGGCGATGGACTGACGCTCGTCCGGTCGGCCCTCGATCGACATGGGCATCCCGCCCAGACCGATGGCACTGACGGACACGTCTCCGATGACTCGTTGCTTCATCGGCCCAGCATGCGCCCGCCCCCGACGCCGACGCCCAGTTCCCGCACCGACGCGCCACGAGCCCCCGTCACCGACGAGCCCACGACGGCGCGTGTTCCGGCAGCGGGCCGAACGCGATGCCGCGGGCGTAGAGGCCCCGGACCGGCGGGACCCAGCGCGCGAGCAACACGGGGAGCAGCGGCGGACCGTCCTGCAGGTGCCCGGCGAAGGCCCGCTCGAACACGACCCGGTGCAGCACCGCCTGCGCGGCCTGCACCAGGGCTGCGGGCGGGGTCCGGCGACGCTGGACGGCTGCGAGCGCCCGGTCGAGGCCGTCACCGCGGAGCCCCCGTCGGAGCGCCGGCACCAGGATCGTCGCGGTCGCCACCGCGTCCTGCACCGCGAGGTTGATGCCGACCCCACCAGCGGGCGACATCGCGTGCGCGGCGTCCCCGATGCAGAGCAGCCCCGGGCGCCACCACCGGCGCAGGCGGTCCATCCGGACGTCGAGCACGTGCACGTCGTCCATCGAGGCGATCGCGTCGACCCGGTCCGCGAAGTCCGGTCGGAGTCGCGCCACACGGGACCGGAAGGCCGTCACCCCCGCTGCGCGCAGGGCCGCGTCAGAGCCCTTCGGCGCGAAGTACGCGACCTGGTGGTAGTCCGGCCGCGGGAAGCTCAGCAGCACGTCCCGGTCCGAGAACGCGGGGGTGAGGGCGCTCGCCGCGTCCCCGGGGTGCCGGGGCAACCGGAACCACCAGGTGTCGAACGGCACCCGGAACGCTCGTGGCACGAGGCCGGCGGCGCGACGCAGCACCGAGTTCCGCCCGTCGCAGGCGATCACGACGTCCGCGCGGAGTTCCTCGGGTTCGCCGGTCCCGTCCCGCGGCCGCAGGTGGACCCCGGTCACGACACCGTTCTCCTCGATGAGCCCGGTCGCGGCGAGGCCCATCGAGATGCCGAACGACGGTTCCCGACGGGCGGCGGTCACGAGCAGGTCGAGCAGGTCCCACTGCGGCACCATCGCCACGTGGTCGTACGGCGGTGCGAGACGCGAGAAGTCACCGAGCAGCAGCCGTGAGCCGTCCGGCATCGGCAGCGAGAAGTCGTCGAGGCGTGACTGCGGCAGCGCCCGGAACGGTGCTCCGAGGCCGAGTTCGTCGAGCAGCCGGATGGTCGAGGCGTGCACCGTGTCGCCCCGGAAGTCCCGGTTGAAGTCGTCGTGCCGCTCGAGCACACGCACGTCGACGCCGGCGCGGGCGAGCAGCAGCCCGAGCACGACCCCTGCGGGGCCGCCACCGACCACCGCGACCGTCGTCCGCGACACCGTCACCATGCTCCGGACGCTACCCCGCTCCGGACTGGAGGCGCGTGGCGGCCCCGCCCCGCGCCTCCAGGCCGGAACGCACACGCGTTCTCGGACCCGGCACGCGTCGGACGACGGCGTCCGGTCGGAAGGGTGGTGTCGGTGCGCCGGTCAGGCGCTGGCGGACACCGACGACGAGGCAGGACCGCTGTCGACGGCGTTCGCGAAGACGACCCCGCCCCACACGATGACGACGATCGCGAGCACGAAGCCGATCGCGGCGATCCACCACGAGGGCTTCCGCCGGATCCACGCGCCGATCGACAGCACGATCGTGGCGACCCCGATGACGAAGGCGCCACCGACCGCGATGGCCGCGCCACCGAAGTACCCGCCGGGCGTGCAGCCCGACGAGGCGTCGCACTCCGCCGTGGCCGAGGCGATCGCGACGATGCCGACGACCGCCGTGATCGCGGTCATGACGGCACCGAACACCAGGAGCAGCACCGTCGAGATCCGGTCGGCGAGCTTCGCCGGCGGGAACAGCGTGGTGCCACCGCGCTCCCACGCCGCGCGCTGCGCGTCCGTGGGGCCGGAGGAGGACTGCGGCGGAGGGCCGGGGACGTTGGACCAGGTCATGCGTGCAGTCCTACCGCGCCTCGACCCCGAACGCCTGTGCGAGCCGCTGGATCTTCTGCGCCCGACCGAGCCGCGGCAGGTCGGAACCGTCGCGGATGACCCGGCCGCGGGCCTCGAAGTCGTCGAGGAAGTCCTGCGCCCAGGCGACGTCGGTCGGCGTGGGGGAGATGACCTCGTTGATGACGGGGAGCTGCTCGGTGTCCAGGCAGAGCTTGCCGGTGAGGCCGAGCGACACGGCCACCTGCGACTGCTCGCGGAGGATCGGGTGCGACGACCCGACCGTGGGGCCGTCGATCGGGCCCGGCAGGTCGCCGACGCGCGAGGCGACGACCAGCTTCGACCGCGGGTACGCCATCGCGAGCGTGTCGGCGCTGGTCCCGGTGTCGCGGCGGTAGTCGCCGGAACCGAAGGCCAGGCGGAACGCGCCCTGCGCCTTGGCGATCGACACGGACTCCTCGATGCCCAGGGCCGACTCGACGAGGGCGATCACCGGCGTCTGGCCGCCGAGCCGGTGCCAGGTGTCGGTGACCTGGGCGGGGGACTCGGTCTTGGCGAGCATGACGCCCTGCAGCCCGGGCAGGCCGCGGAGCTCCTCGACGTCGTCCGCCCAGAAGTCCGTCGTGACGTCGTTGATGCGCACCCAGGCCTCGCCACCGCCGGCCAGCCAGGCGGCGACGCCCTGCCGGGCCGAGGGCTTGGCGGCGGGGTCGACGGCGTCCTCGATGTCCAGGATGATCTGGTCGGCGCGGGAGCGCTGGGACTTGTCGAACCGGTCGGTGGCGGTGCCGGAGACCAGCAGCCACGACCGTGAGATCTCGGCGGGGACCGATCGACGCCGGTTCGGCGTGGGGGCGGACGGAGCGGTGCGGTCGTCGATGGCCATGCCCCGTTGGTACCACACCGGACGGGGCCGCCGTCGGATCGGGCGCGCCGCACGTCGGGTCGGACGGTGGCGTACGTCGGGCCGGACGGCGGTCACGTCCGTGCGGAAACCCCGAAACCTCGGTTCATTGCCAGAGAGGCCGTCCGGTTCCGCCTACAGTGTCGGATGTGTGGCGAGCGGACAGGGTGACCGACGGTGAGGACGACGTGAACGACGACGTCCCCGTCGAGGGTGCCCGCGCGCGCCCCGACGACGATCGAGACGAGCAGCAGGACGTGGACCAGGAACGGACCGACGACGAGCCGGACCGCACGCTCCGCCCGGAGCTGCAGATGACGAGCCCGCAGGCGATCAGCCTCGGCGACCCGCGGTTGCAGGCCGGCAACGCGGCCGAACCCACGTGGGACGGCTGGCGCACCCAGCTGACCGGCGTCGGCGGCACGAGCCCGCTCACGCACTTCAGTGACCACCCGCGCGCCCGCATCGAGCTCTCGACCACCCACCCGGGCGGTCTCGCGCAGTTCATCACCGGCAAGACGACCCTGCTGTCCAGCCTGATCCGCGACGAGGTGGCGCTCCGTGCCGCCCGCGTGGCCGCTGGACACGTCGAGGCGAAGGGCACCGAGCTCGCCACCGTGCGCGGCATCGACGCCGTGAAGCTCGGCATCGGCATGGCCGACTGGAAGCACGGCGACGAGCAGTTCCGCGGCCCGGTCCTCCTGCGCCCCCTGGCGATCCGCCGGCACGGACGCGACTTCGAGGTGCGCCTGCTCGGCGAACCGGTGCTCAACCCGGGCCTCGCCGACGCGCTGCACGAGCAGTTCGGGGTCATCCTCGACGCGCAGTCCTTCGTGGCCCTCGCGCAGCAGGACGGCTCCTTCACGCCGAACCCCGTCATCGACCGCCTGCGTGGCCTGACCGCGCACATCCCCGGCTTCTCGGTGCACGCACGCCTCGTGGTGTCCACCTTCGCCGAGGTCGCCACCTGCATGGTCGAGGACACCGGTGACCTGTCGCACCCCGTGCTCGACGCCCTCGCCGGCAACCCGAGCGCGAAGTGGCAGGTCGAGCAGTCCTACCACCCGGTCGAGCAGACCCCGTCGGACGAGCGCAGCCCGGAGACCGACACGCTCCTGCTCGACGCCGACGACGAGCAGGAGAACGTGATCGCGCAGATCACGGCCGGCAACTCCATCGTCGTGAAGACCCTGCCCGGCACCGGTGGCACCCAGACCATCGTGAACGCCCTGGGTGGCCTGGTCGCCGCGAACAAGCGCGTGCTCGTCGTGAGCCCGCGCCGCGCGACCCTGCGGGGCATCGCCGCCCGCTTCGGCGAGGTCCAGCTGCCCGGGGTCGCGGTCACGCCGTCGACCCTGCGCCGTGACGTCGTCCGTGCCATCGCCCGGAACGAGAAGGCCGCGCGTCCGAACCTCCGCGAGGTCGACGACGCCCTGGTCCGCCTGCGCAAGGTGCTCAAGGACTACCGCGGCTCGCTCACCCGCAAGGACCCCGACTTCGGCGTCTCGGTGCTCGACTGCCTGGTGGAGCTGTCGCGCCTGTCGCTGCTGCCCGTCGCCCCGTCGACCACCGCACGCCTGTCGAAGCAGTCCGTCGCCTCGATGGTCGAGGGCCGCTCACGCGTCGCCGAGACGATGGTCAGCGCTGCGAACCTCGGTGAGTTCCGCTACGGCCCCGACGACTCGCCCTGGTACGGCGCGAAGTTCGGTTCGAGCGACGGCGCCCAGCGTGCGCACCGCATCGCGAAGGACCTCGACGCCGACGGCCTGCCGACCCTGCTCCGCCGCGCCCACGACCTGGTGAGCTCGACGCACATGCGCCAGTTCACGACCATCAACGAGCTCGGCATCTACCTGCGCCTGCTCACCGAGATCCGTGACACGCTCGACCGCTTCCTGCCGGTGGTCTTCGACCGCTCGGTGTCCGAGCTCGTGGCCGCCACCGCGCCCCGCGGCGAGGGTGCCCCGATGTCGTCGACGAACCGTCGCCGGCTCAAGAAGCTCGCCCGCGAGTACGTCCGTCCGGGCGTGCACGTGTCCGACCTGCACGAGGCCCTGACCCGCGTCCAGCAGCAGCGGGTGCTCTGGCAGCGCTACGTCGCCGCCGGCGTGAACCCCGAGGTGCCCACCGGCATCGCCGACGTCCAGGTGCTGTTCTCGAACGTCGCCGAGGACCTCGCGCGCCTCGACGAGCCGCTGGGTCGCACCGAGCGTGACCGCCAGCTCGCGAACACCCCGGTCGACCAGCTCGTCCCGACCATCGCCGAGCTCGCCGCCGAGTCCGACGTCCTGCACAACCTGCAGGAGCGCACCGAGCTCATGCAGACCCTGCGCGACCTGCAGCTCGAACCGCTCATCACCGACCTGGCGAACCGGCACGTGCCGGACGTGCAGGTGCCGGCCGAGCTCGAGCTCGCCTGGTGGCAGTCCGCCCTCGAGACCATGCTCGAGTCCGACCGGGCACTGCTCGGCGCCAACACCGACATGCTCGACCGGGTCGAGGCCGACTTCCGCCTGGTGGACGACGCCCACGCGGCCGGGGTCTCCCAGGGCCTGGCGTGGCAGCTCGCCGAGAACTGGAAGGTCGGTCTCGTCGACTGGCCCGAAGAAGCGACCGCACTCAAGACCCAGCTCCGTGACGGCGCGATCACCTCGCGCCTGCTGCAGGACTCCGCACCGCACCTGTCCCGGTCGATCGCACCCGTCTGGCTCGCCAGCCCGTACGAGGTGCCGCAGATCGCCGACACGATGCCCTTCGACACCGTGATCCTGGTCGACGCCGGCGCCGTGACGATCGCCGAGACCGTCGGTGCCGTCCGACGTGCCCGGCAGACCGTCGTGTTCGGCGACCCGGTCACCCAGACGCCGTCGCCGTTCCGCATCGCCGTGGACCCCGAGCACCGGGCGCTGCAGGTCGACGAGGGCACGCTCGACGCGTTCCACGCCGACTCCGCCCTGGCGAAGCTGTCCACCCTGCTGCCGACCCTGTCGCTGTCGCGGTCGTACCGCGCCGGCGGCGAGGACCTGGCCGAACTCGTGAACCGTCGCTTCTACGGCGGCAAGATCGAGTCCCTGCCGTGGGCCGGCTCGTTCCTCGGCCACGGCTCGATCGCGCTCGACTACGTCAGCGACGGCAAGGCCGTCCCGGACCCGGAGTCCGGTGCCGTCGAGAGCGTCGATGCCGAGGTCGACCGCGTGGTCCGGCTCGTCATCGACCACGCCCGCACCCGTCCGACCGAGTCGCTCATGGTCATCACCGCGTCGGCGAAGCACGCCGTGCGTGTCGAGCAGGCCGTGCTGACCGCCGCCCAGGGCCACAAGGACCTGACCGAGTTCGTCATCGGCGACCGTGCCGAGCCGTTCATCGTGGCGACGCTCGAGCAGTCGGTGGCGCAGAGCCGCGACCGCGTCGTGTTCTCCATCGGCTACGGCCGCACCCCGCACGGCCGCGTGCTGCGCGACTTCGGTCCGCTCGGCAAACCCGGCGGCGAGCGGCTGCTGGCGGTCGCCATGACCCGCGCGCGTCGCTCGATGGTCATCGTCACCTGCTTCCAGCCGTCGGACATCGAGGCCGAGCGCATGGGCCACGGCACCGTCGCCCTCGCCGAGATCCTGGCCGAGGTGCGTGCCCGCACCACCGCCGAGTACGTGCCGGACGACTCCGACCCGCTGCTCGTCGACCTGGCCCGGCGCCTCGAGATGCGTGGCATCCCGGTGGCGCTCGGACACCGCGGCAAGCTCGGCCTCGTCGCCGCGCACGGCGGGGTGTGCGTCACGATCGAGACCGATGCGTCGCTGGTCAAGGGATCGCTGCGCGAGTCCCTGCGCCTGCGTCCCGAGGTGCTCCGCCGACTCGGCTGGCACTACGTGCGCGTGCACGCGTTCCAGCTGTTCTCCGACCCGGACCGCGTCGCCGACACCGTCGCCGCCGTGCTCGGGGTCGACCGCGGCGCCACGCAGGAGATCTCGATCCCGCCGATCCCCGCACGCCGATGACGTCTCGGCCGAGCCGCCGGGCCTCGCGGCCCGCCGGTCCGGTGACGCCGGAGACGGACCAGCTGGTGGGCACGTGGACGCGGGCCGACGACGCGTCGTCAGCCGCGCCTCCCGGTCAGGCAGCGTCGTCCGGACGCGAGACGGCGGACCAGCCGGGAGGCCCGGCGCGGCGCCGCAGACGCGTCACCACCCAGCCGGTGGCGGGCTACGACCCCGCGCCGCCGCCGGAACCGGCGCGGCACCGCGACGGTGAGAACGACGACCAGCTCCGACGCGACGTCCCCCCGCACTGGTAACCGGTAGCCTGGCCCGTGATGACTGACACCGCGCGACAGCGCCCCGACTGGCAGACCTGGCCGAACCTGATCACGCTGTTCCGCCTCGTGCTGATCCCGGTGTTCATCGGCCTCGTCGTCGCCGGCCACCCGGGGTGGGCGCTCGTCGCCCTCGTCGTGATCGGCGTGAGCGACTGGGCGGACGGCTTCATCGCCCGCAAGTTCGACCAGGGGTCCAAGCTCGGCAAGGCGATCGACCCCGTCGCCGACCGCCTGGCCATCATCGCGATCGTGCTGTCGCTGGTGCTCGTCGGCCTGCTGCCCTGGTGGGTGGTGGCGGTCGTGGTGCTCGTCGACCTGGTGCTCGTCGTCCTGTCGAGCGTGCTGTTCCACGGCAACCCGGACCTCGACGTCACGTGGACGGGCAAGATCCGCTCGGCCCTGCTGTTCGTCGGGCTGCCGGTGCTGCTGTTCTCCGCGGTGCACACCGTCGACGAGAACGCGCCGTGGGTCCGGGTCGTGGCCCTGGTGTTCGTGTACCTCGGCACCGCGGGCCACGTGCTCGCCGGCGCCCAGTACGCCGTCGCGATGTTCGCGAAGCGCCGCGCGGTTCCCGCCGCCTGACGCGGGCGCCCTCTCCGCAAAACACCGGTGTTCGCGCTGCGCACCGCGGTTTGCGGGTGTGCAGCGCACGAACACCGGTGTCTTGCGACGGCGCCGGGGCTAGAGCTTCGTCGAGCCGCCGATGCCGGGCCCCTCGGGAGCGTTCGACGGGGCGATGTGCGCGCCCGTGCTGGTCGCGCCGCCGTTCTGCGGGCGGAGCAGGTCGCGGATCTCGAGCAGCACCTCGACGTCGGTCGGGGGCACGTCCTGCGGGGTCTGCTCCTCGTCGTTCTTGACGCGCTCGAACGCCGCCTTCTTCAGGTGGTTGACCGGCACGACGAGCGCGAAGTACACGACCGCGGCGACGATGACGAAGTTCAGGACGGCGCCGATGATCGCGCCGAACTTCAGTTCTGCGTCACCGCCGGAGAACGTGGGGATCGCCACGACCAGCGCCTTGTCGAGGCTCGAGGCGTTGAACACCGCACCGATGAGCGGGTTGATCAGGGCGCTGACGATCGTGCTGACGATCGCGGTGAACGCCGCACCGATGACGACTGCGACGGCCAGGTCGATGACGTTGCCGCGGAGCAGGAACTCCTTGAAGCCCTTCATGCGAGGGTCTCCTTCCGGGTCGAGGACGGCCGCCGGGTGGCGACGCGCCCCAACCTATCCGGAGAGCGCAGGCCGCGTCAGGACGCGGCGGGCTTCGAGCCGCTGGGCTTCGACTCGGACTTCTTCGCCGGCTCGGACTTCTTCGGCTCGGACTTCGCGGGGGTGCTCGACGAGCCCTCGGACTTCGGGGCCGGGCGCGAGTCGGTGCGGTAGAAGCCGCCGCCGTTGAAGGTCACGCCGACCGGGGAGAACACCTTGCGCAGGACGCCGCCGCAGACCGGGCACTCCGTCAGGGTGGCGTCGGAGAAGGACTGCTTGATGTCGAACGCGTTGTCGCACTCGGTGCAACGGTACGAGTAGGTGGGCACGTCAGCTCCGGAACGTGATGATGCGCGACGGCGTGATGATGCCGTCAACGGGTTCGTCGTGGGGTTCGCGCGGGACCTCGTCGAGGTACTCCGCGTCGAAGATCACAGCATAGACGGGCGGACGGTTCGCCATGGACCCGAGGGTCTTGTCGTAGTAGCCGCGCCCCCAGCCCATGCGGACGCCGTCGTGCCCGACCGCCGCCGCCGGGGCCAGGATCGCGTCGACGTCGTTGATCGCGAGCGGGGACAGGACCTCGCCGACGACCTCGGGCAGGCCGAGCAGGCTCTCGGTCTCGCTCTCGCCGTCGCCCACGGCCCAGTCGAGCAGGCCGTCCTCGCGGGTGACCGGCAGCAGCACGCGGATGCCCTGCCCGAACGCCCAGTTCAGGAACGGCCGCACGTTCGGCTCGTCCGGTGCGGACAGGTACAGGGCGAGGGACGTCACCTGGCGCTCCTCGACGAAGCGCTGCAGGGTCGCGGTCAGGGTCTCGGTGTCCGCGTCGCGTTCGGTCGTGGTCCGGGTGCGCCGCCGCTGCCGGAGTTCGGCTCGCAGGGCGCGCTTCTCGTTCCCGAGATCGGCGATCATGCGCAGGAGTCTACCGAGGGGCACGGTTGCGGCTTCCCGCCGGGAACACGCGGGGTCCCGTGTCCCCCGGAGCGACGACATGCCCTCGAAAGGGGGATCGGATACGGTCTGAGCATGGGCTTCCAGATTTCGAAGGCGGTGATCCCGGCCGCAGGGCTGGGTACCCGCTTCCTCCCCGCGACCAAGGCGATGCCGAAGGAGATGCTCCCCGTCGTCGACAAGCCGGCCATCCAGTACGTGGTGGAAGAGGCTGTCGGTGCCGGGCTGACCGACGTGCTGATGATCACCGGGCGCAACAAGAACGCGCTCGAGAACCACTTCGACCACGTGTCGGAGCTCGAGGAGACCCTCCGCAAGAAGGGCGACCACGAGAAGCTGCAGAAGGTGAACCAGTCGACGGACCTCGCCGACATGCACTACGTGCGACAGGGTGACCCGCTCGGCCTCGGCCACGCGGTGCTCCGCGCGAAGATGCACGTCGGCCGCGAGCCGTTCGCCGTGCTCCTCGGTGACGACATCATCGACGCTCGTGACCCGCTGCTCCAGCGCATGATCGAGGTCCAGGGCGAGAAGAACGCCACGATCGTGGCCCTGCTCGAGGTCCCCGAGTCGCAGACCCACCTGTACGGCATCGCCACGGTCGAGCCGACCGACACCGACGACGTGGTGAAGATCACCGGCCTCGTCGAGAAGCCCCCGCAGGGCGAAGCGCCCTCGAACCTGGCCATCATCGGCCGCTACGTCATCCGTCCCGAGGTCTTCGACGTCCTCGAGAAGCAGGAGCCGGGCAAGGGCGGCGAGATCCAGCTGACCGACGCGCTCATGAAGATGGCGAGCGCCGAGGAGTGGACCGGCGGCGTGTACGGCGTCGTGTTCCGTGGACGCCGGTACGACACGGGTGACAAACTCGACTACATCAAGGCGATCGTGCAGCTCGCCTCGGACCGCGATGACCTCGGCCCCGACCTCAAGTCGTGGCTGAAGGAGTTCAACGCGGGCGAATAGTCGGCCATCCCGCTCGGGTCCGGTGATCACGGACCCGGGCGGGACACCCCGTCCCGCACCGGGGCGGGACCCCGGAGGAACCCAGCGATGACGACGATCCCGACCCTGTCCCACGGGCGGGTCACCATCCGGCCCCTCCGGCTCCGTGACACCCGCGACCTCGACGCGGCACTCGCGACGAACCGTTCGTGGCTCCGCACCTGGGAGGCCACGAACCCCTCCGGACACGTCTCCACCGACGTCCGGGGCAGCATCCGCGCGCTTCAGGCCAACGCCCGCGCGGGACTCGGACTCCCGTTCGCGATGGAGCTCGACGGCCGCTTCGTCGGGCAGCTCAACGTCTCCGGCATCTCCTACGGCTCGCTCGCGAGTGCCTCCATCGGCTACTGGGTCGTCGAGGACGCCGCAGGCCACAACGTGACGCCGATCTCCGTCGCCCTCGCCGTCGACCACTGCTTCCGCTCGCTCGGCGTGCACCGGATCGAGATCTGCATCCGGCCGGAGAACGCCCCGAGCCTGCGCGTCGTCGAGAAGCTCGGCTTCCGGTACGAGGGACTCCGTCGCCGCTACATCCACATCAACGGGGACTGGCGCGACCACTTCTGCTTCGCGCTGGTGGCCGAAGAGGTCCGCGGGGGCGTCCTCGAGCGCTGGGTGCAGGGGCAGGTGCCGCCCGGCGTGGGGGCCGTGCCGCTCGCCGCACGCGACGAGGCGGCGATGCCGCTGGACACGACGCCCCGCATCTGACGTCCCACGTCTGACGGGCCTGGAGGCGCGGCTCGCCTCCCACGGATTCCGCCCCGACACGCGCAACACGCGTCCGGCAATGACGCGGCGCGGGAACCGCCACCCCTACCGTGTTCGCATGGCAGGAATCGGCTCGTGGGGTGGCGGCATCGTCCTGCTCGTCGCGGCCGTCCTCTGGCTCGTCTACCTGATGCCGTCGTGGGCCGCCCGCCGCCAGTACCTGGCCACCGAGCGGAACGCCATCCGGCTGCAGCAGACCCTCCGGATCCTCGCGCAGACCGCCGAGCTGCCGGACGAGGTCCGCATCGAGATGAACGCGAAGTCCCTCGCCCAGGCGCAGCGCGTCGCCCGCTCCGAAGAGGCCAAGCGCACCGCCATCGTCCGAGCCCACGAAGCCGCGCGGCAGCGTGAGATCACCCGCCGCCTGGCCGAGCAGGCACCGGTGCTCGAGCGGGCGTCCGCCGTGCCGGCCCTGACCGCGATGCGCATGCGCCGGTCCCGGCTCGGGGCGACCCTGTTCGGCACGCTCGGCGTCGTCATCGCCCTCGTGGTCTTCGTCGCGGCACCGTCGCTCTGGCTCGTCGGTGTCGCCGGACTCGTCGCCGCCGGTGGGTCCGCAGCGGTCCTGGCCCAGCTGCACCAGGTGGCGACGGCGCGGAAGCAGCGTCTCGCGGCCGCCGAGACGGGCGCGACCCGCGCCTCCCGGCCGGCCACCGCCTGGACGGACCCGGCGCCGCCCCTGTCGACCGAGCAGCCTGCCGAGCCCGCAGCAGACCGCTCCTGGACCCCGAACCACGTTCCGAAGCCCCTCTACGTGGAGCGGCCGGCTGCTCCGGCCGCCTCGCCCGAGTCGTCGGCGGAACTCGCTGCCCGCCTGAAGGAGCGCGTCGCCGCGGCCAAGGCGGAAGCCGAGGCCGAAGCTGCCGCGATCCGCGCTGGGGAGTCCGACCCGTCGCTGGCGCGGGTGTCGCGGATGCGACCCGAACTCGAAGAGGCTGCGGCGTCGCTGTCCGCGCACGACCAGGGGCGTCTGGCCGAGCGGCTCGGGCTCCGGGCCCCCGCCGCCCCTGCCGCGTCGGCCGGTGTTGCTCCCGGAGCTCCTGCTCCCGGCGCTCCTGCTCCCGCCGACGAGCCCGCCGGGCCGCCGAGCAAGTGGGCCGGCATGGGTGTCCTCGACGACGACGCCTACCAGCAGGCCGACCTCGACGCGATCATGCGACGGCGCCGCGCGGTCTGACCCGCGGCACGCCCGACGGGCCACCTGCGATTTCGGCTGGGCCGAACGAGGGTGCTAGTGTGATCGAGCACTTGGGGCTATGGCGCAGTTGGTAGCGCGTCTCGTTCGCAATGAGAAGGTCAGGGGTTCGAATCCCCTTAGCTCCACCAGGTAGCAACCACGAGAACGGCCCGGAACCCACAGGTTCCGGGCCGTTCTGTCGTTGGCGGACGTGTCGAGGGGACCGTCCTCCACAGGCCGAGTCAGGTGGATCGTTCGACACAGTTCACGGACAGGGGTGGTGTGTTGTCCAACGCACCGCCCTAGACTCCCCGTGCGCCGGTGGGGCGCGGCCGACCGGTTCGGCCCGATCAGGGGGAGAGCATGTTCCGTATCAGTCGTCTCGTCGCGACCATCGCGACCACGGTGGTGGTGGCCGCCGGCATCGCCGTTGCCGGCCCGTCGTCGGGTGCATCCGCAGCGGTCACGCCGCTGGGTGTCGACATCTCCTGGCCGCAGTGCGGCAGCCAGGTGCCGACCGACCAGGCGTTCGGCATCGTCGGCGTCAACGAGTCCCTCGGCAACACCACGAACCCGTGCCTCGCCGAACAGCTCGCCTGGTCGGCGAAGTCCGTCGGGGGTTCGGCCCAACCGAAGACGCAGCTGTACGCGCTGTTCGCCAACCCGGGTCTCCAGGCGTCGGTCTGGCCCACGTCGAACCGGTACCAGAACACGGTGCCCACGAACCCGTTCGGCAAGTGCGTGACCAAGGGCGGCAAGAAGCAGGTCACTCTGGCGTGCTCGTTCATGTACGGCTACGCCCGTGGGTACGACGACGTCCAGAGCCGTGGCGTCCCGAACCCGTCCGCCTACCGCTGGTGGATCGACGTCGAGACGGGTCTGTCCTACCAGCGCGACACCGCCCAGAACCGGGCGGCGATGCAGGGCATGATCGTCGGGCTCAAGACGGCCGGCGTGAAGCGGATCGGCCTCTACTCGACCACTTCGCAGTGGAAGACCATCGCCGGCACGGTCAAGTCGAACAGCCCGCTCTACGGCCGGTCGAACTGGATCGCGCTCGGCAAGAGCACGGTCACCAAGGCGCGGAAGGCCTGCTCCGGCACCCCGCTGCCCGGTGGCACCATCGCGATGGTCCAGGTCGTGGTGCCCTACGGGTCCGGCAGCATCGACCGCAACGTCTCCTGCACGTGATCGCACTGCCGTGACGTCGTGACGTCGTGACGTCGTGACGTCGTGATAGACGGGAGGCCCGGTGCCAGCTGGCACCGTGCCTCCCGTCCGTCTGTGGGTCGCGTCGGACCCGTCCCCGCCGTCGACGTGTCAGCCGGCGATGCTCTCCGTCAGCACGCCGGACTGCGCGAAGGTGGTGTGGATCGCGTTCGCGGCCTGCTCGAAGGCACGGTTGCCGCGCGAGATGCCGAGCGCTCCACCCTTGATCGCGGACTTGCCCGAGCCGCGCAGCAGTCGGGCGACCGTGCGGCCGTCCGGGGCGATCATGATCTGCACATCGAGGCGGGTGTGGAACGTGCGGTCGTTCGCCATGCCGCCGATGAGCAGCGTCAGGCCGAGGCTGCCACGGGTCGCACGGAGCGCCCCCTGCTCGGCGTCGTCGACGGTGTAGCCCTCGCGGGACAGGGCCTCGCGCACCTGGGCACGTGCGGTCTCGGGGTCAGTGGCGACGAAGAAGTCGTGGCTCTCGGGCATGTGTGTTCCTTCCGAACGGGTCCGCTGGGACACGGAGGACGCTCGCCCCCGAAGACGATCATGCCGTGTCGGAACGACGGAGGTGTCGCTTACGCTGGTCGTGTCATGACTGCCTCGATGAACCGCCGCGCACTCCTGTCCCTCGCCGGCGTCGCCGGGATCGGGCTCGCCGTCGCGGCGTGCTCCTCCGGCAGCGACAAGGGCGGCGACTCGGGCAAGGGTTCGGGCGGCGGGCGCGGGAGCTCCGGGGGTGGGGACGCATCGTCCACCCCGACGGCGAAGCCCGTCGCGAAGGCCGTCACTCCAGCGCAGGTCCCGCTCGCCGGGGGCGTCACGATCACCGTCACGGGGACCGGACTCGCCGCCGTCAAGGGCGTCACCGTCGGCGGTGTCGCTGCGCGCGACGTCACAGCGACCGCGTCGAAGGTGACCTTCACGGCCCCGCACCAGGCGATGTACACCGCCGGTGACGCCGACGTCGCGCTCTTCACCTCGGTGATCGAGCCCACCGCGTCGGCGAACCAGTCCTCCGACGGCAACGGCAGCGCCGCGAACGACGGGCAGAGCGGCGCCACCCAGGACACCGCGACGACCACGCCGACCCCGACCGCCGCCACGACGCCCGCTGCAGACAGCGCGGTCGCCTCGACCACCCTGGCCTACGCCGTACTGACCGACGTCGACCGGCAGCTCGCCTACGCGATGCGGTACTGGAAGGACTACAACCTCGCCGAGTACGGCACGATGAACCCGATCGGCGGCGACTGCGCGAACTACGTCAGCCAGACGCTCATCGCTCGCGGGTGGGAGCAGCGGTCCGACTGGTACAACCGCGCGGCCGGTGCCGAGCACAGTGCGACGTGGACCTACTGCCCGACGATGGACCCGTGGCTCGAGACCAACGCGGCCGAGTTCGGACTCACCCGGCGTTCGTCGGACGAGCGCGACAAGGTGCAGGTCGGCGACATCGTGTTCTTCGACTGGAACGCCAACGGCTCACCGGACCACACCACCATCGTGTCCGAGGTCTTCACCGAACCCGACGGCACGATCCGCATCAAGTCGGCGAGCCACAACCAGGACGGCCCCTACCGCGACCTCGACGAGATGATCACGGTGCAGCACCCCGGCGGAGCGGCCTGGTTCCACACCTTCGACGCGTAGCGCTGTCGCAGCCCGCAAGACACCGGTGTTCGCGCGTCGCACCGCGGTCTGCGCGTGTTCAACCGGCGAACACCGGTGTCCTGCAGCGCCGACTGACAGCGCCGCTCACGGGTAGCCGAGGAACCACAGCAGCACGATCGCGACCGGCTGCAGGCACACCCCGACGACCAGCCACGTCACCTCCCGCCGCCGTGTCCGCACGAAGACGTCCGATCCGAGCAACGGCGCCATCGGCATGAGCAACCGCGGCAACGACTGCTGCGGCAGGAACACCGCCACCAGGTACAGCCCGTAGGACGCCGTGAACGCGAGCACGTCGGTACCCAGGGCCCTGGTGCTCCTGCGCGAGAAGTACCACACAGCGCCGGCGAGCACCACGACGACGAGCACGATGCCGAGCGGCCCGAGCCACGTCGACGCCATCGTGAACCACGGCGTCAGCGGCGCGAAGTGCTGCCGCCCGACGAACCCCACCCACCACGACAGCTCCGTGTCCAGGTACGCGTTCGGCCGCCCCGTCACGGCCGTCGCGATGACGGGCCACGCAAGTCCCGCAGCCGCGACGACCAGGCCGGTCACCACGATCGCGATCCGGTCCCGCCACGGGAACGCGTCCTGCTGCCGGCGCCAGGCCACCCACCGCAGGACCAGGTGCACGGCCAGTGCCAGCGCCAGCGCGAGGACCCCGGGTTTCGTGAACGCCGCCACGACACCGAGCGGCGCGATCAGCCAGTACCGACGCCGCACCAGCGCGAGCAGCGCGCCGAACAGCAGCACGAGCAGCAGGCTCTCCGCGTAGGCGACCTGCAGCAGGAACCCCGTCGGCGCGAACGCGAACAGGGCTGTCGCCCAGCGGGCCCGGTGCGAGCAGCCGACGGCGAGCACCAGCCGGTACAGCAGCACGCAGGCGCCCGCTCCGGCGATCGACGCCACCACGACCCCGGCGACCCAGAACGAGGCGCCGGTCAGCGTCATCAGGAGCCGCACGACCGCGGGGAAGACGGGCAGGAACGCCCACGCGTTCGGCAGGACGTGCCCGGAGTCGTCGACCGGCAGCGTCGCGGGGTACCCGTGCTCGGCGATGGTCCGGTAGAACGAGGCGTCCCACGAGCCCGAGAACGTGAAGAACGAGGGGTCCTGCCGGTACGAGGCGAACGCCCAGCCGTTCGCGGTCGCCAGCAGGTACACGGTCGCCAGCAGCACCGTGCTGACGACCCGCGAGCCCGCCCAGATCAGCAGCGGTGCGGTCCAGGCGCTGCGCCGTCCGGTCAGCAGGCTGCGGAACCCCCGCCTGGAGGCCCGGCTCGCTTCCGCCACGCTCGTCACCCGCCCGATCCTCCCAGATCGCAGGCCGCGCCCCGCATCGCGGGCCGCCACCCGCCCGGCGCGAGGCAACCCGTGTGCATCGTGAGCAGGAATGGTCGGGTCCGCCTGCCGGACCCGACCATTCCTGCTCACGAAGTGCGGGCCTCCCGGCTAGCGCCCCGTGACCGCGCGACGGATCTGCTCGATCGGGACCTTCGGGGAGCGGTCTGCGTTGAGCAGGCCGTTCGTCTCCTGCATGGTGTCGGTGAGCTGCGTGTAGCAGGACCCGGCGAGGAACGAGCTCGCGCGGATCGCGTCGTACAGCGCGGTGATCCGAGCGACCCAGTCGTCGCCGTCAGTGGCCGACGTGTACCCCCAGCCGTCCTCGCGCTGGACGCCGGGCTGGTAGTTCACGCCGCCGAACTCGGTGAGCATCACCGGCTGGCCGAGGTCCTCGGCGCCGCCGACGAGGATGCGGCGGTCCGCCGGGCCGATCCCACCGAGGAGTCGGGTCCGTGCGGTCTCGTCCGCGTAGGTGGCCGCGAGCCGGGGTCCGTCGCCCTCGTAGTCGTGGATCGTGACGATGTCGGAGTTCGTGTGCTCCCACCCGTCGTTCGAGATCACCGGACGCGTCGGGTCCAACGCCCGCGTGACGTCGGCGAGGGCCCGGGCGTAGGCCTGCTGGGCCGGGTCGGTGGCGATGTGCTGCACACCCCAGCTCTCGTTGGCGGGCACCCACGTGACGATCGACGGGTGCGAGGCGTCACGCTCGACAGCGTCCATCCACTCACGCATCAGACGCTGCACGGCGCGGGGGGAGAACGCGTAAGCGCCGGGGGCCTCGCCCCACACCATGAGTCCGAGCCGGTCGGCCCAGTACAGGAACCGGGGGTCCTCGATCTTCTGGTGGTTGCGGGCCGCGTTGAAGCCGAGCTCCTTGATGAGTTCGACCTCGCGGCGGAGTGCCTGGCGGGACGGGGCGGCGATGTGCGACTCGGGCCAGTAGCCCTGGTTCAGGACACTGCGGACGTCGTGGCGTCGGCCGTTGAGCAGGAACGCGCCGCCGTCGACCCCGACCGTCCGGATCCCGAAGTAGCTGGCGACGGCGTCGAGCGCGCCCGTGCCCACCGTCGTGCCGTTGCCGTTGCCGTTGCCGGAGCGCGCCAGCAGCGTGACCGTGGCGTCGATCAGCCGGGGCGTGTCCGGCGTCCAGTGCAGCTCGTCCTCGGCCTGCCCGTTCGTCTGCCGCGCGATCGGCACGACCACGTCGAACTCGTCCCCGGTCTCGCCGACGGTGGTCTCGATCGTGGCGAGGTGCTCGTCGCGGTCGTCCCAGCGGGCCTCGACGCGCAGGCGCTCGCCGCCGGTGCGGTGACCGTCGAGCCGGACCGTCAGGCGCATGGTCGCGTGGTCGACGTTCGTCCAGCGCAGGGACGCGATCGAGGCGGTCGGCACGGCCTCGAGCCAGACCGTCTGCCAGATCCCCGTGGTCCGGCGGTACCAGATCGCGTGCGGGTCCTCGTGCCAGTCCTGCTTGCCGCGCGGCTGGGTCAGGTCGTGCGGGTCGTCCTCGGCGCGGACCACCAGGGTGTGCACGGCGTCGGGGTCCGTGGTCAGCGCCTCGGTGACGTCGAAGGAGAACGGGGTGTGGCCGCCCTCGTGTCCGCCGATGAACTGCCCGTCGATCCAGACGCGGGCGCGGTGGTCGACGGCGCCGAAGTGCAGCACGAGCCGAGGCGCGCCGGTGCCGAACCCGGCGGCGTCGAGCTCGGAGCGGGTGATCGCGCGGGAGTACCAGACCACCGGGTGGAACCCGGGCTCGTCGATGCCCGAGGCCGGGGACTCCGGCGGGAACGGGACGACGATGTCCCGGGCGTCGGTGAAGCCGGTGCGCCAGGCGTCGTCGTCGCCGTCGTTCCGGAACGACCACGTGCCGTCGAGGTCGGCCCAGGCGGTGCGGAGCATCTGCGGCCGGGGGTACGTGCCGTCCTGCCGCGAAGCGAGGGGGAGGCCGGGGGCGGAAGCGGAGTCAGGTGCGGCCACGATGCCGTCGAGCGTGCTCATGCGTCCATGCTCCCGTGCTGGTACATCGTTGTAAAGAGGGAGTCGGGATTGCGCAGAGCAGGTTCCGCAGGGCGCTCGTCGAGCGGTCGCTCAGTCGATCGCGGCGTCGCGCGTGAGCACCATGACGTCCATCCGTCCCTGCTGGACGACCACGCCGTGCTGGTTCCGCAGGGCCACCGCCCGCTCGACGATCCCGGTCGTGCCCGAACTCGTCAGCCGGGTGCCCAGGACCTCGACGGTGCAGGTCACGGTGTCCCCGATGAACACGGGCTCGGTGAAGCGCCACTGGTCGATCCCGAGCAGTGCCACGGCGGATCCCTCGAAGACGCCCGTGCGCGCGATGAGCCCGAGGCACAGCGAGGTGCCGAGCAGCCCGTGCACGATCCGCTGGCCGTACCGGGTCTTCCCTGCGAACTCGACGTCCGTGTGCACCTGGTTGTTGTCGTTCGTCCACGAGGCGAACGACACCACGTCCGCCTCGGTGATGGTGCGCCCCGGCGTGGTGAAGGTCTGTCCGGCAGCGAGGTCCTCGAAGTAGTGCGGCACGGCCCGATTCTCGCACCCGGTCAGAGCCGCGCGAGCAGCTTCCGCGATCGGTGCAGGCCCTGCGTGCTGGCCGTCTGCTCGGTCGTCGCCAGGACGCCGTACCCGAACGTGTCCTCGCCGTGCTGCGCTGCCACGCCTGCCAGCCGTCGGTACGCATCGGCGGCGTGCGCGGCGTCGAGCGTCTCGCCGAGGGTCTCCTGCACCCGTCGCAGTCGACCGAGCCGGCGCTTCCCGACGTCGGGCACGTCACCGGCCGCCTGCAGGGCGTAGCGCAACCGGCGCGCGGCCTTCCGGACCTCGTGCAGGGTGTCGAGGTCATCGCTCGGATTACCCAGCAGCCGACCGACGCGTGCCCGCTCGTGCCGGATGCGCCGGGCGGCGAACGTGGCCGCGTCGTCGTCCGCGTGCGGGCCGGCCGGTGCCCGCAGCAGCAGGTCGTCGAGGGCATCGAGTGTCCGGAACCAGGCGTCGGAGCGCAGCGCTCGCCGGAGTTCAGCAGCGGCGACGCTGCGACGTTCCGCGGTCTCGGCGCCGATGCGGTCCAGGGTCTCGGTGTCCACGTACCCGTCGGGGGCGTCGGCCGCCGACCGGGACAGGCCGGCGTGCAGCACCTCGGCGTCGCGAGCGGTCCCGGCGATCCGTCCGGTCTCGGCCAGGGCGGCACGAAGCTCCTCGGTCGCCTGGCGGTCGAGCGCGCCGCGGAACGCCGCGAGCACACTCCGCAGGCGGCGCAGCACCTTCCGCAGGTCGTGCACGGCTTCGGGCTCGTCGGCCCGTACCCGGGGATCCACCGCGACGAGGTCACGCCGCAGGGCATCGAGCACCCGCAGGACGAACCCGGCGGCGGTGTCCGACCGGGGGCGCTTCGCTCGGCCGCGTCGGCGCTCCGGGGCGGGCTCGGGGCCGCGGGGGAGCGGAACCGACGAGACGTCCACCGGATCGGTCGCCGCGTCGTGCAGCGCTCGTTCGGCCGCTCGTTCCGTGGCGCCGTCGCGTCCGTCGTCCGTCAGGGCCC
Source organism: Curtobacterium sp. MCPF17_021 (assembly GCF_003234605.2). NCBI lineage: Bacteria > Bacillati > Actinomycetota > Actinomycetes > Micrococcales > Microbacteriaceae > Curtobacterium > Curtobacterium sp. MCPF17_021. Next base: position 3,258,855 of record NZ_CP126252.1, on the reverse strand, counting down.
ACCACCGCGACGACCGCAGCACGGTGGTGTCCGGGTCGCCGTCGTCCACGCGAACGTCGGCGACCTCGGCCCGCACCCGGCCGTCCCTGCCGCGGAGGGTCACGAGCGTCGTGGTGGTGTCACGGACCAGGACGGTCCGCAGTGGACGACCACGCAGGAACACCTCGACGGCGTCGCGTGGGGGACCGTCGGACGCAGCGTCGAGCGGTTCCGGACCGACCCCGTGGGCACCCCGGTCGATCGTCCAGGTGCCGTCCGGCGAGCGTGTGAGCACGACACCCTCGGCGGCGAGCACCCGGTGGTCGGAGTCCCACACCGTCTCGCGCACCGTCACCGCTTCGTGACGGCGGACGTCGGCGGCGAACGGCTCGAGTGCGGGGAGCCTGCGGTCGTCGAGGATCCGCCAGGTCCGGCGGGGGTCGGGGAGCGCAGGTGCAGCGTCAGCGGCGGAGGCAGGAGCGGCAGCGGATCGGGGCATGCCGCAAGTGTCGTCCGGCGCACCCGTGTCAGACCGGGGGCAGCGGGGTTCTGTGGACGGAGCGCTCCCCGGCCCGTCCTGTGGGGGACTCGGCACCTCGCCAGGCCCCGGCGCGTAGGTTCCGCTGCATGAGCGACGGAGCACCCAGCGCCCCCGACACCCGCGCAGACACGAGCGCAGACACCCACGCAGACGCCAGCGCCCCCGACACCAGCGCCCCGGACACCAGCACGCCGAGCGACCGCGACCTCGAGTCCTGGATCGCCGACCGCCGCTGGTACGCCTCGAAGGGGTCCGTGCCACGCCTCCGGACGATCTCGGCCGACGACGGGACCCGGCTGGTGCTCGACGAGGCACCCGCGGTCCCCGTCCTCTACCAGTCACCGATCACCACCGGCCCCGACGGCACGGTCGTCGACGCCACCACCGATCTCGCGTGGGTGTCGGCACTCGCCGCACGCATCGACGCGGCACCGGACAGCCTCAGCCCGATCGGCCGGGTCACCGCCGCCCGCGTCCTGACGGGCGAGCAGTCCAACACGTCGGTCATCTGCGACACCGAGTCCGGCGACCGCGTCATCATCAAGGTCTTCCGCGTGCTGCACCACGGCGACAACCCCGACGTGACCACGCAGCTCGCCCTCACGGCGGCGGGCAGCACGCGCGTGCCGCGGGTCTACGGCGCCCTCCGCGCCGACTGGCCCGACGTCGGACGCCCGGACGGCACGGCGACGGGGCACCTCGCCTTCGCCCAGGAGTTCCTCCCCGGGCTCGACGACGCCTGGCGCGTCGCCCTGCAGGAGGCGCAGGCCGGCACGCCGTTCGGTGACCGCGCCGAGCAGCTCGGCACCGCGCTCGCCGACGTGCACCGCACCCTCGCCGGAGCGCTGCCGACGGAACCGGCCGACGCGCCCCGACGGGACGCCGCCGTCGCCACGATGCACGCCCGACTCGACACCGCCGCCCGCGAGGCCCCGGCCGTCGCCGACCACGCCGACGCCATCCGCGCGGTCTACGCCCGTGCCGCCGACGCGACGTGGCCGGACCTGCAGCGCATCCACGGTGACCTGCACCTCGGACAGGTCCTGTCGGCACCGGATCCCCGTGGCTGGGTCTTCCTGGACTTCGAGGGCGAACCCCTCCGCCCCCTCGACGAACGCTCGCTGCCGGACGTCACCCTGCGCGACGTCGCGGGCATGCTCCGCTCGTTCGACTACGTCGCGGGTGCGCTGGCGCACGACGCCGAACCGGTCGACGCGGCCGCCTGGGCGGCCGAGGCGCGGGCACGCTTCCTCGAGGGCTACCAGCGGGGCACCGGCGCGGACCTCGCCGCCCACAGCGCATTGCTCGACGCCTTCGAGCTCGACAAGGCGGTCTACGAGGTCGTCTACGAGACCCGCAACCGACCCGACTGGGTCGGGATCCCGCTCGCGGCCGTCGCGCGCCTGGTCGGCGACAGCGGGTCCTGAGCGCGCCCCACGAACGGACGGGAGGCCCGTGGCGACACCGCCACGGGCCTCCCGTCCGTCTCCGGGTGACGTCGTCTAGTTGACGGGACCCGTGTACTTCTCGCCCGGTCCGGCACCGATCGGGTCCGGGATCGCCGACGCCTCGCGGAAGGCGAGCTGCAGCGACCGGAGTCCGTCGCGGAGCGGACGGGCGTGGTGGTCGCCGATCTCGGTCGCAGCGGCGGTGACCAAGCCGGCCAGCGCGGTGATCAGCTTCCGCGCCTCGTCCAGGTCCGTCTGCTCCTGCGGGTCGTCTGCCAGGCCGACCTTGACGGCCGCGGCACTGAGCAGGTGCACCGCAACGGTGTTGATGAGTTCGACCGCCGGCACCTCCGCGATGTCCCTGGCGGCGTCGATGCCGGTGTCGTCGATCGGGGTGTCGCTCACGGTGCTCCTCTGCTAGGCTTGCTCGCGGCAGATGCTGTCCGTGTGCAGTCAGTTCCCTTGACATCAGTTCTCCTGAGATCAAGATCCTCGACAACACCCGGACGGTGTCACGAAAGAGGAGTCTCTCCCACCCGCGGCCGCGTTCCACCAGGCTACCGGGTCACCACCGCTCCGCGAGTGCACGTGTTGCACCCGTCGTTCGGATCCCACGGATCCGATGCAGGGCGGCTGCCGAACGGGTCGACATCCCGTGCGTCAGATCTCCTCTCTCGTGCTGTCGTCCAGGGCAAACGCCCCGGACGGCCACCACCTGATTGAAGGAGCTCCGCATCACCGATCCCCGTACCAACGACCGAATCCGCGTTCCCGAAGTCCGACTCGTCGGTCCGCAGGGTGAGCAGGTCGGCGTTGTCCCGATCGCCATGGCACTGCGTCTCGCGCAGGAAGCCGAACTGGATCTGGTCGAGGTCGCGCCGAACTCGAAGCCGCCCGTGGCCAAGATCATGGACTACGGCAAGTTCAAGTACGAGGCCGCTCAGAAGGCCAAGGAAGCCCGTCGCAACCAGGTGAACACGGACCTGAAAGAGGTCCGTTTCCGCCTGAAGATCGACGTGCACGACTACGAGACGAAGCGCAAGCGCGCCGAGGGGTTCCTCCTCGGCGGCGACAAGGTGAAGGCGATGATCCTCTTCCGTGGCCGCGAGCAGTCGCGTCCGGAGCAGGGTGTCCGTCTCCTCCAGAAGTTCGCGGAAGAGATCGCCGAGTTCGGTGTCGTCGAGTCGCGTCCGACCCAGGACGGTCGCAACATGACGATGATCATCGCCCCGCTCAAGAACAAGTCCGACGTCAAGGGCGAGCAGAACGCCAAGCGTGCTGCACAGAAGGCCGAGCGTCGTGCCACCGAGCACGCCGCGAAGGGCAAGGACGAGGCCGAGGCCGGTTCCACGTCCGAGGCAGCTGCGGAATCCACGGACGCCGCGGCCGAATAGGTCCCCGGACCGAACCCGCAACGACGCGGCCCCCCATCCATCCCACGGAAAGGCACCACCATGCCCAAGCAGAAGACCCACTCCGGGTCGAAGAAGCGCTTCAAGGTCACCGGTACCGGCAAGATCATGAAGCAGCAGGCCGGTATGCGTCACAACCTCGAGGTCAAGAGCTCCAAGCGCAAGGCCCGCCTGAACGAGGACCAGGTCCTCTCCAAGGGTGACGCGAAGAACGTCAAGAAGCTCCTCGGCCACTGAGCCCCCGGATCGTAAAGGAATAGTGCAATGGCACGAGTAAAGAGAGCGGTCAACGCCGCCAAGAAGCGCCGCGTCATCCTCGAACGCGCCGAGGGCTACCGCGGCCAGCGTTCGCGCCTGTACCGCAAGGCCAAGGAGCAGGTCACCCACTCCCTCGTCTACGCGTACCGCGACCGTCACGCGAAGAAGGGCGAGTTCCGTCGCCTGTGGATCCAGCGCATCAACGCTGCGTCCCGTGCGAACGGCCTGACCTACAACCGCCTCATCCAGGGTCTCAACCTGGCCGGCGTCGAGGTCGACCGTCGCATCCTCGCCGACCTCGCGGTGAACAACCCCGAGACCTTCACCGCGCTCGTCGAGACCGCGAAGAAGGCCCTCCCCGCCGACACCTCGGCCCCGAAGGCTGCGTAGTCAGTTCTTCTGCTCGCGAAACCCCCGCCGCACGGCGGGGGTTTCGTCGTTCCTAGACTTGGGTCGTGAGCGATCTCCTCGAGAACCCCCGTGCCGGACGCGTGAAGGCCGTTGCGGCCCTGGCCAAGAAGGACGTCCGGGCCGAGACCGGCCTGTTCCTGCTGGAAGGACCCCAAGCCGTCCGCGAAGCCCTGGAGTACGCCCCGGAGCTCCTGCGCGAGCTCTACGTGACGCCGACCGCCGCAGCCCGCTACGGGCTGGACGACGCGCCGGTGGACACCTGGTTCGTGACCGAGCAGGTGCTCGACGCGATGGCCGACACGGTCACCCCGCAGGGCGTGGTGGCGGTGTGCCAGCAGTTCCCGACGTCGGTGAAGGACGTCTTCCCGGACCGCGCTGCGGCCGCCGCCGACCGGGAGGCCCGTGATGCGTCCGACGAGCAGGCCGCGTTGCCCGGACTGGTCGCCATCCTCGAAGAGGTGCGGGACCCGGGGAACGCCGGCACGATCATCCGGGCCGCCGACGCGGCCGGCGCCGACGCGGTGGTGCTGACCGGACGCTCGGTCGACCCGTACAACCCGAAGGTCGTCCGGTCGACGACCGGGTCCCTGTTCCACGTCCCGGTGTCCGTCGGCGTGACCCTGGCCGACACGATCGAGCGGGCGAAGGCCCTCGGCTACACGGTGCTCGCGGCGGACGTCTCGGGCGACGACCTGCCGGTGGTCCGCGCTGAGGGGATGCTCGACGGTCCGACCGCGTGGGTCTTCGGCAACGAGGCCCGCGGACTCACCGCCGACGACCTGGCGCTCGTCGACCGGGCCGTCAAGGTGCCGATCTACGGGCAGGCGGAGTCGATGAACCTCGCCACCGCTGCGTCGGTGTGCCTGTACGAGTCGGCCTTCGCGCTCCGGAGCTGACGCTCCTCCCTCCCCAGGCCGGTCGTCGGCGTCGGTCATCCACCGTCCGCTCGGTGCAGGTGGGTGGTATCCCGACGGCCGGTAGGCTTGGGTCTCGTGTCAGAACCTCTCGAGATCAGCGAATCGGCCGTCGCCGACGCGGTGGACGCGGCCCTCGCCGCCGTCCGTGCCACGACGACGGTCGCCGAACTGAAGCAGGCCAGGGCCGAGCACACCGGTGAGCAGTCACCGTTGGCGCGGATGAACGCATCGATGCGCAGTGTGCCGCCGGAGCAGAAGGCCGCGGCGGGCAAGCTCGTCGGGCAGGCCCGTGGGCGGGTGAACGCGGCGATCGCCGAGCAGGAATCCGTCCTCGCGGTGGCCGAGGAACACGCACGGCTCGAAGCCGAGCACGTCGACGTCACCGCGTTGCCGGTCCACCGCGCCACCGGCTCCCGCCACCCGCTCTCGCTGCTGAACGAAGCCGTCGCCGACATCTTCGTCGGCATGGGGTGGGAAGTGGCAGAAGGCCCCGAGCTCGAGCACGAGTGGTTCAACTTCGACGCGCTGAACTTCGACCAGGACCACCCGGCCCGGGCCATGGCGGACACGATCTTCGTCGAGCCCGTCGACCGGCACCTGGTCATGCGCACCCACACCTCGCCGGTGCAGGTGCGGTCGCTGCTGTCGCGCGACCTCCCGCTGTACGTGATCGCGCCGGGTCGCGTCTACCGTGCCGACGAGCTCGACGCCACGCACCTGCCGGTCTTCACCCAGGTCGAGGGCATCGCGATCGACAAGGGCCTGACGATGGCGCACCTGCGCGGGACGCTCGAGCACTTCGCCCGGCAGATGTTCGGCGCCGAGGCGCAGATCCGGCTCCGCCCGAACTACTTCCCGTTCACCGAGCCCAGCGCCGAGATGGACGTCTGGCAGCCGAACGCCAAGGGTGGCGCGCGGTGGGTCGAGTGGGGTGGCTGCGGCATGGTGAACCCCAACGTCCTGCGTGCCGCCGGCATCGATCCCGACGAGTACCAGGGCTTCGCGTTCGGCATGGGCATCGAGCGGACACTGCAGTTCCGCAACGGCCTGAACGACATGCGTGACTTCCTCGAGGGCGACATCCGCTTCTCGCAGCAGTTCGGAACGGTGGTCTGATGCGCGTCCCACTCCGTTGGCTCGGTGAGTCCGTCGACCTCCCCGAGGACGTCACCCTCGAGCACGTCCACGCGGCGCTCGTGTCGGTCGGCTTCGAGGAAGAGGACGTCCACACCTTCGACCTGACCGGTCCCATCGTGGTCGGTCGGGTCCTCGAGCGCGTCCCCGAGCCGCAGAAGAACGGCAAGACCATCAACTGGTGCCAGGTGGACGTCGGCGAAGCCGAGCCCCGCGGCATCGTCTGCGGCGCGCACAACTTCGACGTCGGCGAGCTCGTCGTCGTCACGCTGCCCGGCGCGGTCCTGCCGGGGCCGTTCCCGATTGCCGCCCGCAAGACCTACGGGCACGTGTCCGACGGCATGATCGCCTCGGCCCGCGAGCTCGGGCTGGGCGACGAGCACGACGGCATCCTGCGCTTCGCCGACCTCGGCATGGACCCCACCGTCGGTGCCGACGCCATCGCGCTCCTCGGCCTCGACGACGCCGCGGTCGAGATCAACGTCACGCCGGACCGCGGCTACGTCCTCAGCATGCGCGGGGTCGCCCGTGAGTACGCGCACGCCACCGGAGCCAGCTTCCACGACCCCGTCGACCGCGTCGCGCCGCGTGCGGCCGAGGGGTTCCGGGTCGCGATCGACGACCAGGCCCCGATCCGGGGTCGGGCCGGAGCGTCGACGTTCGTCACGCGCGTCGTGCGCGGGATCGACCCGACCGCGAAGACACCGTCCTGGATGGTGTCGCGCCTGTCGCTGGCCGGGGTGCGCTCGATCTCCCTCCCCGTCGACATCACGAACTACGTCATGTTCGAGCTCGGCCAGCCGCTCCACGGCTACGACCTGCAGACCGTCGCGGGCGGCCTCGGCGTGCGCCGGGCGACCGCTGGCGAGACGCTCGAGACCCTCGACGGCACGGTCCGGAAGCTCGACCCCGAAGACCTCGTCATCACCGACGACGACGGTCCCGTCGGCCTCGCCGGCGTCATGGGCGGAGCCCGCACCGAGATCTCGGCGAGCACCACCGACGTCCTGATCGAGGCCGCCGGGTTCGACCAGGTCTCCATCGCCCGCACAGCTCGTCGCCACAAGCTCCCCAGCGAGGCATCCCGTCGCTTCGAGCGCGGGGTCGACCCGCAGGTGGCCGAGGCCGCGGCGAACCGTGCCGTCGAGCTCCTCGTCGAGCTCGCCGGCGGTACCGCTGACGCCCTCGGATCCACGCTCGTCGACACCGAGCCGCGGGCGACCGTGACGATGCGGCTCTCGCGTCCGGCCGAGCTCGTCGGCGTCGAGTACACCGACGCCGAGGTCATCGACACGCTCCGTGCGATCGGCGCCACGGTCGAGACCGACGGTGAGCAGCTCGCGGTCACCCCGCCCACCTGGCGTCCCGACCTGACCGACGACACCACCCTCGTCGAAGAGGTCGCACGCATCGTCGGCTACGACCGGATCCCCAGCGTGCTGCCGGTCGCTCCGCCCGGTCGGGGCCTGACCCGGCACCAGCAGGCTCGTCGTCGGGTCGCCTCGGCGCTGGCCGCCGCGGGCCTGACCGAGGTCGTCACGGCACCGTTCGTGTCGGCGGCCACGCAGGACGCCTACCCGGGGATCGACCCGCAGGGCGGACCGAGCGTCGTGCTCGCGAACGCCCTGGACAGCGAGCAGAACCTCCTGCGCCGGAGCGGCGTTCCGGCCCTGGTCGAAGCTGCCCGTCGCAACGTGTCGCGCGGGCTCGTCGACGTCGCGCTCTACGAGACGTCCCGGGTGTTCCTGCCGGTGACGGGCGTGACGCTCGGCACCGACGAGGTCCCGGCGGGCGCCGCCCGGCCCGACCGTGCAACGCTCGAGGCGCTGGACGCCTCGCTGCCCGCCCAGCCCTTCCACGTCGCCGCGCTGCTCACCGGCCACCGGGTCGTCAAGCAGCCCGGCACCACGGCAGAACCGTTCGGCATCGCCGACGCGATCGACGCTGCCCGCCAGGTCGCCTGGGCCGTCGGTGTGGAACTCACCGTCGCGCAGACGACCCACCCGTCCCTCCACCCGGGCCGGGCCGCGTCGCTGCTCGTCGACGGCACGGTCGTGGGCGTCGCCGGTGAGCTCCTGCCCGAACTGGCCGAGGCCGCCGTCCTGCCCCGGGTGGTGGCGGTCGTCGAGCTCGACCTCGACGCGCTGGTCGCCGCGGCCCCGGAACTCGTCGCGGTCGCGCCGATCGTCTCCTACCCGGCGGCCACGCAGGACCTCTCGCTCGTCGTCGATGCCAGCGTGCCGGCCGGTGACGTGCTGGATGCGGTGCGCTCTGGCGCCGGAGACCTGTTGGAGTATGCTCGGCTCGTGGATGACTACCGGGGCTCCGGCGTGGACGAGGGACAGAAGTCCCTGACGTTCGCCCTGCGCTTCCGTGCCACGGACCGCACGCTGACCGCTGCCGAGGCCACCGAGGCCCGTGACGGCGCTGTCCGACGTGCCGGCGAGCGATTCGGGGCGACCCTGCGCGACTGACCCACACGGGATCAGCACCGCCCGGGGTCGCCGCCTCCGACTCTCTCGACGACCAGTCCGACCAAAGGTGGAATCCCATGTCCGTATCCGTCGCCGTGGCGGGAGCCTCCGGCTACGCGGGTGGTGAGCTCCTGCGCGTGCTCTCCGCCCACCCCGAGTTCGAGGTCAGGACGGTGACGGCGTTCTCGAACGCCGGACAGCCCCTGATCGCGACCCAGCCGCACCTCCGTTCACTGTCGCACCTGACGCTGGCGGAGACGACGGCCGAGACGCTGCGCGGGCACGACGTGGTCTTCCTGGCGCTGCCGCACGGCCAGTCGGGTGCGATCACCGCGGAACTCGGCGACGACACGCTCGTCATCGACTGTGGCGCGGACCACCGGCTGACGGACCCGGCGGCGTGGGAGCGGTTCTACGGCGGTGACTACTTCGGCGCGTGGACCTACGGGCTGCCCGAGCTCCTGCTCGCGGCGCCCACCCCGGGTTCGGCCGATGAATGGCGCGAGGTCGACGACATCGCGTCGCAGGGCAAGCAGCGTTCCGCCCTGGTCGGCACGAAGCGCATCGCGGTCCCCGGCTGCAACGTCACCGCGGTGACGCTCGGCATCCAGCCGGGCATCCAGGCCGGCCTCGTCGAGTCCGACGACCTCGTCGCAGTGCTCAGCGTCGGCCCGAGCGGTGCCGGCAAGAAGCTGGCCACCACCTACCTGGCCTCCGAGATCATGGGGTCCGCCAGCGCGTACGCCGTCGGCGGCTCGCACCGGCACGTCCCCGAGATCCAGCAGAACCTGCAGGTCGCGGGGGCCGCCGACGTGACGATCTCGTTCACGCCGGTCCTGGTCCCGATGTCGCGGGGCATCCTGGCGACCACCACCGCGAAGCTCTCGCCCGGCGTCAGCGCACGCGACGTCCGACTCGCCTGGGAGCAGGCGTACGCCGACGAGCCCTTCGTCCACCTGCTGCCCGAGGGCGAGTTCCCCCGGGTCGCGGACACGATCGGTGCGAACACCGCGCTCGTCGGCATCGCCGTCGACGAGGCCGCCGGCCGCGTCGTCGCGGTGACCGCGCTCGACAACCTCGCCAAGGGCACGGCCGGCGCCGCCGTCCAGTCGGCGAACATCGCCCTCGGTCTCCCCGAGACCACGGGCCTCAGCGTGGACGGAGTCGCACCGTGACCGACGCAGGCGCGACCACCCAGACCGAGCCGGGCCTCCAGGGCGTCACCGCGGCAGCGGGCTTCCGCGCCGCCGGTGTCACCGCAGGCCTCAAGACGAGCGGCAAGCCGGACGTGGCCCTCGTCGTCAACGACGGCCCCGACGCGGCCGTGGCCGCCGTCTTCACCAGCAACCGAGCCCAGGCGCACCCCGTGATCTGGTCCCGCCAGGTCGTCGGGGACGGCGTCGCCCGTGCCGTCGTCCTGAACTCCGGCGGCGCGAACTGCTTCACCGGCCCGTTCGGCTTCCAGACCACGCACCTGACGGCCGAGGCCGTGGGCGACGCCCTCGGGATCGGAGCCGGCGACGTCGTCGTCTGCTCCACCGGGCTCATCGGTGTCGGCGACCAGACCTTCCGCGACAACGTGCTCCGTGGCGTCGACCTGGCGAGCACTGCACTCAGCAGCGACGGCGGCCCGGACGCGGCGACCGCGATCATGACGACGGACACGAAGGCCAAGCAGTCCGTCGTGACCGAGGACGGCTGGACCGTCGGCGGCATGGCCAAGGGCGCCGGGATGCTCGCCCCGGGCCTCGCGACGATGCTCGTCGTCATCACGACCGACGCCGTGCAGACGCCGGACCAGCTCGACCAGGCGCTCCGCGCCGCCACCCGCATCACGTTCGACCGGGTCGACTCCGACGGCTGCATGTCCACGAACGACACCGTCGTGCTGCTGTCGTCGGGTGCGAGCGGGGTGACGCCCGAGGTCGGTGACTTCCAGGAGGCCCTGACCGCGGTCTGCGCCGATCTGGCCCGCCAGCTGCAGCAGGACGCCGAGGGTGCCAGCCACGACATCGCGATCGAGGTCGTGCACGCCGCGACGGAGGACGACGCCGTGACCGTCGGTCGGAGCGTCGCCCGGAACAACCTGTTCAAGGCGGCTGTCTTCGGCAACGACCCGAACTGGGGCCGGGTGCTCGCGGCGATCGGTACGACCGACGCCGAGTTCGACCCGTACGCGGTCGACGTCAGCATGAACGGCGTCCGGGTCTGCCACGCGGGCGCACCCGATGAGCCGAGCGACACCGTCGACCTGACCCCGCGTGACACCCACGTGCGCATCGACCTCGGTGTCGGCACGCACTCGGCCACGATCCTGACCAACGACCTCACGCACGACTACGTGCACGAGAACAGCGCGTACTCCAGCTGATGGCGGCGGACACGAACGGGGCCGGCACGCCCCTCACGAAGGAAGAAGAACACGAGTTCGCCGCGGTCAAGGCCGCGACGCTCATCGAGTCGCTGCCCTGGCTGAAGCGCTTCTCGGGCAAGGTCGTCGTGGTCAAGTTCGGCGGCAACGCCATGGTGAACGAGGACCTGAAGCGCGCCTTCGCCGAGGACATGGTCTACCTGCGCTACGCCGGTCTGCACCCCGTCGTCGTGCACGGCGGCGGCCCGCAGATCTCCGCGGCCCTCAAGGAACAGGGCATCGAGTCCGAGTTCCGCGGCGGCTACCGCGTCACGACGACCGAGGCGATCACCGTCGTCCGCGACGTCCTGGCCGGCGAGGTCAACCGCGAGATCGTCGACTTGGTGAACGAACACGGCGAGGGCCTGGCCGTCGGCGTGTTCGGCGACGGCGGGTCGCTGTTCACCGGCGAGAAGAAGGGCGTCGTCGTCGACGGGCAGGAGTACGACCTCGGCCACGTCGGGGACATCACCCACGTCGACCCGTCCGGTGTGCTCGCCGCGATCGAGGCCGGCCGGATCCCGGTCGTCTCGAGCATCGCGATCGACGACGCGCACCCCGACCAGGCACTCAACGTGAACGCGGACGCTGCGGCGGGTGCACTGGCGATCGCGCTGCGGGCCTCGAAGCTCATGATGCTCACCGACGTCCCCGGCCTGTACCGCAACTGGCCCGACCGTGACTCGATCGTCGACCTCATCGCCGTCGACGAGCTCCGCGAACTCCTGCCGAGCCTCGAGTCCGGGATGATCCCGAAGATGACCGCGTGCCTCGACGCCGTGGTCGGCGGGGTCGGCGGTGCGACGATCATCGACGGCCGGATCCCGCACTCGATCCTGCTCGAGGTCTTCACCCTGCGGGGTGCGGGCACCGAGGTGATCCCGGACCCGAGCCGACGAACCGAGAACCAGATGACCCACGCCGAGATCGGCCGTCGCGTGGCGTCGCCGTCGATCGACAGCAGTACCGGCCAGCACGTGGCGGGTACGGACGAGAAGGGACACCAGCAGTGAGCACCGAGACGCAGACCGAGACCTGGAACGACCGGTTCGGGGCGTCGCTCATGCGATCCCTGACCCCGCCCAAGATCATGCTCGAGCGTGGCCAGGGCTGCCGCGTCTGGGACGTCGACGGCAACGAGTACCTCGACTTCCTCGCCGGCATCGCGGTGAACTCGCTCGGCCACGCGCACCCCGCCCTGGTGGAGGCGATCGCTGACCAGGCCGCGAAGCTCGTGCACGTGTCGAACTACTTCGCCACCCCGCCGCAGCTCGAACTCGCCGAGCGCCTCAAGCGCATCACCGGTGCGGGCGACGCCGGCCGTGTCTACTTCGGCAACTCCGGCGCCGAGGCGAACGAGGCCGCGTTCAAGCTGGCCCGCCTCAACAAGGGTGCGGACGGCACGAAGACCCGGATCCTCGCGCTCAAGCAGGGCTTCCACGGGCGCACGATGGGTGCCCTCGCGCTCACCGGCAAGCCCGCGCTGCAGCAGGACTTCCTGCCGATGATCCCGGGCGTCGAGCACATCGACACCTCGATCGAGGCGCTCGAAGCGTCCATCGACGACTCCGTCGCCGCCCTGATCCTCGAACCCATCAAGGGCGAGGCCGGCGTGGTCGACCTGCCCGTGGGCTTCCTGCTGGCGGCACGCCGACTGACCGCGGAGCACGGCGCACTGCTGATCCTCGACGAGATCCAGACGGGTGTCGGCCGGACCGGCAACTGGTTCGCGTTCCAGGGCCACGGGGTGACGCCGGACGCCATCACCGTCGCGAAGGGCATCGCCGGTGGCTTCCCCATCGGCGCCCTCGTCACGTTCGGCTGGGCGTCCGACCTGTTCTCGGCCGGCCAGCACGGGTCGACCTTCGGCGGCAACCCGCTCGGCACCCGCGTCGCCAACGCGGTGCTCGAGGAGATCGAGCGTGCGGAACTCGTCGCCGGCGCAGTGGTCAAGGGCGAGCGGATCCGTGACGGCATCCGCGCCATCGGTTCCCCGCTGGTGGAAGAGGTCCGTGGCACCGGCCTGCTCATCGGCGTCGGTCTGACCGGTCCGATCGGTCCGGCCGTCAACGCTGCCGCCCTCGAGCGTGGCCTCATCATCAACGCCCCCAACGAGTCGAGCCTGCGCATCGCGCCGCCGCTCATCGTGTCCGACGCCGAGATCGACGAGTTCCTGTCGATCCTCGCCCAGAGCCTCGCGGCCGTCGCCGCAGCGCAGGAGCCCACCGCATGACCCGCCACTTCCTCCGTGACGACGACCTGAGCCAGGCCGAGCAGTCCGCGATCCTCGACATCGCCGACCGCATGAAGGCCGACCGCTGGGCGGAGAAGCCGCTGGCCGGTCCGCAGAGCGTCGCGGTGATCTTCGACAAGTCGTCGACCCGCACCCGGGTGTCCTTCCACGTCGGCATCTCCGACCTCGGCGGCAGCCCGCTGATCATCTCGACGGCGAACAGCCAGCTCGGCGGCAAGGAGACCCCGTCGGACACGGCCCGCGTGCTCGAGCGCATGGTGTCGGCGATCGTGTGGCGCACCTACGGTCAGGCCGGGCTCGAGGAGATGGCCGCCGGCACGACGGTCCCCGTCGTCAACGCGCTGTCCGACGACTTCCACCCCTGCCAGCTCCTCGCCGACCTGCTCACCATCCGTGAGCACCGCGGCGCCCTCGCCGGGCAGACCGTGGCGTTCATCGGCGACGGTGCGAGCAACATGGCGCAGTCGTACCTGCTCGCCGGGGCGACAGCGGGCATGCACGTCCGCGTCGCCGCCCCCGCCGAGTTCTCCCCGTCGCCGCAGGTCGTCACCGACGCCGAGGAACGCGCCGCCGTGACGGGCGGCTCCGTCCTCGTGGTGAGCGACCCGGTGGCCGCGGTCGCGGGTGCCGACGTGGTCGTCACCGACACCTGGGTGTCGATGGGCAAGGAGTCCGAGAAGCAGTCGCGCCTCGACACCTTCGCGGGGTACCGCGTCGACGACGCGCTCATGGCGCACGCCGCCGACGACGCCGTCTTCATGCACTGCCTGCCGGCCGACCGGGGGTTCGAAGTGACCGCCGACGTCATCGACGGCCCCCGCAGCATCATCTGGGACGAGGCGGAGAACCGTCTGCACGCCCAGAAGGCGCTGCTGGCCTGGCTGCTCGCCAACGACTAGCCGACGGACCGATCACCAGTGGCTGACCGCGTCGTCCTCGCGTACTCCGGCGGTCTCGACACCTCCGTCGGGATCGGCTGGCTGCGCGACGCCACCGGCAAGGACGTCGTCGCACTCGTGGTCGACGTCGGCCAGGGCGGCGAGGACCTCGAGGCGGTCCGGCAGCGTGCGCTCGACTGCGGCGCCGTCGAGTCGCTCGTCGTCGACGCCAAGGACGAGTTCGCCGACGAGTACATCGTGCCGGCGCTCCGGGCCAACGCGCTCTACCAGAAGCGGTACCCGCTCGTCTCGGCACTGAGCCGCCCGCTCATCGCGAAGCACCTCGCACTGACGGCGAAGCAACTCGGTGCCGACAGCGTCGCGCACGGCTCCACCGGCAAGGGCAACGACCAGGTCCGCTTCGAGGCAGCCGTTTCGGCGATCGCACCGGACCTGCGGACCGTCGCACCGGTGCGGGACCTCGCCCTCACCCGCGGCCGCGCCATCGCCTACGCGGAGGAGCACCGGCTGCCGATCCAGCATTCGGAGCGGGAGCCGTGGTCGGTCGACCAGAACGTGTGGGGCCGAGCGGTCGAGACCGGGCTCCTCGAGGACCCGTGGACCGCCCCCGCAGACGACCTCTACGCGACCACGCAGGACCCGGCGCTCCCGCAGCAGGCCGACGAGGTCACGATCACCTTCGACCGCGGTGTCCCGGTCGCCCTCGACGGGCAGCGGTTCAGCGTGCTGCGCATGGTGCAGGAGCTCAACGCGGTCGCCGGCAAGCACGGCGTCGGGCGGATCGACGTCGTCGAGGACCGGGTGGTCGGCATCAAGTCGCGCGAGGTCTACGAGGCGCCGGCCGCGATCGCGCTCATCGCCGCGCACGAGGAGCTCGAGAGCCTCACCCTCGAGCGCGACGTCGCCCGGTTCAAACGCGGCGTCGAGTCCGAGTGGGCCGACCTGGTCTACGACGGCCTGTGGTTCGGCGGACTCAAGCGCAGTCTCGACGCGTTCGTGGAGCACACCCAGCAGCACGTCTCCGGCGACGTCCGGTTGCGGCTGCAGGGCGGGCGTGCCACCGTGACGGGCCGTCGGTCGGAGCAGAGCCTCTACGACTTCGACCTGGCGACGTCGGACACCGGCGACGCGTTCGACCAGTCCGTGTCCAGAGGGTTCATCGAGCTCTGGTCACTGCCCAGCAAGATCTCCGCCCGCCGCGACGCGGCGAACTGACCGACAGCCGCACCACAGACGAAACGACGCAGGACGACATGACCGACGAGAAGACCGACGCCACCAACACCGGTGCCCTCTGGGGCGGCCGCTTCGCCGACGGCCCGAGTGCGGCCCTCGCTGCGCTCTCGAAGTCGACGCACTTCGACTGGCAGCTCGCGCCGTACGACATCGCGGGGTCCCGAGCCCACGCCCGGGCGCTGCACACCGCGGGCTACCTGACCGCCGACGAGCTCGAATGGATGCTCGCCGGCCTCGACCGGCTCGAAGCGGCGCACGCCGACGGCACGCTGCAGCCCGACGATTCCGACGAGGACGTCCACGGCGCCCTGGAACGCCTGCTCATCGCCGACCTCGGTCCCGAGCTCGGCGGCAAGCTCCGCGCGGGTCGCAGCCGCAACGACCAGATCGCCACCCTCGGCCGCATGCACATGCTCGACCACGGGCGGCGCATCGGCCGGCTCGTGATCGACCTCGTCGACGCGATCACCCAGCAGGCGACCGAGCACCCGGCCGCGATCATGCCGGGGCGCACGCACCTGCAGCACGCACAGCCCGTGCTCCTGGCCCACCACCTGCTCGCGCACGCCTGGCCGCTCGTCCGCGACCTCGAGCGCCTCCGCGACTGGGCCGGCCGCGCGAGCGTCAGCCCGTACGGTGCCGGTGCGCTGGCAGGGAGTTCGCTCGGCCTCGACCCCGCCGCGATCGCCGCGGAGCTCGGCTTCGACCGTCCGGCGGACAACTCGATCGACGCCACGGCAGCCCGTGACGTCGTCGCCGAGTTCGCGTTCGTCCTCGCGCAGATCGGCATCGACGTCTCGCGCCTGTCGGAAGAGGTCATCCTCTGGAACACGAAGGAGTTCGGCTTCGTCCGGCTCCACGACGCCTTCTCGACCGGCTCGAGCATCATGCCGCAGAAGAAGAACCCGGACATCGCCGAGCTCGCCCGGGGCAAGTCGGGGCGTCTGATCGGCAACCTGACCGGGCTCCTCGCAACCCTCAAGGGACTGCCGCTGGCGTACAACCGCGACCTGCAGGAGGACAAGGAGCCGGTCTTCGACTCCGTCGCCACGCTCGAGGTCCTGCTGCCCGCGTTCACCGGCATGATCGCGACCCTGACCTTCGACACCGACCGGATGGCCGAGCTCGCGCCGCAGGGCTTCTCGCTCGCGACGGACGTCGCCGAGTGGCTGGTCCGCCAGGGGGTCCCGTTCCGGGATGCGCACGAGGTCTCCGGCGCGCTCGTCCGGTACTGCGAGGAGCGCGGCATCGAGCTCGACGAGCCGACCGACGACGAGTACCGGTCGGTGTCCGAGCACCTCACGCCCGACGTCCGTGCCGTCCTGACCATCGAGGGCAGCGTCGCATCGCGCTCCGGCGTCGGGGGCACCGCACCCGACCGGGTCGCCGAGCAGCTCGCGTCCGTCACCCGCCGCGTCCGCGACCTGGCCGAGGGCGCGCCCTTCTCGCGATGACCGAGGGGATCGCCGCGCTGCTCGCCGAGCCCGCCCCGATCGCCGCGCCGGCCCTGCTCGGTGCGACGATCGCGGGGCGCGGCGTGGCGCTCCGCATCACCGAGGTCGAGGCCTACTCCGGCCCCACCGACCCCGGATCACACGGTCACCGGGGGATGACGGAGCGCAACCGCCACCTGTTCGGTCCGCCCGGCACGCTGTACGCCTACCGCTCGTACGGCATCCACACCTGCGTCAACGTCGTGAGCGGGCCTGCCGGCACCTCGTCGGGCTCCCTGCTGCGCGGTGCGCAGGTCGTCGAAGGACTCGACGTCGCGCGAGCGCGTCGCGGGTCGAAGGTCGCGGACGTCGCCCTGGCACGCGGGCCCGGCAACCTCGGTGGTGCGCTCGGAGCGGTCCTCGGGCAGGACGACGGCACGTCGCTCCTCGACGGGTCCGGCCCGTTCGAGCTCACCCTGGCACCCGGCCTGGAGGCCCGGCTCGCCTCTGCCGGACCGGCCCACGTGATCGACGAGCTCCTGTCCGAGACCCTGGCCGGTCCGCTCGCGGGCGCTGCGGTCCCGCGGATCTCCCGGGGCCCGCGCACCGGCGTCGGCGGCATCGCCGGCGGGGCGCGGTACCCCTGGCGCTTCTGGCTGACGGGTGACCCCACGGTCTCGACGTACCGGCGGCACAAGGGCGCCCTCGACTCGTGAACCCGGCCACGGGCCTCCCGGCTGCCGCGCCTGCCGGACGTCCGTCGCCGCTACGATGGCGGGGTGTCCAGTGATACCGCTCAAGACGTCCTGACGCGCCAGCAGAACGACCCCGCCTTCGACTCGGTGTGGGACGAACTGCAGTGGCGCGGTCTGGTGCAGGTCTCGACCGACGAGACCGCGCTGCAAGAGGCCCTCGACGGTGAGCCGATCACGTACTACTGCGGCTTCGACCCCACCGCGCCGTCGCTGCACTGCGGCAACCTCCTGCAGCTCCTGACCATGCGTCGGCTGCAGCTCGCCGGGCACAAGCCGCTCGCGTTGGTGGGTGGTTCGACCGGTCTCATCGGCGATCCGCGTCCCACGGCCGAGCGCACGCTGAACACGCCGGAGACCGTGGCGGAGTGGGTGTCCCGGCTGCAGACCCAGGTGTCCCGGTTCCTCAGTCCGGACGGCGACAACGGCGTCCGGCTGGTGAACAACCTCGACTGGACCGCACCGTTGTCGGCGATCGACTTCCTGCGCGACATCGGCAAGTACTTCCGCGTCAACTCGATGCTCAAGAAGGACGCGGTGGCCGCACGGCTGAACTCTGATGCGGGGATCAGCTACACCGAGTTCAGCTACCAGATCCTCCAGGGGCTCGACTACCGCGAACTCTGGCGGCAGTACGGGTGCACGCTGCAGACCGGCGGCTCGGACCAGTGGGGCAACCTGACCTCCGGTACCGAACTCATCCGTCGTGCCGAAGGTGCCACGGTGCACGCCCTCGGGACCCCGCTCATCACGAACTCCGATGGGACGAAGTTCGGCAAGAGCGAGGGCAACGCCATCTGGCTCGATGCCGAGATGACCTCGCCGTACGCGCTGTACCAGTTCTGGCTCAACACGGCGGACGCCGACGTGATCGCCCGGCTGCGGCAGTTCACGTTCCTGACGCGTGCCGAGATCGAACGACTCGAGCAGGTCGTCGCCGACGAACCCTTCCGACGAGAGGCCCAGCGGACCCTGGCGTTCGAGGTCACCTCGATCGTGCACGGAGTCGCGGCGACCCAGGCGGCGATCGATGCCGCGGCCGCGCTGTTCGGCAACGGTGACCTCGGTGCGCTCGACGTGGAGACCCTGCGGTCGGCGATCGCCGCGCTGCCGGGGTCGGTCACACTCGACTCCGGAGCGGACGTCGCACGGGCACTCGTGGAGACCGGACTCGTGAAGTCCCTCGGTGAAGCCCGCCGCGCGATCGACCAGGGCGGCGTCTCCGTGAACAACGTCCGGGCCGAAGACCCGGCCGCCCCGCTGTCCGGACTCGCCCTGCCCGGGGGAGTGCTCGTCCTCCGTCGTGGCAAGAAGACCCTCGCCGGAGTGACGCTCGCCTGATCCCGGTTGCTCGACCCCCTGCGATGCCCGGTTCCCCTGTGGAACCGGGCATCGCTGCGTCCGGGCGACGTGTGTTGCACAACCCGACACGCCCGGGATGGGGGCTGGCTTGGCGCACTCGCTCAGGGCTGCGTATAGTTCTTACTCGTCACCCCAAAGGTGCGGCGGAGCGGCTGGAGCGAAAGCCCAGAGCACGTCGGCCCTCAAGCGGGACCATCCTCCACTGAAGTTCAGATCGGGCCTTGCGCCGGATCGCTTCGACGCCTAGGATGACAAGCCCACCGGTTCTCTCCCCTCGGGATGAGCCACTGGACCTCCGGGTCCGACGAACAACCGGTGGCAGCCAAGAACACAAGCCTTGTGGCTGAAGCTCGAACTCGAGCCGAGGAGCAAGTGCGTCTGGTCCTTGAGAACTCAACAGCGTGCACATTGTCAATGCCAATTTATTGATTGACCTCGTGCCTGGTCGGCTTGCTGACTGGGTCATGAAGCAATTCCTTTTGGATTGAAGATTGTCAGTAGACAGTCAACAGTCAGAATCAACTCGGTCTGATGCCTTCGGGTGTTGGGTCTGTATTTTTTTACGGAGAGTTTGATCCTGGCTCAGGACGAACGCTGGCGGCGTGCTTAACACATGCAAGTCGAACGATGATGCCCAGCTTGCTGGGTGGATTAGTGGCGAACGGGTGAGTAACACGTGAGTAACCTGCCCCTGACTCTGGGATAAGCGTTGGAAACGACGTCTAATACTGGATATGATCACTGGCCGCATGGTCTGGTGGTGGAAAGATTTTTTGGTTGGGGATGGACTCGCGGCCTATCAGCTTGTTGGTGAGGTAATGGCTCACCAAGGCGACGACGGGTAGCCGGCCTGAGAGGGTGACCGGCCACACTGGGACTGAGACACGGCCCAGACTCCTACGGGAGGCAGCAGTGGGGAATATTGCACAATGGGCGAAAGCCTGATGCAGCAACGCCGCGTGAGGGATGACGGCCTTCGGGTTGTAAACCTCTTTTAGTAGGGAAGAAGCGAAAGTGACGGTACCTGCAGAAAAAGCACCGGCTAACTACGTGCCAGCAGCCGCGGTAATACGTAGGGTGCAAGCGTTGTCCGGAATTATTGGGCGTAAAGAGCTCGTAGGCGGTTTGTCGCGTCTGCTGTGAAATCCCGAGGCTCAACCTCGGGCTTGCAGTGGGTACGGGCAGACTAGAGTGCGGTAGGGGAGATTGGAATTCCTGGTGTAGCGGTGGAATGCGCAGATATCAGGAGGAACACCGATGGCGAAGGCAGATCTCTGGGCCGTAACTGACGCTGAGGAGCGAAAGCATGGGGAGCGAACAGGATTAGATACCCTGGTAGTCCATGCCGTAAACGTTGGGCGCTAGATGTAGGGACCTTTCCACGGTTTCTGTGTCGTAGCTAACGCATTAAGCGCCCCGCCTGGGG
Organism: Curtobacterium sp. MCPF17_021; assembly: GCF_003234605.2. Lineage (NCBI taxonomy): Bacteria > Bacillati > Actinomycetota > Actinomycetes > Micrococcales > Microbacteriaceae > Curtobacterium > Curtobacterium sp. MCPF17_021. Next base: position 3,238,509 of record NZ_CP126252.1, on the reverse strand, counting down.
AGTACGGCCGCAAGGCTAAAACTCAAAGGAATTGACGGGGGCCCGCACAAGCGGCGGAGCATGCGGATTAATTCGATGCAACGCGAAGAACCTTACCAAGGCTTGACATACACCGGAAACGGCCAGAGATGGTCGCCCCCTTGTGGTCGGTGTACAGGTGGTGCATGGTTGTCGTCAGCTCGTGTCGTGAGATGTTGGGTTAAGTCCCGCAACGAGCGCAACCCTCGTTCTATGTTGCCAGCGGGTTATGCCGGGGACTCATAGGAGACTGCCGGGGTCAACTCGGAGGAAGGTGGGGATGACGTCAAATCATCATGCCCCTTATGTCTTGGGCTTCACGCATGCTACAATGGCCGGTACAAAGGGCTGCGATACCGTAAGGTGGAGCGAATCCCAAAAAGCCGGTCTCAGTTCGGATTGAGGTCTGCAACTCGACCTCATGAAGTCGGAGTCGCTAGTAATCGCAGATCAGCAACGCTGCGGTGAATACGTTCCCGGGCCTTGTACACACCGCCCGTCAAGTCATGAAAGTCGGTAACACCCGAAGCCGGTGGCCTAACCCTTGTGGAAGGAGCCGTCGAAGGTGGGATCGGTGATTAGGACTAAGTCGTAACAAGGTAGCCGTACCGGAAGGTGCGGCTGGATCACCTCCTTTCTAAGGAGCATCTGGTCAGTGCTGGTCGCCCATTAGGGGTGGTTGGTTGCTGGTCCAGGCGCCTGTTTCGGACCGAACGTGTCCGACGGGTAGCTCATGGGTGGAACATTGACAGTGCAGTTGGGAGTGATGCTTCCGACCTCAGTACGCTCTGCTTGCAGGGTTGGGACGGGTCGTGGGTGGAGCTGCTGGCTGGTGCACGTTGTTGGGTCCTGAGGGACCAGGCTTCCTACTGTCACGTGAGTGATGGTGGGGGTTGGGCCTACGGGTCCTTCGTCGGGCCAGGGTGAACCTACCGTTGTGGTGGGGGAGTGCTGGTGCCGATCGTATGTTGAGAACTACACAGTGGACGCGAGCATCTTTGATTCGCGTCATCCATGATCAGCCTTCGGGTTGGTGTGGTGTGACGTTGGATCGCAATTTTAATCTTTGTGGTCAAGTTTCTAAGAGCAAACGGTGGATGCCTTGGCATCTGGAGCCGATGAAGGACGTAGAAATCTGCGATAAGCCTCGGGGAGCTGATAATCGAGCTGTGATCCGAGGATTTCCGAATGGGGAAACCCCGCCAGGCGCTTTTGCGACCTGGTGACTCCCGCCTGAATATATAGGGCGGGTAGAGGGAACGTGGGGAAGTGAAACATCTCAGTACCCACAGGAAGAGAAAACAACATGTGATTCCGTGAGTAGTGGCGAGCGAAAGCGGATGAGGCTAAACCGATCATGTGTGATAGCCGGCGGGCGTTGCATGGTCGGGGTTGTGGGACACGTCACTCAGTTCTGCCGGACTGGGACGGTTACAGCGCATCATAGTCGAACCGGTTTGAAAGCCGGGCCGTAGTGGGTGCCAGCCCCGTAGACGAAATGGTGTTATGGCCGGATGTGTATCCCAAGTAGCACGGGGCCCGAGAAATCCCGTGTGAATCTGTCAGGACCACCTGATAAGCCTAAATACTCCCAGATGACCGATAGCGGACAAGTACCGTGAGGGAAAGGTGAAAAGTACCCCGGGAGGGGAGTGAAATAGTACCTGAAACCGTTTGCTTACAAACCGTCGGAGCCTCCTTAGTAGGGGTGACGGCGTGCCTTTTGAAGAATGAGCCTGCGAGTTAGTGATATGTGGCGAGGTTAACCCGTGAGGGGCAGCCGTAGCGAAAGCGAGTCTGAATAGGGCGTTTGAGTCGCATGTTCTAGACCCGAAGCGAAGTGATCTATCCATGGCCAGGTTGAAGCGACGGTAAGACGTCGTGGAGGACCGAACCCACTTCAGTTGAAAATGGAGGGGATGAGCTGTGGATAGGGGTGAAAGGCCAATCAAACTTCGTGATAGCTGGTTCTCTCCGAAATGCATTTAGGTGCAGCGTTGCGTGTTTCTCGCCGGAGGTAGAGCTACTGGATGGCCGATGGGCCTCAACAGGTTACTGACGTCAGCCAAACTCCGAATGCCGGTGAGTGAGAGCGCAGCAGTGAGACGGTGGGGGATAAGCTTCATCGTCGAGAGGGAAACAACCCAGACTACCAACTAAGGTCCCTAAGCGTGTGCTAAGTGGGAAAGGATGTGGAGTTGCACAGACAACCAGGAGGTTGGCTTAGAAGCAGCCACCCTTGAAAGAGTGCGTAATAGCTCACTGGTCAAGTGATTCCGCGCCGACAATGTAACGGGGCTCAAGCACACCACCGAAGTTGTAGATTTCGCACTATAGACAAGCCTTCGTGGTTCAGTCGTGCGGAGTGGTAGGAGAGCGTCGTGTGGCGAGTGAAGCGGCGGAGTGATCCAGCCGTGGACGCTACACGAGTGAGAATGCAGGCATGAGTAGCGAAAGACGGGTGAGAAACCCGTCCTCCGAAAGACCAAGGGTTCCAGGGCCAGGTTAATCCGCCCTGGGTAAGTCGGGACCTAAGGCGAGGCCGACAGGCGTAGTCGATGGACAACGGGTTGATATTCCCGTACCGGCGAACAACCGCCCAAGCTAATCCAGTGGTGCTAAGAGTCCTAACCCGGTACAACCGGATCCCTTCGGGGTGATGGTGGCCGGTCTAACGCTCGACCCCATGCTGGTGCGGTTAGCGTATGAACAGGTGTGACGCAGGAAGGTAGCTGAGCCAGGCGATGGTATCCGTAAGGTGAACCTGGTGTAAGGATGTAGGGCTGACGATAGGCAAATCCGTCGTCTGTGTGCCTGAGATCCGACGCGTACCCGTAAGGGGAAATCAGTGATCCTATGCTGCCGAGAAAAGCATCGACGCGAGGTTGCAGCCGCCCGTACCCGAAACCGACTCAGGTGGTCAGGTAGAGAATACCAAGGAGATCGAGAGAATCGTGGTTAAGGAACTCGGCAAAATGCCCCCGTAACTTCGGGAGAAGGGGGGCCGGACACGTGACCGGATTTACTCCGTGAGCGTTGAAGGCCGCAGAGACCAGTGGGAAGCGACTGTTTACTAAAAACACAGGTCCGTGCGAAGTCGCAAGACGATGTATACGGACTGACGCCTGCCCGGTGCTGGAAGGTTAAGAGGAAGGGTTAGCCTTTGGGCGAAGCTCTGAATTTAAGCCCCAGTAAACGGCGGTGGTAACTATAACCATCCTAAGGTAGCGAAATTCCTTGTCGGGTAAGTTCCGACCTGCACGAATGGCGTAACGACTTCCCAGCTGTCTCAACCGCGAACTCGGCGAAATTGCACTACGAGTAAAGATGCTCGTTACGCGCAGCAGGACGGAAAGACCCCGTGACCTTTACTACAGTTTGGTATTGGTGTTCGGAGTGGCTTGTGTAGGATAGGTGGGAGACTGTGAAGCGGGCACGCTAGTGTTCGTGGAGTCATTGTTGAAATACCACTCTGGTCACTTTGGATGTCTAACGTAGGACCCTGATCGGGTTCATGGACAGTGCCTGATGGGTAGTTTAACTGGGGCGGTTGCCTCCCAAAGAGTAACGGAGGCGCCCAAAGGTTCCCTCAACCTGGTTGGCAATCAGGTGGCGAGTGTAAGTGCACAAGGGAGCTTGACTGTGAGACTGACAGGTCGAGCAGGGACGAAAGTCGGGACTAGTGATCCGGCAGTGGCTTGTGGAAGCGCTGTCGCTCAACGGATAAAAGGTACCTCGGGGATAACAGGCTGATCTTGCCCAAGAGTCCATATCGACGGCATGGTTTGGCACCTCGATGTCGGCTCGTCGCATCCTGGGGCTGGAGTAGGTCCCAAGGGTTGGGCTGTTCGCCCATTAAAGCGGTACGCGAGCTGGGTTTAGAACGTCGTGAGACAGTTCGGTCCCTATCCGCTGCGCGCGTTGGAAATTTGAGAAGATCTATCCCTAGTACGAGAGGACCGGGATGGACGAACCTCTGGTGTGTCAGTTGTTCTGCCAAGGGCACCGCTGATTAGCTACGTTCGGACCGGATAACCGCTGAAAGCATCTAAGCGGGAAGCCGTCTTCGAGATGAGATTTCCATGCACCTTGAGTGTGAGAGGCTCCCAGCAGACTACTGGGTTGATAGGCCGGATGTGGAAGCGGGGACTAACGACCCGTGGAGCTGACCGGTACTAATAAGCCGAAGACTTGATAACACACTGATTTCCGTGCACTTGTTGCACGGGCTCGCGTCCACTTTGTGGTTCCCGACAGACGATCGGGAATCGAAACTGAATACACCGCTCTGCCCTCTTCACGGAGGGCAGCAGCCGGGACAGATTTGAGACCAGATCATGGTCGAAGGTGTTCCGGTGGTCATAGCGAGAGGGAAACGCCCGGTCACATTCCGAACCCGGAAGCTAAGCCTCTCAGCGCCGATGGTACTGCAAGGGGGACCTTGTGGGAGAGTAGGACGCCGCCGGACTTAACGTATGAAAGATGTGGCCATCGGCCCTCCATCGAGAATTCGCAGGGGAAACCCTCGTTCTCGGTCGGGGCCGGTGGCCATTTCTGTTTCTGCCGCCGTTCACTCGACGCCGGCTCCGGTTCGTGATGGACTGGAAGCCGACGTCGGTTGACCGACGCGGCACCCAACACAACGACACAGCGGACGAACGCCCGAGGCACTGCACCGGGCACGCGATGAGGAGCAACGGTGGCGAACGACGACGATCAGCGGCGGAACGACGGGGACCGCGGAGATCGACCTCGACGGGACGGCGACCGGTTCCCGCGTCGCGACGGCGCTCCGCGTCGGGACGGCCAGAGCGATGGTCGTTGGTCGTCCGGTCCTCGTGAGTTCGAGCGGCGCGAAGGCGACCGTCGTGATCGTCCGCAGGGTGGAGACCGTCCGTTCCGAGACGGCGCACCCCGCCGGGACAGCGCTCCACGTCGCGATGGCGATCGTCCGTTCCGGTCCGGCGACCGGAACGACCGTCCGTCGTGGCAGGGTGACCGCGGTGACTCCGGCCGGCCGCCGCGCGGTGATGGTCCGCGCGGTGCCGATCGTCCGCGACGCGATGGCGATCGTCCGTTCCGTGGTGGCTCCGACCGCCCGGCTCGTGACGGTGATCGTCCGTTCCGTGGCGGGAGTTCTGACCGTCCGCGTCGTGACGGTGACCGCCCGTTCCAGGGTGGTTCAGACCGTCCGCGTCGAGATGGCGATCGTCCGTACCGCGGTGGTTCGTCCGATCGTCCCGCTCGTGACGGCGACCGCCCCTACCGCGGTGGATCGTCAGACCGCCCGGCTCGTGATGGCGATCGCCCGTACCGCGGTGGCTCGGACCGTCCCGCTCGTGATGGTGATCGTCCGTACCGTGGCGGGTCGTCGGACCGGCCGCGCCGTGACGGGGACCGACCCTTCCAGGGCGGTTCTGACCGTCCGCGTCGCGATGGCGACCGCCCGTACCGCGGGGGCTCCGATCGTCCCGCTCGTGACGGGGACCGCCCGTACCGCGGGGGCTCCGATCGTCCCGCTCGTGACGGGGACCGCCCGTACCGCGGGGGCTCCGATCGTCCCGCTCGTGACGGAGACCGTCCGTACCGTGGTGGTTCGTCCGACCGTCCGGCCCGTGGTGGTTCGTCCGACCGTCCGTTCCGCGGCGGTTCGCCGGACCGCCCGGCTCGCGACGGCGGTGAGGACCGTCGTCGTTTCGGTGACGGCAGCCGTCACGCCGGCGCCCGTTTCGGTGAGGCCGCGCGCGACGACTGGGAAGACCGCGACCCCTACGGCACCAAGTCGATCCGTCCGCGCCACGACGACCCGGAGATCCCCGAGGAGATCCAGGCGCGCGACCTCGACCCTGCGGCCCGGATGGAGCTGAAGACCCTCAGCAAGGACAACGCCGACTGGGTTGCGCGTCACCTCGTGGCTGCAGCGCTCTTCGTCGACGACGACCCCGAGACGGCCAACCAGCACGCCCTGAGTGCTGCTCGTCGTGCCGGTCGTGTCGGTGTCGTCCGCGAGACGGCCGCGATCACCGCGTACCGCCTCGGCGACTTCGCCACCGCGCTCCGGGAGCTCCGCACCTACCGTCGGATCTCCGGTCGCAACGACCAGCTGCCGATGATGGTGGACTGCGAGCGTGGCCTGGGCCGTCCGGAGCGGGCACTCGAGCTCGGTCGTTCGGTCGAGCGCTCGGCCCTCGAGACCCCGGTGCAGGTCGAGCTCGCGATCGCCATGTCCGGCGCTCGTCTCGACCTCGGGAATCCCACAGCCGCCCTCGGCGAGCTGGAGATTCCACAGCTCGACCCGTCCACCGCCTACACGTGGTCCCCGGCGCTCTACAGTGCTTACGCGGCCACGCTCGAGGAGCTCGGTCGACAGGACGAGGCCGACGAATGGTGGGCCCGTGTGGACCGCGCGGCAGCGGCCCTCGCCGAAATCGCGGACGACAACGCTTGGGAGACAGTTGATGTGGTCGAGGAAACGCTCGAAGTCGAAGAACACGGAGACGCCGGAGACGACGCCGCCGATGACCTCGGAGCCGACGACGTCGCGACCGACGAACTCGACGGCGACGACGAATCCGCCGACGACATCGACGACGACCTCGATGACGAACCCGCCCTCGACGACCTCGACGACGACACCTCCGCAGCCGACGAGCCCGGCGAGATCGACGACGACAACCCCCGCGACGTCGACGGCTCCGCAGCCGGCTGAGCACTCGGCGGCCTTGACCGACGGCGTCGACGTGGTCCTCACCGACCTCGATGGCGTCGTCTACCGGGGCCGCAACGCCATCCCGCACGCGGTCGAAGCCCTGACCCGGGCGTCGCTCACGGCGCGGGTCGGCTACATCACGAACAACGCATCGCGCCGGCCGATCGACGTCGCCGAGCACCTCGAGCGCTACGGGCTCGAGGTGTCCGAGGGCGACGTCGTCACCTCGTCACAGGCTGGCGTCCAGCTACTCGCGACCCTGGTGCCGGCCGGAGCGACCGTCCTGGTCACCGGCGGGCTCGGGCTGTCCAGCATCGTCGAGGAAGCCGGATTCACCGTCACCTCGAGTGCCGAGGACTCCCCGGCCGCGGTCATCCAGGGCTTCTCACCGGACCTCGGTTGGAAGGAACTGGCCGAGGCCTCCTTCGCCCTGGCCGACCCGGACGTGCCGTGGGTGGCCACGAACATGGACTGGTCGATCCCGGTCGAGCGGGGCATCGCGCCCGGCAACGGCACGCTCGTGTCCGCCGTGCACCAGGCGGTCGGCCGGATGCCCGTCGTCGCCGGCAAGCCCGAGCGGCCGATCTTCGACACGGCGGTCGAGCGCTTCGGCGGCGGTCGGACGCTGTTCATCGGGGACCGGTTGGACACCGACATCAAGGGTGCGAACGACGTCGGGATCTCGAGCGTGCTCGTGCTCACCGGCATCGACAAGGCGAAGCAGGTGCTCGCGGCCGACCAGCGCTCGCGTCCCACCTACGTGCTCGAAGACCTCCGGGGGCTGTCCCAGCCGTACCCGGAGACGGTGCGGCGCGAGGACGAGGACGGCACCCGGTACGTGACCGTCGGGACTGCGACGGTGGCGATGCGCGGGCACGTCGTCCGGGTGCTCGACGCCGGGACGGACATCGATCGGCTCCGGGCCGGCTCGACGCTCATCTGGGAGTCCGGGTTGGCCATCTACGGCCTCGACGTGGACCCGCAGCTGTACGGCGGCGAGTAGCGTGTCGGACGTGCCGAACCCCGAGCAGCCGTCCGCCGAACCCGAGCTGCAGGACGCCTTCGCCGCGCGCACCGCCGAGGCCGAGGCCCTGCCGCTCGCCGAGCGCGCCGACGCCTTCTCCGCCCTGCACGACGAGCTGCGGACGCGGCTCGAGAGCGGCGGCTCCGCGAGTGCCTGAGCCGGACGGAGCCGTGCACGACGCGACCCCGGTCCGCCTCGACGCCCTCCTCGCTGCACGCGGGCTCGCACGGTCGCGCACCGTCGCCAGCAAGCTGATCCAGGACGGCCGGGTGCTCGTGGGTGGCCGTGCCGTCCTGAAGCCGTCGACGCCGATCGCGTCCGACGCGGACATCGAGGTCGACGCCGCGGACGAGTGGGTCTCGCGCGCGGCCCGGAAGCTCGTCGGTGCACTCGACGCGTTCGACGTCGACCCTTCCGGTCAGGTCGTGCTCGACGTGGGCGCGAGCACCGGTGGGTTCACCCAGGTGCTGCTCGCACGCGGCGCGCGCCGTGTCATCGCGCTCGACGTGGGGCACGGACAGCTGCACCCGACCATCGCGCTCGATGAACGCGTCGCCGTGGTCGAGGGGACGAACGCGCGGAACCTCACGCGCGCCGACTACCTGGCGCTCGACGGCACCGCCGCCGAGACGAGCCTGGTGGTGGGGGACCTGTCCTTCATCTCGCTCCGACTCGTCCTGCCGGCGCTGGCCGAAGCCGTCCCCGCGGACGAGTTCGTGCTCCTGGTGAAGCCCCAGTTCGAAGTGGGTCGTGGCGGTGTCCGCGAGGGCATCGTGCACGACGCCGGGCTCCGGAACGACGCGCTCATGAACGTGCTGTGGGCGGCGTGGGACCTGGGCCTCGGCACCAGTGGGCTCGCCGCGTCCCCGATCGTCGGGACACACGGCAACCACGAGTACCTGGCCCGCTTCCAGCGCGGTGTCGGGGGCAATCCGACAGAATGGAGAGTCCGGGCGACCGAACTCACGGAAGGGTCTTCATGAGTGACGAACGGCACATCCTGCTCGTGTCCCACACGGGTCGCCGTGACTCGATCGACGCTGCGGTCGAGGTCTGCGACCTCCTGCACGCGGCCGGTCTCACGCCCGTCATGCCCTTCGACGAGTACGCCGACATCCGTCGTGCCGAAGCGTCGGTCGGCAAGGTCGACATCCTCGGCGTCGACGTCCAGCCGAACCAGCTCGAGATCGTCATCGTGCTCGGTGGCGACGGCACGATCCTCCGCGCGGCGGAACTCGTGCGGAACACCGGCGCTCCGCTGATCGGGGTGAACCTCGGGCACGTCGGGTTCCTGGCCGAGAGCGAGCGTGACGGCCTGTCCGAGACGGTCGAGCGCGCGCTGTCCGGTGAGTACAACGTCGAGGAACGCGTCACCCTGCAGGTCGACGTGGTCGTGGGCAACCAGATCGTCTACTCGAGCTGGGCGCTGAACGAGGCCACGATCGAGAAGGCCTCGCGGGAGCGGATGCTCGAGGTCGTCACCGAGGTCGACGGCCGCCCGCTGTCGTCGTTCGGCTGCGACGGCGTGGTCGTGTCGACCCCGACCGGCTCCACGGCGTACTCGTTCTCCGGCGGTGGCCCCATCGTGTGGCCGGACGTCGACGCGCTGCTCATGGTGCCGCTGAGCGCCCACGCCCTGTTCGCCCGACCGATCGTCGTCGGGCCGGACTGCACGCTCGCGATCGAGGTCCTGCGGCGCACGAGCGGCGTCGGTGTCCTCTGGTGCGACGGCCGACGGACCCACGACCTGCCCCCGGGTGCCCGTGTCGAGGTCCGGCGTTCGCCCGACCCGGTGCGTGTCGCCCGCCTCAAGGACGCTCCGTTCACCGACCGCCTGGTCGCGAAGTTCCAGCTGCCCGTCGCCGGGTGGCGCGGCCCCCAGAGCGACGAGGACGACCGATGATCGAGGAGATCGCGATCCGCGACCTCGGTGTCATCGGTGAGACCACGCTCGAACTCGGGCCGGGCTTCACCGTCGTCACCGGGGAGACCGGTGCGGGCAAGACCATGATCGTCACCGCGCTCGGGCTGCTGCTCGGTGCGCGGGCCGATGCCGGCTCGGTGCGACGCGGTGCGTCGAGCGCCGTCGTCGAAGGCCGCTGGCACGTCCCCGAGCAGGACGCCGTCGCCGAACGCGTCGAGGACGCCGGCGGCACCGTCGAGGACGGCGAACTCATCCTCACCCGCACGGTCTCCGCCGAGGGGCGCAGCCGTGCCACGGTGGGCGGCCGGAGTGCGCCCGTGGCGGTACTCGGCGAGCTCGCCGACCAGCTCGTCACCGTGCACGGGCAGTCGGACCAGATCCGCCTGACCTCGGCCACGGCGCAGCGAGCTGCCCTCGACGGGTTCGGGGGAGCCTCGCTCGAGAAGGCCCTCGCCCGGTACGTCGCCGCGTACGACGCCTGGCAGCAGCACGCCGGTGACCTCGAGGTCCTGGTCCGCGACCGGGACGACCGTGTGGCCGAGGCCGAGCGGATCCGCGCGGCCTCCGACGAGATCGAGGCCGCCGACCCGCAGCCCGGCGAGGACGTCGAGCTGGCCGAACGCGCCGAACGGTTGGGCAACCTCGAGGAGCTCCGGTTGTCCGCTGCCCTGGCGCACGAGGCATTGTCCAGCGAGTCCCTCGACGGCGTCTCCGACGTCGTCGGCCTGGTCGAGTCCGCACGCCGTGCCGTGGAGCGCGTCGCGTCGTCGGACAGTGCCCTGCAGCCGGTGCTCGAGCAGCTCACGGAGCTCGGGATCCAGGCGGCCGAGGCCTCGGCGAGCATCTCGAGCTACCTTGGTTCCCTGGAACCCGAGGCCGGGCACGACCTCGAACTCATCAACGAACGCCGAGCCCTGCTGGCCGGCCTCACCCGCAAGTACGGCGAGACGGTGGACGACGTCATCGCCTACGGACAGCGCGCGAGCGACCGGCTGCTCGAGCTCGACGGCGACGACGACCGGATCGCGGCGTTGCAGCAGTCGGTCGAGCAGGACGAGCAGGCGCTCGAGTCCGCCGCCGCCGCGCTCACGACGGCGCGCACCAAGGCGGCCACCGACCTGGCGAAGCGCGTGACCGCTGAGCTGAAGACCCTCGCGATGGGTGGCGCGACGCTGGTGGTCGAGGTCACCGACGCCGGCGAGTACCGCCGCCACGGCCGTGACCAGGTCACGATCCTGCTCCAGCCGCACTCCGGCACCGACCCCCGGCCGATCGGCAAGGGGGCGTCCGGCGGTGAGCTGTCGCGCGTGATGCTCGCGATCGAGGTCGTCATGGCCGGCAGCACCACGGTGCCGACGTTCGTCTTCGACGAGGTCGACGCCGGTGTCGGCGGGGCGGCGGCGATCGAGATCGGCCGACGGCTGGCGAAGCTCGCCGAGCGCACGCAGGTCATCGTCGTCACGCACCTGGCCCAGGTCGCGGCCTTCGCGAACAACCACCTCAACGTCGTGAAGGACGCCAGCGGGGCCGTCACGTCGTCGAGCGTGCGCCGGCTCGAGGGCGAGGACCGGCTGCAGGAGATGGCACGGCTGCTCTCCGGACTCGGTGACAGCGCCAGCGGCATCGAGCACGCCCGCGAGCTGCTCGACGTGGCCGGCCAGCGAGCCTGACGACCAAGCAGGCGGGTGCCGCCCGCCGACCCGGCCACGGCCCGAGGACCCAGCCACCCACCCGCGCAACGCCCACGGCGAACCGAGGTCGCGCCTCCCGGCAGTTCTGACGTACGATGGAATCCCGTGGCGGACACTCTCAGCGGCGGTACCAATTCTTCGAACTCGACCCCGAAGGTGACGAAGCAGATCTTCGTGACCGGCGGGGTCGTCTCGTCTCTCGGCAAGGGCCTGACGGCGGCCAGCCTCGGCAACCTGCTCACGGCTCGCGGCCTCAAGGTCGTCATGCAGAAGCTCGACCCGTACCTCAACGTGGACCCGGGCACCATGAACCCGTTCCAGCACGGCGAGGTCTTCGTGACCGACGACGGTGCGGAGACGGACCTCGACATCGGGCACTACGAGCGCTTCCTCGACATCAACCTGTCGCAGGCCGCGAACGTCACGACCGGTCAGGTGTACTCGACGGTGATCGCCAAGGAGCGTCGCGGCGAGTACCTCGGCGACACGGTGCAGGTCATCCCGCACATCACCGACGAGATCAAGCGCCGGATGCGCGAGCAGGCGCAGAACGACCCGCAGCCCGACGTCATCATCACCGAGGTCGGTGGCACCGTCGGCGACATCGAGTCGCAGCCGTTCATCGAGTCCGCCCGTCAGGTCCGGCACGAGCTCGGCCGCAACAACGTGTTCTTCGTGCACGTCTCGCTGGTGCCGTTCATGAACGCCTCGGGTGAGCAGAAGACCAAGCCCACGCAGCACTCCGTCGCCGCGCTCCGGTCGATCGGCATCCAGCCCGACGCGCTCGTGCTGCGGTCGGACCGTCCGGTGTCGGAGTCGAACAAGCGCAAGATCGCGCTGATGTGTGACGTCGACGAGGACGCCGTGGTGAATGCCGTCGACGTCCCCTCGATCTACGACCTGCCGACGCTGCTGAACAACCAGGGCCTCGACCAGGTCATCGTCGAGGCGCTCAAGCTCGACGCCGGTCCGGTCGACTGGACCGCGTGGACCCCGGTGCTGAAGGCCGTGCACGAGCCGAAGAAGGCCGTCACGATCGCCCTGGTCGGCAAGTACATCGACCTGCCGGACGCCTACCTGTCCGTCACCGAGGCGCTCCGTGCCGGCGGCTTCGCGCACGACGCCAAGGTGACGCTGAAGTGGGTCGTGTCCGACGACTGCACCACGCCCGAGGGCGCGGCGAAGCAGCTCGGCGACGTCGACGGCATCTGCATCCCCGGTGGGTTCGGCGTGCGCGGCATCGAGGGCAAGCTCGGCGCGCTGAAGTTCGCGCGTGAGCAGGGCATCCCGACGCTCGGCCTGTGCCTCGGCCTGCAGTGCATGGTCATCGAGTACGCCCGCCACGAGGTCGGTCTGACCGACGCGTCGAGCACCGAGTTCGACCCGGAGACCTCCACTCCGGTCATCGCGACGATGGCGGAGCAGGTCGACATCATCGCGGGCGGCGACCTGGGCGGCACGATGCGCCTGGGCCTGTACCCGGCGTCGTTCACGCAAGGCTCGCTGGCGGCGGAGCTGTACGGAGCGCCCGAGGCCTCCGAGCGCCACCGTCACCGCTACGAGGTGAACAACAAGTACCGCGAGCAGATCGCGGACGCCGGCCTCGTCTTCTCGGGTACCTCGCCCGACGGCACGCTGGTGGAGTACGTCGAGCTCCCGCGCGACGTGCACCCGTTCTACATCGCCACCCAGGCGCACCCGGAGCTCCGCTCGCGTCCGACCGATGCGCACCCGCTGTTCGCGGGGCTCGTCGCGGCCGCGATCGAGCGCCACGAGGCGTCCAGCCTGTTCGACCCGCAGACCGAGGAGCAGGTCGCGTAAGCGCCGGTCTCCACGATCGGACGGGAGGCGCGGTGCCAGCTGGCACCGCGCCTCCCGTCCGTCTGTCGCCGCGTCAGGGGCGCGTGCTTGGATGGGGACGTGACAGACGCACCGATCGCTGACGAGTCCGCCTCCTTCGAGGTCACCGAATCCACCGTCGTGTACGAGGGCGCCGTCTGGGACGTGCGCCGCGACACCGTCGCGTACAACGGCGACTCGATGGTCCGCGAGTACATCGACCACACGGGTGCCGTCGCCGTGTACGCGGAGGACGACGAGGGCCGCGTCCTGGTCATCCAGCAGTACCGGCACCCGGTGCGGTTGCGCGACTGGGAGCTGCCCGCGGGCCTGCTCGACATGGAGGGCGAGGACCACCTGACGGCCGCGAAGCGCGAGCTGGGCGAGGAGGCCGACCTCGAGGCCGACACGTGGGAGCCCCTGGTCCGGTACAACACGTCCTCGGGCGGCAGCGACGAGTTCATCCAGATCTACCGGGCGCGCGGTGTCCGGTCGACCGAGTCTGCGTTCGAGCGCGAGGCGGAAGAGGCCGACATCGTGACGCGCTGGGTCCCGCGGGCGGAGCTGCTCGAGGGGATCCTGGGCGGTCAGCTCAACAACTCGGCCCTCGTCGTCGCGACGCTCGCCGTCGAGGCCATCGAACAGCGCGGCAAGTGAGCGGGTCCGCGGCCGACGGTCTGCGCGACCTGGTCACCTCCGGCACCTGGACGCACGAGCCGGAGGTCGCCGGGTTCGACGGCGACGTGTTCCGCGTCACCGCGGTCGAGGGCAGTGACGCCTGGCGGACCACCTCGTACGGGTTCGTGCACGACTCCGAGCACGCGCTGCTGCAGCCGACGGACGGGCCGTTCTCGGTCGAGGCGTCGTTCGTGCTCGACTACACCGAGCAGTTCGACCAGGCCGGGGTGTTCCTGCGCGTCGACGAACAGACCTGGATCAAGGCCGGTGTGGAGTTCTCGGACGGAGCGCCGCAGCTCGGCGCCGTGGTGACGCGGGGGTTCTCGGACTGGTCGGTGTCGCCCGTGCCGGAGTGGGCGGACCGGGTGGTGACCGTCCGCGCGAGCCGCGATGGCGACGCCGTGACGATCCGGGCGTGGGCCGAGGGTGAGGAACCCCGCCTCGTCCGGGTCGCGTACCTCGACCCGGACGCCGTCGTGTCCGCGGGGCTGCTGTGCGCCGGGCCGACGCGGGCCGGGCTGACCGTGACGTTCACCGGGTTCCGCGTGGGCACGCCGGACGAGGCGTTGCACTGACGGCGGGTGGCCCCGCGCCGGTTAGCCTGCTGAGGTGATGCCCCTCGACCGTGCCGCGGAGACGTACCTGCGGCACGTCGCGATCGAGCGGGGACTCTCGCAGCACACGTTGTCGGCGTACCGGAGGGACCTCGCCGTGTTCGCAGAGTGGCTCGAGGCCGCACCGGTGGTCGAGTCGGACGGTGCGGACCGGGCCGGGGGCTCCTCGGTGCTGCTGGACGTGGCACGGTTGGCACGGGCGGACGTCTCGGGGTTCGTGACGCACCTGGCCACCCGACCGGAAGGTCCGCTCGCACCGCGGTCGATCGCGCGGATGCTCAGCTCGGTCCGGTCGTTCACCGCCTTCGCCGCGGGGGAGGGCTGGCTGCCGCTCGACCCCGGCACCGCCGTCCGCCCGCCGAAGGCCCCGATGCGGCTGCCGAAGGCGATCCCCGTCGAGGACATGGAACGGCTGCTCGGGGCGGTGTCCGTCGACGCCGACGACCCTGTCCAGCTGCGGGACAAGGCCCTGCTCGAGCTGCTCTACGCCACCGGTGCGCGGATCTCCGAGGCGGTGGGACTGTCGGTCGACGACGTGACGACGCTGTCGGACGCCGACGGCGAGCTCTCGGTCGTGAAGGTCACGGGCAAGGGCAACAAGCAGCGCATCGTGCCGCTCGGCAGCTTCGCCCGTGCAGCGATCGACGCGTACCTGGTGCGGGCACGGCCGGTGTTCGCGGCACGCGGGCCGTCGACGCCGGCACTGTTCCTCGGTGCCCGTGGAGCGCGGTTGTCGCGGCAGAGTGCCTGGCTCGTGATCCAGGCCGCCGCTGCTGCCGCCGACCTGGAGGCACACGTGTCACCCCACACGTTCCGGCACTCGTTCGCGACGCACCTGCTCGAGGGCGGTGCCGATGTGCGCGTGGTGCAGGAGTTGCTCGGCCACGCGAGTGTCGCCACGACGCAGATCTACACGATGGTCACGGCGGACATGCTGCGGGACGTGTACCAGACGGCACACCCGCGGGCGCGGCGGTAGGCGGGCCCGGTGGGCCGTGCGGGTGCCTGGGCCGTGCGGGTGCCTGGGCCGTGCGGGTGCCTGGGCCGTGCGGGTGCGCGACGGGCGCGTTTCGTGAGCAGAAATGGTCGGGTCGCGTCGTCCCACCCGACCGTTTCTGCTCACGAAGTGCCGTGGACCGCGACGGTGAGCGGGGCCTACGCGCTCAGAACAGGTGGAACTGGGCCGACGCGGCGATGACCGTCGTCGTCACCGCGACGACGAGGGCGCTCGCCGAAGCGCTCCGCGCCAGGACGGCCCAGGCACCGACGGCCCCGGGACGGACGACGCCGATGACGCCGCACGCCACGGCGAGCAGTCCCGCCAGGCCCCAGGGGTTCGCGACGACCGAGACCACGGCGAGCAGCACCGCGAGCACCGTGAACACGCAGAGCCGACGGTCGCCGGCGGTGCCCGATGCCCACGCGTCCGTCCGGATCGCCGCGGTCTGCACCGAGAACGACGGCCCCACCGGCGCGACGACGATCGGCGTGACCGGGTCAGCAGCAGCCGCGGGGACCCGCGTGGCTGCGCCCCAGGTGCGACCGTCCCACCAGCGCAGACGACGGGCGTCCTGCGGGTCCGGGAACCAGCCTGCGGCCGGCAGCGTCACGGTTGCTCCTCGAGGTGCGGGGTGGATCGACGCTCCCGAGCCTAGGAGCGCGGTCGGCCTCGCCCCAGTCCCCAGCCGGGTGTCAGCACAAGGGGGGACCGGACCGGTGCACTACGGTCGGGGCGTGCCCTCGACGCTCGACGACTTCTGGACCGCGCGACGCAGCGAGCGTCCGAGCCTTCCGATGGACGTGCCGGAGGCGTGGTCGTTCGGCGCGACCCCGGAGCAGGCGGACGCGCTCCTGCAGCTCGTGCTCGACGGGGTCAAGGTCGGCACGGCGTCGTCGCTCTGGGACTACGAGGCGACCGGCGATCCACTGCCCGCGGCCGACGAGGTGAGCATCGTGACCGACGGCTCGGGTGCGCCCCATGCCGTCATCGAGACGACGGCGGTCCGGGTGGTGCCGTTCGACCAGGTCGACGCCGACCACGCCTGGGCCGAGGGGGAAGGCGACCGGACGCTCGACCACTGGCGGAGGGTGCACGAGGCGTTCTGGCGCGCACACTCGGAGAACCCGCGCGGGTTCGGGCCGGACATGCCGGTCGTGTGCGAGCGGTTCCGGCTGCTCTGGCCGAGCAGCTGAGGTCTTCCGGTCAGGCGGGGACCGGCTCCGCGTCGACCTCGGTGAACACGTCCTTCACGGCGGCGAGCAGCCGGGCGTTGAAGTCCACACCGAGCTGGTTCGGCACGGTGACGAGCACGGTGTCGGCAGCACGGACGGCCTGGTCGGCCGCGAGTTCTGCGACGAGCTGCTCGGGCTCACCGATGTAGGACCGGCCGAACCGGGCCAGCCCGCCGTCGAGGTGCCCGACCTGGTCCTGGCCCTCGACCTGTGCACGGATGCCGAAGTAGTGCCGCGACTCGTCGTCGATGATCGGGATGATGCTGCGCGAGACCGAGACGCGCGGTTCGCGGTCCCAGCCCGACTCGGACCACACCCGGCGGAAGCGCTCGATCTGCTCGGCCTGCAGCTGGTCGAAGGGCACGCCGGTGTCCTCGGTCAGCAGGGTCGAGGACATGAGGTTCATGCCCTGCTCGGCGGTCCACTCGGCGGTGGCACGTGTGCCGGCGCCCCACCAGATCCGGTCGCCGAGCGAGTCGGAGAGCGGGGAGATCGGCAGGGACCCGACCGAACCGGTCATCTGCGGGTTGGCGTTGGCCATCGGCTCGCCGGCGATCGCACGGCGGAACACGTTCGTGTGCGCTCGGGCCATGTCGCCGCCGTTCTCGTCGGAGGTGTCGGGCACGTACCCGAACTGCTGGTAGCCGGCCAGGGCGGTCTCGGGTGATCCCCGCGAGACGCCGAGCTGCAGTCGGCCGCCGGAGATCAGGTCGGTGGCGGCGGCCTCTTCCGCCATGTAGAGCGGGTTCTCGTAGCGCATGTCGATGACGCCTGTGCCGATCTCGATCCGGCTGGTCTTCGCGGCGATGGCGGAGAGCAGCGGGAACGGTGCGGCCTGCTGCGGCGCGAAGTGGTGGACGCGGAAGTAGGCGCCGTCGACGCCGGCTTCCTCGGCTGCGACCGCGAGGTCGATCGCCTGCACCAGGGCCTCCCGCCCGCTGCGCACCTTCGACCCCGGCACGTCACGCCAGTGTCCGAACGACAGGAACCCGATCTTCGTCATGTCCATGCGAACGCATCCGGAGGCGGGGCCATTCCGCCGCGACTACCGTGGCCGGGATGGAGGACCCCCGCCCCGCACTCGAGGCCGAGCGCGCCCGCAACGTCCGGCTGCTCGCCGAGGTCGAGCGGAGCATGCGCGACGTCAGCGACGCCCGGCAGGACGCGAACTCCGACGACGAACACGACCCGGAGGGTGCGACCCTGGCCTGGGAACGCGGCTCGCTCGGTGCGGTCCGCGACGGCGCCCAACTGCGGATCCGCCAGGTGGACGCAGCGCTCGCACGACTCGACGACGGCACCTACGGGCGCTGCACGGTCGGCGGCGAGCCGATCCCGGAGGCCCGGCTGGCCGCCGTCCCGTGGGCGGCGACGTGCGTCGCGCACGCGTGAGGGGCACGCGATCGGTGCCGCCTGACGGCCTGGAGGCGCGGGCTGTCCCCGCCACGCGCCTCCCGGCATGCGCACCCCGCGTCCACCCCGTGCGCCGCTGATTCCCAGCCGCGCGCCCTAGGTTTTCGGCATGGACGGCGACCCGAACGACCGACCCGGCGAGGCCCGGGCCGACGGCGCGCCGCGCCAGCGCTTCCAGTGGTTCCGCCGCCTGCGCACCTGGATCCACGCGCGGCCGCACGTGCACCTGCTCTACAAGGTGCTCGTCGGCCTGGTGGGCGGGCTGGTCGTCATCATCGGGCTGATCCTGGTGCCGCTGCCGGGCCCGGGGTGGCTCGTGGTGTTCATCGGCCTCACGGTGCTGGCGAGCGAGTTCCACTTCTTCCACAAGATCATCACGTGGCTCAAGGCGCAGCTGCACCGCTTCTGGGACTGGGCCAAGCGGCACGGGCCGAAGCGTCTGCGCGATGCTGCGGACCGGGGCAAGGCCGATGTCGATGCTGCGCACACCGGGGCAGCGCGGACCGTCGGGGTGCGTGCGCGCGCTCGCGGGACGAACTCGGCGCGCCCGGGCCACTAGTCGGGCCGCCGCGGTCGGGCCCCCGCGGTCGGCACCGTGCGGTGCTGGTCACCGCGTGCGAGGTTGATGGCTTCGTGCGGTGCCGCAGGCCCCCACCGAGCGGTCAACCTCGCACCGAATGGGCATCTCCGCACCTTGCGAGCGCGTCGCACTGTGCGAGCGTGTCCAACCGTGCCGGACGGCTCGCTACTCGGCCGCGACCCGGATCGAGCCGGTGGCGGTGCGCTCGATGACCTCGGCCGCGCGCTCCTCGACCTCGGCGGCGTCCTTCGACGACAGCTGCAGCACGAGGGCGACGACTGCGGCGAGCACGATGAAACCGCCGTACCCGGCGATGACCGGGACGAGCCCGACCGAGGGCTCGAGCAGGCCGCCGATGACCGAGGGCACCCCGAACGCCAGGTAGCTGACGACGTAGATCGTGGAGAGCAGCCCGGCGCGGTGGGTCGGGGCAGCGGTGGCGAGCAGCATCCGCAGCGGCGCTTGGAACCCGGCGCCGAATCCGACACCGGCGATCGCGCTGCCGATGACCACGCCCGGCAGGGAGTGTGCGAACACGAACGACACGGTGACGATCGGGCCGAGCACGAGGGCCACGAGCCCGAGCAGGACCGCGCGACGGGTGTCCATCCGCTGGATCGCCAGGCCGGTCAGGGCGCCGACGCCGGTGACCACGGCGATGAGCGCACCGGCGGCGAAGTGGTTCGTGATGCCGAACACCGTGCCGAGCGCCGAGGGCACGAGCGACAGGAACATGCCGCCGAGCGCCCAGCTGGCGACGAGCGACCCGGCGACGCCGCGGAACAACCGGCGTGAGGACCGCGGCACGCTGATCGTCGGGCGCAGGGAGCGGAGTGCGCCGGGACGACGCTGCACCTGCTCGGGGACGACGAACAGTGCGAGCACGAGGAGCACGAGGAGTGCGCCGAACAGCAGGTAGACGAGCTGCTCCGGTGCCGGGCCCCACTGCACCAGCGCGCCGCTCGACATCGCGCCGGTGGCCAGGGCGATCGGCGGGATGACGCCGTTCAGCACGCCCGCCATGGTGGGGTGGCGTTCGAGGGAGTTGTCGATGAGGGCCGCGCCGAGGGCCCCGATGAGCAGCCCGACCGAGACACCCTGCACGATCCGGTCGACGATGAGCGCGACGACCCCGTCCGCCATCGCGAACAGGCCGAGCGACAGTGCGACACCCAGGCCGCCGACGACCAGGACAGGCTTGCGGCCGACGTGGTCGGACAGGCGACCCGCGACGAGCAGGCTCGCCAACAGGCCGGCGACGTAGATGGCGAAGACCCCGGTGAGCATGAGCGGGGTGAGGTGCCACTCGGCTGCGTAGACCGGGTAGATCGGCGACGGCACGGCCGACGACGCGACCGAGACCAGGAGCATCGCCGCCAGGATCCAGAACCCGGCGACCGAACGAGCTGACTGGTGCATGCGCACCCCTTTCCATCTCCGTGCAGTACGGCTGCATTCGTACCGCATTCGAACAGTACGACGCAAGTCGTACAGCAAGCCGAACGGTGGTAGCGTCCCGTCCATGCCCGCGCACGTCGATGCTCCTGAACGGCTGCCGCAGCCGTCCGTGGCCGAGATGGACCTCCCGGTCGTGATGGACGCCCTGAGTGATCCGATCCGGCTCGCGATCCTGCACCGCTACCTGGTCGACGCGGCCGGGGGCGAGCGCAGCTGCGGCTGGGTCGGCATCGACCGGCCGAAGTCCACGCTGACCCACCACTTCCGGGTCCTGCGCGAGGCCGGTCTGCTCGAGCAGCACCTCGAGGGCCTGACCCGCGTCAGCCGCGTCCGCGTCGAGGACGTGCAGCAGCGGTTCCCCGGGCTCCTCGACCTGGTGCTCGAGTGGCAGGTCCCCGCGGCGCTGCTGCGCGAGGGGATCGCCTCGTGAGCGCCGGCGCGGGCACCGGCGTGGACACGGTGCGCACGCTGCCGTCGATCTCCGCGGACCCCGCCGTCACCACGGCGCTCGCCGCGGACCTGACGGCGGCCGGCTTCACCGTCGACCGGCTCGAATCCCTGTGGGGGGCCGAGGCCGCCGCATCGCTGCACCGCGGTTCGCGGGTCGCCGCGCTGCGTGCGCTCGCCGCCCGCGAGACCACGCCGCTCGGCACCCTGGCGACGCTGTTCGTGCTCGGCCTGCCGGTGGCGCGGGCCGAGGCCGCCGCGGCCTTCCCGACCGCCGGGCTCGACGCCGTCATCGCCGCGGGCCTGCTGCGCAGTGAAGGCGAAGGCGAAGGCGACGGCGACGGCAACGGCAGCGGCGCCGACGTGCTCGTCCACCCCACCGTCGACCTGCGCCCCTACGCCTTCGTCGACGACCTCGGCGCCGGCAGCTGGTGGATCGTCTCCGACCTCGGCGAGCTCGCCCTCGGGCACGCCATCAGCGAGGAACACGTCCTCGGCATCGGCGGCGCCACCACGACGCTGAGCGGCCTGCAGGTGCCCGTCCCGGTCGAGCGTGTGCTCGACCTCGGCACCGGGTGCGGCATCCAGGCCATGCACGCGCGGCGCTTCGCCGACCAGGTGGTCGCCACCGACATCTCGCGCCGTGCCCTCGACATCGCCCGGTTCAACGCCCGACTCAACGGCATCGACGGCATCGACTTCCGGTTCGGCTCACTGTTCGAGCCGGTTGCGGGGGAGCGTTTCGACCGGATCGTCTCGAACCCGCCCTTCGTCATCACACCCCGTCGCGAGGGTGTCCCGTCCTACGAGTACCGCGACGGCGGCATGGTCGGCGACGCCCTGGTCGAGACGGTGCTCCGCGGCCTGTCCGACCACCTGGAGCCCGGCGGCACCGCTCAGCTCCTCGGCAACTGGGAGTACCACTGGGGCGTCGACGGCCTGGACCGCGTGCGCGGCTGGTTCGCCGACACCGACCTCGACGTCTGGGTGATCGAGCGCGAGCGGCAGGACCCGACGTCCTACGCGGAGACCTGGATCCGCGACGGCGGGACGAAGCCCGGCACGGCCGAGTTCGACAACCTGATGGGCGCCTGGCTCGACGACTTCGCGGACCGTCGCGTCACCGGCGTCGGCTTCGGCTACGTCGTGGTGCGTCGACCCCTGCCGGGAGGCCCGTCCGGCCTCCGCCGGTTCGAGCGCGTCCCCGAGACGCTCGGCTCCAACCCCGCAGGCCTCGGCGCGACGGTCGCCCGCGTCCTCGACGCGGCCGCCTGGCTCGCCGCGCACGACGATGCCGCGCTCGCCACCGCCCACCTGTCGGTGGCCGGCGACGTCACCGAGGAGCGGTACTACTGGCCGGGCAACGACGACCCCACCGTGATGACGCTGGTGCAGGGCGGCGGGCTCGGGCGCCGGGTGGACGCGGACACGGCACTCGCGGCGTTCGTGGGCGCGTGCGACGGGGACCTGTCCGTCGCGGCGATCATCGGTGCGCTCGCACAGATCACGGGCGTGGACGAACAGGCGCTCGCCGCCGACCTGCTGCCGGCGGCGCGCGACCTGGTGCTCGACGGGCTGCTCGTCCCCGCCGCCTGACGATCAGGCGCGGTGGTCGCGCCAGCTGTGCTCGGGCGTGTAGCCGAGGAGTTCGCGGGCCTTCTCCGACGACAGCAGCGAGCTGACGCCGTCGATGTCCGCGCGGCGTTCGATGTCCGGCACGAAGCGTTCGACGAGCTCGATGGTCGGGGTGTCCATCACCGTGTCGGGGCTGGCGATGACGAACGCCTCGAACCCGGTGAGGTCGGCCTCGAGCGCCCGGCGAACAGCCTGGGCGCCGTCGCGGGAGTCGATGTACGACCACAGGTTGAACGTCTTCGCCTCGGGGGTGGCGTCCCACGGGAACGCCGGGTAGTCAGTCTCGTCCATCACGTTCGAGAAGCGCAGGCCGATCATCTTCAGCTCCGGGTCCCAGCGGGTGAAGTGGCGGGCCATCTCCTCTTCCACCGCCTTGCCGAGCGAGTACGACGACTGCGGGCGGACCGCGAACTCCTCGTCGACCGGCAGGTAGGGCGGGTGGTGCTCGCCCATCGGGATGCCGAGCAGGGTCTCGCTCGACGCCCACACGACGTTCTTGATCTTCGCGGCACGTGCGGCGTGGAAGACGTTGATCGACGAGGTCACGTTGTTCGTGATGAGGGCCACGTCGGGGACCTGCCCCGGGGCCGGCACCGCCGCGAGGTGCACGACGGCGTCCACGTGGTCGTACCGGTCGTCGATGCCGAGCAGGGCGTTCAGGACCTGGCCGTGGTCGGTCAGGTCGATCCGCACGAACGGGACACGCTCGGGCTTGTCGGGGGAGGGGACACGGTCGAGCAGGACCACGTCGTACCCGTGCGCATCGAGGTCACGCACCACCGCTCGTCCGAGCTTGCCGCTGCCACCGGTCACCACTACACGCGTCATCGCGTCACTCCACATCGTCGTCGGAACACACCCTGGCGGGCACCGACCATCCTGCCCCGCCGCACCTGACGCGACCAGGCCCTGTCCGTACCCCGGAGCTGGCGGCTGGGCCCGTTTTACATATCGACACCCATACGCCAGTGTTCGACCATGGAACGATCGCAGACCTCATGAGCAATGAAATGAGCGAGATAGCGCACCTCGTCGACGGGGGAAGGATCGGTGATGCCGTCCGAGCCGCCCGCGGGCTCACCCCTCAGCGGGTCCGTGAACTCCTCTTTGCTTCTGGTGGGTTCATGCAGGACTCTGGCCCGTACGACGAGTTCTTCCGCCGCTGGTACGCCACGCTCGAGAGCCCGTACCTGCGGGCCGAAGCAGCGGATTGGTTCTGCCAGGCGTACCTGACCGAACTGGCCGACGTCCCTGGTGCGGAGCACTACGGAGCGGCCTTGTCGACGGATTCGAAGCGAGCGGTGCGTGACCACCTCGCGCGGGAGATGCGGGGCCGGAACATCTCAGATTGGTCGATGTCTCCGGAGGAACCCCTCTCGAAGACGCAGGTCCGCGCGTGGAGCACCGCGGCGGACGAACTCGCTGCCGTGCGCTTGCCCTGACCACTTCGCCGGCGGGAGGCTCGGTGCGGACGTGCGGTGCGCCTCCCGTCAGGCGGTGGGGTCGACCTGGGCGATCGCGAGGCGGGCGACGAGCTCGACGTGCTCGGCCATGTCGCGGGTGGGGTCGAAGAGCCACTGGATCTGCATGCCGTCCGACACCGCGAGCAGGACGCTGGTCAGTTCGTCGGGGTCGATGTCCGTGCGCAGCCGGCCGTCCTGCTGCATGGCTCGGAAGTCGGCGGACAGGTCGCGGCGGCTGCGGTCGTAGCGCTCGCGGAAGTACTCGTGCGCCGGGTGCTCGGCGTCGGTGGCGGCCGCGGCGGACAGGTTGACGAACATCTGCACCAGACCCGGGACCTCGGCGTTGTGCCGCACGATCGCCGCGAGCAGGGCTGCCGGGTCGGCGGCCTGCCAGTCGTGCGCGAGGTCGAGCTCGTCGCGACGGCGGAGGATCTCGACCCAGAGCTCGTCCTTCGAGTCGAAGTAGTGCAGCAGGCCGGCCTGGGTCAGCTCCACGGCGTCGGCGATGTCCTTGATGCTCGTCCGCCGGAAGCCCTGCGACGCCACGAGGTCCAGCGCGACCGTGAGGATCTCCTCGCGCTTCGCGATGCCCTTTGCGTACGAACCCCGTCGTGCCATGGCCAGACTGTACCGCCCGCAGGAGACCCGGAGAAACCAAGCAACGGTTGGTTTTCGGTGGTACGGTGCAGGAGCTGCCAGCGCGGGCGGCGAACCCGGTGGATGGTGGGTGTGGGCGACGAGGCCCCGGCCGTCCAGGCGGCGCCCCGCGGCCCTGAACGAGAGGACCGACCACCGTGACCACCGTGAACGACGCGAGCACCGCCTCCAGTCCGTCGACGCCGCTGACTGAGCGCATCGATGCGCTCCTCGGCCAGCTGACCACCGACGAGAAGGTGCAGCTGCTCACCGGACGTGACTTCTGGACCACCTGGCCCATCGAGAAGATCGGGCTGCGCCGGATCCTGATGTCGGACGGCCCGTCGGGCGTGCGCGGCGAGGTGTGGGACGAGCGCGACCCGTCCCTGAACCTGCCGTCGGCGACCGCGCTGAGCGCCTCGTGGGACCGCGCGATCGCGAAGCGCTACGGCGCCGCCGCCGCGGTGGAGGCCCGTCGGAAGGGCGTCGACGTCGTGCTCGGCCCGACCATCAACCTGCACCGGTCCCCGCTCGGTGGCCGGCACTTCGAGGCGTTCAGCGAGGACCCGGTGCTCACGGGTGACCTGGCCGCGTCGTACGTCGACGGCGTGCAGGAGAACGGTGTCGCTGCCACCCCGAAGCACTACATCGCGAACGACTACGAGACCGACCGCTTCACCGCGTCGACCGAGGTGTCGGACCGTGCGCTGCGCGAGCTGTACCTGCTGGCGTTCGAGAAGGCCGTGACCGAGGCGCACGCCTGGGCGATCATGTCGTCGTACAACGCGATCAACGGTGTGACGGCGTCGGAGAACGACCTGCTCGAGACCCCGCTCAACTCGGAGTGGGGCTTCGACGGCATCGTCGTGTCCGACTGGACCGGGGTGCGTTCGGTGGACTCGGCGAAGGCGTCGCAGGACGTCGCGATGCCCGGACCGAACCCGTGGTGGAGCGAGGGCCCGCTGCTCGCCGCCGTGCAGTCCGGCGAGGTGCCGATGGCGGCGATCGACCGCAAGGTCCGCCGGATCCTGACCCTCGCCGCCCGCGTCGGCGCGCTCGAGGGCTTCGAGCCCGTCGCCGCTTCGCCCGTGCACGTCGAGGACGGCATCGCGTTCGTGCGCGAGGCCGAAGCCGAGGGCACCGTCCTGGTCCGCAACACCGGTGTCCTGCCGCTCGACGCCCCCGCCGTGTCGCGCATCGCGGTGATCGGCCACAACGCCGACCAGGCCCGCACGCAGGGCGGTGGCTCGGCCACGGTCGTGCCGTCGCAGGTCGTGTCACCGCTGGACGGCATCCGCTCGGCCTTCCCCGGCGCGAGCGTGGACTACGCGATCGGCGCCGTCGTGCAGGAGGGCATCGCGGAGTTCCCGCTGTCCACCATCACGAACCCCGGCACCGGGGAACCCGGCGCCCGGGTCGCCTTCGTCAAGGACGGCGAGGAGCTGTTCGTCGAGGACCGCCGCGCGACGGCACTGTTCTGGTTCGGCGGCGACGCCCCGACGCGTGAAGCCGACCGGCTCGACATCACCACCACGTACACGGCCGAGTCGACCGGCACCGTGCGGTTCGGCATCGGCGCGGCCGGACGGTCACGCATGTGGATCGACGGCGAGCTGCTGCTCGACGAGGACGTGCCGTTCGAGGGCGACCAGCTCGGTGCCGCGTTCCTCAACCCGCCGGCGCGGTCGGTGCCGGTCGAGGTGACGGCGGGACAGCAGGTCGCGATCCGCATCGAGTACGACATCGTGCAGGACGAGACGCTCGGCGGGGTGCTGGCGTACCAGTTCGGCACCGAGCCGTCGGACGACGACCCCGCCGTGCTCATCGAGGCCGCGGTGGACGCCGCCCGTGGTGCGGACGTCGCCGTCGTCGTGGTCGGCACGAACTCCAAGGTCGAGTCCGAGGGCTACGACCGGTCCTCGCTGGCACTGCCCGGCCACCAGGACGACCTGGTGCGCGCGGTCGCCGCGGCGAACCCGAACACGGTCGTCGTCGTGAACGCCGGGTCGCCGGTCGAGATGCCCTGGCGGAACGACGTCGCCGCGGTGCTGCTGACCTGGTTCGGTGGGCAGGAGTACGGCAACGCCCTGGCCGACGTGCTGACGGGGGCGCAGGAGCCCGGCGGCCGCCTGCCCACGACGTGGCCGGTCGCGATGGCCGACGTCCCCGTGCTCGACGTCACCCCGGTGGACGGCAAGGTCGCGTACGACGAGGGTGTCCACGTCGGCTACCGGGCCTGGCTGCGGGCCGGCACGGAGCCGGCGTACCCGTTCGGGCACGGCCTCGGCTACACCACGTGGTCGATCGAGGGCGTCTCCGCGACCCCGACCGTGCGCGAGGGCGACGCCGTCATCGTCACGGCGACCGTCGTGAACACGGGCGACCGGGCCGGCAAGCACGTCGTGCAGGTCTACGCGTCCCGTGCGGAGTCGGCGGTCGACCGCCCGGTGCGCTGGCTGGTCGGGTTCGCCCCCGTCCGGCTCGCCGCGGGCGCCTCGACGGAGGTCTCGATCGAGGTCCCGGCGCGTGCCCTCGCCCACTGGGACGGCTCGTGGCAGTACGAGTCGGGGACCTTCACGTTGCACGTCGGCGCCTCGGTCGTCGACGACGCCGGAACCGCGTCCCTCGAACTGGAGTGACGAAGTCGTCCGGTTTCCGCGCAGCTCCCAACTCCATTCAGTAACATCTATGTGCGCGAGTCGGCTGGTTACCGTCCGCGCACGCACCGACTACGGGGTCGCTGGGTGAGCGACTCGGTCTCCTGATCCGGCCGTTGTTGCCCTGGCCTCCCCGGTGCGTCCCAGAATGCGTCCCCGCGTCCGCGCGGGGACGCATTCGTCGTTCCGGCCCCGATGCGCAGGCGAACCGGCGCGGGAACCAGGTTCCGGACACAACACCACGGAATCGCGCGGTGCTGTGTCCGGAACCTGGTTCCGTGGCTCGTTCCGGCCCCGATGCGCACCGGTGAACCGGTTGCCGCACTTCGTCCCGGTTCGGAAAAACGAGTGACACTTGGTCAACTTCATACGTCCCAGGTGCGCGGAACGGTGTGACAAACCGCTCGGTAGGTGGAACGATGGGTGCACCATCTCGTGCGGATCAGGGACGAGATGGTCATCCGGCCGGGCTCTCGGGCCTCACCAACTCGATCAGAGCCCCGCCGGATGCCCTTGACTCTCGGTGGCGGTGCGGCGGCGGGACCGGAGGCGGTCAGGCCAGCGGCGCCGGCGGTCAGGCCCGCGGCACCGGCCCTCAGGCCCGCAGTGCCGGGGCGATCTCCTCGGCCACGATGCGCAGGATCCGCTCGTGCGCCGCACGGTCGCCGTTCGCCGGCAGGGTGATGACCAGTTCGTCGGTGGCGGTGACCGCCGGGTCGGCGAGCAGGCTGTCGACGATGGCCGCCGGTTCGCCGGACACGACCTTGCTGAAGCGGAACGGCGGGGTGCCCGAGAGCGGTCGACCCTCGTCGTCCATCCCGGAGGCGTACCCGGTCAGGAACTCCTCGTGCACGGCGCGGTCGTGTTCGTCGAGGAGCGGCACCACGATCCGGCCCACGGCGACCTTGGACTCGCGCTGCGGGTGGAGCTCGGCGAACCGGTCGCGGTAGGCGGCGATCTGGTCGGCCTGCGCCTGGGCGAACGGGGCGCCGGTGTCCTCGGTGTTCAGGGTCGAGCAGTGCAGCAGGAGGCCCTTCTCGGCCGTGCGGACCGCCGTGCCCATGCTGCCGCCGCCCCACCACACCCGATCGCGGAGGCCCGGGCTGAGCGGCTGCAGGGTCAGGTCCGCACCGGCGGGGATGCTCTCGTAGCCCTTGCCGGCGCTCCCGAGGGGCTCGCCCTGCAGGACCTCGAGCAGCCGTGCGGCGCGGGCCTCGGCCTCGTCGCGGAAGCTGCGCTCGACCGTGCCGAACACCGGGTCGAGGATCGGACCGTACCCGGCGATGCCCGTGCTGATGCCGAGCTGGACCCGGCCACCGCTGAGCAGGTCGACGGTGCTGGCGTCCTCGGCCAGGCGCACCGGGTCCTCGTACCGCATGCCGAGCACGGCGGTGCCGAACGCGATGGTGCTGGTTCGCTGTGCGGCCGCCGCGAAGAACGTCATCGGGCTCGTCAGGTACGGCTCGAAGTGCCGGCCGCGCACCCAGCCCGTCCCGTAGCCGAGTGACTCCGCGGTCTCGAACAGGCGGAGCCCGTCCTCGAGGGCGCCGGCGGCGCCGTCGGTGCCCCCGTGGTTCGGGACGAAGGAGAGGAAGCCGAGTTCGCGCATGACGCGAGTCTATGCGCACGTATCGAAATGTGCCCGAGTCGGCGACCAGGCGGACGGGAGGCCCGTGGCGGCGCCGCACCGCGCCTCCCGTCCGGCACATGCGCACCTGGGAAGATGGGCGCATGACCGACGTCGCCGCCCTGCCCCCGCTCGTCGCCGCGATCCCGGCGGCGGTGGACGGTGTCGTCGATCCCGACGAGGTCTACGAGGCCTTCGCGGCCTGGGCCGCCGACGGCGGCCGGCCGCTGTACCCGGCGCAGGACGAAGCGGTCATCGAACTCGTCTCCGGCGCGAACGTCGTGCTGAGCACGCCGACCGGCACCGGGAAGTCCCTGGTCGCCGCCGGCGCACACTTCGCGGCGCTCGCCGAGGGCAAGCGGAGCTACTACACGGCGCCGATCAAGGCGCTGGTGTCCGAGAAGTTCTTCCAGCTCGTCGAACTGTTCGGCGCGCAGAACGTCGGCATGGTCACCGGCGACTCGAGCGTCAACGGCGACGCCCCGATCGTCTGCTGCACCGCCGAGATCCTGGCGAACCTGGCGCTGCGGCAGGGACCCGACGCCGACGTCGACGTCGTCGTGATGGACGAGTTCCACTTCTACGGCGACCCCGACCGCGGCTGGGCGTGGCAGGTGCCGCTGCTCGTGCTCGAGCGGGCGCAGTTCCTGCTCATGTCGGCGACCCTCGGCGACGTCACGACCATCGCCGACGACCTGTCCCGACGCACCGGACGACCCACCGCCCGCGTGACCGGCGTCTCGCGCCCCGTGCCGCTCGAGTACCAGTACGTGATGACGCCCGTGCAGGAGACGGTGGAACGACTGCTCGAGGAGGGCAAGGCGCCGATCTACATCGTGCACTTCGCCCAGGCCGCAGCCCTCGAACGGGCGCAGTCGTTGATGTCCGCGAAGGTCGCGTCACGCGAACGCCGCGACCAGATCGCGGACGCCATCGCCGGCTTCCGCTTCAGCGCCGGGTTCGGGCAGACCCTGTCCCGACTGATCCGGGCGGGCATCGGCGTGCACCACGCCGGCATGCTGCCCAAGTACCGACGACTCGTCGAACAGCTCGCCCAGCGCGGACTGCTGCCCGTCATCTGCGGCACCGACACCCTGGGCGTCGGGATCAACGTGCCGATCCGATCCGTGCTGTTCACCGGGCTGACGAAGTT
The DNA here is from genome assembly GCF_003234605.2 of Curtobacterium sp. MCPF17_021. Taxonomy (NCBI): domain Bacteria; kingdom Bacillati; phylum Actinomycetota; class Actinomycetes; order Micrococcales; family Microbacteriaceae; genus Curtobacterium; species Curtobacterium sp. MCPF17_021. The sequence goes on along the minus strand of NZ_CP126252.1, from coordinate 3,208,711 downwards.
CGACGGCACGAAGATGCGCCAGCTGTCCGCGCGCGAGTTCCACCAGATCGCCGGACGTGCCGGACGCGCCGGGTACGACACCGAGGGTGACGTCGTCGCCGAGGCACCCGAGCACGACATCGAGAACGCCCGCGCGGTCGCGAAGGCCGGTGACGACCCCAAGAAGAAGAACAAGATCAAGCGGAAGAAGGCGCCGGAGGGCTTCGTGTCCTGGGGGCAGGCATCGTTCGAACGGCTCATCGCCGCCGAGCCGGAGCCGATGGTCTCGCGCATGCGGATCACGCACGCGATGGTGCTGTCCGTCGTGGCCCGTGGTGGGGACGCCTTCGCGGAGGTCCGGTCGCTGGTCTTCGACAACCACGAACCGCGGTCCCGGCAGCTCGCGATGGCCCGACGTGCGCTCGTCATCGCCCGGACCCTCATCAACGCGCGGGTGATCGAGAAGGTCGACGGCGCCTACCGCCTCACCGTCGACATCGCACCCAACTTCGCGCTCAACCAGCCGCTGTCGCCGTTCGCGCTCGCCGCGTTCGAGTTGCTCGACCCTTCTTCTCCCACTTATGCACTGGACATGGTCTCGGTCGTCGAGGCCACGCTCGACGACCCGCGGGCGATCCTGTCGCAGCAGCAGTTCAAGGAACGCGGCGAGGCCGTCGCCCGCATGAAGCAGGAGGGGATCGAGTACGAGGAGCGGATGGAGCTGCTCGAGGAGGTCACCTGGCCTCGCCCGCTGTCCGAGCTGTTGGAGGCGGCGTACGAGGCCTACGCCGCCGAACAGCCCTGGGTGCTCGACTTCCAGCTGTCCCCGAAGGCCGTCGTCCGCGACATGTACGAACGCGCGATGACCTTCGGCGACTTCGTGCGCTTCTACCAGCTCACCCGCTCCGAGGGCCTCGTGCTCCGCTACCTGTCCGACGCGTACCGGACCATGCGACAGACCATCGCCGAGGAACAGCGGACCCAGGAGCTCGACGACCTGATCGAGTGGCTGGGCGAGGTCGTCCGGCAGACCGACTCCTCGCTCGTCGACGAGTGGGAGGCGCTGCTCAACGGCGACGTCCTGCTGGCCTCCGAGGAGCACGAGGAGATCGCGCCGCCGCAGCCCGCACGACTCACCGGCAACCCGCGGGCGTTCCGGGTGCTCGTGCGCAACGCCCTGTTCCAGCGGGTGCTGCTCGCCGCGGCCGACGACATCGACGGGCTCGGGGAACTCGACGCGACCGTCGGCTTCGACCGGTCGGCGTGGGACAACGTGCTCGAGGAGTACTACGAGGAGCACGACAGCATCGGCACCGATGCCGACGCGCGCTCGATGCAGTACCTGGTGCTCGACGAGAGCGGTGCCACCGCATCACCCCGGGTCTGGAAGGCACGGCAGATCTTCGCCGACCCCGAGGGCGACAAGGACTTCGGCTTCTCGGCGACGATCGACCTGGACGCCTCGGACGAGGTCGGCGAGGCTGTCGTGCGGCTCACCGAGATCGGGCGGTTCGACGGTTGGGCCGAGGTGGACGTCGACTGATCGGCGCTGGGGTTGTCAGACGTGTACCGTCTCCGGCACCACCCCCACCCGAGAGGACTGCGTCATGCGCATCGGATCCAGCATCGCCCTGATCGTCATCGGCGCGATCGTCGCCTTCGCGCTGAACATCCAGCTCGCCGGTATCGACCTCCGCCTGATCGGCTACATCCTGATGGCAGCCGGTGTCGTGCTGCTCATCATCAGCCTCGCCGTGGCCTTCGGCGGTCGCCGCACCACGACCACCACGCGCTCGGGCGTCGACCCGGCGTCGGGGGAGCAGATCACCCGCCAGGATCGGCGTGACGGGACCTACTGACCCGCGGGAAGGGTCAGAAGAGGGTCGCGGGCGGGGTCGCGTCGGGCAGCGCGGACGGCTCGGGGACCTCGGCGCCTGGCCAGCCGGGACCGTGCGGCACGTCGGTGCCGTTCTGGAACGCGGTGGCGGCACCGCGGGCACGCACGTCGGCGGCCTCGTTCATCTCGTGACCGACGTGGCCGCGGACCCACTCGAACGTGACCTTGCGGCCCTGCAGTTCCGCGTCGAGTTCCTTGATGATCTCGACGTTGAGGACCGGCTTGCCGTCGGCCTTCCGCCAGCCCTTGCGCTTCCAGCCGGCGAGCCACTCGGTGCAGGCCTTGATGGCGTACTGGCTGTCGCACAGGATGTGCAGCGGCTCGCCGGTGTCCTTCGTGGCGCGGAGCAGCTGCAGGACGGCGGTGAGCTCGCCGATGTTGTTCGTCGCGCGGGGCCAGCCGCCGGCCGCCCACCGGTCGTCGTCGACGTACCAGGCCCAGCCGGCGGGGCCGGGGTTGCCGAGGGCTGAGCCGTCTGCGGCGGCGACGATCGTCACGATGGGACCTCCTGGTGGTGCCGAGTGCTGGTCAACCGTAACGGACCCGACCGGCCCCTCGGCTCAACGCCGAACGGGGTCGATGTTGAGCGTGCTGCCCTCGAGCAGCCGGACCGCTCCGCGACCGTCGAGAGCTCGTCACCGGTTGCGACCAGGTGGTTCGCCGGTCGGCTGTCGATGTCCGTGACGATGCCGTGGGCGTCCGGTCGGTCCGCGTCGGCAGCGGAGCGGGGGCGAGGGGCCTCATCGAGTGCGGGGAGCGGACCGAGCCAGACTCGTTACACGGGGCCGGGGACTACCGTCCGCTGCAGGAGGAAACACCATGAGCGACAGCATCCCGAACGCCCCCGGCCCCGAGCCGTCCGACGACCGCGCACGCAACGACGCGCTCCGCGACGCGGCACACAGCGACGACGTCGACGGGGTCAGCGGCCGCGAGCAGCGGGCAGCGGACACGTCGTACAGCCCGTCGAGCGAGCGTGAGATGGACGCATCCCAGACGAAGCAGCGCGACGACGCCGACCTGCGTGAGGACGGCATCGACCCGTCCAGGGTCATCGCGGCCCCCGGGACGGGCGGCGCGGACGACGCCGGCGACGTGGAGCCCGAACCGGGCGACCTGCACCTGCCGTGGCAGTCCGAGGAGGACCGCCGGGGCTAGCCCGGCTACGACACCGAGTCCGGGTGGGAGCCCGTCCGCTGCCCGGACTCGAGTGTCGCGATCGCCGCGAACTCGTCGTCGGTCAGCTCGAAGCCGTCGACGTCGAGGTTCGAGCGGATCCGCGACGGCGTGACCGACTTCGGCAGCACCACGACGCCCTGCTGGACGTTCCACCGCACGAGCACCTGCGCCACGCTCACCCCGTGCGCGTCCGCGATTCCGGTCAGCACCGGCTCGTCGATCAGACGCCCGCGACCGAGCGGCGACCACGCCCCGGTCACGATGTCGTGCTGCTCATGGAACGCGATGAGTTCGCGCTGCGGCAGCCACGGGTGCCGTTCGACCTGGTTCAGCGCCGGTACCTCGCCGGTCTCGTCGATGAGTCGCTGCAGGTGCGGCACCTGGAAGTTCGAGACACCGATGCTCCGCGCCCGCCCCGACTTGCGCAGTTCCACCAGCGCCCGCCAGGTCTCGACGTAGCGGTCGTTCGCGGCGGCCGGCCAGTGGATCAGGTAGAGGTCGACGGCGTCGAGCCCCAGCCGCTCGAGGCTGCCGTCGAACGCCCGCAGGGTCGCTTCGCGCCCCTGGTGGTCGTTCCACACCTTGGTCGTCACGAAGACGTCGTCACGGTCCACCCTGGAGGCCCGGATCGCCTTGCCGACGCCGGTCTCGTTGCCGTACATCTCGGCGGTGTCGACGTGCCGGTAGCCGGCGTCGAGCGCGAGGCCGACCGCCGTCTCTGCCTGGGCGTCGTCGACCTTGTAGACGCCGAAGCCGATCGCGGGGATCGAGCGGCCGTCGCGCAGGGGAACTGAGGTGACCATGCACCCATCCTGCCGGTGCCTGGCGGGCGCGCGCCGGGCCTCCAGGCCATCTGTGGAGAACGCGACCCGTCCGCCGGGCGCACGTTCCTTCCCATACCGGCCGCGATGGCGAGTGGAAACGGGCGTACCTGGCCAGAACTTCCGACCAGGTACGCCCGATTCGACCAGGTACGCCCGGAACTGCCCGCCGCCCGCCGCTCAGGTCGGCAGGTGCACCGGCTCGGTGTCGGGGAGGGGGCTTGCGTCACGGCCGCGCAGGTCGGGCAGCCAGCTGCGCATCGCCAGGGGGAGCAGCACGCCCAGGCCGGCCATCACGGCGCCGACGGTGAAGCCGCCGACGGGGCCGCTGCCGTCGATCAGGAAGCCGGCGATCGCCGAACCGCCGGCGGCACCGATCAGCTGGCCGGTGCCCATCCAGCCGTAGGCCTCGGCCGTGTCGGAGAACTTGACGGTGGCGGAGACCGAACCGAACATCACCGCGAGGGCCGGCGCGATGCCCACACCCGCGATGACCAGGGCCAGGCAGAGCCACCAGAAACCCGTGCCACCGAGGGCAAGGGTGAGGCCGACGAAGACGACGGCCATGCGCGTCCACAGGGTGTTGCGGGAGATCGGGCGGTGGCCGAACGCCAGGCCGCCGGCGAGCGAACCGACCGCGAACACCGCGAGGACGATGCCGGCGTTCGGGCTGCCCTCGCCGAAGACGCTCGTGACGCTCGCCTCGACCGCGGCGCAGGCCCCGATGAGCAGCAGACCGGTCAGCGTGGCGACGACGACGGCAGGGCGCTTCAGCACGACACCGAAGGCGCGCTTGGAACGGGGGATGCGGACGCGGCCGAGCTCGGGGGAGGCGATGAACCACGCGCCGCCGACGACCAGGAAGACCATCGCGACGACGATCGCCTCGACCGTGCCGACCTGGGTGGCGACGAAGGTGGTGATGACCGGGCCGGCGACCCAGATGAGCTCCTGCGCGCTGGCGTCGAGGGAGAAGAGGGGTGTGAGCTGCGCCGACGTCACCATCTTCGGGTAGATGGTGCGCACCGCAGGCTGCACGGGCGGGACCGCCAGGCCGCCGAGGAACCCGACCACCACGTAGCCCCAGAGCGGCATGATCACGAACGCGATGACCACCATGCTGACGAGCGCGACGATGCTCGTCAGGATGAGGACGGGGCGCATGCCCCAGCTGCCCATCCACCGGCTGGTCAACGGCCCGGCGATCGCCTGCCCGATGCTCGTCGTCGCGAGCACCAGCCCGGCGGCGCCGTAGGAATCGAAGACGTGCTCCACGTGCAGCAGGTACGCCAGCGACAGCATGCCGAACGGGAACCGCGCGGTGAGCTGTGCGGCGATGACACGACCCACGCCAGGGGTCTTCAGGAGGGGCCCGTACGTACTCACGAGACGAGTGTACGGACCGGCCGGACGGGGCTGTCCCCCGTCCTGGGGAGGGGCGGTTCGCGACACGCCGATGCGCTGATTCCACACTTGTGGATCGGGACTGTCCACGGGTGTGGGGAAGTGTCGGTGGTCGGCCGCAGACTGGCGGAAACTCGGGCCTCCCGGGAATCCACAGACTGTGGAGGACGTTGTGGAGAACTACATGGCTGTAACACTTCCTCTTGTGGTCGGTGCTGCGGCTAGCCACTAGATGTAGTGTGGAGGCATCGCAGCGGCCCCTCCCGGACACGACTGCGGACAGACATCAGCACCACCTCCACAGCACAGCAGAAACCAGTAGGAACCAGGGGAGAACATGGCCGTCACCGTCTACACCAAGCCGTCCTGCGTCCAGTGCACCGCGACGTACCGGGCCCTCGACAACAAGGGCATCGAGTACGAAGTGCACGACGTCTCCACGGACGAAGCAGCGCTCGAGCACGTCAAGAGCCTGGGCTACATGCAGGCCCCCGTCGTCGTCACGGACGACGACCACTGGTCGGGCTTCCGCCCCGACAAGATCGCGACCCTCAGCGCCGAACTGGCGTAGTCGTCTCCCGTCCTGCGGACGGTCACCCCGGTCCCGTTCAGGAGGCCCGGCGATCGCCCGCAGGACACCCCCCCCGGTCCGCCTGTTCCGCACCTTCTCCAGAGGAGCGCACCATGAGCCGATTGGTCTACTTCTCGAGCGTGTCCGGGTACACCGCGCGCTTCGTCGAGAAGCTCGGCCGCGACGCGGACCGGATCCCGCTCTACCCGAGCGAACCGTTCCTGCACGTCGACGAGCCCTACGTCCTGGTCCTGCCCACCTACGGTGGCGGCAACGGCGAGGGTGCAGTCCCCAAGCAGGTCATCAAGTTCCTCAACGACGCCCACAACCGCTCGCTCATCCGCGGCGTGGTGGTGGGTGGCAACACGAACTTCGGCGAGGCGTACGGCCTCGCAGGGGACGTCATCGCGCAGAAGTGCAACGTCCCCCTTCTGTACAGGTTTGAACTCTTCGGGACCCCTGACGACGTGTCGGCGGTCAACTCAGGATTGGATGCATTTTGGACGCAGCAGTTGCAGACGTCGATCTGACGTCGCCGCAGACGGGGATGGACTACCACTCCCTCAACGCGATGCTCAACCTCTACGACGCGGACGGGAACATCCAGTTCGACAAGGATCGTGAGGCCGCCAAGCAGTTCTTCCTGCAGCACGTCAACCAGAACACCGTCTTCTTCCACAACCTGAAGGAGCGGCTCGACTACCTGGTCGAGAACGAGTACTACGAACAAGCCACGATCGACATGTACTCGCTGGACTTCATCCAGCGACTCAACGACCTGGCGTACTCGAAGAAGTTCCGGTTCCAGACGTTCCTCGGCGCGTTCAAGTACTACACGAGCTACACGCTCAAGACGTTCGACGGCAAGCGCTACCTCGAGCGCTTCGAGGACCGCGTCGTCATGACCGCCCTCGGCCTGGCCCAGGGCAACGAGCAGCTCGCCATCGACCTGGTCGAAGAGATCGTCGCCGGCCGCTTCCAGCCCGCGACCCCCACGTTCCTCAACACGGCGAAGGCACAGCGCGGCGAGCTCGTCTCCTGCTTCCTGCTCCGCATCGAGGACAACATGGAGTCGATCTCGCGCGGCATCAACTCCTCGCTGCAGCTGTCGAAGCGCGGCGGCGGCGTGGCCCTGCTCCTCTCCAACATCCGCGAGGCCGGCGCCCCGATCAAGCAGATCGAGAACCAGTCCTCGGGCATCATCCCCGTGATGAAGCTGCTGGAAGACTCCTTCTCCTACGCGAACCAGCTCGGTGCGCGTCAGGGTGCCGGCGCGGTCTACCTCAGCGCCCACCACCCGGACATCATGAAGTTCCTCGACACCAAGCGCGAGAACGCCGACGAGAAGATCCGCATCAAGACGCTGTCCCTCGGCGTCGTCGTGCCGGACATCACGTTCGAGCTCGCGAAGAACAACGAGGACATGTACCTGTTCTCGCCGTACGACGTCGAGAAGGTCTACGGCGTCCCCTTCGGCGACGTCCCGATCTCCGAGAACTACCGCGCGATGGTCGACGACTCGCGCATCAAGAAGACGAAGATCAAGGCGCGTGACTTCTTCACGACCATCGCCGAGATCCAGTTCGAGTCGGGCTACCCGTACATCGTGTTCGAGGACACGGTGAACAAGGCCAACCCGATCAAGGGTCGGATCAACATGTCCAACCTGTGCTCGGAGATCCTGCAGGTCAACACCCCGACGACCTTCAACGAGGACCTGTCCTACAAGGAGATCGGCAAGGACATCTCCTGCAACCTCGGCTCGCTGAACATCGCGCTGACGATGGACTCGCCTGACTTCGGCAAGACCATCGAGACCGCCATCCGCGGCCTGACCTCGGTCTCGCAGATGTCGCACATCACCTCGGTGCGTTCCGTCGAGGACGGCAACGACAAGTCGCACGCCATCGGCCTCGGCCAGATGAACCTGCACGGCTACCTCGCTCGTGAGCGCGTCTACTACGGCTCCGAAGAGGGCATCGACTTCACGAACATCTACTTCTATACGGTGCTGTTCCACGCCCTTCGTGCGTCGAACAAGATCGCGATCGAGACCGGCGAGACCTTCGACGGCTTCCGCGACTCGAAGTACGCGTCGGGTGAGTTCTTCGACAAGTACACGGACCAGACGTGGACCCCCGCGACCGCTCGTGTTGCCTCGCTGTTCGACAACGCGAACATCACGATCCCGACGCAGGACGACTGGAAGGCGCTGAAGGCGTCCGTCCAGGAGCACGGCATCTACAACCAGAACCTGCAGGCCGTCCCGCCGACCGGTTCGATCTCGTACATCAACCACTCGACGTCGTCGATCCACCCGATCGCGTCGAAGATCGAGATCCGCAAGGAAGGCAAGCTCGGCCGCGTCTACTACCCGGCGCCGTTCATGACGAACGACAACCTGGACTACTACCAGGACGCGTACGAGATCGGCCCCGAGAAGATCATCGACACGTACGCCGCGGCGACGCAGCACGTGGACCAGGGCCTGTCCCTGACGCTGTTCTTCAAGGACACCGCCACCACGCGTGACATCAACAAGGCGCAGATCTACGCATGGCGCAAGGGCATCAAGACGATCTACTACATCCGTCTCCGCCAGCTCGCGCTGGAGGGCACGGAGGTCGAGGGCTGCGTCAGCTGCATGCTGTAGAGCTGCCGCTCTGCTCCCTGGAGGCGCGGTGCCAACCCGCACCGCGCCTCCAGTCCGTCACTTAGTCACCATCTCTGTAAGGAACACACGTTGGTCGAGAAGCTGAAGCTCATTGATCGGGTCCAGGCCATCAACTGGAACCGCATCCAGGACGACAAGGACGTCGAGGTCTGGAACCGTCTCGTCAACAACTTCTGGCTGCCCGAGAAGGTGCCGCTGTCGAACGACGTGCAGTCGTGGAACACGCTGACGCCGGCCGAGCAGACCCTGACCATGCGTGTGTTCACCGGTCTGACCCTGCTCGACACGATCCAGGGCACCGTCGGCGCCGTGTCGCTCATCCCCGACGCGATCACCCCGCACGAGGAAGCCGTCTACACGAACATCGCGTTCATGGAGTCGGTGCACGCCAAGTCCTACTCGTCGATCTTCTCGACCCTCGCGTCGACGCGTGAGATCGACGAGGCCTTCCGCTGGTCCGAGGAGAACCCGAACCTGCAGAAGAAGGCGTCCATCGTGATGGACTACTACCAGGGCGACAACCCGCTGAAGCGCAAGGTCGCCTCGACGCTGCTCGAGTCGTTCCTGTTCTACTCGGGCTTCTACCTGCCGATGCACTGGTCGTCGCGCGCCAAGCTCACGAACACTGCTGACCTGATCCGCCTGATCATCCGTGACGAAGCCGTCCACGGGTACTACATCGGCTACAAGTACCAGAAGGGCCTCGAGACCCTCACGCAGGCCGAGCGCGACGAGCTCAAGGACTACACGTTCTCGCTGCTGTTCGAGATGTACGAGAACGAGGTGCAGTACACGCAGGACCTCTACGACGAGGTCGGTCTGACCGAGGACGTCAAGAAGTTCCTGCACTACAACGCCAACAAGGCGCTGATGAACCTGGGCTATGAGCCGATGTTCCCGAAGAACATCACCGACGTGAACCCGGCCATCCTCTCCGCCCTGTCGCCGAACGCGGACGAGAACCACGACTTCTTCTCGGGCTCCGGCTCGTCGTACGTCATCGGCAAGGCCGTCAACACTGAGGACGAGGACTGGGACTTCTGATCCTGGTCTGACTCGAGGGAACGCCCCGCTGGCTTCGGCTGGCGGGGCGTTCCTGCAAACATGGCTGCCTGCGGACGATCTCCAGATCGTGGAGCTGCGCCGACGTGGCAGTGCTGTCTGTCGGCGGCCCGCACCTTCACAGTGGCTGCGGGCTCACGAGAGCACGAGGATGAAGCCGAGGATCGCGGCGGCGAGGGGCAGCGCGGTCAGGACGACTGCCGCGATGGGAGATTCCTTGCGGCGGACGTGAACGGCGATCGCTCCGGCCATGATCACGGTCAGGGCGACGCCGGCGACGGGGCTGAGGGCCGGCACGATCCGGGTCGCGATGGGGAGGACGAGGCCGATTGCTCCGACGACTTCTGCGAGGGCGATGAGCTTGACGGTGGTGTTGGAGTAGTCCTCGACCCAGCCCATACCGGCTTCCTCGAGGGCCGGTACCGGGCGGATCAGTTTCATCAGGCCTGCGCCGAAGAAGGCGACTGCGGCGAGACCGGCGACGATCCAAAAAGTGATGGCCATGGGTTGTAGCTCCAGGTGGGGTGATGGTGTCCAACGGGGTACTCGATCGAGGAGCGTCGACGTGACCGGGTGAACCCCGCAGGTCAGTCGACGGTGATGACGAGTTTTCCGCCGCCGGAGGTGGGGGTGGTTTCCAGCTCCGCGAGGGCGGGGATGGCGTCGCTGAGGGCGACGGCGCGAGTGATGCGGGTGACGATCTCGCCTCGTCCGGCGGCGTCGGCAACGTGTTGCAGGTCGTCGCTGTCGGGGCGGGCCATGAACGCGTTGTAGGGGCCGGGCAGGATGCTGCGGACGAACTTCGATGCCGAGGGGACGATGTCGATGATGTGTCCGCGCGGGCTGAGCATCCGGCGTGCGACGTCGTAGGGCAGGGTCCCTGCCGTGTCGAAGACGACGTCGAACCGGCCGGTGTACGGGACGGGATCTGTGTCGAACGTGATGACGGGGTCGACGCCGAGGTGACGGGCTTCGGGTTCCGTCCCGGAACGGCAGCTGCCGGCCACGGTCGCGCCTGCCGCGAGTGCGACCTGGACGGCGATTCGTCCGACTCCGCCGAGGCAGCCGTTGATGAAGATGCGCTGTCCAGGTCGGAGCTTGCCGGCCGTCGTAACCGCCTGGTAGGCGGTGAGGCCGGCCACCGGCAGGGTTGCCGCATGTTCGAAGGAGAGGTCGTCGGGCTTGGAAGCCATGGACTGCTCGTTGGCGATCACGAACTCCGCGAACGCTCCTGCATGCTGCAGGCGCGCTGCGCCGAGGACCGCGTCGCCTACCCGAAAGCGGGTGACGCCCTCTCCGACCTGTTCGACGACACCGGCGAAATCGTGGCCGACACCGCGTGGGAACCTCCTGCCGGTCATGACCCGCATCTCGCCGTTGCGGATCTTCCAGTCCATGGCGTTCGCCGATGCCGCACGCACGCGCACGAGGACCTGGCGTCGGCCTGGCTGCGGGATGGCCGCGTCGTCCAACACCAGGACCTCGAGACCGCCGTAGCGGTGGTACTGCAGGCGCCTCATCGCTGCCGGGTCCCAGTGAGCCCGCGGCGTGCGAGGAACCAGCCGACGCTGATCACGGTCAGCATGGGGATGGTGAACTTGAGCTGCGGCCAATCGTCCTCACCGGGCGGGTCCACGCTCGCGGTTCCGGGGTAGAAGAACGCCGAGAGCTGACTGAGCCAGTAGGTGCTTGCTGCGATGGCGGCCGCGTCCACGCCCACACGGCCGGAGCCCGGTCGCCACAAGTTCACCAGGGTCGCTATCGACAACGCGACGCCGGAACTCATGGTCTGCGCGTTGTGGAACTTCGCGTGCGGAGGCCAGGAGTCGTTGTAGATGTGGGTTTCGTTGAAGTCGAACACGTACGGGCCGACCATCTGCGCCACTGCAGTAGCGGAGACCAGGACCTTGCCGAGCATCGCGATGCGCATCAGTGCTCGTCGTTGGATGCCGGACGGAGGGGCAGGATGACGCGGCTCGCGATGAGCCAGCGGTCTTCGTGCAGGACGACCGTGTCGTCGTACACGACGCCGTGCACGCCGCCGTGAGCCATGATCATCAGTCCTTTGGACCGCACCGACGCCGTCGACTCCCCCGTCTCCGAGATGACGATGTTCGTCACGAAGTGCGACAGCGGCGCATGCCCGGAGGCGAACAGCTGCCCCGCCGCGGCCCGCAGGGCCTCAAGGCCCTCAAAAGCACCCATCCCCGAACTGGTCATGTCGTACGTGGCGTCGGGGGTGAACACCTGCCCGAGCTGATCCAGCGCGTTGTCGTCGACCATGAAGGCCTGACGCGAGAGGGTTTCGGCGATCCGGAGCCGGTCGTCAGTCGAGAGCATTGCTCCTCCTTTGTTGGTACTCAGTACCGTAACACACCCGGTGCCGAAAGGGATCGAGTTTGATTTCCGTTGGTACAGTGGCACCATGACCGAGCAGGCAGCAGAGGCAGACACCACCCCACTGACGCTGGTCGAACGCAAGCAGCGTGCCGCGCGGAACCGGATTGTCGACGCTGCAGATGAGCTGTTCGCCGAGCGGGGATTCGACGCGGTCTCGGTCACGGACATCGCCGAGCGAGCCGAAGTCGGGCGGACGACGTTCTTCCGACACTTCGGCGACAAGACGGAAGTCGTCTTCGCCAAAGAGCAGGCCATGTTCGACGCGATCACCACCGCCGCGTCCACGCTGTGGGACCCCGCGCCACCAGTGCAAACACTCGGAGACGCCCTCAGTGCACTCGAACCGCTGGTACTGCGACTTTGTGCTCAGGCGACCTCAGACCTTGCCATGTACCGGCGGCACACGATGCTTCTCGACGCGCACGAGGAGTTGCGGGCGCGCGAAGCGCTGAAGCACCAGTACATCGCGAACGAGTTCACGAAGGCGCTCATCGTGCAGAACGCCCCCGTTGGCGTTGCCACCATCGCAGGGCAACTCGCGGTCGCCTGCTACCACAGCGGTCGGATCTTGGCCGGCGACCCCGCCGACCTGGTGGAAGCGACCTCGGATGCCTTCCGGAAGACACGTGCGATGCAATCTGCAGACTCGAACTAGTCAAGCTCGCGATCGGCTAGCGGACAACGCTCGAGCGAGACTCTCGAGTGCCGCGGGTGCCGTGACGGATCACTGGATGGACGGGGCGCCTGATACTCCGGCCGGTATCTTCGGGGCTTGGTTCAACCCCTCCGGGGGGCAGCCAACGGAGGAGCGCCGTCGTCGCGATGAAGAACATCACTGCCGGGTCGACGGGCCTGCAGCTAGTGGGCGACTTCAGTGGTGATGAGATCGAGCAGCCGCTTCAGCGTCGCCCGTTCCGCTGAGGTCAACTGAGTCAGCAGCTGGTCCTGCGCCGCCGCGAAAGCGGGGTCAAGCCGCTTGAGGAGCTCCGTCCCCGCAAGCGTGTTCTCGAGCAGGTTGCGTCGCACGTCTGCGGGGTCAGGACGCCGTGTGACCAAGCCGAGCTGCTCGAGCCGCGCAGCGTACCCCGATAGGTCTTTGCGGTCGATCCGGACGCGACGGCCGACTTCGGCTTGGCTGAGCGGACCAGCCGCCTCGAGCACGGCAAGGATCGGGTACGCCGCCTTCGGGACGCCGGCCTCGGTGGTGATCTCCGACACGACGCGAGTTGCTCGCGCCGCAGCCTCGACGAGCAGCCAGCTCGGAAGCGAACTCAGTCGCTCCGGAATCTCCCGCTCAGCCATGTTCTCCACGGTAGGCGAAACTCCGTCTCCCATGTATCGTTGGAACTCCAACGTTGGGATCCCAACAGTAAGAGAGGCTTCTCATGTCGAGCACACCGTCGGACATCATCTCCCGCATCTTTGCTGCCATCGACGACCACCGCTTCGACGATCTCGTCAGCATGTACGCGAGCGACGTGGAAGCCACAACGGTCATGGGTGTCACTGTCGGCGCCGACTTGGTGGTCGAGCAAGTCCGCGCCGTTCACGAACCGATCGCCGCCACGCAGCACCTCGTCTCGGGCGTCGTGGCCGACATCGCGGGAAACCAGGCGGAAGTTCGCGGCAATGTCACTGCGATCTTCTGCGACGAGGCGCACACGCCAGCGTTCGAAGGATCGAACGTCTGGCGCGGTCGCCTGATCCGTCACGGCGACATCTGGCTCGTCACGTCGTTCTCCATCAACCTGGTGTGGGCGCGCGGAACGTTCCCCCAGCTGCAGGCCTGACCACCGCGAACCTCCCCGACTGTCGTGCCTCACCACTCCGTCTTCAGGCATGGCGGACTCCCTCTCACTGATGGTCCGACCGACGTTCCTGTGACTCATCGGCTAGCGGACTGCGCTGCTGTCCAGCACCGAGGTTGCTCCCTGTTGGGGACATGAGATGTACGGCGAGTGACTCGCGCTGAGGACTTCACGGCTTCCGGTGTCGGATCCCTCGAAGGGATGTTGCGCCCGCTGGGCTCAGCTGAGAGTTTCGAGTCGTGGATGATGCGACAACTGCGGAAGCTCTTCGGCAGGCGTTCCGTGAAGCTGACGGCTTGGAGCCGCTGGTCCTTCCTGATGCTGAAGTGATCGGCGTCGGCTTGGACTCGTTGTTCGACGGCTACCTGAGCTCGTATCGTGCGTCGTGGCGGGCGTTCCTGACCGTGGCGCACGAGCTAGGGGTCGACGCCTCCGACTGTCTGTTCGTCGGCGACAGTGCAGCGCACGACATCGCCGGCGCGCGCTCCGCTGGCATGCGCGGCCTGCTGGTCAACCACTCCGTGGAAGAAGCGGTGGGTATCAAGACTGCCGTGCTGGCGTGCATCACGGCTCACGGCGACGCGCGGTAGCCGATCGGCTACCGAGCGCTGAGCTCGATCGCAGTTCGCAGCAGCACTGCTCGTCGGCTCGAAGACCTCCACGCTCCCTCTGCCCGAACGCGGGCGCATTGCCGCGACCGTGTACCGGACAGGAGGCGCGGTGCCAGCTGGCACCGCGCCTCCCGTCCGTTGCTTCTCACGCGATCGCGTGCAGTCACGCTGCCGGCTGCGTCCGGACGGTCCGTTGCTCGGAATGGTGCTGGGGTCGAACCGCCCAAGGGTGGCGCCGAGCACTCAGCGCGACACCGTGTCCGGTACCGCGCCGCCCCAGAAGTTGCCACCGCCGAACACGACCTTCACCGGCACGGCCTGCGCTCGGTCGGCCACGTACCGGTACACGCCGCCCGGACGTCCGAGCCACAGCACCTGCGCGGTCGTTGTGGCCGTCGCCGCCGTCCGGAGCTCCACCACGTACTGCCCGGAGGGGATCTGGAACTGCGCCGTCTGCTCGCTGTCGAGCAGCGTTGAGAACCGTGTCGAGAACGACGCACCGGTCGTCGTGTTCGTCACGGTGACGCTCGCGCCGCTCAGCTGCGCCGACGGGCTGCGGGACGCCGAGGCCGCGTAGACGACCAGGTCGTAGTCGCTGTGGGCGTAGTGCTGTGACAACGTGACCCGCGAAGCCGGGAGGGTCCCTCGCTGCTGGTACACCCGGGTCTTCCAGACGGCGGGCGACGCCGTTCCGCTGGCGTACGCCTCGATGCGGTACTTCCCGGTGCTCAACCCGACGAACCGGTACTGGCCGGTGCTGTCCGAGGTTGTGGTGAACACCTGCGAGGTGTCCTCGTTCCAGGCGTACATCAGGCGCCCAGCTGCGGGTCCCGTGGGGCCCACCACACCGCCCTGCACGGTGGCGCCGATCACGAGCGGCACGGTGACCGCGACCGTCGAACCACCGCGGACGGCGATGCCCGAGCGGAGTCCGGGTGCGTAGGTCTCCGTTCCGTGCGGCGGGAGCTGCCGCGTCGTCACCGTGACGGTGTCCGGTGCGGGGACGCCGGTGAACGTGGCGGTCCCGTCATCGTCGGTGGTGGCGTTCCCGACGACGACGTCGGTGCCGATCGCTGCGAGTTCGACGTCCGCCAGCCGGATCGCGGTGCCGGCTGGCGTTGCGAGCTGCACGGTGATCGTTCCGGATCCGGCCGCAGTCGCTGGCGGCGCCAGGCCGATCAGCGCGCCTGCTGCCATCGCAACGACCAGTGTCGTCCCCGTGATCAGTCGCATCGCGTTCCCCGATGGTTGGCCAGCCGTGCGTTGCCAGGGACTGTACGCGCACGGCGGCCGGGCGGCGGGGCAGGCACATCGCAGCAGCGGTCACGCGGAAGCCGTCTCGGCTTCGACAGGCGTCACGAGGTCCGGGTCGCACCGATCGCCCAGACGCGGGGCGGTTCGGCACCGTTGACGGCGTGGTCACCGATGATCCGCGCCTTGAACACCCACGGGTTGTGGCTGCCCGCGGTGCGAGCGTTCCGCCAGTGCGGTCGAGGTTCTTCGTCGTGCTCACCCCGGACGCCGCGAGCGCGTCGAACAGATGCGAGGTCGCCGTCGTCGCCAGGGTGGTCAGCGCCACCTGCGCCTGTGCGGTCGCGAGTTCGGCGCGGTCGTTGCGGCGCTCGTCCTCGGCTGTGTCGAGCCCGGCTCCCTCGTACGCACCCTGCAGGGCCGCGGCGGCCCGGTCGACGATCGCGGTGGCGGCGAACCCGGCCGCCGACACCTCGCCGACGACCTGGAGGATCTGCGGGTCGGCTGCGAACGTGTCGGCGTTGCCGTGCGAGAAGACGCGGGTGCGGTTCCGGACCTCGCGCGCGATCTCCCGTTCGGCTGCGAGGACGGACCCGGCGAGGACGCTCAGCAGGACCCCCTGGTAGAACGCCGTCTGGTACTTGAACCGCTCGTCGAAGGGGATCACCGCGTCGGCCTGCACCACGGCGTCGTCGAAGGTGCTGGTGCCGGAGCCGGTGGTGCGCTGCCCGAACCCGTCCCAGTCGTCGGTGTGGGTGACCCCGGGCTGGTGCGCGTCGACGATCGCGATGACCCGCTCGCCGGTGTCCGTGCGCTCGGCGTAGGTGTCGATCCAGTCGGCGAAGATGCTGCCGGTCGAGTAGTACTTCTGCCCGGTGATCCGGAACGTCCCGTCCGGCTGCGGGGTCACCTTCGTGACCACATCGCCGACCTGCACCGACCCGACCTCTGTCCACGAGTTGCCGGCGATCTCACCGCGGCCGAAGCGGTCCAACCATCCCTCGCGTTCCCCGGTGCGGGCGACCAGCCGGTCCTCCACGAGTGCGAAGTGGCCGCGGAGCGCCTGGGGGATGTTGCTGTCAGCGGCGGCGAGTTCGGTCAGCAGGCGGAACAGCTGGGGCAGTGTCGCCCCGGCTCCGCCGTGGGCGACGGGGACGCGGACGGCGCCGAATCCTGCCGCGGCGAGTTCGCGGATCTCCTCGAACGGGAGGCGGTGGTCGCGTTCGCGCTCGGAGGCGCCGGCAGCGATGCGGTCGAAGATCGGACGGAAGCGGGCGAGGAGCTCGTCGTCGGCGCCCTCGTCGATCCTGCTGTCGGCGGTCTGGTTGCTGATGGTCACGAGGACTCCTTCGTGCTCTGGGTTGCTACCTGTCGCGTGGTGTGGCGTCGTCTGGTGTCGATTCGTCCGGTGTGGGCGGACAGCCCGACCAGTTGTGCGCCATCGCGAGACTGTGGCATCGCCGAACGCCCGCGAGAAGGGTTGTGTCGATGTGTGTCGGAGGGTGACTTCCCATGACACGTGACCACGCTGCGACGAGGTGGGGGTTCGCAACAGCCTCATCGCGGTGCTGCGCGTGTGTGATGGCCGCGGAGCCCGTCGGACGAAGACGGGCATGCTCCTCCGAGAGACCCGCGTCGGCCACGCTCACAGCAGCGCGCATCAACGAGGGAGTACGCACCCGCCAGAGGACCGGCCGCTGGCTTGCTTGGGTGTAGGCGAAAGCCGTGGCCTCGGCGCTGTTCACCCCGGTGTGGTTCAGGCCGGCGGGGTCGTCCCTGCGCCCTCGGTGTCGTCCGCACCCGCAAGACCCGTCCCGGCCTGGTCGAGGTTCTCGTGTGGGTCGCCCATGTCCCCGGTTGCAGCGCCGGCGGGGGACAGCCCGAAGTGTTTGCGGACGGCGTTCGCCTCGGCGGGGGACAAGGTGCGTCCGGCTCCGAGGGACGGCGCGTCCTTGATTGCGTCCTTCGTGTACCCGACGTGCACGTCCGTGCCGTCGAACGTGGCGTCGTCGGCGGGGACGAGCGCCTGGTGTCGCCCGAGCAGTCCCGTCGCGACACAGACGTAGGCCGCACTGCCGTCCTGGTCGGAGGGGAACACCTGCACGACCTTGCCGACTGACACGCCGTTGCGATCCCGGACAGTCGCACTCTCGACCTGGTGGATGACGCCCTTGGTGATCATGAACGTAGTCAACGCCCTCGAGTCTGACGCTTCGCAGACGCCGTCCCCCTGGTGGGCGGGGTGGACTCGAACCTCGGAGTCCGGGGCCGCCTTGGCGCGCCACTCGATCGGCCGATAGCCCTCCGCGCGTCAACGACACGCCCGGAACAATTCGGAAGTTGCAGATCTGATGTATCACGAAGTTGACTGCTCGTTGTCGGCAACGCCGCCGACGCGAAAGCCGGCGTTGAGGCAGGAGAGCGAGGGGAATGTCCATGAAGCAGTCAACCTACGGACGTGTCGTCTCGATCGGCGCAGCCTGCGCCGTCGTCGGCGGACAGGCCACTGCGAAGTGCAAGGTCGTCGTGAAGCGCGGTGTGCCGACTCCATGGGGCACGGTTGCGTGGAGCACCTACTCCTCGATCCAGCGCCTCAGCGCCAAGGGCAACGGCGCGATCACATACAACCGCTGGGAGTGAGCGGAATGGCGTCTTGGCAGGAGGAGCAGATGATGAATCCACTTGTTCCAACAGCGCTCGACGGCGTGCTGATGGCCGTATCCCTCTTCGCGCTGTTCCTCGCACTCGCAGCGTTCATCTCGCTGATCCGATCTCGGTCGACCTTTGGCCGTCGTTTGCTCGGATGGACTCTCGTCGTCCTGTTCGCTCCGATCATCGGGCCGGCAACGTGGTTCGTCGCTCGGCACCGCGAACGGTCGATCGAGCCCAGAAGTGACGACGTTGGCCAGCGGTGAGGGGAACTTTCGGTCGGATCAGCACCCTGTCCGCAGCATGAATCCGCGTGCCTTGTTCGCAGCCGTCGCTGCTGCGTTCCCCGTCGTGGTCGAGGTCGCGGTCACCAGCGTCTGGTGGGATCGGTTGCCCGACCGGATCGCGACGACGTTCGGCCCGGATGGCAGCCCGAGCGGGTACGGAACTCCGTTGGGAACCGCGATCCTGCTCGCGGCGGTACAGGCGCTGTTCCTCGTGGGGGCGGTCGGCTCCGCTTTTGCTCACGACCGGCGCAGAGGTCGCATCTCGTGTGCGGTCACCGCAGGGTTCGTTGCGGCTCTCGCGATGAGCTGGCTGATCATTGTGGGATTGGCGTCTTCGACGTTGAGTCCGACGGCTTGGTGGCTTCTCGCGGCGGCGCCCGCGTGGGCGTTTGTCCCGTACTGGTTGCTTTCCCCCGCGAGGGGCGGTGGAAGGTGACGCCACTGCCGGCGTGACCTGCCAGCCGGAGCGCAGCCGCGCCTCCAGGCCGGGGTGAGAGCCGCCCACGCGGCGGACGCAACACGAACGGCGGCTCTCCTCCTTCCGGAAGGGAGCCGCCGTGGTGTCTCGCGGTGATCAGTGGGCCGACGGGACCGCCGTGCCGACGAGCTCGGCTCGCACGATGTCCGCACCAGCGGACAGTGCGCCGAGCTTGTCCAGCGCCGCACCCCGCGCCAGGGGCGCCATCCCGCAGTTGGAACTCGGGATGAGCTTGTCGGCGTCGACGAACTCGAGCGCCCGACGCAGGACCTCCGCGACCTCCTCGGGGGTCTCGACGGTCTCGGTGGCGACGTCGATCGCCCCGAGCATGACCTTCTTGCCGCGGATAAGCTCGACGAGCTCGAGGGGGACGTGCGAGTGGATGCACTCCAGCGAGACGATGTCGATCGACGACTGCTGCAGCAGCGGGAAGGACTGCTCGTACTGCCGCCACTCCGCTCCGAGCGTCTCCTTCCACTTGTTGTTCGCCTCGATGCCGTAGCCGTAACAGATGTGCACGACGGTCTCGGCGCGCAGACCCTCGGCTGCACGCTCGAGCGCGGCCACGCCCCAGTCCTGCACCTCGTCGTGGAAGACGGTGAAGGCGGGCTCGTCGAACTGGATGATGTCGACGCCGGCGTCCTGCAGTTCGCGGGCTTCTTGGTTGAGGATCGTGGCGAACTCCCACGCCAGCTTCTCGCGGCTCTTGTAGTGCTGGTCGGAGAGCGTGTCGATCATGGTCATCGGGCCGGGCAGCGCCCACTTGATCGGCCGGTCGGTCTGGGCGCGCAGGAACTTCGCGTCCTCCACGAAGACGGGCGCCCGGCGGCTCACGGCACCGACCACGGTCGGGACGGCCGCGTCGTACCGGTCACGGATCCGGACGGTCTCCTTGCGCTCGAGGTCGACGCCGTCGAGGTGCTCGATGAACGTCGTGACGAAGTGCTGGCGGGTCTGCTCGCCGTCGCTGACGATGTCGATGCCGTGCCGCTCCTGCTCGTGGACGGCGGAGCGGAGTGCGTCCTGCTTGCCCTCGGTGAGCGATGCCCCCTGCAGGTTCCAGGGGGACCAGAGCTGTTCGGGCTCGGCGAGCCAGGACGGTTTCGGCAGGCTGCCGACGATCGAGGTGGGGAGGAGAGAACTCATGGAGGTGACGGTCCAGACGGTCAGCGGGCGGGGACGGAGTCGGCAGCGAAACGCGAGAGGAGCGCGTGGTGCGGCGTCACGAGGTGCTCCTCGGTCCACCGGCCCTGGGTGATCCCGAGGCGGCTGCGCTCCTCGCGGTCGTACGTCACCGGGGTGGGCGTGAAGTCGGTGTGGTCGAGGGTGGGACGGTAGGTGCTGCCGGCCGGGGTGTTCGCGGCGTAGACCTCCGGGCGGTAGATCTTCTGGAACGTCTCCATGGTGGCGATCGTGCCGATGAGCTGGATGTCCGTGTAGTCGCCGGTCAGGTCGCCGCGCGTGTAGAACGCGAGCGGGGCAGCCGCCCCGGCGGGCTGGAAGTACCGGACCCGCATGCCCATCCGGCCGAAGTAGTCGTCGGTGAGCGAGGAGTGCTCGTGCTCGTACTCGGCGCCGAGGACCGGGTGGACGTACCCGGTGCGGCGGTAGGTCTGGCTCGTCGAGACGCTGATGCACACGACGGGCTCGGCACTGAAGTCTGAGCGGAACGCGGACGACTCCAGGAAGCGCTGGAAGAGCGCCCCGTGCAGCGCCCCGAAGTCAGACGGCAAGCCCGGCGATGACGGCAGCAGGACGGAGAAGTCGTAGTCGCGCAGGTACGACGAGAAGTTGTTGCCGAGGATGCCGTGGTGGTGCTCGCCGGTGTGCTGGTCGACGATCGTGACGTCGAGCATCTCGAGCAGCGGGAACTCGGCGTCCGATCCACCGTCGGAGAACTGCAGTGCGGCCGAGACGATGTCGAGCTGCAGGCGGTAGCGGTCACCGGCAGCCAAGAGCTCGTTCGCTCGCCCGTCGATCATCGTCAGCGCAGCACGGAGGTTCTGCTGACGGTGCTCGCCGCGCGCCAGGTTGGCGAAGTTCGTGGTCAACCGGGAGCTGTCGGCAGGGGAGTAGTCCTCGTCGAACGGGGTCCGGGTGATGCTGAAGGTGAGTTCGTTCGCCATGGTCGGCAATCTGTTCGTCGAGCGCCCGTGGGCGCTGGGGAAGGGGTTCCTCGATCATGGCGGGATTCGTGGGCCATCAGGTAATACCGAGACGCTATGCACCGGTATAGCCTCGGCCTATGGCCCGGGTCTCGAACGACATCACCCTGCAGCAGCTCCGGTACTTCATCGAGGTCGCGACCGAGGGCTCGATCAGCGCAGCGGCCGACCTGCTCTACGTGTCGCAGCCGACGATGTCTGCAGCGATGAAGGACCTCGAGACGCGGATCGGACGCCCGCTCTTCACCCGATCGGCCAGGGGCGTGGTGCTCACCGTCGACGGCGTCGAGTTCCTCGGGTACGCCCGACAGGTCGTCGAGCAGGTGTCCCTGCTCGAGCAGCGGTACGTCGGCGGCCAGCGGTCGCGTCGGCTGCTCGGGGTGTCCGCCCAGCACTACTCGTTCGCGGTGGAGGCCTTCGTCCGGATGGTCGAAGCAGCGGCTGCAGACGAGTACGAGTTCTCGCTGCGCGAGACGCGCACCTGGGACATCATCGAGGACGTCCGCACGCTGCGCAGCGAGGTGGGCATCCTCTACCGCAACGACTTCAACAAGCAGGTGCTCGGCAAGCTGCTGCGGGACGCCGGGGTCGTGTTCACACCGCTGTTCGTCGCGCAGCCGCACATCTTCGTCGCCAAGCGGAACCCGCTCGCGTCACGGGAGCGGGCGACCCTCGAAGACCTCGCCGACCTGCCTCGGCTCACGTTCGACCAGGGCGCCAACAACTCCTTCTACCTGGCGGAGGAGATCCTGTCGACGATGTCGAGCAAGCGGGAGATCCGTGTCTCGGACCGGGCGACGATCTTCAACCTCATGATCGGCCTGGGTGGCTACACGATCTCGACCGGGCTCATCAGCGATGACCTCGACCCCGAGATCGTCGCCATCCCCCTCGACGTCGACGAACGCATCGAGATCGGCTGGATCGCGCACGCTTCGGTTCCCCTCACCGTGCAGGCGCAGACGTACCTGGACGAGTTGCGTGCGGTGGTCACCAGCTACGGCGTCGAGCCGCTCGGGTAGGCAGGCGGCGGGTCCGGCGGGTCCAGCGATCGGCCTGGAGGCCCGACATGCGTCCGTCAGGAGGCTGCGGTCTCGATCATCGCCCTCACGTGCGGTGCGCTCCACCGCAGGAGCGCGTCAGATGGCGGGTCCTCGAGGTCCTCACCCCAGATCGCGACGGCGGCGCCCGACATCGGAGCCGCGAGCCGCGAACCGGAGTCGCCGTCCCACGCCCGGAGTGACCAGTTCTCGCGGAGGTCGGCGACGGTGTACTCGCTGTCCGCCGGTTCGAGGTCGGTCGGCACCTCGTAGAGGTAGTACGAGTTGTAGTTGAGCAGGTCGACCCCGGCCTGCTGCAGGTCGACCGCACTTGCCCGTCGCGCTCGGCGTTCGCGCCGCTCGGCTGCGTCCTCGGTGTCGCCGTCGAAGCTCCAGTACGTGACGTGGATGCGCGGATCGAGTCGCCCGACCGCGACCCGATCGATCCCGTCGTTCCAGGCCCAGACCTCGCGGTTGCCGACCGTGGCCGCCATCGCGTTCATCCAGGCGACGCGTTGGGCGGCGGTGACGTCGTCGCCCCATTCGTCGCCGCCGATGTGCACGGTTCGGCTGGAGGGGAAGGTCTGCTGCGCCTCCGCGTACAGCTTCTTCGCCAGCGCGAGACTCTCGGGCGCCGACGTGTCGAGCTCGTTCTCGCCCGAACGGATGCGGTCGACCCACTTCGTGCCGTGTTCCGCCTCGAGCAGGGCGAAGGCGGCGGCCATGTGTCCGGGAGTGTCGATCTCCGGCACGATCGCGACGCCTCGCTTCGCCCCGTAGGCGGCGATCGAGCGTGCCTGCGCGGCGCTCAGGAACGGGCGATGGGTCACGCGGCTCGTGTACACGCCGTCGTCGAGATCAGCGTTGGCGAGGGTCTGGCCGAGCACCGTGCTCTCGATCCCGACGTTCTGGTCATCGGTGAGGTGCAGGTGCAGGAAGCGGCCGCCATCGTCGGCGAGGAGGTCGATGTACCGCTTGAGCAACGCCACGGGGTAGTAGGCGCGAGCGACGTCGAGCATCACGCCCGTCTCCGGACGCGCGCGCTTCGTCGGCTTGGTGGTGACGGTCGCAGACGACGTGCGGCACTGCTTCGCGGAGTACGCACCCACGCAGGCGAGGACGGAGTACTTGCCGGCTTCGGCACGGGAAGGTGTCCCGCGAACTGCGGTGACCGAGGTGCTCGACCCAGCGGCGAGTGCTTTCACCGCGACCCGGCCGAGCGTGTACTTCTTCGTGCCGGCGGACAGGTACAGCCACGCGGAGGAAGCCGGCTTCCGCACCGAGGCGGTGTTCTTGACCTTGAGCGTGGTGCGAACGGCGGTGCCGGTCGAGGTGACGGTCGTCGTCGCGGTGACCTTCGTGACCGTCACCGCCGAGGCTGCGGTGTCCGCTGATCCTGCCGTTGCACGAATGCCGACCAGAGCTGCGGCCGACAGGGCGATCGCCAGGCCGACCGCGAGCGCGCGTCTGGCAGACGATCCGGGACCCACGTGCCCCTGTTGACGCACCACGACGTTCTCCCCCTCGAACACCCCGTTGCCCTCGTTGAGTCAGGATGCGCGCACGATCGTATCCGCACCGCGTCGAACGCACATCGCCCAGCGACGTGCAGGGGGGCTCCTCAGCGGACCTCCGCACTCGCCCACAGCGCATGCACAAGACTCCGGGCGCGGCGAAGAACCGGCTGCAGGCTGAGGGCAGCCCCGACGACCAGCGTGCCGGCCTGCGCGAGGAGGAACGCCACGAGCGCCACCGGGATGAACGCGGTGACGATCCAAGCGGCGGCGAACCCCACGAGCATCACCGCGAGGACCCGCACGGCGGCGAAGTTCTGTGGACCGCGAAGGACCAGCAGCCCGCCGGCAGCGAAGGTCAACGGGACGAGCGCCTGCAGGACGACCGCGATGGAGAGCCACAGGTGACTGCTGGTCGCGGGGGAGAGGGTCGCCACGAAGCAGACGACGGCGACAGCGATGACCAGACACGCAGCGTCGCGTGCGAGCGCGGCACCGGCAGCGGCCACGATTCCTGCAGACACGGTGAGTGCTGCGACCATCGGCACTGAGCCCGCGGTGAGCGTGTGCGTTCCGATGAAGCCGAGCAGGTTGTCGACCGCCAGCAGTGAGGCGCCGGTGGTGGCGACCATCAAGGCGGCGGCGGCAGCTCTGCGCACGGAGGGCCAGGTGCCTGACGCCCTCAACGCTCGTCTCCGCCCGCGCGGCATGCGACCCGGATCTTCTCCATGTTCTTCCTCTCGGTTCGCGCTCGGCACGGCCAACCAATCCAGAATGCTGCACATCAATACGAGCCACAACCTTGCAGCTGCGATGACCACCGCGGAATCGTTCTTGACTACGTAGACAATCCCGTGGTTGTCTTGCTCCCATACCCGGCCCCCACCGGACCCACGGAGCAGCGAAGGAGCTGACGATGAACGGCAACGCCTCGGTTCACCGCCTCCGTCCGGCCTCCATGACCGACGTCGCGGCTCGCGCCGGGGTGTCCCAGAAGACCGTCTCCCGTGTCGTCAACGACGAGCCGCACGTCACTGCAGCCGTCCGTGCCGAGGTCGAAGCGGCGATCGCGGAGCTGGGCTTCCGCCCGAACGCCGCCGCCCGCTCGCTCAAGTCCCAGCGCTCCCGCCGCGTCGGCATCATCACCATCGGTACGAACCTGTACGGCCCGACCGCCATGCTCACGGGCGTCGAGCAGGCCTGCCGCACGAACGGCTACAGCCTGGCCATCGTCCGGACCGTCGCCGCGACCGCATCCGAGCTCCAGCCGGCGGTCGACTCGCTCGTCGGCCAGGACGTCGAGGCGATCGTCTTCTCCGAGCCGGTCGAGAACCAGATGGACCAGCTCCGTCTGCCCCAGGGTGTGACGGTGCTGACGCTCGGCCCGCCCGACGTCGCGGACCGCGAGAACACGCTGGCTGTCGGGCTCGACGAGAGCGGCGCCGCCTTCGCGGCCACCGACCACCTGCTCGCCCTCGGCCACGAGACCGTGTGGCACATCGCCGGCCCGGCGGACTGGACCTCGAGCTCCCGGCGACTGGCCGGATGGCGCGCGGCGCTGCAGGACGCCGGCGTCGCCGAACACGCACCGGTCGAGGGGGACTGGTCCCCGCAGAGCGGCTACGAGGCCATGCGCTCGCTGCTCGGACGCCGTGACGTGACCGCGGTCTTCGTGGCGAACGACCAGATGGCGATCGGGGCGATGTCCGCCATCCAGCAGCACGGGCTGTCGGTGCCGGCTGACGTCAGCATCGTCGGCTTCGACGACATGCCGATCTCGGCCTACCTGCCGACACCGCTCACGACCATCCGCCAGGACTTCGACGAGGCCACCCGCCTCGCGATGCACCGACTCTTCCGCACGCTCGACGGCCACCCGCCTGCCGAGCGCCACCGGATGCTGCCCGGCCAGCTGATCACGCGTGCCACCAGCGCGCCACCGTCGCCCGCGCGGCGCCACCTCCGCCCCGCCGACTGAACCACCGGACGGGAGGCGCGGCTTGCGTCCGTCCCGTGAGTGAGCGCTCACACGCGCTCACCGCCACTTCCGCACGCACCTCGACGACGACGTCAGGAGACCTCCGTGACCCCAGTACCCAGGCGACTTCCCCCACCCGCGCCACCCGTGCCTCCAGGCCGTGGGCCGAGCCGACGCGACCTGCTCCGCTGGGGCGCCGCCGCGGGCGGCAGCATCGCCCTCGGCGCCCTGCTCGCCGGCTGCTCCCCGCAGTCGACGGCCGCCGTCCGTTCCGGACGCGCCGACCTGTCCTTCTGGACACACGACCCCGGCTACGAGAAGTTCTTCACCGAGGCGCTGCCGGTCGCGGACCGGAAGTCCGACTTCGACTTCGCGCTCGACATCACCACGATCGCAGCGGCGGACATCCCGACCAAGCTCATCGCGCAGGCAGTCGCCGGCACGGGCACGCCGGACGTCGCCGGGCTCGAGATCGGCGCCTTCTGCCGGATGCTGCGCGGGGACATCGCGAAGGAACTGCTGAGCGACCTGTCGCCGTCGGTGGCGTCGCGCAAGGACGACCTGATCGCTGCGCGACTCACGCCGTTCTCGAAGGACGGGCACCTCTACGCGCTCGATTCGGACACCCCGTTGTGCGTCTACTACCACCGCACCGACCAGTTCGAGGCCCTCGGGATCCCCGACGACCTGACGACGTGGGAGGAGTACATGGACGTCGGCGCGAAGCTCCACACGAGCAAGGGCGTCTCGCTGCACGCCGTGGCGGTCACCGATCCGGGCGGCACCCTGCAGAGCTACCAGATCCTGCTGCTCCAGCGCGGCGGCGACCTGTACGACGAGGACGGCGGCATCACGATCCAGACACCGGAGGCCGAGCGAACCCTGCAGTTCCTGGTCGACGGTGTGCAGTCCGGCGCGATCGCGACGGTCGCCGACATGTACGGACCGAGCCTGCAGTCCGGGCTGAAGGGCGGCACGATCCTGGCCGTCGACATGCCGTCCTGGTACGCCAGCTACGGCATCAAGCCGAACGTGCCCGAGCAGAAGGGCAAGTGGAAGGTGCGGAACCTGCCCCGGTTCGCCGGCGGTGGCAGCACGACGAGCGTCGGCGGCGGCACCGGGTTCTCGGTGCTCCGCGACAAGCCGCTCACGAAGGCCGGGATCGACCTGGTGCTCGCCGCGTACCTCGACCCGGACCAGCAGGTGAAGCGCTACCAGGACCTCGGGTACCTGCCCACCCTGCGCTCCGTCTACGACGACCCGCGGCTCGCGGCCTTGAGCGACCCGTACTTCGGTGGGCAGCAGCTGTTCGGCGTCTACAAGTCGGTCGTCGACGACGTGCCCTCGCAGCACCAGAGCGCCGACGCCTCGATCCTGCAGACGGTCCTGAGCGGATACCTCATCAAGGCCTACAAGGGCCAGATCTCCCCGAAGCAGGCGCTCGACGCCGCTGCGGCCGACTTCCGCGGCCAGACCCGCGCCTGAGGAGGACGACGATGTCCACGACCGCCACCGGTATCCCGGTGTCCGCCACGACCACCACCACCACCGATCCGCCGGTCCGCCGCCGACGCCTGAACACGAACGGGGGCAGCGCGCCGTACCTGTTCATCGCACCGTTCTACGTGCTGTACGGGCTCTTCATGATCGTGCCGGTGCTCGCCGCCGTGTACCTGTCACTCACCGAGTGGGTCGGCCTCGGCACGCCGAACTGGATCGGCCTGTCCAACTACGTGAACCTGTTCCGGGACACCAGCTTCGGCACCGCCCTGGTCAACTCGCTGATCTACACGCTCATCGCGGTGTTCGTCATCGTGCCGTGCTCGCTGCTGGTCGCGCAGGCGCTGAACGCCAAGGGACTCCGCGCCCGTGACCTGTTCCGCGTGACGTTCTTCATCCCGATGGTGCTGTCGCCGATCGTCATCGCGCTCATCTACAGCCTGGTCTTCGACACGAACTACGGGCTGCTCAACGCCACGCTCAAGGCGCTGTTCGGGTTGCCGAACACCGACTGGCTCGGCGACCCGACGCTCGCGAAGGTCGCCATCGGGTTCGTGCTCCTGTGGCGGACGGTCGGGTACCTGACGATCTTCTTCCTGGCGGCACTGCAGAACGTGTCGCCCGAGCAGTACGAGGCCGCATCGCTCGACGGGGCAGGCACCTTCCGGAAGTTCACCAACGTGACGCTCCCGGCGATCCGCCCGGTCACGGCGTTCGTCGTGGTGACGAGCTTCATCAGCGCCGCCCAGCTGTTCGACGAGCCCTACCTGCTCACGAAGGGCGGACCGGGCGAGGCCACCCTCTCCGTCGCCATGTTCATCTACCGCGCCGCCTTCGAACGGCAGCAGTTCGGGTACGCGGCAGCCGCCGGTGTCGTGCTGTTCGTCGTCGTGTTCGGCGTCAGCCAGATCCTCAACCGCGCACTCGCCATCGGGAGGGACGCATGACCGCCACCACCGACCGCCCGGACACCCGGGCCGTCACGACCGTCGGAAGCCGGGCGCCCCGGTCCGGACCACCGCGCACCAGGGGCTGGATCGCTCGCCGCGGCCTGCTCTACGCCACCCTCGTGGCCCTGCTGCTGGTGTTCGTGTTCCCGTTGCTCTGGGCACTGTCCGGCTCGTTCAAGCAGCGCGGCGACATCTTCGCGACACCGCCCTCGCTCATCCCGAGCCCGGCGACCGGCGAGAACTACACGAACCTGCTCGCCACACAGCCGTTCTGGGGGTGGTTCGGCATCAGCGTCGGCACCGCCCTGATCGCGACGGTCGTGTCCGTGTTCGTCTGCGCGATGGCCGGGTACGGGTTCGCGAAGTTCCGGTTCCGGGGCAAGCGGATCCTGTTCGCGGTGATGTTCTCGTCGCTGTCGGTGCCGTTCGCGGTGATCCTCGTACCGCTCTTCATCCTGGTGGTGAAGTCCGGGCTCACGAATCCCTGGTTCTCGCTCGTCGTGCCCTGGGTGGCACCGGCGTTCGGCATCTTCATGATGCAGCAGTTCATCGTGCAGGCGATCCCCGACGAGCTCATCGAGGCGGCGCGCATCGACGGCAACTCCGAGTTCGGCACGTTCCGCCGGGTCGTGCTCCCGCTGCTCCGGCCGTCGCTCGGCGCCCTGGCGGTGTGGAGCTTCCTGCAGAGCTACAACTCGTTCCAGTGGCCGTTGGTCCTGCTGTCCGACTCGAGCCAGTACACGTTGCCCCTCGGCCTCAACGCGATCTTCGCGTCGGAGAACCGGTCGTACGACCTGGTGCTCGCCGGCGCCGTGTTGGCGAGCGTGCCGACGATCCTCGTGTTCCTGCTCCTCCGCAAGCAGCTGCTCGACGGGCTGACCGCGGGGGCGGTCAAGGGATGACCGACGCCCCCACCCACAACCGATCCTTCTCGAACGGAGCACCCAGCACCATGCAGCACGACCGCGTCCTCTTCGGCGCCGCCTACTACCACGAGTACCAGCCGACCCCTCGGCTCGACGAGGACATGCGCCTGATGCAGGAGGCCGGGTTCTCGGTCATCCGCGTCGGCGAGTCCGTCTGGAGCACCTGGGAGCCGGAGAACGGCCGCTTCGACCTGGAGTGGCTCGCGCCGGTGCTCGACGCCGCCCACGAGCACGGCATCCGGGTGATCCTCGGCACGCCGACCTACGCCGTCCCGATGTGGCTCGCCCGCATCGTGCCGGAGATCAACGTCCGCCGCCGCACCGACGGCGAGGCGATGGGCTGGGGTGCCCGGCAGGAGATCGACTACGCCCACCCGGCGTTCCTGTTCCACGCCGAGCGGGTCATCCGGAAGATCGTCGCCCGGTACGCCGAGCACCCGGCCGTGATCGGCTACCAGGTCGACAACGAGCCGGGCAACGAACTCATCGCCAACCCCGAGGTGTTCCAGCGCTTCGTCGACCACCTGCGCCACACCTACGGCAGCGTCGAGCGGCTGAACGAGGAGTGGGGGCTCACCTACTGGTCCCACCGGCTGTCCACCTGGGCCGACCTGTGGACGCCGGACGGCAACGCGCAGCCGCAGTACGACCTGGCATGGCGCCGGTTCCAGGCATCGATCACGACGGACTTCATCGCCTGGCAGGCGTCGGTCGTGCGGGAGTACTCGCGTCCGGACCAGTTCGTGACCACGTGCATCGCGTACGAGCGGCCGACCGTCGAGGACGAGGTGCTCACCCGGGCGCTCGACGTCACCGCCGGCAACCCGTACTACCGGATGCAGGACGCTCTCGAACTGCCGAGCACCGAGGAGCCCGCACAGTTCTGGACCTCGTCCGGTGCCTGGTCGATCTTCGCCTCGGGCGACCGCATGTACGGGTCGAAGCAGGCGCCGTTCCTGGTCACCGAGACGAACGCGCAGGCCATCGGGTTCTCGTGGATGAACGAGCCGGCCTACGAAGGGCAGTGGCGCCAGGCGGCCTGGGCCCTCGTGTCCCGCGGCGCATCGATGATCGAGTACTGGCACTGGCACACGCTGCACTCCGGCGTCGAGACGTACTGGGGTGGCGTCCTGCCACACTCGCAGCAGCCCGGTCGCACGTACGAGGAGATCGCCCGGATCGGTGCGGAGTTCGCGCACGCGGGAGACCGGGTCGCCGGCCTCCGCCCACAAGCCGACGTCGCCCTGCTGTTCTCGAACGAGTCGAAGTGGGCGCTGAACGAGCACCCGGCGCTCGGCGACGGCATGGAGCCCGACCGGCGGTCGTGGCAGACCGTCCACGACGCCTTCGCCCGGGGCGTCTTCGACGCCGGACTGCAGGCGAACACCGTGCACCCGTCGCAGGTCTTCGACCGTGATCCGGCGTCGTTCGCCGCGGAGCGACCGGTGCTCGTCGCTGCCGCGTTCACCATCGCGACCGACGCCCAGCTGCAGTGGCTCGCCGCCTACGCCGAGGCGGGTGGCCACCTGGTCGTCGGCATCCGCACCGGGTACGAGGACGAAGAGGCCCGTGCGCGGCTCGAACGGAAGCCCGCGTTCCTCGACGTGCCCGCAGGCGTGCACTACGACGAGTTCAGCAACCTCGGCCGACGCATCCCGGTGTCGGCCGGAGCCGCTGCCGCTGCGCACGGGTTCACCGTGCCGGCCGGGGCGACGGCGACCCGGTGGGCGGACGGCCTGCTCGTCGACGACGCCGACGTGCTCGTCGGGTACGACCACCCGCACCACGGTCGTTTCGCGGCGGTGACCACGCGGTCGCACGGTGCCGGTCGGGTCACCTACGTCGGGACCGTCCCGGATCCGGCGCTCGCCGCAGCGATCACGGAGTGGGCGGTCGCGCAGGGAAGCGGGTCGCCGAGTTGGCAGCCGCAGGCCGACACGCAGTCGGTCGCGAGCTCGGTCAACGGTCGTGGCGAGACGGTGCACGTCATCCACAACTGGTCGTGGGGACCGAGCACGTACACGGTGCCGGTTGCCGCGGAGGACCTGTTCGAGGGCACGGCGCTCGACGCGGATGCCGTGCTCGAGCTCGGGCCGTGGGACGTCCGGGTGGTCGTCGTCGCCTAGCGAGACCGGAGCAGGCGGGCCGTCGGGTCGGACGGTCCGCCTGCTCCTCTGTCCGGGCGGGAGCTCAGCTCGAGCGTGCGGCGAGGTCGCTGTAGGCCGCTGCGTACCAGCCGACGGTGCCGTCGCCGGCGGTCGGTCCGATCGTGATCCACCCGCTCGACGTGACCACGTACAGGTCCTCGTCATGTCCGCAGTGGACGGAGCGTGACGTGAGTCGCTTGCCCGTCTCCGACCCGTTCGCACCGATGCGTCCTGCCCACACGGCCATCTGCACGGTTCCGCCGCCCTGGCATGTGACCGAAACGCGGATCCGCGCACGGTCCCCGGCCCCGTCATCGCCGAAGGAGAGCCGGCTCGACGAGTCGTTCGTGCCAGCGCCGCTGCCCAGTTCGCCGGGCTGTCCGGCCCATCGCTCCTGGACAGCCTGCATCCAGCGGGAGTGCGCCTTGTCGTTCTCTTCCGGTGTCGGGTGGTCGGAACACGCCGCGAGCGACACGAGGGCCACGACGGCCACAACGGCGACGCCGATGGTGAGGGGGTGCCGCGTCGTCGGCCGCGGCGGGCGTGCAGGAACGGCCCCGAACACGCAGGCGAGCACCGGCATCCACCTCGTGGTGCGTCGAGCGCAGTGCTTCTGCGAGTTCACACCATCAATCTACGGCGTGACGTCCACGTCCTCCGCTGCTATGTTTGCGCGCACAACAAATCCCGGACGACGATGTCGGAGGACGCGCGATGACGCACGCAACAGAGCACCGCTTCGGTGAGACGACCCTGACGGTCGTCGATGCCACCGGCGCACCCATCCCCGATGCCGACATCACGGTCGAGCAGACCCGCCATGCCTTCGCCTTCGGCAACATCGGCTTCGATTTCATCGGACTCGCCAACGGCGAAGCGACAGGCGAAGCGGCCGGCGAAGCCAACGCCGAAGCGCAAGACGAAGCAGACACCGAGCACCTCGCCGACCTCTACACCGACGTCTTCAACACCGCGACGCTCCCGTTCTACTGGGGCCGCTTCGAGCCCGAGCGCGGAGCCCCGGACACCGCCAGACTCCTGACGACGGCGCAGTGGTTCCGCGACCGCGGCATCGCCCTCAAGGGTCACCCGCTCGTCTGGCACACCGTGCAGCCCGACTGGCTGCTGGGGCTCCCGCTGGACGAGGTCGAGCTGCTCCAGCGGGAGCGCATCCGCCGCGAGGTTTCCGCTTTCGCGGGCACGATCGACACCTGGGACGCCATCAACGAGGTCGTCATCATGCCGGTGTTCGACAACGGCGACAACGCGATCACCCCGCTCGCCCGGGCGAAGGGCCGCATCCCGATGATCCGGATGGCCTTCGAGGAGGCCCGCGCCGCCAACCCGCACGCCACCCTGCTGCTCAACGACTTCGACCTGTCGAGCGCGTACGAGTGCCTGATCGAGGGCGTGCTCGAGGCCGGCGTGCAGATCGATGTCATCGGACTGCAGACCCACATGCACCAGGGCTACTGGGGCGAGGACACGATGCTCGCGATGGTCGACCGGTTCGCCCGCTACGGCCTGCCGCTGCACCTGACCGAGACCTCGCTCGTCTCCGGCGACCTCATGCCCGCGCACATCGTCGACCTCAACGACCACCAGGTTGCTTCGTGGCCGTCGACGCCCGAGGGTGAGGCGCGCCAGGCCCACGACATCGAACGGCACTACCGGAGCCTGGTCGGCCACCCTTCCGTCGAGGCGATCACCTACTGGGGCATCACCGACGCCGGCGCCTGGCTCGGCGCCCCGATCGGACTCGTCCGCGCCGACGGGACACCCAAGCCGTCCTACGACGCGCTCCGCCGCCTGGTCAAGGAGGAGTGGTGGCTCGGCCCGACGGTGCTCCGCACCGACGACCGCGGTCGGGTGCAGGTCCGCGGCTTCCGCGGCGACTACCGGGTCGACGTGCGCGGCACGTCCGCCCCGTTCGCCGTCACCGACGTGCCCACGCAGGTGCAGATCGTCGCGTGACCACCTGACGGACTGGAGGCCCGGTGCGGCCCCGCCCCGCGCCTCCAGTCCGTCAGTGGCGGACCTGGCTGTGGGGGTGCTCATGGCTCTGATCGGGGTGGTGCGCTTTGCTGGGCGAGACCAGCGGACCGTCCGCGGCACCGTGAGGGGTGGACTTGATGCGTATGAGCAGACCGCACGGACGGCTCCTGCTCGTGCAACGCTCGGTCCTCGTGACCGCCGTGCTGGCGTCGGGGCTCGCACTGGTGGCCGGGTGCAGTTCGCCCCGGTTGCCGCCGTCGTCCGCAACCGCCGTCGAGGTGACGAAGGTGTACCTGGCTGCGGCGAAGGCGCAGCGGTGTGACGTGACGAAGGCGTTGACGCTCGACAGCACGTGGGCGTGGTGCCGGAACCCGACGCTGCGGAGGTACACCGTCGCGGACAAGGCGGAATCGGTGCCGTTCAACCCTGGCCATACGACGGAGTCCTGCGTCGACACGACGGTGACGAGTCGAGCGTCGGAGGAATCGGAGCCGATGAACGGGACGCGCACGTGGAGCTTCTGCTTCACGAAGACGGCGTCCGGATGGCGCCTCGCGGACCAGGGACAGGGCTAGGGCGCGCCCCTGCTGAGGTGGCCGGAAGGGCCAATCTTCAGCGTGGGTGTGCGGCACCGCGACGACCTGGACGGCATCCCGGTAGACGATCCGCCCCGGGGAGCTGGTCACGAGTTGCATCCACGCGATCTCGTGGTGGTCGAGGAGTTCCAGGTACGGGCCGACCATCTCGAGCAGTGCGAGGGCGTCCGCGCTGAACCACGCCCGTGCCCCGGGGTTGTAGGTCTCGTCGTAGCAATCGGGCTGCACTGTGGTCGGGTCGGCGTACATCGCGGTCGCGCGCGTGTTCGCTTCCCGGAGCCACCTCGTCTCGGCGTCGCTCAGCCGGCCGTCCCGCTGCAGACCGTTGGCAAGAGCGAAGACCCCCGGAAACCGCCCGCGGCGGTTGGGGACGGCGCTCTGGTACCGGACGAACTCGCTCACCGCCGCACGTACCGGTGCTCCGGCCGCCCCGCAGCCCCGTACCGCAACTGCATCGCCACGGTCCCGTCCGCCGTGAGCTGCGCCAGGTACCGCTGCGCCGTCGCCCGCGAGACCCCGATCGCCGCAGCCACCTCGGCGGCGGATCGTTCCTCACCGGCGACGAGCTGCTCGAGCACCAGCGCCGCCGTGGCCGCCCGGGACGGCGACGCCCCACCGCTGTCCCCGGCGTGCAGGATCCGGAACGCCCGCTCGACGGCCTCTTGATCGAGTGTCGAGCGCTCGTCGAGCACGTTCCGCGAGCGCGCGTACGCCTGCAGTCGTTCGGCCAGCACCCCGGCTGCGAAGGGCTTGATCAGGTAGGCGAGTGCCCCGCTCCGCATCGCCCGGCGAACGGTGCCGGAGTCCGAGGCGGCACTCAGCACGAAGGCATCGGTGTCGATCGACCGCAGCAGCTCGAGCCCGCTGCCGTCGGGCAGGTACACGTCGACGAGCACCAGGTCCACGGTCCCGCTCGACAGCGCGGAGCGGGCGGCCGCGAGGGTCCCGACGGGTTCGAGCGCCCGGAACCCCGGTACCTCGTCGACCTGCCGCCGGTGCAGGTCGGCGACGTGGAAGTCGTCGTCGACCACCAGCACGGTGAACACGGAACTCACGACACCACTCCTTCCAGTCGGGCGCAGAAGACCGCGCCGTGGTCGGCACCGCCGGGGGAGGCGAGCCACACGTCGCCACCGTGTCGCCGGGCGATCTCCCGCGACAACGGCAGCCCGATCCCGAGCCCGTGCACCTGCGAGACGTCCTCCGACGCAGGAACAGGCGCCGGACCGCGCACGAACAGCGAGTCCGCGGCATCGGCTGGCACCCCCGGCCCGGAGTCCATCACCGACAGGTGCAGCGTCGTGCCGTCGTCGAGCACCTCGACCTCCACCCACGGGGATCCGCCGTCCCTCGACTGCTCGTCCCCGTCCAGGGCCGCCGACACCGCGTTGTCGACCAGGTTGCCGAGCACGGTCGTCACGTCGCCCGGGTCGGTGATCGTCCCCTGCACGAGCGTCTCCGCCCCGATCCGCAGCAGCACCCCGCGCTCGGCGGCCTCGACACCCTTCGCCCCGAGGAACGCCTGCAGGTACGGCTCGGTCAACCGGTCGGCGTGCTGCACCGGGTAGCGCAGCGGCCCGCGCTCCTGCACGTCCGCCAGGTACGCGCGCGCCCGGGCGGTCTCGCCGATGTCGAGCAGCCCCGAGATCGCGTGCAGCCGGTTCGCGAACTCGTGGCGCTGCGCGCGGAGCGCCGTGCTCATCGCCCCGACGGCGTCGAGTCGCCGGGTCAGGGCCTCGACGTCGGTGCGGTCGCGCAGGACGGCGACCCGGCCCAGGTCGCGGCCGTCGCGGAACACCGTGCGGACGTCGACGAGCAGCACCCGGTGCCCGGCGACGATCGTGGCGCTCGCCGGAGCCGCGGTGGTCACGTCCAGCATCGACCCGAGCGGCGCGGGCAGGTCGAGCGATGCCACCGGACGGCCGACCGGATCGGCCAGCCCGAGCAGTCGCACGGCTTCGGGGTTGCAGACGGTGACGACCCCCGACGGCCCGATCGCGATGACGCCTTCACCGACACCGCCGAGCACGGCCTGCTGGTTCTGCACGAGCGTCACGAGCTCCTCCGGCTGCAGCCCGAGCGTCAGCCGCACCAGCCTGCGTCGGATCAGCACCGAGGCGATCACCGCGAGCAGGACCGCCGCCAGCCCGGCACCGATCACCGGCATGCTGTCCTCGACCAGGGTGTCGTAGACGCGTGCCCGGTTGAACCCGACGCTCACCTCGCCGACGACGGCGGACTGCCGGGAGGCCCGGCTCGTCGCCGCCCCGCCGGCCGCGGGCGCGGAGACGGGCACCTTCGCCCGCGCCGACTCGCCGAGCGTGCCGCGTGCCCAGGACACGGTCTCGCGGCCCGCGAGTGCGGCGTCGGGGGAGGTGCTCACCATCTCGCCGATCCGGTCGGCGTCGGGGTGGGCCAGCCGGATGCCCCGGTCGTCGGTGACCACGACGAAGAGTGCCCCGGTCCGGCGCTGGGCTGCGAGTGCCGCTCGCTGGACGGGCCCGTCGGCGAGGGCCGCGGGGTCGAGGTCGGTGCCGTCGACGCTGAGCCGGGCGACCGCGGCCCGGACGTCGGACTGCGCGGCGACGCTCTGTGCGATCGCGAGTGCGGTCCCCTCGGCAGCGCGCTCCAGCCGGGTGACCTCGATCCGGACGAACACGGCACTGGTCAGGGCGACGACGGCGACCACCACGGCGAGCTGCAGCACGAGCACCTCGGTGGCGAAGCGGAGCCTGGGGCGCCGTGAACGGTCGTCGGTCACGACCCCAGCGTACGGAGGGCGAGCCGACCTGCCTGCGCACAATGCGCAGAAAGCGGTCAACGCGCGATGGTGCGCCAATGTGCAGAAGCGCGCCGCGCCTCCAGGCCGGGTCGTAGCGTGCCCGGACTGCCAGACACGGACGAAGGAGTCCTGATGCTCGTCATCCTCGGGTACGCGATGGTCCTGACCTTCATGGTCCTGATCATGACCAAGCGCATGTCGCCCATGCTCGCGCTGATCATCGTGCCGACCGTGTTCGGACTGTTCGCGGGGGCGGGTCTGGGACTCGGCGACATGGTGACCGAGGCGATCGGCACGCTGGCACCGACGGCCGCGCTCCTGATGTTCGCGATCATGTACTTCGGGCTGATGATCGACGTCGGCCTGTTCGACCCGCTCGTCCGGTTCATCCTGCGGGTGACCGGCAACGACCCGGCGAAGATCGTGCTCGGCACGGCTCTGCTGGCCGGTGCGGTCTCGCTCGACGGGGACGGCTCGACGACGTTCATCGTGGTCACGGCGGCGATGCTGCCGATCTACCTGAAGCTCGGCATGAGCCCGGTCGTGATGACGTGCGTGGCGGGTCTGACGAACGGCACGCTCAACATCGTGCCCTGGGGCGGTCCCACCGCCCGTGCCGCCGCCGCGCTGAAGATCGACCCCACGGACATCTTCGTGCCGCTCGTGCCGTCGCTCGTGGTGGGGCTGCTGCTGTGCTTCACGTTCGCGTGGACGATGGGCCTGCGGGAGCGGAAGCGGCTCGGGCTGATCGAGTTCACCGAGGCCTCGCGGGGTGCACGGGTGCCGGAGCGGGCGAACGCCCGGGCCGGGTCACGGGTGCTCGCGGCGGTCGGCGGGACCGGCGGCGGGATGTTCACGAGCCCCACGGTCGCGCTCGGACTACGCGGCGGGAAGGCCGACGGTCGGCGTGCGGACGGCGAAGGTGTGGACGGCGCGGGTGCGGGGGACGAGGGCGGCACGGGGACCGGCACCATGGCCGAGACGATGCTCGACCCGAACCGCCCGACCCTGCGGCCGAAGCGGATCTGGTTCAACCTGGCGCTGACCGTCGCCGTGATGGTGGCGCTCGTGCTGGGCCTGCTGCCGCTGCACTTCGTGTTCATGATCGGCACGGCGATCGCCCTGCTCGTGAACTTCCCGCAGCTCAAGCAGCAGACCGCGCAGATCGTGGCGCACGCCCCGAGCATCGTCGGTGTCGTGTCGATGGTGTTCGCCGCCGGGGTGCTGATCGGGGTGCTCGACGGCACCGGGATGGTCGCGGCGATGGCCGACTGGCTCGTCGCGGTGATCCCGGACTCGATGGGCCCGTACCTGGCGGGCATCACCGGTGTGCTGAGCATGCCGCTGACGTTCTTCATGAGCAACGACGCGTTCTACTTCGGGATCCTGCCGGTGCTGTCGGAGAGCGCCGCGGCGTACGGGATCACGCCGGCCGAGATGGCGCGGGCCTCGGTCGTCGGGCAGCCGGTGCACATGCAGAGCCCGCTCGTCCCCGCGATCCTGCTGCTGGTGTCGCTGGCCAACGTGAACCTCGGCGACCACCACCGGAAGGTGCTGTGGCGGGCGGCCGTGGTCGCGATGGCGATGCTCGTGGTGGCGATCGTGGTGCGGGTCATCCCGTTCGGGTGAACCGACCGCCGGTGCCGACTCGGCGCGCGCCCGACCGGTGCGCGCCTGACCGGACGGTGCCGGCTCAGGCGGCGTCGAGCTCCCGCGTCAGCGCCGCGACGAAGTCGTCGATGTCCTGCTCCGAGGTGTCGTACGCGCACATCCACCGCACCTCGTTGCGGCTGGCGTCCCAGTCGTAGAACCGGAAGTGCTTCCGCAGCCGGTCGGCCACCCCGGCGGGCAGGGTCGCGAAGACGCCGTTCGCCTGGGTCTGCTGGCTGAAGCCGACGCCCTGGATGCTGCCGTCGGCGATACCGGCCTCCAAAGCACCGCGCAGTCGGGCGGCCATGGCGTTGGCGTGCCCGGCGGAGCGCAGGTACAGGTCGTCGCTGAGCAGGGCGATGAGCTGCGCGGAGACGAACCGCATCTTCGACGAGAGCTGCATGTTCATCTTGCGCAGGTAGTGCAGCCCCTCGGACGCCGAGGGGTTCAGCACGACGATCGCCTCGCCGTAGAGCATGCCGTTCTTCGTGCCGCCGAAGCTCAGCACGTCGACACCGGCGTCGGTGGTGAAGTCGCGCAGGGGCACCCCGAGGGACGCCGCGGCGTTCGAGATGCGGGCGCCGTCCATGTGCAGCTTCATGCCGAGGGAGTGGACGTGGTCGGCGATCGTCCGGACCTCGTCCACCGTGTAGGCGGTGCCGAGCTCGGTGGTCTGCGTGATCGACACGACGAGCGGCTGGGCGCGGTGCTCGTCGCCCCAGCCCCAGGCCTCGCGGTCGATGAGCTCGGGCGTCAGCTTGCCGTCGGGTGCCTCGACCGGCAGGAGCTTGATGCCGGCGACGCGCTCGGGCGCTCCGGCTTCGTCGGTGTGGATGTGCGCGGTCGCGGTGCACACGACCGCTCCCCACCGCGGCAGCATCGACTGCAGGCCGACGACGTTCGCGCCGGTGCCGTTGAACACCGGGAACGCCTCGGCCTGCGACCCGAAGTGCTCGCGGATCACCTCGTTGAGACGTGCGGTGTAGACGTCCTCGCCGTAGGCGATCTGGTGGCCGTCGTTGGCCGCGGCGATGGCGGCGAGGATCTCGGGGTGGACGCCGGCGTAGTTGTCCGAGGCGAAGCCCCGCAGGTCCAGGTCGTGCAGTCGGAGGGTCACGCGTTCATCCTAGGTTCGAGGGATCAGGCGCCGTGAGCGGGATGCGGGCACCGTTGACGTCGGCCGGTGGGACGTCCCAGAGCCGGACGACCTCGGTGCCGAGCCGCTCCTCGAGGCCGGACAGTGCACCGACGACGAACACGGCGGCCGCGGCGGTCTCCGGTGCCTCCTTCCGGAACCCCTGCGCGACGGCCCGGACCCAGGCGTCGGACGCGGCCTTCGCCGACGCGTAGTTCGCGGCGCCGGCGGTGGGGGAGTCGACCGCGGTGGACGACACGAACGCGAGCCGCCCGGCAGGGGACGCCACGAGGTCGTCGTGGAAGACCCGGGTCGTGTTCCGCAGGGTCCGGAAGGCGCGGTCGAAGAAGTCCCAGTCCGCGTCGGACTGGCCGACGATGCTGCCACCGCCGCGCCACCCGCCGACCAGGTGGACCAGTCCGTCGACGCGGCCGGCGTCCGCGTGGACGTCGTCGGCCAACGCGGTGACCGCACCGAGGTCCGACAGGTCGCACGTCCGCGTCGTGACGCCCGGGACGGACGCGCGCAGGGCCTCCAGGGCGTCGGGTCTGGTGCCGACCGCGACGACGGCCGCACCGGCGGCGGTGAGTGCGCGCGCGACGGCTGCGCCGCTGGCACTGGTCGCACCGGCGATCAGCACCAGGCGACCGGCCATCGAGCCGTCGGTCACGCGGCGGCCTCGCCGACGAGCTCGGCGTCCGTGGTGCCGGTGATGCCGGCCGTGGACGCGATGACGGTCGCCATCTTCTTGTCGAGCGCCTCGTAGAACATCGACAGCGGGAACTCGTCGTCGAGCACCGCATCGGTGTAGCCGCGCGGCGGTCCGGCGAGCGTCTCGTCGGGCAGGCCACGCGCCCACTTCGACGCCGGGTGCGGCGTGAGCGTGCGGATCAGCATCTCGTACGCGGCGAGCCAGTGCGCCGACTTCGGCCGGTCGATCGAGCGCCGGTAGAGCTCGTTGATCTCGTCGCTCAGGGCGATGATCACGTCCGGCACCTCGGGCCAGTCGATCGTCAGCTGCGTGTCCGTCCAGTGCAGGACGCCGTGCTGGTGCATCCAGGCGAACAGCAGCTGGCCGCCCAGTCCGTCGTAGTTGCGGACGCGGCTGCCGGTGATCGCGAAGCGGAAGATGCGGTCGAAGACGACCGCGTACTGCACCAGGCGCGCGTGGTCGCGGATGGCGCGCTGCGCGTCCTGGAGGCCCGTGTCGGGTCCGGCGGACAGCTCGCGTTCCAGACGCACGGACTCCCGGAACGCGGTCAGGTCGCAGCGGAGCTCCTCGAGCGAGTAGAGGAAGAACGGCATCCGCTGCTTGATCATGAACGGGTCGAAGGGCAGGTCCCCACGCATGTGCGAGCGGTCGTGGATGATGTCCCACATCACGAAGACCCGCTCGGTCAGCTGCTGGTCGTCGAGCATCGCAGCGGCCTCGGGCGGCAGCTCGAGCTTGGTGACGTCGGCGGCGGCACGGACGACCCGGCGGTAGCGGGCGGCCTCGCGGTCCTGGAAGATCGCGCCCCACGTGAAGGCGGGGATCGAGCGCATCGCGACGGTCTCGGGGAACAGCACCGCCGAGTTCGTGTCGTAGCCCGGGGTGAAGTCGACGAATCGCAGCGCGACGAACAACGCGTTGCCGTGGTCGCCGGCCTCGAGCTCGGCGATGAACTCCGGCCAGATGACCTCGACCAGGACCGCCTCGACGAAGCGCGAGGTGCTGCCGTTCTGGGTGACCATCGGGAACACGACCAGGTGGCCGAGCCCGTCGTCGCGGTGTTGCTGCGGTTGGAACGCGGTGAGGGAGTCGAGGAAGTCGGGGACCCCGAAGCCCTGCTCCTGCCAGCGTGCGAAGTCGAGCTGCAGCACGTGCAGGAACGCGGCGTCGTGCGGGAAGTGTGGTGCCAGCTCGGCGACGGCCGGCACGATCACCGCGACGTGTCCGGCGGCAGCGGCGTGGTCGGACGGTTCGGGGACGGAGCCGTCCCGCGTCTGCAGGGCGACGACTGCACGCTTGAGCCGGAGCCAGGCGGGGTGGGCGGCGATCTCGCGCACGGACAGGTGGTCCTCGACGACCTCGGGCTCTCCGACGATGGCGTCCTGCGAGATCTTCTGGGCGAACTGGGACATGTCGAACCTCCCGTCATCGGGGTCGGCCGCGGATCTGCGGACGAGTGGTGCGCGTTACCGGATCGTCTCGAGCCTAGGGAAGTTCGGGGGACGCAAAGTTGCCCATCTGCGGTGGAATCGTGCGTCGTCGTGGTGCTCGCGCGGGGATCCGACTGCTGCGCGCATGGAACCGTCGCCGGTCCTGCGTGGGCGGTCAGCGTGGTCGGAGTCAGCGGCGCCGGGCGGGTCGCCCGGAGCTGTTGTCTCCACGGGCCTCCGAGTCGATGCGCTCACGCTTGGTGACGGCATCGATCGCTTCGCTCACCGTCGAGTCCGGATGCGTCTCACGCCAACTCCGCACCTTTGCCGGGTCTGGTGCGCACCCCGGGGGGATCGGGGTACTCCCGACGATGCTCGGAGCGAAGGCGGCGTACGTGATCGTCGCGAGCGCGGCCAAACACGCGTAGAGCAGATCGAGCGAGAGCCAGGCACCGACCGTCGACACGATCCCGAAGAGGACGATGAAGGCCGGCGCCCGACGCCTCATCGGAAGCACCCTCGCTTCACTGCCGCGATGCCGAGGAGCTCAGCCCCCAGCGCAGCCGCAGCCCCGCCGAGGGCCCGGATCTTCTCCCAGCTGAAGGACGCGCCCCACATGATCCGGACTGCCTTCGTGACGCCGCCGAGCGAGTTGATCAAACGTTTGATCTTCAAGATCTTCGCGACAGGGAACGCCGTTGAGGCGATCACGAGCGCGATCGCTCCCGTGCACTCGAGGACGCTTGCACGAGTCGCTCGCTGGACCATCGGG
The DNA here is from genome assembly GCF_003234605.2 of Curtobacterium sp. MCPF17_021. NCBI lineage: Bacteria > Bacillati > Actinomycetota > Actinomycetes > Micrococcales > Microbacteriaceae > Curtobacterium > Curtobacterium sp. MCPF17_021. Next base: position 3,166,348 of record NZ_CP126252.1, on the reverse strand, counting down.
TTGCCAGCTGCCCATTCCTCGTACGCGGTCTGGCCCTGGAGCAGGACGGCTTCCGGAACGCTCTCGATCAGCGCCAGCCCGCGTTCGACGTCGGCGGCCTGGAGATCGAGGTCCTCGACGATCGAGGTGACCGAAGCCGCGGGTTCTGCCGTGGCAGCGTGAGCTGGCGGAGCGGCGAACGTGGACGCGCACAACCCTGCTGTCAACAGCCCGACAATTGCGATCTTGCTCGTGGAGACGGTGAACGACGTCATTGGGTGCCCTCCCGATCGACGTCCTTCGCCGATCGGAGACCAATCTGCCGCTATCCGGTGAAATGTGCAACGACAAATTTGATACGTGGGACCGGAAGCTCGAGCCTCGTTCCCCTGGGTGTTCACCCAGTGCCGGGAGGGGCGCGTGTGAGTGTGAGGAAATATTGGTTCCGGGAACGAACCACCTTCCGATCTGGGGTTCTGTGGCGCATCGGGCTTGTGCCCCGATCGCTGTACCCCGGACTGCTCCGTCCGCCCCCGAACGGAGGGTGTGGCGACCACACAAAGCTTGCGATCCGCTCAGGAAACCCGTCTGTTCACTTCTGAGCCGTTTCCTGGACGCCGGCTGAGGGGCCTTCGTTGGTCGAGCGACTGCCAATGTGATGCCCGCCGGAACGGGAGCGCAGCATCCCCCGGCGCACCCGACCTGCTGCCCCGGATTCCGAAGGATGCCGTTGTCCACAGATTCGCCCCGCCTGCTCACGGTCGTGCGGGACCCATCGGACGTCAGGTTCCGGAACATCGCCCGTGCCGGCGGTGTCACCGTCCTCGCGATCATGTTGCTCGTCGGGCTGTTCCTGGCAGTCCGGGCCGCCGAGGCCCTGCGCGTCGCCGGGTTCGGGTTCCTCACCACGCAGGCCTGGGACCCCGACGCCCACCGGTTCGGCATCGCCGCCGTGCTGGTCGGCACGGTCCTGATCGCCGCCGTCGCAATCGCGTTCGCCCTGCCGCTCTCGCTCGGCACCGCGCTGTACATCACCGAGTACGCACCCCTGCGGATCCGCAAGGCGTTCATCGGGCTCGTCGACCTGATGGCCGCGATCCCGAGCGTCGTCTACGGGCTCTGGGGCTTCTTCTTCCTGCAGTCGCAGATCACGCCGGTGTCGCGGTGGATCTCGCAGTGGTTCGGCTGGATCCCGCTCTTCTCGGTGTCGGGCGTCGACCTCGACGACCCGCTCGCGTCGCCGACCGCGTACACGGCCTCGACGTTCATCGCCGGCATCGTCGTCGGGCTGATGATCACGCCGATCGTCACCTCGATCATGCGCGAGGTGTTCTCGCAGGCCCCGCTCGGTGAGCGTGAGGGGGCGCTCGCGCTCGGGTCGACTCGGTGGGGGATGATCCGCTCGGTCGTGCTGCCGTTCGGCCGGGGCGGCATCATCGGCGGGACGATGCTCGGTCTGGGCAGGGCGCTGGGCGAGACCATCGCCGTCTACATGATCATCTCGCCGGTGTTCGTCATCCAGCCGCACGTCCTGCAGGCCGGGGCGAGCTCGGTCTCCTCGCTGATCGCCCTGCGGTACGGCGACGCGACACCCTTCGGCATGTCGGCGCTCATGGCAGCGGGTCTGACGCTGTTCCTGATGACGCTGTGCATCAACTTCGCCGCGTCCGCCGTGGTCGCCCGATCGCGTTCGGGAGCGAGCAGCTAGCCATGACGAACACCACCCAGGCGCCGTCGGGCGTCACGTCACCCCTGCCCACCGTCCCCCTGTCGACGCCCGTCCCGGCCAGCCCGGTGACGGTGTCGACGCCCTCGGGTTCCGGCTCCGGCACGGTCCTGCCGCGGCTCGAGCGGGAGTCCGAGCCGGCCCGTGGGCCCGAGGAGCGCCGGTTCAGCGGCACCCGGATCAGCGACGTGCTGTGCGTCGTCGGTGCCGCGGTCGCTTCGGTCTCGGTCACGTCGATCGTGTTCACCGAACTCGCCCCGGTCTCCGGCCCGATCGCCTTCGCGGCCGTCGCCTACGTGATGTTCCTGGTGTTCTACGCGCTCCTCGTCGCCACCAACGAGAGCGCGGCCGTGGTCCGTGACCGGGTCGTCTCCGCCGCGGTGCACTCGCTGGCGTTCGTCGTGGTGGCCACGCTGGTGTTCGTCGTCTCGTTCAGCGTGATCCGGGCCACGAAGGCGCTGCCGCACTGGAACTTCTACACGCAGGACATGGCGCTCACCGGGCCGCTCGACCCGATGACCTCCGGCGGAGTGCTGCACGCCATCGCGGGGTCGCTCATCCAGATCTCGATCGCGCTCGTGATCACGGTGCCGCTCGGCGTGACCACGGCGCTGTTCCTGACCGAGGTGCCCGGACCCTTCGCCCGGTTCGTCCGCACCATCGTCGAGGCGATGACCGCGCTGCCCTCGATCGTCGCGGGGCTCTTCATCTACGCGAGCGTCATCGTCGGGCTCGGCTTCGACAAGTCCGGGTTCGCGGCGTCCCTGGCGATCAGCGTGATGATGCTGCCGATCATGATCCGGTCCGCCGACGTCGTGCTCCGCCTGGTGCCGTCGACGCTGAAGGAGGCGTCGATCGGGCTCGGTGCCGGTCAGTGGCAGACGGTGTGGCGGGTCGTGCTGCCGACGTCCCGCTCCGGCCTGGTCACCGCGATCATCCTCGCCACCGCGCGCGGCATCGGTGAGACGAGCCCGGTGCTGCTGACCGCCGGCTTCGCGCCCGACCTGAACCTCGACCCGACGAGCGGCCCGATGATCTCGCTGCCCCTGGCGATCTTCGAGTTCGTCAAGTCGCCCGAACCGAACATGATCGCCCGTGGCTTCGGCGCGGCCGCGGTCCTGATGTTCCTCGTGCTGGTGCTCTTCGTGATCGCCCGGGTGATCGGGTCGCAGACCGTCGCGACCCGCGAGCGCCGCAACGACCGCGTCCGGGCGCTCGGTCGCCTGGTCCTGCGCGGTGTCGCCGCCGCCGGGCCGGTCTGGCGCCCCGTCGGCCGTTTCATCCGCCGGCACGCCCGCCGTTACGTCCACCCGTTCCCCGCCGACGCCTCCCAGAAGGACCCATCGTGAGACCCCGCAGAACACGCCTGATGGGCGCGGTCCTGGCCGCCGCCGCACTGGCCCTGTCGATCCTCCCCGCCACCGCGGCCGACGCGGGCGAGTCCTACGTGCCCATCTCGGGCGCTGGCTCGTCGTGGAGCTCCGTCGCGATCCAGCAGTGGGCCGTGAACGTGCAGCAGTACGGGATGAAGGTCCGGTACGCCAGCACCGGGTCCTCCGACGGCCGCAACCAGTTCAAGGCGGGCACGGTCGACTTCGCCGTCTCCGAGATCCCGTACGGCATCAAGGACGGTGGGGTCACCGACGTCCCGCCGACGGTCGGCTACGCGTACATGCCGATCGTCGCCGGTGGCACGTCGTTCATGTACAACCTCAGTGCCGGTGGCAAGCAGATCACGAACCTGCGGCTGTCCGGCCCGGTGCTCGCGGGCATCTTCACCGGCAAGATCACGAGCTGGGACGACCCGAAGGTCAAGGCCGACAACCCCGGGCTCGACCTGCCGAAGCGCCGCGTCGTGCCGGTCGTCCGGTCCGACGGATCCGGGTCGACCGCGCAGTTCACCACCTGGATGAGCAAGAAGTACCCGTCCGAGTGGAACGCGTACTGCAAGCAGGCGGGTCGGCCGCTGCCGTGCGGCATCACGTCGAACTACCCGACGGTCGCCGGCAAGGGGTTCATCGCCCAGCCGAACTCGCAGGGCGTGTCCGGCTACGTCGCCCAGAAGGCCAACGTCGGCACGATCACGTACGTCGAGTACTCCTACGCGTTGAAGACCGGCTACCCGGTGGCGAAGGTGCTGAACAAGGCCGGTTACTACGTCGAACCGACCGCCTCGAACGTCGCGGTCGGCCTGCTCGGGGCGAAGATCAACCAGGACAAGCGGTCGTCGTCGTACCTGACGCAGATCCTCGACGGCGTCTACGACAACCCCGACGCACGCACCTACCCACTGTCGTCGTACTCCTACATGGTGGTGCCGACGACCACGGACGCGAGCCTGACCCCGGCGAAGGGCAAGACCCTCGGGGCGTTCGACTACTACTTCCTGTGCGAGGGGCAGCAGCAGGCCGAGGTGCTCGGCTACTCGCCGCTGCCGATCAACCTGGTGCAGGCCGGACTCGACCAGGTGCGGCGCATCCCCGGTGTCGAGGCGAAGAAGATCGACATCCGGAAGTGCAACAACCCGACGTTCTCCGCTGACGGCAAGAACACCCTCGCCGTCAAGGCGCCGCAGCCGCCCGCGTGCGACAAGCTCGGCGCGACCCAGTGCAACACGGGCACCGGCGGGGCGAAAGGCACCACGACGCCGACCCAGAGCGGTGGCGCGGCCGGTGGTGGCGCGGGCGGTTCCGGTGGCGGTACCGGGGCGGCCGGGGGCTCGGGCTCCGGCGGCGGTTCGGGGTCCGGTGCGAAGGGCGGCGGGTCCGGGGGTTCCGGTTCCGGAGGCTCGAGCGGATCCGGTTCGGGATCCGGGAGCGGGTCGACCGAGCTCTCCGGCCGCAGCACCGGCAGCGGTGGCACCGGCGCGGTGCCCGCACTGAACAACGGCTCGCCCGTGCAGTGCGACGCCGACAGCGGTGTGTGCCAGAACGTGGCCGCCCTGCCGGTCGAGGTCGACGCGGCCGACGGTTGGACGCCGACCCGCACCCTGATGCTCTGCGCCGTGGCCGCACTGCTGGGCGTGGTCCTGCTGCCCCCGCTGATCGGCGTGCTCGTGTCCCGACGGAGGACCCAGAAGTGAAGAACCAGCACCTCGTCCGACTCGGTTCCGCGGCCCTCGTCTTCGGTGCCGTCACCTCGACCATCGCCGGGTCGTTGCTCGTCGCCACGATCCCGGCGTCGGCCACCGCGCCCTCGGCCACCCCCTCGTCCGCGGTGACGAAGTCGTGGGCCGACGCGCAGGCCGCCCTCGGTTCCGGGGGATCGACCACCACGCCCGACCCCGACGCGGCCGACTTCTCGAAGATGTCCTTCACGGTCAGCCAGACCCGCGAACTCACCGACCAGGGCGTCACGGTGAGCTGGACCGGTGCGAAGCCGACCTCGCCGAGTGAGTACGCCACCGACTACGTCCAGGTCATGCAGTGCTGGGGCGACGAGGCGGCCGGACCGTCCCCCGAACAGTGCCAGTGGGGCGCTCCGTCGTCGACGATCGCGGCCCTGACCGGCGTCGGTGCCGCCAAGCGCGACCTGGTGAACGGGGACGACCCGCTGCAGGACCCGACCCTGACCGGACCGGACGCGAACCCAGACCTGCTGCTCGACCCGCCCGTCGAGAACCCGTTCCTCCGCGCCTACCGCGTGCCCTTCCGGTCGGTCGACGGGACCCTGTCGAAGAGCACGACGGAGCTGTCGAAGCAGTTCGACGCGACGACCACGAACGAGGTCACGGCCGCGCGCACCGCGAGCGACGGCACCGGTCAGGTCACCTTCGAGACCCAGTCGGGGCTCGAGGCGCCGCAGCTCGGCTGCGGGCAGGACCGGGTGGCTGCCGGAAGGACGACGCCGCGGGACTGCTGGCTCGTGATCGTGCCGCGCGGCAGCCACAACCTCGACGGCGGCACCGCGGGGTCGACCGCCGCCGGTCGTGTCACCGGCTCGCCCCTGTCGGCATCGGCCTGGCGCAACCGCGTCGTGTTCCCGCTCGGGTTCCAGTCCGTTGCCCAGGCCTGCCCGATCGGCAACGCGGAGCAGCGCCTGGTCGGCTCGGAGCCCGCCACCGAGGCGGTCACCGCCTGGCAGCCCGCACTGTGCGGACTCGGCACCACCTACGGCTACTCGCAGATCGGCGACGAGGAGGCACAGCACCAGATCGTCTCGACGACCGGTGGGGCATCGCGCCTCGCCCTGGTGAACACCCCGCTCGACCCCGCGACCGCCCCGGACACGACCATCCGGTACGCCCCCGTGGCGCAGTCGGCGATCGTGATCGGTTTCTCGATCGACTACCGGCTGTACCCGGACGCCCCCGCCAAGGCGCGGAACGGGCTGCAGGCGCAGGAACTCACCCTCGACGCACGGCTCGTCGCGAAGCTGCTCACGCAGTCGTACCAGGCGGACGTGCCCGGCCGCGGCAAGGGCGACCCCACCGTGTCGGCGAACGCCTCGAGCATCGTGACGGACCCGGAGTTCCTCGCGCTCAACCCGACCTTTGTCGGCTCGAAGAGCGACACCGCCCCGGCCGGACTGATGGTCGCGCTCGGGGACACGAACGCGAACGCCCGGGTCTGGGCGTGGCTGCGGGCGGACCCCGTCGCGGCGGCGTTCCTCGACGGGCGCCCGGACGAGTGGGGGATGCGGATCAACCCCGCCTACAGCCCGCTGTCACTGGCGACCGACACGACGATCGACAGCTTCCCGAAGGCCGACCTGACCATCGCGAAGGGCGGCGACCCGGACGAGACCGGCTACGGCACCCTGGACATGCGCCCGTACATGAACGACATGCACGAGGGCGCCTACCGGACGCTCAAGGCGGACCCCAACCAGAAGGACTCCTGGAACCCGTTCGGGCAGCCGAAGGGCTACACCTCGCTCGGCGCCCAGGTGCCGGGGAGCCGGTTCCTGCTGTCGATCACCGACACGGCCTCGGCCGCCCGGTACGCGCTCCCCACCGCGAAGCTCGTGAACGCCGCCGGCGAGGCCGTCGCTCCGACCACCGAGGCGATCACGAAGGGCATCGCGACCATGCGGCCGTCGACCGTGCCGGGCGTCGTCGTGGCCGACCCCGCGAACCGTGACGCGGCGGCCTACCCGCTGGCCATGCTCAGCTACGCGGCCGTGAACGTCTGCGCCTCGAGCCCGGCGGAGCGTTCGGACTACGCCACCTTCATCCGGTACGCGAGCGGTGCCGGTCAGGTACCGGGGGAGAAGCAGGGCGAGCTCCCCGCCGGCTACGTCCCGCTCTCGAGCAGCATGCGGGCAGCGGCCGGGCAGGTCGCCGCCGGGCTGACCGACGCCCGGACGGTCGCCGCGGCGTGCCCGAAGCCGCCGGCGGCGTCGGCGCCGACCGAGCCGACGGCGTCCGGCACCGACGGGGCGGTCCCACCGCCCACCGACACGACGGAGACCGTCACCGATCCCGTCACCGACCCGGGGACGTCGACCGACACCCTGCCGGACGCGACCGTCGACCCGGTGGCCGACGCCGCGCCTCCCGTGTCGACCAACGACGTCGACGAGGCGTCCGGACCCACCCAACGCACCCACGACCAGCCGCTCGCGGCGACCCGCCTGGGTCTCGCCGCGGCGCTCGGAGCCGGCCTGCCGGCGCTCGGCGTGGGGCCGTTCCTGATCCGCCGTGGCCGGAGGCTGGCGATGCTGGCCGCCGCCCACGTGTGACCGAGTTCCACCCACGACCGCTGCCACCTGGGCAGCGTCGAACCCACGAAAGGAAACACCAGCCATGAAGGTCAACACCTTCTGCAAGTCGGCAGTCACGTTCGGTGCAGCCGCGCTGATCGTCGGTGCCCTCTCCGTGCCGGCGGCCCAGGCCGACCCCGCGGGGAACGCGTTCGGCAAGCTCGTCGGCCTCGGCTCGGACACGACCCAGGACGTCATGAACGGCGTCGCCGCAGCGGTCGGGGGGAACCAGATCGCCTCGTACGACGCGACGAACGCCGGCCCCACCGTCGTCACGCGATCCGGCGGAGCGGCCATCCCGCGCGTCTCCGGCTCCGGTGCCGGCCGTGACGAGCTGCTCGTCTCCGTCGGTGCGGTCGCCAACAAGTCGGGCGTCGCCCTGGCCGACGGCACGAGCACGACGATCGACGAGTCCGTCGTCGGCCAGCTCGACTTCGCCCGTTCGTCGGGCGGCCCCGCCGCCAAGGACCAGTCGGCCGACGGCGTCCTGGCGTACGTGCCGTTCGCCCGCGACGCGGTCGACGTCGCCTACGCACCGGGCAGCCCGCTGGCGAAGGTGCCCTTCTTCATCGGGGACGGGACGCAGGCCAAGACCGCCCCGACGCTCTGGAACGTCTACCGCGGTGACGTGTCCTACGCGTACTTCAACGCGGACGGCACCTACAACTCCGTGGGCGGCAGCGCGACGGGTCCGGACGGCACCAAGGCGTCCAAGATCCAGCCGCTCCTGCCCAAGTTCGGTTCGGGCACCCGCAGCTACTTCCTCGGCCAGCTCGGTCTGACCGACGCCTCGGGCTTCACGAGCACGAACTCCTTCGTCTCCGACACCTCGGCCGGCAAGCCGATCGAGGAGCACGACGGCACCGCAGTCGTCGCGGCCGACACCGGCTCGACGCTCGCGATCGCCCCGTTCTCGGTCAGCCAGTGGGTGGCGCAGGCCAACGGCGTCGGCGGGGTCACCGACCGTCGCCACGGCGTGACGCTCGCCGACCTCGGCAAGACCGCCGGCAGCCAGACCGCGGCGACCACCGGCAGCGGCAAGGCCTACGCGACCAACCCGGCGTACGCCGGCTTCGTCCGTGACGTCTACAACATCGTCCCGTCGCGCCTGGCTGACGACCCGTCCAGCGCGATCGCGAAGGCGTTCGTCGGCAAGGACTCGCTCGTCTGCAAGCAGACCGCGACCATCGCCGCCTACGGGTTCCTGCCGGAGCCGGCGACCAACGCCGCCACCACCTGCGGCTACGCCCAGCTGCGTGCCTTCCCCGCGTCGCTGAGCACCACCGCGCTGTCGATCCCGGCGAAGGCCGTCGCGGGCAAGCCCGTCAGCGCCACCGTCTCCGTCGACTCGTTCGGCACCGGCGGCGGCACGGTCCGGTTCCTGAACGGCTCCACCGTCGTCGGGACCGGCACCATCGCCAAGGGTGCGAAGAGCGTCACCGCCCCGGTGACCCTGCCCAGCGGCACGGCCTCGGTGAACGCGCTGTTCATCCCGGCGCTCGCCGGCGTCGCGTCGAGCACCTCGGCGGCGTCCACCGTCACGGTCTCGGCCGCGACCGGCGTCACGATGACGGTCCCGCGTCTGACGGTCGGCAAGACCGCCAAGGTCACCACGACGATGACGGGAGGGAACGCCACGGGCGGCACCGTCACGATCGCGAACGGCACGGAGACCGTCGGCACCGCCAAGGTCGCCGCCGGGGCCACCACCGCGTCGGTCTCGTTCGTCCCGAAGCGCACCTCGTACAGCCTCGTCGCCACCTACACCCCGGCCACGGCCGGCGGGACGGTCGCCACGAGCGCCGTGTCGACGGTGAAGGTCGCCAAGGGCGCGCCGACGGTGAAGGCCGGCAAGGTCAAGTCAGTCTCCGCGAAGTCCCACGCCAAGGTCACCGTCGCCGTGAGCGGCGCCGGCGTGACCCCGACCGGCAAGGTCACCGTCAAGGAGGGCAGCAAGACGCTCGCCTCGGTGTCCCTGTCGAAGACCGGGCGCGGCACCGTCTCGCTCCCGCGTCTCAAGGCCGGCACGCACAAGCTCACCGTCGTCTACAGCGGTGACTCCCTCTGGAACACCGCGCGGACCTCGTCCTCGGTGAAGATCACGCGCTAGCCCCACCCCCGCCCGGCCGGTCCACCAGGACCGGCCGGGTGCTCCACCCGCGACACAACCACCCCCGAACACCCCGACGGACGGATCGATGACGAGCTTCACCTCCTGGTTGCCGGGCCGGCGACCCACCGGCGAACCGGACGCGAGCGGCCGCCGTCGCGCCGTCCGGACGTGGCGGCCGATCCGAGCGCTCCGTCCGTCCCGCACCCGGCGTCCGACCCGGCCGGTCAGTGGCTGGTCCCACGAGTCCGCCGGCCCCGCCGCCCGGGCGATCCCGGTCCTCGGCGCCCCCGACCGCTGGCGGTTCAGCGGGTCGGCGATCGTCGTCGTCGGGCTGTTGCTCGTCGGCTTCGCGCTGCAGTTCACGGCCGTGTCGCAGGTCACGTACTCGCGCGACCAGCAGCTCGCCCGTGACGCGTTCCGCTACCAGCTCGCCGACGCCACCGCCCCCGTCGGCCAGACCGGCACCGACGGCCGCCTGGTCCCCGAGGGCACCCCCGTCGCGATCGTCCGGGTGCCGGCGCTCGGCCTCGACACGGTCGTGCTGCAGGGCACCACGTCGGAGACCACCCGCTCCGGCCCCGGCCACCGGCGGGACACCCCGCTGCCCGGTCAGGTCGGCGCGAGCGTCGTCTACGGGCGCCAGACCGCCTACGGCGGCCCCTTCGGTCGCATCGACCAGCTCGACAAGGGTGCCGTCATCACCGCGACGACCGGGCAGGGGACCGCGAAGTACCGGGTCGTCGACGTCCGCCGCACCGGCGACCACGTCCCCGCACCGCTCGAGGCCGGCGACGGTCGGCTCACCCTGGTCTCCGCCGCCGGGCTGCCGTTCCTGCCCGACTCCGTCGTCCGCGTCGACGCCGAACTCGTCTCGAAGGCCGCTCCGACCCCGACGCCCTCGTTCGGCTACGCCGCACTCGCCCCCGCCGAACTGACGATGGCCGGTGACGGCTCGGTGTGGCCGTTCCTGGTGCTCGGCCTGATCGTCCTGGCCGGCATGGTCGCGCTGTTCGCGGTCGGGATCCGCTTCTGGGGCCGTCGGCAGACACTCGTCGTCGCCGTCCCGGTGGTGCTCGCCGTCGGGCTCTCCGCGGCGTCCCAGCTCACCGTCCTCCTGCCCAACCTGATGTGACCGATAGAGACCACGATGCCCGGAACAGAAACCGAAACCCTCCTCGCCGAGTTCGACAGCTGGTTCGACCGCGTGCCGCCGGCACCGGATCCGTCGACCCTGCCCGCGACGCTCGACGCCCGATCCGTCTCCGCCTGGTTCGGCGAGCACAAGGTGCTCGACCGTGTCTCGCTGACCATGCCGGCCGGCCAGGTCACCGCCCTGATCGGACCGTCCGGCTGCGGCAAGAGCACGTTCCTCCGCACGCTCAACCGCATGCACGAGCTCGTCCCCACGGCGTCGCTCGCGGGTGAGGTGCTCCTCGACGAGGTCGACATCTACGACGCGTCCCGGCGCATCACCGAGGCCCGGCGGCAGATCGGCATGGTCTTCCAGAAGCCGAACCCGTTCCCCGCGATGAGCATCCAGGACAACGTGCTCGCAGGACTCGCCCTGACGGGCGTGCGGCTCGACAAGGCCGCGAAGGCCGCGCTCGTCGAGGAGACCCTGACCAAGGCGGGCCTGTGGAACGAGGTCAAGGACCGCCTTCGGCAACCCGGCGGCGGTCTGTCCGGTGGGCAGCAGCAGCGGCTCTGCATCGCCCGTTCGCTCGCCGTCCGTCCGCGGGTGCTCCTGATGGACGAGCCGTGCTCCGCCCTCGACCCCACGTCGACCCGGCGCATCGAACAGACGATCACGGAGCTCGCCACCGACGTGACGATCGTCATCGTCACGCACAACATGCAGCAGGCGCAGCGCGTCTCCGACCGCTGCGCGTTCTTCCTGGCCGAGGCCGGGACACCCGGTGCGATCGTCGAGCACGGCCCGACCGACGCGATGTTCCAGACACCGCAGGATCCCCGCACCGCCGACTACGTCAACGGTCGCTTCGGATGACGCACGGGAGGCACGGTGCGGGCCCGCACCGCGCCTCCTGTCCGGTGGACGGACCGTCGTCGTGCGGTCGGACTACGCGAGTACCTGGTTGAGGACAAGCGCGGCGCAGATCACTGCGACGCAGACCAGGAACGCAACCGGTGCTGCCCTGCTCTTCGGGTGCACCATGCCAGCAAAGCCCGAGGCACTCAGGCCAGCTGCTCCCGCTGCGACCGAGAGCGGCCATCCATTGACGACGAGCACGACACAAGCGACGCCGAGCAAGACCGCGCACGCTGCGAGCACCCTGCTGAGCACGCGGCGGAGACGAGCCGGCGTTGCTCGCTCCGGAACGGTCAACGGTAGATCGCCATACACGTTCGGCCACGTACTTCGCCGTTGTTCCGGAAGTCGACGCACATGCTCCCCGGACGCAACGTGTGCTTCTTGACGCTGGGGATGTTGAAGACGGCTTGTCCGCAGCCTGAACGCACCGACGTCGTCTCCTGCGCGTACTGCCGCCCGTTGACGTCCTTGAAGCGGTAGACGCCGCTCCAGTTGCAGAACATCCCCGGGATGACCGCAGCGAGGCCGTAGCACTCGACCGCGGTCGTCGACCCCGTGACCCGCAGCCCCGAACCTCGAACGGACATGTTGAGGAAGCATCCCGCTGGTACGACGATCGTCACGCCTCGGTAGCTCCAGCGGAAGGACGCAACTGGTGACGTCGCGAACCCTCCGTTGACCGTGTTGCCCCCGCCGGCCTGATTCGAGTCGTAGGCGTGCGAAAGGTCAGCGAGTTTCCGTGCCTGTTCGTGCACGTCCACGTCGGCGACTGGCTCCGCGACGTTCGGTGCCGCCGTTGCTGGCGAGGCAAGAGCTGCCACGAAGAGCAAGCACGCTCCGAGCGCTACCGAAGATCGTCCAATGAAATTGCGGGACAACGTCATCTCCCCATGTCAGTCCCGGCCTGTGCCGAGGACCTCACGCTACTGATCTTCCAGCACGTAGAACAAGCAATTTGTATTTCGGCGGAACGAGGGCTGGGTCAGTAGAGTCGAGATGTGGAACATCAGCGGCGGACGGTTGGGCGCGTGGGGCAGAGCGGGGCCCGGGCGATCCCGTTCGCCAGCATGGCGCTCGGGGCCTCGATGCTGAGTGCTCCGAACGAGGCGTCCTGGAATCCGGGGGCGTTCCTGCTCGTCGGTGGCGCCGTCTGCGCCCTGCCGCTCTTGCCCGGTCGGCGTCGGCGCAGAGGCACCGTGCGGGCCGGGATCTCCACGTCGGACTGGGTAGTGCTGTCGATCGGTCTCGGGGCAGGGCTGCTCGTCGGACTCCTCTTCTTCGACGGCTCGGCTGCCTTCGCCGCGCTCTTCCCGGTCCCGTTCGTGGCGATCCACGCCGCCGTGAGTCGCTCGGACGGGAGCCTGCGAGCCCGGTCGATCGTGCTCGCGGTGACGGCGGCGTTGGTCGTCGCGATCCTCGTCACGGGTGACGATCTGCAGCGCGGCTTCGCCGACGTCGTCCAGGGGGCCGTGGTCGCCGGCGTCCTGTTGACGCTCGCGCTGGTCCTCTGGAGCGCTCTGCGGAGACAGCGGGCCTGAAGCTGCTGCGGTGCACTCCAGCTCTGTGCGCCGCGTGATCGGTACGGTGGTCGCCATGGCCCGATTCACGCCCCCAGCCGCTGACGCGATGCGTGCCCGGCTCCTGCTCGCCGCGCGGGACGAGTTCGCTGCGGTCGGACTGGCCGCCGGCAGGGTCGAACGGATCGGTGCCGCAGCGTCGAGCAACAAGGCGCAGGTCTTCCACTACTTCGGCAGCAAGGAGGGGCTGTTCGACGCCCTCGTCGCGGAGACCGTGACCGAGACGTTCGCCGAGGCTCCACTCGACACCGCCGACCTCGCCGCCTGGGCCGGCCGGGTGCACGACTCGTACGTCCGTCGCCCCTGGGCCCAGCGGCTCGCGACCTGGCACCGGCTGGAGCGTGCCGACGTCCCGCTCGAGTCCGTCGCGACCAGCTACGCCGACGCCGTGGCCGAGGTCGAGCACGCCCAGCGTGCAGGGGTCCTGCCGCGGGCGTTCCGTCCGGCAGTACTGCTCGGGCTCGTCCTGCACACCGCGGCGTTCTGGAGCGCGACCGCTCCGGAGTACGAGCCGCTGGTGCAGGCCGTGACGCCGCCGCGGCGTCGCCAGGTCGTGGTGGACGCGGTCGCCGCCCTGCTCGGCGGGAAGTCCTGACCGAAGGGTCCGCGAGCACCAGCGTGAGGGCGCTGGGGCCGAGCGTGCGGGACGGGGCCGCACCGGGCCTCCTGGCCGCCCCTCAGTCGGCTGCGCCGGCGGCGACCCGCAGCGTCCGCTCCGCGTCGTCGAGGTAGTCGGCGAGCAGTGCCGAGGCGGCGTCCTGGTCGCCACCGCGCAACGCGGACACGATCGCGTCGTTGCGTTCGACGAAGTCGGCGTGGAACGAGGCCGGGTCCGCGGCGGTCAGAAAGGCGAGCCGCATCTCGGCGAGCAGGCCGTCCATCAGAGCGTGGATCCGCTCGCTCGGCACCGCGCGCACGAGCTCGGCGTGGAAGCGGATGTCGGCGGTGCCGACCGCACCCCAGTCGCCCGCGGACGCTGCTGCCCGGGCGTCGGCGACCGCTGCGGCGGCCTCGGCGAGTGCCGGTGCGTCGGGGGCGCAGGCGCGGACGGCTGCCTCTTCGAGCACCCGCCGAGCCGCGTAGAGATCGGTGACGTCGGCGGCGGAGAGCCGGCGGACGAAGACCCCGCGGTTGAACACGTGCTCGACCAGACGGTCGCGGGCGAGCAGTCGGAAGGCCTCGCGCAGGGTGTTCCGTGACACCCCGAGCTGGTCGCTCAACCGTTCCTCGGACAGCTGCGCCCCGGGGGAGAACCCACCCGACGCGATCATGGTGCGCAACCGCGTGGCCGTGGAGTCAGCGCCGCCGACGGTTCGGGTCATGGCACCGATCCTGGCACGGGTGGCGTTTGTGAAGGGCGTGTTACAGAGCGGAACCGGCTCTTGCGATTGTTGAACAATGCGGTCCAGACTGTCCCGCATGTTCGTCCTCATCGGCGTCGCCGTCGTCATCGTCGGCTTCGCGCTGCGCATCAACGCGCTCCTCGTCGTCACGGTCGCGGGCATCGTGACCGCGGCCATCGGCGGGATCGGTCCCGTCGGCATCCTCGACGCGTTCGGCAACGGGTTCGCCTCGAGCCGGTCCGTCACGACCTTCGCGCTCGTCCTGCCCGTCATCGGTCTGATCGAGCGCTACGGCCTGCAGGACCAGGCGAAGCGCCTGATCGCGAAGCTCGACAAGCTCACGACGGGTCGCCTGCTCGCCGGCTACCTGGTGATCCGGCAGGTCACCGCGGCGGTCGGCCTGACCAGCATCGGTGGCCCGGCGCAGACCGTGCGCCCGCTGGTGTACCCGATGGCCGAGGGTGCGGCGACCAAGAAGTACGGGCGCATCGACGACCGCATGCGCGAGAAGATCAAGGGCTACTCGGCCTCGTCCGACACCGTCGGCGTGTTCTTCGGCGAGGACGTCTTCGTCGCCGTCGGCTCGATCCTGCTCATCACGACGTTCGTCGACTCGACCTACGGGCTGTCGCTCGAACCGATCGACCTGGCCCTGTGGGCGATCCCGACGGGCATCGCGGCGCTCATCGTGCACGGTGGACGCCTGCTGCTGTTCGACCGTCGACTCGACAAGATGGCGGCGGACGCCCGTGCCGACGCACCGACCCTGGGGGCAGCAGCGTGATCACCAGCGAATGGCTCTACTGGCTCATCGGCGCGTTCTTCATCGCCGTCGCCGTCCTGATCGTCACCGACACCGCGCACGCGAAGCGCCTGGGCAACGCGGCGTTCTGGGGCATCCTCGGGCTGTCGTTCTTCTACGGCACCTTCGTCGCCGCCGGCACCGTGCCGGCCTGGACGCTCGGTATCGCCGTCCTCGTGATGGTCGCGCTCGCCGGACTCGGCTTCACCGGCACGACGAGCCGCACCCGGGTCGCGAGCATCCCCGGCGCGGGCACGGGTGCCGAGACCGGCCCCGCCGAACCCACCGGCGTGACGCAGGAGATCACGAACGCCGGCAGCGGCAGCGGCAGCACGAGTGTGCTCGCCACCACCAGCCCGGACGAGCGCGCCGCGTTCGCGACGAAGTACGGCAACCGGCTCTTCATCCCGGCCCTCGTGGTGCCGGTGGTCGCCGTGCTGGTCGCCACGCTCGGCCCGCTCGTCTCGTTCGGCGGCGAACCACTCCTCGCCGAGGGCAGTGCGACCCTGACCGGTCTGGGCATCGGTTCGGTGCTCGCCGTGGTCGTGGCCGTGTTCGTCCTGCGCCCGCCGAAGATCGCCACCCCGATCCGCGAGGGCGGTCGCCTGCTGCAGGCGATCGGCTGGGCGGCGCTGCTGCCGCAGATGCTCTCGACGCTCGGCATCGTCTTCACGCAGGCGGGGGTCGGTGACGCCGTCGGCACGATCATCAAGTCGGTCCTGCCCGACGGCTCGCTGCTCGCCGCCGTGGTCATCTACTGCCTGGGCATGGCCCTGTTCACCATCATCATGGGCAACGCCTTCGCCGCCTTCCCGATCATGACGGCCGCGATCGGCTGGCCCGTCCTGGTGCAGGGCTTCGACGGCAACCCCGCCGCGATCTTCGCGATCGGCATGCTCGCCGGCTTCTGCGGCACGCTCGTCACCCCGATGGCCGCGAACTTCAACCTGGTGCCGGCTGCGCTGCTCGAGATGCGGGACAAGTACGGCCCGATCAAGGCGCAGATCCCCACCGCCGCCATCCTGCTCGTCGTCAACATGGGAGTCATGTACCTTGTCGCATTCTGATGCCGCCCCGATCGACCTGACCCGGGCGGCCTGGGCCGACCGCTTCGCGGCCGTCGCCGCGGACAACACGACCCGCGAGTACCCGTACGCCGCGCACCACGCGACGTCCGGACCGGACGACCGGGCCCTGCCCGTCGAGCTCCACCCCGCCTTCGCCACGTCCTACGACTGGCACTCGTCGGTGCACATGCACTGGCTCGCGGCGCGCCTGGTCGCGCACGGCCTGCCCGCCGATCTGGAGGCCCGGCTCACCTCGATCCTGCAGGCGCACCTCACGACGGATCACCTCGCGACCGAGGCCGCCTACCTGCGCGAGACGCCGCACTACGAGCGCCCCTACGGCTGGGCGTGGCTCGCGCGGCTCGCCGCCGAGGTGTCGGCATCCGAGGCACCCGCTGTCCGGGCACTGGCGCCGGGCTTCGCACCCGTCGTCGACGTCCTCGAAGACTTGGTCGTCCGGTGGATCGACGGCGCCGCGCACCCGGTCCGGCACGGCGTGCACTCGAACTCCGCGTTCGGACTGCTGCTCGTGCTCGAGGCCGCCCGGTCGCTCGACCGTCCGGCCCTGGCGGCAGCGGTCGAGGGGGCTGCGAAGGACTGGTTCGGCGCGGACGCCGGGTGGCCGTTCGCCTGGGAGCGGAGCGGGCACGACTTCCTGTCCGCGGGCCTGGCCGAAGCCGACCTGATGCGGGCGGTGCTGCCCGCCCCGGAGTTCGCCACGTGGGCGCGCGGCTTCTTCGCCGCGGTGCAGCCGGGTGACGCGATCCTGCGGTCGACGGTGGTCCGGGACGAGAACGACCCGCAGCAGGTGCACCTGTTCGGGCTCGACCTGTCGCGGGCAGGCTCGGCCCGGCGCATCGCGGACGCACTCCGCGCCGGCGGCCCGGACGATTCCGGCACCGGCATCGCCGATCTGCTCGACGACGCGGCCGATCGGCTGCTCGCCTCGGGTCTCGCGGCGAGCGTGGGCGAGGAGTACTACTCCACCCACTGGCTGGCGAGCTTCGCCTGGGACGCCATGGAGGCCCGGGAGCACGCCGCTCGCTGATCGTTCGTCGGGAGCGCTGATCGTCTGCGGACACGTCGAGGATCCGGAGGTAGCTTCGGGGCCATGAGCGATCCGAAGGACGACGAGACCCTCGACGACTTCCGCGAGGCGCAGGAGACCGACTACGAGCCGGAGCCGACCGTACTCGACCCCGACGACCTGCCGGTGGTCGACGACGCGGACGACGAACTGCTCCCCGACGACGACCGACCGGTGCCGCTCGACACCGACGACGACGCGATCTGAGCGATCGCGCCGCCGTCAGCTTCGGCGTCGGCGTGCGCTCAGTCGAGCGGGAGGGTCCGCGCGAAGGTGCGGGTGACCGGAGTCGCGGCGAGGAACGGTGCCATCGCCGGAGCGCCCTCGGGTGTCGCGCGCCAGGCCACGTAGGTGTCGTGGTCCTCGGGGGTCGTCCACGACTCGACGACGACCATGCGCGCCGGGTCCTCGTCGTCGACCAGGACCTCGAGCGACTCCAGGCCGTGGAACGACGCGGTCTGTTCGAGCGTCTCGCGGATCGCACCCTGGAGTGCGTCTTCGGGGGCATCGCTCTGGAACTGGACCTCGAGCAGGACGGTCATCGACATGGGGAACCTTTCGTCAGCGGTGTCCAAGCCAACCCCTGGCCCCCTGCGCTTGTTCCGGGTCGGTCAGCCGACGATGCGGAACCGGAGCGGATCGCCCGGACGGAGCTGCGCAGCGAGGTCGATCGACGACGGCGTCAGGACCGCGACGACCGGGTAGCCGCCGGTCACCGGGTGGTCGGCGAGGAACAGCACGGGGAAGCCCTCGGGCGGCACCTGCAGCGAACCGGTCTCGACGCCCTCGCTCGGCAGTTCGCGTGCCACGGAGCGGGTGAGCGGCGTCTCGGCCGTGGTGCGGACCCCCACGCGGTCGCTGTCCGCACTGACGGAGAAGTCCTGGCCGGTCAGGGTCGTGCGCCACTCCGGGGTGAACCAGTCGTCGCGCGGTCCGGGCACCACGTCGAGCACGACCGGCTCGTCGGGCCACCGCGGCTCGGGCTGCGGCACCGCGTCGACGATCGGCCACGACACCCGCGCGTCACCGACGGGCAGGACGTCACCGGCCGACAGTGGCGGCGGTCCGAGGCGCGCGAGGGAGTCCCACGAGCGGCTGCCGAGCACCGGGTCGACCGCGAAGCCCCCGAGGACCGCGACGTAGGTGCGGAGGCCCACGGTCGCGGTGCCGATCCGGAGCGTGTCGCCCGGGGCCAGCAGCAGCACCTGGTGCGAGGCGGCACCGCGGACCGATCCGTCCGCCCGCTCGACCTCGACGGGGCAGGCCGCGCCGGTGGTGGCCGCGACCACGTACGCGTCGGCGCGGAGCGTGACGGAGCCGAGCAGGGCCTCCAGGACGGCCGCGTCGGGACGGTTGCCGACCAGCCGGTTGGCGAGTGCCGCGGAGCCGCGATCGGCTGCTCCGGCCGCGCCGAGGCCCATGTCGCTGAAGCCCGGGCGCCCGAGGTCCTGGGTGGTCGCACCGTAGCCGACCTGCACGACGGTCAGCGCGGTCATGCCGCACCCGCCACGACGAACCGGACGAGCGTGCCGGCGGGGGCGAGTGCCGGAGGCGTGCGGTCGAGGGACCACATCGGCATCTCGGTGCGGCCGATGAGCTGCCAGCCGCCGGGCGATGTCCGCGGGTAGACGGCGCTGAACTCGCCGGCCACCGCGACGGCCCCGCTCGGGACGGCCGTGCGGGCGGTGCTGCGACGGGGCAGGTCGAGCGGCCGATCGCTGCCGGTGAGGTAGCTGAAGCCGGGTGCGAAGCCGCAGAACGCGCTCGTCCAGAGCTGCCCGGTGTGCCACGCCACGAGCTCGTCCCGCGGCATGCCGGTCAGTTCGGTGACGGTGTCGAGGTCCTCACCGTCGTAGGTGACGGGGATGACGAGCGGCTCGGAGTCGTGCGCTTCGAGCGCTGCGCTGACCGGGGCGACCTGCGCGAGCTCGGAGCGGAGCCGTCCGGGGTCCGTCGTCGTCGGGTCGAATCGGAGCAGCAGTGTCCGGGCGCCGGAGACGACCTCGGTCAGCCCCGGCAGGGTGGCCTGTGCGAGTCCGGCGCGGAAGGCGACGACGTCGGCGAGGGACCCGAACGTGGCGAGGAGGGCGGTGCCGCCCGCGGAGCGGACCTCCGGACCAGTCACGGTGCGAAGGGCGCGATCGTCACGCCGTGCTCGGTCAGCAGCGCTCGGATGGCCCGGGCCATCGCGACCGCGTCCGGGGAGTCACCGTGCACGCAGACCGAGACGGCACGCACGGCGATCTCGGACCCGTCGACAGCGGTCGCGACACCGTCGGTGACCATGCGGAGCACCCGGGCCGCGACCTCGTCCGGGTCGTGCAGCACCGACCCCGGCTGCTTCCGCGACACCAGCGAGCCGTCGGGTTCGTAGGCGCGGTCGGCGAAGGACTCGCTCACCGCGCGGAGCCCGTGCCGCTCGGCCGCCAGCAGCAGCTCCGACCCGGGCAGCGCGAGCACGGCGAGCGACGGGTCGACGTCGGCCACGGCGCGGACGACGGCCTCGGCCTGCACCGGGTCGGCGCAGGCCGTGTTGTACAGGGCGCCGTGCGGCTTGACGTAGGTGACGGCCGTGCCCGCGACGTGCGCGGTGGCGGCCATCGCGCCGAGCTGGTGCACGACGTCGGCGTACAGCTCGTCGGGGGTGACGTGCACGGGTCGGCGGCCGAAGCCGATCAGGTCGCGGTAGGCCACGTGCGCGCCGATCGCCACACCACGCTCGGCGGCGGCGCGGGCGGTGGCGAGCATGATCGTCGGGTCGCCGGCGTGGAACCCGCAGGCGACGTTGGCGCTCGAGACGACGTCGAGCATCGCGTCGTCGTCGCCCATGGCCCAGGCGCCGAAGCCCTCGCCCAGGTCGCTGTTCAGGTCGATCGTCGTCACGCGTGCTCCCTGTCGTCGCGGGTTGTTGAACAATCTACCGATCACCCCGGTCCCTGTCATCCGCTTCCCCTGGTCGGACGGCGGTTTCCGAGGTGCGCCACGTACTGTCCGAGTCCTCAGTACCACCGGCGGCAGTGCTGCCGGATCGATCTCTGCACTGGAGCAGCTCATGACCGACAGTGACAACACGCACGACGCCCCGAAGAACGACTCGGAGGGCACCGAGAAGCCGGGCGGCCTCGGCGACGACAACACCATCCCGAACAACCCCGACGGCCTGGCCGCGGGGCACACGGGCGACGACTCGCACTTCAACCCGGAAGAGGACGGCGAGCACTAGCGGCTCCTTTCCGGCCTGCGGGTCGATGCAGAACGACACCGTCGTTGTCCCCCGACAACGGCGGTGTCGTTCTGCGTCGGCAAGCGTCCGCACGCGTCCGCACGCACTCGTCCGCCCCGACGATACATGCGTCACAAAACCTTTCGGCACGAGGTTTCCGGTGCTACAGTCCCGATCACCTAGCAGCACTAGGGATTCAGCGGGCACCGAAGCCCCCTGTGACTCAAGGAGGAGTCATGTCGACACCGACGTCGAAGGAAGAACCCACGCGGGGCATCGCCGGGACCGCGTCCCCAGCGGTCACCGCAGCCGCCGGCGCCACCGCCACCGACGCCGCGGCGTCCCGAGCCTTCTCGGTCGAGGGCATCACGCAGTCCGTCAGCACCGTCCGGGTGGGCCGCGGCTACCTCTGGGGCCTCAGCTTCGCCCAGTTCGGCCTGTTCGTCGCCCTGCTCACCCCGGTCTTCGTGAGCATGTCGATCAAGGCGACGGAGCTGAACCCGACGAGCCCCGAGACCGTCGTCGGCTCGGTCCTGCCGTTCGGAGCGCTCGGCGCCCTGTTCGCCAACCCCCTGTTCGGCGCGCTCTCCGACCGCACCCGCACGCGGTGGGGCCGTCGCCGCCCCTGGATGGTCGGCGGTGTCGTCGTCTTCGTCGGTTCCCTCGCCTGGCTCGCGTTCTCGCCCGACGTGCTGCAGCTCACCCTGGCCTGGGTGCTGGCGCAGGTCTCCGCCAACGCCGTCCTCTCCACGCTGACGGCGAGCTTCGCCGACAACGTGCCGGAGTTCCAGCGCGGCAAGGCCTCGAGCGTCATCGCCCTGGCGCAGAACATCGCGATCCTGGCCGGGCTCTACCTGGCCGTGTACCTGGTCGGCAACCTGCCGGTCCTGTTCATCGCACCGGGCGTCCTGGCGATCGTCGCGGTCCTCGTCTACTCGTTCGTCGCCCGCGACGACCTGCCGACGACGCCGGTCAAGCCCTTCAGCTGGGTCAACCTGATCAGCTCGTTCTGGACGAACCCGATCAAGCACCGAGACTTCGGGCTCGCCTGGTGGGGCCGTTTCCTCATCACCTTCGGCACGTTCATGTTCACGACGTACCGACTCCTCTACATGCAGGACCGCATCGGGCTCCCGCAGGGCGAAGCGGTCGGGGTCGTCGCGTTCGGCGTGCTGCTGTACACGATCGCCCTGCTCGTCAGTGCGGCCGTCTCCGGCTGGGTGTCCGACCGGATCCAGCGTCGCAAGGTCTTCGTCTGGGGTTCGACGGCCATGACCGCCGTCGGCCTGGTGATCCTGGCCCACGTCGACAGTGTCGGCGGGTTCTACTTCGCCGAGATCGTGCTCGGTTTCGCCTTCGGCATCTACGCCGCCATCGACACCGCCCTGGTCGTCGACGTGCTGCCCGACCCGGAGCGCCCCGGCAAGGACCTCGGCGTCATCAACATCGCGAACGCCCTGCCGCAGTCACTCGCCCCCGCCGTCGGTCTGTTCCTGCTCGGCATCGGTGGCGGCCAGAACTACACGCTCATGCTCTGGGGTGCCGGCGTCGCCGTCATCCTCGGCGCCCTCGTGATCCTGCCCATCAAGTCGGTCCGCTGACCGACGCGACCGCCTGGAGGCGCGACCCGCGTCCGCGACGCACGCCGCGCCTCCAGGCGGTCACCTGCACCGCACGTGGCCGCTTCAGCGGGCGCCGTGCTGTCGCAGTGCGACGACGACCTCGTCGAGGAAGTCGTCGACCTGCCCCTGGTCGTACCCCTCGCGGAACTTCGTCGGCTGGAACCGGACCGCTGCGACCTGCTCCGGTGTGAGCGGGTCGACGGGGCGTCGCTGCTCGTACCCGGCCAGGGTGGTCTGGATCCGGTCGAGGAACGCGTCGACCTCGCTCTGGTCGTACCCCTCGCGGAACTTGGTCGGCCGGAACCGCTTGTCCGCCACGTCTCGTGCGAGCATGTCCTCCCCCTTCTGCTGGCGCCTCTCGTGGCCCTGCCATGGTGTCACGGGCGGGTTGCCGGGGGTCAGAGCTGCGGTGAGCGCCTGCCGAACAGCGCGTCGAGCAACCGCGAGAACCGCGACTCCGGCTCGTGGGGCGTCTCGATCGAGCGGGTCGGTGAGCGGAACGCGAGATCGTGCAGCATGTTCCGCTTCGACCCGTCCCAGTTCGCGAACAGGTAGGTCCCGCCGATGAAGGACATGCTCCGGACCGGCGCGCGCTTCCACGAGTCGGCAGCCACGTAGTAGCCCGCGTGGCCGGCGCGGATGTGCTGGATCACGGTGTCCACGTCGATGACACCGGTCGGTGTCACGACGGCGGTGATGCCCGTGCGGTCGCGGGCGACGTACTCGATGAGGTGTTCGGTCACGATGGAACTCTTCGTCACGGTGGTGAGACGCCACGACAGGGAGCGTGGCGAAGGGGATTCGGAACCGCCGTTGCTTCCGTTTCCAGAGTACGTCCGCCGCGGGCGTGCCGTCCCCGGATGTCCGCCGTTCGCAACCGGATGAGCGTTCAGTGGATGGGGGTCCGGTCGGCCCAGTCCACGATGCGTTCGATCGTGTCGTCGAAGTCCCGCGTGCCGGGTCGGTTGAGGAACGCGTGACGGCTGTCCGGCAGGACGTGTCGTTCGACCTCGGTGCCCGCGTCCGCGAGCTCGTCTGCGAAGCGCTCGCTCGAGGCGCGCATCACGTCCCGCTCGGCGTCGATCAGCAGGGTGCGGGGGAACCCGCCGAGGTCGTCGGACTCCGGGTAGACCGCAGTGGGGCGGCCGCCCGCGTAGGCCCGGTTGCTCAGGTCGAGCAGCAGCGGCGCGTGCGTGAGCAGCCGGTGCCCTCGGACGAGTCGCTGCAGTGCCCGGTCACGGGGGAGCCGGGCGTGGAAGAACCCGTAGGTCAGCACGAGGCCGACCAGCGGCGGGGCGGTCGCGACCGCGGAGGCCGCCAGGCACGCACCGGCGCTCGCCCCGCCGAGCAGCAGCCCGGACGGTTCCTCGTCGTGCAGGTGGTGGAGGACGGCGACGATCTCGTCCCGCGCGTGGGGTGCCCGTCGTCGCCCACGTGGTCCACCCCGGTCGAGCCACGGCAGCCCGGGCAGCGGTCCGAGGCGGTAGTCGACGGTCACGACCGGCAGCCCGCGCTCGGCGAGCGCCCGTGCGACGGCGTCGGACTCCGGCAGGTCGAGGTCGCCCCGGAAGAACCCGCCGCCGTGCACCCAGACCAGGGTCGGGGGTCCCACGCTGGCGCTCTGGTTCAACGGTCGGTACCGCCGGACGGGGACCGGTCCGTGTGGGCCGTCGATCCGTTCATCGGCGACCTCGATCGTGTCCTGCTGCTTCCCCCGCATGGGAGCAGTGTCGCAGGACGCGGGCGGGAGCCGGGCTCGCGGCGCTTGAACAGGCGTACTTTCGGAGCGTCGCGAGGGACACGGCCCGGTAACGATGCGGGCGACCGCCCGGCCGGGCAGGCAGCGTGGAGGCATGCGCCTGACGAGAGCCGCCCTGATCCTGACCACTGCGACCCTGGCCGCGCTGCTGGCGGGGTGTTCCGGCGCGGACGGAGCGGACGGCGGTGCGGCGACCCCGACGGTGACCGAGACCGTGACCGCCTCACCGTCCGACGCCGGGAGCGCGCCGGCCCCGACGCCGACGCCCACCCCCACGCCGACCTGCGGGCCGTCGAGCGGTGCCGCGGCTGCGGCCGATGGCATCGCGGCCCTGCCGCTGCCCGCCGGCCTCGAGGATGCGAAGTGGGACGCCGCGAACGCCGACTACTCCGGCTACGACGCCTGCGCGCCACTGTCCTGGTCCGTGGTCGCACCCGAGTTCGGAACAGCAGGATCCCCGTACGCGATCCTGCTGTTCCACGAAGGCCGCTACCTCGGCACGGCCACTGCCCAGCAGTACGCCTTCGAGCCGACCGTCGAACGACAGAGCAACTCGGCCGTCACGGTGACCTACCGGTTCGCCAAGGCCGGCGAGCCGAACGCAGCGCCCTCCGGCCGCACCACGGCCACCTTCACCTGGAACGACGAGACCGGCCGCGTCGTGATGACGGGGGACACCCCGCCCGCTCAGTGACGGTCGGCTGACGCCGAGGCCACGCCGAGCTCCCGCTGCAGGGTGCGGAGGACCCGCACGAGGGTGTCGAGCTTGTCCGGTCCGGCCTCGAACCCACGTCCGAGGGCGGACCGCGGCTGCACGACCACGTCGTCACCGTCGGTCGTGGTGATCCAGACGCCGAAGTCGGCACGCTGGCCGCGGGACTCCCTCGTCGCGACGGAGAACCGTCGGATGCGCGCCCACGGCAGGTCGAACACCGGCGCGTCCCGTGACGGTGCCCACGCGTGCAGGCCGAACTCGTCGACGGTCCAGACCTCGGGCCGGGGCTTCGGGAAGTCGTCGGAGGTGCGTAGGCCGGACGTCAGCACGGGCAGGTGGAACCGGGGTGCCCGGCCCGCTCCGATGCCCGTCGCGCAGCCGTTGCACCCACCGTTCCCCCGAGTACTCCACCGTGCCATCCTGCCCGTCGCGGCCACCGATCGTTCGCGAGCGCGACATGCTGTTCCCATGCAGTCCGTCCGTGCCGCCGCACCCGGTGTCGCCCTCGCCGTGGCGATCGGCATCGTCGCCACCCTCGTCGGCCGGGTCGTCCCGGTCGTCGGCGGCCCCGTCCCCGCCGTCCTGATCGGTGCCGTCGTGGGGTGGCTCGTCCGACGCCGCACCGGTGGCACACTCGCCGCGCTGGCGCCCGGCGTGAAGTTCTCGTCCAGCCGGGTCCTGCAGTTCGCCGTGGTCCTGCTCGGCGCGCAGCTGTCCATCGGTGAGGTCCTGCGCATCGGCGGTGAGACCCTGCCGGTGATGCTCGCGACGCTCGTCGTCTGCCTGGTGGCCGCGTGGGGGATCGGTCGACTGCTCCGGGTCTCGGGCGCACTCCGCACCCTGATCGGCGTCGGGACCGGCATCTGCGGTGCCTCGGCGATCGCCGCCGTGACACCCGTCATCGGTGCGGTCAGTGCAGACGTCGCCTACGCGATGTCCACGATCTTCCTCTGCAACATCGCCGCTGTCTTCGCCTTCCCGCTGCTCGGGCACGCTCTGGGCCTCAGCCAGCACGCCTTCGGCGTCTTCGCGGGCACCGCCGTGAACGACACGTCGTCCGTCGTCGCCACGGCGACGGTCTACGGCCGCCAGGCGACCGACACCGCGGTCGTCGTGAAGCTGGTGCGCACCCTGATGATCATCCCGATCGTCATCGGGCTGGCCGGACTGGAGGCCCGCCGCGCCTCCCGCGAGCAGCTCGCCCCCGCCTCGGGGCCGGGTCGCGGGTTCCGGGTGTTCCGGTTGGTGCCGTGGTTCCTGATCGGGTTCCTCGTGGTGGTGCTGCTCCGGACGGTCGGGGTCCTGCCCGCGTCCGTGGCGCCGGGGTTCGCGACGGTCGCCTCGTTCCTCATCACGGTGGCGCTCGCCGCGATCGGCTGCTCGACGGACTTCGCCGCGCTCCGCCGTGCCGGGTTCCGGCCGATGCTGCTCGGCATCGCGCTCTGGGTCCTGGTGGCGGGGACGAGCCTGGGCATGCAGGCGGCCTTCGGGCTGCTGTAGGGGTTGCCGGCACCGGACCTATCGTTTATCGTTGCATCGAAATTCGATGGTATCGATGATCGACAGGGGAAGCAGCCATGACCATGCCCGTCTACGAACCGCCCCGCGGGCGGAACTCCTACCTGGCCTACGTCGTCTCGTGTGCGATCGGCATCGCGATCGTGGTGTGGCGGTACGTCGACCTGCTCGTCCACTCGATCGCCTCGGGCACGGTGGCGGTGCCGATCCGGATCCGTGAGACCAGTGCCGTCCCGCAGCCTCCGGGCGGTGCGACCGTGACGTCCGACCAGCTCGTGCTCCGGGCACCGATCGCCGACGTGCCGGGTGGTGCGATCGGGTACATCCGCGTCGGCGACGCGCTGGAGGTTCTGCTCGTCAGCGCCCTCATCGCCCTGGTCGCGGCGGTGGCCTGGAAGATCTCACGCGGCGGGCTCTTCGACCGCTCGACCACCCGGATCCTCGACTGGCTCGCCGGCGCGGTGCTGGCCGCCGGGTTCCTGCCGTCGTTCGTCCGCCGGATGGGGTGGAACTGGGTGGTGTCAGGGCTCGGATGGGACGGGTACCTGCCCACGCCGGTGGTCGACCACCAGTTCCTGCCCGTGTACCTCGGCCTGCTCGTCGTCGTCTGCTTCCGGTTCGCGCTCACCGCCTCGCAGCGGATGGTGCGGGACCAGGCCGGGCTGATCTGATGCCCCCGGAACAGGAGGACGGCCACGCGGTCGTCTGCCACCTCGACGACCTGCTGGCCGAGCGCGGGATGACCCTGACCGAGCTCGCCGACCGCGTCGGTGTGACCGTCGTCAACCTCTCGGTGCTCAAGAACAACCGGGCCCGCGCGATCCGGTTCTCCACCCTCACCCGACTGTGCGAGGTGCTCGGCTGCCAGCCGGGCGACGTCTTCTCGGTGCGCACGGACTGACGACGGAAGGCCCGCCCGACGTGAGCTGATCTGCTCACGCTGGGCGGGCCTCCTGGCCGTACCTGCCGTACCTGCCGGCGTCAGCCGCGCAGCGCCTCCGACAGCTTCACGCGACTGCCGGTGCGGAGCAGGGCGTTCTCGTAGACGCGGGCACCGATGACCACGACCGCGACGACCGAAGCGGCGACGATGACGAGCGACAGGATCGGCTCCCACCACTCGGCCGTCCCCAGGAAGATCCGCATGGGCATGCCGATCGGGGCGCTGAACGGCACGTACGACATGATGCCGAGGATCGTCGGGTTGTCGTACGCGACGATGATCAGGAAGTACGGGATCATCACGAGCATCATCACCGGGGTGGTGACGCTGCCGACGTCCTCCTGGCGTGACACCAGCACGGCCGCCGCGGCGAACAGCGACGCGAGGAGCACGAACCCGATCGCGAAGAAGCCGATGAACCACAGGATGCTCGGGCCGAGCATCGCGAACATGTTGTCCTGGCCGGTCACCGCCAAGGTGACGATGGCGGCGACGGCCACCGCGACGATCTGGGCGAAGGCCATGATGCTGTTGCCGAGGACCTTGCCGGCGAGCAGCGCCCTTGCCGGGATCGCGGACATCAGGATCTCGACCACCCGTGTCGACTTCTCCTCGACGACGCTCTGCGCGATCGACTGGCCGAACGTCACCGCCGACGCGAAGTAGACGACGCCGAACGCGATGGCGATGAGGTACACCAGGCCACCGGGCAGTGCGTCCGGGTCGAGCAGCTCGATGCGCGGGGTGACGCTCAACGCCGACACGACCTCGGACGGGGCCTCGTCGAGTCCGACGATCTTGTAGCCGAGCGGGTCGTCCGACGGCACGATCGCGGCGTCGACGTCGCCCGTGGTCACGAGCCGTTCGGCGTCGTCGACCGATGCCGACTTCGTGACGTCGAGCCCACTGGTGGTCGGCAGCGAGACGCCGTCGACGACCGCGACCGGGGTGGTGTCGTCGGCGGTGGCCTTGCTCACGATCCCGCCGACCACGATCGACGCGACGACCATGCCGATCAGGATGAGCGCCGAGACCACGAAGGCCTTGCTGCGGATGCGTGCCTGGATCTCACGTGCGGAGACGAGGCGCACGGCCTGCACGAAGGAGTTGTTCATCGGACGACCTCCCGGAAGACCTCGCTGAGCCGCGGCACCCGCGGCGAGAACGACCCGACGGTGCCGTGCTGGACGGCACGCTGCAGGACGCGCTGGGCGGTGGCGGCGTCGGCCTCGAAGACCGCGTACCCGCCGTCGAACTCCCGGACGGCCACACCAGGCTCGTCGCGGAGCCAGGCGACGTCCCCGTCGACCAGCAGCTCCCAGGCGGCCGGACCGGCCTGCTTGCGGAGTTCCTCCTGCGGACCGGCGGCGCGGATCGTGCCACCGGCGATGACGACGACGTCGTCGCAGAGCCGCTCGACCACGTCGAGCTGGTGGCTCGAGAACAGCACCGGGACGCCCCGGGCCGCGGCCTCGCGCAGGACGCCGAGCACCGTGTCGACGGCCATCGGGTCGAGGCCCGAGAACGGCTCGTCGAGCACGAGCACCTCGGGGTCGTGTGCCAGCGCCGCCGCGATCTGCACGCGCTGCTGGTTGCCGAGCGAGAGCTTCTCGACGGGGTCGCCGGCGTGTGTGGTGAGTTCGAGGCGTTCCAGCAGCTCGCCGGTGCGGGTCGTCGCGGCACGCTTGTCGACACCGTGCAGCCGGGCCAGGTAGGTGATCTGCTCGGCCACCGGCATCTTCGGGTACAGGCCGCGTTCCTCGGGCATGTAGCCGAAGCGGCGGCGGTCGGCGGGGCGGACCGCGGTGCCGTCGATCGAGACCGAGCCGGCGTCGGCCTGGAGCACGCCGAGCATGATGCGCATGGTGGTGGTCTTGCCGGCACCGTTGCCGCCGACGAAGCCGGTGAGGCGGCCGCTGCCGACCGTGAACCCCACGTCGTCGAGCACCCGGCGATCGCCGAAGTGCTTGGTCACCCCTTCGATGGTGAGCATGTCGTTCCCCTTCGTCGCGACGCTGGTCGTCGCTGCGTCCGACGCTATTGGCCGGGAGGCACGCCCCGCCTCCGCCGCCAGGCGGGACTTGGGTGGGTGGTCGGCTCCACCGCGCGGGGGAGGAACGCCCGTCGGTACGGTGGGCCGGGGGCGCCGGGTCGGCACGGTGCGCGCTTGGTGCGGGTCGGCACGGTACGGGCTTGTTCGGCTCGTGCGGGTTTGGTTGCTCGGTGCGTCGTTCTGGCGGCGCACGGTGCCGTCAACGCTGCACGGGTTGAACGAAGGCGCACGGTGCGGGCGCACGGTGCGGGCGTGGGGTGCGGTGGTGGGCACGGTGCGGGCTTGTTCGGCTCGTGCGGGTTCGGTTGCTCGGTGCGTCGTTGTGGCGGCGCACGGTGCGGTCAACGCTGCACGGGTTGAACGAAGGCGCACGGTGCGGCCATGTCTGCGAACTCGGCACCGTGCGGGCTTGTTCGGTTCGTGCGGGTTCGGCCCGGCTCGGTCAGCCGGCGACGCCGTGCTCGAACGCCCAGACGACGGCCTGGATGCGGTCGCGCAGTGCGAGTTTCTGGAGCACGTTCGACACGTGGGTCTTCACGGTGGCGTCCCCGACGTAGAGCTCGCCGGCGATCTCCGCGTTGCTCAGGCCCCGGGCGAGGAGCCGCAGCACCTCGGTCTCCCGCTCGGTCAGCCCGGCGGCGGCGAGTGCGTCGTCGCCCGTCGCAGTCGTCGCGGTGCTGGTCGCCGAGGGCTGCACCGCAGCCGACGCCGTCGCCCGGCTGATCACCCGCCGCGTGACGTCCGGCGCGAGCAGAGCGTCCCCGGCGGCGACGGTCCGGACCGCGTCGATCAGCCGCTCGGGGGAGGCGTTCTTCAACAGGAACCCGCTCGCTCCCGCCTCGAGCGCCTGGAACAGTGCGTCGTCGCTGTCGAACGTCGTGAGGATGAGCACCGCCGGCGGGTCCGGCAGCGCCGCGATCCGTCGCGCGGCCTCGAGCCCGTCGACGCCCGGCATCTGCACGTCGAGGCAGACCACGTCCGGACGGAGCTGCTGCACGGCCTCGACCGCCCCGGCGCCGTCCGCGGCTTCGCCCACGACCCGGAACCCGGGCTCGGACTCCAGGATCACGCGGAACCCGGCGCGGACGAGTTCCTGGTCGTCGGCCAGCACGATGATCAGGTCGTCGGCAGCCATGCCCGCACCAGGTAGCCTCCCCGGGCTCGTGGCCCGATCTCGATCCGTCCGTCCACGGCGGCGACGCGTTCCCGCATCCCGACGTGTCCGAGTCCGCTGCCAGAGGTGCTCCGGGCAGCACGGGCACCGAGCCCGTCGTCGGTGACCTCGACCTCGACGCCGTCGTCCAGGTACCGCAGCCGGACGTCGGCGCAGGCGGTCGGGCCGGCGTGCTTGAGGATGTTCGTCACCGCTTCCTGCACGATCCGGTACGCCACCGCGGCCACCGTCGGCGGCACCGGTCGCTCGTCACCCACGACGACGTACTCGGCGGGGTGGCCGGCCACCCGGGCGGACTCGGCCAGCTCGGCGATCCGCGTGATGCCCTCGGTGCTCGGGCCGTCGCCACCGGCCGCCCCGAGGCCGGACGCGTCGTCGTCGGAGCGCAGGGTGCCGAGCATGCGCCGGAGTTCCTCCACCGCGGTGCGGGCGCTCTCCTCGACCACCCCGAGCGAGGCGGCGGCCTGCGCGGGGTCGCGGTCGATCACGCGCCGTGCAGCACCCGCCTGCACCCCCATCAGCGAGACGTGGTGGGCGACCACGTCGTGCAGCTCGCGGGCGATCCGCACCCGCTCGATCGTGACGGCCTGCGCCGCGGACCGCTCCCGTTCGGCGGCGAGTTCAGCGGTGCGTTCCGCGAGCTCGTGTCGTGCGACCGCGGAGGCCCAGGCCCGGTTGCCGGCGTACCAGGCGGCGCCGAAGTAGATCACGTTGATGACGATGTTGAGCAGCGAGATCGCCACGTAGGGCGCCACCGGGGAGTCCGTGTCGTTCGGCAGTGCGTTCGGCGACGCCCACCCGAACGAGATCGCGACGAACAGCCACGCGAACATGCCGCCGATGACGACCCAGCGCACTGCTTCGGCCCGCACCCGGTCGGAGCACCACGCACCCACCGTGTACAGCGCGATGAAGAGCGTGAAGTTGACGAGGAAGACCTCGGGCACCTGGAGCAGCTGCGTCGCGGCGAACGCCACCGCCGACACCAGTGCCACCGACATCGGGAACCGTCGGCGGAACGCGATCGGGGCCGCGTTCGCGACGATCATCAGCGCCGAGACCCACCAGGCGGCCTGGTCGTCGCCGTAGGTACCGGCCGACCCGTACAGGAACGTCGTGACCGCGAGCCCACCGGCCAGCACAACTGCGAGCACCGTGTCCTGCCGGTACTCGTGCCGCCCCACCGGCAGTCGCGACCACTCCGCCGTCGTCCCCATGCTGGAAACGCTACTGGGTGCGCTCGACCAGGAGTAGCCTCCCGCCAACGAGCAGGGGAGACGCCATGCAGTTCCTCGTCAACGTCATCGACGACGGCCAGGCTGCCGCCGTCGGCAACACGTACTCCGCGACCGACGCCGAAGCCGCCGCGGTCGACGCCTTCAACGAACGGATGGGCGACGCGATCGTGTTCGCCGCCGGGGTCTCCGCACCCGCTGACGCCACCGTGGTCGACGCCCGCGAGGGCGCGACCGACACGACGGCCGACACGACGACCGGGCCCGCCACGACCGGGCCCGCCACGACCGGACCCGCGACGAGCACCGACGAGTACGTCGCCGGGTTCTGGGTCATGGACCTCCCGGACGCCGAGACGGCTGCCCGGGTGGCGCACCAGGCGTCGCAGGCGTGCAACCGGAAGATCGAGCTCCGCCCGCTGCTCTGACGGCACGGACCCCACCCGGCCGGCGGACCACCGCAGGGACGGCGCTCGCCGCGGTCACACCCGCCCCGACCACGAACGTCGCGACGAACCCGATCGCACCGACGAGCGCTCCGGCAGCCGCCGCACCGACGGCCTGCCCGAGCACGAGTGCGACGAACAACATCGACGTGCCCGCCGACGACCGCTCGGCATCGATCTCGGTCGTCCACGCGATCAGTGCCCCGGTCGCCGCCGTGTAGCCCCAGCCGAACACGGCACACGCCAGCAGCGCCGCGACCGTCGACTGCGGCGCTGCCCCCAGCACCACGACGGCGACGGCGACCGACCCCGCCGTGATCGCCCAGAGCGTCCGGGCGCGCAGTCCGTTCGTCCAACGCGCGGTGACCACGACGGCCGCTCCGCCGATCCCGAGCGCGATCCAGGCCGACACCGAGACGACGACCGACGCACCGGCCTCCACCAGCGCCGAACGTCCGTAGGTCCAGACGACGGCGGACCCCGCCCCGAACAGCAGCGCCAGCACGAGCACCCCTCGGTGCGCCGCGAACCACGGGGTGCCGGGCAGCGGTGACCGGGACGCAGCAGTCCCGCCGCGGGACACCACGAGCAGCAGGGCACCGACGGCCAGGGCGAACACCCCGGACACTGCCCAGGCCGTCCGCCAGTCGGGCAGCAGCACGAGGGCGAGCGCCCCGGCGCCCACGAGCCCGGGGCCGGTGCCGGCGTTCACGATCGCCTGCGCTCGACCGAGCAGCGCCGACGGCACCTGCTCGGCGACGATCCGCACGAGGGCGGGCGACGCGAGTCCGGCACCTGCCGACGCGAGCACGGCGCTGACGCCGAACGCCAGCGAGCCGCCGGCCGTCGCCATGGCGATCGCACCGATCCCGGCCACCAGGGTCGCGACCGTGACGAGCACGCGGGGCATCCGGGCGGCGAGCAGGAAGCCGGCCACCGCACCGACGCAGTACAGCGCCGAGGCACCCGACGAGACCCAGCCGGCGGCGTCTGCCCGGAGCCCCAGGTCCCGCTGCACGTCGGGCAGGAACAGCCCGTACGCCAGGCGCACCAGCCCGTAGGTGGCGGCGATCAGGCCGAGTCCGCTCACCAGGAGCAGTCGATGTCGTAACGAAAACGATCGTTTCACTTTTCAGAGCCTAGGGTGCTCTCATGGTGATGCGCCCAGGGACCGAGCAACGGCTGCTCGACGCCGCCGAGGAGCTCTTCTTCTCACAGGGCATCGCCGCCACCCCGATCGACGCCGTCCTCGAACGGGCCGGGGTCTCGACGGCCACGCTCTACCGCGGCTACGCGAGCAAGGAGTCGCTTCTCGCCGCGGCCCTCACCCGTCGCCACGAGGACTGGATCGCCACCTGGGACCGTGCGGTCGCCGCCGAACGGGACGACCTGGGCCGACTCCTGGCGGTGTTCGACGCCCTCGACAACTACCGCTCGACGCCCACGGGCTCCCGTTGGTGCGCCTTCCTCGGCACCGCCGCCGAGTACGCCGACGCCCCCGCCGAGGTCCGACAGGTCCTGGACTTCGAGACCACCACCCTGCGCCGGCGGCTCGTGGCACAGGCGGTGCCGGTGGTCGGTCCCCGTGCCGAGGCGCTCGCCGACCAGCTGCTCCTCATCGTCTCCGGTTCCCTTGCGATGCGGTTGCGCGACCCCGCGCTCGACACGACGACGGCACGGTCCGTCGCCGCGTCCCTCATCCGGGAACACACCCCAGACGGAACGGCGCCCACCACATGACCCGATCGCGCGCTGCCACGATCACCCGCCGTTCCCTGCTGATCGGTGGCACGGGCGTCGTCGCCGCGGGAGCCGTGGCCGAGGGGATCAACCTCGGCCTGCTGCCCGGGCGCTCGACCCTGTACCGGGTCCTCGGTCTGGACGGCACCGACGGCACGGTCCCCGACGTCGAGCCCGTCCCCACCACCTCCGGCACCTTCGTGTCGGCAGCGCGGAAGGGCCGCACCGTCGGGTGGACGATCGCGGCCCCGGCGTCCGACACCCCCTTGCCGGTGGCGGTCGCCCTGCACGGCTACGGCGACGACCACACCTCGTTCTTCGGGCGGAGCCTGGGCTACGACCGGTTCCTCGCGGCGCACGTCGCCGACGGTGGAGCACCGTTCGCGATCGCCTCGATCGACGGCGGCAACCGCTACTGGCACCCACGAGCCGACGAGGACGACCCCGCCGCGATGGTCGTCGACGAGTTCCTGCCCCTGATCGCCCGCCGCGGATTCGACACGGACCGCCTCGCCCTGACCGGCTACTCGATGGGCGGCTTCGGAGCGCTCCGGCTCGGCGGGGTCCTCGGTGCCTCGCGCGTCCGGGCCGTCTCGGCCATCAGCCCCGCGCTCTGGAAGTCAGCCGCCGACACCGCTCGCGGCGCCTTCGACGACGCGGCCGACTTCCGCGCGAACACCGTCCTCGGGCGTCAGCGCGCCCTGGACGGTGTCGCCGTCCGCGTCGACTGCGGCAACGGTGACGGGTTCGCGCCGGCGGTGCACACCTACGTCGACGGCTTCGCCACGCCTCCGGCCGGAGGCTTCGCACCCGGCGCCCACACGCACGGGTACTGGCGCCGCCTGGCGCCCCGGCAACTCGCCTTCCTCGGCCGCCACCTGGGTCGCTGAGCCGACCAGCGCCCGGGACGCGCGTCCAGGCGGACGGGAGGCCCGTGGCGGCCCCGCACCGCGCCTCCAGGCCGTCGACCGGTCACCGCAACGGCCCGTGCTGCGTGACCAGGAGCGCTCAGGAGCGCTCAGGCGCGACCGCGGTTGCGGCGCCGGATCTCCTTCGGAGCGCGCCCGGCCATGAAGGACCGTGCAGGATCGACGAGGAAGCCCTGCCGGAGCGCCTCGCGACCGACGAGCATCCGGAACCCCATCTGGTCACGGTTGCTCAAGGTGACCTCGGACTCGACGACCTGCCCGGCCAACGCGATCCGCGTGCGGACGACGATGCGCTCCTGGGTGTGCCCGGTCGAGCTGCGGACGATGCGCCGGTCGTGCACGTCGCACTCGATGGTGGAGGCGTCGGCATCGGTGTCCTGCCAGGGGTGGAGCGAGAACCGGACCCGCTCGCCGGGCAGTTCCTCGAGGTCGAAGGCGTGCAACGCGGAGCTCCGGGCGCCGGTGTCGAGCTTCACCTTGATCCACGGCACGCCGAGGTCCGGCAGTCCGGCCCACTCACGCCACCCGGCGACGACGAGCCCGCGGTCGGAGGACTTCGGAGCTCGGGCCATGTGCCCATCCTGTCGCATGCTCCGTGGCCACGTCCGCATGCTTTGATGGGGCGTCGCCGTCGATCCGACCCAGCGGAGAACCCCTCGATGAAACTCGCCATCCTGTCGCGCGCGCCCCAGGCGTACTCGACCCAGCGCCTCCGCGCAGCGGCACTCGACCGCGGTCACGAGGTCAAGGTGCTCAACACCCTGCGCTTCGCGATCGACCTGTCCGGTGACGACCCGGACCTGCTCTACCGCGGCAAGCTGCTGAGCGACTACGACGCCGTGCTGCCGCGCATCGGCAACTCGATCACCTACTACGGCACCGCCGTGGTGCGCCAGTTCGAGCAGATGGACGTGTACACGCCGAACACGGCGAACGGCATCACGAACTCGCGCGACAAGCTCCGGGCGAACCAGATCCTGTCGCGGCACGACATCGGCATGCCGGCGACGACCTTCGTGGCCGGCCGCAACGACGTGCGCGGCGCGATCGAACGGGTCGGCGGCGCGCCCGTCGTCATCAAGCTCCTCGAGGGCACGCAGGGCATCGGCGTGATCCTGGCACCCGAGGCGAAGGTGGCCGAGTCGATCGTCGAGACCCTCCACTCCACGAAGCAGAACGTCCTGATCCAGCGGTTCATCGCCGAGAGCCGCGGTCGTGACATCCGGGCCCTCGTCGTCGGTGACCGGGTCGTGGCGGCGATGCGCCGGACCGCGTCGGGTGACGAGTTCCGTTCCAACGTGCACCGCGGCGGCACCGTCGAGAAGGTCACGCTCTCGCCCGAGTACGAGGCGGTGGCCGTGCGCTCGGCGCAGATCATGGGCCTCAAGGTCGCCGGCGTCGACATGCTCGAGGGCAACGACGGGCCGCTCGTGATGGAGGTCAACTCCTCGCCAGGGCTCGAGGGCGTCGAGCGTGCCACCGGCCTCGACATCGCCGGTGCGATCGTCGACTTCATCGCGAACCAGGTCGCGTTCCCCGAGATCGACGTCCGCCAGCGGCTGTCCGTCTCGACCGGCTACGGCGTCGCCGAGCTCCTCGTGCACACCAACGCCGACCTGGTCGGCAAGACGATCAAGGAGTCCGGGCTCTGGGACCGCGACATCACGGTCCTCACGCTGCACCGCGGCTCGAACGTCATCCCGAACCCGCGCAGTGGCGTCGCCCTCGAGCCGGGCGACCGACTGCTCTGCTTCGGCAAGCTCGAGGAGATGCGGTCGATGATCCCGGAGCGTCGGAAGCGGCGTGCGAAGGTGCGGAAGCTGCCGAAGGACGTCTGATCCGGAGCCGTCCAGCGCATCCGGATCGCGCACACAGGCCAGATGCGGAAGTATGTGTCGGTGACGATCATGACGGAACGGCCGGTCGACCAGGCATCGAGCAGTGAACCGGAGCAGCCCGGCAACGCCACGGCGAAGCACCGGAACGTCTCACTGCTCTCCGTGGCGACCACCACGGCGGAGCGTGTGACGACCTCGGCCGACATCGAGGCCAAGCTCCGTGGGGTCCTCCGTCGACTCCGTCTGCCGATGGGGCTGCTCGAGCGCGTCGCCGGGGTCATCGAGCGTCGCAACTGGGGCGAGGGCCAGACCTTCCAGGACGCCGCGATCGACGCGGGCCGCCGTGCCATGGCCGAAGCCGGGGTCCGACCGGACGAGATCGGGCTGCTCATCAACACCTCGGTGACGCGTCCGCACCTCGAGCCGTCGGTGGCCGTCCGCCTGCACCACGGCCTCGGGCTGCCGTCGTCCGCCATCAACTTCGACATCGCGAACGCCTGCCTGGGGTTCGTCAACGCCATGAGCGTCGCCGCGGGCATGATCGACTCCGGGCAGATCAAGTACGCGCTCGTCGTCGACGGCGAGGACGCCGACCAGGTGCAGCTCAACACCATCGACCGCCTGAACCAGGGCGGCCGGAACCGCAAGGACTTCATGAGCGAGTTCGCCAGCCTGACCCTCGGGTCCGGTGCCGCGGCGGCCGTGCTCGGCCCGGCGGACCTGCACCCCGAAGGACACCGGATCGTCGGCGGCGTCACCCGCGCGGCGACCCAGTGGTACGACCTGTGCGTCGGCAGCGTCGACGGCATGTTCACGGACGCGAAGATGCTGCTCAAGGGCGGCATGGAGCTCGTCGTCGCCGCCTGGACCGAGGCCCGAGCCCACTTCGACTGGGCCGACATGGACCGCTACGTGCTGCACCAGGTCTCCGACGTGCACACCAACGCCTTCGTCGAGGCGATCGGCATCCCGCGCGACAAGGTCCCCACCACCTACCAGCGCTTCGGCAACGTCGGCCCCGCGTCGATCCCGATCACCCTGGCCGACGAGGTCGCTTCCGGCGGCATCCGTCGCGGTGACCGCGTGTTCCTGGGTGGCGTCGGTTCCGGCATCAACACGGCGATGATGGAACTCCACTGGTGAGGTCCCGGCTGCCCCGCGTCGCCGCGAGCACGGCTCCGGCGACGCAGCCGCCCTCCCTGCCCGGCCTCGACCCGGCGTGGTCGCGTCTGGTCACGGTCCCCGCGTGGTCCGGAGACGGCACGGGAGGCACGGATCGCGCCGCGCGCACCTGGCACCTCCTCGACACGGCCGGGTCCCTGGCCGCGCTCGGCGTGGAACCGGTCGGCACCATCCTGTGCGTGCACGGCAACCCGACCTGGTCGTACCTGTGGCGGTCGGTGCTCCGCACCTCGCTCGAGGTCGCCCGGGCCGGCGGACCGGCCTGGCGCGTGGTCGCCGTCGACCAGCTCGACATGGGCTTCTCGGAGCGCACCGGCGTCGAGCGTGGACTGGCGCAGCGCGTCGCGGACCTGGGAGCCCTGACCGACGAACTCGGGCTGACCGGACCGGTCGTCACCCTCGGCCACGACTGGGGCGGTGTCGTGTCGCTCGGATGGGCGGTCGACCACCCGGACGTGCTGGCCGCCGCGATGACGTGCAACACCGCCGTGCACCAGCCCGACGACGCCCCGATCCCCGCACCGTTGCGGCTCGCCCTCGGCCCGGGGATGCTCGGCCGCGCGACGGTCGTGACCCCGGCGTTCCTCGAGACCACCCTGGCCATCGCGCACCCGAAGCTCGACCGGGCGACAGCCGACGGCTACCGGGCGCCCTACCGCGGTGCCGCCCGACGCGGTGGCATCGGCGGCTTCGTCGCGGACATCCCCGTCGACGCCCGGCACCGGAGCGCCCCCGAACTCGACCGCATCGCCGCCGGGGTCGCCGCGCTCGACGTGCCGGTGCTCCTGCTCTGGGGGCCGCGCGACCCGGTGTTCCTCGAGCGCTACCTGGACGACCTGACCGAACGCGTGCCGCACGCCGACGTCCACCGGTTCGAGGGCGCCGGGCACCTGCTGCCTGATGACGCCGACGTGGCGGGCGCGGTGTTCGACTGGCTCGGTGACCGCCTGCCGGACGGTGGCCGTCCTGCGCAGGCCCCCACGGGCCTCCAGTCCGACGCCACGGACCCGGGCCAGCCCGCACCGGCCACCCCGCCGCTCTGGGCACGGCTCGACGAACTGCGCGAGCGCGACGAACCCGCGCTGGTCGAGATGGCCGCCGCGGGTGGCCCCCGCACGATCACGTGGCGGCTGCTCGCCCGACGGGTCGACGAGATCGCCGCCGGACTCGACGACCTGGGCGTCCGCAGCGGCGACCGTGTCTCGCTCCTGGTGACCCCCGGTGCCGACCTGACCGCCGTCCTGTACGCCTGCGTGCGGATCGGGGCGGTCGTCGTCGTCGCGGACGCCGGACTCGGACTCGGCGGCCTGACCCGGGCCGTCCGCGGAGCCCGACCGGACTGGATCATCGGCGCGCTGCCCGGGCTCGGTGCCGCGCGTGCCCTCGGCTGGCCGGGGCGACGCATCGCGACGGTCTCGTTGCCCGCGCCGGCCCGGAAGGCGCTGCGCGTGGAGCACACGCTCGTCGACGTCGCCCGCCGGGGCGCCCGCCGTCTCGCGCACGGCACGGCGCTGCCGACGGCCCCGTCGCCGGACGCGCCCGCGGCCGTGCTCTTCACCTCGGGATCGACCGGGCCGGCGAAGGGCGTCGTGTACACGCACGGGCAGCTCAGCGCCGTCCGGGACGCCCTGGCCACCCAGTACGACGTCGGTGTCGGCACCGGCCTCGTCGCCGGGTTCGCACCGTTCGCGCTGCTCGGCCCGGCCCTCGGGGCACGGTCGGTCGCGCCCGACATGG
Organism: Curtobacterium sp. MCPF17_021; assembly: GCF_003234605.2. NCBI lineage: Bacteria > Bacillati > Actinomycetota > Actinomycetes > Micrococcales > Microbacteriaceae > Curtobacterium > Curtobacterium sp. MCPF17_021. Next base: position 3,126,784 of record NZ_CP126252.1, on the reverse strand, counting down.
ACGTCACCGCGCCGCGCACCCTGACGGCGAAGGCGGTCGCGGCCTCGGTCGCCGCGGCTGACGCCACCGTGGTGTTCCTGTCGCCGGCGGCCCTGGCGAACGTCGTCGCGACCGCGTCGGAACTCACCGACGCCGACCGCCAGGCGCTGAAGGGCGTGCGGCTGTTCCTGTCGGCCGGGGCTCCCGTCTCGGCCGCGCTGCTCACCGCGGCGACCGAGCTGATGCCGAACGCCAGCGCGCACACCCCCTACGGCATGACCGAGGGGCTGCTCATGACGGACGTCGACCTGGACGGGGTCCGTGCCGCCGGCCGGTCCGATGACGAGGGGATCTGCGTGGGGGTGCCGGCAGCGAACGTCCGCGTCCGCATCGCACCGCTCGACGGTTCCGGGCGCTCGACCGGAGCCCTGACGGACGAGCCAGGGGTCACCGGCGAGATCGTCGTCGCGGCGCCCCACGTGCGCGACCACTACGACCGGCTCTGGCGCACCGACCGGGTCTCGCGCCTCGGCGTCGACGACCCGCGCGGCCACCGCACCGGGGACGTCGGGCACCTGGACGCCGCGGGACGGATCTGGGTCGAGGGCCGGCTGCAGCACGTGCTCACCACCCCGGACGGGGTCGTGACGCCGGTGGGGCCGGAGCAGCGGATCGAGGGCGTCGACGGTGTCGGACGTGCCGGGGTCGCGGGGATCGGACCGATCGGCACCCAGCAGGTGGTGGCCGTCGTCGAGACCGACCCCGCGGTGCGCCGGCCCGGGCTGGCGTCGCCGTCGCTCGCCGCAGCGGTCCGTGCCGCCGCCGGAGTGCCACTCGCCGCGGTGCTCGTCGTGCCCGTGCTGCCGACCGACATCCGGCACAACTCCAAGGTCGACCGCACCCGGTTGTCCCGCTGGGCCGGCTCGGTGCTGTCCGGCGGACGCATGGTGCGCCCGTGAAGGTCCTGGTCACCGGGGCCAGCGGGTTCCTCGGGCAGGCCACCGCCGCAGCCGTGCGGGACGCCGGGCACGAGGTCCGGACCTTCCAGCGCCGTCCCTCGGGGGTGTCGGGCGTGCAGGACGTCGCCGGAACGATGACGGACGACGCTGCGATCGCCCGCGCGGTCGACGGGGTCGAGGCGGTCGTGCACCTGGCCGCGAAGGTGTCGCTCGCCGGGGAGCCGGCCGACTTCGCCCGGGTCAACGTCGAGGGAACCCGCGCACTGCTGGCGGCCGCCCGTGCCGCCGGCGCCGGGCGCTTCGTCTTCGTGTCGTCGCCGTCGGTCGCACACACCGGGTCGTCGCTCGTCGGGGCCGACGCCGGTCCGGCCGAACCGTCCCGTGCGCGTGGGGACTACGCCCGCACCAAGGCCGCGGCGGAGCTGCTGGCACTCGGTGCCGACGCCCCGGACTTCGCCGTCGTGGCCGTCCGGCCGCACCTGGTGTGGGGTCCGGGGGACACCCAGCTCGTCGGACGGATCGTCGAGCGGGCCCGAGCCGGACGGCTCCCGCTGCTCGACTCGGGCGCTGCACTCATCGACACGCTCTACGTCGACAACGCCGCGACGGCCATGGTCGCGGCACTCGAACGCGTCACGGACGACGGCGTGCACGGCAACGCCTACGTGGTCACGAACGGTGAGCCCCGACCCGTCGCCGATCTGCTCGCCGGTATCTGCACGGCGTCCGGCGTCCGGCCCCCGCAGTGGCACGTGCCGGCTGCCGTCGCCCGGGCAGCGGGGTCCGTGGTCGAGGCCGTCTGGCGGGTCCGACCGGGCGAGGACGAGCCGCCGATGACCCGGTTCCTGGCCGAGCAGCTGTCGACGGCGCACTGGTTCGACCAGCGGCGGACCCGGCAGGAGCTCGGGTGGACCCCGTCGGTGTCGATCGACGAGGGGCTCGAGCGACTGGCCGCAGCGGCCGCGGTTCAGGCTTCGTCGGCTGCGACGTAGACCCAGGCCGTCCGACCCGAGGCGAGTGTGACCCGCACGCGCTGGTAGTCGGCGACCTCGTACCCGTCGACCGCGCGGAGCTGCCACTCGTACCCGAGAGCCAGGGCCACCCCTTCGACGACGTCGTCAGGAGTGCCGCGGCGCAGGATCGGGTGCTGGTCCGAGCCGCTCGTCCGGATGACGTCCGGGTCGGTGATCGTCACCCACTCGAGCCGCCAGCCGGGCAGGGAGTCCGGCGTGGTCGGGACGTGGTCGCCGAACAGCGACTCCTGCACGAGGGGCTGCTGGAGCGTGCCGTACGAGAAGACCCGGTGCGTCTCACCGGCGCGCGGGGTCGGACGCTTGACGGGACGCGGCGCGATCGACGGGGTCGAGGTCCAGACGAGCGCACCGGCCAGGCCGGTGACCCCGAGGTGCAGCAGGCCGATGATGGCGAGAGTGCTGCCCCAGAAGATCCCGGAGTCGTCGCCGGAGCACCGGGTCTGCGGCCAGAGGTCGGTGTCGGAGAGGCACCCGTACCGGTTCGTCAGACCGACGACCAGCCCGATGACGCCGACGACGAGACAGACGAGCGCGAACGCGCCGAGACCGATGACCCAGCGCTGGCCGGGGGAGAGACGCTTCACGTCGCGAGGCTAGCGGACGGGCAGTGGGCCCGAGGACCACCCGCGTGGGCCGAACGGATCGGGTGGGGTGGGCCTCCAGGCCGTGGCCGTCTGCCCGACGTCAGCCGGTGAAGCGGTTCCAGAGCTCGGTGACGATCGGCCAGACATCGCCGGCGCGGTCGGCGGAGCCGACGGCGACCAGGACGACGGGGACCAGGGTGACGGCCAGGCTCACCAGGACGGCGAGCACCACGGCGGTCGTCGCGGTGGCGGTGTGCCGGCGGGTCAGGGCGAGCAGGAGCAGGGCGAGCACCACGACCGCACCGAGCAGGGCGATCAGGGTGACGCGGACGAACGGGAACGGCACGAGGCCGGCGGTGGTGGCGGTGACCCCGCCGAGGAACCCGACCAGGGGCAGGAAACCGCCGACCGAGATGACGAGCACCAGGAAGACCCCGATGCCGCCGGCGATCCAGACACCGCGGGGTCGGGGACGCCGGTCGCGGGACCGGCGCCCTCCAGACCAGGCGGTGGTCACGGCTGGTCCCGGTGACGGGGAGCAACGGCGGCATCCGCTGCCGCATCGGCGGCGACGGCTGCGTCGTCGGCAGCGTCGGCCGCCGCATCGGCAGCGTCGGCGGCCCGGTCGCGGGTCGTCCCGGCCGCGTCGACGACGACGTCGCGGGCCTGTTCGGCGGCGTCCTTCGCGGACGATGCCGCATCGGCGGCCTGCTCCGATGCCCGGGCCAGGGACTCCGACGTGGAGTCACGCACGCGCTCGCCCGTCTCGGCGGCGGCGTCGACGGCACGCTTCGTCGTGTCGGCGGTGGCATCGGCTGCCTGCTTGGTGACGTCGGCCGTGGCATCGGCTGCTCGCTTGGCGGCGTCCGCGGTGGCGGACGCTGCCTGCTTCGCCGCGTCGGCCGTGGCGTCGGCGGCCTGCTTCGTCACGTCCGCCGTGGCCGTCGCGGCGCGCTTGGTGGCGTCCGCGGTGGTCTCGGCAGCCTGCTTGACGGCCTCGCCCGTCGACTCCGCCGCCTGCTTGACGGCATCGGTCGCCTGCTCGGCGGCGCGGCCGAGCGGGGACTGCTCGTCGTCGAACGGACCGTGCACGTCGAGGACGCGCACGTCGACCGAGGTGCGGAGGTCGGACAGCTGTCGGGTCGCGGCGGTCACCTGCTGGCGGACCTCGGCGCCGACGTCCAGCACCGGGTGCGGGTAGCTGACGACGACGGCGATCTGCACGGCGAGCACACCGTCCTCTTCGTCGACCTGCACCCCGGCGGTGCCCGCCGAGCGGCCGAGCTGCTTCCGCAGCTGGTCGGCCGCACGGGCGGTGATCCCGCCGAGGTGGTGCACGCCGGGCACGCCGAGCGCGGTCTCCGCCGCGGTGCGCGCGACGATCGTCGCGGTGCTCGCGTCGTCGGGCAGCGGCTCCGTCAGTGCTGCGGGCAGCGCCACCTCGGTGACCTGCGTGTTCGCATGGGGGTCGTGCTGCATGGTTCCTCCTCGTTCGGGATCTGCGCGGGACGCATCGGGGCACCCGTTCGACGGGTGCCCCGATGCGGTCGTGCGACCTACTTCTTGAAGACGTCCTTGACGTCCTCGCCGGTCTGCTTCGCGCTCGCGGCGGCCTGGTCCTTCTTGCCTTCGGCGACCTTCGAGTCGTCGTTGGTCAGGTTGCCGACGGCTTCCTTCGCCTTGCCGGCGAGGTCCTGAGCGGCGTTCTTGATCTTGTCGTCGAGTCCCATGACGGGTCCTTTCGTGGGTGGGCGGTGTGCCCGGTGGTGTGGTGGTGGGCCGGGAGGCCCGGGGTGCGTCCGGCTGACGGGTGTCAGTGGACGCGGGTCGACTTCGCGAGTGCGGAGCGGGTACCGCCGGTCAGGTGCACGAGCACCGGGACCGGACGGCCGAGGGTGCGGTCGAGGACCGCGACGGCTCGGTCGACGGCATCGAGCACGGTGACGGCGTCCCCGCCGCGGCGGACCGCGACACGGATCCGGGCGGCGCGCTGCCGGCGGACGAGGTAGGTGTCGACCCGGGAGCCGACGACGTCGCGGACACCCGCGAGTTCGTGTTCGAGGACGTCCCGGACGAGTGCGACGTTGACGGTGACCGCGTCGTCGCCCGAGTGCTCCCGGACGGCGACGGACGTGCCGCCACCACCGCGGGTGAACACCCACACGAGCGACAGGACGATCACGAGGGCCGCGGCCCCGGCGACGATCCACAGCGCGGACGCGGGGACGTCGAGGCTGCGGGGGAGGTCGACGTACGGCTTGACGGCGTCCTGGACGGCGGGCAGCACGCCCGCGCCCATCGCGATCCCGACGACCACGGCGACGAGGCCGAGGACGAACAGGATGATCCGGTTGAGGGTCCGGTTGCTCTTGGTCATGCGAGGGTTCCCTTCTCCTCGACCCGGACGCGGACGCGTCGGCCGAAGCGCTCGTCGAGACCGCTCAGACGCTCCACGACGGCGGCGCGGACGCTCGCCTCGTCGACCGGCACACCGGTGACGGGGACGATGCGGACCTCGGTGGAACGGCCACGGGCGGTGGCGGAGGCGTTCCCCTCGGGGACACCGGCCGCCATGCCTGCAGCGTTCGCCGCGGTGGAGGCGACGATGCGGGCGTCGATGACGACCGCACCGCGCTCGTGCTCGACGACCGATCGGTGCTGGCGGCCGGGCTTGAGCGCCAGGACGACCAGCACGACGCCGAGGACGACGAGCACACCCGCGATGACCTCGACGATGGTGACGAACGCGGCGTCCGGACGGAGCGCCGTGTCGACCACGGTCTGGGGGTCGGCGACCAGCGGCGGGCGTCCGATGGCGCTGAGCACCGCCTCGGTGCCGATCCAGGCGGCCACCAGGGCGAGCACGACGAGTGCCACCGCCACTGCTGTGGAGCGGGAGCGGTGCACGCTCCGACGACGGATGCGTCGTTCGACGGAACCGTTGCTCATGATGGCCTCCTAGCGGGCACGGGACTCGTGCTCGCGCACGATCCCGGTGAGTTCGATGTGGGCACTGCCGACGCGGCGCCCGGTCAGGTCGCTCACGCGACCCTTGACCTGGTCCGCGATCCGGATCGACCCGGAGACGATGTCGTCGCTCGCGGCGATCGGCCCGGTGATGTCGAGCGACAGTGCTCCCGACGCGTCGCCGAGTCCGACGCGCACCCGCTTGGCGGGGGCGCCGAGCCCTTCGGCTGCGACGGCCCGCGCCAGCGATGTGAGCGCGCGTGCGGTGATCTCGACGCGGCCCGGGACGTCCGGGCCGGCGTTCACCGGGAGCTCCGGCGTCCGGTCAGCACGTCGGTCAGGGCACCGCGGTCGATGCGCCCGGTGGCGAGTGCGGCCACGAGGGCCCCGATCGCACCGAAGACGATGACGAGCACGAAGCCCCAGAACCCGAACTGCAGTGCCACGACGGCGAGGACTGCGCCGATGAGGGCGCCGATCAGCGAGTTGCTCATGCGACTCGGGCTTCCTTCTTCTCGTCGTCGTTGTCGTCGTCGTCGCCCGGGATGTAGACGTCCTGGACGGTCACGTTGACCTCGGCGACCTCCATGCCGACGATCTGCTCGAGGGCACGGGCGACACCGGCACGGACGCCGTCGGCGACCTGCTGGAGCGACACCGGGTACTCGGCGACGATCACGATGTCCGCGGCGACCTGCTTCTCGCCGACCTCGACCTTGACGCCCTGACCGAAGTCGCGCTGGCCGATCGCGTCGCGGATGGCGCCGATGGCACGGGCTGCACCGTTGCCGAGGGAGTGCACGCCGTTGACCTCACGGGCGGCGATGCCGGCGACCTTCGACACGACGGTGTCGTCGATGACGGTCTTGCCGGTGACGCCGCTGGTGCCGGCGTGCGAGGTGGCACGGGTCGCCGTGGTGGCCGGGGTGGGGGTGATGGTGTCAGCCATGTTCGTTCCTTCCGTTGACCCGCCGGGCGTTCCCAGCGGTTGCTGTTCACGGATGAGACGGGCTGTGGAAGAGATTCGTCACACACGACTTCTCGGATTCGGGAGGAATCCAGGGAACCCCGGAAATCCGGGGATCTGTGTGTACCCCGGGGTGTTCCGTCCGGCCTTTCAGCCGTTTCCGGCCGCGCCGTTGCGCTCGGCAGCGGCCCGCATGGCACGGACACAGGCCATGGGGGAATCGCCGCGCTCCTCGCGGAAGAGCTGCTGCAGCCGTCGGGGGAGCACCCCTGCAGCGGCCGCGATGTCGTCGAGCGTGAGCGGGTCGTCGAGGTGCTGTTCGATGTACGACACCGCACGACGGACACGCCACGACGCCTTGCCGGCCTCCGGCTGCGCAGCCAGCGACGCGCGCTTCGTCACGGCCGGGTCCTCACCGAACCGGTCGCGGTAGGTCTCGGCGAACCGGCCCGGGTTGGTGAAGCCCCAGCGGCGGGCGATCGCGGCGATGCCGGAGGACACGAGCGGACAGTCCGCCGGGGCGACCGGGCCACCCCGGTCCGCGCGGAGCAGCTCCTCGCGCACACGGTCCAGGCGGTGGTCGCGCAGGAAGCGGTGCGGGGTGGTGTCGAGTGTCCGGGCGAAGACGTCCTGCAGCCCGCGCTGGCTCAGTCCGCAGGCGGCGGCGATGGTGCGGACGGAGGGGCGTTCTGCGGCGTGCAGCTCGATGAAGCGGATCGCGTCGCGGAGCCGGTTCGCCACGGGCACGTCGTCGCCGCGGTTCCGGATGGGGAACGTGTCGAGGATGACGACGGCCAGCCGGCGGTTCAGGGCGGTCCGCATCGGCCCGAGCACGCGGTCGTCGACCAGGGCCGGCCCGAGTTCACGGATCAGGTGCCGCAGGGGTTCGCGCCGGGCGACGACCTCGTCCTGCTGGTCGAACAACAGTGGGCCGTCGGGCAGGCGGTAGCCGAGGTCGCGGCCGACGCTCCGCAGGAACCGGTCGGACACGTGCACGCCGTTGTAGACGGTGCCGTCGGACTCGAACCGGTAGGCCTCGGACGCCGACGCGATGTACGGGCTGCCCGGCTCGACGACGCGGGTGCGGTCGGCGAAGTGCATCTCGAGCCGGCCCTTGGTGAGCCAGAACACCACGTGGTCGTCCCGCACGCCGATGACCCCACCGCGTCGGCCGCCCTCGGCCCGCATGGTGCGCAGCGACAGGTCGTCGTCGCCCACGACCGTGTACTCGTACCGGGTGTCGTCGGTGGCGAAGGTCTCGGAGGCGAAGTCCGAGCCGCCGTACTCGGCCGTGAAGATCTCGGAGTAGTCGGAACCCTCGCCGTCGGAGAACCGCAGCCGGCGGAATCCGTTCGTCGTCGAGGGGTCCATGCGCCGATCATGCCATCAGTTGCACCGGACAAGGAAAGGAATACCCTAGGGGGGTACCGTATTGAGAACGGTGGAGGCGGACATGCACGAACACGTCGGGTACATCGGCGACAAGGACGACCTGCTCAAGCGACTCCGTCGCGCCGAGGGGCAGGTGCGCGGGATCGCGCGGATGGTCGAGGACGAGACGTACTGCATCGACGTCCTCACCCAGATCTCGGCGGCGAACCGGGCGCTCGAACGCGTCGCGCTGTCGCTGCTCGAGGACCACCTGGCGCACTGCGTCGCCGAGGCCGTCGCCGAGGGCGGGGACGCCGCCGACGAGAAGGTGCGCGAGGCCAGCCAGGCGATCGCCCGGCTCGTCCGCTCCTGACCCTGACGACCCACCACCGAGAAGGAGACACCATGACCACCGAAACGCTGCTCGTCGAGGGCATGACCTGCGACCACTGCGTGATGAGCGTCACCGAGGAACTCACCGAGGTCGACGGGGTGTCGGGCGTCGACGTCCGACTCGTCCCCGGCGGATCGTCCGAGGTCACCGTCAGCTCGACGGCACCCGTCGACCCGGACGCCCTCCGCACCGCCGTCGCCGAAGCGGGGTACGAGGTCGTGCGCTCGTGACCGACCGCACCGTCGAACTCGACATCACCGGGATGACCTGCGCCTCGTGCGCGAACCGCATCGAGCGGAAACTCGGCAAGCTGCCCGGGGTCACCGCCACCGTCAACTACGCCACCGAGAAGGCGCAGGTGCAGGTCGCCGCGGACGGCAGCGCCGACCCTCAGGCGCTGATCGCCGCGGTGGAGTCGGCCGGCTACGGCGCCACGGTGCCGGCACCGCCCGCCGCCGCTGACGCCGAACCCGCGGCCGATGCCGACCCGACCGGCCCGCTGCGCCGACGCCTGGTCGTGTCCGCCGTGCTCGCGGTGCCCGTCGTGGTGCTCTCGATGGTGCCGGCCCTGCAGTTCCCGAACTGGCAGTGGCTCGCCCTGACGCTCGCCGCGCCCGTCGCGGTCTGGGGTGCGCTCCCGTTCCACCGTGCCGCGTGGGTCAACGCCCGGCACGGTGCCGCCACCATGGACACCCTGGTGAGCGTCGGCGTCCTCGCTGCCTTCGGGTGGTCGCTGTACGCCCTGTTCTTCGGCGACGCCGGCACGACCGGCATGCACATGACGTTCTCGTGGTTCGCCACGGACCCCGAGGCCACCGACCTGTACCTCGAGGTCGCGACCGCCGTGACGGTGTTCATCCTCGCCGGCCGGTACATGGAGGCCCGCGCGAAGACACAGTCCGGTGCCGCACTCCGGGCACTGCTCGAACTCGGTGCGAAGGACGCCACCGTCCTGCGCGACGGTGCCGAACACCGCGGGCCGGCCTCGTCCCTGGTCGTGGGCGACGTCGTCGTGGTGCGACCCGGCGAGCGGATCCCGAGTGACGGCCTGGTGCAGGACGGCTCCTCGGCCGTCGACCTCAGCATGCTCACCGGCGAGTCCGTGCCGGTCGAGGTCAGCCCGGGCGACCGGGTCACCGGTGCCACGATCAACGTCGGCGGGCGGCTCGTCGTCGCGATCACGCGCGTCGGTGCCGACACCGAGCTCGCCCGGATGGGTCGCCTGGTGGAGGACGCCCAGACCGGCAAGGCCGAGGTGCAGCGCCTGGCCGACCGCGTCTCCGGCGTCTTCGTGCCGATCGTCATCGCGCTCGCCGTGCTGGCCTTCATCGGCTGGCTCGTGCTCGGCGGCTCGGTCACCGCGGCCTTCACCGCGGCCGTCGCCACCCTGATCATCGCGTGCCCGTGCGCCCTCGGACTCGCCACGCCCACCGCGCTGCTGGTCGGCACCGGCCGAGGCTCGCAGCTCGGCATCCTGATCGGCGGTCCGCAGGTGCTCGAGCGCACCCGCGGTGTCGACACCGTCGTGCTCGACAAGACCGGCACCGTCACCACGGGGTCGATGACCCTGCGGTCGGTCACCGCCGTCGACGAGGCCGAGGACGTCGTCCTGCGCCTCGCCGCAGCGGTCGAGGACGGCTCCGAACACCCCGTCGCCCGCGCCGTGACCACCGCGGCCCGTGCTCGGGGCGTCGACCTGCCCGAGGCCGAGCGGTTCATCGCGACCGCCGGCGCGGGCGTGCAGGCCGTCGTGGACGGCGACGTCGTCCTGGTCGGCACGACCCGCTGGCTCGCCGACTCGTGGTCGATCACCCTGCCACCGGTGCTGTCCGACGCCGTCGACCGTGCCGAGGTCGACGGGGGCACGGCGGTCGTCGTCGCCCGGAACGGCACGGCCCTGGGCGTGGTCGTCGTCGGCGACACCGTGAAGCCCGAGGCCGTCGACGCGATCGCCCGCTTCCGGGCGCTCGGCCTGCACCCGGTGCTGCTCACCGGCGACAACGACGGTGCCGCACGTGCGGTCGCCGCGAGCGTCGGCATCGACGAGGTGCAGGCCCGCGCGACCCCCGCGTCGAAGCTCGAGACCGTCCGCCGGCTGCAGGCCGAGGGGCGGAGCGTCGCGATGGTCGGCGACGGCGTGAACGACGCCGCCGCACTGGCCGCGGCCGACCTCGGCATCGCCATGGGGGCCGGCACCGACGCGGCCATCGCGGCGAGCGACATCACGGTGGTGAGCGGCCGGCTCACCGTGGTGGCCGACGCCATCCGGCTGTCGCGCGCGACGCTCGGCGTCATCAAGGGCAACCTGTTCTGGGCGTTCGCGTACAACGTCGCGGCGATCCCGCTCGCGATGGCGGGGCTGCTGAACCCGGTGCTCGCGGGTGCGGCGATGGCGTTCTCGTCGGTCTTCGTCGTGACGAACAGCCTGCGGCTGCGTCGCTTCGCGGCGCAGCCGTGAACCCGACCACACCCGTGAACCCGGCAAGCCGACCGCAGCCCTGAACCCGGCAGGCCGACCGCAGCCGTGAACGTGTCCGGCCGGGAGGCGTGACGCGCGCAGTGAACGCGGGCCGCGCCTCCCGGCCGACTGTGCGCACCACCTGCCGGAGCGCACTACGCTCGAAGACGGTCCGCGACGCAGCGCTGCGTGACCCGCGGGCTGTACGTCCAGAAGGTGATCCAGGAGGACCCCGTGACCGAATCCGCTCCCGTCGACCCCACATCGACCGAAGGCTGGAAGAAGCTCGACAGCATCGCTGCCGGCTTCACCCCGGACCTGCGAGGGTGGTTCGACAGCGACCCCGGTCGTGCCGAGCAGTACACCTTCCAGGCGGCCGACCTGACCGTCGACCTCTCCAAGGGCCTGGTGACCGACGAGATCCTCGCCGCGCTGCTGCAGGTCGCGAAGGACACCGGCGTCGCCGAACGCTTCCAGGCCATGCTCGCCGGTGAGCACATCAACGTCACCGAGGACCGCGCCGTGCTGCACACCGCGCTCCGCCGCCCGAAGGCGACCGAGGGCCTCGTGCCGGCGGCGCCCCTGACCGTCGACGGCCAGGACGTCGACGCCGACGTGCACGCCACGCTCGACAAGGTCTACGGCTTCGCCGAGCAGGTCCGCAGCGGCGCCTGGACCGGCGTCACCGGCAAGCGCATCGAGACCGTCGTCAACATCGGCATCGGTGGCTCCGACCTCGGCCCGGTCATGGTGTACGAGGCACTCAAGCCCTACGTCCAGCCCGGCCTCGAGGCCCGCTTCGTGTCGAACATCGACCCGGCGGACATCTACGAGAAGACCGCGGACCTGGACCCCGAGACCACGCTCTTCATCGTCGCGTCGAAGACCTTCGGCACGCTCGAGACCCTGACGAACGCGCGCCTCGCCCGCCAGTGGCTGTGGGAGAAGCTCGGCCTGACCGACGCCGCCGACGACGAGAAGAAGAACGCCGTCGCCAAGCACTTCGTCGCCGTCTCCACCGCGCTCGACAAGGTCGAGGCCTTCGGCATCGACCCCGAGAACGCCTTCGGCTTCTGGGACTGGGTGGGCGGCCGCTACTCGGTCGACTCGGCCATCGGCACGAGCGTCGTCATTGCGATCGGCAAGGAGAACTGGGAGCAGTTCCTCGCCGGCTTCCACGCGATCGACGAGCACGTCCGCACCACGCCGCTCGAGCAGAACGTCCCCGTCCTGATGGGCCTGCTCAACGTCTGGTACACGAACTTCCTCGGTGCGCAGAGCCACGCTGTCCTGCCGTACACGCAGTACCTGCACCGCTTCGCCGCGTACCTGCAGCAGCTCACCATGGAGTCGAACGGCAAGCGCGTCCGCTGGGACGGCTCGCCCGTCACCACCGAGACCGGCGAGGTCTTCTGGGGTGAGCCCGGCACGAACGGCCAGCACGCGTTCTACCAGCTCATCCACCAGGGCACCCGCCTGATCCCGGCCGACTTCATCACGGTCGCCAACCCGGCCCGTCCGCTGAAGGACGAGACCGGCGACGGCAAGGGCGTCGCGCCCGGCACCGACGTGCACACGCTGTTCCTGGCGAACTTCTTCGCGCAGACCAAGGCGCTCGCGTTCGGCAAGAGCGCTGACGAGGTCCGCGCCGAGGGCACCACCGACGAAGGCATCGTCGCGGCGCGCACGTTCCCCGGTAACAAGCCGACCACGTCGATCATCGCGCCGGAGCTCACCCCGAGCGTCCTCGGCCAGCTCATCGCCCTGTACGAGCACATCGTGTTCACCGAGGGCACGATCTGGGGCATCGACTCGTTCGACCAGTGGGGTGTGGAGCTCGGCAAGCAGCTGGCGCTGCAGGTCACGCCGGCCGTGGAGGGCGACCAGGCCGCGCTCGACGCGCAAGACCCGTCGACCAAGGCGCTCATCGCGAAGTACCTGGAGCTGCGGAAGTAACGCACGTCCCCACCTGACGGACGGGAGGCCCGTGGCGGGTCCGCCACGGGCCTCCCGTCCGTCGTGTCGGGCACTGCCAAAGCGACAGTTGCGCCCGACGGGCCGCCGTCAGGCCTGCGAAAGCGACAGATGCGCGCCGATCTTCCGCGGAGAAGTGTCGCTTTCGCGAGGGCCCGCTGCGACGCCGCGGGGCTCGGCGCCGGGCCGCCCGCTCAGCGGGCGAGCGGGTCGAGGTTGAGGGACGTGCCCTCGTACAGGTGCTGGTCCTCGCCGAACACCTGGACACCCTCGTTGAGCCAGACCAGGTCGCGGACGGTGATGCCGAACCGCGCCGCGACGTCCCCGATCAGGTCGTCTGGGGCGACGCCGTAGGACCTCGGCGAGCCGGCGGCCGTGGTCGCGGTGACGGTCCCGGTCGCGTTCGCCCGCCGTCCGGCGTCCTTCGGGTGCACGTTCGTCTGCCGCGCGGGGACGGACCACCGCACGGTGGACACCGCGAGGACCTTGCCGGCGGAGATCTCGACGGGGACGTCCTGCCCGGGCGCCGCGGCGGAGTAGGTCACGAGGGTGCCGAGGTGTGACGGGTCGACCCCGGATCCGTCCAACGGGACGTCGACCGCGGCCGCCGTGCTGGTCGGACCGCCGAGGGTCCGGTCACCGACACCGGGGTAGGTCAGCCCGTCGCCCACCGCACGGGGCAGGTCGAACAACGCGACGCCGATCGGCACCGGCAGCGTCGAGGTGATCCCGGAGTACTGCGCGGTGAAGGTGTCGTCGCCATCCGCGACCACCCGGAAGTGGAAGTGCACGCTGCCCTTCGGCGAGGCCACGTCCCCCTGCGCCAGGACGGTCCCGGCGGGGATCGGTGTCAGCGTCGGTGCGGGTGCGGCGGCCTCCGTCGGCACCGGGGTCGGTGTGCGCGGGTTCGCCGAGGCCTCGATCAGGTCCGATGCCGACTCGCCGTCCGGGGTCGCGGTCGGGGTCTCGCTCGCGGTCGGGCTCGACGCGGGTGGGGAGGCGGGAGCGGGCAGGGCACCGTCCGGTCCCGCAGCAGCGAGCAGCTGGACAGCACCACGCCGGCCGCCAGCACGATGGCGATTCCGCCGGTCCGTTTCATGATGCCCCCTCAGCTCGAGGGTAACGCGATGCCGAACACACGGTCGTCGTCGCCGGCGGACTGTGTCCCGGGACGCAGTCCAGCCGCCGAGGGGGCGAGATGGTGTCGGTCGGAGCGGCTACGGTCGAGGGCATGGAGCGTTCGGAGATCCTCGCCGCGGCTGCCGCCGCGCACGCCGCCCGCATCGCAGCGGCCGGTGGTGACGACGTCGCAGCGCGTGAACGCGCCGACAGCGTCCGGCGCCGGGCCGACGGGCTCACCGACCGGTACGACACGGTCGAGGGCTCGGACACCGAGTCCGACGCCCGTGACGCCGCACGCCGTCGCGCGGGAGAGGCAGACCGCGCCGCCTCGCGCACCGAGGGCGTGCTGTCGGACTGGCACCGGATGGGCACCCGCCGTGGCGTCACCCCCGACGCTCAGGTCCGCACGGCGTGGACGGTCACCGGGGTGCCCGAGCGCGGTGACGCCCGAGCACTGGCGAACGTGCTGCTCTCGACGGCGGGGCACGCGGGCCGGGTGGCCGACGCCGCGCGACGCAACCCGGCGCTGTCCGGTGCCGCGAGCGCAGCGGCTCGACGGACCGTCCGGCGCTACACCGACCACGGCGCGGACATGGCCTCGTTGGGGGACGTCCTGGGCGACGGCCCCGTCGACGACGAGCGCTGAGCCCGATCCGCGGATTGGACCGCTCCCGTCCTCATCAGGCCTTCTGTGGACCGATCCAAACGACCTGACGACAGAATGTCCAATTGACAGGACATGGATTCGGGTTACGATCGGTCCACGCACTGACGCGCGATCACCGACGAAGGAGTCACCGAATGGTCGACATCAAACCGACAGCCCCGACTGTCGCACTGCCCCCGTTGGGGACCGGGCCGCACCGCCGACGACTCGGTGTGCTGGCCCTCGTCGCCACGTTCGGCGGGTTGCTCTTCGGGTACGACACCGGTGTCATCAACGGTGCCCTGAACCCGATGAAGGCCGAGCTCGGCCTCACGAACTTCACCGAGGGTGTCGTCACCAGCTCGCTGCTCTTCGGTGCCGCGATAGGCGCCATGCTCGGTGGCCGCATCGCCGACGGCTGGGGTCGCCGCAAGACGATCATCCTGCTCGCCGTCACGTTCTTCGTCGGCACGCTGATCTGCGTGTTCGCGCCGACGTTCGAGGTCATCGTCATCGGTCGTGTGCTCCTCGGCCTCGCGGTGGGTGGCGCATCCACGGTGGTGCCGGTGTTCCTCGCCGAACTCGCGCCGTACGAGATCCGCGGGTCGCTGTCCGGCCGCAACGAGCTCATGATCGTGATCGGTCAGCTCGCCGCGTTCGTGGTCAACGCGATCATCGGCAACGTGTGGGGTGAGGGCAACGGCGTCTGGCGCGTCATGCTGGCCGTCTGTGCGCTCCCCGCGATCGCGCTGTTCGTCGGGATGCTCCGGGTGCCGGAGTCGCCGCGGTGGCTCGCGTCGAAGGACCGCTACGACGAGGCGCTCTCGGTCCTCGAGCAGGTCCGGACCACCGATCGGGCCCGTGCCGAGCTCGACGACATCAAGCGGAGCAACGACCTCGAAGCGAAGGTCGAGCGCGTCAGTGGCTGGCACACGCTGCGCGGGAACAAGTGGCTCATCCGCATCGTGCTCATCGGTGCCGGGCTCGGCGTCGCGCAGCAGCTCACCGGCATCAACTCGATCATGTACTACGGCCAGACCGTGCTCATCGAGTCTGGGTTCCAGGCGTCGGCCGCCCTCATCGCGAACATCGCCCCCGGCGTGATCGCCGTGATCGGTGGCGTCATCGCGCTGTACAACATGGAGAAGATCAACCGCCGCACGACGCTGATCCTCGGGTTCACGCTGACGACGATCTGCCACTTCCTCATCGGCATCGCGTCGGTGGCGCTGCCCGAGGGCAACCCGGCTCGCCCGTGGGTCATCCTGTTCCTGGTCGTCGCGTTCGTCGGCTCGATGCAGACCTTCCTCAACATCGCGGTGTGGGTCGTGCTGTCCGAGATCTTCCCGACGCAGATCCGTGCGCTCGGCATGGGCATCTCGGTGTTCTGCCTCTGGATCGCGAACGCGTTCCTCGGGCTGTACTTCCCGACGATCGTCGCCGCGACCGGCATCACCGGGACCTTCTTCGGGTTCGGGGTCGTCGGGCTGCTGGCGCTGCTCTTCATCTGGAAGTTCGTGCCGGAGAGCCGCGGTCGCACCCTCGAAGAGGTCGAGGAGGGCGTCACCACCGGCAACATCTTCACCGTCCCCGTGAAGGCGTCGCGCCGCTAGTCCGCACCACACCGCACCGAGTGCGCAGAAGACGTCGGGTCGCCCCAGGGCACCCGACGTCTTCTGCTCACTCGGTGTGTGTGACGAAGCACGCAGACGGACGGGAGGCCCGGTGCCAGCTGGCACCGGGCCTCCCGTCCGTTCTGTGGTCGCGCTACGGGCGCAGGAGCACCTTGCCGACGCGGCCGGCGGTGTCGCTGGCGCGCACGGCGTCGCGGACCTGCTCGAAGGCGAATGTTTCGGCGACGGGGAGCGTCAGCGAGCCGTCGAGCACGCGGGTGATGAGCTCACCGAAGAGCTGCCCCTTCGTCTCGGCCGGCATCGTCTTGCTGACGACGGAGCCCCAGAAGCCCTTCACGGTGAGCTGGCCGAAGATGACCTTGCCCGACGGGATCTCGAGCGTCGGCGACGCCATCGCGCCGAAGACGACGAGGGTGGCGTTCTCGCCCAGAACGGACGCGATGTCGCCGGCGGCCTTGCCACCGACCGACTCGACGCCGGCGATGATCGGGGCGCCACCGGTGATCGCGGCGACCTGGTCCTGCCAGTCGTCGGCGTCCGTGGCGACGATGCGCTCGATGCCCTGCTCGCGGAGCTCGTCGACACCGGCGGCGCGACGGACGAGTCCGATCACGTTGATGCCGCGGGCCGCGCCGAGCTGGGCGACCATGCGTCCGACCGCACCGTTGGCGGCGTTCTGGATGATCCAGTCGCCCTCGTGCAGGTCGAGCGAGTGCAGCAGGCTGATGGCGCTGAACGGCATCGACACGAGCTGGGCGGCGGCCTCGTCGGACATCGCGTCCGGCACCGGCACGAGGCCGGCGGCGTTCGCGGTGTAGTACTCGGCCCATACGCCGAAGGCACCGCCGGCGACGCGCTGGCCGACCTGCAGGTTCGTGACGCCCTCGCCGAGTGCCTCGACGACACCGAGTGCCTCGGTGCCCGATGCGGCGGGGAGCTCCGGCTTGAAGCCGTAGGTGCCGCGGACGGTCCACAGGTCGTGGTTGTGGATGGGGGAGAGGACCGTGCGGACGAGGACCTCGCCGGCGCCGGGCGTCGGGACGGGGCGCTCCTGCACCTCGAGGACGTCGGCGGGCTCGGCGAACGTCTCGTGGACGACGGCGCGCATGGTCGTGGGGGTGGTGGTGCTCATGGGTCAGTCCTCCGAGACGACGATGGTGACGTCGATGTTGCCGCGGGTCGCGTTCGAGTACGGGCAGACCTGGTGGGCCGCGTCGGCGAGGGCCTGGGCCTGGTCGTGCTCCAGGCCGGGGATGACGACCTCGAGCATGACGGCGAGCTGGTAGCCACCGTTGCCGTTCGGGCCGATCGACACGCGGCCGCCGACGGACGAGTCGGTGATCTTCACCTTCTGGCTGCGGGCGACGCCCTGCAGCGCGGAGTGGAAGCACGCGGCGTAGCCGGCGGCGAAGAGCTGCTCGGGGTTGGCACCGTTGCCGGAGCCACCCATCTCCTTCGGGATGGCGAGGTCGAACTCGACCGTGCCGTCGCTCGTGGCGACGTGGCCGTTGCGGCCTTCGCCGGTGGCCAGGGCCTCGGCGGTGTAGAGGGTTTCCATGGGGTTCCTTCCTTGTGGGGCGGATCGTGAAGTTGGTGCGCACTGCGTTGGTGGGCGGTGCGTTGGGGTGCTCGCGTGCGGCGTGCTCTCGCGCTCAGCGACAGTCCACGGGCGCACGTGGGCGTGAGGCGTCGCTCAGCGCGAAACGGCGCCAGCGCCGGTGGCGTCGCGCTCGGGGTCGGCCGCCGCGTGCATCGTCTCGGTCAGCCGGTGCAGCGTCGCGATGAGCTCGGCGGCGGCACGTTCGTCGGCCAGGCCCATCCCGGCGGCGATGCGCGCGGGGATGCCGCTGAGCTCGGAGCGCAGTTCGCGGCCGCGCTCGCCGACGGTCACCGTCACGACGCGCTCGTCGGTGCTGCGGCGCTCTCGGCGGACCAGGTCGCTCTGCTCCATGCGGCGGAGCAGCGGCGAGAGGGTGCCGGAATCGAGCTGCAGGTGTTCCCCGAGGCTCGAGACGGTCTGGTCGCCCTCGACCCACAGGGTGACGAGCACCAGGTACTGCGGGTACGTCAGACCCCAGGGTTCGAGCATCGTGCGGTACGCCTGCGTGGTGGCGCGGGACGCCGCGTAGAGGGAGAAGCACACCATCTCGTCGGTCACGGGCATGCGTCCACACTGTCACGCAACCAAGTTGTGTGCAACCTACATCGACGGTTCGCAGGCGAGCTCACAGCGGGCGCCGGGCAGGTGCCCCGCCTCGGCGAGTGCGGCCTGGGCATCCCGGAACGACGAGTAGGGCACGTGCACCCCGCGGACGTCCCGGTAGTCGGTCAGGCCCGGGCCGGCCCAGTACACGACCCCGTCGTCACCGACCTCGGCGATCGCCCGGCGGATCGCCCGCGCCGGGTCCGGCTCCTCGACGACCAGCGCCTCGTGCCCGCTCGCCCGCGCACCGTCGAGGATCGCCGCCCGGATCGGGGCCGGGTCCTCGAACCGCGGGTGGTGGTCGGCCACGATGACGACATCGGCCGCCTCGGCCGCCCCCGCGCCCATCGCCGACCGCTTGCTCGGGTCCCGGTCGCCGTCCGCGCCGAGGACGATCCCGACCCGGCCCGGTGCGAACGCCCGCACCGCCTGCAGGCTCTTCGCGAACGCGTCCGGGGTGTGCGCGAAGTCCACGAAGACGCGAGGGCCGGTCGCCGCCGATGCGTCCGCCATCCGCCCGGGGACGACGACGTCGAGACGGCCCTCGGTCGCGTCGAGCAGTGCTGCGACGGGCACCCCGGCGGTCGCGAGCATCGCCACCGCCAGCCCCGCGTTCGCCGCCATGTGCACGCCGAGCAGCGGGAGGTCCAGGTCGAACGTCGTGCCGTCCGGTGCGGTCAGGGTCGACCGGGTTCCGTCGGGCCGCTGCTCCCGCACCAGGACGGTCCAGTCGGCCCCGGCCGCGGGTTCGGTCGAGATCGTCGTGACCGGGACCGTCGCCCGCTCGACAATCCGGCGACCGGCAGGGGAATCGAGCGACACCGCGCCGGCGCGCGACCGAGCCGGCGTGAACAGCAGGGCCTTGGCCGCCAGGTACTCGTCCATGTCCGCGTAGTCGTCGAGGTGGTCGTGCGACAGGTTGGTGAACCCCGCCACGTCGAACACGACGCCGTCGGTGCGGTGGCGGGAGAGGCCCTGCGCACTCACCTCGAGCGCGGCACCGTCGACCCCGCGTTCGGCGGCGCGTGCCAGGAACGCGTGCAGTTCCGGGGCCTCCGGTGTCGTCAGCGCACTCGGCAGCGACTCGTCGTCGACACGGCGCTCCACCGTGCTGCTGATCGCCGACCGCCACCCGAGCCGACGCATCAGGGCGTCGAGCAGGTGCACCGTCGAGGTCTTGCCGTTCGTGCCGGTCACCCCGAACAGCGGGAACGGCAGCGACTCCGTGCCGGCGAGGAGCCGTGCGACGGCGCCCAGGCGTGCACGGACCTCCGGCACCACGACGACCGGCAGCCCGCTCCGTCGCGCCGCGGCCTGCCCGTCGGGGTCCGTCAGCACCGCGGCGGCACCGGCGTCGCGCGCCACCTCGGCGTACTGCGCGCCGTGTGCGACGCGGCCGGGGAGCGCGGCGAACAGCATCCCCGGCCGGAGCTCGTCGGTGGCGAGCGCCAGGCCGGCCACCGGGACCGCGCCGGCACCGGGACCGTCGACACCGAGCGCTCGGGCAAGCACGTCGAGTCGGACCGGGCGCGGCCGGTCCGGTCGGAAGGCGTGCGGCATCGCGGCTCCTCGTCGTGGGCGGACCCCGATGGTGCGCCGCGCTAGCGGAACGGCGTCCCAGGTCCGCCCGCAGCGCACGACGAACACGCCGACGACCCGGACGGTTAGGCTGACGTGACCCAAGATGAGCAGCAGCGACCTCGACAACACCACGACCCCCGGCAACGGATCGGCGTCGTCCCACGGCAAGACGATCCTGATCGGTGAGCACGCCGTGGTCTACGGCGCACCCGCTCTCGTCCTGCCGGTGCTCGACGCACGGGTCGTGGCGACGGTCACCCCGGTCGCCGCCGACGCCGAGCAGCCCGGTCACAGCCTGCAGTCGACCGTGCACACCGGCCCCCTCGACCTCGCACCCGCGGCCGTGATGCCGACCGTCACCGCCGTCACCGCGACCCTGCGCCACTTCGGGGTCACCGACCGCCACTTCCACGTCCGGGTCGACAGCGAGGTCCCGACCGCCCGCGGCATGGGCTCGAGCGCCGCGGTCGCCGCCGCCGTGACCGCAGCCGTCGCCGACGCCCTGGGCGAGACCCTCGACGTCGAGACCCACCACGAGCTCATCCAGGAGTGCGAACGCGTCGCCCACGGCCGACCGTCCGGCCTCGACGCCCGGGGCGTCGTCGCGTCCGCGCCGGTCTGGTTCGAGGGCGGGCAGATCGAACCCGTCACGCTCGGCGCCCGGTTCACCTTCGTCGTCGCGGACACCGGCGTTCCCGGGCACACCCGCGAGGCCGTCTCGGCCGTCCGCGCCCGCCACGACCAGGACCCGGTCGGTGTCGGCGCCGTGATCGACCGGATCGGTGCGCTCGCCCGTCGGGCACGGGGGACACTCGAGGACGGCGATGCCCAGGCTCTGGGTGCCACCATGGACGCCGCGCACGACCTGCTCAGCACACTCGACGTGTCGAGTGACGACCTGGACCGGCTCGTCGACGCCGCACGTGCTGCGGACGCCCTCGGCGCGAAGCTCACCGGCGGCGGGCGGGGCGGGTGCGTCCTCGCGCTCGCCGCGGACGACGACCACGCGGACCGCATCGCGGCCGCACTCCGCGGCGCAGGGGCCGCAGCCACCTGGACCACCACGATCGGAGCCCGCGCTTGCTGACAGCCACCGCCGTCGCGCACCCCAACATCGCCCTCGTCAAGTACTGGGGGAAGGCGGACGCGCAGCTCGCGCTGCCCGCCACGGGCAGCGTCTCGATGGGGCTCGACGTGTTCCCGACGACGACCACCGTCACGGTGGACGGCGGACGGGAGGCCCGTGATGCGTTCACGCTGAACGGTCACGTCGTCGACGACGGTGCGCTGGTGCGCGTGCAGCAGTTCCTCGACCTGGTGCGCGAGCTCGCGGGGTCGTCCGAGCGGGCGTCGGTGGTGTCCGAGAACACCGTACCGACCGGTGCCGGGCTGGCCTCGAGCGCGTCCGGCTTCGCCGCCCTGGCGACCGCCGCCGCCGCGGCCTACGGCCTCGACCTGTCGCCGCGCGACCTGTCCCGTCTGGCCCGTCGCGGTTCCGGCTCGGCCACGCGCTCGATCCCCGGCGGTGTCGCCGTCTGGCACGCCGGCGACGACCAGGGCTCCTTCGCCGAGCCGATCCCGGCCCCGCCGATGGCGATGGTCGTGGTCACGATCGACGCCGGCCCGAAGCCGATCGGGTCGCGCGAGGCCATGCGCCGCACCATCGCGACGTCGCCCTTCTACCCGGCCTGGGTGACCTCGACGACCGAGACCGTCGGCGACATGCTCACGGCCTGCGCGGCCGGCGACTTCACCCGCATCGGCGAGATCACCGAGAGCAACGCGCTCCGGATGCACGCGACGATCGAGGGCGCGTTCCCGCCGATCCGCTACCTCAACGCCCGCAGCGTCGCCGTGTTCGACGCCGTCGCCGAGCTGCGTGCCGGCGGCACCGAGGCCTACGCCACGGCCGACGCGGGCCCGAACGTCGTCGTGCTCACGAAGCCGCAGGACCGGGCGGCCGTCGCCGGGGCGCTCGCGTCGCTGGGGGACGTCATCGAGTCCGGCACCGGACCTGCCGCGCGGGTGCTCCGCTCCGAAGAGATCGGGAGCAATCCCGACCAGAAGGAGTCCGCGCAGTGATCGAGTTCCGTGCACACGGCAAGCTGTTCGTCGCCGGCGAGTACGCCGTCGTCGAGCCGGGCCAGCCGTCCGTCCTGATCGCCCTCGACCGCGCCATCACGGCGAAGGTGCGCGAGGGCCACGGCGCGGGCAGCGTGCACTCCGAGGAGTACGGGCACCTGCCGCTCACGTGGACCCGTGCCGAGGACGGCCTGGCGCTCGACCGCGAGCACCACCCCTACGACTACGTGATGGCCACGATCGACCTGGTCGAGAAGCTCCGCGCCGAGCACGGCATCGCCCCGCGGTTCCACGACCTGCGCATCGAGAGCCAGCTCGACGACGCCAGCGGCCGGAAGTTCGGACTCGGGTCCTCGGCCGCGGTCACCGTCGCCACCGTCGGCGCCCTCGACCGCTTCTACGGCATCGGCCTGACGCAGCGCCAGCGCTTCCAGGTCGCCCTGCTCGCCACCATCCGGGTGAACCCGCGGGCCTCCGGCGGCGACCTCGCCGCGAGCACGTTCGGCGGCTGGCTGCGCTACAGCGCCCCGGACCGCGAGCGCCTCGCCGCGATGCTCGGCGACCACGCCGTGTCCGCGATCCTGACGGACACCGACGCGTGGGACGGCTTCGACGTCCAGCGGCTGCCCGCCCCCGAGAACCTGCAGCTGCTCGTCGGCTGGACCGGCTCGCCCGCGTCCACCACGAAGCTCGTCGACGTGGTGCGTCGGCACCGCAACGGCGGGTACCAGGCGTTCCTCGACGAGAGCCGCAGCGCCGTCGACGACTTGACCACGGGCCTCCAGACCGGCGACGCCGAGCGCACGCTCGGTGCCCTCCGACGCGCCCGTGGGCTGCTGCAGCGTCTCGGCGACTCGGTCGGGTCGAAGATCGAGACCGAGCGGCTCGCGACCCTGTGCGACGTCGTCGAGGCGGCGGGCGGGGCGGCGAAGCCGTCCGGGGCCGGCGGCGGCGACTGCGGCATCGCGCTCGTCCCGGCGGACACCGACCCCGCCGGCATCCACCGCGCCTGGGAGGCGCACGACATCAGACACCTCAGCGTCGCGGTGCGAGCACCAGAAGGAGCCCTCGATGAGTGACCTGCTCACACCGATCCCCACCAAGTGGGTCGGCCCGATCCGCGTCAGCGGCAACGCCGTGCAGGGGGAGCACGAGGTCCCCCTCGCCACCTACGAGTCGCCGCTCTGGCCGTCCGTCGGCCGCGGCGCCCGCATCTCGCGGATGGTCGAGGACGGCATCGTCGCGACCGTCGTCGACGAGCGCATGACCCGCTCCGTCGTGGTCCGTGCCGACAGCGCCGCAGCAGCCCACGTCGCCGCGGGGCAGATCCTCGCGCGCCAGGACGAGCTCGCCGCGATCGTGTCCGGGCAGAGCCGGTTCGCCAAGCTCATCGAGGTGCACCCGGAGATCGTCGGGGACCTGCTGTTCCTGCGCTTCGCGTTCACCACCGGCGACGCCTCCGGCCACAACATGGTCACGCAGGCGGCGGACAAGCTGCTGCCGGCGATCCTGGACTGGCAGCCGGGCCTGCGGTACGTCTCGGTCTCGGGCAACTTCTGCACCGACAAGAAGGCCACCGCGGTGAACGGCATCCGTGGCCGCGGCCGCAACACCATCGCCGAGATCGTGATCCCCGGCGAGGTCGTCGAGAAGCGCCTGCGGTCGAGCACCGCGCGCATCGTCGAGCTGAACATCGCGAAGAACCTGATCGGGTCGACGATCGCCGGGGCCATCCGCTCGGCGAACGCGCACTACGCGAACATGCTGCTCGGCTTCTACCTGGCCACCGGGCAGGACGCCGCCAACATCGTCGAGGGCTCGCAGGGCATCACGAGCGCCGAGGACCGCGACGGCGACCTGTACTTCGCGACCTCGCTGCCGCACCTGATCGTCGGCACGGTCGGCAACGGCAAGGGCGGGGACCTGCCCGTCGTCGAGGACGCCCTGATGCGCCTCGGTTGCCGACAGGAGCGTGAGCCGGGCGGGAACGCCCGCCGCCTCGCCGCCCTGTGCGCCGCGACCGTCCTGTGCGGGGAGCTCTCGCTCCTCGCCGCACAGACCAACCCGGGTGAGCTGATGGCTGCCCACGTCGCCATGGAACGCCGCGGCACGAAGCCCGCAGGGGGTGCCGCATGACCGGCGTCGGCATCCACGACATCGCGATCGCGACCGGGCACCACGTGCTCGAGCTCGACGACCTGGCCGAGCGGCTCGGCGTCGACCCGGCGAAGTACCACGTCGGCATCGGGCAGGACGCCTTCAGCGTGCCCGCTCCCGACGAGGACATCGTCACGATGGGCGCCGCCGCCGCGAAGGAGCTCATCGACCGGCACAGCGTCGAGGGCATCCGCACGGTGCTGTTCGCCACCGAGTCCGGCGTCGACCAGTCGAAGGCCGCCGGCGTGTACGTGCACGGCCTGCTCGGGCTGCCGAAGGCCGTCCGCGTGGTCGAGCTGAAGCAGGCCTGCTACGGCGGGATGGCCGCGGTGCAGCTCGCACTCGGCATCGTCGCGCGCGCCCCGCACGAGCGGGTGCTCGTCATCGCCGCCGACGTCGCCCGGTACGACGTCGACACCCCTGCCGAGCCGACCCAGGGTGCCGGTGCCGCCGCGATCCTGGTGTCCGCCGACCCCGACCTGATCGAGATCGAGCCGGCGGCGGGCGTCTACACGGCGGACGTCGACGACTTCTGGCGCCCGAACGACCGCTCCACCGCGCTGGTCGACGGTCGGCTCTCGGTGAGCGCGTACGTCAACGCGTTCGTCGGTGCCTGGGACGACCTGGCGGAACAGGGCGGCCCCGCGTACGACGACATCGCCCGGTTCGTGCACCACCAGCCCTTCACCAAGATGGCGATCAAGGCGCACCGCAAGCTCACGCAGCACGTCGGCGCACCGTTCGACGAGGCCGACCTGGCGATCGGGTTCACCTACAACCGGCAGACCGGCAACACCTACACGGCGTCGCTCTGGATCGGGCTCGCAGCACTGCTCGACCTGGACGACGACCTGGCGGGGGAGCGACTCGGCCTGTTCAGCTACGGCTCCGGCAGCGTCGGTGAGCTCATCACCGGCACCGTCCGGCCCGACTACCGCGAGCACCGCCGTGCGGGTCGCGTGCGGTCGCTGCTCGAGGCGCGGGTCCCGCTGACGGTCGACGCGTACCGCGCGCTGCACGCCGCGGGTGCCGCCACCAGCGAGGACGTCGAGCGTCCGCGCGTCACGACCGCGCCGTTCCGCTTCGCGGGCGTGCGCGGCGGCGCTCGGCACTACGAAGCGTCGGCGCAGCCGGAGTAGCCGGCCTGCGCCCACCAGCCCCTCGCGAAAGCGACAGATCCCCGCGGAACATCCGCGGGGATCTGTCGCTCTCGGGGACCGGAGCCGGATCGTGCGCCGGGATCTGTCGCTTGCTCGGGACGGACGGGAGGCCCGTGGCGGCGCCGCCACGGGCCTCCCGTCCGTCTGCTGGTCACGCTGCGGACAGGACCTCGCGTTCCAGCCGCTGGTAGCTGGCCTCCATGCCCTCCGTCATGCCGGTCGCGAGGATCATGTCCCGCTGTTCCCGGTCCGGGTAGGTGACGAGCAGCGTCATGAGCGTGACGCCGTCGTCCTCGTCGAACTGCAGGTCGTTCGTGTTCGGTGGGAAGGGCGCCCCGGTCATGCGCTCGGTCGACACCATCCGGCGTTCCGGTTCGACGACGAGGTTCTCGCCCTCGAACCCGAAGGGCTCGCCCTCGGTGTCACCCGTCGGCGCCCAGGCCTGCCGGAACACGCCGCCCGGGGTCAGGTCGTTCTCGTACACCGTCATCTCCCACCCGTCGGGGCCGAGCAGCCACCGGCGCACCAGGTCGGGCTCGGTGTGCGCCCGCCAGAGCAGGTGCCGCGGTGCCGCGAACGCCCGGGTGATCCGGACGTGGGTGTCGTCGAGGACCTCGGTCTCGGTGCCCGCACCGAGGGCCCACTCGCGCAGGTCGGCGAGCACCCGGTCGAGCTGGCCGAACGCCTGCTGGTAGCCCTCGAGCATGCCCATCTCGAGCATCGCGTCGAGGTCGGCGGTCGAGGCGAACGAGGACACCACGGTGACCCGAGAGCCGTCGTCCGCCGGCCCGAACGACAACACGGTCTCGCTGGTGGGGAGCGACTCGTCGACCGTGCCCTGCGGGTCGGTGAACAGGTCGCGGAAGACGATGCGACGGTGCTCGTCGACCTCCGTGACCTGCCAGACGGCGTGGAACCGCTCGCCCTGCGGAGACGTCATCCGGTAGTCGGCGCGGCCGCCGGGGCGCAGGTTGAACGTCGTGAAGGTCGCGGGGAACCCGGGCGGTCCCCAGAACCGCTCGAGCTGGCGCGGGTCGGCGAAGGCGGCCCAGAGGCGTTCGACGGGGACGGGGAACTCGGCGACGAGGGTCATCGAGAGGGTGTCGGGATCGGTGTGGACGGACGTGGTGGGCATCATCGCTCCTGGTGTCGTCGGGTGTCGTCTGGTGCTGGGTGTCCGGACGCGTCGCCGTCGAGCACGTCGCCGAGGCGGTCCATCCGGGTGTGCCAGAGGCGGCCGTAGGCGTCGAGGAGATCACGGATCCGGTCGAGCTGCTCCGGCTCGGCGCGCACGATGCGGGTGCGGCCGCGGGCCTCCTTGCTCACGAGTCCGGCTCCCTCGAGGACGGCGACGTGCTTCTGGACGGCGGCGAACGACATCGAGTAGGCGTCCGCGAGCTCGCTCACGGACGACGACCCGACGAGCGTGCGCCGGACGATGTCACGACGGGTCGCGTCGGCCAGTGCGTGGAACACCCGGTCGACCTCGGCGTCGGACAGTTCGATTCGTACAACCATTTGGTTGTAGGTTACGTCCGGCCGGTCTCGTCCACAAGGGGGACCTGCCGGTAGTCTTGCCGCGGAGATCGGAGGGGCGATGGCGGAGCAGCTGGGTGCGTCCGGTGCCGTCCGTGCCCTCGTCGCCACCCTGCCCCGTGCGCCACAGCTGTCCGACGTGGTGACCGGCGTCGGTCGGATGGTCGGCAAGCCCACACGCGTCGTCGACGTCGACGGGCCGAGCTGGGGTCCGCTCACCGCGCTCGTGTCGCAGTTCGAGCACGAGAACCTGGTGCTCGTACCGGCCGACGCACCGCCGCTCTACCGCATGCACTGCGTGCTGCACGAGCTCGGGCACCTGGTGCACGGCGACGTCGGCACACCGACCGCGTCGTCCGTCGCCGAGTTCGCCGCCGGGGGCCACGTCTGCCGTCGCGCGCTCGACGCCGACTCCGGGCTCGTGAGCATCTCCGACGACGACGAGCACTTCGCCGAACGGTTCGCCTACGAGCTCGCGACCGTCCTGCTCGCCGGGGCCACGGGCGCGGACGAGCGGGCCTACGGCTGATGGCCGTCCTGCACGCCGCGGCCTTCTGGTTCGCGGCGCTGATCTTCCTCGCCCGCACGCCGTACGTGCTGCGGAACCCCCGTGGTCGGGCGGCCTGGGGTGCCACCGGCGTCGGGGCGCTGGGGCTCCTGACCCTCGGCAGCGTCGTGCCGCAGCCGGTGCTCGACGGTGCCCTGGGCGGCTCGAACCTCATCAACCTGGTGCAGAACGTCTGCGCGACCGTCGCGTTCTGGCTGATGCTGCGCGCGAGCACCGACGACCTGCCGGAGCGCCCGGTGCTCGCCAGGCCGGTGGCGCTGCTCGTCGTGGTCGTGGCCTTCACGGTGCCGTTCCTGCTGGTCGAGGAGCGCGGCGGGACCGACTTCCACTTCATCGTGCGCGAGATCGAGCAGACCCCGATGTGGCTCTACGGGACGGTGTACATGGTGGGCGTGGGGATGATCGCCGCGACGACCCTGCGCCGTGGCGTGCTGCAGAACCCGGTGGCACTCGTGGTGTTCCGCGTCGGGCTCGCCCTGGTCGTCGCGGCGAGCGTCGACGAGGTCGCCTCGCTCACCGCCGACCACTTCGGACTCTTCCCGGCCGGGGTGCGGGACGGCCTGCGGCTGGCCTTCGACCCGCCGTTCTACCTCGGCATCGTGCTCATCGTCGTGGCGATGGCCTCGCTGACGTTCCGGCGGTGGGGCCGTGACCTGCGCCACCGCGGGCACCACCGACGCCTGCGCCGCATCGCCCGTCGGCACGCCGTGCGGGCGGTCGAGCGGCCGGGGGACCCGCAGGCCCGGACCTACGACCTGGTGATCGCGATCCGCGACGCCGAGGTGCAGGGCCGGACCCTCGACGACGCCGAACTCGCGCAGGTGCGGTCGGCCGAACGGACCCTGACCCGGAGCCTCGGAGGATGACGGCGTGACGATCGTGTGGTGGGTGCTCGGAGCGCTCGTGGTGCTGGCGGCGGTGGGTCTGATCGGGCTGGTCGTCCTGGTCGTCCTGCGGAAGGTCGTCGGCAGGATCGTGCTGCCCGGTGGCGACCGGTGGACGCCTGTGCTCGAGTCCGACGCGGACTCCGTCCGGCTGCCGATCACCGACGACACCGTGCGGCCGGGGGAGTACGGGCTGTGGCACGACGGCCCGGGGCACACCACCGTCGGGCCGGTGCTCGAGGTCGACGAAGCCGCCGGGTTCGTGCGCCGGGCCGTGGTGCGGACGACCGGCGCCGTGTCGTCGCGGGTGCGGTGGAGCGGGCACGTGCACCCGGACCCGGCGGCGATGGAGGTCGACTGGTCCGAGGTGTCGCTGCCGACGCCGGTGGGGCCGGCGCCCGCGTGGGTGGTGCGGCCGGGGCCCGGCGGCGCTGGGCGCCCCGACCCCGTGGCCGCCCGCACCTGGGCCGTCCACGTGCACGGGATCCGGACGACCCGGGTCACCGCGCTCCGGACCGTCCCCGCGGCGCTCGAACTCGGCTGGACCTCGATCGTCCCGTCGTTCCGCGGCGACGGCGAGGCACCGTGGGAGGGCCGGGCCTCACACCTCGGAGCTCGCGAGTGGGCGGACGTCGAAGTGGCGCTCGACCACGCCGTCGCGAACGGCGCCGAACGGCTCGTCATCGTGGGGTGGTCGATGGGCGCGACGATCACACACGAACTCCTCGCCCGTTCGGCGCACCGTGGCTGCCTGGCCGGGATCGTGCTCGTCGCCCCGGCACTGGACTGGGCCGTCACCGTCCGGTCCCAGGCCCGTCGCGCGGGGCTGCCCGGCCCTGTGGTGGGCGCTGCCCTCGGGGCGATGGCGACGCCGGTCCTCTGCCGGACGGTGGGGCTGCGGTCGCCGGTCGACGTGCGCGCGCTGTCCTGGTTGCGCGCACCCCGACAGCTGCCACCGACCCTGCTCATCCACTCCACCGGCGACACCACGGTGCCGTTCTCGGCCAGTCAGGAGTTCGCCGACGCCCACCCCGGCACGGTGACCCTGGCGGTCAGCAAGCCGGCCGAGCACGCCTGGGAGCGCAACGTCGACGCCGTCTGGTTCGACCGCACCATCACCACCTGGGCGTCTGGTCTCGCGCACACCGGAGCGCAGGAGTAGAAGGAGCCATGGGGCAGCTCATCTACGACGGCCGACCGCTCGACCTGCGGATCGACGACCGCGCGCTCACGCACCTGCAGATCGTCATCGTCAACATGCTCCGGCGTGACCACCGCTTCGCGTTCTCGTGGAAGGACGACGTCGTCCACGGCAACGGTCGCAGCACGATCTGGCTGCACCCCGACGTGAGCCTGCACTTCAAGTTCACCGGCAGCCGGGTGCCGTCGATCAACCGCAGCTGGCTCGAGGACCTCTACGCCTCGGCCACCTCCGGGTCGGGGCTCGTGCTGACGCCGGAGCCGGCGGACACCAGCACGGCGGCCGACTCTGCGTGGTCGCGGGCGGTGGCACCCGGCGACGCGGACGACGCCTCGGGGACACCGAGCGGGAGCACCGCGCGCTGATCACGGGAGCAGTAGCACAGCGGGCTGATCCGGGTCAACGGGTTCCGCCCGAACTCCACACCTCGTACGGTTTCCGTACCGCGGTTCGCTGTCGTCCCCCCGCACCGGCCTGCTAGGGCGCCGGTGCTGGCAGTGTCCGCGGCAGGAGGGGAACCCGAACAGCCCGTGACGCACAGCGAGTCCGGTGCCGATCAACCACCGGTGACCGAGACGAGCGAGGGACGTGAGTCCCGGATCAGGGGACTCCCTGCTCGGGGTCACCGACGCCACGCGTCGGTGATGCGTGCGTCACGCTGCAGGGCTCGCCGGTCCGCCCCCATCGACCGGCGCTCCTCCGGGACCGCCCCGGCCATCGGATTCGGGTTCCGTGGCCGGGGCGGACTCATCACGTCTGGATCCGGATCCGCCGTCACGTCCGTGTGCGGCTCAGTAGACGTCGCGCACGTACCGCTTCGCGCGACGCATGTCGGCCAGGTACGCCTGCGCGTCGTCCTCGCCGCGCGCGCGTCCGGTCCGGATGACCTGGAGCAGCGCGGCCTCGACGTCCTTCGCCATGCGTGAGGCGTCCCCGCACACGTACACGTGGCCGCCGTCCTCGAGCCAGTCGAAGAGCTCCGCCGAGCGCTCGAGCATCCGTGTCTGCACGTAGACCTTCTCGGCCTGGTCGCGCGAGAACGCCAGGTCGAGGCGGTCGAGCACGCCCTGTTCCTGCAGCTCGGTGAGCTCGTCCTGGTACACGAAGTCGGTGTCCCGGTGCTGGTCACCGAAGAACAGCCAGTTGCGCCCCGTCGCCCCGGACACCGCGCGCTCGTGCAGGAACCCGCGGAACGGCGCGACACCGGTGCCCGGTCCGATCATGATCATCGGGGCCGACTCGTCCGCCGGCACCCCGAACGACGCGTTCGGCTGCAGGTAGACGTCGACCGTGCCGTCCGGGTCGACCCGGTCGGCCAGGAACGTCGACGCGACTCCCGCGTACATCCGGTGCGGGTCGCCGTAGCGCACCGACGCGATGGTCAGGTGGATGCGGTCCGGGTGCGCCAGCGGGCTCGACGAGATCGAGTACTGTCGCGCCTGCAGCGGCCGCAGGTTCGGCAGCAGCTCGTCGAGTCCCGGGGCGGCCGGGCCGGCGTCGCGGAGCAGGTCGAGGACGTCGCGTCCCCAGAGCCAGCGGTCGAGCTCGTGCTTGTCGCCGTGCGCCACGACGGCCGCGAGCTCGCTCGACGGCGCGCGCTGCACCAGGTCGGCGATGAGGTCCTTCGAGGGCGTCCGGATCTCACGGTCGGCCCGCAGGACCTCGGTGATCGGCCGGCCGTCGAACGCTTCGCCGCCGTTCGCGCCGACCTGCTCGAGCAGGTCCGCCACGAAGACCTCGTCGTTGACCGGCACGACCGCCAGGGCGTCGCCGGCCGCGTACTCGATGCCCGAGTCGCCGAGGTCGAACTCGTAGTGCCGGATCTCCTTCGCGCTGCGCGGCGAGGAGAGCAGCCGGTTCTCGACCAGGCGCGACGGGTACGGGTTGCGCTTGTTCCACTGCGACCCCGGCCGGGAGGCACGACTCGCGCCCGTCCCGCCGGTCGCGCCGGCACCGTCGCCGGCACCACCGCCCGTGGTCGCGCCGGGAGTGGCCGTCGCGCCGGCCTCGGCGGCGAGGCGGTCGAGGACCGCCGCGGTCCACAGCGCGGCCGGGTCCTCGAAGTCGACGTCGCAGTCGACGCGGTCGTGGATCCTGGTCGCGCCGAGCTGCTCGAACCGGGTGTCGAGGAGCTTGCCGGCCTGGCAGAACTCGTCGTAGCTCGTGTCGCCGAGGCCCAGTACGGCGTACTGCAGCCCCTCGAGCCGCGGCACGGTGCTCGCCTGGACCGCGTCCCAGAACAGCCCGGCGTTGTCGGGCATCTCGCCCTCGCCGTAGGTCGAGGTGACGACGAGCACGTGCGACATCTCGGCGAGCTGCTCGGGGGTGACGGCGTCGAGCGCACTGGCGCGACCGCCGAGTCCGCGGGCCTTCGCGCCGGCGACGAGCTCGTCGGCCAGGAACTCGGCGTTGCCGGTCTGGGTGCCGAAGAGCACGTCGATCGTCGTCGTGGGCGCGCTGGCCGCGACCTTCTTGCCGGCGGCGGCGATGCCCGCGATGAACCCGGCGAGCCAGGACTCCTGGGCGGCCGAGAACGGTGCGTCGACGGGGATCAGCGACCCGGTCGGGGGGAGCAGGCTCACGCGGTCACCGCCTCGGTCGGCGCCTGCGGTGCACGGCGGGCGATGTCCTCGAGCGCCGCGGTGGCGAGTAGCTCGTCGAAGCGGGCCTCGCGGACGCGGCCGTCGTTCTTGGCGTTCTGGTGCATGATCCACCCCGTGGTGCCCGGCGCGTCCATGCTGCGGTTGTTCCGCTGCGTGAGCGCGCGCTTGTAGTCGTCGAGCCGCTTGATCGCGATGAGCGTGGCGAGCTGGTCGTCGGCGAACCGGTCGAGCGTGCCGCGCAGGTACTTCACGACGCGCTGCTTGACGGAGAAGTCCTCGGTGAGCACGAGGTTCTTGACGGCCTCGGCGACCCGCGGGTCGGCGGCGCCGAGCGCACCCGGGACGCGCTCGAGGGCGACGTCCTGGGCGACTCCGAGCACCGTGTACGACGACAGCAGCGAGAACATGTCCTCGCCCTGGTCGCCGAGCGCCGGGGCACGGCCGTCGAGCACCGTGCGCTGGTCGCGGTAGTCGAGCTTGAACGCGCGGAGCTTGTCGGTGGCGATCGAGGTCGCGAGCTCGTCGAGGAGCTCTGGACGGGTCGCCGCCGCGAGGATCTCGCCGGCGTCCTGTGTGAGCAGCAGGGCGCGGGGCATGCCGACGTACACGTGTGCGCGGGCGGTGCCCCACTCGGCGAGCAGCCGCTCGGCCAGGGCCGAACCGGTCGCCTCGAGGTGCCACTCGAGCAGCAGACGGGCGGCGGCCTCGTGGAACGCACCGCGCTCGGTGTCGGTGACCGGGAACACCAGGAGCGAGTCCGTGCTGGCACGCTCGGCGACCTGGCCGGAAGGGTCGTACTGGTACAGGAACCCGCCGGACATGCCGTTGCCGAGGCCCTTGCCGAACGCACCGAGGTTGAACACGGCGCCGCCGGTCATGTACTCGCAGCCGAAGTCGCCGAGGCCCTCGACGACGGCGGTCGCACCGGAGTTGCGGACGGCGAACCGGTCGCCGGCCTCGCCCTCGACGAAGGTGCGCCCACCGGTCGCCCCGAACAGCGCGAAGTTGCCGACCAGCACGTTGCCGCCCTGTTCTGCACTCCCGCCACCGGGGGCGCGGACGATGATCCGTCCGCCGCTCTGGCTCTTGCCGACGCCGTCGTTCGCGGTGCCGGTGTGCTCGAGCACGACGCCGTCGTTGTTGAAGACGCCGTAGGACTGCCCGGCCGAGCCCTGCGTGCGGATCGTGACCGCGCCGTCCACCAGCCGGCGGCGTCCGCGGTCGTCCGTCGTCACGGCGGGCAGGCCCTGTACGTCCTCGGCGCCGAGCTCGTGGTTGAGCAGGCGCTCGAGGTCGATGCCGAGCTGGCCACCGACCGACTTGTCGGCGTTGCCGAGCAGCACGCCGTGCACGAGCACGTGCTCCTGGGCGTGGTCGACGAGGGCGGTGCGGACGCGCTCGAGCAGGGCGTCGTCGGTGTGGAAGTCCTTCTCCAGGTACTCCGGGTCCGCGACGACCTTCTCGGGCACCTGGGCGAGCAGGGCACGGGCGTCGAGCCGGCCGACGCTCGCCGGGTGGTCCAGGAGCTGCAGCAGGTCGGTCCGGCCGCGGGCCTCGCGCAGGGAGCGCAGGCCGAGCCGGGCCAGGATCTGCCGCACGTCGTGGGCGATGTTGAGCAGGTACTGCGCGAGCGCCCGGGGGTCGCCCTCGAACGCCTCGGCGTTCGTGGTCAGGCCCGCCGGGCACTTCACGTTGCAGTTCTTCGCCATCACGCAGCCGAGCATCATGAGCGCGGTCGTGCCGAACTCGAAGCTGTCGCCGCCGAGCAGGGCGCTCGTGACGACGTCGCTGCCGGTCTGGTGCGCACCCGAGCAGCGGAGCGTGACCTTCTGGCGCAGGCCGTTCGCGACCAGGGCCTGGTGCACCTCGGCGACGCCGATCTCCGCGGAGCGGCCGGCGTACTTCAGGCTGGTGACGGCCGCGGCGCCGGTGCCGCCGGTGTTGCCCGCGACGTTGATCACGTCGGCGCCGGCCTTCGCGACGCCGACCGCGATGGTGCCGATGCCCTCGGACGAGACGAGCTTCACGATCACCCGGACGCGGGCGGCCTTGCAGTCGTGGATGAGCTGCGCGAGGTCCTCGATCGAGTAGGTGTCGTGGTGCGGCGGCGGCGAGATCAGCTCGACGCCGGGCGTGCCACCACGGGCCGCGGCGATGTCCACCGTGACCTTGGGTGCGGGCAGCTGACCACCCTCGCCGGGCTTCGCGCCCTGGCCGATCTTGATCTCGAGCTCCTCGAGCATGGGGTCGGCGAGGTACCCGGCCCAGATGCCGAACCGGCCCGAGGCGAACTGCTTGATGCGCGAGCCGCGGATGGTGCCGTAGCGGGAGTGGTGCTCGCCGCCCTCACCGCTGTTCGACATGCCGCCGACCATGTTCGTGCCGTGTGCGACGGCCTCGTGGGCGGTGGCGACGAGCGCGCCGTGGCTCATCGCGCCGGACGCCAGGGTCCGGGTGATCTCGTGGGCCGGCTGCACCTCGTCGAGCTCGACGCTCGCCGGGGCGCTCTGCAGCAGTGCGAGCAGGGCGACGGCCGCACCGGTGGCGCGGAGCGTCACCCCGCTGTCGTCGACGGCGTCGACGTCGATCTGCCCCGGGTGGAGCAGCGCGAGGCCGTCCGCCAGGGCCGCGTGGCGCAGTGCACCCGTGGTCCCCGTCGACGTGAGCTCCAGGCGGAACCGCTCGGTGCCTCCCGGCAGGTCCTGGTCGTCCGACGGACGCGAGCCGGAGAGCCCGCGAACGGTGACGCTGGCGTTGCCGCTCGTCGAGAAGCGGCCGAGCTCGCGCGCGAAGTCCTCGGCAGTGTCGATGCCGGTGACGTCCGCGGGCAGCGCGAGCACGTCGCGGAGCGCGGCGGGACGGCGGGACCGCTCGTCGTGGGTCGTCTGCAGGAACGTGACGTAGCCCGGCGTGATGCGGTGCGCGTCGATCTCGGCGTCGCTCAGCCGGTCGTACCCGGTGTTCCGGTACGCGGCGTCGGTGATGCCGAACGAGTCGTCGAGCTGGCCGAGCGTGAGCAGGCGCAGCGCGTCCGAGTCGCCGGAGCGTTCGAAGGCCGGACGCTCCTCGGTCATGCCGCCGAACCCGCGGACGCTCGCGACGCCGAACGAGTGGCCGGCGCCGTCGGAGCGTTCCTTGAACAGGCCGAGCAGCGGGACCTGGCCCTCGGACGCCACCGAGCGGGCACGCTCGTGCCAGTCCGTCGCCGCCTGGGCGATGCGCGCGAAGCCGACGCCGCCGACCGGGGCCTGCATGTGCGGGAAGATCCGCGCCAGCACGTCGTCGCCGGTGTCGAGGTAGTTCGGCTCGAAGAACTCGCCGCCGATGTAGCTCTCGGCCGTGCACAGGCCGACGCGGCCCATGGTCTTCGCCAGGGCCTTCTCGGCGGCCTTGCGGAACTGCTTGAGTGCCAGGTCGGTCGCGGTCAGCTCGCCGGCGGGTGCGGGTGCGGCGGGGTACTTCTCCTCCGCACGCAGCCGAGCGCTCAAGCTGTACACAGCGGCGGCGCCGAAGCCCAGCGCGGTCGCGACGTGGTGTGACGATGGCAGCTGACCGCTCTCCGCGACGACGGACACCCGCAGGCGCAGACCGGTCTCGATGAGTCGCTGGTTGACGGCGGCCACGGCCAGGATCACGGGGAGGGGCGCATGGGTCGACGACACCTCGCGGTCGGTGACGACCGCGATCCCGCCACCGCGCGCCGCGAACGCCTCGATCGCGTCGCACAGCGCATCCAACGCGCCGCGCATCGCGTCGGCGTTGGCCTGCTCGTCGGCGGGCACCGGCACGTAGAGCATGTCGAAACGCTCGAGCGGCACGATGTCCTGCTCGCGCAGGCGCACCATGTCGAGGTGCCCGAGGATCGGCGACTGCACGACGAGCTGACGCCCCGTGGTGCCCGTGCCGTCCGGCTTCGCGCCGAGTGCCACGCGCATCGACATCCCGTCGGCCTCGCGGATCGAGTCGAGCGGCGGGTTCGTCACCTGGGCGAAGCGCTGCGAGAAGTACTTCGCCATGCCGCCCTCGGTGTCGCTCAGGGCGTTGATCGCGTTGCCGTAGCCCATCGCCGAGATGCGCTCCGACCCGTTCTGCAGCATCGGGTCGAGCATGAACCGGAAGCTCTCCTGGTTCAGCGAGTACGCCACGTACCGACCCGCGAGCGACAGGTCGCCGTCGTAGCCCAGGGTGGACGTCGTGCGCTCGTAGTCCGGGGCGGGCACGTCGTCCAGGTTCACGCGGGCGGCGTCGAGCAGGGTGCCGTAGTCACGGCGGGCCGCGAGCATGTGCAGCACCTCACCCGTGCGCATCCGGGTGCCGGTGCGGTGGTCGACGACGAGCATGCCGCCGGCCTCGATGCGGCCGCGGTGCACGACCTCGTCGGCGTCGAACTCGACCTGGCCGGCCTCGGACGACACCATCAGGTACTCGGCCGTCTCGACGGTGCGCAGCGGGCGCAGGCCCAGGCGGTCCAGGCGGGCGCCGACGACGTCGCCGTCGCTGAAGATCACGGCGGCGGGACCGTCGTTCTTCTCCTCGTACAGCGAGAAGTACTCGAGCATGTCCCGGACGTCCGGAGTCAGGGTACGGTCGTTCTCCCACGCCGGCGGCATGAGCGAGACCACGGCCTCGACGATCTCGAGCCCGTCGTCGAACACGCGGCTCTGCAGGGTCTGGTCGAGTCGGCTCGAGTCCGACTGCCCGGGCGGACGCACGATGCTCCGGGTGCGGGCCCGCGCGAGCGCCTCGTCCGACAGCCGGTTCTTGCGGTCGGTGTTCAGCTCGCCGTTGTGCGCCATCAGGCGGAACGGCTGCGCCATCGTCGGGTGCGGCTCGGTGTTCGTGGAGAACCGGGTGTGGAAGTACAGCGTCCGCACCGAGTGCCGGGGGTCGCGCAGGTCGGTGAAGTACCCGATCACCTCGCCGGAGTTCAGCCGGCCCTTCAGGATCTGGGTCCGGGCGCTGAGCGACAGCGGGTACAGGGCGGCGTGCTCGGCGCGCTCGGCGGCTGCCTGGGCGTAGGAGACCGCCTCGATGGCGAGCAGGGCGCGGTTCGCGGCGGCGTCGACCTCGGTGCGGTCCCAGTCGGACGGAGCACGGAAGACCCACTGCACGATCGGCAGCTGGTACTGCTCGGCCTCGGGGCGCGCGACGGAGTGGTCCACCGGGACGTCACGCACCAGCAGCAGCTCGAACCCCTCGGCCGTGATGGCGTCCGTGACGGTCTGCTCGGCACGGGCGCGCTCGTCGGTGCCGTCCGCTCCGTCGCCGCTCGGCACGAAGCAGTTCGCGACGCCGAAGTGCCCGGCGCGCAGCTGCTCGCCGGTGATGGCGCTGAAGAACTCCACCGACAGGTCGATGCTGACGCCCGCGCCGTCACCGACACCCTCGGCGGACTTGCCGCCGCGGTGCGGGATGGAGCACAGCGCTTCGTCGCCCTTGCGGATGACGTCGTGGCTCGGCGTCCCGTCGAGACGGGTGATGAAACCGACGCCGCAATCGCTCGATTCGCGGGCAGGGTCGTAGAGACCGAAAGAGGTGGGGTTCACGTGCGGGTCCAGTGGGGCGTTGCCGGCAGCGGACGGCGCGGGCTGCATCGATGGAGCGCTCGCCGCGGGCAGACCGATGGTGGCAGTCGGGCCCTGTGGGGTGGTGGTGCGGTAGGGCGATGCTACGGCTTGGTATACCGACCGTGCAACACGGGTGGCGTGGGGTGTGACGGTGTCGCACCGTGCGGGTCTGTTCGGCTGGTGCGAGGTTGCACGCTCGGTGCGAGTTCGTAGCGCTGCACGGAGCGTGCAACCTGGCACGGGATGGCCGACGCCGCACGGTGCGGCGTGCCGCGGGCGCCGTGCAACCCTGCACCGGGTGGGTAACCCGGCACGGTGTCAGGAAGCGCGGTCGCCGGTGCGCTCGGGGGCCGCGATCGATTCGGTGACCGCCGTGCTGGCGTCGGCCGCCGGGGTGGTGCCGGGGCGGATGAGCTCCGGGCGTCGGCGACCACGGAACACCCACGCCTTGAACAACACGAACCGCACGCCGGTCGCAACCAGGTTGGCTGCCGTCAGCACCGCGATCTCCGCACCGTGCGAGGCTCCCGGCACCGACGCGTGCAACACCACGAGCGACCCCGACGTGATGGCCCAGGCGATGCCGAACACGACCAGACCCTGCACGTGGTGCCGACCGGCTCCCGCGCGGCCCCGCACCCCGAACGTGAACCGCCGGTTCAGTGCGGTGTTGCCGATCGCCGTGACCAGCAGCGCGAGGAAGTCCGCGGTCTGGGCGCCGATCGCCGGCCGGAACAGGGCGTACAGGACAGCGAACGCCAGGGTCGAGAGCACCCCGATCGCCCCGAACCGCAGGACCTGCCCCAGGAACCCCACGCTCGGTGGGGTGAACGGCTGCCGACCGATCGCCGCGTAGACCGTGCTGATCGGCACACGCCCGGTGGCGATGTTCCTCGACACCCGCCACATGCCCTTCAAGTCCTCGGTCGCGGTCGACGCGATGTGCACCGAGGAGTTGACGTCGTCGACCCAGTCCACGGGGACCTCGTGGATGCGGAGTCCCGCGTGCTCGGCCAGCACGAGCAGCTCGGTGTCGAAGAACCACGCATCGTCCTCGCACAACGGCAGCAGGTGGTCGGCGGCGGCCTTCGTGACCGCCTTGAACCCGCACTGCGCGTCCGAGAACGACACCCCCATCGTCGTCCGGAGCAGCAGGTTGTACGAGCGCGAGATGAACTCTCGCTTGCTGCCGCGCACCACGCGCGACGAACCGGCCAGCCGGGTGCCGATCGCCAGGTCCGAGTGCCCCGACAGCAGGGGTGCCACGAGGGGTTCGAGCGCGGCGAGGTCGGTGGACAGGTCCTCGTCCACGTAGACGAGCACGGCCGCCGGCGATGCCGCCCAGACCTCCTTGAGCGCGCGGCCCCGGCCCTTCTCGGGCAGGTGCACCGCATGCACGCCGGGGAGCATCGCAGCGAGGTCGTCGGCGATCCGGGCGGTGTCGTCGCTCGAGGCGTTGTCCGCGATCGTGATGCGCCACGAGTGGTGCAACGTCCGGCAGAAGGCGTGGAGCCGTCGCACGTGGGCGGCGAGCGTGTCCTGCTCGTTGTAGCAGGGGACGACGATGTCGATGTCGAGGGGCTGGTTCGTCTCCGTCATGGCGCTCATGCTCGGCAGCGGGGCTACGGGGGCCGAGGCAGGGCGCTGTGGCCCGGGTAAGAACGAACACCACGTGAACGCAGCGGACACGACACCTGTTGTCCGGATACGTTCGACGCACGATGACGACCGAGCGCGACGACGCACGACGGACGGCAGTGCTGCTCCCCGGGGAGCGGCTGGGGCTGGCGCTCGACGAGCGGTGCCCGGAGTTCACGGAGCTGCTGCTCGCGCCACCGTTGCACGGCATCCGACCCGACGGGCACGACTGGCTCCGGCGTCGGTACGAGCAGATCGTCCCGCTCGTGCTCCCTGCGGCACTGCGCGCGGTCGAGCGTGGGGAGCCGCTCGACCCGGAGTGCCTGGTCCGGCTCCGCGAGGTCGCAGCCGCCAGCGCCGACGACCCGCAGGTCGACGTCTCGGTCGTGCTCCGCGGCGCCCTGCCCGCGATCCGTGTCTTCGCCCTCGTCATGCACACGGCCACCCGCGAGCACGCGACGACGATCGACCACGCCGGCCGGACGATGCTCGCGATGAGCCGGGCATCACTCGTGGCGCACGAACTCGGCTCGTGCTGGGCGGAGGCCTGGGCGCAGCACCGCGGAGAGGCATCGGCGGACGCGACGACAGCACTCGGCACCGACGACATCGACCTGGTGGCGTCGGCGCCCGGATTGGACGAGACCGAGGAACGGATGCTGGCGCTCGCCGCCCGTGGGCTGTCGAACGACGCCATCGCCAAGGAGACCGCCTACAGCCGACAGGCCGTTGCCTGGCACCTCGGCCGGCTGATGAAGTCCTGGAACGCGCCGAACCGGACGGCGCTGGTGTCGGTCGCCTTCGTCCGGGGCTGGATCCGGTCTCGGAGGGACTTCAGGCTGGCTGCACGCAACCGGCCCTCGGCGATCGAAGCGGCGCGGACGCAGGGCGACGCCCCCTGAGACCGAGGTCCCAGGGGGCGTCGCCGACGAACGGAGGAGTCAGCCGCCGTTGACGTGGATGACGTTGTCGATGCGCTCGATGTTGCCGAACACACCCCAGTTCAGCCAGCCGCCGTCACCGTTGTTGGTGACCTTGCCGGGGCCCTTGAACCAGTAGATGACGTAGTTGCCACCCTTGATGTCGATCGACTGGGCGTCCGCGACGTCGCCCTCGACGGTGATGTCCTGGTTCTTGTTGACCACGGCGACGGTGAGGCGGTCGGGGTTGCCTGCGTTCCAGTAGCCGACGTCGAGCGCCGCCTGCACGGCACCGCCACGATCGCTCTGGTCGTTGACGGCGTCCTTGATCGCGTCGACGATCGCGACCGGGTCGAGGTTGACGTTGACGTTGCCGCCGACGGACGACGAGGTGCTGGGCGGCGCGGGCTCGGCGGCCTGCGCGGGGGCTGCGACGAACGCCCCGGCGATGACGGCGCCACCGAGGGCGGTGCCGGCGAGGAGCTTCACGGACTTGCGCTTGAACGAGTTCATGATCGTGTTTCCCATCTCTGCAGTGGTGACCCGTTCGGGTCGTCTTGCTCGGACAGGACCCAGCCTGCGTGCGCTCCGACGCGGATGCACGCGATGGGACTCGACGTTGGTCGATCGTCTGACGATCCGGACGACGGCCGATCGCCGTGCCATCGTCTGCCGGTCCTGGCGTGTGACATGGCACGGTGGTAGCGTGATCGTGCTCGTTGCGTTGAGCTTCGAGAAGTGGACCCGAGACCCATCCGGACGGTTGGGCGCTCGGGTTCTGCGCGTTTCAGGCGTCGATCACGGTGATCTCCGGTGGACAACGACGTCTCCAGTCGCCGCCCTTCGCCCACGCCCACCCGACTGCATCCGGCAGTGCCAGGAGCGGCTCGTGTGCAGCCGTCTCGTGGCGGTGGACCAGACGGGCGCCACCCGAGTCCCGCGTCGCCTCGACGATCCACTGTCGGTCCTTGCGGATGAGTGTCTCGTCCCGTTCGAAGCACACGCTGACGCGCGGGGTCGCTGTCGTCACCACCGCGTCCCCACGGCGTACCACTCTACATATCAGTGACGCTCTCGGTCAGCGGGGCAGCAGGATCTGCACGATCGCGACGACCACGAGCGCCGCGATCGGGACGCCCGCGATCCAGGCGCCCGCCCGCATCTGTGTCCGGCGGATCGTGGGCGGTGCGTGCGAGGAGCGCGCGAACTCGGTCGCGGCCACGAGCTCCGGCGCCGCGGCGGGCGGTGC
The DNA here is from genome assembly GCF_003234605.2 of Curtobacterium sp. MCPF17_021. Lineage (NCBI taxonomy): Bacteria > Bacillati > Actinomycetota > Actinomycetes > Micrococcales > Microbacteriaceae > Curtobacterium > Curtobacterium sp. MCPF17_021. The sequence goes on along the minus strand of NZ_CP126252.1, from coordinate 3,085,346 downwards.
GGGTTCGGGCTGGGGGCGGTCGTCCTCGAAGGCCGGGACCTCGACCACCAGGTCGGCGGGGTCGGGTCGGCCCGGGAGCTTGTCGTACGCGTTCGTCACGGGGCCTCCTCGTCCGGCGTTCTCCGACCAGTATGCGACCCGGACGGCACTCGGTGAGCAGGAGATGTCGAGTGCGGTCGCGGCACCCGACGTCTTCTGCTCACGAAGCGCCCGAGGCCGGCAGGTCCACGGTGAACGCGGTCCGCCCGGGCTCGGACGCGACCCGCACGCTGCCGCCGTGCGCCACGACCACGGCCCGCACGATCGCGAGCCCGAGGCCGCTCGTGCCGTGCTCCCGTGAGCGCGAGGCCTCACCCCGGGTGAACCGGTCGAACAGGGTCGGCAGGGACTCGGCGGGGATCGGCGGCCCGTCGTTCGCCACGACGAAGCGGACGACGGCACCGTCAGACGCAGACGCAGACGCAGACGCAGGCGCAAGCGCCGACCCCGACCCCGACCCGGGCACCGATTGCAACGACACCACGACCGCAGTCCCGGGCGGCGTGTGCGTCCGGGCGTTGGTCAACAGGTTCGTGACCACCCGTCGGAGCTGCACCTCGTCACCGGCCACGAGCACCGGCTGGTCGTCCACGATCTGCAGCGTCCATCGGTGGTCCGGCGCCGTCGCGCGGGCGTCCATCGTGGCGTCGACGACGAGCGACGTCAGGTCGACCGGTTCGCGGACGACCTGCGACGCCGGCGCCCCCGACGCCAGGGCCGAGGCGTCGAGCCGTGCGAGCAGCAGCAGCTCGTCGACGAGGTCGCCCATCCGGACGGCCTCACGTCCGATCCGTTCGACGTTGCGGTGCACGGCGTCCAGGTCCGAGGTCCGCTCCGACAGCTCGGCGTACGCCCGGACGGTGGCGATCGGGGTCCGCAGCTCGTGGGAGGCGTCGGCGACGAACGTCCGCATGCCGGCCTCGGCGTCACGACGCACGGTGAGCGCCCGGGCGACGTGACCGAGCAGCCGGTTCAGCGCGTTGCCGACCTGCGCGACCTCGCGGTTCGCGCGCAGGTCGGAGTCGGAGACTCGGACGGGGATGTCCGGGTCCCCGCGCTCCAGGTCGAGTGCGGTCACGCCGGACGCCACCGCGGCGACGCGTTCGAGCGGACGGAGCGATCGACGGACGAGCACCGTGAGCGCCCACGCGGCGACGGCGAGCCCGAGCACAGTGACGACCCCGATGACGAGCAGCAACCGGGCGATCGCGGCGTCGAGGTCACCGAGGGGGAGCGCGGTGGCGAATACGTCGCCGTCGTCGCTGACCGCCTGCGCCCGGTAGTCCCCGAGCGCGCCGAGTTCGACCGTCACGGGGTCGCCGCCGGTCTGCACCGCGGCGAGCGTCCGCTGCTGCGCCGCGGTCAGGCGGCGCTGGTCACCGTCCCCGTCGGTGTAGCCACCGAGCACCACATCGTCATCACGGACGATGGCGATGACCGTGCCCGCCGACTGCCCCGGCGCACCGATGAAGGCGTTGTCGGGATCCGGCAGATCATCCGAGTCCGACGACGACGACGACGACGACGAGGACGAGGACGAGGACGACGACCCCGGCGGCGGCCCGGAGGCCCCGGGCGGCGGTTCGGCCCCGTCCCGTCCGCCGACGGTCCGCATCGCCGCCGTCGACAGCTCCGCGTCGAGCCGGTCGACCAGGTACCCCCGGAACGCGACGACGGTCACCGCCCCCACGACGACGTTCGTCGCCACGAGCAGCAGGGCCACGGCCGCCACGATCCGCCAGCGCAACGACGGCACACGCCCGGTGCGCCCGGGCCGGCTCACGTCGCCGGCCGGAGCACGTACCCCGCCCCACGGACGGTCTGCAGCATCGGCTCACGTCCGGCGTCGAGCTTCTTCCGCAGGTACGACACGTACATGTCCACCAGGTTCGACGACGTGCCGAAGTCCATGCCCCAGACGCTCGCCAGCAGCTGCTCGCGGGACAGCACCCGGTTGGCGTTCCGGGCCAGGTGCCGCAGCAGCTCGTACTCGGTCGGCGTGAGCTCGATCGGGTCACCGGCACGGCTGACCGAGCGGGCGTCCTCGTCGAGCCGGAGGTCCCCGACCACGACCTCGGCGCTCGCCCCGGCCGCAGCGACCCGGGCCGAGGTGCGCGCCAGGATCCGCGCACGGACGAGCAGCTCCTCGATGCCGAAGGGCTTGGTCAGGTAGTCGTCGCCGCCGCCGGTCAGCCCGGCGAGCCGGTCCTCGGGGGCGTCGCGTGCGGTGAGGAACAGCACCCGCACGCCGTCGCGGGCGTCGCGGAGCCGTTCGAGCACCTCGAACCCGTCGATGTCCGGCAGCATCACGTCGAGCACGATCACGTCGGGCTGGAACTCCCGGGCCGCGAACAGCACGTCGCGCCCGCGGTGCACCGACCGCACGGCCCAGCCGTCGCCCGCGAACGCCAGGGCGACGGCCTCGGCCAGGGCGTGCTCGTCGTCGACGACGAGGGCGCGGACGGGGGAGCCGTCGGTGCGCTGCAGCGGGGTGCCGGGCATGTCCCGGAGCCTATCCACCGCGCCCTCGTCGCCGGTCACTCCGTGCTGCTCAGGTCGTAGACGGTCTGGCCGCCGACGGTCGTCGACTCGTAGTTCGCTGCGACCCACTCCTGGATCGCCGACGCGGTCGACGAGCCGCCGCCCATGCCGCCGCCGGAGCCGGACGACACGTAGTACCCGATGTCGCCGTCGGCGACGTAGGCCTTGAACTGCGCGAGCGTCGGTGCCGGGTCGCTCGACCAGCCGCCGATCGCCATCACGGCGGTGTCGGTGTCGAGTTCGAGCTGCGCGGCCGACTGCGATCCGTTGACCGCGGCCGCCCACTTCGCGTCGGATGCCTCGAGCAGCTCCTGCAGGGCGGACGAGGTCGACGCACCCTCGCCACCACCCCCGGCCTGGAGGCTCGTCCCCGACCCACCCTCGGAGGTCGCGTCGTCCGTGCCGTCCTGCCCACTGCCCGGTGCCGTACCGGACGTGCCGTCCGGCATCTCCGGCGCCTCGCCGGAGGCGCCCTCCGGCGGGGTCCCGCCGGGACCCTGCTGGGAGTCGGACGTGCTGTCGGAGCCGCCGTCGTCGGAGCCGGAGGTCGACCCACCCGGTCCGCCCGTGCCTCCCGGGAAGCCACCGGTGCCGCCGCCCATCCCACCGGAGCTGCTGCCCGCCGGACCGACGCTCGGGATCGAACCGGAGTGCGCGACGGTCGTCGTGGCGAGGGCGTAGGCGGTGGTGCCGGACAGGCCGAACAGGGTGCCGGCGAGGACGCCGACCGTGACGAGTCGGCGCAGCGACGGCACGCTGCCGATGACGATCAGTGCCGCGGACAGCAGCCCGCCGGCGAGCATCACCCAGCGCAGCCACGGCAGCCAGGTCGGGTTCTCGTTGAGCAGGCACCAGCCCCAGAACGCGGTGACACCGATCATCGCAGCGAGGCCGAGGCGGCCGACGAAGCGGGCTCGTGCGTGCCAGAGCAGGGCGCCGCCGGTACCGACGAGTCCGGCGATGGCCGGGGCGAGGGCGACCGTGTAGTACGGGTGGATCGTGCCCGACATGTACGAGAACACGAGTCCGGTGACCAGGAGCCAGCCACCCCAGAGGACCAGTCCGGCGCGTGCGGGATCGGCCAGGTGCCGACGACCGACGACGACCAGCCCGACGACCAGGGCGATGAGCGCCGCGGGCAGGAGCCACGAGATCTCGAGCCCCATCTCGGACGAGAACAGGCGGTTCAGGCCGGTCGAGCCGCCGAACGAGCCTCCGGCGGTGCCGCCGGTCGTGCCGCCGCCTCCGCCGCCGTTGCCCGAACCGCCGAAGATCCGGCCGAGGCCGTTGTAGCCGAACACCAGGTCGAGCACGGTGTTGTTCGTCGAACCGCCGATGTACGGACGGGACTCGGCGGGCCAGAGCCACACGGCGACGACCCACCAGCCCGCGGCCACCACGAGGGAACCGGCGGCGACGAGCAGACCGATCACCCGTCGGCCCCAGCCGGTGTGGGCGGCGAACAGGTAGACGAGGCCGAAGGCGGGCAGGACGAGCAGGCCCTGCAGCATCTTCGTCAGGAACGCGAACCCGAGGGCGACCCCGGCGAGCGCGATCCACTTCCAGCTGCCCTTCGGCAGCGCCCGCACCGTGCAGTACGCCCCGGCGGTCATCAGTAGGACGAGCAGGGCGTCCGGGTTGTCGAAGCGGAACATCAGCGCCGCCGCCGGGGTCGCTGCCACGACGAAGCCCGCGAGCAGCGCGCCGACGTTCGCGGTGGTGGCACCGAGTCGGGCCAGGGTGCGGCGGACCGTGCCCCAGACCAGGGCGACGGAACCGACGGCCATCAGCGCCTGGGGGAGCAGCAGGCTGAAGCTCGAGAAGCCGAACAGCCGGGCCGACAGCACCATCACCCACAGCGACGCGGGTGGTTTGTCGACCGTGATGAAGTTCGACGAGTCGAGGGAGCCGAAGAAGAACGCCTCCCACGACTTCGTGCCGGCCTGCACGGCGGCGGCGTAGAAGCTGTTGGCGTACCCGGAGACGCTGAGGTCCCACAGGTAGACCACGGCGGTCACGGCCAGGAGCGCCCAGAACGCCGGCCGGAGCCAGCGGGCGTCCTCGCGCTCGCCGAGGAACAGCCGGGCGAGGGGCGGGCGGCGCCGATCCCGCGCGGCACTGCGCGCGGGGTCGCGTCGGTCGGTCACGGGTATCGGGTACGTGGTCATGTCGATGAGCATCCGGGGCGTTCCCCGACTGCTGCACTGCGCCGGCTATGTGCGGGCTAAGGACGCACGGTGCGCGGTTGGCCGGCGGGCGGCGGCGCGGCGCACGGTGCGCTGTTGTTCGGTCCGTGCGGCGTCGCCTGCTCGGTGCGCGGTTGTAGCGCTGCACGGTGCGGGCAACCCCGCACGGGTTGAGCGAGGCCGCACGGTGCGGCGATGACACCGGGGCGGGCAACCCCGCACGGGGTGAGCGAGGCAGCACGGTGCGGCGCCGGCACCGGGGCGGGCAACCCCGCACGGGTTGAGCGAGGCCGCACGGTGCGGCGCCGGCACCGGGGCGGGCAACTTTGCACGGGGTGAGCGAGGTCGCACGGTGCGAGGGGTCAGGCGTACCGCTGCGCTGCTCGGAGTGCGGCCCCGGTGTACGAGCCGCCGAACAGGAACACGTGCAGCAGCAGCGGCGCGAGCTGGTGGAGTTCGACGCGCTCCTGCCAGCCGTCGGCCAGCCGTGACTCCCGGTCGTAGGCGGCGAGCACCGTCTCGAGCCGGGGCAGCCCGAACAGCCCGAGCAGTGCCAGGTCGGTCTCCGCGTGCCCGCCGTGCGCGATCGGGTCGATGAGCACGGCGCCGGTTGGTTCGGACGAGTCCGTCGGCCAGAGGACGTTGCCAGCCCACAGGTCGCCGTGCAGGCGAGCGGGTCGGTCTCCGACGAGCGCGGGCTGGGGCGACCCGAGCGTGCCGTCCTGCACGCGTGCGGCGACCCGCTCGAACACGGCGGCCTCGGCGTGGTCGAACCCACCGGCGTCGACGATGCGGCGGACGAAGTCGCGGATGCGGTACTCGGCGAAGAACTCGCCCCAGGTCGCCGGTGCCTGCTCGGCCGTGACGAACGGCGTGCGCGAGCGGCCCATCCGCAGCGCCGCACCGCGGGTCCAGCCGGCTGGCGGCGCACCCCAGTGGTCGGCACCGGCGGCGTGGGTGTGTGCGAGGGACCGGCCGAACCGCTCGGCCTGGGCGGCGGTGGGGGAGCCGTCGGAGATCAGCTCGAGGTCGAGCACGGTCGGGGTCGGGCGCCCGAGCACGCGGGCGATGCGGGTGCCTCCGGTGTCCTCGGCCTCGGCGAGCCAGGCGAGTCCGGCGGCTTCGGCTGCCGCTTCGTCCGCGGTGGTGAACGTCTTCACGTGCGTCTCGGCCATCGGTCCATCCTGCCGAGGGGGCACCGTCGACCGTTCAGCCGACGATCACCCGGTCACCCGGCGGACCGGTTACCCGGCGGACCGGATACCCGGCGCCCCGGTCACCCGGTCACGCGGTCGGCTCTCCCCGCCGGGCCGCGTGCACGACGAGTGCGAGCTGCACCCGGTTCTCGACGCCGAACTTCTCGTACACGTGCCCGACGTGCGTCTTCACGGTGGCCAGGCCCACGTACAGGTCGGCGGCGATCTGCGCGTTGGATGCCCCGTTCGCCACGGCGAGTGCGACCTCCCGCTCCCGCTCGGTCAGCAGGGCGAGCAGCCGGCGTGCCTCGGTGTCGTCCGCAGCGGCATCGACCGGTGGCCCTGCCGGTGCGCCGCCCGGACCACCGGCCGCCTGGCGCGAGCGGGATCCGGCCGCGAACGCGATGACCCGGTCGAGCACGGACGGGGACAGGATCGAGCGCCCGGCCGCGACGGTCCGCACGGCCTGCACGAGTTCGTGCGGCGGGGTGTCCTTCAGCAGGAACCCGCGGGCGCCGGCCTGCAGCGCTCCGAGCACGAGGTCGTCCCCCTCGAAGGTCGTCAGCACCAGGACGGCCAGGTCGGGTCGTCGGCGCAGTTCGCGTTCGGTGGCGACGAGTCCGTCGCACCGGGGCATCCGGATGTCCATGAGCACGACGTCGGGAGAGGTCGACGCGATGACGCCCTCGGCTTCGAGCCCGTCGCCCGCCTCGCCCACGACCACCAGGCCGTCGTCGCCGCTGAGGAGCATGCGGAGCCCGACGCGCACGAGCTGGTCGTCGTCGACCAGGACGACGCGGACGGGAGCGGTCACGGGGTCCACGGCAGCACCGCCTCGACCACGTGCACACGTCCGTCGCTGCCGGCGCGGAAGCTCCCGCCGACGAGCCGGGCGCGTTCGGCGAGCCCGCGCAGGCCGTGCCCGGCCGTGTGCCCGGAGGCGTCCGCGGGCGCAGGTCCGTCGGTCAGCGTGTTCGACACCGCCACCCGGATCGCCGGGCCGGGGACGGTCTCGACGACGACGTCGACGGGCGCTCCGGGGGCGTGCCTGCGGGCGTTCGTCAGTGACTCCTGCACGATCCGGTAGGCGTGTCGCCCGACGGCGGTCGGGACCGCCGTGCCGTCGGTGTCGACGCGCGCCCGGACGGCCGCACCGCCGGAACGCGCCTGGTCGAGCAGGCCGGGCAGGTCGACGAGCGTCGGCTGCGGAGGCGCGGTGCCGGTCACCTCGTCGCCGCCGGTCGCCGCGGGGTCGCGCAACACCCCGAGGACGTCGCGCAGGTCGGTGAGCGCGGAGTGCGCCTCGGCCCGCACGACCCCGGCCGCCGCGGCGGTCTCGTCAGGGGTGAGTCCCGGGCCGCGGTACTCGAGCGCACCGGCGTGCAGCGCGACCAGGGACAGCCGGTGGCCCAGGACGTCGTGCATCTCGCGGGCGATGTGGGCGCGCTCCTGCTCGCGGGCACGGTCCTCGCGCAGCTGCTGGTCGCGTTCGAGCAGGGCCGCGCGCTCGCGCAGCGACAGCAGCAGTGCCCGGCGCTGCCCGATCCCGATGCCGATCGCGACGAGCAGGGCGATGCCGACCAGGCCGACGAGCATGATCTGCCAGAGCGGCATGTCATCCGCGGGGGGCGCGAGGACGACGTCGTAGAGCAGTGTGGCGCCGAGCATCACCGCGCCGGCGACGGCGAGCTCGACCGCCCGGCGCCGGGTCGCGAGTGAGACGAGGGAGAGCCCGGCAGCCCCGACGGCCAGGGTCGACACCGAGCTGAGGGCAGCGATGACGACCGTGATCAACAGCGGTGCCCGGTGCCGGAACGGCAGGAGGACGAGCGCGGCCAGACCGGCTCCCAGATCGCCGAGGATCAGCGCGCCGAGGTGCAGGTCGCTCCAACCGTGGGTGTCCATCGTGGGCCACACCAGGGCAGCGGTGAGCAGTCCGGTCAGGGCCGCGACGGCGACACGCCAGGTCTGGGACCACACACGCTGCCCGAGCGGCACGGCGGGGAGCGCGGTCGAGGTCATGCCCCGAGCCTAGGGAGGCGTCGGGACGAGCGGATCCGCCGAAGGTCGGAGGTCGGAGGTCGGAGGTCGGGGCTCGGAGGTGCCCCGAGTCTCAGACCGCGTCCACCAGCGCCCGCGCCAGCGGGTGCCACGCACGGGACGACGGCCCGCTCAGCACCAGGGTCCGTTCGAGCCGCCGGGCCATCGGGATCATCACGAGGTCGGGCGGCAGCATCCCGCGGCCCAGGGTCGGCACGATCGAGACGCCCTCGCCCCGCTGGATCATCCCGAACATCGTGCTCATCTCCCGCACACGGTGGGCGTAGCGGAACGGGCGGCCGTCGAGCTCGTGCAGCTTCTGGACCTGGTACTCGCAGCCACCGCCGCCCGCCACCAGGCCGTCCTCGTGCAGGTCGTCGAGGGTGAGTGCGGGCAGTTCGGCGAGGGGGTGGTCGCGGCGGATCACGGCGGCCATCTCGTCCCGCGCCACGACCACGCCACCGTCGGGCACGGGCGACGGGTCGACGAGCACGGCGGCGTCGACGGTGCCGGCCTCGAGCCACTCCGGCATCTCGTCGTCGTCGCCCTCGTAGACCTGCACGTCGACGTCCGGCAGGGTCACCGCCCACAGCTCGCGGAGCCGCGGCAGCAGGCCCTGGCAGACGGTGGGGACGGCGGCGAGGCGCACGGTGCCGCGCGCCGTGGCGGGCCGGACCACCGCCTCCAGGGCTTCGACCGAGGCGAGCACGCTGCGGGCGTGGGCCAGCAGGCGGTCGCCCAGCGGCGTGGCGGCGGCGACCGCGCCACGGCGCACCACCGGGCCGCCGACCTCGCGTTCGAGCCCGGCGACGGCGTGGGACACCGCGGACTGCCCGACGCCCAGTGCGGTGGCCGCCGCGGTGAAGGACCCGGCGTCGAGCGTGGCGACGAACGCGCGCAGTTGCTGGACCGAGACGGTCATGCGTCCTCCTCATGTCTGCATGAGCGCCATGCGTTTGCCGCATGTCACCCGGTGGTCCGACACTAGGCCACGTGAACGCCCTCCTCTACGCCCTCGTCGCACTGACCTGGGGCTCGAGCTTCCTCTTCGCGAAGATCGGGCTCGACGGTCTCGCCCCGCAGCAGGTCGCCACCGTGCGGACCGTCCTCGGTGGGGTGACGCTCGTCGTGGTGCTCCTGGCGACCCGCCGGCGCTGGCCCCGGGAACCGCGGACCTGGGCGCACCTGGCGGTCGTCGCGGTGTTCCTCAACGCGGTGCCGTCGTCCCTGATGGCATGGGCTGAGCAGACGGTGCCGTCCGGGCTCGCGAGCATCTACAACGCGACGACGCCGATCATGACGCTGGCCGCGCTCGCGGTGCTCGTGCCGTCCGAACGGCTCCGCGGACGGCAGGTGCTCGGCATCGTGCTCGGCATCGTCGGGGTGCTCGTGCTGGTCGGCCCGTGGGACGTCCTGACCGACCCGGAGGTCCTGGCGAGCGTGCCGGGGCAGGTCGCGCTGCTCGGCATGACCGCGTCCTACGGCATCGGGCTCGCCTACCTGCGTCGCGTCGCCGTGGCGAGCGCGTACGACCCGGTCACGCTGGCGACGGTCCAGCTGACGCTGGCCTCCGGGATGCTCCTGCTGGTCGCGCCCGTCATCGCGACCGGTCCGGTGCAGCTGGACGGGAGGATCGTGGCCGCGATGATCGCGCTCGGTTGCGTCGGCACGGGGCTGGCCTACGCCTGGAACACGCGGCTCGTGCAGGCGTGGGGCGCCGGTCGCGCCTCCACCGTCACGTACCTGACGCCGGTGGTCGGGGTGGCGCTCGGTGTGCTCGTGCTGGGGGAGCGGGTGCGGTGGAACGAGCCCGTCGGCGGGCTCGTCGTCCTGCTCGGGATCGCCCTGGCGTCCGGGGTGCTCGTGCGCCGGCGGGAACCTGCGGCGTCCGCAGCCTGACCGGTCCGCCGGGCCGAGCCTGCCTGACCGGTCCGCCGGGCCGAGCTTGTCTGACCGGTCCACCGGGTCGGGCCGTAGGATCGGCGGTGACGACGACGAGGTCGTCGACGAAGACGGAGACCGGCATGCACGACACCCACACCACCCGCGCGACCGCGTCCGTCGCAGCCATCCTCGCCGAATCGGCGGCACGCTACCCGGACGACGTCGCCGTCATCGTGGGCGACGTCCGCACCACCTACGCCGAGCTGTGGGCGCAGACCCTGGCCTACGCCGGGGCACTCCGCGCGCGGGGCGTGACCGAGGGGGCGAAGGTGGCGATGCTCGTGCCGAACGTCGCGGACTTCCCCCGCGTCTACTACGCCACGCTCGCCCTCGGCGCGGTGGCAGTGCCCGTGCACGCGCTGCTGAAGCGCCGCGAGATCGAGTACGTCCTGCGCGACAGCGGCGCGACGCTGCTCGTCTGTGCTGCCCCGCTGCTCGGCGAGGGCGCCGCCGGTGCCGAGCTCGCCGGGGTCGACGTCGTGACCGTGCTCGCGCCCGCGACGACCGACGACGGGTCCGCGGCCGGCCCCGACCGGCTCGAGGCCCTGGCCGCGCAGAGCGAACCGCTCGACACCTACGTGCCGCGGCACCCGTTCGACACCGCCACGATCCTGTACACGAGCGGCACCACCGGCCAGCCCAAGGGTGCCGAGGGCTCGCACTTCGCGCTGCTCGAACAGGTCAACACCAACCTGATGACGACGTTCGACATGCACCGCGGGGACGTCCTGCTCGGCGCCCTGCCGCTGTTCCACACGTTCGGGCAGACCTGCACGATGAACACCGGGTTCCGGACCGGCGCGACGCTCGTCATGCTGCCGAAGTTCGACGGTGACACGGCGCTCGCCGCGATGGTCGAGCACGGCTGCGGCATCTTCATGGGCGTCCCGACGATGTACATGGCGCTGCTCGACGCCGCGACCCGGTCCGAGGCCCGTCCGACGCTCCGGTACGCGATCTCCGGCGGGGCCTCGCTCCCGCTGGCGGTGCTCGAGCGGTTCGAGCAGGTCTTCGACGCCCCGATCCACGAGGGGTACGGACTGACCGAGACCTCGCCGGTCGCCACCTTCAACCACGTCGGGCAACCGCCGCGGCCCGGCACCATCGGCACGGCGGTGTGGGGCATCGACGTCGAGATCGCCGACCCCGAGGTCCGCGACGCGATCGTCATGCTGCCGCACGGCGAGATCGGCGAGCTCGTGATCCGCGGCCACAACCTGATGAACGGGTACCTCGACCGGCCCGAGGACACCGCCGAGGCCATCGTCGACGGCTGGTTCCGCACCGGTGACCTCGGCACGAAGGACGACGACGGGTACCTGACGATCGTCGACCGCACCAAGGACATGATCATCCGCAACGGTTACAACGTGTACCCGCGGCAGGTCGAGGAAGTGCTCGCCACCCACCCCGACGTCGCGATGGCCGCGGTGTTCGGGGTGCCGCACGCGGTGCACGGGCAGGAGGTCGAGGCCGCGGTGGTCCTGCACGCCGGCGCGTCCGTCGAGCCGCAGGTCCTGGTCGACTTCGTCGCCGCCGAGATCGCCGCGTACAAGTACCCGCGGGTGGTGCACGTCCTCGACGCGCTGCCGCTCGGCCCCAGCGGCAAGGTGCTCAAGCGTGAACTCGTCGACCGGTTCAGCGTCGAGGTGACGGCGGTTCCGTGATCCGCCCCACGACCGCGCAGGGGCGATCCGTACGCTGACCGGGTGACCGCCAGCCGCACCCCGTCGACCGCGCGTCTGCTGTTCGCGTCGTCCCACCCCGGACCCACGGTCACCGTGACCGTCCTCGCAGCGGTGATCGCCGCCGCCGTCGGGCACCCCGTGTGGCTCGTGGTGCTGGTGGCGCTGACGGTCGTCGCCGGGCAGCTGTCCATCGGGCTGGCGAACGACTGGATCGACGCGGACCGCGACCGGGCCGTCGGGCGGAGCGACAAGCCCGTCGCCCGCGGCCTCATCGCCGTCGGCACCGTCCGTACCGCCGCGTACGCCACCGCCGGGATCGCCGTGGTGCTCTCGCTGTTCCTGGGGCCGGTCGCCGCGGTCGCGCACCTCGTGCTGGTCGCCGCCGGGTGGGCCTACGACGCCGGGCTGAAGCGTTCGGTGTGGTCGGTGGCGCCGTTCGTGGTCGCCTTCGGGCTGCTGCCCGTCGTGTCCGTCGCGGCCGGGCCCGAGGGACAGTGGCCGGAGTGGTGGGCGATCGCCACGGGGGCCGTCTTCGGGATCGCCATCCACTGCACCAACGTGCTGCCCGACCTGGTCGACGACGCCGCCACCGGCGTGCGGGGCTTCCCGCATCGCCTCGGGCTCCGCGGCGCGGGGATCGTCGCGTTCGCCTCGCTCGTCGTCGCTGCAGCGCTGGTGCTCGGCGGACAGGTCCTCGGCGACGACCCGGTGCGGGGCCTCGGCGTCGTGCTCGCGGTCCTCGGTGCCGTCGTGGTGGCCGTGCTCGCCGTCGTCGGCGTCCGGTTGGTGCTCGCAGGACGGGCTTCACGCGCCCTGTTCCGGCTGGTCATCGCGTCGTCCCTCGTGCTCGTCGTCGAGCTCGGCTTCGCGGGCGCGCGACTCGTCGCCTGACGACGGACGTGAGCCGTCAGGCCCAGCGCATCGCGTAGAGCCGGGCCAGGGCGTGCGCGGTGGGGAGTGACAGGGCGGTCCGGAGCAGCGCCTCTCGTCCGGCCGCTGCGACGGGGCCGAGCGGACGGCCGAGGGCCATGTTCACCTCGGCCTGCCGTGCCGCGCGACGAGCGACGGCCTGGCGGCGGGCGGCGTAGCCCGGCCACGGACCGGCGACGCCGGTGCGGACCGCACCCGCGAGGAGCGGCGCCAGCTCGGCGGCGTCGAGCCAACCGAGGTTCATGCCCTGCCCGCCGATCGGGCTGATCTCGTGGGCGGCGTCACCGATGAGCACGACCCGGCCGACGCCCACGCGGTCCGCTGTGCGTCGGCGGACCCCGAAGGTACTCGTCATCGTGCAGGTCGACGGGTCCGGTTCGATCCCGGTGCGTGCGGTGACGATCTCCGCCACGCGAGCCGCGGTGACAGGGTCGGGACTGCCGTCCTGTCCGACACCGACGCCGGCACCGACACCGACGCCGGCACCGACGCCGGCACCGGTGCCGGCACCGGTGCCGGTGCTCGGACTCGGTCCGGCCACGAGCGCCACGTACCGCCGGCGCCCGTCGGGCAGCGGGAAGGACTCGACGACGCCGTCCGGGCCGACGTCGACCAGGGCGGCGGACCGGGCCGACGGGTCCTCCGGGTCGGCGAAGTCCCCCATCACGTAGCGGTCCGGGTAGTCACGTCCGGTCGTGCCGATGCCGAGCAGGTCGCGCACGACGCTCCGGGCACCGTCGGCCCCGACGACGAAGTCCGCGCGGACCGTCACCCTGTTGCCGTCCGGTTCGGTCCCGGTGGCGTCGACGTGGTCGGCGTGCCGGGACAGCGCGGTCAGGGTGGTCCCGGTGCGCAGGGCGGTCGGCGCGCCGGTGTCGAGCCGGTCGCGCAGCAGGGTCTCGGTGCGGTGCTGGTCCAGGGTCGCGACGTACGGGTGGGTCGACGACGCGCGGTCGAACGCCAGGGTGCCGAGGGTGCGGCCGCGGCTCCGGGCGACGCCCGCACGGACCAGGACGGCCGCCGCCAGGACCGGCATGTCGAGGCCGATCACGGCGAAGGCGTCGAGGGCGGGCGCGTGGATCCCGATCGCGCGGGACCCGGTCGGGGGCGCCGATCGGCGTTCCCACACCCGGACCTCGACGCCCCGCCCGGCCAGGAGGGCGGCGAGGAACAGGCCGACGGGACCACCGCCGACGACCAGGACGTCCGTCCGTTCCGAGTGCACGGAGCGAGCCTACGGAGCGAACCGCCGATCCGCCGGGATGTACCGAGAGCGCAGGGGTGCTGCCCCGCCTGTCCGGCTTCCCACGTGCACCGGAGTTGCCTTCCGCCGAGGGGACGATCGGCACCTTGGAGGTTGACCATGAGCACACACGACGACCGCACCCGACCCGACGTCGATGCCGCAGGACGGGACGCGGGGACCGGACCGGCGCAGGACGACGGCCGCGCGACCCGCGCCGTCCCGGCGGAACGCGGTGCGACCCAGCGCGAGACCGTGCTCGAGCGCGAGAAGGAGGAGTTCTCCGGCTTCAAGTGGGGATCGGCCTTCTTCGGCTGGCTCACCGCGACGGGCACCGCCCTGATCCTGACGGCGATCCTCAGCGCGGTGGGGGCCGGGGTCGGGCTCGGCCAGAACGGCGGTGACGTCGACGATGCGGCGAAGGACGTGACCCGCAACGGCGACGTGGTCGGGATCGTCGGGGCGATCGCCCTCGCCGTGATCCTCTTCGTCGCCTACCTGTGCGGCGGGTACGTCGCCGGACGGATGGCCCGGTTCGCCGGTGCGAAGCAGGGCATCGCCGTCTGGATCTGGGCGGTCGTCATCGCGGTCGTCGTGGCCGTCGTCACCGCGGTCGCCGGGTCGCAGTTCAACGTCCTCGGCAACCTCAACAGCTTCCCGCGGATCCCGATCGACGAGGGCGCACTCACCGTGACGGGCATCGTCACGGCGGTCGTCGTCGCGATCATCAGCCTGGTCGGGGCGGTCCTCGGCGGGGTCCTCGGCATGCGCTACCACCGACGGGTCGACCGCGTCGGTCTCGGCCGCTGAGGCTGCCCCACCCATCGGTACGGAAGGAACACACCATGATCGACTCCACGAACCTGAACAGCGTCTTCGGCGCCCAGGTCACCGATCCCGACGGCGCCAAGGTCGGCACCGTCAAGCAGGTCTACGTCGACCAGCACGACGGCCACCCGCTCTTCGCGAGCGTCAGCACCGGCCTCTTCGGACGCTCCGAGTCCTTCGTGCCGCTCGAGGGGGCCGACCTCAGTGGCGACGAGCTCCACGTGGCCTACGGCAAGGACCAGATCAAGGACGCTCCGCGGGTCGAGGGCGACGGCGAGCTCAGCGACGAGGAGCAGGACCGCGTCTTCGACCACTACGGGATCGGCGGCGGGCAGCAGGCCGGGCAGGGGGCCGGCCAGCAGACGGGCGGTTCCTCCGACGCGACCGGTGCGACGCCGGGTACCGACCCCGAACTGACGGCGGGCGCTGCCGGGCGGGACACGTCCGCGTCGGCCGGCCAGGGACCGTCCGCCTCGGCCGGGCAGGGTGCGTCCGCCTCGGCCGGGCAGGACCTGACCCGCTCCGCCGGGCACGACACCTCGGGTCCGGACACCGACGATGCGATGACCCGCTCCGAGGAACGTCTCGAGGTCGGCACCGAGCAGGTCCCCGCCGGACGCGTCCGACTGCGCAAGCACGTCGTCACCGAACAGCGGAACGTGACGGTCCCGGTGCAGCACGAGGAGCTCCGCGTCGAGACGGAGCCGATCACGGACGCGAACGCCGGTGCAGCGATCGACGGCCCGGCGTTGTCGGACGAGGAGCACGAGGTCACCCTGAACGAGGAACGCGTCGTCGTCGACAAGGAGACCGTGCCGGTCGAGCGGGTCCGCGTCGGCAAGGAGACCGTCACCGAGCAGCAGCAGGTGTCGGAGGACGTCGCGCACGAGGAGATCGACCTCGACCAGGACGGGACGACGCGTCGCTGACGCGTTCGGGGACCGACCGCGCGGCGACGGACGGACGGGAGGCGCGGTGCCAGCCGGCACCGCGCCTCCCGTCCGTCCGTGGGCCGGGTCCACCGCCCGCCGCAGCCGGTCGTCAGCCGGTCGCGCCGCCGCGTGGTGTGCCGCACGCAGCCCGCACGCGATCCGCTCGGACCCGTGCGCGGAACCGCTCGACGGGCACCTCGACGGCGTACGCGGCCCCGATCGACACGATCACCACCGCGCCCACCAGGCCGAGAGTGCCCCAGGGGCCGATCGCGAACGTGCCGAGCAGGGCGATGACGAGCGGGTGCCAGAGGTACGCCGAGTACGACACACGACGACCGAACCACGACACCGGCGGCACCGCCAACGCGGCCGACACCGGGGACCGGACCGAGACGAGCCCGCCGATCGCCAGCGCCGCGATCAGCCCGGTCGCCGGCAGCACGATCCCGAACGTCGACGCGTCCTGGGTCCAGTCGTCGTCGATCCAGAGCAGCACCCCGACCAGCAGCGCGAGGCCGAGCCAGGTCGCCACGTGGCCGATCACCCCGGCGGCGCGCACACGGACCCGCTCGTCGTCGAGCAGCAGCGCCAGCGCGCAGCCGGTCGCGAGCGGCACGATCCCGAGCACCGGCGAGAAGTAGACGCCGGGGGTGGCACCGCCGCTCGGGGTGCGGTAGCTCGCCCACGACGCGGCCGACGCGCCGACGACCAGGGCGCCGAGGCCGGTCAGGAGCCAGCGCCGGCGAGCCCGGAGTGCGGCCAGCAGCACCAGGACGGGCGGCCAGACCAGGTAGAACTGCTCCTCCATCGACAGGCTCCACGTGTGCGCGAAGACCCCCTGCGTGGTGTCCCAGAACGCACGGAACAGGTTGCCCGTGTAGGTCAGCGCGATGAACGCCGCCTCACCGGCCGAGAACGAGGCGCCCTTGTAGTCGCCCACCCAGTTCCAGAGCACGAGTCCCACGGCCACGAACGCCAGCAGCGCGGGGTAGAGCCGCAGCATCCGTTTCGCCCAGAACGAGCCGAGGCGGACGCGGCCGGTGCGTCGACGTTCGCCGAGCAGCAGGGTGGTGATGAGGAAGCCCGACAGCACGAAGAAGACCGTCACCCCGATGAACCCGCCCTCGAAGTGCGGGACGTGCAGGTGGTACAGGACGACGACCAGGATGGCGAGGGTCCGGAGCCCGTCGAGTGCGGGGGCACGGCGCGTGAGCGGTGGTGGCGGGGCCGGCGAGGAGCGGTCGTCGGTGCGCACCGGAGCGGTCGTCCGGTGCTGCGGAGCCCACGCCTGCTGCTGCGTCTGCGTCTGCGTCTGTGTCTGCGCGTGTGGCAGCGTGGTCGTCGCCATGGTCCCTCCCCGCGGAGCTCGGTTCCCGGTGTGGCATCCAGGGTGCTCCTCGCGGGTAAGAGGAGTCTCAACGACCGGGCTGCACCAGGCTCGTCAGGGCGTCGAGCCGTTCGGCGGCGATCGTGGCGAAGGGGCGGTCCTCGTCGGGTGCGATCCACTGCGCGAAGGACAGGTGGAACACGGTCACGGTCGTCTCGGCGGCCATCGTCGCGACCGGCTCGGGCACTCCTCGGCCGCGCAGGACCTCGCCGAGGCGGGCCTTCAGCGTGGCGAGCTTGCCGAGCTCGCGCTCGCCGAGTGCCGCGTTCGCGTCGATGATCTCCTGACGCGTCCGGGACCACGCCCGACGGTCCTCGGGGAAGAAGTCGGCGCTGGCGTCCAGCGCGAGGCGGATGAGGTCGAACGGCGGGGTGTCCTCGGCGGCGGCGGTGATCGAGTCGACGAACAGGGCGAGGAACCCGTCCTGGCCCGCGAACAGCACCTCGGGCTTGTCGGCGAAGTGGCGGAAGAACGTGCGCTCGGTGACCTCGGCCGCGCCGGCGATCTCGGCGACGGTCGTCCGGTCGTAGCCCTGCTCGGCGAAGAGCTGCAGGGCGACCGCCTGCAGTCGTCCGCGGGTGCCGGGTTGCCAACGAGCCATGTCAGCAGTCTACTGATGACAGTGACTGACATGGAGTGCTACGTTGATGTCAGTTCATGACATCAACGTCCTGGACACCTGCGAAGGGAACGCACATGCACGTGTTCGTCACCGGGGCCTCCGGCTGGATCGGCTCCCACACCGTCGACGACCTGCTCGCCGCCGGACACTCCGTCACCGGGCTCGCCCGGTCCGACGTCACGGCCGCGGCACTCGCGGCGAAGGGCGTCGAGGTGCTCCGCGGCGACCTCGACGACCTGGACGTCATCCACCGGGGCGCCGCCGAGTCCGAGGGCGTTCTGCACCTCGCCAACAAGCACGACTTCGCGAACCCGGCGGTGTCCGATGCCGCCGAACGCGCATCGATCGAGACGATCGGCGCAGCGCTCGCCGGCAGCGATCGTCCGTTCGTGTTCGCCGCCGGGGTGGCCGGGCTCGCCTCGGGGCGTCCGGCCACCGAGGCCGACCCCAATCCCTTCGTCGGTCCGGACGCTCCGCGCGGTGGCGGCGAGAACCGCGGCCTCGACTTCGTCGAGCAGCGCGTCCGCGCCGTCGCAGCGCGCTTCAGCCCGACCACGCACGGACCGGGGGACCACGGGTTCGTCGCGTACATCGTCGCCGCCGCCCGGCGGCACGGGGTCTCCGCGTACATCGGCGAGGGCACGAACCGCTGGGCCGCCGTGCACGTCACCGATGCCGCCCGGCTCGTGCGGCTCGGCCTCGAGCAGGCACCGGCGGGCACGCGGATGCACGCCGTGGCGGAGACCGGCATCCCCACCCGGGCGATCGCCGAAGCCATCGGCGAGGGTCTCGGGCTCCCCGTCACGTCGATCGATCCCGCCGACGCTCCAGCGCACTTCGGGTTCATGGCGTCGTTCTTCGGCATGGAGCTGTCCGCCACGTCCGAGGCCACCCGGGAACTGCTCGGCTGGCGGCCGACCGACGCGGGGCTGCTCGAGGACATCGCCGCCGGCGCGTACTTCGGCGTCCGGGTGGCGTAGGCCGGGCCGACTCCGGACGACGGCGACGTGGTCGTTCCGCGGCGGCCGGTCCCGCGGTCCGGCCCATGCGTCGGCGCCAGCCCCGCGCACCACGCACCGGCCGGGAGGCCCGTGGCCGTCCCCGCCCCGCGCCTCCAGGCCGTCGCCGTCGCGCCACGCACACCGTGAGCAGGAACGGTCGGGTCCGACGTGCGGACCCGACCGTTCCTGCTCACGAAGCGAGCGTGCGAGCGACCGCGCGCGGCTACTCGGCCTTCTGCAGCTGCCAGGGGTCCGGCTCGCGGTCGCCGTTCGGGCGCACCGGGCGCACGTCGCCGACGATCGGGATCGAGCGCTTCCGCATGAACCACACGTAGCGGACGAAGAAGTGCGTCAGGGTCGACATCCGGTTGCCGGCACCGAGCAGGCTCGTGATGTGCACGAACACCCAGGCGAGCCAGGCGATCGGGCCGACCATCGTGATCCCGCCGCGCAGCTGGGCGACCGCGGCGTTCGTGCCGATCGTCGCCATGGTGCCCTTGTCGAAGTACTTGAAGCGCTCGGTGGCCTTGCCCTCGAGCAGGCGCACGATCTGCCGTGCCGAGTGCCGTCCGCCCTGCAGCGCGGGCTGGGCGAGCTGGGCGAGGGCGTCGTCCTGCGCGGCGATGTCACCGGCGGAGAAGATCCGCTCGGCGCCCTTCACGCTCAGGTCGTCGTTCACCTGGATGCGGCCACCGTGGGTCTGCGGAAGGCCCCATCCGGAGACCTCCTTGTGGGCGGCGACACCGGTCGCCCAGATCACCTGCGACGCGGGGATGAACTCACCGTCGGCGGTCATCACGCCGTCGCGCTTGACCTCGGAGACGCCGGTGTTCAGCCGCAGCACGACACCGCGCTTGCGGAGCACCTTGGCGGCGTAGCGGCGCAGGCGCGGGGCGAACGGCTTGAGGAGCTCGCCGCTGCGGTGCACGAGCGTGATCGAGATGTTGCCGCGTTCGATCTCCGGGTACGCGCCGACGAGTGCCTGGTCGCGGAGCTCGGCGAGCGCGCCGGCCATCTCGACACCGGTCGCACCGCCACCGACGATCACGATGCGGATCTCGTCGGGGCCCTGGTTGGCCGCCGCTTCTTCGAGCCGGGTGAACAGCTCGTCGCGGATGCGGAGTGCCTGCGAGCGGGAGTACATCGAGTACGCGTACTCGTACGCACCGGGGGTGCCGAAGTAGCTCGTGTTCACGCCGTTGGCGAGGATCAGGTAGTCGTAGTGCAGGTGCTCACCGTCGGACATCTCGGCGATGCGCTCGTCGGTGCGGATGCCGGTGAGCAGGCCGTGACGGAACTCGGCGTTCGACTGGCGGGCCCGGAGCGAGCGCAGGAAGTACGTCACGTCGCCGGCGTTCAGGCCGCCCGTCGCCACCTGGTACATCAGGGGCTGGAACATGTTGTAGACGTGACGGTCGACCAGGGTCACCCGGACCGGCGCGTCGGCGAGCTCGCGCATAGCGGCCACACCGGCGAATCCACCGCCGACGATGACGACGTGCGGGCGGGTGTCCTGGGTCATGCTTGCTCCGGTGTTCCTCGGGTGCGGATGGTCACCATCGAGGGTACGCGCGGTTTGCCGGGGCGCATGACGGGCAGAGGCCGGGAGGCCCGTGGTGCGTCCGTCAGGCGTCGAACCGCCCGTAGGTGTTCAGCACGTTCCCCTTGCTCGTCACGGCGCTGTCGACCAGACGCAGGCGCGTGGGCGGGTCGGTCGGTTCGAACAGTCGCCGGCCACGGCCGGCGATCGCGGGGTGGATCATGAGCTGCAGTTCGTCGAGGACCCCGGCGAACAACAGGCTGCGGACGAGCGTGACACTGCCGCACACGGCGATGTCCGCCCCCTCGCGCTGCTGCAGTCCGCGGACGAACGCGGGGACGTCGCCCGGGATCCGCGTGCTGTTCTGCCAGGTCAGGTCGTCGCCGAGCGTGGTGGAGGCCACGTGCTTCTCGATCGGGTTGATCCACTGCCCGAAGGGGTCCTCCGGGTGGGCTGGCCACCACTCGGACCACTCGAGGTAGCTGTTCCGGCCGAGCAGCACGGTGTCGGTGCGGGCCATGAAGGCACCCATGGCCGCGCCGAGCTCGTCGTCGAAGCTGTCGTACTGGAACTCGTAGGGGTCCTGCACGACGCCGTCGACCGACGTGAACAGACCGGCAGTGGTCTTCCGCATGGGACGGATCGTACCCGCCGGTCAGCTCCCGGTGCCGTCGGTGCTGCCGGGGGCCTGGTCGGTGCCGTTGCCCGGGAACCGGTTCGTGCCGGGCACCTGCGTGGTCGACTGCGTCCGGTCCGCACCGATCGCGTGGCCGATGGCGAACCCGACGCCTCCGCCGACGAGCAGTGCGGCGAGTCCGACGATCGCGGCGAGGAGCGGCCAGAACCACGGGGGCTTCGGGCCGGCGCTGCGGCGGTTGGTCGGGCTCGCGGCGCCGGCTGCGGCTCCGTACCAGGGGGTGGCGCCGTTCGGGGCGGTGGCGTCCCAGCCGCCCGGGGCGCCGGCGCCGGCGTCCGCACGGTACGGCTGCTGCTGCTGCTGCTGCTGTTGTGGTTGTTGCGGCGCGGGGGCGTCGAGCGTGGAGGTCGACGTCGGGGCGGCGCCCCAGCCGGTCGGCGTGGTCGCCCGGTTCGCCGGGTCGGAGCCGTCCGGTCCGTGGCCGTTGGTGGGAGTGGTGTCGCTCATGCCAGGAGTGCACACGGCCCGGCTATGTGCGGCCGATGACGAGGCTGACCCGGTGCTGCGAACCGCCGCGTAGCCTCGGCTCGTGCGCGCTGCTGTGGAGACCGTCCGGATCGACGGGTTGCCCGTGCGCCTGCACACCATGGCGGCGCGAGAGCCGGTCCGCGACGACACCGACCCCACCGTCGTGTTCGTCCACGGCATCGGGATGTCGCACCGGTCCTTCGCTCGGTCGCAGCGCGCCGTCGCCGCCGAGCACCGCACGATCAGCGTCGACCTGCCGGGGTTCGGCTGGCTGCCCGCGGCCGGTCGTCGGCTGCCCATCGAGGAGCTCGGCGACGTGGTCGTGCGGGCGGTCCGCCACCTGGTCGACGGCGACCTGGTGCTCGTCGGGCAGTCGATGGGTGCCCAGGTCGTGGTCGAGTCCGCCCGGCGCCACCCGGAGACCGTCGCGGCGATCGTGCTCGTCGGTCCGGTGATCGACTCCGAGCGGCGATCCCTCCCGCTGCAGGCACTCGACCTGGGCCGCGACGGGTTCGTCGAGGGGGTCCGGATGAACGGCGTCCTGGTCACCGACTACCTGCGGAGCATGCGGCAGTACACGCGTGAGCTCGGGCCGATGCTCCGCTACCCGACCGAGCGGACGATCACCGAGGTGACGCAGCCCGTCCTCGTCGTCCGCGGCACCCAGGACCCGATCGCGCGGCACGACTGGTCGGCTCGGGTCGCGGCCGCTGCGCCGAACGGCACCTTCGTGGAACTGGACGGCCCGCACCACGTGCAGGAACGGCAGCCGGACGCCTTCGCACGCCTCCTCGAGACGTTCCGCAGCGCCGAGCGCCTGGAGGGGCTGCGATGACCCGGCCGACCACGTCGGGGACGGAGGCGGCGCGGACGGCGCGATCCGGGCCTCCAGGCCGTGTCCCGCTGGTGCGACGCGCGTGGTGGGCCGCACTCGACTGGGGGTACGCCGCCAGGTGGCAGGTGCGCAGCTTCGGCCCGACCACCGCGGACGACTACCGGTCCGGCGCGGGGCAGCCCGTCGTCGTGGTCCCCGGTGTCTACGAGACCTGGCACTTCATGCGGCCGCTGATGGACGCGCTCCACGATCGGGGACACCCGGTGCACGTGCTGCCCGTCCTGCGGCACAACCTGCGCCCCGTGCCGGACTCGGCGCGCGAGGTGATCGCGACCCTGGAGGAACAGGACCTGCGGAACGTGCTCGTGCTCGCACACAGCAAGGGCGGGCTGATCGGCAAGTACGCGATGACGCAGCTCGACCAGCACGAGCGCATCGACCGGATGGTCGCGGTCTCGACGCCCTTCGCGGGCTCGGTCTACGCGCGGCTCGCGCCGGTGCCGCACCTGCGGGCGTTCCGGGCGGCCGACCCGGTGCTGGCGGGGCTGGCACGGGAACTCGACGCGAACGCGCGGATCACCTCGGTGTACGGGGTGTTCGACACGCTCATCCCCGAGGGCAGTGCACTCCAGGGGGCGACGAACGTGCGGCTGCCGGTGGGAGGGCACTTCCGGATCCTCGGCGATGCGCGGACTCGGTCGGCGGTGCTGGCGGCGGCGGACCCGGGCGGGGGCTCCGGCTCCGGGTCTGGCGGCGGCGCTGGCGGTCTTTCGCGCTGAGCGACACTTCGTGGGCGCGCGGCCGCGTGAGGTGTCGGTCAGCGCGAAACGGCGCGGCGGCCGCAGCGGCAGCGGCGCGGCAGCAGCGTCAGCGCGGGCGGTCGCCGACGCTCGCGCGCTCGACGATCCGGTGCGGCACGACGACGGTCTCCGGCGCCGCCGCGCGGTCCGCGATCCGTCGGGTCAGCAGGTCGAGCGCCGCCGTCGCGAAGGCCCGACGGTCGAACGACACCGTGCTGAGCGACGGGATCGCGTACGCGGCCGCGTCGACGTCGTCGAACCCGATGACGCTGACCTGCTCGGGAACCCGGACCCCGCGGGCGGCCAGGACGTGCAGCACCCCGAACGCGATCGAGTCGGTGAAGGCGAAGACGGCGTCGGGCAGGGGGTGCTCGTCGAGCCAGGCCGCGAAGGTCGTCGCCGCGGAACTCGTGGTCCACGACGGCAGCGGGACCCGGAGCGACGGGTCGGGCGTGATGCCGGCGGCGGTGAGCGCGGCGGTGTAGCCGCGTTCGCGGAGCTCACTCGTCGCTGTCGCGGCGCCCTCCGGTGACGCCCCGACGATCGCGATGCGCCGGTGCCCGTGGGCGATCAGGTGTTCGGTGACCTGCTCGGCCGCCGCGCGGCTGTCGACGTGCACCTGGTCGACGTGCTCGGGCTCGACCTCGCCGATGACGACGGTCGGCGGCAGCCCCTCGGTCGAGGCCAGGACGCTCGCGCTGAGCGACACCGGGTTGAGGATCAGTCCGTCCACCAGGTGTGCCCGGGCACGGGAGACCAGTTCGCGTTCGCGGGCCGGGTCGTTGCCCGTCTGCTCGAGCTGCACGACCCAGCCGCGTTCGCGGGCGAGTTCCACGAAGGACTGCGCGAGTTCGGCGGAGTAGGCGCTGCCCATCTCCGGCAGCGTCAACGCGATCGCTCCGGAGCGGCCGTTCCGGAGCCCACGGGCGGACAGGTTCGGCACGTAGTCGAGCTCGGCGACCGCGCGCTCGACGCGTTCACGGGTCTCCGGGCGCACGACCACGCCGCCGTTG
Source organism: Curtobacterium sp. MCPF17_021 (assembly GCF_003234605.2). Taxonomy (NCBI): domain Bacteria; kingdom Bacillati; phylum Actinomycetota; class Actinomycetes; order Micrococcales; family Microbacteriaceae; genus Curtobacterium; species Curtobacterium sp. MCPF17_021. The sequence continues at coordinate 3,061,413 of NZ_CP126252.1, read as the reverse complement.
ACGACGTTGGAGACGGTCTTCGGGGACACCCCGGCGAGGGCGGCCACGTCCCGCACGGTTGCGCGCATCGGGACGAGCGTAGCGCGGGGCGGTGGCGGCGGTGCGGAGCAGGGCAGCGCTCAGTCCGCGACCTGCACCGGCACCGTCCTGCCCGTCCGCACCGACTCCTGCGCCGCCAGCACGATCGACAGCGTCCGGAGTCCGACCCCGACGTCCGGCTGCGGCTGCTCCCCGGACCCCACGGCCGCCAGGAACGTCCGGAGCATCGGCAGGTCGTGGTCGGGTCCGTACCGGAGTTCGATCGGCCGGCCCCCGACCGCGTCGAGTCCGCGAGCAGCCGCCCCGAAGAAGTCCACCGACACCGTGCCACCGGTCCCGGCGACGTCGAGCGTCAGCCCGCCCCACACCGGCGACGTGTCCGGTCGGCTTCACGAGCAGTCGATCGCCGCGATCGTGCCGTCGTCGTAGGTGATGGTCACCAGGCCCGCGGTCTCGGCGTTCGCGCGGTCTGCGTGCAGCACCCGGTTGGCGACGGCGGTGACCGACACCGGCGCCGCTCCGGTCAGCCCGTCGATCAGGTCGGCGACGTGCACGACGTGGTCGACGAGGGCGCCACCTCCGCTCATCCGGACGTCGGTGAACCAGTCCCGGGCGAGCGGGAGCATGCCGTTGTTCGCGCCCCGCACCGAGAACACCGTGCCGAGTGCGCCCGAGTCCCGCGTCGCGCGCAGCCGGTCGAACGCCGAGGCGAAGCGCACCGGGAACGCCATCATGAGCAGCACCCCGGCGCGGTCCACCGCCTCGCGGATGGCGAGGCCGTCCTGCCACGAGGTCGCGAGCGGCTTCTCGCAGAGCACGTGTGCCCCCGCTGCCGCCGCGAGCTCGACGAACTCGCGGTGCCGCGCGTTCTCGCTCGTGACGATCACCGCGTCCGGGCCCCAGGCGAGCAGCTCGTCCACGGAGTCCGCGTACCCGGCGCCGAGCGCGCGGGCCAGTTCGGCGCCGCGCAGGTCGCCGAGTTCCGTCCCCGTCGAGGTCCCGCCCGGGTCCGTGCCGCGCACCTCGACGTCGAGCATCGCTGCCAGGGCGCCGAGGTAGCTGATGGCGTGCGTGTGGGCGAAGGAGAGCACCCCGACCCGGAGCGTCACCGCGACACCTCCACCGGCTGGCCGGACTCGATCGAGGCGATCGCCGCGTTCGCGATCCGCACCGCGGCGACGCCGTCGTCCACGGCCACCCGGGGCGGTGCACCACCGTCGAACGCGGCGAGGAAGTCGGCGAGCTCCAGCGCGTACGGATCGTCCGCCGGGCCCACCGCCGGCAGGAAACCGTCCACGGAAGCCGGTGCCGCCAGGTCACTCCGGGTGTCCTCCTCGGCCCGGGACGAGTGCGACAGGCTGCCGAGCGTCCCCGTCACCGAGTACTCGGTCGTGAAGGCCAGGTGCTGCGGCCCCCACAGCCCGGCGACGTGGCTGATCGCACCCGACTCGTGCGTGAGCAGGACGTGCGCCGCCTCGACCGGCTCCGCCTCGGAACCCGCGCGGACGCTCACCGCCGACACCCGGGTCACCTCGCCCGCCACCCAGCGCGCGATGTCGAGGTCGTGGATCATCTGGTCCATCACGATCCCGCCCGACAGGGCGCGGTCGCCGAACCAGGGGACGTGGGTGGGGAAGGCACCGGACCGCGACAACCGCAACACCGCCAGGTCGCCCAGGAGGCCCGTGGTCGCGGCCTCGTGCAGGCGCGCGTACGCGGGGAACCAGCGCACCACCTGGGCCGGGTAGAGCTGCACGCCTGCGTCCGCAGCGCGCGCCGCCAGGTCCGCCGCGTCCGCGTCGGTCCGGGCGAGGGGCTTCTCCGAGACGACGTCCTTGCCGGCCGCGATCGCCGCACGCACGACCTCGGCGTGAGCGTGCGTCGGGACCACCACGTCGACGACGTCGACCACGGCGAGCAGCTCGTCGAGGCTGTCGGCGACGGTGATCGTGCTGCCTTCGACCCGGGCGGTGTCGGTGAACGCGGCGACGAGTTCGTGGGCGCCCTCGCGAGCGTGCACCACCACGTCGCCCAGGCGGAGCAGCCCGGGCAGGTGGGCGACGGAGATGCCGCCCGCGCCGACGAGCCCGATGCGTTTGCGGGCGGGGGAGTCCGACTGCGACGTCATGGGGTCAGCGTAGGAGATGCGGTGGGACGGCGGGGTGCGCCAGCGGGACCCGGTTGCCAGTGGTGTCCTACGCTCGGGGTGTGGGCAACCGGGGCATCTACGTCGAGACGATCATCGACGCGGACGTCGAGCGGGTCTGGGAAGCGACGCAGGACCCGCGCCAGCACGTGCGGTGGGACGTCCGGTTCTCCGAGATCGTCCCGGAACCGGCCGACGCCGACGGAGCAGCCCGCTTCACGTACGTCCGACGGTCCGCCGTGCACGACGTCCACGGCACGGGCGTGAGCCTCGGCGAGCGACTCCGGTCGGACGGCACACGGACGTCGGCTCTGCGCTTCTCCACCCGGGACCGCCTGTCGCCGATCCGACACGGTCGTGGGTACTGGAAGTACGTCCCGACCGAGGACGGCCGCACCCGTTTCATCACGGGGTACGACTACGACCCGGGATGGGGACCACTCGACGTGGTCGTCCGGCCGCTGCTCGGTTGGGCGACTGCATGGAGCTTCGACCGGCTCCGCGAATGGTTGGAAGGCGGCGGCGACCCCGAGACCTGGCAGTTGGCGAGTGTGCTGCAGGTGTGGTGCCGGGGCCGGCCACGGGCCTCCCGGTCGTCACGAGCACCGCGTGGGGGCAGCCGACGAGGCGACCACCTGCGCGACGCGCCCGCGACCCTCGCCGTCCTGCCGGATCCGGCGGAGCAGCGATGACCTCGGTGTTCCGAGCGGCGCTCGGCGCAGACTTCCACCGACTGCACCCGATGATGCAACGGCGCTTCGACGTCGGCTTGGATGCCGCCGAAGCGTGCATCGGGCGCGGGGTGATGACCTCCATCCGCCGGGGTCCGTGGTGGACCGTTCCGTTCCTGCAGATCGGGCGGCTCCGGAACATCCTGGTCCCCGACGTCGGCGACGACGTGCCCTTCACCATCGAGAACTACCCCTACCGGGACGCTCACGGACGCGAGACCGTCACCTTCGTCCGCACCTACACGACCCGCCCGGGGCGCACCGCGCGCTTCGACGCCACGATGGTCCTCGTCGGTGGGCGGGTGCTGGACTACCTCGGTTCGCACCAGCACCTGGCGGTGGACCTCGACCTCGTCGTCGACGACCGGGGTGGGCTGGTGCTCACCTCGGACGCCCAGCGCTTCTACGAGGGGCCGATCGCCTTCCGGTTCCCGATGCTCTTCAGCGGCCGGGCGACGTTGCACGAGTACTGGTCCGACGAGGACGAGTCGTTCCACGTCGACCTCGAGGTGCGCAACGCGCTGTTCGGGTTCTTGTTCGGCTACCGCGGGACCTTCACGTGCGAGTGGGTACCGGCAACGGACGCACCCGACCGCCTGAAGCCCCGCCGGACCGAACTCAGGACCTGAGCCACGAGGGATCGGCGAACAGCTCCTCGAGCTCGCGCAGCAGCCGGGTCGTGTGGAAGCCGTCGGCAGCCGCGTGGTTGACCTGCAGCGCCAGCGGTAGCCGCGTCCGGTCACCAGCGGTCCGGTACCCGCCGAGCGTGATGATCGGCAGCAGGTGGTCCCAGCCGTCGCGCACCTGCAACGAGAAGCCGGTGAACGACGCCCCCGGCAGGGTCGAGACGTCGAACACGTTGCTGGGCCGGTCGTCCTGCGGGAACATCCGGGTGTCGTCCCGGTACTCCGTCATCGTCGACACCGCAGCGTCGTGGAAGGTGCCGAAGTCGTCGTCGTACGGCACGACGAGGGCGGAGAACGTCTCGGTGTCCGCGTGGAACACGGTGAACATCGGGTGGACGCAGTCCCACACGGCGGGGGAACCGTCGTCCAGCAGCTGCATCCGGAACTCGTCGTGCCGGTTCACCACGGTCGCGATCGCCCAGAGCTGCGACGCGTAGGTCCGACGGCCGGTCGCTCGGACGCGCTCGACGAAGGCGGTGACGTCGAGCTCGACGGTCACCTCGTACGCACACGGCACCCGGTGCCGGTAGTGCTCGAAGTGCTCCCGGCGGGGCCACTGGTCGACGTCGATCGCCCGGAGTTCGGTCATGGCTCCACCCTCGTGCGGGATCGCTTCCCTACGGTGGAGCCATGCCGACGCTCGAACGTGTTCCCGCCCTGGTCGCCACCGGATTCCTCGCGATCCCCGTCGCCGAAGCCCTCGTCGCGTTGCCGACCGAGGTCGTCATGAAGATCGAGGGGGCCCCGATCGACGCGGACCTCGCCGACACCGCCGCGTTCTCGGAGGCGTACGGCTACCCGCTGGCCGGCGGCGCGAACTGCATCGTCGTCGCAGGGAAGCGCGGCGACGAGGTCCGCTACGCCGCCTGTGTCGTCCTCGCATCGACGAAGCTCGACGTGAACCGGGTCGTAAAGCAGCTGCTCGACGTCCGCAAGGCGAGCTTCGCCCCGATGGACGAAGCGGTCGAGCTGACCGGCATGGAGTACGGCGGCATCACCCCGATCGGGCTGCCGTCGTCGTGGCCGCTCTACATCGACGCGCGCGTCCTCGACGCCCCCGAGGTCGTCATCGGCGCCGGGCGCCGCGCCGCGAAGCTGTTCCTGCCCGGCGCAGCACTCACCGCACTGCCGAACGTCACCGTGGTCGAGGGCCTGGCGACCGAACCGGTCAGTCCGACGGCCGGATGAGGCAGAACGGGTGCCCCGCGGGGTCGAGGTAGACGCGGAACGTCTCCGTGCCCGACCCCGTGGCCGTCGCACCGATCGCGAGCACCGCGGCCTCGCCGTCGTCCAGGTCGTCGACCTTCACGTCGAGGTGGCTCTGCTGCGGGACCGTCTGCCCCGGCCAGTCCGGCGCCCGGTAGTCGTCGACCTGCTGGAACGCCAGGATCGGACGGTGGTCGGTGAACGGGAGGGCGAGCTCCGCCCAGTCCTCGTCGAAGCCGACGATCTCCCCGCCGAGCAGCTCGGCGTAGAAGCGAGCGAGGGCGCGGGTGTCCGGGCAGTCCAGGACGACGACGTCGAGTGTGCCGATCATGGCCGACACGGTAGACCCATCAGCGTGCGGCGGTCAGGGCCTTCGTGATCCGCTGCAACGAGACGGTCTCGGCGGTCCCGAGTTCCTGCGCGAACAGGCTGAGCCGGAACTCCTCGAGCATCCACCGCGCGTGCACGAGCTCCGGGTGCGCCCCGACCGCGGGCGGGAAGGCACCGCCGGCATCGGTGTAGCGGTCGGTCGCCACGGTGACCTCGCGCATCCAGGTGGCGTCTCGCCCGGGGTTCTGCAGCAGCTTCTGCACGCGGGCCTCGATGCCCTGCAGGTAGACGCGGATGCGGCGCAGCCGGTCGAGCCCCGCGACGGCGACGAACCCGGGGAACACCAGGCGCTCCATCTGCTGCCGCATGTCGCTGAGGGCGGCGAGCAGCGACATCGAGTTCGCCTGCTTGAGTGCGCGTTCGGCGGAGCGCTGCGCGGCCAGGACCGCCGCGACCTCGGACACGGCGGTGAACATCGTGTCGACGACGGTGGCCGACACCGCATCGCGGACCGACTCGAACTCGGCCTTCGTGAAGACGAGGCCGTCCGGGTGGGCCCGACGGATGACGGCGTCGACCACGGCGGCCAGGACGTCGTCGAACAGCGCGGCGGTCGACGGGTAGGGGCTGGCGGCGAGCGCGAGCTTCTCCTGCGCGGTCAGGTGCGACTGGATGTACGACACGGGCGACGGCACCGCGTGCATCACCAGACGGCGGACCCCGGCAGGCATCCGGACGACGCGGTCGGACGGGGTGGCGAGCAACTGCACCCCGACGGTCGCCTTCGGACCCCTGCCTTCCTCGACCAGGGACGGGTACGCGCGGATGACGCCGCCGGCCTGCTTGGTGTCGAGGGTCTGCGGGAGGTCCTGGTCGGGCCAGGCGGTGAGTCCGGACTGTTCCAACGGACGACCGGCACCGGCGGACGCGACGCGAGCCGCGCCTCCGGTCCGTCCCGCGCCCTTCGCCGTGGCGGAGGCGACGCTCTGCTGGGTCCGGTCCTTGAGCTTCGTCTGCAGGGCCGACAGGTCCTTGCCGGTCTCGACCCGGCGACCACGCTCGTCGACCACGGCCCACGTCGGCAGCAGGTGCGCGGGGACGCGGGACAGGTCGAAGTCGGACTCGGAGACCGGAACGTAGGTCATGCGCTGGATCGCCTTGGCGAGGGTGGCGCGGAACGACTCGGTCGGCTCGGTCGGGGCGTCGTCGGGCAGCTCGGCGACGATCTTCTCGGCCCAGTCGGCAGCGGGCACGACGTTCTTGCGGATCTGCTTCGGCAGCGACTTGATGAGCGCGGCGACGAGTTCCTTGCGGAGGCCGCGCACCTGCCAGTCGAAGCCCTCTTCACGCATCCGGGGTAGGAGCGCGAGGGGGACCTGCACGCTGACGCCGTCGTCCTGTGCGCCGGGCTCGAAGCGGTACTGGATGGCGAGACGCTGGTCGCCGCTCCGCCACTGGGTCGGGTACTCGACGTCGTCTTCGGCGGCCTCGGCCGCTGATTCGTCCAGCAGGTCCGACCGGCGCATCGTGAGCAGGTCCGGCTGCTCACGGCGGGTGTTCCGCCACCACCCCTCGAAGTCGCGGGTCGTGGCGACGTCGGCCGGGATGCGGGCGTCGTAGAACTCGTAGACGTTCTCGTCGTCGAGCAGGATGTCCCGGCGGCGGGTGCGTTCCTCGAGCTGCTCGAGTTCCTTGCGGAGCTTCCGGTTGGCGCGGTCGAAGGCCTGCTGCGATTCCCACTCACCCTCGACCAGGGCGTGCCGGATGAAGAGCTCGCGGGAGTGTTCCGGGTCGATCCGCGAGTACTGCACGCGGCGGCGCTGCACGATCGGGACGCCGAACAGGGTCACGCGCTCGTAGGCGACGACCGCCCCCTGCTTCTTCTCCCAGTGCGGTTCGCCGTAGGTGCGCTTGAGCAGGTCACCGGCGAGCGGCTCCACCCAGGCGGGGTCGATCCGGCCGACGGTCCGGGCGAACAACCGGCTCGTCTCGACGAGCTCGGCGGCCATCACGGCGTCCGGCTGCTTCTTCGCGAGCACGCTGCCCGGGAACACCACGAACCGGGTGTTCCGCGAGCCCAGGTAGTCGCGCTTCTCGCGGTCGCGCAGCCCGATCTGGCTGAGGAGTCCGGAGAGCAGCGCGCGGTGCACGGCGTCGCCGTCGTCGGAGCGGGCCTGCCCGACTCGGACGTCGACCTGCTTCGCGGCACGGGAGAGCTGCCGGTACAGGTCCTGCCACTCGCGGATGCGCAGGTAGTTCAGGAACTCGGCCTTGCACAGCCGGCGGAACGCGCTCGACGAGAGTTCCTCCTGCTGCTCCTCGATGTGGTTCCAGAGGTTCAGCAGGGTCAGGAAGTCGCTCGTCGGGTCGGCGAAGCGGGCGTGCAGCTGGTCGGCGTGCGCGCGCTTCTCGAGCGGGCGCTCGCGGGGGTCCTGGATGCTCAGGGCGCTGACGATGGCGATGACCTCGCGCCCGACGCCCTGCCGCCCGGCCTCGAGCACCATCCGACCGAGCCGGGGGTCGATCGGCAGCCGGGTCAGCTGTCGCCCGGACTTGGTGATGCGGCCGTCCTTGTCGACGGCGCGGAGCTCGCGGAGCAGGTCGAGGCCGTCCTTCACGCCCCGGCTGTCCGGCGGTTGCAGGAACGGGAACGACTCGATGTCCCCGAAGCCGAGCGAGATCATCTGCAGGATCACCGCGGCGAGGTTCGTGCGGAGGATCTCGGGGTCGGTGTACTCGGGGCGCCGGCCGAAGTCGTCTTCGGAGTAGAGCCGGATCGCGATGCCGGCACTCGTGCGGCCCGCTCGACCGGAGCGCTGACTGGCGCTGGCCTGGGAGATCGCCTCGATCGGCAGGCGCTGCACCTTGGCCCGCGGCGAGTACCGCGAGATGCGTGCCGTCCCCGTGTCGATCACGTACTTGATGCCGGGCACGGTCAGTGAGGTCTCGGCGACGTTCGTGGCGAGGACGACACGACGGCGGATGCCCGGGGTGTGCCGACGCTCGAAGACCCGGTGCTGGTCGGCGGCGGACAGGCGGCCGTACAACGGCAGGACCTCGGTGCCCGGGTAGCGCTTGCCCTCGATCGCGTCCTGCGCGTCGCGGATCTCGTTCTCGCCGGACAGGAACACGAGCACGTCGCCCGGGTCCTCCTGCGCCAGCTCGTCGAGGGCGTCAGTGATGCCCTGCAGGGTGTCGCGGTCGTCGGCTGCGTTGCCGCTGTCACCGGTGCGGGAGTCGGACTCGTCGTCGGCGTCGTCGTCCTGGTCTTCGGCGACGAGGGGGCGGTACCGGATCTCGACCGGGTAGGTCCGGCCGGACACCTCGATGATGGGGGCGTCGTCGAAGTGCTTCGAGAACGACTCCGGGTCGATCGTCGCACTCGTGATGATGAGCTTCAGGTCGGGGCGACGGGGGAGCAGCCGCTTCAGGTAGCCGAGCAGGAAGTCGATCGTCAGGGACCGCTCGTGCGCCTCGTCGATGATGATCGTGTCGTACCGCTTCAGGTCGCGGTCGAAGTGGATCTCGTTCAGCAGGATGCCATCGGTCATCAGCTTCACGCGGGTCTCGGAGCTCACCTTGTCGGTGAAGCGGACCTGGTAGCCGACGAGTCCGCCGAGCTCCCCGCCGCCGAGTTCTTCCGCCACACGCTCGGCGATGGTCCGCGCCGCGATCCGGCGGGGCTGGGTGTGCCCGATGTGCTCACGACCGAGCTCGAGGCAGATCTTCGGCAGCTGCGTCGTCTTGCCCGAGCCGGTGGCCCCGGCGACGATGACCACCTGGTTGTCACGGATGGCAGCCGCGATGTCGTCCCGCCGCTGCGAGACCGGCAGTTCGGGCGGGTACGTGATGACGGGCAGCGGAGAAGACATGAGCATTCCAGGATACAGGCGCGCCGGGCGGGAGGCGCGTCAGGCGATCTGCTGGGCCAGGGCGTCCGCCGACCGGGACGGCAGTTCGCACACCCGGTCGTGGCAGACGTACGCGGCAGGGTCGAGCACGTCGCGTCCCTCGAACAACGAGAACCCCGCCTCGGCCCAGTCGCGTGCCTGCTCCGGCGTCGTGGTGGCGACGACCGTACCGGGGCGCCGACCACGGTGTGCCACGGCCCGCATCGGGTCGTCGGTGCCGCTCGTGACGACGACGATCTCGCGCGACGGCCGTTGCAGGGCGAGGGCGACACCGAGGGCATCCGCGTGACCGAGGGGTCGCTCGGTCCCGGTGCGGGCGCGGTCGGCGATGAGTCGTGCCGCGGCGACCCGCAGTGCCTCGTCACCCGTCAGTGCCCCGAGCGTCGCGGCGGCCGACGCCAGCGCCAAGGTGCCGGACCGCATCGCCGTCTGCGGCTGTTCGCCCGTGGCCGTCCCCGCTGCGGCCAGCACCGGGTCGACGTCGAAGCGCTCGGCCAGGCCGTCGTCGACGAGCGAGCGTGCGACGGTCGCGTAGGAGACCTCGCCCGTCACCAGGGCCAGTTCGAGCAGCCCTTCGGCGAGCAGTCCGACGTCCTCGACGGTGGCCGGAGCAGAGGACGCCCCGCGCGGTGTGCTGGACCGCACCGTCACGTGGCCGTCCCGCACGTGGGCGGCGAGGACCGCGTCGGCCGCGCCCCGCGATAGCGCGACGAGTTCCGGGTCGCCGTGCCGTGCGCCGGCGATCGCGAGCCCCCGGATCGCCAGGCCGTTCCAGCCCGTGAGCACCTGGTCGTCCAGCGGTGGCGGGTCGAGCTGGGCGCGCTCGGCGACCGGCCGGCGGTACCACTCGCCCTCGACCCGACGGCCGTCGATGGTCGACTCGCTGTCCTGCGCGGCGACGAACGCCCCGTCGGCACGGCGCAGGGTGTCCCGGAGGAAGTCGGCGATGCCGCGGGCCTGCTCGGCACCCGCGACCGCGAGCAGCCCCGCGTTGTCGTAGAGCATCCGTTCGTAGTGCGGCACGCTCCAGTCGCGCTTGGTTGCGTACCGGAAGACGCCGCCGTCGGCATCCGTCAGCTCGGACGCGCGGATCGCGTGCAACGACCGGTCGAGCAGCCCGTCGGCCTCGGCGTCGCCGTCGGCCGCCGCGTCGGCGAGGAACTCGAGCAACGGTGTGCTCGGGAACTTCGGCGCGCCGCCGAAACCGCCGTAGGTGGTGTCCTCTGCCTGGGACAGCTGGTCCGTGACGGCCCGGATGGCATCGACGGACGGGAGGCCCGGGTCGGCTCCGGCACCGCCCTCGCTCGAGCGGGCGGTCGCGTCCGCCACGGCACCCTGCCGGATCGCCGTCGCGATGGCCGCGGCGTTCGCGTCGACCTCGTGCCGACGCTCGGTCCAGGCGTCGAGCACCGCGGCCAGGATCTGCCGGAACGCCGGGACCTGCCCGACGGGAGTGGGCGGGAAGTACGTCCCCGCGAAGAAGACGTGGCCGTCGGGCGTCAGGAACGTCGTCAGCGGCCAGCCGAGCTGCTGCGTGAACGCACTCGCCGAGGCCATCAGGCTCGCGTCGACGTCCGGCCGTTCTTCGCGGTCGACCTTCACCGACACGAAGTCCCGCCGGAGCAGCTCGCCGATCTCCGGGTCGGCGAAGCTCTCACGCGCCATGACGTGGCACCAGTGGCACGTGGCGTACCCGACGGACACCAACACCGGGACCCCGCGCTCGCGCGCTTCGGCGAACGCCTCGGGACCCCACTCGCGCCAGTCCACCGGGTTGTCGGCGTGCAGACGCAGGTACGGGCTGACCGAGGTGCCGAGGCGGTTGTCGTTCATGGCTCCAGCGTGCCCGCCCCCGACTGGGCGGACCACCGCCCGGGGACAACTGTGGACGGAACGCCCGCTCTGCACAGGCCGTGCAGGGAGATCAGCGCTCGAGCCACCCCGTGATCGACGCGAGCCGTGCGGCCACCTGGGCGGGGCTCTGGCCGTCCGTGTCCACCCGGGTGACCGTGTCCGCGGTGGCCGAGTCGAGCCTCCCGGCCGTCCGCGTGCTGTGCGCGAGCTGCGCCTGCGGGACCGCACCACCTGCTCGTCGTGCGAGCCGGTCGGCGGTCGTGTCGTCGGATGCGCGGAGCAGGACGACGTGCACCAGCGGATCGTCGCCCATCGCCGCTGCGAGGCGCTCGTGCTCGAGCACGGACACGGTGTTGGTGGAGACGAGCCGGTGGTGCCCGATCGCCCGGTAGCCGGCCCAGATCGTGGCCAGGTTCCGCTCGGCCAGGCGCGCCTCGGGGTGTTCGACGTGCGGTGCCGGGTGCGCGAGGTCGAGCAGGTCGCCCTCGATCACCGCGTGCCGGACGTCCGCCGCGACGAGCAGGTCGTGCAGCGCCTCGGCTGCCGTGGACTTGCCCACCCCGGAGCGTCCGCCGATGAAGAGGACCTCGGACCGGGGCACCGTGTCAGCCCAGGTTGAGGGAGAGGAGCGCGAGTGCGGCGTCCTCGGGGCCGTAGTCGAACATGTGCTCCCAGAACGGGTCGTCGGCCCACGGGACGTCGCCGTCGGCGGGCGTCGCGTGGGCGGTCTCGACCAGCCATGCCAGTTCCGGGGCGACGGCGGTCGCGAACTCCGGCGGTTCCCAACCCAGGGCGCGTGCCGCAGTGGTGTCGAGGACGAACGGCGGTCGTGACGACCACGGCGTGCCACCCACGAACGCGGGCACGTCCTCGTCGAGCAGGACCTCGTCGAACCGGTGGTCCAGGTGTCCGCCGATCGTGCGGACGATCTCGAGCGCGGTCGGGGCCGGGGCATCCGCGACGTTGAGGATCCGGCGGTCCGGCGCGTCCGCGACGAGTCGGACGAGCGAACCGATGCCGCTCGCCGCCGTCGTGTGGTCGACGCCGCGGCCGTGGTCGGCGAGCAGGATGCGCTCCCGGCCGTCGAGCACACGGCGGACGACGAACCACTCCCGCGGGCGGCCGATGCCGACGCCGTACACCTTGGACGGGCGGAGCACCGTGACCGGAGCACCGTGGTCGAGCAGGACCTGCTCGGCGGCCACCTTCGCGGCGCCGTAGCCGTCACGACTCGTCGGGTCCCCGTCGCCGGCGGTGACGGTCGGCTGGATCTCGGTGACCGCGCCGCCGAACACCGGCTTGTCGAGCGAGTTCGCGTGCCGTCCCTGCTCGTCGGCGTACACCGACCTGGACGAGACGAAGACCGTCGAGCCGACGTCGTCGAGGAACGGCAGGAGCTGCTGGGCGTCGTCGCGGGTCAGGCCGACGGTGTCGACGAGCAGGTCGGCTCCGGGGCGGAGCAGGTCGCGCAGGACGGACCGGTCGCGGCGGTCACCGGGCGTGAACGTGGCGCCGGAAGCGGTCAGCGCGTCCGCTGCGGGGCCGCCTCGGCGTGCGAGGACGTCCACCTGCCAGTCGTCGCCGCCGCGGCCCGAGGCGTCGAGGAGCTCCCGTGCGACGGCCGAGCCGATGCCGCCGGTGCCGCCGAGGATGACCGCGCGTCTGGTGCTCATGGTGCAACGGTAGTGCGGTGTGGCCGTCGGCTCGCGGCCGTCAGTCCTCGGCCGTCGGCCGGGCGCGGCCGACGGTCCTCGATCGGTTCCGTCAGGAGGCGAGCTGCTCGTGCCGCCACCAGTCGGCCAGCGAACCGTCGTAGACCTTCACCCGGTCGTGTCCGAGCACCGTCAGGGCGAGGGCGTCGACGCACGCGGCGCTGCCCACCCCGCAGTACGTGACGATCTCGTCGGCACCGATCACCGCGGCGAAGGCCCGCTCGAGCTCGGCGCCGCGCAGGTACGCGTTCGTCTCGGGGTCCACCAGGGTGTCCGCCGTGATCGGGGTGCTGCCCGGCACGATCGGCGGGTGGTCGTCACCGAGGGCCGCCCAGGGCGCGGCGAACACCAGGGATGCCGGCTCTTCGCCGGAGACCGCACGGGTGACCCGATCGTGGTCGGCCCAGAGCGCACGTTCTTCCCCGGCCAGGAACGCACCGGCATCGGGGTCGGACGGCGTCGCGCGAGTGTGGAGCGCGCCCACGCGGACCGGGCGGCCCTCGTCGCGCCACTTCGTGAAGCCACCGTCGAGCACCGCGACCGAGTCGAAGCCGAACGATCGGAAGATCCACCACAGGCGTGCCGACCACTCGCCGACGCTGTCGTCGTAGACCACCACGGTCGAGGTGTTCGTCACGCCGAGCTGCGCCGCCGCGACCTCGAAGCGCTCGGCGCCGGGGCGGGTGAACGGGACGTCGGCGTCGGCGGCGGAGAAGTCGTCGATCAGGTCGGCGAAGCGGGCGCCGGGCACGTGGCCGCGCTGCTCGTGGGCGTCCCGCCCGGGGAGCCAGCTGGTGTCGAACCCGGCCCCGACCGTGTGCACCGAGGCGTCGAGCACGACGAGCTCGTCAGCACCGAGGTGGTCTGCGAGCCACTGCGTCGACACGAGTGGTGAGGTCAGGACGGGGGCCATGTCGCACACCATAATCCGCACCCCTGACGTGGGCCAGGGACGTGGACACACGGCGCAACCGGGGGTGGGGGTAGGTGCATGCGTGGGCAGTGATCGACGATGCACCAGTCGTTCGACGAGTGGTCTGTCGGAACATGCGCAGGCACCGAGTGCGTGCGCATCGATCGACGATGCACGCGTCGTTCGACTGGTGGATCGTCGTGGAACGGGTGTCGCCCCCCCACGCACGACGGCCCGCCCCGGCAGAACCGGAACGGGCCGAAGACGCGCAGCGAACCGCCAGCGTCAGTGCGCTGCGGCGGGGATGCTCCCGGTCGTGGCGGACCCGGCACGTGCGAGCCGCTCGACGCGCACCGACTGCCGGTTGATGAGCAGTCCGCCGGCCAGGGCGACGAGCACGAGCACGCCGGCCGAGATGCCGAACGCCACGTGGTACCCGTCGAGCGTGGCCTGGGCCTGCTGCAGCTTGGTCGGGGCGGCGGTCAGCCCGGACAGGCTGTTCGACACCACGTCGGCGAAGATCGTCGACAGCAGCGCCGTGCCGATCGAGCCACCGATCTGCTGCATGGTGTTGACCGTAGCCGAGGCCACACCGGCGTCGGCCCGGGCGACCCCGGTCGTCGCGGTGTTCATCGCGGACGAGAAGATCGTGCCCATGCCGAGGCCGATGACGATCAGCGCCGGCAGGACGGTGCCCGCGTAGGAGCTGTCGAGGTCGGTGCGGAGCAGCAGCAGGAGCCCGGTCGCGGCGACCAGGCCACCGGCGAAGATGAGCACCTTCGGCCCGACGCGCGGCAGCAGGCGGCCACCGATCTGCGTCGCCGAGATCATGATCGACAGCGGCATCGGCAGGAACGCGAGACCCGTCTGCAGCGAGCTGAAGCCGAGGGTCTGCTCCAGGTAGTAGGTCAGGAACAGGAAGATGCCGAACATGCCGATCGCGACGAGGCCGATCGCGATGAACGAGCCGCCGCGGTCACGGTCGAGCACGACGCGCAGGGGCAGGAGCGGGTGAGCGACGCGGGTCTCGATGAACACGAACGCGGCGATCAGCACGACACCGCCGGCGAGCATGGCGATCGTGACGGGGGAGTCCCAGCCGTTCGTCTCGGCGTTCGAGAAGCCGTAGACGACGCCGACCAGCCCGAGCGTGATGGTGATGACGCCGAGCACGTCGATGCGCGGACGCTCGACCTTCGGCGGCTTCTCCATGAAGACGAGTGCGCCGATCACGCCGAGCACGGCGAAGACGACGTTGACGTACAGGCACCAGCGCCACGAGGCGTACTCGGTCAGCACGCCGCCGAGCAGCAGGCCGATGGCCGCACCCGAGCCGGCGATGGACCCGAAGATGCCGAACGCGCGACCGCGTTCCTTGGGGTCGCGGAACGTGGTGGTCAGCATGCCGAGCGCGGACGGGGCGAGCAGCGCGCCGAAGACACCCTGCAGTGCGCGGGCCGCGACGAGCAGGCCGAACGAGTCGGCCAGGCCACCGAGCACCGAGGCGACGGCGAAGCCGACGAGCCCGATGATGAAGGTGTTCTTGCGCCCGAACAGGTCGCCGAGGCGACCGCCGAGCAGCAGCAGCGAACCGAAGGCCAGCGAGTACGCGGTGACGATCCACTGTCGCTGGTCGGTGCCGAAGTCCAGGTCGGCCTGGGCCGAGGGCAGGGCGATGTTCACGATGGTCGCGTCGAGCACGACCATCAGCTGTGCGAGGGCGATGACCGCCAGGGCGATCCAGCGGTGGTTGCTCTTGGCGGGGGTGGTGCCCGGAGTCGTGGGTGCTGTCCCGGTGGGGGTCGGCACGGTGTGTTCTGCCGTCACGGCAGCCTCCTTCGAGAAGGTTGGAGGGTGGGGTGGAGGTGCGCGCCGTCGGGCACTCCCGAGATGTGGTGGTGACGAAACCGGATGCGATGCATCCGTTTGTGGTCAGTGTAGACCGAAACGGAAGGAGGGCATCCACTTGTTCCCAGAAAGTGCAACTACGGTCGGATCGTGAGCACCACCGACTCCGTGTCCGACCTCGAGCGACCGCTGCGCGCCGACGCTGCGCGCAACCGCGAGCTGATCCTGCAGACGGCGCGCAAGTGCTTCGCCGAGCGCGGGCTCTCCGTCACGTTGAACGACATCGCGCACGAGGCCGGCGTCGGGGTCGGCACCGTCTACCGACGGTTCGCCGACAAGGACTCCCTGATCGAGGCGCTGCTCGCCACCAAGTTCGAAGCCATGAACGACGCCGCAGCGCGCGCCGCGGACGTGTCCGACCCGCGTGAGGCGCTCCGGGTGTACCTGATGGGCGTCTTCGCGTTCCGTGCACGCGACCGCGCCCTCGCCGACGCCATCGTCCGTGCCGGCAAGGCCCGTCCGTCCATCGTGCAGGAGCGCGACCGGCTCGAACGCCAGGTCGCCGCGATCATCGGCCGTGCCGAGACCGCCGGCGTCGTCCGCCCCGGCTTCGACTACCGGGACCTGCCGATGCTCACCGCGATGGTCGGTGCGGTCGCCGACGCCACCCGTGAGCACGACCCGGACGCCTGGCGCCGCTACGCGGAACTCCTGATCCAGGGCGTCCTGCCGGGCACGGACGACACCGCGCCGATGCTCGGCGACCCGCTGGACCGCGAGTCGATCGAGCGCGCGCTGCACGCGCAGTCCTGACTACGGACGCAGGGGAGGCCCGTGGCGGCGCCGCCACGGGCCTCCAGTCCGGCGGTGGTCGCCACCAGAGCGCCCAGCGCGACGAGCGCGGCTAGCCCGGTCAGACCGGCCGGCCCTGCCGGACCGGCTACAGCCAGCTGGGGATCCAGTAGTGCGACCGGACGAAGTCCCACGGCACCTGCATCGCCGTCCACATCGGGTACCAGTAGACCGAGGCGAGCACGACGACGCCCAGGTACACGCCGACCCACAGGATCGCCCGTGACCGGCGTGACCGTTCGTCGCTCCGCCTGCCGAGCACCAACCCGATCGCGGCGGCCAGCGCCATCACCATGTAGGGCTCGAAGGCGATCGTGTAGAACTGGAACACCGTCCGGTCGACGTACATCAGCCAGGGCAGGTACCCCGCCGCGACGCCGAGCAGGACGAAGCCGTACTCCCACTTCCGGCGCAGGATCCAGAGCACGAGCAGCGCCACCGTCGCGATGACCGAGGCGTACCAGATGAACGGGTTCGCGATGCCGGTGATCGCCTCGCCGCAGCGGTTCGCCCAGCAGCCGTCCTGTCCGGCGTCCGTGCCGACGTAGAACATCGACGTGGGGCGCTGCATCACGAGCCAGAGCAGCGGGTTCGCCTGGTACGAGTGCGGGGTGTGCAGCCCGATGTTGAAGGCGTAGATCTCCGACTGGTAGTGCCACCAGTTCTGCAGGCTGTCCGGCACCCAGGCGAGCAGCCCGGTCCAGCGGTCGCCGCCCGAGGACAGCCAGTTGCGGTCCCAGCCGTCCTTCGACACGAACCAGCCGGTCCAGGACGCCACGTAGGTCACCGCGGCGATCGGCACGGTCAGCAGGAACGACACCGGTGCCTGCTGCAGCAGCGCACTCGACGACCAGAACTCGACCCCGGCGCGGCGGCGCATCATCATGTCGCTCAGCACGGAGTACACCGCGAAGAACGCCAGGAAGTACACCCCCGACCACTTCGTCGCCGCTGCCAACCCGAGGGCCAGGCCCATCGCGAACAACCACGGTCGCCACCAGAACACCGGCCCCCACAGGGTGGTCCGGCCGGCGGCGGCGCGGGCGGCGACCCACTCGTCGAGCCGTCGTTGGCTCCGCCGGCGGTCGAGCAGCAGCGCCCCGAACCCGAGGATGACGAAGAAGGTCAGGATGCCGTCGAGGAGCGTCACCCGCGACATCACGATCGCCTGCCCGTCGATCGCGAGCAGGAAGCCGGCGAGCGTGCCGATCATCGTCGAACGGAACAGCGACCGGGCGATCACGGCGGTGAGGAACACCGTCGCGATGCCGAGCACGGCCACCGTGAAGCGCCAGCCGAACGAGTTGTCCGCCCCGAACAGCAGCATCCCGAGGCCGATGAGGTACTTGCCGAGCGGCGGGTGCGCGATGAACTCCGCGGCGCTCGTGAAGATGTCCGTCTCACCGCGCACGAACCGGTCGTCGGTCGTCGGGGCGCCGTCCCCGCTCGGGTTCGCGGGCCAGGTGCCCTCGTACCCGAGGTGCACGATCGACCAGCCGTCCTTGACGTAGTACGTCTCGTCGAACACGAGCGAGTGCGGGTTGCCGAGGTTCACCAGGCGCAGCACGGCGGCGAGGAGCGTCACCGCGAGCGGACCCGTCCACCGCCACACGGCGACGCGCTGCGACGTGGAGAGCACCCGCCCCCACCAGTCGTCCAGGCGCGAGCCGACCGGCCCGTCGGGCACGGCCGTGCGGTCGTCGGTCAGCTCGCTGGTCATCGCTGAGCATCCTACGGATCGACCACATGTCCCCGCTGCGACGGGGCTGCTCGCGACGGCGCGGCCGCCCTGGGGCCGCGCCGGGGTCGCGGTGCGGGGACAATGGGTGCGTGATCGTCCTCGCAGCAACGCCCATCGGCAACCTCGGGGACGCCTCGCGCCGTCTCGTCGAGACCCTCTCCAACGCCACGGTCGTCGCGGCGGAGGACACCAGGACCGCCATCCACCTGATGCGTGCCCTGGGCATCGAGAACCGTCCGCGGCTCATCGCCCTCCACGAGCACAACGAGCGGGCGAAGGCGTCCGAGGTCGTCGAGCTCGCCCGCGACGAGGACGTCGTCGTCCTGACCGACGCCGGCATGCCCGCGATCAGCGACCCCGGCTTCCCCCTCGTCGAGGCCGCCGCGGCCGCCGGGGTCACCGTCACCGCCCTGCCCGGGCCGTCGGCCGTGCTCATGGCGCTCGCCGTGTCCGGGCTGCCCACCGACCGCTTCACGTTCGAGGGGTTCCCGACCCGCAAGGCCGGGGAGCGCCGTCGGGCGTTCCAGTCCCTGGCGGGGGAGCAGCGGACCATGGTGTTCTTCGAGTCGCCGCACCGGCTGGCCGAGACCCTGGCGGACATGGCCGTCGGGTTCGGGGGCGACCGACGCGCCGCGGTCTGCCGTGAGCTCACGAAGCTGTACGAAGAGGTCCGCCGTGGGCCGCTGGACGAACTCGTCGAGTGGGCGTCCGAGGGCGTCCGGGGTGAGATCTGCATCGTCGTCGCCGGCGCCGCGGAGGCCACCGAAGAAGCCACGCTCGACGACGGCGTGCGCCTGGTGCTCGAGCGGGTGGCCGCCGGCATGCGCATGAAGGAGGCCGCCGCGGCGGTCGCGGACGCGACCGGGCTGTCGAAGCGGGACCTGTACGAAGGGGCGCTCGCGGCGCGCTGAGCGGGGCTCGTCACGTTCGCGTCCGCCGGTCTGGAGGCGCGGGGCGGGCCCGTCACGGGCCTCCCGGACCCGGTTCTCCACAGTCCACCGCCGGACGCGTCATCAGGGTTCGGTGCGCCCGTAGGATGGTCCGCATGTCCGCCGGGTCCTCGTTCAGCATCACCACGCCGATCTTCTACGTGAACGACGTGCCCCACATCGGGCACGCCTACACCGAGGTCGCCGCGGACTTCCTCGCACGCTGGCACCGGCAGCGCGGTGACGACACCTGGCTGCTCACCGGCACCGACGAGCACGGGCAGAAGATCCTGCGCACCGCCTCGGCGAACGACGTCTCGCCCAAGGAATGGGCCGACCGGCTGGTCAACGACGCCTGGAAGCCACTGCTCGACACGGTCGACGTCGCGAACGACGACTTCATCCGCACCACCGACGAACGGCACGAGCGCGGCGTGACGGCGTTCCTGCAGAAGCTGTACGACGACGGCTTCATCTACGCCGGCGAGTTCGAGGGCTTCTACTGCGTGGGCTGCGAGGAGTACAAGCAGCCGAGCGACCTGGTCGCCGGCACCGGTGCGTACGAGGGGCAGCAGGTCTGCGCGATCCACTCGATCCCGGTCGAGGTGCTGGCCGAGCGCAACTACTTCTTCCGGATGTCCGACTTCGAGCAGCCCCTGCTCGACCTGTACGAGTCGAACCCGCTGTTCATCCAGCCCGAGAGCGTCCGCAACGAGATCATCTCGTTCGTCAAGCAGGGGCTCCGCGACCTGTCGATCTCGCGTTCCAGCTTCGACTGGGGCATCAAGATCCCCTGGGACAGCGACCACGTGCTGTACGTGTGGTTCGACGCCCTGCTCAACTACGTCACGGCGCTCGGCTACGGCACCGACGACGACGAGGCCTTCAAGCGCCTCTGGCCGAGCGTGCACATCGTCGGCAAGGACATCGCCCGCTTCCACGCCGTCATCTGGCCGGCGATGCTCATGGCCGCCGGACTGCCGGTGCCGGAGCGCGTCTTCGGCCACGGCTGGCTGCTCGTCGGCGGCGAGAAGATGTCCAAGTCGAAGCTGACCGGCATCGCGCCGTCGGAGATCACCGACACGTTCGGGTCCGACGCCTTCCGCTACTACTTCCTGCGTGCCATCACCTTCGGGCAGGACGGCAACTTCAGCTGGGAAGACATCTCGGCGCGCTACCAGGCCGAGCTCGCGAACGGCTACGGCAACCTGGCGTCCCGCCTGGTCGCCATGCTGCAGAAGTACTGCGACGGCGAGGTCCCGGCGCGTGGCGAACTGACCGAATCCGACCAGACGATCGACGCCCTGGCCGTGTCGGTCACCGAGCGTGCCGACGCCGCCATCGCCGCCTTCGCCCCGCACGAGGCGATCGCGAGCGTGTGGGAGCTCGTCGACGCCCTGAACGGCTACATCACCGAGCAGGCGCCCTGGGCCCTGGCGAAGGACGACGCCAACCGCGAGCGCCTCGGCACGGTCCTGACCACCGCGCTCCGCGGCCTCGGCACCGTCACCGTCCTGCTGTCCCCGGTCATGCCGAAGGCGACCGAGAAGCTCTGGGCCTCGATCGGCGCCGGCGGGTCCGTCGCCGAGCAGCGGGTCGACCGCGCGTTCGAGTGGCAGGGTGCGTCGCACGTGGTGCCGCTCGAGAGCGGGCTGTTCCCCCGGATCGAGCAGGTCTCCGCGTGACCGACGCCGAGTCGCACGTCCGGTCCCGTGGTGACGGGGCGTCCGGTGGCTCGAAGCGCGACCTGACGTACCCGCCGCTGCCGCAGGCGCTCGTCGTGCCGGTGTACGACAACCACACCCACATGGAGATCGCCGACGGTGTCGGCGACGGGGGTGACGGTCCGCTCGAGTACCGCGAGCACCTCGACCGTGCCTCGAGCGTCGGCGTGCGCGGTGTCGTGCAGGTCGGCACCGACCTCGCCACCTCGGAGTGGTCCGCGTCGATCGCCGCTCGGGAGCCCCGGGTCCTGGCGGCCGTCGCGCTGCACCCGAACGAAGCGCCCGTGCTGCAGGAACAGGGGCTGCTCGACGAGCACCTCGCCGGCATCGAACGGCTCGCCGCGCTGCCGCGGGTCCGGGCGATCGGTGAGACCGGCCTCGACTTCTTCCGCACCGGCGAGGACGGCCGCGACGCCCAGGTCCGTTCGTTCGAGGAGCACATCCGCATCGCGAAGGAGCACGACCTCGCGCTGACGATCCACGACCGCGACGCGCACGACGCCGTGGTCGAGGTCCTCGACCGCGTGGGTGCCCCGGAACGCACCGTCTTCCACTGCTTCTCCGGCGGCCCGGACCTCGCCCGGCTCTGCGCCGAGCGCGGCTGGTACATGTCGTTCGCCGGCACCGTGACGTTCAAGAACGCCGCACTGCTGCGTGAAGCCCTGGTCGTCGCCCCGCGGCACCTGATCATGATCGAGACCGACGCACCGTTCCTGACGCCCACCCCGTTCCGTGGCCGCCCGAACGCGCCGTACCTCATCCCGCTCACCCTGCGGTCGATGGCGGAGACGCTCGGCACGGACGCCTCGATGCTCGCGGCCCAGATCGCCTCGAACACCGAGCTCGTCTACGGCGCGTGGGACGCCGAGCCCGTGACGGTGGACGAGTAGTCGTGGGCGCACTGCTCGGCCCGGCGGAGATCCGGGAGCTCGCGGCCGAACTCGACGTCACCCCGACGAAGAAGCTCGGGCAGAACTTCGTGCACGACGCCAACACCGTGCGGCGCATCGTGTCCGTCGCCGGTGTGACCCCGTCGGCACGGGTGCTCGAGATCGGCCCGGGGCTCGGGTCGTTGACGCTCGGGCTCACCGAGACCGGCGCGCCCGTCACCGCGGTCGAGATCGACAAGCGCCTGGCCGCCAAGCTCCCGTCGACGGTGTCGTCGATGCAGCCGGACGCCAGGCTGACGGTCGTGCAGCAGGACGCCATGACCGTCGCCGCCGCGGACCTCGACGTCGAGCCGACGCACCTCGTCGCGAACCTGCCGTACAACATCTCCGTGCCCGTGCTGCTGCACCTGCTCGCGACCTTCCCGTCGATCGTGCGGTCGCTCGTCATGGTGCAGGCCGAGGTCGGGTACCGGCTCGCCGCCGGTCCGGGCAGCAAGGTCTACGGTTCGCCGAGCGTCAAGGCCGCCTGGTACGGGTCGTGGAGCACCGCCGGGTTGGTCAGCCGTCAGGTCTTCTGGCCGGTGCCGAACGTCGACAGTGTCCTGGTGGCGTTCGACCGGCACGAGCCCCCGGGTGACGAGCTCCTGCGGTCTCGGGTGTTCACACTGGTGGACGCGGCGTTCCAGCAGCGACGCAAGATGCTGCGGCAGAGCCTGTCGGGGGTGCTCGGCGGCAGTGCGCACGCGTCCGAGGTCCTGACGGCGGCGGGCATCGACCCGACCGCGCGGGGTGAGGCGATCGGTGTGGACGACTTCGTGCGGCTTGGGCGGACGGTCTTGGCGGCTGCGGAGTAGTCCTTCTCACGCCTGGCGTCAGCGAAATACGGAATGTTTCGTGATGTCCGTTCGGTGCTCCTACGGTTGATCTCATCGACCGAGGAGCGACCATGCAGCCGACCGAACCACGACGACCGATCCGCCGCGGCCCGACCGAGGAACAGCTCACAGCCGGACGTCGGCGCGCCCTGCTCAGCGCGGATCCTGGTCGGCCGCCGGGGCCGCGGATCTTCACCGACGCCGAGCGGCAAGCGCTGTTCGCTCGGACGCCGCGACCTGAAGGCACGTTCGAAGAACGCCGCGAGCGCCGACGGCGCGCGATCGAGTCGATCGATCCGGACTGCAGAGCCGAACCCATCGCGCGCATTCGCCAGGCGCGCTGAGTTCAACGAGTGTGTCGTCCGGGCTGCAGCTGACCGCGATGGTGCGAGGTTCCGTGGTCGGTGCGAGCCGAAGTGCCTCACACCGAACACGGAACCTCGCACCATTCGAGGCGCCCGGGTCAGTGCTCGCGGGACGCCATCATCTCGAGGATCTGCTGGTGGTTGCCGTTCCGCTCGGCGAAGCGCAGCGGGTGCACGTTCTGCACCAGGATCTCCGGGGCAGCGCCGGACTCGATGAGCGCCATGACCTCGTCGGCGAAGGCGTCGAGCGGCATGCCGCCGAAGTCCGCGCCGCCCATCAGGTCGGTCATGACGGCCGGCGGGGCGAGCTCGAGTACCTCGAGCGACGACCCCACGAGCTGCTGACGGAGGGCCTGCGTGTAGGCGTGCACACCGGCCTTCGTCGCGCTGTACGTCGGTGATGCGGTGAGCGGGACGAACGCGAGACCGGAGGTGACGGTCATCAGGGTGGCCGAGGGCTGGGCGAGCAGGTGCGGCAGGAACGCGTCGACGAGGCGGATCGTGCCGACCAGGTTCGTCTGGACGAGCTCGAGGGCGTCGTGGATGTGCTCGGGGTCGCGGAGGTCCTCGTCTCGCATGATCCCGGACATGGTGATCAGGGCATCGAGCGACGGGTACGCCTCGAGCACCGAGGTGGCGGCGGCTTCGATGGACGCCGCGTCGGCGACGTCGATCTGCACGGTGCCGAAGCCGTGCTCGGTGGCGAGGGAGTCGAGGAGCGCCTGGCGGCGGCCGCCGATGACGACGGTGCTGCCGGCGGCCTGCAGGCGCTGGGCGAGCGCGAGACCGATGCCCGAGGTCGCGCCGGGGATGAAGACGGTGGAGTTCGTGATGTCCATGACCACCACGATGCTCCGTGGACAGGGTCGCAACCAGAGCGCGGTCATCGGGGGATCGGCGATCCCTGGCACCCGGGCCGGAAGCGGACGACAATCGACCCATGGACCGTGCCGCGCTCGCCGACTTCCTCCGCCGTCGCCGCGAGCTGCTGCGCCCCGAGGACGTCGGTCTCGGGCAGGGTCCACGGCGCCGGACCCCGGGGCTGCGCCGTGAAGAGGTCGCTGCCCTCGCCGGCATGTCCGTCGACTACTACACGCGACTCGAGCAGCAGCGCGGACCGCAGCCGTCCGAGCAGATGATCGCCGCGATCGCCCGGGCCCTGCGGTGCAGCCTCGACGAGCGCGACCACCTGTTCCACCTGTCCGGGCAGAACGCCCCGACCCGGATGCACCGCGCCGACCACGTCGACCCGGCGATCCTGCGGGTGCTCGACCGGCTCGAGGACACCCCGGCGATCGTCGTCAGTCACCTGGGCGAGACCCTGGTCGAGAACCGGCTCGCGGCGGCGCTCCTCAGCAGTTCGGTCGGCCTGCCGGGCAAGCGCCGGTACCAGGCGTGGCGGTGGTTCGTGACGGGTGAGGAGCTCGCGAAGTACGCGCCCGAGCAGCACGAGCGGCTGGGTCGGGTGGTGGTCGCATCGCTCCGCGCGGCCGTCGGGCTCGCGGGTCCGGGCGATCGCCGGGCGACGGAACTCATCGCCGAGCTGCAGACGCGCAGTGCCGAGTTCCGCGACCTCTGGGCCAAGCACGAGGTGGCCACGCGCTGGTCGGACAACAAGACGATCGTGCAGCCGGAGCTCGGCCGCATCACCGTCGACTGCCAGGTGCTGCACACCGACGACCAGGCGCAGGCCCTGCTGCTCTTCACCGCGCCTCCAGGATCAGAGGACGCGCAGAAGCTCGAGCTCCTCGGCGTCGTCGGACAGCAGACCTTCGCCGGCTGACACGGCGCACGGTGCGAGTTCGCTCGGCTCGTGCGAGGTTGGTCGCCCCCGCACGGTGCGAGGTTGGTCAGCCCGTGCATCAATGACCGCTTGGTGCCGCCCTACAGTCCGCCGCCGAGCGACCAACCTCGCACCGACCGGACAAGCGTGCACCGTGCGACCCGCCCGCCCCCGCCCCCCGCCCCGCGCCCCGCGCCCCGCGCCCCGCCCCCGCCCCCGAGAAGCAACGCCACGTCACACACTTGGGCGCGTGCGGTATACCGTGCCTAGGGTGGGGGCGTGAGCACTCCGCGCGTGTACGTCATCCACGAGAACCCCGAGTGGTTCCCCCCGCTCGCCGCCGCCTTCGAGGCCGAGGGCGTCCCGGTCGAGGAGATCCTCCTGACCGAGGGGCAGATCGACCTCGCGGCCGAGCCGGCCCCCGGCGTCTACTGGAGCCGCATGTCCGCGAGCTCCCACACCCGCGGCCACGAGCACAGCAAGGAGTACACCCGGGCGATCCTCGGCTGGCTCGAGCGTGCCGGCCGCCAGGTCGTCGGCGGCAGCCACGTGCTCGAGCTCGAGGTGTCGAAGGTCGCCCAGCACGGGCTCCTGCAGCAGGCCGGGTTCGACGTGCCACGCACCACCGCCGTGTTCGGCACGACGACGCTCAAGGACGCCGCCCGCACCTTCACCGACGGGCAGGACGTCCCCTTCATCACGAAGCACAACCAGGGCGGCAAGGGCCTGGGCGTGCGGCGGTTCGACTCGCTCGCCGAGTTCGACGCCTACGTCGACAGCCCCGAGTTCGAGGCCCCGGTCGACGGCATCACCCTGCTGCAGGAGTACCTGACGGCCCGCGAGCCCTTCATCACCCGCGTCGAGTTCGTCGGCGGCGAGTTCGTGTACGCGGTCCGCGTCGACACCAGCGCCGGCAGCTTCGAGCTCTGCCCCGCCGACGCGTGCGAGGTGCCGCAGGTCATCGCGGGTGCCGTCTGCGACGTGCCCGGCACCGAGACCGTCGGCGCGCCCCCGGCGTTCGCCGTCCGGACCGAGATCACCGCCGAGCACCCGCTGGTCCAGCAGCTCCGCACGTTCCTCGCCGACCAGCGCATCACCATCGCGGGCGTCGAGTTCATGGAGACGACGGACGGCCGCACCGTCGTCTACGACATCAACACGAACACGAACTACAACCCCGCGGTCGAGGAGTCCGCGCCGGCCTCCGGCCCGCGCTCCATCGCGAAGTACCTCGGTGGCCTGCTGGCAGCGGAGTACGCGGCGCAGCTCACGGCCTGAGAACGCAAGAACCACCGGACTGGAGGCCCGTGGCGGGCCCGCCACGACTGCCTCCGCTGGCTCCGGCAGCGCGACCCGCACAACGCTTCGCGTCGTCAACCAGCGGCTCCCGCCAGTCCGCCTTTCCCACACCCCCAAGGAACCAACGTGCGATTCGGATACTGGACCCCGCTCTTCGGCGGCTGGCTGCGCAACGTCGACAACGAGAACATGCCGGTCACCTTCGACTACGTGAAGCGCCTGGCGCAGCGCGCCGAGCGGATCGGCTTCGACCTGACACTCGTGCCGGAGCTCAACCTCAACGACATCAAGGGCACGGCGGCGCCCTCGCTCGAGGCCTGGTCGCTCGCGGCGGCCATCGCGGCGACGACCGAGCGCCTGGAGATCATGGCGGCGATGCGTCCCGGGTACCACCTGCCCGCGGTGACGGCGAAGCAGGCGGCGACGATCGACGACATCTCGTGCGGCCGGTTCACCTTCAACGTCGTGAGCGCCTGGTGGGCGGAAGAGGCGAAGCAGTACGGCGGGATCTTCTCGGAGCACGACGACCGGTACAAGCGCACCGCGGAGTTCGTCGAGGTCATGAAGGGCCTGTGGCGGGAGACCCCGTACTCGTTCTCGGGCGAGTACTACGACATCGAGAACGCGCACCTCGAGCCGAAGCCCCGCGTGACGCCGCGCATCTACGCCGGTGGGGAGAGCGAGGCCGGCAAGGCGGCGATCACCGGGTACGCCGACGCGTACGTCACGCACGGCGGCACGGTCGAGGAGCTCCGCGCGAAGATCTCCGAGATGAAGCAGCGCCGCGTCGACGCCGGGCTGCCGCCGTTCGAGGCGTTCGGCATGGCCGCGTACGTCATCGTCCGCGAGACCGAGGACGAGGCGCAGGCCGAGCTCGCCCGGATCACCGACGTCCAGCACGGCCGCGCGTACGAGTCGTACCAGGACTTCATCTCGAAGTCGCAGCTCGAGCACGTGCCCTCGCTCGAGGACTACTCGGTGTCGAACCGCGGCCTGCGCCCCGGGTTCGTGGGCACGCCGTCGCAGGTTGCCGACCGCATCAAGGAGTTCGAGGACGCCGGTGTCGACACGCTCCTGCTGCAGTTCTCGCCGCAGCTCGAGGAGATGGACCGGTTCGGCGAGCAGGTCATCCCGCTCGTCCGGCAGTCGGTCGGGGCGCAGTCCTGATGGGGGCCGCGCCGACCAACGCGGAGGACGGCTGGGCGTTCGAGACCCGCCAGATCCGCGCCGGCTTCAAGGCCGACCCGGGCTGGGGCGCGAACGTGCCGCCGATCGCGCAGAGCGCCGCGTACGTCTACCCGTCAGGCGAGGACGCCGCCGCGCGCTTCATGCTCGACGCCCCCGGCCACACCTACACGCGGGTGAACAACCCGTCGGCGGCAGCACTCGAGCGCCGGATCGCCGACCTCGAGGGCGGGATCGGTGCGCTGGCGCTGGCGTCCGGGCAGGCGGCGACGTCGCTGGCGGTGCTCGGTGTCGCACGCGCCGGTGACCACGTGGTGTCGAGCGCCTCGCTGTACGGCGCGACCTACACGCTGTTCGCGTCGACCCTGCGGGACCTCGGCATCACCTTCACGTTCGTGCAGGACCCGACCGACCTGTCCGAGTGGGCGGCGGCGGTGCGCCCGGAGACGAAGGCGTTCTTCGGCGAGTCCATCCCGAACCCCCGCGGGGACGTCCTGGACTTCGCCGGGGTGGCCGGGGTCGCACACGAGGCCGGTGTGCCGCTCATCGTCGACAACACCATCGCGACGCCGTACCTGGTGCGCCCGATCGAGCACGGCGCCGACATCGTCGTGCACTCGGCGACGAAGTACCTGGCCGGACACGGCAGTGCCATCGCGGGGCTCATCGTCGACAGCGGGAACTTCGACTGGACCGCGCACGCCGACGCCTACCCGCAGCTGGCCTCGACCGAGCAGTCCGGGTTCGCGAACACGAACTTCGCCGAGAAGTTCGGGCGGCGGGCGTTCATCCAGCGCACCCGCTCGAAGCTGTCCGCCGACCTCGGGCCCGCGATCGCACCGTTCAACGCGTTCCTGGTGCTGCAGGGCATCCAGACGCTGTCGCTCCGCATGGACCGGCACGTGTCGAACGCCGCCACCGTGGCGAGCTGGCTCGACGCACACGAGCAGGTCGAGCACGTGCACTACGCCGGCCTGCCGGACTCGCCGTGGCACCACCTGCAGCAGCGCTACGTGCCGAAGGGACCGTCGGCCGTGCTGTCGTTCGACCTGGCCGGTGGGGTCGCCGCGGGCCGACGGTTCGTGGCGGCGCTCGAGCTGTTCGACCACGTCTCGAACCTCGGGGACGTCCGCTCGCTCGTCGTGCACCCGGCATCGACCACCCACGTGCAGATGACCTCCGCCGAGCGGGCGGCCGCCGGGGTGGGGGACGGACTCATCCGCCTGTCGATCGGCCTCGAGCACATCGACGACATCACCGCGGACCTGGCGCGGGGGTTCACGGCAGCCGCAGCGGGATAGGTTGGGGGCATGACCACGTTGGCCGCACCGACCCGCGTGCGGACGCGCGCCCCCGGCAAGATCAACGTGTTCCTGTCCGTCGGGGCGCTGCAGGACGACGGCTACCACGACGTCGCCACGGCGTACCAGGCGGTGTCCCTGTACGAGGACGTCACCGCCGAGGCCGCCGACGACTTCTCGGTCACCTTCACCGGCCCGATCGACACGAGCACCGTGCCGGTCGACGAGTCGAACCTCGCCATCCGTGCGGCCCGGCTCGTGGCCGACGCGGCCGGACACCGCGGCGGCGTGCGGCTGACCATCGACAAGCAGGTGCCCGTCGCCGGCGGCATGGGCGGTGGCTCCGCGGACGCCGCGGCGACCCTGCTCGCCGTCGACACGCTCTGGGGCACCGCGCTCGGTCGCGAAGAGCTGCTCCGGCTCGCCGCTCAGCTCGGCGCCGACGTGCCGTTCGCCTTCGCCGGGGGCACCGCCGTTGGTACCGGCCGCGGCGACGAGCTGAGCCCGGCGCTGGCCAAGGGCGAGTTCCACTGGGTCCTCGCCCTGAGCGACGACGGGCTGAGCACCCCTGCCGTCTACCGTGCGCTCGACGAGCACCGGGAGCGGTACCGCGCCGACATCTCCCCGGCGCCGTCGCACCCGGTGGTCGAGGCGAACGTGCTGCAGGCCCTGCGCGCCGGCGACCCCGACCTGCTCGCGGACTGCGTGCACAACGACCTGCAGGCACCGGCCATGCGGCTGCAGCCCCGGCTCGCGGCGACCCTGGAGCTCGGTGAGAAGTCCGGTGCCCTGGCCGGCCTGGTGTCCGGCAGCGGACCGACCGTGGCGTTCCTGGTCGGTGACCGTGACGCCGCGCTCGAGCTGCAGGTCGAGCTCAGCGCCGCCGGCCTCGTCGCACTCCGCGCCACCGGCCCGGTGCACGGCGCACGCGTGGTGCACTGACCCGACGCCCCGGCACAGCCGTCGGCGGTTGGACCGCCACCGTCAGCGGCTGTACTTCCAGAGGATGACCGTGCCGGTGTGCCAGTAGCGCACGACGTGGAACCCCTCGGCCACGAGCGTGTCGGTGACCTGCGGCCGGATGTTCCGTGACTTGCCGCCGACGAACCACACGGTGTCGATGCCGGAGATCCGCTGGGGCACCGTCGTCGCGATGTCCCCGTTGACGTTCCAGAGCTGCCCGCGTTCGGCACCGGTCTCGGCGACGGCGAGGTCGCGCATCCCGGTGAAGGCCTCGGGGTAGGAGTCGGCGATGACCTGCGCGGTGGTGCCCGGGTGCTCCCAGACGCTGCCGAAGACGACGCCCTCGTTCTGGTCGGTGCGCCGGTCCCGCTCGCGCTCGATGATGGCCGCCGCGTTCGCCCAGTGCGAGTCCTGCTTCGCGTGGGGCAGCCGGACGATCGTGCTCGTCGGTGCCGACACGAGCAGCATCCCGATGACCGCGAGCGCCAGCCACCGCCGGGGTCGGATCGCCGTGATCGCCAGGCCGATGAGCAGCGCGACGAACGGCAGGCTCAGGCTGGCGTACTTCGGGGAGTACAGGTGCTCCCCGGCCGCGGTCGCGCCGACGAGCAGTGCGGTGGGCAGGATCGTCAGGGGGACGGCGACGCGCACGGCCTGCATCCGCAGCAGGTCACGGGCGGCGGGGGAGGGGCGTCGGGTGGCCCGGACGGCGAGCACGACGCCGACGATCATCAGCGCCCACCCGAGCACCGCGTACGGCCAGACGGCACCGAACCAGGCGGTCGCGACCACCTGGCGCACGGTGGCCCACCCGACGCCGGTGATCCAGCCGACCTGCTTGGCCTGTCCTGCGGCGAGGACGATGAACGGCGACACCACGAGCGCTGCCCCGACGGCGGCGACGCCCCAGCGCACGAACGCGGCGCGGTCGACCATCGGCGCGACCACCGGACCGCTGCGCTGCGAGAGCACGGCGTCGCGCCGTGCGGCACGGTCGGCGACGGCCGTCCAGAGGAGCACGACCCCGTGCGCGACGACGGCCAGGGCCAGGTAGACGTTGAACAGCACGGCCACCACGGCGAGCAGGCCGTAGACGACCCACCACCGGGTCGCGTGGTGCCCGGTCCGGGTGCGCCGGACCGCGGTGATCCCCACGAGGGTCAGCGCGACGGCGAAGGTCGTGACGGTGGCGTACGGGCGCCCCTCGGTGCCGGCCCAGGCGACGCGGGGCAGGACCAGGAACACGATCCCGGAGACGACGCCGAGCCGCATCCCGCCGAGACGACGGCCGAGGGCGACGACGAGGCCGGCGGAGACCCCGATGGCCAGCGCGCTCGGGAACCGCAGCGTGAACGGCGAGTACCCGACGAGCGTGAACCAGACGTGCATCACGGCGTAGTACAGGCCGTGGACGGCGTCGACGTTCTGCAGTTCGGCCCAGAGCGCCGGCCAGCTCCGCTGTGCGCTCGCGATGGTCGCGGCCTCGTCGTACCAGACCGACGGCACCCAGCTGAAGGCCGCTGCGACGACGACGCCGAGCGCGCCGACGGTGATCTCGGGGGTCCGTGCGAGGGCCCGGACAGCCGCCACGACGAGCCCCAGCGAGCGCGCGCGCACCGACGCGTCCGACGTCGTGCGTCGGACCGGGACGGTACCGGTGCGCGGGGAACTCACGCCCGCGACCGTACCGATCTGCTCTGGGGATCCGCCGCGTCCGGGCGCTGAACTCTCACATGCAGGAGTTCGGTGCGAGGGGCCAGAATGACGGGATGGAACCCCTCGTCGCCCCCGCCGCCGCGCTCTCCCCGGGGCGGACGCAGCTCGGTTCGCGGACCGCCGCGCTCGCCGACGTCGGGGTCACCGGGCTGCGACGCCTGGCCACATCGCGCATCCTCGTCGTCGGGGCAGGCGGGCTCGGGGCGCCGGTGGTCGCGTACCTCGCCGGGATCGGTCGGCTCACGGTGGTCGACCCCGACGTGGTCGACGCTTCGAACCTGGCCAGGCAGACGCTCTTCACCGCCGCGGACGTCGGCTCGCCGAAGGCGCAGGTCGCGGTCGCCCGGGCCGTCGCCGTCGACCCGGAACTCGACGCGGTCGCCGTGGTCGGGTCGTTCACGCCGGACCTGGTCGCCGGACACGACGTCGTGGTCGACGCCGCCGACTCGGTCGTGGTCACCCGGGCCGTCTCGGACGCCTGCGCCGCTGTCGGCGTGCCGTTCGTGTGGGGCACCGTGCTCGGCCACGACGGGCAGGTCAGCGTCTTCCGCGACGCCGGGCCGGACGGCGTCGACTTCCACGACCTGCACCCCGACGCGCTGCCTGACGAGGGCTCGTGCGCCCTGGACGGCGTGGTCCCCGCCCTGTGCGGTGCGGTCGGTGCGGTGATGGCAGGACAGGTCTTCGCGTTGGTCACCGGCAGCGGCGACCCGCTGCTCGGACGCGTGCTGACCGTCGACGCCCGCCGGTGGCGCTGGACGGAGAGCCCCGTCCGTCGCGGACCCGCCTCGCGTCGACCGGCACCTGCTGGTGCCTCCGCGACGCCGCGCATCGCGCCGTCCGCCCTGGCCGCCAGGGTGGCGGACCCGTCGGACCCGCTGGTCGTCGTCGACGTCCGGACCGACGAGGAACGCGCGGCCGGCGTGGTCGCCGGTGCCGTCACCGACGACACCGGTGCGGACGAGGTCGTCGTCTACTGCGCGCGCGGCCCCCGTGCGGACGCGTGGGCGGCGCGGCAGCCGGCCGGGAGGCGCGTGACGGTCCTCGACGGCGGCTTCGAGGCCTGGCGTCGCGAGGGGCTGCCCGTGGCGATCGAGCACCGGTCCTGACCCAGCCCGGCCCCCTCCACTGCCACTACCGCCGCATCCGCGGATAGGATCGGTAGATCATGGCGCAACTGCGGGTACGGGATGCTGCGGCCTTCCTCGGGATCAGTGACGACACCGTTCGTCGGCTCGTCGACGGCGGCACCTTCACCCGTGCCACGGACGACGCGGGGCGAGCCGTGGTCGACGGTCGCGAGGTCGCCGCGTACGCGCGGGAACGCAGCTCCGAGCTGACCGACCCGGCGTCCGCGGTGAAGAGCTCGGCGCGCAACCGCTTCGTCGGGATCGTCACCGACCTGGTCGTCGACACCGTGATGGCGCAGGTCGAGCTGCAGTGCGGCCCGCACCGCGTGGTGTCCCTGATGAGTGCTGAGGCCGTCCGCGACCTCGGGCTCGAGGTCGGGTCCGTCGCGGTGGCGTCCGTGAAGGCCACGATGGTCGCGGTCGAGGCCCCTGCCCGGCACGAGGACGAACGATGAGCCGCCTCCGGCCGTTCGCGGCGCTGGCCCTCGCCGCCACCGTCGCGCTCGGGCTCGCTGCGTGCACGACTCCGGACGCGGGGTCGGGGGCATCGGCCCCGGCGGGCTCCGACACCGAGGGGCCGACCGGTTCGATCACCGTGTTCGCGGCGGCGTCCCTCCAGAAGACGTTCACCACGCTCGGCAAGCAGTTCGAGACCGCGAACCCCGGTGCCTCGATCCGGTTCTCGTTCGCCGGCTCGAGCGACCTCGTCACCCAGATCCAGAACGGTGCCCCCGCCGACGTGTTCGCGTCCGCCGACGAAGCGAACATGGCGAAGCTGCCGTCGACCGACCTGGCGAGCGGTTCGCCGCGGGACTTCGCGACGAACGTCCTCGAGATCGCCGTCGCACCGGGCAACCCGAAGGGCATCACGGACCTCGACGACCTGACGGCTCCGGGCGTCCAGCTCGTCACGTGCGCCGCCCCGGTGCCGTGCGGTGCCGCGACGGCGGAGGTCGAGTCCGCATCGGGCGTCGATCTCGAGCCGGTCAGTGAGGAGCAGTCCGTGACCGACGTGCTCGGCAAGGTCGAGTCCGGTCAGGCTGATGCCGGACTCGTCTACGTGACGGACGTCCGTGGGGCCGGCGGCAAGGTCGACGGCGTCCCGTTCGACGAGTCGGGCAAGGCTGTCAACACGTACCCGATCGGCGTGCTCCGGGAATCCGAGGACCCGGCGCTCGCACAGGCGTTCTCGGAGTACGTCCGCTCCGCCGCCGGGCAGCGTGTGCTCGCCTCCGCGGGCTTCGGGAAGCCCTGACCCGTGGCTCCGCGCGCTGACGGACGGCCGCCGGTCGCGTGGTGGCTCCCGCTGCCCGCGGTGCTCGGCGGGCTGTTCGTCGTCGTGCCGGTGCTCGCGATGCTCGGCCGGGTGGACTGGTCGTCGTTCGTCGGGCTCGTGACCTCCACCGCGTCACTGACCGCACTCGGGCTCAGCCTCGGTACGGCGCTCGCGGCCACCGGCGTCGCGTTCGTCCTCGGCTACCCGCTCGCCGTGCTGTTCGCGCGGTCACGGTCGCGCTGGGTCGGCGTCGCACGTGCCGTCGTGCTCCTGCCGCTCGTGCTGCCGCCGGTGGTCGGTGGCCTCGCCCTGCTCGCGGCCTTCGGTCGGGTCGGGGTGGTCGGGGCGTTCCTCGACGACCACGGCCTGCACATCGCGTTCACCACGACGGCGGTGGTCATCGCGCAGACCTTCGTCGCGATGCCGTTCCTGGTGTCCTCGGTCGAGGGGGCGCTCCGTGTCGAGGGCGACCGCTACGAACGAGTCGCCGCGACCCTGGGCGCCGGACCCACCCGGACGTTCCTGACCGTCACGACGCCGCGGGTCCTGCCGGGGATCGTGTCCGGGCTCGTCCTCTGCTTCGCCCGGGCGCTCGGCGAGTTCGGGGCGACCCTGACCTTCGCCGGCAGCCTGCAGGGGGTCACCCGGACCCTGCCGCTCGAGGTCTACCTGCAGCGCGAGGTCGACCCGGACACTGCGGTGGCCCTGGCGGTCGTTCTCGTCGTGGTGGCCGTCGTCGTCATCGGCGCCTCGTCGTTCCGCACCCGCGGAGCCCTGGCGTGACGGCCGAGGGTGCGGTGGGCGTCCGGGCGCACGTCATCGTCGGGTCGCGGGACGTCGACGTCGCGATCGAGGTGCGCGTGGGCGAGTGCCTGGCCGTCATCGGGCCGAACGGTGCGGGCAAGTCGACGGTGCTCGAGGCCCTGGCCGGGCTGCTGCCGATCGACGCCGGGCGGATCGAACTCGACGCGGTGCAGGTCTCGAGCTCGCGGCACACCCTGCCCGCACACCGTCGCCGGATCGGACTCGTCGCGCAGCGGCCCGACCTGTTCCCGTTCCTCGACGTCGTCGGGAACGTCGCCTTCGGGCCCCGTGCGGCCGGAGCCGGTCGCGCCGCGGCCCGGCAGCTCGCCCACGACGCGCTCGACGCCGTCGGGGTCGCCGACCTGGCCACGCGCGACCCACGCACGCTCTCCGGTGGACAGGCGCAGCGCGTCGCGATCGCCCGCGCGCTCGCCACCGACCCGGCGGTGCTGCTGCTCGACGAACCGACCTCGGCACTCGACGTCGGCGCGCAGGACGAGGTCCGCGCGGCACTCCGGACCGCGGTCGCCGGCCGGCCCGCAGTGCTCGTCACGCACGACCCGGTCGAGGTCGTCGCCCTGGCCGACCGCGTCGTCGTGCTCGAGGGTGGACGGGTGGTCGAGCAGGGCACCCCCGCGGCCGTCCTCGGTCGTCCGACGAGTGCGTTCGCCGCGACGTTCTCCGGACTCGCGCTGGTGCGCGGGACCGCCACCGGGGGTGGGATCGCGATCGACGGCGGGGGTGAGCTGGCGTCGGGGGCGCACGCCGTGCCTCCCGGCCGGCCCGCCCTGGCCGCCTTCCACCCGACGGCCGCCGTGCTGACGCGGGACGGTGCCGGAGCCGCGCGCACCGTCTCGTCGCTCGAACCGCGCGACGGACTGGTGCGGGTGCGGGCCGGTGACCTGGTGGCGGACCTGACCCTCGCCCGGCTGACCGCGCTCGGGATCGCCCCCGGCGACGCGGTGCGCATCGACGTCCCCGCAGCCGAGGTGGCGGTCTACGCGCCCCGCGGTTGAGACAATGGTCCGATGACCTCCTGGTTCCCCAAGGTGTGGCCCGTGGCCACGCCGATCCTGGCGGCCGTCGTGCTCGCGTTCTCGTACGGCCGCTACGGACTCGGCACCGCCGTGGTGGTCGTCGTCGCCGTCGTGCTCGCGGTCACGGTGCTCGCAGCCGTCCACCACGCCGAGGTCGTCGCGCACCGGGTGGGGGAACCCTTCGGCTCGCTCGTGCTGGCCGTCGCCGTGACGATCATCGAGGTCGCGCTCATCATCTCGCTGTCGAGCTCGGGCGGTGCGCAGGCCGAGACCCTGGCGCGCGACACGGTGTTCTCGGCGGTGATGATCACGATGAACGGGCTGGTCGGCCTCGCGATCCTGATCGGGACCCTGCGGCACAACACCGTGCGCTTCAACCAGGAGGGCGCGAGCGCCGCGACCATGACGGTGGCCGCGCTCGCCGTGCTGACCCTGGTGCTGCCGACGTTCACCACCGGCACCGACGACGCGTCCTTCACGGGGACGCAGCTCGTGTTCGTCGCGATCGCGTCACTGGTGCTCTACGGGCTGTTCGTCGTCACGCAGACCGTGGCGCACCGCGACTTCTTCCTGCCGGTCAACCGTGCCGGCGGGGTGCTCGTCGAGTCCGAGGACGCCCACGCCGCACGCCCGTCCGGTCGCACCACGATGGTGTCGCTCGGGCTGCTCGTCGTCGCGCTCGTCGCCGTGGTCGGGCTCGCCAAGGTGGAGTCGCCCGCGATCGAGGCCGGGGTCGCCGCCGTCGGGTTCCCGCCGTCCTTCGTCGGTGTCGTGATCGCGCTGCTCATCCTGCTGCCGGAGGGCATCGCGGCGTCGAAGGCCGCCGCACGGAACCGGATCCAGACGAGCCTGAACCTGGCGATGGGGTCCGCGATGGCGTCGATCGGTCTGACGATCCCGTCGATCGCGGTCGCGTCGCTGTTCATGCCGGGGACGCTGCTGCTCGGGCTCGGGCCGTCGCAGATCGTGTTGCTCGCGCTGACGATCGTCGCGGCGGTGCTCACCGTGCTGCCCGGTCGTGCCACGCGGCTGCAGGGTGGGGTGCACCTGGTGATCTTCGCCGCGTTCATCGTGCTGTCCGTCTCGCCGTAGGGCGGGGCGGGGGCGGCTGGGCTGGTTCGGCGCGGGCGGGGCGCGGGGCTGGCTGCCCCGGGTCGTTCCGGGCGTACCTGGTCGAATCGGGCGTACCTGGTCGGAAGTTCGCACCAGGTATGCCCGAAAGCACCAGCTATCGCGGACGTTCTGGGAAGGAACGGGCGCGGGGTGCGCGGGCACGGGGTCGAGTCGGGCGTACCGGGTCGTTCCGGGTGTACCTGGTCGAGTCGGGCGAACCTGGTCGGAAGTTCGCACCAGGTATGCCCGAAAGCACCAGGTATCGCGGACGTTCTGGGAAGGAACGGGCGCGGGGTGCGCGGGCGCGGGGTCGAGTCGGGCGTACTGGGCCGTTCCGGGTGTACCTGGTCGAGTCGGGCGAACCTGGTCGGATGTTCGCACCAGGTGTGCCCGGATGCACCAGGTATCGCGGGTGTTCTGGGAAGGAACGGGCACGGGGTGCGCGGGCGCGGGCGCGGGGTCGAGTCGGGCGTACCTGGTCGTTCCGGGCGTACCTGGTCGGATCGGGCGTACCTGGTCGGAAGTTCCGACCAGGTATGCCCGAAAACGGCAGGTATCGCGGGCGTTCTGGGAAGGAACGGGCGTACCGCTCAGCCGACGAGCTCAGCCGCCGAACTCAGCCGCCGAACTCAGCCGCCGAACTCAGCCCCCGGCGAAGGGCGGCATGACGTCGACGACCTCGACCCCGTCGAGCGAGGTCGCCCGGTCGCGCGTGGTCACACCGTCGACCAGGTACGAGCAGCGCTCCTGCAGCGCACTCCATCGCGCAGGGTCCACGACGTCGATCGCGCCGAGGGCGGCCTCGATGGTGGGCCCCGACGCGGTCAGCGAGTCGACACCCACGGCAGCGCGGGCAGCGGCGAAGAACCGGATCGTGGTCATGCCTCAGCCGCCGATCGCACTCATGCCGCGCGTCGGGTGCACGAGCTCGTCGCTGTCGTCACCGTGGTCGCGCGGCTTCGCCCACATCGCGAGCCGCCAGAGCTCGGCGACCTCGTCGTCGTCCGCCCCGGAGCGCATCGGCCCGAGCACGTCGGTCTCCTCGTCGGAGAACAGGCAGCTGCGCACGTGCCCGTCGGCGGTCAGCCGCGTGCGGGTGCAGTCGGCGCAGAACGACTCGGTGATGCTCGCGATGATCCCGACGGTGCCGAGGGGCTCGCCGGTGACGACGTCGTGCACGCGGTACCGCTCGGCCGGGGCGCCGTCGCGCGGGGCGTCGTCCGGCGTGAGCACGAACGACGTCGCCAGCAGCGCGCGGGTCTCGGCGGCGGTGATCATCTCGGTGCGGTCCCAGGCGTGGTCGGGGTCGAGGGGCATCTGCTCGATGAACCGCAGCTCGTAGCCACGCTCCAGGCACCAGCGGAGGAGTTCCGGGGCGGCCTCGTCGTTGATGCCGCGCAGCAGCACCGCGTTCACCTTGATGTCGAGTCCGGCGTCGTGCGCGGCCGACAGCCCGGCGATCACCTTGTCGAGGAACGGCCTGCGGGTCACGGTGGTGAAGACGTCGGGGTCGACGGTGTCGAGCGAGACGTTCACGCGCCGCAGCCCGGCGTCGTACAGGCCCTGGGCGCGGTGGGCGAGGCCGATCGCGTTCGTGGTGAGCGACAGCTCCGGGGCGTCGGGCAGCGCGGCACACCGGGCGATCACGTCGACCAGGTCGTGCCGGAGCATCGGCTCCCCGCCGGTGAACCGGACCTTGCGGACGCCGAACCGCGACGAGCCGATCCGGACCAGCCGCTCGATCTCGGTCGCCGTCATCAGGGCCTCGTCGGGGGCGAACGGCAGCCCGGCCGCGGGCATGCAGTACGTGCAGCGGAGGTTGCAGCGCTCGGTCAGCGACACCCGCAGGTCGACGGCGCGACGCCCGAAGCGGTCGACGAGCCCGGCGGGAGCCGGGTCCACGGAGCCGGTCGTGCCGAGCAGGGTCGCGGGTGCCATGGTCGTCAGCGTACGTGTTCCACGCGCCGGAACGTCAGCCGCTCCCACCACCGTCGCCACTCCGACCGCTCCGTGCGCAGCAGTGTGACGACCACGATGACCGCCACGGCCGCGAGCAACCACCACCGGTAGGCGTCGGCGGACGGCCACACCCCGCGCAGCGCGATGGCGAGGCCGATCGACAACCACTCCCACCGCCCGGACAGCACCACGAACGGGATGAGCAGCAGCGCGTACCAGGGGTAGCGCGGTGTCACGGCGAGGAACGTCACGCCGATCATCAGGACCTCGCCCGACCACGGCCGCGCCGGGTCGGACAACCGCCACGCCACGAACGCCGCGAGCAGCACCAGGAGCCCCACCACCAGGGTCGCCGCGTCGCCCTTGACCACGAGCGACACCAGCGCGAAGCGGGAGCCGTCCTCGTAGCCCTCCTCGCTCAGGTAACCGGGCAGGTACCCGAGCACGTCGAGCCCGGTCGTCAGCACGTAGGGCACGTAGAGCAGCCCGAACACGGCGATGCCGATGGGGATCGCCCACCAGGCCCGACCGCGGCCGAGCAACGGCGGGTACACGATCGCCGGGATGAGCTTGGTCGCGGTCGCAGCCCCGAGCGCGATGCCGCCCCAGATCGGCCGGCCGAACGCCACGAGCACGACACCGGCCGTGGCGAGGGCGGCGCCGACGACGTCGACGTGCGAGTTGGTGACCGCCTCGGAGGCGACGAGCGGCGACCAGGCCCAGAGCGCCGCCCACCAGGTCGGACGGCCGATCCGGCGGAGCACCAGGACGAGCCCGACGGTCACACCGAGCGACACGAGCAGCCCGGCGACCTGGAACGGCAGGTACTGCGCGGTCGCCGGCACGAAGAACCGCACCGCGGCGAACCACAGCTGCGCCATCGGCGGGTAGATCGTCGTGACGTCGGGCCGGTTGATCGCGGTGCAGTGCCCGTCCGCGCCGTCGCCGAGCCCGCGGAACCGGGGCTTCAGCGGATCGCACGTGCCGTCGACCTTGTCGGGGAACAACCAGTCGGGTCGGAGACCGGACAGTGCCGCGGACTGGGGGGTGTGCGCGTACGGTGAGACACCGGCATGCTGGACGATGCCGTCCCACGCGTACCGAGCGGAGTCGGT
The DNA here is from genome assembly GCF_003234605.2 of Curtobacterium sp. MCPF17_021. NCBI lineage: Bacteria > Bacillati > Actinomycetota > Actinomycetes > Micrococcales > Microbacteriaceae > Curtobacterium > Curtobacterium sp. MCPF17_021. The sequence goes on along the minus strand of NZ_CP126252.1, from coordinate 3,021,980 downwards.
GCTCGTGTTGGGCGGGCCGACCAGCGCGGCGATGCCGATCACCACCGCTCCGCCGATGACCATGGTGGTCATCCACCGGACGGGCACGAAACGCACCGCGAGCACGGCGATCACGAAGACGGTCCAAGCGATCAGCGTCCACGCAACGAATGCAGAACGATGGCCCGATCGGAGGAACCCCAGATGCGTGACGCCGACGGCGATGACGCCCGACAGGGCGAGTACTCCCACGACGGCCAGCACCGTGCCGATCCGGGCGGTGGTGCCGTCGGCCAGGGACGGTCGGAGGGCACGCAGTCGGTCGCTCATGGTCCGTCGAGGCTATCCGGCCTCCAGCGCCTGCTGCACGACGGACGAGCAGCTCTGGCGTCCCCCAACCGCAACGCCCGCTCGGCCGTGGTGCTCGGGCGCCTGCTCGGCATCGCGTTCCTGATCTGCTTCGGCACCGGGATCTACAGCCACCTGCTCCAGGAACCGCTCGGCTGGATGCGGTTCCCGACCCGTCCGACGCAGCTGTACCAGTTCACGCAGGGCCTGCACATCACGACCGGCATCGCGATCATCCCGCTGCTGCTCGCCAAGCTCAACACCGTCATGCCCGCCCTGGTGCAGGTGCCGCCGGTGCGCGGCGTGCTGCACCTGCTCGAGCGGCTGTCGATCGCGGTGCTCGTGTCCGCGTCGATCATCCAGGTCGTCACCGGCCTGCTCAACACGTACCAGTGGTACCCGTGGCCGTTCCCGTTCCGCCAGGTGCACAACGCCCTGGCCTACGTGATCATCGGCTCGCTGGCCATCCACATCGCCGCCAAGCTGCCGGTCATCGCCCGCTACTGGCGGAAGCGCGACTCCTACGACGCGCACGGTCGGTTCATCGCGGACCCCGCGTCCGGCAGTGAACTGCTCCCACCCGGTCTGGAGGCTCATCCCGCGTCCGCCCCGAGCGCTGCGGTCTCCGAGACCACCGGGTCCACCGCCCCCGGCCTGCTGGGCCGCGTGTTCCGCTGGATCGACGGCGTCGACGCCGCCCCCGGCGGCGCCGAGCCCCGTCCCACCGGACCGGACACGGCCCCGGAGACCCGCGCGGTGTCCGAGGAGCCGAGTCCCGCCCAGCCGACGGCCGACGTGCCGGAGGCGAGCCGGGCCTCCCGGCCGACGCCGGAAGCAGCCACCGGACGACGCCAGCGCATCGCCCGACGCGGGTTCTTCGCCGGCGTGACGGCGGCGACCGTCGGTGTCGTCGCGCTCACGGCGGGGCAGTCCTCGAAGCTCGCGGAACCGTTCAACGTGTTCGGCGCCCGCGGTCGCGGCATCGGCGCGAACGGGCTGCCGGTCAACCGGACCGCGCGGGCAGCCGGCGTCCTCGCGACCGCGACCGCCGCCGACTGGACTCTCACCGTCGTCGGCCACGACGTGAGCCGGACGTTCGTCCGGGCGGAACTCGTCGCGCTCGGCACCGCGCAGGTCGACCTGCCGATCTCCTGCGTCGAGGGGTGGAGCCAGATGGCGACCTGGAAGGGCGTGCGGATGCGCGATCTGCTCGACGCCGTGCAGGCGCCGCAGGGGTCGCACGTGCGCGTGACGAGCCTGGAGCGGCACGGCGGCTACCGGATCATGGACATGGGACCGGAGTACGCCGAGGATCCGACGACGCTCGTCGCCCTCGAGCTGAACGGTGCGACGCTCGACCTGGACCACGGGTTCCCGGCACGGATCATCGCTCCCGGGCGGCCCGGTGTGCTGCAGACCAAGTGGATCGAGAAGATCGAGGTGCTCCGGTGAAGGCCGCGCGGATCGTGCTCGTGGTGATCGGTGTGCTGGTCATCGCCTTCGGGGCGTACGTGCTCGTGACGTCCGTCAAGCCGAACCGCATCGGCGGGCTCGGGGTGTGGCTGCTCGCGGCGGTGGTGCTGCACGACGCGATCCTGTCGCCGTTCGTGGTCGGTGCCGGGCTGCTGCTGCGGCGGGCCGGACGCTCGCTGCGGGCCTGGGTGCTCGTCGTCGTGCAGGCGGCGATCGTGCTCGGCAGCGTGCTCGCCCTGGTGGTGCTGCCGGAGATCGCTGCCAAGGACCACGGGCAGAAGAACCCGACCGTGCTGCCGTTCGACTACGGCACGCGGCTGCTGCTCGTCGAGGGGGCGCTGCTCGTCGTCGTGGCGGTCGTGCTCGTCATCGGGGCGGTGCGGTCGCGTCGCGCTGGCGGGCCGTCTGGTTCGGCGGGTTCGTCCGGTTCGTCCGCGGTGCGCACCACTGGTTAAAGGGACAACCTTTCGGTATGATCAGGTCATGACCGACGAGACCCCGTGGCTCACCCGCGAGCAGTTGCGCGCGTGGATGAAGCTCGTCGCGGTCATGGAGCTCCTGCCGGCGGCGCTCGACCAGCAGCTGCAGCGCGACGCCGACCTGACGCACTTCGACTACATGGTCATCGCGATGCTCTCCGAGACCGACACCCGGACCCTGCGGATGTCGGCGCTCGCCTCGGCCACGAACGCCTCGTTGCCGCGGCTGTCGCACGTGGTGTCCCGGCTCGAGAAGCGCGGGCTCGTGACCCGGTGCCCGTCGACCTCCGACCGCCGGGCCACCGACGTCCGCCTGACCGACGCCGGGTACGCCACGATCGTCGACGCTGCCCCGGACCACGTCCGCACCGCCCGCCGGGTGGTCATCGACGCGCTCTCCGACGAGCAGGTCGCGCAGCTCGACGGCATCGCGGCGTCGCTCCTGACGCGGCTCGACCCCGAGGGGCGGTTCGCAGCGCTGACCTACCCGCGCGAGGACGACGACACCGCGATCTGCGAGCAGCGGCTGACGGGTGCGGCGACCGACTGAGGCCGCCTGGCCTCCGCGTCCCTGCAATAGGCTCGCCGCATGACCGACCCCGCCGCGCCGTCCGACACGTACTCCTACCTCGGACCCGCCGGCACCTTCACCGAGGCGGCCCTAAAGCTCGTCGAGGCCGCCGCCGGCAAGCCCTGGCGGAGTGTCAACAACGTCGGTGAGGCCCTGGACGACGTCATGTCCGGGCGGTCGATCGGGGCGGTCATCGCAATCGAGAACAGCGTGGACGGTGGAGTCAGCGCCACGCAGGACGCCCTGGCCCGGATCCCCGGCGTGCGGATCGTGGGGGAGTACCTGGTCCCCGTCGACTTCGTGCTCGTCGCCCGACCCGGCACGACGCTGGCCGACGTCCACACCGTGAACGCGCACCCGGTCGCCTACGCGCAGACCCACAACTGGCTCGAGGCGAACCTGCCCGGGCACGGCCACATCCCGGCGTCGTCGAACGTCGCCGCGGCCCTCGCCCTGCTCGAGGCGAACCCGACCGCCGACGCGGCTGTCGCACCGCCCGGCATCACCGACCACCACGACGTCGTCGTGCTCGCGTCGTCCATCGGCGACAACGCCTCGGCGGTCACCCGGTTCGTGCTCGTGTCGAAGACCCTCGCGCTGCCCGAACCGACCGGCGCCGACAAGACCAGCGTCATCGTCGAGCTGCCCGCCGACCACCCCGGCGCCCTGGTCGACATGCTCGAGCAGTTCGCGACGCGGGGCATCAACATGGGGCTGCTGTCGTCACGGCCGATCGGTGACGAGCTCGGCCGCTACCGGTTCGTCATCGACCTCGACGGGCACGTGCGCGACGAGCGGGTGGCGGACGCACTGCTCGGCCTGCGGCGGTTCAGCCCGCGCGTGACGTTCCTCGGGTCGTACCCGCGTGCAGACGGTGCCCGCCCCGAGGTTCCGGCGCGCTACTCGGACGCCGCATTCGTCGAGGCGCGGGACTGGTTGCGCGCGATCGTGTCGGGCGAGCCCGGGGCGCGGTAGCGGCGGAACCGCCCCGGCTCAGGGCACCTGGCGCGAGCCGTGGCGGTCGTCCGCCGGGTCGGGCACGCGCACGGAGAGCCCCATCGGGTCGATCCTCGAGCGGAAGGCGATGACCTCGCCCACCGGGTCGCCGTCGATCTCGAACTCGTCGGGTCGCTCGAGCCGTGCGGTGAACTCCTGCCCGCGCAGGTAGCGCAAGGGACGTTCCTCGCGCGATTTCGACACGATCTTCTTGCCGACGGCGGTCTTGCCCAGGGTCGAACGACGGAAGGCCCGCAGGATCCCGTTCTCCCAGAACACCCGGGCGCCGATCCGCACCCAGCCGAAGAACCCGCGGGGTCGCATCACGGCGATGTCGAACACGCCGTCGTCGATCTCGGCGTCGGGCAGCAGGATCGCGCCGGCCTGCAGCATGCCGCAGTTGCCGACGATGAGCGAGTGCGCCCGGAGCGAGTGGTTGCCGTCGTCGTCGAGTTGGTAGCGGAACTCGAACGCGTTGGCGTCGCGCACCGAGCGGAACAGCGAGTCGACGTAGGCGAGCCAGCCGACCTTCTTCTTCAGCTCGGGGCGGGTGTTCACGAGCATCCGGGCGTCGAGCCCGAGGCCCGCCATCACCAGGAAGCCGAAGCGTTCGCGCTCGCCCCCGGGGCGCTCGACCTTGAGCATGCCGAAGTCGATCTTGCGGTCGTCGCCGTGGAAGATCGTCCGGACGCTCGCGGCGAGGTCGTCGAGGGGGAGCTTCATGTTGCGCGCGAGCAGGTTGCCGGTGCCGCTCGGCAGCAGCGCCAGGGTCGAACCGGACTCGTGCACGACCTCGGCGACCGCACGGACCGTGCCGTCACCGCCGGCCGCCGCGACGACGTCGGCACCGGCCTCGATCGCCGCGCGGGCCATGCCGCCGCCCGGGTCTTCTTCCGAGGTCTCGAACCACAGGGTCTCGGCCCAGCCAGCCTGCTGCTGGTGTTCCTGCACCGTGCGCTTGAGGGTCGGCAGGTGGACCTTGACCGGGTTGTAGACCACCGCGGCCGTCCGCTGCTCGGTGGGGAGGGCGTCCTGGTCCGCGGGCGCGGTCTCCGAAGGGGTCGACATACGTCCACGCTACCGATCGAGGCTGCGTGCGGTTGCCCCGTCTAGGATGGGGCGGTGATCGATCCACAGCTGCTTCGCGACAACCCGGACGTCATCAAGGCTTCACAGCAGGCGCGTGGTGCCTCCGTGGCCGTCGTCGACGAAGCCGTCGCCGCCGATTCCGCCCGCCGCAGCGCGATCACCTCGTTCGAGTCGCTCCGTGCGGAGCAGAACGCGTTCGGCAAGACCGTCGCCAAGGCCCCGAAGGACGAGAAGGCCGCGCTCGTGCAGCAGGCCCAGGCCCTCGCCGCCAAGGTGAAGGAGGCGCAGGCCACCGTCACCGCGGCCGAGGACACCTTCAACACCGTCGTCCGCGGCATCCCGAACGTCGTGCTCCCCGGGGTCCCCGAGGGTGGCGAGGACGACTTCGTCACGCTCCGCACCGTCGGCACCAAGCCCGAGTTCGACTTCGAGCCGAAGGACCACGCCGACCTCGGTGAGCACCTCGGCATCATCGACATCCCGCGTGGCGTGAAGGTCTCCGGCTCGCGCTTCTACTTCCTGCGCGGCATGGGCGCCCGGCTCGAGATCGCGCTGATGTCGCTCGGCCTCGACCGTGCGATCGCTGCCGGCTTCGAACCGCTCATCACCCCGACGCTCGTCCGACCCGAGACGATGGCCGGCACCGGGTTCCTCGGCGAGCACGCGGCCGAGGTCTACCGGCTCGAAGCCGACGACCTGTACCTGACCGGCACGAGCGAGGTCGCCCTCGCCGGGTTCCACGCCGACGAGATCCTGCCGCTCGAGGAAGGACAGGCCCACCGCTACGCCGGCTGGTCGACCTGCTACCGGCGTGAGGCCGGTTCGGCGGGCAAGGACAACCGCGGCATCCTCCGCGTGCACCAGTTCAACAAGCTCGAGATGTTCGCCTACGTCCACCCGGACCAGGCCGAGGCCGAGCACGAGCGCCTCGTTGCCCACCAGGAGCAGATGCTCCAGGACCTCGGGCTCCACTACCGCGTGATCGACGTCGCCGCCGGTGACCTCGGCACGAGCGCCGCGAAGAAGTACGACATCGAGGCCTGGGTCCCGACGCAGGGCACGTTCCGCGAACTCACCTCGACGTCGAACTGCACGACGTTCCAGGCCCGCCGCCTCGACATCCGGTACCGCACCGAGAGCGGCAAGACCGCCCCGGTCGCCACCCTGAACGGCACCCTCGCCACCACCCGCTGGATCGTCGCGATCCTCGAGACGCACCAGCAGGCCGACGGTTCCGTCGTCGTGCCGGAGGTCCTGCGCCCCTACCTCGGTGGCGTCGAGGTGATCGAGCCCCGATGAGCACCCAGGGACGGTCCGTGGACGGCACCGAGCAGGGCGCGGGCACCGACGCGGCCGCCCGCACCAAGCGCTGGTTGGTCGCGCTCGACATCGACGGCACCACCATGCGTGAGGACGGTGTCATCACGCAGGCGGTGGTCGCCGCCGTGCGCGACGCCGAGGCCGCCGGGCACGAGGTCATGCTCTCGACCGGCCGCAGCGAGGGCATGACCGTGCCCCTGCTCGAGACCCTCGGCATCCGGCCGAAGTACCTGGTCTGCGCCAACGGTGCGCTCATCCTGGCCCGTCGAGCCGACGGCTCCTACGTGCGCGAACACGTCGAGCGGTTCGACCCGTCCGAGGTGCTGCAGACCATCCACGGCGCGCTCGAGAACGCCGCGTTCGGCGTCGAGGACGAGACCGGTCACTTCCTGCTGTCCGGCAACTTCCCCGACGACACGATGACCGTCGAGGGCGAGCACGTGCCGTTCGAACAGCTGCTCGGCGTCGAGGCCACCCGCGTCGTCGTCATCTCACCCGGCCACGACACCGAGGACTTCCTGCAGATCGTCGAGCAGATGGGCCTGCACAAGGTCTCGTACTCCGTCGGCTGGACGTCGTGGCTCGACATCGCTCCCGAGGGCGTGACGAAGGCCACCGCGATGGAGCGCGTCCGCGAGTGGCTCGACATCCCGCGTTCCCGCGTCTTCGCCGCGGGTGACGGCCGCAACGACATCGACATGCTCCGCTGGGCCTCGACGTCCGGTCGCGGCGTCGTCATGGGGCAGGCCCCCGACGACGTCGTCGACGCCGGCAACGAGCTCACCGGCGGCATCACCGACGACGGCCTGGCAGCGGCGCTCGACTCCCTGCCCCGTTAGTCCGCGCTCGCGCGCACCCCTGCCTGGAGGCCCGGGTAGACTTCCCGGGACGCGATCACGTCTCGCCACGTGGTCGCGTCACTGGAGGGTTGTCCGAGCGGCCGATGGAGCCTGTCTTGAAAACAGGTGGGCAGAGATGTCTCGTGGGTTCGAATCCCACACCCTCCGCGATGGACACACGGTTGCGCCCACTCCGCCTCGACGACGCGGCCGTCCTGGCTGCGGTCATCACCGAGAACGCTGACCACCTGCGACCGTGGGAACCGGCCCGAGCGCCGTCTTACTACACGGAGTCCGGCCAGCGGGACGTCATCACGCAGGCCCTCGCCACGCAGCGTGCGGGCAACGCGGTGCCGTTCGTCATCGAGTCGACCGACGGGGAACTCCTCGGCCGCATCACGCTGAGTGGCGTCGTCCGCGGCGCCCTGCAGTCGTGCGCGATGGGGTACTGGATCCGCGCCGACCGCACGCGCCAGGGCCATGCGTCCCGCGCTGTCCGCGCGGCGGCCGATCACGCGTTCGACGTGCTCCGTCTGCACCGCGTGCAGGCCGAGACCCTGCCCGAGAACGTCGGCTCGCAGCGCGCGCTCGAGTCGGCGGGCTTCACCCGGTACGGCTTCGCGCCGGAGTACATCAAGATCAACGGCGTCTGGCGCGACCACGTCATGTTCCAGCTCCTCGCGCCGACGCCGACGCCGACGCCGACCCCGACCCCGTGATCGAGGTCGTCGAGTACCGGTCGTCCTGGCCCGACCGGTTCCGGCAGCTGCACGATGCGTACGCCGCCGCGCTCGACGACGCCGATGTAACGTTCCGGAGCATCGAGCACGTGGGCAGCACGTCCGTGCCGGGCCTGGCGGCGAAGCCCGTGCTCGACGTCGACGTCGTGGTGGACACTGCCGACGTCCCGGCTGCAGTGGCGGCGATGGCGACGATCGGCTTCGAGCCGCGCGGTGAACTCGGCGTCCCGGACAGGCAGGCGTTCCGGGCACCGGAGCGGTTCGCCCCGACCAACACCTACGTCGTCGCGGCCGGGTCGCTCGCGCTGCGGAACCACCTGGCCGTCCGCGACGTGCTGCGTGCCGACCCGGCGCTCCGCGACGAGTACGCCGCCGTGAAACGCCGGGCAGCCACCGAGGCCGAGGACATCGACGACTACATCGAGCGGAAGAGCGACGTGCTGAGCCGGATCCTCCACGCCGGTGGCCTGTCTGACGACGAGCGCGCCGCCATCACCGCCACGAACCGTCGGATCACCGACCGCGGCGCGGGCGGCTGACGCGATCGGGGCGGGTGACGGTTCTGGTTCACGAACCCGGGTCTTCGCGAACCAGAACCGTCACCGTCCCGACGAGAACCGGCCTCAGGCGCTGGCGAGCATCGGGTAGAGCGCGGTGAGCGGGGCGCTCAGGCCGGCACGGACGTCGCGGCTGACCTGGTCGGCGAGGACCTCGTGCTCGCCGACCTCGACCGCGTCCCAGATCGACCGGACGATGTCGGCGGGGTCGGACTTCTCGACGTCGAGGTCGGCGATCATGCCGGTGTCGGTGTAGCCGAGGTGGGCGCCGACGACCTGGGTGCCCTGGGGTGCGAGCTCGAGGCGCAGGGAGTTCGTGATCGACCAGAACGCGGCCTTCGACGCCGAGTACGCGCCGGCGAGGGCGACCCAGCTCAGGGCGGAGTGCACATCGACCAGCGCACCGTTGGCGATCGAGGGGGCGAAGGCCTTGGCGACGCGGAGTGCACCGAAGACGTTGGTGGCGAAGATGCGCTCGACCTCTTCGACGGAGACGTCGACGAGCGGGTCAGAGCCGGCGATCCCGGCGTTGTTCACGACGACGGTCACGTCGGCTGCGGTGCGGGCCGCGGCGTCGACGCTCTCCTGGCTCGTGACGTCGAGGGCGAGCGGGACGATGCGCTCGTCGTCCCAGGTACGGGGGTTGCGGGCGGTCGCGTAGACCTTGGTGGCGCCACGCTCCAGGGCCTGGCGGACGAACTCGGCGCCGAGGCCCCCGTTCGCTCCGGTGACGAGGACGACGGCATTGGTGAGGTCGGTCATGAGTGCTCCAGACAAGAGAAGTTGAGTACGGAAACCGAACCTAGCACGTTGTGTCCGGAAATCGAACCCAGCTAGGATGAATGCATGCTCGGCATCCTCGGCGGCGACGAGCGCTGCCCCATCGCACGCTCCCTGGACGTCCTCGGCGAGAAGTGGACGCTCATGATCGTCCGCGACGCCGTCGGTGGCTCGACCCGCTTCAGCCAGTTCCAGCAGAGCCTCGGCATCCCGCGCGAGGTCCTGACCGCACGCCTGGCCTCACTCGTCGACGGGGGAGTGCTCGAGCGCACGACCTACAAGCCCGAGGGCGCCCGTGCCCGCGAGGAGTACGTCCTGACCGACGCCGGCCGGGACCTGTCGCTCGTGCTGCTCGCGCTCGGCGGCTGGGCCGACCGGCACCGGCCGTCCGAGCGGGCGTCGGACCTGCGCTTCGTCGACGCCGAGACCGGTGAGGCGGTCGAGGCTGCCGCCGTGACCGTGGATGCGCAGGAGCGCATCCCGACCGCGCGCCTCCGCGCCGTCATGGAGCCGGCGTCCTGAACACGACCGGCTGACGGACAGGAGGCCCGTGGCGGCCCCGCCCCCGAACCTCCAGTCCGCTTTTGGGTGCGTCAGCGCCGCACGTCGCACCCGCAACTCGCGCCGAGGACCAACTCGGCGGGGACCAGGTCGCGGTGCCACTGGTTGTCGGCGTCGAGGCCGAGCACACGGTCGACCGCGGCGACCGCCATCGTCTCGATCGGCTGCCGGACCGTGGTGAGCTGCGGGTTCGTGTAGTCCGCCTCGGCCGCGCCGTCGAACGACACGATCGCGACGTCCTCGGGGACGCGCAGACCGAGTTCCCACAGTGCGCGCATGACGCCGATCGCCTGCATGTCCGAACTGACGAAGACGGCTCGGGGTCCGGTCTCGTCGGCGAACATGCGGAGGCCGGCTTCGTAGCCACCGCGCCGGGTGAAGTCGGTGCGGACGATGGGCCCGTCGGGCAGGCCAGCCTGGCGCAGGGCACGCATCCAGCCCTGCTCGCGGAGCTCCATCGAGCCGGTGTGCCCCATCACGAGGCCGATCGAGCGGTAGCCGTGCTCGACCAGGTGCTGCGTGCCGTCGAGAGCGCCACCCAGGGCGTCGACACCGATGCTGGCGTACTCGGGGACCTCGAAGAACGTGTTGAGCAGGACCATCGGCAGGCCGGGGTCGGTGACGGTCGACAGGTCCGGGTGGGTCATGATGCTCGTCACGATGATGCCGTCGACCTGGCGCGCGGACAGGCTGCGGAGTCGCTCGCGCTCCTGGGCGGCGTCACCGTCGCTGTTGGCGAGCAGGACGTCGTAGCCGCGTGCGGCGGCGGCGTGGGTGACGGCGACGGCGAGCTCCGACCAGAACGGGTTGTCGAGTTCGGGCACGATCAGGCCGAGCATCTTCGACGAGCCGGTGCGCAGGGCCTGGGCGCTCGCGTTCGGGCGGTAGCCGAGGACGCGGATGGCCTCGCGCACCCGGGCGGCGGTGGTGGCGGCCACGGGGCGCGGTCCGTCGTGCACGACGTAGCTGACGACGGACGTGCTGACCCCGGCGTAGCGGGCGACGTCCGCACGGGTGACCGCCCTGGGGTTCGTCGGGACGGTCACGGGTGCCACCTTCGTCGGGTCCGGGAGCGTCGTTCGGGTGCCGGCCCACGACGGACCGGCACCCGAACGACACGTGTTACTCGGACGCGATCGTAGCCGACGACGTGCTGTCTGCTGACGTCCGTGCGCTCGCCGTCTCGGGGGCGTCGCCGAAGTCCGGCACGTCGAGGCGTGCGCCGCCCTGCAGCGCGGACTGGTGGGCGATGATGCCCGGCAGGGTGAAGCGAGCGGCGGTCCAGGCGTTCACCGGCGGCAGGGTGCGGTCAACGACGGCGCGGACGAAGTCGTCGGCGAGGAACTGGTGGCTGCCCTCGTGCCCGGTCGGCACACCGTCGTACTCGGCGGGCAGACGGTCGGTGTCGTGCACCTCGGCGTAGCCGGAGACGAACGCGTCGCGCAGGGACGGGTCGACGTCGGCCAGGCGCGGGTCGTCGAGGGACATCGTCGCCTGGGTGTCGATCTTGTCGCTGATGTCGTACGAGTCCTCCTTGTCCTGCCAGACACTGGTCTTCGCGAGCTGCTCGAAGCTGGCCTCGGTGCCGAAGTAGCGGAACCGTGATTCGCGGATGTGCGACGGGTAGCCGACGCGACGCATCTCGTTGATGCGCATGACCCCGCCGTTGTCGAGCTCGAACAGGGCGGTGGCGTTCGAGAAGTCGTTGTCGAACTGGCTGACGTCCTTGTCGAAGACGCCGTCACCGCGGTCGTCCTTCACGCCGATGCAGCTGACGCTGACCGCGTGCCCGGGGATCGCACCGAGGACCCCGCCGACCGAGTGCGTCGGGTAGAGCATGGGCGGGTAGCTGGCGGTGCGCTTCCACTCGTCGCCGCCGCTGTACTGGTACGCGGCGTAGAAGCCGAGGTCCATGTCGTGCACGTAGTCGCCCTCGGCGTAGAACACCCGGCCGAAGGCGCCGGCGGCGACCTGCTTGCGGGCGAACACCGTCGCGGGGTTGTAGTAGCTCGTCTCGCCCATCATGTAGGTCAGGCCGGTCTCGCGGACCGCCTGGATGATGTCGCGGATCTCGTCGACCGAGATCGCCATCGGCACGGCGGAGTACACGTGCTTGCCGGCGCGCAGGGCCTTGACCACGAGCGGGCCGTGGGTCCAGCGCTGCGTGAAGATCGCGACGGCGTCGACGTCCGAGGCGAGGACGGCGTCGAAGTCCGGGAACGTGCCGTCGAGGTGCTGCGTCTCGACGAGTTCGGACGCGCGCTCGCCGACGAAGTCCGTGACGTAGACCCGGTCCACGTCGGGGTGGAGCTTGAACAGCTTGGCGAACTGGGGGGCGAACTGGCCCGCGCCGACCATTCCGACAGAGATCATCAGTGACCTTTCCAGGGGTGTGGGATGCGTCGCCGAGCGGGTCGCTCCGATGCGATCGAGCGCCATCCTGACACGGGCTGTCTACACGTGACAACCCCTGTCGACAGCCCGGAAAGAGCCTCTTGCGAGCAGTGGTCCCCACGTGTAGATTCCCGGCTCACGGACTGCTGCACGTCAGTCCACCGCAGACGAAGGAGTCGCGATGGCAACCGAGAGCCCTGTGTCGTCACCCTTGACGACCGCCAGCACGAGACGGAGGAGTCGGTCCGCCGACCTCGCCCGTGCCCGCACCACCGCACCACGGCGCCGCCCCAGGAACGACCTGTGGCTCGCGCTCGTCTTCATCGCCCCGGCAGCCGTCGGGTTCGCGGTGTTCCTCGCCTGGCCGACCGTGCGGGGCATCTACCTGAGCTTCACGTCGTACAACCTGCTCACCGAGCCCGAGTTCACCGGCCTGCAGAACTACGCCCGCCTGGTGCAGGACTCGATCTTCTGGCACTCGATGGTGGTGACCGTCGAGTACGTCCTCATCAACATCGTCATCCAGACCGTCGTCGCGCTGTTCATCGCCGTGATGATGCACCGCCTGACCAAGTCGACCTTCGTGCGCGGCATCGTGCTCGCGCCGTACCTGGTGTCGAATGTCGTCGCCGCCCTGGTCTGGCTCTGGATCCTCGACACCCAGCTCGGCATCGGCAACGAGATGCTCGCCGCACTCGGGCTCGACCGCATCCCGTTCCTGCAGAGCGACGTCTGGGGCATCCCCTCGATCGCGCTCATCAACGTCTGGCGGCACGTCGGCTACACGGCACTGCTCATCTTCGCCGGCCTGCAGTCGCTGCCCGAGACCGTGTACGAGGCCGGACGCATCGACGGTGCGAGCGAGTGGAAGATGTTCTGGCGCATCACGGTGCCACTGCTCCGCCCGATCCTGTCCCTGGTGCTGATCATCACCGTGATCGGGTCGTTCCAGGTGTTCGACACCGTCGCCGTCACCACGCAGGGCGGCCCCGCGAACGCCACGAACGTCGTGCAGAACTACATCTACAACCTGGCGTTCGGCCGGTTCCAGTTCGGCTACGCGTCCGCGGTCTCGGTCGCGCTCCTCATCGTCCTCAGCATCATCACGATCATCCAGTACCGCCTCACCCGCTCGGGTGAGTCCGACCTGGACTGAACGGAAGCGCCATGACCACGACACTCACCCGTTCCGTCACCACGTCCCGCCCGCCGCGGATGGGCGCCGGCCACCGTCGTCGCCCGTCGCTCGGCCGGGTGCTCGCCTGGGTCGCGATGATCCTCGTCATCGTCGTCACCCTGTTCCCGTTCTACTGGATCCTGCGCACCGCGCTGTCGTCGAACACCGCGATCAACTCCGACCCCACCTCGCTGCTGCCCGTCGGCTTCAGCCTGGGCGGGTTCGAGCGGGTCTTCGGCCTGCAGTCCACCGAAGAGGCGTTGGCGCAGGGCGGCTCCGGCGCCGCGCTGAACTTCTGGCGGTACCTGCTCAACTCGATCCTGGTGTCGACGCTCGTCACCGTCGGCCAGGTGTTCTTCTCGGCAGCGGCCGCCTACGCCTTCGCCCGGCTGCGCTGGCCCGGTCGCGACAAGGTGTTCGGGGTGTTCCTGGCCGGGCTGATGGTCCCCGCGATCTTCACGCTGCTGCCGAACTTCACCCTCATCAAGCAGCTCGGGCTCGTCGACAACCTGCTCGGCATCGCCCTGCCGACGATGTTCATGACCCCGTTCGCGGTGTTCTTCCTGCGGCAGTTCTTCCTCGGCATCTCGAAGGAGGTCGAAGAGGCGGCGCTCATCGACGGCGCCGGGAAGGTCCGCGTGTTCTTCCGGCTCGTCATCCCGATGGCCGCGGCCCCGATCGCCACGCTCGCCGTGCTGACGTACATCACGAGCTGGAACGACTACTTCTGGCCGCTCATGGTGTCGTACACGGACAGCTCGCGGGTGCTGACCGTCGCGCTCGGCGTCTTCAAGTCGCAGACCCCGCAGTCCGGCACCGACTGGGCCGGGCTCATGGCCGCCACCCTGGTGGCGGCGCTCCCGATGATCCTGCTGTTCGGCGTCTTCGCCAAGCGGATCGTCAACTCCATCGGCTTCTCCGGGATCAAGTGACCCGGCTGTCGGACAGGACGAACACCATGACGAACCAACTGACCCGCCGCACGCTCTTCGCCGGCGGCGCCTCCGCCCTGGCCCTCGGCGCGCTCGCCGCCTGCTCGTCGCCCGGTCGCCGCACGACGAACCGGTCGGGTGCGCGCACCGTGAGCTACTGGCTCTGGGACGCCAACCAGCAGCCCGCGTACCAGGCCGTCGCCGACGCGTTCCACCGCGCGAACCCGGACATCACCGTGAAGATCACCCAGCTCGGGTGGAACGACTACTGGACCAAGCTCACCGCGGGCTTCATCGCCGGCACCGCGCCCGACGTCTTCACCGACCACCTGACGAAGTTCCCGCAGTACGCCGACCTCGACGTGCTCTACAAGCTCGACGAACTCGACGCCACGAAGGGCATCCGGGACGACGACTACCAGTCCGGACTCGCCGAACTGTGGAAGGACCAGGACGGCCACCGCTACGGCTCGCCGAAGGACTGGGACACCGTCGCGATGTTCTACGACAGGAAGGCGATGGCGAAGGCCGGGGTCTCCGCCGAGGAACTCGGGTCGCTCGAGTGGAACCCGGAGGACGGCGGCACGTTCGAGCGGATGCTCGCACGGCTGACCGTCGACTCGAAGGGCCGACGTGGCGACGAGGACGGCTTCGACAAGGACGACGTCGCCGTCTACGGCATCTCGTCGAACGGCTCGGGCGGTGACGGCTTCGGCCAGACCCAGTGGTCACCGTTCACCGGATCGGTCGACTGGTTCTACACGAACGAGAACCCGTGGGGCGACAGGTTCCGCTACGACGAGCGGGTCGTGCAGGACACCCTCGCCTGGTACTACCGGCTGGCCGAGAAGGGCTACATGGCGAAGTACGGGGTGTTCTCCACCACGACCGGGCCCGAGGTCCAGCTCGGCGCCGGCAAGTGCGCGCTGTCGTTCAACGGCTCGTGGATGATCGGTTCGTACCTCGGCATGGAGGACCTCGACGTCGCGGTCGCCCCGACCCCGATCGGCCCGTCGGGTCATCGTGCGTCGATGTTCAACGGGCTCGGCGACTCGATCACGAAGCAGGCGAAGGACCCCGAGGCCGCGGCGAAGTGGGTGGCGTTCCTGGGCAGCGACGAGGCGCAGCGGATCGTCGGTGAGAGCGGGATCGTGTTCCCCGCTCGTCCCGCGGGCACCGAGGCTGCCGTGGCGTCGTTCCGGAAGCGCGGGCTCGACGTCTCGGCGTTCACCCGGCAGGTCGAGGAGGACACCACGTTCCTGTTCCCGGTCACGAAGAACCCCGCCGACGTGCAGGCCCTGCTGCAGCCCGCCTTCGACGACGTCTACGCGAACGGCAAGCCGATCTCGACGCTGACCGGGGTCAACGAACAGGTCAACAACCTGCTCGCCCTCACCTGATCGAAACCCGAAACCCGAAACCCGAAACCCGAAACCCGGAACCCGAAACCCGACACCCCGCCCGTCGTCCGCATGCCGCACCGTTCGGTGCGGTGTGCGGACGACGCGTTGACCGTGCCGCCGACCACGACCCAGACTGCAGGGGATGACCTCCCTCACCTCCCTCGTCTACATGTCCGTCGCCGTCGACGACCTGACCGACGACCAGCTGGTCGCCATGCTGCGTGAGGCGCGGCTCCGCAACCACGCGCTCGGCGTCTCCGGGCTCCTGCTCGCCAAGGGCGGC
Organism: Curtobacterium sp. MCPF17_021; assembly: GCF_003234605.2. Classification (NCBI taxonomy): domain Bacteria; kingdom Bacillati; phylum Actinomycetota; class Actinomycetes; order Micrococcales; family Microbacteriaceae; genus Curtobacterium; species Curtobacterium sp. MCPF17_021. Next base: position 3,006,059 of record NZ_CP126252.1, on the reverse strand, counting down.
CGTTTCATGCAGGTGCTCGAGGGTCCGGTCTGGAGCGTCGAGGACCGCTTCGCCGCGATCGAGCGCGACCCGCGGCACACCGGCGTGAAGTCGTTGTCGCGTGAGTCCATCAGCACGCGTCGGTTCGACGGCTGGGCGATGGCGTTCGGCAGCCCGACCGGGGACGAGCTCCGTGACGAGCCCGGGTTCAGTACCTTCCTCAGCGACCGCACCGGTCTGCCGACCGGGGTGGCGGGCACGCCCGCCGACTGGCTGCTCCGCTGGTTCCGTGGGCGCGACCTGCAGGACCTGCCCGAGGAGCGCATCACGCTCGGCCGGCACGCGGCCTGAGCCGCACCATACCTCGGACTGCCGGCACGCGGCCTGAGACGCACCACCCCTCGGACTGGAGGCGCGGTGCCAGCTGGCACCGTCCCTCCAGACTGTGAGACTGGTCCCGTGGAACGACGTGAGCAGATCCTGGTGGCCGCGGCGGAGGAGTTCGACCGCGTCGGCTTCGCCGGCGCGACGATCGCGGGCATCGCCCGCGCGGCGGGCGTCTCGCAGGGCACCCTGCACTTCCACTTCCCGACGAAGCTCGCCCTGGCGCTCGGCGTCATCGGCGAGCAGAACGCCCGCACCTTCGACGTCGTCAGCCACACCGACAGCTCGCCGGTCGCCGCGCTGATCGGTGCGTCGCACGGCATCGCCGACCTGCTCCGGACCGACCCGATCGTGCGGGCGGGGATCCGGCTGTCGCTGGAGCGCGGCGAGTTCCAGACCGCGACGCTGAGCTTCTACGAGCAGTGGATCGGCGGGATCGTCGACGTGTTCCGGTTGGCGGTCGCGAGCGGGGAACTCCGGACGGACCTGACCGCGGAGCAGCTCGGGTCGACGGTGGTGCCCTACTTCACCGGCGTGCAGCTCGTGTCCGACGTCCGGACGCGGCGCACCGACCTGATGCCGGCCGTGGCGACGATGTGGCGCGTGGTGATCGCGGCGACGGCGGACCCGAAGCACCGCGACCGGCTGCTCGACGTCGTCGAGGACGCGTTCGGCGAAGGCTGATCCGTGACGGCGTGCGGGGTCGGATCAGAGGTCGTGCAGCTCGCGGTCGCGGAACCACTTCAGCAGCCAGGCCGCACTGGTCCGGTCGAACGAGCGCGGGAAGTCCATCGTGCCGGAGAGGAAGGGACTGAAGCCCTCCTCGGACCGGATGTCCGAGTCGTCGAGCGCGCGGTAGGCCATCGACCAGCCGTCGAACCGTCGGCGCTCGATGTCCTCGCGCACGAGTGACTTCACCTCACCGTGCCGTCGGTCCTTCGCGATCACGTCGTACCGGTCCTGCACGCTCCACGCCGGCCCCTCGAGCAGCTGCATGAACCGGCCGCCCTTGGCGAGCAGGAGCCCGGAGACCCCGAGCGCTTCGTTGCGTAGCCGGGACTCCGCGAGCAGCACCGCCATGGCCTGGTCGTCGAAGGGGACGACGGCACGGCTCATGTAGACGATGGAGACGAGCACTCCTCCATCCTGCTGGGTGGAAGGCCGTTGCGCGAAGCGGATGTCCGCAACGCGCCCTGCCCATCGGCGCTGCGGATCAGCCCTGCGGCAGCTCGTGCGCGGTGACGTCCTCGTTGCGCTTCTTCCGCCACGGACGGGCCGGGGTGTTCGGGCCGTCCCACACCAGGATCGCGCCCCAGGCCGCGGCGATCAGCGGCACCGAGATGATCGCGCCGGTGATGCCGGCGAGGACGGTGCCGGCGGTCAGCCCGATCAGGATGACGAGGCCGTGCAGCTTGAGGGTGCGACCCATCAGGACCGGCTGCAGGAAGTTGCCCTCGAGCTGGTTCACGACGATCACGATGCCGATCACGATGAGCGCCTGCACCGGGCCGAGGGCCACGAGCGCGACCAGGGCGGCGAGGATGCCGGCGGCGGTCGCACCGACGATCGGGATGAACGCCGTGATGAACACGATGACGGCCAGCGGCAGGGCGAGGGGCACGCCGACGATCGCGATGCCGACACCGATGCCGATCGCGTCGACCGCCGCGACCGTGGCGGTGCCGCGGACGTACCCACCGAGGGTCGAGACGACCCGGTCGCCGACGCGGCGTGCACGGGCGTAGCGCTCACCGGTGAAGGGGCGGAGCAGGAACTCCCAGATGCTCGGGCCGTCCTTCAGGAAGAAGAACAGCACGACGATCATCAGGACGAGCCCGGTCAGGAAGTTCGCGGTGGCCGAGGCGCCGGCGAGGGCACCGGACCCGAACTGCGCGCTCGTGACGAAGTCGGAGGCTCCGGCGACTGCGTCGTCGATCTGCTTGTCGGAGATCGAGAACGGCAGGTTCTTCGCGAACTCCTGCAGTTGCTGGAACCCGTCGACTGCCGACTTCTGCAGCTGCGCCCACTGGTTCTCGACGGCGACGACGATGAGCCAGCCGATCAGCCCCAGGATCGCGAGGACGCCGATGAGCACCGCGAGGGTGGCCAGCACCGACGGCACCCGGTGCTTGCGGAGCCACGACACCACGGGGTGCATGGCCGACGCGATGATGAGCGCGAGGAGCACCGGGATCGTGACGACGCTCAGGATGTTGCTCGCCCAGACGACGCCGGCGACGACCACCACGACGATGATGAGCTGCAGACACCGGGTCGCAAAGTGCCCGGCGGAGTCGGACCACGCGGCCTGGACCCTGGACGGCGGGGCTGGGGTGGTCGGGCGCGGAGCGTCGCGGAAGAACGGCATGCCGGAGACGCTACCGACCGGACGGCCGCCGCGCCGGTTCCGACGGCTCGATCGTCCGCCCGGTGTCCTGTCCCCGCGTCGCCGGGGTGACCAGGAACGCCGCGACCAGCAGGACGAGCGGCACGAGCATCGCCGTCTGCAGGCCGAGGTGCTCCCCGACGAAGCCGAGCAGCGGCGGCCCCACCAGGAACGCGATGTACCCGGCGGTGGCCACCACCGAGACCCGTCGGTCGCCGTCGGTGGGGTGGTCGCCCGCGGCGGAGATCGACAGGGGGAACCCGAGGGCGATGCCGAGCCCCCAGACGCCGGCGGCTGCCGCGGTGACGACCGGATTCGGTGACAGCACGACGAGCAGGACCCCCACCGCACCGACCGCGGCACAGACCCGGACGACCGGGGCGCGACCGAACCGGGCGACGAGCGGAGTGCCGGCCGCCCGACCGATGAGCATGGCGAGGGCGAACCCGGTGAACACGAGGGACCCGACGGACTCGGGAGCATCGTGGTCGGTGGTCATCAGCAGCGGGAGCCAGTCGCTCGCGGCACCCTCGGCGAAGGCCATCGCCAGGGTGATGACGGCGATCATGGCGAGCTGCACGGTGAGGACGGAGCGGCGGGCTCCCTTGCGGGCGCCGGGGGCATCGGCGGGCGCATCGGTCGGTGTCTCACGGGGCACCGGCCGCAGGTTCAGCGCCGCGAACACCGCCAGCGCGGCCATCACCGCGGCGCCGACGAGCAGGTGCACCCGGACCGGGGTCCCCGCCGCCGTCATGGCGATGCCGACGACCCCACCGACCACGCTGCCGAGGCTGAAGCACGCGTGCAGCACCGGCACGACCGGTCGCCCGATCTGCCGTTCGACCGCGGCGGCCTCGACGTTCAGCCCGATCTCGGCGACGCCCGCCCCGAAGCCGATCAGGAACAGCCCAGCCCAGACCCCGGCGGCGACCTGCGCCGGGGCGAGCAGCGCGACGAGCACCATGCCGACGACGGGCAGCGCGCCCCCGAGCAGGATCAGCGGGCGGTTGCCGGTCCGTCGCACCAGCGCCCCGGCACCGAGGATCCCGATCATCGACCCGATCGACAGCCCGAGCAGGACGAGGCCCATCGCCTCGATCGAGGCGCCGAGCTCATCGCGGATCGCGGGCGTCCGGGTGATCCACGTCGCGATCCCGAACCCGGTCACCGTCGACGTGGCGAAGAGTGCGAGTCGATGCCGCCCGGCCATGCCCCCATCTGATCGGTCCCCGGGCGGCCCGTCAAGGGCGACCGCGTCCCGCGCTTAGGATCGGGCGCATGGCGACCGTCCTCCTCGTCCGTCACGGACGCACCACCGCGAACGCCACCGGCGTCCTGGCCGGACGCACCGCCGGCGTGCGACTCGACGCCGTCGGCCGCACCCAGGCCGAGCGGACCGCGGAGCGCATCGCCGCGGTGCCCGTCGTCGCCGTCGTGTCGAGTCCGCTCGAGCGCTGCCGGCAGACCGCCCGCGCGATCCTGGACCGGCAGACGGACCGGCAGACGGACCGGCAGACCGACCGGCCGGCCGGGCCACCCGCCTCGCTGATCGAGCGGGCCATCACCGAGGCCGACTACGGGCAGTGGCAGGGCCGGAAGCTCGCCGACCTGGCGAAGGAGCCCCTCTGGCGCACGGTGCAGGCGAACCCGAGCGCCGTCGTGTTCCCCGGCGGCGAGTCCATGCAGACGATGCAGTCCCGGGCCGTCGCGGCCGTCCGGCGCATCGACGCCGAGGTGGAGGCTAAGCACGGACCCGGCGCCGTCTGGGTCGCGGTGAGCCACGGCGACATCATCAAGAGCGTCCTCGCCGACGCCTTCGGCATGCACCTGGACCTGTTCCAGCGCATCGGCGTCGGCCCGGCCTCGGTGTCCGTCGTGCGCTACGGCGAGCACCGCCCCGAGGTCGTCGCGACGAACACCGAGTCCGGTGACCTGTCCTGGCTGCGCACCGCCCCGGCACCCAGCGGGGACGCCGCGGTCGGCGGCGGCGCGGGCCATCCGGAACCCGATGCGCACACCGGCACCGGGCGTCCGGCGCCCGACGCGCCCGCGGGTCCTGCCGGACCCTGAACGGCCGGAGCCGAGCGCTCCTACAATGCGGGTATGCCCACCATCGTCCACGGCTTCGACTGGCCGGACCGCCTCGTCGTCGGCACCATCGGCCGTCCGGGTGAGCGCGCCTTCTACATCCAGGCCCGCTCCGGTCGGCGCGTCACCAGCGTCGCGCTCGAGAAGGAGCAGACCGCCGTGCTCGCCGACAAGATCGACGAGCTCCTCGACGAGGTGGCGACCGTCGACGACAACCGCTTCAGCGTGCCGCCGTCGGTGCCGGTCGAACTCCGCGACCCGGAGCCGCTCGACCAGCCCGTCGAGGCCGAGTTCCGCGCCGGGGCCCTGAGCCTGGGCTTCGACCCGTCCACCGCGCAGGTCGTCATCGAGGCGTACCCGATCGATGACGAGGTCGAGATCGTGTCCGAGGAGAGCGAGGACGGCATCGAGATCGAGGCCGTCGTCGAGATCCCCGAGCCCGCCGAGCTGTTCCAGGTGAAGATCCCGGTCGGCACCGCCCGGGCCTTCGTCGAGCGCACGCGCGAGGTCGTCGCCGCCGGTCGTCCGCCCGGCGACGCATGAGCGACGGCTCGCTGTCCGTCCGGGCGCGCATCCGTGAGGCGTCCAACGCCACCTTCCTCGCCGAACTCGACGGCGCGACCGTCGTCTACAAGCCCATCGAGGGCGAGCGCCCGCTGTGGGACTTCCCGGACGGCACGCTCGCCGGCCGCGAGATCGCCGCGCACCTGGTCTCCGAGGCGTTCGGCTGGGGCGTCGTCCCACCCACGTGGATGGGTGACGGTCCGTTCGGCCCCGGCATGGTGCAGCGCTGGCAGGACGTCGACCCCGAGCAGGACGCCGTCGACCTGGTGGCGCCGGAGCTCGCCGAGGCGGACGGCTCGCCCTGGCTCCCCGTGCTCGAGGCCATCGACGAACACGACCAGCCCGTGACGCTCGTGCACGAGGACTCCGAGGCCCTGCGCCGGATGGCCGTCTTCGACGTCGTCGTGAACAACGCCGACCGCAAGGGCGGGCACGTGCTGGCGATGCCCGACGGCCACCGCTTCGGTGTGGACCACGGGCTCACCTTCCACGTCGAGCACAAGCTCCGGACGGTCCTGTGGGGCTGGATCGGGGAGCCGCTCGGTCCGGACGAGCTCGAGGGCCTCGACCGGGTGTCCGAGGCCCTGCGCGGTGGCCTCGGCGACGAGCTTGCCGAGCACCTGACGGACGAGGAGATCGACACGCTCCGGGCGCGCTGCGCGGCCCTGCGTGCCGTCGGGATCTTCCCGCCGCCGCCCGGTCACGGCCCCGCCGTGCCCTGGCCACTGTTCTAGACGCATCCAGAAACGGACGGGAGGCCCGTGGCGGTCTCGCCACGGGCCTCCAGTCCGTCTCGTGTGGGTTTCAGAGCCCCCGGTCGTCGCGGAAGAGCGCGCCGCCGGCCCCGCGACGCGAGCCGAGGTACGAGCCGACCACGGCGACCCCGAGGTCGTCGTTCTCCGGTGCCACGACGCTGCCGTCCACCCGCTTCGCCATCGCGTCGATGAACCGGGCGAGCCCCGGGTCCTCGCCGAGCCGGAAGAACGTCGTCTGGGCGCCGAGGCGTCCGGCGTTCTCGAGTTCCCGCACGGTCAGCGCGATCGTCACCGGGTCGGGCGGGTAGTCGAACCAGACCTGTCCGTTCGGCTCGAGGTGCGACGTCGGCTCGCCGTCGGTGACGATGAGGAGCACCGGCTGGGCCGTGGGGTGCTTCCGGAAGTGCCGGTTGGCGAGCAGCAGGGCGTGGTGCAGGTTCGTGCCCTTGTCCCACATCGCGTCGAGCCCGACGAGCTGTTCGACGTCCATCACCTCGGCCTCGCGACCGAAGGCGATGAGCTGCAGGTCGTCGCCGCGGAACCGGGTCGACACCAGGGTGTGCAGCGCCAGGGCGGTGCGCTTCATCGGCACCCAGCGGTCTTCCATCGCCATCGAGAACGACGTGTCGACGAGCAGCGCGACGCAGGCCTGGGTGCGGGCCTCGGTCTCCTGCACCTCGACGTCCTCGATGCTCAGGCGTACGCCGGCTCCCTGCCGTCCGCTGGCCGCCGTCCGCACCACGGCGTTCGTGATCGTCCGGGGGATGTCCCAGGGCTCGGTGTCGCCGAACGCCCACTGCCGTGACGCCCCCGAGGGTTCGCCCGCGGCGCCCGAGCGACGGAGGTCCCGCGCGCCCTGGCGACCGGACATCCGCTGGGCGACGTCCTTGAGCAGGCTCTTGCCGAGCTGCCGCATCGCCTTCGGGGTGAGTCTGAGCTGCCCGTCGGCACCGCGGCGCATCGCCCCGGAGTTCCGGAGCGCCTGCTCGAGGCGCTGCAGGGTCTTCGCGTCGACCGCCGCCTCGTCGCCGAGCTGCCGGGACAGCGCGTCGAGGTCCAGGTCGTCGAGCTCCGAGCCCGGTCCGGACTGGGCGAGCTGGTCGGCGAGGGCGTCGAGGTCCGCGATGTCCTGGAACACCCCGGTGCCGTCGCCCAGCCCGAGCCCCTGTTCGCCCTCCATGCGCTCGGATCCGCCCCAGTCCTCGCCGGGACGCAGTGCGCGCAGGGTGCGGTCGAGCTGGGACAGCTGCCCCATCAGGTCGGGGGAGCCGAAGGCCTGCTGGGCGAGGGCATCGAGTTCGTCCCGCTGCTCCTGGGTCATCGAGTTGCGCATGCGCTGCGCCGCGGCCGCGCGGGCTGCCAGGTCGTCGAGCAGCTCGTCGACGTTCGCCGGGTCCGACGGGAAGTACTCGCCGTGCTGGTCCATGAAGTCGTCGAACTGCTGCTGGGTGTCCTCGCCGCGGGCGTGCGCCTCGAGCAGGGCGGTGAGGTCCTGCATCATCGCGCTGACCGCGGCCCGGTCCTGGTCGGTGGCACCCTCGAGCGCCTGTTTCATGCCGGCGAAGCGCTGGTCGAGCACCTCGCGGCCGAGCAGGTCCTTGATCTCGTCGTACTTCTGGCGCGCGGCCGGGCTCGTCCAGTCGTAGTCGCCGAGTTCCTGCACCGCGGCGGCGGGGGAGGGGGACAGGCTGTCGAGCTGCAGTTCGGCCAGGGCCCGGTCGCCGTCGTCGAGGTCGACGTTGCGGGCGAGTTCGCCTCGTTCGGCGAGCAGCGCCTGGTCGAGGAGCTCGCGCACCTGCTGCAGGGTGCCGTCGAGGTTGTTCCTGCTCGTCAGCTCACGGCGGCGCTCGGCCACCCGGCGGGCCAGGTCGTCGAGACCGCGCTGCGTCCGGCCCCCGCGCCGCAGGAACTCCCGCATCGCGCGCTCGGGCGACGTGCCGCCCATCACGTCCTGCCCGATGGCGTCGAGCGCCTCGGCCAGGTCGACCGGGGCGGCGAGCGGGTCGGGTCCGTCGGTGTACCGGCCGTACCGGGTGTCGCGCGTCAGGCGCCGGTTCTGCCTAGCCATAGACGGCTTCGCCCCCGCCGGACTCCTTGCTGATGCGTCGGGCCAGGAACAGGCCCTCGAGGGCGAGCTCGATCGCGCCGGCGCGTTCGCCGTCGTTCGTGGCACCCATCCGGTCGCACACCTGGTCGTACAGGTCGGACTCACCGATCGACGGCAGGCCTTCGAGGAACGCCCGGGCGCTGACCTGCTCGCCCGTGGTCACCATCGTGCCGCCGTCGAGCGCGTCCACGAGCACCGCGAAGTCGAGACCCTTGAACCGGGAGCGCACGGTCTCGGCGGTCGCGGTGCGGAGCAGGTGTTCGAGGACCTCGTCGGCGCGGTCCTCTTCGCCGTTCTCGAACTCGATCTTGCCGCCGAGGACGTCCACCGCGGTCTCGAGGTCGATCGGCCGGGCGACCGCCTCGTCCTCGCCCTGGCGTGCGGCGCGGTGCACCGCGGCGGCGGACACCGTCTCGGCACCGGCGATCGCGAACCGGGCACTCACGCCGCTGCGCTGGTCGACGGCGCTCGAACCACGCAGTGCCCGGGTGAACCGGGCGAGGATCTCGATCAGGGCGTCGGGGACCTCGGCCGTCAGCTGGGCCTCCTGCCGGATGACGGCGATCTCGTCGTCGAGCTCGATCGGGTAGTGCGTGCGGATCTCGGCGCCGAAGCGGTCCTTCAGCGGCGTGATGATCCGGCCGCGGTTCGTGTAGTCCTCGGGGTTCGCGCTCGCCACGACGAGCACGTCGAGCGGCAGTCGCAGCACGTAGCCGCGGATCTGGACGTCGCGCTCCTCCATCACGTTGAGCATCGCGACCTGGATGCGTTCGGCCAGGTCGGGCAGCTCGTTGATCGCGACGATGCCACGGTGTCCGCGGGGGACGAGCCCGAAGTGGATGGTCTCCGGGTCGCCCAGGCTGCGGCCCTCGGCGACCTTCATCGGGTCGACGTCGCCGATCAGGTCGGCGACGCTCGTGTCCGGTGTCGCGAGCTTCTCGACGTAGCGGTCGTCGCGGTGCCGCCAGCTGATCGGCAGGGCGTCGCCGAGGTCGTCGGCACGCCGGATGCTCGCGGTGGTGATCGGTTCGTACGGGTGCTCGCCGAGCTCGGAGCCGGTGATGACCGGCGTCCACTCGTCGAGCAGGCCCTGCAGGGTGCGGAGCAGGCGGGTCTTGCCCTGGCCGCGCTCGCCGAGCAGGACGACGTCGTGGCCGGCGATCAGGGCGCGTTCGAGCTGGGGGATGACGGTGGTCTCGAAGCCGTGCAGGCCGGGCCACGGATCGGTGCCCTGGCGCAGGGCGGTGAGCAGGTTGTCGCGGATCTCGGCGCGGACCGTCTTCTGGACGTGACCAGAGGTGCGGAGCTCGCCGACCGTGCGGATGTCAGGTCGGGTCACCTCTCCGACGCTACGCCGCGTTCGCGACGGCGACCAGGGTCGGACTGGAGGCCCGTGGCGGGCCCGCACCGCGCCTCCCGTCCGCTTGTGGGTTTCCATCGCACTTGCGATCATTGAGATCCCGGCGACGGAGCCGGATTCGAAGTAGGGGGATCCGGCTCCGCCCCCGGTTCCTCGTTCCGCATCTGAACCACATCGGCGATCTCGGCGTACGGTCCCATTTCGTGAGCAGCGCGAACGCAACCATCAAGAGCCTGGTGCCCGCCAGGATGGACCGCTTGCCGTGGACCCGGTTCCACTGGAGCGTCGTCGTCGGACTCGGCGTGTCCTGGATCCTCGACGGTCTCGAGATCCAGATCGTCTCGAACGCGGGTTTCCAGGCGGACCTGAACCTGTCCACGCAGCAGGTCACCTCACTCGGGACGATCTACCTCATCGGGCAGGTCGTCGGCGCGATCGTGTTCGGTCGGATGTCCGACCGGTTGGGGCGACGGAAGCTCTTCATCCTCACGCTGGCGATCTACCTGATCGGCTCCGGCATCGCTGGGCTCGCCCAGGACTTCTGGTTCCTCGCGGCGTTCCGGTTCGTCGCGGGGCTCGGCATCGGCGGCGAGTACGCGGCCATCAACTCGGCGATCGACGAGCTCATCCCGGCGAAGTACCGCGGGCACGTCGACATCGCCATCAACGGCACGTACTGGGGTGGTGCCGCGCTCGGCGCGTTCGCCAACATCTACCTGCTCGACACGGCCAACTTCGCCGAGAACATCGGCTGGCGCATCGGCTTCTTCCTCGGCCCGGTGCTCGGCATCGCGATCATCTTCCTGCGCCGGCACATCCCGGAGAGTCCGCGGTGGCTCATGACGCACGGACGCGAGGACGAGGCCGAGGCGACGGTCACACGGATCGAGGAGTCGGTGGAGAAGTCCACCGGGCACCGCCTGGCGGACGTCGACCAGTCCAAGGCGATGACCGTCACCCCGACCGACAACGTCAAGTTCCGGACGATCGTGAAGGTGCTGTTCCGGCAGTACCCGACCCGGACCCTCGTCGGCGCGACGATGATGATCACCCAGGCGTTCCTCTACAACGCGATCTTCTTCACGTACGCCCTGGTGCTCACGAACTTCTTCGGGCTGAAGACGGCCGAGACATCGGTGTACTTCTTCCCGTTCGCGATCGGCAACCTGCTCGGCCCGATCATCCTGGGACGCTTCTTCGACACCTGGGGTCGTCGGCAGATGATCTTCTCGACGTACCTGGTCTCGGGTCTCGTCCTCGCCACCTCGGCGTTCCTCTTCCAGGCCGACGCGATCTCGGCGACGGTGCAGGTCGCCTTCTGGTGCGTGTCGTTCTTCTTCGCCTCGGCGGGAGCATCGAGCGCCTACCTGACCGTGTCGGAGATCTTCCCGCTCGAGCTGCGGTCGCAGGCCATCTCGTACTTCTTCGCGCTGGCGCAGATCTTCGGTGCCGTCGCCCCGCTGATCTACGGTGCACTCATCGGTGACGGCTCGTCGCGGGAGCCGCTGTTCTGGGGGTACCTGCTCGGATCCGCGGTGATGATCGCCGGTGGGGTCGTGGCGCTGATATTCGGGGTCGATGCCGCGCGGAAGGGGCTCGAGGACGTCACCCAACCGCTCTCGGTGCTCACCGGGGACGCGAAGTCAGACCGGAGGTGAGCCCTGTGGCGGCGGCCTGACATTCTGTATTCAGAGTGTTTAGCGCCGCCGTCGCAGCGCTGTCACTGTGCCTGCATGGCACTCCTCCACAGCGCGACACCGGCGACCACGATCCACGGCAGCGACCGCCCTCGCCTCGGGGGTGCCGTCCGTGCGTGAGCCTGGGCTGATGGAGCACACCCCCATCCGAGCCGGCGCCGGCGGCCTCGATCCCCACGGCCTGCGCCGCAGCCTGCTGCGCGACGCGGTGTTCCTGCGACTGCTCGACAACGTCCTGCGGGGGGAGTACCGCCGCGGGCAGCGGTTGCGGCTCGACACCCTGGCATCGGACATGCGGGTGTCGCGCACACCGGTGCGCGAAGCCCTCGTGACCCTCGAGTCCCTGCAGCTGGCCAGCGTGCAGCGGTACGTCGGTGTCGTGATCTCGCAGTGGTCGGTCGACCAGATGATCGAGCGACTGCGGATCGCTCAAGCCCTGCTCGTCGATCCGCCGTCGAACTCCGTCGGGTACCAGGACCGGTTCGACAAGGTGTGGCTGCGGGAGTGCTGGACCGAGGCTGGTGCCTTCGTCGAGCTCGGCGCCTGGTACCTGCGGCGCCGCGGATCGTCGGTCAGTGGCGACTGGTTGCTGTCGCAGCGCATCGTGCTCGACATGTTCTTCACCGACGACGTCGCCCTGGCGAACGGGATCGATGCCGTGGTCGACCGGCGACGACGGGTCGAGATCGTCGAGCGGGCCGTGGCCGCTGCGGAGCGAGACGCCCTCGACGACTGTGCCGCGGCGCTCCTCGACCTGTCGTCCGCCCTGATCGCCCTGCCCGACCGCTTCCGGGTGGTCGTGTCGGCCTGAACCGACCTCGGCTGCGGATTCGCTCAGGTCCGCGCCGACCGCCGTGGATCCGCAGGTCGCGGCACTGAGCAGCGAGTGTCACCGGTGTCCCTCGCACTGGATCGTCAGGCAACGTCGTGGCAGCCTTGACCGGTTGCCGTCCCCGGCGTGTCCACCGACGACAGGAGTGCCCGTGAACGACGTCCGCGATCGATCCCACCGCTTGAACCGAGCGTCCGGGATCGCACGGCACGGACGTCTGCGGCGCTCGAGCCCCTTCGCGACCGCTGCCAAGACGGTCTCCGCCGTCGTCGCAGTGGCCCTGGTGAGTTCGGTCTCGGTCACGGCGATCGCGGCGAAGCAGGTCACGGACGACCTCGGTGACGGCGTCGAGATCCAGGGCCAGCCCGCACCGCAGGCGAAGGGCGGCGCGAAGCCGATCAGCGCCTTCAAGGGCGGGTTCAACATGCTCGTCGTCGGCACCGACAACGACCCCGAGCAGAGCGCAGCCTTCGGGGAGCGCGATGCGACCCTCAACGACGTCAACATCCTGCTGCACGTCTCGGCCGACCACACCAACGCGACCGCGGTGAGCATCCCGCGCGACCTCGTCACACCGATCCCGGCCTGCAGGAAGACCGACGGCACGGGCACGGCCCCGGCGATGGCTGCGCAGCCGATCAACACCTCGTTCGGCGAGGGTGGCCTGAACTGCGTCACCCAGACGGTCGCCGGCCTGACCGGGCTCGACATCCAGTACTCGGCCGCGGTGTCGTTCAAGGGCGTCATCGAGATGTCGAACGCGATCGGCGGCGTGCCGGTCTGCGTCGCCCAGCCGATCACCGACTCGTACACCGGGCTGAACCTGCCGGCTGGCACCTCGACCCTGCAGGGTGACGAGGCCCTGGCGTTCCTGCGCACCCGGCACGGGGTCGGCGACGGGTCGGACCTCGGCCGGATCTCGAGCCAGCAGGTGTTCCTGTCGTCGCTGCTCCGCACCGTGAAGTCGAACGACACCCTCGGTTCGCCGGCCCGCCTGTACAAGCTGGCCCGGGCGGCGGCGTCGAACATGCAGCTGTCCCAGAGCCTGAACGACATCGGGACGATGGTGCAGATGGGCCTGGCGCTGCGGGACCTGCCGCTGGCGCAGGTGAACTTCGTGCAGTACCCGGGCACCACGGGCGGCACCGGCGTCTACGAGGGCAAGGTCGAGCCGACCACGTACCTGGCCGACCGGCTGTTCGCGAAGATCAAGGCCGACCAGTCGTTCTCCCTCGGGGCGGACAGCACGGGCATCGGGTCGGAGACGAGTCCGACGCAGACCAGTCCGACGCAGCCGACCGCTGCACCGTCGTCTCCGGCCGCTGCGCCGGAGCCCGCGACCCCCGCGACACCGGCAGCGCCGTCGTCCGCTGCGCCGCGCACCCCCTCGGCGACGCCCGAGACCATCGACGGGCTCGAGGGCCAGTCCGCCGACCAGCAGACCTGCTCCAAGGCGTTCGGGTACTGAGGCGCGGGCGGGCGGTTGCTTGCTTGGCGCCTCCCGCCCCTGCCCCCTTCCGCGAAAGCGACAGACTGCCGCCGAACATCCGCGACACTCTGTCGCCCTGGCGCCAGTGACGGCCGAGCTCGGTGGCGCAGTGTCGCTTTCGTGGGCCCGACCGTGGCCGTGCGCGCGCCCGAACGTCAGCAGTGCACCCGCCCCCGAACGCAGAAACGGGGGCGCGGTGGTGGGCCGCGCCCCCAGGGGAAGTCGCTCCCCGCCGGGCGCCACGCGATCGGGCGCGCCGGGCCCGCACGGGGAACGACGTCGGGTGCTGTGTCGCGACGACGGGGACGAGCCCCGGAACGTGATTGCCGCGTCCCGATGATGGTATGCAGTGGGGTACGCCCCGACAACCCCCACGTGTCCCCACTTCGGGGGACCGAGTGTGACGGGTCGTGCCACGCGCGGGTGTTCGTCGGGTCGAGAGTGGCGCGGTCCTCCTGTATGGTGGTCGCAGCGCTCGTGAGAGTGCTTGGAGACGTCGCATAGTCCGGCCGAGTGCACCACCCTGCTAAGGTGGAGTCCCCTTTGAGGGGACCGAGGGTTCAAATCCCTCCGTCTCCGCACGACGATGAAGCCCGGTCCGATCGGGCCGGGCTTTCGTCGTTCCTAGCGCCCGAAGTGCTCGCGTCAGACCGTCGCGATGCTCCCCGTCGTCGTGGTCCGCACTCCCGCGCGCCCCCGACGCACCGCGCCCATGGCCACGAGCGTCAGCACCACGGCCGCCAGGGTGATCCCCGACCCCGCCCAGATCGGCGACGTGTACCCGAGGCCGGCGGCGATGGTCAGACCGCCGATCCAGGCCCCGAGCGCGTTGCCGAGGTTGAACGCGGCGATGTTCGCCCCGCTCGCCAGGGTCGGTGCGTGGTCGGCGTACTGCATCACCCGCGTCTGCAGGGCCGGGACGGTCGCGAACCCGAACGCCCCCATCAGCACGAGGGCGATCACGGTGAGCACCGGCGAGGTCGCGACGAGGGCGAACGCCGCGAGCACCACGGTCAGCGCGACGAGCACCACGAGCAACGTGCGGTCGATCGAGCGGGCCGCGAGCTTGCCGCCGGCGAAGTTGCCGACGAACAGCCCGATGCCGAACACGATGAGCAGCCACGGCACCGCCGACGACGGGAAGCCGGACACCGAGGTCAGCGTGTACGCGATGTAGGTGAAGGCGCCGAACATCCCGCCGTAGCCGAGCACGGTCATCCCGAGCGACAGCCAGACCTGCCCGGACCGGAAGGCGCCGAGCTCGCGGGCGAGGGACGGAACCTCGGTGGAGCGGACCGCCGGGACGAGGACGAGCACGCCGATCAGGGCGACGATGCCGATGGCCGCGATCGCCCAGAACGTCGCACGCCAACCGGCGGCCTGGCCGAGGAAGGTGCCGAACGGCACGCCGAGCACGTTCGACGCGGTGAGCCCGGTGAACATCAGCGCGACGGCCGACGCGCGCTTGGACCGCTCGACCATGTTCGCGGCGACGACCGAGCCGATGCCGAAGAACGCTCCGTGGCACAGGGCGGCGATGACACGGCCGGTCATCATCACGCCGTAGGTCGGCGCGATCGCGGACAGGGTGTTGCCGACGATGAACAGCACGAGCAGCCCGAGCAGGACGGGCTTGCGGGGGAGCCGGGTGGTCGCGGCGGTGAGCCCGAGGGCCCCGACGATGACCGCCAGGGCGTACCCGGTGACGAGCCAGCCGGCGGTGGTCTCGGTGACGCCGTAGTCGGCCGCCACCTCGGGCAGCAGGCCGGTGATGACGAACTCGGTCAGGCCGATGCCGAATCCGCCGAGTGCGAGGGCGATGAGTCCCGCGGGCATGGATGTCCTTCCGTTGTGCAGCTGTGCCGCGTACGCTGGTTGTTGCAGACGCGGGATATCGATAGTTGCACACGCGGGGTAACCGCGCAAGCAACTGTCGCCGTCTGCACCGACCGAAGGAGCCCCGATGTCCGTCGACGACACCTCCACCGCCGTCCGTGCCCACGGCTGGCGCACCCTGGCGGCGCTGCACGGCCTGATCGAGACGCGCCTGGAGCGGGACCTCCGGCAGGTCGACCTGTCCGTCGTGGAGTTCACGGTGCTCGATGCTCTGCGCCGCCAGGACGGCTTCCACATGCGCATGCAGCAGCTCGCCCGCGCGGCCGCCCTCAGCCCGAGTGCCACCACCCGACTGGTGAACCGGCTCGAGGAGCGTGCCCTGCTGACCCGTGTCCTGTGCGCCGACGACCGTCGCGGGCTCTACACGGAGCTCACGCACGCCGGGCAGGTCCTGCTCGAGCGTGCGACACCGATCCACGCCGAAGCGCTCGAGGGCGCCCTCGCCGAGGCGCACGAGGTCCCCGAGCTCGCTGACCTGGCTGAGGCCGTCGACCGGCTCGAGGGTGCGCGCGTCTGATGGATGACGTTCCGCGGTGTTCAGTTTTTCGACTTGTTCAATTAGATTGAACATCGAGAAAAAATGAACGAGGAGCGTCATGGACGACCAGATCGTGTACGAGGCCATCGCGCGACTCCGCGAGTACGGCTTCGATGTCGCAGTCTCGAGGGAGCCTGAGGGGTTCGATGGCTCTGCTCTCTGGGACGCCGTACTCACCCGCGATGCTGACCCCAGCTGGCGATGGCCAGTGGACATCGCACTCCTCGATCCGCTCACGATGGAGTCCCTGCGACGGGCACCTTGGAACGTGAAGTCGACACCGACGTTGCTGGTCGGAGCGAAGATCTCAGCCCGGACTGCAGAGCAGTTCCGATCGCTCGGGACTTGCTTCGTCGATGTCGCTGGCAACGCGTTCATCCGGCACGACGGGGTACTCGTGGACGTGCGGGGCCGGACGAGACCGGGCGCGTCCGAGGAGCGCGGTGTGAGCAGTCGAAACGTGAACCTCTTCAGCATTCGCCGAGCGCAGGTCCTGTTCGTCCTGCTGACCTGGCCGCGGATGATGTCAGCGCCGCGGCGAACCGTCGCGAGGGTCGCAGGTGTGTCCGTCGGGCTCGCCAGCGAGGTCGTCGAATCGCTGCGAGCGTCCGGGACGGACGAGGCAGACCTCCGACCCGGGGGTACAGCCCGCGAGCAGCTCATCGACCAGTGGTCCGCTGCGTTCGCCTCGGGTCTCGGAGCTGAGAAACGAGCGCGGGCCTTCGCCGGCCAGACCCTCGAGGTCCAGGCGGTGGACGGGGTGGAGGTGTTCCGGAGCGGTGAAGCGGCAACCGCGTGGTTGCGGCCCGAGACACTGTCGCTGTGGGTTCGGCCATGGTCGTCGGCGCTCGCGCTCGCGAACCGTTGGCGTGCCGGGGCCGCGCCGAACATCTGGGTGCGGGAAGCCTTCTGGACCGACCCGCGGCCCTATCCGTCCGGAGTGAGGACGGCGCCGCCACTGCTCGTGTACGCGGAGCTCATGGCTGCTGGTGATTCTCGCTCGCAGGAAGCAGCGGCCAGGGTCCGCGCGGAGACGGGACTCGTCGATGCACTCGGATGAACGTCTCGACGTCGTCGATCACGTCGTCCGAGACCTCGTGGGTCGACAGGTCGACCCCGCGCGCCTCATGATCATCGGCGCGGAGGCTCGCGACCAACTCCATCACGTCCAGTTCGGCCGGACTGACACCGTGCGTGCGACCTCCGACGTGGACATCGCAATCGCCACAGACGACTGGCAGACGTACGAGGATGTCGTTGCGACGTACACGCGGACCGGTTCCAACGGCGTGCGTTTCGTGGTCGCCGACATGGAAGTCGACTTCATGCCGTTCGGCCGGGTCGAGGACCCCGACGGCGTGGTGACACCGGCCCGCCGCCGCGAGCAGATGAGCGTCTTCGGGATGGCCGATGTCTTCAGTGCAGGGACGTGGGTCGATCTGCCGAGCGGGAACCGTGTCCGCTTCCCCACCGCGGCTGGGTACACGCTGCTCAAGCTGCGAGCCTGGGTGGACCGTGGACACGCCAACGACCGTGACGCACAGGACCTTGCGCTGGCGGTGGACTGGTACTGCGAAGACGAACGGGTCCGGGAGGCATCCTGGAACGACGATCGGATCGAGCTCATGGAGGAGTACGGCTCCAACACGGACCACGTCGCCGCTCGTGTGCTCGGGCGCGAAGCCGCCGCGATCGTGTCGCGACCCCGCGCACGCGAGCTCGACGCACTCCTCGAACGGCGCCCGATCGCAGCGAAGCAGTTCGTGTTCTCCTCGGTTCGGAACATGGCACTCGCCGAGCGCGAGGCTCGGGTCGGTGCGCTCGCCGCCGGGTTCGCTGAGATCGCTCGGTCCTGACCCGACGGAGGCGCAGACGCTCAACCGAGTAGCGGAGTTCAGAGGCGCGGCGGCCCCGTCGTCGAGCGCACGACGAGCGTCGGCGGCACGAGCGTCCGGAGGGGATCGGCCGGCGCCCCTGCAGCCGCGCCGATCCGCTCGACCAACCGCGCAGCCGCCAGGCGCCCGACCTCGTCGTTGTGCGGGTCGACCGTCGTCAGGCGCAGCAGGGGTGACGCGGCGAGCGGGGTCTCGTCGTTGCCGATCACCGAGACGTCCTGCGGCACGCGGAGTCCGGCTTCCTGCACGGCGGCGATCGCGCCCATCGCCATGACGTCGTTCGCGGCGAACACCGCGGTCAGGTCGGGGTGCTCCCGGAGTGCGAGCCGCATGCCCTCGTAGCCGGTCGTCTCCGAGGTCGGGCCGGAGCCGTAGACCAGCGGCTCGATGCCGGACGCGACCAGCTGCGCGACGGTGGCCTGACGGCGGACGGCAGCCGGGCCTCCCGAGCCGGTGACGTGGGCGATGCGGCGGTGACCCAGGCCGATCAGGTGATCCGCTGCCAACCGTCCGCCGGCGGCTTCGTCGGAGGCGACCACGTCGAGTCCGCCGGGGACGTCCTCGCGTGCGCCGGCGACCACGACCGGGGTGTCGGCGGGGACGACGACGTCGGGGAAGCCCTCGGCGGCGAGCACCACGCCGTCGACCCGCAGGGAGACCAGGTCGTCGAACGGGGATGAGTCGAGGTGGGCGTTGGCGCGGGTGTCGGCGAGGGTGAGGCGGAGGCCGTGCGGGGCGAGGGCCTCGCGGATGCCGTCGAGCATCGGGACGTACCAGGGGTTCCGGAAGTCGTCGACGATGACCCCGATGGTGCGGGTCCGGGTGCCGGCGAGGATGGCGGCGGCGCGGTTCGGGCGGTAGCCGAGCTCCGCGACGGCGGCGAGCACCGCGGAGCGGCGGGCCGGGGAGACCCCGGGATCGTCGCGCAGCACCATCGACACCAGGGACTTCGAGACGCCTGCGCGTGCGGCGACGTCGATGATCGTCGGCGGGCGAGGGGTCACGCTGAGCCTTTCCGGCACGGTGCTTGACAGGACATGGGCTGGTGCGGCTACAGTCTACCGACACGTTCTGGAACGTTCCAGAATCGGGATCCAGCGACCTTCTCGAAGGAGAGAACATGAGCGACAGCATCGGCGTCGCCGTCATCGGCGCGGGCATGGCGGGCAAGGCCCACATGGCTGCGTGGCGGAACGCACCCTCCCTCTTCACCTCGACGCTGCCGCCGGTCCGGCTCGTCTCGGTCGGCGACGTCTACGAGCCCCTCGCCGCCGAGGCCGCACGGCGCTTCGGCTACGAGCGGCACGACACCGACTGGCGGGCCATCGCGGCGGCGGACGACATCGACGTGGTGAGCGTCGTCGTCGCGAACACCCTGCACCGCGAGATCGTCGAGGGGCTGCTCGCCGCAGGCAAGCACGTCCTGTGCGAGAAGCCGCTGTCCGACTCGCTCGACGACGCACGCGCGATGGCGACCGCCGCTGCCGAGGCCGCACAGCCCGGGGTGCTCGGCCGCATCGGGTTCACCTACCGCCGGGCTCCCGGCCTCGCTGCCGTCAAGGAGCTCGTCGAGGACGGCACGCTCGGCCGGGTCTTGCACGTCTCCGGCCGGTACTGGACCGACTACGGCGCCTCGCCCGACGTCCCGTTCTCGTGGCGCTTCGCCGGGGAGCCGGGGTCCGGCGCGCTCGCCGACGTCGGCTCGCACCTGACCTACGTCGCGGAGTTCCTGGCCGGCCCGGTCCGGAGCGTCAGCGGTGGCACGTTCACCACGTCGATCACCGAGCGCCCCGTCGCCGCCGGACACGCCCTGCGGGGGCAGGCCGTCCCGCTCACCGGTGAGACCGCGGCCGTCGGCAACGACGACTACGCCACGTTCAGCGCACGCTTCGGTGACGGCACGGTCGTCGGGTCGCTCGAGGCCTCGCGCGTCGCGGCCGGGCACCCGAACGGCCTCGTCATCGAGGTCTTCTGCGAACGCGGCGCCGCCCGCTGGGACCAGGAGCGCGCCTCTGAGATCGGCCTCGCGCTGCAGTCCGACGGCTCGCGCACGGGTGGGTACCGCCAGGTCGTGCTCGGCCCCGACCACCCCTACGTCGCGGGTGGCATGGCGATGGACGCCCCGGGGGTCGGCTGGGGGCAGAACCAGATGTTCGAGTACCAGGCGCGGGCGTTCCTCGACGAGATCGCGGGGCTGTCCGGCGCCGCGCCCGACGCCCTGCCCGCGAACGCCACGTTCGACGACGGCGTGCACAACATGGAGGTCCTCGACGCGGTGGCACGATCCGCCGCGGCCGGGGGCACGTCCGTCGACGTTGCCGACGCCGTCGTCCCGACCACGCAGGGTGGTGTCCGCGCATGAAGCTCGGTCTCTACAACGCGATCCTGCACGACCGGCCCCTCGCCGACGCACTCCGGGTCATCGCGGACAACGGGCTCGCCGGCATCGAGCTGAACACCGGCGGGTTCCTGCCCCCGGTGCACGTGCCCGACATCGACGCGATCCTGCAGGACGACGGGGCGCGTGACGCGTTCCTCACGCAGTTCGCGGGGACCGGCGTCGAGATCGCCGGGCTCAACTGCAACGGCAACCCGCTGCACCCCGACCCGGCGATCGGCCCCGCGCACGCCGAGGACGTCCGGCGCAGCATCCGCCTCGCGGCCCGCCTCGGGCAGGACCGCGTGGTCACGATGTCCGGACTGCCGGCGGGGGAGCCGGGCGGGACGCGGCCGAACTGGATCGTGAACGCCTGGAACTCGGCCGCGCTGGACGTCCTCGAGCACCAGTGGAGCGTCGCGGTGCCGTTCTGGCAGGAGATCGACGCCCTGGCCCGGGAGCACGGCGTCAAGGTCGCACTCGAGCTGCACCCGCAGAACCTCGTGTTCAACCCGGCGTCGATCCGGGAGCTCGTCGAGCGCGGCGGGCTGACCAACGTCGGGGTGGAGCTCGACGCCTCGCACCTGTTCTGGCAGCAGATGGACCCGGTGGCGGTCGCCCACGACCTCGGTCCGCTCGTGTTCCACGCCGCAGCGAAGGACGTCCGGATCAACCCGCACGCCGCGATCAACGGGGTGCTCGACAACTCGTTCCGCCGGTTGTCGCCGGACGAGTCACGCACGAACCTCGGCGGCGACGAGTGGGCGAACGAGTGGCCGAAGCCGTCGGCGTGGGACTTCGTCGCGCTCGGCAAGGGCCACGACGAGGCGTACTGGACGACGTTCCTCGAGGCCCTGCGTGCGATCGACCCGGACATGTGGGTGAACATCGAGCACGAGGACACCGAGCTCGGGCGCGAAGAAGGGGTCGCGGTCGCCGCACGCGTGCTGCGCGCCGCGGACGCGGCGCTGGCGCCCCGGTCCTGACCGTCCGTCAGCCGACCCGAACACTGCCTGGAGGCCCGTGAACCGTTCCGGGCACCGGGTGACGGACCGGCGTGTGGTGGGGCCGTGCCTCCCGGCCCCACCACACGCGGATCGGCCACCGGTGCGCGGAACGACCAGTCCGTGCACCCGTACCGGGTGCTGTCACCGGCCCGATGTAGCATGCACGACACCTGTCCCCGACGATGGAGCCCTGCGTGCCGGAGCCGACCCACCCCGCCTTCCCGCTCGAACACGTGCGGGCGGTGGGCGACGACATCGTGGCCTCGGTCGCCACGGTGATCGACGGCAAGGCGGAAGCCATCCGCACGGCCTTGACGGTGATGCTCGCCGAGGGGCACCTGCTCGTCGAGGACGTCCCCGGCGTCGGCAAGACCGTGCTCGCGAAGGCGCTCGGCGCCTCGGTCGGTGGGTCGGTGAACCGCATCCAGTTCACCTCGGACATGCTGCCGTCCGACGTCACGGGCGTGAACGTCTTCGACCAGTCGTCGGGCACCTTCCGGTTCTCGCCCGGCCCGGTGTTCGCGAACGTGGTCATCGGCGACGAGATCAACCGCACCAGCCCGAAGACCCAGTCCGCCCTGCTCGAGGCGATGGCGGAGTCGCAGGTCACCGTCGACGGTGTGACGCGCCCGCTCGACCGCCCGTTCATGATCGTCGCGACCCAGAACCCGATCGACATGGAGGGCACGTACCCGCTGCCCGAGGCGCAGCGCGACCGCTTCATGGCCCGAATCGCGATGGGCTACCCGAGCGTCGACGCCGAACGGCAGATGCTCGCGAACCGCGGCGGCAGCGACCCGCTGTCGCGCCTGCGGCCGATCGTCGACGTCACCACGCTGCGGGCGATCATCGAGACCGTCGCAGGGGTGCACATCGCCCCCGACGTCGAGGCGTACATCATCGCGATCGTCCGGTCGACGCGCACCCACCCCGACCTCGTGCTCGGTGCGAGCCCCCGCGCGACGCTGCACCTGGCGCAGGCGGCCCGTGCGCACGCAGCTCTGCTCGGCCGCCCGTTCGTCACCCCCGACGACGTCGCGACGCTCGCCCCGATCGTGCTCGCGCACCGGCTCGTGCCGGTCGCCCGTGGGCTCGGCGGCACCGGCGAGGACACCGTGCGCGAGATCGTCGTCCGCATCGTCTCCGACACCGCCATCCCGTTCACGGCCACCCCCGTCCGCTCCTGATGGCCGGTCCATCGGCACCGCCGTCGCTGCTGCGACGCGTCGGTGCCGCACGGTCCACGGCGGCACGATTCGGCCGCCGGGGGCTGTCGTTGGCCCGACGCACCCCGTTCCCGCGCCCGACGATCCGGGGCTGGACGGTCATCGCCGTCGGCATCGGCCTGGTCGGCGGCGGTCTGGTCGGCACCACGAGCGTGGCCGTCACGGCAGGCCTGCTGCTGCTCGTGCTGGTCGTGCTCGGCATCGTGATGGCGTTCGTCGTCGCCACCCCGCTCCGCGGCAGCCGCAGCACCGCACGGGCGATCGTGCAGGTGGGCGAGGTCTACCGGGAACGCATCACCCTCGGCAGCACCAGCCTGCCGATCGGCCCGCGGGCGACGCTGCTCGTGCGCGAACAGCTCGAGGACGCCTTCGCCAGCCTGGCCGAGGCGGAGACCTACGCCGAGGTCGGGCCGAACCTGCCGCCGGCCGTGCTCGACGTCGAGGCACTCGCGATGCACCGTGGCCGCTCGCTGGTCGGCCCCGTGACGATCCGGGTCGAGGACCCGTTCGGCCTGCTCCGCATCGACCGTCCCGTCGTCCCGGCGGAAGAGGTCGTCGTCGTCCCGGCCTCGGCACCCCTCGGGGCGATCGACGCCGGGGCACTCGCCGGTGCGGTCTCGGCCGACGAGGGCCGGGTCGGACAGGGTGGTTCCGCCGACGACAGCGAACTCCGCCCGTACCGACCGGGTGACCCGATCCGCCGCGTGCACTGGGCCCAGAGCGCACGGCGCGGTGAACTGCACGTCCGCCAGACCACCCAGGCCCAGCCGCCCGAGGCCGTGATCGCCCTCGACGTCCGGCGCGAGTCCTACCAGCGGCTCGGTCGAGAGGACCTCGCCGAGCTGTCCGACCTGGGCGGCGACCAGGCCTTCGAACACGCCGTCGTGGTGGCCGCCAGTGTCGCCCGGGCGCTCGCCGCCCGGACCTCCCGTGTCGTGCTCGTGTTCGACGGTCCCGAAGGCGCGACCCGGCACGCGGGCGACGTCGGCGGGCTGACCGACGTGCTCGTCGGGCTCGCCGACGTCCGGCTCCGCTCCGACGCCCGCGAAGTCACTGACGTCCTGCCCGAGGTCCGTGGCCGCGACGTGCACGGCATGACCGCCGTTGTGACGGGCACCTGCACCGCGGAGGAAGCCGCCGCGCTCGTCAGCGCGACCAGCGGTTCGAGCCGCGGCATCCTGGCGACGATCGTGCCGCCGGACCCGGCCGTGCGGGGCATCCTCGACCGCGGCGGCTGGCGGACCCTCGTGGTGCCGGTCGTCGGCGCGACGCCGTCCGGGGCCGCCCGGTGACCGGGCTGAGCGCGCCGGCGCGTAGCCGTGCCGACGTGCGCGAGATCCTCGACCGCGACGACGACCTGCGTGACGTCCCGAGCGCCTGGGTCGTGGCTCTCGCGCCGGTGCCCGTGCTCCTCGCTGCCCTCGCCATCCGGCCGCTCGTGCAGGGCATCGCCTGGTGGGCATCGGGTGTCGTCGTCGTCGCCGTGCTCGTCGCCGTGATGCTCGCCGTACGCCGCCAGACGCCCGGCATCCGCTTCGTCGTCCTGGTCGGCACGGTCATCGCCTGCTCGTGCGCCGCCGCACTGGTCAACGACATCCAACCGCTCGGGTGGCTCGACGCCGACGGGGCCCTCGGGGAGACGCTCGCCGCGATCCGCCTGAACCCCGCACCACTGCCGCAGACCGACGCGATCCGGCTCGTCGTCACCGCGTCGATCGGCTGGGTCGCTGCGGTCTCGCTGTTCCTCGCCGCCATCGCGCGGATCCCGTCGCTCGCCGCGGCCCCGGCCCTCGTCATCCTGATCGTGCCGGGCGTCATCACCGGGCAGCCCGCCGGCACCCCGCTCGTCATCACCACGGCGGTGGCGTTCCTCGCCCTGCTCTGGCTGTCCGTGCGCCCGGTGCAGCGCGCACTGCCGGCCGCGGTCGTCGGGGCGATCGGGCTCGTCGTGGCCATCGGGCTGCCGACGATCGTGCCGCTGAATGCCAGCTGGTTGTCCGGCGTGACCGGTGCGATCCAGTCGCCGATCCAGCCCGGACGGCCCGGCACCCTGCTCGAACTCGGCAACGACCTGCGCCGTCCGAGCGAGCTCGAGGTGTTCCGGTACCGCTCGTCCGACGGGCAGCCCGAGTACCTCAAGCTCGCCGACCTCGACGAGTTCGGCACGGGGGACTGGGTGCCGACCGTGACGAACGCGGCCGAGGCCGACACCGCCGACGAGCAGCAGTGGGCCGAGGGCGTCAACCCGCGCCTGGCGAGCCGTGGCGACGTGACCGTCCGGATCACCGGGCTGTCCAGCACCTACCTGCCGGTCCCGTCGGGTGCGGTGTCGATCGAGTCGCAGTCCACCAACCTCGACCTGTCGCAGTGGCGGTGGATGGGGAACTCGAGCACCGTCCGGTCGACCGGAGCCGCGACCGCCCGCGGCGCGATGTACGAGGTCTACGGGGCTTCGACGTTCGCCAACGACTACCTCGACGCGGTCGCCGCCTCGGGGGTGCTCGCCCGCTCTGACGGCCGTGGCTTCCGGGAGCCCAGCCGCCAGCAGCTGCGCACCGACCTCGCCCTGCCCGACGACCTGCCCGCCAACATCTCGACCACCGCGACCCGCGTCGCCGCAGCCGCGACCGACGACTACGGGCGGGCGCGGGCACTCGAGCAGTGGTTCCGCAGCGACCTGTTCACGTACTCCGAGACCGCTCCCGTCGAGCAGGGCTACGACGGCGACAGCATGGACGTCGTCTCGACGTTCCTGAAGGTCCGCGACGGGTACTGCGTGCACTTCTCGTCCGCGATGGCCGTGATGGCCCGCACGCTCGGCATCCCCTCGCGCATCGCGGTCGGGTACCGGGCCGGGTCGCCGCAGCCCGACGGCGAGTACGCGGTGTCGAACCGGCAGCTGCACTCCTGGCCCGAGCTGTACATCCAGGGCGCCGGGTGGGTCGCCTTCGAGCCGACGCCCGACTCCGACGAGGCCGCGCCGTCCGAGGAGCCCTCGGCGTCGCCGACCGCGGCGGCACCGGAGACCCCGCTGCCGGCACCCGAGCAGACCACCCCGGCGGACGAATCAGCGTCACCGACCCCGTCGGCGTCCCCGGTTCCGGGTGCCGCGGGAGGGTCCGGCTCCGGCGACACAGGTGGCCCCGTCGGGCTGTTCGTGGGGCTGCTGCTCGTGCTCGCGGTCCTCGTCGCCCCGGGCCTCGTGCGCGCTGTCCGCCGCCGGTCGAGGCTGTCGGCGATCGCCGCGGGCCGGGCGCCCGCCGTGCAGGCCTGGCGGGAGTTGCTCGACGACGTCGCCGACCACGGGTACGCCCCGGGCATCGCGCCGCCGGGTGATGCCGCCGCCGTGGCCCGGACCGCCCGTGCCGTGCTCGGACGCCTGCGTCCCGGGTTGCCGGAGTCGGTCGTGCCGCACCTGGAGGCCGCGGTCGACGCGGTCGATCGCGAGCGCTTCGCCGCCGGCGGGGCTGCATCGGTGGACACTCCGTCGTTGGAACGTCACGTCCGCGACGCTCGGGAGGCGCTCGACGCCTCGGTCCCCACGGTGCGCGTCGTGCGGTCGCGCCTGTTGCCGCCGAGCCTGCTGCCGTCGTCCGCCTGGTCCCACGACGGGCCGAAGCCCCGCCGTCGGGATCGTCGCACGGCCTGACGCGGGCGCGTGCCGGCTGGCGGGTGTTGCACGGTGCGGGGTTCGTCGGGTGTGCGTGGTTGGTGGCTCGGTGCGGGGCTGTAGGCGTGCACGGGGCGGTTGAGCGGACACGGGGTGGCGAACCTCGCACGGTGCTGGCTCTGTTGGGCGATGGCTCGGCGGGTGTTGCACGGTGCAGGGTTCGTCGGGTGGTGCGTGGTTGGTGGTTCGGTGCGGGGCTGTAGGCGGGCACGGGGCGGTCGAGCGGACACGGGGTGGCGAACCTCGCACGGTGCTGGCTCTGTTGGGCGATGGCTCGGCGGGTGTTGCACGGTGCAGGGTTCGTCGGGTGGTGCGTGGTTGGTGGTTCGGTGCGGGGCTGTAGGCGGGCACGGGGCGGTCGAGTGGGCACGGGGTCGCGAACCTCGCACGGTGCGAAGCCCCGACCGCCGCGCCGCGCCCGCCGCCGCCCCGCCCGCCAGCCGCCGCCATCGCGAGCGCTTCGCCGCCGAGCGGGGCGCCGCGCGTCAGCGCCGGCGGATGACCGCCTCGACCAGCGTCGCGATGAGCTCGCCCGGATCGACCCCGGGCAGCGCCGGCGCGTCGAACACCAGGCCGACGTTCGCCCCGATGAGCACGGTCGCGAACTCCTCCGGGGTCATGCCGACCTCGACCTCGGGGTGCGCCCCGAGCCAGAGTCGCACCAGCTCCAGTACTCCGTCCTGCAGGATCCGGCGCTGCCGGATGAACTCGGGCAGCAGCTCCGGGTGCCGCACCGCGTACCCGCGGAACGCCGAGAGCAGCGCGAACTGCTCGCTCTGGTCGTTCTGCCCGAACGCGGCGCGCAGGACGTCCCCGACGTCGACGGCGGCGATGTCCGCGTGCACGAGTTCCTGCAGTGAACCGAGCACGACGTTCGTGGAACGCTGCATGACCTGGGCGAGCAGGTCTTCCTTGGACGAGAAGTTCGAGTAGACCGCACCCTTGCTGAACCCCGCGCGCGCTGCGACGTCGTCGAGCCGCGCGCCGTACACACCCTGTTCGGCGAAGACCGCGGCTCCGGCGGCGAGCAGGCGTTCCCGGACCTCGGCGCGCGGGATGCGCTGGGTGGGGGAAGCGTCGTCGCTCATCGGTTGCTGCTCCGACCTGTGCTGGTGGTCGTCGGGGAGAGCATCGTGGTGGAGACCTGCCGCGCCGCGCGTCTGATCCCGCGCGGCATCAGCGAAGCCCCCATCCCCACGTCTGCTCGGAACCGGCGCGTTCGGGTCGCGTCGGTGCTGTGCGGACAGCGTTCACCGGGATCATCCCCGGCAGAACTGCCAGGACGATACCCGGCGGTACTGATCGTAGCGTCGCGGGGCCGCGGAGGACAGCCTCTCAGTCCTCGTGCTCTTCTCGGACACTGCCGGCACCGGTCCGACGGCCCGGGCGGCGGAGCAACCGGAGCGCGTCCGGCCGCAGGCTCCGACCCCGCCGGAGCAGCGAACCGAGGGTCGACTTCGGCTGCCAGTCACGGCCGTTCGGCAGCCCCCAGCCCCGCCGGACCGCTCCCCAGCGGAGCCCGAGCGACAGGGTGATCGCGAGCAGGATGCCGAGCGACGGCGACCCGAGCGCCGAGGCGATCACCATCACGGCCGACGCGGCGACGGCCACGGTGGCGTACAGCGCGTTCCCGCCGAACACCGCCGGCACCCGCCGCAGCAGCAGGTCGCGCATGGCCCCGCCGCCGACCGCGGTGATGGTCCCCATGATGATCGCGGCGGGCCAGTCGAGCCCGGCGTCGTAGGTCCGCTGCACGCCGACCACGGCCCAGAACCCGATGACGGCGGCGTCGAGCACGGTGAACAGCCGGTCCCAGGTGAGCTCGGAGAACGACACGAGGAACGCGATGAGTGCCCCGGCGACGGCGACCGGCACGTACAGCGGGTCGACGAGCGCGACGGGTGGTCCGTTCTGCAGCAGGGTGTCGCGGAGCATCCCGCCGCCGAGTCCGGAGACGAACCCGACGACCAGGAACCCGAACAGGTCGAAGTCCATCGCGCGGGCGATGGAGCCGCCGAGCAGGGCGGACGCGAAGACCCCGGCGAGGTCGAGCACGTTCGTGACCGACGCCAGGCCGTCGACGGACAGCAGGTTCATGAGAACCATCAAACATCACGTCGCACGACTGGCGGGCCGTTCGGCGGTTAGGTTAGCCTCACCTTCGTCATGCTCGCCACTCTCGTCATCGGTCTCCGTGAAGGCCTCGAAGCCACGCTCATCGTCGGCATCATCGCCGCGTTCCTGCGTCGCAACCGCGTTCCGCTCACCCCGATGTGGTCGGGCGTCGGGCTCGCGGTGCTGCTCAGCATCGCCGTCGGCTTCGGGCTGCAGGCGGTCGAGCAGGCGCTGCCGCAGGCCCAGCAGGAGGGCATGGAGGCGGTCATCGGCATCGTCGCCGTCGTCTTCGTCACGGGCATGATCGTCTGGATGCGCACGCACGCGCGCACCCTGACCGCCGACCTCGAGGCCAGTGCGACCGCTGCCCTCGGCCGTGGCACCGCCTGGGCCCTCGCCGGCATGGCGTTCCTCGCCGTCCTGAAGGAGGGCTTCGAGACCTCGGTGTTCCTCCTCGCCACGTTCCAGGCGTCGTCGGACACCGGCCTCGCCGCGCTCGGTGCCGTGATCGGCATCGCGGCCGCGGTCGTCGTCGGTTTCGGCATCTACACCGGTGGCGTCCGCCTCAACCTGTCGCGGTTCTTCACCGGCACCGGGGTCTTCCTGGTGTTCGTCGCGGGTGGCCTGGTGCTGACCGTCCTCCGCCGCGCGCACGAGGCCGGCTGGATCGTCATCGGCCAGCAGCGCACCGTCGACCTGTCGTGGCTCGCGCCGAACGGTTCGGTGCAGGGCGCGCTGGTCACCGGCGTGCTCGGCATCCCGCCGGACCCGCGGGTCATCGAGGTGCTCGGCTGGTTCCTCTACGTCGTCCCGGTGCTGGCCCTGACGCTCTGGCCGCGCGCCTGGCGTCCGTCGCCGGACCGCGTGCCCCGGGTGCGCGCCGTCGTCGCCGGTGCACTCGCCGTGGCGGCAGCGGCACTCGCGATCGCCGTGCCGACGGGCGGGGTCGACCTGCCCCGCACCACCGCGGTCAGCGGCGACGCCAGCTCCGTCTCCGCCAGCGTCGACGGTGCGTCCGGCGTCCTCCGCGTGGCCGGCACCGGAACCGGCCAGGAGGCCCGACTCACCCTGCCGACGTCGGCCCACCGCCGCGTCACCCGCGCGGGCGTGGCCGCCGACCGATGGCGTGTCGTGCAGGACGAGGCCGGTGAGCAGGACGGGGACAGTGAGCAGGGGAGCGGTGCCGACCGCCCGGCGACGCTGACGCTCGACGACCTCGTCGGCCTGTTCGGCCGCCTGCCCGTCGGGGTCTCCCCGTCGACGAACCCCGGCCCGTTCGCGGCGCGCTGGGCCGTGCGCGACACGGTGACCCTGTGGACCGTCCGTGGTGGGGTCCTGGACGCGACCCGCGACGAACGCGAGGTGCTGACGCTGAGCGGTGGGGGCCTCCCGTCCGCGCGCACCACGACCCTGGACCGCACCGTCTGGTCCGTGCCCGACGCCCGCGTCGAGCGGTCGGCCGCCTCGGTGGCCGCCGCCGACTCGCGGTCCGCCGACCTGCTGCTCTGGAAGGCCTGGCTGCCGATCGCCCTCGGCATCGCGGCTGCCGCCCAGGCGCTGCTGGCCCTCCGTGACCGCCGTCGCCGACGACTCCACACCATCCCCACCTCCGAACCCGTCCCCGCTCGCGGCCCTCCGGCCGTGGACCCTGCAAGGAGCACCGACCATGTCCTTCGGTAAGCCCGTCCGACCCCTGATCACCCTGGGCGCCCTCGGCGCCGTCACCGCCCTCGCACTCACCGGTTGCGCCGGTGGATCCGCCGAGGTCGGCGGCTCCGGCGCCGACGCGAAGGTCTCCCGCGTCACCATCACGCTCACCAACGACGGGCAGGACGCCTGCGCGGTGTCCTCGACGAAGGTCCCCGCGGGCCCCGTCACCTTCACGGTCAAGAACGAGTCGTCGACCGCGATCACCGAGGTCGAGCTGCTGCAGGACCAGCGGATCCTCGGCGAGAAGGAGAACCTGGCGCCCGGCCTCGACGCCGTCCGCTTCACCGCCACGCTGACCGGCGGGAAGTACCAGGTGTACTGCCCCGGCGCCGAGACCGAGCTGACGGACTTCACCGTCACCGGCAAGGCCGCGTCGACCGCGAACAGCAGCGCCTCGACCCTGCTCCGCGACGGGACGAAGGGGTACGCGACCTACGTCGACGGCCAGGTCACCGACATGGTCGCCGCGGTCGAGCAGATGCAGAAGCACATCGACGCCGGCGACCTCGACGCGGCGAAGACCGACTACGCGAACGCCCGTCCGTTCTACGAGCACGTCGAGAGCGACGTCGACGGCTTCGTCAAGAAGGGCTTCAAGGCCACCGACAACGCGGGCAACCTCGACTACCTGATCGACATGCGCGCCTCGAACCTCGACCCGGCCGTCGGCTGGAGCGGGTTCCACGCCGTCGAGAAGGACCTGTTCCAGGCCGGGAAGATCACCGCGTCGACCAAGCGGACCGCCGCGGACCTGACCGAGGACGTGCAGCTGCTCGCGAAGCTCGTGCCGACGCTCGACTACAAGCCGGAGGACCTGGCGAACGGTGCCGCGGGTCTGCTTGAAGAGGTGCAGTCGAACAAGATCACCGGCGAGGAAGAGGCGTACAGCCACATCGACCTCGTCGACCTCGCTGCCAACGTCGAGGGTGCCCGTCAGGCCTTCGCGTACCTCAAGCCGGGGCTGACCAAGCTCGACCCGACCCTGACGAAGCAGATCGCCAAGCAGTTCGACGCCACGAACACGATGATGGACGGCTACCGCGACGCCGACGACCTGGGCGGTTTCGCCACGTGGGACGCCGCCACCAAGAAGTCCGACGCGAACACGATCTCGCAGCAGATCCAGGCGCTGCAGGACCCGCTGTCCCGTCTGGCCGAGAAGGTCGCGACCGCGTGACCGAGCCGGACGAGGCACCGCGGGCGGACGACGCACCCCGGGCGAACGTCTCCCGCCGTGGTCTGTTCGGCGCCGGCCTGGCCGTGGCCGGTGCCGGGGTCGGCGCGGCAGCGGGCATCGGCGGCGCCACCGCGGCGACCGGCGTGAACCCGTTCACGGCGGCGACGAACGGCGACGAGTCGATCGACCTGTCGCAGAGCCAGCCGTTCTACGCCACCGCGGCACGGCAGCCGCAGGGCGGGATCCGCACCACCCCGCAGCGGTACTGCGTCTACATGACGTTCGACCTGTCGACGACCGTCACGACCGAGCTGCAGGTGCTCCTCGCCCGCTGGTCGGCCGCGATCGCCCAGCTGCAGGCCGGCAAGACCGTCGGCAGCGTCGAACCCGCGCACGGCAACGGGGTCGGTGCCGACACCGGCGAGGCGCTCGACCTCGGGCCGGCGTCCCTGACCGTCACGGTGGGCCTGGGACCCGGCGTCTTCGACGAGCGCTTCGGGCTCGCCGACCGCCGTCCGGCCTCGCTCGCCGACATCCCGACGCTGCCGAGTGACAACCTGCAGCAGGGACTGACCGGCGGGGACCTGTCCCTGCAGGCCTGCGCCGACGACCCCCAGGTGGCGTACCACGCGGTGCGCGACCTGGCACGGATGGCCCGCGGCACCGCGACCGTCCGCTGGACCGTGCTCGGCTTCGGCCGGGCATCGGCCGGGCCGCACCAGAGCACGCCCCGCAACCTGATGGGGTTCAAGGACGGCACCCGCAACATCACGACCGACGCCGACCACGACCGGTTCGTCTGGCTCGACCACGACGCCGGGTGGATGGCCGGCGGCAGCTACCAGGTGGTGCGGAAGATCCGGATGAACATCGAGACCTGGGACGCCGACGTCGTCAGCGACCAGCAGCGGGTGTTCGGGCGGACGAAGATCCAGGGCGCACCGCTCTCCGGCGGGCAGGAGCACACCACCCCGGACTTCCACGCCAAGGACGACGACGGTGTGACGAAGATCGACGCGACGTCGCACATCGCCCTCGCCGCGCACGAGGCGAACGGCGGCGTGAAGATCCTGCGCCGGCCGTACAACTACACCGACGGGCTCAACGAGTACGGCCAGCTCGACGCCGGGCTGCTGTTCATCGCCTACGTGAACGACCCGGACCACTTCACGCGGCTGCAGCGGAAGCTCGGCGCCTCGGACCGGCTGAACGAGTACGTCTCGCACATCGGCTCCGCGGTGTTCGCCGTGCCGCCGGCACCGCGCAAGGGGTCGTACATCGGCGAGCAGCTCTTCCGATGAGCTGCGTCGCTGACCCGAAGGGTGGGCGCCCTCCGCCGTTTCCCTGGAGGCGGAGGACGCCCGCGTCGCGGAGTCTCGCCGAACGGAACCACCGTCGACTTGCTGAAAGCGACCCGGCACGACGCGTCGCGGTGCGACAACCCCGAGAGTACCCCGCGGATCCGCGGATCCGCAGTGATCGACCGGGATGGGACAGCAACCGTGACCGCCGGGTCGCGCGAGGTGTGCGCCGGACGTGCTCCGGGCCTCCTGACCGACGCGAAGGGGCCGCCTCACCAGGGTGAGACGGCCCGTTCGCGTGTGTGCCCGCAGGCTGTGGGTCAGTCCGTCAGGACCGTCGCGGCACGTCGTGCGCGGTTGCGGCGGAGGACCACGAGTGCCGTGATCCCGGCGAGCAGGAGCAGGCCCGCCGCGATCGCCGGAGCGGTCAGGTCCGCACCCGTGTAGGCGAGGTCGCCACCAGCGCGCGGGTCGTCGTCGGTCCCGCCGACGCCACCGATGCCCGCGTCGTCACCGTCACCCGCGCCGGGGCCGGGGATGACCCCGCCACCCGGGTTCGGGGTCGGAGCCGGGGTCGGGTCGACCGGGTCCGTGGGGTCGGTCGGGTCCGTCGGGTCGGTCGGGTCGACCGCTGCGGCGACCGGGATCGTCACGGCGAGGGTGACGGTCTGGCCACCCGGCAGGGTGACGACGAGCGGCGCGTCCGTCGTGGCGACCGGCTCGGCCACCGCGGCGAGCGAGACGGAACCTGCGGTGCGGGCGGAAGCGCGTGCGGCCGGCGCCTCGATCTCGGGGACCGTGACGGTCAGGGTCGCGCGACCCTGCTCGTCGTTCTTGTCGGTGATCGTCGGGTCGATCGCCGACGATGCGAGCTCCTTGCCGTCCGCGGTGACCGAGACGGAGCCGGCCTTCGCCGGGTCCTCGCTGCTGAACACGAGCGACGACAGGTCGAGCTCGATCTCGTCACCGGGCTGGAAGCCACCGGCCGGGGTCGGCGTGACCGTGACGCCGACGGCGCGCTGGTCGACCGGGGGCGTGACCTTCGGGTTGGCGAGGAAGTAGTCCACCTGGGCCTGCAGGTCGACCTGGCCGGAGTCGGCGACGTTCGTGCCGGTCGCGAAGGCGGCGAAGTTGTCGCCACCGGTCGACAGGAACGAGTTGACGGTCACCTTGAGGGTGTCGGCCAGCGCGATCGCCTTGCCGTCGAGGGTCATGCCGGTGATGCGCTCGCCGCGACCCTTCGACGGGTCGTAGGTGTACGCGAAGCCGTCCGAGACGCCGAGCTTCAGGAACGGACGCTCGAGGCCGTCCGGCTGCCACTGCTGCTCGAGGGCGTTCTTGATCTGCTGGCCGGTCATGTCCTTCGTCACCAGGGTGTTGGCGAACGGCTGGACGAGCGCGGCCTCCTTGTAGGTGACGGTGCCGTCCGGGTCGCCGGCGCCGCTGGACGCGTAGACCATGTCCGTGCGGAGCCCGCCCGGGTTCATGAAGGCGACCTGCGAGCCGTTCCGCTCGGTGGCGCTGCGCTGGACCTCGGCGATGGAGTTGCCCAGGACGGACTCGCCGCCGCGGTTCTCGGCCTTGCGGTCGGACTGCACGGCGCGACGCAGGTCACCCGTGATCTCGCCGAGCTTCTCGCCGCCCTTGACGTCGGCGACGGCCTTCGCGGCGGTCACGATGTCGCTCACGGCGTTGACCGAGGTGGTGTCGGCGGGGACACGCTTGTCCTCGTTGACGGAGGTGACCGAGGACGTGATGCCGGTGAGCTGCTTGTCGGCGTCCACGGTGAGCTGCAGGTGTCCGAGGTTCACCCCGTAGGACCCGGCCTGGATCACCGGACGCTTCGTGCCGTCGGGGCCGGCGATGGAGTGGTTGTACGTCGCGTGGGTGTGCGCCGACACGATGGCCGAGACCTTCGACGAGACGCCGGAGGTGATCTTGCCGAAGGCACCGGTGCCCGTGGCGTCGGTGAGCGCGCTCGTGGTGGCGCCCTCGTGCACGAGCAGGACCAGCACGTCGGCCTCGCCGTTGTCGTCCTTGCCGTCGGTGAGCTGCTCGGCGTACCGGTTGACCTGGCTGACGATCGGGGCCATCGCGAGGCCCTCGACCCCGCCGGGGCTGACGAGCCCGGGGATGAGGTCCTCGGTGGTGGCACCGATGAAGCCGACCTTGACGCCGCCCTTCTCCACGATGGAGTACGGCGTGAACGCGGGGTCGGTGGTGCCGGCCTTGACGATGTTCGCCGAGACGTACGGCCAGTCGGCGCGGTCCTCGATGCGGCCGGTCAGGTCGTCCTGGCCCTTGTCGAGCTCGTGGTTGCCGATCGCGCTGACGTCGAGGTCCATGGCGTTCAGGGCGTCGATCGTGGGGGAGTCCTGCTGGATGAGCGAGGTGAAGGTCGAGGCGCCCACGTTGTCGCCGACGCTGGCGAAGATCGTGTTCGGGTTGGCCTCGCGGTACGACTGCACGACGCCGGCGAGCTTCGCGGCGCCGGCGGCCTTGTCGGCGGCGGTGCCCTCGGACTCGATGCGACCGTGGAAGTCGTTGACGTCGACGATGTCGATCGTCGTGTCGCCGTCGGCGGCGACGGCTGCGGACGGGACGGACAGTGCGACCAGGACCCCGGCGGTGGCGAGGGCCGCGCCGGCGCCGAGGCGCCGTCGGGTCGTCGCACCAGCGGTTCCGGTGGTGTGGGAAGTGTTCATCGTCGTCGAACCTACGAAGACGCACAGGCGACTCGCCAGACCCCCGCGCAACTCGTCACACGACGTTCACACGGCCGTCCCCTCGCACCGCCGACCCGATTCAGTCGCGGCCCAGCACGCCCTTCACCCGCTCGGTGACCTCGGTCGCCATCGCCTTGGCGGAGTCCTTCACGACGTCGAACTCGACCGGGTCGCCCTTCAGCAGGCTCTTCGCCGTGTTGATCGCGTACTCCTTCGTGATGTGCGGGGGCAGCGGCGGGACGCTCCGGCTGACGTACGCGTCTATCAGGGTCACCCCCTGGTGCGCGAACGCCCGCTCCACCGCCGCCTCGACCTCGGAGTCCTCGTGCACCGCGATGCCCTGGAACCCGAGCAGCGTCGCGTACCCGGCGTAGTCGATCGACTCGACGTCCTGCGAGCCGCGCCACATCGGGTTGCCGTCCTCGGTGCGCATCTCCCACGACACCTGACCGAGGTCGTCGTTGTGCATGACCACGATGACGAGCTGCTGGTTCGGCCAGGCCGCCAGGTACTTCTTCACGGTGATCAGCTCGTTCATGCCGAGCATCTGGAAGGCACCGTCGCCGATCGTGCACACCGCCGGACGGTCCGGGAACGCGAACTTCGCCGTCACCGCGTACGGCATCGCCGCGAGCATCGTCGCGAGGCGGCCGGACATGTCGCCGCGCATGCCCTCGCGCAGCCGGATGTGGTGGCCGTACCAGTCGGCGGTCGTGCCGGCGTCCGCGGTGACCGTGACGCCGTCGGGCAGCCGGTCGTTCACGGCCTGGATCACCCGGCGCGGGTTCACCCCGTCGTCGTAGGCGACCTCGGACTGCGCACGCATCTCCGACTCCCACTCGCGCATCTCGTCGGCCACGGTCTGTTGGAAGGACCTGTCGG
Source organism: Curtobacterium sp. MCPF17_021 (assembly GCF_003234605.2). NCBI lineage: Bacteria > Bacillati > Actinomycetota > Actinomycetes > Micrococcales > Microbacteriaceae > Curtobacterium > Curtobacterium sp. MCPF17_021. The sequence continues at coordinate 2,969,898 of NZ_CP126252.1, read as the reverse complement.
TCTTCTGCTCGAGCAGCGGGAGCACCGCGTCGAGCGTCGAACCGACGTCGCCCCACAGGTTCAGCTCGGTCGGGTACCGCAGGCCGAGCTGCTCCGGCTTGATGTCGACCTGGATGCCCCGGGCCTGCCCCGACTTCGGCATGTACTCGCCGTACGGGTAGTTCGTGCCGAGCAGCACGAGGGTGTCGCAGTCGCGGATCTGGTGCAGCGACGGCAGCGACCCGAGCAGCCCGAGCTGCTGCGAGTGGTACGGCACGTCGGACGGGATCACGTCCTTGCCGCGGAGTGCCGTGATGATCCCCGCACCCGACTTCTCGGCGGCGGCGAGCACCTGGGCCGTCGCACCGCGCGCGCCCGCACCGACCAGGAACGTCACCTTCGACCCGGCGTTGATGATCTCCGCCATCTTCCGCACCTCGTCGGCGGGCGGCGTGATCCGGGTGGACGCGGGGACGTCGCTCGACCGCGAGGCCCAGTGCTCGAGCGGCGGCGCGTCGTACGCCATCGCCTGCACGTCGTGGGGCAGCACGACGACGGCCGGCTGCTTGCGGAGCGACGCCGTGCGGAACGCGGTGTCGAGCACCACACCGACGGCTTCGGGCGTGGCCACCGTCTGCACGTAGCAGGCGACGTCGGCGAACACGCGCTCCAGGTTCGACTCCTGCTGCGTGAACGACCCCATCGCCGCGAGCCCCTGCTGGCCGACGATCGCCACCACCGGCTGGTTGTCCATCTGCGCGTCGTACAGACCGTTCAGCAGGTGGAAGGCGCCGGGACTCGACGTCGCGACGCAGACCCCGACCTCGCCGGTGAACTTCGCGTGCGCGGTCGCCATCAGCGCCGCGATCTCCTCGTGCGTCGGGCGGACGTACTCCAGGCCGTCGCCCTTCGACGCCGCCTTGCCGAGCGCGCCGTCGAAGGCGCCGATCCCGTCGCCGGGGTACCCGAACACGCGGGAGACCCCCCACGCCTTGATGCGGTCGATGACGAAGTCGCTCACGGTCGTGCTCATGGCACCAGCGTGCGCGGGCGCGCACGGGTCCGTTCACAGTCAGTGGACGGGAGGCGCGGATCACGTGACCGACGTCGGTCACGTGATGCGTGCCTCCAGTCCAGTGCCCGGTGTGGGTCGGCTAGTGCTCCTGCGCGATCAGCGGACGCAGCGTGCGGTGCGCGATGCGCAGCCCCTCGAGCACCCTGTCGTCGGTGCCGCCCCAGAGCGGGTCCTCGTGCTCGACGCTCAGCGTGCCGTCGAAGCCCGCCTCGTAGAGGCGGTCGACGACGCGCGGCCAGTCCACGACGCCGCGGCCCGGCACCCGGAACCGCCACCAGCCCATGTCCCACGGGTCGTCGCCCTTGTCGACCTTGCCGAAGAACCCGTACTCGTTGCGCCGCTCGGGGAACAGCTCCAGGTCCTTCGCCTGGGCGTGCACGATGTGCTCGGCGAAGGGCAGGATCGTCTCGACCGGGTCGATGCCGATCCACGTCAGGTGCGACGGGTCCCAGTTCAGGCCGAAGCCCAGGCCGGTGACCCAGCCCCAGAGCTCGGGGGAGTACGCGATGTTGCCGGGGTACCCGTCGGGGTGCCAGCCCTCCATCACGCAGTTCTCGATGATGAGCCGAACGCCCCGCTCGCCGGCGTAGTCGACGAGCTCGGGCAGGACCCGGTTCCCCTCGGCCATGTTCTCGCGGACGGACTTCGTGGTGTCGCGGCCGATGAAGGTGCCGACGTACGGGATGCCGAGCGTCTGCGCGGTGTCGATGGCGTGCTTGAGGTGGGTCCGCACCGCGGCACGGTGCTCCGGGTCCCGGTGCAGGTTGTTCTCGTAGTACGCGAGCGCCGAGATCTCGAGGCCCGTCCGGTCGAGCAGGGCGCGGGTGGCCAGGGCGTCCTCGTCGGTGAACGTGGCGACCGGCAGGTGCGCCGCCTCGAAGTCGCGACCGCCGGTGCCCGGCCAGACGGCGACCTCGAGCCGCTCGTAGCCCTGCTGCTGGGCGAACCCGGCGATCCGGTCGAGCGACCAGCCGGGCAGGCAGGCGGTCAGCATGCCGAGCTTCACCGGATCTCCCGCCAGGTCGTCTCGGCCGCGCTGCCAATCACGGCCTCGATGATGTCGGCGGAGCGGGCGCCGTCCGCGAACGTCGGCAGTCCGTCGGGGGCCACTCCGGTGCGGACCGCGGTGTAGGTGTCGGCGACGAAGGCCGCGAAGGCGTCGAGGTACCCCTGCGGGTGCCCGGCCGGCACGATCGCCAGCCGGCGCTGGTCCGGGTACCCCTGCGACGGGTCGCGGACCACGATCTGGGCGCCGCGCTCGTTGCCGAACCAGGCCGACTCGGGCTGCTCCTGGTCGAACGCCGCGCTGCCGCGGGTGCCGTCGACCTCGAACCACAGGCGGTTCTTCCGGCCCGACGCGACCTGCGAGATCACGACGTTCCCGATGCGGCCCGTGGCGGTGCGAAAGGTGGCGACGGCGGTGTCCTCGGTGGTGACCTCGGCGCGTTCGGCCGCGTCGGCCACCGGGTCCGGGTCGGGGGAGCCGGAGAACGACGGGCCGGAGGCCGCCGGCCGCGTCGGGTAGACGATGTCGGTCGCGGCGGACACCGAGGCGAAGCGCTCACCCGTGACGAACTCGACCAGGTCGCACCAGTGCGAGCCGATGTCGGCGAACGCGCGGGACAGGCCGCTCGAGGTCGGGTCGACCCGCCAGCTCGAGGCGTCCTCGTCGAGCATCCAGTCCTGCAGGTAGTGACCGTGCACCGCGAGCAGCCGGCCGAGCTCCCCGTCGGCGATGCGCGCCCGGATCTCGCGGACCATCGGGTGGTAGCGGTACACGAACGGCACGGTGGCCACGACGCCGGCCTCTGCAGCGGCGGCGACGAGCTCTGCGGCCTGCGCGGGGTCGATCGCCAGGGGCTTCTCGCACACCACGTTGATGCCGGCCGCGATCACCGCGAGCGCCTGCGGGTGGTGCTGGTCGTTCGGGGTGCAGATGTGCACGACGTCGGGGGCGTCGGCGATGACCTCCTCGAGGGAGGCGTAGCCACGGGGCAGGTCGAGCTGCGCCGCCACCTGCTCGGACCGGGCGGCGTTCCGGCCGAGCACACCGAGGACCTCGGCACCGGAGGCCCGGGCCGCCCGGGCGTGGACGCCGGCGATCATGCCCGTCCCGACCACGGCGACACGGAGGCGTCGCCCTTCGTACCCACTGCTCATGGTGCTCCCTCGCGCCGGACTGACACCACCGTAGCGGCCCGGTCATCCACCGGGGCCGATGAGTACCGTCTGCAGCATGTCGAGCCTCCAGACCAGCCTGCTCATCCTCGGAGCCAGCGGCGACCTGTCCAAGCGCCTGCTCCTGCCCGGCCTCGCCACCCTGCTCCAGGTGAAGGACGACTGGGACATCCAGCTCGTCGGCGCCGGGGTCGAGGACCTGTCCGACGCCGACTGGAAGGCGCAGGTGCGCGAGTCCTTCGAGAACGCGCAGGCGTCCAAGAACGAGGAGGACGAGGGCGCCTCGGGCGAGACCTCGCTGCCGGACCGACTGCAGGCCGTGGTCGACGCCTCGACCTACCGGAAGGCCGACGTCACCGACCCGGACGACCTGCGGGCACTGCTCGCCGTGTGCACCCACGACCCGGCGATCTACTTCGCGCTGCCGCCGGCGGTCACCGAGAAGAGCTGCGAGCAGCTCGCCCGCATCGACCTGCCCGCCGGCACCCGCCTGGCGCTCGAGAAGCCGTTCGGCACCGACGCCGACAGTGCCTCGCACCTGAACGACCTGCTGCACTCGTTCATCCCCGAGGAACGCATCCACCGCGTCGACCACTTCCTCGGCCGCTCCACCGTCCTCAACCTGCTCGGGCTGCGCTTCGCCAACCGCATCATCGAGCCGCTGCTGTCGTCGCAGCACGTCGAGCGCGTCGACATCGTCTACGACGAGACCCTCGGGCTCGAGGGCCGGGCGCGCTACTACGACAAGGCCGGGGCGCTCACCGACATGATCCAGAGCCACCTGCTGCAGGTGATGGCCGTCGTCGCGATGGAGGCCCCCGCCTCGATCAAGGCCGACGACCTGCGCACCCAGAAGGAGCTCGTGCTGCGGGCCGTCCGGCCGTGGGGCGGCGACGTCGTCACCGCGGGCAAGCGCGCCCGCTACACCGCCGGCACCGTCGGGGACCGCCAGCTGCCGTCGTACGTCGACGAGGACGGCGTGGACCCGGCGCTCGGCACCGAGACCCTCGCCCAGCTCACCCTGGAGATCGCGAACTGGCGCTGGGCGGGCGTCCCCTTCACCCTGCGGTCCGGCAAGGCGCTCGCCGCGCAGCGCCGCGAGATCGTCATCACGTTCAAGGACTCCCCGCACGTGCCCGAGGGACTCACCGGCACCGAGCTGCCCGACCGGCTGCGCATCTGGATCGCCCCGGACGAGATGCAGCTCGAGCTCAACGTCAACGGCGCCGGCGACCCGTACACGATCGACCACACCAGCCTCGAGGTGACGTTCAACCCCGGGCGCCTGAGTGCCTACGGCGAGGTGCTGGCCGGCGTGCTCGAGGGCGACGCCACGCTGTCGGTCCGCGGTGACAGCGCCGTGCAGGGCTGGAAGGTCGTCGGGCCGTTCCTCGACGCGTGGAAGGCCGGCAAGGCCCCCCTCGACGAGTACGCCGCCGGGTCCGTCGGCCCCGACGGCTGGGACAACATCGAGGCCTGAGCCCGAGTGGCGGCGTAGCGTCGGGCGACGTGAACACCACCGACGACGTCCTGCAGACCGTTCCCGAACCCGCCGGCGCCGACATCCGTGTCGACGACGTCCCCTACGACCACGAGGGCACCGAACTGCTCGGCGTCCTCGCGAAGGACGGCGCGATCGCGGGCCGTCGTCCGGCCGTCCTCGTCGTGCACGACTGGCACGGTGTGAACGACCACGTCGAGGCCCGGGTGACGATGCTCGCCCGGCTCGGCTACGTCGCGTTCGGCGCGGACATCTACGGCGCCGGTGTCCGCCCCGGTGACGACACGGCGGCCCAGGTCGCCGGCGGTTTCTACCAGGACCTGCCCCTGCTGCGCGCCCGCGCCACCGCCGGGCTCGAGCGACTGCTCGCGGACCCGGACGTCGACCCCGCCCGTGTCGTGGTGATGGGCTACTGCTTCGGTGGCTCGACCGCACTCGAACTCGCACGGACCGGGGCTGACCTGGTCGGCGCCGTGGCGTTCCACGGTGGCCTCATCGCGCACGACCCCTCGGACGCCGCGGACATCCGGGCGAAGCTGCTCGTCCTCACCGGGGGTGTCGACCCCGTCGTGCCGGACGAGGCCGTGCACGCGTGGCAGGACGAGATGCGGGCGGCGCCGGACGTCGACTGGCAGGTCGTGACGTACTCCGGTGCGATGCACGCGTTCGCGGTGCCGGGCACCGACGCCCCGGACCACGGCGCGCAGTACCAGGAGCGCGCCGACCGCCGATCGTGGCAGGCGCTCCGGGTGTTCCTGGCCGAGGTGTTCGACGAGGAGCCCGCGGCGCTGTGACGGAGCGGCCGTCGGAGACCGTTCGCGACACGCCGAGCACGGGGGCCGGACCGGCTCGATTGGCGCCCGGGCCGCACCTGTTGTAGAGTCTTCCACGGCCGCAAGGCCACGCGCTCGTAGCTCAATGGATAGAGCATCTGACTACGGATCAGAAGGTTGGGGGTTCGAGTCCCTTCGAGCGCACAGGCAAGCAGAACGACGAAGGGCCCCGGTGGATTCCACCGGGGCCCTTCGTCGTTCCGGCCGGCGAGGGTCAGATCCCGGGGAGCGTCAGTCCGTGGCCTCGTGCGGGTACTCGGCGGAGCGGCCCTGGAACGCGAGGATCGCCGGGTTGCGGATGTGTCCGTCCTCGATCTCGATCGCCCGACGGATCGTCTCCGAACCGGCCCAGGCACCGGTACCCGACATCACGGTCCGCAGGAACGGCAGCAGCGCTTCGCTGATCTCCCAGGTCGACGAGTTCCAGAGCAGTGAGGGGCTGTGGTCGACGGCGTAGTAGTTGGTCGTGTCGCCGACGGTGGTCAACGGTTCTGCGAAGGACGTCGGACGTGCCCAGCTGAAGCCCATCCCCTCGTCGATGGAGACGTCGACGATCAGGCTCCCCGGACGGAACGCCGCCAGGTCCTCGGTGTCCAGGAACACGAGGGGTGCGTTCGGGTCCTGGAGCGTGCAGTTCACGACGATGTCGTTCTCGGCCAGGTACGGCGCCAGGGGGACCGGCCCGTCGGGGGTCGTGACCACCAGCTCGGACGGTGCCGCGTCGTCGGGCCCGAAGCGCAGGATGTCGACGGACGGGATGGGCGACCCGACCGCGGCGACGTCCCGGTTCGTCAGGACACGGACGTCGTGGACGCCGTGGGCGTTCAGTGCGGTCACCGCCCCGCGGGCGGTGGCACCGAACCCGAGGACGACCGCGGTGAGCCGACGCCCGTAGTCGCCCGTCGACCCGCAGAGCTGGAGCGCGTGGATCACCGAGCAGTAGCCGGCGAGCTCGTTGTTCTTGTGGAACACGTGCAGGCCGAAGCCACCGTCGTCACGCCAGTGGTTCATCACCTCCCACGCGATCAGTGTCAGGTGCTTGTCCACCGCGAGCTGCGTGAGCTCACGGTCCTGCACGCAGTGCGGCCACCCCCACAGGGTCTGACCGTCCCGCAGGTCCGCGAGGTCGGCCGCCAGGGGCTTGGGCAACAGGACGACATCGGCCGTCGCGATCACCTCTTCGCGATCGGCCATCGCCCCGACGAGGGGTTCGAGCTGCTCGTCGGGGACACCGAAGCGTCGGCCGTACCCGCGCTCCAGCGTCATCGCTGCTCGCAGGTCGGGATCGATGCGCTCGAGGTGCGCGGGGTGGATCGGCAGGCGACGCTCGTCGGCCTTCCGGGAGTCGGCGAGCACCCCGAGGTGGAGCAACTGGTGCGCTGGCGCTGTTTCGGTCATGGTGCACTGTACGGTGCGGCGCGACCACGACGACGCGCGGCGACCGGTCAGGGAGCCGGCGTGTACGGCTGGGCCGCCTCGATGACCTCGGATGCACCGGCGATGCCGAACGACGTGAAGAGCGGTGCCCACAGCGCCTTGAGCTGCGCCACGAGCTCGTCGTCGGTCAGCTGCGTCGAACCGTCCACCATGCCCAGCGTCGTGTTGAGGAGCAGCAGGACGGACGGCTGGACCGCGGCCGCGTCCACGTCCGCCGCCGCGACCCCGGCGCTGACGAGCTCGCCCCGCGTCATCTCGAACCAGTCGAAACCGCGCGGCACCGGCACGCCGGCCTTGCCGAGTTCGTGCAGGAGCCGGACCGCGCCGCCCGCGACCGAGCCCCGGCGGACGTCCATCCCGGTGGTCAGGAGGAACACCGTCAGCCGCTCGATGCCCGGCTGCGCGGGGAGTGCGTCGAAGAGTGCACGCCAGCGCTGCTGCTGCAGCTCGATGACCGCCGTCGCCAGGTCCTTCTTCGACGGGAACAGGTGGTACCCGATCGCCGACTTCGGCTTCCCCATCGCCTCAGCGACGCGGGAGAACGTTGTCGCCTCGTAGCCGAAGGCGGCGAACTGCTGCCCCGCGGCATCGATGATGGCTCGTCGAGAGGCCTCCATGGCGAGCTGCCGCTGGTTCATCTGGCGCGGTGTCCTTCCTCGCCCGGAGCTGAGCGATCAGTGAACACCACATCCTAGGGCCGCTCATGATGACGGCCCGTCCCCTGCCCGCGTCAGGCGGCGCAGAACGTGTGCCAGGCCACGTCGATCCCCTTCCGGTGCAGCGAGTCGAGTCCGACGTCGAGGTGCTTCCGCTCCGCGTCCACCAGGTGTGTGCACCGGTGGTCCTGGGCGACGGTCTGGGCCTGGCCGAGCGCGGTCACCAGGTCCGTGTCGATGGCGTCGAGCTGGGGGCGGATGGTCGTCAGATCCGGGGCTGTCGTGGGTGCGGTCCACGGGTTGTGCGTCCAGTGGTTGATGAGGCCGCGCTGGACGACCTTGCTCGCCGAGATCTGCGCGCGGATCACCCGGGTCACCAGGACGGGGTCGACGCCCTGCTGCTCTGCCAGGGTCACCGCTTCGTCGACGACGGCCTGTTCGCGCACCGGATCGGCGACCGGCTTGCCGCTGAGCCACTTCGATTCCGCCACCGGGTCGGCGAGCTCGAGCCGTCGGAGGATGAGCGTGCCGATGGTGTCGAGCTCCGCCGTCGACGCCGCGGGACGGGAACCGTCGTGGGAGATGGTCATCGTGGAACCCGTCGGTTCGGCGGACGTGGGCAGTGGATCGGCGTTCGCCGCCGAGGTCGGCAGGGCGATGCCCGCCGCGAGCAGCCCGAAGGCCAGGGCCGTCGCGGCGGTCCGGCGGGTGCGGTGCCGGACGGTGGTCGGGGTGGTGTGGTGTGCGGTGTTCACGGGGTTTCCTTCCCGGACCGGCGCCGGACGCGTCGGGTCAGATCGTCGATGATCGGTTTGATGACCTCGTCGTAGAACGGGTAGACGCCGAAGTGGTCGGCGCCCTCGTCGCAGTAGCAGTCCATCGAGATCGCCTCCTCGAAGTTCGAGAAGACGTACGTGGCGCGGTGCGGGAACGCGGCCTGCGGCTCGTCGTCACGCGGGATCGTGGTGGTCACGGCGGTGCTCGATCCGTCCCAGCGGCCGGTCAGCCGGCCAGCCGAGCTGCGGGGACGCCCGGGTCGCGCCCGGAGTCCACCACGGCGTCGATCTCGGTGGACCCGTTGCCCGATCCGACCGTGCGGTTCTGGATCTGGTTGAGCGACCAGTTGCCCGGCAGGGGTTCGAGCTGGTTGCCCGCCCATGCCGGCGACATCCCGGCGACGAACGAGAAGTGCGCGAGTCCGGCGCTGCTCACCGCGGTGCACGTGGCGCGGGACCCGTAGACGCCCGCCTTGTACAGGTTGCCCCGGTCCCGCAGGCCGGCGGCGACGCCACGGAAGTACGGGATCACGAGTGACTCGTCCTGCGCCGAGGTCGAGTCGAAGTCGGCGGCGAAGTAGACGGTGGTCTGCTTCGGGATCCCGAGCTTCCGGGCCGCGTCGTGGGCACGGTGGGCGTCGCGGACACCCTGCTCCTCCGTGAACCACGAGGCAGCGAACCCGCCCTCCTCGAAGATCGGCCACAGCCCGAGCCCGGCGCTCGCCATCACGCGGAGTTCGTCGGGGGTCAGGGCCTTGTCGAGCGCCCCGGAACGCTGGTGGTTCGTGAGGTACCGGCCGACGCTGGTGGCACCGGACGCCCGGACGGCTGCCGCGCGGGCGTCGTCGAGGCGCACCGCGGTGTCGGCACCGGTCGTGGCGCGGTCCGGGTCACCCGTGCTCGCCGCCAGTGCTGCCCACGTGCCCGCGTCGCAGGTCCCGGTCTGCTCGGCGGGCGGGAACGCCTGGAACTGCTGGAACGCACGGACCACTGCGGCGTCCGCCGCCGAGTAGGCGCTGCTGAACACGACGCGCTCGCCGTTCAGCACCAGGAGCGCCTTGACGAGCAGCACCCAAGTGCCGGTGGACCCGACCCCGACGACGCTCGGCCCCGCGGCACGGAGCGCAGCAGCCGTCCCCGGTCCCCAGGCGCCGTCGACCGTGACGCCCACCGCGACCTGCACCGCGCGGATCGCCGCCGAGTACGTGCTGGTGTCGACGACTCCGCTCGTGCTGCCGTACGCGCCGCCGGTCGCCTCGGCGTAGGTGCGGTTGAGGTACTGCTGGACGGCACGGACCGCTCGGGACCCGCCGGAGGCGAGCTTGACCGGGTCGACGGTCAGGAGCGCGCCGAACAGGTGGGGTGACAGCGGCAGCCCGCCGGGCTCGGCACCCAGGTCGGACCGGAGCGCCTGCACGGCCGCGACGGTGGCCGCGTCGTACTCACCCGTGAGTGAGACGGTCGAGGCGCCCTTGCAGACGAGCCCGGCCTGGACGAGCCGGCGCCAGGTCGCGGCGTCGGCGCCCGTCTCGGCACCCACGTCGCCGTGCTGTTCGAGCTTCCGCCGTGTCGTCGGCCCGAACGTCGCGACGACGGGGGAGATGCCGAGCAGCGACTGGGTGGCCTGCACGATCCCGAGCACGGTACCGCTGCCGGTCAGTCCGTCCTCGTCCACGTGCACCCACCCGTGCAGATGCCCGAAGGTCGTGTTGAGCCAGCGCTGCACGGCGAGCACGCCCGAGTCGGCGGAGCCGGAGGAACCGCTGGTGCCGGTGGTGCCGGAGGAGCCGGCCGAGCCGGAGGGAGTGGCCGCGTCGGCCGGGGCCGCGAGTGCGGTCGTGACGAGCGGGACGGTGGCGGTGATGCCGATGAGCGCAGTTCGGCGGGAGATGTGCACGGAGGTGCCCCTTCAGTTGCCTCGAGCGTCCGCTGGCCATCGATCGCGTTGTGCGATGCTGACGGCCGCGGCATGGTCCGAGCAACTTCGTCCCTCAACTTGGGACGGTCCTGCAATTCGGCAGACGATCGTCTGATGAAGCGCTCAGTCCACGACGCCCGGTGCGACCACGAGCAGCCGCGTCCACGCCGTGCAGCCGTCGATCCGGGCCGTCACGAACACCGGCTCACACCCCGCCGGCGCGGAGCCACGCGAGTACCGCGAGCACCCGGCGATGGGCGTCCGGCGTGGGTTCGAGGTCCAGCTTCGCGAAGATCGAACCGATGTGCTTCTCGACCGATGCGACCGCGAGACGGAGCCGGTCCGCGATCGCCTGGTTCGTCTGCCCCTCCGCGATGAGTCGGAGCACGTCCCGTTCGCGCGGTGTGAGCCGCTCGATGGGGTCGGTCCGCCGTGTGAACAGCCGCTGGACGATCTGCGGGTCCAGGACGAGGCCGCCGCGTGCGACGCGTGCGACGTCGTCGCGCAGGTCGTCGATCGACGAGATGCGGTCCTTCAGGAGGTACCCGACGTGGTGCTCCCCGGTGGCGAGGAGTTCTCTGGCGTAGTCGAGCTCGGCGTACTGGCTGAGCAGCAACACGGCCACCCCGGGGTGTTCCGTGCGGATCCGCACGGCCGCCCGCACCCCCTCGTCGCGGAACGTCGGCGGCATCCGGACGTCGAGGACGGCGACGTCCGGCCGGGTGGAGGTCAGGTCGTCGAGCAGGGAAGCCGCGTCGCCGTACGCACCGACGACGGTGGACCCGGCTTCCTCGAGCAGGCGGGCGGTGCCCTCGCGGAGCAGCACCGAGTCCTCGGCGAGGACCACGCGCAACGCTCCGGCGGGCGCGTGTCGATCGGTGGTCACGACGCCAGCGTACGGGCTTCCCGGTCCTGCTCGTCGGCGGGGACGGGGATGCTGACGTGCACCCGTGTGGGGCCGCCCGACGGGCTCGTGATCGTCAGGATGCCCTGCAGCCCCTGGACTCGGTCGCGGAGGCCGGCGAGCCCGTGTCCGTCGTCGAGCCGCGCCCCACCGCGGCCGTCGTCGCAGACCTCGAGTTCGAGGACCCCGTCCCCGGCGGCCACCGCGCGGACCCGCACCGACGTGGCATCCGCGTGCTTCGCGACGTTCGCGAGCAGTTCGGACAGGATCGCGTAGGCACTCCGCTCGACCGCTGTGAGTCCGGGCCCGGCATCGTCGAGTCGGGTCTCGACGGTTGCCGGCACGAGGCTGTCGCCGGCCAGGGCGTGGACCGCCGCGGCGAGACCACGGTCCTGCAGGATGGGCGGTGCCAGTCCACGGGAGAGATTGCGGATGGTCTCGAGCACGGTCTTCGAGCGGTGCAGGGACTCCTCCACCAACAGCTCCGCGGCGCGGACGTCCGTGGGGAGGCGCCGGAGGGCGATGGCGAGGTCGTACTGCAGTCGGAGGAGCTGCTGCTGCGGGCCGTCGTGGATGTCGCGTTCGAGCCGCCGCAGGGACGCGTCCTCGGCGAGGAGCGCGGCTCGGCGGCCGGCTTCGGCACGCTGCGCCCCCTGCAGGAGTCGGGCGTTCTGCTGTTCGCCGAGCAGGAGCCGGGCGAGCAGCAGGTGCGGGACGGTGAGCAGGCGCGCGACCCGGGGGAACACCGCGGCGAGGACGAGACCGGCGACGACCATGACGACGGGGCGGAGGACCTGACCACTCCAGTGGCCGGTCTCGCCCACCAACGCTGCCGTCCGGGCGAGCCAGACGTCGTCCGCCGGGGTCACCGCCCAGCTCCACGCCGGGTACGTGACGGCTCCCAGGGCGGTCGCTCCCCAGGACACCAGCGCGACCCAGGTCGCGACCGACACGGGGAAACTGGCCACGGCGTGCGCGGTGTGCGCCCAGTACCGGGTGTCGCCGAGCGGTGCCCAGAACCGCGGGCCGGACGGGTTCCCGCCGGCTCGCTGCGGCCAGGCGGTGTGCAGCTGCCAGTCCGCGGATGCCGGGAGCGACCCGATCGGAGCGGCCCGCCGACGTGCGTGCGTGCCGAGCACCCGGCCGAGGCGGAGCGTCAGCACGAGGACCGGCAGCCCGACCCAGACGACGCTCAGTCCGAGCCCGAGGCACAGCAGCGGGACGACGAGGACGAACCCGACGAGGTCCGTCGGCAACGCCGTCAGGAGGTACCAGGCCCGTCTCGGGGTCCTGCGCCGTTCGTCGGCGTCCCGCCGCTGTCGATCGTTCACGGTCTCATCCTCGCGCCATGACGAGCGCCGCGGGGCGCTCGGTCGTCGCCGCGAACGCCGCGAGCAACCCGGCGACACCGGTCAGTACGAGGCCGCCGATCACGACCGGCACCACGAGCGACCAGGGGACGTGCAGGACCGCGTGCCCCGTGCCGTGGGTCGTGCCCAGCAGGACGGCGGACACCGTCGCGGCGGTCGCCACCACCGCCAGTCCCACTGCTGCTCCCGCGACCAGGAGCGTCTCGAGTGTCGCGGCCGTGAGGACCTGCCCGCGGGTCATCCCACTGGCGCGTGCGACCGCGAACTCGTGCCGTCGCCCGGAAGCCGCCATCGCCACGGCGTTGAGCACGCCGATCACCGCGTACAGCGCACCGACGGCCATGACGACGACCATCACCCGGGCGTTCTGGTCCTGCCCGGCTGCGCCTGCCTGGTTGACCCAGGTGCGCAGGTCGGTGACGGTCCCCAGCTGTGCGAGCGCGGCCGCGACGGCGCGCGGGTCGTCGCCGGGGTGCACCGAGACGAACGTGGTCGCCGGGCTCCCGGCCAGGATCTCGGCCGGCACGAGGGTGCGGGGAACCACGATGCCGACCTGACCGGCGCTGTCCGCGGGCACCGGCGTGCGGAACCGGACCGAGCCGAGGTCCTCGTCACCGATGCTGACGGTCCCGGCGGCCCCGAGCCCGAGGCCGACAGCACCCGGGCCGGGTGCGACGGTGTCGGCGCCGTGCAGGGCCCGCATCGCCCCCCGGGCGTTCGGGTGCGCCCCTGCGAAGGCGTCGGGATCGACCACGAGCGCCTCGGTCGTCACCGGGAGCGCTGTCCCCGCGAGTTCCTCCGGCATCCCCGCCACGGACGAGCCGGACGGCTGGACCCGGACGGGCACGATCCACTCGGTGGACGCGTTCGCCACACCGTCCAGTGTCGAGGGGTCGGCGGCGAGCGGACCGGTGCTCTGCAGCACCAGGTCGGCGTGCGTCCCGCGGGCGACCTGTGCGGTCGCTGCGTCGGCGAACGACAGCATGGCGATCGGCTGGCTCAGCACGAGCGCGAGCAGCACGACGAGCGGCGCCGCCGTGGAGGCCGACCGGGTCCGGGCGTCGCGGAGGTTCGCTGCGGCCAGGACCCCCACCACCGCACGGGGGCGCGGCAGCACGGCTGCTGCCAGCGGTACGAGCGCGGGAGCCGCGGCGGTGACCGCGAGGGCGGCCGTGATGCCCGCCGACATCGCCATGGCCTGTGCCCCGGCGAGCCCGCCCGCAGGCGCCAGGGCCACGAGGGCGACGGTCGCGGCGGCGAGCCCGGCGCCGGTGATCCACCGGGCGCGGGTCATCGGACGCGCCGCGGTGCCGACGGCCCGGATCGCGTCGAGTGGGTCGATCCGGGCTGCGCGTCGTGCAGCGACCCCCACACCGGCGGAGGCGAGGCCGATCCCGACCGCGAGGGAGGCAGGAACCGCCCACCCCTGCCAGACCGGGGCGAACCCGTGGTCGACGAAGCCGGCGTCGACGAGCATCCGGGTCTGCAGGTGCAGCAGGGCGACGCCTGCCGGGATCCCGAGGACGGCGCCGACCAGGCCGAGGACCAGTGCTTCACCGTGCAGCATGCGCCGAACCTGACCGACGTCGGCCCCGACGATGCGCAGGAGCGCGAGGTCCCGGCGGCGTTCGGTGACCGAGAACGCGAACGTCGAGGCGATGATGAAGACCGCGAGGAACGCGGCGAAGCCGAGGGTGACCGACACGACGGTCACGGCGACGATCCGGTTGCCCTCGAAGGAGGCCGTGGCGAGCGCGTCCGCGCCGTCCGCCGGCCCGGTGCCGAGGACGGAGAGCAGCAGCAGGAGGGACGCCTGCACGAGCCCGACGCCGAGTGCGACCGTCGCGATCGCCCCGGAGTACGTCGGCCAGCGGTCAGCGAACCCGCGGAGGGCCACCCGCCTCATCGGGCCGTCTCCATGGCGACGAGGCGGTTGGCGATGGTCGCCGCGTCGGCCCCGACCAGCGAGTCGACGAGCCGGCCGTCGCGCAGGAACACGGTGGTGTCGGCCGCTGCGGCGGCAGCCGGGTCGTGGGTGACCATGAGGATGCTCTGTCCGGCATCGGTCATCTCGCGCATCATGGCGAGGATCACGCGTGCCGCGTGCGAGTCCAGTGCCCCGGTGGGCTCGTCGGCGAAGAGCACCTCGGGAGCGGTGATCACGGCGCGGGCGATGGCGACGCGCTGCTGCTGCCCTCCGGAGAGTTCGCGTGGCCGATGGCGCGCACGGTCGCCGAGGCCGACGCGGTCGAGCGCGGCGCGGATCATCGCGCGTGAGGGGTGCGCGCCGGCGAGTTCGAGCGGCAACGCGACGTTCTGCTCGGCGGTGAGGGACGCGATCAGGTTGAAGGTCTGGAACACGAACCCGATCCGGTTGCGCCGCAACTCGGTCCGTTCCCGGTCGGTCGCCTCGGTGATGTCGGCGCCCCCGAGGACCACGCGACCCGTGTCTGCCTGGTCGAGCCCGGCTGCGATCTGCAGGAGCGTCGACTTGCCGGACCCGGACGGTCCCATGATCGCCGTCCAGGTGCCCACCGGGAGCCGCAGTGTGACGTCCTGCAGCGCCGTGATGCTGGCGTCGCCGGTCCCGTGCGTCCGACCGACACCCTGCAGGGCGAGGGCGGTGTCGGTCGTGACGAGGGGGTGGTTCGCGATGGCTGATGTCATGCATCGATCCCATCGGTCAGGACCTCCCGCGAACAGCGTGCCGCCCGGAGGCACGACCCCCTGGACAGCCAGGGGGTCGGGGCCCGGGGCCTCAGCGGTCGAACGCCGCCAACCGCCCCTGCAGCGCCCGCTCCAGGAACGGCTCGAGCGACGAGGCCCACGTCGCCGTGATGTGTGTGCTGTCCCGGTAGACCAGGACGCCCCCGACGACCGCCGGGCACGTGGTCTCGGTGCAGTAGTAGCGGCTCAGGTCGATCGACGCTGCCTTGCCGCCGGCTGCCCGGAACGCGGCGACGGCCTCGACCGACGAGTCCGTGGTGCCGAGTGCTTCGGAGCGCGACCGGTCGCAGGCGTCCGTCGTCGGCCCGGACATCGTGCTCAGGCAGGCGACGACGTCCGGCCGGGGCACCGGGTTGTCGCGGACGGCGATGACGGGCAGCTCGTCGCCGGCCGCCTGCTGCCACGCGTCGACCAGGCCGTTGCGGGTGGCCGTGTCGCGGGCCGGTCCGGGCGGCAGGCTGACCGGCATCTGCGTGGTGGAGTGGGTGACGACCAGGGCGTCGGCGTCGCGGTGCTCGCGGACGTAGTCGATGGCGGCGTGCTTCCACGAGTTGCAGCCCCGCATCGACGAGGGGCTCAGCGAGTCCTGCTGTGCGGTGGTGAGGTAACAGCCGCCGGCGCCGGCCAGGTCGATCCGCCAGCCGTTGTCGTCGGCGATCTTCTCGTACGCACCGATCAGTGCGTTGCTGTGCGAGTCGCCGATGACGATGAGGTGCTTCGACCAGCCGCTCGCCTTGCCGAGGACGCAGGGCCGGAACGTGCCGCTCCAGCACTCCGCGCGGTTGTCGTCGTCGTCCTTGGCCACGGCCGGAGCGGGCACACGGACGTCGGCGAGTTCGGGGTCGACACAGGGGTCGGCGAAGCCGATGCGCGCGGCGGCACCGAAGCAGGACTCGTCGTCGTCCTCCTGCTCGGCGGTGACCTGCTTCGTGACCGTGGTCGCGTTGACCTCCTGCACGTAGACGGCCGTCAGGGTGGCGGCCCCGAGCGTCACGACGGTGAAGCTGCAGATGACGGCGAGCGAGACGACGCCCCGGGGCTGCAGGTCCCGCAGCCACGTCGAGAACCGGACCGGTTCCTCGAACCAGATCGTCGTCACGGTGGCCAGACCGATCGCGACGAGCAGCACCGCCGAGCTCGTCGCCCAGTCGAGCGGACGGCCCAGCATGATCGGCAGGATGACGACGAGCGGCCAGTGCCAGAGGTAGAGCGCGTACGAGATCCGTCCGAAGAAGGCCACGGGCCGGAGTGCCCCGACATCCTCGAACTCGGTCCCCGCGCCGAACAGCAGCACGAGTGCCGCACCGGCGACCGGCAGCAGCGCCGCGATCCCGGGGAACGCCGTCTCCGGGGTGATCACGACGAGGGACAGTGCGAGGGCCACGACGCCGATGCCGGTGGCGACCAGGCGGACCCGTCGGGCGACCTCGGTGCGGACCTCGGGCAGGTGCACGGTGGCGACGAGACCGCCGAGTGCGAACTCCCACGCGCGGGTGCCGGTGGAGAAGTAGGCGACGCCGGGGTCGGTGGCGGTCTGCACGATGCTCCACACGAGGGACAGCACGACGACGCTGCCGAGCAGCAGCCGCGCGGTCACCAGCGGCGTGAACCGACGGCGTGCGAGCGCCCCGACGCCGAGCAGCAGGAGCGGCAGGAGGATGTAGAACTGCTCCTCGACCGACAGCGACCAGAAGTGCTGGAACGGTGAGGGGGCGTCGGCCGACGCCAGGTAGTCGACGGCGTTCGCCGCGAGCTCCCAGTTCTGCAGGTACACCGTCGAGGCGATCAGCTCACGCCCGTACTGTCCCCACAGCGCGCTCGGCACGGCGACGAGCACCGCGATGCCCGTGACGACGATGGTGAGGAACGCGGCCGGCAGCAGGCGTTTGGCCCGGCGCGACCAGAACCGTCCGAGCCGGATCGTGCCCGTCGCGAGCTGTTCCCGCAGCAGCAGCCCGGTGATCAGGAAGCCGGAGATCACGAAGAAGACGTCGACGCCGACGAACCCGCCGTGCAGGGCGCCCGGCCACAGGTGGTAGACGACGACCGCGAGGACGGCGAACGCGCGGAGGCCCTGGATGTCCCACCGCGTGGTGTCGCGCGCTCGGTGCGCGGGGCCCCGCTCGCCCGGCGTTGCTGTACTCACTGCGTCGATCCTAGGAGACGTGGACGGCTCCGCCGGGCGTTCTCGACGCGGACGCTACGATCCTTCTCGAGAGGGGGGCCGATGGATCTGCGCTGGTTGACCGCGTCCGACGACGAGTTCGCGGCGGAGGCGGCGCGACGACCGCGGATGCGCCGCCCGCGACCGGCCCCGTGGTGGTGGAACGCGCTGCTCCTGGCGATCGAGGTCCCGCTCGCGTGGCTCGCGTCCGCGCTCGTGATCTGGGGCACCGGGCTCGTCCACAACGGCGCGGGTGTCGGTGACGTCGTCCGCTGGGCGGCCTGGTTCGTGGCGCTCGTCGCCGGTGTGGTCGGGCTCGTCGTGCTCCTGGTCCGGGGCGAACGACCTCGGACCCTGCGTCCGGACGAGGCCCGGGCAGTGCTGACGGGTGACGCCAGTGGGTACCCGGCGCGCCCGGTCCGTCCGAAGCCGCTCGACTCGACGATCACCCCGCGCTACTCCGGCATCCGCGTCCACCCCCGGTTCGGCACCGAACCCGTGCACGTCGACGGCGTCTCGGACGTCGAGTTCGGCTGCGTCCTGCGGCGCTGGATGGTCTCGCGGGACTGGACGTACCTGACCGTCCGGCTGCCCGGCACGTTGCCGCACCTGCTCCTCGACGCCACGGCGAACGATGGTCGTCGCAGCGACCTGCCGGTGGTGCTCCGCCACCGGCAGCGGATGTCCCTGGAAGGCGACTTCGACCGGCACTTCCGGGTGTGGGCGCCGGAGGACTACGGCCAGGACGCGCTGTACGTCCTCACCCCTGACGTGATGGCGGCGCTCGTCGACCACGCGGCCGGCTGGAACGTCGAGATGGTCGACGACCGGCTGGTCTTCTCGGCGCCGGGGACCGCGGACTGGTCGCGCCCTGCGCCGTGGGTGCAGGTCGAGGCAGTCCTGGGCGAGGTCGTGCCCCGTGTCGTCCGCGCCGCCGCCCGGTACCAGGACGACCGCTCGCTGCTCGAGGACGGGCACGCCGACGCGATCGCCGCCGCGGGGCGTCGCCTGGTGCTCCGCGACCGGCGGAAGAGCCGTCTGCGGGCGACGTGGGCGGGAGCCGTGTGGATGGGCGTCGTCTGCGTGTCCTACAGCGGACCGTTGGCCGTCGCGGTGGTCGGGTCGATGTCGGTCCTCGACCGCTGACCGTCGGCGCCCGCCTGCGACGTGGCCCCGGTACGGACGGGAGGCCCGTGGCGGTGTCGCCACGGGCCTCCCGTCTGACTTGTCGGTGCGTCGACTACGCGACGGTCGCGCGCGCCTCGGCCAGCGACGGGTAGTCGGTGTAGCCCTCGGCGGTCGCGCCGTAGAAGAGCTCCGGACGCGGCTCGTTGAGCTCGGCGTCGTGCTCCCAACGGTGCGCGAGGTCCGGGTTGGCGATCGCGGCGCGGCCCACGGCGACGGCGTCGGCGTGGTCGCCGTCGACGATCGCGATGGCCTCGTCGCGTGTGGTGAGCGACGAGAAGCCCGAGTTCACGATGAACGGTGCGCCCGCGGTACGGCGGACGTGCTGCACCAGGTCACCGGTCGGCTCGGCGTGCAGGACGTCGACGAAGGCGAGGCCGAGCGGCGCGAGGCCCTCGGCGACGGCGGTGTAGGTGGCGCGGACGTCGTCCGCGTCGTCCTCGATGACGCCCTGGATCCCGTGCTCGGGCGACAGGCGGATGCCGGTGCGGTCGGCACCGATGGCCTCGGCGATGGCGGTGGTGACCTCGACCGCGAAGCGTGCGCGGTTCTCCGGGGAGCCGCCGTACTGGTCGGTGCGGGTGTTCGACACCGGCGACATGAACTCGTGCACCAGGTAGCCGTTGGCGCCGTGGACCTCGACGCCGTCGAGCCCGGCGGCGATCGCGTTGCGGGCGGCCTGCACGAAGCCCTGCACGGCCTCCTGCACCTCGGCGGTGGTCAGCTCGTGCGGGACGGGCATGTCGGCCTTCGAGCCGTCGGCCAGGTGCGTCTGCCCGGGGGCGGCGATGGCGGACGGGGCGACGATGCGCGGGGTCTGCGAGATGTCGGTGTGCGAGACGCGGCCACCGTGCATGAGCTGCATGACGATCGTGCCGCCGGCGGCGTGCACGGCGTCGGTCACGCGGCGCCAGCCGGCGATCTGGTCGTCGGTCTCGATGCCGGGCTGCCCGGGGTAGGAGCGGCCCTCCTGCACGGGCCAGGTGCCCTCGGTGATGATCATGCCGAGGCCGGCGCGCTGCCGGTAGTGCTCGACCAGCAGGTCGTTCGGGACGCCGTGCTCGCCGGCGCGGGTGCGCGTGAGCGGGGCCATGACGATGCGGTTCGACAGGGACAGGGCGCCGATGGAGGCGGGTTCGAAGAGCTTCACGTCAGGGCGAACGACGAGTTGTCCGATGCAATTCCGCCTCGGAGCACTTCTTCAGACAGCGCGGTCAGTCGCGCGGGCACACCAGCGTCGACGAGCGCACCTGGCCTTCGGGCCGGATCACCTGGTGCTGGGAGAGGGGCTTGCCGCAGAGGGGGCAGCCCCGGTCGATCGTCCGGTCGTCGATGCCCTCGGGGCGACCGGCGCCGATCTGCGAGGGGCCCATCTTGTTGATGAGCGTCGTGTTCCACCGTTCGTACCACTGGCCGAAGCGTCCCACGGTGCATCCTTTCGTTCGTGCACGAATCATTATGGCACTGATGGCCGTGGATCACACCTGGTCGACGCGCTCCAGCAGCTCCGTCAGCTCGTCCTTCAGGGACTCGAGTCGGGCGAGTGGCCACCCGAGCCGGTCGGCGACGGCGAGCGGCACCGCCTGCGCCCGGTCGCGCAGGGCGTGCCCGGCGGTCGTCAGGGACACCTCGAGCTGTCGTTCGTCGGCGGCGCTGCGGGTGCGGCGGACGTAGCCGGAGGCCTCGAGCCGCTTGAGCAGCGGGCTCAGCGTCGCGGAGTCGAGTCGCAGCTCGCCGGCGATCTCGCGCACCGACCGCGGGTCCCGCTCCCACAGGGCGAGCATCACGAGGTACTGCGGGTGCGTCAGGCCCATCGGCTCGAGCAGGTCGCGGTACAGCCCGATGACGCTGCGGCTCGTCGCCGCGAGTGCGAAGCAGAGCTGCCGGTCGAGCGCGAGCGGGTCCGGAGCGGTCTGGGTCATGCCTTCAGGGTACTTCGTTCGTGCACGAAAGAGTCGATGCATCGTCTGCACACGCGTCTTCCGACGTTCCACCCGTCGTTCGACGCGTGGAACGTCGGAACATGCGTGCTCGCGACCCGGGGCGGTGGGCGCAACGGCCTGGAGGCCCGGGCCGACCCGTGTGGGTCGGCCCGGGCCTCCAGACCGGGTGCGCCGACTACGCGCGGTGCGCGGGCGGGTGGCCCGAGTCGTGCGCGTTCGCGTCCGGCTCCACGGGGAGCGCGTGGGTGCCGGTGTGCGTTTCCTCGTGGCCGGCGACCGGGTGGGTGCGCTCGAGCTTCGCGCCCTCCACGTCGACGTCCGGCACGATCCGGTCGAGCCACTTCGGGAACCACCAGGCGCTCTTGCCGAGCAGGTGCATCGCCGACGGGATGAGCAGCATCCGGACGACGAAGGCGTCGATCAGCACACCGAACGCCAGCCCGAAGCCGATCGGCTTGATGGTGGACGAGTCCGAGAAGATGAAGCCCGCGAACACGGAGATCATGATGATCGCCGCCGCCGTGACCACCGCGCGACCCGCGTGCAGACCGCGCTGGACGGCCACCTTCGCGCTCGCGCCGTGGGCGTAGGCCTCACGCATGCCGGACACCAGGAACAGCTGGTAGTCCATCGCCAGACCGAACAGGATGCCGATCTCGATGATGGGCAGGAAGCTCAGGATCGGTGCCGGGTCGTGCACACCGAAGACCGAGCCGAGCCAGCCGAACTGGTAGATCGCGGTCAGCCCACCGAACGACGCCAGCACGGACAGGATGAACCCGACGGTGGCGGTGATCGGCACGAGGAACGACCGGAACACGATGATCAGGATGATCAGCGACAGCCCGACGACCACCACGAGGTAGAGCGGCAGCACGTTCGAGAGCTTCTCGGACACGTCGATGTTCGCCGACGCGTTGCCGGCGACGCCGAGGGTGACCTTGCCGTCGTCGGTGGAGACGGTCTGCTCGCGCAGGTCCTTCACGACGTTCTCGGTGGAGACGCTGTCCGGGCCACCGGCGGGCTTCACCTGGAACGCGATGATGTCGCGGTCCTTCGAGGCGCCGATTGGCAGCACGGCCTTCACGTCGTCGTTCTTCGCGATCGCCTGGCCGATGGTGACCTCGGTCGCGGTGACGTCGCTCTTGCTGATCGACTCCGGCAGGGTCGCCACGACGAGCAGCGGGCCGTTCTGACCGGCGCCGAACTCCTTCTCGAGCGTCTTGTAGGCCTTGTACTGGCTCGACTCCACGGCCTCGGACGAACCGCTCGGCAGGCCGAGGCGCATCTGGGTCGCGGGTAGGGCGATGGTGCCGAGCACCGCGACGCCGAGGATGAGCGTGATGACCGCGCGCCAGCTCGACATCGGCTTGTTCGGGATGCGTGTGGAGTCGGTGTTGCCGATCTTCGCGCGCTCCTTCTTGCGCAGGATCCGCATGCCGATGAGCGACAGCAGGGCCGGGGTGAAGGACGTCGCGATGAGGATCGCGAAGAGCACCGCGACCGCACCGACCGTGCCCATCAGGCCGAGGAACGGGATGCCGGTGATGTTCAGCGCGAGCAGCGCGACGATGACCGTCGCACCGGCGAACACCACGGCGTTGCCCGAGGTGCCGTTGGCGAGCCCGATCGACTCGTGCACCTGCATGCCCTGCTTCAGCTGGGTCCGGTGCCGGTTCAGGATGAACAGCGAGTAGTCGATGCCGACCGCCAGTCCCAGCATCACCCCCAGCACGGGCGTGACGGAGATGAACTCGACGACGCTCGAGAACGACAGGGCGGCGAGCGAGGCGACGCCGACGCCGAGGACGGCGCTGACGAGCGGGACCGCGGCGCCGATGACCGTGCGGAGCATCAGGAGCAGCACGATCGCGGCGATGATGACACCGCCGATCTCACCCGGGCCGAGGATCGACGGCACACCCTGTGCGATGTCGTTCGAGACGTACACGTTGACGCCCTGGATGTCGGCCGACTCGGCGTCGTCCGCGATGGCGGTCTTCGTGTCCGCGGGGACCTCGTAGGTCGATGTCGTGAACTGCACGGTGCCGATCGCGGCGCTGCCGTTGTCCGACACGAAGCGGATGTCCTTCGACAGGTCGAGCAGGTCCGAGCCCTGTTCGAGCTCCTGCTCGTTGTCGTCGAGCTTCTGCTTGTTCGTGTCGATCGTCTTCTGGGCGTCGGCGATCTGCTGCTCACCGGCGTCGATCTGGGCCTGCTGGGCGTCGATCTGCGCCTGCGCCTGCTGGAGCTGGGCGGCCGCTGCCTGCGCCTGTGCGGCGGGGACGGCTGCGCCACCGGCCGCCTGCGCCTGGGCCTTCTGGGCGTCGAGCTGCGCCTGGGCGTCCTCGATCTTCTGCTTGCCGGACTCGAGCTGCGCCTTCTGGGTGTCGAGCTGGTCCTGGCCGGTCTCGATCTTCGCGCGACCGGACTCGATCTGGTCACGGCCGTCGACGATCTTCTGCCGCTGGTCGTCGAGCTGCTGCTGGGTGTCGAAGCCGCTCGTCGTGCCCTTGACGCCGTCGAGCTTCTCGAGGCTGGTCAGGAAGTCGTCGATCTCGGACTGCTGCGACGACGAGAACGCCTTGCCGTCCTTCGTCTCGAAGACGATCGTGCCGTTGCCGCCGTTCGCCGACGGGAACTTGTCGGCGAGCTGGTCCTGCACCTGACTGGTCTTGGTGTTCGGGATCGTGATCGACGACGAGATCGTCCCGGCGAAGAGCGTGTACGTGACGCCCGCGACGGCCATGATCACGACCCAGGTGATGATCACGAGCCAGTGGCGTCGTGCGGAGAACCGTCCGAGACGGTAGAGGAGACCGGCCATGCGGTTGCCTGCGGTCCTTTCGTGTCAGGTGCTGGTGGTGCGGGGTGCGCCGGTGGACCCCTGGGGGATGAGGAGGTGGAGCGGTGTCAGTCGTCGGCCATGTAGCCGCTGCGGACGCTGTGCACGAGTCGTGCGAGCAGGTCGTCCCACGCGTCGAGCGCCGGCTGGTCGAGCTCGGGGCCGGACGTCGCCAGCCAGTGCTCCGCGATCACGACGATGCCGCTCATGAGCGACTCGACGAGCAGTGCGGCGTCGAGGGGATCGGCGGCCGGGTAGCGCCGGGCGACCTCGTGCCGGAGCCGTTCGGTCACCCGCGAGAACGCCGTCTGGGTCAGCACCGCGGCCTTCGGGTCGTCCTTGCCGGGGTCGCCGAGGATCCGGTACATGCTCGCGATCGCCGGAGCCAGGTCGGCACCGCGGGCGGCGGACTCGAGCTCGTCGAACATCGAGGCCCGGCTGCCGTCGCCCACCGGGGTCCGGGCCATGTCGGCGAGGAACCGGTCGATGATGACGGACAGCTCCTGCTCGCAGACGGCCAGCAGGACCTCGTCGAGCGAGGCGAAGTGGTTGAACACGGTGCGCCGGGCGATGTCGGCCCGGGCGGCGAGGTCGTCCACGCTGAAGTCGCGGCCGCCGCGCTCGTCGATCAGGTCGCGAGCGGCCTGCAGGATCGCCGCACGGTGCTTCGCCTTGAGGGCAGCACGGCGGTCGGTCGCGATGGTCACGAGATCGAACACTAGGTGCATCGATGCACTCGGTGCAACGAGGTTGAGTGCATCCCCAGGTTCGTCCCCCGGTGCAGAACGTCTGTGCTGCACCGCTGTTCAGTCGGAGGTACCGGGTGCCAGACTGGCGGGACGAACCGCTGCCGTACGAAGGAGTACCGATGCCCGTCCGCCTGTCCCCGGAGACCCTCGACGAGATCGCCGCGAGCGGTGTCGCCGTGCCCACCTACGACCGCGACGGCATCACCGCCGGCATCGTCCACTTCGGCGTCGGCGGGTTCCACCGCGCGCACCAGGCGATGGTGATCGACCGGCTCCTGCAGTGCGGCGAGGCCCGCGAGTACGGCATCTGCGGCGTCGGCGTGCTCGAGCAGGACCGTCGGATGGCGACCGCGATGGCCGAGCAGGGCGGCCTGTACACGCTCGTCCTCAAGCACCCGGACGGCACCCGTGAGTCACGCGTCGTCGGCAGCATCGTCGAGTACCTGCTCGCCGTCGACGATCCGGACGCGGTCGTCGAGAAGATGGCGCACCCGGACACCAGGATCGTCAGCCTGACCATCACCGAGGGCGGCTACAACTTCGACCACGTCACCGGCGAGTTCGTCGCCGACGAGCCCGTCGTCGCGGCCGACCTGCGCGGTGACGGCCCGCCCCGCACGGTGTTCGGCCTGGTGGTCGAGGCACTGCGCCGCCGACGGGACCGCGGCCTCGACCCGTTCACCGTGATGTCCTGCGACAACATCCAGGGCAACGGGCACGTCGCCCGGTCGATGTTCACCGCCTACGCCCGGCTGCAGGACCCGGCCTTCGCGGACTGGATGGACGAGCACGTGGCGTTCCCGAACTCGATGGTCGACCGCATCACCCCGGTCACCGCCGACGAGGACCGCGCCTGGGTCCGCGACGAGCTCGGCATCGACGACGCCTGGCCCGTCGTCGCCGAACCGTTCTTCCAGTGGGTGCTCGAGGACGACCACCCCGCCGGCCGACCGCCCTACGGGGACGTCGACGTCCAGCTCGTCGACGACGTCGAGCCGTACGAACTCATGAAGCTCCGGCTCCTCAACGCCAGCCACCAGGGGCTCTGCTACTTCGGGTACCTGTCGGGGTACCGCTACGCGCACGAGGCCACGCAGGACCCGGCGATCGCGACCTTCCTGCGCCGCTACATGGACGACGAGGGCACGCCGACGCTGCACCCGGTGCCCGGCATCGACCTGGAGGACTACAAGTCGACCCTGATCGAGCGCTTCCAGAACCCCGAGGTGCGCGACACCCTCGCCCGGCTCTGCGCCGAGTCGAGCGACCGGATCCCGAAGTGGCTGCTCCCCGTCGTGCGCGAGAACCTGGCGGCCGGTCGGCCCGTCACACTGTCCGCCGGCATCGTCGCGTCGTGGGCCCGCTACGACGAGGGCACCGACGAGTCCGGTGAACCCATCGAGATCGTCGACCGGCTCGCCGAGCCCCTGCACCGCATCGCCCTGACCCAGCGCGACGACCGCCTCGCCTTCATCGCGAACCGCCAGGTCTTCGGCGACCTGGTCGACGACGAACGGTTCGTCGCCGCGTACCGCGACGCCCTGGACGGGCTCATCGCGGACGGCGCGCACGCCACCGTGGAGCGCCTGTCACGGTCCTGAGACGCGACCGACCGACGGACGGGAGGCCCGTGGCGGCGCCGCCAGGGGCCTCCCGTCCGCCTGCTGCCCACGTGACGGGCGCGGGACGGCGGTTCCTGTCCGCGCGATGACGGTTCCGGTTCGCGAACCCCGAGGATCGTGAACCAGAACCATCAGCCGCTCACCGCGCGACGTCGTCCCACGGCACCGGGGTGGTCTCGCCCGTCTCCCAGTCGCGGCGCAGCACGCCGTAACCGACCGACCCGACGGCCGGGCCGCCGTCGACGGGCCACGCCTCGCGGTAGTGGGCCTCCTGCACCCACCCGGCGCGGACGAAGACCCGGCGCATGGCGGTGTTGTCCTCGCGGGTCTGGCCCTCGAAGCGCGTGATCGCCGGCATCGTCGTGAACACGTGGTCGGTCACCGCACGCAGGGCGGGGACGCCGAGGCCCCGACCCCGGAAGCGACCGGCCAGGCGCAGGTCGAACAGGGGGACGGGGTCCGCCAGGTCCTCGAGGCGGACCAGTCCGATGCGCCCGTGCTCGTCGTGGTCGAGCCAGGAGGTGTCGTGCTCGTCGTCGCGGTAGGCACCGGAGTCGACGGCGCTCGCCGCGTCGGCCGCGCTGATGCGCCGTCGGACGTGGAACGGGAACTCCTCGGACGTCAGGAACGCGAGCAACTCCTGGCGGTCGGTGCCGGTGGGGTCCAGGCGGGTGAGGCGGACGGCGGGAGCTGGCATGCCGCTCAGGGTAGTTGCACGGTCCTCGGGCAGGCTCGGGGCGTGCGAGGTGGGACGAGGATGACGGCCGCTGCTCTGACGGCGTTGGTGCTGGTCGGGCTGGTGGGGTGCTCCGGTGTGCCGGGTGGTGACACGACCGGGCCGACGTCGTCTGCTCCTGCCGCTGCGTCTGGGTCGGCTTCGGTGGCGCCGTCGACCGACCCGGCGACCGACCCCGCCACCGCGCGGGCCTTCGCGGCGCTGGAGCGGCGGTACGACGCACGGCTCGGGATTGCCGCCGTCGACACCGGGAGCGGTCGGACGATCGTGCACCGTGCGGGGGAGCGGTTCGCCTTCGCGTCGACGGTCAAGGTGTTCATCGCGGCGGCGGTCCTCGACGCCTCGTCCGACGCCGACCTGGCGATCGTCGTGCACTACGACCGCGGCGACCTGCTCGAGTACGCGCCCGTGACGCGCGAGCACGTCGACACCGGGATGACGGTGCGCGAGCTCGTCGATGCGGCGCTCCGCTCCAGCGACAACACCGCGGCGAACCTGCTGGTGGAACGGCTGGGCGGGCCGAACGCGGTCGAGCGGTGGCTGCGCGGCATCGGGGACCGGACGACGAGCGTCGACCGGGTCGAACCCGACCTGAACCAGGCGATCCCGGGTGACCGACGGGACACGACGACGCCGGAGCGGTTCGCTGCGGACCTCCGGACGGTGCTGCTCGGAGACGCCCTCGACGCTGCCGACCGTCGGGTGCTGCGCGAGGCGATGCTCGGCAACACGACCGGGGACGCGACGATCCGTGCCGGGGTGGACCCGTCGTGGCGGGTGGCCGACAAGACCGGCACGGCGTCCTACGGGGTCCGGAACGACATCGCGGTCGTGACGCCGCCGGGGCGGGCGCCCATCGTGCTCGTCGTGATGACGAGCCGGGCCGATCCCGGTGCGGAGCCGTCGGACGCGCTCGTCGCCGCGGCGACCCGTGCCGCGGTCGCCGGGCTGAGCGACTGAGTCGCGCGCGTCGCACGCGTCGCGGGACTAGCGGAGGGTGGTCGCCCAGCGCCCGATGGCGTCGTACGCCCGTTCCCGCACCTCCGGCGCGGACAGCACGACGTCGTGCAGGGCGCCTTCGAGTCGGCGGACCGTGACCTCCTCGCCGAGGGAGAGCGAGCGGTGCGCCACCGTGTCGACGTTCAGGGCGACGTCGGCCCGCGCCATGCCCGGGTCCCACCGCGGCTGGAGCATGCTCTTGTCGCTCAGCATCACCAGGGTCGGGACCGCGATCCCGAGGCCCTTCTCGACCTGTGCCTGGCCGTCGAACACCGCGGCGAGCCACCCGGGGTGCAGGGGGAAGCCGCGCTCCGGCCGCCACTTCTGCTCGTAGGTCCACGACCCCTCGCCCTCGGCCGAGACGGTGCGGGTGTAGAAGCCGGGGTCGACGGCGGGCATCGGCGCGAGGGGGTTTCGACGGGCACCGAGCTTGATGACCGGTGCGACGATGGCCCGGCCGACCGCGGTGGCCTGGAACTCGAGCCACGGGCTGTTCAGCACGAGGCCGTGCACGAGCTCCGGGTGCCGAGCAGCCCAGAGCGACAGGGTCAGGCCGCCGGTGGAGTGGCCCATCGGGACGAGTCGGCGCCGGTCCGAGCCGGGGTGCTCGGCCGAGATCGCGTCGAGCGCTGCGGCGATGTCCTCGTCGTACACCGCCAGGTCGTCGACCATGCCCGGGGTCTGGTACGGACGCAGGCTCCGACCGTACTTCCGCAGGTCCAGCGCGTGGAACCGGGCACCGAGCCGCTCCAGGCGTTCGGCGAGCTCCACCTGGAAGAAGTAGTCCGACCAGCCGTGCACGTAGAGCACGTCGACCCCGTGCAGGGGCCCGCGACCGTGCAGCAGCAGGTCCGTCGGGGTGTGCCGGCGGCGGACCAGGGTGGCGACGACGGGTCCCTCGGAGTCGGTGCCGAGCGGCAGTTCGAGCCGCTCGTACGGTGCTCCGAGCACGTCCTCGTGCCACCCCTGGTCCGTCATGCGCCGAGCGTATCCGGCGCTGCTGCGGGTGGTGCTGGTGCGGGGGTGTCGCGCGGCACGCCAGATCGTCGCGCTGGCCGTGGCTCGCGGCCTAGCTGCGGGGGGCCCGCACCAGGAACAGCGTGACGGCGCCCAGGACGACCGCGGCGACGATGAGCGCCCAGGCGAGCACGATGACCGGCCCGTCCCAGGGGGTGAAGAGCAGTCCGACCCCGATCACCAGGGCCACGGCGGCGCCGATGAGGGCGAGGCGGTGCGGTCGTACCGGAGCGGTGCGTGTCACGGTTCCCACGGTACGCGCGACGGGCTGGCAGTGCGGCGTCGAGCGGGTACGCCGGTCACACCGTCGTGCGCATCACCCACCGCCACTTGGCGATGCGGCGGTCGCGCACGAACCCGAACTGCGTGAACAGTTCTTCCGGCCCGGTGTGCAGGTAGGCACCGCGCTGCGGCTTCCGCTCGACCGTCTGCTCCGGGTAGGCCTCGACGGTCCCGCCGCCGTCCCGCCGGATCTGGTCGAGTGCGGTCGTGACCGCAGCGCGTGCGACCCCCTGACCGCGGTGTCGGGACTCCACGAACACGCAGCCGATCCGCCAGTCCGGCGGCGTCGAGGCGTCCCGGGCGTACTCACCGGGGTTCAGGATCGTCGGCAGCTCGACCGGCCGCCCGAACTGGCACCAGCCGACCGCCGTGCCGTCGGCGTAGACGAGCACCTGGTGGTTCGTGCCGTTCCGCACGTGGCGGTGCTTCGCCTCCTGGTGGGACACTGTCGGGTCGGGCGTCCCGCGTGGGCCGTCCGGGTGGAAACCGATGCACCAGCACCCGCCCCACACACCGTTGCTGCGGGTCACGAGCGCCGCGAAGTCGGGCCACGTCTCCTCGGTGAGCATCGCCGTCGAGTACTCCATGCGCCGATGATCCTCCGGTCCTGGCGATCCCGCCACCACCGCGACCGTGGTGCTCGGAACGGCGCGCGACCGGTGGTCAGGCTGCGCTGCGCCGGGCGGCGGCGAGGCCGGAGACGAGCGCCGCGATGCCGAGCCCGATGCCGACCACGCCGGCGAGTGCACCGAAGAACATCAGCGCCCCGGCACCGATGTTCGCGCCGCCCTCGCCGGAGTCGTTCGCGTTCGAGTACCCACCGACGAACGAGGCCAGGAACGCCACGACGAGGAACGCCGTGCAGAGGATGTGCAGCACACGTGGCGCGATCGGGGTCATGCCCGGATCGTAGCGCGGCGGCGGGGAGCGGATCGCACCGGCACTTTCCCAGCGGACACGACGGTGTTCCGCGGGGAAGTCACGGCGACCGCCCGAGCAGGACTGGGAGCCTCTCCGGACCGCGCCGATGCTGGTGCGACCGAGGGGGAACGGGCGACATGACGATGCGACGTGCAGGGGGAGCCGCGCTCGGCTTCGTGGGTGGCAGTGTGCTCGCAGGGTTGCTGGTGAGCGTCGGGGTGACGCCGGTGATCGCGGTCGCCGGCGTCGGCACGACCTCGGCGATCGGGGTGTTCGAGTCGCTGCCGGAGGACATCGAGATCGGGCAGCTGCCGCAGCGGAACCAGATCTGGGCGTACCGCGGGGGCGAGCCGGTGCACCTGGCGAACGTGTGGGACCAGGACCGGCAGGAGCTCACGCTCGACCAGATCAGCGACCAGCTGGAGCACGCCGCAGTGGACGGCGAGGACAAGCGGTTCCACGAGACCGGCGGTGTCGACGCGACGTCCGTCGTCCGGTCGCTCGTGAGCGTCGCCACGTCCGGGACCGAGGGCGGGTCGGGTGGTTCGACCCTGACGATGCAGCTCGTGCGGAACATCAAGATCCAGCAGGCGAGCGAACTGCCCACGGCCGAGGAGCGCGAGGCCGCCTACGAGGACGCGACCCGGCGGACACCGCAGCGCAAGCTCGCCGAGATGAAGCTCGCGATCAGCCTGGCGAAGCAGTACACGAAGCAGCAGATCCTGGCGGCGTACCTGAACATCGCCTACTTCGGCGACCAGACCTACGGTGTGCAGTCGGCGGCGCAGCACTACTACGGCAAGTCGGCGACCGACCTGACCCCGGCCGAGGCGGCGTCCCTCATCGCGATCGTGCAGTGGCCGGAGCGACGGGACCTGTCGACGCCGGACCACCACCGCGACAACGCCGCCCGGCGGAACGTGATCCTGCGGTCGATGCACGAGCAGGGGCACCTGTCGACCGAGGAGTACCGCACGGCTCGGCTGTCCCGTGTCGCCGACTACGTCCACCTGACGGCCCCGCAGCAGGGGTGCGAGGCGGTCGAGGTGGGCGCGGAGTTCTTCTGCGACCACGCGGAGACCATCGCCCAGCGGCTCCCGCAGCTCGGCGCGACGAAGCAGCAGCGGGCGGACGCCTGGCGCACCGGCGGGTACCGGATCCAGACCACGCTCGACCTCGACCTGAACGCGGAACAGAAGCGACTGCTCGACCAGTACGACCCGAAGACCGAGACCCGGCTGGCGCTGGGGGCCACGTTCAACACGGTCGAGGCCGGGACGGGCCGCGTGCTGACGATGGCGCAGAACACCGACCACGACCGGTCGTCCGACGCGCCCCGCACCGCGACCTCGCTGAACTACGCCACCGACCAGGCGGACGGCAGCTCGACGGGGTTCCAGACCGGGTCGACCTACAAGATGTTCACCCTGCTGGCGTGGATCGAGGCCGGCCGCAGCCCGGACACCGTCGTCGACGGCACCCCGCACCCGCACAGCGAGTGGACCGCCTGCGGCGGACCCGCCTCGGCGTTCTGGCAGCCGAAGAACGACTCACCCGGGCAGCGTGGTCCGTACTCGGTCCGGTCGGCGACGGCGCAGTCCGTGAACGCGGCGTACCAGTCGATGGCCGAACAGCTCGACCTGTGCGACATCCGCGACGTGGCCGAGCGGCTGGGGGTGCACCTGGCGACCGGTGGCGAGCTGCCCTGGAACCCGGGGTCCCTGCTCGGCACCGAGAGCATCGCCCCGCTCACGATGGCGTCGGCCTACGCCGGCATCGCGAACGGCGGGCGGTTCTGTGCACCCGTCGTGATCGACCAGGTCATCGCCCCCGACGGCGAGGAACTCGGCGGACAACCCCGCACCTGCAAGCAGGCGGTGTCGCCGCAGACCGCGGCCACCGCGTTCGACGTCATGCAGGGCGCGTTCCGCGGCGGCACGGCGAGCGGTGGGCAGACCCCCGACGGCGCGACCCTGTTCGGCAAGACCGGCACCACGGACGCGGCCGACCAGGTGTGGCTGGTGGGCGGGACCTCGCGTGCCGTCACCGCCTACTGGCAGGGCAACACGGACGGCGCGAAGCACAACCTGCGGTCGTTCTCCAACGGTCAGGGCGGCACCTACGCGGGGTCGCGCGCGGCCGTCTGGCGCGACGCGCAGACGGCGGTGAACGCGGCGTTGCCGGTCGGCTGACGGCCCGGAACGCAACCACCAACGGCCTGGAGGCGCGGTGCCAGCTGGCACCGCGCCTCCAGGCCGGTTCTCGGTTGCGTCCTACGACAGCTTCTTGCTGTCCTCGAGCCAGCCCGCGAGCTTGGTCATGTAGTCGGCCTGCGACGCGTAGTCCAGGGCCGGGAACGTCCAGCTGTGGACCTGGCCCGCCTCGAGCGCGGCGTTGTCGGCGAAGGTCGGCTGCTTCTCGAGGTCGGCGACCTGGTATCCCTGCTGCGACAGCAGCAGCACGTCACCGGTGATCTGGCCGGCGTTCTCCCACGAGTAGATGCCCCAGTAGAAGCCCTCGGGCTTCGGGTTGACGAAGTCGACCCCGTACGACGCGTACATCTGCAGCGACGGCTCGTCGGTCGGGCGGGTGACGTACGCGCCGTCACCGTCGGCGTACATCGAGACGACCGACAGGTCCTTCTCCTTCGAGACCTTCTCGAGCTCGTCGGCCGCGGTGTCGAAGCGCTCCTCGGCGGCGTCGACCGTCGACTCCTTCGCGCCGAGGGACTCGGACAGTTCGGCGATCTTCTCGATGACGTCCTCGCCCTTGCCGCCCCACTTCACCTGGACGACCGGCGCGATGGCCTCGATCTGCTTCTCCTGCGCCTTGTCCTTGAAGCCGTAGCCGGGCTGCTTCGTGTCGAGCGTGCCCTTGGCGTCGGTCGGGTAGACCGAGGTGACGACGAGGTCGGGCTTGAGCGCGGCGAGCTGCTCGAGGTCGATGTCGCCGTAGGCGGTGCCGAGCTGCGTGATGCCGTCGGTGTCGAGGCCCTTGAACCGGGCGTCCTTCGCCATCGTCAGCTGCCCGAAGGTGCCGACGGGCTTCAGGCCGTACTCGATGAACGACAGGGCGATGTCGTTCAGCACGACGACGCGCTTCGGCGTGTGGTCGACCTTCACGGTGGCGCCCGTGGCGTCCTCGTACGACCATGCCTTCGACGCGGCGGTGCCGCCGTCGGAGTCGGAGTCGTTCGAGTTGCTGGTGCTCGAGCAGCCGGTCAGGAGGAGTGCCGAGACGGTCACGGAGGTCAGGAGGGCGGCGCGCAGGTGGCCACGTCGGGAGGTCTTCACGTTAGGAGAGGCTAACCTAAGTTCGAGGTACTCGCCAGCACGTCTTCGGTTTTCGTCGGGACGGCGTGCTCGGTCCGGGCGCCCGGGGCTGTGTGCTCCGTCGGGGCGCTCGGGACGGGGTCGTGCTCGTCCGCCTCGGGCACGATCATCGGCGCACCGGTCACCGGGTCGGGGAACACCCGGGCGTGCAGACCGAACGCGTGCTCGAGCAGTGCCGGGGTGAGGACGTCGTGGGGGGTGCCGTCGGCCACGACCCCGCCGTCGTGCAGCACCACGAGCCGGTCGGAGTACCGCGCCGCGAGCGACAGGTCGTGCAGCACCATCACGATCGTCGACCCCTGCTCGCGGTTCAGCCGCCGGACGAGCCGCAGGACCTCGAGCTGGTGCGCGAGGTCGAGGTAGGTGGTCGGCTCGTCGAGCAGGAGCGTCTGGGCCTGCTGCGCGACGACCATGGCGATCCAGGCACGCTGGCGCTGCCCGCCGGACAGGCTCGTGACGTCGCGGTGCGCGACCTCGGTCAGGCCGGTGGCGGCGATGGCCGCTTCGGCGACGGCGGCGTCCTCGGCGGTCCAGGGCTTCGCCCACGACTGGTGCGGGTTCCGGCCGCGCATCACGAGGTCGAGCACGCTGGTGCCCGCGGGGGCGACGGGGGACTGCGGCAGGATCGCGAGCTTGCGGGCGACCTGGCGGTTCGGCTCCCTGCGGATCGGGGTGCCGTCGAGCATGACCTCACCGGCCTGCGGCTTGAGCACGCGGCCGAACGCCTTGAGCAGGGTCGACTTGCCGCAGCCGTTCGCGCCGAGGAACGTCGTGACGGTGCCGCGTTCGATGCGCAGGTCCAGGTCGCGCAGCACGGGCTGGCGGTCGTAGCCGACGGACAGGCCCGTGGCTTCGAGGACGGGGGTGTCGTGCTGGTCCTGGTGTGGTGCTGTCATCGGGACATCTCCTTGCGGTGACGGACGAGGAGCCAGATCAGGTACGGCGCCCCGATCACGGTGGTGATGATGCCGACCGGCACCTGCCACGGGAACGCGGAACGGGACAGCAGGTCGGCGGCGAGCACGAGCACGGCGCCGAGGGCACCGGCGAGCAGCAGCGGCGGCCGGTTCGTGCCGGCGAGCCGGAGCCCGACCTGCGGGACGACGAACGCGACGAAGCCGACCGGTCCCGCGGCGGCCACGGCGGCGGCGGTGAGCACGACCGCGAGCGCGATGACGAGCAGCCGGTGCCGCTGGACGCCGAGTCCGACGCCCGTCGCGACCTCGTCGCCGAGCTGCCCGATGCCGAGGGCAGCACTCGTCGCGAGCGCGATCGGCACCGCGACGACCGCCACCACGAGCAGCGGCCAGACGCTCTCCCACGAGGTGCTCGACAGGCTGCCGACGAGCCACTGGGACGCCGCGGTGGCGACGGTGATCTTCGCGCGGACGAGCAGGTAGCTCGTCACCGCGTCGAGGGTCGCGCTCACGCCGATGCCGACCAGCACGAGCCGGTAGCTCTGCACGCCGCCGCGCCAGCCCAGGCCGTACACCAGGACCGCAGCGACCAGGGCGCCGATCGTGGCGGCAACCGGGATCCCGCCACCGAGCACCAGGGACGACACCGAGTACGTCCCGCCGCCGAGGACGATCGCCGCGACCGCACCGACGCTCGCGCCCGCGGTGACACCGATGATGTCCGGGGTACCGAGGGGGTTGCGGGTGAAGGTCTGGGTGAGCGCGCCGGCCACCCCGAGCGTCAGGCCGACGAGTGCGCCGGTGAGGACGCGGGGCAGGCGCAGGGTGGTGATGATGAAGGCGTCCGGCCCGGACTCCAGGCCGAGCAGGGACCGGATGACGACCCCGGGGGCGATCCACGTCGATCCGACCGCTGTCCCGATGACGATGAGCACCAGGACGGTGGCGAGCGACCCGACCGTGTACCAGAACACCCGGGGGCGCCAGGCGAGGCCGACGGGGCCGATGCGGATGCCGGCGCGGCCGGGGGTTCGTGCAGCCGAGGCGGGCGTGCCGGGCGTGGTGGTCTCGGGCGTGCTGCTGGGCGTGCTTCCGGGCGTGCTGCCGGGCGTGCTGCCGGTGCTGCGCACCGCTGCCCCGCTCACAGCGACACCAGCGATCTGCGACGGGCCACGGCGACGAACACGGGGCCACCGATGACTGCGAGCACGATGCCGACCTCGACCTCGGAGAACCCGCCGATCAGGCGACCGATGACGTCGGCGAGCAGCACGAGGGCGGCTCCGACCAGACCGGAGACCGGCAGGGTCCAGCGGTGTCCGGTGCCGACGAGTGCGCGGGCGACGTGCGGCACCGTCAGGCCGACGAAGCCGATCGGGCCGGCAGCAGCGGTCGCCCCGGCGGCGAGCAGCGTGATCCCGCCCAGGCCGACGAGCCGCGCGACGAGCACGTTCTCGCCGAGCCCCTTCGCCAGCTCGGACCCGAGCCCCAGGGCGTCGAGGGCGCGGACGTTCAGCACCGCGAGCACGAGCCCGGCGGCCAGGAACGGCCACACCGCCCCGAGGATGTCGAGCTGCCGTGCCGCGAGGGACCCGACGACCCAGAGCCGGTACGCGTCGAGCGAGGCCTGGTCGGTCAGCACGACGAAGGAGGTCAGGGCGGCGAGCAGCGCCGAGACCGCGGCCCCGGCGAGGGCGAGGGGCACCGGACTGGCGGTGCCGCTGCCGGCGATGGTGACCGAGAAGACGACGACGCTGGCGACCAGGGCCCCGACCAGGGCGAACCACACGGTCGCGCTCGTGCTCGTCACCCCGAACACGTAGACGCCGAGCACCACCGCGAGTCCGGCACCAGACGAGACGCCGAACAGGCCGGGGTCGGCGAGTGGGTTGCGGGTGTGTCCCTGCATGAGCAGCCCGGCGATGCCGAGGGCTGCCCCGACCGCAGCACCGATGAGCGTGCGCGGGATGCGGGACCCCCACACGATCGCCTCGTCGGTGCTCGATCCGGAGCGCGTGAGCCCCGCCCACACCTCGGCGACACCGATGCGGTTGCTGCCGAGCAGCATGCTCGCCACGGCGACGAGCACCAGGGCGACGACGAGGCCGATGACGACCGCGGTCCGTCGCCGCATCGCGGTCCGGTGCACACCGAGGGCGCGCGACGCACCGCCGTCTCGGGTGCTGGACGCGACGGGTTCGGGGGCCTCCGGACCGGAAGCCAGAACGGGATTGGGGGCTGGCACGGAAGTCATCTTAGGTTAGCCTTGCCTCATGGCGAAGACCCCGCGGCTCCTGCCGACGAACCCCCGGCTCTTCCGCGCCCGTGTCCTCCGGACCCAGCGGGTGACCCCCTCGATGCAGCGCGTCACCGTCACCGGCGATGACCTGCACGAGTTCGGCTACCTCGGTTTCGACCACTGGTTCCGCCTGTTCGTCCGACGCCCTGACCAGGACGCCTTCCGGATGCCCGACCTGGACGGCAAGAAGTGGTGGCCGACGTTCCTCGGCATCCCCGAGGACATCCGTCCCCACTGCGCGAACTACACCGTCGCCGCGTACCGGCTGCTCGCCGACGGCACCGCCGAGCTGGACATCGACTTCGTCGTGCACCTGGACCACCGCGGTCAGCTCGAGGGCCGCGCCGCGATCTGGGCCTGCTCCGCCCGCCCCGGCGAGGAACTCGCGATGCTCGACCAGGGCTGCATCTTCGACGTCCCGGCCGGCACCAGCGAGGTCATCGTCGCGGCCGAGGAGACCGGTCTGCCCGGCGTCGTCGGCATCGCCGCGTCGTTGCCGCGCGACACCGTCGGCCGCATCATCCAAGAGGTCCCGACCCCCGCCGACATCCGCGACCTCGACGCCCCCACCGGCGTGCAGGTGACGTGGATCGTCCGGCAGCCGGGCGCCGTCCCCGGCAGTGGCGCCCTCGCCGAACTGCAGCGGCACGTGCCGTCCGACGATCAGGGCTACGCGTTCGTCGTGGGGGAGTCAAGACTCGCAACGGAGGGCCGCCGCCACCTGCACCGTGCGGGCCTGCCGAAGTCGCGCATCACGTTCTCCGGGTTCTGGAAGCACGAGACGAAGGTCTCCGTCCCCGCCTGACCCGCGCGTGCCTGCCAGGCATGCCCGTTCCCGCCAGGTACGCCCGGTTCTGCCAGGTACGCCCGATCCTTCCCCTTGCGCGCGCGATGCCTGGTGCTTCCGGGCGTACCACCACGGAACTTCCGACCAGGTATGCCCGGTTCCGCCAGGTATGCCCGGTTCCGCCAGGTGCGCCCGGTCCTTCCCTTGGCGTGCGCGATGCCTGGTGCTTTCGGGCGTACCACCAAGGAACTTCCGACCGAGTACGCCCGGTTCCGCCAGGTGTGCCCGCTCTGCACAGGTACGCCCGTTCTCGCCAGGTACGCCCGGACCTTCCCCTGGTACCCGCGATGCCTGGTGCTTTCGGGCATACCACCAAGGAACTTCCGCCCAGGTACGCCCGATCCCGCCAGGTACGCCCGGTTCCGCCAGGTATGCCCGCTGTGCACAGGTACGCCCGGTCTCGCCAGGTACGCCCGGTCTCGCCAGGTACGCCCGGTTCTTCCCCTGGTACCCGCGATGCCTGGTGCTTTCGGGCATACCACCAAGGAACTTCTGCCCAGGTACGCCCGGTTCGACCAGGTACGCCCGATCCCGCCAGGTACGCCCGAAAGCACCAGCCGCGCCGCGCTCGCGACGCGACCAACGGACGGACGGGAGGCCCGGTGCCAGCTGGCACCGGGCCTCCCGTCCGTGGTGGGGTGGCGTCAGCCCTTGAGGCCCGAGCCCGTCACGCCCTCCACGATCTGCCGCTGGAAGATCAGGTAGAGGATGATCAGCGGCAGCGCCGCGAGGATCGCACCGGCCTGGATGTCGGCGTAGCGCTGCCCGAAGCTGCCCTGGACCGTGGCGAGCCCGACCGGGATCGTCATGAGGTCCGGGTTGGACAGCACGAACAGCGGCAGCAGCAGGTTGTTCCACACCCCGACGAAGGTCAGGATCGTCACGGCCGCGATCACCGGACGCGACAGCGGCAGGATGACCGACCAGTAGACCTTCCAGATGCCTGCGCCGTCGATGCGCGCCGCCTCTTCCAGCTCCTTCGGGATGCCGTCGAAGAACTGCTTGAAGATGAACACCGCGATCACGGCGGGCACCTGCGGGAAGATCACCGACCAGTAGGTGTTGAGCAGGCCGACCGCGTTGAGCTCCTGGAAGATCGGGATGATCAGCACCTGCGTCGGGATCATGATCCCGAGGATGATGAGCAGGAACGCGATGTTGCGGCCACGGAACACCAGCCGCGACAGCGCGAACGCCGCCATCGACGCGAACAGCACGGTGAGTGCCGCCGTGACGACGCTCGTGATGGCGCTGGCGAGGTACCAGTTCCAGATGTCGCCGGCCTGGAACAGCGACGAGTACGAGTGCAGCGTCGGGTTCCAGCTCGACAGGATCGCGTTCGCGCCGAGTGCGGCGACGCCGTTGTCGGACAGCGACGTCTTCAGGGCGAACACGCTCGGGATGAGCCAGATGATCGCGAAGATCGTCAGGACGATCCCCGACGCGATCGTGAAGCCGCGACCGCTGACGCCGATCTTCGCGGCGCTCGTCGGAGCGGCGGACGACACGCCGGTGCGGAGCTTGCGGCCGGTGGTGATGCTCTCGGTGGCGGTCATGTCAGGCCCCGATCTCTCGCTTGGCGGCAGCGCGCTCGACGAGCTGCCGGATGACCGCGATCGCCACGATCACGATGAACAGGAGGACCGACGCGGCCGATGCGGCACCGAGCCGGTTGTCGGTGAAGCCGACGCCGGTGATGAGCTGCAGCGAGACCTGGGTTGAGATGCCCGGCCCGCCGTTCGTCATCAGGTAGACCTGGTCGAAGATCTTCAGGCTCGCGATGATCTGCAGCAGGACGACCAGCGTCGTCGTGCGGCCGAGCAGGGGGAGCGTGATCGACTTGATCTGCTGCCAGTTCGACGCACCGTCGACGGCGGCTGCTTCGTACAGTTCGCGCGGGATCTCCTGCAGACCGGCCAGGTAGAGCACGAAGTTGAAGCCGAGGGTCCACCACACGGTGGCGATCGCGACACCGATCATGGCCGTGTTCGGGCTCGACAGCATGCCGGAGCCGGGCGTCATGCCGATCGCCGACTGCAGGCTCGCCCACAGACCGGTGCTCGGCGTGAAGATGAACACCCAGATCAGCGAGATCGTCGCCGACGGCAGGATGAACGGTAGGAAGAACGCCAGACGGAAGAACCACTGCCCGCGGTTCATCCGGTTCGTCAGCACGGCGAACACGAACGCCAGGATGACGAGCGGCGGGGTCGTGTACAGCGTGAACTGCAGCGTGTGCCAGAGCGACGACCAGAAGTCGCTGCGCCCGAGCATCTCGGCGTAGTTCGCGACCCCGGCGAAGCTGCCGAGCCCGGTGCGGACGGTCGAGGTGTTGAAGAAGCTCGTGACGATCATCCAGACCGTCGGGCCGAGCAGGAAGGCCACGTAGAACAGGCCGAACGGGGCGAGGAACAGCCAGCCGCTGCGGCCCTGGCCGCGGTTCACGCTGGAGCCGTAGGAGCGGTTCCGGCGGAGACGCGGCGCGGTGGCCGCGTCGGTCGGCCGGTCGAGGACAGGTGCTGTGGTCACGTCATCGTGCCTTTCGCGCGGTGTTCACGGCGATCGCGGGGGTCGTCTGCCCGGGGTGATCCCGCCGGGCGGTTGCGTGCCGGGTCACAGGGGGCTCGGGGTGTTGAGGTACGTCGCGAGCTGCGACTTGATGGCGCTGAGGGCCTGCGCGGGGGACGAGCTGCCCTGCTGGACGAGGGCGAGCTGGGCGCCCACCGTGCCCTCGAACGTCGAACCCGAACCGCCGTACCAGGCGGCGTCGTCGAACACGGCGGTCTCGGCTGCGGCCGCGTAGTTCGACTGCGGCGTGAGCTTCTTGTACGCGGCGCT
Source organism: Curtobacterium sp. MCPF17_021 (assembly GCF_003234605.2). Lineage (NCBI taxonomy): Bacteria > Bacillati > Actinomycetota > Actinomycetes > Micrococcales > Microbacteriaceae > Curtobacterium > Curtobacterium sp. MCPF17_021. The sequence goes on along the minus strand of NZ_CP126252.1, from coordinate 2,929,848 downwards.
GTCGAACGTCGGGATGTAGGCCGGCACGTGCCCGCCCTCGGCCCACGTCAGGCTCTGCTCGAGCATCTGCTTGATGAAGAGCATGTGCTGCTTGCGCTGCTCCGGCGTGCGGGCCTTCTTCGGCAGGACGAACGTGTGCGAGTCCGCCTGGGTCGCCGGCTTGTCGTAGAGCTGCGGGATCGGCGCCATGCCGAAGTTCAGGCCCTTGATCGACTGCGCGGTGCTGATCTCCCACTCGCCCTGCATGAAGAAGCCGGCCTTGCCGTCGAACATGAGCGACTGCGCGGTGGCGTAGTCGAGGGCCTTGTTCAGCCAGCCCTCCTTCACCCACTTCTGGGTGCGGCTCGTGACCTCGTTGTAGGCGTCCTCGTTGACGGTGAGCTTCGACCCGCCGTCGCTGATGAACGGGGTGGCGTCCTTCAGCTGGTTGTACATGGTCCAGAAGAAGCGCCACGGGGTGGCCGTCTCCGGCACGACGTTCGCCACGTTGAGCGCCGTGCCGCCGGTGACCTTGGCGACCGCGGCGAGGGCCTTCTCGAAGTTGTCCATGCCGTTGAGATCGACGAGGTTGCCGTCGCCGTCGATCAGGCCGGCCTTCTTGCAGACGTCGACGTTGTAGAAGAGGACGAAGGGGTGGGTGTCGAGCGGGACCGCGATGTTGTTGCCGTCGGTCTTCTGCGCCGCCCAGGCCTTCTGGTTGAAGTCGGCGGCGCTCAGGCCGACGCTCGCCAGGTCGTCGGACGTGATCGGGTCGAGCAGGTCACCGTCCCAGAGCGGCTTCGCGCGGGTCAGGTGCGCGACCGCGACGTCCGGCGGCTTGTTCCCGACGGTCGCCAGTGTCAGCTTCGAGTAGTACGGGTTGCCCCACGCGAACGTGGTGCCCTGCAGCGCGCTCGAGCCGCCGTGCTGCTTCGCGTAGCCGTCCTCCATGGCCTGCATGCGGACGCCGTCGCCGCCGCCGAACAGGTTCCAGAAGACGAGGGTCTCGGGGTTGAGTGCGCTACCGGCGAGGCCGGCGGCGAGGGGGCTCGAGCAGGCGGCGAGCGGCAGGACCGTCGCGGCCGCTGCGCCGGCGGCGAGGAAGCCCCGGCGCGAGAGGCGCGACGCGGGTGTTGCGGGTGGGATCGGCATGGCATCACTCCATCGGGATGGGCCGGGCTCGGGAACAGGGTCGGTGCTCCCGCCGGAGCATCGCTGCTCCGGACCCGGAGCACTGCTGCTCCGGACACGGAACGACCTTCCGGTGCTCCGTGAGCGCTCACATTAGCGCTCGCTCCCGGCATCCGCCACCCCTTTCGCGACGGCGTGGAACCCGGTAGCGTTTCTGTCAGGTGAGCGCTCACTTTCGTGACGGCCCGCTTCGGTTCCCGAAGTGTTCTCCGCCCAGCACGCTGCCCCGCTCCCCGCACGAACCGCACTGCCACGATCGAAGGAGATCCATGCCCCGCACACACCTCGTCCTCGACGCCGCGTTCACCGTGGGGCCGGTGCGACGTCGCCTGTTCGGCGGGTTCGTCGAGCACCTCGGCCGCCACGTCTACGACGGTATCCACGAGCCCACCCACGAGACCGCCGACGAGCACGGCTTCCGCAAGGACGTCGTCGAACTCGTCAAGGAACTCGGCGTCTCCGCCATCCGCTACCCCGGTGGCAACTTCGTCTCGGGGTACAAGTGGGAGGACGGCGTCGGCCCCGTCGAGCAGCGCCCCCGCCGCCTCGACCTGGCCTGGCACTCGACCGAGACCAACGAGGTCGGCCTGCACGAGTTCCAGCACTGGCTCGACCAGGTCGGCTCGGAGCTCATGCTCGCCGTGAACCTCGGCACCCGCGGCACGCAGGAGGCGATCGAGCTCCTCGAGTACGCGAACATCGACGCCGGGACCGCACTGTCCGAATACCGTCGTTCGAACGGTCGCCAGGAACCCTTCGCCATCAAGATGTGGTGCCTCGGCAACGAGATGGACGGCCCGTGGCAGCTCGGCCACAAGAACGCCGACGACTACGGCAAGCTCGCCGCCATGACCGCCAAGGCCATGCGGCAGATCCAGCCCGACCTCGAGCTCGTCGCCTGCGGTTCCTCCGGGGCGTCGATGCCGACGTTCGGCGAGTGGGAGCGCACCGTCCTCGAGCACACCTACGACGACGTCGACTACATCTCCGCGCACGCCTACTACGAGGAGGACGACGACCTGCCGTCGTTCCTCGCCTCGGGCGCCAACATGGACCACTTCATCAAGACGGTCACCACGGCCGCCGACCACGTCCAGGCGCAGAAGAAGTCCGACAAGCGCATCGACATCTCGTTCGACGAGTGGAACGTCTGGTCGATCAAGAAGTGGGAAGCGAAGGCCAAGACCTTCACGCTCGACGAGTGGCCCGTCGCCCCGCGTCTGCTCGAGGACGTCTACACCGTCGCCGACGCCGTCGTCGTGGGTGGCCTGCTCATCTCGCTGCTCCGCCACGCCGACCGCGTCGCCTCGGCCTCGCTCGCCCAGCTCGTCAACGTGATCGGCCCGATCATGACCGAGCCCGGTGGCCCGGCCTGGCGCCAGACGACCTTCTTCCCGTTCTCGGTCACCTCGCGCCTGGCGCAGGGCACCTCGCTGCAGGTCAAGGCCTCGGGTGACACGGTCGACGGTGGCAAGCACGGCGAGGTCCCGGTCGTGGACTCCGCCGCCACCGTGTCCGAGGACGGCAAGGCCGCGGTCTTCCTGATCAACCGCCACCCGTCCGAGCCGACCACGGTGACGATCGACCTGGCCGGCATCGGTGCGACCGGTGACGTCCACGCCGAGGGCGTCTGGGACGACGACCTGCACGCCGTGAACGACCTGGAGAACACCTCGCGCGTGGGGCTCCGCACGAACGAGTCGGTCCGCCGCGAGGGCGACACCGTCACGATCGAGCTCCCGCCGGTCTCCTGGACCGCCGTCTCGATCGGCTGACAAGGCGCCTCGGCGCACGCCACGGCGGGCGTCGAGTGAGCACAGAGGACGTCGGGCGCTCGCGCCCGACGTCCTCTGCTCGTTGGGGGGGGGGGGGGGGGGGGGGGGGGGGGCGGCGGGCGGCGTGAGCCGGGCGCGACTTCACGGGGTGAGCGACACCTCACGGGGTGACGGGCGCGTGGACTGTCGCTGGGCCCGTGACGTGGCCCGCGCGGCGGCCGGGAGGCCCGTGGCGGCCTAGCACCGGGCCTCCCGTCCGGCATGTGGTTGCCAAAGCGACAGGTGGTCGGCAGTTAGCCGGGTCAGGTCCGCGAAACCGACAGTTCTCCACGGACGTTCGGAGCGATTCTGTCGCTTTCGCGGAAAGGGCCGTGGCGTCGCGGCGGCGGACGGGAGGCCCGTGGCGGCCTGGCAGCGGGCCTCCCGTCCGGCATGTGCGCGAGTTCACGTGCTGGGCGACAGATCACGGGGGTGTGCGCACGTGATGTGTCGGTGAGCGCGAAACGCGCGCCGCGTCAGCGCGCCGGCGGCGGCGCCGTGCTCGCGCGCTCGACGAGCCGCACCGGCACCAGGTCTGCCGCGACGCTGACCCGCTCGCCGTCGATCTGGGCGAGCAGGTTCGCGACCGCTCGGCGGCCGACCTCGTCGAAGGACTGGTGCACGGTGGTCAGCGGCGGCCAGAACGAGTCGGACTCGGGGGAGTCGTCGAACCCCACCACGCTGAGCGACGACGGCACCGGGCGTCCGGACTCGTGTGCGGCGCGCAGGACACCGAGGGCGGTCTGGTCGTTCGCGGCGAACACCGCGGTGATCTCCGGGCGTGCGGCGATCTCGAGCCCGGCCTCGTAGCCGTGCTCGGTCGTCCAGCCGCCGCGGAACACCGGGGGCACCGGTCGACCGGCGCGCGTCAGGGTGTCCTGCCACGCGGCGAGGCGACGGGCGGCCGAGTACGACGACTCCGGCCCGGCGACGTGCCAGACGGTCTCGTGGCCCAGGTCGAGCAGGTGCTGCGTGGCCTGTCGGGCGCCGTCGGCCTGGTCGGTGTCGATCGCGGGGTGGTCGGTGCTGCCCGTGGAGTCGATGATGACCATCGGCACGCCGTCGGGCAGCACGACCTCGGCGGTGTCGATGATGTGCGACTCGATGATGATCACGACGCCGTCGACGGCCTGTTCGTGCAGGCGCGAGAACGCGGAACGGACGCCCGCTTCGGTGCGCGAGGCCATCGGCAGCAGGGTGATCGTGAAGTCGGCGACCCCGGCGGCGTCGGCGATCGCCTCGAGCGTGCGCATGTTGCCGAAGGACGCGAGCGTGAACATGATCACGCCGATCGTGCGGAAGCGGCCGGAGCGCAGGGCACGGGCGGCACGGTTGGGCCGGTAGCCGAGGGACTCCATCGCGCGCTGGACGCGGTCGCGGGTCTCCGGGCTGACGTTGTCGAAGCCCCGGGCGACGCGCGAGACCGTCTGCATCGACACTCCGGCAGCGTCGGCCACGGCGGCCATCGAGGGGGCGCGGCGGGTGCCGGCGGGGGACTCCATCGTCACGCTGGCGCTCCTTCCGGATCGAGGGGCCGAGCGGTCGGCCTCCCCGGACGCTAGCGCATGTTGACGTTGCCATGCTATCGTCGCGTCGTTCGATGTTGACGTCAACATCGGTGACCGCCCGGACACCCTGATCCGGCCCGGGCCGAGCCGCCGACATCGACCACCCGAACGCAGCAGACGAAGGAGTCACATGAGCACGCTCGCAGCGCGCCCCGGTGAGGCAGCACCGCGCCCCACCGCCGAGCGCCCGGCCGGCCGCCGCCCCAAGCCGCGGGGACGGCTCACCGGATGGCTGTTCGTCGGCCCGTTCGTCGTCGTCCTGGTCCTGATGCTCATCGTGCCGATCGGCTACGCGCTCTGGCTCAGCCTGTTCCGCGACCAGCTCATCGGCGGCAACCAGTTCGTCTGGTTCGCCAACTACGTGCAGCTCTTCCAGGACGCCAAGTTCTGGTCCGGGTTCGGCCGGGTCGCGATCTTCCTGGTCGTCCAGGTGCCGATCATGCTCGGCCTCGCGCTCGTCGCCGCCCTCGCCCTGGACAGCGCCCGACTGTGGGGGACGAGCTTCTTCCGCATCGCGGTGTTCCTGCCCTACGCCGTTCCCGGTGTCGTCGCGGCCTTGATCTGGGGCTTCATCTACGGCAACCAGTTCGGGCTGACGGGCGCCGCGAACGACGCGCTCGGCATCGACCTGCTGCAGCCGTTCAGCCCGAGCTGGGTCCTGACGTCGATCGGCAACGTGGTCACGTGGGAGTTCCTGGGCTACAACATGCTGATCTTCTACGCCGCACTCCGCACCGTCCCCGGTGAGCTGTACGAGGCGGCCGAGCTCGACGGCGCCGGCCCGATGCGCACGGTCTTCTCGATCAAGCTCCCGGCGCTCCGCGGCCCGATGGTCATCGCCACGATCTTCTCGATCATCGGCAGCTTCCAGCTCTTCAACGAGCCGAACCTGCTCAAGACGCTCGCCCCGAACGTCATCGGCAGCGCCTTCACCCCGAACATGTACGCCTACTCGCTGTCCTTCAGCGGTCAGCAGTTCAACTACTCCGCCACGGTCGCGATCGTGATGGGCGTGATCACCGCGGTGATCGCCTACGTCGTCCAGGTCCGCGGCACCCGCGAGGAGAACCGATGAGCACCATCCAGCACCCCGCCGGGCCCGCAGCGGCCACGGTGACCGAGGCGACCACGACGCAACGTGCGCCGCGCACCCGCTCGATCCGCGCCTCCAGGCAGCTCCGCACCGCGGAAGGCGGACGCAAGCCGAAGCGTTCCGGCCTGCTGACCGCGGTCATGGTCGTCTTCGTCGTGTACTCGTTCGCGCCGCTGTTCTACCTGCTCGTGAACAGCACGAAGACGCAGGCGTCGCTGCTCTCCACGTTCGGTCTGTGGTTCGGCGGGGACTTCAACCTCTGGCAGAACATCGTCGACACGGTGACGTACAACGACGGAATCTTCCTGCAGTGGTTCGGCAACACGCTGCTCTACGTGGTCGTCGGTGCCGGCGGGGCCACCCTGCTCGCCACCGTCGCGGGCTACGGCATGGCGAAGTTCCAGTTCCCGGGTCGCCGCGCGGTCTTCGCTGTCGTCCTCGGGGCCATCGCGGTCCCCGGCACGGCCCTGGCGGTCCCGACCTTCCTGCTGTTCTCGCAGGTCGGCCTGACCAACACCCCGTGGGCGATCATCCTGCCCTCGCTGATCAGCCCGTTCGGCATGTACCTGATCTGGACCTACGCGGTCGACGCGATCCCGGCCGAACTGCTCGAGGCCGCCCGCATGGACGGCGCCGGTGAGTTCCGGATCTTCTTCACGATCGCGCTCCGCCTGCTCGCGCCCGGTGTCGTCACCGTCCTGCTGTTCGCGGTCGTCGCCACCTGGAACAACTACTTCCTGCCGCTCATCATGCTGAGCGACCCGAAGTGGTACCCGCTGACGGTCGGCCTGAACCAGTGGAACGCGCAGGCCACCGGGTCCGGCGCGCAGCCGATCTACAACCTCGTCGTCACGGGATCGCTCCTCACGATCATCCCGATCGTGGTCGCGTTCCTCTTCCTCCAGCGCTTCTGGCAGTCCGGCCTCGCGGCCGGGTCGGTCAAGGCCTGATCCCTTGGACGGGAGGCCCGTGGCGACCCCGCCCCTGTCCTCCGGTCCGGCACACAGCAGCACCACCCCCTCCACGAAGAAGTGAAAGGCACTCCCATGAACAAGCGTCTCCGGCGCGGCTTCAGCGCCCTCGCCATCGGCGTCACCGCCGCGATCGCCCTCGCCGCGTGCGCCTCGGGCGGCTCCGGCTCCGGCGGATCGGCCGACGACATCGACAAGGCCCTGCAGGACGGTGGCACCCTGACCTACTGGTCGTGGACCCCGTCGGCGAAGGCCCAGGTCGCCGCGTTCGAGAAGCAGTACCCCAAGGTGAAGGTCAAGCTCGTCAACGCCGGCACCGGTGCCGACCAGTACACGAAGCTGCAGAACACGATCAAGGCCGGCTCGGGCGCCCCCGACGTCGCCCAGGTCGAGTACTACGCCCTGCCGCAGTTCGCCCTGTCCGAGTCGCTGCTCGACCTGTCGAGCTACGGCTTCGACTCGCTCGAGAAGGACTTCGCGAAGAGCACCTGGAGCTCGGTGTCGATCGACGGCAAGGTCTACGGCCTGCCGCAGGACTCCGGCCCCATGGCGCTGTTCTACAACAAGAAGGTCTTCGACAAGCACGACATCGCCGTGCCGAAGACGTGGGACGAGTACGTCACCGCGGCCAAGAAGCTGCACGAGGCGGACCCGAAGGCCTACATCGCGGCGGACTCCGGCGACGCCGGCTTCACCACGAGCATGATCGCCCAGGCCGGTGGCACCCCCTTCACCACCGACGGTGACAAGGTGACCATCAACCTGCAGGACGAGGGCACCAAGAAGTGGACGAGCACCTGGAACGAGCTCGTCGAGCAGGGCCTGCTGTCGAAGACGGTCGGCTGGACCGACGACTGGTACAAGCAGCTCGGCAACGGTGAGATCGCCACGATGATCACCGGCGCCTGGATGCCCGGCAACCTGGAGTCCGGCGTCGCCCAGGCATCGGGTGACTGGCGCGTCGCCCCGATGCCGACCTACGACGGTGGCACCGCCCAGACCGCGAACAACGGCGGCAGCGCCCAGGTCGTCATGAAGCAGTCGAAGAACCCGGCCCTCGCCGCGGGCTTCCTCAAGTGGCTGAACTCCTCGAAGGAGTCCACGAAGGTCTTCATGGAGTCCGGCGGCTTCCCGTCGACCACCGCTGACCTCGACTCGTCGGCGTTCCTCGACGAGAAGCCGGAGTACTTCGGCGGCCAGCAGATCAACAAGGTGCTCGTCGACGCGTCGAAGTCCTCGGACAACGACTTCACCTACCTGCCGTACCAGGTGTACGCGAACAGCGTCTACGCCGACACCGTCGGTCAGGCGTACGAGAACGGCACCTCGCTCGACGCCGGCCTGCAGGCCTGGCAGAAGGCCCTCGCCAAGTACGGCAAGGACCAGGGCTTCACGGTCTCGTCGAAGTAGTTCGACAGCATCCCCGCGGGGCCGTGCGGACACGTCCGCACGGCCCCGCTCCACGCCCGGCCGGGCTCCACGCCCGGCCGGGCTCCACGCCCGGCCGGGCTCCACGCCCGGCCCGGCTCCACGCCCGGCCGGGCTCCACGCCCGGCCCGGCTCGACGCCCGGCCCGGCCGGCAACGAAAGAACCACACCATGCGCTTCGCCATCGGCGACACCGACTTCCTGCTCGACGGCGAGCCGCACCGGGTCCTGTCCGGCGCGATCCACTACTTCCGCGTCCACCCCGACCTGTGGGCCGACCGGATCCGCAAGGCGAAGCTGATGGGCCTCAACACCATCGAGACCTACGTCGCCTGGAACGCGCACGCACCGTCGCCCGGGGTGTTCGACCTGTCGGGTGGCCTGGACCTCGGCCGCTTCCTCGACCTCGTCGCCGCCGAGGGCATGCACGCCATCGTCCGCCCCGGCCCCTACATCTGTGCCGAGTGGACGAACGGCGGCCTGCCGTACTGGTTGTTCGCCGACGGCTCCGTGGGCGTCCGGCGCAACGAGCCCGGCTTCCTCGCAGCGGTCGAGACGTACCTGCAGCACCTGGCCCCCGTCCTGGTCCCGCGGCAGATCGACCAGGGCGGGCCCATCGTCCTGGTGCAGGTCGAGAACGAGTACGGCGCCTACGGGTCCGACCCCGAGTACCTGCGCGCACTCGAGCAGATGCACCGCGACATCGGGCTGACCGTCCCCTTCACGAGCGTCGACCAGCCGATGGGCACGATGCTCGAGGACGGCTCCCTGCCCTCGCTGCACAAGACCGGTTCGTTCGGCTCACGGTCCGCCGCCCGCCTCGAGCGCCTGCGGCAGGCGCAGCCAACCGGGCCCCTGATGTGCTCGGAGTTCTGGGACGGCTGGTTCGACAGCTGGGGCGAGCACCACCACACCACGCCGGCGTCCGCCAGCGCCGAGGACCTCGACGTCCTGCTCGCCGCCGGCGGCTCGGTGAACATCTACATGTTCCACGGCGGCACGAACTTCGGCTTCACGAACGGCGCGAACGACAAGGGCGTCTACCGCCCGATCGCGACGTCGTACGACTACGACGCCCCGCTCGACGAGGCCGGCCGACCGACCGAGAAGTTCCACGCCTTCCGCTCGGTGATCGCGCGCTACGCGCCCGTCCCGCCGCTGCCCGCGACGATGGAGCCTGGTGGATCGGGTCGCCTCGGTCCCGTGGCCGCGTCCGGCGACGGCCTGGAGGCCCGCATCACCCCCGCCACGGACCTCGCCGTTCGTCTGGACCGCGTCGCGTCGCTCCGTTCCCTGCTGCCCACGCTCACGGCGTGGTCCGCGCACGACGAGCCGCCGACCTTCGACGCCCTCGGGGCCGCCAGCGGCTTCGTCGCCTACCGCGCCGAGGTCGACCTGCCCGCGGGAGGGGTGCTGACCGTCGGCACCGAGGTGCGTGACCGTGCGATCGTGTCCGCCGACGGTGTCGTGGTCGGGGTCCTGGAGCGCGAGCACCACGACCGCGCCATCGCCCTGCCACCGGTCACCGGCACGCTCGAGCTCCTCGTCGAGGACCAGGGCCGCGTCGACTACGGCGTCCGCATCGGCGAGCCGAAGGGCCTGATCGGGGGCGTCTCGATCGACGGCGTCCCGGTGGCCCGCTGGACGGCGTCGCCGGTCGCCCTCGACCCCATCGCACCGGACGCTGTGACCGCGCTGTCCGAGGTCGCTCCGACCGGCGGCGAGGTGCTCGCCGGACCGACGTTCGCAGCTGGCTCGTTCGACCTCGACACCGTGGACGACCGGTACCTGTCGCTCGACGGGTTGCGGAAGGGCGTCGCCTGGGTCAACGGGTTCTGCCTCGGTCGGTACTGGTCGCGAGGCCCGCAGCAGACCCTGGCGATCCCGGGGCCGGTGCTCCGCCACGGTCGCAACGAGCTCGTCGTGCTCGAGTTGCACGCCGCCGCGTCCCGCACCGCGTGCCTGCTCGTCGAGCCCGACCTGGGCCACACCGAGGCCTAGTCGCGGGCGCGCGGCCTGGTCGAATCGGGCCCGCGGCCGGGTCGAACCGGGCGTCCCTGGTCAAATCGGGCGTACGTGGTCGGAAGTTTCGACCAGGTACGCCCGATTCTGCTTTCCATCGCGGGCGTCATGGGACGTTTCGGACCTCGCGAGCCGCCGCCCACGCTCGAACTTCGAGGAGTGCCTCGCGTCGCCACCGCCAGAGCGGAGCGAACTTCGTGCCGTCGTCCTCCCGTGCCCGGGTCAGCAGCCAGATCTGCCGTCGGTGTTCGGCCCCGTGATCGTCGCGCCACTCGACGAACGCGTCGTCGAGCACCGCGGTGATCCCCGCACGCGGGGCGGTCCAGGACGAGAGGAAGCCGGAGTACCGGAGGGTGTCGTCGCACAGGTGCACGGCGACGCGTCGGAGCCTGGCCGTGGCCCAGGTCCCGCCGGCGATGAAGGCGACACCGAGGACGAAGACGAACACCCGCGCCGATGCTCCGGGCACGAAGGCCACGCCCGCGAGTGCGACTCCCGTCCCGATCATCACCGGGCCGAACACGATGAGGTTCAGGATGCGATCCGGGCGCGGTGGACGGATCGTCGTCACGGCAGAGCGTCCAGGTCGGCGAGGGCCTGCTCGGCATCGGCGATCCGGTCGGCCTCGGGGCGGGTCCACCACTCGGGGCCGCGTTCGCCCAGGCCGTGCTTGGCCACGCCGTTCCGGTGCCGCGCCGCCGCCAGGGCCTCGTCGTCGCCCGCGCGCTTCGCGGTCTTCACGGCGTTGCGCCCGCGGCCCAGGTGGGAGCGGAGTGCGGCGGCGAGTTCCGCGGGCAGGGCGGGGTCGGTGCGGCGCCAGCGTCGGCCGTCCACGACGAAGAAGTGGTCGTCGGGTTCGGCGGTCATGGTGCGAGTCTGCACCGTCGGTGGTGCCGGGTAGACAGGAGTCGATGAGCCACGAACGCGTCCGCCCGATGCTCGACGTCCGGCGCATCTACGCCGAGCCGGCCGCCCTCGAACTGCAGCGTGGGCAGGAGATCGTCGGGCGCTGGCCTGACGCCGAGATCGTCCCGGTCGAGTCGCACTGGAACATCCCCGAGGTGCACGGCGACGAACGGAACGTCCAGCGCTGGGTGCGGATCAAGACCGAGGCGCTCGTGCTCGGTGTGAAGAAGTCGCTGGTGACCCGGCCGAACGGTCGCTCCGCCGACTTCATCGCACCGTCCACCGCGAACGGCTGCGCGATGGCGTGCGCCTACTGCTACGTTCCGCGGCGCAAGGGCTACAGCAACCCGGTGACGGTGTTCGCGAACATCGACCAGATCACCAAGCACGTGGCGCGGAACATCGCCAAGGAGGGGCCGAAGACCGAACCGAACCAGTGCGACCCGGAAGCCTGGGTCTACGACATCGGCGAGAACAGCGACTGCTCGGTCGACGCGATGATCAGCGACAACGTCCGCGACCTTTGCGACCTGTTCCGGATGACCCCGACGGCCAAGGCCTCGTTCGCCACGAAGTACGTCAACCGCGACCTGCTCGACTGGGACCCGATGGGTCGGACCCGGATCCGTTTCTCGTTGATGCCGCACGAGACCGCGAAGGTCACGGACATCCGTACGAGCCCGATCGCCGAGCGCATCGCCGCGGTGAACGACTTCGTCGACGCCGGGTACGAGGTCCACCTGAACTTCTCGCCGGTCATCCTCACGCCGACGTGGGAGTCAGACTGGGCCGAGATGCTCCGGCAGGTCGACGACGTGCTGTCCCCGGCCGCCAAGGCGCAGCTCGCGGCCGAGGTGATCTTCCTGACCCACAACCAGCCCCTGCACGAGGTCAACCTCGGGTGGCACCCCAAGGCCGAGGACCTGCTGTGGCGTCCGGACCTGCAGGAGCAGAAGGTGTCCCAGAACGGTGCCGTGAACGTGCGCTACCGGTCCGGCATGAAGGGGCAGCTCGTCGAGCGCTTCCGCGAACTCGTGGCCGAGCACCTGCCGTCCTGCCGGATCCGGTACGCCTTCTGATCGGCGACCTCGCCGATCAGGGGATGAGGCGGTCCGCCCGGTACCGGGCGAACAGGTCCGCGAAGGCCCGCTCGGTCCGGCGGAACGCCGTGAAGCCGGCGTCGCGGCTCTTCCCCATGTCGGTGACGACCTCCATCGCTCGACCGAGGTCGGCGTCGGTGTGCCACCACGAGGCGAGCCGGGTGATGTCGGCCTCGGCGAGTCCGTGGCGCTCGGCGATGCCAGCCCACTCGGACTCGTACGGCGCCATCTGCTCCTCGAGCGGTCGCGGAGCGTCCTCATAGCCCACCACGCGCGCGGGGTCGACGCCGAGGTGCGCTGCCAGGCGCGGCCACATCCAGCGCCACCGGAAGACGTCACCGTTGACGATGTTGAACGGCTCGTCCGCACCCTCGGGTGACGTCGAGGCCCACACCATGTGCTCGGCGAGGATGCCGGCGTCGGTCATGTCCGTCAGGCCGTTCCACTGCGCCTCGCTGCCCGGGAACACGAAGTCCAGGTCGAGTTCCTTCGCCAGCGTGGCCTGCACGGCGAGTGTGAGGCCCATGTTCATGGCGTTGCCGACCGCGTGCCCGATCACGGTGTGCGAGCGGTGCACGGACCAGGTGAACCCCTGGCGCTCGGCTGCGGCGAAGAGCTCGTCCTCCTGCGCGTAGTAGAAGTTCGGGGTGTCGAGGCGCGGTTCCTCCTCGTGGAAGGGGGTGTCGGGCATCTCGCCGGCGGCGTACGCCTCGAACGGGCCGAGGTAGTGCTTCAGGCCGGTGACCAGGGCGACGTGCTCGAGCGGAGCGTGCGACAGCGCCGCGAGCAGGTCGCGGACCATGCCGCCGTTGACGCGGATGTTCTCCGCCTCGGTGTCCTGCCGCTGCCACGCGGTGAAGAAGACGTGCGTCGGGCGTTCGTCGGCGAGTGCGGCCGCCAGGCTCTCGGGGTCGCGCAGGTCGGCCGCGACGGTCCGGACACCCTGTTCGGCGAGCGGTCGGCGGGAGAGCGCCGTCACGTCCCAGCCCAGGTCGAGCAGGTGTCGCACCAGGGCGGAACCGGTGATGCCACTGGCTCCGACGACCAGGGCTTCGCGGCGGGCAGAGGTCTGTTCGGTCGATCCGGTTGCAGTCATCCTTCGATGCAACCGACGTTGGACGACACGTGTTCCCTCACCGCGGACGGCGGATGCGGATCGGGCCCTTGGCGGTCGACGGGTCCACGACGGACCCGCCCTGGGTGATCTCGACCTCGCCGCGCGCGACCATGCGCCGGGCGGCTCGACGTGCGGGCTCCATCAGCGGTCGCCAGTCGTCCGGGTCGAGTGAGCGTGCGACCTCGGACGGGCAGATGCTCGAGGTCCGCGCCCGTGCCGCGAGCAGTTCGTCGATGCGCTGCTCGAGGGCCCGGTCGGTGTCGTCGAGGCCGTGTCGACGGCAGGCTCCGGAACACCACTTCGCCTCCGGAGCCGCGGAGGACGGCATCCGTCGCCCGCACGAGGCGCAGGTCCGTTCGGCGTGTGTCGACTCCGATGCCGACGCATCGGCTTCCGTCCTGATCGCCCGTCCCATGGCCCCATCCTCGTCCTGCTCGGCGGGGCGGCACACAGCGACCACGCACACGGTCCAGGTGCGCCTGGCAGCATCGGAGCGGTGAACCCCGACACCGCCCCCGCCCGTCCGTCCGAGCCGGCCTGGGTCCAGCACGTGATGTGGTGGCACGTCTACCCGCTCGGCTTCGTCGGCGCCGAGGTCCGCCCTGCGTCACCGGTGGGGGAGCGTCCGCTCGAACACCGCCTCGACCGCTTGACCGGGTGGCTCGACCACGTCGTCGACCTCGGTCTGAACGGCCTGTTGCTCGGCCCGGTGTTCGCGAGCTCGACCCACGGGTACGACACGGTCGACCACTGCCGCATCGACCCGCGCCTGGGCGACGACTCCGACTTCGACGCCCTGGTCGCCGCGGCGCACGAGCGGGGCGTGCGGGTGTTGCTGGACGGGGTGTTCAACCACGTCGGCCGTGAGCACCCGGCTTTCACCGTGTTGTCCGATCACGGCCCGGAGGCGCCGACCGCCGACCTGTTCGCCATCGACTGGTCCGGGTGGCAGCCGGGGCAGCCCGTGCCCGTCGGACTGTTCGAGGGCCACGACATCCTCGTCGCGCTCGACCACGACAGCCGTGCCACCGAGGACCTCGTGGTGCAGGTCATGACGCACTGGCTGGCCCGCGGCGTCGACGGTTGGCGGCTCGACGCGGCGTACGCGGTGCCGCCGGCGTTCTGGGCGCGGGTGCTGCCGCGGGTGCGGGAGCGGTTCCCGGACGCCTGGTTCAGCGGCGAGGTGATCCACGGTGACGCTGCGGCGATCGCACGCGACTCGACGATGGACTCGCTGACCCAGTACGAGCTGTGGCAGGGGATCTGGCACGGCATCGCGGACCGCAACGGCCACGAGCTCGCGCACGCGATCGAGCGGCACGACGCGCTGCTGGCCACCTTCGCCCCGACCACGTTCGTCGGCAACCACGACGTCACCCGGATCGCGAGCGCGGTAGGGGAGCGGTTCGCCGGGCACGCCGCCGCGGTGCTGTTCACGGTGGCGGGGACCCCCGTGGTCTACGCGGGCGACGAGTACGGCTGGACCGGGGTGAAGGAGGAACGTGAGGGCGGCGACGACGCGGTCCGCCCGGCGTTCCCGGCCGAGGTGCCGGAGCTGACGGACCTGACCCACGCGTACGAGGCGCTCATCGCCCTGCGACGCCGGAACCCGTGGCTGCACCGCGCACACACCGACGTCGTGCACCTGACCAACACCGCCGTGGTGCTGCGGACCGCGACGGCGGACGCCGCCGTGGTGACCGCCCTGAACCTGTCGGACGACCCCGTCGAGGTGCCCGTGGCCGACGCGACGCAGGTCGAGGCGGGCGGGGCCGATCTCGGGGACGGGACCCTGCGCCTCCCGGCCGGGGGTTGGGCCGTCCTGTCGCGATCGTGAGCAGAAACGGTCGGGTCCCCATCGAGGACCCGACCGTTTCTGCTCACGAAGCGAACACGCGCGAACACGCGCGAACACGCGCGAACGCGCGAACGCGAACACCGCTACTTGCGCGCGGACGCCGCCCGGCGCTTGTTGAACACGTCGAACGCGACGGCGGCGAGCAGCACCAGGCCCTTGATCAGGGACTGGAACTCGGTGCCGACACCGAGGATCGACATGCCGTTGTTCAGCAGACCGATGATCAGACCACCGACGATGGCTCCCGGCACGGTGCCGATGCCACCGGTGACGGCCGCGCCACCGATGAAGACGGCAGCGATGGCGTCGAGCTCGAAGCCGTTGCCCGCGCCCGGTGCCGCCAGGTTGAGCTGGCCGGTGAAGACCACGCCCGCCAGGGCCGAGATGACTCCCATGTTGACGAAGAGCAGGAACGTGACGCGCTTCGTCTTCACACCCGACAGCTGCGCGGCCAGGGCGTTGCCACCGATCGCGTAGATGTGGCGGCCGAACACCGCGCTCCGCATGACGACCGAGTAGATCACCACGAGGGCGCCGAGCACGACGAGCACGATCGGGGTGCCGTTGTAGCTGGCGAGCAGGAGCGCCACGTAGATCACGAGCACGGCGCCGAAGGCCGTCTTCACGATGAACCAGGCGAACGGCTCGCTCTCCAGCTGGTACTTGCGACGCGTGATGCGACCGCGGAACGCCGCGATCACCATGACGGCCGCGGCGGCGAAGCCGAGGATCATCGTGAGCGGCTCGTACCCGGTGGTGCCGAAGGACGGCAGGAAGCCGGAGCCGAGCGAGCGGAAGCCGGCGGGGAACGGCGAGATCTGCTGGTTCTGCAGGACGATCTGCGCCGCGCCGCGGAACGCGAGCATGCCCGCCAGCGTCACGATGAACGCCGGGATCCCGAAGTAGGCGATCCAGAACCCCTGCCAGGCGCCGACGAGTGCACCGACCACCAGGCAGAGGACGACCGCGATCGGCCACGGGATGTTCCACTGCGTGATCATCACGCCGGCCATGGCACCGGTGAAGGCGACCACCGAGCCGACCGACAGGTCGATGTGGCCGGCGATGATGACCATGACCATGCCGATGGCCAGGATGAGGATGTAGCTGTTCTGGACGATCAGGTTCGAGACGTTGATCGGGGCCAGCGTGATGCCGTTCGTGGTCACCTGGAAGAAGATGACGATGACGATCAGCGCGATGAACAGGCCGATCTGTCGGAGCTGCCCGGTGAGGTAGCCGACGGCGGACTTAAGCGCGTTCATTGACAGGGGTCTCCCGTTCCTGGGTCATGTACTGCATGAGGACCTCGGGCGTCGCCTCGGCGCGCGGGACGTCGGCCGTGATGGTGCCCTCGGAGAGGGTGTAGATGCGGTCGCAGATGCCGAGCAGTTCGGGGAGCTCGGAGGAGATCACGATGACCGCCTTCCCCTGGTCGGCGAGCTGGTTGATGATCGTGTAGATCTCGTACTTCGCGCCGACGTCGATGCCGCGGGTCGGCTCGTCGAGGATGAGCACGTCGGGGTCGGCGTACATCCACTTCGACAGGACGACCTTCTGCTGGTTCCCGCCGGAGAGCTTCCCCGTCACGACGTCGACGTTCGGCGCCTTGATGTTGAGGCTCTTGAGGAACTGGGTCGCGACGGTGGTCTCCTCCGAGGAGTTCACGAAGCCCCAGTTGGCGAGCTTGCCGAGTGCCGACCCGGAGATGTTCCGCTTGATGTCGTCGATCAGGTTCAGGCCGTACCGCTTGCGGTCCTCGGTGACGTAGGCGATGCCGTTGTCGATCGCCTGCGAGACGGTGTGCGTCTTGATCGGGGTGCCGCGCTTGTAGACGGTGCCGCTGATGCCGGTGCCGTAGGACTGCCCGAAGACGCTCATCGCGAGTTCCGTGCGGCCGGCGCCCATGAGCCCGGCGATGCCGACGACCTCGCCGGCGCGGACGTTGAGGTTGGCCTGGTGGATGATCTCGCGCGACGAGTCGAGCTGGTGGTGGACGGTCCAGTCCTCGATCCGCAGCAGTTCCTCGCCGATGACGGGGTTCTCGCGCTCGGGGTACCGGTTCGACAGGTCACGGCCGACCATCCCGCGGATGATCCGGTCCTCGGACACGTCGTCGGCCCGCATGTCGAGCGTCTCGATGGTCTTGCCGTCGCGGATGATCGTGACCTTGTCCGCGATCGCCTTGATCTCGTTGAGCTTGTGGCTGATGATGATCGCCGTCATCCCCTCGGCCTGCAGCGAGCGGATGAGCTCGAGCAGGTGCGCGGAGTCGTCGTCGTTCAGCGCGGCGGTGGGCTCGTCGAGGATGAGGAGCTTCACCTCCTTCGAGAGCGCCTTCGCGATCTCGACGAGCTGCTGCTTGCCGACACCGAGGTCGACGACCTTGGTGACGGGGTTGTCCTTCAGCCCGACGCGCTTGAGCAGCTCGGCGGCCGTCAGGTTCGTCTTGTTCCAGTCGATGAAGCCGCCCTTGGACTGCTCGTTGCCGAGGAAGATGTTCTCGGCGATCGACAGGAAGGGGCTGAGCGCCAGCTCCTGGTGGATGATGACGACGCCCGCAGCCTCGGAGTCGTTGATGTTCGCGAACCGCACGGGTTCGCCGTCGAGCAGGATCTCGCCGTCGAAGGAGCCGGCCGGGTAGACACCCGACAGCACCTTCATGAGCGTCGACTTGCCCGCGCCGTTCTCGCCGCAGATCGCGTGGACCTGGCCGCGCTCGACCTCGATCGAGACACCCTGCAGGGCCTTGACGCCGGGGAACGTCTTGGTGATGTCCCGCATCTCGAGGATGGTGTCCGCCATGTGGACGCCTTTCCGTCGTGCGCGCGTGCGCGCGCTGGTGGAGACGGACTGGAGGCGCGGTGCGGGCTGGCACCGCGCCTCCGGTCCGTGAGATGGGCCTGACTACTTCAGGTCGGCTTCGGTGTAGTACCCGGAGTCCACGAGGACTTCCTTGTAGTTGTCCTTCGTGACGACCGTCGGCTGGAACAGGAAGGTCGGGACGACCTTGACCTTGTTGTCGTAGCTCTTCGTGTCGTTGACCTCGGGGTCCTTGCCGGTGAGCAGGTCCTCGGCCATGGTGACGGACTGCTTGGCGAGCTTGCGCGTGTCCTTGTAGATCGTCGAGTACTGCTGGCCGGCGATGATCGACTTGACCGAGGCGGCCTCGGCGTCCTGGCCCGTGACCGTCGGGAGCGGACGGTCGCTCGTGCCGTACCCGGCGCCCTGGAGCGCCGAGATGATGCCGATCGAGATGCCGTCGTACGGCGAGAGCACGCCGTCGAGCGTGGTGCCGCCCGAGTAGGACTTCGCGATCAGGTTCTGCATGCGGGCCTTGGCCGTGGCCGGGTCCCACTGCTGCGTCGCGGCCTGGGACAGCTCGTCCTGGCCGGACTGGATCTTCAGCGTGCCGTCCTCGAGGTACGGCTTGAGCGTCTTCATGGCGCCGTTGAAGAAGAACCCGGCGTTGTTGTCGTCGAGCGAACCGGCGAAGACCTCGATGTTGAAGGGGCCCTTCTCGCCGGTCTTCTTGCCGTCCGCGTCGAGCACGCCCAGGCCGGTGAGCAGGCTGTTCGCCTGGTCGACGCCGACCTTCTCGTTGTCGAAGGACACGTAGTAGTCGACGTTCTTGTTGCCCGTGAGCAGGCGGTCGTACGAGATCACCTTGATGCCGGCCTTGGCGGCGGCGTCGAGCTGGTCGGAGAGCGCGCCACCGTCGATCGACGCGATGATCAGGACCTTCGCGCCCTTGGTGATCATGTTGCTGACCTGCTGGGCCTGCTGCTGGACCTTGTTGTCGCCGTACTCGAGGTCGACCTTGTAGCCGGCCTTCTCGAGGTCGCTCTTGACGGCGTTGCCGTCCTTGATCCACCGCTCGGAGACCTTGGTGGGCATGGCGACGCCGACGAGGGCGCCCTTGTTGTCGCCGCTGCCGCCACCATCGGTGGACGCACGGCCGCCGGCCGAGCAAGCGGCCAGCGAGATCGCGATGCCGACGGCTGCGACGCCCGCGATGATCCTGCGCTTCATCATCGAAGTACCTCTGTTCCTTCGCGTCGTCCTCGACGCGGTCGGGTGCCGGGGCTGCTGTGCCCCGTGGGATGCGCTCGTGTGAGCGCTCACATCTTGTGGGTTCCGTGACGGGGTGTCAACTCAGCACCGCCGTTTCGTGATCTTGCCGCGGCGACCGGACCGAGCGGTACGGTTGGCCACGTGAGCACCACGACCGCCCCCGAGGGCAGGGGCGGCAAGCGCCGGAAGGCCCCGACGATCTTCGACGTCGCCGAACGCGCCGGCGTGTCCCACCAGACCGTCTCCCGCGTGATCAACGGCGATCCGACCGTCCGCGAGCAGTTCCGGACGCAGGTCACCGACGCCGTCACCGAGCTCGGGTACCGGCCCCGCGCCGCCGCCCGGGCGCTCGCCGGCGGGCGGAGCAAGGCGCTCGGCATCATCACCGCCGGCGACGCGCTGTACGGTCCGTCGAGCACCTCGATCGGCTTCGAACGGGCGGCCCGCTCCGCCGGTTACCACGTGCTGCTGTCGACCCTGCCCGAGGAACCGCGGCCGTCCGACCTGTCCGGGGCGCTCACCACGCTGCTCGCACAGGACGTCGCCGCGATCGTGCTGGTCGCCGCCGACAACCGGGTGCTCGACGCCCTCGCATCGCTCACCGTGCCGGTCACGGTGCCCGTCGTGGTGTCGAACGCGGTGCAACGAGACGCCGTCCGGACCCCGGTCGCGCCGAGCGTCGCCGCCGTCGCCATCGACCAGGCGGCCGGCACCTCGCTCGTCATGCAGCACCTGTTCGACCGCGGACACCGTCGGATCGTGCACATCGCCGGGCCGCACGTGTCGCAGGAGTCCGAGGTGCGCCGGGCCACCTACGTGCGGATCATGCAGGACGCCGGGCTCGAACCGGTCGTGCTCGAGGGCGACTGGACCCCGGCGAGCGGCTTCGCGGCCGCCCGGCACATCGACGTGGGGACGGTCGACGCCGTCTTCGCGGGCAACGACCAGATGGCGCTCGGGGTGCTGCACGCCTTCGCCGACGAGGGGCTGCGTGTGCCCGACGACATCGCGGTCGTGGGGTTCGACGACGTCCCCGAGGCGGCGCACTTCACGCCGCCGCTGACCACCGTGCGGCAGGACTTCCGGGCGATGGGGGAGCGGGTGCTCGACACCGTGCGGGCCCTGGTCGAGGGAGAGCCCCGCGACGAGACGCTGCTCGCGCCCGAGCTGGTGGTGCGGCGCAGCACGTAGCGCCCCCTCGCACCGTGCGGCGGTGTGCGGGTGGTGCGAGGTTCTTCCCTGCGCGGGCCCGCGGCGCACGGTGCGGCGTTGTGCGGCCGGTGCGAGGTTGATCGCTCGGTGCGGCGCTACAGTCCCGCACCGAGCGGTCAACCCCGCACCGACCGAGCGGCCGCGCACGGTGCGAAGCCGCGCACAACCCCGCACCGACCGAGGGGCCGCGCACGGTGCGAAGCCGTGCACGACCCCGAGCTGACCCGACCGTCAGCCCTTCAACGCCCCGGACGACAGCCCGGCGACGTAGAACCTCTGCAACCCGACGTACAGCGCGATGCACGGGATCATCGCCACCACCGACCCGGCGACGAGGTTGCCGTACGACACCTGCCCGTACGCACCGGTCTGCAGGTTGAGCAGCGCGACCGGCAGCGTGTACAGCGAGTCCTTCGTCAGGAACGTCAGGGCTCCGAGGAACTCCGTCCACGACGCCAGGAACGCGTAGAGCGCCGCGGTCGCCGCCCCGGGCAGGAGCAGCGGGCGGAGCACCGACACGACGACCCGGAAGCGCGAGGCCCCGTCGACGAAGGCCGAATCCTCGAGCTCGGTGGGGATCGACTCGAACGCGTTCCGCATCACGAACACCCCGAACGGCAGGTTCACGGTCGTGTAGAACAGCACGAGCCCGAGCAGCGAGTTCGTCAGCCCCATGGCGTTCATCTCGAGGTACAGCGGCGTGAGGATGGCCTGGAACGGCACCATCATCGTCAGCAGCACCAGGCCGAACACGAGCCCGGCGCCCCGGAACCGGAAGCGCGCGAACCCGTAGCCCGCCATCGTCGCGATCACCGCGGTCAGCACCGCCGTGGCGATCGACACGATGAGCGAGTTCACGACGCCGGTGAGCAGGTGCGATGACGAAGCGAACACGGCGGCGAAGTTCTGCCACCCGAGCTGGAAGAACGTCGCCGGGTCGGGGGCCTGCGTGATGACGGCCTCGGACTGGAACGCCCGCAGGATCGACCAGATGAGTGGGACGCCGAACACGAGCGCGGAACCGATGCCGGCGATCGCGTACAGGGTGCGCTTGACGGTGGTGTCGCGGGGGTGCTGGACGCTGCCCTGCTGGTGGCGCCGACGTCGGCCGTCGCCCGTGGTGGTCAGGGTCCTGGTGGACAGGTCCGGCGCCGCGAGGGCCGCACGGGAGGTCGTGGTGCTCATGGCGTCAGTCCTTCTCTCGCAGTGCCCAGAACTGGAACACCGTCACGGCGGCGATCACCACGACGAGGGCGATCGACTGGGCGGTCGCGGCCCCGAGCTGCAGGTTCACGAACCCGCGGTTGTAGATCGCGTTGACGATCGTCGTGGTCTCGGTCCCCGGTCCGCCCTGGGTCAGGATGTAGAACTGGTTGAAGGCGAGCAGCGAGCCGATCACCGAGATGATGACGCTCAGCGCGACGGTCGAGCGGATCATCGGGAACGTGATGAGGCGTTCGGTCTGCCACCAGGAGGCCCCCTCGAGCTGCGCCGACTCGTAGACCTCGTCGGGGACGCCCTGCATCGCCGACATGAGCAGCACCATGGTCAGCCCGGACACCGCCCAGACCACGAGCACGCAGATGAGCAGCGTCGCCAGCGGACCGTTCACGAGCCACGCGGTGCTGCCGTCGGTGATCCCGAGCCAGCGGAGCACCATGTTGACGGCCCCCGAGTTCGGCTGCGCCTCGAGCACGAGCATGAACGAGAGCGTCGTCAGCCCGACCACGTACGGCAGGAAGAACACCGTCCGCAGGATCGTGCTGCCACGGCGACGGGCCCGCACGAGCACGGCGAGGAAGTACCCGAGCGCCAGGATCGGCAGGGTCACGATCGCCGTGTACAGCAGCGTGTAGCCGATCGCGTGCACGAACGTCGGGTCCTGGAACAGCGTCAGGTAGTTCTGCAGCCCGATGAACCGGTACGGGCCGATCAGGGGCCAGTTCGTGAACGAGATGTAGAGCGCGAACACGAGCGGCACGAGCACGAAGACGGCGACGAACAGGATCGCCGGGGCGACGAGGACGGCGCCGGTGCGCGGCGGGTGGGTGAGCGAGTTGCGGGTCCGGACGGAGCCGCCGCGCCCCGGGCCGCGGCCCACGGTGGGACGGCCCGGGCCGGTCCGGGCGGCGGGGCGCCGGGTGGAGATGGTCGACATGCGTGCACCTCTCTGTGCATCAACAAGAGCGAGACGAGCGAGACGAGCGGAGAAGACAGGCAGGCAGGCTCAGGCCTGCACCTGGTCGAGGATCCGCTGGTAGTCGGACTGCGCCGTCCGCATGGCGGCAGCGCTCCCCGACCCGAACACGGCCTCCCGGAACATCGCGAAGTACGGCGACGACGGCTGGTTGTTGAGCAGGTTGTACGCCAGCGTCTGCGGTGCGTAGCCCTTGTCGATGGCGTCGAGCGGCCCGTACGCCAGTGGGAACCGCTTGCGGTACTCCGGGGTGGCGGCGTCGGACCGCGTCGGGAAGTACCCGCCGTCCGGCAGCGCCTGCTGCTGCTGGAGGCCGTTCGCGTACTGCATGAACGCCCACCCACCGGACGGGTTCGCCGCCCCGTTCGGGATGCACATGTTGTCGCCGCCGTCGAAGAACGACCGCTGGCCGTCCCACGACGGGATGAGCACCGTCTGCATCTTCGCGCGCATCGCCTTGGTGGCCGCGGGCACGGTCGCCCCGTACGAGGTCGGGAAGATCCCCACCTTGCCGGCCCGGAAGTCGGCACCCCACGTGGTGCCGGCGTCGGAGTACGTCGCCTTCGACAGCACGCCGTCCTTCCAGAGCTGCCTGTAGAACTCGAGCATGCGTTCGAGGGCCTCGTTGCCGGTGATGTTCGCCCGCTGGGATCCCACCTCGCCGGTCATCATGTCGACCCCGGTCGCCCAGACGTGCGGCTGCGTGACGAAGCCGATGATGCCGGCGGCGTTGCCGGAGATCGACCAGCCGTACACGTCGTCGTCGAGCTTCCGGATGGCCTTCGCCGCGTCGAGCAGCGTGGACAGGTCCTTCGTCGACTCCTCGACGTCGAGGCCCGCTCGCTCGAACAGCTCGGTGTTCACGAACAGCTGCGAGTTGTCGGCCAGGTAGGGCAGGCCGTAGTACCGGTCGCGGTACTCGAGCAGGCGCAGGTGCCCCGGCGAGATCGCGTCGAAGTAGTCCAGGCTCTTGACCACGTCGGTCAGGTCGGCGAACGCCTCGCGGAAGATGAACAGCTGCGAGTTGATGTCGTCGATGTCGACGACGTCCGGCGGCTCACCCCCGCGGATCGCGGTCGCGAGCTTGGTCACGTACTGCGCGTCCGGCACGGGCGTCAGCTGGACCTGCAGCGCCGGGTTCGCCTTGTTGAACCCGGCGACGGCCGACGTCAGGCCGGCCTGGGTCGCCGACCGGCACCACACCTGCACGGTGCCGGTCGCGTTCTTCCCGAAGCTCGCGGGCTTCGCGACGACCTTCGGCAGGGTGCCGGAGCACCCGGCCAGGGCGAGGGCGGCCCCGCCGGCGACGCCGCCGACGAGGAACGCACGGCGGTCCACGCCGGTCACCGCGCCAGCGGGAGCCAGACGCGCATCGGCGCCGCTCCCCGGTTGGCCCACGCGTAGTACGGGACGGCGATCGCGGTGACGTCGCGACCGGCCTGGAGGCCCGTGGTGGCGCCCTGCGGACCGGCCACGTCGTCGACGCTGGTCGCGTCTCCGGCGTGGTCCGCGCCTCCAGACCGGGTCGCGTCCAGACGCTGGTACGGCCAGGCCGGCTGCACGTGCTCGACCGGGGCGTGCCCCGGGATCCGCAGCGTGACGACGCCGTCGAGCAGGTCGTCGCGGCGCTCCTCGGTGATCGGCGCATCCGCGTCGACCGTCAGGTCGTCGACCGTGAAGCCCTGCTGGTCCGCCTGCTCGACCGCGTACACGAGCGGGCCGCGCTCGATCGCGACCTGCCCGCGGGCGGCGTCGATGCGGGCGTCGGCGACGTAGCGGTGCGGCGTCGTGTCGAAGACGAGCTCGACGGTGTCGCCCGCCGACCACTCGCGGTCGACGACGTGCAGCGTGCCCGCCGCGGGGTTCGCGGACCCGTCCGGACCCGTGACGGTCGTGGTGTCCGACCAGGCCGGGATCCGCAGACCCAGGGCGAGCGGGCCGTCCTCGGTGACCGTGACGCGGACGCGGCCCTCGTGCGGGTAGTCGGTCTCGACCCGCACCGGGCCGAGGTCGGCGGTGGCGTACTGGTGGACCTGCAGCCCGCCGTCGGTCGCGGTCGCCAGGTAGCCGTCGAGGCTCGCGAAGGTGCGCATGATGTTCGGCGGGCAGCAGGCGCAGTCGAACCAGCCGCGGCGCCCGTGGGCGGGGGAGCGGTTCTCGTCCTGGTGGGCGTGGTCGCGCTGCTGCAGCGGGTTCACGTAGAAGTACTCGGTGCCGGCCAGGCTCACCCCGGCGAGGAACGCGTTGTAGAGCAGGCGCTCGATCGCGTCGGCGTAGACCGGCTTGCCGGTGGCGAGCAGCAGCCGCCAGGCCCACTGCACGCCGCCGATGGCTGCGCAGGTCTCGGCGTAGCCGCGGTCGGTCGGCAGCTCGTACGGGTCGCCGAATGCCTCCCAGTCCCAGCGCGCCCCGAGGCCGCCGGTGATGAAGGCCTTCGTCGCCATCATGTCCGCGAACTGCGTCTCGCTCGCGGCGAGGAGCTCGGTGTCCCCGGTCTCGATCGCGACGTCCACGGCACCCGCAGCCAGGTACACGGCGCGCACGGCGTGCCCCTCGACGGTCGTGGCCTGCCGGCTCGGCACCCGGTCGGAGAAGTACGTCGGCTCGCCGCCGGCGCGCTCGATGATGCCGTGCCCGCGGGCGTCGACGAACCAGTGCGCCAGGTCGAGGTAGTCACGGTTGCCGGTCTCCCGGTACAGCTCGACCAGGCCCATCTCGACGACGGGGTGGCCGTCGACGTCGCGCGTCTTCGGCGTGCCGTCCGGTGCGGTGCCCTCGCCGAACGTGCGGACCAGGTGGTCGGCGTTCTTGATCGCGACGTCGAGCAGACCGGTGTCGCCCGTCGCACGGTGCTGGGCCACGGCCGCCTGGTACAGGTGCCCGGCGCAGTACATCTCGTGGCTCCACTTGAGGTCCGTGTACCGCTCGCCCTTCCCGCGGACCTGCTGGACGGAGTCGAGGTACCCGTCGTCGGCCTGTGCCCGGGCGTACAGGGCGGTGACCTCGCGCTGCAGGTCGAGCAGGTCCTCGGCGGGGGCGCGGCCGTACTCCCAGGCCACGGCCTCGAGCCACTTCGCCACGTCGGAGTCCATGAAGATCGGGCCGACGGCCTCGCCCTCCTCGAGTCCCGCGGCGATGCGGAGGTTGCGGAAGTTGCCGGCCGTCTCGAGCTGCTGGTAGCCGCTGCGGACGGCGTCGCGGCCGTTGCGCTCCTGGCGGAGCGCCCAGAAGCCGCCGGTGATCCGGGCGTCGCCGGTCGGCAGCGGCCGGAGCGTGAGGTGTGCGTCGGCGGTCGGGAGGACCGGGGTCGCGGTGTGCGCGCCGCGATCGGTCGCGAGCGTGGTGGTCATGTCGCCTCCTTGCGATGTGACTGGCACCGTCCGGATGGAGCTGGCCATCCGGAAAACGGTTTCTGCGGTGGACGCTACGACACGGGGCGCACGTCGCGCAAGAGCATTCCGGCGCTTTTGTGTAAGGTCGTCGGCACGCCCTGATCGTCGGAAAGGTGGTTGCCGTGACGCTCGAACGCACCGGACAGCCGATCCGGATCACCGACGTGGCGGCGCTCGCCGGGGTGTCGATCGGCACCGCGTCGAAGGCGCTGAACGGCACCGGGCAGCTGCGGGACACCACCCGGCTGCGGGTGAAGGAAGCCGCCGAGAAGCTCGGGTTCGTCGGCGATGCCCGGGCCCGTGCGCTGTCATCCGGGCGGACCTACACCGTCGGCATGATCACCACCGACTCGTTCGGACGGTTCTCGATCCCGGTGCTGCTCGGTGCCGAGGATGCCCTGTCCGCCGGACGGATGGCCGTCCTGCTGTGCGACACCCGCGACGACCACGTCCGCGAGGCCCACTACCTGCGCTCCCTGGCGGCCCGCGGCGTCGACGGCATCATCGTGACCGGCCGCTCCGCCGACGCCCGGCCCCCGATCGACGTTTCGATCCCGGTCGTCTACGCCTTCACGCCCTCGACCGACGACGCCGACGTGTCGATCACCCTCGACGACGCCGCCGGTTCGGCACTCGTCGCCTCGCACGTGCGCTCGCTCGGGCGGCAGCGGGTCGCGATCGTGACGGGGCCGGCGCGGCACCGGTCCGCGGCACGACGGGTCGCCGGTGCCGCGTCGGTCCTCGGGCCGCACCTGGTCACCGACCCGCTGTACGGCGAGTGGTCGGAGCGCTGGGGGCGGCAGGCCGTGGACGTGTTGGCTCGGGAGTCGCCCGACGTCGATGCGATCGTCTGCGGCAGCGACCAGATCGCCCGGGGCGTGTGCGACCGGCTGCGGGAACTCGGGCGTTCGGTGCCCGGAGACGTCGCGGTCACGGGGTTCGACGACTGGGACGTGATGGCGCTCGCCTCGAGGCCGCCGCTGACCACCGTGGACCTGCGGCTCGAGGAGCTCGGACGCGTCGCGGGGCAGGCGCTCCTCGCCCTGATCGACGGCGGGACGGCGTCGTCGGCGGCTGTCACCCCGTCGCTCGTCATCCGCGAGAGCACCGTCGGCGCGTAGGGCGCGCTCGGGGCTCGGGGGTCGGCGGTCGGCGGTCGGGGCTCGGGGCTTGCGAGGTCGCGCGAACTGCCGCGCGTCGTGCCGTCCGGTGGCATTTCGTGCGACCTCGGCGGACCGGTTGCGGCGTGTCGTGCGACCTCGCTGGTGCTGGTGCTGGTGCTGGTGCTCGTGCTGGTGGTCGAGCGGTCACAACACCCCGTCCGCCGTGGTCGAGCGGTCACGACTCGTCGCTCGGCGCCCCTCCAGCCGACACTTCGTGACCGCGCGGAGGGGAGGCAGCGGGGTGTCGTGACCGTCCCGAGCGCCGCAGTTCGGGGTGTCGCGGGTTCCGAGAGTCGGTGGTCGGGACTTGCGCGGGTGCGGGGCAGTGAGTGGTCGGGACATGCGCGGGTGCGGGGCAGCGGGTGGTCGGGACTTGCACGAATGCGGGGCAGCGGGTGGTCGGGACTTGCGCGGGTGCGGTGTTGCGGTGGTCGCACGTCGTCGCCGGCCTCGTTCGTCGCGCGGTCACGACCCGTCGCGCGTGGGACGTCGAGTGGTCAGGAATGGTCGGCTGCGGAAGCGCCGGACGACGGTTCGTGACCGGTCGGGGGAACTGAGCGGGGTGTTTCGACCGCTGGCGGGACGGGCGCACCGGCGGCGCGCCGCGGCGTTGCACGAGTGAGCGCTCACGTGCCAGGATGTGAGCGCTCACTGAGGACGACGAGGTTCTGGAGGAACACATGGGTGACGACCGCCGACAGCGGATCGTGGACGGCCGCACCACACTCGGGATCGAGCTCGGCTCCACCCGCATCAAGGCCTGCCTGGTGGACGAGGACCTGGTACCCATCGCGGCCGGTTCCCACGAGTGGGAGAACGAGTACGTCGACGGCCGCTGGACCTACTCGCTCGAGGCAGTCGAGACCGGACTCCGTGCCGCGTACGCCGCCCTGGTGGCCGATGTCGAGGCGCAGTACGGCGTCGCCCCGAGCACCTACCGCGCGGCGGGCGTGAGCGCGATGATGCACGGCTACCTGGCGTTCGACGCCGCGGGCGAGCTGCTCGTGCCGTTCCGTACCTGGCGCAACACCTCGACCGGCCCCGCGGCCGAACGCCTGAGCGAGGCCCTCGGGTTCAACATCCCGCTGCGGTGGTCGATCGCGCACCTGTACCAGGCGGTCCTCGACGACGAGCCGCACGTGGCCGAGATCGCCGGTGTGACGACCCTGGCCGGCTACGTCCACCGTCGTCTGACCGGCCGGAACGTGCTCGGCGTCGGCGACGCGAGCGGCATGTTCCCGATCGAGGGCGGCCCCGTCGACAGCGGCCCCGGCGACCCGGGCGCGAAGGACTTCGACCACGCCATGCTCGCCACCGCGCAGGACCTGATCGGCGTGCCGGACCTGCGGTCCCTGCTGCCCGAGGTCCTCGTCGCCGGTACCGAAGCCGGTGAGCTGACCCCCGAGGGCGCGGCCTGGCTCGACCCGACCGGCACACTCGAACCCGGCGCACCGCTCTGCCCGCCCGAGGGCGACGCCGGCACCGGCATGGTCGCGACGAACGCCGTCGCCCCGCGCACCGGCAACGTCAGCGTCGGCACGAGCATCTTCGCGATGGTCGTGCTCGAGCAGCCGCTGACCACCGCGCACGAGGAACTCGACGTCGTCACCACCCCGGCCGGCGACGCCGTGGCGATGGTGCACTGCAACAACGGCGCGAGCGAGATCGCGAGCTGGGCCCGGGTGTTCGGGCGCTTCGCCGAGGCCTCGAGCGAGCGGACCGGCGCGACCCCGATCGGCATCGACGACGTCTACGCCACGCTCCTCGCCGAGGCCGTCGCCGACGACACCGACCCCGACGCCGGCGGCCTGCTCTCCTTCAACTACCTGGCCGGCGAACCCGTCACCCACGTCGAGGACGGCCGGCCCCTGCTGCTCCGCACCCCCGGCGCACGCTTCACGCTCGGCAACCTGGTGCGCTCCGAGGTGCACGGCGCCTTCGCGACGCTTGCCATCGGCATGGGCGTCCTGCACGGCGAACAGGTGCAGGTGGACCGGATGACCGCGCACGGCGGGCTCTTCCGCACGCCCGGCAGCCCGCAGCGTCTGCTCGCAGCGGCCCTGCGGGTACCGATCGCGCTCGAGGAGACGGCGGGCGAAGGCGGCGCGTGGGGGATCGCGGTGCTGGCCGCCTACCTCGAGCACACCGACCAGCAGCTCGCCGACTACCTGTCCGACACCGTGTTCGGCGGGGACGCCGTGCACGTGGCCGAACCCGAGCCGGCGGACGTCGCCGGGTTCCAGACGTACCTGGACCGCTACCGGGCCGCACTGCCCGTGCAGGACGTCGCCGCGGCGGCGACCCGCCCCAGCGCGACCACAGGACCGACCGAAGAGACCGACGGCGCCGACCCGCGCCTCCAGACAGAGGAAGTGACCCGATGACGGACGCGATCGACGAGACCACACGCCAGGCGGTGGCGACGACGCGGGAGCGCGTCGCGCGCCTGCACGGCGAACTCGTCCGCTACGGCCTCGTGATCTGGACCGGCGGCAACGTCTCCGAGCGCGTGCCCGGCACGGACCTGTTCGTCATCAAGCCGAGCGGGGTGTCGAGCGACGACCTGACGCCGGAGAACCAGGTCGTCTGCACCCTCGACGGCGTGCCGGCCGAGGGCTGGGGCAACGAGCACGGCCCGTCCAGCGACACCGCCGCGCACGCCTACGTGTACCGGAACATGCCCGAGGTCGGCGGCGTCGTGCACACCCACTCGACGTACGCGACCGCATGGGCCGCCCGCGCCGAGGCGATCCCGTGCGTCATCACGGCGATGGCGGACGAGTTCGGCGGCCCCATCCCGGTCGGCCCGTTCGCGATCATCGGCGACGACTCGATCGGCCACGGCATCGTCGACACCCTGAGCGGCCACCGCAGCCGCGCGGTCCTGATGCAGAACCACGGCGTGTTCACGATCGGCAAGGACGCGAAGGACGCCGTCAAGGCGGCCGTGATGTGCGAGGACGTGGCACGGACCGTCCACATCGCACAGCAGGGCGGCGAGGTCGTCCCGATCCCCGAAGCAGACATCGATCGACTCTTCGATCGCTACCAGAACGTCTACGGACAGAACCCCGAAGGAGCCATGCGATGACGCAGGACACCCCGACGCACGTCGACCCCCAGGAAACGCTCGACAGCTACGAGGTCTGGTTCCTCACCGGCTCCCAGGGGCTCTACGGCGAGGAGACCCTGCGCCAGGTCGAGGAGCAGAGCAAGGCCGTCCACGCGGAGCTCGCCGGGCACCTGCCGGTGAAGCTCGTCTGGAAGCCCGTGCTCAAGGACGCCGACGGCATCCGCCGCGTGCTCATCGAGGCGAGCGCCGACGACAAGGTCATCGGCGTCACCACGTGGATGCACACGTTCAGCCCGGCCAAGATGTGGATCGGCGGCCTGCAGGCGCTGACCAAGCCGCTGCTGCACCTGCACACGCAGGCGAACGTCACGCTGCCCTGGGCGGACATCGACTTCGACTTCATGAACCTCAACCAGGCCGCGCACGGCGACCGTGAGTTCGGCTACGCCCTGGCCCGCCTCGGCGTCCGGCACGCCACGGCCGTCGGCCACGTCTCGGACCCCCGCGTCCAGCAGCGTGTCGCGAACTGGACCCGTGCCGCCGCCGGCGCCGCGGCCGTCCGCGAGCTGAAGCTGACCCGCTTCGGCGACAACATGCGCTACGTCGCCGTCACCGAGGGCGACAAGACCGAGGCCGAGATCGAACTCGGCGTGCAGGTCAACACGTGGGCCGTCAACGAGCTCGCGGCAGCGGTGGACGCCGCAGCAGCGGACACGGCAGCGGTCGACGCGCTCGTGGCGACGTACGAGCGCGACTACGACGTGGACCCGTCACTCCGCAGCGCCGGCGGCGAACGGCACGCCGCGCTCCGCGACGGTGCCGCCATCGAGATCGGCCTCCGCACCCTGCTCGCGCAGAACGGCAGCGCCGCGTTCACCACGAACTTCGAGGACCTCGGCTCGCTCAAGCAGCTGCCGGGCCTGGCCGTGCAGCGACTGATGGCCGACGGCTACGGCTTCGGTGCCGAGGGTGACTGGAAGACGGCGGTCCTGGTCCGCGCGATGAACGTCGCCGGCGCCGGCCTGCCCGGTGGTGCCTCCCTGATGGAGGACTACACCTACGACCTCACCCCGGGCGCCGAGAAGATCCTCGGGGCGCACATGCTCGAGGTCTCGCCGACGCTCACCACCACGAAGCCGACGCTCGAGATCCACCCCCTCGGCATCGGCGGCAAGGACGACCCGGTCCGCCTGGTCTTCACCGCCGACTCCGGCGAGGCCGTCGTCGTCGCGCTGTCCGACACCCGCGACGGCTTCCGCCTCACGGCGAACGTCGTCGACGTCGTGCCCCCGACCGAGGCCCTGCCGAAGCTGCCCGTGGGCCGCGCGGTCTGGGAGCCCCGGCCGTCGTTCCCCGTCGCCGCCGAGGCCTGGCTCACCGCCGGCGCCGCCCACCACACCGTCATGACGACGGCGGTCGGCCTGCAGGTCGTCGAGGACTTCGCGACCATGGTCGGTACCGAGTTCCTGGTCATCGACGAGCACACCACCGCACGCGGGTTCCGCGACGAGCTGCGTCTCCAGCAGACGTGGCACCGTCTCGACCGCGGCTTCTAGAGGAGTCAGGACCCACGATGGACGACGTGATCGCGGCCGAGCGCACCCGCACCAACTGGGCGGGCAACGTCACCTACCGCGCCTCGGCGCTGGCCCGGCCGACGTCGGTGGACGAGCTCCAGCAGCTCGTCGCCTCGACGCCGCGCCTGACGGCGCTCGGCTCGCGACACTCGTTCAACACCATCGCCGACACCGACGCCGTCCAGGTGTCGCTGTCGGACCTGCCGCCCGTGCTCGACATCGACACGTCGCGTCGCGTCGTGCGGGTCGCCGCCGGCATGACCCACAGCCAGGTCGCGGCCGGTCTGGAGGCCCGTGGCTGGGCACTCGGGAACCTCGCGTCCCTGCCGCACATCTCCACGGCCGGGGCCGTCGCCACGGGGACGCACGGCTCCGGTGTGCGGAACCCGTCGCTCGCGCAGGCGGTGGTCGGCCTCGACGTCGTCCGCGCCTCCGGTGAGATCGCCCACGTCGACGCCTCGTCGCCGGACGGGCTGCTCGACGCCCACCGGGTGGGGATCGGCGCGCTCGGCGTCGTCACCGCGGTGGAGCTCGCGATCGAGCCGACGTTCCAGGTCGCCACGACGGTGCACCTCGACCTGCCGTGGGACGCCGTCGCCGCGCAGTTCGACCGGGTGATGTCCGACGCGTACTCGGTGTCGATGTTCACGTCGTTCGACGACCGCGGAGCCCGGCAGGTCTGGGTCAAGCACCGCGTCGACGAGGCCGCACCGACCGTCGACCTCGTGGCCCTCGGAGCCCGTGCGGCCTCGGGTCCGGTGCACCCGGGGGAGAACGACCCTGCCGGGGTCACCGAGCAGGGCGGCGTGCCGGGGCCGTGGTCGGAGCGGCTGCCGCACTTCCGGTCCTCGTTCACCCCGTCGACCGGGGCCGAGATCCAGGCGGAGTACCTGATCCCCGCTGCCTCGGCGGTGGCGGCGCTCGAGGCGCTCCGACCGCTGGCGTCGGTGTTCGCCCCGATCCTCATCGCCGCCGAGGTCCGCACCATCGCGGCCGACACCGCCTGGCTCGCGCCGTCGTCCGGGCGGCAGTCGGTCGGCCTGCACTTCACGTTCCGCCGGGACGCCGCCGCCGTGGCCGCGGCGGTGGCCCGGATCGAGGACGTCCTGGCACCGTTCGACCCTCGGCCGCACTGGGGCAAGGTCTCCGCCGCGAGTGCCGAGCGGCTGCACGAGGCGTACCCGCGGCTGTCCGACTTCGCCGCACTCGCCCGGGACCTCGACCCCACGGGGCGGTTCCGGAACGCGTTCCTGGCCCGCATCCTGTCCTGAGCCGCGCCGGTTCCCAGCGGATCGGGATGCGTTGTCCGGGTGTCGCACCGGAGCAGCGCCGGGCGTTCACATGTGAGGACGCAAAGGTCAGGGCATGGCGAACCTCAACCGCATCATCGGCATGGCCTCCAAGGTCATCGACAAGCAGCTCCAGAAGCGTGGGCAGGGGGGAACCGCGCCCGGCGCCGGATCGCAGCAGGGCGGAACCGACTGGCGCGGCATCGTGCGCAGCGCCGCGGACAAGCTGACCGGCGACGACCGGGACCAGCAGCAGCCGCCGCCGCAGCAGTACGGCCAGCCGCAGCAGTACGGCCAGTCGCAGCAGTACGGCCAGCCGCAGCAGTACGGCCAGCCGCAGCACGCCGGCACGCCGCAGCACGGGGCCGACGCCGACAAGGTCGCCCTGGCGAAGTACGACTACCTGCTCCGCACCTCGTCGCCGGAGCAGCTCGAGCAGGTCCACCACGACGCCTTCGCGCGGCTCACCCCGGCGCAGCGCCAGCAGGTCCGCGACCGCCTGAACTCCGAGCTCCCGCCCCACGAGCACCTGCGCGACGACTCGGCGGGCGGCATGGCCCGTGCGATGACCCGCGGAGAGATGTCGCGTCCGGGTCTGGTCCGACGGGTCCTCGGCGGTTCCGGCCGCTCGGGCAACGGCAACGGCCGCGGACGCGCCGGGGCGTTCGCCGGTGGTGCAGCGGTCGGTGCCGGCGCGATGGCGTTCGGTGGCCTCGCCGCCGCGGTGGCCGGGGGAGCGGTGCTCAGCGCTGCCGCCGGTCCGGTCCTGGCAGGGGCGGCCGACCTCGGCGTCGACTTCGAGGGCATCGCCTCGGGCATGGGCGACCTCGGGCTCGGTGACTTCGGCGGTGGCGTCGAGGGACTCTTCGGTCAGGGCGAGCAGCTCCTCGGCGGGTTCGGTGAGCAGGCCGCGGGGTTCGGTGAGCAGGCGTCCGGGCTCGGCGAGCAGGCGTCGAACCTCGGCAACGACTTCCTCGGTGGGCTCTTCGACCGCTGACGCACTGCGGTGCGAACGCATCGGGAATAGCGGGACGGCGTCCGGCGCTTGCAATGTTTCGTCGTGCGTCGTCCGACGCACGCGAGATTCGGACGGGCCACCGTCGCGGTGTCAGGATGGACGCCGCCCGGCGGGTGAACCGTTCCGCCGTCGCAGCGACCGCCACCGCGATCGCGACCCCCTTCCCCGAGGAGCAGCACCGTCATGAGACGCCCCAACCGCCTGACGATCACCGCGGCCGTCGCCGCAGCAGCAGCCCTGGTCCTGACCGGCTGCTCGGGTGGGGGTTCGTCCGACGACGGCGCCGAGGGCACGGCGAAGGGCGGCACGCTCAACATCCTGACGCCGCAGACCTCGTTCCACCTCGACCCCGCGACCAGCCAGAGCCTCGGCATCACGTCGATGGGCCTCGTCGCCCGACGGCTCACCACGTGGGACGTCGAGCCGGGCAAGACGGCGAAGGTCGTCCCCGACCTGGCGACCAACACCGGGGTCTCGAGCGACGACGGCAAGACCTGGACCTACACGCTGAAGGACGGCGTCGAGTTCCAGGACGGCACGCCGATCACCACGAAGGACATCAAGTGGGGCATCGAGCGCTCGTTCGCGCCGACCCTGAGCGGTGGCCTGAGCTACCACAAGTCGCTCCTGGTCGGTGGTGACTCCTACAAGGGCCCGTTCGACGGCAAGTCGCTCGACAGCATCGAGACCCCGAACGACAAGACCATCGTCTTCAAGCTGAACGACGCGTACGGCGACTGGCCGTGGCTCGCGTCGATGCCCGCGTTCACCCCGGTGCCCGAGGGCGACGGCAAGGACACCGGCGCCTACGACCTGAAGCCGGTCGCATCCGGTCCGTACCAGGTGCAGTCGAACACGCAGGGCTCGCAGGTCACGCTCGTCCGCAACAAGAACTGGAGCGCGAAGACCGACGAGGTCCGCACCGCCGGCCCGTCGAAGATCGTCTTCAAGGAGAGCCAGGACCAGTCCACGGTGACGCAGACGCTCATCGCGGACAACGGCGACGCCAAGAACTCGTTCGGCGCCATCTACCTGGGTGCCGCCGAGCTCAACCAGGTCCGCAGCAACCCGGCCGCCCAGGACCGCCTCGCCACCTCGAAGGCCGGCCCGATCAGCTACATGGCGATCAACACGCAGCGCGGCGAGCTCAAGGACCTCAAGGTCCGCCAGGCGCTGCAGTACGCGGTCGACCGCAAGTCCTTCCGGATCGCCGCCGGCGGCGCGATCGCCGGCTCGTACGCCTCGACGCTCATCACCCCGGGCATCGCCGGACGCCAGGACTACGACCTGTACAAGACGAAGGCCACCGGTGACGTCGACAAGGCAAAGGAGCTGCTCAAGGAGGCCGGCGTCAGCAACCTGAAGCTGACCCTGGTCACCCAGAACGACCCGACGTACCTCGCCCAGGCCCAGGCGCTGCAGTCCGGTCTGAAGCGTGCTGGCATCGCCGTGACGCTCAAGCCGCTCGACTACGACTCCTTCACCCAGGCGACCACCAACGGCGCCGACTTCGACCTGTCGCTGTCGAGCTGGCAGCCGGACTTCCCGAGCGCGAACGCCAACCTGCAGCCCCTGTACGACTCGTCGCAGATCGGTGGCGGCGGCTACAACGTCTCGAAGTACAGCAACCCCGAGGTCGACGCCCTCATCGCGAAGGCCAGCTCCACGGTCGACCAGGACGACGCGCAGAAGCTCTGGGCCCAGGCGGACCAGAAGATCATGGCCGACGCTCCGGTCGTGCCGCTGATCTACGCGAAGCAGTCCTTCCTCGCCGGCTCGAACGTGCAGAACTTCCAGATCGCGGACTTCCCCGCGTACCCGAACTACCTCAAGGTCTCGCTCAAGCAGTGACCGAACCGATCCTGCAGGTCGAGGGGCTCCGCGTCGCGTTCGGCGACGCGGAGCCCGTCGTCCGTGACGTCTCCTTCGACCTGACGCCCGGCCGGGTCCTCGCCCTGGTGGGGGAGTCCGGCTCGGGCAAGTCCGTCAGCGCCATGAGCGTGCTCGGGCTCCTGCCGCCGCAGGCCTCGGTGTCGGGCAGCGCCCGGTTCCGTGGCGAGGAACTCATCGGTGCCCCCGTCGAGACGGTCCGCGCCGTCCGGGGTGCGGGCATCGGCGTGGTGTTCCAGGAGCCGATGAACTCGTTCACGCCGGTCCTGTCGATCGGCACGCAGATCGCCGAGGCCGTCCGGGCGCACCCGACCGGGCTCGACCGTGCCGGAGTCCGGGCACGCGTCGACGAACTGCTCCGTGACGCCGGGCTCACCGACCCGGAGCGCATCCGGAAGGCCTACCCGCACGAACTGTCCGGCGGCCAGCTCCAGCGCGCGATGATCGCGATGGCCCTGGCCGGTGATCCGGTCGCACTCTTCGCCGACGAGCCCACGACCGCCCTCGACGTCACCGTGCAGGCGGGCATCCTCGACCTGCTGCGGCGGCTCGGCCGCGAGCGCTCCCTCGCCGTGCTGCTCATCACCCACGACATGGGCGTGGTCGCGGACGTCGCGGACGACCTGCTGGTGCTGCGCCGCGGCGACCCGGTCGAGCACGGCACCGTCGCCGAGGTCTTCGCCCACCCGACCGCCGACTACACGCGCGAGCTCCTCGCGGCCGTCCCCAGCCTGGAGGCGCGTCCCGCGTCCGGCGAGCCACTCGCGTCGACCGAGACTCGGCCTGCCGGACCGGACTCGGCCCAGGGAAGCCGCGATCTGTCCGCAGACGCGAGCACCGTCTCGGCCCCGGCCGACGTCGATGACGCGAGTCGCGCCTCTCCCCACCGGCACGGCCGGTCCGCCGCTGGCGCGTCGGACCGGAACCGGCGGCGTGGGCCCAGACCGCTCGTGGCGCGCCTGCGCGACGTCGCCGTGCGGTACTCGCGCCGAGGCGGGCCGACCGTGTCGGGCATCGACCTCGACCTGCACGCCGGCGAGACCGTCGGCCTGGTGGGCGAATCCGGTTCGGGCAAGTCCACGATCGGGCGCGCGCTCGCGGGCCTGGTGCCCGTCGTCGCCGGCTCGGTCGAGGTGGACGGCAGCGACCTGCGCACCGCTCGCGGACGACGACTGCGCGAGCTGCGCAGTCGGGTCGGCATCGTGTTCCAGGACCCGGCGTCGTCGCTCAACCCGCGGCAGACCATCGGCTGGAGCATCGCGGAACCGCTCCTCGTGCACGGCACCGACTCCGCCGCCGACCGGGCCGAACGGGTCCGTGAACTGCTGACCGCCGTGCAGCTCGACCCGACGTGGGCCGAGCGGTTCCCGCACCAGCTGTCCGGCGGCCAGCGGCAGCGCGTCGCCGTCGCGCGTGCGCTCGCACTGCGGCCGGCACTCGTCATCGCCGACGAACCGACCTCGGCACTCGACGTGACGGTGCAGGCCGCCGTGCTCGACCTGCTCGCAGGGCTGCAGCGGGAGTTCGGCTTCGGCATGCTGCTCATCAGCCACGACCTCGCCGTCGTCCGCCAGCTCGCCGACCAAGTGATCGTGCTGCGCGACGGCCGGATCGTCGAGCGGGGGAACACCGACGCCGTGCTCGACGACCCGCAACAGGACTACACGCGCATGCTCCTCGCCGCAGCGCCCGTCGCCGATCCCGTGCGACAGGCCGCTCGCCGCGAGGCGTGGCGCGCGTGGGAAGGAGTGGCCTCGTGACGGCCAACGTCGTCGACCGACCGGTCGCACCGTCCGGCCGCACGACCGGCTTCCGGGCCGTGGTGCGACGCGTCCGGCAGGACCGCTGGGCGGTGGCCTCGGCCGTCGTCATCGCGGTGTTCCTGGTGGTCGCCGTGGCGGCCCCGCTCATCGCGAAGGCGTCCGGGCAGGACCCGTACTCGTACGACATCGACGCGCTCAACTCGTTCGGCGCTCCGCGCGGTCCGGGCGGCGGCATCAGCGGTGAGCACTGGTTCGGCGTCGAGCCCCTGACCGGGCGCGACCTGTTCTCGATCGTCACGTACGGTGCTCGGACGTCGCTCGGCATCGGACTCGCAGCAACCCTCGTCTCGATCGTCATCGGCGTGCTCGTCGGCGTCACGACCGGGTTCTTCGGTGGCTGGTACGACCGGGTGCTCTCGCGGGTCGTCGACGTGATCTTCGGGTTCCCGTCGCTCGTGTTCATGATCGCCCTCACCGCGATCGTGCCGTCGTCGTTCCCGAAGCCCGTGCTCGTCGTGCTCGTCATCGGGTTCTTCGGCTGGCCGGCCGTGGCCCGTGTCGTGCGCGGGCAGACGCTGTCGCTCGTCAGCCGCAACTACGTCGTCGCCTCCACCGCGATGGGCGCCGGGCGCTGGCACGTCATCCGCACGCAGCTGCTGCCGAACCTCGCCGCGACGATCACCGTCTACGCCACCATCTCGATCCCGTCGATGATCGGTGCCGAGGCCGCGCTCTCCTTCCTGGCCGTCGGCGTCAACCCGCCGACGCCGTCGTGGGGTCGCAGCATCGGCGACGCCATCGGCTGGGTGCAGACCGATCCCATGTACCTCGTGTTCCCCGGAGCCGCACTGTTCCTCATCACCCTCGCCTTCAACGTGCTCGGCGACGCCCTGCGCGACGCCCTCGACCCGCGAGGGGGCGCCGCGTGAACGCCGCCACCCTGCGGTTCCTCGCGATCCGCGTGCTCGGAGCCGCCGTCGTGCTGCTCGTCGTCGCGGCCATCACGTACGCGCTCTTCATGCTCCTGCCGACCAACCCGGCGAGGGCGATCTGCGACAAGCCCTGCACGCCCGACCGGCTGCGAGAGGTCCAGGCGTTCCTCGGTACCGACAAGCCCTGGCTCGTGCAGTTCGGCGCCTACCTGGCCGGCATCTTCACCGGCCGGACCTTCGGCAGCGGCAACAGCGTCATCGAGTGCGCGGCGCCGTGCTTCGGGTACTCGTTCCAGCTGCACGAGAGCGTCACCGAGCTGATCCTCGCGCGCCTGCCCGTCACCGCTTCGATCGCCGTGGGCGCTGCCGTGCTGTGGCTCGTCGCCGGGGTGTTCGGCGGCACCGTCTCAGCGCTGCGCCGCGGCACCTTCGTCGACCGGGCCGTCATGACGGTCGCGGTCGCCGGTGTCTCGTCTCCGGCGTACCTGGTCGGGCTGCTCGGCATCCTGCTGTTCGGGTTCGTGCTCGGGATCCTGCCGACGAGCGGGTACGTGGCCTTCGGCGACGACCCGGTCGGCTGGTTCACCCACCTGATCCTCCCGTGGTGCGTGCTGGCCTTCATCAGCGCTGCGATCTACGCCCGGCTGACCCGTGGCGAGATGCTCGAGTCGATGTCGCAGGACTTCGTCCGGACCGCCCGGGCCAAGGGGCTGCGGGAGCGCCAGGTCGTCGTGCGGCACGGGCTCCGGACGGCGATCCTGCCCGTGGTGACGCTGTTCGGGCTCGACCTCGGGTCGCTGCTCGGTGGTGCCGTCATCACCGAGAAGGTGTTCTCCATGCAGGGCCTCGGCGCGCTGCTCATCGACGCGGTGCACACGCTCGACCTGCAGGTGGTGGTCGGCTTCACGCTGTTCTCGGCGCTGCTGATCGTCACGGCGAACGTGATCGTCGACGTGGTCTACGCGTTCGTCGACCCGCGAGTGCGGCGCCGGGCGTAGGGCCGCTCGCACGGTGCGAGGTTGTTCGCCCCGTGCGGCGGAACAACCTCACACCGAGGGACCTACCTCGCACGAGACGGAACGGGCCAGCAGCTTCAGGCCGGGCGGTCGACCCTCAACCGGTAGACCGAACCGTCGTCGGTGCGCGTCAGGACGCGGAGGTCCACGGCATCCCGGCGCACGACGGAGACATCGGTCGCGAACATGCCGATGGCCGCGTTCAGGACGGCCTCCGGCACGGCTCGCTCCTGTCCGAGTCGCTCGAACACCAGCTCCACGATCCGGACGGACAGCGCATGTCGTTCGACGTCCTTCAACGGCATCCGCTCGATCCGGTCGAACTCGAGCACTGCTGCCGGCGACTGCAGCCGTTGGAGTTCGCGTGACGTCCGACCGAGCACCGACGCGTCGGGACCGTCGTCGGTGAGCCAGTCGAACGAGTCGATCGCTGCCCGGGTGCGGTCATCGACGGGGCTCCCGCCGAGCACCGCTGCTCGCAGGGTGGGGGACGCCAGGACGGAGACGACCTGACGCGCGCGCCGCACCACGCGGGCGACGTCCATCAGAAGTACGTGATGCCGTGCGGCGTCCGCGGCGGCAGCAGCATCGCGCGGAGCAGCTCCACCGACGCCGGGTCCGCAGCGCGGACGAGCCCCGCGGCGGCCAACGTGACGGGGGAGACCGAGCCGATCAGCAGCGCACCGAGCTCCGCGACGTCGAGCTGGACGTCAGACCCGGCCACGTCGACGTCGTCGGCGATGCGCGTGACGGTGCCACGGGCCTCCTGGACGTCGAGGCGGTACGTGCCGGCGGTGAAGCTGAGCGCGTCGGTGACCCCGAGTGTCAGCGACCCGTCGACGGCGAACGACCGCGAGGCCAGCACCGCGGGCACGTCGAGCACGCGCAGCCAGACGTGGTCCTCTTCGTGGTCGACGTCGTACGCGCGGTTGTCGCCGAGCGCCGCGACGATGGGGTCGTCGAGGCGGGAGCGGTTGTACTTCACGACGTCGTTGAGGTCGACCGAGAGCAGGAACTCCCACAGGGCGGTGTAGGCCTGGTCGTCCGCGTACACCAGGTCGACGATCTCGAGTGCGGTGTCGGAACCGCGGTCCTCCTTGACGCGCCAGGTGACGTAGCCGTCGATCTCGTCGGAGCCGTCGGGACGGTGCACCGCCGCGCGGACGTCCTTCGCCTTCTGCCCGTCGTGGCCGAGCAGGCCGAACGCGATCGGCCAGGTGCCGGTGTTGCGGACCATCGAGCCCGGGGTGCGGACGTGGAACCGGTCGAAGACCGCCTTGCCCGGGCCGTCGGCGAGCCACTGCGGCGTCACGACCGACACCGTGCCGGAGGTCGGGGCGAGCAGGGGGAGCGCGCGCTCGCGGCGGACGTGCACGGCACGCTCGCGGATGGCGCAGCCGAAGCCGAAGCGGCGGTAGATGGTGCCCTCGGACGCGGTCAGCGACGCGACGGCGTAGCCCTCGGCGACCCCGCGCTCGAGCGCGTGCGTCATCATCCGGCGCAGGATGCCGCGGCGACGCTCGGTCGGGCGGACGGTGACCGCGGAGATCGCCTGGGTGTCGACGGAGGAGCCGTCACCCCAGCTCAGCGCCTTGCGGAACCACGTGAAGGTGCCGGCCGGCCACGTCTCGTCGACGGACCCCGGGAACGGCTCGCGCACGTAGACCCCGAGGAACGTCTCTTCGTCGGCGATGAAGTGCGACGCCATGCGGGCTGCGCCCTCGGCGTCGGGATCGGCTTCGTGGAAGCCCATCCCGACGGCCTGCATCCACGCTGCCGTCTCGGCGTTCGGTGCCCCCTTGTCGTCCGTCCCGGGCGCGAACTCGCGCAGCTCGTAGCGGTCGTCGAATGCCTCGTTGCTCACGTTCCGACACTATCGGGACCGGGTGACGTCACGACAGGCGCGTGTTCGGTCCGGTCGAACTGGAGGCCCGGATCGCGTTCGGCGGACGGGCTGCGGGGTGCGGGTGGCCGGTTCGGGTGCCGGGTTCGGGTGCCGCGGACGCACGGTGCGGGACGTCGGGTGGCGGGCCGCACGGTGCGGGATTCCGGGTGGCGGGCCGCACGGTGCTGGGTTCGTCAGTGGGGGCGGCGGAGGTGGTTCGGTGCGGGGTCGTGGCGGGGCACGGGGCGGGCAAGTTCGCACGGGTCAGGAGATCCGGCACGGTGCGGTTGTGTGGCTCTGGGCACGAGCTCGCACCGGGAGCGGGAACGCGCACGGAGTTGCCGCCGCTGCACCGTGCGCATGCGCGAGGAACCGGCACCGCACGACGAACCCGGCACGGTGCGGCTCCGTGGTCGCGTACTCGGGGCTCACCCGGAGCCGCACGGTGCGTGGTTCGTGGGTCCGGGCGGCGGAGGTGGCTGGGTGCGCGGTCGTGGCGGGGCACGGGGCGGGCAAGTTCGCACGGGTGGGGTGACCCGGCACCGCACGACGAACCCCGCACCGTGCGATTCCGTGGCCGCGGGCCGCGTCAGTCGGTCGCGCCCCGCGGGGGATCGACGAGCAGCCCGACGCGGTCGTCCAGGTAGTCGGCGAGGGGGACCGCGGCGCCGGCGGTCGGGGACCACCGGACCGACGGCACGTCGTCGATGACGACGAGCACGCCCTCGGCGCCGACCAGGGAGTCGTCGACGGGGATCGGGACGGCGCCGTGGTTCACCGTGTCACCCCCGCTGAAGTGTCCCTTCGCGGCGGCGGCGCGGTAGGCGCGACGGACCTCGGCGGAGACCGACTGGTACTGCGACCGACCGGGTTCGGTGACACGGGTGATCGACCCGGTGGCCCAGACACGGCCGGCGGTCTCGGGGGACGACCCGATCAGGAGTGCTCCGACCCGCCACACCCGGCCGAGGGGTCGCATCGTCGGGTCACGACGGATCCCGAGGACGGCCTTCGGCTGCACGTACTCGCCGAGTGCTTCGTCCGGGACGTCCGCGGCGCGGAGCCGTCGGGCCGCTGCGTCGAGGAGCTCCCGCGCCCGCTGCACTCCGTCCGTCACGTCCACCGAGCCTAGACCGGGTGGTGGTCGTCGTCTCGGTGGTGGTCCGCTCGACGTGGTGCGCTGCGCTGCGGCGTCCGTGGCTGGTGCCGGCGCGGCTGGTGCCGGCGCGGCGACGACGTGCGGCACTCACGAAGCCCGCGGTCATCATCACTGCCCCGTACGTCAGGAGCACGCCGGCGACCGCGGGGATGAGCCAGCTCCGCGACCCGTTGACGACCTGGTTGACGATGCCGATCTCCGGCACGGAGTACCAGACCACGCCGCGGATCTGCACGGCGGTGACCGGTGCCGGGTCGGCCGCAGCGTTGTTGTCGCCCTTGAGCACGAAGGTCCGCTCGCCGTCGGACGACGACGACACCGAGACCACGCGGTGGCTGACGACCGCGGGCTGGCCGGACACGATCTGGTAGGTCACGACGTCGCCGACCCGGATGTCGTCGATCGGGGTCGGACGGACCACGAGCAGGGTCCCCGGCGGCAGTGTCGGCTCCATCGACTGCGTCAGGACGGTGAGTGGCATCGAGCCGGTGGCCTTCGGCACGACGATCAGCACGACCGCCAGGGCCGCGACGAGCAGCAGGAGTCCGGTACTGAGACCGAGCACGACGGCGTGGAGGACGGCGCGCCAGCCGGAGCGCGGGGTGGGGGTGCTCATGCGCCGCATCGGATCGCCGCCCCGTTGTCCTGCGTGAAGAGCGTGACCTTGCCGGTGCCCGCGACGGTGCTCGTGGGGTTGCCGGCGCTGTCGAGCACCTTGACGGTGACGGTCAACGTGCCAGCGGTGCCGGCGCTCGCGGGGACATCCGGCGGGGCGATCGTGATGAACGCGGAGTAGTCCTGCGCCTTCTGCCCGACCGGGGTCGAGCCGACGAACGCGCCGTACCAGGTGTCCATCGGCCGGTTCGCGGCGTCCCACCGGATCTCGACGTACCAACCGCCGTGGTCCGTGCAGACCAGCGAGGGCGTGGTGTCGACGGTCGCTGCCGGGGTGGACAGGGTGAAGCCGCCGGCGACGATGCCCGAGGTCCAGGTGCCGCTCGTGACGGTGAGGTTGACGTTCACCTTGGCGGTCGAGCCGGCCGGAGCCGACGACTGCAGGGTGCTGCGGGTGCACCAGACGGCGGAGGCGCCGGCGGCCAGCTTCGCGCTCATGCTCGGCAGCGACGCCCAGGTGCCGGTGACGGACCCGGTGCCGACGGCCGTGCTCGTGGTGCAGCCCGCGGTCGAGGCGACCGGCCAGGCGACGACGGTGACGGCCTTGGCGAGCGCGGTCGAGCTGCCGGACACGACGGAGACCGTGGTGGTGGCGGTGCCGGCGAGAGTGCCCGAGTCGGTCAGGGTGATCGGCTTCGTCGTCGAGGTGACGCTCGACGAGAACGCCGTGGTGAGGGCGCTCGTGCCGCTGATGGACGCCGCGACCGTGCCGACCGTGGTGCTCGCCGCGGTGGTGCCCGACGCGCTCCACAGTGCCCACGCGGCGCTCGAGGTGCCACCGACGAACACGGCGGTGAGGAGCACGGCGACGAGGAGCCGGAGGCGGCGGTTCATGCGGAGACCTGCGTTCCGGTGACGGTGAGGGTGAAGTCGGTGGTGGCGCCGGCGACGGTCTGCGGGGCGTCGGCGTCGAGGGCCATCTCGAGGCAGGCGATGC
This sequence comes from Curtobacterium sp. MCPF17_021, assembly GCF_003234605.2. Lineage (NCBI taxonomy): Bacteria > Bacillati > Actinomycetota > Actinomycetes > Micrococcales > Microbacteriaceae > Curtobacterium > Curtobacterium sp. MCPF17_021. The sequence goes on along the minus strand of NZ_CP126252.1, from coordinate 2,885,549 downwards.
CGCTGACCCCGGCCGGCAGGGTGAAGGACCCGGTGCCGGTGTCGAAGGTGGCGAGCCGCGCGCTCGTGCCGGTGAGCCCGGGCACGCACTTCGCGGTCGAGGACACCATCGCGAGGCGGAGCGTCAGTTCACCGGTCGCCGCCGCGACGGACGACTTCGAGGCCGTCGTCGTGACGCGCATGGACAGGGGGACCGACCCGGTGTTCCGCACCGTGAAGGTGCCGGTGGTACTCGTGCCCGGCCCGAGGACCGCGGTGTTCATCGCCGTGGTGCTGCCGACGGTGACGGTCGCCGTGGCGGAGCGCACCGTGGTGGCTGCAGTGCTGGCGGTCCCGTTCCAGAGGGCGTACGTGCCGCCGGCGCCGAGGAGCGCCGTTCCGACCGCGACGACCAGGGCGATCGCGACCGGCCACACCCAGCGGTACCGTCGGGCTGCGCGGTGGCGTCCCGTCGTCCGCGATGTGGCGGTCATGTGCGTGCTCCTGGTCGTCGTGGTCGGTGGGGTGCGATCGGGGGATCAGGAACCGATCGCGGTCTGGGTCAGCGTGAAGGCCAGCGCGCTGAGGTTGATCGAGCCGCCCTGACCGGTGGTCGCCGATGCGGGGAGCGTCACCGTGAAGACGACCTTGACGGTCGACGTGGACGAGGACGGCGAGACCACGAAGGTGTTCGTGTTCGACGAGGACTGCACGACCGAGGCGCTCGTCGACGTGACGGCCAGCGTCTTCGTCGTGGCGGCGAGCAGCGCGGCGTCGCCGGTGATGCTCTGGTTGGCGTAGGTCAGGTTCGCCTTGAGGTCCTGGCCGGTCGCACCGATGTTCAGCGTCTGGGTGAACTGGAACGTGTTGCCCGGGACCATCAGGGCCTTCGTCGGGTCGATCGCGGTGGAACGACCGTTCGTGATGTCGGTCCAGGCGCCGTCGTTGTTGGCGCTCAGCGTCAGGGTGCCGGCGCTCACGGCGGACGCGGCGCTCGAGGCGCTGGCGTTCCAGAGGGCGAACGTGCCCGCACCGCCGAGGAGGAGCGCGACGCCTGCTGCGCCGGCGATGGCACCGGTGACGATCTTGTGCATGGGGTGGATCCGTTCCTGCGTGCTCCGGGCACGCTGAAGCCCACCGGGGACATTCGGGCGTCTTGTCCGGTGGGGAGGTTGTCATCGACCCAGTGGTTGGAGGGGGTCGCGGCTGACCGGTGCCGAGAACGGTCGCCGGGCCTCGGAGCGCATGTGCTGCGGCTCGGGCGGGCTGGACTCGCTCTGGTGACGACGTTAGCTGTCCCCCAAAGTGCGGACAAGCGAGAACGAGCGTTCACCAGGACCCCAGAACAGGGGTCATTTTTGTCCCCGCTAGGGAGGACATGGTTTGTACCCCGACTTCTGGGTGCGCGCTCCGCGTGCGCAGGGCAATCGCAGAAGGAATGCCGGTACGCACCGCGTCGTTGCACCGTCCGGAAACGAGGAGGGCCCATGGACATCGTGCGCTGGTTGTTCGACGCGCAGATCGTCATCGGCGACCAGACGGTGCTCTGGCGCGAGGTGATCGGCAACGTCTTCGGGCTGCTCAGCGCCCTCGGTGGCATGCGCCGGAAGGTCTGGGCATGGCCGGTGGGACTGGTCGGCAACGCCCTGCTCTTCACCGTCTTCATGGGGGCGCTCTTCGACACCCCGAACCCCGTCAACCTGCTCGGGCAGGCCGGCCGCCAGGTCATGTTCATCATCGTCAGCATCTACGGCTGGTACCGGTGGACGCACCGCCCCGAGGACGCGACGACCGTGATCGACCCGCGCTGGGCCTCCTGGCGGACCCGTCTGCTGCTCGTCGTCGGCATGGTCGGGGGCACCGCCCTGCTGACCCCCGTCTTCCGCGCGCTCGGGTCGTACGAGCCGGTGTGGAGCGACGCGTGGATCTTCGTCGGATCGCTGCTCGCCACGTACGGCATGGCGAAGGGGTGGGTCGAGTTCTGGCTCATCTGGGTGGCGGTCGACCTGGTCGGCGTGCCGCTGCTGTTCTCCGCCGGGTACTACGCCTCCGGGTTGATGTACGTCTTCTACGGCGTCTTCACCCTGACCGGATTCTTCGTGTGGATGCGCCAGCGGGTCCGCCCGCCGGCGGCGCCCGTCACCGTCGGCTGACCGCCGTGATCACGACGCGCTGACGCGGCCCGGAGCACGGCCCCCGCTCTGGGACGAGACAAACGGCCCGGAATGCGCTGCAATGGTCGGATGGAACCCCTGCACGGCGAACGCGTCGAGGACGACGAGTCCCTCGCAGAGCGCACGGTGCGCGCGGCCATCCGTGCCTACCGGCTGCACCCGTTCGACACCGTCGACGCGGCGGTCGTCGCCGAGGTGGCCGGTATTCCGCTCGAGACCGTCGAGCGGCTGTTCCCGACCTGGCACGCCCTGCTCCTGGTCACCTACGACCGGTGGGCGCAGCTGCGGGGGACCCGGCGGAAGAACCCGCCGACGTGCACGATCGAGCACGTCCGCCTGACCCTGGCCGAGGACGTCGCCGACCCCGGGCTCGTCCGGGTGCTCGCGGGGCTGATCACCGTGGCCAGCTCGGAGTCAGGGTTCGCCGAACTGTTCCGCAAGCGGTTCGAGGAGTACGCCGAGCAGTTGACCGTCGGGCTGCAGCGCGACTTCGACAAGGGCTCGGAAGAGGCCGGCATCCCCGCGTACCAGGCTGCGACCCAGCTGCTCTCGGTCTACGAGGGGCTGCAGATCCAGATGCTGGTCCGCCCGCACATCGACGTCCTGGTCGAGTTCGACCGCGCGGCGAACACCCTGCGCCAGGGCTGGAAGCGGCACGCCGTCCCGTCGTGGGACCTCGACGAGGCACCCGTCCGCGTCTGACGTCGTGCGGCACCGACCGACGAGGTCAGCCCCGCCGCCCCCGCCGCCACGACAGCATCTGCCGCACGGTCACCTTCGACCCGTACTGCGCGACCGAGTGCCGGAACAGGTACTCCGCGAACCACAGCAGCAGCCCGGCGACGACGAACACCTCGACGATGCAGACCACCGACTCCGTCACGGTCAGGGCACCGACGGCGTTCCGCACCATCGCGGTGATCGGCGTGAAGGTCGGGAAGTACGTGAAGAACTGCGCGACGGGCGACGTCGGCGTCGTCATCACGAAGAACGCCGCGTACAGGGGGATGATCAGCGCGAAGATCGCCGCCGACTGCAGGGCCGAGGCGTCCTTGATCGACGGGACGGCGGCTCCGACGGCGACGAACAGCCCGGACGCCAGCAGCACCCCGCCGACGAGCAGCAGCGCCCCGGTGACCATCCGCCACGGGTCGACGGTCAGCCCACCGAGCTGCGACGACACCAACGGCAGGGCGACGAGCAGCCCGACCAGGCCGGGCACGACGAACACGCTGACCTGCACGAAGCCGACGAGCAGCATCGCGATGACCTTGCCGCGGATCAGGTCGCCTGCGGTCACCGTGGTCAGGATCATCTCGGAGATCCGGTTCTCCTTCTCCTCGACCACGACGGTGACCATCCGGGCGGCGAGCAGGATGACGAGCCCGAAGAACGCCGCGACGAACAGGAACGGCGGTACGACCGACAACCAGCCCGGTGCGACCCGTCCGTCGGCGTAGGTGGTGACGTCGGTGGCGGGTGGACTGCGGAGCAGCTGCACGGTCTCGGGGTCGTCGACGGACGCGGCGACGCTCTGCTCGAGCACCCGCTCGGCCAGCGACGAGTACACGCCGTTGGCGAAGAGCCCGCGGTCGGCGGCGTCGACCCGGATGGCCGTCGTGGACGGCGACGACGGGAACGCGATGAAGGCGTCGAGGTCACCGGACCGGACGGCGGCGCGGTCGGTGGCGGCGTCGGTGGACGGGGTCCCGCCCCACTTCGCGGCCACGGACTCCGACACCAGGCCGGACTCGTCGACGTAGTGGAACGGGGTCTTCGTGGCGGACGACCCGGACACCACGGAGTTGGTGCCGGCTGCCTGCCCGATGCCCACGAGCAACGAGACGACCACGATGACGACCGGCAGCGCGAGGGTGCCGATCCAGAACGCGGGCTTCTTGACCGCGCGGACGAACTCGAACCGGACGACCGTGCCGAGGTTGCTCATGCCGCTGCCCCGTCGGTCGACGCCGCAGCCAGGGCGTCGTGCCCGTAGACCTGCACGAAGATCTCGTCGAGCGGGATCCGGCGCATCTCGAACGCGGTGACGTGCACCCCGGCCGCGACCAGTTCTGCCAGGACGTCCGCACCGTCCGGAGCGGCGGCCTGGGTCGGGACGAGGTAGGCGACGTGCCCCTCGTGGCGGGCGAGCCGGTACAGCGGTGACTTCGGTACGGGACCGTCGAGCCCCACACGGGCGACGGCGCCACCGAAGGCGTCCTGCACGTCGGGCACGGATCCGTACGCGGCGGCCCGGCCGTCCTTGAGCAGGAGGATGCGGTCGCAGAGCCGCTCGACCTCGTCCATGTGGTGCGTCACGAGGACCACGGTCGCGCCGTCGGCCTTCCGTTCGTCGACCAGGTCGAGCAGGAGCCGCCGGTTCACCGGGTCGAGGCCCTTGGTCGGTTCGTCGAGGATGAGCAGCCGGGGCTGGTCCATGATCGTGATGCCGAGCTGCACCTTCTGCTGCTGCCCGCCGGACAGCTTGTCGACGCGCAGCTTCGCGCGGTCGGCGAGTCCCACCCGGGCCAGGTAGTCCATGCTCCACGCGGTCGCCTCGGGACCGCGGAGTCCGCGCAGGCGCCCGAAGTAGGTCATCACGTCGATGACGGACTCCTTGCGGTACAGCCCGCGCTCCTCGGGCAGGTAGCCGATGCCGCCGGTGGCCGGCCGGTAGGGGCGGCCGTCGATCGTCAGCGTGCCCGCCGTCGGGGTGGTGATGCCGAGCAGGGCCCGGATCGTCGTGGTCTTGCCGGAGCCGTTGCTGCCGAGCAGCCCGAACGTCTCGCCGGGGGCGACGTCGAACGACAGCCCGTCGACCACGTTGCGGTCCCCGAACCGCATCACGAAGTCCTGCACGCTGATGCTCGCCCCGCTCATGCGGCGACCCTACCGGGACTTCCTTCCCAGAACGGCCGCGATGGGATGCGAGAACGGGCGTACCTGGTCGGAACTCTCGACCCGGTACGCCCGCTTCCGGCAGGTACGCCCGCTTCCGCCGGGTACGCCCGGTTCCGCGGGCAGACGCGGGCAGACGCGGGCAGACGCGGGCAGACGACGGACGGGAGGCGCGGTGCCAGCTGGCACCGCGCCTCCCGTCCGTCATCCGGTCGCGCCCAGGGCGCGGGTCGCGTCAGGAACGCAACCAGGCCGTCCCGACGCCCGACAGGGCGCCGTCGACCACCGGGGCCGAGGCGAGCAGCAGCTCGCCGGCCGGCAGCGCGAAGGGCTCGTCGCCGAAGACCGTCACGCTCGTCCAACCGTTCGGCCGACGGAACGCGAGCACGTCGTCGCGGCCGGTCTCGATCCACTCGAGCTGTTCCTCGGACTGCAGCTGGCCACGCAGGCCGAGCGCCTTCCGGTACAGGTTGAGCGTGGAGTCGGGGTCGGTGTCCTCGGCCTCGACGCTGGAGTCGGCGAACCACGCCGGCTGCGGCAGGTGCGAGCCGTCCGAACCGAAGCCGAACGACGAGCCGGTGCGCGTCCACGGGATCGGCACGCGGCAGCCGTCACGACCGACGTCGACGCCCGGGTTGCGGAAGAACGCCGGGTCCTGGCGGTCGGCGTCCGGGATGTCGCCGACCTCGTGCAGGCCGAGCTCCTCGCCCTGGTACAGGTAGGCGGAGCCGGGCAGGGCGAGCTCGAGCAGCGTGGCGGCCTGTGCGCGACGGAGGCCGAGCGACCGGTCGAGTGCGTCCTGCGAGCCACCGGCGAGCAGCCAGGCGCTGCCCTGCTTGTCGGTGCCGCCGGCGCGGGGCGGCAGGGCGTAGCGGGTGGCGTGCCGGACGACGTCGTGGTTCGAGAACACCCACGTGGTCGACGAGCCGGACTGCTCGGCGAGGCCGAGGTTGAACTCGATGATCGTTCGGAACTGGCCGGCGTCGAAGTCGGCCTCGAGCAGGTCGAAGTTGAACGCCTGACCGAGCCCCTCGGCGCTGGCGTAGCGGGCGCGGCGGTGTGCGGGGACCCAGGCCTCGGCGACCGCGGTGCGGGCCGGCGTGTACTCGTTGAAGACCGTCCGCCACTCGGCGTAGATCTCGTGCACGTCGTCACGGTCCCAGAGCGGGTGCGTGCCGTCCTTCGGCATCTCGGCGAGCTCGGCCCAGGTGGGCAGGGTCTCGCCCAGGTCCTTCGCGAGGCCGTGGGCCACGTCGATGCGGAAGCCGTCGACACCGCGGTCGGACCAGAAGCGCAGGGTGTGCAGGAAGTCGTCGCGGACCTCGCGGTTCGCCCAGTTCAGGTCGGGCTGCTCCTTCGCGAAGCTGTGCAGGTACCACTGGCCGTCGCCGACGGCGGTCCAGGCCGGGCCGCCGAAGATCGAGATCCAGTCGGCGGGGGCTTCCTCGCCGGACGGCCCCTTGCCGTCGCGGAACACGTAGCGGTCGCGGGCGGGGGAGCCCTTGGGCGCTGCGAGCGCCTCGCGGAACCACGCGTGCCGGTCGCTCGTGTGGTTCGGGACGACGTCGACGATCACGCGGATACCGGCGGCGTGCAGTGCCTCGACCATGCGGTCGAAGTCGTCGAGGGTGCCGAGGCGCGGGTCGACGTCACGGTAGTCGTCGACGTCGTAGCCGCCGTCGGCCAGGGCGGACGGGTAGAACGGGCTGAGCCAGACGGCCTCGATGCCGAGCGAGGCCAGGTACGGCACCCGCTCGGTGATGCCGGGCAGGTCGCCGAGGCCGTCGCCGTTCGCGTCGGCGAACGAGCGGGGGTAGATCTGGTAGACGCTGGCCTGGCGCCACCAGGTCTCGTCGTTCGTGGTGGTGGCGGGCTGGGCGAGGGTGTCGGTCACGTCGGGCCTTTCGTGGTTCGTGGTGTTCGTGTCGGTCGGGGTCACGCTGGCGGTCGGGACCCGGGTGTCGGTGTCGGTCACTTGATGGCGCCCTGCGTCACGCCGGCCATCACCCACCGCTGGGTGACGAGGTAGACGATGATCGCCGGGGCCATCGCCATCAGGTACGAGGCGAACGACACGTTGTAGTTGTTGCTGAACTGGGTCTGGAACATCTGCTGCAGCACCGGCAGGGTCTGCAGCGCCGGGTCGGAGGTGATCAGCGACGGCATCACGAAGTCGTTCCAGGACGCGAGGAACGCGAAGATGCCGACGGTGGCGCTCATCGGTGCCAGCAGCGGGAACACGAGTCGCCAGAACACCTGCCCCGTGCTCGCACCGTCGATGCGTGCACTCTCCTCCAGCTCCGCCGGGATCGACCGCAGGAAGGCCGTGAAGAGCAGCACGCTGAAGGACAGCTGGAACATGACGTGCAGGATCGCGACGCCGAGCGGGTTGTCCAGGTGCGCGAGTCCGGTGAGCTTCACCTGCGACAGTGCGAGCACCGGGAACGGCAGGAACATCGCCGCGAGCAGGTAGAAGAACGACCAGCGGAACAGTCGTCGGTCCCAGTTCCGGGCGATCGCGTAGGCCGTGAACGAGGCGAGCAGGATCGTGCCGACGACGGTGATCGCGGCGACGAACACCGAGACCCCGAACGCCCGCGGGAAGTCGGTCAGCTGCCACGCCTGCACGAAGCCGTCGACGCTGAACGGTGCCGGCAGCGAGAACGCGTTGCCGTCCACGGCCTGGCCGGTGGTCTTGAACGCCATCGTCAGGGTGACGTACAGCGGCACGAGCACCGACAGCGCACACAGCACGAGGACGACGGTGACGGGCCAGTTGGAACGGCCGCGACCGGCCTTGCCCGAGCCGGAGGACCGGTCGGCGTCGACGGAACGGATGCTGCCGGTCGCGGTGGTCCCCGGTCGCAGGGGTGCTTGCAGGGACATCAGAGCGCTGCCTTCCCGCGGGTCGCCCGCAGCTGGATCACGGCGATGACGACCGCGATGACGAAGAAGATCGTGGCGTTCGCCATCTGGTAGGCGTAGTCGCCGCCGTTGAAGCCCTTGAAGATCGACATCGCGACACTGGTGGTCGAGGTGCCGGGGCCGCCGTCGGTCAGGCCGACGATGATGTCGTACGAGTTCAGGAAGTTCTTGAACCCGATGACCAGGTTGATCAGGATGTAGCCCGCCGTCAGCGGCGCGGTGATCGAGACGAGCTGCCGCCACGCGCTGGCACCGTCGAGGGCCGCCGCCTCGTACACCTCGCCGGGGATCGAGAGGACGCCGGCGATGTAGATGAGGAGCGTCGACGGGATCGCCTGCCAGGCGGTGACGACCACGATCGCCAGCCAGGCCAGGTCGGGGTTCGCCAGGATGCTCTGCTCGAGCGGCCCGAAGCCGATCGCGGTGGCGAAGGCCGGCAGGCTGTTCGCGAACAGGAACGAGAACACGTAGGCGATGACGATGCCCGAGATCACCATCGGCAGCACGAACACCGCACGCAGGGCGATCTTGCCGCGGATCTTCGACGTCAGTGCGATGGCCAGCAGGAACGCGATCGCGTTCACGACGATCACGGTGACGAGCGAGAACCCGAGCGTGAACAGGTACGCCTGCAGGATCGCGGGGTCGGAGAACACCGCGATGTAGTTGGTGAGCCCGGTGAACCGGAACTCGCCGAAGCCGACGGAGTTCGTGAAGCTCAGCACGATGCCCATCACCGCCGGCAGCGTGATGGCGAGCGTGAAGAGCACCAGGGTGGGCAGCAGGAACGCCAGGAAGAGCGGGTCGACGCGGGGCTTGCGTCGTCCGTCCCGTCGTCCGGCCTGGAGGCCCGGTGCGGCCCCGCCACGGCGGCGGCGGTCCGCCGTCGTGATGGATTCGGTGGTCGTGGTTGCCATTCGGACGTCTCCTTACGCGGCCGTGCGGAGCGCGAGACGCGCCCAGTCGGCGTCGAGGGTGCGGAGCTGGCGCTGCGGGTCGCCGCCGAAGGCGATCGACTGCGCGTAGTTCGCGACCGGGATCTCGGCGGGGATGAGCTGCGAGGCGCCGAGGTAGAAGGCTGCGTCGTCGTAGTACGACTGCATGCCACGGAGGGCGGGGTTCGACGCCGGGGGAGCGTCCTTGCGCACCCCGAAGCCGTTGTTGTCCGCGTTGTACTTGTCGTTGACCTGCTTGGTCATCAGGAACGACAGGAACTCGCGGGCAGCCTCCTGCTTGCGCGACGCCTCCGGGATCCAGAGCGCCAGGTCGACGTTCACTCGGACCTTGCGGTCGGCCGGGTCGTCGGTGACGGGGAGCGGGAAGGTGCCGAGGTCCATGTCCTTCGTGGTCTTGGCGATCTCGCCGAGGGCCCACGGCCCCTGCAGGTACATGCCCGCCTTGCCCTGGGCGAAGGCGAGGTTGCCGTCGCCGTACCCGCGGCTCGCGGCGCCGTCCTGGTGCCAGGCGCGGAGCTGCACCATGCGCTCCATCGGCTTCCGCAGGTCGCGCTCGAACGAGACCGCGGACCCTTTTCCGACGTTCGTGCCCTCGCGCCGGAGTGCCTCGAAGGTCGCCGGGGTGTCGATCATCCCGCCGATCGAGTAGTCGAACATGCCCTGGGCGATCGTCCAGTTGTCCTTGAACGTGCCGTAGATCGGCGCGATGCCGGCCGTGGTCAGGCGCTCGCACACGTCGGCGAACTCGCTCCACGTCGTCGGGACCTCGAGCCCCTGCTGCGCGAAGAGCGCCTTGTTGTAGATCACCGACGCCGCCGTCACCGAGTACGGCAGGGCGCTCTTCCGGCCGGGGTAGTCGGCGGTCTGCTCCATGAGTGGCCACAGGTCGGGGTTGATGGTGTCGGCCTGCGGCAGGTCGGACAGGTCGGTCAGCGCGCCGTGCTCGACGAACGGCACGACCGAGAAGTTGTAGTTCCAGCAGCCGAGGTCCGGCGGCCGGTTCCGCACGAAGTTCGCGGACATGCTCGAGGTCGAGTCGCGCACGACCCGGACCTTCGACTGGCTCTGGTGGAACTGCGCGATGACGTCGTCGAAGTAGCCGATGACCTCGGGCTTCGACACGTAGAACGTGATGGTCTCCGGCTTGGCGCTCGAGGACCCGATCGGGGCGCATCCGGCGAGCGCGAGGCCCGCCCCGATGCCGCCCGCTCCCAGCAGGAACCCGCGTCGGCTGACCGATGCTGCGCTCCTGGCGGTGGCGTGTGCTTGCACGTCGTCTCCGTCCGTCCGGACCCGGCGTCCCTGCCGTTCCGTCCCGCGAGCGGCTCCGATGCTGCTCGCGGAACTAAATGTAGCGAGAAAATCTAATTCCGCAAGGAACTCGTCGCGCGATAGGGTCACGACATGCCGCCACCCCGTGGAACGAGCGCAGAGACGCTGCTCGCGTACGCCTTCGACTCGTCGGCGTTCACCGCGACCGAGGCGATCGACGCCACCGGCCTGACCCGGTCGACCGTGCTCGGGGCGGCCGAGGAACTCGTGCGGCTCGGCTGGCTCCGCGAGCTCGACGACGCCCGGGCCGCGGGGGAGTACCGGATGGGACGCCCCGCCCGCCGCTACGAGCTCGACACGGTCGCCGGGGTCGTCGTCGGTGTGGACGCCGGCCAGCACCGGGTCACCGCCTTCGTCGCCGACCTGCGCGGCACGGTGCTCGGTCGTGCCGAGGGGTCGCTCGGAGAATCAGGCCTCGACGTGCCCGTGCGGCTCGGGGTCCTCGCCGACACCGTGGCCGCCGCCCTCGCCTCGGCCGACGTCGACCGCACCCGGGTCCTGGTCACCGTCGTGGGCATCCCGGCGCCGGTCGACGCCGCCGGGGCCTCGCCCGACGACGGCGGCTTCTGGGTCCGGATGAACCCGGGGTTCGCCGACGCCGTGCCGGACGGGCGGGTGCTCGTCGAGAACGACGCGAACCTCGCCGCGCTCGCCGAGCGGCCGTCCTCGGGTGACGCCTCGTTCGCGGCGCTGCTGTCCGGCGAACGCTTCGGCGCAGGCCTCGTCGTCGACGGGGTCCTGCTGCGCGGTGCCCACGGCGGTGCCGGAGAGATGCGGGTACTCGAACTCGTCGAGGGTGTCGGCTCGTCCGACGGCATCGGCGCCGTCGCTCGCACCTTCGTGGCCGACGCCGTAGTCGCCGGGCACATCCCCGCGGACGCCGCGCTCGCCGCCGACGCCGCCCTGGTGTTCGCGGCCGCACGGAGCGGTGATCCGGTCGCGCGCACCATCGTCGACCGTCTGGGGGACCGCCTGGCCCGGGTCTGCATCCTGCTCGCGAGCCTGCTCGACATCGACCGCGTGGTGGTCGCCGGCGCGATCGCCCAGCCCGCGGCCGCCGTGATCGACCGCGCGCGCGACCTGCTCGCCAAGGGGCACTTCGACCCGGTGCCGGAACTCGTCGCGTCGTCGCTCGGGGCCGACGTCGTCGTCATCGGGGCCGTGGCCCACGCGGTCGACGCGGTGCGTGCCGACCCGCTGTCGTTCGCGGTCCGGCCCGTGCTCGCATCCTGACCACCCGGCACACCGGGTACCCGCAGATCTGACAGAATCTCGTTGTGCACCGTTTCCGAGCCCTCCCGATGCCGGTGCTGTTGCTGGTGCTCTTCCTTTCCACGGGCGGGCTGTGGTTCGTGATCGGGCTGTTCGTCTTCCCTCGTGAGATGCCCCCGCTCTGGCGAGCGATCGGCACGGTCTTCTACGCCGGCGCGATGACGGCGTTCTTCGGCGTCTGGATCAGCCGTGCTCGTCGGCGAGCCGGCGGCGCGACCCAGTTGGCGGACGTGCAGCGTGGTCTGAAGCGTGGCGAGGTGCCCGAGGATGCTGATCTCGGCAGGTGGTCCGCCACGGTCGACGACCAACACCGACAACTGCGGCGGAGCCTGTGGTCCGGGCCGGTCATCTTCGGGGTGATGATCGTGCTCGCCATCTGGCTCGCCCTGAGCTCGACGCCGTGGTGGTGGTTCGGGGTGGCGTACTTCGCCGGGTTCCTGCTCATGTCGGTGATCACGACGTCCCGCGCGCTCGCGAAGGCCGAGGCCGTGCGTGAGGAGCTCCGTCGCCGTGCGAACGGGCTATGACGCGAACCCGGCGCATCAGCTCGGCAGCGGCACCTCGTGGTTCCGGTCCCACGGTTCCGTCCAGCCGAGCCGGTCGAACAGTGCATCTAGCAGCATCGCGGTGAAGCCCCACACCAGGTGCTCGTCCCCGTCGGCCTCGATCGTGAACGCCGGTCCGCGCCACTCCTGACCACTGCGGCGGATCACGGTCACGCCGCGGTTCGCCGGGTCGAGCAGGTCGGCCACGGGGACCCGGAACACCGCCGCCGACTCGTGCTCGTCGACGACGCGGATCGGTGAGGGGTCGCGCCACCAGCCGATGACGGGCCGGACCAGGTGGTTCGAGAACGCCAGGGGCACGGCTGGCAGGGTACCGAGCACCTCGACGCCGGCGGGGTCGAGCCCCGTCTCCTCCTGGGCCTCGCGGAGTGCGGCGGCGACGGCGTCCGCGTCACCGGGGTCGATGCGTCCGCCGGGGAACGCGACCTCGCCGGCGTGCGCGCGCAGGGTGCTGGCCCGGGCGAGGAGCAGGACGTCGAGGTCGCGAGGGACCCCGGGTGCCGCCGCCGGTCGGTCGCTCGGCGTGTGGTCGAGCGCGCCGAAGAGCATCAGGACCGCGGCCCGACGTGGCGAAGCCGTGCCGCCGGGTTCGACGAGCGGCCCACCGTCACCCCAGCCGTCCGCTGCGACCGCCGCGAGTGCAGCCCGTACCGATCCGTCGTGCGTCACCCGTTCACCCTAGGTGCGCGCCACCGAGCGGTCTGGCGGCAGCGTCGCACCGGACGCTTCGCTGGGTGTCGGTCGAGTGCGGTCTGGGAGCCGCACAGGTGGGAACTGTGGGAACCGGAAGCGCCTCGGTGCCCTGTTCGCAGCGGGCCGCCGCCACGATTGCACCGTCCGCCGGGAGGCCCCATGTTCCACGATCTGCTCCGACCCCTGTTCCACGTCGCCGTCGTCACACCGTCCGTGCTCGTCCCGGTGGACGTCGCCGCCGGGCTCCTCACCGTCGCCGCGCTCCTGCCGGCGTTCGGTCGTCACTCCCGGCATCCGGTCCGGGGCCTGCTCTGGCGGCTCGGCGCCGTGGCTGTCGGCGCCGCGATCGGGCTGGTCGCGGTGTGGTGGTTCGGGGACGTGCAGGACCTGTACGGGGTGTCGTTCACCCCGATCACCCGGATGTGGGTGGCCCTTGCCTTCGGCGCCGTCGGCCTGCTCGTCGTGACGGTCGTCCAGGGCGGCTGGCTCCGCCGCGTGCTCGGCGTGCTCGCGGCGGTGGCGGTGGCCCTGGCCGCCGTCCTCGGCGTCAACGTCGACTTCGGGGCGTACCGCACCATCGAGCAGGCCGTGACGACCGATCCGTACCCGTCGGGTCCGCTGGGACACGAGACGGGGGTGGGACGCGCCTCCAGTCCGGTGGTCGACCCGGCCACCTGGCGGGCGCCCGCCGACATGCCGCGACGCGGGAAGGTGCTCTCGGTCGCCATCCCGTCGACCGTCTCCCACTTCCACGCACGGCCGGCGGTGGTGTACCTGCCGCCGGCCGCCCTGACCGAGCGACCACCGACCCTGCCGGTCCTCATCAGCCTGGCCGGGCAACCCGGGCAGCCGAGCGACATGTTCCAGGCCGGTCGGCTCGGCGCAGTGATGGACGCGTTCGCCGAGGCCCACCACGGACTCGCCCCGATCGTCGTCGCGCCGGATCAACTCGGGGCACCGGACCGGAACCCGATGTGCGTCGACTCGTCCCTCGGCCGTTCCGGGACGTACATCATGACCGACACCACGAACTGGATCCGGCAGCACCTGCGCGTCGGGGCAGCGCCCTCGGCCTGGGGCATCGTCGGGTTCTCGCAGGGAGCCACGTGTGCCATGCAGTTCTCCACCGCACACCCCGGCGTGTTCGGCACGACCTTCGCCATCTCGAGCGAGCTCGCACCCCTGAACGGCTCCGTCCAGCACAGCATCCGGTACGGGTTCGGCGGCTCGGCCTCGCGGTACGCCGCAGCGGCACCGCGGGCGATCATGCGTGCGCGCGGTCCCTACCCCGGGCACCTGACGGTGTTCGCCTACGGCAGCGACGACGCCCCCTACGTCGCATCGACCACGGCACTCCGCGCCGCCGCGAACGCCGCCGGCATGCGGACCCGGCTGTTCGTGTCCGAGGGCTCCGCCCATGACTGGAACACCGTCCGCTACGCCCTGCGCGTCGGGATGCCCGGCGTCATCGCGCACCTGGGCCTGCGGTGAGCGCGGTGGTCGCGGCCCTCGCGTGGGCGCATCCGAGACGGCTCGTTCCGGCAGCCCGTCGGTACCCGCTGACGAGCGTCGTCTCGGCCCTGACGATCGTCGCCGGCATCGCCGCCGTGGTGCTCAGGTGCCTCGGCGCGAAGGACGGTCGAACGCCTGACACCCTGGGCGGGACGATGGGTCCGCTCGGCGTGGTCGCGGTGACGAGCAGCGTCGTCGGGTTCCTCGTCACCTTCGTCGCCGTCGTTGTCTGCACCGCGGCGTCCGAACGGCTGCTCGGCTGGCGGCGCACCCTGCTCGCGATGGTCGTCACGACCGTGGTGGGGACCGGGCTCGGCGCCCTGCTGCAGCTGTTCGACGGCGCCCCGGCGAACCGCGGCTTCCTCGTGCACCTGGGACACGTCGGCCCCTGGACCTGGATCGTCGGGACCATCGTCACCGCGAGCGCGTTCGCCGGCGCGCTGTGGCGACGCCGGATCCGGGTGGTGTCGATCGCCGTCGTCGCGGCACTGCTGCTCTACGCCGGACACGCGTCCGACCTGCACGCTGCGCTCGCCCTTGTTGTCGGCCTGGTGCTCGGCCGCGTGCTGCGACGGTCGCCGGTGCGGAGCGGCTGGACCCGGAGCTCCTCACGCGAGACCCGGGTGTTGCTCGTGGCCGCGGTGACCGTGTCGGCCGTCGGGCCCGTCCTCGCGCTCGTCACCGGTGCCCAGTTCGGGCTGCTCGCCCCGCTCGCCGTGGTGCTCGACACCGGGCCGACCGGCCGGATGCCGCACTGCTCGGTGACCGGGGTGACCGCCAGCTGCGTCCGGGCGCTCGCCGAGGTGCACCCGCACGGCCTGTTCCACTCGCTGCTGGCCGTGATGCCGCTCGTGGTCCTGGCGGTCGGCGCCGTGGGTCTCCGGCGTGGGAGCCGGTTCGCACTGTGGCTCGTCGCGACCGTCGACCTGGTGTCCGGCGTCGCGACCGCCGTCTCGTACGGGGTGCTGCCCGAACGCCACCACGCCGTCGTGCAGCGCCTGGCGTCGGACCACCTCGCGGTCTCGCTCTCGATCGCCGCGTCGGTGCTGGTGCCGATCGCGACCGCCGTGGTGCTCGTCCTGCGCCGCGCGGACTTCCCGGTCCGGACCGACCGGCGACGACTGCGGACCTTCGTCCAAACGGTCGCCGGTTCGGCCGTGGTGCTCGCGGTCGTCGTCGTCGGTGTCGCCGTGGCTTCGGGCGACAGCGTGCGCGAGCCCCTCCACCTGGCGCTCGCCGTGCTCGGCCCGATCGCCCCCGTGACCCTGCCGACGCACCTGGCGCAGGCCGACCCGGCGCTGCGGTTCGTCGTGGGTGTCTCCGGCCCGCTCCTGTGGCTCGCCGTGGCGATCGCCGCGGTCCGGCCGACCGGCGCCGGACGCTCGGACAGCGACCTCGACGGGCAGGACGCCGCCCGGGTGGCCGCTCGGGCGCTCCTGGTCGCGGGCGGTGGCGACACCTTCGGGTGGATGACCACCTGGCCCGGCAACGAGTACTGGTTCACCGAGGACGGCCGCGCCGGTGTCGCCTACCACCGCACCGGCAGCGTCGCCGTGACGACCGGCGGACCCTTCGGACACGAGGACGCGCGGCTGGCCGCACTCGAGGGCTTCGCACGAGCCGCGGACGACCACGGCTGGACGCCCGTCTTCTACGGCATCGACGCCACTTTCGGCGCTGCACTCGCCCGACTCGGTTGGACGACCCTTCCCGTGGCCGAGGACGCCGACCTCGACCCGCGCACCTGGACGACGACGGGCAAGCGCAAGCAGGACGTCCGCACGGCCGTGAACAAGGCCGCACGATCCGGCACCACCGCGCTCTGGTCGGACTGGGCGTCGCTGCCCGGCTCGGTCACGCGCCAGATCGAGGCGATCTCGGAGGAGTGGGTCGCCGAGCGCGAGCTGCCCGAGATGGGGTTCACCCTGGGCGGGATCGACGAGATGCGCGACCCGGCCGTCCGGACGCTCGTCGCCCTGGGGCCGGACGGCACCGTGCTCGCCGTCACCAGCTGGCTGCCCGCCTACCGCGCCGGCCAGGTGGTCGGGTGGACGCTCGACGTGATGCGCCGCGCGCCGGACGCCCCGAACGGTGTGATGGAGTTCCTGGTCGCGAGTGCGGTCGACCGGATGCGCACCGACGGTGCCGAGCGGCTCAGCCTGTCCGCGGCCCCGCTCGCGTCGTCGGCCGAGCCGCAGGGTGCCGGGCGGAGCGGCGTCGAATCGGTCCTCGACGTCGTCGGCGGTGCGCTCGAGCCCGTCTACGGCTTCCGTTCCCTGCTGCGCTTCAAGGCGAAGTTCGGGCCCGACCTGCACCCCCTGGTGATGGCGTACCCGGACCCGGTGGCGCTGCCCACGATCGGCGTCGCGATCGTCCGTACCTACCTGCCGGGGCTGTCGCTGCGCCAGGCGGTGGCGATCGTGCGGGAGCGGCGTCCGGCACACGGGGTCCGGGCCGAGAAGCCGGGTGAACGAGTGGGCTGACCCGGACGGTTCCCCAGCGCCGTCGGTACGTTCGGAGCATGGGAACCGAACGGGCCGACGGACCGGCCGTGGACGAGCACGATCCGTACGAACGCCGCCCCGGTTACGTCACGAGTGCCGACGGCCGGACCGACCGGATGACCTCGGACATGTTCGTGGGCATCGCGGTCGGCTTCGTCCTGGTGATGGTCTTCGGGTTCTTCCAGCTCGTCGAGTGGATCGCGATCGGAGCGGCCGTCGTCATCGGCGGGGCGGTGTGGTTGGTCCTGCGCAGCCGGCGACGGCGTGCAGATCGCCGCGCTGGTCGGTCGCCGGACGCCGTCCCGCGTGCTCGGGACCGGGCGATCGCCGAAGCGAACGGCGGTCGCCGGTTCTTCGTCGCCCAGAACCCGGTCGTCGTCATCGTGATGGGGGCGATCTTCATCAGTGTCGCGGTCGCGCCGCTGCTGTTCGGCGGGGTCTCCGTCGGTCGGATCGTGACCGGGGTCATCGTCGTCGCGAGCGGTGTCGTCTGCATCGTGCAGGGGATCGGCACGCTGCGGCTGCGTCGTCGGGAGCGCAGCGGCGGCTGAGTCGCCGTCATCGGCCCGAACTGGGCGCATCCGCCCCGTCAGGGCGTGAGCTCGCGCGACCAGTAGTCCGCCTGGATCACGAGGAGGTCTCCCTGGACCTCCGACGTCAGGTTGACGACGCGCGGATCCCACAGCGTCCCGGGCAGCCTCGCGAACGGTTCGGTGCCCAACGTCGTCGACAGTTCGGCCGGGCTCACGCCCGCTGGCGGCTGCACGGACACGAGCGACCAGCACCCGCCGGACGCGCACTGCTTCTCCTCGTCGACCACCTTGCTCCCGGCCGGCAGAGGGATCGACGCCGTCGCCGGCACGTCGCCTTCCGTCGCGCCCATGACCAACAGTGCGGTGCGCAGGCCGATGAACAGGAGCGCCGCGGCACTGACGATCAGAACGGTTGCGATGACCGCTCGTCGGGTGTTCGTCCGCTGCCTGGTCACGTTCGCAGCCTAGGGCCGCCCTGGCACCCTTGTGGTCCTCTCATGGCGCGACGGCGTCCCACCGACCTACCGTCTACTTGCCAGACGATCGTCTGTCGAATAGGCCCTCTGGAAGGAACCTGCTCCATGCATCACGCTCCTCGCCTCCGCCGGACCAATGCGCTGCTGATCACCAGTGGCGTCCTGACGGCGGCAGCGCTCGCTGTCGGGGCAGCCGGACCCGTCTCCGCGGCCAACGCCGACGGTGCGACGCCCACCGGGTCCGTCGCCGCAGTGGCCTCGTCGCCCGGCGGCACGGACTACGTCGCCCTCGGGGACTCGTACGCGGGGGGCTTCGGCGTCGCCCCCTACGGCTCGGGTCCGGCGGCCGGCTGCTTCCAGTCCACCACCGACTACCCGCACCAGGTCGCGGCATCCCTGGGACTCCAGCTCAACGACCGGGCCTGCGCCGGTGCCACGACCGGCAACATCTCCCGGGTTCCGCAGGCGACCGGTGTCGGACGCGCCACCGCGCCCGTCCAGGCCGACGCGCTGTCCAAGGACACGGACATCGTCACCGTGTCGATCGGCGGCAACGACCTGGGCTTCACCGGGGTCATCAAGAACTGCATCGCGCTGGACAAGAACGGTCCGGTGTTCTCGGAGATCCGCGGGCACAGCTACGACCGCTGCAAGGACTACTACGCACCGGTCGTCCGCGGTGTGGTCCACGACCGTCTCGCCGCGCGCATCCGCAACACGGTCGCGCCGCGGCTCGCGCAGACGTTCCGCGTGATCGCGCAGCGTGCGCCGCAGGCCAAGGTGTTCGTCGTCGGCTACCCGATGATCGCGCCCAGCTCGGCGCAGTTCCCGAAGGGGTGCTTCTCGAGCCTCATCGGTGACTCCGGACTCGAGCCGCCGTTCCCCCAGAACGCGTTCCCCTTCACCACCGCTGACACCGCGTACTTCCACCGCACCCAGAACGCGCTCGACGGGGCGGTCAAGGCCGCGGCGAAGGCTCGTGGGTTCACCTTCGTCCCGGCGCTCCAGGGCTCTGCTGCGCACACCGCCTGCGCTGCGTCGGGCTCCGCGTGGATGGCAGGACTCACCCTGACGGATCGCGGCACCGCTGCGGACAGCACGCCGGTCGCCGGGACGAAGCTCTCGATCCTCTTCGGCGCGCTCCACCCGAACGCTGCCGGCGTCGCGTACCTGCGCGACCAGACCAAGGCCGCGATCGTCCGATCGCGCTGACCCGCCAGCGGTTGATCTGGTCGCGTCATGGGCGCGACCAGGAGACGGACAGGAGGCTCGTTGCCAGGTGGCACCGGGCCTCCCGTCCGTCTCGGGTGGGCTCACGAGCCTCGAGCTGTCCGTCCCGACCGATCCAGGGACAATCCTTCCCTGTCTGTCCTGCCGCGGGGTGCCTAGCGTCGTGACCGGGCCTTCGACGACACAGGTCTGAATGGGAGCGCAACGACATGCACATCACCGGGAACACGATCCTCGTCACGGGCGGCACCTCGGGCATCGGGCTCGGCCTCGCGCTCCGACTGCAGGAGCAGGGCAACAAGGTGATCATCGCCGGCCGTCGCCGAGCGCTGCTGGACGAGATCACCCTCGCGCACCCCGGTGTCGACGGCATCGAGCTCGACGTCGCCGATCCCGCCTCGATCGAGCGGGCACGGGAGCGGCTGTCGGTCGCGCACCCGGATCTCAACGTGCTGGTGAACAACGCCGGGATCATGCTCAAGGAGGACCTGCTCGATCCCGCGGACGTGCACGTCGCAGCGGACCACGTCCTGGTCAACCTGCTCGGCACCATCCGCATGACCTACGCGTTCCTGCCGGCCCTGGTCGGGAAGGACGGGGCCGCCGTCCTGAACGTCACCTCGGCAGTGGCCTACGTGCCGTACCCGTCGACACCGACGTACGGCGCGACGAAGGCCGCCCTGCACTCGTTCACCGAGAGCCTGCGCGTCCAGCTCGCCTCTGCGGACGCCGGAGTCCAGGTCATCGAGGTCGTGCCGTCCGGCGTGCGCACCGACCTGCTCGACCAGCGCGACAACGAGCAGGCCATGCCGCTCGAGGACTTCCTCACCGAGGTCCTGGGGAAGCTCCGTGACGACCCGGACGCGCCCGAACTGGTGGTCGATTCCGCTCGGCCGATCCGTCAGGCCGTCGCCGACGGGTCGTACGACGCGATGCTCACCGCCTTCAGCCGACTCTGAGCGTGTCCGACGCACGTGCGTCGGCGAGGATGTGGACATGGACAAGGACGGTGTCGCGGCGTTCCTGCGGTCGCGCCGTGACGCGCTCAGCCCCCGGGACCTCGGGCTCGGCGACGGAGCCCGTCGGCGAGCGCCCGGCCTTCGTCGGGAGGAGGTCGCCGAACTCGCCGGCATGTCGACCGACTACTACGCCCGCCTCGAGCAACGGCGGGCCCCGAGGCCATCGGTCCAGATCGCGAACGCGCTCGCTCGTGCACTCCGTCTGGAGGCCGTCGAACGCGACCACCTGTTCGTGCTGCTGGGACACGAGCGACCCGCGCGCCTCGGGACGAGCGGGTCGCTCGACGCGGCCCTGGCGAGTGCCGTGGACAGCATCACCGACGTCCCCTGCTTCGCCCAGACGGACCTGCTCGAGACCCTCGCGATGAACCCCCTCGCTCGAGCCTTGTTGGGCGACCTGACACGGTTCGACGGTCTCGCACGCAGTGCCTGCTACCGGTGGTTCACCGACCCGCGAGAGCGGTCGTCGTACCCGGTCGCAGCGCACGAACGACACGGCCGCGACCACGTTGCACGTCTCAGGGACGCCAGGACCTCCGGCAGCGTCCCGGCCCACGCCGAGCGGATCCGTCAGCGCCTGGCCGAGGAGAGCGCGGAGTTCCGCACGATGTGGGAGCGGCAGGAGGTCGCTCGGCAGTTCGACGACTGCACCGTGCTCCTGCACCCGGTCCTCGGTGAGATCGAGGTCGAGGCGCAACTCCTCTTCACCGAGGACCGGGGCCAGAGCCTCGTCATCCTGAACCCGCGACCGGGTACTCCGAGTCGTGCGCAGCTCGACCGACTGCTGTCGGACGCTCGTGCGGCTGCTCGCGACTGAGGCGCCGCCGGTCCCACCGCGACGGGGCCGTGCTCACCCGTTGAGGATCGCCCGGACGACGGCGACCGCCACCGCGATGGCGGCCAGGCCGATCCCGGCCACGAACGTCCGTGTGGAGGGCTTCTCCCCGCGGATGCGCGCCACGATCGGCCCGATCAGCGCCAACCGCGTGATGAGGTAGACGAGGACCGCTGCCTGGGGGATGCCACCCGGCAGTCCGGCCACCCACGCCAGGCCGTAGACGCACGCAGGGAGGACGCCCGATGTCAGGACCGGGAGCGAGTCCCGCAACTCGGCTCGGATGACGGACCACGTCAGCGGCTCATCGCTGCGTGCTCGTCGTCCCATCGATTCGGCGAAGGTGTGCGCGAGGAAGGTCGTGAACGACGTCGCCAGCAGGTAGCGGAAACTCGTGCCCTTCTCAGCGTCGAGGCTCGTCAGCGATGCCACGGTCGCGAGCGCGACGATGTTGCCGTAGACGTAGGCCGTGATCCGGCTCGATGCGTCCTCGCGCGAGATCGTCCGAGTGGCACGGGGCATGGAGTCGCGCATGGAGGAACCGTAGGTGACCCCCGCGCAGGGACACCCCCGCGTCTGAGCACCGCACATTCGGACCTGTTCAGGTGCTGCGGGCCGCACCGTTCTGCCATCGGTCAGACCGCTTCCGTCCTACCGCGCCTGCCCGCAGCCGACCTCGCGTCCGCCACGACGACGTCGGGATCATCACCATGCTGTTGGAACGAGGTTCCAGGAGTGACGACGCGGCGACCCCTCCTCAACGAAGGAGAACGACCACGCTCCAGTCCCACCAGCCCGGCAGGGTGCGCAGGTTCCCACGATCCGAAGCTCCGCTTCGATGCGGAAGGTCACTGCGAGGTTCGGCGCGCGATGCGGCCGAAGAACTGCACGGTCAGTCGGCGGCTGGCGAATCGGGCGATCATGGAGATCGCCTTGTTCATCGTGCCGGAGACGACGCTGGGCGGCGGGTTGTGCCGATCGAGCGTGCGAATTGCGGTGTCGACCACCTGGGCGGGCGTCTGCATCGTTGCACCTGCGCTCATGTCCTGTGATCCGATGACGTCGAAGAACTCTGTTCGCGTGGGGCCGGGGCTGAGGGCCAGGATCTTGAGCCCGCTCCCAGTGGCCTGGTTCTCCTGCCACAAGGCTTCGGTGAAGTTGAGTACGAACCCCTTCGTGGCGCCGTACACCGCTGCGGTCGGCCACGGCTGGTACCCGAGCAAGCTCGCGACGTTCACCAGCACACCGTTGAGTTGCGGAAGGAATGCGCGGGTCACGTCGACGAGACTCGCGACGTTGAGGGCCAGCTCGGCTTGGATGCGATCGGGATCCTCGTCGACGAACGGTCCGTGGGTCCCGAACCCCGCACAGTTCACCAAGCTCGTCACGACCAGGCCGCGTTCGTCGAACTCCGCACGGAGCCGTCGGCCGGCGTCGGCTGCTCCGAGGTCGAACGCGATGGCGGTCACATCGACGCCGTGTTCGTTCGTGAGCTCCTTCGCGAGGGCCTCGAGGCGGTCCTTCCGCCGGGCAACGAGTACCAGGTCGGAACCTCGGGCCGCCAACTGTCGGGCGAATTGGGCGCCGATGCCAGAGCTGGCCCCAGTGATCAGGGTGGTCTGGTTCGTGTAATCGAGAAGGGCCATGTTGGCACTCTATAGCAATAGTGGCACGGAGTGCCAGCATTGCCCGTTGCAGTACGATTGCCCGATGCGACGTCCCGATCTCCGCCAACGCACGCGTCTCGCCGTCCGCGCTGAGATCAGCAGCGCTGCCATGCAGCTGTTCCTCGAGCACGGCTTCGACGCGACGACCGTCGATGAGATCGCCGAGAACGTCGGGATCTCCCGTCGCTCCTTGTTCCGGTACTTCACGTCGAAGGAGGACATCGCAGCGGCGCACGTCGCAGAGCGGGGTCACGCGGTGCTGGCCGCACTGCAATCTCGCAGTGTCGATGAAGACCCGTGGGAAGCGCTCCGTGCGGCTGTGTTCGCCAGCGAGACGGTCGACCCCCGGCAGTCAGCCAGCCAGATCCTGCGTGTGTCCCGCTTGCTGCGGGAGAACCCTTCCCTGCAAGGCTTCCGGCTGCAGAAGCAGAAGCAGTGGCAAGAACTGTGGGCTCCCGAGATCGCACGGCGACTCGATCACTCCGGCGACGTGCCCGCCCGGGCGCGAGCGATCGTCGCCACGGCGCTGGCGTGTGCCGACGCGGCTGTGGACATCTGGGTCGAGCGCGGCGGGACTGGCGATGTCCAAGCGCTCTTCGAGGAGATGATTGCAACGGTGCGGCACTAGCCCGCCCTCGACAGAGCCGTACTCCATCGGCCCCTCGGTCCTCAGTGTCTCCGGCTCACCCGTGCGAGCGTGCGTTGCGGACGGCCCGGAGGGCCGCCTCGGTTTCCGCTGTTGCGAGCGTTCCGTTGATGTCGGCTCCGGCCAGCGCGCCGGCTGCTGCGGAGGCTCCGACCTGGGCGCGGAGGTTGGTCGCGTTGCCTGCTACCCACACGCCAGGAACCCCGGTGGCGCCTTGCGGCCCGGAGACGTATCCGGATCCGGTGCTGCCCGGGAGCTCCTGCATGGCCAGTCCCAAGCCTTCGAGGCCCCGGGTACGTGCCTGGAGTGTCGGGGCGACCACCAGGACGCGGCGGCCCACAGTCGCTCCGTTGACCAGCCGGACCCCTGCGAGATCGCCGTCCTGATCTGTGACGACCTCCGCGACCGGGATCTCGATGACGCGGATGCCGCGTGCGTCGAAGCGTGCACGGTTGTCCTCGTCCAGGGCGACGCCCTGGGTGAAGTAGGTGAGATCGTCCGTCAACTGACGGAAGAGGAACGCTTGGCTGATGGAGGCGTCACCGTTCGCGAGGACGCCGACGGGCTGGTCGCGTACTTCGTAGCCGTGGCAGTACGGGCAGTGGATGACGCTGTGCCCCCAGTGGTCGGCGAGACCGGGAACCTCCGGCAGCACGTCCGTGAGGCCACTGGCGACCAAGATGCTGCGAGCGACGATGCTGCGTCCGTCGGTGAGGGTGAGCGCGAACCGCGGGTCGCCGTCCTCTGACGGCGCGACGGGCCGGGCTGAGTCCACCTCGCCGAAGACGACATGTCCTCCGTACTGGCGCACCTGCTCTCGGCCCCGTCGAAGGATCTCGAGCGGCGGGGTGCCATCGAGGGCAAGGAGGCCGTGCACCGCCTGAGCTGGCGCATTCCGCGGGGAGCCGCCGTCGATCACGACGACCGATCGGCGGGAGCGTGCGAGGATCAACGCACCGTTCAGCCCGGCGGCGCCTCCGCCGACGACCACGGCGTCGATGGTCCCTTCGGGGAGTGCGTCGCTCGCGTGTGGAGGAGTCATCACAGTCATGGTCTCTGCCGTTCCGTTTCGTTCATGGTCGGTCGGTCTTGCACGTTCGGTCTGGCTCGGGCCTGTCGATCTCGACGAGATGCTCGAGAGTGCGTTCACGCGGGGGACGGCGATGCGGGCCGACTCACCCGGGTCGGCTTGCGGAACTGCCTGTCGAAGGTGCGGGAGGGGACCATTCGGCGCAGGATGCTGACGCGTGTGGCCATCGAACCAGCGGCGTAGCGGAGCTTCGGCCGGGGGTCGACGGAGGCTGCGACGATGATCTTCGCGATGACGTCCGGGGCCTCGGCGGCGCGCAGGACCGTGGCCAGCACGTCCCGGGGGATGTCGCGCCGTGCGGCGTAGATCGACAGGGGCGAATCGTGGGCAAGACCGCTCGCCTCGAAGCTCGTGCTCGCAGGGCCCGGCTCGACCACTGCCATCCGAACGCCGTGCTCGCGGAGCTCGTGGTCCAAGGACTCGGCGTAGCCCTCCACCGCGTGCTTCACGGCGGCGGAGGCGGCTGCGGCGGGGCCGGCGGCCACGCCGACCATCGGGGAAACCGTGACGACGCGGCCGCTGCCCTGAGCGAGCATGTGGGGTAACACCGCGTTCGTCATCCGCACCGTGGCGAAGAAGTTGGTGTCGAAGACCGCTTCGACCTGCTCGATCGAACTCGCGTCGCCGGAGCCGGCCCTGCGAGCGCTGGCGATGTTGACCAGGACGTCGATCCGCCCGAAGCGCGCGATCACTTCCTCCACGAGCGACTGAACCGACTGATCACTGGATGCGTCGAGGGCGAGGAGGGTTCCACTGGTGATCGATCCGGCGTCCGTCGCCTCATTGCTCGTGCCGACCACCGCGAAACCGTCGTCTGCGAGAGCGATCGCTGCTGCCTGGCCGATCCCGGAGGTGGCGGACGTCACGAGGGCGACCGGGGAGGTTGTCTGCATGGTGGTTCCTTCGGTGACGTGACCACGGTGCGCCCGATGCAGGCCACCAGATCGTTCTGTACTGAGTTGTCCAAAACGTAGCCGGTTCTGTACTGATTTGTCAATTACGGCAGATCTCCTCTACCTTGGAACGATGCCCAGACCACGAAGCTTCGACCGCGACCATGTCCTGCATGCCGCCGAGCGGCAGTTCCGCGCTGCGGGCTACAACGGCACGAGCGTCGACGACATCAGTGCTGCGACGGGTCTTGGGCGGGGCAGTCTCTACGCCACGTTCGACGGGAAGCACGGCGTACTCCTGCAGGCCATGGCGAGCTACTACTCCCGGCTCGGACAGTTCGCGCCGAAGGTGCTCGCGGGTCCGGACGACGGCGCCCTGGAGCGACTGCACGGGTACCTGCTCCGTGCTGTGCACGGAGTTCCGCTCGCCGAGGATGTGCCGCCGGCCGGCGACCGCGCCGCAGCGGCTTGCTTCGCGGCGAAGATGGCCCTGGAGATCGGTGCGTCCGACCACGAAGTGCAGCGCCTGGCCGCCGATTGCTTCTCCGTGGTTGTGCAGGCTGTTGCCGAGTGTGTGCGAGGTGCACAGCGCAACGGCGACATCGACAGCGAATCGGACCCTGAAGACCTTGCCTACCTGTTGGTGACCATTGTTCGTGGGAGTGACGTCGTCGGTGCCTACGGACACAGTCCGGATCGGCTGACCTCGATCGCGGAGAGTGCCTTCGCGATGGTGGCTGGCCCGCGCCGGCGTTGACCCGCGCGGAACACGAGCATCGACACTCTGGGACGGGCACGGCAACGGACGAGTCCTCGTCCGACATTCTCGGCTTGCCGGACACGCACGGGCGCGCCTGAGTAGAGCCGAGCTCGACGCGATCGAGCAGGACCCGCCCGCCGGGCTCGTCCACGGCTGGGCACGAGTCCGTCTCGAAGTCGACCGTCTCAGAGCCGAAATGCAGCTCTTGGCGTTGGCAGAAGTCGGTGCGAACGCGGGCTGCGCCGGCGCGAACTCCTCATCGGCGTTGCTGGTTACCGCAATATCGCTGAGGAACCATCGTGTGCGCCGACGGTCCGGCAGTACGGTCCGGGAACAGCCTGACCCGAGGCTGCGAGAAGCCGACCCGAAGGCGACCCGATGGACAACGGTGACAAGCGACGGCCTCGCGCCCTCGCGTTCAAGAAGCATCTCGGCGCGCAGTTCAGCGATGATCCGATGCGGACGAGAGCAGCTCAGGTCGCGCCACGATTCCTCGGCGCGGCGAAGACGAGTGCCGCGCGAGCGCACATCGCCGGCGGCGCGACAGCGACCGGCGGACTCCGCAAGGTCGGCGCTGAGCCAGTCCCGTTGCAGCTCGGGACGGCGAGCACGGGGCTCGTCCTCGCCAGCAGGGGTGTCCCGATCCGATGCGGAGTCGCGCGGACGATCGGCCCGCAATCCCTGCCTGTCGCGAGGATCGTGGATCTCGAGGTGCGCGACGCGGAGCTCGACGAACGCGGCGGGTTCGAGGCACAGCTCGCCGAGGTGCTCACGGAGTCCCGGACTCTTGTCGTCGAACTCGCTGCAGAGGAGCTGGCGGCGGACACCATCGTCATGCCCGTCATCGGTGACCGTGTCAACTACAGCCGCGGTTCCGGGCACCTCATCGGGCTGCAGGGAGTCGTCGTCGCGTCCGATGACGGACACGCCCTGCCGCGCGGGCTGCGGTCCGTGCAGCTCGACGGTGAGGCGTGGCCGATCGTCGTCGCGGTGGCGTTCCTGGACCGGATCTAGCTGATGCTGCGAGCCCGCCCCGGCGCGAGCGCCGCGACGCGCTCGTGCCGGGACTGCCGTCAGACGGCCGGGCTGAGGAGGCGACCGGTGAACTCGCGCAGAGCCCGCACAGCCCGCTGCGACAGCGTCGCGTCGGGCACCATGCTCGTCGATCCGTGGAACGCTCCCGGCCACACGTGCAGTTCCGCCTGGACTCCTGCCGCCCACAGCGAGCTGGCGTAGGCAACGGTCTCGTCGCGGAACACCTCGGTGCTGCCGCAGTCGATGTACGCGGGCGGGAGCCTGGTGAGGTCGGTCGCGCGGCCGGGTGCAGCGTAGATCGACACGTCCTCGCCGCTCCGCCGGTCACCGAGGTAGGCGTCCCAGCCGAACCGTGTCATCTCCCGGTCGGCGACCCCGACACCGTCGAACTGCCGAGCCGACAGCGTCGCGTCGCGGTCGTCGAGCATGGGACTCACGAGCACCTGGCCGATGACGGAGGGACCCTGTCGGTCGCGGGCCAGGAGGGCGGTGCCGGCGGCGAGACCGGCACCGGCGCTCTGGCCGACGAGGACGATGCGCTCCCGGTCGATGCCGAGTTCGTCGGCGTGCTCAGATGCCCAGACGAGACCGGCGTAGCAGTCCTCGACCGGGTACGGGTCCGGGTGTTCCGGTGCCAGGCGGTAGTCGGGGCTGACCAGGACGACGTCGTGCACCAGCAGCCACTCGTCGTAGGAGTCGAGGTTGCCGAGGTGGTGGCCGAACATCATGCCGCCGCCGTGGATCGCGTAGGCGAGGGCAGCCGTGCCGGTGCGGCCGGTGCGTTGGATCACGGCGAGGTCGATCGGGTCACCGCGGTGCCCCGGGACCGTGATGTTGCTCCGCTCGAGGCCGCGAGCACGCAGTCCGTCGTCGAGCTGCGCCTCGGTCATGTCCAGCTGTCGCATCTGCGGCAGCATCTGCGCCGTGAGGTGGAAACGGCCGCGCGCATCCATGGCGGTGAGGAAGGGCACGAACTCGGGATCGAACGGCGGGCGGGGGAGGGCGATGGTGTCAGACACGGGAGGTCTCCTCGGTGATGGTGATCGGGTCGGTGTGTGCAGGGGTGGTGTCGGCAGGGTCGGACGGGGCCTCGTCCTCTGGTTCGACGGCGGGCCGGGCTCGGAGCATGCCGACCACGACGAGCAGTGCTGCGACCGCGGCGAGGCCGAGCCCGGCGACGGTGAGGGCGTCCTGGAAGCTCTCGATCCGGGCGGCGGTCCAGGTGGTCGTGGTGATGCTCCCGGCGACGAAGGCGGCGACGATGGTCCCCGCCGCGGCGACGGCGGCACCACCGGCGAGCTCGCTCGAGGTGTCGACGAGCGCCGCTCCGACGGAGGTGCGGTCCGCGGGCAGCCCCGTGAGGACCGACGCGCCGGCGACGACGCCGACGACCCGCATGCCGGCCGCGACGAGCACGAGCGCGACGAGCACCCACGGGTACCCGTACCGGCTCAGGGCGCCGAAGACCGCGAGACCGGAGACGACCGAGACGGCGCTCATCCAGGCGGCGCGGCCCAGGCCGACCCGCTGCACGAACGGCCCGACGAAGCGGCCGCCGACGAGCAGCACGACCACCTGCGGCAACGTCCCGACGGCGGCCAGCGCCGGCGGCCAGCCCCAGGCGAACTGCAGCTGCAGGGTCACGAGGTACGACAGTCCGGCGACGGCCAGACCCGACGCGGCCTTGAACGCGAGGCCGCTCGAGACGAGTGGCCGGGCGAGCAGGTGCAGGTCGATCAGCGGGTGCCGCGCGGTCCGCTCGCGGGCGACGAACCCCACCGCGCCGGTGACGGCGAGGGCGAGGACGGCCCACCCCCACCAGCCAGCGGCTCCGGACTCGACCAGGATCGTCGGCGTCACGAGCGCTCCAGCCGTCGTCACGGTGCCGAGCATCGCCCCGACCACGTCGACCGGATCACGACGGAGCCTTGAAGTCTCGTCGCGGGCGACACCGAGCCGGATGCCGACGAGTGCGAGGACCGCGATGGGCACGTCGGCCAGCAGCAGCACCTGCCACGGGGCGACGGCGAGCACGAACCCGCCGACGGTCGGTCCGATGGCCAGCCCCACGAGCCCGGCCGTCGAGATGACGGTGAGTGCCCGCACCCGGAGACCTTCGTCGTCGAAGAGGCGGAACGCCAGCGCCATCGACCCGGGCGTCGTCATCGCCGCGGCGACGCCCATCGCGACCCGCACGGCGATCAGTTGCTCGGTCGACGAGACCACCGCCGTGGCGAGGCTCGCCAGGGCCAGCAGGACGAGCCCGGCGAGCATGACCCGACGGCGACCGATGCGGTCGGCGACGGCGCCGAAGAGCAGCATCAGCCCGCCGAAGGCGACCGAGTAGGCACCCGAGGCCCACTGCAGGCCCGTCGTCGACGAGCCCAGGTCGCGGCCGATCGTCGGCAGGGCGACGTTGAGCACGGAGTTGTCGAGCATCTCGAACAGGAAGACCGCGGACAGCCCGGCGAGGGCGATCCAGGCGTCGCGCAGACGAGGCGACGAGTCACCGGCGGACGCGTGCCCGGTGGTGAGAGCGGGACTGGGGGACACGATGGCGCACTCCTTCGAGGGAAGAAGTGGCGACTCGTTCGATGCCGCGTGCGGGTGCGTCGCAGATCGCGGCGCCTTTTACCTCAGTGATCGAGACCATACACGGACTGCTCGCTCGAGGAAAGTCGGCGGTCGGAGCCCTGTCGCTACCGGTACCAGTCCTCGTCGATGCCGGCGAGCCGCGACGGGTGGAGCTCGCCGCCGAGGCCGTAGAACCGCTGGAAGCTCATGATGAGCGGCCGCCACAGGTCGGGATCGATCCGGTTCGCGGTCCCCGCCATCCGGATGGAGTCGTGCACGTGGACGCGACTGATCGCGGCTTCGAAGACGAAGGTGCCGTCGTCGGATGTGAGCGGTCGCGTGTGCACGACGTGTGCTTCGAGGTTGACCGGGCACTCGTCGATCCGTTCCGCACGGACGGTGTCGCCGGGGCGGCCGTGGAGCCCGGCGAGGCGGAGCTTCTCCGGTTCGTGGCGGTACCGGACGTGGGCCTTGCCGGCGGGGACGGGGGATCGTCCCGTCGTGAGGGCGAGCGCGTCCACCGCCGTCACCAGATCGGCGGACGGCAGGTTGATGACGCACTCACCGGTGTCGAGCAGGTTCTGCGCGGTCTGGGATCGGCTTCCCATCCCGAGGACGGCGGTCTGCCCGAGCCAGAAGATCGACGACATGGGGGCGGTGTTCGTGGTGCCGTCGCTGGCGATGCTGCTCAGCAGCGCGACGGGTGTGCCGAAGTAGAGGATCGCGGGGTCGATGGGGGTGTGGTGCACGGCGCTCGGCTCTCGGTCGGGCTTCGCGGCGGTCGCGAGCTCCCAGCCAGTCTCGCCAGGCGCGGGAACGGTCGCTGGCGGTTTCCCGCCGTCGCAGTTCGAGCTGCGGAGCACCAGGACCTACCCTGGACGGATGCTCTCCCGCCGCGAAGCCGCCGTCCGGCTCGACATCCCCCTCGAGATGGCGACCCGCCACGGCATCCCGTCGCGCCTGAGCGAAGCGGAGCTCGACGCGATCGAGCAGGACCCGCCCGCCTGGCTCGTGCAGTCCCGCGACAACCGCACCGGCACCAAGAAGGTCTGGACGCGCCTGGAGTGCGTGGTCTGCGGCTTCGACGAAGAGGCGCGCCCGAAGAAGTGGTGGCCCGAATGGGACTACCTGATGTGCGATTACCACGCCCCGTACCAGGCGCCCGAGCCCACTGCCGGGTTGACGCGGCGCGAGGTCGAGGGCATCGGCAGTCGTTTCATCGCCCTCGTCGACGAGAAGCACTAGCCCACAGGCTCCGCAGGGCGCGCTCGGCAAGCAGACGCGACCACGCGGACGGACGGGAGGCCCGGTGCCAGCTGGCACCGGGCCTCCCGTCCGTCGTGGTGCGGACCTGCGGACGCTACTCGGTCGTCGAGACCCAGTCGATGAGCAGGTTGCCCTTCTCGCCCCAGTTGCCGACCTGGAACATGAAGCGGTGCGGGGTCGTCGGCACGTCGTGCGTGACGGTGCCGAGGACCTTGCCGTCGACGCTGTAGGTCACGGACTCACCGGGGACCCAGTCGACCTTGTAGGTGTGCCAGTCGCGCCACGAGACGCCGGTGCCGAGCTGGACGCGCTCGGATTCCTTGCCGGGGGTCATCGAGTGGTGGAACACCGAGGGGCTGTCCTCGAAGTTGCCCTCGGGGAAGTCGATCTCGCCGTCGGCCCACACGTTCGACGTCGGCCACAGCATGAAGGCCGCGCCGTTGCCGTCGCCGCCGGTCGCCTTCGCGCGGACCGAGAACGAGCCACCGACGTGGTCCCAGGCGCCGTCGGAGGAGCCGAAGGTGCCGGCTGCTCCGGCACCGGTGCCGAGGGCAACGTCCATCACGCCGTCGTGCACCGACACGGTCTTGCTCGGCGCGTAGATGCCCGAGGTGCCGTCGGGGTAGGGCTGCCACGACTGCGGGTACAGCGACTGGACGAGGCCGGTGACGGCGTTCGTGGTGAAGTCCTCGACGAACGGGGCGTCCGGTGCGATCGCGGACAGGTCCGCGGGGGAGGCATCCGCCTCGGGCGCGGCCTCGGACTCGGGCTCGGCCTCTGCGTCGGGCGCGGGCTCGGCGACGGGGGCCGAGTCCTCGATCGGCGCGGAGTCCTGCTCGGGCTCCGTGTCCGGGGTCCACTCGTCGGTGGGGGCCGGGGTCTCCGTCTCGTCCGGGGCCGGCGTCGGGGTGGGGTTCACCGGGGCGTTGTGCCAGCGGCGTTCGCCGTCCCAGCCCCACCAGGTGCGGGCGGAGGCGGCGGTGGGGACACCGAGGACCAGGGCGCCGGCGGTCGCGACCGCCAGGATCGCGCGGTGGCGGATCATCGGGTACCCCCTCGGGTGGTCGGGGGTGTGGGGGTGGTCCGTGGGGTCGTGCCGCGCGAGGGCGTGCACGTGCTTCGGGTCGAGATGTCGGGCTCCTCGTGGATGCTCGGGCGCAGGATGCGGGGAGGGACGGACGCACCAGCCGGCCGGATGCCGAGGGTTTCGTTGACACGTCCACGGACATCTTGCATCATTTGTGACCCGTTCGGGGGGCGTCACGGAAATCGACCGACGAACGCCCGGTGTCCGACGCCCGAACGTGCACGATGCAACGAACGGGGAGCCGACCGCTCAGGCCCGGGGGATCGGCTGCAACCGCTGCAGCTGCGTCACGTGCCCCGGCTCGAGCTCGTCGAGCGAGGCCACTCCGAGCAGCCGCATGGTCCGCTCGATCTGCTCGGACAGGATCTGGATCATCCGGTCCACCCCGGCCTCGCCGCCGGCCATCAACCCGTACAGGTAGGCACGGCCGACCATCGTGAATCTCGCGCCGAGGGCCACCGCGGCGACGATGTCGGCGCCGGACATGATGCCCGTGTCGAGGTGCACCTCGGTGTCCTTCCCGACCTCCTTGACCACGGAGGGCAGCAGGTGGAAGGGAACCGGGGCGCGGTCCAGCTGCCGGCCACCGTGGTTCGACAGCGTGATGCCGTCGACCCCGAGGTCCGCCAGACGCTTGGCGTCCGCCAGGGACTGCACGCCCTTCACGACGATCTTGCCCTGCCACTGGTCACGGATCCAGGCGAGGTCCTCGTAGGTGACGGTCGGGTCGAACATGTGGTCGAGCAGCTCGCCGACGGTGCCGGACCAGCGGTCGAGCGACGCGAACGCCAGCGGCTCGGTGGTCAGGAAGTCGAACCACCACCACGGCCGCGGGATCGCGTTCACCACGGTCCGGGCACTCAGCTGCGGCGGGATCGAGAACCCGTTCCGCTTGTCCCGCAGCCGCGCACCCGCGACGGGGACGTCCACGGTGACGAGCAGGGTGTCGAAGCCTGCCTGCTGGGCGCGGGAGACCAGCGCCATCGACTTCTCGCGGTCCTTCCACATGTACAGCTGGAACCAGTTGCGCCCGTGCGGGTTGGCGTCGCGGACGTCCTCGATCGCGGTGGTGCCCATCGTGGAGAGCGAGAACGGGATACCGGCACGTCCGGCGGCCCGGGCAC
This sequence comes from Curtobacterium sp. MCPF17_021, assembly GCF_003234605.2. Taxonomy (NCBI): domain Bacteria; kingdom Bacillati; phylum Actinomycetota; class Actinomycetes; order Micrococcales; family Microbacteriaceae; genus Curtobacterium; species Curtobacterium sp. MCPF17_021. The sequence continues at coordinate 2,852,504 of NZ_CP126252.1, read as the reverse complement.
CGGCCCGCTCGCCCTCGGTCTGCATCATCCGCGTGAAGCCCGTCGGCGCGATGCCGAACGGGTACGATACCGGCGCCCCGAGCACCTGGCGCGAGGTGTCCACCCGCGACACGTCCCGCAGGATCGCCGGGGTGAACTCGATGTCCTCGAACGCCTGCCGCGCGCGGGCCAGTGAGATCTCCGCCTCGGCCGCGCCCTCGGTGTAGTCGAACGCGGCCTTCGGGGTGCGGCGGGCGGCGATCTCCCGCAGGTCCCAGATCGTCAAGGCCTGTTCGAGGCGCTGCCGTCGACCCGGCAGCGAAGGCTTCTTGAACTGCATGAGCGGCGCGAGGTCCCGCACAGTCGGCAGCTGCCGCTTGACCCGCGTGCGAGCGGCGGACGCGGACCCGGTCGCGGGCGCCGGTGCCCCGGTTGCGGGGTCGATCCGGTGCTGGTCGTCGGTCGTGGTCATGCGTGGCTCCTGACGGGGGATCGATCGGGATCGGCGCGCGACGACGCCGACGGGGTGTACCGCACGGGCTCGACGCTCCGTGCGACGATGCTGCGGAGTGCCTCCAGTGAAGCCCCTCCGAGGCGCGCGAGTCCAGCGGCGCGCGCCTGCACCAGCACGTTGCCGAGTGCGGTCGCCTCGACCGGTCCGGCCACGACCGGCAGGCCGGTGCGGTCCGCGGTCAGCTGGCAGAGCAGCCGGTTCTGCGAGCCGCCGCCCACGACGTGCACGACCCGGATGGTCTTGCCGGTCACGTCGGCGATGGTGCGCAGGGTCTCGGCGTACGCCGTCGCGAGTGACTCGAGGATGCTCCGGACGAACTCCGCACGGGTTGCGGGGGCGCTCAGCCCGTGCGCCGCGCACCACGCGGCGATCCGCGCCGGCATGTCGCCGGGTGCCGTGAACGACTCGTCCGCGGGGTCGAAGACGGGGACCGGGGCGGTGACGGCCGCGGCGGAGGCGAGCAGGGCCTCCAGGTCGACGTGGTCGCCACCACGCTCCCAGGTGCGGACGCTCTCCGACAGCAGCCACAGTCCGGACACGTTCTTCAGGAACCGGACGCGGCCGTCGACACCGCCCTCGTTCGTGCAGTTCGCGCGTCGTGCCGCGTCCGACAGGACGGGGGCGTCGAGCTCGACGCCGACGAGCGACCAGGTGCCCGACGAGATGTAGGCGAAGTCCGGCTCCGTCGCGGGGACCGCGACGACGGCGCTCGCCGTGTCGTGCGAGCCGACCAGCGTCACGTCGGCCTGCCCGCCGACGAGCGCGGCGACGCACGGCAGCAGGGGGCCGAGTCGGTCGCCCGGGTCGCGCAGCGTGGGCAGCAGCCCGGCCGGGAGGCCCGCAGCAGCCCGCACCGCCGGGTCCCACCCACGGGTGGTCGCGTTCAGCGCCCCGGTCGTCGAGGCGTTCGTGCGCTCGGTCGCCTCGACCCCCGTCAGCCAGTACCCGAGCAGGTCGGGCACGAGCAGCGCACGCTGCGCGAGCTGCAGCGACGGGTCGGCAGCCCACTGGAACAGGGTGTTAAACGGCAGGTGCTGCAGGCCGTTCCGGGCGTACAGCTCGGTGGCGTCCATCCGATCGTGCACGGGGAGGACACCGCCCTGGTGCCGGTCGTCGCGGTAGTGCGACGGCAGCCCGAGCAGTCGGCCGTCGCGGAGCAGGCCGTAGTCGACCGCCCACGAGTCGATGCCGATGCTGGCGATCGCGGGGTGCTCGGCGAACGCACGCCGCAGCCCCTCGGTCACCTGCCGGTACAGCTCGACGACGTCCCAGTGCAGGGCGTCGCGGCCGGTGTCGGCGTCGCCCTCGTGCAGGGTGACGGGGCCGTTCGGGAACCGTACGACGTGGTCCATCCGGACTCCGTCGGGGTCGACGTGGCCGACGATCACCCGGCCGCTGGTGGCCCCGAGGTCGACCGCGGCGACGCTGCCGCTGGTGTGCATGCCGTGCTCCTGCTCGGTTCGTTGGTCGTCGCTCGTTGGTCGTCGGTCGTCGCTACCGCAGGAAGGCCGCGGCGACACCGGCGTCGACCGGCACGTGCAGGCCGGTGGTGTGCGAGAAGTCGTCGGTGCAGATGGCGTAGACGGCGTTCGCGACGTTCTCGGGCACGACCTCGCGCTTCAGGATCGTGCGCTGCGCGTAGAACTTGCCGAGGTCCTGCTCCTCGATGCCGTACGTCTTGGCGCGGTTGGCGCCCCAGCCGCTCGCGAAGATGCCGGAGCCGCGCACGACCCCGTCGGGGTTGATGCCGTTGACGCGGACGCCGTACTCACCGAGCTCGGCTGCGAGCAACCGCACCTGGTGGGCCTGGTCGGCCTTCGTGGCGGAGTACGCGATGTTGTTCGGCCCGGCGAACACCGAGTTCTTCGACGAGATGTAGACGATGTCGCCGCCCAGGCCCTGCTCGATGAGCACCTTCGCGGCGGCCTTCGACACCAGGAACGAGCCCTTCGCCATCACGTCGTGCTGCAGGTCCCAGTCCTGTTCGGTGGTCTCGAGCAGGCTCTTGGACAGCGACAGCCCCGCGTTGTTCACGACGAGGTCGAGGCCGCCGAAGTGCAGCAGGGTCTGCTGGACGGCCTGGTCGATCGCGGCGGCATCCGTCACGTTCGCGGCGACGCCGATGGCCTGGTCGAGGCCGCCGATCTCGGCCGCCGCAGCAGTGGCCTTCTCGAGGTCGAGGTCGGCGATGACGACGGCGGCACCCTCGGCGGCCAGGCGCTTCGCGATCGCCTTGCCGATGCCCGACGCTGCCCCGGTGACCAGTGCGATGCGCGTCGCGAGCTTCTTGGGTGCGGGCATCCGCTGCAGCTTCGCCTCTTCGAGTGCCCAGTACTCGATCCGGAACTTCTCGGCTTCGTCGATCGGGGCGTAGGTGCTGACCGACTCGGCGCCGCGCATCACGTTGATCGCGTTGACGGTGAACTCGCCGGCGACGCGGGCGGTCTGGGCGTCCTTGCCGTACGAGAACATCCCGACGCCGGGCACCAGCACGATGAGCGGGTCGGCGCCGCGGATCGCGGGGGAGTCCGGCGTCGCGTGCCGGTCGTAGTACGCCTGGTAGTCCGCGCGGTACTGCTCGTGCAGTTCGTGGAGGCGGGCGGTCTGCTCGTCGACGGAGGCCGTTGCGGGCAGGTCGAGGATGAGCGGCTTGACCTTGGTGCGCAGGAAGTGGTCCGGGCAGCTGGTGCCGAGTGCCGCGAGTGCTTCGGCGCGCTCACTCGCCAGGAACTCGAGCACGACGTCGCTGTCGGTGAAGTGCCCGACGACCGGCTTGTCGTGCCCGGCGATGCCGCGGATCGTCGGGGCGAGGGCTGCGGCGCGTGCGCGACGTTCGTCGGGCGGCAGTGCTTCGAACCCCGCTCGGAGGCCGCCGAACGGCTCCGCCGTGCCGTGTTCCGCGAGGTACTGCTCGGCGGTGTCGATGATCCAGCGGGAGTTCGCTTCGGCCTCGTCGCTCGTGTCCCCCCACGCGGTGATCCCGTGGCCGCCCAGGATCGTGCCGATCGCCTGCGGGTGGTCACGCTTGACGCCTGCGATGTCGAGCCCGAGCTGGAACCCGGGCCGGCGCCACGGCACCCAGACGACCCGGTCGCCGAAGATGCGCTCGGTCAGGGCCGGACCGTCCGCCGCCGTGGCGATCGCGATGCCGGCGTCGGGGTGCAGGTGGTCGACGTGGGCGGCGTCGACGAGGGCGTGCATGGCGGTGTCGATCGACGGCGCGGCACCACCCTTGCCGTGCAGCGTGTAGTCGAACGCGGCGACCATCTCGTCCTCGCGCTCCACCCCGGGGTAGACGTCCTGGAGGGCACGGACGCGGTCGACGCGCAGGACCGCGAGGCCCGCCGGGGTGAGGGTGCCGAGGTCGCCCCCGGAGCCCTTCACCCAGAGCAGCTCGACCGGTTCGCCCGTGACGGGGTCGGTGTCGGTGCCCTTGGCGGAGGTGTTGCCGCCCGCGTAGTTCGTGATCCGCGGATCCGAGCCGAGCGCGTTCGAGCGCGTGATGAGCGCACTGATCGTGGTGTCTGCGTCGGTTCCGTGCGTTGCGGGGTCCACCCGTGCCTCCACTGTGTTCGTCATGTTCCTACGCGCCCCAGCCGGCCTGGACGCCGCCGACGCGGTCCTCGGCGATGGACTGCTGGTAGCCCGAATCCAGGTACGCGCGCATCGGGTTCGCCGGCAGCCCGCGGGACTCGCGCCACTCGGCGAGGTCCTTCCGGACGTCGGTCTGGTACGCGTCCATGAAGACCTCGTTGGCGCCGAGGACGTCGTGTGCCTCTTGCGCCGCGGTCAGTGCGACGCGGTCCAGGAGCAGCGCGCGGGCCGTCATCTCCTGCACGTTGAGCACCGAGCGGATCTGGCCGGGGATCTTGTCCTCGATGTTGTGGCACTGGTCGAGCATGAACGCGACGTCGGGGTTGTCGTACCCGCCGCCGCGGATGACCTCGACCAGGATCCGGAACAGCTGGAACGGGTCCGCGGCGCCCACGATCAGGTCGTCGTCCGCGTAGAAGCGCGAGTTGAAGTCGAAGGAACCGAGCTTGCCGAGGCGCAGGAGCTGCATCACGATGAACTCGATGTTCGTGCCGGGGGCGTGGTGCCCGGTGTCGAGGCAGACCATCGCCTTCGGCCCGAGTGCCGCCGTCTGCACGTAGCTGGTGCCCCAGTCGGGAACGTCCGTGTGGTAGAACGACGGCTCGAAGAACTTGTACTCGAGCACGAGCCGCTGGTCGGCGCCGAGGCGGTCGTAGATCGTGCTGAGCGACTCGTGCAGACGGTCCTGGCGGGAGCGCATGTCCTCCTGCCCCGGGTAGTTCGACCCTTCGGCGAGCCAGATCTTCAGGTCGCGGCTGCCGGTGGCGTCCATCACGTCGATGCAGCGTAGGTGGTGGTCGATCGCCTTCTGCCGGATCGTCTCGTCGACGTGGGTCAGGGCGCCGAACTTGAAGTCGTCGTCCTGGAACGTGTTCGAGTTGACGGTGCCGAGCGAGACCCCGTGCTCCTCGGCGTGGCGCTTGAGGTCGGCGAAGTCGTCCACCAGGTCCCACGGGATGTGCAGTGCGACGGTGGGCGCCAGGCCGGTGTACTCCTGCACCTGGGCGGCGTCGGCGATCTTCTCGTAGGGGTCGCGCGGGGTGCCCGGCGTGCTGAACACCTTGAAGCGGGTGCCGGAGTTGCCGAAGGCCCAGCTGGGGAGCTCGATCTGCTGTCGTGCCAGCTGGTCGGCGATGCCGGCCAAGCTCGGGGTCGATGTCATCGTGTCACTTCCTCGTGTGCGATTGAATCGTTTCATACTGTACGGCTTGCGCGGGGTTCGCGCAACCGTGTGGTGGGTGGTGCTGCGTCGCGCACCCCGTTGCGGTCATCGCGCCCCGGAGAGTCGGGGCGCGATGCGCGTACGGGGGCGCGATACGGGACGGGCGCGGGACGGGCGCGGGACGAGCGTGGGACGAGCGTGGGGCGGGCGGATTGCTCGCGGAGCGAGGGGGCGGCTGCGCTGGCGGGCTGTGCGCCCCGTTGCGGTCTTCACGCCCCGAAGAGTCGGGGCGCGAAGCCCGCCCGGGGGCGCGACGCCGGGCGAACGCCGCCTGGCGTCCCGCGCACGTACCGTGACCGGCCCACCTTCCGCCCGGCAGCCCCCTACGCGGCGGGGACCGCGGCGGGCGCGCGCAGCTCGTGCGTTCCGCCGCCAAGCCGCTGCTCGGGCGCACCCGGCAGGCGCACCACGGCCGAGACGCCCTCGGGCACGGTCGCCCGGACGCGCAACTCCCCGTCGACGAGCTCCCACCGCACGGCGACGTGCCCGTGCACGGTGTCGAGCGAGGTCTCCGCCCACGTCAGCCCACCGCCCGGCTGCGGCGCGATGAGCACGGACTCGTACCCCGGCGCCAGCGGCGACAGGCCACCCACCACCCGGTGCATCCAGTCCGCCACGGCACCGAGTGCGTAGTGGTTGAACGAGGTCATCTCACCCGGGTTGATCGTGCCGTCCGGCAGCATCGAGTCCCACCGCTCCCACACCGTCGTCGCACCCATCGTCACCGGGTACAGCCACGACGGGCACTCCGTCTGCAGCAGCAGCCGGTAGGCGTCCTCCAGGTGCCCCGTCTGCGTCAGGGCGTCGGTGATGAAGGGCGTCCCCGCGAAGCCCGTCGAGATCCGGTACCCGGACGCCTCGACCAGCTCGGCGAGACGCTCGCCGGCCACGGCCTGCTCCTGCTCGGACAGGATCCCGAACACGATCGCCAGTGTGTACACCGTGGTCGCGTCCGACAGGATCCGCCCGTCGTCCTGCAGGTAGTGGGTGCGGAACCCGGCCTGGAGGCGCGTGGCGAGTTCCCGGAACTCCGCTGCTTCCGCCTCGTGACCGCCCAACAACTCCGCCGCGTCCGCCACGATCGTCGCGGACCGGTAGGCGCAGATCGTCGCGACGACGCCCTTGTCGGCCTTCGCGTCGGCCGGGGCCTCGGGCGGGGCGTCCGGGTCGAGCCAGTCGCCGAACTGGAACACGGTGTCCCACAGGTCCTCCGGGGACAGGTGGTCACGGACCCGGCGCAGGTGTGCGGCCATCGAGTCGAACTGCTCCTCGAGCACCGCGGTGTCGCCGTACGCCTGGTACAGCGTCCACGGCACCCAGACGCCGGCGTCCGACCAGACGGCGGTCGCGTCGGGCTTGCCGAAGTCCTCGGCGGGGGAGTACTTCAGCACGTCCGGCACCACGAACGGGATGACCCCGTCGGCGTGCTGCTGCTCGAGCCAGACGTCGCGCAGCCAGTCGGCCAGGAACGTCCGCGTGTCGAACAGGTACGAGGCCGTCGGGGCGAACGCGGCGATGTCACCCGTCCAGCCGAGTCGCTCGTCGCGCTGCGGGCAGTCCGTCGGCACGCTCAGGAAGTTGCCCTGCATGCCCCGGACGACGTTGTCGTGGAAGGTGTTCAGCAGCTCGTGGCTCGACGCGAACGTGCCGGTGCGGGTGAGGTCCGACCCGACCTGCACGGCGGTGACCGCAGCGCGGAGTTCGTCGTGGGTGCCCGGCCAGCCGTCGACCTGCGCGTACTGGAACCCGTGGAACGTGAACCGGGGCTCGAACGTCTCGGGCTCGTCGTCACCGCGCAGGGTGAAGTGGTCCGTCGCCTTCGCGGTGCGCAAGGGGCGGGTGCCGAGCTCGTCGTGCTCGAGCACCTCGGCGTGCTGCAGGGTGAGCACGGTGCCGGCCGGGCCGGTCGCGGTGACCCGGAGCCACCCCACCAGGTTCACGCCGAAGTCGAGCAGGGTCGCTCCCGACGGGCTCGTCCAGATCGCCACCGGGGCGATCTCGGCGAGCGGGCGCACCGGCGGCACCGTGTCGGCGACGAGTTCGCGCTCGCCGATGTCGACCGTGTGCACCGTGCTCGTCCGACCCCGGTGGCCGTCGACGCTCGGCACGGTGACCTCGCCGGGCGTCAGGAACGAGCCGTCGCGGAGTCGGGCGTCGATGTCCTGCCCGTCGTAGAGCTGGTCGGCGGTGATCGCGCTCGACAGGGCCTGCCAGTCGGTGTCGGTCGTGACGTGCTGCTCGTGCCCGTCGGCGAAGGTGATCCGGAGTTCGGCGAATCCGGCGCGCTCGTCGGTGTACCAGCCACCGCCGCCGCCCCAGGCCAGGCGTCCGGCTGCCCAGCCGTTGCCGACGACGAGCGCGAGGACCGCCGGCTGCCCGGGGATCGTGTCGGTCAGGTGCTCGGTGACGTCGTGCGAGACGACGCGGATGCGCCACTCGTAGCTCGTCCACCCCGGTTCGAGCAGGTGGTCGGAGACACGCTGCCCGCCGAGCCAGGCCTCGACGACGCCGAGGGCGCTGACGTCGAGGGTGGCGGCGGTGACGGCGCCGTGGCCGTCGTCGAGGGGGAACTCCCGACGCAGGATCGGGGCGCTGCCGAGGTCGGTGTAGGCCGCGATGAACGGTGCGGTCCAGGTGGTCATGTGGTGGTCCTTTCACGCGACCGGTCGTCGTCGACCGGTGCGGGGGTCGTGGGCCCGGCCGTCCGCCCGGGTGGGCGGTGTGGCGGAGGCGGGTCGCGCCTCCAGGCCGGGGTGGGCGGTCAGCCCTTGACGGCGCCGCTGGTCATGCCGGCGACGATCTGACGGTTGAAGAAGACGTAGAGGATCAGCGGCGGGATCGTGATGAGCAGCACGTCGGTGAACAGCAGGTTCAGCTGGCTGACCGACTGGCTCTGGAACGCGTAGAGCGTCTGCTGCACCGTCGCGTTCTCGGACCCCGGCAGGAAGTACAGCGGGTTGGTGAAGTCGTTGAAGACCGTCACCGACTGCACGAGCACGACCGTGATGATCACTGGCTTGAGCAGCGGCAGCACCACCCCGAAGAACAGGCGGATCGGGCCGGCGCCGTCGAGCACGGCGGCCTCGTCGAGCTCCTTCGGGATAGTCGCGACGAACGCCCGGAACAGCAGGATGCAGAACGACAGGCCGAAGGTCGCCTCGATGAGGATCATCCCGCCCATGGTCTTGAACAGGTTGAGCCCCTGCAGCACCCAGATGGTCGGCACGATCGCCGGCGGCACGATGAGCCCCGCCAGCACGAAGAAGTTGATCAGGCCGTTCCACTTGCTCGGTCGCCGCTGCAGGACGTACCCGACCATCGCGGAGAACACGACCATGACGGTGACGCTGCCGACGGTGAGCAGGGCGCTGTTCCAGAACGCGCGGAGGATCCCGCCGTCGCCGCTCTGGAACACCGCCTGCAGGTTCTGCCACAGCTGCCAGTCCGTCGGCAGGCTGAAGCCGAGCTGGTTCGCCTCGGCGGGGTTCTTCGCGGCCTGGAGCAGGACGAAGACGAACGGCACCAGGAAGACGACGAAGCTGACGACGATGGCGATCGAGCCGATGATCCACCGGCGGGCGCGGCCGGGGTGGCGGGACCGCGTCGGGGTGCTGACGCGGGGGCTGGTGAGCGTGGTCACAGCTCTGCCTCCTTGCGGTTGAGGAGCCACGAGATCGGCACCATGATCGCCGTGACGACGACGAACAGGACCACGTTGCCGGCGGTGGACAGACCGTAGAACCCGGCCTGGTACTGCTTGTAGATCACGCTCGCGATCACGTCGCTCGTGAACCCCGGCCCGCCGCCGGTCATCGCCCAGATCAGGTCGAACGACCGCAGGCCGCCGATGAGCGACAGGATGATGACCGTGCCCATCGCGGGGCGGGACAGCGGAAGGGTGATGTTCCGGAAGATCGACCACGCGCTCGCGCCGTCGACCCGTGCCGCCTCGAAGTACTCCTGCGGGATCGCCACGATGCCGGCGATGAAGATGAGCGTCGCGATGCCGACGCCCTTCCAGACGTCCACCGCGGCGACGCTCCACAGGGCGAGCGCCGGGTCGGTCAGCCACCCGGGGGTGGGCAGGCCGACCGAACCCAGTACGCCGTTGATGATCCCGTGGAACGGGTCCATCAGCGCCTTGAACGTGATGCCGATGCCGATGGTCGACACGAGCACCGGGAAGAACACGACCGCCCGCAGGTAGCCGCGCCCCAGCACGGGCGACGTGAGGAGCAGGGCGAGGGCGAGTCCGAGGACCACCTTCGCCGCGCTCGTCACGAAGCCGTACTGGAAGGTGTGCACGAACCCGGAGACGAGCTGCGGGTCCTGGAAGAACCGGACGAAGTTGTCGAAGCCGATGAAGGTCTGGTCGAACAGCGTCCAGCGGGTGAGCGAGAAGTAGAACCCGGCGAAGGTCGGGACCGCGAAGAACACGACGTACAGCGCGATCGCGGGGATGAAGAACCACGCGGGGTAGAACGAGCGCATCCGCTTGCGCGCTGGTCCGGGGCGGCCGGCCTTGCGTGTCTGCGGCGGGGCCACCGCCGTCGTGAGGGTCGCGGTCACGCCGATCACCAGCCCTTGATGCCGAGCTGCTGTGCCTGCTGGACGACGTCGTCGTCGTACTGGTCGGCGCCCTTGCTCGCGGTGGTGATGCCCGAGCCGACCTGCACGCAGATCTTCTCGAGGTTCGGGCCCTTGATCGGGGACAGGAACTCGAGCGCGGGGCTCGCCTTGCCGTCGTCCAGGTACTGCTGCAGGTCGTCGATCATCGGGGGCACGTCGTCCGGCAGCGAGCAGGTCGAGATGACGTACGGGCCGGCGGGGGTGCCGGTGTCGTTCTGCACCTGGCAGCCCTCGGTGGAGTTCGCGAAGGCGACGAACTTCTTCGCGGCCGCCAGCTTGTCACCGGTGGTCGTCTTCGGGATGTACAGGCCGTTCGGCTCCCAGATCGTCAGGTTCGTGTCCGCGGCGTCCTCGGCCGGCAGGGCGAACGCGCCGATGTCGTCGACGGCGTCGGGGGAGTCCTGCTGGATCGCCGAGATCGCGTTCGTGAGCATCGGGTACTGCGCGCCGGTGCCGTCGGCCAGCATCTTCAGGCCGTTCGCCTGCGTGGCCGAGGCGTAGTCCTCGTTGTAGAGGTCCTTGTCCTTGCCCTCGGCGAGGTGCTCGAACCCGGCGAGAGCGGGTTCGTCGGCGTAGGACTCCTTGTTGGCGGTGTAGTCGTCCGCCCACTTGTCGTCCTGCGCGGTGATGTTCGCGAAGTCGCCGAGGACGAAGAGCTGGCTGGTCCAGGTGTCGCCGTAGGTCTGGATGATCGGGGCGACGTCGCCGGCGTCCTTGATCTTCTCGCTGTTGCTGATGAACTCGTCCCAGGTGGTCGGGACCTTCAGGCCGAGGTCGTCGTAGACCTTCGTGTTGTAGAGCACCGCACCGCCGAAGCTCGTGCCGAACGGGGCGCCGTACATGCCCTTGTCGGTGCTGACGACCTTGGTGAACTGCGGGTCGACGTCGCTCGCCCACTTCTCGTCGGACAGGTCCACCAGGGTGTTGTCCGGGTTGAGTGCCTGCATGAGCGAGCCGGAGTTGTAGTTGAAGACGTCGGCGGCCTCGCCGGTCGACAGGCGGGTCTTGATCAGGTTGTCGCCGTCGGTGCCCTGGGGCCGGGTGTCGAACTTGACGGTGATGTCGGGGTTGGCCTTCTCGAAGGCTTCGATGAGCGGCTTCGCGGTGGCCGCGGTGGCCGGGGCGTTGTCGGCCTGGTAGGTGATCTCGACCTTGCCGCCGCCTTCGTCGGCGGGGCCGCCGGACGAGCACGCTGCGAGCCCGCCGATCAGGACCGTCGCGCCGCCGATGGCGATCGCGCGCTTGGTCACGGAACGAACTGACATTCCTTACCTCCTCGTAAGGCCCGGGGCTGGGGTACCCCGGGTGAAACGGACCCGGATCCCGCGCCGTCGCGGGGTCCGGTTACTGCGTTTTAGAACGTTTCAATCAGGATCGAACCACGAGGATTGAAGCGTGTCAATCGCTGTGCCGATTTCGTTACGCGATCCCGCAGGCTCGCTCGCTCGTTCGTCGTTCGGTGGGAGGTTCAACACTCGGTGACGGGCGCGCGGGCTCGCACGGAGTGCGGAATCTCGCACCGAGCCGACGCGCGGTGCTGCACCGTGCGGTGGTCGCGCCGCCCGCCGGCCGGGAGGCCCGTACCGGCCCCGCCCCGCGCCTCCCATCCGGTGTCCTGTCGCGTCCGCGGGCCCGCGTCGCCTCGTGCGCGCCGGCCCGGCCCGCAGTCCGCTGCCTGCTGCCCGCTGCCCGCAGCCCGCTGCCGCGGCCCGCTGCCCACTGTCCGCGAAAGCGACAGTGTGCCGCCGAACGTTCGCGCCGATCTGTCGCTCTGGCGGACCGGACGCAGCGACGACCCGCGGATGTGTCGCTTTCGCGGGTTGGTCCGCCGCCGGTCAGGCCTCGGTGCGCCTCGGGTCGCTCGGCGTGGTGCCCGCGACGGCTGCGGCGGCGGCTGCTGCGGCCGCGCCCTCGCGACCGAGCGTGCTCTCTCGCGGTACCAGCTCACTGCCGAGCACGACGGTCCGGTGTACGTGCATCGGGTCGGTGAGCTCCTCGAGCAGCAGTTCCACCGCCGCCGCACCCATCTCCGAGCCGTGCATCGTCACCGAGGTCAGCGGCACCGCACCACCCCACGCCACGGAGTTGTGGTCGCAGCCCGACACGGGGATGTCCTCGGGGACGCGGATCCCGGCGGCCCGGAGTTCGGAGACGACGGCCATCGCGAGCAGGTCGGTCACACCCAGTACCCCGTCGGGGCGTTCGTCCTCGGGCATCCGGGCGATGCGGAGCCCGGCGTCGGTGCCTCCGGGCGGGTCGATGTCCCCGGCGTCGACGTCGACGAGTACGACCCCGGGGTGCGCCGCGACGGCCCGCAGCACGCCGGCCCGTCGGCGGTCGACGGGCTGCAGGTCCGGACGGGCGCTCACGAACCCGATGCGTCGGCAGCCGCGGTCGATCAGGTGCTCGGTCGCCAGGAACCCGGCCTGCTCGTTGTCCACGACCACCGCGCACGCGTCGAGCTCGGTCGGTTCGTAGTTGACGTACACGACGGGTCGGCCGTGACGCCGCGCAACCTCGACCTGGTCGCGGGACTCCGTCATCGAGGCGAGCAGGATCCCCGACACCCGGGCGCTCTCGAGGTAGGCGAGGTGTTCGCCCTGCGCCTGCAGGTCGTCCTCACTGCTGGCGATCAGCAGGGTGAAACCGAGGTCCCGCGCGGCGAGCTGCGCGCCGTTGACCATGTCGCTGAACAGGGAGTTCCGCAGGGACATCACGACCAGGCCGATCGCCCGCGTGCTGCCGGACACCAGGGCCCGGGCGTTGCGGTTCGGCGTGTACCCGAGCTCGTCGATCGCGTCGCGCACCCGTTCGGCCGTGGCGTCGGCGACCCGCTCGGGGTGGTTCAGGACGTTCGAGACCGTGGCCAGCGAGACCCCGGCCCGGGCTGCGACGTGGTGCACGCTCGGCGGACCGTCGCGCCGGGGGACATGCACCATGCTCTGATCGTAGGCGGCGGGGGAGCCCTGCCCGGACCGTGTCCTACGCGTCGGCGACGGAGGACTGCCGCACCACGAGCTCCGGCGTGAACTCCACGTGCTCGAGGTCGATGTCCTGCCCCTGCTCGACCTGCTTCGTGAGGAGTTCGATGGCGCGGCGACCGAGGTCCTGCGCCGGCTGCCGCACCGACGTCAGCGGAACGACGGCGGACTCGGCGAAGGCGATGTCGTCGTAGCCGACGATGGCGATCTGCTCGGGCACCGCGATGGTGCCGCGCATGATGAAGGCCTGTTCGAGACCGACCGCGAGCAGGTCGTTGGCGGCGAAGACGGCGTCCGGGCGTTCATCGGCCGGCCGCGCTTGGATCGCTTCGCCGATGCGGCGCCCTTCGAGCACGGACAGCGAGGTGGTCGGCAGCGCTTCGAGCCGGATGCCCGCGGCCTGTGCGGCGGCGACCGCCCCGGCGTGCCGGTCGGCGACCTGGCGGATGCCGAACGGACCGCCGACGAAGGCGACGTGCGTGCGACCGATCGCCGCGAGGTGCTCGACCGCGATGCGGCCGCCGGCGACGTCGTCGACCGAGACCGAGGCGAACTGCTCGTCGTCGGCGCGCCGGTCCACCAGCACCACGGCCGTGCCCTGGTCGCGCAGTCGTGCGAGGCGCGACAGGTCGTCGCCCGCGGGGGAGATCAGGAGTCCGGCGACTCGGCGTTCCTCGAACAGGTCGACGTAGGTGTGTTCGCGGTCGGTCGACTCGTCCGAGTTGCCGATCAGGACCGCGAGGCCGTTGTCCATCGCGGCGTCCTCGGCACCGCGGGCGACGTCGGTGAAGAACGGGTTGCCGCCGTCGAGCACGATGAGCCCGACGGTGGAGCTGCGTCCGGCCCGGAGCTGCCGTGCGGAGTCGTTGCGGACGAACCCGAGCGTCGCGATCGCCGACTGCACGCGTTCCACCGTGCCGGGAGCGACCTTGTCGGGGCGGTTCAGCACGTTCGACACCGTGCCGAGGGACACGCCCGCGAGCGCTGCCACCTCTCGCACACTGACCGCCATGTGGCCATCCTGGCATCGGCGCGGTCCGCGCGGTCGGCCCGCGCCGTGATCTGTGGAAAACGCGGACGGGAGGCGCGGGGCGGGCCGGTGCCGGGCCTCCCGTCCGTGGGGTGGTCGCGTCGACTGCCCGCGCGCGGCGCGAGGACCGGCCTCGCGAACCCGCTCTTGCCAGCGCGCACACCGGAGCGCTATCGTCCTCGTCGTCCCGTTGAAACGATTCACCGACGAACACGCGAACGGAGGACCAATGGCGGTCCGCATCGGAGCCCGGAACACCACGGGCTGGAAGGCCACCGTCTCGGTGGCCATGTCGAACTACATCGAGTCGGGGTCGATCATCGCGATCGCCACGAGCCTCAGCCTCTGGCAGGCCGAGTTCCGGATCGGCGACCTCGAGGTCGGCTTGCTCGCGAGCCTGTCCGCGAACGCCTTCGGTGCCGCCCTCGGCGCGATCGTCGGCGGACCGCTGTGCGACCGGTACGGCCGCAAGTTCATCTACACGTACGACCTGCTCCTCTACATGCTCGGCATCCTGCTCGCGGTGTTCGCCGGCAGCTACGGCATGCTCCTGGTCGGCTTCATCCTGACCGGCATCGCCGTCGGTGCGGGTGTGCCGGCGAGCTGGACCTACATCGCCGAGCAGGCCCCTGCGGACAAGCGCGCGGCCCACGTCGGCACGGCACAGCTCGCGTGGTCGATCGGGCCGATGGTCGGGTTCGCCCTGGCGATCGCCGCCGCCCCGCTCGGCCTGCTCGGGAGCCGCCTCATCTTCGCCCACCTGTTCGTCGTCGCCGCCATCGTGTGGTGGCTCCGCCGCGGGCTGCCCGAGTCGGCGATCTGGAAGGACGAGCGCGCGGCCACCGGCACGGCGAACTTCTTCCACGGGATCACGCAGCTGTTCAGCCGCCGGAAGAACCTGACCGCGATGCTGTTCCTGTTCGGCGTCTACGCGCTCTGGAACACCGTCGCGGGGCAGGCCGGCATCTTCCAGCCCCGGGTGTACGCGGCGACCGGGGTCACGAGCGTCACCGAGCAGTACGGACTGCAGATCCTGGTCTGGGGCTGCACCGTCGCCGCGACGTACTTCGGCTTCATGCGGTACGCCGACCGGGTCAGCCGCCGAGCGCTCTACGCCGCCGGGGCCGTGCTGGCGATCATCGCGTGGGCCGTCCTCATCTACGCGCCCGCCAACCTCGGCACCCTGCTGTTCTTCGCCGTGGCGTGGGGCATCTCGTCGGGCATCGGCGCGCAGGCGTTCTACGGCCTCTGGACGAGCGAGCTCTTCGCCACCCGGTACCGCGCCAGCGCCCAGGGCGTGCTGTTCCTGGCCGCCCGCGTCATGGTCGGCCTGTTGAGCATCTGGTTCCCGCTGCTGCTGTCGGACATCGGGCTGCGGGCCCTCGGCGGCCTGATCCTCGGGCTCCTCGCGCTGTCGTTCCTCGTCGGCACGATCTGGGCACCGCGCACCCAGGGCAAGACCCTCGAGGCGATCGAAGCCGAGCGCTACGGCACCGTCACCACGGTCACCGGGACGGTCCGCACCGCCGACGAGCGTACCGTCCACGACGCCGAGCAGCGGCGCCGCGAACAGGCCGGACGGTGACCCGCGTCTGCTTCCGGCTGCAGGTGCAGGTCGAGCTGCTCGACGCCTACCGCGAGCGGCACGCCGCCGTGTGGCCGGCGATGCTCCGGGCGATCGCGGCGGCGGGGCGGCGGAACTACTCGCTGTTCCTCGACGACGACGGACTGCTCATCGGGTACTACGAGACGGACTCGGTGGCCGATGCGGACGCCGCGCTCGCCGCGTCCGAGGTGGCCACGGCGTGGGAGGCGCACATGCAGGACCTCTTCGCCGGGGCCACCGGGCGCGCCGACCAGACGGCGCGGGTGCTGCCCGAGGTGTTCAACCTGGAGGACCAGCTGGCCGCCGCACCGGACTGACGGGGACCGTGGCTACCGTGGACGCATGCAGCCGCCAGCAGCCGGGACCCTCCGCATCCTCCACCTCTCCGACACCCACCTGACCGGCGACGGAGCCCTGCATCAGGGCGCGGTCGACACCACGGCCGCCCTCGAACGGCTGCTCGCCCACGTCGACGCGGTGCCCGGCATCGGGCTGGTGGTGGTCTCGGGCGACGTCTCCGAGGACGGCAGCCCGGAGTCCTACGCGATCGTGCGGGACCGCGTCGGCGGCTGGGCGGAACGGCACGGTGCGGCCGTCGTCGCGGTGCCCGGCAACCACGACCTGCGCGAGGGCTTCCGGCAGGTCCTGGCGAACGGGCACGTCCTGGGCGAGGGCGGAACGGCGCTGATGCACACGCTGGAGTACCTGCCGCCGACGGTGCCGGTCTCCGGGCAGTCGGTCGTCGCGGGTCGACGGATCGTGACCGTCGACACGAGCGTCCCGGGTGCCGGGTACGGCGAGCTCAGCGACACGGCGCTCGAGCACCTGCGCACGGCCCTCGCCGAAGACGCCCACAGCGGCCCGGACGACGCCCCGCACGGCACCGTCGTCGTCCTGCACCACCCGCCACTGCCCGCCCCGACCGAGCTGCACGAGGCCCTCCGCCTGCAGAATCCCGAGGCGCTCTCCGACGTCATCCGTGGTTCCGACGTGCGGGTCGTCCTCGCCGGCCACTACCACCACCACTTCGCCGGGTCACTCGCCGGCGTCCCGGTCCTCGTCGCCCCGGGTGTCGCGAACGACACCGACGTCGTCGGCCCGTACGACGAGGAATCGGCCGTCGTCGACAGCGGCGCACTCGTCGTCGACGTCGCCGCGGACGGCTCGGTCTGGTCGACACCGGTCCGCGTGCCCCGGGGCGACGCCGACCCGCGGGCGTTCCGCCTGGACCCCGAGACGGTCCGCGCCGTCATCGCGGCGGCCGGCAAGCACTGAGCCCGGTCCCCACGCGCGGTGGACGTGCGTGACGGCGGCCTGGAGGCCCGTGGCGGCGCCGCCACGGCCTCCAGTCCGTCGTCTGGTCACGTCCACAGCCGCGGTACCCCACGTCTTCGGGTTGCGTGCGGGAACACCGAGTAGCACGGACGCACACCTGGAGCGAAGGAGCACCCATGCGAGTCGGCAGTGCAGTGCAGTACGACCGGTACGGCGACTTCGACGTCGTCGAGCTCGTCCCCCAGCAGAAGCCCGAGGCCGGACCGGGCGAGATCGTCGTCGAGATCGTGGCCGCGGGCCTGAACCACATCGAGCGGTTCCTGCGCGAGGGGAAGCTCCGCGACCACGTCGACCTCGAGTTCCCCGCCCACCAGGGCGTCGACTTCGCCGGCATCGTGCGCGCGCGGGGCGACGGCGTGAAGGACCTCCGCATCGGCGACGAGGTGATGGGGCACGCGCCGACCGGCGGCGCCCACGCCACGTGGATCGCGGTGCCGCGCGGCGCCGTCATCAAGAAGCCGGAGCACGTCGGGTGGGAGGTCGCCGGCGGCCTGTACCTGGCGGGCTGCACCGCGGTGTCGGTCGTCCGGTCGCTCCGGCTCGGACCGCAGGACACCGTCGTGATCTCGGCCGCAGCCGGTGGCGTCGGACACATCGAGTGCCAGCTGGCGCACGACGCCGGCGCGACCGTGATCGCCCTCGGCAGCCCTCGCAACCACGATTACCTGCGGCAGATCGGCACGCTGCCCGTCGCCTACGGCGAAGGCGAGGAAGACCGCATCCGCGACATCGCCGACGGCCGGCCGATCACCGCGTTCATCGACAACCACGGCGAGAGCAACGCCGAGCTGCTGGCCGAACGGCTCGGCGTCGGCCAGGAGCGGTTCGTGTCGTCGGAGGAGCGCCGGGACATCGAGGTCCGGTTCCTCCGCGCACCCGCCGAGGACGAGGAGACGCGCGAGCTGCTCACCCTGCTGGCGAAGGCCGTGCAGGACCGCCGCGTGCAGGTCCTGATCTCGGGCTTCTACCCGTTCGAGTACATCGTCGAGGCGTACGAGGACCTGGCCGAGATGAAGTCCCGCGGTAAGGTCGTGATCGGGATGCAGACCGTGGAGACCGGGGCGCGGCTCGACTGGTACCGCTCCGAGAAGGCCCGTGACCTGCGCGACCGGTACGCCGACGCTCGGGGGACCGACACGGAGACGATGGCCGGCGGATCGGCGTCGCCCGCGAGCTGAGCGAGCGGAACGAGCTGAGCGTTGCAGAGGCCCGACACCTTCGTGTCGGGCCCCTGCCGCGTCAGCTCAGGATGTCCTTCGAGGCGAACCGACTGTACGCCAGCGCCCCGAACACCACGACGTACCCGAGCTGCAGCACCGCGTTCGACCCGAACGAGTCGAACGAGATCGGGTCGCGCAGCAGGTCGCCGAACCCGAGCCACTGGTGCGAGAACAGGAACGGGTGCAGCCAGTCGAGCTGGGGGAGCTGATCGAGCACCTGCGACGCCCCGGCGAGCACGACCGTCGCGGCCATCGCGCCGACCGGCACGTTCGTCAGCGTCGACGTGAACATGCCGATCGCCACGAGCCCGAGCATCGACATCGCGACGTACAGCGCGAGCAGCAGGGCACGGCCGGCGTACGACCAGCCGCCCACCTGGGTGCCGGAGAGCAGCGTGACGGGGCCGATCGGGAACAGCACGGCGCCGATAGCCGCACCGACCAGCACCACCAGCAGCGTCGCGGCCAGGCAGAACGCGACGGCACCGGCGAACTTCACCAGGATGAACCGCACGCGGCCCGTCGGTGCGACGAGCAGGTAGCGGATCGTGCCGTGGCTGGCCTCGCCCGCGACGGTGTCACCGGCGACCACGCCGACGGTCAGCGGCAGGAACAGCGGGATCGACACGGTCAGTGCGGTGAACGCCACGAACAGGCCGTTGTTGGTGATGTCGCCGAGGAACGCCGGCCCGCCGTCGTCGCCGTCGGTGGTGAGCTTCACGGCGACCGCGATCAGGATCGGCACGAGCGCGAGTGCCCCGAGCATCGCCCAGGTGCGGCGGCGCCGGAACACCAGCGCGAGTTCGGAACCGAGCAGTGCGAACGGGCGCTGCCGGCGGCGGACGGGCAGGTCGCGTACGGCCGCATCAGGCTGCGACATCGAATCCCTCTCCGGTGAGTGCGACGAACAGGTCCTCGAGGGTGCCGCCGCCCACCGTCAGGCCGCGGACCCGGACGTCGGCGCGCACGAGTTCCGCGGTGATCGTCTCGGGCAGCAGCTCGTTCGGCAGGTCGGCCACCAGCACGTCGGCCCCGCCGTCGTGCCGCGGGGTGAGCCCGAGTCGGGTGAGGACAGTACCGGCCTGCCCGACGTCAGGCGTCCGCACGGTCACGGTCCGGGCCCCTGCTGCGCGCAGCTCGTCGAGGGGGCCCTGCGCGACGATCTTGCCCGTCCGCATGACGGCTGCGTGCGTGCAGACCTGTTCGATCTCGGCCAGCAGGTGGCTCGACACGAACACCGTGGTGCCGTCGTCGGCCAGGGAGCGGATGAGGTTGCGGACCTCGCGCGTGCCCTGGGGGTCGAGGCCGTTCGTCGGCTCGTCGAGCACCAGCAGGTCACGGGGGGACAGCAGGGCGTTCGCGAGACCGAGTCGCTGCTTCATGCCGAGGGAGTACGCGTGCGCCTTCTTGTCCGCCGCGTGGGTCAGCCCGACGCGGTCGAGGGCACCGGCCACGCGGGCCTTGCGGGTGCGCGGGTCCGACGTGGGGTCGGCGGCGTCGAAGCGCTGCAGGTTCGCCCGGCCGGACAGGTACGGGTAGAAGGCCGGCCCCTCGACGAGCGCGCCGACGCGGGGCAGCACCTCGTGCAGCGCCTTCGGCATCGGTTCGCCGAGCAGCTCGATGGTGCCGCCGCTCGCGCTCGAGAGCCCGAGCAGCATCCGGATCGTGGTGGTCTTGCCGGAACCGTTCGGCCCGAGGAACCCGAACACCGCGCCGCGCGGCACCGCCAGGTCGATCCCGTCGACCGCACGCTGCTTGCGGAACACCTTCTGGAGGCCCGTGGTGCGGATCGCCAGGTCGGGTGCCGGCCCGGCCGTGCTCGCCTGATGGTCGGCTGAGTTCACCTCGTGGTCGGCTGTGCGCACCCCGTGGTCGTCCGCGCTCACTTCGCGGCGTCGACCAGGGAGGCGACCGGCACGGCACCCGCGAGCACGCGGCCGTCGTCGGTCAGGTAGACCGAGACGAGCGACGTCTGCACGGCACGGCCGCCGTCGACGGGCTTCGTCAGCTGGTCGAGCAGGCCGGAGGCCTCGCCCTCGAGCCCGGACCGGTCGACCGTGCCGGCGGGGAGCTCGGCGATGGTGCTCCAGCCCGTGCCAGTGAAGGTCGGCTCGTCACCGTTCGGGGTGCCACGGTGGTCGCCGTGCTCGCCCTTCGCGTGTGATCCGGCCTCGGACAGGTCCTTCTCGGTCACCTTCGCGTTCGACGGCGGGGTGAAGTCGAAGAGCCGGGCTGCCGGGGAGCCGTAGTCGAGGCTCGTGAACCCGACCTGCACCGCGGGGTCGTCCGCGCCGGCGGCCTGGACGCTCGCACGGAGCGGGAGACCGGTCTGCTGGTCGACGGCCAACCGGACGGCTGCGACGAGGGTGTCGGACGACTTCGGCGTGAGGGTGATCTGCCAGGCGTCGTGTCCGGCGACGCTGACCTCGGTCGGCTTCGACACAGTGGTGGTCGGGGTGATCGCGTCGATGGCCTGCTTCGCGATGTCGGCCGGGGTGGTCGTGCCGCCCTGCGGGTCCTTCGCGGTGTCGCTCGGCAAGGTCACGTGCGTGGCCGTGCGTTCCTTCGAGTCCCAGGTCCAGACGTCCGAGCCGTTGCGGACGACGTCCTGCTCGGCGAGCTGCTGCGTCAGCTGGACGCGCTGCTTGTCGGGGCCGTCGACGTAGACCCGGGCGGTGTGCGATGCGGTGAGCAGCCCGAGCACGTCGGAGGCGTCGCCCTCGAGCGAGGAGCCGCCGGACCCGGTGGGCAGTTCGGGGAGCCCGAGTGCGCTCGTCTGCGAGAGCTTCCCCGAGTACTGGGCGTCCGACGACTTCGCGATGCTGGCGATGACGGCCGCCGCGCTGGGGTTCGTCCCCGCGATCGGGTCGTTCGCGGCGTTCGCGATCATCGGCGCGGCAACGGCGCCGGCGACGACGACCGGTGCGATGACGGCTGGCAGCCAGGCTGACTTCTTCATCGGGTTCCCCTCGTGGAGCATTGGAGTCGTCGGTACGGTACGTCCGGCCCCCGACAGGCAGCTGGGCGTTGCGCGGGGGACTACGCCTGGGCGTCGACGCCGGCGGGCGCACTGCCGTCGTACTCGCAGATGGCGTTGACCTTCTCGGCGCTGGCACTTGAACGGTCGAACTCGTAGCCGAGCCACTCCTTCGCCAGACGACGCGCGAGCTCGATGCCGACGACCCGCTGCCCCATGCAGAGGACCTGGGCGTCGTTCGACAGGACCGAGCGCTCCACGCTGTAGGAGTCGTGCGCGGTGACGGCGCGGATGCCCGGCACCTTGTTGGCGCTGATCGCCACGCCCAGTCCGGTGCCGCAGATCAGGATCGCCCGGTCGGCCTCGCCGTTCGCCACCAGTCGTGCGGCGTCGACGGCGACGTGCGGGTACGCGGTGTGGCCGTCCGCGTCGACGCCGACGTCCCGCACGTCGGACACCCGCTCGTCGGCGAGCAGGTCGGCCTTGATGATCTCCTTGTAGTCGAACCCGGCGTCGTCGGACCCGATCACGAGACGGTACGTCATGTCTGTGCTCCTCCCGCGCCCCGAGGTTCCGGGCGCTCCCGAACCAGTCTGCGACGGCCGTGGACATCTGTCCAGCACACAATTTCTGCGTTGTGCGTGGCGGTAGCATCGCACCATGTCGGCCGAGACCCCCACCCCGGACGGAGCCCGCACCCGGTTCCCGCTGGACACCGTCTACCAGGCGGCGCGGATGTACTACCTCGAGGACGCCACGCAGGTCGAGATCGCCTCGCGCCTCGGTGTCTCACGGCCGACCGTCTCGCGGCTCGTCGCCGAGGCCCGCAAGGCGGGACTCGTCCGCATCGAGGTCGTCGACCCGTTCCAGGACGAGACCGTGGCGCTCGCCGAACGGCTGCAGGTCGTGCTCGGGCTCCGCGCGGTCCACCTCGCCGCGGTCACCCACGCCGCCACGCTCGGCGCCGACCTGGCCGCACCACTGGCCGCCGCGGTCGAGGGCATGGGACTCGTCCCCGGCGACGCCGTCCTGATGTCGTCCGGCCGCACCGTCTACGACGTCGCACGGTCCGGCATGCCGACCATGCCCGGGGTGCAGCTCGTCCCGACGGTGGGCGGGCAGGCCGACCCGATGCCGTGGTTCCAGACGAACGAGATCACCCGGACGGCCGCGGAGCACTCCGGCGCGATCCCGGCGTTCCTGTTCGCCCAGGCGCTGCCGTCCCCGGTGATGCGGTCCACCCTCGACGAGGACCCGGCGTTCCAGCACGTCGTCGGGCTGTGGAGCCGGGCGAAGGGCGCCATCCTCGGCATCGGGGCGCCGACCCACACGCGGGACGCGCTGGCCCGGGGCATCCCGGTCGAGGACGTCGCGTTCGACCGTGCCGCCGGAGACGTCTGCCTGAACTTCTACGCCGCGGACGGGTCACCGATCGAGTTCCCCGGCAGCGACCGGATGGTGCGGACCTCGCGCGAGATCCTGTCGACCGTGCCGCACGCGGTCGGGGTCGCCGTGGGCAGCGCCAAGGTCACGAGCATCGTGGCCGCGGTGCGGGGCGGTCTGGTCAACGAGCTGGTGACGGACGCCGCGACGGCGCGCGCCGTGCTCGACGCACTCGCCTGAGCGCGATCCTTCCCATCACGCGTGCGATGGCGGGTGGATTCGGGCATACCTGGTCGTTTCTTCGTGGCAGGTACGCCCGGTTTCGGTAGGTACGCCCGGATTTGGCAGGTACGGCCGGGTGCGGGGCGACCGTCGGCGGCCTGGAGGCGCGGGGCGGGGCCGCACCGCGCCTCCAGGCCGGCGGTCCCCACGCCTAGAGCGTGCGCCGCACGTCCCACAGGTGGTGCACCGGGTCGTGCGCGTAGTAGGTGGCGAGCGTCGCGACGGTGAAGGCGCTGCCGTCGGACCGGAGCCCGGTGCGCTCGAGCACCTCGTCGGGCACCGCCGCGAAGGCCCGGGCCGCGCGGTCTGCGGACTCCCGCAGTTCCCGAGCGACGACCGCGGGGTCCTG
Source organism: Curtobacterium sp. MCPF17_021 (assembly GCF_003234605.2). NCBI lineage: Bacteria > Bacillati > Actinomycetota > Actinomycetes > Micrococcales > Microbacteriaceae > Curtobacterium > Curtobacterium sp. MCPF17_021. The sequence continues at coordinate 2,829,403 of NZ_CP126252.1, read as the reverse complement.
CTCGCCGTAACGGTCCTCGACGGCGGTGGCGTCCTGGTCCCAGTTCGGGAACGTCGGGGCGTCCTCGGTGAGCATCAGCTCGAGGCGCTCCGCCATCTTCCGGTGCACGTCCCGCACGTGGGCGCCGTACTCGAGCGGTGACCACGTGTGGTCGTCCGGGCGGTCGCGCACGTCGTGGCGCCCGAGGGCCGCGGGCCACCCGGCGGTGTTCTCGTCGATGATGCCCGGCACGTCGCGGACGGTCACCGCGCTGCCGTCGTAGCCGCACTCGGGACACGCGGACTCGATGACCCACGTCCAGTTCTTCGTCTCGGGTTCGATTGCCATGGGCCGATGTTATGGCCTCGTTACTCAGCTTCCGGGTTCGCCGGACTGGTGCGGATCGGCGGCGGCCCCCGTTCGGGTGACACGCCGTTCCCTGAGAATCACCGGCCAATGACATTTCGGTTGCTCGGTAACGTCGCTCGCTGTTCTGGGCCGGTTCCCGACGGCCCACCGATCTTCTCGAGGAGCGATGCATGGGTTCCGACCCCAGCAGTACCCACCCCCGACCGCACCGACGGCTGCGCGAGAGCGACGTCACCGTGGTCGACAAGAGCATGATGCGACGAGCCGTCAGCGGCATGGTCGTCGGCAACACCATGGAGTGGTACGACGTCGGTGTGTACGGCTACCTGGCCGTCACGATGGGGAAGGTGTTCCTGCCGACGGCCGAACCCTCGGTGCAGATCCTGTTCAGCCTCGGGGTGTTCGCGGCGACCTACATCGCACGGCCCCTGGGTGGCATCGTGTTCGGACGCCTCGGCGACAAGATCGGCCGGCAGAAGGTGCTCGCGACGACGCTGATCATGATGGCGGCGTCGACGTTCCTGATCGGGGCGCTCCCCGCGTACGCGACGATCGGCGTGTTCGGCCCGATCCTGCTCGTCGTGCTGAAGCTCGCGCAGGGCTTCTCGACCGGTGGTGAGTACGCCGGGGCGACGACGTTCGTCACGGAGTACGCCCCGGACCGCCGTCGTGGGTTCTTCGCGAGCATCCTGGACTTCGGCAGCTACCTGGGCTTCGCGCTCGGTGCCACGGTGGTGTCGGTGCTGCAGCTCACCCTCGGCGACGAGGCGATGACCGCCTACGGCTGGCGGTTCCCGTTCCTCGCTGCCGGTGTGATCGGCGTCGTGGCCATCTACTTCCGTCTGCGCATCGAGGAGTCGCCGGTGTTCCAAGCGACCCAGGCCGCGCAGGAGGCCACGACCGAGTCCCGTGCGTCCTTCGACGGTGAGCGTCCGGCCAACGTCGTCGCGATGGTCCGTCAGCACTGGCGCCCGATCGTCATCGCGATCATGCTCGTCGCCGCGTCGAACACCGTGGGCTACGCCCTGACCTCCTACATGCCGACGTACCTGACCGACTCGCTCGGGTACTCCGCCATCGACGGCACGCTGCTGACGATCCCGGTGCTCCTGCTGCTGGCGGTGATGCTCCCGCTGACCGGCAAGCTCTCCGACCGCCTCGGCCGCCGCGTCGTGATGTGGATCGGTGCCGCCACCACCGTCGTGCTCGTCGTGCCGGCATTCATGCTCATCGGGCACGGGGCGCAGTGGTCGACGCTCGCCGGCCTCGGGCTCCTCGCGCTCATGACCGCGCTCTGGGTGTCGAACCAGGCTGCGTCGCTGCCGGCGCTGTTCCCGACCTCGACGCGGTACGGCGGCATGGGCTTCGCCTACAACATCGCGATCGCGGTGTTCGGTGGGACCACGCCCCTGATCGTGCAGGCGCTGCTCACCGCGACGGGTGACGAGCTCGCGCCGGCGTACTTCCTGATGGCGATGAGCGTCGTCGGAGCGATCGGTGTCTTCTGCATGAAGGAGTCCTCGCAGCGCCCGCTGCCCGGGTCGATGCCGGCGGTGGAGACCGAGGACGAGGCGAAGGAACTCGTGCTCACGCAGGACACGAACCCGCACCTGGACCTCGGTGACCTGCCGTTCGCGGCGCAGGACGCGGCGGCTGCCGCTGCGCGGGAGGCTGCAGCGCGGGAGGCGTCGCCGGTGCGGTGACGCTGCGGTTGTCGACGTGACCACGGACGGGAGGCACGGTGCGGGTCCGACCCGCACCGCGCCTCCCGTCCGTGCGTGCGCACACTGCGACGATCCACGCGTCGATCGACGCGCGTTCTGTCGCACCATGCGCACGGAGCGGATGTTTGCGCATGAGGCGACGATGCACGCGTCGATCGACTCGTGCTCTGTCGCAAGACGAGTGCGCAGCCTCCCGCGCCCGCGCCGCCGCCTCACTCGTGCCGGTGCTCCGACGCCGGGTCCACCGCGGGCCACACCGGGAACGGGTCCGGCCAGCCGCGCCACACGTCCGGCCCGGCGAGCAGCTCCGACGGCGTGAGCAGCGCCCCGTCGAGCGCCCGCTCGATCGCCCGGACGTCGAGCTGCTCGCCGACGAACCACAGCGCCTGCCCGATCGGGGCGTCGGCGTCCCACGACGGGTTCGCGGTGGGGTCGAGCGCGAGCATCGACCCGAAGCTCGACCACGAGCCGACGTGGTCCGGCCGGGACGCCAGGCGGAAGAACCCCCGCGACCGCAGCACGCGGCCGTTCACGCCGGCGGACAGGTCCTCGGCGATGACGGACGACAGTCGTCCGGGGTGGAACGGCAGCGGCTCCCGGTAGCGCATCGAGACCAGGGCATCGCGGGCTTCGCGCCCGGTGTCCGCGCCGCTCGACAGCGCCCGCATCCAGCCGGCACCGGTGGCGAGCACCCGCGCGGCTCCACCGTTCGAGGCCGGCAGGTCGGCGGCGCTCCGGATCGCGGGCAGGGCGACGATCACGGCCTGGGGTGCCATCCGGTGCAGCAGTGACACGAGCGCCCGACGCCGACGGCCCGACAGCGGTTCGATGCGGTCGAGGGCGATCACCGTCGCGTACTCGACGAGTGCGGCCATCCGGTCCGCGGCCACGAACGCGTCGTCGACGTCCGACCACAGCAGGTGCGCGACGTCGTCGGCCCGCAGCACCCCGACGACGTGCCGCAGCACCCGGTCGTCGCCGGTCTCGGACCGTGCCGCGTTGGCGAGCAGCATGCCGACCGCTCGGGCATCGGCTCCCGGGTGCAGGGTGACGACGAGCCCGTGGCCCGCGTCGGGCCCGCAGACCCGGTCGAGCTGGTCGGCCCGGTCGGCCACGGCGCGGGCGGTGGCGAAGGCACTCCCGGCGACGTGCATCCGGTGTCCGTCCGTGATCCGGGCGGCGACGCGGTCGGCGTCGACCTGGTGCAGGGCGGTGACGAGGGTGATGGCAGCAGCACGCATGTCCGCTACTGTAACTGAAAACCGTTATCAACAAGGAGGCTCGTCGTGAAGGTCCGCAACTCCCTCAAGGCCCTGAAGAAGATCCCCGGCTCGCAGGTGGTCCGACGCCGGGGTCGCGTCTACGTCATCAACAAGAAGAACCCCCGCTGGAACACCCGGCAGGGCTGACGTCAGCGGCGGTCCGTAGGGTGGCGGCATGCGACTGCTGCTCATCCGCCACGGCCAGACCCCCGCGAACGTGCACGGCATCCTCGATGCCGTGGTGCCCGGACCGGGGCTGACCGAGCTCGGGCAGCAGCAGGCCGACGCCCTGCCCGCAGCGCTCGCCGACCGGGGGATCGAGCGACTGTTCGTGTCGTCGATGGTCCGCACGCAGATCACCGCGGCGCCCCTGGCGACCTCGCTCGGCCTCGAGCCCGTGGTGCTGCCGGGCCTGCGCGAGATCGAGGCGGGCGACACCCAGGGCAAGAGCGACAAGGTGTCCGTGCAGACCTACATCTCCACCGTGCACGGCTGGTCCGGCGGCGACCGCACCACCCGGATGCCCGGTGCCGAGAGCGGCGTCGAGTTCTTCGAGCGCTACGACGACGCCGTCCGGCAGATCGAGGCCACCGGGGTCGCGGTCGCCGCCGCCGTCAGCCACGGTGCCGCGATCCGCACGTGGGCGAGCGCAGCTGCGCAGAACACCCCGGACCACTTCGGCACGAAGCGCCACCTGGAGAACACCGGCATCGTCGAGCTCGAGGGCTCGTTCGCCGACGGCTGGCGCCTGGTCGACTGGGAAGGCGAGCCGGTCGGCGGCGACCAGCTCATCGACCGCACGGCGCTCGATCCCACCGGCGAGCGGTTCTGACGCGACCAGCGGACGGACGGGAGGCCCGGTACCAGCTGGTACCGGGCCTCCCGTCCGTTGTCGGACGCGTCGACTACGCGAGCTGCGAAGCCGATGCGGACGTCAGCGGCACGATCACGCCGTGCGACTCGCGCAGCACGTCGAGCGTGCGCTGGACCTCGTCCGCGCGCTCCTCGGTCGTCCAGCCGAGCGCCTCGGCGAGCACGTCGGCCAGCTCGTCGAGCAGGTCGATCGTCACCCCGCCGACGAACGCCAGGTTCGTGCGGCGCAGGACGACGTCGACCAGGTGGACGGCCTGCTCGTGGCGGGCGAAGTACGCGACCTCGGCGCGGGTGAGCGACGGGTCGGACTCGAGTGGCTCGACCGGGCCGTCGGTCAGGACGTCCACGACCTCGGCGGCACGGGTGCCGTAGCGCTCGAGCAGCCCCTCGACCAGGGACTCGTCCAGGCCGTCGCGGTGCGACTTGATCCACAGGGCACGCTGGGCGTCCGTGGTCGGGAACTCCTTGCCACCGCCGATCGGCATGCCCGTGGTGTCGACCTTGCGGCTCATGCCGAGCTTGGTCGTCGCCTCGGTGGACAGGTGTGCAGCGAGAGCACGGAAGGTCGTCCACTTGCCGCCGACGAGCGACAGCACGGTCGACTTCGGCAGCCCGGCGATCTGGGTGTCCACGATCCGGTAGTCGCGGGACACGAAGCCGGGGGCGGTGTCCTCGTGGCGGGGGAGCGGACGGATGCCGGAGTAGCTGTAGACGATGTGGTCGCGGGTGACGTCGATCTGCGGGAACACGTGCTTCACGAGCCCGAAGAAGTAGTCGATCTCCTCGTCGGTCGTCGTGACCGGCTTCGCGGGGTCGGCGTCGATGTCGGTGGTGCCGATGAGCACCCGGCCCTTGAGCGGGTAGATGAGGACGATGCGGCCGTCGTCGTTCTCGAAGAACAGCTCGCGGCCCTTGGTGGCCTCGAGCAGCTCGTCGTTGTGCACGACGATGTGCGAGCCCTTCGTGCCGCCCATGAACTTCGTCTCGCCGCCGAACGCCTCGTTCGTCAGGTCGGTCCAGGGGCCGGAGGCGTTGATCACGACGTCGGCGGTGAAGACGAACTCGTCGCCGGTCTCGCGGTCGCGCAGCAGGACGCCGCCGTCGCGGGTGCCGGCTGCCTCGACGTAGTTGACCGCGCGTGCCTTGTCGGCTCCCGCCGCCAGACCGTCCTTCAGGACGTCGAGGGCCAGGCGCTCGGGCTCGTGCACGCTCGCGTCGTAGTAGGTGCCCGTGTACTTCAGGTCCTTGTTGAGGGCGGGCATGTCCTCGAGCGCGGCCTTCTTGGTGCGGAAGACGTGCTTCGGGACGGAGCCGCCGTCACGCGAGAAGGAGTCGTAGATCGTCATGCCGATCTTGATGAGCATCGCGCCGCGCTCCTTGGTGGAGCGCTGCTTGTGCGTCAGCATGCGCAGCGGGGCGTTCATGATGCCGGAGAACGTCGAGAAGATCGGCATGGTCGTCTGCAGCGGCTTGACGTAGTGCGGGGCGATGCGGATCAGGCCGTTGCGCTCCTGCACGCTCTCGCGCACCAGGCGGAACTCGCCGTTCTCCAGGTAGCGGATGCCGCCGTGGATCATGTGGCTCGAGGCCGCGGAGGCGCCGGAGGCGTAGTCGCCACGCTCGACCAGGGCGACGTCGACGCCCTGGAGCGCCAGGTCGCGGAACGTCGCGATGCCGTTGATGCCGCCGCCGACGACGAGGACCTGCGCGTTCGGGCGCTCGGTGAGGGCGGTCACCGTGTTCCGGGGCTGTGTCTTCTTCGACATGGTTCGTCGCTTCCTTCGTCTGTTCGTGGGGTCAGGATCGATCGTGCGCTCGTTCGACAGGGCGGGCAACTCGCGTGCACGAACGTGCAGCACACGTGTCGTCCAGGCCCGACACGGCGGTCAGGAGGCGCGGCAGGGGTTGCAGAGGCCCTGCACGTCCGTGCATGGTTGCGTTCGACAGATCGGAGCACCATGAGCGATGCGGCTCAGCCCATGCGCACGCAGCAGGCGCTGCGCGCCGCCCACCTCTACTACCTGCAGGACCTGACGATGGACGCGATCGCCGACGAACTCGGCACCTCGCGCTCGTCGGTGTCGCGGCTGCTGAAGTACGCCAGGGACACCGGGCTCGTCGACATCCAGATCCGTTCGCCCCTGGACCAGGCCGCTGCGCTGAGCCGGAGCATCCGCTCCCGCTTCGGGGTGCACGCGCACGTCGTCCCGGTGCCGGACCACACGAGCGACGTCGACCGGCTCGAGCGGGTCGCCCTGTCCGCCGCCCGGATCCTGACGCAGTACGTCGAGTCGAACATGGTGATCGGGATCTCGTGGGGCTCGACGGTGAGCGCGGTCAGCCGCTACCTGGTGCCGAAGACGACCCACGGATCGACGATCGTGCAGATCAACGGCGCTGCGAACACCCGCACCACCGGCATCGTCTACGCGTCCGAGATCCTCCGCCGGTTCGGCGAGGCCTACGGGGCGTTCGTGCAGCAGTTCCCGGTGCCGGCGTTCTTCGACGACCCCGCGACGAAGGAAGCGCTGTTCCGGGAGCGCTCGATCCGCCGTGTGCTCGACCTGCACGAGCGGATGGACCTCGTGGTGTTCGGTGTCGGTGCCCCGCAGGCCCCGGTGCCCTCGCACGTGTACTCCGGCGGGTACCTCGACCCCGAGGACCGTGACGAGCTCACGCAGGCGGGGGTCGTCGGGGACGTCTCGACGGTGTTCTACCGGGCCGACGGCTCGTGGAAGGACATCGGGGTGAACGCGCGGGCCGGCGCTCCGGACCTCGACACGATCAAGCGCGCGCCACGGCGGGTCTGCGTCGTCGCCGGGCGGTCGAAGGCGGCTTCACTGCGCGGTGCGCTGGCCGCCGGACTCATCACGGACCTGATCCTGGACGAGAGCGTGGGGCAGGCGATCCTGCAGCCCTGAGTCAGGACCTGACGCAGTTTGTCGGTGGCCCGTCGTAGGTTCTCGACCATGGTGCTTTCTCTCGAACAGCCCGGTCAGCGGTACTTCCGGCGGATGGTCGGCAGCGACGTCGACCAGGCGCTCGCGTTCTTCACGGGCGACTACGACTTCCGCGCACCACTGGTCCGTCGCACCCACGAGAACGCCCACTGGGACTTCGCCGGCGTCGGTGACGAGCGGATGTCCCTGCGCTCGTCACGGTTCATGGTCGACCTGCGGAGCGAGAGCCAGGTCGACGACGAGTTCCTGGTCGCCTGGATGCGGAGCGGCTCGAGCCGGATCACCTCGGGCGGCGAGACGTACGAGCTCGAGGCCGGGGTGCCCGTCGTGCTGCCCTTCGCCGAGCCGTACGCGCTGCACCACCGCGACATCGCCCTGAACCTGGTGCACCTGGACCGCGACTTCGTCCGCGCCGTGGCCGGCGACGACGACTTCGCCTTCGAGCCGATGCGCCGCCCGACGGCCGACGGCATCGCGCTGTGGCGGTCGGTGGTGCGGAAGTACTCGGCCACGTGGCTCGACGTCGACCGGTCGATGAGCCCGGTGGTGCAGCACGACATCGCCGAAGCCTTCGCGACCGCGGCGATCCGAGCGTTCCCGCAGCGCAACAAGTGGCGAGCGACGGTGTCCGGCAGCGGCCCGGAGCACGACCGCCTGCGCCGAGCGCTCGAGTTCGTGCACGAGCACGCGCGGGAAGCGATCGGCACCCCGGACATCGCGGCGGCGGCGGGTCTCAGCCCGCGCGGGCTGCAGCAGTCCCTCCGCCGGCACCTCGACCAGACGCCGGGGGAACTCCTGCGCGGCGTACGACTCGACGGCGCCAGGACCGACCTGGTCGGCAGTGGCCTGGACGAGACGACGGTGGCCGAGATCGCGCGCACGTGGGGCTTCGGGCACCTCGGGCGCTTCTCGGCGACCTACCGCAGCCGCTTCGGGGAACTGCCGAGCGAGTCGCTGCGCGGGCGCTGACCGACGGCGCCGGGGTCTGTTCGGCCGAATTCCGTGACACGGATCGCGCTGCCGCTGTCCGGATGTTCGGCTCAGTGCTGCTGTGGGCGAATCCGGTGCTCAATGGACGGGACGAACGCACCGCCCACGAAGGAGTCAGCATGCGCATCGGCGTCCCCACCGAGATCAAGAACAACGAGTACCGCGTCGCGGCCACGCCCGCCGGTGTCGCCGAGCTCGGGTCGCACGGCCACCAGGTGCTGGTGCAGGCCGGTGCCGGGGCCGGTTCGGCCTTCTCCGACGACGAGTACCGCACCGCCGGGGCCACGATCGTCGACACCGCGGCCGAGGTGTGGGAGCGTGCCGAGCTGATCCTCAAGGTGAAGGAGCCGGTCGCGTCGGAGTACCCGATGATCCGGCCGGGCCAGGTGCTCTTCACCTACCTGCACCTCGCCGCCGACCGACCGCTGACCGACGCGCTCGTCGACTCGGGTGCGACGGCGATCGCCTACGAGACCGTGCAGCTGCCGGACCGCTCGCTGCCCCTGCTGTCGCCGATGTCCGAGGTCGCCGGGCGACTGTCCGCCCAGGTCGGCGCGTTCCACCTGATGCGCACGAACGGTGGGCGCGGGCTGCTGCTCGGCGGGGTCCCCGGCACGCCGAAGGGCCGCGTGGTCGTCATCGGCGGCGGCGTCGCGGGGGAGCACGCCGCGACGATGGCGCTCGGGATGGGCGCCGACGTCACGGTGTTCGACATCAGCCTGCCGCGGCTCCGGGCCCTGGACGCCCGGTTCGACGGCCGCGTCACGACCCTGCGCTCGTCGGCGCACGCCATCGCCGAGGCCCTGCGCGACGCGGACCTGGTGATCGGCTCCGTGCTCATCCCCGGGGCGTCCGCGCCGAAGCTCGTCACCGACGCGATGGTCGCCGACATGCGGCCGGGCTCGGTGCTGGTCGACATCGCGATCGACCAGGGCGGCTGCTTCGAGGGCTCCCACCCGACCACCCACGACGACCCCACGTTCGCCGTGCACGACACCGTGTACTACTGCGTGGCGAACATGCCCGGCGCCGTTCCGCGCACGAGCACGATCTCGCTGACGAACGCGACGCTGCCGTACGCCGTCGCGATCGCCGACCGTGGCTGGGAGGCCGCGCTCGAGGCCGACCCCGCACTCGCCGGCGGCCTGAACGTGCACGACGGCCGGGTCACGAACGCCGCGGTCGCCGCCGCGCACGGCCTGGTCGCATCCGCGCGCTGATTCCTCGCGCTGAGGCCGGGGGCGTCGGGCTGTCCGGCCGCCCACTTCGCGAAAGCGACAGTTCCCCGCCGAACATCGGCGGGGAACTGTCGCTTTCGCGGCCCGGACGGGTGCGAGGCCGCGGGAACTGTCGATTTCGCGGGCCTGACGCGCAGGTAGCCGCGCGTCAGGCGGCCACCGGGGCCGCCGCCCGACCGGCACGCCCGCCGACCCAGCCGGCGCGGGCACGCACCACCACGGTCACGACGACCACGGCCGCCGCAGCCACCACGGCCGCGACCGCCGTCGGCACGGAGACGAGCGGTCCCTCGAACCGGGCCACGGCGACCCACGCCAGACCCCACGCGACCGAGGCCATGGGTGCCAGGCGTCCCCGGCCCCACAGCGCGATGAGGACCCCGACGAGCCCGGCGACGGCGGCGACGACCACGCCCCACGGGTCCTGCCCGAGTCCGAAGCCCCGGAAGCCCGCTGCTGTCAGCACCGCAGCGGTGTTCGCGGCCGTCGCGACGCAGACCCACCCCAGGTACAGCCCGAACGTGCCGTCGGTCAGGATCGCGTCGACGACGCCGCGGGACGGGGTGCGGCGCAGGATCGTGAACGTCCAGATCAGCACGACGAGCAGGGCGACGATGATCGGCTCGCTCGCCCACAGGAACCCGAACTGCACCGACAGGATCCACGCGGCGTTGAGCAGCAGGGAGAGCACCGCCGGCACCACCAGCCGCTCGTGCCGCTCGTCGTTCGCGGTGCGGAAGAGCTGCAGGACCGCGTAGCCGATGAGCCCGGCGTAGACGACACTCCAGATCGAGAAGGCCGGGCCGTCCGGGGCGATCGCGGTGGAGGACGCCGACAGGGCGCCACCGGCGGCGTCCTGGATGGGCGTGCCACCGGCAGCGCCCGACCCCACGTACGCGCCGATGACGGCGACGACCGCGCTCACGGCCACCGCGATGCGCTTCCAGATCCTCTTCATGACGGTCCCTTTCGTCAGCATGCTGATGACCTGCACCGTAGGCGGCCGGTGGCGGCGGTCGTGCAGCGCACGTTCAGGCAGGACGCGGGGCGTGTGGCGGGGCCGCCACGGGCCTCCAGGCCGGAGACCGGCCACCCTGCGTACGGTGGGCGCGTGAGCGTCGAACTGAACACCGTCTACATCGACCGGATCGCACCGATCGCGAGTCCGTCCCTCGACGACACCTTCCGGATGCTCGACGAACAGGGTGCCAGCGCGTGCATCGTCCTGCACCAGCCCGACGCCGAGGAACTCGGCGACGTCGCGGTCGCCCTCGGCCTGCACGAACTCGCCGTCGAGGACTCCGCCGAGGGGCACCAGCGACCGAAGCTCGAGCGCTACGGCTCGACGCTGTTCGTGGTGCTCAAGCCGGCGCTGTACAACGACCAGCAGGAAGAGGTGGCGTTCGGCGAGGTGCACGCCTTCGTCGGTGAGACCTTCTTCCTCGCCGTCGTGAAGGCCGACCCCCGCGGCAGGCAGACCGTTCCCCGGGCGCTGCAGCGGTTGAGCGGCAAGCCGGGGCTGGTGACCGTCGGCCCGCAGGCGCAGCTCTGGGCGCTGATGGACTCCATCGTCGACGGCTACGTGCCGGTGATCGACGGCCTCGAAGAGGACATCAACCAGATCGAGGACCAGCTGTTCTCGGGCGAGGCCGGGGTGTCCCGGCGCGTGTACGAGCTGTTCGGCGAGGTCGTCGACTTCCAGCGAGCGGCGCGTCCCTTGGTCTACATGATCGAGAACCTGCACCGCGGCGCCGAGAAGTACCACCTGCCGATCGAGATGCAGCGGCGGTTCCGCGACGTCCTCGACCACGCGATCCGGGTGGTGGAACGCCTCGACACGTTCCGGCAGCTGCTGCAGAACGCCCTGACCGTCGATTCGACCCTGGCGGCGCAGAAGCAGAACGACGACACGAAGAAGATCTCCGGCTGGGCGGCGATCCTGTTCGCGCCGACGCTCATCGCCGCGATCTACGGGATGAACTTCACGCACATGCCCGAACTCGGCTGGACGTGGGGGTACCCGCTGTCGATCGTCGCGATGGTCCTGTTCGCCGCGATCCTGTACGTGGTGTTCAAGGTCAAGCGCTGGTTCTGAGCCGCAACCGGAGCCGCGCCGCAGCCTGGGCTGAGCCGCAACCGGAGCCGCGCCGCAGCCGGATTTGCAGCGGACGGCCCCGGACCGGAAAGCTCTGACGTGCAACGACGCCGACTGGAGCCCGCATGCCGCACGAACTCATCCACCTGACCGCCGGTGGCGTCTCGCTCGTCCTGGACTGCCGCGACGACGCGCTCCCCGCCGTCGTGCACTGGGGAGCGGCACTCGGACCGCTCGACACCGACGCGCTGACGGCCCTCGCCGACGCCGACGTCACCCCGGTGTCCCCGAACGAGATGGACGACCCGGTCCGCCTGTCGGTGCTGCCCGAGCCACACCGGGGCTGGAGCGGTCGTCCGGGGCTCGCCGGGCACCGTGACGGCGCCGACTGGTCGCCGGCGTTCACGGTGACGTCGCTCGCGGTCACCGACTCCGCGGTCACGGCCGACGCCGGGGACACCACCGCGGGGCTCACCGTCCGGGTGACCATCGAGATGCTCGGCTCCGGGCTCGTGCGGGCCCGCGCGGGCGTGACGAACACCGCCGACGGCGTCTACACCGTCGACGACCTGACGCTCGCGATGCCGATCCCGTCGGGGGCCCGCGAGATCCTGGACTTCGCCGGCCGCTGGGGCAAGGAGCGGACCCCGCAGCGCCGCGAACTCGTCGTGGGGACCCACCTGCGCGAGGGACGGAAGGGCCGTACCGGCACCGACGCCGCGACCGTGCTGACGGTGGGGGAGCCGGGCTTCGGCTTCGCCCACGGTCAGGTCTGGGGCGTCCACACCGCCTGGAGCGGCAACCACCGGCACCACGCCGAACGGCTCGCCACGGGCCGCCAGGTCATCGGCGGCGGCGAACTCCTGCTGCCCGGCGAGGTCCGGCTCGGCACCGGCGCCACGTACGAGGGGCCGTGGGTGTACTTCGCCCACGGGGACGGCCTCGACGACCAGGCCCGACGGTTCCACCGCTGGCTCCGCAGCCGCCCGCAGCACCCGACGACGCCCCGCCCGATGACGATCAACGTGTGGGAGGCCGTGTACTTCGACCACGACCTGGCCCGTCTCGTCGACCTCGCCGAGCGTGCCGCGGCCCTCGGCGTCGAACGCTACGTGCTCGACGACGGCTGGTTCCGTGGCCGCCGCGACGACCACGCCGGCCTCGGTGACTGGTACGTCGACGAGGGCGTCTGGCCGGATGGACTCGGCCCCCTGGTCGACCGCGTCCGTGCGCTCGGCATGGAGTTCGGCCTGTGGTTCGAACCCGAGATGGTGAACGAGGACAGCGACCTGGCGCGCGCCCACCCGGAGTGGATCCTGCAGGCGGACGGTCGGCTGCCCGCCCGGTCCCGCGACCAGCAGGTGCTCAACCTGGCGATCCCCGAGGCCTTCGACCACGTCCTCGAACGGATGACGGCGATCATCGGCGAGTACGCGGTCGACGCCGTGAAGTGGGACCACAACCGCGACCTCGTCGAGGCGGGGTTCCCGGGCGGTGGCGCAGCGGTCCACGAGCAGACCCTCGCCGCGTACCGGTTGATGGCGACGCTCGGCGAGCGGTTCCCGTCGCTGGAGATCGAGTCGTGCTCGTCGGGTGGCGGTCGGGTCGACCTCGGCGTCATCGAGCACACCGCGAGGGTGTGGGTGTCGGACGACATCGACCCACTGGAGCGGCAGCAGATGCACCGGTGGACGCAGCAGCTCCTGCCGCCGGAGCTGCTCGGGTCGCACATCGCGAGCGGCCGGAACCACACGACCGGTCGCGTCCACGACCTCGCCTTCCGTGCCGGCACGGCGCTGGTCGGGCACCTCGGCATCGAGTGGGACCTGGCCGGCGCGACCGCCGACGAGTCCGCCGCACTGACCGAGTGGATCGCGCTGTACCGCGAGCTCCGCCCGCTCCTGCACGGCGGCGACCTGGTGCGCTCGGACGAGATCGACGACGCACGGCTCGTGTACGGCACGGTCGCGCCGGACCGGCAGCAGGCCGTCTTCTTCCTCGCCAGCATCGGCCGCTCCGAGGTCTCCGGCACCGGCCGGGTCACCTTCCGCGACCTCGACCCCGACACGGCGTACCGCGTCGACCCGGTGGTCATCGGCGACGGCCACGACCTGGTGCGACCGGACTGGTGGTCCGGCCCGCGGGTGTTCAGCGGCCGGGTGCTCGGCACCGTCGGCCTGCAGCCACCGCTCATGCCGGCCGACTGCGTGGTGCCGTTCCGGGTGACGGCCGTCTGACGGCGGGTGGTCGGGGCACCCGGACTGGAGGCCCGTCCCGCGTCCGGTGGGCCGGTCACGGTCCGTCATCGGATGCGTCCAGCCCGTTAGGCTTCCGGTCATGCCGCACTCCGGACACGCGACCCCGGTCTGGGCCCTCAAGCTCGCCGTCGTCACCGCTCTGGTCGGTGTCTCCGGCGGCGTCGCCGGCATCGCGGTCTGGCTCGCGCTCCAGCTCATCCAGTTCGTCGCCTTCGGGTACGGGTTCGGGGGGCACCTCGAAGCGGCCGACGCGTCCTCCGGCCTGAACCGGTTCCTCGCGCTCACCGCAGCCGGCGTCCTGACCGGGTTCGCCTGGTGGGCGCTCCGTCGGTGGGGACGCTCGATCGTCTCGGTCACGGCGGCCGTCGACGGCAAGCGGATGCCGGCCCTGGCGACGCTCGCGAACGCCGGCATCCAGATCCTGGCCGTGGGGCTCGGCGCGTCCATCGGCAAAGAGGTGGCGCCGCGCGAGGTCGGAGCCTGGCTCGCCCAGCTCGTCACCCGTCGTGCCGGGTTGACGGCTCGCGAGACGAAGATCCTCGTCGCCTGCGGTGCCGCGGCCGGCCTCGCGGCCGTGTACGACGTGCCCCTCGGGGGCGCGCTGTTCGCGGTCGAGGTCCTGCTCGGGGAGATCAGCTTCGCGACCGCTCTGCCCGCCTTCGCCACGAGTGCCGTCGCCGCCATCACCGCCCGGCTCGTGATCCCGGACGAGGTGCTGTACCACGTCCCCGCGATGCACCTGTCGCCGTCGCTGCTCGTCTGGGCGGTCGTCGTCGGGCCGGTGCTGGGGCTCGCCGGGGTCGGGTTCGTCAAGCTGACCAACCGCCTGCAGGGCATCGCGCCGAAGGGCTGGCACCTGCTCGTCGTGCTGCCCGTGGTCTTCGCGATGGTGGGGCTCATCGCGATCCCGTTCCCGGAGATCCTCGGCAACGGCCGGGCGCTCGGCCTCGTCGCGATGAACAGCACGCTCGACGACGCGTCCTTCGCGGGGCTGTCGCCGATCGTCCTCCTGCTGCTGCTCGGCGTCCTGCGGACCGTGACCACCTCGGCCACCATCGGCGCGGGTGCGGTCGGCGGCACCCTGACGCCCTCGATCGCGATCGGGTCGGCGATCGGCGGAGGACTCGGCGGGGCGTGGCTGCTGCTGTGGCCGGCTGACGGCCCGAGCCTCGCGGCCTTCGCGTTCGTCGGTGCCGCGGCCTTCCTCGCCACCACCATGCGGGCACCGTTCACCGCCCTCGTGCTCGTCGTCGAGTTCACCCAGCAGGGCACCGACATCCTCGTGCCGTCGCTGCTCGCGGTGTCCGGCGCGGTCGCCGTCGGCTACGTGCTCGCCCGTCGCCGCAGCGCCCAGATGGTGTGAAGACCCCGAACGTCCCGGTACGGACGGCGTCTCCGGGGCCTACTGTCGGCGCCAGGACGGAGCGACGGGCTCCGCACCGAGGTGAGGAGCAGCCGATGGCGGGGTTCGACGACATCACGAAGAAGGCCCAGGAGTTCCTGAAGGACGGCAAGGTCCAGGACGCCCTGCAGAGCGAGAAGGCCGAGGGCGTCAGCGACAAGGTGCTCGGCGGCGTGGCTGACGCGGTCAAGAAGGCCACGGGCGGCAAGTACGACGACAAGATCGACGGTGCCCGCGACGCAGCGGACAAGAAGCTCGGCAACGAGTAGCCGTCGACGTGCAACGGCCCAGGACCCGGCGTGGTCCTGGGCCGTCGCCGTGCCGACTGGACGTGGTCGGGAACAACGGACACCATTGACGGGTTGCTCCGGACAGCAGCACCAGGAGGACGAGACGTGACAGTCGTGGCGCCGAACCAGCCGCTCACCGAGACCGAGGTCGAGGCGATCAAGCGGGACTTCCCGATCCTCGCGCAGGACGTGAACGGGCACCCGTTGGCGTACCTGGACTCCGGGGCGACGGCGGAACGCCCGCGCCAGGTCCTCGACGCCGAGCGCCGGTTCCTCGAGCACGACAACGCCGCCGTCCACCGCGGTGCCCACACGCTCGCCGCGCTCAGCACCGACGCCTACGAGGACGCCCGTGCCACCGTCGCCGGGTTCATCGGCGCCACCGCGCCGACCGAGGTCGTCTGGACCGCGAACGCCACCGACGCGCTCAACCTGGTCGCGTACGGCATGGCGAACGCCAGCCGTGGTCGCGGGGGTGCCGATGCCGAGCGTTTCCGCCTGGGCGTCGGTGACGAGATCCTCGTGACCGAGGCCGAACACCACGCCAACCTCGTGCCGTGGCAGGAGCTCGCCGCACTGACCGGTGCCACCCTGCGCTGGATCCCGGTCGCCGACGACGGCACCTGGACCGCCGACGACGCCGCGGCGCTGATCACCGACCGCACGAAGGTCGTCGCGTTCTCGCACGTCTCGAACGTCACCGGGATGATCGCCCCCGTCGAGCAGGTCGTCGGCCTCGCTCACGCCCGCGGCGCCCTCGTGGTGCTCGACGCCTGCCAGTCCGCACCGCACCGTCCCCTCGACGTGCAGCAGCTCGGGGTCGACTTCGCCGCGTTCTCCGGGCACAAGATGCTCGGCCCGAACGGCATCGGCGTGCTCTGGGGCCGTGCGGAGTTGCTCGACGCCCTGCCGCCGTTCCGCACCGGTGGCTCGATGATCACCACCGTGACGATGGAGGGCTCCGAGTTCATGCCGGCACCCGAGCGGTTCGAGGCCGGCACGCAGCCCGTGTCCCAGGTGGTCGCCCTCGCCGAGGCCGTCCGCTACCTGCAGGGCATCGGCATGGAACGGGTCCGCGCCCACGAGGAGCACCTCGCCCGCCGGATGCTCGACGGTCTCGCCGCCGTGCCCGGCATCCGCCTGGTCGGCCCGCCCGCCGGCGTCCCGCGCTCCGGTCTGGTGTCGTTCGACGTCGAGGGTGTGCACGCCCACGACGTCTCGCAGTACCTCGACGCGCAGGGCATCGCCGTGCGTTCCGGCCACCACTGCGCCCAGCCCCTGCACCGTCGGCTCGGCCTCGTCGCCACGAGCCGTGCCAGCACGTACGTGTACACGACCGAGCACGACGTCGACCGGTTCCTCGCAGCCGTCGCCGAGATCCGCGACTACTTCGGAGCGACCGCGTGAACGCCCTCGACAGCCTGTACCAGCAGGTCATCCTCGACCACGCGAAGGCGCGGCACGGCGACGGTGCGATGCCCGATGCGGATGCCTCGCACTTCGAGCGGAACCCCACGTGCGGCGACGAGATCACGGTCAGCCTGCGGCTCGAACCCGGCACCGACCGCATCGCCGGGCTCGCCTGGCAGGGTGACGGCTGCTCGATCTCGATGGCCTCGGCATCGGTCCTCACCGACATGGCCGTCGGCCGCACAGTGCCCGAGTTCCTCGCACTGACCGAGGAGTTCCGCACCATGATGCGCTCGCGCGGTGTCGGCGAGCCCGACGAGGACGTCCTCGAGGACCTCGTCGCCTTCCACGGCGTCTCGAAGTTCGTGATGCGCGTGAAGTGCGGGATGCTCGCCTGGGTCGCGGCGGAAGCAGCCGCGCGCGAGGCGACCGCGTCCCGCTGACCCGTGTGCGGCCACGCAAGGGGCGCGATGATCATCGAGACGGAGCGACCTGGCGCAGGCCGGGCCGACGCGATCGTGCGGGCCTACCTGACGGAGGTCGCGTCGCGGTGGTACGGGCGAGCGGCGACGTCGGCCGAGGCCGATCGGGCGATGCTCGACGAGCCCTTCGACGACCTGCAGGGGGACTCCGGGGTGTTCGTCGTCGCCTCCGTCGGGGGAGCCGCTGTCGCCTGCGCCGGCGTGCGCTTCGTGGGTGCCGTCGGCGAGCTGACGAAGGTGTTCACGCTGCCGGAGCACCGTGGCCGGGGCGTCGGTTCGGCGCTGCTGCGCCACGTCGAGGACCTCTGCCGTGCACGCGGGACCACAACGTTGCGGCTGGACACGCGGGCCGAGCTCGCCGAGGCCTGTGCGCTCTACGAACGGCTCGGCTTCGTCCGGGTGGCGCCGTTCAACGACGAGCCGTACTCGGATCGCTGGTCCGCCAAGCGGATCAGCTGATGACGCCGATCTCGCGCAGCGCGTCACCGACGCTGATGCGCTCGTTCCGATCCTGCGCCTGTGCCCAGCGGGCCTCCGCGCGCGCGATGGCCTGGTCCTCGAGACCCAGGAGCTCGTAGAGCCCGTCGAGCTCACGAGGTGCGAGGTGCATGAACCGCAGCGGGAACTTCCGTTCGGGGCTCGCGTAGCTCTGCTGGGCGAGCTGGTCGAGGACGCCCGGGTCGGTCTCGCGTTGTTCCATGAGCAGGACGACGGTTCGTGACCTCGTCATCATGAGGAACGCGGACCGCACGTTCTCGTCCCGATCGGTCGCCAGGGTGATCTCGACGGCGAGGGGGAGGTCCTCTTCGCCCGCGAGCTCCCACCGCTGCGAGGTGTCCCCGTGGATCGCCGTGAGCATGTCCGGGTGGACGCCGAGGCCGCGCTCGCCGCGTTCCGGTCGCAGCGAGGTCGGGCGGGGGTCGTCCCCGACGCGGGCGGTGGGGAAGCCGACGCCCGTGTACACGGTGTGGGCGATCGGCAGGAACTGGAGCGCCTGGTGCAGTGCGGTCGCAGCGTCCTGCACCGCGGAGGCGGTCACGTCTCCGTCGGCGACCTGGAGCGCTGTGGCGTAGGCGGACAGTGCGGTGTGCTGCTGGTCGATTGCCCGGGCGAACATCTCTTCGCCCCTGGCGGTGTCGCCGAGGAGCCGCGGGTCCAGGTGCAGCGTCACGGCGCTGGGGTCCTGCAGGTGCCCCCGCGGCGTTCCACCGCCCGACATCATGATCTCGAACGTCTCGTCGTCTTGCTCGTGGGCATCGGTCACGTCGCTGACGCTACCGGCTCAGGGGAGCGTGACGACGAGCTTCCGGGCGGAGACACCCGCGCGGAGCTCGTCGAGGGCGTCCGGGATCGCGGCGAGTCCCGATCCGACCACGGATGCGGTCGGGGTGGCACGGTACTGCCCGGTGCGGAGCGCCTCGGGCAGGAAGTCACGGTAGATCGCCGGGCCGACCTCGGACTCGGTCGGGCGGCCGCCCCAGATCGCGGTGACGTGGACCCCGTGTCGGCGCTCGAGCCGCGCGCGGATCGTCGTCACCGGCGTCGGGTACGCCGATGCGAGTCGGCCGGAGCCGGTGGCTGCTCGGACGATCGGGAGCGTGCGGGTCAGTGAGCCCTGGCCGAAGGCGAGGGTGCCGGCGAGCTCCCGGTCGGCGAGTGCCTCGAGGATGCGGCGTGCGGCACCGTCGTCACGGTAGTCGAAAACCGCCTCAGCCCCGAGCGACTGCACGAACGCGTGGTTCTTCGGCGACGCGGTGCCGATCACGGCGTACCCGGCGGCCCGGGCGAGCTGGACGGCGTTGGCGCCGACGCTCGTGGACGCGCCCCACACCAGGACGACCCCGGGGCGCTCGGCCGTGTCTGCGGTCGGGAGCGACAGAGCGAGTTGGTCCGGCTCGAACAGGCCGGCGGCGGCGGTCGAGACGGCGAGTGGCAGGACCGCTGCCTGCTCGGCCGGCAGACCATCCGGCACCGGGGTCGTCACGCGTTCGAGCAGCAGGACCTGGTGCTGGAAGGCGCCTTCGGCAGCGCTGTTCCGGTGCTGCTCCTGCCCCGCGGCGTGCCCGACGACCCGGTCGCCCACACGGAACCGCTCGAGGCCGGGGCCGATCGCGACGACGGTGCCGGCGACGTCCGACCCGAGGACGGCGGGGAACCGCAGCTTCGGGAACACCAGGTGTCGGAACAGTCCGCCGACGGCATCGACCGGGTTCACGGCGACGGCCGCGGCCTGGACGACGAGTTCGCCGGGTCCCGGCTGGGGGACCGGCGCGGGTCCGACGGTGAACCGGCCGCTCGACGTGGTCCACAGTGCTGTGTTGCCCGATGACGACATGGTGTCCGAATCCCTTGCTCGAAGTGGCTCATGACACGACGTGTCATCGCTCACTGAACCACGACACGTCGTGTCATCACCACTACTGTTGAGCCATGCGCTGGTCTCCGGATGCCCGAGGGCGACTCGAGCGAGCGGCGTTCGAGCTCTTCGCCGAACAGGGGTACCAGGCGACGACGGTGCCGCAGATCACCGCACGGGCAGGGCTCACGACCCGCACCTTCTTCCGGTACTTCGCCGACAAACGCGAGGTGATCTTCGCCGGCGACGAGATCCCCGACCTCGCCCACGCTGCCATCGAGGCCGCACCGGCCGGGGTCGACCCGCTCGACATCGTCGTGCACGGCCTCCGCACCGTCGCCGACGAGCGGTTCGAGGGGCGTCACGACCAGGTCGGCTCGGTGCGGCGGCTGGTGCTGTCCGAGCCGTCGCTCCGGGAACGCGATGCCCGGAAGCGCGCCGACCTGACGGACGCGGTGCGCGAGGCCTTCGTCGCTCGCGGCCTCGACCCGGCCGAGGCGGCGGTGATCGCCGAGACGACCGTGATGCTGTTCCACCTGGCCCTCGAGTCGTGGCTCACCGGACCGGCCGAGCGCCGGATGGCCGGCGTCGTCGACGAGCAGCTCAGCGCGCTCCGTGGGGTGCTCGATCGGCGGCCCGCAGCGTCATGAACACGTCGACGCCGTCGTCGGTGTCGAGCACGAAGCCGTGTCGTTCGTAGAGTCGGCGAGCCGGGCTGCCCACCAGCACGTTGAGCCGCGTGGGACCCTCGTGGGGCTCGTCGAGGACAGCGCGCAGCACGGTCGAACCGACTCCACGCCCCTGAACGTCGGGCGCGAGGTAGAAGTGCTCGACCCAGCGGACGTCGTCCTCGACCCGCACGGTGATCGACCCGACGTCGCGGTCGTCGACCACGACGATGCGGGTCAGCTCCGGCTGGAACGCGTCGCGGAGGCGCTGTCGGACGCGCGTCTCGTCGAACACCCCGAGGCGTGTCAGGTCGTCGCGCAGCACCACGGCCCGGAGCTCGACGAGCCACTCGAGGTCCTTGGTGGTGCTGTCCCGCAGTGCGACGTCCATCCGCTCAGCCTACGAACCCCGCGAGGGTTCACGCCTCACTGCGGAGCGACGTCACCATGCTCCGCAGGATCTGACGGGCCTCGGTCTGCTGGTCTGCGGTCAGATCGGCGAGCATCCGCTGCTCGACCCCACGGATCGCCGCACTCGCCTGCGCCAGACTCCGCCGCCCGCTGTCGGTCAGCTGCGTGGGGAGTGCCTTGCCGACCGACGGTTCGGTGGCACGGGTGACGAAGCCGTCGCGCTCCAGGGTCTGCAGCAACACGTTCATCGACTGCCGGGTCACGAACGTGCCGCGCGCGAGTTCGGAGTTCGACAGGCCGGGGCGCTGCGCGAGCAGCTCGAGGCAGGAGTAGTGCGTCACCGTCATGCCGAGCGGGCGCAGCACGGCTTCCATCGACGCCCGGAGGGCGCTCGCGGTCTCCTTGAGCAGGTAGCCGATCGACGTCTCGAGGTGGATGCCGGTGTCGTCTTGACGCATGTCAGCAGTCTGACATAGATTGTCCTGTGTCAGAAGACTGACACGTACTCAAGGAGCACCACATGCCCGTCACAGGCCCCGACTTCATCTCCCTGCAGACCAGGAACCTCGACGCCTCGCAGGCGTTCTACGAGCGCTACCTCGGCCTCGTCCGCTCGCAGGCCGGTCCGCCGCACGCCGTCGTGTTCGAGACCACGCCGATCGCCTTCGCCCTGCGCGACCTGGTGCCCGGCACGGACCTCGACGCGGTGGCGCAGCCCGGCGTCGGCGCCGCGGTCTGGCTGCACGCAACGGACGTGCAGGCGATCCACGACGCGCTGGTCGCCGACGGCCACCGCATCGTCTCGGCGCCGATCGACGGTCCCTTCGGTCGGACGTTCACGTTCGCCGACCCCGACGGCTACCACGTCACGCTCCACGACCGCGCCTGAGCCCTGGAGCCGGCCACGCGCCCGGCGCGGGCGTCGTGGCGGACGCGGGGCGGGCCTCCAGGCCGGTGCCGGAGCCGACCGTCACGCTTCGTCACGATCCGTGACGGTCGCAGGTGTCCGACGTAGCGTCTCGACCCGTGACCACCAGCAGCGAGCACCGGCAGATCCGCTTCAACGCGTTCGACATGAACTGCGTCGCGCACCAGTCCTCCGGACTGTGGCGGCACCCCCGCGACCGGTCGCGGGACTACCGCGACCTGACCTACTGGACGGACCTGGCGAAGACGCTCGAGGGCGGGGCGTTCGACGGCATCTTCATCGCCGACGTCCTGGGCACCTACGACGTGTACGGCGGCTCGAACGAGGCCGCGCTCCGCACCGGGTCGCAGGTGCCGGTGAACGACCCGATCCTGCTCGTGTCGGCGATGGCGTGGGTGACCGAGCACCTGGGCTTCGGCATCACGGCCGGCACGGCGTACGAGCACCCGTACCCGTTCGCCCGACGCATGTCGACGCTCGACCACCTGACCAAGGGGCGGGTCGGCTGGAACGTCGTCACCGGGTACCTGCCGAGTGCCGCGCGGAACATGGGCCAGACCGACCAGCTGTCGCACGACGACCGGTACGACGTGGCGGACGAGTACCTCGAGGTCCTCTACAAGCTGTGGGAGGGCTCGTGGGAGGACGACGCCGTCGTCGCCGACCGCGAAGCCGGGGTCTTCACGGACCCGGCGAAGGTGCACCCGATCGAGCATCACGGCACGCACTTCGACGTGCCGGGCATCCACCTGTCCGAGCCGTCCGTGCAGCGCACGCCCGTCATCTACCAGGCGGGCGCGTCGCCACGCGGCATCCGCTTCGCCGCGGAGAACGCGGAAGCGGTCTTCGTGGGCGCACCGACCGTCGAGCAGCTCGCGTCGACCGTCGCGAAGGTCCGGGACGCCCTGGAGGCAGCTGGTCGCGACCGGTACGCCGCCCGCGTCTACACGCTGCTCACCGTGATCACGGACGCCACCGACGAGCTTGCCCAGGCGAAGTACGAGGACTACCTGTCGTACGCGTCGGAGCTCGGCGCGCTGGTGCTCAACTCCGGCTGGATGGGCGTCGACCTGTCGCAGTGGGACCCGGACCAGCCCCTCGGTGACGTCGAGTCGAACGCGATCCAGTCGGCGGCGGCGAACATCGCGGCAGCGACGGGGGAGGACGGGTCGAAGTGGACGATCCGTGACCTGGCGCGGCAGACGGCGATCGGCGGGCTCGGCCCGGTGGCGGTCGGTGGGGGAGCGACCATCGCCGACAGGCTGCAGGAGATCCAGGAGCTCACCGACGTCGACGGCTTCAACCTGGCCTACGCGGTGACCCCGGGCACGTGGGAGGACGTCATCGAGTTCGTGATCCCGGAGCTCCGTGCCCGTGGGGCCTACCCGGAGGAGTACGAGCCGGGGTCGCTCCGCCAGAAGCTGCACGGCCGCGGGGACCGGCTGCCCGACGAGCACCGTGGGGCGTCGTTCAGGATCGGGAGCCGGGCGGTCGTAGGCTGATCGGGTGATCGAGTCGTCCGTGGTCGTGCGTCCTGCGACCCCGGACGAGACCGACACCTGCATCGACCTGTGGGCCGCTGCCGTGGCTGCCCGTGACGGTGCCGCCGAGGACCCGGCGGTGCGGGAGCGCGCGCGGCAGAAGTTCGCGGCGGAGCACGTCGCCTGGTTGGTGGCCCCCGGCCCGGACGGTGCGGTCGACGGCTTCGTGCTCGTGACGGCACCGGGCACCGGTCGGTCGACGGACCCGGCGGACGCCGCCTACCTGTCGTTGCTCGCGGTGCGGCCCGGGGTGCAGGCTCGCGGGGTCGGACGGTCGCTGCTGTCCGAGGCGGTGCACGACGCCCGGGCTGCCGGACACCCCCGCGTCGTGCTGCACGTGCTCGGCGACAACGACCGGGCGGTGCGGCTGTACGAGGCGGGCGGCTTCGTGGCGACGGGCGACGAGTTCGCGCACGCGCTGAGCGGGGTCACCACCCGCGTGTACGTCGCGGGCTGACGCTGGCTACGCGTCCTGACCGCGCACCGGCGTCCACGTCGGGTAGGTCGCCGAGCGCCCGTCGCCCGACGACGTGCGGGTGATCCGGCGCTGGACCCACGGCAGGACGTACTCGCGGTAGTAGCGGAGTTCCTCGCCCAGACGGGGCCGGGCGGCACCGGGGTCCGCGGGCTCGACCGGCGCGGGGCCGTCCAGGACCGCGTGCAGCGCCAGGTCCGCGACGCGCTGGTGCCCGGTGGCGTTCATGTGCAGCCGGTCGTCCGACCAGAACTCCGCACGACGCAGGTGCGGGTCGCGGGAGACGTCGACGAACGGCAGGCCACGGCGTCGGGCGAGCGTGCCGAGCGCCTCGGCCCAGGCATCACCGCGGCGGTTGATCAGGGAACCGAGGGGCAGGCGGGCGCTCGGGTCGGCTGGGCTGAGGAGTGCCAGGCGCGCCCCGGTGGCCTCGACACGGTCGGCGGCGGCCTCGACCTGCCCGATCAGCGCGTCCACCTCGAAGCGCGGGCGCAGCAGGTCGTTGCCGCCGGCGCAGAAGGTGATCAGGGTCGGCGCCGGGTCGAGCGCGAGGGCGGCCTCGAGTTGACCGTCGAGGACCCCGGCGAGCAGTCGGCCGCGCACCGCGAGGTTCGCGTACGAGACGTGGGCGTCCGAGGCTCCCGCCATCGCGCTCGCGAGTCGTCCGGTCCAGCCGGGGAACGGAGCGGGTCCGGCGTCGCCGATGCCCTCCGAGAAGCTGTCGCCGATCGCGACGTAGCGGATGGTGTCGTGCATGCGCCCATCATCGTGCACATGCCTGTGCAGGTTCCCGGTGCGGCGGCGCGAGCTTCGTGAGTTTGGTGGGCTTCGTGAGCAGAAATGGTCGGGTCACCGTTCGGCACCCGACCATTCCTGCTCACGAAGGGCTCGTCACCCTCAGCGAACCCTCACAGCACCGCCTTCGGCACCCGGTGCAGGGTGACCGCACCGACGGCGGCGAAGGGGTGCAAGGGGTCCGGGGCGGTGGAGCCGGTCGGCCCGCCGAGCTTCGAGTCACCGACCGCACTGAGCACCGCGTAGGCGTCCTCGGCGGTCCAGCCGTGCTCGTCGACCAGGAACGCGAAGGCATCCTCGTACCCGCGCCGGACGCTCTCCTGCACGGGGTCGCCGAGGCCGACGAACAGCCAGTCGTCGGCGGTCTCGATGCGGGGCGCGCGGAGCACCGGACCGCCCTTGACCAGGTCGACGGAGACGATCGCGGTGCCCTGGGCCTCGATGGCGACGAACGACGACTCGCCCTCGGCCATGAGCGCGTGGATGTCGCCGATCGACAGCAGCGCACCGGGGACCCGGACGGGCAGGGACACCGTCGAGCCGGGGCGGGCCTCGGTGACGTCCATGTTGCCGCCCTCCGGGTAGGCCGGCATGATCGTCGAGTTCTCGCCCTCGGCCGGCGCCGTGCCGATGCACCCGATCATCGGCCGGACGGGGAACCGGTGCCGGTCGGACACCTGCACCATGTCGTCCGCGATCGGGCAGCGGCGGGCGAAGACCCGGTCGCCCATCACGTGCTGCAGGGCCCCGGAGCCGGGCAGGGACACCGACCAGCCGTGCGTGGTCAGCTCGATGGCGTGGATGGTCACCACGAGGGTGTCGCCGGGTTCCGCCCCCTCGACGAACACCGGCCCGGTCACCGGGTTGATGGGTGCCTGCAGCTGCGCCATGTCGTGGTGCTGGTCGAGTTCGGCGTAGACGGCGTCGGTGGTCTCGAAGCCGATGGTCTCGCCGGTGCCGGGGCGGACCCGCAGCACGGGCTCCCGGTCGGCCGAGAACCCGGGGCGGCCGAGGGTGTTCGGCAGGAAGTGGTCCGGGGTCATCGTGCGTCCTCCGTCGTCGGTTCTGCTTCGGAGCCGACCTCGGTGGAACGGCCGGTGCGTCGGTAGTACAGGAACACGGCCGCGCCGACGATCAGCCAGATGATCCCGCCGACCTTCGCCTCGACCGCGGCGTTGAGCAGGACGTACCCGATGATCAGGAACCCGACCAGCGGCACGACCAGGTGCAGCAGCCAGTTGCGCGACTTGCCCTTGACGACGTGGTGCACGAAGACGGACACGTGCAGAAGCATGAAGCCGAACAGCGCGCCGAAGTTCACGAGCGACGAGATCGTGTCGATCTGCCCGACGAAGAACAGCACCAGGATCGCGGAGAGCACCGAGACGACGATGATCGCGTTCTGCGGCACCTGGCGCCCGTTGAGCTTGTGCAGGAACGCGGGCAGCTGACGGTCGCGGCTCATCGAGAACAGCAGGCGGCTCGTCGCGGCCTGTGCGGCCATGGCGTTCGCGATGCCGACGGCGAGTACGTTGACGGCGAAGAACGCGGTGGCCCAGCCGCTCGACGAAGCCTGCTCGACGATGGTGAAGAAGGCGTTGCCGGCCTCGCTGTCCGAGAACGAGTCCCGCCCCGCGGCCAGGGCGGATGCGAGCCAGGTCTGCAGGATGAACAGGAACGCCACGATGACGAGCGCCAGGATCATCGCCGTGCCGGCTCCGCCACGACGGCCGGTGGACTCCTCGGACAGCGTCGAGATGCCGTCGAAGCCCAGGAAGCTCAGCACCGCGATCGACAGGGCCGAGGCGATGAGCGGCGCCGACACCTTGGCAGGGTCCCAGATCTGCTCGGTGCCGAAGGACGCGTCGGGGATCGTGCCACCGGTCAGCGCGACGATCGCGATGACGACGAAGATCGCGACGAAGACGAGCTCGATGAGCAGGAAGATGCGGTTCGCGAGCTTGAGCGAGGACACCCCGGCCAGGTTGATGACGGTGTTGATCGCGACGAACACGAGTGCCCACAGCCAGCGGGGCGTGCCCGGGAAGATGCCGACCATGCTCTCCGCGGCGAACACGTAGAGCAGCGTCGGGACGAGCAGGTAGTCGAGCAGGATCGCCCAGCCGGCGAAGAACCCGGCGGTGGGGTGGATGCCGCGGCCGACGTACGAGAACACGCTGCCGGCGAGGGGGATCGACTTCGCCATCTGCGCGTAGGCCAGGGCGGTGAAGATCATCGCGACGAGGCCGACGAGGTACACCAGCGGCACCATGCCGCTGGAGGCGTTGTAGACGGTCCCGAAGATCGCCCACGGGGCGATCGGGACCATGAAGACCAGGCCGTAGATGAGCAGGTCGGTGGTGGAGACGGAGCGCTTGAGCTCCTGCTTGTAGCCGTAGGCCTCGAGCTGCTGCTGTGCGGAGAGCTCGCTGTGCTGCTGCGACATGTCGGGTTCCGTTTCGGGTGGAGGGACGGGTGCGGCGGTGGGGGTGGGGACTGCTTGCCTGGAGGCGCGGGGCGGGCCCGCCCCGCGCCTCCAGACCGAAGGTGGCCGGGTCAGGCGTCGTCGTGCGCGGCCAGGAAGGTCGCGACGACCCGGCGGAACTCCGCCGGCTGCTCCAGGTGCGAGCAGTGGCTCGCACCGGGGAAGACGTGCTGCCGGACGTCGGCGATCCGCTCGACGAACGGCGCCCACGTGGCGGGGGTGGCCTCGTCGTGCTCGCCGGCGACGACGAGCGTCGGCACGGCGACGCTCTCGAGCCGGTCGACGATGGTCCAGTCACGCATCGTGCCGATGACGTGGAACTCGTTCGGGCCGTTCATCGTGTGGTAGACCGTCGGCTCGCGCTCCATCTGCTCCTCGGAGTCGACGAAGTCCTGCGGCATCGGGACCACGCGGCAGACGTGCCGCTCGTAGAAGACCTGCGTCGCCGCCAGGTACTCGGGGTCGTCGACGGTGCCGGCCGTCTCGTGCCGGGTCAGGGCGTCCTGCACGTCGGCGGGCAGCTGCGCGCGGAGCTCGGCGGCGCCGTCGACCCAGAGCTGCATCGACGCGGGGGAGTTGCAGATCGCCAGCGACCGGAGCCCCGCGGGCTGCTGCACCGCGATCTCGGCGCCGAGCATGCCGCCCCACGACTGCCCGAGCACGTGGTGGTCGCCGAGCCCGAGGTGCTCGACCAGGGCGGCGTACTCGTCGACGAACAGCTGCGGCTGCCAGGTGTCGACCGGCGCGTCCGGGCGGTGGCTGCTCCGGCCGCAGCCGAACTGGTCGTGGTGGACGACGGTCCGGCCGGTCTCGTCGGCCAGGGCCGCGAGGTTCCGGAGGTAGTCGTGGGCCATGCCGGGCCCGCCGTGCAGGACGACGAGGGGCAGCGCGCCCGCGACCGGGGTGTCGGGCGTGGTGACCCGGTACCAGGTCTCGCCGTCGCGGAACGGCATCGTGGATTCGGTGATGCTGGACATGGGGGTCAGCATGGAGCGGAAAAAGGTCCCACGCAATACCTTTTCTGCTGCCTTAACGTGGTCGTAACACCGCGAAGGGGGTCCGTGTGTCCGATCGTACGACCGAGACGCGCGTCGACGAGGTCGAGGACCGCCTCGTGACCGCCGTCGCCGTGGGCGAGTACCTGCCCGGCGCGAACCTGCCGCCGGAACGCGAACTGGCCGGCCTGCTCGGCGTCGCCCGGGTCACCGTGCGCGGTGCGATCGCGCGGCTCGTCGAACGGGGGCTGCTCGAGACCCGTCGAGGCCGGGGTGGTGGCACGTTCGTCCGCACCGAGTGGCCGGACAGCTCATCGGACGCCGTCGGACGGGTGCTGCTCGCCCGGTGGGAGGCGATCCAGGACACCGCCGACGCCATCGCGCTGCTGCACGGGGCGCTCGCGACGGCCGCAGCGGAACGGGTCACCCCGGACGACGCCGCCCTGATCCGTGCACGGCTCGAGGTGTTCCGCGACGCCACCTCGGGGCTCGAGAAGCAGCAGGCCGACGCCGTGCTGCACCGGACGATCATCGACGCCGCGCGGAACGACGCCCTGCGGACGGCGCTCGCCGGGTTGGAGGCGCAGATCTCCATCGCCGCTCCGGCGCACCTGTGGGGCACGGCCGAGGGCATGGCGGAGATGGAGACCCGCGCGCTCCACGAGCACGAACTGCTGGTGGACGCGGTGTGTTCGGGGCGGGCGCCCGAGGCGGGCGTGATTGCCCGGCAGCACGTCGGGATCGACGTCGAACTGCTCGAACGGGCCGTACGGCGGACGGGGCAGGTGCCCCGCCACTGAGAGGACGGTCTGTCGGTCGGTGTGTTGGTCGGTCGGTGCGGCGGTCGGTCGTCAGTGCACGGCGGGTGCCGGCACCGGGTAGACGTCGTCCGGCATCGGCCACGGCGCCCACTTCGGCCGCGGCGCGTACACCAGGTACGGCTGCGGCGTCGGGTAGCTGACGAGCTCGAGCGTCGACCCCCACGGCGTGCGCGTGTAGACGAACCGGTTGCCGGCCCCTGCCTCGTCACCACGCAGGTCGCGCGGGTCGGAGTTCCGGGTGCCGCCGGCCGCCTCGACCCGGGCGAGCGTCTCGTCCAGGTCGTCGGCGTACATCGCCAGGTGCTGCCATCCCAGGTCGGACGGGTGTGCGGCGTTCCGCTGCTCGGGCCCCAGGTACTCGAACAGCTCGAGCCCCGGCCCCTCCGGCAGCGCGAGCATCCGCATGGCCCCCTGCGCCATGGTGCTCGGGATGCCGAGGTAGCCGTGCGCCTCGGAACTGCTGTTCGGCGTCTCGTCACGACGCCGCATGTCGTACAGGACGACGGCGTCGAACGCCGCCTCGAAGAACTGCGTGGCTGCGTCGATGTCCGGCACCGTGACGCCCACGTGGTCGATCCTGATTCCCCTGCTCATGGTCGATTCGTACCACCGGCGGTCACCACCGCTCGGGTCGGGGCGGGGTCCGTGCGGGGTCGGTGCCCATCGATGCGGCAAGCCGCACCGCGGCTCCGCGCGCGGCACCGGGAGCGGTCGGCGCCGGTCTCGACCACCGTCCCGGAACAGTCGTTCCAGGACGGGGTGCGGGACACACGACCGTTACACGAGGGAAACGGCGGGGGCGAAGTCGCTCCGTAGCTTCGTGCTCAAGCACGCACCGCCCCGCTTCCCACTCCCTCGGAGGACGCCATGGCTACCGACATCGCGACACCAGTCGCCGCGCCCCACGCCCCCACCACGACCGCCGCTCCCGCCCCAGCGGGTGCCGGTGTCGTCAAGCCCGGGTACGACCCGGCGCTCACGAACGAGGACCTCGCCCCGCTGCGCGAGCAGCGCTGGACGAGCTACAACTTCTTCGCCTTCTGGATGTCCGACGTGCACTCGGTCGGCGGCTACGTCACCGCCGGGTCGCTCTTCGCCCTCGGGATCGCGAGCTGGCAGGTGCTCATCGCCCTGGTGGTCGGCATCCTCATCGTGCAGGTCTTCGCCAACCTGGTCGCGAAGCCGTCGCAGCGCACCGGTGTGCCGTACCCGGTGATCAACCGCGCGGTGTTCGGCGTGCTCGGCGCGAACGTCCCCGCCATCATCCGCGGCCTCATCGCGATGGCCTGGTACGGCGTGCAGACCTTCCTCGCCGCCCAGTCGCTGAACATCATCTTCCTCAAGTTCATCCCGGCGTCGGCGGGGCTGCTCGACCACTCGTTCCTCGGGCTGTCGGCCCTGGGGTGGATCTCGTACGCGATCCTCTGGGTGGCGCAGGGCGCGCTGTTCTGGATGGGCATGGAGGCGATCAAGCGGTTCATCGACTGGGCCGGACCGGCCGTCTACGTGGTGATGATCGTGCTCGCGGTCTACCTGGTCAGCCAGGCGGGCATCGGCAACATCTCGTTCACCCTGTCGGCCGGCGAGCCGCTGTCCTTCGGGGCGTCGATCCCGGTGATGCTGTCGGCGGTCGCCCTGGTGGTCAGCTACTTCTCGGGCCCGATGCTGAACTTCGGGGACTTCTCGCGCTACGGCCGGTCGTTCCGTGCGGTCAAGCGCGGCAACTTCTGGGGGCTGCCGATCAACTTCCTGTTCTTCTCGGTCCTGACGGTGCTCTGCGCCAGTGCGACGGTGCCGGTGTTCGGCAAGCTCATCACCGACCCGATCGAGACCGTGCAGGCCATCGGAGCACCCTTCGCGATCCTGCTCGGTGGCCTGACCTTCGTCACGGCGACCGTCGGCATCAACATCGTCGCGAACTTCATCAGCCCCGCGTTCGACTTCTCGAACGTGGCACCCCGGAAGATCTCGTGGCGTGCCGGCGGCATGATCGCCGCGGTCGGCTCCGTGCTCCTCACCCCGTGGAACTGGTACGGCAACGACCAGGCGATCCTGTACACGCTCGGGGTGCTCGGTGCGCTGATCGGCCCGCTGTTCGGCATCCTCATCGCGGGCTACTACATCGTCGGCAAGCAGCGCATCGCGATCGACGACATGTACTCCACGAGCCGCACCGCCCGGTACTGGTACCGCGGCGGGTTCAACCCGAACGCCATCTGGACCCTCGCGGTCACCGGCGCGGTCTCGGTGGCGAGCGCGGTCCTGCCCCCGGCACTCGATGTGCTGCCGTGGCTGTCGAGCTACAGCTGGTTCATCGGGTGCGGCCTGGGCCTCGTCGTCTTCTGGGCGCTCGAGCGTGTCCGGCCGAGCATGCCCGTGCTCGACGCGGACGACCCCTCGGTCGACGACGGCGCGGCCGTCGGTCGCGCCTGACCGCCGGCGTCGCGGCCCGTCCTCCACAGGGCGGGTCGCGACGCCCGGTCGTCCACAGATCCACACCACGGCCGGGAGGCCCGCCCCGCCCCGCCACGATGGTCACCACCCAGCACCACCGGTTCCACCGCTCCACTCGCTCCACCGGAAGGACCCCGATGCGCATCCGCGTCGTCAACCCCAACACCACCGCGTCGATGACGCGGGCGATCGGCATCGCGGCCCAGGCCGTCGCCGCTCCCGGCACACTGGTCGAAGCGGTCGAACCCTCGATGGGGCCGGCCTCGATCGAGAGCCACTACGAAGAGGCCCTGGCCGTGCCCGGGCTGCTCGAGCAGATCGCCCGCGGGGAGCAGGACGGGGTGGACGCCTTCGTCGTCGCCTGCTTCGGGGACCCGGGGCTCGACGCCGCGCGGGAGCTCGCGACGGTGCCGGTGATCGGGATCGCCGAGGCCGGGTTCCACGCCGCCGCGATGCTCGGCCGCCGGTTCGGTGTCGTCACCACCCTGGCGCGGACGACCGGCCGCGCCCACGAGCTCGCCCAGCGCTACGGCTTCACCCCGCTCGTCACCGAGATCCGGGCGTGCGAGGTCCCGGTGCTCGAGCTCGACGACCCCGCGTCCGGAGCGCGGGCGCTCGTGATCGAGGAGTGCCGAGCCGTCGTCGACGGGGGAGCCGACGCCGTCGTGCTCGGGTGCGCGGGCATGGCCGACTTCTGCGCCGAGGTCTCGCTGGCCATCGGGGCACCGGTCGTCGACGGCGTCGCGGCGGCCACGGTCCTGGCGGAGTCACTCGTCCGGCTCGGCTTGTCCACGGGCAAGCGCGGCGAGTACGCCCTGCCGCCGGTGAAGGCGATGTCGGGGCTGCTGGCGGGCTTCGAACGCCACCCGGCGGCGGTCGCGACGGCCGGGGCGGGCGCGTGACGGGCCTCCCGGCGGGCGACACGGCAGACCTGGTCGTCCGCGCGCAGCGAGCCTGGGTCGACGGGGCGTTCCGCCCGGCCGCGGTCGTCGTCCACGACGGCCGGGTCACCGGCGTCCTGCCCGTCGACGCGGTCGTCGACGCCGTGCACGACCACACCGTGCCGCACGGGCAGGTGCTGCTCCCCGGACTCGTCGACACGCACGTGCACGTCAACGAGCCGGGCCGCACCGAGTGGGAGGGCTTCGCGTCCGCGACCCGGGCCGCTGCGATGGGCGGGGTCACCACGATCGTGGACATGCCGCTCAACTCGATCCCCGCGACGACCACGGTCGAGGCGCTCGCCGTCAAACGTGCGAGTGCCGAGGGTCGGGTGACGGTCGACGTCGGGTTCTGGGGCGGCGCGGTCCCCGCGAGTCTCGGCTCGCTCGACGCCCTGCACGATGCCGGCGTCTTCGGGTTCAAGTGCTTCACGGCGCCGAGCGGTGTCGACGAGTTCCCGCACCTCGACCCCGAGCAGCTCCGAGCCGCGATCGCCGAGGTCGCCCGGATCGACGCCCTGCTGATCGTGCACGCCGAGGACCCGGAGCACCTCGTGCCGCACCGTGCGCTCGGCGGCCGGTACGCCGACTTCCTGGCCACCCGGCCCGTCGCCGCCGAACGGTCCGCGATCGCGCAGGTCATCGACGGCGCGCGGGCGACCGGTGCGCGGGTGCACGTGCTGCACCTGTCCGACGCGGGCGCGCTGCCGATGCTCCGCGCGGCGAAGGACGACGGCATCCGGATCACGGTCGAGACGTGCCCGCACTACCTGTCGTTCGAGGCGGGCACGATCCCGGACGGCGCGACCGCCTACAAGTGCTGCCCACCGATCCGCGACGACGCCAACCGCGACGCGCTGTGGGCCGGTGTGCTCGACGGCACGATCGACCTCGTCGTGTCGGACCACTCGCCCTCCACCGCCGACCTGAAGACCGACGACTGGGGTCTGGCCTGGGGCGGGGTCGCCGGCCTGCAGGTCGGGTTCCGGGCGGTGTGGACCGAGGCCGAGCGTCGCGGGGTCCCGCTCGAGGCGCTGCTCCCGCTGTTCACGACCGGTCCGGCCGCCCTGGTCGGGCTGCGCGACCGCGGGGAGATCGCTCCCGGTGCCCTGGCGCACTTCGCCGTGTTCGACCCGTCCGCCGAGTCCGTCGTCGACGTCGCCGGGCTCGAGCACCGCAACCCGGTGTCCGCGTTCGACGGGCTCTGCGTGCGCGGCAGCGTCACCGAGACCTGGCTCCGCGGCCGTCGCATCGCCACGGCGGACGGCGGCGTGGTCGGCGTCGAGGGGCAGCTGGCCGGACGGCCCGTGCTCGCCGCGGAAACACCCCTGTAACGATCGTTCCGGTATCGTCGGATCAGGAACGGAAGGAACCACCATGCTCCCAGTGAACCCACCCGCCCGTCTCCTCATGGGGCCCGGCCCGATCGACGCCGACCCGCGCGTGCTCCGTGCCCTGTCGACGCCGCTCGTCGGCCAGTACGACCCCTGGATGACCTCGACGATGAACGAGACGCAGGCGCTCTACCGCCGCGTGTTCGGCACCCGCAACGACGCGACGCTGCTCGTGGACGGCACCTCGCGTGCGGGGATCGAAGCGGTGCTGGTGTCACTGCTCGCCCCGGGTGACCGCGTGCTCGTGCCGGTGTTCGGTCGGTTCGGGCACCTGCTCGCCGAGATCGCCGGCCGTGCCGGGGCCGAGGTCCACACCATCGAGACCGACTGGGGTCAGGTATTCACGCCGTCCGCGATCGAGTCGGCCATCGCCCGCGTCCGTCCGAAGGTGCTGGCGGTCGTGCAGGGCGACACCTCGACCACGATGAACCAGCCGCTCGACGAGCTCGGTGCGATCTGCGAGCGGTACGGCGTCCTGCTCTACACCGACGCCACGGCGACGGTCGGCGGCAACCCGCTCGAGGTCGACGCCTGGGGGATCGACGCCGTGAGCGCCGGGCTGCAGAAGTGCCTCGGCGGCCCGTCCGGCAGCGCACCCGTCACGCTGTCGCCGAAGGCCGTGGCCGTGCTCGACGAGCGGCGGAGCGTCGAGGCCGGCATCCGGGAACCCGGTGACGACGTCGCCGACGAACCGATCCGCTCGAACTACCTCGACCTCGCGATGATCCTCGACTACTGGGGCCCCCGCCGCCTGAACCACCACACCGAGGCCGCTTCGATGCTCTACGCCGCGCACGAGTGCGCCCGCATCCTGCTCGAGGAAGGCCGCGACGCCGTCGTCGCCCGCCACGAGACCGCCGGGCGCGCAATGCTCGCCGGGGTGCAGGCCCTCGGGCTCCCGGTCTTCGGCGACGTCGCCCGCAAGATGCACAACGTCGTCGCCGTCGAGATCCCGTCCGACGTCGTCGGCGACCAGGTGCGCGGCGCGATGCTCGACGACCACGGGATCGAGATCGGCACCTCGTTCGGGCCGCTGCACGGTCGGGTCTGGCGCATCGGCACCATGGGCTACAACGCCCGGAAGGACACCGTCGTCACGACCCTGGCCGCGCTCGAGCACACCCTGCGTCGGGCCGGGCACGCGGTCCCGCACGGCGGCGGTGTCGATGCCGCCCTCGACGTCTTCCGCGACGACACCGCCGCGGTCGCTCCCGCCGGGGCCGAGGTGCTCGCGTGAGCGCCGTGCCCGTCCTGAACGCCACCGCCGTGGGCACCGCCGACGCCGAACTCGTCGCCCGCTGCTGCGACGAGCTCGCCGCCCTCAGTGCCGAACCGGGCCGGATCACCCGCGTCTACCTGTCGCCCGAGCACGCCCGGGCGAACGCCCTCGTCGCGGGCTGGATGCAGGACGCCGGACTGTCCACCTGGCAGGACGCCGCCGGCAACCTGCACGGCCGGGCCGCGGGCGCGACGCCCGACGCCCCCGTGCTGCTGCTCGGCTCGCACCTGGACACCGTGGTGGACGCCGGACGGTACGACGGCGTCGTCGGGGTGCTCATGGCGATCCGCACGGTCGCCCGGCTCACCGCCGACGGTCCGCTGCCCGTCGCGCTCGAGGTCATCGCGTTCTCCGACGAAGAGGGCACGCGCTTCGGCAAGGCCCTGCTCGGTTCGTCCGCGGTGGCCGGCGTCTGGGACGACGCCTGGTGGGACCTGGCCGACGGTGACGGCGTCACGCTCCGGCAGGCCTTCACCGACTTCGGCCTCGACCCGGAGCGCGTCGGCGACGCCGCGGTCGACCCGGCGTCGGTGGTCGGCTACCTCGAGGCGCACATCGAGCAGGGGCCGTACCTCGAACAGGCCGGGCAGGCCCTCGGGGTCGTCACGAGCATCGCGAGTGCGCGCCGGTTCTCGGTCGAGGCCGTGGGAGAGGCCCGGCACGCCGGCGGCACCCCCTACGAGCGCCGGCACGACGCGCTGCTCGCCGCCGCCGAGGCCGCGCTCGCGGTGGAACGGATCTGCCGGGCATCGCACCAGGTCGGCACCGTCGGCACGATGACCGTCGAACCCGGAGCCGTCAACGTCGTCCCCGGGCTCGCACGGTTCTCCGTCGACCTGCGCGGCGAGTTCGACGACGAGCGCGACGAGGTCTGGGACGAACTCACCAAGGCCTTCACGCTCATCGGTGAACGGCGCGGGGTGAGCGTCACCCCGACCGAGGTGCACCGTGCACCCGCGGTGTTCTGCTCGCCCCGCCTGATGGACGCCGTCCGCGCCGGGATCGCTTCGACGGGTGAGACCGCGCCGATGGAGCTGTTCTCGCGAGCCGGCCACGACGCGATGTCGCTCGGACTCGTGACCGACGTGGCGATGCTGTTCCTCCGCAACCCCGACGGCATCAGCCACCACCCCGACGAGTTCGTGTCGACGCCGGACATCGCCCTCGGCCTCGACGCCCTGGCCGTCGCCGTCGACCGGGTGGCCCGCGCATGAGCACCGCCGGCCCCGACGTCCGCGCCCGGATCGACTCCGTGTGGGAGCAGCTCTCGCCCGCCGAACGACGGGTCGCCGCCATGGTCCGCCACGACCCGGAACTCCTGCTCGTCGGCACCTCCGCCGAACTCGCGGCCGAGTCCGGCACCTCGAAGGCGACGGTCTCGCGACTCGTGCGGTCGCTGGGGTTCCAGGACGCTGCCGAGGTCCGGCAGAACCTGATGTCGGCGCGGGGTTCGGGCCTGCCGTGGGTCGCCGAGGACGCCGCCCACGTCGACCAGCGTGCGGTCGAGGCACGGAACCTCGACGCAGCCTTCGCTTCCCTCGGCCGTGCGGACCGCCCGCGGCTGGCCCGTCGAATCGTCCGTGCCCGCCGGGTGCTCGTCCTCGGTGAACGCGGCGCGTACCCGATCGCGCTGCAACTGCGGTCCCAGCTGGCGCAGGTGCGGTCCGACGTCCGGGTCGGTCCGTCGCCCGGGCAACGGCTCGGCGAAGAGGTCGCCGACCTCGACCGGCACGACCTCGTCGTCCTGGTGACCGTGCGTCGGCACACCGCCGGGGTCGAACGGATCGTCCGGCACTGCGTCGACTCCGGGGCGGACGTCATCGTCCTCGGCGACCCGACGGCCGCGGTCATCGCCGCCCCCGCCGCCACCGCGATCCTCTGCCCGGTCGACTCACCGTCGGCGTTCGACTCGATGGCCGCGTTGTTCGCCGTCGTCGCCGCGATCACGAACGACGTCTACGACGCCTCGGGTCCGGGCGGCCGGGTGCGGGTCGACGCCGTCGCCACCGCCTACGACGCGCTGGGGGAGCTCGCTGCGCCCTGATCGCCGTCCGACCCGGCGCCCAGCTCGTCACGCAGTTCGGCGGCGAGCGAGGCGTTGCGGTCGGCGATGAGCCGCGGCATGTACCGGGCCAGCGCGAGCACCTCGGCCAGGCGGCCCAGCGGGCCGAGCGGTGCGCGGAACGTGATGGTGTCGACCATGCGCGTGCCGCCGGCCGACGGCTCGAACCGGTGCTCGTGGTGGAACCGGGCGAACGGCCCACGCACCTGTTCGTCGACGAACCGGTGCGGCGCCTCCAGGGCGGTGATCCTGCTCGTCATCCGCCAGACGATCCCGAAGTGCCGCGCACGCCAGGTGACGGTCTCGCCCAGGCCGATCATGCCGGCCGTCGTGCCGGCGACGGCGCGTTCGTCGGTCGCGGCCATCGATCGCTCGTGCGCGCCGATGTCGAGCGACAGCGCAAAGGCGCGTTCCGGCGGAACCGGCAGGTCCGTCACGACCCGGAACGAGACGGTCACGACATCGGCCAGACCGTCGCGGTGGACCGATCGTCGTCGGCGTCGCCGAGGTCGGGGGCCGAGAGCACCAGTCGCTCGGTGCGGAGGGTGACGGGCTGCACGGTTCGAGCCTAGCCACGACGGCGCGGGCGGTAGCGTCGGGGGATGACGTTCGACGCGCTCCCGTTCCCGGTCATCGACGGCCACAACGACCTGCCCTGGGAGCGCCGTGACAGCCACGACTCCGGTGTCGAGGGCATCGACACCGAGACCGACTCGCTGCACACCGACATCCCGAAGCTCCGCGCCGGCGGCGTCGTCGGGCAGTTCTGGTCGGTGTTCGTGCCCGCGGACGACCCGGACCCCGTGACGACGACGCTGCAGCAGGTCGACCTCGCGCACCGGATCATCGAGCGCTACCCCGACGACCTCGCGCTCGCCCGCACCGCTGCCGAGGTCCGTGCCGCCGTCGACTCCGGCCGGATCGCGTCGCTGCTCGGCGCCGAGGGCGGGCACTCGATCGGTGACGACCTCGCGGTCCTCCGCACCCTGGCCCGGCTCGGCGTCCGGTACATGACGCTCACCCACAACGACGACACCCCCTGGGCCGACTCCGCGACCGGGGAGCGGGCGCACGGCGGCCTGACCGACCGCGGCCGTCAGGTCGTCGCCGAGATGGAGCGGATCGGCATGCTCGTCGACCTGTCCCACACCGCACCGGCCACCATGCGGGACACCCTCGACGTGGCGACCCGGCCCGTCGTGTTCAGCCACTCGTCGACCGTCGCGATCGACGACCACCCGCGGAACGTGCCCGACGACGTGCTCGCCCGGTTGGCCGACAACGGCGGCGTCGTGATGATCACCTTCGTGCCGAAGTTCGTGTCGCGGGCGTGGGCGGACTGGGAGGAGTCGGGCATGTCCGGCGAACCGCCCCTGGTCACGGTGTCGGACGTCGCCGACCACGTCGAGCACGCCCGCGACGTCGCCGGTGTGGCGCACCTGGGCCTCGGCGGCGACTACGACGGCACCCCGGTGCTGCCGCCGGACCTGCGGGACGTGTCGCGGTACCCAGTGCTCGCGGCGGAGCTCGTCCGACGCGGCTGGGGTGAGTCGGACCTGCGGGCGCTGGCCGGCGGCAACGTGCTGCGGGTGCTCGAGGCGAGCGACGAGCGGTTCGCCCGGACGGCGTTCGTGCGCTGACGCGGTGGGGCGAGCCGCGAAAGCGACTCTCCTCGGCGCTGGTCGTGCTCACTCCCGCGAAAGCGACAGATGTCCGCAAACCTTCCGCGGGCATCTGTCGCTTTCGCGGTGGGTTCGCGGAGGCGTGGCCCGAGGAAGCGGCAATTGGTCCACAGCGTGTGGACCAATTGCCGGGCGCGCACGCGCCGTCACGGACAGGACCGCCTGGGGTCCGGTCGCTAGGATCGGGCGCACACCGCGCCTCCAGGAAGAGCGATGCGCGACCTGAGCTGCGAAGGACGGACCGGATGAGCGGCACCATCTACGAGAACATCTCCCAGGCGTTCGGCAACACCCCCCTCGTCAAGCTGAACCGGCTGCCGAAGGCGGGCGGAGCCGAGGTGCTCGCGAAGCTCGAGTTCTACAACCCGGGCGCCAGCGTCAAGGACCGTCTGGGCGTCGCGATCATCGACGCCGCCGAGGCCTCCGGTGCGCTGCAGGCCGGTGGCACCATCGTCGAGGGCTCGTCCGGCAACACGGGCATCGCCCTCGCGCTGGTCGGCGCTGCTCGCGGGTACCGGGTCGTCATCACGATGCCCGAGACCATGAGTGTCGAGCGCCGTGCGGTCATCCGTGCGTACGGTGCCGAGATCGTCCTGACCCCCGGGCCCGAGGGCATGAAGGGCGCGGTCGCCAAGGCCGAGTCGATCGTCGCGGAGACCCCCGGCGCCATCCTCGCCCACCAGTTCGAGACGGCTGCGAACGCCGAGATCCACCGGAAGACCACGGCGGAGGAGATCCTCCGCGACACCGAGGAGCACGTCGACGTGTTCGTCGCGGGGGTCGGCACCGGCGGCACGATCACCGGTGTCGGGCAGGTGCTCAAGGAGCGCGTACCCGGCGTGCAGATCGTCGCCGTCGAGCCGAAGGACTCGCCGCTGCTCACCGAGGGCAAGGCCGGTCCGCACAAGATCCAGGGCATCGGCGCGAACTTCGTGCCCGAGGTCCTCGACCAGAGCGTCATCGACGAGGTGTTCGACGTCGAGCTCGACGACGCGCTCCGGGTCGCCCGTGCCCTGGCGACGCAGGAGGGCATCCTGTCCGGCATCTCGTCCGGCGCGATCATCCACGCGGCCCTCGAGATCGCCGCACGCCCCGAGAACGCCGGCAAGCGGATCGTCGCCATCGTGTGCGACACCGGAGAGCGCTACCTGTCGACGGTGCTCTTCGAGGGGCTCACTGCGTGAGTCGTCCTCTTCGACGAGGCGTGCTGCGGACCATCCGGGAGGACCTGTCCGCAGCACGCCGCGGTGACCCCGCTGCCCGCGGCGACCTGGAGAACGCGATCGTCTACTCAGGGTTGCACGCCATCTGGACGTACCGGGTGACCCACCGTCTCTGGAACGCGCAGGGGCTGCCCGGGTCCCGGTTCGCGGCCCGCCTGCTCGGGCAGGTCGCACGGTCGGTCACCGGCATCGAGATCCACCCCGGCGCGCGCATCGGCCGTCGGTTCTTCATCGACCACGGCATGGGCGTCGTGATCGGCGAGACCTCGGTCATCGGTGACGACGTGCT
This sequence comes from Curtobacterium sp. MCPF17_021, assembly GCF_003234605.2. Classification (NCBI taxonomy): domain Bacteria; kingdom Bacillati; phylum Actinomycetota; class Actinomycetes; order Micrococcales; family Microbacteriaceae; genus Curtobacterium; species Curtobacterium sp. MCPF17_021. The sequence goes on along the minus strand of NZ_CP126252.1, from coordinate 2,789,272 downwards.
CGTGTTCCACGGCGTCACCCTGGGCGGACGCGGCGGAGACCACGGGCCGGGAGCCCGACGGCACCCGGTGGTGGGGGACCGCGTGGTGCTCGGCGCCGGGTCGTCGCTGATCGGGGCGATCACGATCGGGCCGGACTCCGTCGTCGGTGCCAACACGGTGGTCACGAAGGACGTGCCGGCGGGGTCGGTCGTCACGGGCGTCGCCGGGACTCCGCGTCCCCGTTCCGGGCACGAGGGCGTCCCGACGCTCTGAACGCCCCGCGTCGCGCCGCCCGCGCAGGCCGGGGCGCACCGGGCACGCAGAACACCGGTGTTCGCGCATCGCACCCAGGCGTGCGGGTGTTCAGGACGCGAACACCGGTGTCTTGCCGGTGTCACCGAGCGAGCGGGAGCGTCAGCTCTTCTCGCAGGCGATGCCGTCCTTGTCGCGGTCGAGCTTGGTGTTCGCCTTGTACAGGGCGTCGTCCTTCTTCACCGTGCCCTTGAGCGCACGGTAGGTGGTCTTGCCGCCGGAGACGACCTTGTTCTTCGTGACGGACTTCTTGGCGATGCCGCCGGAGTACACCTTGTGCACCGCGGTGCAGTTGGCGTAGGACTTCGGCGCGGCCTGCGCGGTCGAGGTCCCGCCGACGACGACGGTGGTCGCGAGGACGGCGGTGGCGGCGGCGATGCCGAGGGTACGGATGATGCGCACGGGTTCCCCCTGGAACTGGTGGTGATCGCGCGAGCGACCGCCGCGTCGGGTGCGCGGCGTGGTGATCCTACGACGTGATCGACACTCACGACCTGCCCCCGAACGGGGTGCGCTGTCGGCGGCCTGCGGCATCCTGGTCGCATGGACGGCGAGCAGCTGCACGACATCGCGAGCCGCACGGCACTGGGGCTGCCGGCGGCCGTCGAGACCCAGCCGTTCGGCGAGGGCTCGGTGGTCTACAAGGTCGCCGGCAAGATGTTCGTGATGGTGACCGCGGTGCGTGGGACCCCGATCGTGAACCTCAAGTGCGCGCCGCCGCACGGGGCAGCGCTCGTGCGTGACCACGACGAGATCACGCCCGGGTGGCACATGAACAAGCGGCACTGGATCACGCTGACGCCGGGCGACGGCATCGACGAGACCCTGGTCGAGGACCTCGTGGCGAACGCCTACGACCTGGTCGTCGCCGGGCTGCCCGTGGCGAAGCGTCCGATCGACCCCTCGCGCGGCGTGCTGCCGAGCTGATCGGGCCCGACTGGCCCGACGGGCCCGACCGGCTCAGGCCCGCGCCGCGACCTTCGACAGGTCGTGGACGACCTTCGGTGCCAGCCGTTCGCCCGACTCGAGCACGGCCCGTGCTCGATCGGGCGCCAGGTCGCCGAAGATCTCGCCGATGGTCACCCCGTGTTCCGGCCGGTGGATCACCTCGACGGGGTCACCCGCGGCGACCGAACCGGACTTGACCACGCGGAAGTACGCCCCGGGCCGCCCCTCGTCGGCGAACCGCTTCACCCACCCGTCGATCCCCATGCGCCGGGCGAAGGTGCCGCAGGGTGTGCGGGGGACCGTCACCTCGAGCACGAGGGTGTCGCCGATCCGCCAGCGTTCCCCGGTCACGGCCCCGGTGACGTCGATGCCGCTGGTGCGGAGGTTCTCGCCGAACAGGCCGGGCGGGACCTCGCGCTCGAGCAGGTCGGCGAAGTACGCGGCGTCCTCGTCGGCGTAGGCGTACACGGCCTGGTCCACACCGCCGTGGTACTTGCGGTTCGCCTGCACGTCGGCGCGCAGGCCGAGCGGCCGGACCCGGACGCTGCCGGTGACCGGGCGCTTGTCGATGGCGGTGACGCCGATGATGCCGGAGTCGGGCAGCAGGCGGTCGACGCGGCAGACGGCGGTGACGAGCGACATGGGATCAACTCTGGTGTACACACGCCCCCGCACCAAGCCGGGCCCGGCCCGGCCCGGCCGGATCGGGATGAATGACCCAAGCGGTCGCCGGAGCGCCGGTCCTACGGTGAAGGGGCTTCGGTCTCCCGCCGAACGGGAGGCAGCGGCCAGTCCGCGTCACATGTGGAGCAGAAACTCACGGAGGTTCACGATGGCGTTCGTCACCACGAGCGATGGTGCAGAGATCTTCTACAAGGACTGGGGGCCGCGCGACGCGCAGCCGATCGTCTTCCACCACGGATGGCCCCTGTCGTCGGACGACTGGGACGCGCAGATGCTGTTCTTCCTGGGAAAGGGCTACCGGGTGATCGCGCACGACCGCCGCGGGCACGGGCGTTCGTCGCAGATCGGAACCGGTCACGACATGGACCACTACGCGAGCGACACGGATGCCGTCGTGCAGCACCTCGACCTGCAGAACGCGGTCCACATCGGGCACTCCACCGGTGGTGGCCAGGTCGCACGGTACGTCGCGCAGTACGGCGAGCCCCAGGGCCGCGTCGCGAAGGCCGTCCTGGTCTCGTCGGTGCCCCCGATCATGCTGCAGAGCGACACCAACCCGGAGGGCACGCCGATCTCGGTGCTCGACGGGTTCCGGAGCGCCCTCGCCGCGAACCGCGCCGAGTTCTTCCAGGCCGTCGCCGAGGGTCCGTTCTACGGGTTCAACCGTCCCGGCGTGGAGGTCTCCGCCCCGGTGGTCGCGAACTGGTGGCGCCAGGGGATGACGGGCAGCGCCCTGGCCCACTACGAGGGCATCAAGGCGTTCTCGGAGACGGACCAGACCGAGGACCTCAAGGCGATCTCCGTCCCGGTCCTCGTCACGCAGGGCGACGACGACCAGGTCGTGCCGTACAAGGCGGCCTCGCTCAAGCAGGCCGAGCTGCTCAGCAACGCCACGCTCAAGATCTACGAGGGCTACCCGCACGGGATGCTGACGACCCACGCGGACGTCATCAACCCCGACCTGCTCGCCTTCATCCAGCAGTAGGACGAGCCGACCGGCAGGAGGACGAGCCGACCAGCAGGAGGGCGAGCCGACACGCACGACGTCAGGGGCGCGCACCGGAACCGTCCGGTGTGCGCCCTTCGGTGTGTGACGAACGCGGTGCGGGATGCGTCCCACCAGTACCCGTCCGACGACGGTGGACGGACGCACCCAGCCGTTCACCATCCACCACCAGTAGAAGGAACGCGTGCACCACCAGTCCCTCGCCGAGCTCGACGACGCGGTCCTCGCCGGCCGGTCGTCCGACGGCGACGTCCGGGCCTTCGAGGTCCTGATCCGTCGCCACACCCCGCTGCTCCGCGCCTACGCCCGTCGGACCCTCGGTTCCACCGACGAACTCGACGACGTCGTGCAGGAGACCTTCATCACCGCGTGGGACCGCCTCGACTCCCTCGAGGACCTCGCGCGCGTGAAGTCGTGGTTGATGCGCATCCTGAGCCGGAAGTGCCTCGACCGGATCCGCGCGCGGCGCGTCCACGACGACGTCACCGAGCTCGAGGTCGCCGCGCCGGCCGACGACGCACCCGACCGGGTCGCCGAGGCGCGCTCGCGCGAGGACGCGGTCGAACGTGCGCTGGCCGAACTGCCCGAAGCCCAACGACGGTGCTGGATCATGAAGGAGGTGCTCGAGTACCGGTACGACGAGATCGCCGCCGAACTCGACCTGCCACCCTCGACGGTCCGGGGACTGCTGTCCCGAGCGAGGAAGAACATGATCCGACTCATGGAGGGATGGCGATGACCGACCACGACGGCATCCGGCCGGACCTGCCCGACAGCCCGGAAGCACTCGACGCCCTCGAACCCGGTGACCTCGACGGCCACTCGATCGACGAACTCGCCGACTACCTCGACGCCGGCATGCAGCCGGCGGACCCGAGCATCGACGACTCGCCCGCCTGCCAGAACGCCCTGGCCGCGATCATCCGCGTCCGCCACGCATCGCTCCGCTCGCTCGAGGCGGCCGCCCGCGACGAGGCCCCGGCCGACGAGTCCTGGATCAGCGGCGTCCTGGCGAACATCTCGATCGAGTCCCGCTCCGGACGTGACGTCCCGCTCCGTCCCCTGTCCGAGACGGAGCGCCCCGTGATGACCGAGGGCGCCATCCGCTCCCTCATCCGCCGCACCGGCGACGAGGTCCCCGGGGTCCTGGTGGCCCGCTGCCACCTGGACGGTGACGTCACCGAACTCGCGTCCCCGATCCGGGTCGCCGTCGAGATCGCGATCGCCGCCGGTCCGTCGATCCCCGCGACCGCCGAGCTGGTCCGCACCGCCGTGGCCGGTGCCCTGGCCGAGCAGACCGACCTGCTCGTCGAAGCGATCGACGTCGTCGTCCGCGACCTGCTGCCGGACCCCGAGCCCGGCACCGACGAAACAGGCGCCGACGAGCCCGGCACCGACCCGGAGGAGGCCCGATGAGCACCACCGACGAGACCCTCGCCGCGATCGAGGCCGCCGTCCTCGAGGTCCCCGGGGTCACCGACCTGTACCGCTCCCGCCCGACGGTCGCGAGCGCCGTGCAGGCGGTCCGCAGCATCGCCACGAGCACCGGACCGCTCCGGATCGTCGTCGACGACGACGCCCTGCGCGTCGTCATCGGCACCGACGGCTTCCGCCCGGCCCCCGAGGTCGCCCGCGCCGTCCACGACGTCGCCCTGGCGACCGCCGCGGCACACGGCCTGGCGCTCAGCCGCGTCGACGTGCGCGTCGCGCGGGTGGGCTGACCGCGACCACAGACCGGACGGGAGGCCCGTGGCGACGCCGCCACGGGCCTCCCGTCCGCCGTGGGCGCCGCTGATCCCGCCCGGCGCGACCCGACGCCGCCTCCGGTGCCGAAGGAGACCCTCGCAGGACCACGTGCAGCGCGCCGGCAGTCCGTAGCGTGCTCGTGAGGGAGCGGCAGCAGTTCCGCACCGATCGTCGTCGCACGGACCGGAGGAACCATGGAGACCGACGCCGCCGTGGTCCTGTCACGTCGCGTCCGTGTGTACGGACGGCCGTTCGACGCGGACTCCTACGCCCTGCGGGACTTCCTGTCGCGCTCCGTGGTGCAGTTCGACTGGTTCCCGGTCGACGTCGGCGGGGTCGGGGGCGCCGTCCGGATCGATCCGTCGCGGCTCCCGCTCGTGGTGTTCCCCGACGGCACGGAACTGGTCGCACCAACCCTGCGCGAGGTCGCCGACCGGCTCGGGTGGATCCACGCACCACGACGCCAGGAGTACGACCTGTCCATCTACGGCGCCGGTCCCGCCGGGCTGTCCGCGGCCGTGTACGCCGCCTCCGAAGGGCTCGACGTCGTGCTGCTCGAGCGGGACGCCGTGGGCGGGCAGGCCGGGTCGAGCAGCCTCATCGAGAACTACCTGGGGTTCCCCGAGGGGATCGCCGGAGCGGACCTCGCCGAGCGCGCCCGGGAACAGGCCGTCCGGTTCGGCGCCGAACTCCTGGTGATGCGCGAGGGCGTGCGCGGGGTCTTCCACGACGGCCGCATCCACGCCGACCTCGCCGACGGCGGCCACGTCGTCGCCCGTGCGAACATCTGCGCGACCGGTGTCGAGTGGCGTCGGCTCGGGCTGCAGCGCGAGCAGGAGCTGCTCGGCTGCGGTGTCTACTACGGTGCCGGGACGAGCGAGGCCGACGGCTGCGCCGGCGAGCAGGTCTTCGTGGTCGGCGGGGCGAACTCGGCGGGCCAGGCGGCGATGAACCTGTCCCGCTCCGCGGCGCACGTCACGATGCTCGTGCGGGGCGCGTCGCTGTCGGCCACGATGTCGGAGTACCTGAGCGCCAGGATCGCGGCCGCACCGAACGTGACGGTCCGGACGGGCTGCCAGGTCTCGGCGCTGCACGGAGACACCCGACTCGAGTCGATCGAGGTGACCGACGGCGACGGGGCCACGGTGTCGCTGCCGGCCACGCGGTTGTTCATCTGCATCGGCGGACGACCGGACACGAGCTGGGCCGAACAGACGCCCATGGTCCGCGACCGGCTCGGGTACCTGGTCACCGGCCCGGACCTGGACGCCGTCGACGGCTCGCTCGACCAGTGGCCGCTCGAGCGTCGTCCGTTCTGGCTCGAGACGAACGTGCCGGGGTCCTTCGCCGCCGGGGACGTCCGCGCCGGGTCCGTCAAGCGCGTCGCCGCAGCGGTCGGCGAGGGCGCCATGGCCGTGACCTTCGTCCACCGCCACCTGGCGACGAGCGACTGACCGAGGAGTCCCGTGATGCCCGACGAACCCGACACGACACTGCCGACCGCCGCCGAGTCGATCACCTCCCTGGACCGGCCCACCGCCTTCTTCAACGCCCTGATGACCGAGCACTTCGTCCTCGAGAGCGCGCGGAGCATCACGGTCAGCGAGTCGAGCAGTCGCTCCTCGCTGTACCTCACCACGCTCTCCAGCTCGCTCGTCGCCTTCGGGTTCCTCGCGCACACGCCCTTCGCGCTCGGGTTCCTCGGCGCGATCATCCCGGTGATCGTCCTGCTCGGCGCGTTCACCTACGAACGCCTCGTCGAGACCTCGCTCGAGGACGTCGCCGCGCTCGCCGCGATGCAACGGATCCGTCGCTACTACGGTCGGCTGCTGCCCGAGGCCGACACGTACTTCCCGATGCCCCGCGGCCGGCACGCGGCGAACGAGCTGCTCGACATCGGCCGGGCCCCGTCGTGGTACCGGCTGCTGTTCACGATGTCGTCCGCGATCGCGGTGGTGAACTCGATCGTCGCCGGCGCCGGGGTCGCCATCCTGGTCGACCAGCTCGGCGTCGACGACCCGGGTTCGATCGCGTGGGGCGTCGGATCGGCGGTGGTGCTGGCCGTGGCACACCTGTCGTACCAGGTGCGGTCGCACACCACGATGCACGAGGTGATCGCCCGGTCGGAGGCGCTCGACACCGACCGCAGGCTGCCCTGACCGGTCGCGGGAGGCCGCGACCGGCCGCGACCGGCCGCGACCGGTGTCAGCGTCGCTCGGCCAGCTGCTCCGACCAGTCGCGGGGGAGTCGGTCGGCCGGGCCCGGGACCGACTGGGTCGTCGGGTGCGCCTGCGGGTCGGCGAGGCGGGGTCCGTCCACGAAGTCCTGCATGACGAAGTCCCAGAACCACCCCTCGCCGGGCTCGAACGACTGCATGACCTCGTGCCCGGTGACCGCGAAGTGCGCGGTGGCGTGCCGGTTCAGGGAGTCGTCGCAGCAGCCGACGTGCCCGCAGGCGGCGCACCGACGCAGGTGCACCCACCACGAGCCCGTCGCGTCGCACTCCACGCACCCCGTGCCGGACGGGGGGACGGACGGGGAGACCGTGTTCGCGCGTGCACTCATGGTCCAACCGTGCGCCGCGCACCCACCGGAGCGCTTGAGTCAAACGGCGCTGGTCCCGCGCGGGCGGACTTCCTACGGTCGAACCGGGGCCGGACGAGGAGTGCGTGGTGCGGGAGACGACGGATGACAGGACCACGTCCTTGACGACCCTCGCCACGTGGGCGCAGCAGGTCGTCGACGATCCTCGGCACCGACGACCGGCCGTCCACGTCCCGGTCGCCGTGGCGGACCTCGGTCGGCACGGCACCCTCGGGCTCGGTGCGCTCGCCGGTACCGGCACCGGCACCGCCGATGGCCTGGTCGTGTTCGACCGCCGGTGCTTCCGGATGCTGCCGGACGGCGCCGCAGCGGTCGCGGACACGGCCGACCCGGTCGCGTTCGCGGTCGTCTCCACGTTCTCGCCCGACCTGGCGGTGACGGTCGCTTCCGTCGCCTCCGTCGCCGACCTGGAGGCCCGGATCGCCGCGGTCCTGCCGCCGCGCGACTTCGCGGTGGCCGTCTCGGTCGACGGCGTCTTCGACGAGGTCCGGACGGAGGACAGCACGACCGGGACGACGGTGCACCGCGCGGTGGCGGGTCGTCTCGTCGGCTTCCGGACGCCGGGCCCGGGCGGGTTCCGTGCCGACCTGCACCTCGGGTTCCTCGACGCCACCCGCACCCGCGCCGGCGCGCTCGCCGGGTTCGCGGGGTTCTCGGGACGGATCGAGCTCGGCTTCTCCACCGCGCCGCACCTGGCCGTGCGTGCGCTCGGTGCCGGGTTCGACGACGACCGCGATGTGACCCGATGTGCCCCGGAGTGACCCGGTGCGCCCGGCGCTGCCCGACCGGAGGTCAGCCGGAGCGGTGCTGCCGGAACCGCGCCGCGAGCTCCCGGCGGGAGGCCACGCCCCACTTCGCGTAGACGTGGCGGACGTGGCTCGTCACCGTGTGGGTCGAGATGAACAGGTCGGACGCGATCTGCTGCGTCGTCAGGCCGGCGGCGACCCGTTCGACGACCTGGGCCTCGCGAGCGGTGAGCCCCGGGAGTCCCGAGGCGCCCGACGCAGCGGGGTCGGCGGTGGCCGCCCGGACGGTCACGCCGACGCCCCGCAGGTGCCGCCGCGACCGTTCGGCCTCGCGCAGGGCACCCGCACTGTCGAACAGCTCCGTCGCCTCCCGCCACACCTCGACGGCCGCGGGCACGGAGCGCCGCCGCAGGGCGCTCCCGAGGTCCTCGAGCGCCGCGGCCAGCACGAGCCGGCGGTCGACCCGGCGCAGCCGCTCCACCGCCGCACCGAGGTGCTCCACGGAGTCGTGGACGAGTCCGTGCACGTGCAGCCAGGTCCCGCCGCACAGGTCGTTGTCCGGGTTCGCCGTGGCCCGGAGCCGTGCCACCCGTTCGATCCGCTCGAGCCGGTCCCGTCGGCCCCCACGGATCGCGATGCGCGCGAGGTGGACGTCGTCGGCGAAGTCGGCCGGGCTCGACATCGACGCGATCGGTTCCTCCAGGCTCCGCCACGCCACCTCGCTGCGGTCGACGGCGGCCCGGGCGTCGCCGTGTGCGTCCGCTTCGAGCGCCAGCAGCCACGAGCCGGAGCGTGCGAAGGCCGGATCGGCGTGCAGGGCCTCGGCGAAGTGCCGCGTCCGGTCGGCCGCTGAGCGGTCGCCCTGCAGCAGCGCCGTGCGGAAGAGGACCGTCCCGGCCGTGAGCGCAGCGAACTGACCGAGCTCCAGGTCCTCGGCCAGGTCGAGGACCGACTCGGCCGACGTCTTGGCGTCCTCCAGACGGCCCTGGTCGAAGAGCACCCGCGTGCGCAGCATCATCCAGGCAGCCGTCGGGCGGGCCAGGTGGTTGCGACGGGTCTCGATGGCGTTCGCCTCGGCGATGCGTCCGGCACGGTCGGTGTCGCCGAGTGCACCCGCGAGGAACGCCACCCAGAGTCCCTCGGGCAACCAGGTGCTCGACGAGCCCCCGGTGGCAGCGATCCGGCTCATCGCCGACGTGATCGCCTGCGTCGCATCCGCGAACCGGCCCTCGTTGAAGGCGAGCACGGACGCGCTGGCCTCGAAGGTGGCGACGGCGACCGGGTCCGCCTCGCGGTCGACCGTCGCCCGGGCTTCCCGCAGCGCGGTCGCGAGGTCCGCGTGCCGCCCGGCCTGGGCGAGGTTCAACGCGCGGACGGCGAGCAGACGCGACCGCACGCCGGCGCTCACGCCGGGCAGGGCCAGCGCGGACTCGACCGTCCGCAGCGCATCCGGCGTCGAGCCCTCGGTCTGCAGCCGCGCCAGGGCGAGGTGCAGGCGTGCGTCGTCCTCCGGGGCGAGGCGGCCCTGCAGGGCGTCGAGCAGCGCACGGGCCTCGGCCGTCCGACCGCTGTGCCAGAGCAGCGGCAGGACGTCGACGACGACGCCGGGCAACGCCGGGGTGCCGTGCGCGAGGTCGGCGGCGCGGAGGGCGAGCGCGCCGGCCTCGGTGGGATCCGTGCTCGCGAGGTCGATCGCCACCGTGCGCAGGACCTCGGCGGCCCGGACGTCCCCGCGCTGCGCCACGGTGGCGATGCGCGCGGCGATCGAGACCGGTGGGACACCCTGCCGCAGGAGTTCGTCCACCGCTTGCCGGAGCAGGTCGTCGCGGACGGCCGCAGGGATCATCGACTCCGCCGCCTCGCGGAGGACGTCGTGGCGGAACGACAGGTCCGTGCCGTCGTCGACGAGCACCCCCGCCTCGATCGCTTCCTGCAGCCCGGGGAGCAGCCGCTGCACCGGCTGGTCGAGCATCGCAGACAACGACCGCACCGAGAACGAGCGTCCCAGGGTCGCTCCGACCTGCACGAGCTGCTGCGTGGGCTTCGACAGGCGTCGGAGGCCCTCGCGGATCGACGCACCGAACCTCGCCGGCAGTGCAGCGCCCGGCATCGTGGCGACGCCGTCCACGACCGCCAGCAGGCCTTCGTCGACGAGCCCGCGGACGAGTTCGGCGACGAGGATCGGGATGTGCTCCGTCCGGCGCGCCGCACGCAGGACCGAGCCGTCCGGCGTCGCGCCGACCAGGTCGGCGATCATCGCGGCCGTGGCTTCCTCGTCGAGCGGGTCGAGGTCGACGAGCCGTCCCGTCGCGGCGAGCTCGTCGACGGTCGCCGTCACCGGCGGGTCCTGGTGCTCGGTCCGGACCGCGACGACCCAGAGCACGGGGACGTCGGCGAGCCGGCGCGACAGCGATCGGAGCACCGCCAGGGTCGTCGTGTCGCACCACTGCAGGTCGTCGACGACGACCACGACGCCGTCCGACGCCGCGGCCCGCTCCAGGTCGTCCTGGAGCTGCTGGAGGAGCCAGTACCGCGCCTCCGGGTCCAGCGTCACCGCGCTGAGCCGGACGCGGTCGGAGATCGGCCGGGGCCCGGCGCCGAGCGCGTCCATGATCGGTGCGAGCGTGATCAGGCGTGCGTCGCGGTCCGTGCGACCGACGGCCACGCGGAGGCCGGCCGCGGTCGCCTGGTCGACGACGTCCTCGAGGAGACGCGACTTGCCGACCCCCGCTGCTCCGCGGACGACGAGCACGTCACCAGCACCCCGTGCCAGACCGGCCACGGCATCGGCGACGAGGGCCTGCTCGATGCTCCGGCCGCGGATCGGCAGCCGGTTGCTGGGCACGGCGGACACCGGCACGGAGACCTCGTCTCCGCGGGGGAGCAACTCCTCGTCCGTCAACACGGCGGCCACCAGTCCTCGTCGGTGGCTGGAGTCTACGAACGGACCGCGGGCTCGCGACGGGCCCTGCCGTTACCCCGGCGACGGGTTCCGGTGATGCTCCCGGGTCGTCCGCCCGGGGTGTCGCGGGTGGTGGCCGGGGCATCCGGGGCCCGCGGGGCGAGCGGCCGGCGAGGGTGTCCCTGACAGGGTCACGTCCGGACGTCGCCCGTCGCATCGCCTCCCAGTCGCAGGAGTGCATCCCGGAGTCCGGCGCGCGTCGTCACGCCGAGCTTCGGGAACAGCCGGTACAGGTGCCCGCTCACGGTGCGCGGCGAGAGGTACAGCTGCCCGGCGATCTGCTTGTTGGTCAGCCCGGCAGCGGCGAGCGACGCCACACGGCGTTCCTGTTCGCTCAGGTCGACCGCCTCCAGCGCCGTCGGCAGCGGACGGGCGGCACCGGCTGCGCGTAGCTCGCGTTCCGCGCGGGCCCGCCAGTCACCGGCACCGAGCACCTCGAAGGCGCGCGCCGCCATCCGGAACTGGCCCCGGGCCTCCAGTGCGTGCATCCCACGACGCAACCACTCGCCGTAGGCCAGGCGGACGCGGGCCACCTCGAACGGCGAGACGTCGCCGTCGACGCTGGCCAGCGCGTCCTCGAAGAGGGCGCGGGCACCGTGCGTCTCGTCGACGACCGCTCGGCAGGCGAGCAGCACCAGGGAGCGGCGCGGGGTCGGCTGGTCGGTGAACGCCCGTTCTGCCCGGGCCACCAGCGCGGCACCGTGGTCGGCCAGGCGGAGCCGCGCAGCCGACTCCACCGCGTCGAGCAGCTCGATCGGTCCGTAGCTGCTCTCGAGCCACCGCTCCGCCCTGCCCGGTCGCGTCGCCGAGCGGCTGTAGGCCTCCTCGAACCGTCCCGTCGCGACGTCGAGCGCGGAGCGGGCGTGCTCCGCAGCCCGGGCGACCAGCGGCGTGCCGTGCTGCGCCGCCCACCGTGCTGCGCGGTCGGACTTCCGTGCCGCCTGCTCCGGCTCGCCCTGCACGGAGAGCACCAGTGCCTGCAGCGCCTCGGTCAGCGCGACGAGCGTCCCGGCCTGCCAGCGCTCGGCCGCTCGGAGCACGTGGTCGAACGCCGCCCGCGCCGCGTCGAGCCGCCCGGCCTGGTAGTGCGTCACGGCGGCACGGCACGAGCTGAAGTAGCCGAGGAGCCCGGCGTCGCCTGCTCGCCGGAGGACGGTCTCCACGTGGTCCCGGCGCGGATCCGTCGAGTCGAGCAGCGTCCACGCGATGTGCAGTGCCACGGCCTTCCACGGTTGCGTGTCGGCAGCGGATGCCTGCACCTCGCGGTACAGCGCGGCACGCTCGTGCTCGGTCCGGCCGGAGCCGTCCACGCAGTCCTCGACGAGCCGCAGCACCGGGTCGAGGTCGCGGTCGGCGGTCAGCGCCAGCGCCTCGTCCCACCAGGAGTCGTGCCCGCCCAGGTAGCAGAGCACGTGCAGCGTCGCGACCAGGACGTCGTCGGCGCCCGCCCGGTCGGACTCCCCGAGCGCGGCCAGGACGCTCCGCCTGCCGGCGTGCACGTCACCGGACCGGACCGCCCGGGCGAACTCGACCGCCGCCACCAGCGACGGATCGGGTCGGGTGCCCCGGCGGACGGCCCGTTCGGCCTCGGTGTCGACGAGACCGAAGTCGCCGGTGAAGGCCGCCGTGACCGTGACGGAGACGTCGGCCGACGGCAGCCGGGTGCCCGATCCGGCCAGGGCCCGGCCCTCGCGCACCGCGACCACCACGACCGTCCCGAGGTCCCGCGCCAGTGCGGCGAGCAGGTCGTGCAGCACGGTCCTGGCGTCCTCGTCGAGCACGTCGAAGTCCTCGACGAGCACGACGCTGCGGGTGGGTCCCGGTGCCCCGGCGTCGTGCGCCCGGACGAGGGCGAGCCACGGGGCCAGCGACGCTGCCTCGATGACGGGGTCACCGCCCACCGCACGCCACCGGACGACCGTGTGGCCGTCCGCCCGGGCGGCGTCCGTGATGTCCGCGAGCGCACGTGCCCGGGCGGACGCGTCCGGTCCGGTGACGACCACGAAGGGATCGGTGCCGCCGGACGGCGAGCGCAGCGCTCGCCCGATGCCGTCGTCGTTCGCCGGTCGTGCGTCCGAGATGCTGATCGTCATCGTCGCTCCTGGATCGTCGGTCGACTGTGCCGCCCGGGAGGCCCGTGGCGGCTGCTCCGGACGCTAGCGACGACGACGCGGTCACCACATCACCCCGTGGTCGCGCGGGCATCCCCCCTTGCGGAGCGGGTCATCCGACTCAGGCGTGACGGGGTGCCGGGTGGCGATGCTCGACGGGAGACACCCCACGGCACCGAACCGCACCGTCAGGACGGCTGCGGAGGAAAGGCGGACACCATGGCCTCCGTCCACGGCGCACCCTGATGCCCGGCGCACCGGGCAGCCGCGTCCCCATCGACGCGCAGAGCGTCGACGCACCGCTGTCCCGTTCGGCGGTGTTCCTGACCCTCGACGTCGGGCCGGACGACGACGACCTCGCCGCGGTCCGCGACGTCCTCAGCGACCTCGACGGCCTGCTCAAGACGGTCGGGTTCCGCGACCTCGACGCGCACCTGTCCTGCGTCGTCGGCATCGGGGCGGTGGCGTGGGACCGGTTCTCGCCGCACGCCCGCCCGGACGCGCTGCACCCGTTCCCCGCACTGACCGGGCCGGTCCACTCGGCGCCGTCCACCGGAGGAGACCTGCTCTTCCACATCCGGGGCGAACGCACCGACGTCTGCTTCGAGTTCGAACGCCTGCTGCTCGCCGCGCTCGGGGACCACGTCACCGTGGTCGACGAGGTCAGCGGCTTCCGGTACTTCGACACCCGCGACCTGCTCGGCTTCGTGGACGGCACGGCGAACCCGGTCGCGCAGGACCTGGCTGCCTCCGCACTCGTCGGCGCGGACGACCCGGACTGGGCCGGTGGCAGCTACGTCGTCGTCCAGAAGTACCTGCACGACCTGGCGGCGTGGAACGCCCTCGGGACGGACGCGCAGGAACGCATCATCGGCCGGTCGAAGTCGGACAACGTGGAGCGTGACAGCGCCACCGAGGTCCGGCCGTCGCACAAGTCGCTCGCGACCATCGTCGACGACGACGGGGTCGAGCACGACGTCCTCCGCGACAACATGCCCTTCGGTCGACCCGGCAGCGGCGAGTACGGCACCTACTTCATCGGCTACAGCGGTGAGCTCTGGGTGCTCGAACGGATGCTGGAACGGATGTTCGTCGGCGATCCTCCCGGGACGTACGACCGGCTGCTCGACTTCTCACGTGCGATCACCGGAGCGACGTTCTTCGCACCCGCACGCGATCGTCTGGTGGACCTCGCCGCGCTCGCGGCACCACCGTCGCCGTCCGTGGTGGCGGCTCCCGACGCCACCGGTCCCGGTCTCGGCATCGGTTCGCTCCGCAGCACGGAAGGGCACACGCCATGAACCACCTCCTCCGCGAACTCGCGCCGTTCGGCGACGACACCTGGGCGGTGCTCGACGCCGAGGCCCGTGACCGGCTGGTCCCGGCGCTCGCCGCACGGCGCATCGTCGACTTCGACGGACCGCGCGGCTGGCAGTGGTCCTCGGTCGACCTCGGCCGCACCGACGCGGTGACCGGCGGGGTCGCCGACGGCATCACCGCACGGCGACGCCGGGTCCTGCCGCTCTGCGAGGTCCGTGCGACCTTCACCGTCGCGCTCGAAGAGCTCGTGGACTCCTCCCGCGGCGCCACCGACGTCGACCTGGGCGACCTCGACGCGGCCGTGCTGCGGCTCGCGGCCCACGAGAACCGGGCGACGCTGCGCGGGTGGCCGGAGGGCGGCATCACCGGGGCCGGCCACGCGTCGACCCAGCCCGCACAGTCGCACGACGGCTCGCCGGCGTCGTTCCGGGCCGCGGTCACCGCTGCGGTCGCCGCACTCCGCGACGTCGGGGTCGCCGGGCCGTACGCCCTGGCGTGCAGCCCCCGTGACTGGGCGGACATCGTCGAGACCGACGACGCCGGCACACCCCTGCGTGAGCAGCTCGAGGGCATCACCGGCGGTCAGGTCGAGCGAGCGCCCGGCATCGACGAGTCGCTGCTGATCAGTCAGCGCGGCGGGGACTTCGTGTTCACCGTCGGCGAGGACCTGGCCCTCGGCTACCTTGGCCACGACGGCGTCGACGTCACGATGTACGTCGAGGAGACCTTCGCGTTCCAGGTGAACACCCCCGAGGCATCCGTCGTCCTCCGCCGGTCGCTCTGAGGAGCAGGCACGACGGTCGGCCCGACGTGGTCCGATGCCCGCCCGCACCGACGTGCGCGTCGCGCGGGTGGGCTGACCACGACCACGCAACGGCCGGGAGGCCCGTGGCGGATCCGCCACGGGCCTCCCGTCCGTCTGCCGGTCGCCGTCGCGACCCGCGCCGATCAGTAGAAGTTGTTCGCCTGCGAGTGCCCCCACGCCGCGCACGGGGTGCCGTACGCCGAGCTGATGTACTGCAGGCCCCAGGTGATCTGAGTGGTGGCGTTGGTGCGCCAGTCCGCGGCGATCGTGGCCATCTTCGAGCCGGGGAGCGCCTGCGGGATGCCGGTCGCGCCGCCGTTCGCGTTCACGGCCTGGTAGTTCCAGCCGGACTCCTTGGTCCACAGGTTGTCCAGGCACTGGAACTGGTCGGCACCCCAGCCGTACTCCGACGACGCGAGCGAGCTCGCCGTGGCCTTGGCGCCGGCGACGGTGTTGCCGGCGGCGAGCTTCCGGGCGGCTTCCGCTGCCTCGGCGGCAGCCTTGCGCTCGGCTGCGGCCTTCGCTGCGGCCGCGGCCTTCGCGTCGACGTCCCGCTTGTCCTGCGTGGCGCTGGCCTGGGCGACGTGCGTGGTCGACGCGACCGTCGTCGAGATGCGGTTCGTCAGCGCAGCGCCGGACAGGTCCGGGTAGTCGCTCAGCGCGTCGACGCGCTGTTCGAGCGCCGAGGTGTCGACCTTGTGGTTCGCGGTCTGCATGACGGTCTTCGCCGTGGTGATCGTGGCGGCGGCCTGGGCGCGGTCGAGCGCGGTGCCGCGCAGGGCGGGCTCCGCGGTCGCCGAGGCGCTCGGGGTACCCGTCGGCATGCCGAGGGCCTCGCCGATGGCGGGCTGCGTGCCGACGGTCAGGGCGCCACCGGCGACGGCCAGGACCGCTGCACCGCCGGCGATCAGCGTCGCGCGGTGCCGCAGGGCCCGGCGCATCCGGCGGGTGGGGGTGTTCAGGGCTTCACGTCGGGTCGAGGCCGTCGTGGTGGGGAGCTCAGGGGTGTGTCGCATCGGTTCCGCAGGTCGGCGGCTCGGTGGGGGAGGGACTCCTGCTCGCGCGACCGAGGTCGTGCGGGCACGCCGGAGGCTGGCGGTGTCGGTGACACCGTCGGCGACGACGAGGAGTCCTCGAGCCGGTGAGGACCGGACGGTGGTGTGGGGCCCGTCCGTCCGCCGGGAGCAGCCGTGGGGTGGCCGCGGTCAGGCGGAGCCGACACCATGACCGGTCAGACTGGGCAGCGCGTCCAGGAACGCTGGCAGAACGGTCCGTCCACCACTTGGTAACGGTTCGGTAACGGTCCTACGAGGCCTAGAAGGTGTGAGGTTCCTGGGCGTGCTCGCCCTGGGCGACACGCTCGAGCGCGGCCAGGGCGCCGGCGATCGCCTGGACGTCCGACTCGTCGAGCTCCGCGATGAGCTCGGCGACGATCCCGGTGCGGTTCGCGCGGGCCTGCTCGACCGCCTCGATGCCCTCCGGCGTGGCCGTCACCATGAACGCCCGGCCGTCGCGCGGGTCGGCCTCGCGCTGGATGAAGCCGCGCTGCTCGAGCTCGGTCAGGATGCGGGTCATCGTGGGCTTCGTGACCACCTCGATCCGCGACAGGTCGCCGGGGCGCAGGGGTCCGTGCCGCTGGATCGACGCGAGCGCCGACACGATGCCGTACCCGAGCGAGGCCGAGTCGGTGCGGGCCCGTCGGTTGATCCGACCGACCGCGGCGGCCAGGCGTGCGGCGACCTCGGTACGGTCCGTCGGGCGGGGGTTCATGTGCTGCTCCGGGTGCCTGGTTCAGGTGGTCGCCAGCGATGCTATCGGTCCGCGCGGCCCCGGGACTGGGAGCGTCACGCGCATGGCCGGGCCGCCGACCGGGAGGCCCGTGGAACGTCGACCGCCCGCCTCGCGTGCGCGAGGCGGGCGTGTCCTGTACGGGAGTACAGGTGGACTCAGTGCTTCTCGCCCGGCAGCTGGTGGATCGCCTCGGTCGCGAGCTCGGCCGTGACGTTGTCGCCGGATTCGGTCGCCGCCCGGAGTCGCCGGAAGTCCTCGGTCATCCGGTCCCAGTCGACCAGTTCGTCGAGGTTCGGCAGTCGCAGCCGGAACGCCAGGCCGTCCATCGTGTCGCGGCAGACGCGCTGCAGGTTCTCGTTGCCGCACTCGGCGACGTACAGGGCGAAGACGTCGAGGGCGTCGTGGTTGACAGCGGCGACCTCGTGGGCCTCGAGCTCGGTGATCGTCTTGTCGAGCTGGGCCAGGATCTTCTTCCGGCTCGCCGAACCGAGGCGCGGGACCGCGAGTCGGACCACGCCGCCGAACAGCACGCCGAGGGTCTGCATCGCTTCGATGACCTCGGCGGGGTCCGGCGTGGTGACCCGGGTGTACCGGTTCGGGGCCATCTCGATCAGGCCGGCGCGGGACAGCTGGCTCAGGGCCTCGCGGATGGGTGTCCGGGAGACGCCGAGCCACGAGATGAGCTCGTCGTCGTTCAGCCGTTCCCCGGGCAGGAGCGTGCCGTCCATGATCGCGTCGTGGATCTTGTGGCGGACGGTGTCACGGAGCAGCTGGTGCTCGGTCGGGGCGCTGCGGGGGACCGGCATGCGTTCTCCTTCGGGGGCGGCGGCGTCGGGGCGCCGGGCGAACGGGCACGGTCGACATCGCACGTGCTCGCATCACCGTACCTGATATGACAACGGCGTTGCGGTCGGCTCAGCGCGTGTCAGTGTCGACGTTCAGATGCCGGTCACGTGCGTCGTGCGTCATGCGTCGTGGGTCGTGCGTCGCGTGCGTCACTCGTGTTCCGAGCGCTCTCCGAGCAAGCGGAGCGTGGCCGGGTCCCCGGCGCCGTCGTACCAGCGGTCGAGCACGGCGACGAACGGCCCCGGGTCGGCCGCGATCCGGGCGAAGAGCGTCATCGACGACCGGAGCTTCACCGCGTCGATGCCCCCGAGCAGGGCGTCGGCGGAGCGGGCGGGGGCGTCGTGTGCGACGTCGGCCGCGGTGAGCAGGCGGGGCCCGAGCGCCGGGTGCGCCAGGTAGGCGCGGGCTTCGTCCACGCCGGTGATCGCGAAGCGCACGGCCGTGGCGCTCCGCCCCAGACCGGCCAGCTGCGGGAACACGAACCACATCCAGTGCGACGACTTCCGGCCCCGGCGGAGTTCGTCGAGCGCGAGGTCGTACACGCCCTGCTGGGCCCGGACGAAGCGGTCGAGGTCGAACGGGTCGTCGGCCTGTGCGTGGGGCTGTTCGTGCGTCACCGGACGACACCGCCCCAGCCGTACCGGACGGTCGTGCCGTCGACCACGAGCAGGGAGTCCGGGGCGCGGTCGAACAACCCCGGCATGCCGACGGCGTCGGGCAGGTCGCCCTCGAGTCGGTCGAGCGTGGCCGAACGGGTGGTGAGCACCGGGTGCTGTCGCTGCCAGAACAGGGTCTGCGCCAGGTACCGCGCGTGGATGCCGGCGCGGGTGGTGAGCTCGGCGGCCAGCGGGGTGTCGACGACCTCGCCGGCGGTCACCCGCACCGAGGCCGCGTGCTTCGGCCGCACCGCACCGGTCGGGCGTTCCTGCCGGAGCGACCGCGCCCACCGCACCGGGTGCAGCGCGCGGGTCGGGTGCCGGACGGACCGGTGCGCCACCGCGTCGCCGCGGCGACGGGAACGTGCGTGGGCGAACGTGTACGGCACGCCGAGCAGTGCGTGCGCGGCCACGATGGCGGGCACGTTCGCGGTGTCGACCGTGCGGTAGGTCACCCCGCGCCGCCCCTGATCGTCCACCGTGAGGACCTCGATCGTGACCTCGGTCATGGTCCCGAGCCGCCCGGCAGACGGGAACGGTGGCACCCGGGTCTCCCGGAACACGTACGCCGACAGCCCCACCCAGGCGCTGCCGTCGACCACGTCCGGACGGGTCCCGCGGGGGACGAGCCGCTGCAACGACGCCGGGTCGTGCCGCCAGTGCGCGAACACGATGTCCTCCCAGGCGTGCTGGGTGACCGGGCGGTGCAGCAGGGGCACCGCCGCGCGGGTCCACGACGGCTGGGTCACGGCTTCGGTGCGTGCCGACCGACGCGCATGCTCCAGAGGACCAGCGGCAGCTGCAGGGGGAGCCGCAGGACCCCGATCAGCCGCATCGCCCGGCTCGAGCGGGGATGGTCGAGCAGGTCGTTCGCCATCTTGAGGTTCGCCGGGAACACCGCCGCGAACAGCGCCGCCGCCGCCCAGCCCGAGGCACGGCGGGTGGCGGGGAACGCGAGCCCGGCGGCGATGCCCAGCTCGGCCACCCCGGAGGCCAGCGTGGTCAGCCGCGGGGGCAGGGCCTCCGGTACGATCCGGTCGAAGTGGGTCGGGCGCAGGAAGTGCATGGTGCCCGCCGCGCCGAGGGCCACCGCCAGGATGGTGGCCGTGCGGTTGGCACGTCGGATCCGCTCACGTCGTCGCATGTGCCCCATCGTGCCCGCTCGTCCTCGGAAGCAGCCGGAGACGCTGCTCACGTCAGTGTGCATTCACGTCAGTGTGCATTCACGTCAGTGCGGTCGCGACGAGGTCGAGGACCGCCGTCGCCACCTCGGCCTTCGTGCCGGAGGTCTCGCGGACCACCTCGCCACCGGGCACCAGGACCTCGATCGCGTTCTCCTCGCGCTCGAAGCCGGCCGACCAGCCGACGTGGTTCACGACGAGCAGGTCCGCCGGCTTCCGGCTGATCTTGGCGCGTCCGAGCTCGATCCGCGCGTCGCGGTCGGGCTCGGTCTCGGCGGCGAACCCGACGATGATCTGCCCGGTCCGCCGCGCCGCGACGAGGTCGGCGAGCACGTCCGGGTTCCGCACCAGCTCGAGCGTCATGCGCTCGCCCTGGGCGTCCTTCTTGAGCTTCTCGGTGAGCACCTCGGCGGGACGGTAGTCGGCGACGGCGGCGGTCATCACGACGACGTCGGCTTCGGTGGCGGCGGCGTGCACGGCCTCGGCGAGTTCGAGCGCGGACCCGACGGGCACCACGGTCGCGTCCAGTCCGGCGGTCAGCGAGCCCTCGACGTTCGCGGCGACGAGGGTCACGGACGCGCCACGACGGACGGCGTCGGCGGCGATCGCGATGCCCTGACGGCCGCTCGAGCGGTTGCCGACGAACCGCACCGGGTCGAAGGGCTCGCGGGTGCCGCCCGCGCTGACGACGACACGGACGCCGGCCAGGTCGCCCTGTTCACCACGGGCTCCGGTGCTGGACGCGGTGCCGGTGTCCGCACTGCGGCGGCCGGCCGGGGCGGGGTGCTGGTCGAGCACGGCGAGCGCTGCGGCGACGATGTCCTCGGGCTCCGCCATCCGACCGATGCCCGCGTCGTCGCCGGTGAGCGCGCCGACGACCGGGCCGACCAGGTGGACGCCGCGGTCACGCAGCGTGGCGACGTTCGCACGGGTCGCGGGGTGCTCCCACATCTGCGGGTGCATCGCCGGGGCGACCACCACGGGTGCCTCGGTCGCGAGCAGCGTCGTGCCGAGCAGGTCGCTCGCCAGGCCGTGCGCCATCCGCGCCAACGAGTCGGCGGTGGCTGGTGCGATGACGACCAGGTCGGCGCGGCGACCGAGCGCGACGTGGCGCACCTCGGCGACGTCGTCCCACACGCTCGTGGTGACGGGGTTGCGGCTGAGGGCCTCGAGCGTCGGCAGTCCGACGAAGCGCAGGGCGCCCTCGGTCGGGACGACGTGCACGTCGTGGCCGCGCTTGACGAGGTCGCGGACGACCCCGACGGCCTTGTAGGCGGCGATGCCCCCGGTGATCCCCACGATGACGGTCAGGGCGCGCTCTGCTGCTGCGTTCACCTGGCTCACGCTACCGGGGCCACGTGCGAGGATCGACGGCATGTGCACCGTCGTCGTCCGCGTCGACCCCGGGTCCGCATGGCCCGTCACCGTGCTCGCCCTGCGGGACGAGTCGCCCGAGCGCCCGTGGGACCCGCCCGCTGCCTGGTGGCCGGACCGGGACCCGGACCTCCGAGGTGTCCGTGACCGCTCCGCCGGTGGTGCGTGGCTCGCGGCGTCCGACCGTGCCGGCCTGGCCGTGGTGCTCAACCGCGCCGAACCCGTGACGAGCGTCGACGGCACGTGGACGACCCGCGGCGTGGTGCCGGTGGACGCCGTCGCCGACGGCCTGCTGCCCGGACACGACGGCACGCTGCCGACCACGCGGGCCTTCAACCTGGTGCGCGCCACGGCCGAGGGTGCCTCGGTGCTGACCTGGGACGGCGAACAGGTCCGCACCACCGACCTCGGCCCCGGCGTCCACATGGTCACGCACGGTGCGGCCGACGACCCCGCGGCGCCGCGCATCGGTCGGTGGCTCGAGGCCTTCCGCGCGGTCGAAGCCCCGGCCGGCCCGCCGGTGCTCGGCCCGTTCGACGAACTCCGCGCCGTGGACTCCGGTGGCGACGCCGGCGACGGCTGGGGCGGCTGGTTCGGCGTGCTGGCGGAGTCCGCGGCGCTGCCGAGCGACCACCCCGACGCGATCCTCCGCGACGTGCACGAGGCCGAGGGACACATGACGACCCTGTCGATCGTCGCCGCGGCGATCGCGCCGGGCCGCACCGTCCTGCAGCACGCCCGCCTGACCGAACCCGGGAAGCTGGACGGGTCGGTGGAGCTGCACCGCGCCTGACGCTGGCGACGTGCCGGACCCGCCCCGGGCCTTCCGCGAGACGCCGGCGTGCCCGTTCGACGCCGCCAGGTGCGCGAGACGCCTCCGGATTCAGCGGCGTCTCGTGGAGCTGGAGGCGTCCTGGCGCGACGCCGGCGTCTTGGCGAGACGCCGGCGTCTTGGCGAGACGCCGGCGTCTCTGCTAGAGCGGCGGGCGCGTCCCGGTGAGGTCCTCGGCGACGGCCCAGAGCGAGCGGGCGAGGTCGGCACTCCGCGCGGACCCGGGGATCGACACGGTGGTGGTCGGACCGGTCATGCCGAACGGACCCGAGGGGCCGTAGTACGCGCCGCCCACGGCGTTCGGACCGACCGCCGCGTAGAGCAGCGGTTCGGTGCCCTGCTCGACCGCCTGGGTGAACGGCAGCGCGCGGTTGCTCGACCGCACCGGCTTCGACCGACCGAGCGAGCGTCCGGCGGCCTGCAGGTTCGTCCGGGTGTAGCCGGGGTGGGCGGCGGTGCTGACCAGGGGCACGTCGGCCTCGACGGTCAGCCGGTGCAGGTGCAGCGCGAGCAGCAGGTCGGCGAGCTTCGACTGCGCGTAGGCGCGCCAGCCGTTGTAGCCGCGCTCCCACTGCAGGTCGGCGAAGCGGATCCGGCCGGGGATCGCGGCGAGGCTCGACATCGTGACGACCCGGGGTGCCTCGGCAAGGGGCGCACCGGTCCGAGCAGCCCCGGCGCGCAGCAGCGACGGCAGCAGCAGGTTCGTCAGGGCGAACGGGCCGAGGAAGTTCGTGCCGAACTGCAGCTCGAAGCCGTCGACGGTCTCGAAGCGCTCCGGCGGCGCCATCACGCCGGCGTTGTTGACCAGGACGTCGATCGGACGTTCCTCGTCGACGATGCCGCTGGCGAAGCGGCGGACGCTCGCCAGGTCGGCCAGGTCGAGTTCGCGGACCTCCACGTCGGCTGCGGGGTGGGCGGCGCGGATGCCGGCGGCGGCGGTCTCGCCCTTCTCGGTGCTGCGGACGGCGAGCACGACGCTGGCGCCGGCTCCGGCGAGGCGCAGGGCGGCCTCCTGTCCGGTGCCGCTGTTGGACCCGGTGACGACGATGCGGCGTCCGGTCTGGTCGGGGAGGTTCGGCATGCGGGTGACCGTACTCGTGCGGGCTGGTCGACCCCGGTCCGGGCGCGGCCCAGGCCCCCGTGCGCGCACGCCGCCGCCGTGCTATGTTGATGCAAACGCATGGAAGTGCGACCAGGAGGACACCATGAGCAACGCATTCGGCACCGACCGTCCCTCGGACGTCCCGCCGCCCGCACCCGACCGGATCGGACCGCTGCAGCTCGGCCTCGACACCTTCGGTGACGTCACCGAGCGCGCCGACGGCAGCCTGCAGTCCGACGCGCAGAGCATCCGCGACGTCGTCGACCAGGCCGTCCTCGCCGACCAGGTCGGCGTCGACTTCATCGGCGTCGGGGAGCACCACCGGGCCGACTTCGTCGTGAGCGCCCCCGAGGTCGTCCTCGCCGCGATCGCCGCCAGCACCGAGCGCATCCGGATGGGCTCCGCGGTCACCGTGTTGTCCTCCGACGATCCCGTCCGCGTGTACGAGCGCTTCGCCACCGTCGACGCCCTGTCGAACGGTCGCGCCGAGGTCATCCTGGGGCGTGGCTCCTTCACCGAGTCGTTCCCCCTGTTCGGCTACGAGCTGAGCGACTACGAGGTCCTGTTCGAGGAGAAGCTCCAGCTCTGGTCGGCCCTGCGCGGCGGCGACGCCGTCACCTGGTCCGGCACGAAGCGCGCGGGCCTGGTCGACCAGGACGTCTTCCCGAAGCTCGAGCACGGTGCCATCCCGACCTGGATCGGTGTCGGCGGCTCCCCGCAGTCGGTCATCCGTGCCGCGTCGTACGGCCTGCCGCTGTTCCTCGCCATCATCGGCGGGCAGCCGGCCCAGTTCGCCCCGTTCTCGCGCCTGTACCGCCAGGCCCTCGCGCAGCTCGACCTGCCGCAGCAGCCCATCGCCATGCACTCGCCGGGCTTCGTGGCCGCCACCGACGAAGAGGCCGCCGAGCGCTACTGGCCGTACCACAAGGCCGTCACCGACCAGCTCGGCCGGGAGCGCGGCTGGCCGCCCCTCGACGTCGCCGGCTACCGCGCGAGCCTGTCGGCCGGTGGGTCCCTCTACGTCGGGTCGCCGGAGACCGTCGCACGCAAGGTCGCGCGCAACATGCGGATCCTCGGCGCCTCGCGCTTCGACATGCGGTACGCCACGGGTCGCCTGCCGCACGCCGACATGATGCGGTCGATCGAGCTCTACGGCACCGAGGTCGCGCCCCGCGTGCGCGAGCTGCTGGCGCAGCCCGTCCCCGTCGCCTAGCGATCGGGCCCGCTCCGGGGTCTTGCGTCCAGGTTCCGGTCCGTGCGGGGCGCGGGCAACGGCCGGGAGGCCCGGGGCGGCCGCCGAGATCGGCTCACGGGCGCCGCGGGTACGGTCCAGGGCATGTCGTCACGCCCCGACCACGCCTCCGGTCCCGCTGCTGGTCACGCCTCCGACTCCGTCGTCGAACGCCGGTTCCGCGGCCGGATCATGGGCGTCGGCACCACCTCGGGCGTCCGGATCGTCGTCGGGATGTGGGACCGCTCGCCGTTCGGGCCGTTCACGGACGTGTTCCTCGAACTCCCCGACGGCACCAGCGTGCTGCTCGCGCCCGACGAGATCGTCGCCGCGTACGTCTCCGGCACCTACCGCTTCGACACGGTCTCGGTCGTCGACGTCCGGGCCCGCCGCACCGCCAGCGGGCTCGAGCTGTCCGCCGGGGCACTGCAGGCCTCGATCGACGTCGGCGGCATCTCGCCGCTCGGCCGGATCCTGCGCATCGTCCCGAAGCCGATCGCCCGCGACCCGCGCTGGCTCGCCGCGATCGACCCCGTGGCACGGCTGCTCGCGCCCGGGTCCGGGACCGCGGGCTCGGCGGGCAACGGTCGCCGCGAGTACTACGGTGTGACCGGGGCGCACGACGTCACCGGCGTGCGGGGGACCTGGGCGGGGGAGCCCCTCGGGGACCTGGCACCGCTCGACCCGCCCGTGGCGTTCGGCTTCGCCTCGATGCCGAAGATCCCGCAGGTCGTCGACGTCGAGACCACGATCCGCGAACCCGCCTGACGCCGGCTGGCCCGCCCACGGGGCCGCCCGCCGGTTCCGTGCGTGCGCATGTTCCGACGATCCGCGCGTCGATCGACTCGTGTCCGGTCGCTCGATGCACACGCATCCGGTGCGTGTGCATGCAACGACGTTCCACCTGTCGATCGACGCGTGTGGTGTCGCTTCCTGCACACGCATGCACGGCTCGGAGGCCGGCGCGCGCCGGGCGGGGGCGGCGTGGCGGGCGTGCACCGGGCCTCCAGGCCGACCGCGACCGGACCACGTCGACGCGCCGGGCTGACGCGTCCAGCGCGGGAGGGGCACACTGGTCGGAACGGTACGGCCCCGTGCACCGACGGTCGCACGTCGGCGGAGCGGGGCGCATGACGCAAAGGAGCACCATGACCGACACACAGACGGACCAGCGCGCCGCCATCTCGGACATCGTCCACGGCGCCCACACGGCACTGCTCACCACGGTGAGCGAGGACGGGAACCTGCACGCCAGGCCCCTCGCGGTGCAGGACAAGACGTTCCACGGGACCCTGCGGTTCCTGGTGCAGGACGGCAGCGAGAAGGTCGAGGACATCGCGCGGAACCCGCACGTCAACGTCTCGATCGAGTCGCAGGGCGGGTACCTCTCCATCGCCGGGACCGCGACCGTGACCCAGGACGACTCGGTCGTCGACGAGCTGTGGTCCCCGTTCGCCGAGGCCTGGTTCCCCGAGGGCCGTCAGGACCCGTCGATCCGGCTGCTCACGGTCGAGGGGGTCTCGGTCGAGTACTGGACCCAGGACACCGGGCCGGTCGGCAGCCTGGTGCAGATGTTCAAGGCGGCGCTCGGTAAGCAGAGCCAGCCGGACACCGGCGACCACGGCACGGTCGAGCTCTGAGGCGAGACGCCTGACGCGTGACGCCGTCGTCCTGTCCGGACGGCGGCGTCGCGTCATGTCCGGGCACGTGCCTGCGAGTGCTGTGCGTCAGCCGCTCACGGAGGGCCGAGCAGCCACAGCACCGCGACCAGGACCGGCTGCCCGGCCAGCGCGGCCGTCACGAAGGTCCACCGCATCCAGGGCTTCGCGACCAGCTCGGGCGACCCGAACAGCGGCGCGAGCGGCATGAGCAGCCGCGGGGTCGAGGCCATCGGCAGCGACACCGCGAAGATGTACAGCGCGTACGCGGCCGAGTACAGCACCGTCGTGGGCCCGAGCCGCAGCGTCGAGCGGCGGAGCAGCCAGATCGGGTACGCGACGAGCAGGAACACCACGATCAGGATCCCGCCCACGCCGAGCCAGCGGCCCGCGATGAGGAACCACGGCGTCAGCGGCACGAAGTCCACGCGGCCGATGAAGTTCACCCACCAGGACATCTCGGTCTCCAGGTAGGCGTTCGGTGTCCCGGTGGCGTGCGAGGCGATCACCGGCCAGGCGAGCCCCGCGAGGACCATGGTCAGCCCCGCGGCGACGACCCGGACCTGCTCGCGGAGCGGGAAGCCCTCGAGCACCCGGCCGGTCTCGCGCCGTGCACGGACCCACCGCACGAGTGCGACGACACCGAGCACGAGCGGGATCGCCAGGGCACCGGGGCGGGTGAACGCCGCGGCCACGCCGAGTGCCGTCAGGAGCCCGTAGCGCCGACGCTCCAGGGCGAGCAGCGCTCCGAACGACAGCGCGAGGAACATGCTCTCCGCGTACCCGACCTGCAGCAGGAACGACAGCGGACCGCAGCTGAAGAAGAAGACCGCCCACATCGCGGCGGCGTGCCCGGCACGGTCCCGCACCAGGCGGTGCAGCAGGTAGGTGGCGAGCAGTCCGGCGACGATCGCGACGAGCGGTGCGCCGAGTTCGAATGGCACCCCGGTCGAGGCGGTCAGCGCCCGGATCGTGAAGGGGAACGCCGGCAGGAAGGCCCAGGCGTTCTGCGCGACGTTGCCGGCGGCGTCGAGCGGCAGCGCGTCCGGGTACCCGTGCAGCGAGATCTGCTCGTAGTACTGCCCGTCCCAGGCCACCAGGAACGCGCCGAACCCGTGCTCGTTGCCCCAGATCGCGTTGCCCGGCAGTGCACGACCGATGAGCGGGTACGCGAGCGCGAGCCACAGGGTCGACAGGACCCGGCCGCCCGTCCAGACGAGCAGGACCGCCGCCCACACCGGCAGGGAGGCGACGGTGTCCAGGACACGTCGTCGGCCGCTGACCGTGCCCGCGGCGACCACACCGGCGCTGTCGGTGCGGCTCACGCGCGAGTTCCGCGGCGTTCGGGTGGTCGGGTCGGCACCCGGCCAGGGTAGTCGGCCCGAGCATGAGGATCGCCCGGAACTGCGCCTGGAGGCCCGTCCCGCGTCGTGCGCGCTGCGACGCGTCCGGTGGGCGGCCCGTCCGTGACGGCGCGGACGTCCGCGGGCATAGTCTCGGTGGGCGATGACGACGACGGCGACGACACCCAGACGACGGACGCGCAGCACGGCGGTCGCCGTGCTGGTGGCCGGGACCTTCTTCATGGAGCTCCTGGACGGCACGATCCTGGCGACCGCCGCCCCGGCCATGGGGCGTGACCTCGGGGTCGACTCCGCCGCGGTGGGCGTCACGATCACCGCGTACCTCGTGACCCTCGCGGTGTTCATCCCGGTGTCCGGCTGGCTCACCGACCGGATCGGTTCCCGGACCGTCTTCGCCGGGGCCATCGCGCTGTTCACGATCGCGTCCGCCCTGTGCGCGCTGTCCACCGGGCTGGTCGAGCTGACGCTGTGGCGCATCCTGCAGGGGCTCGGTGGAGCGCTCATGGTGCCCGTCGGCCGGCTCGTCGTGCTCCGGAGCGCCGGGCGCGAACAACTCGTCACCGCCATCGCCATCCTGACCTGGCCGGCCCTCGCCGCACCGATCATCGCGCCGTTCATCGGCGGGGTCCTCGTCGAGACGCTGTCGTGGCACTGGATCTTCCTCATCAACATCCCGCTCGGCGTCATCGCCTTCGTCGCCGCCCTGGTGCTCGTGCCGCAGGAGCGTGCGGCGCAGCGGGTGCCGTTCGACTGGTTGGGGTCGCTGCTCGCCTGCGTCGGGCTCGGCTCGCTCGTGGTCATGGCGTCCTTGCTCGCGCTCGACGTCGTGCCGGTCACCGCGGTCGTCGTCTCCGGGGTCCTCGGCGCGGTGTGCTGCTGGCTCGCGATCCGGCACTTCCGCCGGGCTCCGCACCCGATCATGGGGCTCGACGCGTTCCGGCTCGAGACCTTCCGGGTGTCGCACGCCGGCGGCGGCCTGTTCCGCCTGGCGGTGTCCGCGGTGCCGTTCGTGCTCCCGCTGCTGTTCCAGGACGCCTGGGGTTGGAGCGCCGTGCTCGCCGGGTCCGCCGTGCTGTGGGTGTTCGTCGGCAACCTCGGCATCAAGCCGATGACGACCCCGTTCCTCCGTTGGTTCGGCTACCGCCCGGTGATCATCGTGTCGTCGGCCGTCGCCGCGCTGACCGTGGTCACGATGGCGTTCATGACCGAGGACACCCCGTTCTGGCTGCTCGCCATCCTGCTCGTCGTCAGTGGTGCTGCCCGCTCCGTGGGCTTCACGGCGTACAACACCATCGCCTTCGCCGACGTCGAGCAGGCCGACATGACCCCCGCGAACACGCTGTCGTCGACGCTGCAGCAGACCGCCGCGGGCTTCGGTGTCGCCGTCGCCGCCGTGGTCATCCGCGCGGCCTCCGGGCTGGGCGGCGACGGGCCGTACGCGGCCGCGTTCTGGGTCATCGCCGCCCTGCTCGTGGTCGCCTGCGTGGAGGGCATCCTGATGAGTCGCACAGCGGGTGACACCGTCCGCCCGGTCCGCCGTGTCCGCGCCTGATCCCGCCGCTGTCCGTTTCCGTCACGGTCACACGGACGAAACCCGGCAGGCGTTACAGTCTCAGCAACCGTCCGCGGTACCCGAGTACGGTGACCGCGGCAGGGTGACCGGAACACCCGGACAGGAAGGCAGCATGGCCGCGCCAGAGCAGCAGAGCACGATCGCATCAGAGCAGACCGTGCAGCCCACGCAGCTCCGTGTCGTCAGTTACAACCTCCGCGAGCACACCGCGAACAGCGAGCTCGCCGCACTGGCCGAGGCGTCCGACGCCGACGTCCTGTGCGTGCAGGAGTGCGACAGCAACGACCTCGCACCGTCGATCGGCGGCCTCTCGCTCGCCGCGTCGACCCGCACCAACCGACTCGGGCTCGCGATCTACAAGCGCGACGACCGCTTCGAGGTGCAGGACTTCAGCATCCACTCGCTGCAGAAGTCGCTGCACGACCGGGTCCTCGCGCCCGCGCACGAACGGCTCATCGCGATGCACCTGCGCGACACCGAGGCCGATGCCGAGGTCGTCGTCGCGTCGTTCCACGCCTCGCCACTGACCGCGACCAACTCCCTGCGCCGCAAGCAGATCGAGGCCGCGCACCAGTTCCTGCGCGAGCTGGCGAAGGACGTCCCCGCGGTCATGGTCGGCGACTTCAACTACCCGTGGTTCCAGACGAACCTGCGCCGCAAGATCGAGCAGGGCGGGTTCGCGTTGTCGCTGTCCGACCAGCCGACGTACCTGCGCTACCGCAAGTTCACGGGCCACTTCGACTTCGCGACGAGCGTCGGCCTGCACATCGCGGGCGTCGAGACCCTGCCGGCCGGCATCTCCGACCACCGCCCGATCCTGGTCCGTGCCCACTACGAGCACCCCGGCGAGACCGGCGCCGTCACCACCGTCGAGGCTCCCGCCGCCTGACCCGCGCCGTCGGCCGCTCGTGTCGGCCGCCCAGGTCGCACGACATGCCGCGTGCGCATCGCCGAGTGGTCGGGCACTGTCGGTTGCGGAGACGCCAGCCGACACTTCGTGCGACCTCGGCGGAGGTGAGCGGGGAGTTCCGACCGCTCGGCGGTGGGCCGTCGGGCGCGTCGGCGGCGCGTGCCGAGGTCGCACGACATGCCGTGTGCGCGGCGCCGAGTGGTCGGGAACTGTCGGTTGCGGGGGCGCCGGGCGACGGTTCGTGCGACCTCGGCAGAGGTGAGCGGGGAGTCGTGACCGCTCGGCGGTGGGCCGTCGGGAGCGTCGGCGGGCGCGTGGCGAGGTTGCACGACATGCCGCGTGTGTGCCGCCGAGTGGTCAGGAACTGTCGGTTGCGGGGGCGTCGGGCGACGGTTCGTGCGACTTCGGCGGAGGTGAGCGGGGAGTCGTGACCGCTCGGCAGCCCGTGTCGAGGTCGCACGACGTGCCGTGTGCGCGGCCCCGAGTGGTCCCGAACTGTCGGTTGCGGGGGCGCCGGGCGACGGTTCGTGCGACCTCGGCGGAGATGAGCGGGGAGTCGTGACCGCTCGGCGCACGACGCTGGGCGCGTCCGTCCGGGCGGCGACGCACCGGAGGCCCGGTGCCGGTCTCGTGGACCGGCACCGGGCCTCCAGGCGGTTGCCCTCAGAGCCCGCGAGCAAGCGTCAGCGACGCAGCGTCGCCCGCGCCAAGCGGTTGCCGATGAACTGGCCGAGCTGCACGATGACGACGATCGCCGCCACCGAGACGTAGACCACCCACCAGTCGTAGCGCTGCGAGCCGTAGGTGATCGCGTACTCGCCGAGTCCGCCGCCACCGATCAGCGCACCCTGCGCCGTCATGTCGACGATGCCGATGTAGATGAACGTGTAGCCGAGGATCAGGGGGCCGAGACCCTCGGGGATGAGCACGGTCAGCAGGATCGAGACCGGGTGCGCACCCGAGGCCCGAGCAGCCTCGACGACGCCTGGGTCGACCGACAGCAGGTTCTGCTCGACGATCCGGGACACCGCGAAGGCCGCGGCCAACGAGATCGCGAAGGTGACCGCGGGGACACCGATCGTGGTCTGCACGACGACCCGCGACAGCGGCGCGATCGCGGCGAGGAAGATCACGAACGGGATCGGGCGGATCAGGTTCACGAACACGTTGAGCACCGTGTACGCGGTGCGGTTGCCGAGGACGTTGCCCGGCCGGGTCGCGTAGAGCAGCAGGCCGAGCGCGAGGCCGATGACCCCGGCGATGACCAGCGAGATCAGCGACATCACGATGGTGTCGCGGATCGCGGCGAGGAAGACGTCGAACGTGTCGATCACGCTCTGGAACGAGTTGTTGTTCACGCGGCGGCCTCCTCGTCGGTCGTGACGCCGTCGGCGCGGAGTGCGGCGATCGCGCGATCGATGGCGTCGGGCTCGGCGCCGGGCGCGCTCAGTTCGTAGGTGAGCGACCCGATCCGACGCTCCCGGATCTCGCCGACCCCGCCGTAGACGAGTTCGGCGGTGACCCCGGCGGCGCGGAACGCGGCGTCGATGCGGTTCTGCAGCCCGGCCTCGTCGGTGATCTGCACCGTGACGAGCCGACCCGGGTGGCGGTCCCGCAGGCGCCGGAGCGTCTCGGGGGAGGGCCGGTCGTGCAGCGCGGTGCGGACGAAGCGCTGCGCGGCACCGGTCTTCGGCGTCGAGAACACGTCGTAGACGTCCCCGACCTCGACGACCCGCCCCTGCTCCATCACGGCGACCCGGTCGGCGATCTGCCGGACCGCGTCCATCTCGTGCGTGATCACGATGATGGTGACGCCGAGCTCCCGGTTGACGCGGCGGAGCAGCGCGAGCACCTCGGAGGTGGTCTCCGGGTCGAGGGCGCTGGTCGCCTCGTCGGCGAGCAGCAGGTCGGGCGACGCGGCGAGGGCGCGGGCGATGCCGACGCGCTGCTTCTGCCCGCCGGACAGCTGCTCCGGGTAGGCGTGGGCGCGCTCGAGCAGGCCCACGAAGTCGAGCAGCTCGGCGACGCGACGGTTCCGCTCGGCCTTCGGCACGCCTGCGACCTTGAGCGGGTACGCGACGTTGCCGGCGATCGTGCGGGACCGGAACAGGTTGAACTGCTGGAAGATCATCCCGATGTTGCGACGCGCCAGACGGCGGTCCCGCTCGGGGATCGCCGTCAGTTCGCGGCCCGCGACGGTCACCGTGCCGGAACTCGGCAGTTCCAGCGCGTTGACCAGGCGGACCAGGGTGGACTTGCCGGCACCGGAGTACCCGATGACGCCGAGGACCTCTCCCTGGTGCACGTCCAGGGAGACGTCCTCGACGGCCACCACGGTCTCGCCGGTGTCGGCGCGGCGGTAGTGCTTCGAGACGCCGCGGAGTTCGACGAGGACCGGCACTACTGCTTGGCCGCCTTCGCGTCCTGCTCGACCTGGGCGAGCTCGTCCTGCAGCTTCGAGGCGCTCTCGTCGCGGGCGACGGCCTCGGGCAGGTCCTTCGCGAAGGCCTTCTGCACGGCGTCGTCCTGGAACAGCTCCGCCAGGTCGAGGTAGGTCTTGTTGCCCTTGTCCTCGTCGCGGACGGCGAAGACGTTCACGTACGGGGCGGCGCTCGCACTCGAGGGGTCGTCCTGGTAGATCGCGTCCGAGATCGGCAGGCCGGCGGCGGTGGCGAAGTTGTTGTTCACGACGGCGGCGGCGACGGAGCCCTGCTGCAGCGCGTTCGCGGTCTGCGAGGCGTCGAGGGGCTGGACGTCGACCTTCTTCGTCTCGATGTCGTCCGCGGTGGAGAACGCCGAGCCGCCGTCCTTCAGGGTGATGAGGTCGGCCGCCTGCAGGATCAGGAGCGCACGGGCCTGGTTGATGGAGTCGTTCGGGATCGCGACCTTGGCGTTCGCGGGCAGCTCGGACGGCTTGTCGTACTTCGTCGCGTAGAGCGGCAGCGGGTAGACGGCGGTCGAACCGATCGGCTGCAGGTCGTCGTTCGAGGTGACGTTGTAGTCCGCCAGGTACTGGATGTGCTGGAACTGGTTGATGTCCAGCTGACCGTCCTTGAGGGCGGGGTTCGGCAGCGAGTAGTCCGAGAAGTTCGTCAGCTTGACGGTGACGTTGAGCTTGTCCTTCGCGAGCTTCGTGTACGTGCTCCAGTAGCCGAGCGACTTGTCCGCGACACCGATCGTGACGGTCTTCGGGGCGGCGTCACCGGCGGCACCGGCGTCGTTGCTCCCGGAGCGGAGGGCGCCGACGACGACGGCGACGACGATCGCCACGACGACGATCGCGGCGGCGACGATCCAGCCGATCGGGCGCTTGCCCTTCGGCTTCTCGGGCAGTGCGGGGGCTGCGGACATGCTGGTGCTCCTCGTGGGCAGTGCGTGTGGGGGAGCCGCGGTGGTCCGCGGCGTGGAGACGAGTGTGACGTGCGGTCCACCCCCGGTGCGAGTTCCGTTCCGTCGTGTTACGCAGCACTCGATCCGTGCCGCCTGCGTCGGAGCACGCGTCCCGACACGACTTGGTTGACTCGGATCGTGCGCAGCATCGAACTCGTCCTCGGCCCGGAGTCCGACGCCGCCGTGCGGTCCGCCTGGCAGGCCCTGATCGACGCCGACCTGCCGAGCCTCGGTCGGCACCCGTCGCCGTCGAACGCCCCGCACGTCACCCTGGCCGCCGGGGACACGCTGCCCGTGCCGGCCGGGTTCCGCACGTCGGTCCCGACCGCGATCCGGCTCGGCGGGCTCCTGCTCTTCCCCGCGGGTGCCGGTCGGTCGGTCCTCGTGCGCGCGGTGGTCCTCGACGCGGCGCTCACGACCTTCCACGGCGAGGTGCACACGGTCGCGCCCGGCGGCGTCGAGACGTCGGTGCCCGGGCACTGGTCGCCGCACGTCACGCTGGCCCGCCGGGTGCGTGACGAGGACCTGCCGCGCGCCGTCGCTGCGCTGCGCGCCGTGCCGCTGCCGGAGACGCTCGACGTCGGCGGCGTCCGGCACTGGGACGGCGAGACGCGGACGATCACGCCGCTCGCGTTCACCACCGGCTAGCGGGGCACGGCCTGGAGGCCCGGCTCAGGTCCCGAGCACGCGCTCGCCGAACGCGGATGCGAACGTCCGCTCCGGGTCGGCCCGGGCGACGAGGTCGCGGAAGTCCGCCAGCCGCGGGTACAGCCCGGCGATCGCCGCGTGGTCGAGGGAGCTCATCTTGCCCCAGTGTGGTCGGCCGTCGAAGGCTGCGAGCCGGGACTCCAGGTCGGGCAGGATCGCGGCGACCTCGGTCGGGTGCTTCTTCCAGGTGAACGCGATGCAGAGGACGTCCTCGCCCTGGGTCGGGCTGAGCCAGAGGTCGTCCGCGGCCATCGTCCGGAGTTCGCAGACGTGCAGGTGCGGCTGGATCCGGTCGGCGAGCCCCCGGAGCGCGTCGAGGGCGGCCGCCGCGTGCCGGAGCGGGACGAAGTGCTCGCTCTGCACCTCGGACCCGTGGCTCGGGACGGACCCGATCGGGAAGTGCGGCAGGCGGTCCCACCACGGGCCGATCGAGCCGTCGCGCGCGGTCCGGTGGTCGTCGCCGGGGGTGCCGGGCAGGCGGCGTGCGCCGGCCAGCGCTTCGGGCACCGGCACGTCCTCGGCGCCGTCGGGCACGCGCGACTTCACCAGGACCTCGGTGATCGCGTCGCCGAACACGGTGTAGGCGCACACCGAGTACGCGGCGGCGTGCACCTCGGCGACGTTCGCCGTGAAGGTGTCCCAGGGGATCGCGCCGTAGACGTCCTGACGCATCCGGTAGGCAGGTTCCACGTCGAGGGTCACCCGGGTCACGATGCCGAGCAGTCCGAGGTGCAGCACGGCACCGTCGTACGAGGGGTCCGTCCGGTCGAGAGTCCGGGCGGAGCCGTCCGGACCGAGCACCTCGAACGCGCGCACCGCGGTGGCGAGCGACCCCAGTGTCGTGCCGGAGCCGTGGGTGCCCGTCGCGACCGCACCGCCGACCGAGATGTGCGGCAGGGACCCCGTGTTGTGCAGGGCGAACCCGGCACGGTCGATGTCGGCCGCGACGTCGCCGTACCGGGTGCCGGCCCCGAGCGTGACGGTGCGGTGCTCGGCGTCGACGACCAGGTCGGTGGGGATGCCGGTCAGGTCGAGCAGGGTGCCAGCGGTGTCGGCGACGTCGTTGAACGAGTGCCGGGTGCCGAGGCCGTGCACCCGATCGGCGTCGGCCACGACCTGGGCGGCCTCACCGATCGACGACGGGCGGACGACCCGTTCGGCCGTGTACGTGACCGTGCCGGACCAGTTGAGCTCGCTCGTCGTCGACCGCATGGCGCCCACCCTGCCACGCGGGCCAGCGACGGGAGCGGGCCGGGCGCCGGTCCCGTCACGGGTTCGGCGTCCGGCCATGCTCGTCGGTCAGTGCGCGAGGCTCGTCGGTCAGTGCACGGGCGGGGGCGTCGGCGCGCCTTCGGGCACCTCGGGCCGGCGGACGAACACCGACGCCAGGATGCCGAACAGCGAGATGATCGCGCCGACCATGAAGGCGGTGCTGACGCCCGAGGCGGTGGCCACCTGGACCCCACGGGCACCGGAGCCCTCGACGGCGGTGGCCGCACCGATCGTCAGCAGCGTGACGAACAGGGCCGTGCCCGCCGCACCGGCGAGCTGCTGCGCCGTGCCGAGCACCGCGCTGCCGTGCGAGTACAGCTTCGGGGGCAGCCCGCCGAGCGCCGCGGTGAACAGCGGCGTGAAGGTCAGGGCCAGGCCGATGCTCAGCACCACGTGCGCACCGAGGACGAACCACACGCTGGTGTCGACGCCCACGGTGGAGAGCGCCCAGAGCACGGCGCTGACGATGATCGATCCGGGGATCAGCAGCACGCGCGGGCCACGGCGGTCGTAGATGCGCCCGACGATGGGGGAGAGCAGGCCCATCAGCAGCCCACCGGGGAGCAGCAGCAGGCCGACCTGCAGGACCTCGAGGCCGAGGACGCGCTCCAGGTAGATCGGCAGCAGGATGAGCGTGCCGAACATCGCCATGAAGCTCAGGCCCATCGCGACGATCGGCACCGTGAAGCCACGGGTGCGGAAGGTGCGCAGGTCGAGCAGGGCGCTGTCGGTGCGCTGCAGGCGCGTCTGCCGGACGATGAACACCGCGAGGGCGACGGCACCGACGACCAGGGCGGTCACCGGGACGAGCGGACCGGTCGTGCCGGCTTCGCCGATGCTGGACAGGCCGTAGACGATGCCGCCGAACGCGAAGGCGGAGAGCACGACCGAGACGACGTCGATCGGCGCCTTGCGCGGCGTCGAGACGTTCTGCACCTTGACCATGCCGAGGATGAGCGCCGCGATCGCGATGGGCAGCACGAAGCCGAACAGCCAGCGCCACGAGAACGCGTTGAGGATCAGGCCGGAGATCGTCGGGCCGATGGCCGGAGCGACCGAGATGACGATCGAGATGTTCCCCATGATGCGGCCACGGTGCGCGGGGTCGACGAGGGTCAGGACCGTCGTCATGAGCAGCGGCATCATGATCGCGGTGCCGCTGGCCTGCACGATGCGGCCGACGAGCAGGACGGTGAAGCCCGGCGCGAGCAAGGCGATCAGCGTGCCGACCGAGAACAGGCCCATCGCCCAGACGAACACCGGTCGGGTGTTGAAGCGCTGCAGCAGGAACCCGGTGATCGGGATGACGACCGCCATGGTGAGCAGGAAGCCGGTGGTCAGCCACTGGCCGGTCGCGGCGCTGATGTCCAGGTCGTCCATGAGCCGGGGCAGGGCCACGCCCATGATGGTCTCGTTGAGGATGACGACGAACGCGGAGACGAGCAGCAGCCCGATCACGAGTCGGGTCTCGGCAGCGGACGGCTGCGAGACGCTTCCCGTGCGGGGGGCGGAATCGACGGCCTGGGTCATGCGGGTGCTCCTGGTGGGTCACGACGGGTGGAACGGGTGTGGCGCAGGACGCGCAGACAGGCCAACTCCCTGAGTGGATGCGATTATTCCGCTTCGCTCCGACATCCGCAGGTGAACGATCGGTGCCGAGCCGGCCGGTCGCCGGCGCAGCTCCCACGCACGTCGGCTCAGTGCAGGATCGCGAACCCGTCGGTGTCGCCGTGCGGTACCACCGACCGCAGGCTGACGTCGGTCACGGTCGCCGACGGTGGCCCGGTGCGCAGGCACTCGACCAACGAGTCGACGGCGACCGAGGGTCCCTCCGCCTCGACCTCCACCGTGCCGTCCCAGAGGTTCCTCGCGTAGCCGACGAGGTCGAGCCCGTCCGCCTTCCGAGCGGTCCAGTACCGGAAGCCGACCCCCTGGACCGTCCCCGACACCACGGCATGCACCCTCGTCACCGTCGTCATGTCCTCCACGCTAACCGCGGCGGCCCCTCGGGAGTTTTCGGCCCCGTGACGATCTGTTTCCGGCTCGTGACGAGCGCACCGCGTCGGCAGTGATAGTGTCATCCCAACCCGAACACTTCTAGTCAGATTGACACTATCTCCACCATGGACGAAGCAGGCATCCGCGTCGCGGTCTCCACCGTGATCGTCGCACTGCGCCCGCACCCCGACACCGGGGCCCCGGCGCTGTGGATGCCGCTCGTCCGTCGCGTCGCCGAACCGTTCGAGGGTTCATGGGCGCTCCCCGGCGGCTGGGTCGGCGACGACGAGGGGCTCGAGGACTCCGCGGCCGCCCGACTGCGCGAGACGACGAACGTCCAGCCGCGGTACCTCGAGCAGCTCTACGCGTTCGGGGACGTCGGACGATCCCCGAGCCGCGTGGTGTCGATCGTGTACTGGGCACTCGTGCACCCGGACGAGGCGAACGTCGTGCCCGACGACTGGAACGTCCGGTGGTTCCTGGCCGACGAGCACCCGCCCCTCGCCTTCGACCACGACCGCATCGTCGAGTACGCCCTGTGGCGGCTGCGCAACAAGATGTCCTACTCGCGGATCGCGCAGGCGTTCCTCGGTGACCGCTTCACCCTCGCCGAACTCCGCGGCGTGTACGAGGCGGTGCTCGGCCGTGCACTCGACCCCGCGAACTTCCGTCGGCAGGTCGAGAAGACCGACGCGGTCCTGCCGACCGACGAGACCACGAGCGGGGGTCGGCACCGTCCGGCCCGGCTGTACCGCTCGAACCCCGACCTGGCCTACGCGGACAACGGCCCGCTGCAGACCGGGGCCGATCAGCACCAGCAGCGGAACCGATAGGAAGCCCCGTGTCCATCGCCACGACGATCGAACTCATCTCCAACGGCAAGGCCGGCGGCAGCACCTGCACGCCCGATCTCGCCATGCCGACGTGGGACTTCGACTCCCGCCCCGGGTACGGCCCGGGGTCGTCGATGTCCGACGTCATCCCGACGAGCGCCCCGCGCCAGGGCGTCCTGCCCGACGAGTACAAGACGACCCCGACCGACGAGCTCCACGAGCGCATCGAGCGGGCGAAGGCCACCCTCGGCGACCGGGTCGTCGTCCTCGGGCACTTCTACCAGCGCGACGAGGTCGTCCGGCACGCGGACTTCCTCGGCGACTCGTTCCAGCTCGCGAACGCCGCCCTGACGAAACCCGACGCCGAGGCGATCGTGTTCTGCGGCGTGCACTTCATGGCCGAGACGGCCGACATCCTGGCGCGCGACGACCAGCGCGTGATCCTGCCGAACCTGGCCGCCGGCTGCTCGATGGCCGACATGGCCGACATCGACAGCGTCGAGGCCGCGTGGGCGGAGCTGACCGCGGTGTACGGCACCGAGCCCGACGCCGACGGCCGCGTCCCCGTGATCCCGGTCACCTACATGAACTCCGCCGCCGACCTCAAGGCCTTCTGCGGTCGCAACGGCGGCATCGTGTGCACCTCGTCGAACGCCGCGACCGTGCTCGAGTGGGCCTTCGAGCGTGGGCAGCGCGTCCTGTTCTTCCCCGACCAGCACCTCGGCCGCAACACCGCGAAGGCGATGGGCATCAGCACCGACCTGATGCCGATGTGGAACCCGCGCCTGCCGGGTGGGGGCAACACGGCCGCGGACCTGCTCGAGGCGAAGGTCATCCTCTGGCACGGCTTCTGCTCGGTGCACCGCCGCTTCACCGTCGACCAGATCGACCAGGCCCGCCGCGAGCACCCGGGCGTGCAGGTCATCGTGCACCCGGAGTGCCCGATGGCCGTCGTCGACGCCGCGGACCACGCCGGCAGCACCGACCTGATCCGGAAGACCGTCGCCGCGGCCACCGAGCCGACGACGTTCGCGATCGGCACCGAGATCAACATGGTGAACCGGCTCGCCGCCGAGTACCCGCAGCACACGATCTTCTGCCTCGACCCGGTCGTCTGTCCCTGCTCGACGATGTACCGGATCCACCCGGGCTACCTCGCCTGGGTGCTCGAGGCACTCGTCCGCGGCGAGGTCCTCAACGAGATCGTCGTCCCCGCCGACGTGCAGGCCGACGCCAAGGTCGCGCTCGAGCGCATGCTCGCCGCCAAGCCGCGCGGCTGAGACGCGGACCCGACCGAACGAGGGAGACCACCGTGCACGTCGTCATCGTCGGCTCCGGCA
This sequence comes from Curtobacterium sp. MCPF17_021, assembly GCF_003234605.2. NCBI lineage: Bacteria > Bacillati > Actinomycetota > Actinomycetes > Micrococcales > Microbacteriaceae > Curtobacterium > Curtobacterium sp. MCPF17_021. The sequence goes on along the minus strand of NZ_CP126252.1, from coordinate 2,749,989 downwards.
TCGCCGGGCTGACCGCAGCGATCCGCGCCAGTGCCCTGCACGACGTCACCCTGGTGACGAAGGGGGCGCTCGCCGACAGTGCCACCGCGTACGCCCAGGGCGGCATCGCGGTGGCGCTCGGCGCCGACGACTCCGCGGCGCTGCACCAGGCCGACACCCACGTCGCCGCGGCGGGCAGCGCCGACGCCCGGGCCGTCGAGGTCCTGTGCACCGACGGGCCGGCCCGCGTCCGCGACCTGCTCGCCCTCGGGGTGCCCTTCGACCGGTCGTCGGACCCGGCGACCCTCGACCGGTACGGCGACGACCTCGCCCGCGGGCGAGAAGCCGCGCACGGCCGGTGGCGCGTCGTGCACGCCGACGGTGACGCGACCGGGGCCGCGATCGAACGCACCCTCATCGCGGCACTGCACCGACGGCACGTCACGATCCTCGAGCGCACGAGCCTGACCGACCTCGTTGTCCGCGGCGGGGTGGTCGTCGGCGTCGACGTCCTCGACCTGCTCGAGGAACCCCGCCGCCTCGACGCGGACGCCGTCGTCATCGCGTCCGGGGGAGCCGGACACCTGTACCGCGAGACGACGAACCCCCTGGTCGCGACCGGTGACGGGGTCGCCGCCGCCTGGCGCGCCGGCGCCGTCCTCGCCGACCTGGAGTTCGTCCAGTTCCACCCGACACGGCTCGCCGTCCCCGGTGGCGGCCTGGTGTCCGAAGCCGTCCGCGGTGAGGGCGCCGTCCTCCGCGACGCCGCCGGGCACCGCTTCATGACCGACGTGCACCCGGACGCCGAGCTCGCCCCGCGTGACGTCGTCGCGCGGGGGATCGCCGCCGCGGTGCGCGACCAGGGCGGCGCGCCCGTGCTCCTCGACGCCACCGGCCTCGACGCCGGGTTCCTGGTCACGCGGTTCCCCGGACTCACCCGGGCCACCCGCGCCGCCGGCTTCGACTGGACCCGCGAGGGCGTCCCGGTCGCACCGGCCGCGCACTACTCGATGGGCGGCATCGCCACCGACGCCGAGGGCCGCACCAGCCTGCCCGGACTCCTCGCCGTCGGTGAAGCCGCCTGCACCGGGGTCCACGGCGCCAACCGGCTCGCCTCGAACTCCCTGCTCGAGGGACTCGTCTTCGCGGTCCGCGCAGCGGACGCGGTCGCCGCACCGCGACCCGGCTTGCTCCGCCTGCGCGGGGACGCGGGTCTCCACGTCACCAGCGTGCCTCGAGCGGCCGACGCGATCCGTTCCTCCCGTCCGACCCTGCCTGGAGGCACGACCCACCTCGACGACCTGGGTGCCGTCCGGCAGGCGGTCCAGTCCGTCATGACGGACCGCGTCGGGCTGCTCCGTGACGCCGTCGGGCTGGCCAGCGCACGCCGCGAGCTCGACGCGCTGACCGCGCCGACCGGCGGGGGCGTGCGCGAGCACGAGGACCGTGCGCTGCTCGACCTGGCGCGACTCGTCGCGCTCGCCGCCGAGGCCCGCACCGAGTCCCGCGGGGCGCACGCCCGCACCGACCACCCCGACACCGACCCCACCGCCCCGGCCTCGTACGCCTGGGTCGCCGACCACACCGACGCACACCCCGACGAGCACACGGACGAACGCACCGACGGCTCCGCAGTCGTCCCGCAGGAGGTACCCGCATGACCACCGACCCCGGCACCATCCCGCCGCACGCGCTCCGTCGCGTGATCGAGACCGCGCTCGAGGAGGACGCACCGTGGGGCGACGTCACCAGCGAGACCCTCATCCCCGCCGAGGCGACCGCGACCGCGACCCTCGGCGCGCGCGAGCCCGGCGTGCTGAGTGGCGGCGCGGTGTTCGTCGCCGTGATGCACGCCGTCGACCCGTCGATCCACGCCGTCGTGCACGTCGCCGACGGGACGCGTTTCGTCGCGGGCGACGTCCTCGCGACCATGACCGGGTCGGCGCGTGCCGTGCTGCGGGCCGAGCGGGTCGCCCTCAACCTGGTGCAGCGGATGTCGGGCATCGCGACGACCACCGCGGCGCACGTCGCTGCCGCCGCGGGCACCTCGGCGCGGATCGTCGACACCCGGAAGACGACGCCCGGCCTCCGAGCACTCGAGCGGTACGCCGTCCGGTGCGGCGGCGGACACAACCACCGCACCTCGCTCTCCGACGCCGTGCTCGCCAAGGACAACCACCTGGCGGTGCTCCTGGCCGGCGGCATCGGCATCGGCGACGCGATCGCCCAGGCCCGCCAGCGGCTCGGGCACACCGTGCACGTCGAGGTCGAGGTGGACCGCATCGATCAGATCGAACCCGTCGTCGCTGCGGGGGTCGACACGATCATGCTCGACAACTTCACCCCGGACGAACTCGTGACCGGGGTCGGCATCGTCGCCGGACGCGCGCTCGTCGAGGCCTCGGGAGGCGTGTCGCTCGACACCGTCGCGGCGATCGCGGCGACCGGCGTCGACGTCATCTCGGTCGGGGCGCTGACCCACTCGGCGCGGGCGCTCGACCTCGGACTCGACATCGACGTCGCGGTGCCCGAGCACGTCGCGGTGCCGACGGAGCACGTCGCGGTGCCCGTGCGGGACTAGTCGTGTTCTACCTGGACCGCGCCGCCACCACCCCGGTCCGCCGCGAGGTGCTCGAGGCGATGTGGCCCTACCTGACGGGGGTGTTCGGCAACCCCTCGTCGACGCACGGGGTCGGAGACGAGGCCGCGCGGGGACTCACCGCTGCACGGACCGCCGTCGCCGGGGTGCTCGGGTGCCGGCCCGCCGAGGTCGTCTTCACCACCGGCGGCACCGAGGGGGCGAACACCGCGATCAAGGGGATCGCCCTCGCCGCACCCCGCGGTCGGCACGTCGTCACGAGCGCCATCGAGCACGAGGCGGTGTTGGAGAGCTGCGCGTACCTCGCCCGCTTCCACGACTTCGACGTCACCGTGCTGCCCGTCGGCCCGGACGGCCGCGTGGACCCGGCGGTGCTGCGCGCGGCCCTCCGCCCGGACACCACGCTCGTCTCGATCGCGCACGCCGACAACGAGATCGGCACCGTGCAGGACGTCCCCGCGCTCGCGGCGGTGGCGCACGAGGTCGGGGCGCGGTTCCACACCGACGCCGTGCAGTCCGCGCCCTGGCTGCCGATCGGTCTCGGGGCCCTGGGCGTCGACGCGCTGTCGTTGTCCGGGCACAAGCTCGGCGCCCCGAAGGGCACCGGCGTGCTCGCGGTGCGCGCCGGCGTCCCGCTCGAGCCGCTGCTGCACGGCGGGGGACAGGAACGGGGGCGGCGGTCCGGTACCGAGGACGTGGCCGGAGCCGTGGCGGTGGCGACCGCCCTCGGGCTGGCGGCGGAGACCGTGCGGTCGGGGGAGGGCACCGCGACCACCGTGCGCGACGCGGTGCTCGACGGCGTGCTCGCCGCGGTCCCCGGCGCGTTCGTCACCGGGTCGCGGGAGCACCGGCTGCCCGGGCACGCGTCGTTCTGCTTCCCGGGCGTCAACGGCGAGACCGTCCTGCTCGAGCTCGAGCAGCGCGACGTGGTGTCGTCGTCGGGCAGCGCCTGCGCTGCGGGCAGCACCGAGGCCTCCCACGTGCTCACGGCGCTCGGGATCCCGGAGGACGTGGCCCGCACCGCGCTCCGCCTGACGTTCGACGCGGCCCTGACCGCCGACGACGTCCCGGTCGTCGTCGGGGCCGTGGCCGACGCCGTGGCGACCGTCCGCGCCCTCGGCTGAGGTGTACTAGACGTTCTACTCCATCTCTGGGTACGTGTCCCCCCTTCTGCGGACAACCGATCTGCGTCAGAGTGTCGTCATGGCAAACGCGATGATGACCCGGACACGACGGGACGACCGCTTCCGAGCGGTGCAGCTCCTGCCGGCACCGGCCACCCTCGTCGCGCTCGCCCTGGCAGCGCAGCACGACCTCGGCACGGCCCCGCTCGGGGTCATCGCCGTGGTCGGAGCGCTCGCGACCGCCGGGAGTGCCCTGCTCCCGATGGTCCGGCCAGCCGCCGCCCACCGGTCGATGCCCGCACCGACCGAGACGGACCGGTACCGAGAGGACACCGAACACCCTTGAGGTCCACCACCGTGCGGTTCCCCTGAACCGAGCCGCGCGGTGGACCCAGACCGGATGTCGACCCCCTGATCGACGTCCGGCGCGGGGCGCGACGTTCCCCCTGTCGTCGTGTCCCGCCGTACACCGCGATCCCGCCGTGGGTCGACGTCCGCACCCCTGAGCGGCGTCGGTTCCCCTGCAGCCCACGGCGGGATCCGGTTCCCCGGTAGCGTCGTCGCATGCCCTCGTACCGTGCGACCCTGGCGATCGGCGCCCTCGCGCCCGGCACCGCCCCGGACGCCGTCTTGCCCGCCGCGGCCGCCCTCGTGCGCGAACACGCCGTGGTCGAGGCCGAGGGCGTCCGGCTGCTCCGTGGTGTCCCGTGTGCCGTCGTGCGCTTCGAGGCCGAGGACGACCGTGCCGCGGCGGCCGTCCGCGACGCCGCCGTCGACGGGCTGCGGGACGTGGTCGAGATCCGCTCCGACGTCGTCACCCGGCGCGAGGGCGGTCGCTGGATCCCGGTCGCCTGACGGCCCTGCGGTCGCCTGACGGCCCTGCGGTCGCCTGACGGTCAGGCGGTGTGCGTCGCCGTCTCGGGGGTCCCCGGCCAGACGTAGTCCAGGTCGTCCGGCACGTCGGGGAACAGCTCCCGGTAGTGCTCCGGCGCCTTCTGCACGAGCTTCGACCGGTGCGAGACGTGCAGGGCCTCGTCGTCGTTCCACGGCGGGACCGGCACGTCGCCGCGCTCGTACGCCGCCAGGTCCTCCGGCACGCGGCCCAGGTCGAGCAGGGTCTTCTCGAGACACGTGTCCGCGTACCCGCGCTCGGCCCAGACGCGGCACGTGGCCTCCTGGTAGGCCATCAACGCAGGACGGTACCCACGCCACATCGCCGTCACCGGGTGGTGCTGCCAGCCGTAGTCGGGGAGCGTCAGTGCGCGCATCACCTGCAGGGTCTCGACCCGCTGCTTGCCGAGCCGCCGGTCGTCGAGGACCTCGGCGGATGCCCGGAAGTCGGCGTACGGCAGGAAGGTCTGCATGGCGCGGACGCTACCCCGACGGACTGGCACCCGACACATGTCGTCACGAACGTGCCGCCCGCCCCGGCAGCGTGTGAGCATCGACCGCATGAGCGGAGAACTGGTCGTCGGCGTCAGTGGCAGCCCATCGGACCCCTCGCGGACCTCGACCCTGGTCGCGGCGACGGTGGCCCGGTTGGCCGAGGAGATCGACGGTGCCCGGACCGAGACGATCGAGATCGGCCCGCTGCTCGCCGACCTCGGAGCGGCGTCGGGTCGCGAGACGATGTCCGACCGCACCCGCCGGGCCCTCGAGACGGTGGAGGCCGCGGACGTGCTCGTCGTGGGCAGCCCGGCCTTCCGCGCGGCCTACTCCGGCGCCTTCAAGCTCTTCTTCGACTGGGTCGGGCAGTACGACCTCGTCGACACCCCGGTGCTCCTGACCGCCACCGGTGGCAGCGACCGGCACGCCCTGCTCGTCGAGCACCAGATGCGCCCGTTGTTCGGGTTCTTCCAGTCCACGACACTGCCGCTCGGGGTGTTCGGGAACGAGCGGGACTTCACCAAGCGCGAGGGTGGCTACGACATCGCGAGCGTCGACCTCGAGCTCCGCATCGACCAGGCCGTGCGCCGGGCCGTGCCGCTCATCCGCGGGGGCTTCGCGACCGCTGGGGTCGCCGACGTGCCCCGTCCCGCGGACTTCTGACCCGCGGTCCGCTCAGTCCGGCTGGTGACGTCGTCCGTTGCGCACGGGTCGTCGCGCCAGCGGCAGGGTCTCGACGACGAGCTCGTACGAGTTGCGGACGAGGTCGCCGACGAACGCCTCGGTGACGCCGGCCCCGCCGTGGAGCGTGATCCAGTGCTCCTTGTTCATGTGGTAGCCGGGCGTGACGGTTTCCCGCTCCTGTCGCAGGGCCTCGGAGTGTTCCGGCTCGGCCTTGAGGACCACGATCGGCTCGCCGGGGACCTCGGTGACCAGCAGGAACACCTTGCCGACCACCTTGAAGACCTCCCAGTCGGGGCCGAAGGGGTGCTCGTGGGTCGCCGCTGGTAGACCGGCCGCGACCTCCATCGCGTGCTCCTGCACGGCGGTGCCGTCCAGGTCGTCGGGGCGGCCTGCGTCGTCGCCGTCGTGTGCCGGTGGCGAGTCCGTCCGCGGCGCGGCCGTCATCCGGCGACCGTCGCGAAGCCGAGCACGGCCGCGGCGACGGAGAGGACAGCGAGCACCAGCGGCGGCACGACGGGTTCGTGGCGCCGGGCGTGCACGACGACCGCCCCGATCATCAGGACGGCGAGCCCGACTGCGGCGATCGGGGCGAGGACCTGCGCGGTCGAGGTGAGCAGCGGCAGGACGAGGCCCAGGGCGCCGACGACCTCGAGGGCCGCGATCAGCTTGATCGCGACGGGGGAGAAGTCCGCGGCCCAGGGCATCCCGCCGTCGATCAGCGCCGATCGGGGTCGGACGAGCTTCAGGACGCCGGCGCCGAGGAACGCGAGGGCGAGGAGGCCGGAGATGATCCAGAGTGCGATGAGCATGGGGTGTCTTCCTGTTGGTGAGTGTGGTGCGCGTGGTGCGCGGTGGTTCAGTCGTGGTCGTCGGGGCGCTCGGCGTCCGCGTCCCGCTGGTCGAGGTGGTGGTGCAGGGTGGCCGTGAGTGCCCGCATGGTCTCGAGCTGGTCGGGGGTGAACGCGTCGACGAACACCTGGCGGACCAGCCGGAGGTGCGCGGCGGACGAGCTGCGGAAGACGCTCGCACCGGCGTCGGTGAGGGTGACGGCGGCGCCGCGAGCGTCACCTCCGACCCGTCCCCGGAGCACGAGGCCGCGTTCCTCCATGCGTTTGAGGTGGTGCGACAGGCGGCTGCGTTCCCACCCGATCCCCGTTGCCAGGTCGGATGACCGCAGGGTGCGGTCCTCGGCCTCGCTCAGGGCGAGCATCACCGAGTAGTCCCCCGGTGAGATCCCCGAGGTGTCCAGGAACGCCGTCGACAGTGTGCGCCGGACGCGCTCCGACGCCTCGACGTAGGCGCGCCACGTCGCCAGCTCGGTCGCGTTCGGTGATCGCCGTCCGGATCGCGGCTCGTCGGTTCCCTGCACGGGTGCCTCCCTCGTTGACAAGCCGACCCTATCCGCAGATGATTGACACGTCAATTACCTGATTGACGTGTCAATGAAAAGAGGGCCATCATGTCCGACATCACCTTCGGCCTCGACACGTTCGGGGACGTCCCCACCGACGACGACGGCGTCCAGGTAGGGCACGCGCGGTCGATCCGGCAGCTCGTCGACGAGGCGGTCCTGGCGGACCAGCTCGGCGTCGACGTCTTCGCGGTGGGCGAGCACCACCGGCCGGAGTACTCGGTCTCCTCGCCCGAGACCGTCCTGGCCGGCCTGGCGACGGCGACCGAGCGAATCCGTCTCAGCTCGGGCGTCACGGTCCTGAGCTCTGACGACCCGGTCCGGGTGTTCCAGCGCTTCGCGACGGTTGACGCGCTGTCGAACGGACGGGCCGAGGTGATCCTCGGCCGCGGGTCCTTCACCGAGTCCTTCCCGCTCTTCGGCTACGACATGGCCGACTACGAGGTGCTGTTCGAGGAGAAGATCGAGCTGTTCGCCCGGTTGCTGCGCGAGACACCCGTCACCTGGTCGGGCACGACCCGCGCGCCGCTCGTCGACGCAGACGTGTTCCCGAAGACCGAGCACGGGCTCCGGACCTGGGTCGGCGTCGGCGGGTCACCGCAGTCCGTGGTGCGCACCGCCCGGTACGGGTTCCCCCTGATGCTCGCCGTCATCGGCGGGCAGCCGGAGCGCTTCCTGCCGTTCCTGGACCTGTACCGCCGTGCCACGGAGGAGTTCGGGACGACCGCGCACCCCGTCGGCATGCACTCACCCGGGTTCGTGGCCGACACCGACGAGGAAGCGCTCGAGGCGTGGTACCCGCACTACCAGGTCGTCCGCGACCGGATCGGCGCGCTGCGCGGGTGGCCGCCGGTGACGCGGGCCGAGTTCGACCACGAGGTGCGGTCCGGCTCGATGTACATCGGCTCCGCCGAGACCGTGGCCCGGAAGATCGCACGGACGGTGCACGCGATGGGTGTCGGTCGGTTCGACATGATCTACACCTCGGGAGCCCAGTCGATGCGTGCCCGCCTGCGCTCCGTGGAGCTCTACGGCGGCACGGTGGTGCCCCGCGTCCGGGAGCTGCTGGCCGAGATGCCGGCGACGCAGCGGGCGGACGTGGCCTAGCTGCGATCGGGGGAGGGCACGGCGGCCAGGGTGTCGCCGAGTCGGGTCAGCAGGCTCCGGAGCACGTCCTGCTCGGTCGCTGTCAGTCCAGCTGTCGTCTGCGCTTCGAGGGAGTCCCAGACGGCGGCGACGGGCTCCTCGAGCGCGCGGCCGGCGGCGGTGAGTGACACGAGGACGACCCGACGGTCCGTCGTCGAGCGTTCACGGCGAACGAGTCCGAGCTTCTCGAGCCGCGCGAGCGCCTTCGCCGTGGTCGGCGGCTCCACGGACAACCGACGCGTCAGGTCGGCCTGTGACAGCGGGGACTCCTCCCACAGCTCCATCAGCACGAACTCCTGGCCGGCGGCGAGACCGACGGCCTGCAACAACGAGCCGGCGAGCTTCCGGTGTGCCTTGGCCACCGCGGGGATCAGCGAGCTGATCGGGACCGCAGCGCGCTCGGGGCTGCCTGGGGAGTCCATCCGAGTCCTTCCGGAATAATCATTAGTCGGCTTATGTTCAACCCGTCGATCGAACACGAAGGAGTCAACCATGACGACACGATCCACCCCCACCATCGCCGTCTTCGCCGCCACCGGGAGCCAGGGCGGTGCTGTCACCGACGCGCTGCTGGCACGCGGCGCCACCGTGCGCGCACTCATCCGTGACACCGGTTCGGAGAAGGCCGCCGCGCTCGCCGAACGCGGGGTCGAGCTCGCCCGTGTCGACGTCGCGGATGCCGCCTCGCTCGCCGCTGCGCTCGAGGGCGTCGACGCCTTCTGGTTCATGACCACCCCACCCGGGGGCTTGCAGGACGCCGACACCGCAGGGGAGACCGCTCAGGGCATCGCGCTGGCCGACGCCGCTGCGGCGGCACGCGTGCCCCGCGTCGTCTTCAGCTCGGTCGGCGGTGCGGAGCGCGACTCGCACGTGCCGCACTTCGACTCGAAGTACCGAGTCGAGGAACACCTGGCCGCCCTGGGGCTGGACGTCACGATCGTGCGTCCGGTGTTCTTCATGGACAACTTCCACTGGTTCGCGCCGACGGCCGAGGACGGCACCCTGGTCCTCCGCCTGCCGTTCCCCGACGACGTCGTGCTCCAGATGATCGCCGCGCGTGACGTCGGGGCCGTTGCCGCTACGGCCCTGCTCGATCCGGACGCCGTCCCGGCCACGATCGAGATCGCCGGCGATGCCCGGACCGGCAGCGAGATCGCCGCAGCCTTCGCCGAGCACACCGGTGTGCCCGCCCGCTACGAGGCGCTGCCCCTGGCCGTCATGGACGGGCAGGACGACATGCAGGCCATGTTCCGGTGGTTCGCCGAGACGCCCGCCTACCAGGCCGACCTCGACCAGGTCCGCCGCATCGCTCCGGACACCTGGACGCTCGACCAGTGGCTGCGGGCCGTGCACTTCACGCCCACCCGCTGACGCAGCACGGACGGGAGGCCCGTGGCGGATCCGCCACGGGCCTCCCGTCCGCCTGGTGCTCAGCCGAGCAGGGACGCGACGTGCGCGACCGCCAGGCGGTAGCCGTCGGCGCCCGCGCCGGCGATGACCGCGGTCGCGGCGGTGGCGACGTGGTCGACGTGGCGGAACGTCTCGCGCTTCCACGTGTTCGACAGGTGCACCTCGACGACGGGGACCCACAGGGCCTCCACCGCGTCGTGCAGCGCGACCGAGGTGTGCGCGTAGGCGGCGGGGTTGATGACGACCGCGGCGAAGTCGTCGAGGGCCTCGTGCAGCCACTCGACCAGCTCGCCCTCGCGGTTCGTCTGGCGGAAGTCGGCCTCGAGCCCGTGCACGGCCGCCTCTGTGTGCACGATCGCCTCGATCTCGGCGAGCGTCACGGTGCCGTACTGCTCCGGGTCGCGGCGCCCGAGGATGTCGAGGTTCGGGCCGTTGAGGACGAGGATGCGCGACGCGTCGGTCATGGGGCGAGCGTAGCGAACCGGGGGAGCGCTGCGCGGCTCGGGTGATGCATGCGCTGGCTATGTGAACGGTCACAAATCGGTGTAACGTCTCCGTCCGGGTCGGCAGAGTTGTCGACTGCAACACACTGACGTGGAGATGTGAATGGTTCTCGCTGCAGCGAACGAAGGGATCCGGCTCGACTTGGGCTGGGTCGACTACCTGATGATCATCGTGTACTTCGCGGTCGTCATCGGGATCGGGTTCACCGCCCGCAAGCAGGTCCGGACGAGCATGGACTTCTTCCTGTCCGGCCGCTCGATGCCGGCGTGGATCACGGGCCTGGCGTTCGTGTCCGCGAACCTCGGCGCCACCGAGATCCTCGGCATGGCGGCCAACGGTGCCCAGATCGGCATGGCCACCCTGCACTACTACCTCGTCGGCGCCGTGCCCGCGATGGTGTTCCTCGGCCTCGTGATGATGCCGTTCTACTACGGCTCGAAGGTCCGCTCCGTGCCGGAGTTCATGCTGCGCCGCTTCGGCAAGGCGCCGCACCTGGTGAACGCGATCGCCTTCGCGGTGTCGAACGTGCTCATCGCCGGCATCAACCTCTACGCGATGGCCATCGTGATCGAGGCCATGCTCGGCTGGCCGGAGTGGCTGGCGATCATCGTCTCCGCCGGCTTCGTGCTCGTCTACATCACCCTCGGCGGGCTCTCGAGCGCGATCTACAACGAGGTCATGCAGTTCTTCGTGATCATCGCCGGGCTCATCCCGCTGACGATCGTCGGCCTGCACCGCGTCGGCGGCTGGGACGGCCTGTCGAAGGCCATCACCGAGACCCAGGGCGTGCAGCACCTGCAGGCCTGGGCCGGCACCGGCTTCGGTGACGTCACCAACCCGATCGGCGCCAACTGGCTCGCCATCGTGCTCGGCCTGGGCTTCGTGCTCGGCTTCGGCTACTGGACCACGAACTTCACCGAGGTGCAGCGCGCGTTCTCGGCGAAGAACATGTCCGCGGCCCGCCGCACCCCGCTCATCGCCGCGATCCCGAAGCTCTTCATCCCGGCCATCGTCGTGATCCCGGGCCTCATCGCCGCGGCCGTCGTCGGCAACCAGTTCGCCGACGGCACGCTGACCTACAACGACGCGATCCCGAAGCTCATCCAGATGTACCTGCCGACCGGTGTGCTCGGCATCGCGGTGACCGGTCTGCTGGCGTCCTTCATGGCTGGCATGGCGGCGAACGTCTCGTCGTTCAACACCGTCTTCACCTACGACATCTGGCAGCGCTACATCCGCCCGAACATGCCCGACCTGCACTACCTGAAGACCGGCCGCTGGGTCACCGTCGTCGGCGTCGTGGTCGGCATCGCGACCGCGTTCATCGCGGCCCAGGCGTCGAACATCATGACGTACATGCAGACGCTGTTCTCGTTCTTCAACGCACCGCTGTTCGCCGTGTTCATCCTCGGCCTGCTGTGGAAGCGCATGACGACGCAGGGTGCGCTCTGGGGGTACGTCCTCGGCATCGTGACCCCGACGATCACCTGGATCGCCTACCTGGTCAACCCGGACCTGTTCGCCACCGCGACCGCGGAGACCCTGTACGGCGCGATCATCTCGTTCGTCACCGTGCTGGTCGTCGGCTTCGTCGTCTCGATGCTCACCAAGCCGAAGGACGAGAAGGAGCTCGGTGGACTCGTCTACGGCGTGGGCAAGATCGACCTGCACGGCGACTCGGTCGCGACGGACACCGCCTGGTACCGCTCGCCCGCCCTGCTCGGCACCGTCGCGCTCGTGCTGTGCGTCGTCCTGTACCTCCCGTTCCTCTGATCCGCGAAGGAGACCACTTCTCATGAGTGACACCACCACCCCCGGCGCGATGACCGAGGAGCAGAAGGCAGCCCTCGTCCGCTCCACCCGCCGACTCGACCTGCGCCGCATCCTCGGCGGCCTGTTCGTGCTCTACGGCGTGATCACGACCATCGTCGGGATCGTGCACTGGAACACCGACCCCGAGAAGACCGGCGGGATCCACATCAACCTGTGGGTCGGGATCTCGCTGCTCGTCGGCGGCGGCCTGTTCTTCCTCTGGGACCGCCTGAACCCGGTGCCCGCCGAGGACATCATCGGCCAGGCCGAGTCCGAGTCGCACCAGCGTGCCGCGGGCGAGGGGCGCGAGCTGGCCTGAGGCTGCTTTGGTCGGGCGTCCCCGGCCAGACGCGGAACGACGAAGTCGCTGTCGGACGACAGCGGCTTCGTCGTTTCCGGCCGCGGCGGCCGGCGCCTTGACCGGGGCCGAGCGTAGCGGGTAGCATTGATATGTCGATCGGGTGCTGCTCGGTCGAAAGTGAGCCCCGGAGCATCCTGCAGCCAGCGCGGGACCGGGGTTTTGCGCTGTCCGGACCGTCACTCGGCCCGCACGACCTCCAATCGCACGTGCTCGCTCTCGGCGCCGTGCACGTGCATCCCGCAGGCGATGTCGGCGAGTGACAACAGCGGCTCCACACCGCCTCGGACGTGTTCGTACTGCAACTCTGCGCCGAGGCCCCGACCGCGGAGTGACTCCATCATCGAAGCATCACTCGCGTCGCGTGACGGCCCGCGCGACTCGAAGACCACGCGACTGACTCCTCGCTGATCGAGCTCCCAAGCAAGGCGCTCCAGGCACCGCCTGCGACGGCGTTCCGTCCGGGCCGGATGACCGGCGTAACGGACGACGACGATGGCGACGGCATGCCGCAGGAGGGCGAGCCATGAGAGTCGCTGTTCTCCGAGTGCCTCGTACCAGTGCAGCTTCCGCATCCGCCGAGGGGTCGCCCGTCGAACCGCCTCGCGGGCTTCGTCCTCGCCGTTGATCCGCATGATCACCGCAGCGAGGACGTACGCGGTGTGGTCCCGTCCACCACCGGGTTCTGACTCGTCCGCGTACGCCCGCATCCGACCAGCATATTGTGTACCGGTTGGTTCCCCCACGAAACGGTTGCGCGCTGGACCGGGTGGGTCCAGGTTGAGCGTGACGAAAGGAACCGCCATGGACACGATGGTCTTCATCAACCTGCCCGTCACGGACCTCGAGCGCTCGAAGGCGTTCTACGAGGCGCTCGGGTACTCGATCAACCCGGCGTTCAGCGACGACACCGCGGCGTGCGTGGTGGTGTCCGACACGATCTCCGTCATGATCCTGACGACGGCGAAGTTCGCCGAGTTCACGGACAAGACGATCGCCGACGCCGACACGATCGAGGTCATCAACTCGCTCAGCGCCCCGTCGAAGGAGGACGTCCACCGCATCGTCGACGCCGCGGTGGCCGCCGGCGGCACCGAAGACCGCCCGGAGATGGACCTCGGCTTCATGTACCAGCGGAGCTTCACCGACCCGGACGGACACCGCTGGGAGTACGTGTGGATGGACGAGCAGGCGACGCAGGACGGCCCGCCCGCCGAGTGAGTGATCGGCTGTCGGCGGCGCCCGCCAGGATGGTCGCATGAGCACCGAGCCCGTCGACGCCCCGCCCGTGCCCGACCTCGTCACCGGCGACGACGGCCTCGCCCGGCCGGTCTGGGCGTCGTCGGACGAGCTCCTCCGCGAGTACTACGACACCGAGTGGGGCATGCCCGTCCGCGACGAACGCGGGGTGTTCGAGCGGCTCTCGCTCGAGGCGTTCCAGTCCGGTCTGTCGTGGCGCACGATCCTCGCCAAACGACCGGCGTTCCGGGCCGCCTTCGCGGACTTCGACGCCGACACCGTCGCAGCCTTCGTCGAGGACGACGTCGCACGGCTCATGGCCGACGCCGGGATCGTCCGGAACCGCGCGAAGATCCTCGCGACGATCACCAACGCGAACGCCACGATCGCCCTGCGGCAGGACGGCGGGCTCGCCGACTTCGTGTGGTCGTTCCGGCCGGCGACCACGCCCGAGCCGCGGTCGTCCGCCGAGGTCCCGACGAAGTCGGACGAGTCCCTCGCCCTGTCGAAGGCGCTGCGGAAGCGCGGCTTCGCCTTCGTCGGTCCGACCACGATGTACGCCCTGATGGAAGCGCTCGGCATCGTCGACACCCACCTGATGGGCAGCCACCGGCGCGGGACCTCCGGCGTCTGGAGCTGACGGGCAAGCCCAGCCAAGCTGAGCCCCGCCCACGCACACGAGCAGGCACGAGAACGTGAACGCCGGGACTATGGTCACGACATGGCCGACGACATCCGGATCGCGTTCCTGCTGTTCCCGCACCTGACCCAGCTCGACCTGACCGGTCCGGCGCAGGTCCTCAGCCGCGTGCCCGGCGCACGCGTCGAGTACGTCGCGGCGACGCTCGACCCGGTGCCGAGCGACTGCGGCTTTGCGCTCGTCCCCACCGTGACGATCAGGGATGCAGGACCCGCGGACGTGCTCGTGGTGCCCGGTGGTGACGGTGCCTTCGACGCGATGCTCGACCCGGACGTCGTGGCCTTCGTGCGGCGCCAGGCCGAGCACGCGACGTGGATCACCTCGGTGTGCACCGGTGCCTTCGTGCTCGGCGCCGCGGGGCTGCTCGCCGGCAGACGCGCGACCACCCACTGGGCCTCGAAGCCGATGCTCGAGGCCTTCGGCGCGCAGCCGGTGGACGCTCGGATCGCAAGGGACGGCGCCGTCGTCACCGCGGCCGGGGTGAGCGCGGGCATCGACATGGCGCTGTGGCTCGCGGCCGAGCTCGCTGGACAGCCCGCTGCTGAGGCGATCCAGTTGCAGATCGAGTACGACCCGCAACCGCCGTTCGACCACGGATCGGCCGAGCGCGCCGACGCCGTCGTCGTCACCCGGGCCCGCGCAGCAGCCGAGGAGTCGCGCGGCGCGAGGGTGACCCGCGCCGCCGCAGCCGTCCTGCGCTGACGCGGACCTTCAGGCGGTCACGAATCCCCGCTGGTGTCCGCCGAGTGGTCACGACACGTCGTTCCGGGCGCGGCCAGTCGACACTTCGTGACCGCTCGGGGCCATGCACGCGGGGTGTTGTGACCCGAGCAGCGGCAGCAGCAGCAGCCGCCGCCGCGCGGCCGCCGCGGGCTAGACCAGCGGCTTCCGCATCTGCGCCGACGTCACCTGGTACCCGAGCGCCGCGTAGAGCTCCTGCGCCCCGGTGTTGTAGCCGAACACGTTCAGCCCGATGCTCGTCGCACCGTGCTCCGCAGCGGCGCGGTGCCCGAGCTCGAGCGCCCGCCGTGCGTGCCCGCGGCGCCGGTGTGCCTCGTCGATCTCGACGTTGAACACCCACCAGTCGGTGCTGCCCGCCGTGAGCGGTCCGATCCACAGGTACCCGATGACGGTGTCGTCCTGGTCGGTGACGTCCCACACGAGGTGCCCGTCAGCGGGGGACCCGCCCGGGAACCAGCGGTCCCGTGACTGCTGCTCGTTCGCCTCGGCCTGCTCGCGGGTCTCGCCCGCCTGCATCCGCGACTCGACGTACTCGGCCATCGTGCGCTGGAGCCAGGCCGGGAGGCGCGTGGCCGGCATCAGTGCCAGCCGCGTGTCCGTCATCGGTTGCCCTTGGAACCCCGGCTCGGCTTCCCGCGCATCTTGCCGCGTCCGGGTGTCGGCCCCTTGCCGGTGTTCGACTTCTTGCCGGCGCCGGACTTACCGCTGCCGGGCGACTTCGCCTTGGCCTTGCCGCCGGCGCCCGCGGCGCCGCCCTTGGAACCCGACGCACCCGACCCGCCGGACCCACCCGACCCGCTGGACGAGCCCTTGGCACCCGACCCTGCCTTGGCACCGCCACGAGCCGGACGCGAGTCGTCGTCGGCGTCGCGATCCGGGCCTCCTGGCTGGCGCGAACTGTTGGCGGTCCGCCCGCGCACCACGCCGATGAACTCCTCGGTGGTCTCGGTGGCGTCCTCGTCCCGCCAGACCAGCGCGATGCGCGTGCCCTCGGCGTCCATGAGCGGACGACCGACCAGGTCCTTGCGGCTGGCGGCGCGGAACAGTGACTGGGGGAGCACGACGACGCCGACGTTCGCCTCGACCAGGTCGAGCGATCCGTCGATGTCGGCGGGCACCGGGCCGGCGTCGATCACGTGGACCTCGGCGTCGGCGAGGTCGACCTCGGCGAGTTCGGCGAGGGGGGAGTCCTTGGGCATCGCGACGACGGCGGTCTCGGTCCAGAGCGGGATGGCGTTGTGCTGCTCGGACACGGGCATGCGTGCGAAGACCATGTCGGCCTCGCCGGCCAGCGTGTCGTCGACGTCGTCGGCGCCGATCGGCCGCAGCCGGAGCTCGATGGAGGGGAAGCGTTCCCGCCAGACACGGGCCCACTTTGCGGGGGAGACCCCCGGCACGAAGGCGATGGTGAGAGCCGCGGTCATGCAGACGAGCATAGGGGCCGTACCCTTGTCCTCATGGCGCAGGAACAGACCATGAAGCCCGAGACGGCTGCGAAGAAGCTCGGCATCTTGCTGACGGCGGCTCCGGAGTCCTTCCAGAGCGCTCCCCTCACGCGGACCGCCTTCGACGAGCTCCGCACCGAACCCCCGACCTGGCTCGAGGACCTCCGACGCGACGGCCCGCACCCGCGACCCGTCGTGGCGCAGAAGCTCGGCATCTCCATCTCCGGCCTGAGCCGTGCGGGGATCGACGACGCACTGACGACGGCGGACATCAAGACGCTGCTCGAGCAGAAGCCCGAGTGGCTCGTCCGTGAGCGTGCGACGCAGGCCGCCGTGCACGCCGAGAACGCCCGCGTGAAGCAGGAGCGCGCCGCCAAGGCCGCTGCCCGCGCCGAGGACTGACCCCACCCCGCACCACTCCGCCGCACCGAGGACGCCCCACGTGCACGAGACCGTCGCCGACGCCATGCTCGTCGTGCCGCAGTTCGCGTCCGTGTGCTGCATCGTCGGTGACCGCTACCGACCGCGCCCGGGCGTCATCGTGCCGGCCGGCGTGATGCTCGTCGCGATGCTCATGCCCGTCGTCGACGCCGGAGCGGTGTGGACCCTGTTCGCCGCGACCCTCCTGCTCCTGCTCGCGCCGTTGCCCGTGATGCGTCGCCGCCGCGCCGACGGTCGCCGCGCGGAGCCGATGGACGTCCACCGCGCGCTCTCCGCCGTCGTGATGGCGGGGATGCTGCTGATGGGCCACGCCTCGGGTGTCGCCGGCGACCACGCGGGGCACGGCATCGCACTGTCCGCGGTGCTCGGCGCCGGCGTGATCGGCTACTGCGCGTTCAGCGGTTGGCTGCTCCGGTACGAGTGGGGCCGTGAGGACCGGCGGGCCGTCCGCAGCGGCGAGGTCTTCGCGATGACCGTCGCGGTGGTCGGCATGACCCTGGCGATGTAGCGGAGCGAGTGCTGGCGGTCGCGGCCCCCGCCGCAGGTCCGTCGGGTCCGTCAGTCGCGCGCGGCGCTGTCCGTCTGGGCGTCCGCCGCGTGCGTCACCCGCTGCTTCGCCGCCTGGATCGTGTCCTTCGGCACCGGCGGCACACCCCGCCGGATCCCGCGCAGGCCGACGACGAACAGGATCGCGGTCACGATCGCGAACACGACGAACGTGATCCCGGTCGCCGCCCACAGCGGCAGCGCGAGAGCGAGCAGCGCCACCGCGAAGCCGGCCAGCGCGACCAGGGTCGTCAGGGCGAACCCGACAGCGACCCCGGTGAGCACCAGCCCGGTCTTCGCACCGCTCGCGCGCTCGCCGATCTCGCGCCGCGCCGAGGCGACCTCCTCGCGGACGGCGCGCAGCACCGGCTCGAGGGCCTTCTGCACGAGTCCGGCGGTCACGGTGTCGCGGAACGACGGCCTTCCGGGAGCGGTGGTGTCGTCGTGGTCGGTGCTGCTCATGGGGTCTCCTGTCCGGGCGCGGCGGTCCGCGTCCCCTGACGGGACGCGACCGGTCCGATGATCGTCACGCTGACTCGCGTGCGCCCGGTGCGTTCCCAGGTTGCGCAACGGACGGGAGGCCCGCCCCGCGTCGTCGACGCTGGACGGGCCTCCCGGGTGGTCGGGCCCACGGCCCTACTCGGCGACCTCCTCGAGGTCGTCGATCCCACGGGCGGCGGCCGCTGCGCGGCGAGCGCGCATCGACGGCGCGGCGACGGCGGCGAGCACGGCCACGACCGCCACACCGGTGCACGCCCAGAACCCGATCGTGAAGGCGTCGTCGGTCGGCAGCCCCTGCGGCGTGCTGTGCGAGGTGATCAGCGCTGCGATGACGGCGGTGCCGACGCTCGAGCCGATGGTGCGGACGACCGTGTTGGCGCTGATGGCCTCACCGGTCTGGTTCGCGGGGACGCTCTCGATGATCGCGTTCGAGCAGGCGGCGAGGGCCATGCCGATGCCGATGCCGGTCAGGACACCGGAGGCCACCACCTGCCACAGCTCGGCGTGTGCGATCGCCGGCAGCACGAACGCGGCGACGATGGCGAACCCGCCGATGAGCATCGGCGGCTTCGGGCCGACCTTGCGTACCAGGATGCCCGCGATCGGCCCGGCGACGACCATCATCACGACGGTCGGCAGCAGGAAGAGACCGGCCTGGGTGACGTCCTTGCCGAAGCCGTAGCCGAGCGCCGTCGGGAGCTGCAGCAGCGTCGGCACGAGGACGAAGGTGCCGAACATCGCGAACCCGAAGACGAGTGCGACGACGTGGGCGGTCCAGACGCCGCGGACCGCGAAGAGCCGGACGTCGATGAGCGGCTCGGCGACCCGGAGTTCGACCAGGACGAACACGACCAGTGCGACGGCGCCGAGGGCCAGCAGGCCGATGGTCTTGCCGTCGCCCCAGCCCCAGGTCTCGCCCTCGCTGACGGCGAGCAGGATGGCGACGAGCGACACCGCGAGGACGAACGTGCCGGCCATGTCGAGGCGGCCCGGCTTCCGCACGGGGGACTCCGGCATCCCGAAGACCGCGCCGAGCAGTGCGATGACGACGAGCACGGCGGGGAGCCAGAACAGCCAGTGCCAGGACAGGTGCTCGACGATGGGCCCGGCCGCGACGATGCCGACGCCGGCGCCGATGCCGAAGATCGCGGACAGCAGGCCGATCGTGACGCTGACCTTCTCCTTCGGCAGCTCGTCACGCACGATGCCGATCGACAGCGGCATCACGGCTCCGGCGGCACCCTGCAGCGCGCGCCCGACGATCAGGACGCCGAGGTTCGGGGCGAGGGCGGCGAGCACGGCGCCGACGAGCAGGATCGACAGCACGACGATCAGGACCTTGCGCTTGCCGATCATGTCGCCGAGGCGACCGAGGATCGGCGTGAGCACCGAGGCGGAGAGCAGGTACGCGGTGAGCACCCAGCTCGTCGCGCTGGTGGAGGCGCCGAGGTCCTGCCCGATGGTCGACAGTGCCGGGGCGACCAGCGACTGCAGCACCGCGAAGGACAGGCCGCCGAGGGACAGGTAGACGATGATCGCCGTGCTGTTCGGCCGGCGTCCGTCGGTGGTGGGGTGCGAGCCGGTCCGTGGGCTCTGCATGGTGTCGGTCATCGTGCTCCGTGTCGTCGTGGTCGTCGATGTAAACAATTGCTGACATGACGAGGGTACGCGTTCGAGAGGGCATGTCAACGCTTGCTTACATCCCTGTGAGGACCGGTAGGCTGCGCTCCATGAGCAAGGACGCCGCGGCCACCCGACTCCTGCTCGTGCAGGCCGCCCGGCGTCGGTTCGCCTTCGACGGCTACCGCGCGACGACGGTGCGCGACATCGCCGGGGACGCCGGGGTGAACGTCGCCCTGATCAACCGGTACTTCGGTTCGAAGGAGGGGCTCTTCCGCGCCTGCCTCGACCGCGTCGTGCGCGACCTGGGGGCCGAGGAGACGAGCGAGCAGGGCCTCGAACGGGCGCTCACGGGGATCATCACGCACATCGTGCGGGCCCCGACCGACGACGACTCCCTGCAGCTGATGCTCCTGCTCCGGTCCTCCGGCGACGACGGTGCCGATGCCATCCGCCGAGAGACGCTGCGCCGGTACGCCGAACGGCTCGCGGGCACGGTCGGCGGCGCGGGGTCCGAGGAACTGCTCGTCCGTGCCGAGATCGCGCTGGCGGTGGTGCTGGGGATGTCGATGCTCCGGCAGTCCACCGCGGTGGAACCGCTGGCATCCGCCGACGACGCCGTCGTGTCGGCCGCGCTCGAGGACGCCCTCCGCGCCCTGCTCGCACCGCCGCGGTAGCGTCGAGCCGTGTCCGACCGTCCCGCACGTCGCCCCGACCCCGCTCCGCGCCTCGACGAGGTCGACGAGCGCATCCTCTGGACCCTGTCGGCCGATGCTCGGATCCCGAACAACCGACTCGCGGCCGCCGTCGGCATCGCGCCGTCGACCTGCCTGGCACGGGTCCGTGCGCTCGAGGACGCCGGCGTGATCCGCGGCTACCGGGCCGAGGTGGACGTCGCCCGGCTCGGGTTCTCGATTGAGGCGATGGTGTCCGTCCGGGTGCACGCCGCGGCCCGCCACGAACTGCGGGACTTCGCCAAGCGCCTGCTGCGGGTGCCCGTCGTGCAGGACGTGTCGTTCCTGGCGGGGGACAAGGACTTCCTCGTGCACATCGCGTGCGAGTCGACCGAGCAGCTCCGGGACTTCGTCGCCGACGAACTCAGCGGCGACCCCTCGGTGGCGACGACGCAGACGAACATCGTGTTCGAACGCCTCGTCGCCGACCGGGCCACCCAGGGCCGCTCGTTCGACGAACTGCGGCGCTGGCGGGCCTGACACGCGGACCCCCGGGTCAGTGCCGTCGGATGAGCGCCGTCGGGTCAGCGCTTCCGGGTCAGCGCTTCCGGGTCATCGGGATGTGCGGGATGCGGTCCTCCAGGTACTCGTCGCCCGAGCGCACGAAGCCGAAGCGGCCGTACCACTGCTCCAGGTGCGACTGGGCGCCGAGGGCGATGCTCGGCGAGCGCGACTCGGCGATCGCGGCCTCCATGAGCTGCGCGCCGAGGCCCTGGCCGCGGGCGTGCTTCGCGGTGGCGACCCGGCCGATGCGCTCGGTGCCGTCGGGCTCGCGGAGCAGGCGGAGCGTCGCGTCCACCGAACCGTTGCCGGCCCAGAACTGCACGGTGCCGGGCTCGAGGTCACGGCCGTCGATGTCGCCGTACGCGGCTTCCTGCTCGACGACGAAGACGTCCTGGCGGAGCCGCAGGATCTCGTGCAGCGTGACGATGTCCAGGTTGCGGGTCGGAGCGTTGAAGATCGAGACCACGGACGGCCCTTCCTGAGAATTTCTTCCGAAACAGGGTGTGTTCCGGACCGGATCGGCGTACATTGCCGGTCAACCACTCTACGTGCGCAGCCGAGATCAGGAGGTGAGCGCATGGACCACCCGTTGCGCGCACCCTGGCGCGCCGCACTCCGCATCGTCCTGCTGGGCGTCGGGACGCTCGCCGCCCTCGTGCTGCTGTCCCTGCTCCTCGGCGCGCGACCGGCCTCCGCCGCGACGACCTCTGCCGCACCGACCGAGCAGCGCGGACTCGTCGGCAGCGTCGTCGACGGCGTCGGTGGCACCGTGCAGGGCGTGACCGGTGAGGTCGGCAAGGTCGTCGGCGGCGTGACGGATCCCGTCCGCAAGGCCGTGTCACCTGCACCCGCACCTGCTGCGCCCGCTCCGGCCCCCGCGCCCGTACCTGCTCCGGTGCCCGCAGCGCCCGCACCGGCTCCAGCAGCACCCGCTCCAGCTCCCGCAGCCCCCGCGCCGTCGAGCCCCGCTCCGGTCGCGACCACACCGGCTGCCCAGCCGACCACGACCGCCCCTGCGGCCCACCCGGCCACGCGCCCGGTGCGACAGGTCGTCGACCAGGTGAGCAGCGCCTCCAGGCCGGCCACCGACACCGTCGCGAACGTCCTGCGCCCCGTTACCGGAACCGTGGAACGCGTCACCGACACGCGCCCCGTGACCGCCGTCGTCGACACCGTCGACGACGTGGTCGGCAACGTCCCGGTGGTCGGCACGGTCCTCGGCGACGACACCCTCGGCACCGTCACCGGTCCGGTCACGGGCCTGGTCGACGACACGCTCGGCTCGGTCGGCACGACCGTCGGCACCGTCCCCGACGTGGTCGAGGGCGTCGTCCCGTCCGTCGGCGGCACCCTGCCAGGAGGCACGGACCCCGTCGTCGACGTCCCCGCGCTCCCGGTGGGCGGCGGCTCGAACCCGTCCGCCGGGCCCGTCCCGTCGGTGCCGGTCGCGAACACACCCGTCCGGCCCGGAACGGTCGCCACGCAGGGCGCCACGGTGCCCACCGCACTCGCACCCGCACGCGTCGTCGCTGCCGATGCCGTGGGCGACCGCGCAGCCGGACTCCGCCCGTCGGAGCCCGTCGACGTAGCCGCCACGACGGCAACGGTCGGCCCGGTCGTCTCGGCCGTCGATGTGCAGGACGCGACCCTCGGCGGACACGCGCTGCTCGTCCCCGCGGACGGCGAGGGCCACGGGCTCCCGTTCGACGGAGCCGACGCCGGCGTGCTCGGTGGCAGTGCCTCCTCGACCTCCGGCGGCGCAGCAGCCGTCGGCATCGTCGGCTCGACCGACGACATCGTCTCCCTCGCCGCGGGGTCTCGCGGCACGCTCTCCGACGACGCGGTCCCCGCATCGGTCGTCGGCGAGCACGACGTCGCCCCTGACTGAGATCGGTGCGCCTGTCCGCCACGGCAGGCACGCACACATCCCGGCTGCGTCCGCGGTCGGTGACGATCTCGATCAGGGAGTACGACCATGAACAAGTACGTCTCCAGAGGGCTCTGGTTCGCCCTCTTCGTCGGCGGGCTCACGCTCGGCGGCACGGCTGCGGCGAACGCGGCCACGACATCCGGTGCCGACGGCACCGTCTCGGGCACCCAGGTGGCCCCCTCCGTGGACGCCCCGGTGTCCCTCGGCGGCAACGCGATCGCCGTGCTCGGCGACGCGGTGTCGACGGCGACGGGGTCCACGCCCGCCGCTCCGGCGCCTGCTCCGGCTCCGGCCACGACCGCTCCTGCCCCCAGCACCTCGGGCCAGGACGGCACGCTCTCGGGCACCCAGGTGGTGCCGGACGTCGCGGCACCGGTGACGGTCGGCGGCAACGCCGTGGCGGTCGCCGGTGACGCGGTCTCGGCCGCCGCACCCGCACCCGCGGCAGCTCCGGCGCCTGCAGCACCGGCACCGGCACCGGCTCCTGCCGCTCCTGCCGCTCCCGCTCCGAGCACCTCGGGCGAGGACGGCA
Source organism: Curtobacterium sp. MCPF17_021 (assembly GCF_003234605.2). Taxonomy (NCBI): domain Bacteria; kingdom Bacillati; phylum Actinomycetota; class Actinomycetes; order Micrococcales; family Microbacteriaceae; genus Curtobacterium; species Curtobacterium sp. MCPF17_021. Next base: position 2,726,643 of record NZ_CP126252.1, on the reverse strand, counting down.
CCGCTTCCGGCACCCAGGTCGCTCCGGCCGTGACCGTCCCCGTGACGGTGTCCGGCAACGGGATCGGCGTCGGCGACGGCACCGCGACGTCGACCGCCCCGGCGGCGGCGACACCGGCGCCGGCTGCCGAAGCCCCGTCGGCGCCCACCACCTCGGGCACCGACGGACTGCTCTCCGGCACCCAGGTGACCGGCCTGGTCGACGTCCCGGTGACGATCGGTGGCAACGGCATCGGTGTCCTCGGTGACGGGACCGCGACGGGCACGGCGCCCGCTGCGGGCACGGGTACCGGAACTGCTCCGGCGGCCGGTGGTTCGACCTCTGGTTCGGACGGCACGGCTTCGGGCACGCAGGTGTCCCCGGTCGTCTCGATCCCGGTCACGGTGGCGGACAACGGCATCGGGCTGCTCGGGACGGGCACCGCGACGGGGACGGCGCCCGCTGCCGGCACGGGCACGGGTACCGGGACCGCTCCGGCGGCCGGTGGTACGACCTCGGGTTCGGACGGCACGGCTTCGGGTACGCAGGTGTCCCCGGTCGTCGACGTCCCGGTGACGATCGGTGGCAACGGCATCGGTGTCCTCGGTGACGGCACGAGCACCGGCGGCGCCACGGCTCCGGCCACCGGCACCACGACCCCGACGGCCGGCGGTTCGACCTCCGGCGACGGCGGCCTGCTCTCCGGCACCCAGGTCACCCCGGTGATCAGCCTGCCGATCACGATCGGCGGCAACGGGATCGGCATCGTCGGTGACGGCACCAGCACCACCCCCGGCACCGGCACGAACCCCGGGACCAACCCGGGCACGGACCCGGGCACGGACCCCGGCACCGACCCGGGCACGGACCCCGGCACCGAACCCGGTACCGACCCTGGTACGGACCCCGGTACCGACCCGGGCACCGTCCCCACCGACGGGACGGGCATCGACACCGGCACCACGCCCGGCACGGCGACCATCCCGGTGGGCGTGGTCGGCGTCGTCGAGCCGCCCCGGGCCTCCACTGCGGGTGTGGTGACCACCACGACCGCTGCCACCAGCGGGGTCCGGACGAGCGCCGGGACCGTCGCGGCAGCCGCCGCGGCCGGTGACGGCCAGCCGGAGCTCGCCTACACGGGAGCCGGCTCGCCGGTCCTGCCCGCCGGGTTCGCGCTCCTGCTGCTCCTCGCCGGAGCGGGCACGCTCGTGCTCCGTCGCCGGCACTGACCGGCGGGTGATCGAGGGGCGTCACACCGTGGCGCCCCTCGTCACCATGCCCGGGGGGGCGTGCGCGTTCCACGACAGAACACCGGAGGATCGACGGATGTCCTGTCGGAACATGTCGGCGCATCGGATGCGTGTGCATGTTCCGACGGACCGCTCGTCGATCGACTCGTGCATCGTCGCAGTGCGGACGCAGGACGCCGGACGCCGGACGCGGACGTCGGAGACCGCGGGTGCCACGTGCTCACCGCGCCCGGGGGAGACGCCCGGTTACGACGGCGCTGCCACCGTGGCGCGGCCGTCAGCGGCCTGGGGTATCGTTCCGACTACGCAAGCGCTCCGGGGTCGGTGTAATTCCGAGCCGGTGGTGACAGTCCACGAACTGATGACGGGTGCGAACCCGACAGAGGTTGACCCGGTGGGATTCCGGGACCGACGGTGAAAGTCCGGATGGGAGGCGCGCTGGGCGGACAGGACGACCCCACGACCCGTGGGGTGCGACCCGTCCGTCGATGCCGACGATCGTCGAACGCCCCCGGAGTCCCGTTGAGAGGACACCAGTGTTCACCGGCATCATCGAGGAACTCGGCACCGTCACCGCCGTCGAGCAGCAGGGCGACTCCGTCGCGCTCACCGTCCACGGCCCCGTCGTCGTGCAGGACGCCCGGCACGGCGACTCGATCGCGACGAGTGGTGTCTGCCTGACCGTCGTCGAGCAGACCCCCGAGACCTTCACCGCCTTCGTCATGAAGCAGACCCTCGACATGAGCGCCCACGGTGCACTCCGGGTGGGGGACCGCCTGAACCTCGAGCGCGCCGCCTCGGTGGGTGACCGCCTGGGCGGGCACATCGTGCAGGGCCACATCGACGGCACCGCCACGGTGCTCGAGACGGCAGACGGTGACGGCTGGCGACGCGTGCGGTTCTCGCTCGCGCCGGCGCTCAGCCCGCTCGTGGTCGACAAGGGCTCGATCGCGCTCGACGGCGTCTCGCTCACGGTCAGCGCGGTCTCACCCGAGGACACCGCGCCCGACGCGGCCTGGTTCGAGGTGAGCCTGATCCCCGAGACGCTCGAGGCGACGACGCTCGGGCTCCGCGTGCCGGGTGACCGGGTGAACGTCGAGACCGACGTCCTGGCACGGCACGTCCGCCGCATGCTGCGGCTCGACGCCGCGGCGCAGTCGCTCGAGACCGTCGGATCGGAGGCCCGGTGATGGTCGCCGAGACCGGTGCCGTCCCGCAGGCACTCGGGCTGTCGAGCATCGAGGCCGCGATCGCGTCGATCGCCGCCGGGCGCCCGGTGATCGTGGTCGACGACGAGGACCGCGAGAACGAGGGTGACGTCATCCTGTCCGCCGAGCTCGCCTCGCCGGAGTGGATCGCGTGGACCGTGGCGCACTCGTCCGGGTTCATCTGCGCGCCGCTCAGCACCGAGATCGCCGACGCCCTCGACCTGCCGCCGATGGTGGCGCACAACGAGGACGTCCGCGGCACGGCCTACACGGTCACCGTCGACGCCGCCGTCGGCGTGACCACGGGCATCAGCGCCCACGACCGTGCCCGTACGCTGCGGGTCCTCGCCGACCCGACCTCGGTGCGCGACGACCTGCACCGCCCCGGACACGTGGTGCCCCTGCGCGCACGACCGGGCGGGGTCCGGGAGCGCGCCGGGCACACCGAAGCAGCGATCGAGCTCGTCACAGCAGCCGGGCTCCGGCCCGCTGCGGCGATCTGCGAGATCGTCGACGAGGACGGCAGCATGATGCGGCTGCCGGCGCTCGTCGCACTCGGGGCGCGCGAGGGCGTGCCCGTCATCACCATCGCCGCGCTCGCCGAGTGGCTGGACGCGGCAGACCGGGCGGCGGCAGCGACCGCAGCGCCCACGGAAGGAACGACACGATGAGCGGAGCAGGCGCGGCGGACCGCGACCAGGTCGACGGCACCGGGATCCGGGTGGCCGTCATCGCCGGACAGTGGCACGACACGATCGCGGCGGGCCTGCTGGCCGGCGCACAGCGCGAGGTCGAGCGGCTCGGGGCGACGGCCGAGGTCATCCCCGTCCCCGGCAGCTTCGAGCTGCCCGTGGTCGCGAAGACCGCGCTCGAGGCCGGGTTCGACGCGGCGGTCGCGCTCGGCGTCATCATCCGCGGTGGCACCCCGCACTTCGAGTACGTCTCGGGTGCTGCGACGAGCGGCCTGACGCAGGTCGCGATCGACACCGGCAAGCCCGTCGGGTTCGGCGTGCTCACGCTGGACGACGAGCAGCAGGGACTCGACCGCGCCGGGCTGCCCGAATCCAAGGAGGACAAGGGCGCCGAGGCCGCACACGCAGCGATCAGCACCGCGGTGACGCTGCGGTCCCTGCGCCTCGCGGTCTGATCGGCTCGTGATCTGACGCTCCACGCAGAACGGCCCCGCACCGGTGAGGTGCGGGGCCGTTCTGTGCTTGCTGGTCCGCGCTTGCTGGCCAGCGGCGGTGCTTGCTGGCTCGCGGCAGTGCTTGCTGGCTAGCGCTTGCCGAACACGTGGATCGGCAGGAAGAAGGAGAGGCTCATCAGGAGCACGCCGGCCATGAAGACGAAGGCCTGGCCCGACTCGACCTGGAAGGCGAACCCGAACAGGTACATCGACACCAGCAGCAGCAGGATCGAGAAAACAGCGGCGATGACGCGGCCCACGGGATACCTCCGGGTGTCGACGAGTGGATCGTTCCCCAGTCTATCCCCAGCCGGGGGTGTGCCGGTTCACGCTCCTGGTCGCGTCGCGATCAGACGGTCGACGACGGTGAGCAGGGTCTCCATGTCGACGCTGCCCCGCTTCGGTCGTACCTCGCTCGCGGCACCGAGTGAGGCCTGGTGGTACAGCCCGTCTCCGAGGAGCTTGACGGCCTGCGCGGTCGGCTCGTCGCCGAGGGCGTCGACGAGGGTCGCGAGCCAGGCGTTCTCGGTGTCGTCGAGGGTGCGTCCGGCCTCTTCGTAGCCGGCCTGCTGCAGGCGGCTCGCGGCGAGCAGGGCGAGGTCCAGCTCGCTGCCGACGAACAGGCAGTTGCGGACGAAGTAGCGCGCGGCGCCGTCCTCGGCATCCTGCATGCGCTCGACGTCGATCGCGGACAGGTCGGACAGGCGTTCGCAGAGCCCCTCGACCAGGGCCGACTTGGAGCCGAAGTGGTAGAGCAACCCGCCCTTCGAGACGCCGGCGCGCGCGGCGACGGCGTCGAGCGTGGCGGGACGCTCGCCTTCCTCGCACACGATGGCGACGAAGCTGTCGAGGACACGGTCGCGGGCACTGGCCATGCCGAGAGTCTAGGAGCAGTTCCGGGGGGCGCGGACGACAGCTCGTCTGTGGCCGCCGTGAACGCTCACGAATCGCCGCAGGACCATTGCTGATCGCTCCCGTGGAGGCTAGCGTCGAACCGACCGTGAAGGTTCACGAGACGACAAGGATCCGCATGTCAGCGCAGACGGCGAACACCGCCACCACCCCGACCTCGACCACCACCGACCGCCCCGGGTGGGCCGTCCTCGGCCCCGGCGGCATCGCCCGACGCTTCCTCTCGCAGCTGCCCGCCAGCGGGGGTGTCCTGGTCGCGGCCGGCAGTTCGTCCGCCGACCGGGCGCAGGTCTTCGCCGACGAGGCCGCCGGGTTCGGGTTCGCGGACGTGACCGCCGGCACCTACGACGAAGTCCTCGCCGACCCCCGAGTCGATGCGGTCTACGTCTCGACCGTGCACACCGGGCACGCCCGGCTCGTGATCGCCGCACTCCAGGCCGGCAAGGCCGTCCTGTGCGAGAAGCCCCTCGCCGTGAACCACGGGACCGCGATGGCGCTCACCGACGCCGCACGCCAGGCCGGTCTGCCGCTCGTCGAGGCGTTCATGTACCGCTTCCACCCGCAGACCGCGGCACTGCTCGACCTGATCCGCGACGGCGTGATCGGCGACGTGACCCACGTCGACGCCTCGTTCGCGTTCCGGACGGGCGAGCGCACCGGTCGACTGTTCGACGTCGGCACCGCCGGCGGCGGGATCCTCGACGTCGGCGGGTACCCGGTGACGATGGCCGCGGCGATCGTGCAGGCCGCGACCGGGGTCGCCGTCGCCGAGCCCGTGGACCTCACCGCCACGGGCACGCTCGGGCCGACCGGGGTCGACGAGTGGACGGTCGCGCAGCTCACCTACCGAGGCGGGATCACGGCGACGGTCCGGACCGGCGTCTTCGTGCAGGACGACAACGCCGTGTCGGTGTACGGCTCGCGCGGTCGCATCGTGCTCACCGACCCGTGGACCCTGGGCGACGACCCCACCATCGAGATCCACACCGTCGACGAACCCCCTCGCTCGCTCTCGTTCGCGGGTGAGCACCCCTACGCCCGAGAAGCCGACGCCACCACCGACGCCCTGCGTGCCGGCGGGGTCGAAGCGGCGCAGATGACCATCGACGAGACCCTCGCCACCGCCCGCACGCTCGACAGGTGGCGCGCGGCGATCGGCCTGCGCTACCCGTTCGAGGCGGAGACCGCCGACATCCCGACGGTGTCCGGCCGGCCGCTCACCGTGCAGGACGGCAACCCGATGCGCTACGGCGAGGTGCCGGGCGTCGGCAAGCGGATGTCCCGCCTGGTGATGGGCGTCGACAACCAGCCCGACCTGGCACACGCCAGCGCGATCTTCGACCTGTTCGTCGAGCAGGGCGGCAACGTCTTCGACACCGGCTACATCTACGGCGGCGGTGTGCTCGAAGGACGGCTCGGCAAGTGGATCCAGAACCGGGGGATCCGCGAGGACGTGGTCGTCATCACGAAGGGGGCCCACACCCCGCACTGTGACCCCGAGTCGATCACCCGGCAGCTGCTCGAGAGCCTCGAGCGCCAGGGCACCGACTACGCGGACATCTACATGATGCACCGCGACAACCCCGACATCCCGGTGGGGGAGTTCGTCGACGTGCTCGACGAGCACCGCCGAGCCGGGCGCATCCGCGTGTACGGCGGCTCGAACTGGACCCCCGCACGGTTCGACGAGGCGAACGCCTACGCACGGGCCAACGGCAAGCACGGGTTCGAGGTGCTCAGCAACCACTTCGGTCTCGCCGAGGCGTACGACGTGCCGTGGGACGGCTGCGAACACGCGACCGATGCGGCATCGAAGGCGTGGCTGGAGGAACGTCAGGTCCCGCTGCTGCCGTGGTCCTCGCAGGCCCGCGGGTTCTTCACCGGCCGTGCGACGCCCGAGGACACCAGCGACGCCGAACTCGTCCGCTGCTACTACTCGGACGACAACTTCGAGCGGCTCCGGCGTGCGCGGGAGCTCGGCGAGCAGTTCGGCGTCCCCGCGACGGCGATCGCCCTGGCGTACGTGCTCAACCAGCCGTTCCCGACGTTCCCGCTCTTCGGACCCCGTACGATCGCGGAGGCCCGGTCGTCCATGACCGGCCTCTCCGTCGAACTCTCCCCGGAACAGGTGGCATGGCTGGACCTCCGCGCCTGACCCCGGGCGGCCGCGCGACGATCATCGACGTCGCCGCGGCCGCCGGGGTGTCCCGGCAGACCGTCACCCGCGCGATGAACGGCATGTCCGGCATCAGCGCGGCGACCAAGGACCGCGTGCTCCAGGCCGCGGCGGCGCTCGACTACCGTCCGTCACGGTTCGGCCGCGGGCTCGTCACGGGTGGCGACCACCAGCTCGGGCTCGTCGTCAACGACCTGCGGAACCCCTACGCACCGGCACTCGCATCCGCGGTGCTCGGCCTGGCCGCCGCCCGCGGGTGGAACGTCATGCTCGCCGACGTCGGGCTCGCGAGCGACTCGGACCGGATGGTGGAGTCCCTCGGTGCCCAGACCGACGTCGTGATCGGCTACCTCGGGTCCCGCGCCCCGGAGTGGATCGAACGGCTCGGCTCGGTCCCGGTCGTCGAGCTCGACCCCTCGGGGCCGGTGACCCGCGCCGCGGTCCGGATCGACCCGACCGCCGCGATCGAGGACCTCGCCGACCACCTCGTCGACGTCGGGGTGAAGCACCCCGTCGTGCTCGACGCCGCCGCCGACGGCGCGCCGAGTCAGCGCGGGGAGCACATGGTCGCGGCACTCCGGCGTCGCGGGTACCTGCCCGACCTCGTCGTCGCGTCCGCGCCCACCGCAGAGGCCGGTGCCGAACGGACCGAACGGATCCTCGCCGAGCACCGCCGGGTCGATGCGGTCCTGGCGTTCAACGACGTGCTGGCGCTCGGCGTGCTGTCGGCCTGTCGTCGTGCCGGCGTCGACGTCCCCGCTGACGTCCGCGTGGTCGGCGTCGACGGCCTGCCGCTCGGCACGCTCGTCGCGCCGACGCTCACCACGCTGGCCGTCGACCTCGACGAGGTCGCGGGTCAGGCCCTCGACCTGGCGCTCGGCATGCTCGCGGGCGAGCTGCCGCGCTCGGGCGAGGCCGTGGAGCGCACGGTGCGACACCGGTTGCTGCTCCGCGAATCGGCGTAGGCCGACGACGCGACCAGTGGACCGACGCAAGGCCCGTGGCGGGACCGGCACGGGCCTCCCGGCCGTCGTCAGTTGCATTTGCAACCAAAACCGTCCGGACGGTACACTAACGGAGTCCTCACGGGGCGCGTGTCCATCCCGCGTCCCGTCTCGTCTGCCCCACGTACCACCCGCCGTCGACCTGGTCCGGCTCGAAGTCCCAGGAGTCCGCCGTGTCCGCACTGCTCACCAGCCCCGTCGCCACCCGCGTCACCGGGAGCCGCGCCCGACGGTTCCTGGCGCTCGCCGTGCTCATGCTGCCGGTCCTGCTCATCTCGGTCGACAACACCATCCTGAGCTTCGCGCTGCCGTCGATCAGCCGCGCGCTGAACCCGGACGCGACCACGCAGCTCTGGATCGTGGACGCGTACCCGCTGGTGCTCGCCGGCCTGCTCGTCGTGATGGGCAGCATCGGTGACCGCATCGGCCGCCGGCGGATCCTGGTGATCGGGGCGACCGGGTTCGCACTGTTCTCGGTGGCCGCGGCCTTCGCGACCGACGCCTGGATGCTCGTCGCGGCCCGGATCGCCATGGGCGTCTTCGGCGCGATGCTCATGCCCGCCACGCTCTCGATCATCCGCAACGTGTTCGTGGACGCGGGGGAGCGGCGGATGGCGCTCGCCGTCTGGTCGACGATGTTCGCGGCCGGCAACGCCCTCGGCCCGCTCGTCGGCGGCGCGCTGCTCGCGCACTTCCACTGGGGCAGCGTGTTCCTCGTCGCGGTGCCGATCCTCGTGCTCATGCTCGTCGGCGTGCCGTTCTGCGTGCCGGAGTCCCGCGACCCGATGCCGGGGCCGGTCGACCTGCCGAGCATGTTCCTGTCCCTCGGCGCGCTCGCACCCATCGCGTGGGCCATCAAGTCGGTCGTGCACCCCGAGGAGCGCGGCCTCGCGATCGCCATGCTCGCGGTCGGTGTCGTGTGCGGCATCGCGTTCGTGCGTCGCCAGCTGCGGTCCCGCACGCCGATGCTCGACCTGCGGCTGTTCCGCAGCACGGCCTTCACCGGCAGCGTGCTGATGAACCTGGCGGCGATGTTCTCGCTCACCGGGTTCCTGTTCTTCATCGCCCAGCACCTGCAGCTCGTGGCCGGGCTCGACCCGTTCGCGTCCGGCATCGTGCTCATCCCGGGGTCGGTCCTGACCATCGTCGCCGGGCTCGCGGTCGTGCCGATCGTGGCGCGTATCGCCCCTCGCTGGGTCGTGTCGGTCGCGCTGCTGTTCTCGGCGGCGGCGTACGCCCTCGTCGCGGTCCTCGGACACCACGCCTCCATCGCCGCCCTGGCGTTCGCGTTCGTGCTGCTCGGCATCGGGATCGGGGCGTCCGAGACGGTGACGAACGACCTCATCATCTCGACGGCTCCGGCGGACAAGGCGGGTGCGGCGTCGGCGATGTCCGAGACGGCCTACGAGATCGGCGCCGTGCTCGGGACCGCGGTGCTCGGAACGATCCTGGCGACGACCTACCGGGCGCACGTCGTGGTGCCCGACGGGCTGTCCTCGTCGGCGCACGTCGCGGCGCAGGAGACCCTCGGCGGAGCGGTGACAGCGGCGGGGCAGCTCGGCGGCGGCGCCGGCCAGGTGTTGCTCGAGTCGGCGCGCGCGGCCTTCGACTCCGGCGTGACGATCACCGCGGGCGTCGCCGCGGTGCTCATGGTGGTGGCGGCCGCGGGTGCGCTCGTCATGCTCAAGCGCCGCTGAGCTCGCGTCGCTGCGCTTCGCGCGCGCCGCTGCGCCGCTGCGCCGCGAGCGCCGCTGCGCTTCGTGAGCAGGAATGGTCGGGTGGCCGTGCGGGACCCGACCATTCCTGCTCACGAAGTGACCGCCAAGGCGCGCCCGGCCACGCCCGAACCTGTGAATCGTTGACCTCAACCAGGGTTCAGGTCATACGTTGGGTGACAGCCGCCGAGTGACGGCAGCCCCTCCCGAAGGAACGACCACGATCACCATGCCCGACGAAGCACCGGCAACCATCGCCGACGCGTACAAGTCCGCCTTCCGCGGGCACCCTGCCGGCGTCGCCGTCATCACGGCCGAAGGCCCGGACGGACCGACCGGCCTCACCGCCTCGAGCGTCGCGAGCGTGGCCGTCGACCCGCCCGTGCTGGTCTTCTCGCTCTCGACGAACTCCGGCTCGGCCGGGGTCGTGCTCGGTGCGCCGCTGTTCGTCGTGCACCTGGTCGACTCCCTCGGGGTCGCACTCGCCAAGCGCTTCGCGTCGACCGGCAGCCCGGCCGCCGACGACCCGATCTGGGGCACCCTGCCGTCCGGCGACCGCTACCTGCCGAGTGCGGCGAGTGCGCTCCGCTGCCGACCGCTGTCGACGACGCCCATCGGCAGCTCGACCGTCGTCGTGGCCGAGGTGCTCGACATCATCGTCGGCGCCGACCGCGGCGAGCCGCTGGTCTACCACAACCGGGAATTCCACTCCCTCACCGATCGTTCCCGGCTCTCGTGAGCCGCGGAGCCGCGTCCACAACCCACTGATCGAAAGGACCTCACATGGCTGAGTACACCCTGCCGGAACTGCCGTACGACTACGCCGCGCTCGAGCCGCACATCAGCGGCAAGATCATGCAGCTGCACCACGACAAGCACCACCAGGCCTACGTGACCGGTGCCAACACCGCGCTGCAGCAGCTCGGTGAGGCCCGTGAGTCCGGCAACTTCGGCGCGATCAACAAGCTCGAGAAGGACCTCGCGTTCCACCTCGGTGGCCACGTGAACCACTCGATCTTCTGGACCAACCTCGGCCCGGACACGAAGGTCCCCGAGGGTGAACTCGCCGCGGCGATCGACGAGTTCTTCGGTTCGTTCGAGAAGTTCCAGGCGCAGTTCGCTGCCGTCGCGAACGGCATCCAGGGCTCCGGCTGGTCCGTGCTGGCCTGGGACACCGTGGGCCAGAAGCTCACCACGTTCCAGCTCTTCGACCAGCAGGGCAACATCCCGTTCGGCCTCGTCCCGATCTTCATGCTCGACATGTGGGAGCACGCCTTCTACCTCGACTACCTGAACGTCAAGGCGGACTACGTCAAGGCCGTCTGGAACATCGTCGACTGGGAGAACGTCGCCGCTCGTTTCGAGAACGCGAAGTCGCAGCGGTTCGTCACGCTCTGATCCGCGTCGGCGGGTCACCACGGTGACCACCTGACGAACGGGAGGCACGGTGCCAGCTGGCACCGTGCCTCCCGTTCGTGGTCCGGGTCACGTTCCGGGCCGTGCGCCGTTGCCGGGTACGCGAGCGGTCCGCGATCGCGTTCGCGCGTGCGCTCAGCGCGCGCGGTCTGCGGCGGCCGTGCTGGCTGCCAGGTCGTGGGCGATGCGACGCAGTGCGGCGTCGGCATCGGTGTGCGCGCCGTCGACGAGCGCGCCCCACTGGGCTCCGCGAGCGGCCATGACCGTGTGCTGGGCCGCACGTTCGGCGAGGACGGGGCCGGCGCCGTGCGCTCGGCACCACGCCCGGATGGCTGCGACCTGGCAGCGGTGCACGCGACGCTGCCGGTCACGTCCGTCGAGGGACTCGACCGACCCGAGTTCGAAGGTGAGCCGTGCAGCCAGTGCACGGTGCGGGTCGTCGAGCCCGCCGAAGGTCGCGACCAGGTGATCGGCGAGGGCGTCCGTGTCGGCGGTCGGGTCGAGCGCGGGCGCTCGGTGCGAGGTCGCGAGGTGTTCGACGACGGAGTCGATCAGCGCGTCGCGGGAGCCGAAGTGGTAGACGACCGGGTAGGCGCTCGTCCCGAGCACACGGCCGAGGCCCCGGACCGTGACGTCCTCGATCTTGGTCTCGACGAAGTGGTCGACGACCTTCTCAAGGATCGCGGGTTTGCGGGTGGGGTCGGGCTTCCTGGGCATGGCATCTCCGTCGTCGGGGCGGTGGTCGCGCGACCGCCCACATACTAGCAGCCGGTATATCAGTAACCATTGGTCGTTGTGTGCGATCTCTCCGCGAAACCTCCGTTTTCACCGATAGAAACGGAGAAAAACTCGGCTCCGGGTAGACTGTTGCGGATGTCCATGCCGTACGAGGGCGCTCTGCCGCCGTCACGGCCCGAGGGGACCCGCGCCGGACGGGTGGTCGCGGGCCGTCGTCGCGGCGCCGGAAAACGCTTCCTGGTCGTCGGCGACGTCCTGGACGGCGTCCTCGTGCACACCACCGCACACCGGATCGGGGTGCACGACCCCGCTGCGGAGATCCGCCACCGGCCGACCGGTGCCGGTGGCAACACGGCCACGTGGCTCGGCTGGCTCGGGGCCGAGGTCGACGTCGTCGCCCGGGTCGGGGTCGATGACGTCTACCGCCACGAGCGCGCGCTCGAGGACGCCGGGGTCCGCGCCCACCTGCGGTACGACGCGATGACGTCCACCGGGGTCGTGGTCTCGGTCCGCAACGACCACGGTCGCACCGCGATGTCGGACCCCGCCGCGAGCGGGAAGATCAGCGCCGCCGACGTCCCGCCGTCGGTGGTCGCCCGCGCCGACATCGTGCACCTGACCGGGGCCGCCATGCTCGGCGGCGGTGCCGACCGGCTCGCCGACCTCGTGGCGTGCGCTCGGACCGGCCCGGCGCGCGTGGCGGTGGACCCCTCGTCGGTGGCGGTGATCGAGACGATCGGTCCCGACCGGTTCCTCGAGGCCCTGAACGGCGTCGACGTGCTCTTCCCCGACCAGCACGAGGCGCTCGCCCTCGCCGGGGGCGACGATCTCGACGCCGCGGTGCGGCGTCTGACGGAGCACATCCCACTGGTCGTCGTCACGGCCGGGGCCGACGGCGCGCTCATCGGGCGCCGGGGCCGCAGCGTCCACCGGGTCCCCGCGACACCGGCGACCGTCGTCGACACCATCGGGGCGGGGGACGCCTTCGTCGCCGGGTTCGTCCGTGCGTGGGCGACGGATCCGGTCCGGGTCGGTGCGGCAGCCCGCGAGGGCACCCGGGTCGCGGCACGGGCACTCGGTTTCGTGGGCGGACGACCGCCGGTCTGAGGCGGGCGCGCCTACGTGGTGCCGTCGGGTCAGCGCGCCGTCAGACCAGCGCTCCGACGGTTCAGCGCGCCGTCAGATCAGCGCTCGGACGGTTCAGCGACGACGTTCAGGGTCTGGACGCGCCCCGCGGCGGCGGGCGCCAGCCGGATCTCGACGCGCAGTCGCCCGCAGGTGCCGGGGAGCCACCAGCGCAGGTGCGACGGCGCCGCCGAGTACTCGGACACCGGTGCGGCACCGAGGTCGGCACCGACGTCCGCGACGGCCTGCGCCACAGCCCGCCGCCGTCGGTCGTACGGCACGTCCATCGCCACGTTGGGCGTGCAGATCGTGTCCGCCAGGTCGTCCCGCCAGTCGGCCAGGAGGCGCGTCACGGCGACCTGGGCGGCTCGCGTCGCGCGGGTGGTCGCCACCACCCCGGTGCTCGCTCCGGTCACGTCGGTACTGGCTCCCGGCGCGTCGGGTGTGTGAGCCGTCAGCGCCGCGTCGAGCACGAGGTCGTGCGCCTGCTGGGCGACCGCGGAGACCTTGGCCTGCGTAGCGTTCTCGAACGCGACGACCCCGAAGCCGTCGCGCACGGACCACCGCATGTGCGCGGAGAAGCCCGGGTAGCCGCCGGAGTGCGAGACGAGCTCGCCGAAGCGGTCGTCCTGCTCGACGAACAGCCCGAAGCCGTACGCCGTCGCGCGGGCAGAACCCGGGACGACGGACGACGGGACGACCCGCATCGCCTGCTGCATCAGCCGGCGGTCAGCGGGGGAGACCGGGCCGGGTTCCGGTGCGGCGGAGAACGCCGAACCGAGGTGCGTCGCCCAGCGCGCCAGGTCACGCACGGTCGAGAAGAGCCCGCCGATCGACGAGAAGGCACCGGGGCCGGTCATCGGCAGGGGTTCCCAGTCGCGCTCGTGTCCGCGGACACCGGTGACCACGAAGCCTGTGGACTCGTCGGCGCTGAACACGGTGTCGGTGAGCCCGAGGGGACGGAGCACGGTCTCGCTGGCGGCCGCGGTGAAGGGCTGCCCCGACACGACGGCGACGACCCGGCCGAGCAGCGCGTAACCGAGGTTCGAGTAGGCGAAGCGGGTGCCGGGCAGCGAGTCGAACAGCAGGCCGCCGCGAAGGACCTGGTCGAGCTCGGCGTCCGAGATCGACTCCTGCCGGTCGGCCCAGGGGTCGTCGGTGGGGAACCCGGCCGACATCGTCAGCAGCATCCGCACCGTGGGGACGGGGGAGTCCGGGGTCGGCAGGGTGACGGCGCCGAAGGCCGGCACGAAGTCGGTGATCGGCGCGTCGAGGTCGAGTGCACCCCGGGCGACGAGGGTCAGCAGGGTCGCGGCGGTGACGCTCTTGGTGCAGGAGGCGATGCGGTACACGGTGTCGGCGTCCGGTCGGCGGCCGTCCCCGCGGTCGCCGTGCCCACCGGACGCGACGAGGCCGGAGCGGTCGAACACGCCCCACACGCTGCTCGGCGCGATGCCCTGCTCGACGCGAGCACGGAACAGCTCGTCGACCTGGTCGACGACCGCGGCGATCGCGGGATGTGACCCGGTCACGAGCGCCGCATCCGTTCGTAGGCGTCGAGCGCCCGCTGCCGCGACGCCTTCAGGTCGACCATCGGCTCGGGGCGCAGCTCGTCGGCGGGGACCCAGCGGTGGACGTACTCGCGGTGCGGGTCGAAGCGCTCGAGTTGCCGATCGGGGTTGAAGACCCGGAAGTACGGGGCGGCGTCGAAGCCGGAGCCGGCGACCCACTGCCAGTTCGCCGCGTTGTTGGCGGGGTCGGCGTCGACCAGGGTGTCCCAGAACCACTGCTCCCCGACGCGCCAGTCGACGAGCAGGTTCTTCACGAGGAAGCTGCCGGCGGCCAGCCGCACCCGGTTGTGCATGGCGCCGCTGTGCCAGAGCTCGCGCATGCCCGCGTCGACCAGGTCGAATCCGGTCAGACCCTGCCGCCAGCGGTCGAGTTCGGCCGCTTCCGGATCACGCCACGGGAACGCGTCGAAGTTCCGACGGACGTTGACGGTGGCGATGTCGTCGCAGTGGAAGTACTCGTTCCAGTTGAACTCGCGCCACGCCAGCTGCCGGAGGAACGCCGCGGCGTTCTGGCGCTGCGCGGGCTCGAGCCGCTCGTGCAGGCGATGCCACACCTGGTACGGGCTGATCTCGCCCCACCGCAGGAACGGCGACAGGCTGCTCGTGGCCTCCATCGCGGGCTCGTCGCGCTGGTCGTAGTCCTCGAGCGCGTGCTCGACGAAGTGCTCGAGCTGCTGCTGGGCGCCGTGCTCGCCCGGGCTCCAGGCGTCACGGAGTCCGCCGGCCCAGTCGGGCTTCGTCGGCAGCAGTGCCCAGTCGGCCAGAGCATCACCCGTGACGTCGGCCGCAGCCGGGAGGTCGTCGGGGTCGGGCAGGGGGTGCCGCGGTTCGGGCAGCGCCTGGACGGCGTTCCAGAACGGGGTGAAGACCTTGTACGGCTCGCCCTGCCCGGTGAGCACCGTCCACGGTTCCCAGAGCAGGTTCGCGGCGAAGCTGTGCGCCTCGATGCCACGGTCGTGCAGGGCCGCCTTGATGCCGGCGTCGATGTCCCGCTCGACGGCGCCGTACCGACGGTTCCAGTACACGGCGTCCGCCCCGGTGTCGGCGACGAGCTGGTCGATCGCCTTCGCCGCGGCGCCGCGCCGGAGGACCAGCCGGGAACCCCGCTCGCGCAGGTCGGCATCGAGGGCGGTCAGGGAGTGGTGCAGCCACCAGCGGCTCGCGGCACCGATCGGACGGAGCCCGGAGGACTGCTCGTCGAGGACGACCACCACCGTGACGTCGCCACCGTGGTCGATCGCCGCACGGAGCGCCGGGTTGTCCGACAGCCGCAGGTCGTCACGGAGCCAGACGATCGCGCCGGTCACACCGTGGCCGCATCCGCAGCGACCGGGCGGACCGTCGACCGCCGGCCCGGAGTCGTGCCGACCGCCAGTCGGAGCTTCGTGCAGAGTTCGGTGAGGGTGCGGAGTTCGGGGTCGGACAGCCCGGCGCCGACCTGCTGCGCGATGCTCGCCGCGTGCTGCACGGCGACCTGACGGTAGACGTCGAAGCCGTGCGGGGTCAGCGCCACGATCACCCCGCGGGCGTCGGTCGGGTCCGGCTGCTTCTCGACGATGCCGCGGGCGAGCAGTCGGTCGACCAGACGGCTGACGCTCGGCTGGGTGAGGAGGAGGTGCCCGGTGAGGTCGCGCATGCGGCAGCGGCGGCCGGGCTGGGTCGACAGGTTGAAGCAGACGTCGTACTCGTTGAACGAGATCTCGTCGCCGGGGAAGTCCGCGTTGAGACTCCGCATCACGGCGACCTGGGCGCGGAAGAGCGCTTCCCAGGCAGCGACGGCGGTCGCCTTCTCACTGCGGCGTGTCTCGCTCACGTTCGCGTTCCCTCCGGTCGTACGGTCTGACCACACTACCGACGGGGTCCGACAGGAGTCGGGCGACATGCACGAGGGCCGGCCGCCTGTCGGCGACCGGCCCTCTCCCTTGCACCAAGAGTTTCCTGCAATCACATTCCACAGGCGGTGCCACAGCAAACACTGCCTGCGCAACCGACTGTATAACGAAGCGGTAACGGCGCGCCAGCCTCTCCGCGGCCGGTTCGCTGCGAGTTCACCAAGAGCAACCGATCACGCTCAGAAGAGGTCGGGCGACGGGGTCGACGCGTACCGCACGGCGACGTCGGCGTGCCGGTCGAAGCGGTAGCCGACGCCGCGCACGGTGCGGACGATCTCCTCGAACGCGCCGAGCTTGGAGCGCAGCCGACGCACGTGCACGTCGATGGTGCGCTCGTTCGGGGTCTCGTCCTCGCCGTCCGACCAGAGGCCCTCGATGATCGCGGAACGGTCGACGGTCTGGCCCTCGCGGAGGACCAGGAACTGCAGGAGCTCGAACTCCTTGTAGGTCAGGGGCGCCGCTTCGCCGTCGAGGGTCACGCGCTTCCGGGAGATGTCGATGACGACGCCGGTCTCCTCGGGCTCGGGCTTCTCGGCCTGCTTGCGGGCGGCCACCGCTGAGCGGTCCTGCAGGGCGAGGCGGACGACGTCGACGTCACGGCCACCGGAGTGCTCGGCGGCGACGGCGACGGCCGCGTACGTCTCGGACGACGGGACGAGCTGCGCGGTGAGGGCCTTCAGCTGCTCGACCACCGCGGCCAGGGTCGTGCCGGCGGCGGCGGCCTTCGCTTCGTCGATGCCGACGTACAGGGCGAAGCCGCGCGCCTCGGTGCCGTCGGGGAGTGCGCGGTTCCGCTGCGGCGCGATCACGGGGCTCGTCGGCACGGTGGCCGCTCCGGTGGCCGCCGGGGAGGCCGGGCGCGGGCGGATCGGCGTCACGGTGCCGAGGTCGGTCGGAGCCGGTGCGGTGCGGAGCGCGGTGCGGGGCTGGGCGATGGTGAGCGACATGGTGGTTCTCCGGGCGGTGTGGCCGGTGCGCTGGTGGCGCGGCGGCCGGTGTCGAATGCGTCATCCCGGGTGCGGCGGTACGCCGATGTGCCCTGCGGTCCTGCTGCGGACCGGGGCCGACCCGGGGGAACGGGAGACAGACCTCGTGACGTGGTGCGCGTCGCCGACGGTGTCCGTCACCCGGGGATCACGCGCTCGCGACGGGGGTGGTGTCGCGGGGGATCCGGCTGGAACGGGTGCCGATCAGGCACACATTCGACAACGCATGACCGGCATGGTCGGCATCATCACGCCGACGGTCCCCACTGCCCCTGCGGAGGAGCACGCCTCGGAGAGGACGCGGGTGGACACGGTTGCAGTCATGTGACGAGTATCTGCGGTATACCAACGCGGTGTCAACCGTCCGCGCGGACGGTGCGGTGGGCGCGACCGCACGGGCGTCGAGCGCCACGCCCGTTCTTTCCCATTGCGCACGCGATGGAAAGTGGAATCGGGCGTACCGGGTGGAAAGAACCGACCGGGTACGCCCGGAACGACCTGGTGCGCCCGGAACGACCGGGTACGCCCGGAACGGGCGGGTACGCCCGGAACGACCGGGTACGCCCGGAACGGGCGGGTGCGGTGGGCGCGACCGCACGGACGACAGGAGGCGCGGTGCCAGCCGGCACCGCGCCTCCAGTCCGAGAAGTGGCGGGTCTGCGCTACTCGGCCAGGCCGTAGAGGCGGTCTCCGGCGTCGCCGAGGCCCGGGACGATGTACCCGTTCTCGTCGAGCTTCTCGTCGAGCGCACCGAGGACGATCGAGACGTTGCGGTCGCCGACGGCCTGCTCGACCATGGCGAGCCCCTCGGGGGCACCGAGGATGCACACGCACGTGACCTCCTGCGCACCGCGGGCGAACAGGAAGTCGATCGCGGCGGCGAGGGTGCCGCCGGTGGCGAGCATCGGGTCGAGCACGAAGCACTGCCGACCGGACAGGTCGTCGGGCAGGCGCTCGGCGTAGGTCTGCGGCTCGAGCGTCTCCTCGTTGCGGGCCATGCCGAGGAAGCCGACCTCGGCCGTCGGGACGAGCTTGACCATGCCCTCGAGCATGCCGAGCCCGGCGCGGAGGATCGGGACGACGAGCGGCCGCGGCTTGGCGATCGCGACGCCCATGGTGTGCGCCACCGGCGTGTCGATCGGCGTCGCCGTGACCCGGACGCCCCGCGTGGCCTCGTACGCGAGGAGCGTGACGAGCTCCTCGGTCAGGGCGCGGAACGTGGGGGAGGGCGTCGTACGGTCGCGGAGCACCGAGAGCTTGTGGGTGATGAGCGGGTGGTCGGCGACGTGGACTCGCATAGGGTCGAGCCTAGCGTGCCGTCGACCGTCAGGAGGTCCCGTGGAGGAGCCCGCAGCCCGCCCGTTCGTCCCGGCGATGGAGCGCGCGCTCGACGAGGCTCGACGGTGCCTGGAGACCGACGACGTCCCGGTCGGCGCTGTGGTGCTCGACCGTGACGGCGTGGTGGTCGCCACCGGCCGGAACGAGCGTGAGGCACGACAGGACCCGACGGCCCACGCCGAGGTCCTGGCTCTGCGTGCTGCGGCGGCGGTGACGGGGGACTGGCACCTCGAGGAGCACACGCTCGTGGTGACGCTCGAGCCCTGCCCGATGTGCGCCGGCGCCGTCATGGCCGCGCGGGTGCCCCGGGTCGTGTTCGGCGCGTGGGACCCGAAGGCGGGCGCCAGCGGCAGCGTCTACGACATCGCCAGGGACCGCCGGCTGCCGCACCGCTCCGAGGTCATCGGGGGCGTGCTCGAGCAGGCGTGCGCCGAGCTGCTCGACGACTTCTTCAGTCCGCGGCGAGGATGACGATCGCTTCGGTCGGCGGCTGCGGCCCGGTGCGCAGCACGTCCGGTTCGACGTAGATCACCCGGGCGATCGGCACGGCGCTCCGGACACGCTGCTCGACGGTGTCGATGCCGGCGGCGACGTCACCGAGCCGGCGGTCCCCGTCGACGGCGACCTTCACGCCGACCATCAGCTCGTCCGGTCCGAGGTACAGGGTCTTCAGGTGGATGATCGCGTCGACCTCGGGGCCGTCGAGCACCGCCTGCTTGATGCGCTCGACGTCGGCGGCGGTCGCGCCCTCGCCGACGAGCAGGCTCTTCGTCTCGATGCCGAGCACCACGGCGACCGCGATGAGCAGCGCCGCGATCAGCATGGTGCCGATCGCGTCGAACACCCCGTTGCCGGTGATCGCAGTCAGGCCGACGCCGAACAGGGCGAAGACCAGGCCGAGCAGCGCCGCGGTGTCCTCGAGCATCACGACGGGCAGTTCGGGGGCCTTCGCGCGGCGGACGAACTGCACCCAGCTCTGCGAGCCCTTCTGCGGTCGGGCCTCGTGCAGGGCGGTGCGGAGCGAGAAGCCCTCGAGCCCGATGGCGATGACGAGCACCACCAGGGGGAGCCACCAGTTCTCGAGCGGGTGCGGGTGGGCGAGCTTCTCGATGCCCTCGTAGAGCGAGAACACACCGCCGACCGAGAACAGGATGATGGAGACGACGAACGCGTAGACGTAGCGTTCACGCCCGTAGCCGAACGGGTGTTCCTGATCCGCCGCTCGCCGGGCCTTCCGGCCACCGAGGAGCAGGAGGAGCTGGTTCGCGGAGTCGGCCAGGGAGTGCACGCCCTCGGCCAGCATCGACGCCGATCCGCTGATCGCCGCCGCGATGAACTTCACGATCGCGATGCCGATGTTGGCACCGAGTGCGGCGAAGATCGCCTTCGTGCCTCCGGAAGCGCTCACAGCTGTCCCCTTCTCGTGGTCTGCGACACGATCCTAGGCGGGTGGCGTCGGTAGGGTCGGGAGCATGACGATCGACCTGCCCCGCACCGCCCTGCTCGGCGTCGGCTCCATGTCCGGCGCGGTCCTCGACGGCCTGCTCGCCGCGGGACTCGACCCGGCCACCGTGACCCTCACCACGAAGTCGGAGGCGTCCGCTGCTGCCCACCGGGAGCGCGGTCTCGACGCCACCGCGAGCGACACCGACCCCGACGCCAACCGCTCGGCCGTCCGTGGTGCGGCCCTCGTCGTCGTCGGCGTGAAGCCGTACATGATCGCGGACCTGCTCGACGAGGTCGCCGACGACCTGGAACCCGGCGCCGTCCTGGTCAGCGTCGCCGTCGGCACCACCACCGCGAGCATGGAGGCACGGGTGCCCGCCGGCGTCCGCGTCGTCCGTGCCCTGCCGAACACCCCGATCGGCGTCGGCCAGGGCGTCACCGGCATCAGCGCGGGCACCTCGGCCGACGCCGAGGCCGTCGCGCTGGCGTCGTCGGTGTTCACCGCCTCGGGCGAGGTCATCGAGGTGCCGGAGTCGCAGCTCGACGCG
Source organism: Curtobacterium sp. MCPF17_021 (assembly GCF_003234605.2). Taxonomy (NCBI): domain Bacteria; kingdom Bacillati; phylum Actinomycetota; class Actinomycetes; order Micrococcales; family Microbacteriaceae; genus Curtobacterium; species Curtobacterium sp. MCPF17_021. The sequence goes on along the minus strand of NZ_CP126252.1, from coordinate 2,706,153 downwards.
CTGTCCGCCGTGTCGGGTTCCGGTCCCGCCTACGTCTTCCTGCTGGTCGAGCAGTGGCAGCGTGCCGCCGAGGAGCTCGGGTTCACCCACGAGCAGGCGGCGACGATGGTGCAGGGCACCGTCCGCGGCGCTGTCGAGCTGCTCGAGCGGTCGGGCCGTGAGCCCGCCGACCTGCGCCGCGCGGTGACGAGCCCGAAGGGCACGACGGAGCGGGCCGTCGCGGTGCTGCAGGACGCCGACCTGGCGGACACGCTGCTGCGCGCGTCGCGTGCCGCGATCGCGCGTGCCGAGGAGATCGCCGCGTCGTAGACGCACACCGCGTCATGGACGCAGCCACAGTGCGGACGGGAGGCCCGGGGCGACGCCGCCACGGGCCTCCCGTCCGTCCGGTGGTCGCTACTCGTACGCGGCGAAGCGCTCCAGGTCGGTCTCGGAACCCGAGACGATGATGACGTCGTCCTCACCGATGACGCTGTCCGGCGTCGCCGGCACGAACGGGCTGCCGGGCGGCTTGATGCCGAGCACGGTCAGGCCGAAGCGGGTGCGGATCACGGTGGTGGCGAGGTCCTTGCCGCGGACCGCGCGCGGCGGGAACATCTTGACGACGGCGAAGTCGTCGTCGAACTCGATGAAGTCGAGCATCCGGCCGGAGACCAGGTGTGCCGTGCGCTCGCCGGCCTCGCGCTCGGGGTAGACGACGTGGTTGGCGCCGATGCGGGACAGGATCGTGCCGTGCGAGCGGCTGATCGCCTTCGCCCAGATCTGCGGGACGCCGAGGTCGACCAGGTTCGCCGTGATCAGGACGCTCGACTCCAGGTCGCTGCCCGTGCCGACGACGGCGATGGCGAAGTCCTGCGCGCCGATCTGCCGGAGCGCGTCGATGTCGGTCGCGTCCGCCTGCACCGCGTGGGTGACCCGGTCGGACCACTTCTGCACCAGTCCGGCGTCGGTGTCGACGACGAGCACCTCGCGGTCCTGGCGCTCGAGCTGGCCGGCGGTGGCGGCCCCGAAACGCCCGAGCCCGATGACCAGGACGGGGGCGTCGTGACTGATGGCACCGTGCTGGTGCGACGAACGGGTGCGGTCAGCCAACGATCGGCCTCTCCTCGGGACGGCGGAACAGTTGCCGGCTCTGGCTGGCGGCCAGGGCAGCGGCGATGGTCACTGTACCGACCCGGCCGAGGAACATGGTGGCGGCGAGCACGTACTTGCCCGGTTCCGGCAGGTTCGCGGAGACGCCGGAGGACAGACCGCTGGTCGAGAACGCCGAGATCACCTCGAACAGCACACGGTCGAGCGAGTCGTCGGTGATCTGCAGGAGTACCACGGTCGCGACGGCCACGATCGTCGCCCCCCAGAGCACGATGGCCACCGCGACCCGCAGGACGTCGCTCGGGATCCGGCGACCGAAGGCCTCCATGCTCTGGCGGCCGCGCGCCTCGGCGACCGCGGCCAGGAACAGCACCGCGAGGGTCGTCACCTTGATGCCGCCGGCCGTCGAGGCGGATCCGCCTCCGATGAACATGAGCATGTCGGTCACGAGCAGGCTCGAGCCGTTGAGCTGATCGAAGTCGACGAGCGAGAAGCCTCCCGAGCGGGTCATCGTCGACAGGAAGAGCGCCTGGAACGCGGTGCGCCCGGCTCCTTCCTCGCCGAAGGTCGTCGGGTTCGACGCCTCGAGGGCGGTGTAGACGACCGCGCCGCCGAGGAGCAGGATCGCACTCGTCGCCAGGGTGAGCTTGACGTGGATCGGCCAGCGCCGCGGGGTGCGCAGCTGCTTCGTCAGGGCACGGATCACCGGGAACCCGATGGACCCCGCCACGACACCGATCATGAGCAGCGTCAGGAACCAGTAGTCGTGGGCGAACGGGTCGAGGCCATCGGCGTTCGGCGAGAACCCGGTGTTCGTGAAGGCCATCGCCGCGTAGTAGAAGGAGTCGCCGACCGCGGTCCAGAACGGGATGCCGGCGATGAGCACCGACGGCAGGAGCAGCAGACCGAGGACGATCTCGATCGACAGCGTGCTCACCGCCACCGTCGCGAGCAGGGTGCCGACCTCGCCGAGCCGGACGGCCTGCCCCTCGGGCACGGCCCCGTGGTGGGTGCGGAGCGGGTTCGAGTCGCCGGCCGCCATGAGCTTGGCGCGCAGGCCGAGCTTGCGGGTGACGAACAGGCCGAGGATCGACGCGAAGGTCAGGACACCGACGGCGCCGATCTGGGTGCCGATGACCACCAGGACCTTGCCGAACACCGACCAGTGCGTCGCCATGTCGACCGTGGACAACCCGGTGACGCAGACCACCGACGCCGCGGTGAAGAGGGCGTCCGCGAAGTGGGTGCTGCTGCGGTCCGCCGTGGCCCACGGCGTCATGAAGGCCACCGTGAACAGGAAGATCAGCGCGATGAACACGACGATCGCCAGTCGGGACGGTGACGAGCGCAGCACCGTCGCGATCCGGCTCGCTCGCCGTCGGCCGACACTCACGTGGTGCGGGATCGGCTCGGTTCGGTCGAGCATGCGTATGCCTCCGAGGACATGGGCCGGGACGGTTCGTCATGGTACATCCGTGGTGCCCCGGCTAGCCTTGCCCCATGGCCGACATCTTCTCCGTCGTGGCGGACCCGACCCGGCGCGAGCTGCTCGGCACGCTGTTGTCCGCCTACGGTTCGGACGTCACCGGCGGGGAGCTCAGCGTCGGCCAGCTCGTCGAACGCCTCGGGGTCAGCCAGCCCACGGTGTCGAAGCACCTGCGTGTCCTGCGCGACATCGGGCTCGTCACCAGTCGCGAAGAAGGGCAGCACCGCTACTACCGGCTCGACCCGGAGCCGCTCGTGCACCTGGAGGACTGGGTCCTGCCGTTCACGGGCGCGGTCGACGCCGACGGCACCCCGGCCACCACCGCGTGGACGCCGGACGGCCAGCCGGTGTCGATCCGCCGGAACGGCACGGCCGGCAAGGCGACGGTGGAGGTGGGCACCGAGCTCGGTCGTGTGATGGCCGAGGCGTCGTACCGGGCGACCGCGGCGATCTCCGGCGCGCAGCAGGGCTGGGAGCGCGTCGTCGACCGCAGCCGCAAGCGCTTCACCCGCCGGGGCGACGAGGACTGAGCCCGCGGCACGGTTGGTGCGCACCGGGCGTGGACTGATCCTGGACACCGGGTCGCACGCGCCTCTACAGTTGCCACTGACCACACAGGTCACACCACTGGCGTGCGCAGCGCGCGTGCGAGCCCCGAAGGCGGACCATGACCGGCAGTTTCGACGACGTGCGCTTCCTCACCGTCGCTGAGGTCGCCGAGATGATGCGCGTCTCGAAGATGACCGTGTACCGGATGGTGCACGCCGGTGAGCTCCCCGCCATCCGCTTCGGCCGTTCCTTCCGCGTCCCCGAGTCAGCCGTCGCCGACGTGCTGCGCGGTGGCGTGGCGGACGTCGGCTGAGCGCGCGTTCGACATCACAGCGGGCAGCCGGTAGACTCGGGCAGGTTGATTTTCCGCGGTCTCTTCGGCCCGGTGTCCGTACATCAGCATCAGTCCGAGCGAGGTCCACATGGGTTCTGTCATCAAGAAGCGTCGTAAGCGCATGGCGAAGAAGAAGCACCGCAAGCTCCTTCGCAAGACGCGTCACCAGCGCCGCAACAAGAAGTAGACCCTCACAGGTCTGCGCAGGTCAGAGGACCTGCACGAGAAGCCCCGGTTCGCCGGGGCTTTCGCGTTCCCGGACTACGCTGGGACCATGCCCGCAGTGACGTTCCTGACGAAGCCCGGATGCCACCTCTGCGACGACGCCCGACCCGTGGTCGAACGCGTCGTCGCCGACCACCCGGGGGTCACCCTGCAGGAACGCTCGATCCTCGACGACGACGCCCTCCGCCAGGAGTACGCGGAGGACATCCCCGTCGTGCTGATCGACGGGCGCGTCCACAGCAACTGGCACGTCGACGCCGACCGGCTCGCACGTGCGCTCGAGAAGGCCGAGGCCCGCGCATGATCTCCCACGTCGTCTCCTGGTCCCTGCGGACCGACCTCGACCGCACGGCGTCGATCGCCCGCATCCGCGAACTCCTGACCGGTCTGGTCGGCACCGTCGAGTCGATCCGGTCGCTCGAGGTCGTCGAGAACGTCGCCTACCCGGACAAGAACCACGACGTCGCCGTGGTCGCCACCTTCGACGACCTCGCCGGGCTCGACGCGTACCAGGTGCACCCGGAGCACCAGGCCGCGGCAGCGGAGATCCGCGAACTGGTCACGGCGCGGGCCGCCATCGACTGGCAGAGCTGAGCCGGGCCTCCCGTCCGCGCGCGCTCGTCGCTCCGCGTCGCGCTTCGTGAGCAGCAATGGTCGCCTCCCGCATCGGGAGGCGACCATTGCTGCTCACCATGCGCGCGCGGGCTCGCCGCGCACGGGTCCTACGGGGTCAGGCGCGTCGGGCCACGGAACAGGTAGGTGACCTCGCGGATCGACGGCTCACCGAGCATCAGCATCAGCACGCGTGCGAGGCCCATGCCGAAGCCGCCGTGCGGCGGGACGCCGTAGCGGAAGAAGTCGAGGTACCAGCCGAGCTCCTCCGGGTCGAGACCCTTCTCGACTGCCTGCGCCTCGAGCACGTCGACGCGGTGCTCACGCTGTGCACCCGTGGAGATCTCGGCGCCGTTGAAGATGAGGTCGTAGCTGTTGGTGACCGACGGGTCGCCGGGCTTCCGCATGTGGTAGTACGGCCGGATCGAGGCGTCGTACTCCGTGACGAACACGAACTCGGAGCCGTGGTGCTCCTTCGCCCAGGCGGCGACGCGGCGCTCGCCCTCGGGGTCCAGGTCACCGTCGGCGCGGACGACGTCGTAGCCGCTGTCGGCGACGATCTTGCGCGCGTCGGCCAGGGTCACGCGCGGGAACGGCGTCGCAGGGACCTGCAGCTCGAAGCCGAAGACCTCCGCGATGTCCTTGCCGTACTTCTCCTTGACGGCGGTGATGCCGGCGACCAGGACCTCTTCGTGCATCGCCATGACGTCCTCGTGGGACTCGATCCACGAGAACTCGGCGTCGACGCTGGTGAACTCGGTGGCGTGGCGGCTCGTGAAGGACGGGTCGGCGCGGAAGGCGTCCGCGATCTCGAACACGGCACCGAAGCCGGCCGGCTGTGCCATCTGCTTGAAGTTCTGCGGCGACTGGGCCAGGTAGGCGGTCGTCTCGAAGTACTCGAGCTGGAACAGCTCGGCGCGCGACTCGGACGCCGACGCCATCAGCTTCGGGGTGTGGATCTCGATGTAGTCGCGGTCGACCCAGTACGTGCGGAACGCGTGCTCCAGCGTCGTCTGGATGCGGAAGATCAGGTTCTGCTTGCGGTTGCGCAGGTCGAGGAAGCGCCAGTCGAGACGCTTGTCGAGCGACGAGTCGTCGGCGATCGGGGTCTCCGGGATCGCGGCGCTCACCACCTGCAGCGCACCGATCTTGACCTCGAGTCCCCCGAGCTTCACGCGCTCGTCGTGCTTCAGCGTGCCGGTGACGTGCACGAAGGTGCCGTGGGCCAGGCCGGAGATCTCGTTGGTGGTCGCGAGCGCGGACTGTGCCGCGTCGTCGCCGTCCTCGGCCTCGCGCGTCGCCGGGTTCACGAGCTGGACGGCGCCGGTCTCGTCGCGCAGCACGACGAACTGCACCTTCTTCTGGTCTCGGACGGTCTCGACCCATCCGGCCACGGAGACGGGACCGTCGGGGAGGGCTGCCAGGTCGGCGATGCGGGTGCGTTCGATCACGGTGGTCGAGTCTAACCGCCTGCGTCCGGGGGCGTGGGCGGCGGGGTTCTTCCCTCCACAGGGCCGCCTGCGTCCGATGTTCTCCACCGATGGCCGGGAGGCCCGTGGCGGCGTACGTGGGATCCGTAGCGTTCTCGACGTGGCCGGGTCGCGGGACGAGAGGGGGACCGGGTGGGGACGGGGACGGGGGAGCTCGCGACCTGGCCGCCTGCGGCGGTCGCGGTGGTGGTGGCTGCACTGTGCACGACGGCGTTCACGCTGCTCGTGGCGGTCGTCGGTGGGCTGTGGGCGGTCATCCGGTGGCGGCGGGATGTCGCGCGGGAGCAACGGGACCGCTACTGGGCGCGGTTGACCGTGGTGTTCGACCTGATCACCGCGGCCGAGGTCGGGCGTCGCGAGATCGGCCGGAACCTGGCACAGGCGATGTACGACATGCAGAAAGTGCCTGCCGGAGAAGAACCCGCTGCGAGGGTGCTTGCGGAACTGTTCATCGAGAAGAGGAGACCGTGATGACGACTCGTCTGCGCCGTGCCTGGCGAGAGCTGGTTCGGAAGGAGGACACGGTTCCCGCGGAGCGGCCGTACATCGGTCCTGCGCCCGGCGAGAGCATGTGGGACTGGGCGCAACGTGGGGCGATCGACTGGCAGCTCCACGTGGAAGAGGGGGAGCTCAAGCTCGAACTCGAGCGGCAGCGCATGCGCGCCAGGGTGCTCGCCGAGGACACCGCGACATCAGGGGAGCGACGCGCGGAGTGATCCGAGCGTGCCGATGAACTCCTCGGCCATGCCGGCCCGCTCGACGAGCTTGGCGTGGCGGGCACGGGCGTCCTCGAGGTACGCGTCGAGGCGGGCTGCCAGCGCTGGTTCGTCATCGGGGTCCTTCGTCGCGAGGGCGTCGACCACGCGGAGCAGCTCGGCCATCTCGTCGAGCGTGAACCCGAGCGGCTTCATCCGGCGGATCACGAGCAACCGTTCGAGGTCCTGCGCCGTGTAGACCCGGAAGCCGCCGGTGGTGCGGCCGCTCGGCACGAGCAGCCCGACCTCGTCGTAGTGCCGGATCGTGCGCAGGGACATGCCGGCGCGGTCGGCGAGCTCGCCGATGTGCATCGTGTCGGGGGCGTCGCTGGTGCTCACGGCGTACGACTCTACCCTCACGTGAGGGTAGAGTTCCGATCGATGTCCGTGATCACACACGCGCCGACGGCCCCGAGCGTCCTCGCCGCCCTCCGCTCGCCCCGCATGCTCACCCGAGAGGTCCTGGCCGGCATCGTCACCGCGCTGGCCCTCATCCCCGAGGCGATCTCGTTCTCCGTCGTCGCCGGGGTGGATCCCGCGGTCGGCCTGTTCTCGAGCGTCGTCATCGCGATCGTGATCTCGATCGTCGGTGGTCGCCCCGCGATGATCTCCGCCGCAGCCGGCTCGGTGGCGCTCGTCATCGCCCCGCTCGTCCGGGAGCACGGGATCGAGTACCTGGTGCCCGCGATCGTCCTGGGCGGCGTGTTCCAGCTCGTGCTCGGGTTCCTCGGGGTGGCACGGCTGATGCGCTTCATCCCGCGCAGCGTCAACGTCGCGTTCGTGAACGCCCTGGCCATCCTCATCTTCACCGCCCAGCTGCCGAACCTGCTCGGCGACGACGTGCCGTTCATCGTCTGGCCGCTGACCGTGCTCGGCATCGCGATCATCGTCGGCTTCCCGTTCCTGACGAAGGCGATCCCCGCGCCGCTCATCGCGGTCGTCGTCGTCACCGGTCTCACGATGGTGTTCAGCGTCGCCGTGCCGACGGTCGGCGACGAGGGCGAACTGCCGACGGCGCTCCCGGGCTTCGGCGGCATCACGACGCCGTTCACCTTCGAGACGCTGCAGATCATCGCTCCGTACGCGTTCGGTGTCGCGATCGTCGGGCTGATCGAGACCCTGCTCACCGCGCAGCTCGTCGACTCCATCACCGAGACGGGCTCGAGCAAGTGGCGCGAGTCGTGGGGTCAGGGCGTCGCGAACATCGCGTCCGCCTTCTTCGGTGGGACCGGCGGCTGCGCGATGATCGGCCAGACGGTGATCAACGTGAAGACCGCGGGTGCCCGGACCCGCGTCTCGACCTTCGCGGCCGGGGTCTCGGTGCTGGTCCTGACGATCGTGCTCCACGACCTCGTGGCCCAGATCCCGATGGCGGCACTGACGGCGGTCATGCTCATGGTCTGCGTCGCGACCTTCGACTGGCACAGCATCCGACCGCGCACCCTCCGACGGATGCCGCTCGGCGAGACCGCGGTCATGCTCGTCACCGTCGTGGTGGTCGTCGTGACCGAGAACCTCGCGACCGGGGTGCTCGTCGGTGTGGTCGTGGCGGCCCTGGTCTTCGCCCGACGGGTGGCGCACGTGGTGACCGTGGTGCGCGAGCCGGTCGACGACCGCACCGTGCGGTACCGGGTCCGCGGGGCATTGTTCTTCGCCTCGTCGAACGACCTCGTCACGCGGTTCTCCTACGCCGAGGACCCGGAGCACGTGATCATCGACCTGGCCGACGCCCACGTGTTCGACGCGTCCACGGTCGCGGCGCTCGACGGGGTCGAACAGCGGTTCGCGAAGCACGGGTCGACCGTCGAGGTGGTGAACCTCGACACGGGGTCGATCGCGCTGCACGGGCGGCTCTCCGGTGAGCTCGGCGGCTGAGTGCTTCCGCATCCGGTGAATCACCTGAGGGGGCGGTGGGAACCGCGGGCGACCTACACTGGAACCCATGCCCGCGACCCGTCTCCACCTCGTCCGGCACGGAGAGGTGCACAACCCGGGCCGCGTCCTCTACGGCCGGCTCCCGGGCTTCGGGCTGAGCGACCTGGGCACGCGGATGGCGCAGGCCTCCGCGACCGCCTGGAAGGACGCCGGCATTGACGTGCGTCGGATCGTGGCGTCCCCGCTGCAGCGCACGCAGGAGTCCGCTGCGCCCTGGTCGGCCGCCTACGGGCTCGACGTGACGCTCGACGAGCGCCTGATCGAACCGACGAACCGCTACGAGGGGCAGCCCCCCGGGTTCACGAGGCGCTCGCTCGGCCGCCCGGCGGAGTGGCCGTGGATCGCGAACCCGCTGCGTCCCAGCTGGGGCGAGGCGTACGAGTCGATCGCCAACCGCATGCTCGCGGCGATGACCACGGCGTGGGAGAGCGTGGACGAGGGCGACGTCGTCCTGGTCAGCCACCAGCTGCCGATCTGGATGGTCCACCGGAAGCTCGCGGGGGAGCCCCTGTGGCACGACCCGCGCAAGCGCCGCTGTGACCTGTCGAGCATCACCACCGTCGAACGTGTGCCCGCCACGTCGACCGGTCGGTTCACCGAGGTCGGGTACGCGGACCCCGCGCAGGAACTGCGCGCGACCGCCGTCGACGAAGGAGCAGTGTGAACAGCACGAAGCGTGCGCGCGTCATCAGCAAGCGGTTCGCGGTCCTCGCAGCGACGGCCGTCGCCACCGTGCTCGTCCTGTCCGGCTGCTCGTCGGACAGTGGCGGCATCGCGAAGCAGTACGGCAACGGCACGACCCAGAACTACATCTCCGGTGACGGTGCCGTGACCGAGGTCTCCGCGAAGGACCGCACCGACCCGGTCACCTTCCGGGCCGAGGACTCGAACGGTGACACGGTCTCGTCGAAGGACCTCCGCGGCAAGGTCGTCGTCCTGAACTTCTGGTACGCCAGCTGCCCCCCGTGCCGTGCCGAGGCGAAGTACCTCAACAAGGTGCACGACGAGTACGCCGACGCCGACGACGTCGCGTTCATCGGTGTCAACGTCCGCGACGAAGCAGCGACCGCGGCCGCCTTCGAGCGCACCTTCGACGTGCAGTACCCGACGGTCCTCGACCAGCGCACGGGCACGATGCAGCTGGCGATGTCCGGGCAGATCGCACCGAACGCGGTGCCGGCCACGATCGTCCTCGACACCAAGGGCCGCGTGGCTGCCCGGGTCCTCGGCGCGATCGACGGCACGAGCATCCTGCAGACCCTGGTCAGCGACGAGCTCGACGCCGGCAAGGCCTCCTGACCCGTGACCTCCAACCCCTTCGCTGACGCGATCCTGAGCGGCCAGATGGCCGTGGCGCTGCCCGTGGCGGCGCTCGCCGGGCTCGTGTCGTTCCTGTCCCCGTGCGTGCTGCCGCTCGTGCCGGGGTACCTCGGGTACGTCGGCGGTGTCGCCGAGGGCGGGCAGCGTCGGGGTCGAGTGGTGCTCGGCGTGCTGCTGTTCATCGCCGGGTTCACCGCGGTGTTCGTGGCGTACACGACGGTGTTCGGCGCGCTCGGCTTCTGGCTCGTGCGGTGGCGCGACCTCATCACGCAGATCCTCGGGGTCGTCGTGATCGCGATGGGCCTGGTGTTCGTCGGTCGGTTCACGTTCCTGCAGCGCACCATCAAGCCCAGCTGGACCCCGGCCACCGGGATCCTCGGCGCCCCCCTGCTCGGCATCGTGTTCGGCCTCGGCTGGACCCCGTGCCTCGGCCCGACGCTGGCGGCCATCAACCTGCTCAGCGTGCAGTCGGGCAGCGCCTGGCAGGGCATGTGGCTCGGGGTGGCGTACTGCCTCGGGCTCGGCATCCCGTTCGTCCTCGTCGCCCTCGGCGCCGGCTGGGCCACGGGGGCCATCGCGGCGGTGAAGCGTCACATGCGCACCGTCAACATCATCGGAGGAGCGATCCTGATCGTCATCGGCCTGCTCATGGTCACCGGTATCTGGTCGGCCGTCATGTCGAGCGTCGGGGCGGTGATCCAGAGCTTTGTCCCCGCGGTCTGACCTGAACGAGCACATCCCGACGGGCGCAGGCGACGGGGCCGACAGCGCCTCCGACCCGCAGCGACCGTCCGACCACGTCGACGGCTCCGGCCCCACCGACGGCGGCATCAACCAGCCGAAGCTCGGCTTCGTGGGGTACCTCCGCTTCTTCTGGCGGCAGCTGACGAGCATGCGCACGGCGCTGTTCCTGCTCATGCTGCTCGCCCTCGCGGCGATCCCGGGGTCGCTCGTGCCGCAGCGCACCGCCGACCCGAACGGCGTCGTGCAGTACAAGGCGGACCACCCGCAGCTCTACCCGGTCCTCGACAAGCTGCAGGTCTTCGACACCTACACCTCGGTGTGGTTCTCCGCGATCTACCTGCTGCTCTTCATCTCGCTCATCGGCTGCATCGTGCCCCGCACGAAGCACCACTGGCAGGCACTGCGGACCCGTCCACCGAAGACCCCCGCGCGCCTGACGCGACTGGCGGGCTTCCGCACCGTGGCGGTGCAGCCGGACGCGATGATCGACGGGACGACCGGGATCGACGCGACCACGGGCCTCCCGTCCGCCGAGCACGCGGTGACGCGCGCGATGGCGATCCTGAAGCGGTCCGGGTACCGCGTCGAGCGGTTCGGCGACTCGGTGAGCGCGGAGCGCGGCTACCTGCGCGAGACCGGCAACCTGGTGTTCCACGCCGCCCTCGTCGGGGTGCTCCTGGCGGTCGGCGTCGGCGGTGGTTTCGGCTTCACCGGACAGCGCCTGCTGGTCGAGGGCCAGACGTTCTCGAACGTGCTCGGCTCGTACGACTCGTTCAACCCCGGTCGCTGGTTCCAGCAGACCGACCTCAAGGGCTACAACCTCCGGCTCGACAAGTTCGTGACGAAGTACGAGGAGCGCAACCTCGACGCCCTCGGGCAGGCGCTCGACTACTCGGCCACGGTCACGAGCACCGAGAAGGGCGGCGAGCCGAAGACCAGCCGCCTCGGTGTGAACGATCCGCTGCACGTCGGCGGTACGAACGTCTACCTGCTCGGCAACGGCTACGCGATGCAGGTCACGGTGCGCGACGGCGACGGCAACGTGGCCTTCAAGGACGTCGTGCCGTTCCTGCCGGAGGATGCGAACTACACCTCCACCGGCGTCATCAAGGTGCCGGACGCGAAGCCGGACCAGCTCGGCATGGTCGGGTTCTTCTACCCCACGGCATCGAAGCTCGCGAGCGGCGCCTACTCGAGTGCCTACCCGGACACCCAGAACCCGCTGCTGACGCTGCAGGTCTACACGGGCGACCTCGGGCTCGACAGCGGAGTCCCGCAGAGCGTGTACACGCTCAGCACCAAGGGGCTCGACCAGATCGCCGGTCGGCAGTCGGACACCGCGAGCATCGCGCTGAAGCCCGGCCAGACGAAGAAGCTCCCCGAAGGCGCCGGGTCGATCACGTTCGACGGCGTCAAGCGGTACGTCTCCCTCGACGTCCACCACGACCCCTCGCAGCTCTGGGTGGGCGGGTTCGCCCTGCTCTCCACCCTCGGCCTGCTCACCTCGCTGTTCGTCCCGCGCCGTCGCGTCTGGGTGAAGGTCGTCCCGCGCACGGACACGGCGGGCGGCGAGTACGACCTCGAGTACGCCGGACTCGCACGCGGCGAGGACCCGAACCTCGAACGGGCCGTCGCGGACATCGCACAGCGCCACACGTCGGACCTCGGAGTTAGGATGCCCCAGTGAACGACATGACCACGAACCTCGCGACCTACTCGGTCGTGCTCACGTACTCCGCGATGGCGGTGTACGTGGTCGCGTTCATCTCGTTCGCCCTCGACATGGCCAAACGCTCCGGCGACGTCACGGCCGCCGCGAAGAACGCGGGCGCCGACGACAGCTCGGCCGATGCGGCCAGCGCTGCGGCAGCACCCGGCGCGAAGACGGTCGCGACCGTCCGCGGCGGCACCGTCGTGCTCGAGCAGGTCGCCGCACCGCCGTCGGGCGGTTCGGCCGGCCGCGGCACGAAGTTCGAGCGCGTCGGCATGGCGATGACGATCCTCGCGCTCGTCCTGCACGTCGCGTCGGTCGTCCTCCGCGGCATCGCGGCCGACCGTGTGCCGTGGGGCAACATGTTCGAGTTCTCGCTGACCGGCACGGCGCTGATCACCCTGATCTTCCTGCTCGTGCAGTTCTGGCAGAACCTGAAGTTCCTCGGTGTCTTCATCACGGGCCTGACGATCATCCTGCTCGGCATCGCGACCGTGAACTACTGGGTCCCCGTCGTCCCGCTGCAGCCGGCCCTGCAGTCGTACTGGCTGGTCATCCACGTCTTCGTGGCGATCGCCGGCACCGGGTTCTTCGCGCTCGGCGCGGGGCTCGCGGTGGCGCAGCTTGTGCAGACGTACCGCCAGGGCCGCACGGCCTCCGGCAAGCTCCGCTTCATGGCGACGCTGCCCGACGCCGACCGGCTCGAGGTCCTGACCTACCGCGTCCTGCTCGTCGGCTTCGTCCTCTGGACGTTCACGCTCATCGCCGGTGCGATCTGGGCCGAGCGCGCCTGGGGCCGCTACTGGGGCTGGGACACGAAAGAGGTCTGGACCTTCATCATCTGGGTCGTCTACGCGGGCTACATCCACGCCCGTGCGACCCGTGGCTGGCGCGGTGCGCGGTCGTCCTGGCTGGCCCTCATCGGCTTCGCTGCGGTGATGTTCAACTTCTCGGTCGTGAACGTCTTCTTCAAGGGCCTGCACAGCTACTCGGGTCTGTGAGTCACGCGGGTCGCTGACGCGGCCCTGGTCGCGACCACGACCGGACGGGAGGCACGGTGCCAGCTGGCGCCGTGCCTCCCGTCCGTCGTCCGGGGTGCGTGAACGGCCAGGAAGACGCCGTCGTGTCGGTGGGACGCCGCCTCGTCGGTGAGACGCCGCTGATTACGGCGGCGTCTCGATGACTCGGCGGCGCCGAAAGGAGACGCCGGCGTCGAACTGAGACGCCGGCGTCTTCCGGAGACGGCGGCGTCTCGTGAGGACGCGGCGGGCGCGCTACCCGGCAGCTGCGAGCAGATCGTGCACTCGGGCCACCCGCGCACGCCACCACGCCGTGCGCTCCGGCGACGCGGCGTACCGGTCCACCAGCTCCGCAGCGACGTCGACGCGGCGCACCGGCACCCGACCGCCGACCGGCAGCAGCGGATCGGCCGCGACGTCCCCGGCGAACATCGCCGCCGTCCCGAGCCCGGCGGCGTACCCGGGCGTCATCGCCGAAGCGGCCAGGAACGCTCCCATGCCGAGCCCGACCGAGGTGTCGAGCGCACTGGAGACGACGCACGGCAGCCCGGCGTCGGCGATGACGGCACGGGCCGCGGTGATCCCCCCGAGCGGCTGGGCCTTCACGACCAGGACGTCGGCAGCGCCGGCCCGGGCGACGGCGAGGGGATCGCTCGCCTTCCGGACGCTCTCGTCCGCGGCGACCCGGACGCCGAGGCCGGCGATCCGCGACCGGAGCTCCGCGAGCTCGGGCACCGTCGCGCAGGGCTGCTCGGCGTACTGCAGGTCGAACGGTGCGAGCCGCTCCAGCGCCGCGGCGGCCTGCTCCACGCTCCACAGCCCGTTCGCGTCGACCCGGACCGCGGCCTCAGGCCCCATCACCCGGCGGACGGCGGTGACCCGGGCGACGTCGTCGTCGACGGTCGTGCCGGGCTCGGCGACCTTGACCTTGGCCGTCGTGCAGCCGGGGTACCGAGCGAGCAGGTCGGCGACGTCGTCGGCGGCGATCGCCGGGACGGTGGCGTTGACCGGCACGGAGTCGGCGGCGGGTTCGTGGTCGGTCCACCCGAAGTCGACTGTGGCGCGCAGCCAGGCGGCGGCTTCGGCATCGTCGTACTCGACGAACGGCGAGAACTCGGTCCAGCCGGCGGGGCCGCGCAGCACGACCGCCTCGCGCGTGGTGATGCCGCGGAACCGCACCCGCATGGGCAGGGCCACCACGTGGGCGTCGGCGAGGAGGTCGGCGAGGTCGGGGAGCACGTCCGCCATCCTCCCACCGCACCCAGGGGCCCTGCCGGTTCCTCGGAGGGGACCGCCAGGGCAGGGCACTAGCATGCATCGGTCGGCCTCGGTCGGCAGGGGAACGACCCGGAACGAGGGAGGCTCGGTGGCGGTGGATCCGCGGCAGCGCGCAGCACAGCAGCGTGCATCGCAGCGCCCGTCCGACCCGTCGAGCGCCGGAGCAGCACGCCCGGCAGCATCGGCTCGTCCGGCAGCTGCAGCCCGACCCGCGGCGGCGACCCGCCCGGCAGCGGGAGCTCGATCCGCGGCGGCTCCCGGGCGCGACTCCGACGACTTCGCCCGCCTCATGCAGCGCAACACCGTCGACGTCCGGCAGACGGGTGGCACGAAGCGCCGCAACCCCGTCGTCGGCAAGATCGCCCTCGGCCTGGCCGTGGTGTCCGCCGCGGTGGACGCCAGCGCCTTTGCCGTGTTCATGGGCGGTGACACGAACTTCGCCTTCGGGATCTGCTTCGTCGTGGTGTTCCTGACGCTCGTCGCCGCGGTGCTCGGGTTCGTGGCCGCCGTCGGCTCGTTCGGACGCTGGTACGGCGCCGTCGGGGTCGTCCTGGCGTTCTTCGCGAACCCCGTGATCCTCATCGTGATCATGGTGTTCGTCGCGCCGGAGATCCTGACCGACATGGGCGCCTGACCCGCCAGACGCCCGGCGGTACGTTGGGAGCATGGCTGCTCCCGTCTCCGACCTGTTCGACCCCGACGTCTGGACCACCGCTCCGATCGCGGAGCAGTTCACCGACATCACGTACCACAAGCACGTCTCCAAGGGCATCGTCCGGGTCGCCTTCGACCGTCCCGAGGTCCGCAACGCCTTCCGCCCGCGCACGGTCGACGAGCTCTACCGCGCCCTCGACGACGCCCGGCAGGACCCCCGTGTCGGCGTCGTGCTGCTCACCGGCAACGGCCCGAGCCCGAAGGACGGCGGGTGGGCGTTCTGCTCCGGCGGCGACCAGCGCATCCGGGGGCGGAGCGGCTACCAGTACGTCGGTGACGAGGGTGCCCCGCCGGAGGGCGTCGACCCCGCGGCCGCGCAGGCGTCGATGGGGCGGCTGCACATCCTCGAGGTCCAGCGCCTGATCCGGATGATGCCCAAGGTCGTCATCGCGGTCGTCCCCGGCTGGGCCGCGGGCGGCGGGCACTCCCTGCACGCGATCTGCGACCTCACCATCGCCAGTGCCGAGCACGGGAAGTTCAAGCAGACCGATGCCGACGTCGGCTCGTTCGACGGCGGCTACGGCAGCGCCTACTACGCCAAGCAGATCGGTCAGAAGTTCGCCCGCGAGGTCTTCTTCCTCGCGCAGGAGTACTCCGCCCAGCGCGCGTACGAGATGGGTGCGGTGAACGCCGTGGTGCCGCACGCCGACCTGGAGCGCGAGGCGATCCGCTGGGGCGAGATCGTGCTCGGCAAGTCCCCGACGGCGATCCGGATGCTCAAGTACGCGTTCAACGCCGTGGACGACGGCATGGTCGGCCAGCAGGTGTTCGCGGGCGAGGCGACGCGGCTCGCCTACGGCACCGACGAGGCGGTCGAGGGTCGCGACTCGTTCCTCGAGAAGCGCGCTCCCGAGTGGACCGCGTTCCCCTGGCACTACTGATGCCCCGTCCGCTGGTCGCGACCGGTACGTCGGACCCGACGGCCGTGCTGCGCGGCCTGGAGGCAGCACTCGCCGGCGGCCCCGCACTGCTCCCCGTCGCCGAGGGCGCTCCGGCGCTGCCGACGCCGCCGCCGGCCGAGGTCCGGCAGGCGGTCGCCCTGGTGGTGGAGACGAGCGGGTCCACCGGTACCGGCAAGCGCGTGGCGCTCTCGTCCGAGGCGCTCCTCGCCGGTGCCGCCGCGGCGGACGCGGCACTCGGTGGGCCCGGGCGCTGGGTGCTCGCGCTGCCGACGCACTACATCGCCGGCATCAACGTCCTGACCCGCTCGATCACCGCGGGCACCGAACCCGTCGTCGTGCCACCCGGGCACTTCGCGGCCGCCGCGTTCACCGAGGCCGCAGAACGGCTCGTCACCGGTCCGGCCGCGCCGCGTCGCTACACCTCACTGGTGCCGGTGCAGCTCGCCCGGGTCCTCGACGACCCGGACGCCACCCGTGCGCTCGCCCGGTTCGACGCGGTCCTTGTGGGCGGGCAGGCCACCCCGGCGCCGCTCCGGCAGCGTGCGCTCGACGCCGGGGTCCGGGTCGTGACGACGTACGGTGCGAGCGAGACGAGCGGCGGATGCGTGTACGACGGCGTCCCGTTCGGCACGGTGCGCACCGCGCTGGTCGACGGCGAGCTGCACCTGGCGGGGCCGATGCTGGCCGAGGGGTACCTGGACGACGATGCCCGCACAGCGTCGGCCTTCGTCGAGCGGGACGGGCTGCGCTGGTACCGGACCGGGGACACCGCGACCCTGTCCGACGGCGTGGTCCGCGTGCTCGGACGCCTCGACGACGTGGTGATCTCCGGCGGCGAGAAGGTCCAGCTCGGTGCCGTCGAACGGCTCGTCCGCGGTCTCCCCGGGCAGGAGACCGCTGTCGTCGCCCGGCGCTCGGCAGGGGAGTGGGGCGAGGTCCCGGTCGTCGTCACCGAGCAGCCGCTCGACCTCGACGCCGCACGTGCGCACGTCGGGGCCACCCTGGGCCGTGCCGCCCGGCCGGCGGACGTCGTCGTGGTGGACCGGATCCCGATGCTGTCGTCGGGCAAACCCGACCGTCGGGCCGTGCAGGCGCTCGTCGACCCGGGCCGCCCGTAGGGACCGCGAGCGGCCGGGTGGCGCATCGGCAATATGATCGGTGCTCGTGGCACGAACGAAGAACTCGACGCAGAAGCAGGGCCGGTCCGGCAACCCGGCGAAGGCCGCTGCCCCCGCCCGCACCAAGCGGAAGGCGACCGCGCGCGACTGGATCGGCGGCGCACGCCTGCGCACCCTGACCCTCGGTGTCGTCCCGGTCGTGCTCGGCACCGCCGTCGCGTTCGTCGACAGCGGGGAGCCCGGCGACTTCGGCGACTACCTGGCGAAGGACGGCCACCTCGCGGTCGCGCTGCTCGCCCTGGCCGTGGCGCTGTTCCTGCAGATCGGTGTGAACTACAGCAACGACTACTCCGACGGGGTCCGCGGCACCGACGAGTACCGCGTCGGCCCGGCACGACTCACCGGTGCGGGTCTGGCCAAGCCCCGGACCGTGCTCACCGTCGCCCTGACGTTCTTCGGCCTGGCCGCGGTCGCCGGCCTGGTCATCGTGCTGCTCACCCAGCTGTGGTGGCTGCTGCTCGTGGGGGCCGCCGCCATCGTCGCCGCCTGGTTCTACACCGGGGGCAAGAAGCCGTACGGGTACAACGCCCTCGGCGAGGTCTTCGTCTTCGTGTTCTTCGGACTGGTCGCTGTGCTCGGCACCCAGTTCGTGCAGATCCGCGAGGTCACGGTCAGCGGCTGGGCAGCCGCGGTGGCCGCCGGCTTCTTCGCCTGCGCGGTCCTGATGGTGAACAACATCCGCGACATCGACGAGGACCAGCTGGCGGGCAAGCGCACGCTCGCCGTGGTCGTCGGCCGTCCGGTGGCCCGCGTCCTGTACGGCCTGTTCCTGATGCTGCCGTACGTCGTGCTGCTCTGGTTCGTGCTGCTGTACTTCCGCACGGGCTTCACGTACTTCTCGCTGCTGCTGGCGCTGCCGGCACTGGCGATCGGGGTGTCGTCACGGAAGCCCCGCGAGCTCATCACGGCCCTGCAGCTGTCGTCGTTCGCCTCGCTCGCCTTCGGCGTGGTGCTCGGGATCACCCTGGCCGTCCAGCCGTAGCCGTTCCGGCTGCTCGACCGGACGGCCCCGCCCTCGCGCTCGGAGTCAGTCGGCGTCGGTGTCCCGGCGCGCCTCGTGCCGGTCCGCGTCGGACACCGGACGGACGGTCGGGGTGGCCGTGGCGTCGGAGTCGGCGGCGTCGACGAAGTCGTCCTCGAAGTCCGAGTCGGCGTCCCGCTCCGGGGTACCGCGGCGGTTCGCCAGGCTCAGGGCCACCTGCGTGCGCAGTCCGGACAGGGCGATGTACGAGATGAGCAGGCCCACCAGGGCGGCCACGATCGTCGCCCAATACCACGGCATCGGCGTCAGGAGCAGGAGGAGCACGAGCGCCACCACGAAGATGCCGAGCCGAGCCAGGGTGTACAGGAGCCACGCTTTCACACGGTGAGTCTACGGAGCGCCGACCGGCAGGGGCATCACAGGGTCGCGACCTAGACTTCACCGCATGGTCCGCTTGTGGTTGATCGTCGCCGTGGCCGCCGTCGCTTTCACGGTGTACGCGGCCATCGACTGCGGCACGATGCCGCGTCAGCGCGTCCGTTCCCTGCGTCGTGGCGTGTGGCTCCTGCTCGTCATCATCCTGCCCGTCCTGGGCGGCGTCCTCTGGTTCCTGCTGGGTCGCACCCCGGCGGCCGACCCTGGTGCTTCGGCCCGGTACCGTGGACCCGAAGACGACCCGGACTTCCTCGGCACCACGCCGGAGCCGGGCACCACCCTCACGGACAAGGACCAGGACGACGCGACCCTCCGAGACCTCGAAGACCAGTTCCACGAGCGCGACGACGACGGCCGCACCGATCGCTGACGGCCCCGCGGGTTCGGGCAGCCCGGCGACGGACACCGCGCTCGCCCTCCTGCAGGAACTCGTGCGTGCCGGCGTCACCGACGTCGTGGTGAGCCCCGGTTCGCGTTCCCAGGCACTCGCCCTCGCGGCAGTCGCCCTCGAGCGCGCCGGCGGGTTGACCGTGCACGTGCGGTTGGACGAACGGACCGCCGGGTTCTTCGCACTCGGGCTCGCCGTCGAGACGCACCGACCCGCAGCGGTGGTGACGACGTCGGGCACCGCGGTGGCCAACCTGCACCCCGCCGTGCTCGAGGCGCACCACTCCGGCGTGCCGATGATCGTGCTGAGCGCCGACCGTCCCGACGAACTGCGCGGCATCGGCAGCAACCAGACCACCGTCCAGCCGGGGATCTTCGGCCAGGCCGTCGCCTTCGTCCGCGACGTCGAGGCCCCGTCGGTGCACGGCGTCGACGGCTCGGTCCGCGACACCCTGCGCACCCTCGCCCGCCAGGCGGTCGCCGCCGCAGCCGGGCACACCGGACAGCCCGGTCCCGCGCAGCTCAACGTCGCGTTCCGCGAGCCGCTGTCGGCCGGACTCGCCCCGGAGCACGTCAGCCCCGTGCCCGAGGACGAGGTCGACCTGGCGTTCGCGACCCGCCGGGCGCACACGGGTCTGCCGGTCGCCGAACTCACCCCGGACGACGAACCGGGCACCGTCGTCATCGCCGGGCACGACGCCGGCGAGGACGCCGAGCGGATCGCCTGGGAACTCGGGGCGCCGCTCCTCGCCGAGGTCTCGAGCGGCGCGCGCTTCGGCCGCAACCTGGTCGTGGCCTACCGCGAACTCCTGCGCGACGCCGACCACGGCGGCGCCGTCCGCCGCGCCGTCGTGCTCGGCCACCCGACCCTCAGCAGAGAGGTCCCCGCGCTCCTGCAGCGCGACGGGGTCGAGACGATCGTCGTCCGCGGACCGGCGGCCGACCCCTTCGACCCGGCCCGTGCCTCCCCACCGGACGCCGTGACCACCTTCGTGTCCGACGTCCGCGTGACGGGCCGCACCCGGCCGGAGCACCGTGCGTGGGTCGGCCGCTGGGTCGGCGCCAGCCGACGGATCCTGGGGGACGGCGATGCCGGCCCGGACCTCGACGCCAAGCGCTCCGCCGACCGCGCCGAGCGGAACAAGTTCCTGCGTGACGAGGTCGCGCTCCGTCGCCGACCCGTCGACCGGGCCATGCTCGCCGAGGCCGTCTGGGGGGTGACCTGGCCGCACGACCGGCTGGTCCTCGGAGCGTCGCAGCTCATCCGTGAAGCCGACGCCCGGGTGCTCGGCAAGAAGATCCGGGTGCACGCGAACCGCGGGCTCGCGGGTATCGACGGCACCGTCTCGACCGCACTCGGCATCGCCGCGGCGCTCGAGCAGTCCTCGGCCTCAGTGGGCACCACACGCGTGCTCCTCGGCGACCTGACCCTGCTGCACGACCTCGGAGCGTTCGTCACCGGCACCGAGGAACGCACCCACCGGGTGCAGGTCGTCGTCGGCAACGACCACGGCGGCGCGATCTTCCGCGGGCTCGAGGTGGCGAAGACCACGCCCGACGCCGACATGCGGCGGATGATGTCGACCCCGCAGCACGTCGACGTCGAACGGGTCGTCACGGGCCTCGGGTGGGAGTACCGCCGGGCGGCGACGTGGGGTGACCTGGAGCGGGTGCTCACCGATCCAGCCGAGCGGGTCGTGATCGAGGTCCCGCTGGCCGACTGACCACCCAGCGGCTGTCGGCGACCGCGCGACCTCGAGGGTCGCGCGACCGCGTGGATCGCGCGCCTGCCTCAGGCCAGGGCGTCGGCGATGGGCCGGAACTTCAGGGCCGTCTCGGCGACCTCGCGCGCCGGCTCCGAACCGGCCACGATCCCGGCCCCCGCCCAGGCCCGCACGGTGCCGTCGTCGTCGATCCGCGCGCTGCGGAGCGCGAGCATCCACTCGCCGTCGCCCGTCGCGCTCATCCAGCCGACCGGCCCGGCGTAGCGGCCCCGGTCGACGCCCTCGAGCTCGGCGACGAGCCGCACGGCCACGTCCGTCGGGGTCCCGGCGACCGCGGCCGTCGGGTGCAGGGCGTCGGCGACGTCCAGCGACGTGGTGTCCGGCGGCAGCGTGGCCTGCACGTCGGTCGCCAGGTGCCACAGGTTCGGCAGCTGCAGCCGGAACGGTTCGGCGTCGGCGCGCAGGTCCGTCGCGAACGGGGCGAGGGCCGCGAGCAGACTGTCGATCGCGAAGGTGTGCTCCTCGACGTCCTTGGCACTGCTGGCCAGGGCCTCGGCGGCGGCCCGGTCGGACACCTCGTCGGTGCCCCGGGCGGCGCTGCCGGCGAGCACCCGTGCGGTCAACCGTGTGCCGTCGGTGCGGGCGAGGGTCTCGGGGGTGGCGCCGACCAGTCCGTCCACCGCGAAGGTCACGCACTGCGGGTAGGCCGACGCGAGGTCGAGCAGGACCGCCCGTCGATCGGCTCCCGGCGGCAGCGTGCCGACGAGGTCGCGGGCGAGCACCACCTTGCGGGCATCCCCGGCCACGATGCGGCGGACCGCCTCGGTCACGTTGGCGGCGTAGGTGTCCTCGTCGATGTGCCCGGGACGCAGGGCCACGGAGACGTGCGTCCCGACGTGGGGGACCGGGACCGAGGTCCGGGTGAAGGCCAGGGGCTCCGCGCCGCGCGTGGTGTCGATCGCGGTCAGCCAGGCCTTGCCGCGACGCCGACCGAGGACCACCCGGGGCACGATGAGCACGCTCTCGTCGGCGGAGTCGTCGGCGAAGGCGAACGACCCGAACGCGACGAGCCCCGAACCGCGCAGCTGCACCGGGTCGTCGACGACGGCGGTCTCGACGATGCTGCGCCAGAGGGCCGCGGCGTCCCGCATCCGGTCGGGGCCGGTGAACGTGAACCGGAGCGCCTCACCGATGCCGACGATGCCGTCGCCGTTCCGGACGAAGGCGAGGGGACGGTCGCGGAGCGTGTGGCGGAGGACGGCGCCCGGGTCGTCGAGGATCCGGGTCGAGACCGTCAGCGGGGGCGCCGCCGTGGTGGTTCGGGTCACGGCTCCGATGCTACGCGCCGATCCCGCACCGCCCGGGTGGCTGCGAGTCCGGTGAACGCTCGGTCGGGACCTCTAGGATTGATCGTGTGAGCAGAGCGGACCTGAACAAGCGCCCGGACGAGGTGGCGGCGATGTTCGACGACGTCGCGGCCAAGTACGACCTCACGAACGACATCCTGTCGGCGGGCAACGCCCCGCTGTGGCGTGTCGCGACGGTCCGCGCGGTCGACCCGCAGCCCGGCGAGAAGGTCCTCGACATCGCCGCGGGCACCGGGACCAGCGCAGCGGCCTTCGCCAAGAAGGGCGCCGAGGTCACCGCGCTCGACCTGTCCGCCGGCATGATCGCCGTCGGCCGCGAACGCCACCCCGAGATCACCTTCGTCGAGGGCAATGCCGAGCAGCTGCCCTTCGACGACGACACGTTCGACGCCGTCACGATCTCGTTCGGGCTGCGCAACGTGAACGACCCGAAGCAGGCGCTCGCCGAGATGCTGCGCGTCCTGAAGCCCGGTGGCCGCGTCGTCATCTGTGAGTTCTCGACGCCGCCCCGCGCCCTGCTGCGCCTCGGCTACGGCACCTACCTGAAGCGCGTGCTCCCGGGCATCGCGCGGCTCTCGAGCAGCAACCCGGCCGCCTACCGCTACCTCGCCGAGTCGATCGATGCGTGGCCCGACCAGCAGGTGCTCACCCAGTGGCTCCGCGGTGTCGGCTTCTCGGTGGTCGCCTACCGCAACCTGACGGCCGGTATCGTCGCACTGCACCGTGGCCGCAAGCCCGTCGCCGACACGGTGCGCGAGTCCGCGGCACGGCGTGCGAAGGCTCGCCGTGACCACCAGAACACCGGCGAGCAGCCGCGCGTCGACCCGGCCGCCGACTGACCGGTCACCACCCCCGAAGACGGAGCAGCACTTGAATCCGAGCGTCCCGGTCGCACGTCGCGCGCCGAGCCTGCGCGCATCGCTGGGCATCGGCGAGCGGTTGTTCGCCACGCCCGCCGACCGACGCTTCATCTCCGCGGTCGACGACGGGCTCGAACTCGTCGAGCAGGGGCTCGAGGACGCCATGCGCTCCACCGACACCCTCGCCGACACCACCAGTCGGTACCTGCTGTCCGCCGGTGGCAAGCGCATCCGTCCGACCCTGACGCTCCTCATCGCCCAGCTCGGTGACGGCGTGACCGACGCCGTGGTCAAGGCCGCGGTGAGCATCGAGACCACGCACCTGGCGTCGCTGTACCACGACGACGTCATGGACGAGGCGCCCGTGCGCCGCGGGGTCCCCGCCGCGCAGATCACCTACGGCAACAACGTGGCGATCCTCACCGGCGACCTGCTCTTCGCCCGCGCCAGCCTGATCACCGCCGACCTCGGCACCGAGGGCATCCGGATGCAGGCCGAGACCTTCCAGCGTCTCTGCATGGGTCAGCTGCACGAGACCACGGGGCCGCAGCCGGACGACGACCCGCTCGAGCACTACATCCAGGTGCTCAGCGACAAGACCGGTTCGCTCATCGCCACCGCGGCACGTGCCGGCGTGATGTTCTCCGGTGCCGACCGCGCCTACCTCGATGCCGTCGGTACCTTCGGCGAGAAGGTCGGCGTCGCCTTCCAGCTCGTCGACGACGTCATCGACCTCGCCCCCGCGACGGACAAGACCGGCAAGATCGCCGGCAACGACCTGCGTGCCGGCGTCGACACCCTGCCGGTCCTGCAGCTGCGCCGGATGGCCGCGACCGACCCGTCCGCGCAGCACCTGGTCGAGCGCATCGAGCGCGACGTCAACGGTGCGCCGGACGACGTGGTCGACTCCGCGCCGTACCAGTCGGCCGTCGCCGCGCTCCGCGAGCACGAGGCCACCGCGGCGACCCGAGCCGTCGCCGTCGCCTGGGCCCGCGAAGCCGTCGCCGCCCTCGCCCCGCTCCCCGACGGCACCGTGAAACGGGCACTCACCCGCTTCGCGGACTCCGTCGTCGACCGAAGCCGCTGAACACCCCTCCCGACGGCGCACGCACCGCGGCCCGGTCGGGAGGCCCCCCGGGAACCCCCACCCGAACGAACTGGAGACGATCAGTGCCCACCCTCCGACTCGCCATCGTCGGCGCCGGCCCGGCCGGCATCTACGCCGCGGACATCCTGCTGCGCGAGGCCCACGGCTACGACGTGTCGATCGACCTGTTCGAGCAGCTCCCCGCGCCCTACGGTCTGGTCCGGTACGGCGTCGCCCCCGACCACCCGCGCATCAAGGGCATCATCAACGCCCTGCGTGACGTCCTCGACCGCGGGGTCGTCCGGCTGTTCGGCAACGTCCGCTACGGCGAGGACATCACCCTCGAGGACCTCAAGAAGCACTACAACGCGGTGGTGTTCTCGACCGGCGCGATCAAGGACGCCGACCTCGACATCCCCGGTGTCGACCTCGACGGCTCGTACGGCGCCGCCGAGTTCGTGAGCTGGTTCGACGGCCACCCCGACGTGCCGCGCACCTGGCCGCTGAACGCCAAGAGCGTCGCGGTCATCGGCGTCGGCAACGTCGCCCTCGACGTCTCGCGCATCCTGGCGAAGCACGCCGACGACCTGCTGCCGACCGAGATCCCCGCGAACGTCTACGAGGGCCTCAAGGCCTCGCCCGTGACGGACGTGCACGTCTTCGGCCGCCGTGGTCCGGCGCAGGTGAAGTTCACGCCGCTCGAGCTGCGCGAGCTCGGCGAGGTCCGTGACGTCGACATGGTGGTCTACGACGAGGACTTCGACCACGACGAGGCGTCGAAGACCGCGATCGCGACGAACAAGCAGGTCATGGTGATCAACCGTGTCCTCGAGCAGTGGCGCACGCGCGAGGTCGGCCAGGCCAGCCGCCGGCTCCACCTGCACTTCTACGCGAAGCCGATCGAGTTCGTCGGCGACGAGCAGGGCAAGCTGACCGCCATCCGCTACGAGCGCACCCGGCCGAACGGCGAGGGCGGCGTCGAGGGCACCGGCGAGATCCGCGAGATCCCGATCCAGGCCGCCTACCGCGCGGTCGGGTACTTCGGTTCCCCGCTGCCCGGTGTTCCGTTCGACGAGCGGCACGGCGTCATCCCGAACCACGAGGGCCAGGTCCTCGACGACGACAACCAGCAGATCCCCGGGGTGTACGCCACCGGCTGGATCAAGCGCGGACCGGTCGGGCTCATCGGACACACGAAGTCCGACGCGATGGAGACCGTGCAGCACATCGTCAACGACCAGGCGAGCTGGTGGACCCCGGAGGACCCCTCCGACGAGGCCATCCCGGCCCTGCTCCGCGAGCGCGGCGTCGAGTACACCGACCTCGAGGGCTGGCACCACCTCGACACCCACGAGCAGGCGCTCGGTGCGGTCGACGGGCGCGAGCGCATCAAGGTGGTGCCGCGCGACGAGATGATCGAGGTCTCGCTCGGACGCGTCGACACCCCGACGAGCTGACGACCATGACCGACACGCGCCCCGTCCCGTTCACAGCGGTGCGGGGCGCGTCCGCGTCGGGGATGCGGCTGCAGGGCGTCGACGTGGCCCGTGCGGTCGCGCTGCTCGGCATGATGGCCGCACACATCGGTGGCATCGCGGAGCAGCTCGACTGGACCGACCCGGCCACCTGGACCGCCGTCGCCCACGGGCGCCCGTCCACGCTGTTCGCGGTCCTCGCCGGCGTCTCGATCGGTCTGACGAGCGGCCGCACCGACCCGCCCGGCCCGCCCATCATCGGCCGCATCCGTGCCCGGCTCGCGATCCGCGCCGTGGTGGTCGTCGTCATCGGGTTCGCCCTGATGGCGCTCGACACCCCCGTGTACGTGATCCTGCCGACCTACGGGGTGCTGTTCCTGCTCGTGGTCCCGGTGCTCCGCGTCCGACCGGCGGCGCTGCTCGGCATCGCCGCGCTCTGCGCGGTGCTGTCGCCGCTCGCCGCGCTGACGATCGCGCCGGCCTACGCGGACGCCGGCATGATCGGCGTCCAGCTCGGCCTGGTCTACCCCGTGGTCACCTTCCTGGCGTACGTCCTGGTGGGGCTCGCGGTCGCCCGCAGCGGTCTGGAGGAACGGGGCCGGCAGGTCGCGCTCCTGGTGGCAGGCGCACTGGTCGCCGCCACCGCGTACGTCGCCGGTTCGGTGCTCGCCCCGCTGCCGGACGACGCGGCCCTGGCGTTCCCCGGGGTCCCGTCCGCGGGCGAGGACTCGACCCCCGGTCAGGCCCTCGCGCAGCTGTTCCTGTCCCCGCGCGACCACTCGTCGTCGGTCGTCGACGTGGTGGGGACAGCCGGGGTGGCGGTCGCGGTGATCGCCCTCTGCCTGCTCGTGTTCGACGGCCGCGGGCGCGTCGCCGAGCGGATCGCGTTCCCCCTGGCGGCCGTGGGGTCGATGCCGCTGACGGTGTACTCGGGGCACCTCGTGGTCATCGCGATGCTGCCGACGTACCCCGAGTCGGCCGAGGCCTGGGGCTGGTTCGCCCTCGGCTCGGTGGTCTTCGCGATGCTGTGGCGGCGGTTCCTCGGCCGCGGCCCGCTCGAGCGGGTGGTCGGGGCCGTGGCGTCCCTCGTCCCGATGCGCTGAGCGCACCTGGCGGACCCGCACCGGCCGCGGAACGCTCACCGCACGGTGCAGGGTTGTCCGTTCGCCGCGGGCTTGCTCGCCGGGTGCCCCGCTGTAGCGACGCACGGTGCGGCCAAGGTCGCACCGGGTGGAGGACGACGCACCGTGCGCGACGGAGGCGACCCGGGCCTCCCGTCCGCACCGTGCGTGTTTGGTTGTGCGACGCGTGGCGCACGGCATCCTGAACCGGCTCGGAACGCTCACCGCACGGTGCAGGGTTCTCCGTTCGCCGCGGGCTTGCTCGCCGGGTGCCCCGCTGTCGCGACGCACGGTGCGGCCAAGGTCGCACCGGGTGGAGGACGACGCACGGTGCGACGGTGCGACGGTGCGACGGTGCGACGGTGCGACGGTGCGACGGTGCGACCCTGCGACAGCGACGGCTACTGCAGCGCCGCCGTCAGCCGCGCGACGTTGTCGAGCACCTTGGAACGTCGCGGACGGTCGACCCACGCGTCGAGCGTGAGCTCGAAGCTGTGCTCCTTGTAGGAGTCCTGCACCTCGCGCAGGGCGTCGACGAAGCGGTGACCGCGCACCATCACGGAGACCTCGAGGTTCAGGCTGAACGAGCGCATGTCCATGTTGCTCGACCCGATCACCGACACCTCGTCGTCGATCGTGAAGTGCTTGGCGTGCAGGATCGTCGGCGCGCGGTACAGCCAGATCCGCACGCCGGCCCGCAGGAGTTCCTCGTAGTAGGAGCGCTGCGCGTGCCAGGTCATGGCGTGGTCGCCCATCTCGCCGACGAACAGCTCGACGTCGACCCCGCGCTGGGCGGTCGTGGTGATGGCGTAGAGCATCGAGTCGTCCGGCACGAAGTACGGCGACGTGATCGAGACCTTCTGCTGCGCTGAGTAGAGCAGCGCGTTGAACAGGCGCAGGTTGTTCTCGCCGTCGAAGCCCGGGCCGGACGGCACCACCTGGCAGTCGAGCGCATCGCCGCGGTCGGCCCGCTGGACGGGGTCGCTCTCACGCAGCAGCAGCTCGTCGGTCTCGCTGTACCAGTCGGTGACGAACAGGGCGTTGAGCCCGGCGACGACCGGTCCCTCGAACCGGGCGAACAGGTCCTTGTAGACCATGCCCTTCTCGATGTGGGACTTGATGTCGTACGACGCGTCGATCAGGTTCTGCGAGCCGGTGAACGCGACCGAGCCGTCGATCACCATGATCTTCCGGTGGTTGCGGAGGTCGGGGCGCTGGAACTTGCCCTGCAACGGCAGGAGGGGCAGCATCAGGTGCCACTCGATGCCCGCCTGGTCCATGAACGCCAGGGTGTCCTTGTAGCCCGGGTAGCCGCGGCTCGCCCAGTGGTCGAGCAGGAACCGCACGGTGACGCCACGTGCCTGCGCCCGCGCGAGCGCCTCGAAGAACGGGCGTGTGGTGTCGTCGAGCGTCGCGATGTAGAACTCGACGTGCACGAACCGGCGGGACTGGTCGATCGCCCGGGTCATCTCGGCGATGGACTCCTCGGAGTCGGGGTAGAGCTCCGCGGAGTTGCCACCGACCAACGGCATCGCACCGAGTTCGCGGTTCAGCCGCGTGACGCTCTCGAGCCACGCGGGCCACGGGTGGTCACGGCGGACCCGCTCGATGCCCTCGGTCTGCTCGAGGATGTACGCGTTGATCTCGGTCTGCTTCTCGCGACGGGCGCGGGGGAGCTTCGTCGACCCGATGACCAGGAAGACGATGAAGCCGATGTAGGGGATGAGGAAGATCGCGAGCAGCCACGCCGTCGCGGTCTGCGGCTTCCGGTTGATCGGGACGTAGATGATCGAGAAGACGCGGATCGCCAGGTCCAGCAGGACGAGCAGGACGGTGATGACGACGCTGAGCCAGTGCTCCACGGGGTGTCGGGTGTCGTTCGCAGGGGCCGCGGGTCAGCGGAAGTTGATGAACTGCAACGGGACGTCGAACTCTTCACCCTTGAGGAGCTGGATCGTGTTCTGCAGGTCGTCACGGCTCTTCGACGAGACCCGGAGCTCGTCGCCCTGGATCTGGCTCTTCACCGTCTTCGGGGCGTTGGCCCTCAGGAACGCGCCGATCTTCTTCGCCACGTCCTGCTCGATGCCGTTCTTGAACTTCACCTCGATGCGGTACTCCTTGCCCGAGGGGTACGGGTCGCCGGCGTCGAGGCTCTTCAGGCTGATGTTCCGCTTGATCGCCTTGCTCTGCAGGACGTCGAGCACGGCCTTGGCGCGCTCTTCCGAGTTCGCCTTGATGAGGACGTCCTCGCCGCTGAACGCGACCGAGGCGTCGGCGCCCTTGAAGTCGTACCGCTGCTCGATCTCCTTGGCCGCCTGGTTGAGGGCGTTCTCCGCCTCCATCTTGTCGACCTTGCTGACCACGTCGAAGGAACTGTCTGCCATGCGGAACAGCCTAACGGCGGACGGGAGGCCCGGTTCCGGTCGCGCGGATCGGCTCGCGATGGTCACGACCACCGTCAGCCATCCGCTATGCTTTTGTGCGCGCCTTCGGTTGGTGATCACACCGGCTGGGTGCGCATGGCAAGTTACCCAAGCGGCCAAAGGGATCTGACTGTAAATCAGCCGGCGTAGCCTTCGGGGGTTCGAATCCCTCACTTGCCACCACCTGATCGGCCCCGTCCACTGCGGACGGGGCCGATGGTGTTTCCGGGAGGATGGGTGCATGGCATCCGACCCCACACCGTCCCAGTTCGCCGACCTCGCCGAGTCGATCGCCCGTGACGCAGCGGCACTGGCCGCACGCCGCCGCGCCGAGGGGGTCGAGGTCGCGGACCGGAAGTCGAGCATCGTCGACGTGGTCACGGCCGCCGACCGCGAGGTCGAGGCGCTCATCCGCGCCCGCATCGCCGAGGCCCGCCCCGACGATGCGTTCCACGGCGAGGAGTCCGGGTCGGCTTCCGGTGCCTCGGGCATCACCTGGGTCGTGGACCCGATCGACGGCACGGTCAACTACCTGTACGGCAGCGCCGAGTACGGCGTGAGCATCGGCGTCGTCCGCGGCGCACCCGACCCGATGACCTGGGACCCGATCGCGGGCGTCGTCGTGGCACCGGCGGCGGGCACCGTCTTCCGAGCGGCCGTCGGCCAGGGAGCGACCCGTGACGGGGAACCGCTGTCCGTCGCCGCGCCCGGTTCGCTCGCCGAGACGCTCGTCGCCACCGGGTTCGGGTACACGGCCGACCGTCGCCGGGAGCAGGTCGCGGTGCTGGCCGGACTCATCGGCGAGGTGCGGGACATCCGCCGCGGGGGAGCGGCGTCGCTCGACTGCTGCGCCGTCGGAGCGGGCGTGGTGGACGCGTACTACGAGCGCGGGATCAACCCGTGGGACATGGCCGGCGGCGCCCTCGTCGCGCAGGAGGCCGGCGCGGCGATCCGCATCTGGGAGGCCGGAGGGACCCGCTCGTTCCTGTTCGCGAGCCCCGCCGTCGCCGACGAACTCGAGGCCCTGGTGCGTGGGCTCGAGGCCGGTGCGCTCGGAGCCGTGCGGGCCTGACGACGTGCCGATCTCCAGGTCCGGGGGTGCCGGGCGGACCTGGCCACGACTGGCGACCTGCGACCTCGCCTGCTAGCGTGCTCAGGTCCCGTTACCTGCTCGTTACCAACGAGTGAGCCCTTCTCCGATCAGGATCGCCACCGCACGCATGCCCCGTACTCCTCTGTCGTCCGCTCCCACCGACGGTTCCGTCGACGCCGCCACCCCGGTCGTCCACCAGACCCGACGCGCTCGGATCGAGGCGGAACGAGCAGCGGCGAAGGGCTCGAGCGTGGTGCAGGAGGCGCAGGACTCGACGGGGCCGAGCTTCGACGAAGTGATCGGTGCGGCCACGCCGGGAACCCCCGCGGCCCCCGTGTCGCCGATCGACCTCGCACCGGCGTCGCCCGTGCGCCCGGCCTCACGGATCGTGACGCCGCCGGCCCCCACCTCGCCCGTCGTGCACGCGCGGCCGGCCGCTCCCGCTGCCTCGGTGTCGCAGCCGCGTCGGGTCGCCGGGCAGGTCCCCGCGTCGCGTCGTCGCACCAGCCGTCCGGCGCCGAAGACCCCGGTCGACCGCGCGACCCGTCACATCCGTTCCAGCACCCCCGTCAGCGCACCGGCCCCGAAGCGTGGTGCGTCGTTCCGCCGGTCGGCCTCCCGTGTGACCGCGGTCGGTGCCCTGCTCTTCGCGGCCGGCCTGGTCGTCTCGACCTCGCTGCCGGCCCAGGCGCTCTGGGTGCCCGAGTCCGGCTCGACCGCGGCCCGTGCCAGCTCGGGTGCCACCCAGTCGATGCAGGTCGGTGCCGCTGCTGACGGGTCGACCGCTCGCGACCAGTTCACGGTCTCGGACGCCACGCAGTACGCGAACGTCGACTCCTCCAGCTTCACGAACGACCCGACCGGCACGATCCAGTGGCCGTTCCTGACCGGTGTCCCGATCACCTCGGGCTTCGGTGGACGCCAGGTCGCCGGGTGCTCGTTCTGCTCGACGAACCACATGGGCGTCGACTTCGCCCCGGGCGAGGGCACCCCGATCGGCGTCATCGCCGCCGGCACCGTGATCAAGGTGCAGGCGAACGACGGCGGCTTCGGCAACGACGTCTGGGTCGAGCACGACGTGGACGGCAAGCAGTTCGTCAGCGTCTACGGCCACATGGAGGACAACTCCTTCAAGGTGGTCACCGGCCAGCACGTCGAGGTCGGCGACATCCTCGGGCTCGTCGGCAGCACGGGCAACTCCACGGGCCCGCACCTGCACCTCGAGGTGCACGTCGACGGGGTCCCGGTGGACCCGCTGGCGTGGCTCAAGACCAACGCGAACTAGGGGCCCGCGACGCGGCACGCCCGGGCGTCTCGTCCGGTTCCGGAGCAGCGTCGGAGGTCTGCTATCCTCGTGTGGTGCCGCTCGCGGTACATCGCCCCGATAGCTCAGTGGTAGAGCACCTCCATGGTAAGGAGGGGGTCGTCAGTTCAATCCTGACTCGGGGCTCCGACCCGGTGCGCGTGCCGCTCCGGATCTCTGGCGGGGTAGCTCAGTTGGTTAGAGCACACGACTCATAATCGTGGGGTCGCGGGTTCAAGTCCCGCCCTCGCTACACGCAAGGCCCTCTCGTCCAGGATCCCCTGGGTCAGGGGGCCTTCTCTGTTGCCGGCCCCACTTCGATTGCCGGGGCCGACCCGCCGCGCGTTCAGTCCGCCGCCGGCACGTCGGCCGCGACGTTCTCCTGCGCGGCGAACTGGGTGCGGTGCAGCTCCTCGTACCGGCCACCCGCGGCCAGCAGTTCGTCGTGCGTGCCCCGCTCCACGATCGAGCCGTCCTCGACCACGAGGATCACGTCCGCGCTGCGGATCGTGGAGAGCCGGTGCGCGATCACCATCGCCGTCCGCCCCTCGAGCGCCTCGCCGAGCGCTGCCTGCACCGCTGCCTCGGACGTCGAGTCGAGTGCCGCCGTCGCCTCGTCGAGGATGACGACGCGCGGCTGGGCGAGCAGGAGCCGGGCGATCGTCATGCGCTGGCGCTCGCCCCCGGAGAGCCGGTAGCCGCGTTCGCCCACCATGGTGTCCAGCTGGTCGGGGAGGGACCGGATGAGCGGCTCGAGCCGTGCGCGGCGGACCGCGTCCCACACCTCGTCGTCGGACGCCTCGGGCCGGGCGAACCGCAGGTTGGAGCGGATGGTCTCGTGGAACAGGTGGCCGTCCTGCGTCACCATGCCGAGGGTGTGCCGCATCGAGGCGAAGGTGACGTCGCGGACGTCCGTCCCGGCCAGGCGCACGGCGCCGCTGTCGACGTCGTACAGGCGCGAGAGCAGCTGCGCGACCGTGGACTTGCCGGCCCCGGACGAGCCGACCAGGGCGACGGTCTGCCCCGGTTCGATCCGGAACGACAGGCCGTGCAGCACCTCCTCGCCGCCGCGGGTGTCGAGCGTGGCGACCTCCTCGAGCGAGGCGAGCGACACCTTGTCGGCGGACGGGTACGCGAACCGGACGTCGTCGAACTCGACGGAGACCGGGCCGTCGGGGATGGTGACCGCGTCGGGCTGCTCCTGGATGAGTGGTTCGAGGTCGAGCACCTCGAAGACGCGCTCGAAGCTGACCACGGCGCTCATGATCTCGACCCGGGCGTTCGCCAGGCTCGTCAGCGGGGCGTACAGCCGAGTGAGCAGGAGCGCCAGGGTGACGACCTCGCCGGTGTCCAGCCGGCCGGCGAGCGCGAGGAAGCCGCCGAGCCCGTAGACCAGCGCGAGGGCGAGCGCGGAGACGAGCATGAGCGCGGTGAAGAAGACGAACTGCAGCATCGCGGTCCGGACCCCGATGTCGCGGACCCGGGCAGCGCGGACACGGAACTCCTCGGCTTCCTCGTCGGGTCGGCCGAACAGCTTGACGAGGGTGGCGCCGGGAGCCGAGAAGCGCTCGGTCATCTGGGTGCTCATCGCGGAGTTGTGGTCGGCGGCCTCGCGGCGCAGGGCGGCGAGACGGCTCCCCATCCGGCGCGCGGGGACCAGGAAGACCGGGAGCATGACGACGGCGAGGACCGTCACGAGCCACGAGGTGCTGAGCATGACGATCAGGGTGAGGACCAGCGCCACGAGGTTCGTGACCACGCCGGACAGCGTGCCGCTGAAGGCCTGCTGGGCGCCGATCACGTCGTTGTTGAGGCGGCTCACGAGCGCACCGGTCCGGGTGCGGGTGAAGAACGCGATGGGCATCTTCTGCACGTGGTCGAAGACGGCGGTGCGGAGGTCCAGGATCACGCCCTCGCCGATCCGCGCCGAGTACCACCGCGTCGTCAGCGACACGGCGGCGTCGGCCACGGCCACCAGGGCGATGACCACGGCCAGCCGAACGATCGTCGCGACCTCACCGCGGGCGACGATGACGTCGACCACCTGCCCGGCGAGGACCGGCGTCGCGACCGCGAGGAAGGCGCCGACGACGGAGAGACCGATGAAGACCAGCAGCTTCGCCCGGTACGGCACAGCGAACGTCATGATCCGCCGGACGGACGCGCGGGAGAACCCGTGCTTGCCGCCCTGCGCGGACGAGATCTTGTACAGCGAGCTCCAGGCTGCGCTCTCCATGCTCATGGCGGTTCCTTTCCGGGGCCCCGGGCCCAACCTAGATGGCTGGCCGGGTCCCCGGTGACCGCTCCCGTGGCGGTGCGCCGCGCGGCCACCCGCCGGAGGCCGTCCGGCGGCCTACTGCGTGCGGTGGGAGCCGGTGTCCGTCCGCGTCGCGAGCACCCCGGCCGCACGGAACGCGTCCTCGACCGCGGCGGTGACCTGCTGCCAGGCGGCCCGTCGCCGGTTCGCCCCGATGCTGCCGCCCGACACGGCCGTGCCGTGCCCGGCCCGGCGCAGGGTGATCGTGGTGGTGGCACCGTCCACGACGGTCGACAGCTCGTACCGGCGGTACTCCCGGGCCGGCTGGACGAGCGCGCCGAGCAGGATCGTGAGCGTCCGGCTGCCCGTCGTCGCGGTCATCGTGCCACCCGTCGACTCGACGTGGTGGCCCGTGCGGCGCAGCGCAGCGGCCGCGACCTCCATGGCGGTGCACCGGTCTCCCGTGTGCACGGCGAACTCCGTCGTGGTGTCCATCGGCCCTCCCCGTCCCGAACGAACCCGTGCCGCACGGCACGCCCCGATTCCCCCGAATCGGTCTCAGACAGTCTAGCTGATGCGTTCTCATGGATCACAGGCCCCCGGACGGGCCTCGGTAGACTGCCGTGGTGTCAGTGAACCCCGAGCTCGTCGGCAGGACGTTCCCGCCGGCCCAGCCCTACCTGGTCGGCCGCGAGAAGGTGCGCGAGTTCTCGCGTGCGGTCTTCGCGACCAACCCCGTCCACCACGATCCGGACGCCGCACGTGCCGCCGGGTACGCCGACGTGGTCGCACCCCCGACGTTCGCCGTCGTCGTGCAGGAGGCCACGCTCGCGCAGCTCCTGAACGAGCCCGACGCCGGCATCGACTTCTCCCGCGTCGTCCACGGCGAGCAGTCCTTCACCTACGACCGGCCGATCGTCGCCGGTGACGAGCTCACCGCCACCCTGACGGTCACCAGCGTGAAGACCCTCGGCGGCAACGCGATGGTCACCGCCCAGAGCACCATGAACGACGCCGAGGGGGAGCACGTCGTCACGGCGACCTCCACCCTCGTGGTCCGAGGAGACGACGCATGACCGCCGCACCCGCCACCGCGCTCGAGGTCGGCACCGTCGTCGCCGAGCGCGACGTGCACATCACGCGCGACTCGCTCGTCCGGTACGCCGGCGCCTCGGGCGACTTCAACCCGATCCACTACCGCGACGACGTCGCCGCCTCGGTCGGCCTGCCGGGTGTCCTCGCCCACGGCATGCTCACGATGGGCATCGCCGTGCAGCCGGTCGCCGAGTGGCTCGGCGACAGCGGCTGGGTCGCGGGCTACGGCGTCCGCTTCACGCGCCCCGTCGTCGTCGACGCGGAGCAGGGTGCCACCGTCGGCATCGTCGCGAAGGTCGGCACCGTCGACGAGGACGGCCGGCCGAAGCGCATCGACCTCACCGTGACCGCCGCCGGGCAGACCGTGCTCGGCAAGGCGCAGGTCACGGTGGTGTTCCGCTGACCGTGTCCGAGCCGGTGCTGGCCGACCTGACGACGCTCCGCGTCGGCGGGGCCGCCACCCGGCTGCTCACGGCCGAGACGACCGACGAGCTCGTCGCCCACGCGCTCGACGCCTTCGACGACCACGAGTGGCTCGTCCTCGGCGGCGGCAGCAACCTGCTGGTCGCCGACCAGGGCTTCGACGGCACCGTCGTGCTGGTCCGGACGACGGGCGTCGACGCCGACCGCGACGCCGACGGCGTCACCGTGCGCGTCGCCGCGGGGGAACCGTGGGACCCGTTCGTCGCCACGACCGTCGCGAACGGCTGGACCGGCTTGGAGGCCCTCAGCGGCATCCCGGGCACGGTCGGTGCGTCCCCGGTGCAGAACATCGGCGCCTACGGGGTCGAACTCGCCGACGTGCTCACCCGCGTCGAGTTCCTCGATGCGGCCACGGGGGAGCGCGCGTGGCTCCCGGCAGCCGAGCTGGCGCTCGGCTACCGCACGTCGACCCTCAAGCACGGTCGGCGCGGTGTCGTGCTGACGGTCGAGTTCCGACTCGGGCTCGCGGGCGAGCACGGCGTGCCCGTGCGGTACGCGCAGCTCGCCGGTTCGCTCGGGGTCGAGCTCGGTGCGCTCGTGCCGCCCACGACCGTCCGCGACGAGGTCCTGCGGTTGCGTGGCTCGAAGGGCATGGTGCTCGACGGGGATGACCACGACACCTGGAGCGCCGGGTCGTTCTTCACGAACCCGATCGTCTCGCCGGCGTTCGCCGAGACCCTGCCGACGGATGCGCCCCGCTGGCCCGCGGGCGACGACGTCAAGCTCAGTGCCGCGTGGCTCATCGAGCACGCCGGCGTGCACCGCGGGTACGCGGTGCCGGGCTCCCGCGCGGCGATCTCGTCCAAGCACACCCTCGCGCTCACGAACCGCGGCGGGGCCACGGCCGCGCAGGTGGCCGAGCTCGCACGGTTCGTGCAGGTGACCGTCCTGAACCGCTTCGGTGTCTCGCTCGTCCCGGAACCCGTCGTGGTGGGGGACCTGCTCGGCTGATCGTCCGCGCGACGGGACGGACGAGCACGACGCGCCACGGGCCTCCCGGCACGCAGAACGGGCCACCTCGACGAGGTGGCCCGTTCTGTACCCCCCCCGAGGTCTACGCGAAGAACGCCGCCAGCCGCGCGACGCCCTCGGCGATGTCGTCGTCGCCCAGGGCGTACGACAGGCGCAGGTAGCCGGAGGGGCCGAAGGCCTCACCCGGCACGACCGCGACCTCGGCGTGCTCGAGGATCAGGTCTGCCAGCTCGAGCGTGGTCGTCGGGGTGGTGCCGGCCCACTCGCGACCGAGCAGTGCGGTGACGTCCGGGTAGACGTAGAAGGCGCCCTGCGGGGTCGGCGTGCGGAAGCCCGGGATCGCGTTGAGGCCGTCCACGATGGCCTTCCGCCGGCGGTCGAAGGCGTCGCGCATGGCGGCGACGGGCTCCTGCGGACCGGTGAGGGCGGCGATGGCGGCGCGCTGCGACACGTTCGAGACGTTCGACGACAGGTGCGACTGCAGGTTCGACGCGGCCTTGACGGCGTCGGCCGGGCCGATGAACCACCCGACGCGCCAGCCGGTCATCGCGTAGGTCTTCGCGACGCCGTTCACCAGGATCGTGGTGTCGGCGAGGGCAGGGACCTCGGCCAGGATGCCGGCGAAACGGACCCCGTCGTAGACCAGGTCCTGGTAGATCTCGTCGCTGATCACCCAGATGCCGTGCTCGAGCGCCCACTCGCCGATGGCCCGGGTCTGCTCGGCGGAGTACACGGCGCCCGTGGGGTTCGACGGCGAGCAGAACAGCAGTGCCTTGGTCGCCGGGGTGCGGGCGGCCTCGAGCTGCTCGACCGTCACCAGGTAGTCCTGGTCGC
Source organism: Curtobacterium sp. MCPF17_021 (assembly GCF_003234605.2). Classification (NCBI taxonomy): domain Bacteria; kingdom Bacillati; phylum Actinomycetota; class Actinomycetes; order Micrococcales; family Microbacteriaceae; genus Curtobacterium; species Curtobacterium sp. MCPF17_021. Next base: position 2,668,911 of record NZ_CP126252.1, on the reverse strand, counting down.
TGCCGGCGAAGACCTCGACGGGCTCGCCGCCGGCCAGCCGGATGGCCTCGGGGTAGGTGGTCCAGTACGGCGCGGGCAGCAGGACCTCGTCACCGGCGTCGACGATGGTCTGGAACGCCTGGTAGACCGCCTGCTTGCCACCGTTCGTGACGATGACCTGCGACGGCTCGACGGTGACGCCGGACACCCGGGCGGTCTTGTCGGCGATGGCCTGCTTGAGTTCGGGCAGGCCGGTTGCGGGCGTGTAGCGGTGGTTCTTCGGGTCCTGCGCGGCAGCGACGGCCGCGTCGACCACGTGCTGCGGGGTCGCGAAGTCGGGCTCGCCGGCGGCGAACGAGATCACCGGACGGCCGGCGGCCTTGAGCGCCTTGGCCTTCGCGTCGACCTTGAGCGTCGCGGACTCGGCGATGGCCGCGATGCGGGACGCGATGCGCGGACGATCGGCCGGTGCGGTGGCGAGGGTGTCGACGGACACGTGGGCGGTGGACTCGGGGCCTGGGGCTGCGGTGCTCACGGGGCCCAGCCTACCGGCGCGGCACGCCGTGGAAGGGGCCAAGTGGACACCGTGTGACGGACTCCCGTAGACTCGTCCACCGGAACGCGGATCGGTGACGAACCGTGTCCGAAGGGCGGTGGCTCAATTGGTAGAGCAGCGGTCTCCAAAACCGCAGGTTGCAGGTTCGAGTCCTGTCCGCCCTGCAACTCTGGAAGGGTAGAAGTTGGCGAGCAAAGACATGGAGACGACGGCGGACGACGTCGTCGCCAAGGCGAAGCAGGACCGGGCCGAGCGCCGCGGGCCCATCGCTGCCATCGTGCTCTTCATCCGTCAGGTGATCGGCGAACTGCGCAAGGTCGTCACGCCGACCCGCAAGGAACTCTTCAGCTACACGGGCGTCGTGCTCGTGTTCGTCGTCGTCATGATGATCCTGGTGTCGATCCTCGACTTCGTGTTCGGTCTCGGCGTCGGGTACGTCTTCGGCAACGGGCCCACGGCCTGACCCTGACGTCGACTGCCGTGTGCGGTCGTTTTCGAGGAGTACGGTCGCCCGAGACGGCGTCGATCGTGACGGCGTCGCTCGTGACCATGAACGAACGCCAACCCGACCCGAACCACCGAACGGAAAGAATCGACTGTGTCTGACAACTCCCGCGATGACATCGACCTCGCGACGGCTGCCGAGCAGTCCTCCGAGGTCGAGGAGAACCAGGAAGGCGACGTCGAGACCGGCGAAGGACGCTCCGTCGAGTCCGCTGAAGAGCGTGCGATCTCGATCGAGGGCGACGACGACGAGTCCCTCGGCCTCAGCTCCGAGCCCGACGACGGCACCGTCGACGCCGGCCTCGACGAAGCACTGACGGCCCTGCAGGAAGCCCGCGACCCCGAGGCCGACGCCGTCGTGGACGACGCCCTCGAGATCGACTCCGCCGACGAGGCCGAGGCCGCCGTCGAAGCCGTCGAGGACGAGGAAGAAGTCGAGCTCGAGTCCGAGACCGCCGCCGAGGCGAACGAGACGCTCGCCGCCGACGAGGCACTCGACGCCGAGGACGAGGACGACGAGCCCGCCGAGGTCGACCCGTACGAGGCCTTCAAGGCCGAGCTGCGGATGAAGCCGGGCAAGTGGTACGTCATCCACTCCTACGCGGGCTTCGAGCGCCGCGTGAAGTCGAACATCGAGAACCGCATGGTCTCGATGTCGATGGAGGACTACATCTACCAGGTCGAGGTCCCGATGGAGGACGTCGTCGAGATCAAGAACGGGCAGCGCAAGCTGGTCACCCGCGTCCGGATCCCCTCGTACGTGCTCGTCCGCATGGACCTCAACGAGGACTCGTGGTCCGTCGTCCGGCACACCCCGGGCGTCACCGGCTTCGTCGGCAACGCGCACAACCCGACGCCGCTCCGTTTCGACGAGGCGTTCGGCATGCTCAAGTCCCTGGTGCAGGTCGCCGAGGCCGCCCCGACCAAGGGCGGCGCGAAGGGCAGCGGCCTGCAGGCACAGCCCGCAGCCGAGGTCGACTTCGAGATCGGCGAGACGATCACCATCAAGGAAGGCTCGTTCGCGGGCCTGCCGGGTTCGATCTCCGAGATCAAGCCGGAGAGCGGCAAGCTCACCGTCCTCGTCTCGCTGTTCGAGCGCGAGACCCCGGTCGAGCTCAGCTTCGACCAGGTCACCAAGCTCTAACGACCACCCAGCTGTAGCGATCACCGAGATCGACTACACTGAACGGGTTTGGGCCCGCGCGCCTCGTGCGAGCGGGCCTTCACCGCTGTCCGGAACGGCCGGACCAGCGGGAGAGTGCACGGATCCCCGTGTGTTCGATTCCAGGAGGAAGACAAGTCATGGCACCGAAGAAGAAGGTCACGGGCCTGATCAAGCTGCAGATCAACGCGGGAGCCGCCAACCCGGCCCCCCCGATCGGTCCGGCGCTCGGTCAGCACGGCGTCAACATCATGGAGTTCTGCAAGGCGTACAACGCGGCGACCGAGTCGCAGCGTGGCAACGTCGTGCCGGTCGAGATCACCGTCTACGAGGACCGTTCGTTCACGTTCGTCCTGAAGACCCCGCCGGCCGCCGAGCTCATCAAGAAGGCTGCTGGTGTGCAGAAGGGGTCCTCGACCCCGCACACGGTCAAGGTCGCGAAGATCTCGATGGACCAGGTCCGTCAGATCGCCGAGACCAAGCAGGCCGACCTGAACGCCAACGACATCGAGCAGGCCGCGAAGATCATCGCCGGCACCGCACGCTCGATGGGCATCACGGTCGAGGCCTAAGCACCGATCGGGCTCCGGCCCACCACCAGACACCTTTCCGTGGGAGAGCCTCGCCGGCTCGCCAACCACGTATCTCGCAAGGAGACCACCATGGCGAAGAAGTCCAAGGCCTACCAGGCCGCGGCCGCGAAGATCGAGGCCGACAAGTTCTACACCCCGACCGAGGCCGTCGCCCTGGCCAAGGAGACCGGTTCCTCGAAGACCGACTCCACGGTCGAGGTCGCGCTGAAGCTCGGCGTCGACCCCCGCAAGGCCGACCAGATGGTCCGCGGCACGGTCATCCTGCCGCACGGCACGGGCAAGACCGCCCGCGTCATCGTGTTCGCGACGGGTGCGGCTGCTGAGGCCGCCATCGCCGCCGGCGCCGACGAGGTCGGTGGCGACGAGCTCATCGCGAAGGTCGCCGAGGGCTACACCTCGTTCGACTCCGCCGTCTCGACCCCGGAGCTCATGGGCAAGGTCGGTCGTCTCGGTAAGGTGCTCGGCCCGCGTGGCCTCATGCCGAACCCGAAGACCGGCACCGTGACCCCGAACGTGGCGCAGGCCGTCAACGACATCAAGGGCGGCAAGATCGAGTTCCGCGTCGACAAGCACGCCAACGTGCACTTCGTCGTCGGCAAGGCCTCGTTCACGCCGGAGCAGCTCGACGAGAACATCTCGACCGCGCTCGAGGAGATCAACCGCCTCAAGCCGTCGTCCTCGAAGGGCCGTTACGTCATGAAGGGCGCCGTCTCGACGACCTTCGGACCCGGCATCCCGCTGGACGTCAACAGCATCTGAGTCCACTGACTCGTGGAAGGACCCGCACCGGCAACGGTGCGGGTCCTTTCCGCATGTGGGGCGCGTGTCCCGATAGCGTGGAGCCGTGCGTACTCTCGTGAACTCGCTCCGACTGATCGCCGTCATCGCCATCGTCGTCGCGGTCGTGGCGCAGTGGCTCGAGAGCTCGCAGACCCCGACCTACTCGTTCTGGAACTTCTTCGGCTACTTCACGATCCAGTCGAACCTGATCATCGCCGTGGCCCTCGCGGTGACGCTCGTCGCCGCCGCCCGTCGCAAGCGGGCGGACCTCGCCGTCTCGGTGCTCCGTGGCGCCGCGACGGTGTACATCGCGACGACCGGCATCGTCTACAACACGCTGCTCACGGGCGCGAACGTATCGGCCTCGGTGCCGTGGTCGAACGACATCGTGCACAAGATCATCCCGGTGTACGCGGTGCTCGACTGGCTGCTGTTCTCGGACCGCGCACGCCTGCTGCTCCGGCACGTGTGGTGGTTCCTGCTCTACCCGGCCGTGTGGACCACCGTGGTGCTCGTCCGCGGCGCGACCGACGGGTGGGTGCCGTACCCGTTCCTCGATCCGGCGCAGGGCTACGGCGTCGTCGCGATCTACGTGGTCGGGATCGCGGTCTCGATCACGCTGCTCGGCATCCTCGTCGTCGGGATGAGCAGGCTGCGGCTGGTGAAGGTCTAGGAGCGGAAACCGCGGAGCTTGTCGAGCACAAGGTCGGCGAGCTGCACCAGCCCGCGGATCTGGTCGTCGTCGCGGTCGACCCAGCGGCACTCGGGTTCGTCGGCGACCGGCACGAACCCGTCGTGGCGTTCCCAGACGAACAGGGTGCGGTCGGCACCGAGCACGTACTGCTGCCACCAGATCTGCCGGAGGTAGTGCCGGGGGATGCTCCGCCAGGCCTTGCCGGTGGTCTTGATCTCGGCGAGCACCACGCGGGACGACTCGTCGACCCCGACGCCGTCCGGGGTGGCGAGGTGGGCGCGGTTCGCGGCGGCGTGGAAGAGGTGTGCCGAGGGCTGGATGCCGTGGGTGGCGGCCACCCAGGCGGCGATGACCGGTTCGCGGTCCTTGCCGTGCTCGGTGAACGCGTTGCCGGAGAACCGGGAGCCGTAGCGCTTCTCGGTGACGACGGCCTCGACGGCGCGCAGCGAGGCGAGCCGGGCGACGTCGGTGGCGGTGATGCCCATGGCGCGGGCGCGGAGCCAGGCGACGCGGTCTGAGGAGTGCGCGACGATGCGCTCGGTGTGGCCGCGCAGGGCGGTGAACGCATCACGCGCATCCGGGACCGGCGCGGACGACCCGGGAAGGGCCTCCAGACCGGGGTCCAGGTCGCCCCACAGGGTGGGCTGCACGATCGTCACCCGACGATTGTCCCCCCGACCACCGGCAAGACCGAAACCGACGCGCTCACGCGACCGCGGGTGCGCGTCAGGAGACGAGCTCGCGGCCCTCGGCGAAGGCGACCAGCTCGTCGACCCCGGCGGGGGAGAGGGCGTAGCCGATGGCGAGAGCGGCGGCCCCCTGCAGCGCGGCGAGGGACCCGGCGCGGGACTGCACGATGACGAGGTGCTCACTGGCCAGGGGCATCGAACGGGAGTAGACGACCTCGCGGACGCCGGCGAGCAGGTGCTCACCGGCCTGCGTGATCGATCCGCCGAGTGCGATGACGGACGGGTTGATGAGCGAGATGCAGGTCGCCAGGACCTCGCCGATGTCCCGACCGGCCTGTCGCACGGCGTAGATCGCGTCGAGGTCGGACCGGTTCACCAGGTCGATCACGTCCGCACCCGTGTGCACGTCGTGCCCCTTCGCACGGAGGGCGCGGGCGATCGCCGGACCGGAGGCCACGGCCTCCAGGCAGCCGGTGTTGCCGCAGTGGCAGGGGACGTCGCCGGCGCGGGAGACCCGCACGTGGCCGATGTCACCCGCGGTGCCCTGGGCGCCGCGCTGCAGCCGGCCCTCGGAGACGATGCCGGACCCGATGCCGGTGGCGACCTTCACGAACAGCAGGTGGTCGACGTCCGGCCAGCCGTGCTCCCGCTCACCGAGGGCCGCGATGTTGACGTCGTTGTCGAGCAGCACGTGGGCGGCGATGTGCTGACGGAGCCACGAGGGCACGTCGAAGCCGTCCCAACCGGGCATGATCGGCGGGTTGGCCGGGCGGCCCGTGGAGAACTCGACCGGTCCGGGGACGCCGATGCCGATCGCGATGACGTCCTGTCGGCTGCGCCCGACCTCGGCGAGCAGGTCGTCGATCGTCTCGACGAGCCAGGACAGCGTCGGCACCGGACCGGCGGCGATGTCGATCCGGGCCTCGCGGGTGGCGAGCGGTGCCGCGACCAGGTCGGTGACGGCGACACGACCGTGCGAGGCACCGAGGTCGGCGGCGATCACGAGCCGGGCGCGGGGCTTCAGCGCCACCTGGGCGGGCGGACGGCCGCCGGTGGAGACGGCGGTGTCCACCGCGCCGACCAGCCCGATGTCGATCAGGGAGTCGAGGCGCACGCCGATGGTGGAGCGTGCGAGTCCTGTCAGTGCGGCGAGCTCGGCCCTGGTGCGCGGCACGCCGTCGCGGAGGATCTGGAAAAGCTCGCTCGTCCCGACCGGAGGCGACGCTGCCGTCCGGTTCAAGTCGACCATGTGGGGAGTGAAGCACACATCGTTCGCGCCACGCAATGAAGTCCGTCGACATTCCTCGGACTTCTGCTTGACCGCCGACAAAAGTGCTCGTAGTGTGACGATCGGTCAGTGACGACCGCACCATCTCGACGAGGAGAACCCCTGGTGACCCAACCGCTCTCGGTCCAGCTCTACACGGTCCGCGATGCCCTCAGTGCCGATCTGCCCGGCACCCTGCAGCGCATCGCCGACATCGGCTACACGAACGTCGAGGCCTTCGGCTTCGTCGACAACGCCGACGAACTCGCCGCCGCCCTGCAGGGCGCCGGCCTCGCCGCCCCGAGCGGCCACGCCCGTCTGCTGGACGCCGGCGAGCAGGACCTCGAGCGCATCTTCCACGCCTCCACCACCCTCGGCTTCGGGACCCTCATCGACCCCCACATCGACGAGTCCCGCTGGACCACCCGCGAGGACGTCGAGGCGATCGCCCGCGAACTCAGTGCCCTCGCCCCGCGCGCCGCCGACCACGGCCTGGTGCTCGGTTACCACAACCACGCATTCGAGTTCTCGAACCGCATCGACGGCGTCAGCGCGTACGAGGTCTTCGCCGACGCCCTGTCCGACGACGTCGTGCTCGAGCTCGACACCTACTGGGTGCAGGTCGGCGGGGACGACCCGGTCGCGGTCATCGGCAAGTACGGCGACAAGGTCCAGTTCCTGCACGTCAAGGACGGCGACGGCTCGCACGACGACAAGCAGCAGGTCGCCGTCGGCAACGGCATCATGCCGATCCGCGAGATCATCGCCGCGGCGCCCGACGCACTGCACGTCGTCGAGCTCGACGACCACGAGGGTGACGTCTTCCAGGCCGTCGCCGACTCCTACACGTTCCTCGAGGGGGCCCGCGCATGACCGACACCACGACCGCTGCCGCAACGGCGACCGACAGCGCCACCCGCACCGGCCCCGTCGGGGTCGGCGTCATCGGCGCCGGGGTCATCTCGGACCAGTACCTGTCGAACCTCACCGTCTTCCCCGACGTGACGGTCCGCTTCATCGCCGACATCGACCTGCCGCGCGCCGCCGCGCAGGCCGAGAAGTGGGGCGTCCCCGGATCGGGCACCGTCGAGGAGCTCCTGGCCGACGACGACATCGAGATCGTCGTGAACCTGACGATCCCGGCCGCCCACGTCGAGGTCGCGCTGCAGGCCCTGGCCGCCGGCAAGCACGTCTGGGGCGAGAAGCCCTACGCCCTCGACCGTGCCAGCGCCGCGGAGCTCCGCGACGCCGCGGCCGCCGCGGGCAAGACCGTCAGCGTCGCCCCGGACACGTTCCTCGGCGCCGGCCTGCAGACCGCGCTCCGCACCATCCGCGACGGCCGCATCGGCGCCCCTCTGAACGGCCTGACGCTCTTCCAGAGCCCCGGACCCGAGTCGTGGCACCCGAGCCCCGAGTTCCTCTTCGCGTACGGCGCCGGTCCGCTGTTCGACATCGGCCCGTACTACATCACCACCCTCGTCCAGGCGTTCGGACCGGTGAAGAAGGTCACGGCGACGGCGTCGAAGTCCCGCGCCACCCGCACCATCGGCTCCGGGCCGAAGGCCGGCACCGAGTTCCCGGTGGACGTCCCGACGAACCACTCCGCGCTGATCGAGTTCGAGAACGGCGGCAGCGCGCAGAGCGTCTTCTCGTTCGAGTCCGACCGCGGCCGCACCGGCTTCGTCGAGATCGCGGGGGAGACCGGCACCGTCGTGTTCCCCGACCCGAACAACTTCGACGGCGACACCGAGCTGTACGCCCTCGGTTCCGAGGAGCCCGAGACGATCCCCGCGGTCGGCTCCACCTACTCGCGCGGCACCGGCGTGGTCGACCTGGCTCGCTCGCTGCGGGCCGGCGACGAGAACCGCGTCCCCGGTGCGCTCGCCTTCCACGTCCTCGACGTGATGGTCTCCATCGCCGAGGCGGCAGAACGTGGCGAGGCGGTGCTCGTCGAGAGCACCGTGTCGCCCTCCCCGACCCTCCCCGAGGGCTGGGACCCCGCGGAACGCACCCTGGCCTGACCGCCAGGGCGCTGCCCGCAACCCACAGCAGCACCCGACCAGCACCATCCGCAGCACCAGCTCCACCTCTGCACCATCCCTGCACCATCTCAACGACGAGAAAGTAGAGAGTCATGCGCACTGCCATCCGCGCACTGGCCATCACCGCGGCCGCCGCACTCACCGTGTCCGGCCTCGCAGCCTGCTCCTCCGGATCGTCCGGCAACTCCGGCGACTCGAAGACGCTCACCTACTGGGCGTCCAACCAGGGCACGTCCCTGCAGAACGACAAGGAGGTGCTGACCCCCGTCCTCAAGAAGTTCACCAAGGAGACCGGGATCAAGGTCGACCTCCAGGTCATCGGCTGGAACGACCTGCAGAACAAGATCCAGACCGCCGTCACCTCGGGCCAGGGCCCGGACGTCGTCAACATCGGCAACACCTGGGCGACCTCGCTCCAGGCCACCGGCGCCTTCCAGGAGTTCGGTGACGCCGAGATGAAGGCGATCGGCGGCGAGGACAAGTTCGGCAAGGTCGCGCTCTCCACCGGTGGCGCGCCCGACAAGACGGTCACGAGCGTCCCGCTCTACGGCCTCGCCTACGGCCTGTACTACAACAAGAAGATGCTGTCGGACGCCGGCATCACCCCGCCCACCACGTGGGAGGAGATGGTCTCGGCCGCCGAGAAGCTGACCAAGGGTGACACCTACGGCTTCAGCCTCGCGGGCGGTTCGTACACCGAGAACTCGCACTTCGCGTTCATCAACTCGGCGCAGAACGGTGGCGAGTGGTTCGACAAGGACGGCAAGCCGACCTTCACCTCGAAGGCCAACGTCGACGGCATCAAGCGCTACCTCGACCTCATGCAGGACTCGAAGGTCGCCAACCCGTCGAACGCGCAGTACGACAACGCGACGCAGTCCACCACGGACTTCGCGAAGAAGAAGGCCGCGTTCATCCTCAACCAGAACAACGCGAACGCGACCATCGAATCGCTCGGCATGAAGTCGTCGGAGTACGGCGTCGTGGCGCTGCCCGCCCCGAGCGGTGGCGAGCAGATCGCCTCGTTCCCGGCTGGCATCAACCTGTCGGTCTTCAAGAACACGAAGAACAAGGACGGCGCGCTCAAGTTCGTCAAGTACATGACGAGCATGGACACGCAGACGACGCTGGACAAGCCGTACTCGGCTCTGCCGGTGCTCGCCGAGGCTGCTGACTCCGTCACGGACGAGCAGACGAAGACGTTCCTCGACATCTACAACAACAAGGCGAAGCCGCTCCCGCTGGTGCCCGCCGAGGACCAGTTCGAGTCCACGGTCGGCAAGGCGATGAACGACATGTTCGCCAAGATCGCGACCGGTTCCAAGGTCTCCGAGGCCGACATCAAGTCGGCCCTGCAGACCGCCCAGGACCAGGTGTCCCAGGCCGCCGGTTGATCCACCCTGGAGGCCCGGGTCGCGTCCGACGGACGCGCCCGGGCCTCCGCCCCTGACGTTCCAGGGCCGACCATCCGTCGGCCGTGAGGCGGACGCCCCAGGGTCGACCACGCGTCGGCCGTGCGGCGCACGCCCCACGCACCCCGCGCCTCCCGGCCGCTGCCACGGCCCGCGCGGACCGCACCTGCACGCCCCTCCTGCCGAAAGGCCCCACCAGATGTCCACGACGGTCCTGCCCGACTCGGAGCGCATCGACCTGACGCACACGAAGGCCCCGACGATGTCGGGCCGTCCGCCAGGTCGCAAGCGCAAGACCCACTGGCTGCCCTACGCGCTCGTCGCGCCGGCCATCCTGTTCGAGCTGCTCATCCACATCGTCCCGATGCTCACCGGCATCTGGATCTCGTTCATCCAGCTCACCAAGTACTTCATCGCGAACTGGGGTGCCGCGCCCTTCGCCGGGTTCCGGAACTACCAGGTCGTCGTCGACTTCGACCAGGCGATCGGCCGCGGGGTCCTCAACTCGTTCCTCATCACGTGCGCCTTCACGGTCCTCGTGGTCGGGCTCTCCTGGACCTTCGGCATGGCCGCAGCCGTCGCGCTGCAGAAGCCGTTCGCCGGACGCGGGCTCTTCCGCACCCTGTTCCTCGTGCCCTACGCGCTGCCGATGTACGCCGGCGTCATCACCTGGAAGTTCATGTTCCAGCGTGATTCGGGGGCCCTGAACCACCTGCTCGTCGACCAACTCGGGCTGTTCGGCGGCAACGCCCCGTTCTGGCTCATCGGCAACAACGCCTTCGTGGCCGTCGTCGTCGTGGCGATCTGGAAGACCTGGCCGTTCGCGTTCCTGATGCTCATGGCCGGCCTGCAGTCGGTGCCGAACGACGTGTACGAGGCCGCCTCGGTCGACGGCGCCAAGCCGTTCCGCCAGTGGCGCTCGATCACGCTGCCGATGGTCCGCCCCGTCAACGTGACGCTCGTGCTCGTGATGTTCCTGTGGACGTTCAACGACTTCAACACGCCGTTCGTGCTGTTCGGCTCGACCGCGCAGCCACCCGCCGCGGACCTGCTGAGCTTCCACATCTACAACGCGTCGTTCATCACCTGGAACTTCGGTTCCGGTGCCGCGATGAGCGTCCTGCTCCTGCTCTTCCTGCTCGTCGTCACCGGCATCTACCTCGCCGTGACCAACCGGAGGTCCGTCCGTGCGTGAGACAACTGGCGCCAAGTCCTTCAAGATCATCACCCTGGTCGTCCTGACGCTGTTCACGGTCGTGCCGCTCTACGTGATGATCACCACGGCCATCAAGCCCCTCGGCGACGTGCAGGACAACTTCACGTGGATCCCGTCGCGGATCACCTTCCAGCCGTTCATCGACATGTGGTCGACGGTGCCGCTCGGTCGGTACTTCATCAACTCGCTCGTGGTCTGCACGGTGGCGACGGTGTTCTCGCTGATCATCGCGACGTTCGCCGCCTACGGTGTCTCGCGCTGGAACTTCAAGGGCAAGAGCACCTTCACCACCGCGGTGCTCTCCACGCAGATGTTCCCCGGCGTGCTGTTCCTGCTGCCGCTGTTCCTGATCTTCACGAACCTCGGCAACTCCCTCGGCATCCAGCTCGTCGGGTCGTGGCTCGGCCTGATCATCACGTACCTGACGTTCACGCTCCCGTTCTCGATCTGGATGCTCGCCGGGTACTTCGAGACCATCCCGCGCGAACTCGACGAGGCCGCGATGGTCGACGGTTCGGGCCCGATGGGTGCGCTGTTCCGGGTCATCCTGCCGTCGGCCCGTCCGGGCCTGGTGGCGGTCGGGATCTACTCGTTCATGACGGCCTGGGGTGAGGTCCTCTTCGCCTCGGTCATGACGAACGGCCTCGGTTCGACCCTGGCGGTCGGTCTGCAGCAGTACTCGACGCAGACGAACGTGTACTGGAACCAGGTCATGGCGGCGTCGCTCGTCGTGTCGATCCCGGTCGTGGCCGCGTTCCTCGTGGTCCAGCGCCAGTTCGTCGCCGGCCTGACCGCGGGTGCCGTGAAGTAGGCGGTCGCGTTCCATCGGTTCCCCCGCGAAAGCGACAGGTACCCGCCGACGTTCGGCGGGGATCTGTCGCTTTCGCGTTCGTGACCCGAGCGACCAGAGCCCGACCCACGCACCAGCACCCCGACGACAGGATGGAACCATGAGCGACGAGACCCGAGGGCGGCAGCTGCTGCCCGGACAGACCAGCCGCGTGCACGTGTACGACGTCGAGTCCCGCACCTCGCGGCTCGTGTTCGAGTCGGCGACGGTGCTCGTCGAGGCGCCGAACGTCCTGGACGCCGAGACCCTGGTGCTCAACGGCGACGGCGACCTGTGGCTGCTGCGACTGCCGTCGGCCGACAGCGGCACCGTGCTCGACGAGACGGCGCTCGTGCCGGTGCCGATGGACGGCGTCGACGAGATCAACAACGACCACGTGCTCGACCCGTCCGGCACCTCGATCGTGGTGAGCGCCCGCGACGGCGAGCTGTACCGCGTCCCGCTGCCCGAGGGCGGTCCCACTACCCGGATCACCGACGTCGCAGCGGCCCTGCCCACCAAGCGGAAGTTCTACCTGCACGGCATCGCCCCCGACGGGAGCGCCCTCGCGGCGATCGTGGGGGAGCTGTCCGAGGACGGCGTCTGGACGACCGACGTCGCGATGGTCGACCCGGAGACCGGCGAGCCGACGTTCGTCACGCGGGACGAGCACCCCGACGACGGCTGCACCATCAGTCCTGCCGGCGGGATCCTGCTCTGGAACACGGAGCGGTTCACCCCCGGTACCGCGCAGCTTGCCGTGCGCTGGCCCGGGCACGACAGCCCCGTCCGCCTGACGAACGACGACCGGGTGAACTGGTTCCCGCACCTGTCCCCGGACGCCGCACACCTGCTCTACCTGTCGTACGAGCCCGGCGTGCAGGGTCACCCGGCCGACCACCGCGTCGAGCTGCGCCTGCTGCCGGGGTCGCTCGTCCGCGGCGCACGGATCGCGGTCCAGCCCGAGACCCTGGTGGCCCTCGACGGCGGGCAGGGGACGGTCAACGTGCCGCCGTGGGCCCCGGACTCGAGGTGGTTCGCGTACTGCGACTACCCCGTGGCGGGGTAACGGCGGCGTCTTCACGCGCTGAGCGACAGTCCACGCGCCGCCGGACGCGTGGACTGTCGCTCACCGCGAAACGCGGGCGGACGCCCCGCGCCTGCCCGCGCGTGCGCCAGCCCAGCTAGACCTCGCGCACCTGCCCCTGTTTGATGTGCAGGCGCCGCTCGGCACGCTTCGCGACCCACGAGTCGTGCGTGACGATGACGACGGTCAGCCCGCGCTCCCGCCACTGCTTCTCGATGAGCGCCATGATCTCGTCGCGGGTCGACTCGTCGAGCGCACCCGTCGGCTCGTCGGCGAGCAGCACGCTCGGGTTCTTCACCAGCGCCCGGGCGATCGCCACGCGCTGCTGCTGGCCGCCGGACAGCTCGGCCGGCAGGTGCTCCATCCGCTCACCCAGTCCGACCTCGCGGAGCGCGGCGACCGCACGCTCGCGGACCTCGCTCCGCGACCGGTTCGCGAGCGACCCCGCGAACGCCGTCTCGACGTTCTCGAGCGCCGTCAGCGTCGGGATCAGGTTGAAGCTCTGGAACACGAAGCCGATCTCGGTCGCCCGCAGGTCGGTCAGCGCGCCGTCACCGAGCTTCGCCACGTCGCGGTCGCCACCGAGGTGGATCGACCCGGCACTCGGCCGGTCGAGCGCTCCGAGCATCTGCAGCAGCGTCGACTTGCCGCCGCCGGTCGGCCCCTGCACGGCCACGAGCTGCCCCTGCGGGATCGTCAGGTGGACGTTCGTCAGGGCGGTGACGGTCCGGTTCTTCTGCTGGTAGGTCTTGCTGACGTTCGTCAGCCGGTACATCGGACTGGAGGCACGGCTCGCCTCCGCCTCGCCGGTCGCGGTGTCGGTGCTGGTCACGGTTGCTCCTGTCGTCGGTTCGGTCGTGTCGGTGCGGCCGGGCATCAGGCCACGCTCCGGAGCGCCTCGGCCGGACGGAGCCGGCTCGCACGCCAGCCGCCGAGCGCGCCGGCGATGAGGCCGCCGAGGATCGCGAGGCCGATCGCCAGCAGGATGATCTCGACGGTCACCGGGGCGTGCAGGACCACGTCGGTCGTCGACGCGGTGCTCGCGCCGCCGCCGAAGCCTCCTGCCGGTGCACCGCCCGTCGTGCCGCTGCCCGCGGCCGCGGTCGCTGCGCCGCCGGGCATGCCACCACCGCCACCGGCACCCCCGCCGGTCGTGCTCGAGGCGCTCGCCGAGATCGTCGGACTGATGACGTTCACGACGAGGATGCCGATCAGGCCGGCCGCGGCGCCGAGCACGCCGCCGATCAGGCCCTGCACCAGGGACTCACCGGCCACCTGTCGGGTGATGCGGCCGTTCGACCAGCCGATCGCCTTGAGGGTTCCGAACTCGCGGGTGCGGCGGGTCACGCCGGAGATCGTGAAGAGGATCGCGATGAGGAACGCCGCGGCGAGCACCACGATCGACAGCCACTTGCCGAGGTTCGAGACCAGGCTCGACGCGGTGCTGAGCGACCCGGACACGCTCGAGGCCAGGTCGGCCTCGGTGGAGACGGTGGCGCTCGTCAGCTTCGCCTGCAGTGCGGACTTGATCGTGCTGACGTCGGACGAGGACTCGGCGGAGACGTAGATCGAGGTGACCTTGCCGTCGAGGTCGGCCAGCGCCTGCGCGGTGTCGAGCGGGATGTAGGTGTTCGAGCCCGTGGTCGAGGCCGAGCCGGTGGAGCTGACGATGCCGATGACGGTGAAGTCGGTGCCGCCGATGTCGACGGTGTCGCCGACCGCCTTGGACTCGCTCTTCGCGTACGACGCATCGAGCACGACGACGTCCTTGCCCGCGTCCTTCGCGGCGAAGGTGCGCCCCTTCGTGAGCTCGGTGCTCGTGAGCGGACCGACCGTCGCGCCGGACACCGGGATGCCGGTCACCGTGAACGAGTCGACGCTGAACGACCCACCGCCGAACCCGCCGCCACCGCCGGTGTCCCCACTCGGCGGGCCCTGCTGGGTGGTGCTGTCGCTGCTGGAGTCACTGCTGCTGTCCGTGCTGCTGTCGTCGGTCGACTGCTGCTGGACCTGGCCGGAGAACGTGCTGTTCTCGAGGGTCAGCACACCGGTCGCGGCCTTGACGCCGTCGGTGCTCGTGATCGTGGACAGGTTCGCGGCGTTCAGGGTGCTCGTGCCGCGCGCGACGGCGAGCCGCGACTGCGACAGGTCGGTCGAACCGCTGTCGTCGTCGCTGTCGCCCTGGCTGCCGAAGTCGAAGCTCGGACGCCCGCCGTTCGTCGACGCCGTCGCGGTCTTGGTGACGGTGATGTCGGTGCCGACGCCGTAGACGGACTGCAGGACGCTCGACTGCGCTGCCTGCACGCCACCCGAGATCGACGACACGATCACCACGAGGGCGATGGCCAGGGCCATCCCGATCGCGATGATGACCGTCTGCTTCTTGCGGTTCGTGAGTTCGCGCCTGAGGTAGGTCAGGAACATGGTTCTCCTCGGTGGTGGCCGGCTGGGGTCACCGGCCGCGCAGAGCACGCGGCGGGGCCGACGGAGGAGAAGCTAGGCACGCTGTCGATGACCGACCCATCGCGCACCTATGTGCCGGCTAAGGGCGCATCAGCCGACGTCGCCGTACCGCTGGCGCAGGTGCTCCGCGTACCCGCCGGGGGTCCGGCCGGCGAAGCGCCCGCTCGTCACCACCGGCAGGTCGACGGTGGCGTCCACCCGGAAGCCGAGCGCCCGCGCCCGGAGGCCCGGCCCCTCGGCGGCGAAGACGCCCCAGGTCGAGCTCTCCGGGGCGTCGACGCCGGCCTGTGCCAGGATCCCGAGCGCGTCCAGGTGCGGTTCGACGGTGCGGGCGGTGGCGACGTCCGCGCGGCGACCGCGGCGAAGAACCCGCCGGCCGTGCCGGCGGACAGGGGTGGGATGGTGGCGGCGACCGCTCGCGCGACCGCGAGGCGGTCCGTCGGTGTCGAGCCGGGCCTCCCGGTCGTCCGTTCGATCCGCGCGGTGTCCAGGTGCCGGGCCGACGAGGGCCAGGCTGCAGATCGCAACATGCTCTGAACGTCCGGAGCGGCAGACGTGGACGTGTCCTCGATCCACAGAACGCACTGGGTCGTGCCACAGACGACTCATAGGAACTTCTCGATACTCGAAGACGTGACCATCTCCCAGCCCGCAGCAGCCCCGCGCCTCACGCGTGCCGACGGAACCCCGTTGCGCATCCTGGTCGTCGACGACGAAGCCAGCCTCACCGACCTGTTGTCCATGGCGCTCCGCTACGAGGGCTGGGACGTCAAGAGCGCGAACGGCGGGCAGGACGCCCTGACGACCGCGCGGGAGTTCAAGCCCGACGCGATGGTGCTCGACGTGATGATGCCGGACCTCGACGGACTGCAGGTGCTCAGCCGGCTGCGGCAGAACAACGACGACACCCCGGTGCTGTTCCTCACCGCGAAGGACTCGGTCGAGGACCGCGTGACCGGGCTCACCGCGGGCGGCGACGACTACGTCACCAAGCCGTTCTCGCTCGAGGAGGTCGTGGCGCGTCTGCGCGGGCTCATCCGCCGCTCGCAGATCTCGATCTCCGAGGCCGGCGACTCCCGCATCGTCGTCGGCGACCTGGTGCTCGACGAGGAGTCGTACGAGGTGCACCGCGCCGGCCGCCCGATCGAACTGACCGCCACCGAGTTCGAGCTGCTCCGGTTCCTGATGCGGAACCCCCGCCGCGTGCTCTCGAAGGCGCAGATCCTGGACCGCGTGTGGTCGTACGACTTCGGCGGCAAGTCGTCGGTCGTCGAGATCTACATCTCCTACCTGCGCAAGAAGATCGACGCCGGTGAGACCCCGATGATCCACACGGTGCGCGGCGTCGGGTACGTCATCAAGCCGACCTCGTGACCCTGCGGCGCCGGCTCGTCCTGAGCATCGTCGCCCTCGTCGTCGCCGTCAGCGCGGTGATCGGGGCGGCCAGCATCATCGCGCTCTTCTCGATCCAGACCAGCGCGATCGACAAGCAGATCACGAGCGCCACCCACCGGGCGCAGCGGTACCTGCAGCAGAACCAGTCGGGGCAGCCGAGCATCGACCTGTCCCGGCCGTCCGGGCAGGCCGCCGGCACCCTGACGGCGTACTTCGTCGACGGGCAGGTGGTCATCGCGAACGTGCTCGACGACTACGGCCGTCCGAGCGGGATCCCGCAGGCCAGCGCCGAGGCACTGGGGTCCGTCCGCGTGGACGCCGACCCGGAGACGATCGACCTCGGCTCGGACGTCGGGCGGTACCGCCTCGCCGCCGTCAACGTCGGCCCGGCCGTCCTGGTCGTGGGACTCCCGATGGCCCCCGTCTACGACAGCGTCTGGAAGCTCTTCGGGGTCGTCCTCTCCGTCGTGGCGACCGCACTGGTCGCCGGTTCGGTCGTCGCGGCGTTCGTGGTCCGGCAGTCGCTCCGGCCGCTCGAGCGCGTCGCCGAGACCGCCTCCACCGTCGCACGCATGCCGCTCGATCGCAGTGACGCCCTCGACGGTGTCCGTGTGCCCGACACCGACCCCCGCACCGAGGTCGGCCGGGTCGGCAGCGCCTTCAACCGCATGCTCGGGCACATCGGCAGTGCGATGCAGGCGCGGGAGCGCTCGGAACAGAAGGTGCGGCAGTTCGTCGCCGACGCCTCGCACGAGCTCCGGACACCGCTCGCCTCGGTGCGCGGGTACGCCGAACTCACCCGGCGCATGGGCGGCGACCTGCCGAAGGACGTCGTCTACGCGATGAGCCGCATCGAGTCCGAGTCCATCCGGATGACCTCGATGGTGGAGGACCTGCTGCTCCTCGCCCGGCTCGACGAAGGCCGCGAGATCCAGTTCGCCGAGGTCGACCTGACCGGACTGGTGCTCGACGCGGTGAACGACGCCCACGCCGCGTCCCCCGAACACCCGATCGAGGTCGACGTCCCGCCGGAGCCGGTCACCATCACGGGGGACGCCGCACGCCTGCACCAGGTCATCGTCAACCTCGTCACGAACGCCCGGACCCACACGCCCGAGGGCACCCGCATCACGGTGGGCCTCGCCCCGGTCGACGGCGGCATTGACCTGACCGTGCGCGACACCGGCCAGGGCATCGACCCGGAGTTCCTGCCGAAGCTGTTCGAGCGCTTCGCCCGGGCGGACAGTTCGCGGTCCCGCACGGTCGGATCGACCGGCCTGGGGCTCGCCATCGTGGACGCGGTCGTGCAGGCGCACGGCGGCCGGGTCGAGGTCACGAGCGAACCGGGGGACACCGTGTTCACGGTGCACCTGCCCCGCGACCCGGCTGCGGCTGCGGCTGCCGCCGGGGCCGGGGCCGGGGCCGGGGCCGGGGCTGTCGCGTCGTCGTCGGCTGACCCTGCCGGGTCCGCGGACTGGTCGGCGACACCCGCTGCGGTGGACCGTACCCACTGACGGACGGGAGGCGCGGGGCGGGCCCGCCCCGCGCCTCCCGACCGCTGTTTGGTCTCGTCCACGGCATCTGCTACTCTTCTCGAAGCCAAAGACCGCCGGATGTCGTGCTGCTCGCAACGTGTTTGTGAACATCGTGACCGAAGGTCCTCACTCGTGAGGCATCCCGCGCAGGTGTTCCGAACCACTCCCACCATCTGGTGAGAGCAGCTCCGAGCCTCTGCGCCGGAGCTTTTTTCGTTCGTGGACCTGGGGCTGCCGGCAAGACCCCCAAGGAGAACCATGGCGAACAAGGAAGCTGCGGTCGCCGAGCTCACGGAGTCCTTCCGTAGCTCGAACGCCGTTCTGCTCACCGAGTACCGCGGTCTCACGGTCGCGCAGCTCAAGGAGCTCCGCAACTCGATCCGTGAGCACGCCACGTACGCCGTGGTGAAGAACACGCTGACCAAGATCGCGGCGAACAACGCCGGCATCTCGTCGTTCGACGACGAGCTCGCCGGTCCGTCCGCTCTCGCCTTCGTCCACGGTGACACCGTCGCCGTCGCGAAGTCGCTGCGTGCATTCGCCAAGGCGAACCCCGAGCTCGTGGTGAAGGGCGGTTACTTCGACGGTAACCCGCTCACCGCGACCGAGGTGGACAAGCTCGCCGACCTCGAGTCCCGTGAAGTGCTGCTCGGCAAGCTCGCCGGCGCACTCAAGGCCTCGCTGTTCGGTGCTGCGTACCTGTTCCAGGCACCCCTCTCGCAGGCCGTCCGCACCGTGGACGCCCTTCGCGAGAAGCAGGAGTCCGCGGCCTGATCAGGCTCGCGTTCATCAACCACACGTACTAGCTAGTAGTAGGAGAAAATCATGGCGAAGCTTTCGCAGGACGAGCTCATCGAGGCCTTCAAGGAGCTCACGCTCATCGAGCTCTCGGACTTCGTGAAGAAGTTCGAAGAGGTCTTCGAGGTCACCGCGGCCGCCCCGGTCGCCGCTGCCGCCCCCGCCGGCGCAGCTGCTCCGGCCGAGGCCGCTGAGGAGAAGACCGAGTTCGACGTCATCCTCAAGTCCGCTGGTGACAAGAAGATCCAGGTCATCAAGGAGGTCCGTGGCCTGACGTCGCTCGGCCTCGGTGAGGCCAAGGCGCTCGTCGAGACCGCCGACGCCAAGATCCTCGAGGGTGCGAACAAGGAGACCGCCGACAAGGCGAAGGCGACCCTCGAGGCCGCTGGCGCCACGATCGAGCTCGCGTAGTCTCGACCGTTCCGGTCACGAAGGCCGCTGCCCCTCGGGGCGGCGGCCTTCGTCGTGTGCTGGGGTGTGTGCGCTTCTTGTCGCTTTCCCCAAAGCGACAGATGGGCCCGGAAAGAGCACAGCTTCTTGTCGCTTCAGCGCCTCTGGCGGTGCCCACTTCCGGAGAATCGTCGCTTTGGCATCGCGGCACGACCGCCTGGAGGCGCGTGGATTCTCCACAGATCGGCGAACGTCGCCGACATCGGTTGCGCTGGGCGACAGAGTGCTGCCATGCACCCCGCCAACGCCATCGCACTGTTCCGGACGAACAGACTCGACCGCGCGGACGCTCGACAGCTGCAGCGCCGCAAGCTGGCCGGTGAACTCGTCCGCGTGCGACATGGCGTCTACGTCGATCGCTCGGCGTGGGACGCGCTCGACGGCCGGAGTCGACACCTCGTCCGCATGCGGGCCGCTCTCCCGCTGCTCCGCGGAGGCGCTGTGTGGTCGCTCGACTCAGCGGCTGCGATCCTCGGGGCACCTCGTCTCGACCCGTGGCCGGAGCGCGTCCATGCGAACGTGCCCGCACTGGAGCACGACCTCCGACGTACCGGGCTGACGATGCACGCCGGGTCCTCGCTCGTGTCGGGGCACCGTTTCCACGGCGTCGAGTACACCGCTCTCGCGCAGACGACGATCGAGCTCGCCCGTCGGGGACCCCTGGCTGCAGCGGTCGTCGGGTTGGACCACGCGCTCCGCAACGGAGTCCGGCACGAAGACCTCGAGCACCTGGCGCTGACTGCCGGTCCGTGGGGCGCGGTCCGCCTTGAGCACGCGTTGGAGATCTGCGATGTCCGCCACGAGTCGGTGGGCGAGTCCTACTTCGCAGCGCGTGCGGCCGAGCTCGGGTGCCCGGACATGGAACCGCAGCACGAGTTCATCGGCGTGGACGGCGCCGTTGACCGGGTCGACTTCTGGTTGCCGAGGCAGGGGATCGTGATCGAGTTCGACGGGCGGCAGAAGTACGAGGACCGCGAGATGCTGCGGGGGAGGAGCGGCGCCGACGCCGTCTGGAGCGAGAAGCGGCGCGAGGACCGGGTCCGTGCTCGCGGCGAGGTCAACGGGTTCGTCCGCGTGTACTGGGAGCACCTCGTCGTGCCGGAGCGCCTCCGAACCCTGTTCCGTCAGCACGGTGTGCCGTGCCGATGACGTCCTGGCTTGTTGGTGCTGCCAGAGCGACACTTCTCGCGGGAGGTGAGTCATGCCTCCCGGCAAAGCGACAGAGTGCCGCGAATGTTCCGCGGGCATCCGTCGCTTTGCGGGAGTGAGCGCGTGAGGTCGGCGCGGCGGTCGGGCGGGGCGGCGTGGCGCGCGCGCGTCAGCGCAGGGTGCTGTGGCGGCGGCCGTAGGCCAGGTAGAGCAGGGCACCGGCGACCATCCAGATGCCGAAGGCGATCCAGGTGGTGGCGCCGAGGAACACCGCGAGCAGCACGCAGCTCAGGGTGCCGAGGACCGGCACGACGGGGAACAGCGGCACCCGGTACGAGCGCTCCAGGTCGGGCTGCGAGCGGCGGAGCACGATGACGGACACGTTCACCAGGGCGAAGGCGACGAGGGTGCCGATGCTCGTGGCGTCGGCGAGTTCCCCGAGGGGCACGAGCGCGGCGACGATCGTCACGGCGATGCCGATGATGAGCGTGTTCGCGATCGGAGTCCCGGTGCGGCGGGAGACCCGGCCGAAGACCTTCGGCACCAGGCCGTCGCGGGACATCGTGAGCAGGATGCGGGTCTGGCCGTACAGGACGGTGAGCACGACGCTGGCGATGGCGACGACCGCCCCGATCGAGAACACGAGGGCGACGAGCGGTTGCCCCGTGACGTCGACGACGATGCGGACGAGCGACGCCTCGGACGACGAGAACGCGGTCCACGAGCGGGCCCCGACGGCAGCGATCGCGACGAGGATGTACAGCGCGGTGATGAGCGCGATCGAGCCGATGATCGCCCGGGGCAGGTCGCGGCGGGGGTTCTTCGCCTCTTCACCGGCGGTCGAAGCGGCGTCGAAGCCGATGTACGAGAAGAAGAGCCGTGACGCGGCGGCGGTGACCCCGGCGGCACCCATCGGGGCGAGCGGTTCGAAGTTCTGCGCCCGGAACGCCGTGAACGCCACGACGACGAAGAAGACCAGCAGAGCGATCTTCACGATCACCATGACCGTGTTCACCCAGGCGCTCTCGCGGGCACCGGGCAGCAGCACGGCGGTGGCGAGCAGGACCAGGACCGCCGCGGGCAGGTTGACCACGCCGCCGTCGACCGGGGGAGCGGCGAGTGCGGTGGGCAGGTGCAGTCCGAACACGCGCAGGGTCTCGTCGACGTACTCGCTGGCACCGACGGCGACCGCGGCCACCGAGACGGCGTACTCGAGCACGAGGCACCATCCGCAGATCCAGGCGATGCCCTCGCCCATCGTGGCGTAGGTGTACGAGTAGCTGGACCCCGAGGTCGGGACGGCGCCCGCCATCTCGGCGTACGACAGCGCGGACAGCAGCGCGGCGATCCCCGCGACGACGAACGAGATCCAGACGGCGGGACCGGCGAGCGGGACCGCGGTGCCGAGGACGACCAGGATGCCGGTGCCGAGCGTGGCCCCGACGCTGATCATCGTCAGCTGCCAGACCCCGAGCGACCGACGGAGCGGTTCCCCGTTCACACCGCGGGAGGCTTCGGCCTGCAGCTGCTCGATCGGCTTGCGGCGGGCGAGCTGCGCCCCCAGGGACGTGGGACGTGACGGCGCGGACGACATGGGACCTCGGTGGTGCGGGGACGGGGACGGCACATGCTCGCACGCCCCCTGAACGGGGTCAAATACTGCGGGGCTGTGGACAGGGCGGTCGATGTCCGAGCGCGGGTCTACGGTGGCTCCATGAGCATGGGACACGGCGGGCGAGGCGGCGGTCCGCGCGGGGGTGGGCGCATCTCGAGCGGCGACTTCCGCGCGCAGAAGGCCGCCAACGCCGAGGCGCCGAGGATCCCGCACCTGGTCCGGCGCATCGCCGCACTGTTCGAGCCGCACCGTCGGGCGATCATGCTCACAGTCGTCCTCGTGCTGATCGGTGCGGCCATCTCGGTCGTGCCGCCACTGCTCACCCAGCAGGCGTTCGACCGTGGGTTGTTCCCGCCGTCGGGTCGCCCCGACGTCCCGGTGCTGGTCGAGCTCGTGTCCGCGATGGTCCTGCTCTGGATCGCGAGCGCCGGGGTCGGCGTCTGGCAGACGTACCTGACCGCGACGGTCGGCAACAAGGTCATGGGTGCGATGCGGATGCGCCTGTTCGCGCACCTGCAGCGGATGGAGCTCGCGTTCTTCACCCGCACCAAGACCGGCGTCATCCAGTCGCGCCTGCAGAACGACGTCGGTGGCGTGGCGAGCGTGCTGAACAACACGATCTCGTCGGTGCTCGGCAACACCGTGACCGTGATCGCCGCCGTGGTCGCGATGCTCCTGCTGAGCTGGCAGATGACGCTGGTCGCCGTGGTCCTGCTGCCGCTCCTCGTGATCGCGCAGCGCCGCGTCGGCCAGGTCCGCGCCCGCATCGCCGCGCAGACGCAGGAGTCGCTGTCCGACATGACGGCCATCACCCAAGAGGCGTTGAGCGTCTCGGGCATCCTGCTGGCGAAGAGCTTCAACCAGCAGGCCAGCGAGACCCGCCGCTACGGGGACGAGAACCGCAACCAGATCACCCTGCAGGTGCGCCAGCAGATGTCCGGGCAGTGGTTCTTCGCGATCGTGCAGATCTTCCTGTCGATCATCCCGGCGATCATCTACGTCGTCGCCGCGTACCTGATCATCGGCGACGTCCCGATCACGGCCGGC
This sequence comes from Curtobacterium sp. MCPF17_021, assembly GCF_003234605.2. Classification (NCBI taxonomy): domain Bacteria; kingdom Bacillati; phylum Actinomycetota; class Actinomycetes; order Micrococcales; family Microbacteriaceae; genus Curtobacterium; species Curtobacterium sp. MCPF17_021. The sequence goes on along the minus strand of NZ_CP126252.1, from coordinate 2,645,649 downwards.
ACGATCGTCGCGTTCACGACGGTGCAGTCCCGGCTGCTGTTCCCGACGGTCGGGCTGCTGCGCGTGGTCCTCGACCTGCAGACCTCCGGTGCGCTCTTCGCCCGCATCTTCGAGTACTTCGACCTCAAGCCGGCCATCACGGACTCGCCGACCGCACGGCCCGTGGACGAGTCGAAGGTCGGCCACGTCGCCTTCGACGACGTCGTCTTCACCTACCCCGACGGCGAAGCGGACAAGCCGACCCTGCGCGGGGTGTCGTTCGAGCTCCGCCCCGGGCAGTTCGCGGCCTTCGTCGGTCCCTCCGGCGCGGGCAAGACGACGGTGTCCTACCTGGTGCCCCGGCTGTACGAGGCGACCGAGGGATCGGTGCGGTTCGCCGGGCAGGATGTCCGCGACCTGGTGCACGAGGACCTGATGCGGCACGTCGGCATCGTCAGCCAGGAGACCTACCTGTTCCACGCCACGATCGGCGAGAACCTGCGGTACGCCAAGCCCGACGCCACCGACGACGAGCTCGAGCGTGCGGCTCGTGCGGCGAACATCCACGACACGATCGCGTCGTTCCCGGACGGTTACGACACCGTCGTGGGGGAGCGCGGCTACCGCCTGTCCGGTGGCGAGAAGCAGCGCATCGCCATCGCGCGGGTCATGCTGAAGGACCCGCCGGTGCTCGTCCTCGACGAGGCCACCAGTGCACTCGACTCCATCTCGGAACACGTCGTGCAGACGGCGCTCGACACTGCGGCGGCCGGTCGGACCACCATCTCGATCGCGCACCGGTTGTCGACGATCCGCGACGCCGACGTCATCTTCGTCCTGGACCACGGGCAGATCGTCGAGCAGGGCACGCACGACGAACTCCTCGCCCTCGACGGCACGTACGCCCAGCTGCACCGGCAGCAGAACACGTCGGCGGACGTCGTCCGGCCCTGACCGGTCGTGGTCGCGACCGGGCGCCGGACAGGAGGCCCGTGGCGGCGTCCGCACGGGCATCCCGTCCGGCGCGCAGCGCGACCAGGGCACGTCGCCCGCCGCGGGATCACGGCGCGTTGTCCGCGCACGACACATCCCAGCGGGACGCGGGGACCGCGTCCTAGACTCGACGCCGTGCGTTACGCGAACTCCGTCGTCGACCTCGTCGGCGACACCCCGCTCGTCAAGCTCAACCGGGTGACCGAGGGGGTGCGGGCGACCATCCTGGTGAAGGTCGAGTACCTGAACCCCGGTGGGTCGTCCAAGGACCGCATCGCCACCCGGATCATCGACGCGGCCGAGGCCTCCGGTGACCTGCGCTCCGGCGGCACCATCGTCGAACCGACCTCCGGCAACACCGGCGTCGGTCTGGCCCTGGTCGCACAGCAGCGGGGCTACCGGTGCGTCTTCGTGCTGCCCGACAAGGTCGGCGAGGACAAGCGCAACGTGCTGACGGCGTACGGCGCCGAGATCGTCGTGACCCCGACCGCGGTCGCGCCGGAGCACCCCGAGTCCTACTACTCGGTGTCGGACCGGCTCGTGCAGGAGATCCCCGGCGCCTACAAGCCGAACCAGTACGCGAACCCGAACGGTCCCCGCAGCCACTACGAGACCACCGGTCCGGAGATCTGGCGCGACACCGAGGGGCAGATCACCCACTTCGTCGCGGGCGTCGGCACCGGCGGCACGATCTCGGGCACCGGACGGTACCTGAAGGAGGCGTCCGACGGCGGCGTCCGCATCGTCGGGGCCGACCCCGAGGGCTCCGTGTACTCCGGCGGCACAGGTCGCCCGTACCTGGTCGAGGGCGTCGGCGAGGACTTCTGGCCGAGCGCGTACGACGCCGGCGTGCCGGACGAGATCATCGCCGTGTCGGACGCCGACTCCTTCGCGATGACCCGGCGCCTGGCGCGCGAAGAGGGATTGCTCGTCGGCGGTTCGAGCGGCATGGCCGTCGTCGCGGCGCTCCGCGCGGCCCGTGACCTGACCGAGGACGACGTCGTCGTCGTGCTACTGCCGGACGGCGGCCGCGGCTACCTCGGCAAGATCTTCAACGACCGGTGGATGCGCTCCTACGGCTTCGCCGAGACCGACGACGAGCGCACCGTCGGCTCGCTCATCGCCGGCAAGGACGGCCGCCTGCCCGACCTCGTGCACGCGCACCCGGCGGACACCGTGCGCGACGTCGTCGACATCATGACCAAGTACGGCGTCTCGCAGATGCCCGTGCTCAGCGCGGAGCCGCCCGTCGTCATCGGCGAGGTCGTCGGCGCCGTCGAGGAGAAGGCGCTGCTCGAGCAGGTCTTCACCGGCACCGCGAAGATGTCGGACGCGCTCACCGGCTTCGTCGGCGACCCGCTGCCCCTCATCGGCGTCGGCGAGTCGGTCTCCGCGGCGCGTCGTGCGCTCGAGTCGGCCGACGCGCTCCTCGTCGTCGCGGACGGCAAGCCCGTCACCGTGCTGACCCGGCACGACCTCCTCACCTACCTCTCCGAGTAAGGAACCACCGAGCATGACCGAGTTCAGCACCCGGGCCGTCCACGCCGGCCAGGAGCCCGACGAGACCACCGGCGCCGTCATCCCGCCGATCCACCTGACGTCGACGTACGTGCAGGACGGCGTCGGCGGCATGCGCAACGGCTACGAGTACTCGCGCGCCGGCAACCCGACGCGTGACTCGCTGCAGGTGCTCCTGGCCGACCTCGACGGCGGCGTCGCGGCGTCGTCGTTCGCGTCCGGGCTCGCCGCCGAGGACGCCCTGCTCCGTGCCGCGCTGGTCCCCGGTGGCCGCGTCGTGATGGGCAACGACGTGTACGGCGGCACCCACCGCCTGGTGAGCCGGCTGCACGTGCCGTGGGGCGTCGAGCTCGTCGTCGTCGACATGAGCGACCTCGACCAGGTCCGTGCAGCCCTGCAGGGCGCACCGGCCACCACCGTGCTGTGGGTCGAGACGCCGACGAACCCGCTCATGAAGATCGCGGACATCGCCGCGCTCGCGACCCTCGGGCACGAGTCGGGCGCACTGGTGGTCGTCGACAACACGTTCGCGTCGCCGTACCTGCAGCAGCCGCTGTCGCTCGGCGCCGACGTCGTCGTGTACTCGACCACGAAGTACCTCGGCGGACACTCCGACGTCGTCGGCGGAGCCGTCGTGCTGGCGGACGAGGAGCTCGCGGCGAAGGTGCAGTTCCTGCAGTTCGGCGCGGGCGCGATCTCGTCGCCGTTCGACGCCTACCTGACCACCCGTGGCATCAAGACGCTCGCGGTGCGCATGGAGCGGCACTCGCGGAACGCGCAGGCCGTCGCCGAGGCGCTCGTCGTCGCGCCCGGCGTCGAGTGCGTCTACTACCCGGGCCTGCCCGACCACCCGGGGCACGACGTCGCCGCCCGCCAGATGCGCGGCTTCGGCGGGATGCTCTCGGTCGCGCTGTCCGGCGGCGCCGAGGCGGCGAAGCGGTTCGCGGAGTCGACGGAGCTGTTCGCCCTGGCCGAGTCGCTCGGTGGCGTGGAGTCGCTCATCGGGTACCCGAGCGAGATGACCCACGCGTCGGTGAAGGGCACCGAGCTGGCCGTGCCGGAGAACGTGGTCCGCCTGTCGGTGGGCATCGAGGACGCCGGCGACCTGGTGGCGGACCTGGAGCAGGCGCTGGCGCGCTGAAGCGGGCCCTGCTGCCGCGGTGACGCGGGCACTGCTGACGCGGGACTCGGGACATGGGACGCGGGACGCGGGACGCGGGACGCGCCACCGTGTCGTCGGCGCCCGCCCCTACGATGATCGGGTGAGCACAACGGCGTCGCGGACCAGCCTGCTGAGCGGGCCGTACGCCCTCGCGACGATCGGCATGGTCGCGATCGTCGGCGTCGCGGCGTTCCAGAACCTGGCGATGACGACGATCATGCCGGTGATCAGCCGCGACCTCGACGGCGAGACCCTGTACGCGCTCGCCTTCGCCGCGCCACTCGCCGCCGGGGTGCCCGGCATGGTCCTCGCCGGCAACTGGGCCGACCGTGCGGGCGGACGGATCGTGGCCTGGGTGTCGGCGGTGTTCTTCGCCGTGGGGACCGCCGTGGTGATGCTCGCGCCGACAATGGAGGTGTTCCTGGCGGGGCGGCTCATCGAGGGGTTCGGCGCCGGGGCCATCGACGTGGTGCTGTACGTGTTGGTCGCCCGGATCTTCCCCGCCGAGCTGCACGGACCGGTGTTCGCCGGGTTCGCCGCAGCCTGGGTCGTCCCCGCGCTGATCGGTCCCGCGCTGGCCGGCATCGTCACCGACACCTGGAACTGGCACTGGGTCTTCGCCGGGGCCCTGGTGATCGCGCTGGCGGCGTTCGTCCTGCTCGTGCCGACCCTCGGCCGGTTGCACGCCCCGGCCGCGTCGCTCCGCCCGCCGTGGCAGCGGGTCCGGATCGGGTGGTCGGTGGCGGCGGCCGTGTCGATCCTGCTGCTCAACGTGGCCCCGGACCTGACCCCGTGGGGCATGGTCGCGGCGGTCGTCGTCGGGCTGGTCGGCACCTGGTTCGCCCTGCGGCCGCTGCTGCCGACCGGGACGTTCCGCGCCGCGGCCGGGCTGCCGTCGGTCGTGCTGCTGCGCGGGCTCATCGCCGCGTCGTTCTTCGGGAGCGAGGCGTACGTGCCGTTCCTGCTGCAGGCCGAACACGGGCTGTCGCCGTCTGCCGCCGGGCTCGCCCTGACGGTGGCGGCACTCAGCTGGGCCGCGTCGAGCTGGGCGCACGGTCGTCTGGGGGAGCGGCGGCTCACCGCCCGGCGCACCTTCGGGGTCGGGCTGACGCTGGTGCTCGTCAGTCTGGTGACCGCGCTCGCGGTCGCGACGTTCGACCTGTCGTGGTGGGTGCTGGTCGCCGGCTGGTTCGTCGGTGGCGCGGGCATGGGGGCGATCTACCCGCGTGCCTCGATGCTGACCCTGCGGTTCTCCGGCGAGGGCGACGACGGGTTCGCGAGCTCGGCCCTGACGATCGCTGACGCGGCCGGCAGCGTGATCGGTCTCGCGGTGACCGGCCTGCTCTTCACCGCGACCGGTGGCGCCGACGGCACGGTGTCGTTCCCCCTGGTGTTCGCGGCGATGATCGGGTTTGCTGCGCTGGCGATCGCGGCCGTCCGACGGCTCGGCCCCGTGCCCGCGCCGGTGACGACAGCCCCGGCAGGCCCGGGCGGAACAGTCCCGTCGCGGACTCCGTCGTCGCACGGCCCGGCCGCCGGGTAGCGTGGCAGACCGGACCGAAGAGGAGACCACCGTGCTGCGCATCGTCGCCGTGACCGTCGCCCTGGCGGCGGCCCTGACCCTGTCCGGGTGCCAGGGCACGACGTCGGCTGCCCCCACACCCGTGCAGAGCACCGACCTGACGAGTTCCGACGGGGGTTTCGACCAGCAGGCCGTGATCGGTGTCGTCCTGGTCCACGACGACGCGGCCCTCGCCGACCGGCTCCGCACCGACCTGACCGATGCCGGGTTCCGGCCGGACGTCCGGGTCGCTCCGGCATCGGGTGCAGCGGCGTCCCAGCGGACCGCGGTCGCCCAGCTCGTGCGGAAGGGGGCCAAGGCCCTGCTCGTGCACGCCGCCCGACCGTCCGCGCTGACCGGCGTGATCCAGACCGCCCACGACGCCGGGATCGTCGTGGTGTCCCTCGGTGATCCGCTGCCCGCGACCGGCACCGGTGGCGACGGGGTGTCCGCCGACTACCGCGTGCCGTCGGGGGGCGACGACGCCGACACGGCGGCGACGGCGGTCGACGTCGTGCAGTCCCTGCAGCGCGGCGAGAAGCCGGAGACCGACCCGACGGACGGCGACACGACCGACGCCGAGTAGGAGCGGTCCGCTCAGCTCCACCACGCCGGGAACGACAGCGTGATCGTTTCGACCAGCGCCTTCCGCGACCGGCGGGGCCCGGCGAGCCACGCCTCGATCGCGCCGACGAAGCCCTGCGCCACGAACCCCGCGGCGACGTCGTCGAGCAGCTCGGGCCGGCGTGCGGGATCGAGCTCGCGGATGTGCAGGGCACTCGACACCGTGAAGTGCTCGACGAGCAGCCGGTGCAGCGACGCGTCGTTCGGGTCCGGCAGCGCCTTGCCGTAGATGTCGCGGTGCGTCGTCACGTGCTCGACGACGGCGTTGATGCCGCGCCGGGTGATGGCTGCGAGCTCGTCGGCTCCGGCGCCCCGGTCGGCGGCGGCTCGGCGCTCGTCGGCGTCGTCCTGCCGGATGCGGTCGAGTTCCGGCGTCAGGACGTCGGCGAGCAGCGACCCGGGGGAGACGGCGTGCGAGTAGAACGTGGCCCGGTTGATGCCGGCGGCACGCGTGACGTCGGCGACGGTGATCTCCGAGACCGGTCGGTCCGCGGCGAGTCGCAGGATCGCCTCGCGCAGCGCTGCAGTGGTGTGCAGGATCCGGGCATCCACCATGACGCCCACCCCCTTCTGATCCGCTTCACCCGGAAGGCCCCCGAGCAACCCGACGCTACCGCATGGTCCGCGCCGGGCCGAGGGGCAGCACCAGCCGCTTCACGCGGGCGGCCCGCACCGGCGGCGCCGAGCACGCACCGGCGACCGTAGGATGGTTCCGCGGACGAATCGATTCGATCGACCCGCGATCACCCCCCGCCCCCTCATCGTCGAAGGACTCCTGTCTCGTGACCGCGCCCGCCACCACCGGTTCGCTCCGGGTCGTCCTGCACCCGGGAGACTCGCTCTCCCGCGGGCAGCGGCTCGTCTACGTCTTCGTCCTGGGCGCCCTCACGGCGCTCGGTCCGTTCACGATCGACCTGTACCTGCCGGCGTTCCCGGCGATCAAGGACCAGTTCAGCGTCACCGACGGCGCGGTCCAGCTGACGCTCACCGCGACGACGCTCGGCTTCGCCATCGGGCAGCTCCTGGTCGGCCCGTGGAGCGACAAGGTGGGCCGTCGACTGCCGCTGATCATCGCGACGACGGTGCACATCGCCGCGTCGATCGGCGCCGCGACCGCGCCGGACATCGAGCTGCTCGCGGTGTTCCGCGTGCTGCAGGGCATGGGCGCCGCAGCCGGCGGTGTCGTCGCGATGGCGACGGTGCGTGACCTCTTCGGCGGCAAGCCGCTGGTCCGCATGTTGTCCCGCCTGGCGATGGTGAACGGCCTCGCACCGATCCTCGCGCCGCTCATCGGTTCGCAGATGCTGCAGTTCACCAGCTGGCGCGGCATCTTCGTCTTCCTCGCCTGCTACGGCCTGGCGGTGGTCATCGCGTCGATCCTGCTCATCGTCGAGACCCTGCCCCCGGCCCGTCGGCACGAGGCCGGACACTCCACCATCGGCCAGCGTTACAAGGCGCTGTTCTCCGACCGGATCTTCGTCGGCGTCGCGCTCATCGGCGCCATGGTGTTCAGCGGACTGTTCTCGTACCTCAGCGCGTCACCGTTCCTGTTCCAACAGGTCTACGGGCTCGACGCGCAGCAGTACGGGCTGCTCTTCGCCGTCAACTCCGTCGGGGTCGTCCTCGGCGTGCAGATCTCGTCGCGGCTCGCCCAGCGGGTCGGTCCGCAGTGGATCCTGGCGTGCTCGACCGCGACCCTGCTGCTGGCGTCGCTCGCGATCATCGTCCTCGACCAGCTCGGGGCCGGTCTGGTCGGCGTGCTCGTCCCGCTGTGGTTCTTCATCGCCGCGTGCGGGTTCTCGTTCCCGCTCGTGCAGGTCATCGGTCTCGCCGCCCACGGGAAAGAGGCGGGGACCGCCGCCTCGGTGCTCGGCGCCCTGAACTTCGGCGTCGCCGGGCTCATCTCGCCGGTGGTCGGCTGGCTCGGCATCACGACGGCCACCCCGATGGCGATGGTGATGGCGTCGACCGCCGCCGTCGCGATCCTGATGCTCTGGTTCGTGGTCCGCCCCCGGACGGTCCCCGCGCTGACGCACTGACGACCCGGGCCGCCGCGGGCTCCGGTCCCTAGGCTGTGCCCATGAGCGACGCGACGGAGCGGGCACGGGCGGCTGCCGAGGCAGCGAGACAGGCCGCCGACGAGGCACGTCGGCTCGCCGACGAAGCGGCGCGGCGAGCCGAGGAGCTCGCCGCCGCACTGGCGGCGGAGGAGCAGGCGGTCCTCACCGCGGACGCGGAACCCGCGGTCGTCGGGTCCCCGCCACCCACCGGCCTGGAGGCGCTGCTCACGCCCGACGCGGAGCCCGCCCCTGCGGCCGCACCGGCTCCCACGACCCCTGCCGCGCCGGTTCACGCGACCACCCCTACCGCGGCGGTCGACACGACCGCCCCGGATCCGGTGGCGACGATGCCCACCGGCACCGTGCCTCCCGTCCGCTCCGAAGGAGGCCCGCTCGGACCGGATGCGGTCGCGGCGATCCGTGACGGCTACGCCGTCGACGGAGGCGCGATCGAACTCGGTGCCCTCGTCAACGGCGCAGCGGTGCCCGACGTGCAGGTCCGGATCCCGCTCGCGATGCTGAACCGGCACGGGCTGGTGGCGGGGGCGACCGGCACCGGCAAGACCCGCACGCTGCAGGTGCTCGCCGAGCAGATCGCGGCGAACGGGGTGCCGGTGTTCGCCGCCGACGTGAAGGGCGACCTGTCGGGTCTGGCCGTCGCGGGGCAGGCGAACGACAAGCTGCTCGACCGCACCGCGGGCATCGGCCAGCAGTGGCAGGGTGTCGCGAGCCAGGCCGAGCTGTTCTCGCTCGGCGGGCAGGGCACCGGCGTGCCGATCCGCGCCACCGTCTCGGGCTTCGGGCCGCTGCTGCTGTCGAAGGTGCTCGGGCTGAACGACACGCAGGAGTCCTCGCTCGGTCTGGTGTTCCACTACGCCACGCAGCAGGGTCTCGCGCTGGTGGACCTCGACGACCTGCGGAGCGTGCTGACGTTCCTGGTGAGCGAGCAGGGCAAGGGGGAACTCGCCGAGCTCGGGGGCCTGTCGAAGCAGACCGCCGGGGTGATCCTGCGGGAGCTCGTCACCTTCGCCGACCAGGGTGCCGACCAGTTCTTCGGCGAGCCCGAGATCGACACGCAGGTGTTCCTGCGGACGGCGGCGGACGGGCGGGGGATCGTCAGCCTGCTCGAGGTGCCCGGTGTGCAGGACCGGCCGGAGGTCTTCTCGACGTTCCTGATGTGGTTGCTGGCGGACCTGTTCAACGAGCTGCCGGAGGTCGGCGACCAGGACGAGCCGAAGCTGGTGTTCTTCCTGGACGAGGCGCACCTGCTGTTCAGCGGGGCGTCGAAGGACTTCACCGAGCAGATCGTGCGGACCGTGCGGCTCATCCGGTCGAAGGGCGTCGGGGTCTTCTTCGTGACGCAGACCCCGAAGGACGTGCCGAACGACGTGCTGGCGCAGCTCGGGTCGCGCATCCAGCACCAGCTCCGCGCCCACATCCCGGACGACGCGAAGGCGCTCCGGGCGACGGTGTCGACCTACCCGACGAGCGACTACGACCTGGGCGAGGTGCTCACGTCGCTCGCGACCGGCGAGGCCGTCGTCACGGTGATGAACGAGCGGGGCGCGCCGACCCCCGTCGCGTGGACCCGGCTGCGCGCACCCCAGGGGTCGATGGACCCGATGCCGGCCGACGAGATGGCCGCACGGGTGCAGGCCTCACCGCTCCTGGCGACCTACGGCACCCGCGTCGATCCGGACTCGGCCCGTGAGGTGCTCGCGCGCCGGATGGAGGCGGCGGCCGCTGCTTCCGACGCCGCCGCTGCAGCCGACGAGGCCGCCGCCGCCGCGGCGGACGCGTCGGCGGATGCCCAGCAGGAGTACGAGCGGCAGCAGCGGGAGTTCGAGCGGGCCGAGCGAGCGTCGGAGGCGCGGCGTTCCGATCGGTCCGGCGGCTCCGGTCGGTCGGGCGGGACGCGGCGATCCGGGACGCAGCGGTCCGGGACGCGGCGAACCGCGGATGACCCGCTGTCGGACCTGCTCGGCTCCGGGCTGGGCGGGACCATCGCGAAGGAAGTGGTGCGCGGGATCTTCTCGACGCTGCGGCGTCGGCGCTGACCGGTGCCGCGTCGACGGGTGCCGTGCTGACGGGTGCCGTGCGGTGGCCGCTGACCGGTCCGCCGGTGGGTCAGCGGGCGTTGAGGCCGGCGAACTCGACGGCGAGCAGCCCGCCGACGACCAGCACGACGAGGCCACCCACGAGCAGGAACGCCGACCGCTGCTCGTACCAGGCGCGGCTCGTCGGGTAGCGCTTCGCGAAGGTGCGGGCGGAGACCGGCCGCGACTCTTCGACGACCTGCACGCCGAGCGCGTCGACGACCCGGTCGAGCCCGTCGTCGCCCCACACGTCGGCGCGGAGCCGGAAGAGGTGGGTGCCGGTCCGGTCGAACGCGACGAGTTCCCGGACGGTCCGGTCCACCGACGAGCCGAAGGTCGTGGCGAGCACCAGGCTGTGCACGCGCTCGCGGGGGATCCGCCGGTGCGCCGTGAGGACCCCGCGGATCGTCAGGCCGTCGTCGTCGATCCCGATGAACGCGGTGTGCAGCCGGACGAACACGATGCCGACGGCCGCGGCCATCGCGACGACGATCCCGGCGAACACGGCCCACGTGCGGAACGGGAACGAGACCCAGACCAGGGCGACGGCGAGCGGCACTGCCGAGAAGGCGATGCTCAGCGCGGTGGAACGGACGAGGGACCGGCGCGGGCGGAGGACCGTGTCGAAGACGGCGGGCCGCACGGGCACTGCGGGCACGGTGGTGTCCCCCATGGCGCGTCTCCTCGTCCCCTCGGGTGTTCCGGGCACGCTGATCAGCACGCCCTCCGAGCGACGCCCCTGCCGCTCGATGCACCGCGGTCGGCTCGTCCCGGAGCCGTTCGCTCGGCCAGCATAGGCGACCGGCGGGTACCGGGGACAGCCCGTTCCACCCCTGGTCGGCGTTTCCCGGCCAACCGAGGGGGAACAGGGCACGCGCTCGTCCGCAGGGTGGGGGACCGATCGACTGTGGAACGACGAAGGACCCGCACCGATCGGTGCGGGTCCTTCGTGGTGGTTCGGTGTTGCTCGCTGCGGAGAATGGGGGATTCGAACCCCCGAGGGCTTGCACCCAACACGCTTTCCAAGCGTGCGCCATAGGCCACTAGGCGAATTCTCCTGACACCGTCTCGCGACGGCGACACCCAATGGTACAGGTTCTCCGAGGTGCTCACGACCGCGTGTCGTCGGCGACGGTGCTCCCAGATGTCGTGACATGTGCGGCGACTACCCTGGGCCTCGTGTCGACCCGCATCTACATCACGTCAGCAGAAGGGCACACGGGCAAGAGCACCGTCGCCCTCGGTGTCCTCGAGACCCTCGCCCGGTCCGTCGGCCGCGTCGGCGTGTTCCGGCCCGTCGCCAGATCGGTCGTCGAACCCGACTACGTGCTCGAGCTGCTGCTGCAGCACACGGGCGTCGGCATCTCGTACGACGACGCGGTCGGGGTCACCTACGACGACGTGCACGCCGACCCCGAGGCGGCCCTCGGCACCATCGTCACCAGGTTCGCGCAGGTCGAGCGGCAGTGCGACGCCGTCGTGGTGCTCGGGTCCGACTACACCGACGTGGGCAGCCCCACCGAGCTGTCCTTCAACGCGAAGGTCGCCGCGAACCTCGGCGCTCCGGTGCTCCTCGTGCTCGGTGGCCGAGACGCCGCCGAGCGTGCGGCCCGTACCCCCGAGGGCATGGCGCAGGTGGCGGACGTCACGACGAGCGAGTTGCGGGCGGCACACGCGCAGCTGTTCGGCGTCGTGGTGAACCGTGCCGACCCGGACGCCCTCGCCGCCATCGTGGCGAGCGTCGAGCAGGCCGTGCACGACGACCACCCGGACGTGCCGGTGTGGGCGATCCCCGAGGACCGCGTGCTCGTCGCCCCGACCGTCCGTGCCCTGCTGCAGGCCACCGGCGCCACCCTGGTCCGCGGTGACGACGCCCTGCTCGACCGCGAGGCCCTCGGCACCGTCGTCGCGGGCATGAGCATGGAGAACGTCCTGCCCCGGTTGATCGAGGGCGGCATCGTCGTCGTCCCGGGTGACCGGAGCGACGTCCTCATCGCCACGCTGCTCGCCAACCAGTCCGAGACGTTCCCGAGCCTGGCCGGCGTCATCCTGAACGGCGGGTTCGAGATCGCCCCGCAGGTGTCGCGGCTGCTCGAGGGCCTGTCGAGCTCGCTGCCGATCGCACAGAACGACCTCGGCACGTACGACACCGCCCTCCGCATCACCCAGACCCGTGGCCGCCTGGCCGCCGACTCGCCCCGGAAGGCCGACCTCGCGCTCGCCCTGTTCGAGCAGCACGTCGACGCCGAGGCCCTGCGCGACCGCCTGCAGCTCGCTCCGTCCGGGGTCGTCACCCCGCTCATGTTCGAGCACGGCCTGCTCGACCGGGCCCGCGGCTACGGCAAGCGCATCGTCCTGCCCGAGGGCGAGGACGACCGCATCCTCCGTGCCGCCTCCACCCTGCTGCAGCGCCAGGTCTGCGAGCTGACGATCCTCGGCGACCCCGCCGCGATCCGCACCCGGGCGACCGAGCTCGGCCTCGACCTCGAGGCCGCGCAGCTCGTCTCGCCGTTCGACCCCGAGCTGCGGGAACGCTTCGCCGATGAGTACACCCGGCTCCGCGCCCACAAGGGGATGTCGATCGAGCTCGCCCGCGACACCGTCACCGACGTCTCGTACTTCGGCACGATGATGGTGCAGCTCGGGCTCGCCGACGGCATGGTCTCCGGCGCGAAGCACACCACAGCCCACACCATCCGGCCGTCGTTCGAGATCATCAAGACCCGTCCGGACACCTCGATCGTGTCGAGCGTGTTCCTGATGGCCCTCGCCGACCGCGTGCTCGTCTACGGCGACTGCGCGGTGATCCCGGACCCGACGAGCGAGCAGCTCGCCGACATCGCGATCTCGTCCGCCGAGACCGCGACCCAGTTCGGCATCGACCCCCGCGTCGCGATGCTCAGCTACTCCACCGGCGACAGTGGCTCCGGCGCCGACGTCGACAAGGTGCGCGCCGGCACCGCGTTCGTGCGGGAACGCCGGCCCGACCTGCTCGTCGAGGGCCCGATCCAGTACGACGCCGCAGCCGACCCCACGGTCGCGTCGACGAAGATGCCGGACTCCCCGGTCGCCGGTCGCGCAACGGTGTTCATCTTCCCGGACCTCAACACGGGCAACAACACGTACAAGGCTGTTCAGCGCTCGGCCGGCGCCGTGGCGATCGGCCCCGTCCTGCAGGGCCTGCGGAAGCCGATCAACGACCTGTCGCGCGGCGCCCTGGTGGGCGACATCGTGAACACCGTCGCGATCACCGCGATCCAGGCCGGCACCGCGACCGACGCGGCCTGACCGCCCGACCCGCACCGCGCCTCCAGGCCCGACAGAAAGTGACCACCCCGTGACCGCAGCCCTCGTCGTCAACTCCGGCTCGAGTTCGTTCAAGTACCAGCTCATCGAACTCGAGGACGAACGCACGCTCGCCTCCGGGCTCGTGGAGCGCATCGGCGAGTCCGCCGGGGCCTGGAAGCACACCAACGCGCTGACGGGGGAGTCGTCGTCCAACGACGCCGCGTCGGTACCCGACCACGCCGCCGGGTTCCAGGCGATGATCGACGCCTTCGCGAAGGTCGGGCCGTCGTTCGACGAGCACCCGCCCGCCGTCGTCGGCCACCGCGTCGTGCACGGCGGCACCACCTTCGACCGCGCGACGGTCGTCACGGACCAGGTCGAGCAGCAGATCGAGGACCTCAACAGCCTCGCACCGCTGCACAACCCCGCGAACCTCGAGGGGATCCGCGCCGCGAAGCAGGTCTTCTCGGACGTCCCGCACGTCGCCGTGTTCGACACCGCGTTCCACCAGACGATGCCGCCGCACGCGTACACGTACGCGATCCCCGCCGACCTGGCCGCCGAGTACGGGATCCGCCGCTACGGCATGCACGGCACCAGCCACAAGTACGTCTCCGAGCAGGCCGCGGAGTTCCTCGACCGGCCGCTCGCCGAGCTCAAGACGATCGTGCTGCACCTGGGCAACGGCGCCTCGGTCGCGGCGATCGACGGCGGCAAGTCCATCGAGACCTCGATGGGGCTCACCCCGCTCGAGGGGCTCGTCATGGGCACCCGCTCCGGCGACCTGGACCCCGCGGTGCTCATCCACCTGCACCGCGAGGCCGGGATGACCTTCGACGAGCTCGACACCATGCTCAACAAGCGGTCCGGTCTGCTCGGCCTGACCGGCAACGGCGACATGCGGGACGTGCAGGACGCCGCCACCAAGGGCGACGAGCAGGCGGAGGCGGCGCTCGCCGTGTACCGCCACCGCATCCGTCGCTACGTGGGCGCCTACACGGCACAGCTCGGCGGGCTCGACGCGGTCGTGTTCACCGCGGGGGTCGGCGAGAACAACGCGCTGCTGCGGCGGCGCGTGCTCGCGGGGCTCGAGCACCTGGGCATCGAGATCGATCCGGACCGGAACGAGCTGGCATCGCGGGACGCCCGCCGCATCTCCACCGACGGCTCACGGGTCGCGGTGCTCGTGATCCCGACGAACGAGGAGCTCGAGATCGCCCGGCAGTCGGCTGCGGTCGCGCTCTGACGCGTGGCGCCGTGCCGCCGCGTGACGCGGCGTCGGGGCGTCGGGGCGTTGCGACGGCACGGTGCGGTGTTCGTGGGCTGGTGCGGGGTTGCCTGGTGGGTGCGCGCTTGCAGCGCGGCACGGGGCGCGGAAGTCCGCACGGGGTGAGCAGGTGCGCACGGTGCGGACGGGAGGCGCGGGGCGGGCTGGCGCCGTGCCTCCCGTCCGCCCGTGGGTCGCGTCCGGCGCATGGTGCGGGGCTGCCTGCTGGGTGCGCGCTTGCAGCGCGGCACGGGGCGCGGAAGTGCGCACGGGGTGAGCAGGTGCGCACGGTGCGGACGGGAGGCGCGGGGCGGGCGGGCTCCGTGCCTCCCGTCCGCCGGTGGGTCGCGTCGCGGCGCACGGTGCGGCGTTCGTCGGTGGGTGCGGGGTTGCCTGTTGGGTGCGCGCTTGCAGCGCGGCACGGGGCGTGGAAGTCCGCACGGGGTGAGCAGGCGCGCACGGTGCGGGGGCGCCTGCTGGGTGCGCGCTTGCAGCGCGGCACGGGGCGTGGAAGTCCGCACGGGGTGAGCAGGTGCGCACGGTGCGGACGGGAGGCGCGGGGCGGGCTGGCGCCGTGCCTCCCGTCCGCCCGTGGGTCGCGTCGCGGCGGCACGGTGCGGCGTTCGTCGGCTGGCGCGGGGTTGCCTGGTGGGTGCGCGCTTGCAGCGCGGCACGGGGCGTGGAAGTCCGCACGGGGTGAGCAGGTGCGCACGGTGCGCGGCCCGGCACCTTCGGCGAGGAGCTCACACGGTGTGACGAAGCGCGCACGGTGCGCGACGCGCGGACGGGTCAGGTGAGCGCGTTCAGCGCCGCTGGGATCGGGGTGTCGCCGCTGGTGACCTCGAACTGCACGCCGACCGCGGCGTCGTCGAGCAGGGCGTGCAGGACGACGGTCGCGACATCCGCGCGGGGGATCGAGCCGCGCGGCACCGTCCGGCCGACGTGGACCGTGCCCTGCGGCGGCGTGTCGAGCAGGCCGCCGGGGCGCACGATCGTCCAGCGGAGGCGTCGGGCCCGCAGGTTCGCGTCCGCCTCGGCCTTCGCCCGCAGGTAGACCTGGAACACCGCGGCGTCGTCCTGCGCTGGCACGACGGCGAGCTCGGGGTCGTAGGTGTCGGCCGCCATCGCGGAGATCATCACGTACCGCTCGATGCCAGCACGCTCGGCGGCGTCGGCGAGCAGGATCGCACCGTCGCGGTCGACGGTGAGCTTCCGTTCGGCGCCGCTGTTCGGCCCGGCACCGGCGGCGAACACCACGGCATCGACACCGCGCAGGCGGAGCGCGAGGTCGTCGTCGCCGAGCTGCTCCAGGTCGGCGACGATCGCACGCGCCCCCTGTTGCTCGACGTCGGCCACGTGCGCGGGGTTGCGGACGATCGCGACGGCATCGTGGCCGGCGTCGGTGATCTGGCGGGCGAGGAGCAGGGCGATCTGGCCGTGTCCTCCGGCGATGGCGATCTTCATGTGTTCGAGTCTGCCCGTCGCGTCCGGTAGACTTCTCGGCGGCTCCTCACGTGACGCCATCCAGGCCAACTCCCCCAGGGCGGAAACGCAGCAAGGGTAACCAGGCTCTGGCGGGTGCGTGAGGAGTCTTCTTCGTTCCGGGTCGAGTCGGCTCCCCGGTGTCCCCCCCCCGTTCGGGAGGTCTCGCGTCCTTTTTCGTCGATGCTTGCGGACAGCTTCCTGATCATGTGTAAAGATCTGCCTCAGGAATCCCCAACCAGGGTTCCGACCCTCCACCGCCTCACCAGCGGAGGAGCCTCCGCCGCCTCACCAGCGGTGGATTCCGAGGATCAGGTGGCGGGCGCGCCCGCCAGGAAAAGAGACACGCATGCGCAGGCACGCGTCGCTGCCCGGTACCCCCGTACCCTCCGCAGCGGACGAACGGACACGACGGATCACCCGCGCCGACGGCCGAGCTCGAGGACGAGCGACGGACGGTCGGCGGTTCCTCCTGCGCGGCGGCGTCGTCGCCACGGTGACGGCGCTCATCGCCGCCACCGTGGCGATCCAACCCGCTGCGGCCGCCCAGACCGACGTCGCCGAGGCCGAGGGGCTGCTGCTCAGCGGCTCCGGCATCGTGAACGCCGACGCGGTCGCCCAGCTCGGCGGCGCGTACTCCGCGCGGGGTGCGACCTCGGGCGGCGGCACCACGAACCAGCCGCTCAACCTGACGGCGCTCAACGCGGTCGGGGTGAACCTCGGCAATGATGTCAACCTGCTGGGCCCGAACGGCATCCTGACCCTCGGCGTCGACGGTCAGTACGCCACGACCTCGGCCACGGGTGCGACCGCGTCGTCGGGGCTCCTGACGAACGACGGCGGCATCGGGGTCGGCACGGGGTCCGGCACCGGCGCCGCGACGCTCGACCTCAACCCGCTGTTCTCGCGCGTCGGCGCCGACACCACGGTGCTGTCGAACGCGCAGCTGCGGGTCGGGGCCCTGGCGTCCCGGATCCAGGCGACGCGCGGCACCACGGTCGGGACGACGACGGACTACCGGATCGCCGGCGCGGACCTGAACCTGACGAGCCCGGCCATCGCCGGACTCAGCACCGCGCTCCGGAACGACCTGCGCACCTTCTCGGGCACGGTGAACTCCGCGGTCGGCGCGAACGGTGCCCTCTCCGGCACCACGACCGCCCTGACCGCCGACATCCAGCGGCTGCTCCGTGGCACGACCCTCGGCCTGGTGAACGTCAACGGCACGAACGTCACCGCGACCGTGGACCTGAACCTCGACGACACCCTGACCCGGGTCCTGCAGGAACCCCTGACCGACGGCGCCGTGACGATCACACCGGCGACGGGCGCGATCACGGTCGACCTCGACCAGCTGACCACGCTGAACGGCCAGCCGGCGAACACGTCGGTACTGACCGAGGCGGCCGTGAGCTCGATCAACCGGAGCATCACGACGATCCTCGGCACCCAGCTGCCGACCGCACTGCAGACGGCGGTCGTCAACACGATCAACTCGACCGCCGTGCGGGTGAACGTCACCGCGAACGTCAACCTCGCGGGCATCCCGCTCACCGCACTGGCCCTCCGCGCGGACACCACGCTCGGCGCCCTCGCCGGCACGTCGCCCGCCACCGCCACGGTGACCGCGACCGGTGGCCCCCTCGGCCTGAACGCGCTCGGCACCCTGCTCGCCCCGGCGGTCAACACCGTCGTCGTCCCGGCACTGCAGACCATCGTGCGTCCCCTGGTCACGGGCACGGCCCTGACGAACCTCGGCACGACGCTCACGGCGACGACCTCGGCCGTCTCCACCCTGCTGAGCCCCGTCGTGCTGCTGCTCCGTCAGGTCGTCGACCTCACCGTGAACGCGCAGGACACCACGGGCTTCCGGGACCCCCGCGGGTACGACACCGGATCGCGGAGCGTGCACGCCCTGCGGCTCTCCGTGCTCCCCGGGGTGAACGTCGCCACCGTGGACCTCGCCACCTCGACCGTGCGCGCCACGGCGTTCGCGGCTCCGACCATCACGGCGCCCACGGCCGGACAGCAGTTCACCGTGCCGTCGGCGACCTCGACCCGCAGCGTCGTCGTGAGCGGGGCCGGCGAGCCCGGCGCCGCCGTGGCCGTCAGCCTCGGCGGAGACCTGACCGGCACTGCGACCGTCGCTGCCGACGGGACCTGGACGACGACCATCGCCGACGTCCCCACCGGTGCGTACACCGCCACCGCGACCCAGACGGTCGGCGGCACCGCAGCAGGCACCGCGACGCAGGAGTTCTCCGTCGTCGCCCAGCGCGCCCTGACGATCACCACCCCCACGGCCGGTCAGACCTTCACCACCACGGGGGAGACCGCCCCGGTCACCCTGACGGGCACCGCGACGGCGAACGCGCGCATCAACGTCGACCTCGGCGGCGGCGTGACCGCGACGGGCACGGCGGACGACGCCGGCGCCTGGAGCGTCACCGTCCCCGAGGTCCCGGTCGGCGAGCAGACGGCGAGCGTCACGCAGACCGTCGGCGACACGACCTCGGCACCCGTGACCCGGTCCTTCCGGGTCGTGGCCGCAGCCGGCCTGAACGTCGACACCCCCACGGCGGACCAGGACTTCCCGCTCGCCGGCGACACCCGGTCCGTCCCGTTCTCCGGCAGCGCACAGGCCGGTGCCCGCGTCGACGTCGACCTCGGTGACGGCCTGACCGCCACCACCCGCGCGAACGCCGACGGCACCTGGTCGACGAGCGTCACGGACGTCCCGGCCGGGGAGTACTCGGCCGAGGTCACCCAGACCGTCGGCGGCACCACGAGCGCCGCGGTCACCCGGGACTTCACCGTGACGGCGGCCCCCGCGCTCAGCATCGACGAGCCGGCCGACGGCAGCACCATCACCGTCGCCGACGACAGCTCGACCACCCCGGTGACGGTGTCCGGCTCGGCCGCTCCGAACGCCCGGGTCACCGTCGGCATCGGTGGTTCCTTCACCGCCGCGGTCAC
Source organism: Curtobacterium sp. MCPF17_021 (assembly GCF_003234605.2). Taxonomy (NCBI): domain Bacteria; kingdom Bacillati; phylum Actinomycetota; class Actinomycetes; order Micrococcales; family Microbacteriaceae; genus Curtobacterium; species Curtobacterium sp. MCPF17_021. The sequence continues at coordinate 2,626,643 of NZ_CP126252.1, read as the reverse complement.
CGCGGACGAGGACGGCGCCTGGACGACGACCTTCGCCGACGTCCCGGTCGGGGAGCGCACCGTCACGGCGCGTCAGAGCGTCGACGGCACCACGTCCGGCCCGGTGGGTACCACCTTCACCGTCGAGGCGGGCGACCCGCTCGCGATCGCCGCGCCTGACGACGGCGACGTGGTCACGGTCCTCGACGCCGACACCACCACCGACCTCGACCTGGCCGGCACGGCCGAGGCCGGCGCCCAGGTGCGGGTCTCGCTCGGCGACGGGCTGACCGCCACCACGACGGCCGACGACGACGGCACCTGGACGCTCACCGTCACCGACGTCCCGGTCGGTCGGTACACGATCTCGGCGACGCAAACCGTCGGCGGGACCACCTCGCCGGCCGTCCGCCAGGTCGTCACGGTGCAGGCGGGCGCTCCGCTCGCCGTCACCGCTCCGGCGCAGGACGCCACCGTCACGGTCGCCACCGACGACTCCGTCGTCGACGTCACCGTGCGGGGCACCGCGCAGCCCGGCGCCCGCATCGAGGTCGTCCTGGACGACGGCGACGCGGTGTCCACGACGGCGAACCCGCAGGGCGCCTGGTCGGTGGTCCTCACCGACGTCGGCACCGGCGACCACACCGCGACGGTCACCCAGACCGTCGACGGTGCGACCTCGGCACCGGTGGACCGTGACTTCGCGGTCGAGGCCGGCGACGAGCTCGTCATCGTGGCACCGGGTGACGCCCAGCAGGTGCCCGCCGGCACCGGCGGCCAGGCCAACGTGGTCGTCCGCGGCACCTCGGAGCCCGGCGCGACCGTCGCCGTCACGATCGACGACGGCGACCCCGTCGAGGTCGTCACGGACACGGCCGGCAACTGGGAGCTCCCGACCACGCAGCTCGGCATCGGCGAGCACACCGTCGAGGCCGTGCAGACCGTGAACGGCACCGACGGCCCGGTGGTCACGCGTGACTTCACCGTGGTCCCCGGCAACGCCATCGTCATCGACACCCCGGCGAGCGGCGCACGCTTCGTCGTGGTCGACGCCGACGCCACCGCGACCGTCCGGATCACCGGCACGGCCGAGCCCGGCGCCGCGGTGACCGTCTCGGTCGGCCCCGGCACCCGGTTCACCACCACGGCTGACGACGACGGGCGGTGGGCGGTCGACGCGACCGGTCTCGCCCCGACCGGCGTCTCCACGGCGTCGGCCAGCCAGGAGGTCGAGGACGTCGTGACGAGCGCCGTCCCGATCACCTTCGAGGTCGTCACGGCCAACGCGCTGACGATCACCGGTCCGGACACGGACCCGATCACGGTCGCCGGACCGGACGTCGAGCGCGACGTCACGGTCACCGGCACCGGCCAGCCCGGCGCCACGGTCACGGCGACCCTCGCCGGCTCCGAGGACCGGGAGACGACGGTCGGGGCCGACGGCACGTGGTCGGTCACGTTCCCCGACCTCGGCGTCGACGTGCACCGGGTCACGGTCACCCAGACCCTGGCCGGCACCGTCTCCGACCCGCGCACCTCCGACCCGGTCGAGCGCACGGTCACGATCGAGGTCGCCGAAGCCGTCACGATCACCGCACCGGGGACCGACGCGGTCCTGCTCGTGCCGGACGCCGACGCGACGCGCGACGTCGTGGTCACGGGTTCGGCGGAGCCGGGCGCGCCGGTGACGGTGCGACTCGGCGACGACGAGGCGACCACCACCGCGGACGCGGACGGCGACTGGACGGTCACGTTCGGCGGGGTCGGTGTCGGCACCCCGACGCTCACCGCCAGCCAGACGGTCGGCGGGACCACCGCCTCCGGTCCGGACCAGACCGTCACCGTGCGGGCCGGGACCGCGCTCGCCATCGTGACCCCGGAGGACGGCGACGTCCTGACCGTCGCCGACACGTCCGGCACCGCCGACGTCGAGGTGACCGGTCGGGCGCAGCCGGACGCCGAGGTGACGGTCCGGATCTCGACCGGCGAGACCGAGACGGTGACGGCGGACGAGGACGGCCGGTGGGAGACCACCTTCCAGGACGTCCCGGTCGGTGACCACCGCGTCACCGCGACGCAGGTCGTCGGCGGAGAGACCTCGACGCCGGTGACGGCGGCGGTGTCGGTCCGTGCCGGAGCCCCGCTCGTCGTGTCCACGCCGCGGGGTGCCACCACCGTCACGGTGGCGGACGACGACGCCACCACCGGGGTCGACTTCGCGGGTACCGGTGAGCCGGGCGCGACCGTCACGGTCGACCTCGGCGACGGTGGGAGCGCCACGGCGACCGTGGACGAGGACGGCCGCTGGGCGACCACGGTCGAGGACGTGCCGACCGGCTCGTTCACGGCCTCGGTCACGCAGGCCCTGAACGGCACCACGAGTGCGGCGGTCGAACGACCGGTGTCCGTGGTCGCGGCTGCCGACCTGGTCATCCGTGAGCCCGGCGACGACCCGATCACGGTGGCCGACGGTGACGCGACGACGACCGTGACGGTCGCCGGTGACGCCCAGCCCGGCGCCACGGTGACGGTCACCGTCGACGACCGCGACCCCGTTGAGGTCACCGCCGGTGACGACGGCTCGTGGAGCGTCGACGTGCCGGACCTCGGTGTCGGCGAGCACACCGTCGAGGTGACGCAGACCGTGGACGGCTCGACCTCGACCACCCCGGTCGGGACGACGTTCGAGATCGAGGCGGGCGCGCCCGTCGTCATCACCGAGCCGACGGCCGACCAGGAGTACACGGTCGCCGACGGGGACGGCACGACGACGGTCGACGTCGCCGGCACCGCCGAACCGGGCGCGACCATCGTGGTCGACCTGGGCGACGGTCGCACCGAGTCGACCACCGCGGACGACGACGGCGCGTGGAGCGTCTCGGTCCCCGGTGTGCCGGCCGGCACCACGACCGTCAGGGTCACGCAGCGCGTCGACGGCACCGAGTCCGCGCCGGTGACGGTGGACGTCCGCGTCCTCGTCGCCGACCCGATCACGATCGCCACCCCGGCGGACGGGGCCACCATCCGGGTCGCCCAGCGCGACTCGCTCGCGACCCTCACCGCCGCCGGGGCCGCCGAGCCCGGTGCCGAGGTCCGTGTCACGATCGACGGCGGCGACGCCCGGACCGTGACCGCGACCGACGCCGGCACCTGGAGCGTCGACCTGCCGGACACCGCCGTCGGTGAGCACACGATCCGTGCGACCCAGACGGTCGACGGCTCGACGTCCGCAGCGGTGCGCAGCACCTTCACCGTGGCACCCGGTGCCGCGCTGACGGTCACCGCCCCGGCTGACGACACCACGTTCACCGTGCCGAGCACCGACCCCACCGCGACCGTCCCGGTCAGCGGCGAGGGCCAGCCCGGCGCGACGGTCCGCGTCGTCCTCGACGACGCCGACCCGGTCGTGGTCCGTGTCGGCACCGACGGACGGTGGGAGACCACGCTGGTCGACGTGCCGGCGGGCGAGCACACGCTCGTCGTCAGCCAGGTCGTCAACGGCACGACGTCCGATGCGATCGAGCGCGACGTGACCGTCGTGGTCGCCGCCGCGGACGCGATCGTCGTGACCAGCCCGGCCGACGGCACCGACCACCGGGTGCTCGGCGGTTCGACCGACGTGCGCGTGACCGGTACGTCCGCACCGAACGCCACGGTCTCGGTCCGCATCGACGACCGCACCGCGGTCACCACGACCGCGGACGACGACGGTGCATGGTCCGTGACGGTGCCGGACGTCGCCGAAGGGGCCCACACCATCGCCGCCAGCCAGACGGTCGACGGTGCCACCACCGACGCGCCGCGGGTCGGCTTCACCGTGACGGCCGCGACGCCGGTCGTCATCTCGAGCCCGACCGACGGCCAGGCGTTCCCGACCACGGGTTCGACGAGGTCGGTCCCGGTGAGCGGCACCGCCGAGCCGGGTGCGACCGTCACGGTCGACGTCGACGGCCGGACCGCCACGACGACCGCCGGCGACGACGGCTCGTGGACGGTCACGGTCGGTGGGGTCCCCGTCGGGGAGCACACGGTGTCGGTGACGCAGACGGTCGGCGGTCGGACCTCCGACCCGGTGACCGCCGACGTCACGGTCGTGGCCGCGCAGGAGACGGGCATCGTCATCACGAGCCCCGACCCCGGGCAGTTGATCCAGGCCGACGGCTTCGGTGACACCGGCTCGTTCACGGTGACCGGTCAGGCCACCCCCGGCGCCGCGGTGACGGTGACCCTGTCCACCGGGCAGGTCCGCGCCACCACCGCCGACGACGAGGGCGCGTGGAGCGTCGTGTTCGAGCGCGTCCCCGAGGGGGAGTGGATGATCAGCGCCACGCAGTCGGTGAACGGCACGACCTCGGCGGCACCCCGGGTGCCGATCGTGGTCGACACCCTGGAGCCGCTCGCGGTCACCTCGCCGACACCGGGTTCGCAGTACATGGCGGACGAAGACGGTGACCACGACCTGATGGTCACGGGCACCGCCGAGCCCGGCGCGACCGTCACCGTGCAGCCGATGGGTCGCGACGCGGTCGCCACGACGGCGGACGAGGACGGCGAGTGGTGGGTCATGGTGGCGCTGCCGGTCGGTGGCCACATGCTGCGGGTCACCCAGTCGGTCGGCGGGTTCACCTCGCAGGCGCAGATGGTCCGCGTCATGGTGATGGACGACGCCGTCGACCCGGAGGAGCCGGGCACGCCCGGCACCCCCGGCACCCCGGGGACGCCCGGGACGCCCGGAACGCCGGGTGCGCCCGGACTGCCCGGCACGCCGGGGGCCGGCGGTGGCTCCGGGACCGGCATCGGCACCGGCGGTGGCTCCGGGAACGGCTCCGGCACCGGGATCGGTGGCTCCGGCAACGGCACCGGTGACCTCGCCTGGACCGGCGCGGACGTCGTCCCGGTCGCCGGCACCGCGGCGGGCCTGGTGGCCCTCGGGTTCCTGCTGCTGGGGCTCTCCCGCCTCGCCCGCGGGTTCCGTCGCCGCACCCGCGGCTGAGTCCGCACCAGCGTCACACACCGCGCCTCTCGCCCGTCGACCAGACGGACGGGAGGCGCGGTGCCGTCCGGGCGCTCGGCCCACCGCCTGAGGGTGGTCCGGCCCGGCGGGACGACCTGTGGACGGGCACGCGGGTTGTCGGTCGTGACGGCTACCCTTGTCGCGTGGTCACCGCCCTGTATCGCCGTTACCGGCCCGAGAACTTCGCCGAGCTGATCGGGCAGTCGCAGGTCACCGACCCGCTCCGCACGGCGCTCCGCACGAACCGCGTCAACCACGCCTACCTGTTCAGCGGCCCGCGTGGCTGCGGCAAGACGACGTCGGCCCGCATCCTCGCGCGCTGCCTGAACTGCGCCGAGGGCCCGACCGACACCCCCTGCGGTGTCTGCCCGAGCTGCGTGGAACTCGCCCGCGACGGCAGCGGCTCGCTCGACGTCATCGAGATCGACGCTGCGAGCCACAACGGTGTCGACGACGCCCGTGACCTGCGCGACCGGGCCGTGTTCGCCCCGGCGCGCGACCGCTACAAGATCTTCATCCTCGACGAAGCGCACATGGTGACGCCGCAGGGCTTCAACGCGCTGCTGAAGCTGGTCGAGGAACCCCCGGAGCACGTCAAGTTCATCTTCGCGACGACCGAGCCCGAGAAGGTCATCGGCACCATCCGGTCGCGCACCCACCACTACCCGTTCCGGCTCGTCCCGCCCGCGGTCATGCTCGAGTACATCGAGCAGCTCTGCACGCAGGAGTCCGTCTCGGTGGCCCCCGGTGTCCTGCCCCTGGTGGTGCGTGCCGGCGGCGGATCCGTCCGTGACACCCTGTCGCTGCTCGACCAGCTGATGGCCGGCAGCGAAGACGGTGCGATCGCCTACGAGCGTGCCGTGGCCCTGCTCGGCTACACCGACGCCGCCCTGCTCGACGACGTCGTCGACGCCCTTGCCGTCGCCGACCCGGCGTCCGCGTTCGCCGCGATCGACCGTGTCGTGCAGACCGGACAGGACCCCCGCCGCTTCGTCGAGGACCTGCTCGAGCGCCTGCGCGACCTGATCGTCGTCGCGGCGACCAACGAGAGCGCCGCCGCGGTCCTGCGCGGGGTCTCACCGGAAGAGCTCGACACCATGAGCCGCCAGGCCGGGGTCTTCGGCGCGACCGGGCTCTCCCGTTCCGCCGACATCGCGAACCGGGCCCTCACCGAGATGACCGGCGCGACCTCGCCCCGCTTGCACCTCGAACTCATGACGGCCCGGATGCTCGTGCCCGAGGCCGACGACACCCAGCGCGGAGCCCTCGCCCGCGTGGAGCGACTGGAACGACGCGTCGGGGTCGGCGACGCCGGTGGACACCAGGCCGGCGCCGGCGAGCAGTCCGCTCCCGCCGTCGCCGCTGCACCGCGTCGCGAGCAGCCGGCAGCCGCGGCAGCCGCGGCTCCTGCTCCCTCCCTCGCCCCGACGCCCGCTCCGGCAGCGGCTCGCACCACGCCCGAGCGTCCCGTCGAGCAGCCCGTCGCGCCGCAGGCCGACTCCGGAGCCGTGGCCCGTGACGCCGCAGCGTCGTGGGCAGCGGTCGCTCCGAGCACTCCTGGAGCGCCCGCGCAGACCTCGACCGGGCCCGCGAAGTCCGAGCCCGCGCCCGCGAAGGCCGCTGCCGCGAAGGCCGCTGCCGAGCCGGTCAGTCCATCGTCCACCGGTCAGGGCACGACGATCGGTGACGAGCCCGCCGTCCGGACCGTCGGTGCCGTCGGCTTCCAGCAGATGCGCGATTCGTGGCCGCAGATCGTCGAGCACGTGCAGCACGCCAAGCGTTCGGCATGGTCGGTGGTCGTCACGGCGCAGGTCACCGCGCTCCGCGACGACGTGCTGACGCTGACGTTCCCGAGCCAGCAGGACGTCGCCTCGTTCAAGGAGATGTCCGACCCCTCGGCCAGCGTCAGCGAACTGCTCCGTGCCGCCATCGTGGACGTCCTCGGGCTCCGCGTGAAGTTCGTCGCCCGCGGGCCCGGACAGCAGCAGCGTCCCCAGCAGCAGCAGCAGCAGCAGCAGTCGGCTCCGGCACAGCAGGCCGCACCGGCCCAGCGTCCGGCGCCCGCTGCCCAGGCGCCCGCGGCCCCGGCGCCGGCCCCGGCGCCCGAGCCCGCAGCACCGGAGTCCCCGGCGCCGGCTTCCGCTGGTGAGCCCACGCCGACGGCTGCCCCTGCCGCCGAGCCGAAGGCCGCGTCGGCAGCACCCGGGTCGACGGCACCTCCTGTGCCGACGGCAGCGCCCGCGCCGAAGTCCGCGCCCGCGCCGAAGTCCTCGCCGGCGCCGAAGTCCGCGCCCGAGCAGAAGGCAGTGCCGACCGCGTCCGCCCCGCAGCGCGACCAGGCACCGGCCGAACCGGCCCCCGCTCCCTCCGGTGCGCCGGTGACGGACTGGGCGGTCGCGACCATCCCCGCCAGCGACCCCACCACCGACGCCGTCCCGGAGTCCGTCGAGCCCAGCTGGGCAGCACCCTTCGGCACCGTGCCGGCGTCCGCGCCGGTCGCCCCCGCCGAGACGAGCACGCCCCAGCCGGCCGAGTCGGCACCGTCGGCCGCACCCGCGCGGTCTGACGCTGCCACGGCGGGGCAGCCCGACCAGCCGACCACCCCGGGTCCGCAGGCGGCGTCCGGAGCGGGAGCCGTGCCTCCCGGCGGTCCCGTCGTGCCGGGCGTCCCGGTCGACGACTACCCGCTCGACGACGAACCGTACGACGACGGCGCCCCGTTCCCTGACCCGGGGATCGGACGCGGCGCAACGCCCGCAGCCGCAGCGTCCGCAGCCGCGGCGCCGGCAGCCCCGACGCAGCAGCCCGCACCGCAGCGTGCGGCCCAGCCCGCCGCCGCTCCCGCGCGCACCGCACCGCCCGCACGCCGCGCCCCGGTCGCCGGCCGGTACGGCGAAGCCGTCGTGCGTGAGATCCTCAACGCCCAGTTCATCGAGGAGACCGCTCTCCACCAGGACGGTGCCTGATGTACGACGGGATCGTCCAGGACCTCATCGACGAGTTCGGCCGCCTGCCCGGCATCGGCCCGAAGTCGGCGCAGCGCATCGCCTTCCACATCCTGCAGACCGAGTCGTTCGACCCGAGCCGACTGTCCGAGCTGCTGGCCGACGTCAAGGAGCGGGTCCGCTTCTGCGAGATCTGCGGCAACGTCACCGAGAACGTCCAGTGCAGCATCTGCCGTGACCCGCGCCGCTCGCCGGCCACGATCTGTGTCGTGGAAGAGGCGAAGGATGTCGCGGCGATCGAGCGCACACGAGAGTTCCGCGGGCTGTACCACGTGCTCGGCGGGGCGATCAGCCCGATCGACGGCATCGGTCCGGACGACCTGCGCATCCAGCAGCTCATGACGCGTCTGGCCGACGGCACCGTGGCCGAGGTCATCATCGCGACCGACCCCAACCTCGAGGGCGAGGCGACGGCGACGTACCTCAGTCGGCTGCTCGTCCCGATGGGCATCCGCACCACGCGGCTCGCGTCGGGCCTGCCGGTCGGCGGCGACCTGGAGTACGCCGACGAGGTCACGCTCGGTCGTGCCTTCGAAGGGCGCCGCGTCGTCGGCGGCTGATCGCCACGCAGGATCCTTGCGTCGGGGCCCGCTCGCACGCAACATCCCCGAAACACCGACTACCATTGTGAGACCGCGTGACCTCGCGGTGTCGCCGTCTCCGGGAGTACCAGCCAGTGGCCTTGATCGTGCAGAAGTTCGGTGGTTCATCCGTCGCGGACGCCGAGAGCATCAAGCGCGTGGCGAAGCGGATCGTCGAGACGAAGAAGGCCGGCAACGACGTGGTCGTGGCGGTGTCGGCGATGGGCGACACCACCGACGAACTCGTCGACCTGGCGCACTCCGTCACGCCGATCCCCGCCGGCCGTGAGCTCGACATGCTCCTGACCGCGGGGGAGCGCATCTCGATGGCGCTGCTCGCGATGGCGATCAAGAGCCTCGGGGTCGAAGCGTCGTCCTACACCGGCAGCCAGGCCGGCATGCTCACCGACGCCCAGCACGGCAAGGCCCGCATCGTCGACGTCACCCCGAAGCGCGTGCGCGAGGCGCTCGACTCCGGCCACGTCGCGATCGTCGCCGGGTTCCAGGGCTTCAACCGCACCACGGGCGAGATCACCACGCTCGGCCGCGGCGGCTCGGACACCACCGCCGTCGCCCTCGCCGCAGCACTCGACGCCGACGTCTGTGAGATCTACACCGACGTCGACGGCATCTTCACCGCCGACCCCCGCGTCGTGCCGAAGGCCCGCAAGGTCGACCGCGTCACCAGCGAGGAAATGCTCGAGCTCGCAGCCTCGGGTGCCAAGGTCCTGTACATCCGCGCCGTCGAGTACGCCCGGCGGCACGGCGTCACCCTGCACGTCCGGTCCTCGTTCAACAACAACGAGGGCACCATCGTCTACAACCCTGCCGAGGGGGAAACCGTGGAAGAACCGATCATCACCGGGATCGCCGGAGACCTCTCCGAGGGCAAGATCACCGTCGTGGGGGTCCCGGACCAGCCGGGCAAGGCCGCCGAGATCTTCACCAACGTGGCACGCGCCGGGGCGAACATCGACATGATCGTCCAGAACGTGTCGGCGGCGTCGACCGGGCGGACGGACATCTCGTTCACCCTGCCGAAGGACCAGGGCCAGACCGTGCTGACGGCGCTCGAGGTCGCGAAGGCCGACATCGGCTACGAGAGCATCCAGTACGACGACCAGATCGGCAAGCTCGCCCTGGTCGGCGCCGGCATGCGCACGAACGCCGGCGTCTCGGCGCAGCTGTTCCGCGCCCTGCACGACGCGTCGATCAACATCGAGATGATCTCCACGTCCGAGATCCGCATCTCGGTCGTGACCCGTGCCGACACCCTGAACGAGGCGATGCGCGTCGTGCACAGCGCGTTCGGCCTCGACGCCGACGCCGAGGCCGTCGTCTACGCCGGCACCGGCCGCTGACGCCCGCCGACCCGTCGATCCGCTGAACCACCAGGAGCACCGCATGAGCACCCTCACCGTCGCCGTCGTCGGCGCCACCGGCCAGGTCGGCGCCGTGATGCGTCGCCTGCTCGAAGAGCGCGCGTTCCCGGCCGACCGGGTCCGCTTCTTCGCGAGCGCCCGTTCCGCCGGCACGACGCTGCCGTTCCGCGGCGAGCAGATCGTGGTCGAGGACTCCGAGCTCGCCGACCCGTCCGGCATCGACATCGCGCTGTTCTCCGCCGGGGCCACCGCCTCGCGGGCCCTCGCGCCGAAGTTCGCCGCCGCCGGGGCACTCGTCGTCGACAACTCGAGCGCCTGGCGCATGGACCCCGACGTCCCGCTCGTCGTGAGCGAGGTGAACCCGCACGCCATCGACCAGGCGCCGAAGGGGATCATCGCGAACCCGAACTGCACGACCATGGCGATCATGCCGGTGCTCAAGGTGCTCGACACCGAGTCCGGGCTCCGCCGACTCGTCGCCACGACCTACCAGGCGGTCTCGGGTTCCGGGCTCGCCGGGGTCGAGGAACTCCTGGGCCAGGCGAAGGCCGCGCTCGAGCAGGACACCGCTGCGCTGACGCACGACGGAGCAGCCGTGACGTTCCCCGAGCCCGTCAAGTACGTCCGCCCGATCGCCTTCGACGTCGTGCCGCTCGCCGGCAGCATCGTCGAGGACGGCCTGGGCGAGACCGACGAGGAGAAGAAGCTCCGGAACGAGAGCCGGAAGATCCTCGAGCTGCCCGACCTGCTCGTCGCCGGCACCTGCGTGCGCGTCCCCGTGTTCACCGGGCACTCCATCTCGGTGCACGCCGAGTTCGAGCGTCCGCTGTCGCCCGAGCGTGCGACCGAGGTCCTGTCGAGCGCACCCGGAGTCGAGCTCTCCGACGTCCCGACCCCGCTGCAGGCCGCCGGCCAGGACCCGGCGTTCGTCGGACGCATCCGTGCGGACCAGTCCGCGCCCGAGGGCCGCGGCCTCGTCCTGTTCGTCAGCAACGACAACCTGCGGAAGGGCGCCGCGCTCAACGCGGTGCAGATCGCCGAGACGATCGTCGCGCGCCGCTCCGTCGACGCGTAGCGCGCCCCGAGCGCGACCAGCAGACGGACAGGAGGCCCGTGGCGACACCGCCACGGGCCTCCTGTCCGTCTGTCGGATGCCGCCGGTAGGATCGACGGGTGGCAGAGCAGCAGGTGGACCCCATCGACGTCGTCCTGATCGGCGGAGGCATCATGAGTGCCACGCTCGGGGCCATCATCCACAAGCTCGAGCCGAGCTGGAAGATCCGCGTGTACGAGCGGCTCGGCACGGTGGCGCAGGAGTCCTCCAACCCGTGGAACAACGCGGGCACCGGGCACTCGGCACTGTGCGAGCTGAACTACACGCCGGAACTGCCGGACGGCCGCGTCGACATCGCGAAGGCCGTCACGGTCAACGAGCAGTTCCAGGTCTCGCGGCAGTTCTGGGCGCACCTGGTCGAGACCGGCGTGCTGCCGGAGCCCACGAACTTCATCAACCCCACGCCGCACATCTCCTTCGTGTGGGGCGAGGCCAACGTCGCCTACATGCGCGCCCGGTACGAGGCCATGCGGGACCACCCGCTCTTCGCGGGCATCGAGTTCTCGGACGACCCGGCGCAGATCCGGAAGTGGGCGCCGGCGCTCATCCCCGGCCGCAAGAAGGACCAGCCGATCGCGGCGACCTACTCGGCAGCCGGCTCGGACGTCGACTTCGGGTCGCTCACCCGCCAGCTCTTCGACCAGCTCGAGATCGACGGTGTCGAGTTCGAGCCCTCGCACCAGGTCACCAACCTGACCCGGTCGAAGGTGTCCGAGGGCTGGGTGCTCAACGTGCGCAACGAGATCGGCCGGTCGACCCAGCGCATCGCCGCGAAGTTCGTCTTCGTCGGCGCCGGCGGCGGAGCCCTGCACCTGCTGCAGAAGTCCGGCATCCCGGAGATCCGCGGCTACGGCGGCTTCCCGGTGTCGGGCGAGTTCCTGCGCACCGACGACCCCGAGGTGGTGCAGAAGCACTCCGCCAAGGTCTACGGCAAGGCCAGTGTCGGTGCTCCGCCGATGTCGGTGCCGCACCTCGACACCCGCATCGTCGACGGTGGGTCGTCGCTGATGTTCGGGCCGTACGCGGGGTTCAGCCCGAAGTTCCTGAAGCAGGGTTCGGTCCTCGACCTGTTCCGCTCGATCCGGCCGCACAACCTCCGCCCCATGCTGAGCGTCGCGTTCTCGAACTTCGACCTGGTCCGCTACCTGGTCGGCCAGCTCCTCGCGTCGAAGCACACCAAGTTCGAGGCGCTCCGCGACTTCATGCCGAGCGCCGAGCCCGAGAACTGGCACCGCATCACCGCGGGGCAGCGTGTCCAGGTGATCAAGCCCGACAAGGACAAGGGCGGTGTGCTGCAGTTCGGCACCGAGGTCATCACCGCCGCCGACGGCTCGATCGCCGGCCTGCTCGGGGCGTCGCCGGGTGCCTCGACCGCCGTGCCGATCATGCTCACGATGCTGCGCCGGTGCTTCCCGGACCGGTGGGACGGCTGGCAGGACGACGTCCGCGCGATGGTGCCGACCTACGGGCAGGACCTCGGGGACGACCCGGCTCTGGCCGACGCCACGCTCGAGCGCACCGCGAAGGTGCTCGGCCTGCACCACTGAGGCCTGTCGTGGTCCGGGCCGGTTTGCGGTCTGTTCGAACGTGTGTTCGAATGACGGCATGCGGTGGAGTGGACAGGCGATCGACGCCGAGCAGAGCGACGCGCTGCCCGGGATGGAATCGAACAGCGGGTTCGTCCGGAGCGTGACGACGCCCGAGTTCGCTGGGGTGACCTTCCACGAGGTCCTCGCGAAGAGCGCCCTGAACCGGGTGCCGAGCGCGGACGGGTCGGGCACGTACGGCTGGACGATCAACCCGTACCGCGGGTGCAGCCACGCCTGCGTGTACTGCTTCGCCCGCCCGACCCACACGTACCTGGAGTTCGACGGCGGCGCCGACTTCGACCAGCAGATCGTGGTGAAGACGAACGTCGCCGACGTGCTGCGTCGTGAGCTCGGCAAGCCCTCGTGGGACCGTCACCCGGTGGCGCTCGGCACGAACACCGACCCGTACCAGCGGGCCGAGGGGCGGTACCGGCTGATGCCCGGCGTGATCGAGGAGCTGGCGGAGTCGCGCACCCCGTTCAGCATCCTGACGAAGGGCACGCTGTTGCGCCGCGACCTGCCGCTGCTGGCCGAGGCGGCGAAGGTGGTGCCGGTCGACCTCGCGATGTCGATCGCCGTGTACGACGACTCGCTGCAGCAGTCGGTCGAGTCCGGCACCCCGACGACCTCGGCCCGGCTGGCGACCGTGCGGTCCATCCGCGACGCGGGGCTCGACTGCGCTGTGTTCCTGATGCCGGTGCTGCCCTACATCACTGACACCCGGGCGCACCTCGACGACGCCATCGGTCGGGCGACCGCGGCCGGCGCGACGAGCATCATGTACTCGGCGCTGCACCTGCGGCCCGGCGTGAAGCCGTGGTGGTTCGAGTGGCTCGGCCGCGAGCGACCCGACCTGGTGCAGCGGTACCGCGCGATGTACCTCGACAACACCTACGCGCCGAAGGACTACCGGCGGTGGCTGTCGGAGCGCATCCGCCCGATCCTGGCGGCGCACGGGGTCGGACTGGGGCGCGTGGACCCGGCGACGGGGTCGATGGGCTTCTCGGAACCGCGAACGCTGCAGCGGGGGATGCCGCAGGGGCTGGGTCCGGGCCTGCCACAGGCGCTGCCGCAGGAGCAGTCGGTGCCGACGGTGTCACCGCTGAAGCGCGCCGATCCCGGGTTCGACCAGCGGCTGCTCCGGCCGACGGCGGCACAGACGCTGTTCTGAGGAGCGTCCGCCCGGGTCGTGTCCGGTCCACGTTCGGGGGACAGCAAGACCCCGGTCCGGGCCGCTATCATCGTGCGGGTCGCCGCACGGCCCCGGATTCGGGGTACACGGCCGCTGCTCCGGTGGTTGGATCGTGGACGGCGCCCTCGCCACCCGGAAGGATCCACCTCGTGCTCGGCATCCCCACGCACCTCGCACCGCGAGTGAACGCGTGGTCGACCGTGCGCGCATTCCACGCCGGCGCCATCGGGTCGCTGGTGGCCGCGGCCATCACCCTCGTGCTCTACGGTCTGTCCGAGCCCGGGGTGCAGGTCGTCGGCACCGTGCTGGCGGTCGTCCCGATGCTCGCCATGATCGGCGTGCACGTGCAGTTCGGCACCCGTGTCTCCGCGATCGCGTTCCTGGCGGTCGGCGGCGTCTGCGCCTGGTGGTTCGCCGTCGGGGTCCAGCAGCAGGTGCCGACCGGGTGGGTGACCTCGTACCTGATGTCCCTCGTCGTGATCCCGCTCATCCTGGTCGGGGGAGCCGGTGCCGTGCCGAGCCGCGTCGTGCTGTGGTCCTTCGTCGGCTTCCTGACCGGACGACTCGCGACCTGGATCGCCATCGTGCAGGCCGACCTGTCGCCCCGTCCACTCATCCTCGCCTGGGTCACGCTGGGTTTCGTGGTCGCGCTCGTGCTCTTCACGACCCGCAGCACGGCGCGGAGCGAACGGGTGCAGCCCGAGCTCCTGCGTTCTGCTCGTGAAGAACACGTGTCCGCGTACCGCGCCGGGGTCGAGGCCGAGGCGTCCGCGATCCTGCACGACACCGTGCTCAACCACCTGGGCGCCATCGCCCTCGCGCCCGACGGCCCGATGGACCCGCACCTCGCCGAGACGGTCGACGCCGACGTCGCGGTGCTCACCGGGAAGGGGTGGCTCGCGCCGGCTGCCCGCCCGCGTCCCGGGGCCGCGGCCGAGGCGTTCGGCGCCATGGTCGACGAGCACCGGACGCTCGGGCTGGACGTGACCGTCTCCGGGGACACCTCCGCGCTCGAGCGCCTGGACCAGCGTGCGCTGTCGGCGGTCGTCCGGGCCGTCGGCCAGTGCCTGGCCAACGTGCGGAAGCACGCGGGGACCGACGCCGCAGAGGTCAGCGTGTTCGACGACAGCGCGTCCTGCACCGTGATGGTCGTCGACGACGGTCGTGGGTTCGACGAGGACGCCACCGGAGCCGACCGGATGGGCCTCCGCGGTTCGGTGCGAGAGCGGATCGGCCGGGTCGGCGGTGACGTCCAGATCTGGTCGTCGCCCGGTTCCGGCACGAGCGTGATGATGACCGTGCCGTACGGACCGGTCACCGGCGCGGTCACCGTGCCGGCGGTCAGCGGCGACCGGGGGATCGAGCGATGACGGCGGCTCGGCAGCGCGGGTCCCGCCGCACCGCCCAGCAGTACGACCCGCTCGGCGCGATGGGGTCGCGGCCCCTGGCCGTCGTGCTCGGGGCCGGCAGCGTCGTCTGGGCCCTGCTCGTGTCGATCTTCGACCGCGACGTCGTGGGCAGCCCCACCCTCAGTGCCCTCACCGTGCTGCTCGTCGCTGCCTCGGCGGTGGTGGTGCTCGCTGCCTCGAGCCCGTTCCGAGCGCCGTTCCCGCGGTCGGCGTTCGTCGCGCACGTCGGGTTGCTCGGCCTGGCGTCGGTCGCGAGCGTCGCGGCGCAGTGGGGGCCGGACCGCAGTGCCCTGAACGACTTCATGTCCCTGATCACGGCGACCGGCATCGTCATGGTCGCGCCGTACCGTCCGTGGACCGACCTGACGATCGGCGGGCTCGTGCTGGCCGCGGTGAACGCCGTGACCTGGGGTGCCGGTGCTGCAGAGTTCCCGCACGAGGTGCCGGTCGCCGTCGCGGCGTTCCTGGCCGCGGCCCCGACGCTCGTGCTGACCGCGGCGTCCGCGGTGTTCGCCTGGACCTTCGCGGGGCTCGCCGAACGGGTGCAGATCCGTGCCGGGTCGTACTCCGTCGCACGCGCCGAGCGGGACGGTATCGCGGCGAGCGTGCAGCAGGACCGCTCGACGATCCTGTCCCGCGACGTCGCCCCGTTCTTCGCCGAGCTCCGCACACGCGACGTCATCACCGACGCCGACCGTGCCCGGGCCCGTGCCATCGCCGACGGCATCCGCGCGTCCATGGTCGCCGACGCCGACCGCACCTGGTTCGAGCACGCCGTCCGGGTCGACGGCGGCCAGGCGCCGGTGGTCGACGACCCCGACGGCCTCATCGCGACGCTCGACACCGACCAGCGGGCGGTCGTCCGCACCTTCGTCCGTGCGGCCCTCCGTGCCTCGACCGTCGACCCGGCCGGCTTCCGCGCGACCGTGCGACGAGCCGACACTCTGGCGGACCCGGCACCCCAGGCCCGCCCGGCGGACCACGCCGCCCCCGCGGCTCGGGCAGCCGCGGCGTCCCGACCCGCGCAGGCACCGGCACGCGCTCGTGTGTCCGTCGACGTGGAGCTCGCCGTCGCGGACTCCGACATCGGCATCCACCGCACCTTCGACCCCTACTTCGCCGTCCTCCGCGTGACGTTCCCCGACCTCGACGTCGCGGTCCGCCCTTCCGCCCTCGCACTAAGGTTCTCCTATGACCAGCACTGACCCGAACAGGCTCTCGGAGGGGTCGCCGTCCCTCCCGAACCCGGGAGCACGGCGTGTTCGGTTGGCCATCCTCGACGACCACGAGGTGCTGCTGGACAGCCTGTCGAGCTGGATCGCGGTGAACGCGTTCGACTTCGACCTGGCCCTGACCGCGCACACCTGGCTCGAGATGGTCCACAGTGACAGCTTCCCGACCGACCTGGTGTTCCTCGACTTCCAGCTCAAGGAACCGGTCTCCATCGAAGCCCGCGTCCGCACCTGCCGCGCGGCCGGCGCGAAGGTCATCGTGCTCTCGAGCGTCGACAGCCGTGAGTCCCGCGACCGCGCCCTGGCCGCCGGCGCCGCGGCGTTCCTGTCGAAGTCGCTCCCGATGCGCGAGGTCATGGACGTCGCGCGGGAGATCATGGGCGTTGCCCGCGAGACCCCGCAGCCCCGTGAGTGGCGTCCGCTGCCGACGGGTGCCGCCGCGCACCAGCGGCCGAAGCTCAGCGCCGGCGAGGAAGAGGCGCTGCGGCTCTACGTGTCCGGCTACTCGACGAACGAGGTCGCCGCGCAGATGAACGTGCAGTACGAGACCGCCAAGACCTACCTGCGTCGCGTGCGCGAGAAGTACAGCAAGGTGGGCCGCCCCGCCTCGAAGAAGTCCGACCTCATCCGTCGGGCCGCCGAGGACGGGTTCCTCGCGTAGTGGCGAAGCTCTACTTCCGCTACGGCGCGATGAACAGCGGCAAGAGCACGGGCTTGCTGCAGGCCGCCTACAACTACGAGGAGCGCGGGCACCGGGTGCTACTCGCCAAGCCCGCGGTGGACACCAAGGGCGACCGTGAGATCGTCTCCCGCCTGGGTGTCACCCGGACCGTCGACATCGTGTTCTCGCCGGATGCCGACGTGCGCCAGGCGGTCACCGCCGCCGGGGCCGTCGACCCCGAGTCGGACCGCCTGGACGGCATGGTGCGGCCCGTCAGCTGCGTGCTCGTCGACGAGGCGCAGTTCCTCACCCCGCGGCAGGTCGACGACCTGCTGCGCATCGCGGTGCTCGACGAGGTCCCGGTCATCACCTACGGCATCCGCACGGACTTCCGCACCGAGGCGTTCCCCGGCAGCGCCCGCCTGCTCGAGGTCGCGCACTCCCTCGAAGAGCTGAAGACCATCTGCCGCTGCGGCCGCAAGGCGGTCTTCAACGCCCGGACGGTCGACGGCCGGTTCGTCTTCGACGGCTCCCAGGTCGCGATCGACGGTGTCGACGTCGCCTACGAGTCGCTCTGCGCCAACTGCTACCTGACGGAGTCCGGCGGCCGCCTCGACGGCGCCTGACCCGTCGACCGGGCGGAGACGACAGCCGCTCGGTTCGTCGGGCGGTCACGACACCCCGCTCGGGTTCGCCGTGCGGTCACGTCGCGTCGGCGGTGCGCCTGTCGGGCGACCGGACGTGACCGGTCCGCGAGGTACGCGCGGCACGTCGTGACCGCTCGGCGTCCGAGACGGAACCGACAGTCGGCCTGGAGGCGCGGTGCGGCCCCGCCACGGGCCTCCAGGCCGTCGCGCCGCACGTCCAGGGCGGGCAGCGTGCGTCAGCCGAGTGATCGCGAATCGTCGCTGCCGCGACTTCCGGGCGACGCCCGGTGACCGGGCGGCGGCTGGACGACGGCATGTCGTGACCGGTCGACGTCCCGGTCCCGGGCGGAATGCGGGTGCGCCGGCGTGCGTTGGTGACCACATGACCGACGACACCCTGCACCTGTCCGTCCTCGACCTGGCCACCCGCGAGTACGGCCAGTCCAACACCGAGGCCCTGCAGGGGTCCATCGACATGGCCGTGCACGCCGAGCAGCTCGGGTACGAGCGGTTCTGGGTCGCCGAGCACCACGGGATGCCGGGCATCACCTCCTCGGCCCCGGCGGTGCTGCTGAGCGCCGTGGGTGCCGCCACCTCGACCATCCGCATCGGATCCGGTGGCGTCATGCTGCCCAACCACGCGCCCCTCGTCGTCGCCGAGCAGTTCGGCACCCTCCGTGCGCTGTACGGCGACCGGGTCGACCTCGGTCTCGGGCGCGCTCCCGGCACCGACGGCGCGACGGCGATGGCCCTCCGCCGCACGGACCGACTCGACGTCGACGACTTCCCGGACCGCCTGGCCGACCTGATCGGGTTCTTCACCGGCATGGGCGCGGAGAACCCGCTGGCCGGCATCCGCGCCGTTCCGGGCTACGGCGACGTGCCGGAGTTCTGGCTGCTCGGGTCCTCCGGCTACAGCGCCCAGGTCGCCGGTGCGCTCGGCATCTCGTTCGCCTTCGCCCACCACTTCGCGTCGGACAACACCGAGGCGGCACTCGCCCTGTACCGCGATTCGTTCCGTCCGTCACGCTTCCGCCAGACGCCGAACGCGCTGATCGGTGTGCAGGTCGTCACCGACGAGGACCCCGCCGTCATCGACGAGCAGAGCGCCCCGGGCATGATCTCGTTCATCCGGATGCGCTCCGGCCGGAAGCCCGAGCCGGTCTCGATGGACGAGGCGCGTGCGTACGAGTTCAACGACCTCGAGCGTCGGTTCATCGCGGCCCGCACCGAGCGTCAGGCCTACGGCAACGCCGAGCAGGTCGCGGAGAAGATCAACGCACTCGTGGCGTCGACCGGGGCGAACGGCGTGATCGTGTCGCCCGGTGCCGCACAGGCGCGGTACCGGCACCAGGCGCTCGACGTCGTGGCCGGGCTGCACGCCGCCGGCAAGCTCGTGCCTGCGGGTGCTGCAGTCTCCGTCTAGTTCGCTTCGTGAGCAGGAATGGTCGGGTGTCCGCTGGGCACCCGACCATTCCTGCTCACGAAGTTCCGTGGTGCCTCAGGTGAGCAGGCCCAGGCGCGTGGCGGCGGCGACCGCCCCGACGCGGGAGCCGACGTCGAGCTTCCGGAACACGTTGTAGACGTGGCGCTTCACCGTGCCGATCGCGAGCTGCAGGTCGGCGGCGATCTCGGCGTTGGTGCGGGCGGCGGCGATGAGTCGCAGGACCTCGAGCTCGCGGTCGCTCAACGGTGAGCCGGCACGGGCCTCGGTCACCAGGTCGACGGGGAACGTGACCGGTGCCGCATCGGCGTGGGCTGCCCGGGCGATCCGGTCGACGAGTTCGCGGCTCGGGGTGTCCTTCGTGACGAAGTCGACCGCGCCGGCATCGAGCAGGGTCCGGCGGAGGACGGCGTCCCGGTGCATCGTGAGCACCACCACCCGGATGTCCGGGCGGGTGCGGCGGACCGTGGCGATCGTCGTCCGAGCCGGCGGGCCGTCCAGCTCGACGTCGAGCAGCAGGACGTCGATGGCGGCGGCCTCGGGGGAGTCGAGCACCTCGGCCGGCCGTTCGCCGTGTGCGACCACGCGGATCGTGGGGACCGCGGCCAGGATGGTCGCGAGTCCTTCGCGGAAGAGCCGGTGGTCGTCGACGATCGCGACGTGGGTGACGGTCACAGGGTGCCCCTCGGGATGGTCAGGCGGACGGTCGTGCCGTGGTCTCGGCTGCCGCGGACGCTCTCGACGTCGAGCCGGGCGCCGATCACCGCGGCACGCTCGCGCATGGTCTGCTGCCCGAGGCGGCCGTCGGCGTCGCCCTCCACCTCGAAGCCCGGACCGTCATCGGCGACCGTCACCACCAGTGCTGCGCGTGACCAGAGGAAGCGCACCGAAGCCGTCGCTCCAGGCGCGTGTTTGCTGCGGTTCGTGAGCGCCTCGAGCAGGATCGTCAGCGCTTCCTCGGCCTGCCAGTTCGGCAGGGGACCGGAGACGCCCGTCGACTCGATGGACAGGAGGTCGTCGTCGGGGAACAGGTCGCGCACGTGCCGCCGGAGCGCGTCGTCGAGCAGGGCATCCCCGACCCGGGCGTGCAGGCTCACTGCGAGGTCCTGTACGTCGCCGAGCGCGCTCCGGAGCAACCGCGCTGCGTCGTCGAGCTGGCCGGCTCGTTCGTCCGCAGGCGGGTCCGTCAGCAGGACGAGGTCGAGGCGCTGCAGCCCGGCGAGGATGCCGTGGGCGACGCGGTCGTGCAGGTCCCGCGCGATCTGCGTGCGGGAGTCCAGGTGTGCCGTGGTGAGGCGTTGGCGCAGCGCTTCCGTGTACGCGACCGCCCCGGCCGGGAACCGGCTCCAGATGCCGGCGTGCAGGGCCCTCGTGGCCCGCAGGACCTCGGCGGTGGACTCCGCGCCGACCTCGTCGACGAAGACCGGCAGGTAGGCGTCGAACAGCATCTCCGCCGCGAGCATGGCGCCGGCCGGGTGCTGGGCGTGCTCGGCGTGCAGACTGCCGGTCGCCAGGTGCTCGGGGTCGAGGAACGCGTGGCTCACGACGCTGCCGTCGGTCCCCGCGGCGTAGCGCTCGTGGGCCTCGGCGATCATCGACGAGACGTTCTCGGTCAGGCTCTGCGCCAGGGCCGGGTCGTCCGCGAGGTCGGGGAACTCGGCGGCGATCGCGGCGAGCACTGCGGCGAGGGGATGGTCGTTCTGCATGGCGCTTGCGAGCGTAGCGGGAGGGGCTGCTCGCGATGGGGCGGGGACCGGCTGACTGGGTCGTGCGACCCATCGGGCGGCCGAGACGCATCCGGGGAAAGCAGAAGGCCCTGGTTCCGGAGAACCAGGGCCTTCTTCGTACTGTCTCAACACAGTGTCGGGGTGACAGGATTTGAACCTGCGACCTCCTCGTCCCGAACGAGGCGCGCTACCAAGCTGCGCCACACCCCGCGGTGTGATCACTCCGTACCGGAGCAACCAGACAATACTATCCGATGATCGGGGATGCTCACGACCATCCGGTGAACTCCCGGGCGCGTCGGCTCAGGAAGCCCGCGCGGTCAGGGTGACCACGACGGCCTCGGGCCGGCAGGCGAACCGGACGGGCGCGTAGATCGAGGTGCCGAGACCGGCCGAGACCTCGAGCCACGACCAGTGGTTGCGGTGCTCCCACTTGTGCAACCCGCTGGCGTACCGGCGGGGGAGGTCGCTGTTCGTGACGAGCGCGCCGACCCCGGGGACCGCCACCTGACCGCCGTGGGTGTGCCCGGCGAAGATGATGTCGGCACCCTGGGTCACGAAGGCATCGAGCACGCGACGGTAGGGCGCGTGCGTGACACCGATCGCCACCGGTGCGGGGCCGTCCTCGTCCTCGGACCACGGCACGTCGCTGCGCATCTCGTCGACGTTGGTGGGGAGGAGGTCGAGGCGGTCCCAGTCGCGGTGCGCGTCCGAGGTGCCGAACAGCTCGAACCGGGAGCCGCGGAGTTCGATCGCGTGCGCCTGGTCGTTCAGGTCGAGCCAGCCGAGCGACTCGAAGAACGCCGTCTGCCGATCGATGTCGAGACCGACGGGCTCCGCAGCCTTGTGCATCCGGCTCGGCCCCGAGAAGTACTTGAGCGGGTTGCGCGGGGAGGGCCCGAAGAAGTCGTTCGACCCGTAGGCGAAGACACCGGGCACCCCGCGGAACGGCTCGAGCGCGTACTCCACGGCGGCGTTCGCGGTCGCGTGGCCGAGGTTGTCCCCGGTGTTCACGATGAAGTCCGGTTCGACCAGGCTCAGGTCGCGCAGCCACTGCTGCTTGTCGGCCTGCCACGGGGCCATGTGGATGTCGGAGAGGTGCAGGACAGTGACGTCACGGGATCCCGGCGGAAGCACCGGGACGGTCTCCCACCGGATCCCGAAGCGACGACGCTCGACGAGCGAACCCCACGCTGCCGAAGCAGCTCCGACGGCCGCGCCGGCAGCGAGGACACCGAGTGCGGTGCGACCGCGGGTCACTTGCAGTCCTTGGGCGCCTTGCCGTTCTTGTCGCCGTAGAGCTGGATCGTCACGTTGTCGTTCTTGTTCGCCGTCGCGTTGATCGCCGGCTCGACCGCGGCGACCTTGCAGGTCTTGCCACCGCCGCCCTTGGCGTAGCTGTCGGCGAGGTTGACGCTCGTGAACCCGGCATCGTTCAGGGCCGAGCGGGCGTCCCCGAGGGAGTCGCCGCCGATCTCCGGAACGGTCGCCTGAGTGCCGTCGGACGTGTAGACGGTGACGCTCGAGCCCGAGGACAGGAGCGCACCCGCCGCCGGGGACGTCGAGGTCACGGAGCCGGGGTTCCCCGGGCCGGGACGCGCGCCGCCGTCCACGTAGGTGAACCCGGCGCCCGAGATCGCCGCGCGGGCTTCGTCAGCCGTCTTGCCCTGCAGGTTCGGCAGTGCCTTGGCGTTGCCGCGGATCGCGTTCTGCTGCGGGTCCGTGAACGGGCCGGCGGGGTAGATCGCGTTGATCGGGGTCATCGCCTCGCGCCAGACCTTGGCGCGGTCTCCGGCGTACGTTCCGCCGACACCGTTGCTGTAGTGACGGAGGTTGTTCTTCTTGCCGTCGGTGTTGCCCTGCCAGTAGGCGGTGGCGACCCGCGAGCTCGCGCCGACGAGCCAGATCTGGTCAGCCTCGTCGGTGGTACCCGTCTTGGCGAACAGCTGGGTGCCGTCGGGCGTCTGCGCGCCCACTGCCGTACCGCTCCTGATCGTGCCCTTCATCGCGTAGATCGCTGCCTGGGCGAAGGCCGGATCAACGGCCTGCTGGCAGTCCTTGGTCTGGCCACCGAGCTTCTTGCCGGACGGCGAGGTGATCTCGTCGATGGCGATCGGCTTGCAGTAGATGCCGTTGTTCGCGACGGCCGCATAGGCCGCGGCCATCGTCATCGGAGCGATCTCGTTCGTGCCCAGGATCGCGGAGGGGTTCTGGTACTGCAGCTCTCCGCCGTCCGCACGGTGGACACCGAGCGACTGCGCGATGTCACGGATGTCGCAGAGATCGAGCTTCTGCGCCATCGAGGCGAACGCACCGTTGATCGACCCCGCCGTGGCTCCCATCACGCTCCAGTTGCCGCCCTCGCCGGGAGCGTCGTTGGACACCGGGAAGGGGGTTCCGACCGTCTGGCCACAGATGGTCCAGGGGGACACCGTTCGTTCGGCACCGCTCACGGTCTCGTTCAGGCCGTGTCCGGCCTTGACCCAGTCGAGCAGCGTGAACAGCTTGTACGTCGAGCCCGTCTGGAAGCCGCCCGAGCTGCCGTACTTGTAGTCGACGCTGTAGTTGATGCTGGTCGACGTGGGTGCGGACCTCAGCGACTCGTCGAAGTCCTTGTTCTGCGCCATCGTGATGATGCGCCCCGAACCTGCCTCGATCGAGTTGAGCGTCGACCCCAGGGCCAGGTTCGTCTCGGCCTTGTTGTCGTAGGTGTTCAGCAGGCCCTTCTGCTCGGCGTTCAGGTCGATGTTCAGCGTCGTCTGGATCTTGTAGCCGCCGTTGCGCCACGCGGTGTCACGTGCCTTCTGCGACGAGCCGAGCTGCGACATCTCGAGCACGACCTTCTTGGCGTAGTCGCAGAAGAACTGCGAGCCGTCACCGACCGAGGACCGGCAGCCCTGCGAGGGCTGCGTCAGGTGCACGTAGTCCGCCGGCTTCGACTGGCGAGCCTTGCGGTACTCGGCCTCGGTGAGGTTCTTCTGGTCGTACATCGAACGGAGCACGACGTTGCGCCGGGCGACGTTGGCGTCGTACTTCTTCGGGCTCGACAGGTTGCGCGCCTCGGGGTACTGCACGATCGCGATGAGCGACGCGGCCTCGGCCGGGGTCAGGTCGGTCGCGCTCTTGTTGTAGTAGTGCTGCGCCGCGGCCTGCACGCCGTAGGTCTGGTCGCCGAAGTAGGCGATGTTCAGGTAGGCGGTGAGGATCTCCTTCTTGGAGTACTTCTTCGCCAGCCCAATCGCGAGCTTCATCTCCTCCAGCTTGCGGGGGATGGTCTGCTCGACGGCCTCGTTGTAGGCCTTCTCCTGCTCCTTCTTGGTGGGGAGGTTCAGGGCTTCGTTCATCTTGATGTTGCGGACGAGCTGCATGGTCAGCGTCGACCCACCGCCCGAGTCGCCGAGGCCGCCCGCGATGCTGCCCACACCGGCGCGGATGAGCGACGTCATGTCGACGCCGCCGTGGTCGTAGAAGCGCTTGTCCTCGCCGTCGATCGCCGCGTTCTTCAGCTGGTCGCTGATCTGGTCGAACTTCAGCTCTTGGCGGTTCTGGTCGTACAGGGTGGCGAAGTGCACCGACTTGCCGCCCGAGTACGCGTACAGCTCGTTGCGCTGCGGCAGGTCACCGATCTCGATGTACTCCGGCAGGGACTCGAACACACCGATCGTGGACGTCGTCGTGACACCGGCGACGGCGATGGCCGGGGTGACCCCGATCGTGACGAGCAGGCCGGCGAGGGCACTGAACCCGACGAATCCGATGAAGGCGCCGACTGCTGAGACGGGCTTGGTCCGCGATGCAGACGTCTTCTGGGCAGACATAGGATGCAGCCTAAACGACACCCCCGACTGAAAGGCTGGCAAGGAACCGCATGACTCGCTGGGAGTACTTCACCACGCCGCTGATGATCCACAACACCACCGCGATCCTCAACAACTACGGGGACGAGGGCTGGGAGCTGGTCCAGATCGTCACCGGGCCCGAGGGCGGTCTCGTCGCCTACCTGAAGCGCCCCAAGGCTGACGCATGAGCGTCTCCGACCGGCTCGCCGAACTCGGCCTGACGATCCCCGCGGTCGCCGCGCCCGTCGCCGCCTACGTGCCCGCCGTCGTGACGGGGCAGTACGTCTACACGGCCGGCCAGCTGCCGTTCGTCGACGGTGCCCTGCCCGTCACCGGCAAGGTCGGCGCCGACCTGGACGCCGAGACCGCCGCCGCCCAGGCCCGTGTGGCCGCGCTGAACGCCCTGGCCGCCGTGCAGTCGGTCGCCGGTTCGCTCGACCGCGTGGCTCGCGTCGTCAAGGTCACCGTGTTCGTCGCGTCGGACCCGTCGTTCACCGGTCAGCCCGGTGTCGCGAACGGCGCGTCGACCCTGGTCGGCGACGTCTTCGGGGACGCCGGCGTCCACGCGCGGAGCGCGGTGGGCGTCGCGGTGCTGCCGCTGGACGCACCGGTCGAGGTCGAGCTGGTGGTGGAGCTCACCGCCTGACGGCAGCGACCGACGGAACGAACGTGAGCAGGGCCTCCAGTCTGTATCTGACTGGAGGCCCTGCTTCCGTCTGGCGGGACTACATGAGTTCCGCGATGGTCGCCATGATCGTCGGGTCGGCCAGCGTCGTCGTGTCACCGATACGGCGGCCTTCGGCGGCGTCGCGGAGCAGACGCCGCATGATCTTGCCGGAGCGCGTCTTCGGCAGTTCGGGCACGATGACCACCTGACGGGGCTTCGCGATCGCACCGATGCGCTTGCCCACCCAGTTGCGGAGTTCGGTCGATGCGGATTCGCGGTCGACGTCCGCTGCTGCCTCCGCGGTCAGGATGACGTACGCGACGACCGCCTGACCGGTGGTCTCGTCGGCGGCTCCGACGACGGCGGCCTCGGCGACGCCCTCGTGCCCGACCAGGGCGGACTCGATCTCGGCCGTCGACAGGCGGTGGCCGGAGACGTTCATGACGTCGTCGACGCGCCCCTGCACCCAGATGTCGCCCTGCCCGTCGAGCCGCGCGCCGTCGCCGGCGAAGTAGCGGCCGGGGAACCGCGACCAGTACGTCTCGACGAACCGGTCCGGGTCGTTCCAGATCCCGCGGGCCATCGACGGCCACGGCTCGGTGATCGTGAGGTAGCCGCTCTCGCCAGGTTCGGCACGGTTGCCGTCGTCGTCGACGATCTCGGCGACGATGCCCGGCAGGGGCGTCTGCGCGGCGCCGGGCTTGAGCTTCGTGACGCCGGGCAGCGCGGAGATCATGATGGCGCCGGTCTCGGTCTGCCACCACGTGTCGACGATCGGCGTGCGGTCGTGGCCGATGACCTGGCGGTACCACTGCCACGCCTCGGGGTTGATCGGTTCGCCGACGCTGCCGAGCAGGCGGAGGGTCTCGAGGCTGCGCGCCTCCGGGATCTCGCGGCCGGCCTTCATCGCTGCGCGGACCGCCGTGGGTGCGGTGTAGAGGACGGTGACACCGTACGCGTCGACGAGGTCCCACCAGCGGCCGGGCTTCGGCTCGTCGGGGGTGCCCTCGTAGAGCACCTGCGTGACGCCGTTGGCGAGCGGGCCGTAGACGACGTAGGAGTGGCCGGTGATCCAGCCGATGTCGGCGGTGCACCAGTAGACGTCCTTCTCCGGGTGCATGTCGAACACGTTCTTGTGCGTGTACGCCGCCTGGGTCAGGTAGCCGCCGGAGGTGTGCACGATGCCCTTCGGCTTCCCGGTCGTGCCCGAGGTGTACAGGATGAACAGCGGGGTCTCGGCGGGGAACGCCTGGGCCTCGTGGGTCGGTGCCGCCTTCGCCAGCTCGTCGTGCCACCAGACGTCG
Source organism: Curtobacterium sp. MCPF17_021 (assembly GCF_003234605.2). Taxonomy (NCBI): domain Bacteria; kingdom Bacillati; phylum Actinomycetota; class Actinomycetes; order Micrococcales; family Microbacteriaceae; genus Curtobacterium; species Curtobacterium sp. MCPF17_021. The sequence goes on along the minus strand of NZ_CP126252.1, from coordinate 2,599,857 downwards.
CGGTCGTTCCAGGCGATGTCGTTGCCGCCGCGCTTGACGACCAGGACGTGCTCGACCGTGTCGGTGCCCTCGCCGGTCAGCGCCTCGTCGACCGCGGGCTTGAGCGGTGAGACGGCACCGCGCCGCCACCCGCCGTCCGCGGTGACGACGAGCTTCGCGCCGGCATCCTCGATGCGGGCACGGAGGCTCTCCGCGCTGAACCCGCCGAAGACGACCGAGTGCACGGCGCCGATGCGGGCGACGGCGAGCATCGTCACGACGGCCTCGGGGATGAGTGGCAGGTACACGACCACCCGGTCGCCCTGGCCCACGCCGAGGTCGGTGAGCATGTTCGCTGCGCGCTGCACCTCGGCGGTCAGCTCGGCGTAGGTGATCCGGCGCGTGTCGCCGGGAGCGCCCTCGAAGTGGATCGCGACCCGGTCCCCGTTGCCGGCGCGGACGTGTCGGTCGAGGCAGTTCTCGGCGACGTTGAGCGTGCCGTCGGCGAACCACTTCGCGAACGGGGCGCCCGACCAGTCCAGGGTCTGCGTGAACGGGGTGCGCCAGTCGAGCAGGGAGCGGGACTGCTCGGCCCAGAACGCCTCGCGGTCGGCTGCTGCTGCGCGGTGGAGGTCCTCGCCGGCGACCGCGTCGGCCACGAACTCGGGCGGCGGTGCGAAGGTCGCTCCGTCGTCGCCTCGGGGGTCGGTCTGGGTCGGAGTGGACATCGATGTCCTTTCGCGTCGTTGCGGCCTCTGGTGGCATCCGTCGCCGGTGCCTGCGTGCATCCGGAGACTACCCCTCGGCCGGGTCGGGGCGCGGCACGCCCGGAGGTCGTGTCCGGGGTTGCCCTGGAGGGCCGATCGTGGGGTACAGTAGATCCCGCTGGACTCGTTTCCGGCGGCATCGAATCGGATTCCCCCCAATCCCTCGATGTCAAGGCGGCACCTGTTCCCCCCAACCGGTGCCGCCTCTTCTGTTTCCCGGGGTCCGACTCGAGCGATGGTGGCTCGTCGGGCTCCGCCGTGTGCCCCGATCCGCGCAGGCACGCCGGTCGCGTGGACAGACCGGTCCATGCTCGTGCATGCATTCTGCATGTTCTTGCGTAGCAGGTGCTACGCACAGTCCGGCCGGGGGAAGCGGGGGTGGTGGGTGGCACCGAGCGCGTCGGTGTCGCATCATCGACCGGGGTACGGCTTTCCGTTTCGGGGGACAAACCGGTCCGTTGGTGGGGCACTCCGACGCTGTCCACAGAAGTGGGGACCGTCTCGGCTGAAGGTCGAAGTGCTCCCTACCGTCGGCGGCATGCCCCTGCACCGTGCTCCACTGCTTCCCCGCGCGTCGGCGCCGTCCGCGTCGACATCGCCTGCGTTCTCGGCACCGGCGCGGGCGCATGCTCCGTCGGCGCCGTTCCTGCCCGGAGCAGCGCCTGCGGCTCGTCGCCGGGCGTCCGTGGTCGTCGAGTTCGAGGAACTCGCCGCCCTGGTGGCTGATGCCACCGTGACGGACGTCCTGGTGCTCGGCGGCGTGGGGACGTGGGTCGACCGCGGCACCGGCCTCGAAGCCGTCCAGCCGCGACTGACCGAAGCACGTACCCGCGAACTCGCGACGCGGCTCGTCGCGCTCGGCGGTCGCCACGTCGACGAGACCACCCCGTGCGCGGACGTCCGGCACGGCGACGGCGTCCGGGTCCACGTCGTCCTCGCGCCGGTGTCCGTCGGGGGCACCGCGGTGTCGATCCGACTGCCACAGGTCCATCGACCCTCCCTCGCCACCCTCGAGCGCGGCGGGACCTTCGCGTTCGTCCCGCGGTCGGTCGTCGAGGACGCCGTCGCGGCGCGCCGGAACGTCCTGGTCACCGGCGCGACCGGCAGCGGCAAGACCACGCTGCTCGCGGCGATGCTCGGGAACGTCCCCGTTGACGAGCGCATCGTGACGGTGGAGGACGTCGCCGAGCTCCGGATCGCCCATCCGCACGTCGTCGCGCTCGAGGCGCGGCAGGCGAACGCCGAGGGGGTCGGCGCGCTCGGCCTCGACCGGCTCGTGCGTGAGGCGCTGCGGATGCGCCCCGACCGGATCGTCGTGGGGGAGTGCCGCGGCGCCGAGGTCCGTGAACTCCTCTCCGCCCTGAACACCGGGCACGACGGGGGAGCCGGCACCGTGCACGCCAACGGCATCGCCGACGTGGCCGCGCGCCTCGAAGCGCTCGGTGCGCTCGCCGGCCTCGGTGCCGAGGCGCTGGCCCGGCAGGCCGTCAGCGCGTTCGACCTGGTCCTGCACGTGGAGCGACGCGCAGGCCAGCGGCGGCTCGGTGGTGTGGGCACGTTGTGCGTCGGCCCGGACGGGAGGCTCGAGGTGCGCCCGGTGGACGGGCTGCGGTGAGACGACCCACACCCGACGGCCCGGCGCGGGTGGCCGGGGTGCTCGACCGGGTGGCGACGCTGGTCGCGGCAGGCGTCCCGCCGCCGCGGGCCTGGCGGCTCGTCGGCGGGCTGCCCGGGGTCGGAGGACCCGCCCAGCAGGACATCGTCGTCGTCCTCCGCGTGGCGGACCGGACGGGAGCGCCCGTCGCGGAGACCCTCCGCGGGCTCGCCGGTGCGCTCCGGCGCGCCGCAGCATCGGACCGGGCGATCCGGGTCGCCCTGGCGGGACCGCGGACGAGCGCCCGGGTCGTGCTCGCGCTGCCGCTCTTCGGGTTGGGGCTCGGTGCGGCCTGGGGTGCCGGTGCCGTCGAGGTCCTGGTCGGCTCACCGGCCGGTTGGGCGTGCTCGTGCACCGCGGCGGCCCTCGTGCTGGCCGGGCGACGGTGGACCGCCCGGCTGGTCCGTTCCGCGACCCCCGACGGCCGAGTCCCCGGGGTGCTCCTCGACGCCTGGGCCGTGGCGGTCGCCGGAGGCGGGTCGTGGAGCACCGCCGGGCAGGCAGTCGCCGAGGCGTCCGCGGGAGCCGCCCCGCCCGCCGGGGACGTGCACCGGCTGCGGGAGGTCCTCGACCTCGCCCGGCGCGCCGGGGTGCCCGCCGCGGGGTTGCTCCGCCGCGCCGCCGAGGACGTGCGCGACGAGGCCGCTGCCGACGGGCTCGTGGCTGCGGAACGACTGGCGGTCCGACTGGTGCTGCCGCTCGGGGTCTGCGTCCTGCCGGCGTTCGTGCTCGTGGGGGTGGTGCCCGTGGTGGTCGGGGTCCTCTCCTCCACGGTGGGCGGGGCCGCGTGACCTCTCCACAGATGGCGCCGAGGCCTCGTCGTCGACACCCCGGCCAGGACACGCTTGTCCCACCGAACAGAAAGGACGGACTCCATGAGCACCACGTCATCCCCCGACCGCCGCACCCGTCGGGCCATCCGCCACCACCGTCGCCCGCGTCGCCCCGTCGCCCGGTGGTCGTCGCGGCTGCGGGACGACCGGGGATCGGCCACCGCCGAGTACGCGGTCGTCATCCTCGCCGCCGTGGCCTTCGCCGGTGTGCTCGTCGCGGTCATGCGCTCCGGCGAGGTCCAGACCATCCTCACCGACCTCGTCCGTGGCGCGCTCTCGCTGTGAGCGCGGCGCGGTGACCGTCGAGTTCGCGGTCGCGCTCCCCGTGGTGGCGATCGTGCTGACCGCCCTCGTCGCGGCCGTCCTCGTCGTCGACGCGCAGGGCCGTCTGCAACTCGCCGCAGCCACCGCCGCCCGGGCGATCGGGCGCGACGACGAGCGCCTGGGCCGGTCCGCGGCCGACCGGCTCGCCCCGGGGGCGGCGGTCGTCGTCCGGTCGGACGGTGACCTGGTCTGCGTCGACGCCACGCGCGGCGGGACCGGTCCCTTCGCGGCGCTCCCACTGACCGCGACGGCGTGCGCCGCGGCCCGAGGGGGCTGACGTGACGATCCCCGACGGCCAACGCGGCTCGGCGACCGTGCTGCTCGTGGCGGTCCTCGGCATGGGGGTCCTCGTCGGGTCGACGGCGCTCGCCGCCGCCAGCCACCGCACGCAGGCCCTCCGCGCCCAGGGCGCCGCCGACGCCGCCGCCGTGGGCACCGCGGCGGCCGCCACCGGGCTGGTACCGGGGGAGCCGTGTGCGGTCGCGACCCGGATCGCCACGGCGAACGGGGCCGCCCTCGACGCCTGCGAACTCGTCGCCACCACGGCCCGCGTCCGCGTGGTCGTGGGCACCGGACCGTTCGTCGTCGGCGCACTCGCGGTGGCCGGTCCGGCAGGCGGCCCGCCCGAACACTATGTGTATGGTGTGCCTGTCGGCCCGCGGTCACCGATGTCCCGGTCGACCCGGACACGCTCGTGGCCAGGGCCGATCAGCACCATCGATCAAGGAGACACGTGCCAGGCACGAAGAAGCTCGTGATCGTCGAGAGCCCTGCGAAGGCGAAGACGATCGCGCAATACCTCGGTGACGGATACGAAGTCCAGGCCTCGGTCGGACACATCCGCGACCTCGTCGAGCCGAAGAACCTGCCGCCCGAGCTCAAGAAGGGCTCCCTCGGCAAGTTCTCGGTGGACGTCGACAACGGCTTCGAGCCGTACTACGTCGTGTCCGACGCCAAGAAGAAGACCGTCTCCGAGCTGAAACGCGCCCTCAAGGACGCCGACGAGCTCTACCTCGCAACAGATGAAGACCGCGAGGGTGAAGCGATCGCGTGGCACCTGCTGCAGGTCCTGAAGCCGAAGGTCCCCGTCAAGCGGATGGTCTTCCACGAGATCACGAAGGAGGCGATCCAGCGCGCGCAGGAAGCCACCCGTGAGCTCGACACCGCCCTCGTCGACGCGCAGGAGACCCGCCGCATCCTCGACCGGCTGTACGGGTACGAGGTCTCCCCGGTCCTGTGGCGCAAGGTCGCCCCCGGTCTGTCCGCCGGCCGTGTGCAGTCCGCCGCTACCCGGCTCGTCGTCGACCGCGAGCGCGAGCGCCTGGCCTTCGTGTCCGCCAACTACTGGGACCTCTCCGCCCGGTTCGAGAAGGCCGGCGAGTCCTCCTTCTCGGCGCGACTCGCCCGGATCCACGGCACCCGCGTCGCCTCCGGCCGTGACTTCGACGACCGCGGCACGCTCAGCGGTGACGTCGTCCGGCTCGACGAGGCCGCTGCCGCGTCGCTGACGACGGTCCTCGAGCGCGCCGGTGACGCCACCGTCCGCAGCGTCGACTCGAAGCCGTACACGCGACGCCCCGCCGCGCCGTTCACCACGTCGACGCTCCAGCAGGAAGCCGCGCGCAAGCTCCGTCTGTCCCCGCGACAGACCGCTCGTGCTGCGCAGACCCTGTACGAGAACGGCTACATCACCTACATCCGTACCGACTCGGTCTCGCTCTCGAAGCAAGCCATCGACGCCGCTCGCAAGCAGGCAGCCGACCTGTACGGCTCGGCCACCGTGCCCGACAAGCCCCGCCTCTACGCGAGCAAGAGCAAGAACGCGCAAGAGGCGCACGAGGCGATCCGTCCCGCCGGTGACTCCTTCCGCACCCCGCAGGACCTGCAGGGCACCCTCACCGGTGTCGAGTGGCGCCTCTACGACCTCATCTGGAAGCGCACCATCGCGTCCCAGATGGCGGACGCCAAGGGTTCGACCGCGTCGATCGTGCTCGGCATCTCCTCCACCGAGTCGGTCGAGGGCATCGCCTCGACCGCGAACGGCACGGATGCCGAGTTCACCGCATCCGGCACCGTCATCACGTTCCGCGGCTTCCTCAGCGCCTACGAAGAAGGCCGTGACGAGGACCGCCACGAGTCGTCCGAGCGTGCGGGCCAGGACGTCGCCCTGCCGAACGTGGCCCAGGGCGAGCACCTCGCGGTCACCGACGTCGAGGCGAAGGGGCACGACACCACCCCGCCGCCGCGCTTCACCGAGGCGAGCCTCATCAAGACGCTGGAAGAGCTGGGGATCGGGCGTCCGTCGACCTACCCCACGATCAGCCCGACGATCATCGACCGCGGCTACGTCTCGCTCCGCGGCACGCAGCTGGTGCCGAACTGGATCGCGTTCAGCGTCGTGCGCCTGCTCGAGGAGTACTTCGGCGAGCTCGTGGAGTACGACTTCACCGCCGAGATGGAAGAAGACCTCGACCGCATCGCCCGCGGCGACGCCGATCGGGTGGACTGGCTCAAGGGCTTCTACTTCGGTGGCGGCGACGACGACCAGCGCGGCCTGCGGACCGTCATCGACAACCTCGGTGAGATCGACGCCCGCGAGATCAACTCGGTCGAGCTCGCTCCGGGCCTCACGCTCCGGATCGGTCGGTACGGCCCCTACATCGAGGTGCCGAGCGACGACCCCGAGAAGCCGCGGCGCGTGAACGTGCCCGAGGACCTCGCTCCCGACGAACTGACCGTCGAGAAGGCGAAGGAACTCGTCGACGCCCCGGTGATCGGCGACCGTGTCGTCGGGATCAACCCGGAGACCGGCAAGGAAGTCCTGGCGAAGGACGGCCGCTTCGGCCCCTACGTCACGGAGCGCACCCCGGAGCCCGAACCCACCGTGGACCCGAAGACCGGCGAGGTCGTCGAAGCGCCCGCAGCGGCAGAGGCCCCCGTGGCCGACGCGGCTGCTGCGACCGCGACGAGCGAGACGGCATCGGCGACGGCGACGGCGAAGAAGGCCCCCGCCAAGAAGGCGCCTGCGAAGAAGACGACGAAGAAGGCCGCGGCGCCGAAGGAACGCACCGCTTCGCTCTTCAAGTCGATGGACCCGCAGACCGTCGACCTCGAGACCGCGCTGAAGCTCCTCGACCTGCCCCGCGTCGTCGGCCAGGACCCGGAGACGGGCAACGACATCACGGCGCAGAACGGCCGGTACGGGCCGTACCTGAAGAAGGGGACCGACACCCGGACCCTGCCCGGCGAGGACGCGATCTTCGACATCGACCTGCCCGGTGCACTCGAGCTGTTCGCGCAGCCGAAGTACGGCGGCAACCGCACCGCGAGCGCCGCGCTCAAGGAGTTCGACGCCGACCCAGTGTCCGGCAAGCCGATCAAGATGAAGGACGGCCGGTTCGGGCCGTACGTCACCGACGGCGAGACGAACGCGACCATCCCGAAGGGCGAGGACGTCGAGGCCGTCGACCACGCCCGCGCGGTCCAGCTCATCGCCGACAAGCGTGCCAAGGGGCCGGTCAAGAAGAAGACCCCGGCCCGTCGGACGGCGGCCAAGAAGAAGTGACCGGTCGCTTCATCACGCTCGAGGGCGGCGACGGCGCGGGCAAGACGACCCAGGCGGAGCTGCTCTCGGCGTGGCTCGGTGCGCACGGTCGGACCGTTGTCCGCACCCGCGAGCCCGGCGGCACCGACCTCGGCGTCCAGATCCGGCAGATGGTCCTGCACGAGCGGGGCCACGTCGCACCCCGGGCCGAGGCGCTCCTGTACGCGGCCGACCGAGCCCAGCACGTCGAGACGGTCGTCCGTCCGGCGGTCGCACGCGGCGAGGTCGTCCTGCAGGACCGCTACATCGACTCGTCCGTCGCCTACCAGGGCGTCGCGCGCGGGCTCGGCGCCGACCAGGTCCGGTCCGTCTCGGAGTGGGCAGCGGACGGTCTGGCACCGGACCTCACGATCCTGCTCGACCTCGACGTCACCGTCGGACGCGCCCGGGTGGCCGCGGCGCGGGGCGACACCTTCGACCGTCTCGAGTCCGAGGCTGCGGCGTTCCACGAGTCCGTCCGTCAGGCCTTCCTCGCGATGGCCGAGGCCGAGCCGGTGCGCTTCCTGGTGGTCGACGCCTCGGCCCCGACGGACACCGTGCAGGACGCGGTCCGTCGAGCGGTGGCCCCTCTCGTCGGGATCGACCCGGCATGACGGTGGTCACTGACAGGATGGTCCCGTGAGCGTGTGGGACGGCCTGACCGGGCAGGAAGAAGCGGTCGCGTCGCTGCGCAACGCGGCCGAGTCCACCGACGGCACCGGCGGCATGACGCACTCGTGGCTCATCACCGGCCCGCCCGGGTCGGGACGGTCGAACGTGGCGACCGCCTTCGCGGCGGCGCTCGTGGGCAACGGCCCCGACGACGACCACACCCTGCGGCAGATCACCGCGAAGACCCACCCCGACGTCTCGGTGCTCACGACCCAGCGTGTGATCATCACGATCGACGAGATCCGGCAGCTCGTCACCTCGTCGTACTACTCGCCGTCGGTCGGCCGCTACCGCGTCGTCATCATCGAGGACGCCGACCGCATGACCGAGCGCACCTCGAACCTGCTGCTCAAGGCGCTCGAGGAACCCCCGGAGCGCACGGTGTGGATCCTCTGCGCCCCGAGTGAGGCCGACCTGCTGCCGACGATCCGGTCGCGCGTCCGCTCGGTCCGCCTGCGCGTGCCCGGCATCGAGTCCGTCGCCGACCTGCTCGTCGCCCGGACCGGTGTCGACCGTGCCCTCGCGATGGATGCTGCTCGTCAGGCGCAGAGCCACATCGGCATGGCACAGCGCCTCGCCACGAGCGAGCCGGCACGAGACCGTCGCCGCCGGACCCTGACGACCGTGCTCGGTGTGCGGAGCGTGGGCGATGCCGTCATGGCGGCCGCCGAACTCCTCGCCGTCGCCGACGAGGACGCCAAGTCCATCACCGAGCAGCGCGATTCCGAAGAGCGCGACGCAGCCCTGCGCTCGCTCGGGGTCGAACCCGGGGGGACGATCCCGCCGGCGCTCCGGTCGCAGCTCCGTTCCCTCGAGGACGACCAGAAACGCCGGGCCACCCGGAGCCTGCGCGACGGCCTCGACCGGATCCTGGTCGACGTCTCGTCCCTGTACCGCGACCTGCTCCTGCTGGGGCTCGGAGCCCCGGCGGAACCGGTCAACCTGGCCATGCAGGACCAGCTCGAACACGCGCTGCCGACGACACCGCCCGCTGCCGCGCTCGAGGTCCTCGACGCCGTGGCCCTGGCGCGCCAGCGCATCGCGGCGAACGTGGCGGCACTCCTGGCGCTCGAAGCACTGCTCGTCACGATCGCCCGCGCCCGCCGCTGAGGCCCGGCGTGCGACAATCACGGCATGCCCGACGCTGAACCCGGCCTGCGCGAACGGAAGCGCCGCGCCACCCGGCGCGCCATCCAGCAGGCTGCGCTCCGGATCGCCATCGAGGACGGCCTCGGCGCGGTGACGGTGGACGAGATCTCCCGGCGGGCCGACGTCTCGCCCCGGACGTTCTTCAACTACTTCCCCAGCAAGGAGCAGGCGATCCTCGGGGACGACCCGCAGCTGCCCGACGACGCGGCGTTGCAGGCGTTCGTCGACGGTGGTCCGAGCGGTGACCTGCTCGCGGACATCGGCACGCTGCTCGTGCACTCCACGCGCGAACTGATCGAGGAGCGCGGGCTCATCGAGGAGCGGCAGCAGGTCCTCCGCGCGAACCCGGAGCTGTTCAGCCGTCGCATGGCGTCGATGAAGGAGTTCCAGGCGGAGCTGCAGGCGGCCGTCACGCGCCGGCTCGAACACGCCGACCCGGAGCTCGCCGCCGATGCCGAGGCACTCCGCCGCCGCGCGGGTCTCGCGGCCATCGTCGCCCTCGCCGCCCTGCGCCACGCGTGGTGGGAGTGGTCGGGTTCCGAGGCAGGAACACACCTGGTCGACGAGCTCGAACGGTCCTTCTCCGAGCTCGGCATGCTGGTTTCGCGTTCACTCGTCTGAACCTGTATAGTCATTGCTCGTGCCACTCCGGACATGGAGTGTGCGCCGCCTTAGCTCAGTCGGTAGAGCGATTCACTCGTAATGAATAGGTCGTCGGTTCGATTCCGACAGGCGGCTCCGTGAACACCCCGGTCAGGCCCACTCGAAGTGGCTCTGACCGGGGTTTTCGTATTCCGGACGAAACCCGTGTCCCTCGCCCGAGGGACAGACGTCGGGCGCGTTCGCGGGCTACCCTTGTCCGCGAAACGGGGGACACGATGACCGACCACCAGCCCAGCGCTCCACCGGCGGTGCCGCCGTGCTGAAGCGTGTCCTGGTCATCGTCGTGGTCGCTGCCACCGCCGGAGCCCTCGCGGTCACCGCGGCAGCCGTGCCCGAGTCCCGTGCCACGTCCGCATCGACCTCGTCGCCGAGCACCGGTCCGTCCGCGACCCCGACGGCGTCCGCGACCGGTCCCGCGTACCTCGCGGACCGCGAGCCGACCTTCTCCGAGGACTTCGACACCCCCGCCGCAGCGGGCGGCCCCTTCGCCGAGACGTACCGGAACTCGTGGCAGCCGTACCCCGACGGTACGGGCGGCAAGTACTACTCGGACAAGCTCATCAGCGCCCACGACGGCTACCTGGACGTCGCGATGGACGGAGAGCACGGCGCTGCCGGAACGTTCGGCACGCCCACCGGCGCCTGGTCACACGTCGGCGGCACCTTCAGCATCCGTGCGCGGGCGACCGGTGGCGACGGCAACGGGATCGCGGTCATGCTCTGGCCGACGTCGAACGCCTGGGCGGACGGCGAGCTGAACTACCCGGAGGGGCAGTTCAACGGCTCACCGCGCGTCTTCCACCACTCGATGCTCCAGGGGCTCGAGAAGCGGACCGAGCACTACAACACCCGGGTGTCCTGGAACGACTGGCACACCTACACGACCGAGTGGGTGCCGGGGAAGATCATCCGGTACTACCTCGACGGCAAGCTCGTGTTCACGGTGCCGCGCAACGTGCCCACCACGCCGCATCGCTACATGTTCCAGATCGGCAACTGGGGCGACCCCGGGCACGTGCAGATCGACTGGGTCCGCACCTACGACACGGAGTGACCAAACCCCCCGGACGGGGGCTCCGAATCAGTCCGGTCGTACGACCCGACACCCGTGTGCTCGCGTCGATGACCCGAACCTCGACGCGGGTGCGCGGGCGGGAACGATCCCCGTTCTGGGGCTGCCCGACGGCGTCGGTGCGGTCCACGATGAGAGGGAACCCGTTCCGTCGTCACCGAGAGGTCGTCATGCTGCTGTCCCTGGTCTACATGAGCGCAGCGAACGAGGTGTTCGACCAGGAGCGGCTCGACGCACTGCTCGAGCACGCACGGGTCCGCAACACCGCGTCCGGCCTGTCCGGTCTGCTCGTCTACAAGGACGGCCGGTTCATGCAGCTGCTCGAGGGCCCCGAGTCAGCCGTGCTCGAGACGTACCAGCGCATCATCGACGACCCGCGGCACACCGACGTCGGCCTGCTCGTCGAGGAGCGCATCCACACCCGGCGTTTCGGCGAGTGGAAGATGGCGTTCCACCGGGAGGCCGAAGCCGACCTGCCCGACGGCTTCGACTCGTTCCTCGCCGAGGGCGATGCGAGCGCCGACACGAGCCGTGCCCGTGAGCTCCTGCGCTGGTTCCGGAACCACCCGATGGCCGCCCCGGACGCCGCGCTCGGCAAGCACCGCCGCTGACGACCCGAGGCGGGCACCGCCGCTGACCGCCCGACGCGGACCCCGCTGACGACCGCCGCGGGCCGCGCCACACCCCGCGCTGGTAGACAGGACCCATGACGGTTCGCTGGGGAGTCATCGGCACAGGCGGCATCGCACGGTCCTTCGTGGGTGACTGCACCGCGGCCGGCATCGTGTTCACGGCCGTGGGCAGCCGCACCCGCGAACACGCCGAGGCCTTCGCCGCCGAGTTCGGCATCGAGCGGGCCCACGGTTCCTACGAGGACCTGGTGGCGGACGACGATGTCGACGCGGTCTACGTCGCGACCCCGCACGTCCGGCACGCCGAGGACGCCCTGCTCGCGATCCGGGCGGGCAAGCACGTCCTGGTCGAGAAGGCCTTCACGATGACCGCGGACGAGGCCCGTACGGTCGTCGATGCGGCTCGGCACGCGGGCGTCGCGGTGATGGAGGCGATGTGGACCCGGTTCCTGCCCCAGATGGCGATGATCCGCGAGGTCGTTGCCGAGGGCCGGATCGGCCGCCCGGTGGTCGTCGAGGCGACCCACCACCAGGCCCTCCCGACGGACCCCGGCCACCGGTTGCGCGACCCGGCACTCGGCGGGGGAGCGATGCTCGACCTCGGGATCTACCCCGTGTCCTTCGCGGTGGACGTGCTCGGGGTGCCGACCGCGCTGGTCGCAGCCGGGACGCTGAGCGAGCAGGGCGTCGACGAGCAGATGGGCCTGGTCATGACGCACGAGGGCGGTACGCAGTCGATGATCCACTTCGGGATGGACCTGCGGAGCCCGAACACGGCGTCGATCATCGGCGAGACCGGCCGCATCGACCTCGACTCCACCTGGTACACGCCGACCACCTGGCGGATCCGAGACCGCGACGGTGCCGTCGTCGAGGAGTTCGACGGCCGCGAGGAACTCGCCGGCTACGAGCACGAGGCCCGCGCCTTCGAGACGATGATCACGTCTGGCCGCCACGACGGCGGCCCGATGGACCCGGACGAGACCGTCGCGATCATGGCGGTGCTGGACGAGGCGCGACGCCAGGTCGGGGTCCGGTACCCGGCCGACGGTCCCGTCACGGCTCCCTGATCCGGCTCCCGTCCGCCACGGATCCCGGATCCGGCCTGGAGGCTCCTGCCGCAGTTCCGTAGGATCGGTCGCGATGTCCGAGCAGCAGCCCAGCCCGCGTTCCGTCCCGGAGCGGTTCCGCGCCGCCGTCACCGCGGTGCGTGCCTCCGCCGCGCGCCGCCCGGTTCCCTGGATCGCCGGTGGCCTCGCGGCGCTGCTCGTGGTCGGCTCCGGTGGGGCCGTCGCCGTCGCGGCGGCCACGACCCCGGACTCCCGGACCGCCGCGGCGCCGAGCCCGACCCGGACCGCGTCCTCGGCTCCGGACCGGACGACCACCACGAAGCGCCCGACGACGAAGCCGTCCCCCACCCCGACCCCCGATGCCCGCGCGGTGCCGGACGACCTCGCCGGTCCGTCCGCGCTCCGGACCTGCTCGATCGCGACGGCTGCGTCGGCGAGCGGCCTCGGCGACTTCGAGGGGTACGTGATGGACGCGAAGACGGGCAAGGTCCTGTTCTCCCAGCACGGCGAGCGGGCCGCCCAGACCGGCAGCGTCATGAAGACCCTGACCTCGGCGACCGCGCTCTCGGTGCTCGGGGGTGACCACCGCATCCCGACGACCGTCGCGCGGGAGTCCGCGAACACCGTCGCCCTGGTCGGTCACGGCGACGCGACGCTGTCCGCCGGCGGTGGCACGGTGTACCCGGGCGCCCCGACCCTCGCCCAGCTCGCGCAGCAGGTGAAGGCGAAGGTCGGCGACACCCCGGTCACCACGATCGTCACCGACGACTCGTACTGGAGCGACGCCGACGCCTGGGACCCCACGTGGCCGGTGTCCGAGCGCACCATCGGGTACCAGCCGGAGGTCACGGCGCTCATGGTCGACGGTGACCGGGCGAACCCCGCAGCGGCGACCTCGCCCCGGTCGGAGGACCCGGTCGGACGCGCGGGCATCGCGTTCCGGACGGCACTGGCGAACGCTGGCGTCGCTGGCGCCTCGTCCGCGCAGATCGTCAAGCGGGCGACCACCGGCACCGAGACGATCGCCACGGTGTCGTCGCAGCCGGTGTCGACACTCATCGGGCAGATGATCCCGAACTCGGACAACACCCTGGCCGAGATGCTCGCCCGGGTGTCCTCGAAGGAGTCCGGCTCGAACGGCTCGGCGGCGTCGCTGTCGTCCGTGTACCAGTCGGCACTGCGCTCCTACGGCCTCGACCCGGCCGGCATCGTGATCAAGGACGGCTCGGGCGAGAGCGCCTCGAACGCGGTGTCGCCGGAGTTCGTCGCACACCTCATGGTGCAGGTCGCCTCCGGCGCGAAGGGCCTCGGCACGCTCGCGAACGCCCTGCCGGTGTCCGGCCAGTCCGGCACCCTGGCCAGCCGGTTCACCGGCGCGAACGCGGTCGCCCGCGGCAAGGTGCACGCGAAGACGGGCTGGATCGACAGCGCCAACACCCTCGGCGGCTACATCGACGCCGCCGACGGGTCGCGGCTGACCTTCGCCTTCTACGCCATCGGTTCACCGCGTGCAGCGGCACTGCCGGCACTCGACGCGGTGACCGCCGCGACCTACTCGTGCGGGAGCAAGCTCACCGGCTCCTGAGCCGACGGGTGTTGGATGGACCCATGGCAAGAGCACTGCTCGTCGTGGACGTCCAGAACGACTTCACCGAGGGCGGAGCGCTCGCGGTCACCGGGGGAGCGGCGCTCGCGAAGCGCATCACCGCGTTCCTCGGTCGGCACGGGGACGAGTACGACCTGATCGTGGCGTCCCGCGACTGGCACCACGGCGACGACGACAACGGCGGACACTTCGCCGGACCCGACGGACCCGACTTCGTCGACACGTGGCCGGTGCACTGCGTCGCCGGCACACCCGGCGCCGATTACCACCCCGATCTCGACACCGCACTGATCGACGTCGACGTCCGCAAGGGGCAGGGCACGCCGGACTACTCGGCGTTCCAGGCCCGGACCGAGGCGGGCGTCCCGCTGGCCGAGGTGCTCGCCGAGCGCCGCGTGCACACGATGGACGTCGTCGGCATCGCCACCGACCACTGCGTCCGTGCCTCGGCGCTCGACGCCCGTGCCGCGGGCCTCGACGTCGCCGTGTACGAGGACCTGGTGGCCGGCGTCGACGTCGAGCGCAGCGCCCGGGCGCTCGACGAGATCCGGGCGGCCGGCGGACACGTCGACCGCAGCGACATGGACGAGGGCCTCGCGAACCCAGGAGGAGCACGACTGTGACCGACACCACCACGAACGAAACCACCACCACCACCGTCGCCGACGAGCACGTCCGCGTCGAGGGCGTCCCCACCGGACTCTTCATCGGCGGCACCTGGCGCGCCTCGTCGAGTGGGTCCACCTTCGCCGTGCACGACCCGTCGACCGGTGCCGTCCTGGCCGAGGTCGCCGACGCCACCCCCGAGGACGGCCTCGCGGCCCTCGACGCAGCCGCCGCGGCGCAGGAGTCGTGGGCAGCGACGGCCCCGCGCACGCGCTCGGACATCCTGCGCCGGGCCTTCGACCTGGTGCACGAGCACGCCGACGACCTCGCGGCCCTGATGTCGCTGGAGATGGGCAAGCCCCTGGCCGAGGCCCGCGGCGAGGTCACGTACGGCGGCGAGTTCCTGCGGTGGTTCTCGGAGGAAGCCGTCCGCATCACCGGCGACTACCGCACGAACCCCGAGGGCACCGGCCGCGCGATCGTGCTGAAGCGTCCGGTCGGCCCCGTGTACGCGATCACGCCGTGGAACTTCCCGCTCGCGATGGCGACACGGAAGATCGGTCCGGCGCTGGCCGCCGGCTGCACGGTCGTCGCGAAGCCGGCCGACCTCACCCCGCTGACGACCCTGTTCCTGGTGGAGCTGTTCCGCCGTGCCGGGTTGCCGGACGGCGTGCTCAACGTGATCCCCTCGAGTGACGCCAAGGCGCTGTCCGAGCCGATCATCGCCGACCCGCGCCTGCGGAAGCTGACGTTCACGGGCTCGACCCCGGTCGGCTCAGCGCTCCTCAAACAGGCCGCCGACAACGTGCTCAAGACGAGCATGGAGCTCGGCGGCAACGCCCCGCTGCTCGTGTTCGACGACGCGGACCTCGACAAGGCAGTGGATGCCGCGATGCTCGCGAAGTTCCGGAACACGGGCGAGGCCTGCACCGCCGCGAACCGGTTCTTCGTGCAGGACGGCATCGCCGACGCGTTCGTCGCGGCCCTCACCGCGAAGGTCGACGCGCTGCGCGTCGGTCGGGGCACCGAGGACGGCACGACGCTCGGACCGCTCATCGACGACCGTGCGGTGGACAAGGCCGCAGGGCTCGTCGACGACGCCCTGGGCCGTGGCGCCCGGCTCGTCACCGGCGGACACCGGATCGACCGTCCGGGCACGTTCTACGAGGCGACGGTCATCGACGACGTGCAGCCCGGGTCGGAGATCATGACGACGGAGATCTTCGGACCGGTCGCCTCGGTCACGCGCTTCACCACCGAGGACGAGGGGATCCGGCTCGCGAACGACACCGAGTACGGTCTCATCGCCTACGCCTTCACCACCGACTTCCAGCGCGGCCAGCGGCTCGCCGAGCGCCTGGAGACGGGCATGCTTGGGCTGAACACGGGTGTCGTGTCGAACGCGGCGTTCCCGTTCGGTGGCGTGAAGTCCTCCGGCCTCGGCCGTGAGGGTTCGCACGAGGGCATCGAGGAGTACCTCGAGACCGTCTACGTGCTGACGCCGGACCCCTTCGCCGCCTGAGCCAGAGCCAGAGCCCGAGCCCGAGCCTGGATCGACGGTACGGCCGCGGTACTCGCGGCCGTACCGGCAATCACACCAGCAGCTGGTGCTTCGCCAGGTCGCGGTAGAGCGGCGTCGACTCCACGAGCTCGGAGTGCGTGCCGCTGCCGACGACGCGGCCGTGCTCGAGCACGACGATCACGTCGGAGTCGACCACCGTCGACAGCCGGTGGGCGATCACGAGCAGGGTGCGGTCCTCGGCGACGGCGTCGATCGCGAGCCGCATCTTCTGCTCGTTGACGCCGTCGAGTGACGACGTCGACTCGTCGAGCAGCAGGATCGGGGGAGCGGCGAGCAGCGCGCGGGCGATGGCCAGGCGCTGCCGTTCCCCACCGGAGAGCATCACGCCGTCCTCACCGACCTGCGCGTCGAGACCGCGGGGGTCGCGGTGCAGGACCTCGCCGAGGTTGACCGCCTCGAGCACCCGGACGCAGTCGTCCTCGGTGGCGTTCGGCGACCCGAGCAGCAGGTTGGCGCGGATCGTGCCGGCGAGCACGGGGGCGTCCTGCTCGACGTAGCCGATCTGAGCCCGGAGCTCGTCGCGGTCCATGCCGCGGACGTCGATGCCACCGAGGCGGATGACGCCGCCGGTGGGGTCGTAGAACCGCTCGATCAGCGCCAGGGTCGTCGACTTGCCGGCACCGGACGGACCCACGAGTGCAACACGCGAGCCGCGGGGCACCCGGAACGACACGTCGTGGAGCACCACGTCGTCGGCCGGGCGCTCGTCGTCGACGCGATCCGGGCCTCCTGGACGGTCCGCGGGGTCGAACGCGACCGCGCCGTCGGCACCCGAGGCGTCCGCCTGGGCGCGGTACCGGAACGAGACGTGCTCGAACGCGATGGCGTCGTCGGTGGCGACGGCCGCGGCGGGCCGGACCGACTCGTCGTCCTGCGACTCCGTCGGCAGGTGCAGGATCTCCTCGATCCGGCCGAGCGCGCCGAGCGCCTGGGCGACGGCGACGGCCGCGCCCATCGCCTGGCCGAGCGGCATGATCATCATGAAGAGCAGCAGGATGAACGTGATGAGCGTCGCGATGGTGATGGTGCCGGCTGCGACCTGTGCACCGCCGACGCCCAGGACGGCGATGAACGCGACCTGCATGACGATGCTCGCGACGGGGACGACGAAGGCAGACATCTTGGCGATGTCGAGGCCGCGCTTGTAGGCCTCGGTCGCGTGGCTGTCGACCTCGCGCACCTCGCGTTCGGTGGCGCCGGCCGCACGGATCGTGCGGACCGCACCGATGCCGCGTTCGACGGCGGCGGTGAGGTCGCCGACCTTCTCCTGCGCACGCTTCGAGGCGACCCGGATGCGACGGCTCAGCCCGCCGACGACGACGATCGCGATCAGGACGATCACGATCACGATGCCGAGCAGCAGCGGGTCGATGATGGCCATCGCGACGATGGCGCCGATGAACGTGAGCGCGCCGCCGATCGACTCGATCAGCCCCTGGGTCAGGACGGCCCGCAGGAGCGTGGTGTCGCTGCCGACGCGGGACACCAGGTCGCCGGTGCGCCGCGTGTCGAACTCCGAGATCGGCAGGTTGAGGATGCGGGCGATGAGCTTGCGGCGGGTGGAGAGCACGACGCCCTCGCCCGCACGCTGCAGCAGGAAGTGCTGCACGCCGTTCAGCACCCCCGCGACGATGACGAGCCCGACCAGCAGCCACACGAGCGTGCTGAGGGTGTTGCCCTGCTGCACCGCGGTGATGACCTGGTTGACCAGGAGCGGCTGCGCGAGCGAGGCCCCCGCCCCGAGGACGCTCAGCACGATGATCACGACCATCGCGGGCTTGTTCTCGAACAGGTAGGACAGCAGGCGACCGAACGTGGCGCGGGGGCCGTCGGAGGTCTTCGGGCGTGCGAAGGGGAAGCTCATCGTGTTCCTAGTTTCTGCCGTACTTCTTGTGCACTGCCTGTCGGCTGACACCGAGCAGCGTCGCGATCTCCTGCCACGAGGCACCGGCGGTGCGGGCACGTCGCGCAGCGAGCTCTTCGGTCCGGTCGAGCTCACGGCGCAGCTCCCGCACGTTGGCGAGGGCGGAGAACGGGTCGTCCCCCGATGCTCCGGCCGCGAGGCTCGTGATGGTCGGTCGGTCCATGCCTGTCAACCTACATTGACGTACCGACATCCGTCAACCTGCGTTGACGGCGCGAGCCGTGCAGCATCGGGTGCGCAGACGCCGGCGTCTTCGTTCGACGCCGCCACGCGCGCGAGACGCCGCCGAATCCGGCGGCGTCTCGACGGGCATGCGGCGTCCCGCTGACACGACGGCGTGTTGCGCGGGGGGAGGCGCGCACACGACGGACGGGAGGCCCGGTGCCAGCTGGCACCCCTCCCTCGCAGGCTCGGTCGGCGCACCCCGCGCAACGCTTCGCGTCGCTGCTGAGCGGGGTGCGCCCGTCCCGCGGATGCGTCGCCGATCAGGCGTCGGCGATGTCCTTCGACTTCGTCTCGCGCACGAAGAGCAGCGCGACCAGCGTCACGACCGCGGCGATCGTCAGGTACAGGCCGACCAGGAAGATGTCGCCGTCCGGCTTCCAGAGCGCCAGTGCAATGGTCGGGGCGAGCGACGCACCGAGGATCGACGCGACGTTGTACGCGATGGCCGAGCCGGTGTACCGGACGTTCGTCGGGAACAGCTCGGGCAGCAGCGCACCCATCGGACCGAAGGTCAGCCCCATCAGCGAGAGCCCGACGATGAGGAAGGTCACCACGGTGATCGGGCCGCTCGACGCCGCGAACCAGAACTGGAACGTCAGGCCGAACAGCGCGATGCCGATCGTGGTCGGGATGAGGGTCTTGCGGCGGCCGAACTTGTCGGCGAGCAGCCCCGCGATCGGGGTGAAGATGCCGAAGAACACGACACCGATCATGAGCAGGGTCAGGAACTCGCCACGGCTGTACCCGAGGCCGACCTTCGGGACGAGTGCGCTGGCCTCGGAGCCTGTCGTGCCGTACGACAGGGTGAACGTCGTCATGAAGTAGAAGAGCACGTACGTGGCGACCATGCCGAACGTGCCGACGATGACGGCCCGCCACGAGGTGCGGAACACCCGGCCGAGCGGGACCTTCGCGACCGTGCCGGACTCCTGCACACCGCGGAACACCGGCGACTCGACGAGCTTGAAGCGCACGTAGAGACCGATGATGACGAGCACGGCGGAGAGCAGGAACGGGATGCGCCAGCCCCACGCCTGGAAGTCGGCGTTCGGGGTGCCGTCGGCACCGGCGGGCATCGCCGCGTTGATCGCGATGAACAGGCCGTTCGCGAGCAGGAAGCCGATCGGGGCACCGAGCTGCGGCATCGAGCCGAACACGCCGCGCTTGCCCTTCGGTGCGTTCTCGGTCGCGAGCAGGGCCGCACCGGACCACTCGCCGCCGAGCCCGACGCCCTGGGCGAAGCGCATGACGGCGAGGAGGACCGGGGCCCAGACGCCGATGGTGTCGAACGTCGGCAGGCAGCCGATCAGGAACGTGGCGGTGCCCATCACGAGCAGCGACGCGACGAGGGTGGTCTTGCGGCCGATCCGGTCGCCGAAGTGCCCGAAGATGATCGACCCGACCGGCCGGGCGAAGAACGCCAGGGCGAAGGTGACGAAGGAGGACAGCTGCGAGGCCGTCGGGTCCTCGTTCGGGAAGAACAGCGTCGGGAAGACGAGCACCGCGGCGGTCGCGTAGACGTAGAAGTCGTAGAACTCGATCGACGTGCCGACGAGGCTCGCGATGACGACGCGGGAGCGCGGGTTGCCGGCGGGTGGCGGAGCGGAGGTGGGGGTTGCGGGTGCCGGGGCGGCGGTCATGACAGGGCGGGGTCTTCCGTGCTGCGTGCTCCCGACGGGGAGCACGAGGATCCGAAACGGCGGACACCGATCGGTTCGCGCGGGGTGGCGCGGGCACCGATCGGGTGCGTTCGGCTGAGGGGGGACCGCTTGTGACGGAAGCCCGATCATACGACAGATGTCGTCTGCCTGCGAATCAGCCCAGAGTCAGCTGGCCGAAGCGTCTGCCTCCTGCGCGCGCTCAGGCGCCCGCGCCAGCTCCCGCTTCGAGGTGCTCGGGCAGTTGGTGGCCCATCCGGTCGCGCTTCGTGTCGAGGTACCCGGCGTTCTGCGCCGAGATGCCGACGACGAGCGGCACGAGGGAGTCGACGGTGATGCCGTGCTCCTCGAGCTGGCGGCGCTTCTCCGGGTTGTTCGACAGCAGCCGGACCCGGGTGATGCCGAGGTCGGCGAGGATGCCCGCGGCGCCGCCGTAAGCACGGGAGTCGGCGGGCAGGCCGAGCGCGAGGTTGGCGTCGAGGGTGTCGAGACCGTCCTCTTGCAGGCGGTAGGCCTTGAGCTTGTTGATGAGGCCGATGCCACGGCCCTCCTGCCCGCGCAGGTAGATGACCACGCCGCCCTCGGCCGCGATCGTGTCGAGCGCGGCGTCGAGCTGGGGGCCGCACTCGCACTTCAGCGAGCCGAAGGCCTCACCGGTCAGGCACTCGGAGTGCACCCGGACGAGTGCGCCGTCGGTGGGCATCGAGCCGTCCGGCAGGGTGCCGATGATCGCGACGTGCTCCGCGCTCGTCACGAGGTCGCGGTAGGCGCGCATCTGGAAGGTGCCGTGGGTGGTCGGCACGTTCGTCGACACCTCGAACTTGACCGGGCTCCCCGGCGTGGGGGAGGTCAGCGCATCGGTCATGGGGTGCTCCGGTCGTTCGTGGGCCCGTCGTTCCCGAGCCCGGGTGTCGCGTGCTGCTGCTGCTGGCGGTCGTGCTGGTGCTGGTTCTGGTGCTGCGGACGGTGCGGTCGGGCTCGGACCAGCAGGTCGGGGCCGAGGCTGGTGGTCGATAGTACGTCCAACCGCCGACGGTCGGAGATGCTTCCCACGCCCAGGTCGTCGAGGGCGACCCGGGGTCCGCCGAGCAGCACCGGGGCGATGTACACCAGGTACTCGTCGACGAGTCCGGCGGCGATGAGCGCCGAGGCGACCGTGGGACCACCTTCGACGAACACCGAGTGCACGCCGTGCCCGCGCAGGGCGCCGAGTGAGGTGGCCAGGTCGTGTCCGGGCAGGGTGACGAACCCGCGCGGGTGCCGACGGACGGCGGCGTCGGCAGGCACCGGGCGGTCACCGAGCACCACGGCGAGGGGCTGGTCGGCGAGCAGTTCGCCGGCGTCCCCGCGCGCGGTCAGGCTCGGGTCGTCGGCCAGGACGGTGCCGGTGCCGACGAGGATCGCGTCGTGGGCGGCGCGCTGTTCGTGGACGTGCTGGCGTGCGGCGGCGCCGGTGATCCACTTGCTCGTGCCGTCGGCAGCGGCGGCGCGCCCGTCGAGGCTGGACGCCCACTTGACGGTGACCCACGGTCGGCCGAGCCGGACCGAGAGCAGCCAGCGTTCGAGGAACGCCTCGGCCTGGTCGGCCAGGACGCCGGAGACGACCTGGACCCCGGCGGCACGGAGACGGTCGGCGCCGCCGTGCACGTCGGCTCCGGGATCGTCGATCGCGTACACGACCCGGGCGATCCCGGCGTTGAGCAGAGCCACGGCGCACGGGCCGGTGCGGCCGACGTGGTTGCAGGGTTCGAGGGTGACGACCGCCGTCGCGCCGCGCAGCAGTGCCGGGTCGACCTTGGCCATCGCGTCGACCTCGGCGTGCGGTGTGCCGGCGCCCTTGTGCCACCCCTCGGCGAGGACCTCACCGGTGGGGGAGAGGATCACGGCGCCGACGCGGGCGTGGTCGCCGACGACGGGCCCGAGGGCCGCGAGTTCGAGCCCGCGGCGCATCGCCCGGACCTCGGTGGGTCGTGCCGTGTCGCTCACGGGCCGAGCCTACCGGCGGTGGTTGGGTGACACGTCACCACGGTTGTGAGCGCGTTCAGGCGACGGGCCAGGGGAGCTCGGAGGCTGGGGTGCCGTCGGCGCGTCGCAGTGCGGTCCACGCCGCGGTCGGGCCGCCGTCCCGGTCCGGCACCCGTGCTGCGCCGAGGCCCGTGAACGAGAACCCGGCCGCACGGGCGACCGCTGCCGACGCTGCGTTGCCCTCGTAACACTCCCAGTAGACGTCCGGCGCGCCCTGCTCGAACGCCCAGTCGACGACGAGCCGGACGGCGTCGTGCATGAGTCCGGCACCGCGCGCGGACGGTGCGAGCCAGAACCCGAGGTCACGGCCGGCGGTGCGGTAGCTGATGATGCCCGCGAGCCACGTCGAACCGGCCGGTCGGATCGCCCAGGTGTACTCGCGGTCCGATGCCCACCCCGGTCCGACCAGGGCGTCGACGAAGGTCCGGGCGTCCTGCTCGCGGTACGGCGTCGGCACCGTCGTCCACCGGACGATCTCCGGGTCCTGGCAGGCCTCGGTGATCGCCGCGGTGTCGGCGCGGGTGGGCAGGTCGAGCCGGACCCGCGCCGACTCGAGGGTGACGGGCTGCACGGTCAGCCGCGCGACCGCGGGACGAACCCGATGCGGTCGTAGACGCGGGCCAGGGTCTCCTGGGCGATCGACTCGGCGCGGTCGGCGCCGACGGCGAGCAGCCGGTCGAGCTCCGCCGGGTCGTCGAGCAGTTCGAGCGTGCGGGCGCGGACCGGTTCGAGCTCGGCCACGACGGCGTCGGCGACCTCGCCCTTCAGGTCGCCGTAGCCCTTTCCGGCGAACGACTCCTCGAGCGCAGTGATCGAGGTGCCGGTGAACGCCGACAGGATCGTCAGCAGGTTCGTCACACCGGGCTTCGTCTGGCGGTCGGCCCGGATCTCACGCTCGGCGTCGGTGACGGCCGACTTGATCTTCTTCGCGGTGCGCTTCGGGTCGTCGAGCAGACGGATGAGGCCGTTGTCCGACGCTGCGGACTTGCTCATCTTGCTGGTCGGGTCCTGCAGGTCGTAGATGCGCGCGGTCTCGGTCAGGATGCGTGCCTCGGGCGTGACGAAGGTGTCGCCGAACCGCGAGTTGAAGCGTCCGGCCAGGTCGCGCGTGAGTTCGACGTGCTGGCGCTGGTCGTCCCCGACCGGCACGACCTTGGTGTCGTAGAGCAGGATGTCCGCGGCCATCAGGATCGGGTAGGTGAAGAGCCCGACCGACGCGGCCTCGGCGCCCTGGCGTGCCGACTTGTCCTTGAACTGGGTCATCCGGCTCGCCTCGCCGAAGCCGGTCAGGGTGTTCAGCACCCAGGCGAGTTCGGCGTGCGCGGGCACGTGCGACTGCACGAACAGCGTCGCCTTGGACGGGTCGATGCCCGACGCGATGTACTGCGCAGCGGTGGCCCGGGTGTTCGCGCGGAGCTCGGCCGGGTCCTGCGGCGAGGTGATGGCGTGCATGTCGACGACGCAGTAGATGGCGTCGTAGTCGTCGAGCAGGGTCCTCCACTGCATGAGCGCCCCGACGTAGTTGCCGAGGTGCAGCGATCCGGCGGACGGCTGGATGCCCGAGAAGATGCGGGTCTTGGTCATGGTGGTGCTCCGGTGCGTCAGGTGAAGCGAGAGAAGAGGGGTCAGAGTTCGTAGTCGACGACCACGGGGGCGTGGTCGGACCATCGCTGGTCGTACGCCGCGGCGCGGTCGACCGTGTACTCCGTGACCTTGGCGGCCAGGTCGGGCGTCGCCATCTGGTAGTCGATGCGCCAGCCGGTGTCGTTGTCGAAGGCCTGACCGCGCCACGACCACCACGTGTACGGGCCGTCGACGTCGCCGGCCTGGGCACGACCCACGTCGACCCATCCGAGGCCGGGACCCGTGGAACCGTCGGCACCCTCGACCGGTTCGCCGTCGGCGCCGAAGAACCGCGAGAAGTAGGCGCGCTCGCGCGGCAGGAAGCCGGCTCGCTTGACGTTGCCCTTCCAGTTCTTGATGTCGCGCTCGTCGTGCCCGACGTTCAGGTCACCGACGACGACGGCGAGCGGGTTGTGCGCCCGGAGTGCGGGCAGCCGCTCGGTCATGGCGTCGAGGAACTTCCACTTCTCGTCCTGCTTCGGGGTGTCGACCTCGCCCGAGTGCACGTAGGTGGAGACGACGGTGACGGTCGTCCCGCCGATCTCGTAGTCGGCCTCGAGCCAGCGGCCGGCCGAGTCGAAGTCGTCCGGGCCGAGCGCGACGCGGTGGATCTGGGCGGAGTGTCGGGATGCGATCGCGACGCCGGCCCGACCCTTCGCGGTCGCCGGGTCGTGCACGATGTCCCACTCGTCGCCGAGCAGCGCCGCCAGGTCGTCGCTCGACGCGCGCACCTCCTGCAGGGCCAGCACGTCGACGTCGCGGGTGGCGAGCCAGTCGCCCATGCCCTTGCGGAAGGCGGCGCGGACGCCGTTCACGTTGACGGATGCGAGGCGCAGGCGTGTCATGCAGAACACCTTATCGGCGGGTGCCGACAGCCCTGGACGCCCCCACGGACGCACGGGAGGCACGGTGCCAGCTGGCACCGTGCCTCCCGTCCGTCTGGTGGTCGCGTGCAGGACGCGACCTGCGCGATCAGGCCGCGTCGTGGTCCGTCTTGAGGAACTCGACCAGGCTGTCCGCGGTGGTCTCGGCGTCGTCGCCCGAGACGGTGAGGGTGACCTCGTCGCCGTTCTCGATACCGAGCCCGAGCAGGGCGAGGATGCTGCCGGCGTTCCCGGACTTGTCGCCCTTGGCGATCGTGACCTGGTGCCCCGACGCCGTCACGGTCTGGACGAAGAGGGATGCGGGGCGAGCGTGCAGGCCGGATGCGCTGGCGACGGTCACGGTGCGGGTGGCTTCGGACATCGATGTACTCCTGTCGATGGGTGGTTGGCTCATGCTAGCGAGCACTGGGTGGGCGGGGACGGGGCGCGGTCAGGGTCGGCCGGGCCAGAAGACCTCGGTGCCGGCGGCCTCGACCTCGCGGACCAGGTCGAGGTTGACGGCGGGGTCGGTGATGATCGTGTCGATCGCTGCGAGCGGGGCGACGCGACCGAACTCCTCGCGGCCGAACTTGGTGTGGTCGGCGAGCAGGATGCTCCGTCGGGCGGACTTGATCATCGCGCTCTTCACGGCGGCCTCGGCCATGTTGTGGGTCGTCAGGCCGCGCTCCGGCGTGATGCCGTTGATGCTGATGAAGGCGACGTCGACGCTGACCATGCCGATGAGCTGGTGCGTCCAGGTACCGACGCCGGCCAGGGAGTCGCTGCGGATGTTGCCGCCGAGCAGGTGCAGGTCGATGCCCGGGCGGTTCGCGACGGCGGTGGCGACGGGGAGCGAGTGCGTGACGACGGTCAGCCCGCGGTCGGTCGGCAGCAGCTCGGCCAGGCAGATGGTCGAGGTGCCGGCGTCGATCATGATCGAGCCGTTCTCGGGCAGTTCGGCCAGGGCGGCCTCGGCGATGACCATCTTCTCGGTCTGGTTGATGCCGCCACGGTCGCCGACGCCGGGGTGCAGGGTGATCCGCTCGACGGGGATCGCACCGCCGTGCGCACGACGGACGAGGCCGCGGCGTTCCAGGCTCGTCAGGTCGCGGCGGATGGTCTCGGGCGTGACGGCGAGCGACTCGGCCAGGTCCTTGACGTCCACCCGGCCCTGCGCGCGCGCCTGCTCGACGATGCGCTGGTGGCGTTCTGGTGCGTACATCGGACCTCGTCGTCTCGGGTCGGAACGGAACGGACATGCTCGGGCACGACATCCGCGATGTCGTCCCCTGCGTTCGATCCGCCAGACGCAAACGGGCATCTGTTTCTGCATTTTTATCCCCGGATGTGTTTGTTTGTCAACGCGAAGCGGGGTAGTGTGCTGATCAGCCGCACGGGCGTGGTCTGTTCCCGTGTCGTGTGCACCGAACGATCCACCCCACCGCAAGCGCGTGTGAGATGAAGGAGTCTCGAATGTCCGAACTGCTCGGCACCGGCGTCGGCCGTGGCGTTGCCCACGGCCCCGTGCTCCGGATGGCTGACCCGCTCGGCGAACCGTCGAAGGACGCCCTGGTGGGCTCGGCGGACGACGCGAAGCAGGCCGTGCACGACGCACTGGCCGCCGTGGCGGACGACCTCAACAAGCGCGGACAGCTCGCCGGTGGCGACGCCCAGGCCGTGCTCGAGGCCCAGGCGCTCATGGCGCAGGACCCGACGCTCCTCGACGACGTGCACACCCGCATCGACGGTGGCACCAACGCCGAGCGCGCCGTGTACGAGGCGTTCGCCCAGTTCCGCGACCTGCTCGTCGGCATGGGCGGCTACATGGGGGAGCGCGCGGCCGACCTCGACGACGTCGCCCAGCGCATCATCGCCAAGCTCCGCGGCGTGCACGCCCCCGGCGTCCCCGAGTCGGACACCCCCTTCGTCCTCGTCGCCCGCGACCTCGCCCCGGCGGACACCGCGCTGCTCGACCTCGAGAAGGTCCTGGCGCTCGTCACCCGTGACGGTGGCCCGACCTCGCACACCGCGATCCTCGCCCGTGCCAAGGGCATCACCGCCATCGTCGGCGTGACCGGTGCCGACGACCTGGCCGACGGCCAGTCCGTCGTCGTGGACGCCATCGCCGGCACGGTCGTCACCGACCCCGACGCCGCACTGGTCGCGGACGTCGAGCGTCGCATCGCCGACCGCCTCGCCGCCGCAGCGGCACCGCTCACCGCCGGTGCCCTCGCCGACGGCCACGTCGTGCCCCTGCTCGCGAACCTCGGCAGCCCCGCCGACGCCGCCGGCGCCGTTGCTCTCGGTGCGGAGGGCGTGGGGCTCTTCCGCACCGAGTTCCTCTTCCTCGACTCGCCGAAGGCCCCCACGGTCGACGAGCAGACGGAGTCGTACCGCCAGCTCCTCGCGGCGTTCCCCGGCAAGAAGGTCGTCGTGCGCGCGCTCGACGCCGGCGCCGACAAGCCCCTGCCGTTCCTCACCGACAAGGACGAGGAGAACCCGGCCCTCGGGCGCCGCGGTCTCCGTGCACTGCGGAACCACCCCGAGGTCCTGCGCGACCAGCTCACCGCGCTCGCCCAGGCCGACGCCGCGACCGAGGCCGACCTGTGGGTCATGGCCCCGATGGTCGCCGACGCCGAGGAGACCGAGTACTTCGTCACCCTGGCCCGCGAACTCGGCATCCGCACCGCGGGTGTCATGGCCGAGGTGCCGTCGCTCGCGCTGATGGCCGAGCAGGTGTTCCAGAACGCCGACTTCGTGTCGATCGGCACGAACGACCTGACCCAGTACACGATGGCCGCCGACCGCATGCTCGGCACTGTCGCGTCGTACCAGGACCCGTGGCACCCCGCCGTCCTGCGCCTCGTCGCGCAGCTCGGTTCCGCGGGCGCCACCGCCGGCAAGGCCGTCGGGATCTGCGGTGAGGCAGCAGCCGACCCGCTGCTCGCCGTCGTCCTGGTCGGTCTCGGCGCCACGACCCTCTCCATGACCCCCGCGGCCCTGGCCGACGTGCGCGCCGAACTCGGTCGCTACACGCTCGAACAGGCCCGCGAGATGGCGACGGCGGCACTCGCCGCGAGCACGGCGGCGGCCGCGAAGTCCGCTGCCGCGTCCGCGGTGCACGCCGCCTGACCCATCACCCCCAGCACCACCCCTCCCAGCACCACGCAGCAGCTCCACCACACAGAAAGTCACCGCACATGACAACGTCGTCCGTTGCAGCGCCCGACGCACCCGCGAAGTCGCGGGGCGGCGCACGCGTCGCCGTTCAGAAGTTCGGCACGTTCCTCTCCGGCATGGTCATGCCCAACATCGCGATCTTCATCGCGTGGGGCATCATCACGGCCTTCTTCATCGAGACCGGTTGGACGCCGGTCGGCATCCTCGGCGGGTTCGGTGAGACCGACGGTGTCGCCAACATCGGCCTCGTCAGCCCGATCCTGACCTACCTCATCCCGCTCGCGATCGCCTTCCAGGGTGGCCGCATGGTCTACGAGACCCGCGGGGCCGTCGTCGGCTCGATCATGGCAATGGGGGTCATCCTCGGCGCCAACGGCACGATCATGATCCTCGGTGCGATGATCTGCGGCCCTCTGGGAGCTTGGCTCATCAAGCAGGTGGACAAGATCTGGGACGGCAAGATCAAGCCCGGCTTCGAGATGCTCGTCAACAACTACGCTGCGGGCATCCTCGGGTTCATCCTGGCGATGGTCGGCTTCTTCGTGCTCGCCCCGATCTTCAAGGCGATCGCGAACGGCCTGGGTGCTGCGGTGGACTTCCTCGTCCAGCACTCGCTCCTGCCGCTCGCCAGCGTCATCATCGAGCCGGCGAAGGTCTTCTTCCTGAACAACGCCATCAACCACGGCGTGCTCGACCAGCTCGGTGCGGCGCAGGTCGACGACTCCGGCAAGTCGATCCTGTTCCTGCTCGAGGCGAACCCCGGCCCGGGTCTCGGCATCCTGCTCGCCTTCACCTTCTTCGGTGTCGGCATCGCCCGCTCGACCGCTCCCGGCGCGATCATCATCCAGTTCCTCGGTGGCATCCACGAGATCTACTTCCCGTACGTGCTGCAGAAGCCGGTCCTGTTCATCGCGGTCATCCTCGGTGGTGCCACGGGTGTCGCCACCAACGTCGCGTTCAAGTCCGGCCTGGTCGCCCCGGCGTCGCCCGGCTCGATCTTCGCGGTGCTCGGTGCGACGTCGAAGGACAGCTTCGTCGGCGTCATCCTGTCGGTCATCCTGTCCGCCGCGGTCACCTTCGCGGTCGCGTCGTTCTTCCTCCTCGCCAGCCGCAAGCGCGACCTCGCGTCCGGCAACGGTGGCGACATGAGTGCCGCGATGGCGAAGCTCCAGGCAAACAAGGGCCGCGACGTCAACGCGGCAACCGCCGGCCTGCTCGGCAACAACTCCCCGGCCAACGAGGAAGAGGCCGAGGCCTCCCTCGGCGGCGTCGGCTCGGCCAGCACGGCGACGGCGACGAAGGTCCAGAACCTGGTCTTCGCCTGCGACGCCGGCATGGGCTCGAGTGCGATGGGCGCCAGCGTCCTGCGCAACAAGATCAAGAAGGCGGGCATCGAAGGGGTCACGGTCTCCAACAAGGCGATCGCGAACCTGTCCGGTGACGAGGACCTGATCATCACGCAGGAAGAACTGACGGACCGCGCGAAGCAGAAGAACCCGAACGCGCAGCACGTGTCGGTCGGCAACTTCATGAACGCTCCGCAGTACGACCAGGTCGTCGAGCAGCTGAAGAACCAGTAACGCCACAACCAGTAACGAAGTGCAGTATCGGAGGGGACGGGGCTGACCCGTCCCCTCCATCTCGTCCTCAACACAAGGAGAACCCCCGATGCCCGTCCTGCAGGAGAGCCAGATCCGCATCCACACCGAGGACACCGCGCCGACCAAGTCGGAAGCGATGAAGGAGGCGGCCGAGATCCTCGAGGCTGCGGGCGCGGTCACGGCCGACTACTACCCGGCCATGCTCGAGCGTGAGAAGAGCGTGTCCACCTACATGGGCAACTTCCTCGCCATCCCGCACGGCACCAACGACGCGAAGGACGCCATCAAGTCGTCCGCCCTGTCGTTCATCCGCTACGCCAGCCCGATCGACTGGGACGGCAACCCCGTGCGCTTCGTCGTCGGCATCGCCGGTGTGAACAACGAGCACCTCGACATCCTGTCGAAGATCGCGATCGTGTTCTCCGACGAGGACGAGGTCCAGAAGCTCACCGACGCGGCCGACACCGCCGCGATCCTCGCGATCCTCGGCGAGGTCAACGAGTGAGCACCAGCACCGCCGTCCACTTCGGCGCCGGCAACATCGGCCGCGGCTTCGTCGGGCTCCTGCTCCACGAGGCCGGGTACGAGGTCGTCTTCGCCGACGTAGCCGCCCCGCTCATCGACGCCCTGGCCGCAGCCGACTCGTACACCGTGCACGAGGTCGGGGCCGGCACCCAGGACCACGAGGTCACGAACTTCCGCGCGCTGAACAGCGCCCAGGACGAGGACGGCGTGGTCGCCGAGATCGCGAAGGCCGCGATCGTCACGTGCGCCGTCGGCCCGAACGTCCTGAAGTTCATCGCCCCGGTCATCGCCCGCGCGCTCGTCGCCCGTGACGCGGACGCCGCACCGATCGCCGTCATGGCGTGCGAGAACGCACTGAACGCCACGGACCGCCTGCGCGAGTTCATCGTCGCCGCCCTGCCCGAGGACGGCCGCGATGCCGCCCTGGCCAAGGCCGTCTTCGCGAACACCGCCGTCGACCGCATCGTGCCTGCGCAGCCCGAGGGCGGCGGACTCGACGTCACCGTGGAGACCTACTTCGAGTGGGCCATCGACCGCACGCCGTTCGGTGGGAACGAGCCGGAGATCCCCGGCGCGCACTACGTCGACGGCCTCGCGGCGTCGATCGAGCGCAAGCTCTTCACCGTCAACACCGGGCACGCCACCGTCGCGTACCACGGCTTCGTCGCCGGGGCCGACAAGATCTCGGACGCCATCGCGATCCCCGCCGTGCGCTCCGAGCTCGAGTCCGTGCTCGCCGAGACGAGCGACCTGCTCATCCGCCGGCACGAGCTCGACCCCGAGGTGCACCGCGCGTACGTGCAGGCGATCATCGGCCGGTTCGAGAACCCGCACCTGCCCGACACGGTGACCCGCGTCGGCCGTCAGCCGCTCCGCAAGCTGTCGCGCGACGAGCGGTTCGTCTCGCCCGCCGCCGCGCTGGCCGAGGACGGCACGGAGCCGACGGCGCTCCTCGACGCGATGGCCGCGGCGCTCCGCTTCGACGTCGCCGACGACGAGCAGAGCGTCGAACTGCAGGCGCTGCTGGCGTCGGACGCATCCGACGCGGACGTCGCCACGCAGATCGCCGGTCTCGCTGCGGAGCACCCGCTGCACGCCGCGTTCACCGAGCGGATCCGGTCCGCGCGCGCCTGACGACGTCAGCACGGACGAACGGGAGGCCCGTCACCAGCTGGTGACGGGCCTCCCGTTCGTCCACCGGTCGCGGCTACCAGCCCAGGGCCGTGAGCAGACCGGACACCGTCGTGATCGTGGTGTCGCTGATCGCTCCCACCTGGACCCGACCGGGACGGCCGAGAGCGCGGTCGGCGCGCAGCACGAGGACCGCCGAGACCCCGGTGTCGCTCAGCCGACGGGTGTCCACCGGATCGTGCGCCGCGCCGCGGCCCACGAGCACCACGACCGATCGCCCGATGAGGGTCGGGTCCGGAGCATCGGCGATGGACGCGAGCGCTGCCCGGACGTCCGCCGCGCCGTCGGCGGTGGCCCGCCCGACCACGACGAGGGAGTTCTCCGGCGTCGCCGCGAGCACGGCGGCAGGGCCGACGTGCGCCCCCATGTCGTGCACCGTCACGCGTGAGGTGGCCGGTTGCAGGGTGGGGAGTCGTGCGGCGAGCTCGCCACCGGAGTGGTCCGTCGCCTGGACCACCACGCCGAGACGTCCGCCGACCGCGTCGGCGAGGAGTGCCGCGACGGTCGTCGTCCCGGTGCCGCCGGCGACCCCGGCGACGAGCACGGTCCGGGCGCGCTGCGCGGCTGCCCGCCGCGAGCCGGGCATGGGCGGCAGCGGTGCCGAGGTCGGGGGTGTGGTGCTCACGCGCCGTCCTCCACGAGGAGCTGGGCGTCGATCGACGCTGCGAAGGCCTGGACGATCGCCACACCGACCTCGCCCGTCGGCCCCCACGGAATCCAGGCCTCGGTCCACCAGACGGGCGCGGCGCGTGTCGCCCACGGGGCGAGTCGTGCGATCTCGGCAGCGTTCTCGACACGCTCGGGCATCTGGACACTCAGGACGGCCCGCCCGCGGTCGTCGACGATCTCGGTGACCACGCGGTCGAGCGTTCGCACCCGCAGATCCGGCGCGATCTGCGCTCCGGCCTCGACCAGTGCGAGCGACGAGGGAGCAGCAGCGGACAGGATGTTCACCTCACGGGGCATCGACGGCTCCCTTCGGGTCGAGCACGGTCGTCTGACCGGCGGGGTCGGCCTGCGCCGGGGCGACGGTCGTCGCCGTGGGGAAGTGGGCGACCTGCACGATGCGCGGGGGCGTCCCGCGTCGGACGAGACGCCCGCGGCCGGGCGGGAACTGCTCCGCGTAGACCTTCGGGAACACCTGCCCCTCCGACCGTTCGCCGCTCAGCACGAGCCCGGCCGCACCCGAGTCGCGGATCGACTGGATCACGGTGTCGTACATCGCGCGTGCGGCACCGGCGACGGGCCGCGTGAGCACGACGTGGAGTCCGAGGTCACGTGCCGACGGCAGGTACGGCATGAGGGGCGCGAGCGGGTCGGTGCCCGCCGAGGCGACGATGTCGTAGTCGTCGACGAGCACCACGATGCGGGGCCGCGGTCCGGTGGACGTGCCGGCGGCGCGCTGCTCGAGCTCCGCGGCGATGGCCGCGGCGAGCCCCCGGGCGTCCCGGCCGTTCGCCGCGTGCCCGCCGAGGAAGTCGTCCGGCGTGCCGGCCGCAGCGCTGCCGCGGACGTCCATGAAGGCGAGGACGAGTTCGTCCGGCGTCGAACGGTCCATGAACCCGGCCGCCAGGCCCCGGAGGAGCGCGGTCTTGCCGCTGGCCGTGTCGCCGAACACCAGCAGGTGCTGGTCGACGGCGGGGTCGAAGGCCACGAAGTCCATCGTGTCCTGGCGGAGCGCGAACGGGACCGTCGTCGGGGTGTCGAGCGGGTCCGGGAGCTCGGCCGGGTCGAACGACTCCGGCAGCAGGCGGATCGGCGCGGCAGCCGGACCGCCCCAGCTGTCGGCGACCCGCTGGGCGAGGGCGCCGAGCTCGTCGCCGACCACACCGTCCTCCACGTCGTCGAGCACCGGCAGGGCCACCTGGCCGAACAACTCGCCGTCGGTGAGGACACGACCGGGCTCGCCGGACTTCAGGGTCGCCGCGGCGGCGCGGGCGATCGTGGAGTCTGCCGGGTCGTTGAGGCGCAGTTCGAACCGCTGCCCGATCAGTGGCTGGCTCGCGAGCCGGAGTTCGTTCCACCGGGTGAGCCCGAGGACGACGTGGATGCCGAAGCTGCCGCCGCGCTGGAGCAGGTCGGCGAAGGCGTCCTCGAGCTCCTCGAACTCGGTGCGCATCACGCCGAACCCGTCGACGAGGAGCACCACGTCCGCCGATCCCAGTTCGGGGACACGGCCGGCGGCGTGCCGGGTGCGGAGCATCGCGAGAGAGTCGATGCCGTGATCGCGGAACACCCGTTCGCGCAGACGGATCATCGCCTGCAGCTCCTCGACCAGCCGGAGCAGGCGGTTCCGGTCGGCACGCGTGGCGACACCGCCGACGTGCGGGAAGCCCTCGATTCGACCGAGGCCGCCGCCGGCGAGGTCCATCCCGTAGACGCTGACCTGCCGGGGCGTGGTGGTCAGCGCGATCGATGCGGCCAGCGTGCGGAGGAACGTGGTACGGCCGGATCCGGGCGCTCCGATGACAGCGACGTGTCCGCCGCCCCGCGTGAGGTCCAGCATCCACGGCCGCTGTCGCTGCCGCGCGGGGTCGTCGAGCAGGCCGATCGGCACCGTGACCCCGGTCGGGTCGGAGAAGGCGTTGGGGTCGAGGACGGCGCCGAGTGCGAGACGCGTCGGCAGCGGCGGCAGCCACACCGGCGTGGTGTTGCGGTCGCCGCGGTCGAGGCGTTCGACGGCCTCGTCGACGACGCTCCGCCCGACGTCGGGTGCCTCGAGCGTGACCTCACCGGGTTCGTCGTCCTCGGCGGCCAGCGTGTTGTAGACGGGCAGCTCGAACGGCTCGGGGCCGGTGTCCGCGGACGCCGTGGTGACGGCCGACGCGGGAGCGGCGTCCTCGACCGGGCCGGACACGTAGCCGGATCGGAACCGCGTGTACACGCTCGTGTCCACCTTGAGGTAGCCGTAGCCGGGCACGGCGGGCAGGTGGAACGCGTCGCCCGTGTCGAGCACGACCTGGCTCTCGGCTTCGGAGAACGTGCGCAGGCCGAGCCGGTAGGACAGGTACGTGTCGAGGCCGCGGAGCTTGCCGGCTTCGATGCGCTGGCTCGACAGCAGCAGGTGCACGCCGATCGATCGTCCGATGCGCCCGATCATGAGGAGCAGGTCGACGAACTCCGGTTCCGCGGTGAGCAGCTCGCCGAACTCGTCGATGACGAGCACGAGGTGCGGCATCGGCGGCAGGTCCGGTCGCTGGGTGCGGAGTTCCCGGTAGTGCGTGATGGAGGGCGCCGATCCGGCGTCGCGCAGCATCTCCTGACGCCGTCGGACCTCGCCGGCGATCGACGCCCGGGCACGCCGGGTGAGCTGTGGGTCGTCGGCGAGGTTGTCGATGAGACCCGCGACGTGCGGGAGGCGGGCGAACGGGGCGAACGCGGCACCGCCCTTGTAGTCGACGAGGATCATCGCGAGGTCCTCCGGCGGGTGCGACACCGCGAGGCCGAGCACGAGGGTGCGGAGCATCTCACTCTTGCCGGATCCGGTCGCGCCGATGCAGATGCCGTGCGGCCCCATGCCGAGCTGCGCCGACTCCTTGAGGTCGAGCAGCAGCGGAGCGCCGAAGTCGTCGACACCGATCGGCACACGCAGGAAGTCCCGCGGGGCTCGGGGCCGCCAGGTGCGGTCCGGGTCGATCGTGGCGACGTCGTCGACCCCGAGCAGGTCCGAGACGCCGATGGCGGCCGACGACTCGGCACGCTGCTCGGTGTCGGCGGACAGTCGGAGGGGTGCGAGCGCTCGCGCGACGGCGGTGACGAGGGGCGGGGCGACGGGGTCGCAGACGGCGAGCTGGACCGGAGCGGGCTCACCTTCCTCGACGTCGCGGGCGTCGACGATCTCGAGGAGCGTCGTGCGTGCACTGGATCCGGCGCCCGTGCCACGGTCGGCACCCGGGGCGTCCGACCTCGCGGTCACCCGCACCCGGACGTCCGACGGTTCGTGCAGCCGGTCGGCGACGAGGTGCACGACCGTGATCCGGAGGTCCTCCGGCCGGGTCTCGCCCTCGGGGAGCGCGAGCGGAACGGCGACGGCGCCGTGCTCGTCCGCGAACACCACCAGGCGCGGCAGGTCGCTGCGCTTGGCCGAGTCACCGGACCGCCGGTACATCGCGGCGGTCCGGGCGCGTTCGCCCAGCTCGCCGGCGAGGGTGCGTGCGAGCGCCGGGACGTCCTCGGCGACCCGGCGCGCGCGCAGCGGCCCGTCGAAGGTGCGGTCCATCCGTGCGTGCGGGAGCAGGTCGAACCAGTCCCAGTCATCGGCGCGCGCCGCCGGGAACGCCGCGGCGAGGTGCAGGTCGTCCGGGGCGTGCAGCGCTGCGAGCTGCACGACGAGTGCCCGTGCGACCTCCAGCACGGCGTCGCGGTCGCCGACGACCGAGACGTCCCCGGCGCCGTCGAGTCGGACTGCGATGGGCATGGCGTGCACGGTGCCGTAGTGTTCGGCGACCTGCTCGAGCTCGGCGAGCATGAGCGGGTCGAGCGGCTGCACCGGGTTCTGGTCGGGCGGCACGGCGAGGTCGAGCCACCCTACGTCACCTGATCCGACGCGGACGCGCAGGAAGTCGCCGTGCGTGCGCCGCCGTTCCCAGAGGCGTGCCGGGTCACCGACGAGACGGGGGAGGGTGTCGGGCGAGGGGTCGACGTGCTCGGCCCGTTCCCGGACGGCGGTCGTGCGCGTCCGCAGGTCGCCGCGCAGTTCCTCGAGGTAGTCGAGGTACCGCTCGCGCTGCGTCCGCCGGTTCCGGACGGCGTTGCCCCGCTGGGTGAAGGCCATGCCGAGGCCGCCGACGAGGGCGACCACGAAGACCAGGGCGGCGACGACCATGAGCACCGGGTTGTTGCCCCGGAGCACGACCATCATCACGACCGACGAGATCGCACCGACGACCGGCAGCAGCGACTGCAGCGGGAGGCCGCCACTCGGCCCCTCCGGGAGCTGCGGTGGCGGGGCGAGTTGCTCGGCCTCGGGACGGACGAGCGGGGTGGAGACCCGGGCGGGCCGGTGCACGACACGGTTCACCGGGCGACCTCCGGGGGCGTGCGGCTGGCGCTACGGTCGACCGCCGCGTCGACGAGGGCTGCCGTCAGGTGGATGAGGGCGATCCGCGAGGCCGTGGGGCGTTCGCCACCCCCGGTGACGCTCGGGTCGCCCGGGATCGGGTGGACGGCGTGCCCGGGCCACCGGACGGCCGTGCGTGCGGCCCGGAGGCCAGCCCCCGTGGCATCGACCGGGACGACCAGGACGCGCGTGTCCGGCGCGTGCCGCCGGACGGCGTCGGCGTGGGCGACGCCCTCCTCGATGGCGGGGCGGTCCGGGCCGGTGACGAGGGCGACGACGTGGGCATCGGCAGCCACGGCACCGAGGTCGACGAACGGGCTCCTGGACCCCCAGTCCCCGACGACGACGTCGAAGAACCGCGCGATCGGTTCGACGGCGTCCGTCCACTCGGCGGGTGCGGCCTGTCGGCTCGGGAGGCGCGGGTCGCCGATCCGCAGCACGTGCAGTCCGGACGGGGTCACCGCCAGACCGTCGGTCGCGTCCCAGGACGTCCGGGCGGCGTCACGGCGCTCGGACCGCGGCGTCGGGTCCGTCCGGTCGGCGCCGGCGTGGGTGGCGAACGAGCGCAGCCCGGCGGCACCGTCCACGCCGAGCACCCGTCCGGAGCGACGACGGGCGAGCACGGTCGCCACGGCTGCCGCGGTCACGGAACAGCCGGTGCCGCCCCGGAGCGAGGCGAACGCGATGCGCCGACTGGTGGGAACGGCCTGCCGGATGGCCCGGTGCGCATCGTCGAGCTCGCGTGCACCACCGGCCACGCTGCCGAAGAACGCCCGCCCGAGCGCGGGGACGACGTCGTCGAGGAGCCGCATGGTCAGAACGTCTCCAGGAGTGCGGCGAAGAGGCCGAAGGTGCCGAGCAGCAGCGGCAGTGCCACGACGACCGAGATCGTCTCGAGGACGTTGCCGAGCGACCGCAGGCGGGCTCGCTGGTGTGCGGCCGGCCGGACCCCGGCGAGCAGGGCTCCGAGCACCCCGAGGCCTGCGAGCGCGCCGAGCACCTGGAACGGTGCGGTGGTGGCGTGACCGAGGAGCCCGAGCACCGCGGCGACCACGACGGCGCTCCAGAGCAGCACGCCCTGCAGCGTCAGCGGGAAGGCGCGCGTGCGGAGTGCGGCGACGACGACCACCGCGGCGCCGAGCCCGGCGGCCCAGGGGTCGCGGTCGGAGACGAGTGCGGCGCCGGCGAGGGCGATGGGGGCGGCCACCGCGGCGGTCGTCCAGTCGAGTGCTCGGTACGCGTCCTCGAGCGCCGTGACGACGCGGCCGCGAGCGACGGGCTCGCCGCCGCTCACCCGGTCGTCGAGGCCGGTCAGTCCGGCGGAGGACATCGCGACCGAGGGCAGGAGTCCGCAGACGGCGATGGCTGCGATCCCGACCACGCCCCAGCCGGCGGCCTGCGGGGCCGGAGTGAGCCAGGTGAGCATGCCGAGCAGCGGGAGCACGACGCCGACGACGGCCGCGACGCCGATCGTCCGCGTGCGCTGTCCGACGCCGAGTCCGAGGCCGAGCGCGATCCACGCCCAGACGAGCACCAGGGCGGCGACCATCGCGGGTTGGTCGCCGTCCCGCCCGACGACCGGTCCGACGGCCAGCCCGATCGGCAGCGCGAGCCCGGTGGCCGCGGCGGTGAGGGCGATGCCGGTCCAGCGGGCCCCGGCACGACCCGCGACGAGCGCCGCGATCGCCAGGACCACGCCGCTGCCGACGAGCACGGACGGCAACAGTGCGGGGGAGACGGTCCCGCCGTCGAACGCGGCTCGGACCGAGGCAACGGTGAACGCGGCGACCACGAGGGTGCCCGCGACCGAGGCGGTGGCCCCGACGGCGGCCGCGGCGACGGACCAGCGTGCGGCGGTGCCCCAGCCGTCGCGACGACGGCCGAGCGAGTCCGCGACGGCGTCGGTGACGTCCGAGACCTCGGGCGGCGGTGGTGCGTCGGCGCGACGGACGAGGTGCAGGACCTCGCCGTCGACGATCTCCTGTGTGGCGGCGTCCGCTGCCAGGGACACCTCTTCACCGGTGACGCGCACGAGGGCGACGGGTTGCGCGCTGTCCGCGATCGGTTCGTCGAGGATGTCGACCAGCCGCGGCAGCAGTCCGGCGAACGGCTCGTCGGAGGCGACGACGACGTCTGCACGGCGGCCGACACCGACGACGGTCACGCGGGTGAAGTCGCTCAACTGGTCTCCTGCTGGGATTGCGTGGTCGGCACCGGTCGCGGTGTCTGCTGCGCCTGTTGCTGGGCGGCCTGCTGCGCCAGCGCGTTCGTGACGAAGGAGTACCCGAGGCACCCAACCCCCACGACCGCGGCGAGCACCACGCTGCCGATGAACCGCTTGACGTTGTCGTTCACCAACCGGCGGTCGGCGAGGCGCCCGAGCACGAACGCCTGCCGGAGTCGTCGGCGGTGCGTCGAGACGCTCTCCAGCAGGATCGAGTCACTGTTCCGCGGCACGCTGCACCTGCTCCCTCGTCCGGTCGTCCATCCCGACGGCGTCGGCCACGCCGTCGGGCCCGATGTGGTCGATGACGTCGGCCAGCTCGTCGACCGGGTTGCGGTCCTGCCGCCGCCCGAAGGGCAGCACGAGCGCCGGGATCCGAGGGCGTCCGGCGATGACGGCGCCGAAGCGGTCGCGCATCGCCTCGACGTCGAGGTCGAGCTGCCGGACCGCCGGCGCACCGAGGAGCATCGCGACCGGCAGCGGGGGCGGGGACAGCCGCGGCGCCTGCGCGAGGTCCGCGCGGCCCGGGCGCCGGAGCACCAGGGCGAAGAGCGGCAGCTGCGTCGTGGCGAGCCGCCCGAGCACCTGCGGGACGGCGGCGACCCGCATCTCGGAGACGGTGTCCCCGAGTGCGCCGACCGCGAGCAGCCCGGTGGTGAGCTCCTCGACGCCGTGCTCGGTGCGCTGCGTGGCGATCGTCACCGCGAGGGGCGCGTCGGGCGACCCGACGGCGAGGAACCGCGTGGAGTCGGGCATCCGCGAGCGAGCGGCCTCGGTGAGCGTGTGCCGGTCCCACGCGTGACCCGCGGGTTCGTGCGTCCCCCAGCCGGTCGGTGCCGCCCCGGCGAACTCCGTCGCGAAGAGTTCGGTGGTGGCCCCGAGGACGGTCTCGTCCGCGGCCCGGTGCCGGACGGACACCGAGACGACGAGGTGTTCCGCCGTCGGCGTCCAGGGGCGCAGGTACCCGACGGCGACGTCCTGCACCGAGGTCGGCGGGCCGGTCCGGAGCGCGTCCGTGAAGTCGTCGAGTCGTCCGCCGTCGAGTCCGTTCCGCAGGCCGTCGTCGCCGCGGACGACCCACGCCCCGCCGCAGTCGAGCAACGCCTGGCGGAAGGCCTCGGTCACGACGGACAGGCCGTCGGTCACCAGGATCGGGCGGGCGCCCTCGCCTGCCGCGGTGGCGAGCAGGTCGGCCTGGGCACGTCCGAGCCGCACGATCCCCGCGCGGGTCTCGTAGCGGATGCTGCCGTCGCCCGCCGAGTCGACGAGCGGGTGCTTCGCGACCGGGCGGTCGTCCCCGGCGGTGTCGCGTCGGAGCGGGTTCACGTCGCGGCTCCGACGCGGTCGACCACGAACGCGTGGTCCCCGATCCGGACCGTCGAGCCGGCGGGCACGGGCAGGTCCACTCCGGGGACGAGGTCCTCGAACGAGGCGTCCGGACGGACCACCGAGGTGCCGTTGGTCGAACCGAGGTCGCGGAGCACGACGACTCCGCCGGCCTGCACGAGGGCGACGTGCGTCTTCGAGAGCGTGCGCGACAGGTCCGGCACCGCGACCGTCGCGATGCCGGGCTCCGCCTCGGGGTTCCGGCCGATCACGCAGGTTCCGCCGAACCAGTGCACGGCGCCGGAGTCGAACCGCAGGACGACCGCGTCGGGCGGTACCGAGTCATCGGCCACCGGTGCGGTCGGCGCGGGCACCGCCGCGAACCCGGCCGCGGGGGTGGGACCGAACCCCGCACGACGGGTGGCGTCGAGACCAGCCTGCACCGCGCCTCCAGACAGCGGCGTCGACCCCGGACGGACACCCGCCGACGCGGCGGCACCGAAGGCGGTGCCGAGCGCGGGCACCGCGGGGTCGAGCGGCTCTCGTCCACGTTGCAGCGACGCGGTCAGCGTGCCCGTCGCCGCGGCCCACGGGCCGGCTCCGGGCGCACGCCCGTGCCGACGGCCACCGAGTCGGGCGAGCTGTCGGACGGGCCCGGCGGGCAGCGCGTCGTCGACGTCGACGACGCGCGTACCGAGGAGCAGCCCGCCCGGCCCGCGGCCCGTCCTGGAGGCACGCATCACCACGATCGCGGTCGTCACGACGAGCCCGGCGACCGCGCCGGCGACGGCGGTGCCCACGGGGGCGGAGGAGGGGACCGCGGTGTGGGCGAGGAAGAGGAGGGCGGTGCCGGCGGCACCACCGAGCAGGCAGACGACGACGTCCACCAGCCGGGCGAGGAGGACAGCACCGGCCGAGCCTGTGGCGACGCCCTGCAGGGCGTCGTACTCGGCGGAGCCGACCGTGCGCCCGAGGAGGGCGCCGCAGTCGGTGCAGAAGCGCTGGCCCTGGCTCGTCGCGACCCCGCAGCGACCACAGGTCAGCACGGGCACCACGGACTCGACCACGATCGACGACATGCCCCACCTCCCCTCGGCAGGAACGATCATGTCAGAACCCGGGGGTGACGCGCGCGGCGGACGTGGTCTACGCTGCGGGTATTCGCTGTCACCCGTTCGGGGTGGGGGAACGACGGAGAGGATGCGCGATGAAGTTCGCGATGGGGGCTCAGGTCCTGACCAACCTGACCAAGCAGACGTCCGGTGCTTCCGGTGACCTGGGGACGCTCGTCCGCAAGTTGGCCGACTCGGCCGAGCCGCTGCAGGGTCGCTTCAACGGTGCCGGTCGAGCGGCCTTCGACCGTTTCAAGGCCGAGACCGACACCATCGCCAACGAGCTGAACGGTGCGCTCGCCAGCGTGCTGCAGGGCATCTCGGGCATGGACCGTTCGTTCCAGGAAGGCGACCAGGACATGGCGCAGTCCACGAGTTCGCTCGAGGGCAGCTCGAACTTCGACGCGGCCCGCTTCAGCGGCCGCGCCTGACGGATCTTCGGGGAGAGGGAGAGAACACCATGAGCGGTGGCAACCAGGCAGATCGTCGCGACTACGACGTCGCGGCCTCGCAGAACGCACAGGACAACTTCAACGCCGTTGCGGCGCAGCTCGAGTCGCTCATCGCGCAGCGTGACTCGGACGTGAAGGCAGCCATGGCCGACTACCAGGCCGACGGCGTCTCGGACGAGTACCACGCCAAGGAACAGCGGTGGAACACCGTCGCCGGCGAGGTCAAGCAGATCATCGCGACGCTGCGTGCGTCGCTGCAGTCGAACGACGAGTCGGCGCAGTCGGCCATCAGCAAGGCGAAGTCGGCCGTCGGCAACATCGGCTGACGTGGTCGACGGATGGCGGGTCGACCCCGCCGGGGTCGAAGCTGTGCTGACGGACGTGTCGACCAAGACCACGACGATGAACAACGCTCTGGGCGGATCCGCGGACGGATCGATCCAGGGCGTCGGAGCAGTCGTGCAGGACGCCGCGACGGCAGCACAGTCACAGGTGATCGGTGAGGCGCTCGCCGGGTTCTTCGAGCACCGGCAGGCCACACTGACG
The DNA here is from genome assembly GCF_003234605.2 of Curtobacterium sp. MCPF17_021. Classification (NCBI taxonomy): domain Bacteria; kingdom Bacillati; phylum Actinomycetota; class Actinomycetes; order Micrococcales; family Microbacteriaceae; genus Curtobacterium; species Curtobacterium sp. MCPF17_021. Next base: position 2,558,131 of record NZ_CP126252.1, on the reverse strand, counting down.
GGGATCCAGAACCGGATCCAGGCGTCGCTGTACGGCGCTGCCGGCGCGACACGTGCCATCGTCGACGGCGACGACGAGATGGGTGCTGCCACGGCACAGGCGAACGCCGTCACGGCGTCCACCAACGGCGACTTCCGCGCGTTCGACGGGATGTTCGACCGGTGACCGGCGTCGTCAAGACGGGAGCCATCCCGTACACGGACGTCCAGCTCGAGGCGATCACGAGCGGCGCCGCTTCGCTGCGGACCGTCGCGTCAGCCGTCCGCGACGGCACGGCCGACATCGTCACCGCCTGGAGCGGCATCTCCGGTTCCTACGAGGGCCCGAGCGATCAGGAACTCTTCGCGGTCATGACGCCCATCGGGCCCCAGGGCACGACGTTCGGCGACGACCTGGACGCCGCGGCGAAGGCGCTCGACACGTTCGTCACCGAGGTCATACCGATCGTCGCTGCGCTCAAGGCGTACGTCACGCGTGCCGAGCAGCTGCACCGCGACGTCGACGCGTTCACCCCGAAGACCGCGACGACCGAGTACGGCAACAACGCGACCGTCGAGTCCTGGGACCAGGACGAGACCCTGACCGACGAGAACAACGCGATCATCAACGGCGTCGCCGCCCAGGTGGTGGCGTACCAGGCTGCCGAGCGCACTTGCGCGAACACCATCCGCGGGCTGTCCGGCCTGCAACCGCTGCACGCGATGAGCGGCAGTGGTTCGGACGACGCCCTCGCCTACGGGTACGACAAACTGCCCGCCGGCACGAAGCTGCCGTGGGGGACCGCGTCGGAGCGGAAGGAATCGTGCTCCGAGAAGACCGTCGACTTCCTGCCGAACATGCTCACGGGCGTGGCCGTCGACGGCATCTGGGGCACCGTGAAGGGACTCGGCACCCTCGTCGGTCTGGACGGCACGGGCTTCCACCTGGAGACCGCGGCGACGTCGTGGAGCGGAGTCCTCGCCCTCACCGGCTTCAACACGAAGACCATGCAGAAGGACCCCGACCTCCAGCGCGAGGCGTGGACCCAGCTGGGGAAGGCCACCGTCGGTTGGGACGAATGGGGCAGGGACCCCGGTCGCGCCGCCGGACAGGCGCTGTGGGGGATCGGCTCGATCGTCGTCCCGATCGTCGGGCAGGCGGGCAAGCTCGGCGCCGTCGGCAAGGTCGGCGAAGTCGCGGGGGCCGTCGGCAAGGCGGGGAAGTACCTCGATCTCGTCGATGCCGGCGCGTGGGTCTCGAAGGGCCTGACCAAGGTGCTGCCGAGGCTCGATGAGCTCAAGACGATCATGACCAAGGGTGTCGGTGACGACGCGGTCGGGTCGACCGGGCGCCTCGCCGACTTCAAGACCGGGCTCGGTGACTACCTGCACGGACGGCACGGCGAAACCGACGTCGAGGTGCCGCCGGCTCGGACCGAGGCGGACGCGGACGTGCGGGCGGGGAGCGACGCGAACGCGCGGGCCGACGGCGGCGACGCGACGGTGCACGCGCCGGAGCGGGAGCCGGCGCTCGTGGGGGCCGGTGGGCGCGGGGAGCACGGTGAGACGACGACAGGCGACGGCGGTTCGACGTCGGGGTCGCACGGCGGGGCAGGGCACGGGGGCGATTCGGCCGGGCACGGTGGGTCGGGCCACGGCACGGATGCCGATCACGGCGCCGGTGATGGTCGGCCGGACGGCGACGGGCACGACGGGTCCGGGACTCCGCCCCCGCACCACTACGACCGTTCGACGGACCCGGTGTTCTCCGACGATCCCAGTGGTCCCGGCTGGGAGCGTGACGAGTCGGCCCGGGGCGATGCCGAGCGGCCCGGCTACGGCCAGCCGCACCTCCACTTCGACGAGCTCGGTGAGAACTACCGAGCTCCTGACGACCCGACGTACAAGGGCGCGGGGATGAGCGACGAAGTGCGCGCTCTCGTCGACGACTGGGGCAATCCGAACGGCCTGTACGGCAAGGACGCCGACGGCAACTACCTCACGCGGGACGGCTGGGAAGACCGGTACATCGACTGGAACGAGAAGTGGCAGTCGTACGCGCCGGAGTACCCGGGCAACGCAGGAGCTGTTGCCGGCCATCGCGTGGACTGGACGGATCCGCAGTTGTTCGTGCAGCAGTACGGGTCGCAGTTGGACCGGCTCGGTGCGGACAAGGGCGAATTCCTCTCGTTCCCCGGGACGTCATTCGAAGAGCGAGCGTTGCCGCCGTCCAACCTCAGCGACAAGTACTCGACGTTCGACTTTGATGCCGCTGCATTCGAAGGAAAGGGACTGAAGATCGAGGTGAGCGAGATCGCTCCGGCTTTCGGGCACCCTGGCGGTGGACTTCAGGTGCGGTTCTTCAAGCCGGGAGATCCGATTGAGTTCGTTTCCGTCACCGACCTCAAGAGATTGGGAATCCTGAGTTGACCGACAGTGAACCAGGCGAGTTCGCCGACCTCCAGTACCTCGAGGACGTCCTGCTGCGTGCCGGAAACGACCTCGTCACGTGTGAACCGCGAAGGGTGCAGTTCGGCGATCACGAGACACTGCAGCGGTACTCGGTGTCAGGCACGTCGGTCGAGGAGTGGCGTGGAGACCGGGGGCGTGGCGCCCTGACCGGCACACGGTTCGGGTCGGCCACGGACGCGGAATTGTGGATCGTCGCGGACGCGAGTGGGTACATTCGCGAAGCTCGTGGCCTGCCGATCGCACATTGGCTTCCCGACCAAGAGCACGAACTCCCCGAAGGGTTCACTATGGAGCAAAACGGCGCCGGTGTTCTCCTCACCTGGAGCGCATCGGGAACGGAACACCGAGTCCGTTTCGGCGGCGCTCTCCCGGAGGCCCATGCGGTGCAGTTCTCGGCCGTGGCACGGGTGCCGCTGAACCAGATCGAAGAGTGCGCGCTCCAGCTCGACGCCCGCTCGGCGTTCGCGGCCGCGGCGTCCGCTGCTTCGCGCTGAACGACTCCGTCGTGCCGCTGATCCATCGGACTACGCCGCAATACCGTGCCTCGAGGTGCTCGTGGTCCTCTTGCGCAGTGCTGGGCATGAGCGGGTCGTCACCGAGCCGACGCTCGTGGAGTTCGGCGATCACGAGACGTTGGAGCGTTACGTCGTGCAGGACTCGGAAGTCCTGGGATGGCGAGGCGACCGAGGCTCGGGAGACTGGACAGATGTCGTGTTCAGAGACGGAGACGGTGACGATGCTGCGCGTCGAATCGCGTCCTCTGCTGCTGGTGTCACCCGAGATCGAGCTGACCTCGAACGCGCCCACTGGCTGCATCGATCACCCCCAGGAGCTTCCCGCTGGCACGACGTCGACGGTCGAGTCCACGTTGAACGTGCTCCGGTGGACGGCGCAGGGCGCCCCGCACCGTGCCTGGTTCGGGAGGGGTCGTTTCGTTGCCGTTCGCAACGGTGGCGCGTGTTCCCGTGGACCGCATCGAGCAGTGCGCGCTCGAGACCGATTCCCGGCGAGCATTCGCCGAGCCTTCGCTTCCCGATTGACTCCGGTCTCTCGGCACGAGGCGCGGCCGTCCGTTCAGTCCTGAACGACGATCCTCTGCAGCGCGCCGCTGACGAGCAGATCGCGGATCGTCTCCGCACCCTCCGCGATCGAGAAGCGGACCGCGCCGCCGGGCTGCCCGAACCAGGGGAGTGTGATCTGGGCGTGAACGAGGACGTTCTCCGTCGTCACGTACGGGTGGACGGTCGACGGGAGCGACAGCGCGGTCGGCGGAAGCGCTCGCGATTCGAACGAGGCGGCGTACGGGTTGAGCAGCCATCCGTCGGGCCCACCGACTCGGTCCACGGGGATTCCTGGGGGCAGCTGGATGAGGACCTGTCCGCCGCTGGACCGGATCTGGTCGGCCAGTTCGGGAAGGTAGCGCTCAGACGAGTCTCTGAGCCTCCCGAGTTCTCTGCGTGAGATCGTCCTGGGCGCCGGCATCGGGCGGCGGAGGAACGCACGGAGCACCTCCGCTGCGCCGTCCTCGTCCCCTGCGCGTCCGATCACTCGCGCTTGGCCGTAATCCACGCACTGCAACTCGAAGCCAGTCCCGGACGGCTCGATACGGAGCGCGCCTTCGAGCGGCGGTTCGTCGAGCACGTCACCGGGGAGCGCGACGAACTGTGAGGTGAAACCGGAGCGGTCGAGGTTTGCGCGGAGCGAAGAGAAGGCCACCCGACCAGCGTATCGACGGCCGAGCGTCGCTTTCGGCCGGTTCGGGATTGTCGGGCCGATACCGTGGGCCGGGATGCTCCGGGTCCTCGACGCCCTCGAGCAGCGGCCGGAGAAGGTAGGACGAACCATGGACGGCGTCGACGCGACGCGTGAGCTCGCCGTGGCCGAAGTTGCTGGCATTCGTTGCTGCTGGATGCGGCGGCCTTCGAACGAGGCCGACATGCCGAGCATCTACGTGATGGATGGCGGTTGGCGTGTCTCGATGACGAACGAGCGCGCCACCGAGGAGTCCGTTAAGGACTACTCAGATCGTGAGGAGGCCATCGGTGACTTCGTCAAGAGGGTGCACGGATTCGTCGAGTACCAGAGCGACGGCTCCCGACGATGTCCAGGTGGCGGTCGTCGCCAGCACGTGGACGTTCTCGTGGCAGGACCGCAGCGACGAACACTTTGTCCGCGCGTTCGGTGTGCCTAGGCGAGTACCGCCTACCGACTTTGTCGGGTGCGTGAGCTGGCGCTTGAACAATTGATGGACGTGGTGACCTCGCCGAGCCCGACGCGTCACCTCCGGGAGCTCAGAGCCTTGCTCCGGGTATCAGACGGGGCGACCTCGTCCTCTTCGAGTTCGGCGAGCTGGAGGCGACGTTCCGGATAGCCGTCGCCGGCTCTGGGTTCGCGTTCGAGATCTGCTGCGGGAAGGGGCTTGGCGGAACCCTGTCTCGTGGTTCCCCGGACTGGCGAGTGTCCCGGACGGCATCGACGTCCTCGGGACCAACTCCAGGACGGTGCTCCGCTGGGAGACCGAAGGCGAGGAACACGTCGTTCAGGTGCTCCTTGACGACAGCACAACGCTCGTTTGCCAGCTCGCGTGGGTGCGGCGCTGTTCCCTGCCCGAAGTGATCGCGATCGTCACCTCCGATGACCCGGGCCATCGCACCGGCAGTCTTCCGTCCGATGTGTCTCGAGGTCGGCTGGCGGCACTACGAGGACGAGTCCATTGCGCTGGAGATGTACCTTGGCGCTGCTGCGGGACCTCAACGACCTCATCGCCAGCAGAGCCGTCCGCTGATGCACCGAGAGTACGAGGAGCACTGACACCGATGCACCAGATCGACGCGCTCCGACACCTCGCCGACGCGGAAGCGGCCGGTGCCGGCTTGAACTGGCTGCGAGCACCGCACAACGACGTGAACGTATCGTCCCTTCACGAGGCGGACGGCCGCTGGGTGGTCTCGACCACGAACGAGCGTGCGACGGAGGAGAGCGTGCACGAGTACGCGGACCGCGCGGCCGCGATCGAGGACTTCGTGTCGCGCATCGACGCGTCCGTCAGCCTCGTCGAGTGGCAGACGGGACGCACCGGCACCACGTGACCAGCGGCTCCTCGTGCGGACAGCCGTGCGGCGTAGCGTCCATCGCATGACGAAGCACTGGGTGGCACCGCGGTTCGGCGGCAGCGAGGTCCTCGAGTACGTCGGCACCGAGGTGCCGGCGCCCGGCCCCGGCGAGGTCACCATCACCGTCCGCGCCGCCGGCATGAACCCCGCAGACACCAAGCACACCCGCCAGGGCGACCCCGCGGACCTGCCCATCGCCGTCGGCTACGAGGTCGCCGGCGTCCTGTCCGCCGTCGGCCCCGACACCGAGATCGCGTCGGGTGGGGGAACGGTCGGCGACGAGGTCCTCGCGTTCCGCGTCAGCGGCGGCTGGGCCGAGTCGGTCACGGTGCCCGCGGCCGACGTCTTCGCGAAGCCCGCTTCGCTCGGCTTCCCGGAGGCCGCCAACCTGCTCCTCGCCGGCTCGACCGCCGCCGACATGCTCCGCGTCACCCGCGCCGAGGGGCGCGACACCGTCCTGGTGCACGGCGCATCGGGCGCGGTCGGCGTCAGCCTGCTCCAGCAGCTACGGCTGCTCGGCACCCGCGTCATCGGCACCGCATCGGAGCGTGGTGCGGACGTCGTGCGACGCTTCGGTGGCGAGTGGGTCCAGTACGGTGACGGCCTGGAGGCGCGTGTCCGTGACCTCGCACCCTCCGGGATCGACGTGGCACTGGACTGCGTCGGCACCGACGAGGCCGTCGACGTCTCGCTCGCGTTGGTCGCGGACCGGTCACGGATCGTGACGATCGCCGCGCAGGCGCGGGCTGCATCGGACGGCATCGCCGCGGTGGGCGGCGCGCAGCCGGCCGGCAAGGCGTTCCGGGATTCGGTGCGGCAGCGGCTCATCGACCTCGCCGGTGCCGGACAGCTCGAGGTCCCGGTGGCGCGGACCTTCCCGCTGGCCGAGGCGAAGGCGGCGGCGGAGCTGCTCGAGTCCGGGCACCCCGGGGGCAAGCTCGCGCTCCTGCCCTGACCGCATCGTCGGACAGGAGTCGTTCCCGCGGATGACGCTCGCCGGCTCGGGGGAGTGCCACACTCTGTGTGGACCGACAGCCGCGCCGGAAGGAACCGACCGATGAGCGACCAGTACCCGCCCCGTGACCCGTACGGCCAGCAGCAGGGCCCGTACGGACAGCAGCCGTGGGGGCAGCAGCCTCCGGGGCAGTACGGGCAGCCCGGTCCGGGTCGGCCGAGTGGTGGGAGGTCCGAGCCGCCGCTCTGGGCACCCTGGTACGGCATCCCCTTCCCCCAGGCCTTCCGGCGGTTCTGGAAGAAGTACGTGCGCTTCGACGGTCGGGCCAGTCAGTCGGAGTACTGGTTCTGGGCGCTCTGGTACCTCATCGGTTCGGCTGCCGCCGGCATCATCGGCAGCGGGTTCGACGTGCTGCCGTTCGTCGACGACGGCTCAGACGGACTCGGCAGTCTCTGGAGCCTGGCCTGCGCGCTCGGTTTCATCGCGTTGACCGTGCGGCGGCTGCACGACGTCAACCTCAGTGGCCTGCTCGCCCTGTTGTTCATCATCCCGCCGATCGGCATCCTGTTCTCGTTGATCATCGGCCTGATGTCGTCGAACCCGCAGGGGCAGCAGTACGACCGTCCGCTCCAGGGGTGACGCGCGGTACCGGTTCTGACCGCCGCTCAGGAGTTCTGGTTGACTCGACCGTGAACATCAGCCAACACTCGAGGGGGACCACGTGAGCGACCAGTACCCGCAGGATCCGAACAACCAGCCGAACGCCCAGTTCGGCGGCGCACCGCAGTACGGCCAGCAGCCGCCGACCGGACCGAACGGCGAACCGCCGCTCTGGGCACCGTGGTACGGGATCTCGTTCGGCAAGGCCGTCGGCCGCTTCTTCAAGAAGTACGCCACGTTCAGCGGTCGTGCCAGCCGGAGCGAGTTCTGGTGGTGGTACCTCGCCAACGCGATCGTCGGCATCGTCCTCGGCATCCTGTACGCCATCGGTTTCGCGACCTCCGAGCGCTCGACCGTGTCGATGTCGTCCTCGACGTCGACCAGCGTCCAGTCCACCGTCACCGAGCCGTCCGCGCTCTTCGTCATCTCGGGCATCCTGTTCCTGCTCTGGGGACTCGCGATCATCATCCCGACGCTCGCCCTCGGCTGGCGCCGACTGCACGACGCGAACCTCCCCGGTGCGCTGTGGATCATCGCGATCTTCGTCGGCATCGTCGGCATCGTCTTCGGCCTGCTGCCCTCGAACCCGCAGGGCGCGCGGTACGACCGCCCCGTCTCGAGCCGATGAGCAACGACGGGACGCCCCAGTGGGGCCAGCCCGGCGGCGATCAGCAGCAGGGACAGCCGGGGTTCGGCGAGCAGCCCGGGTACGGGCAGCAGCCCGGCTACGGCGAGCAGCCTGGGTACGGGCAGCAGCCTGGCTACGGGCAGCAGCCTGGGTACGGGCAGCAGCCTGGCTACGGGCAGCAGCCTGGGTACGGGCAGCAGCCTGGCTACGGGCAGCAGCCCGGCTACGGACAGCAGCCGTACCAGCAGTACGCCCAGCCGTACGTCGGTGGGTACCCGCAACTGGCGGAGCCGATACCGGTCGGCCCGGACGGCGTTCCGCCGCTGTGGGCCCCCTGGTACGGCATCGGGTTCCTCGACGCGTTCCTCCGGTTCTTCAAGAAGTACGCCCGCTTCGATGGCCGTGCCGGTCGCAGTGAGTACTGGTACTGGTTCCTTGCCAACGCCATCGTCACGATCGTGCTCTACGGGGGCTTCATCGCCCTGCTGATCGCCACCAGCCCGACCACAACCGTCGTGGACGACTACGGGTACTCGCGCGACGTGTCGGGGGCGCCTTCGCCGTTCGCCTTCGTGCTGCTCGGGCTCTTCGGACTGTGGTGGCTCGCCACCCTCGTGCCGAATCTGGCACTCGCGTGGCGCCGGCTTCACGACGCGAACCTGCCGGGCCCGCTCTGGCTCGTGTCGCTCATCGCGAGCCCCGCAGCCATCGTGTTCGGCTGCCTGCCGTCGAACCCGGCCGGTGCGCGGTACGACCGCCCCGACCTCCGGTAGCTCCACGAACGAGAACAGCCCGCCCCACGCATCGAGCGCGGGGCGGGCTGTTCGTGTGTCGGTGGGTTCAGACGACCCGGAGGCGGACGAGCGCGCCGTCGACCACCAGGTCACGGACGGTGGCCGACGGGTCGGCGATCTGGAAGCGCAGGGCGCCGCCCGGCTGCTCGAACCAGGGCTGGACGAAGCGGACGTTCACCAGGAACGGCCGATCGACGACGTACCGGTGGGTCTCCGGCGACGAGGTCACGTGCGGGGGCAGTGACCGGCTGGGCAGCGGGGTGTCGAGCGGGTGCAGCAGGTAGCCGTCCGGGCCCCCGATGCGGTCGACGGGGACACCGGCCGGGATCTGGATGGTCAGCCCCTGCTCGCCGGCCTGTGCGACCTGCTGCGCGAGCTGCGGGTAGGTCGACGCTGCGCGGTCGCGGAGCCCCTCGAGCTCATGACGAGGGATGTCGCGCGGCTCCGGGAACGGACGGTTCAGGAAGCGGCGCAGCATCTCGACCGCGTCGTCCTCGCCCGTGGCCTGCGCGAGACGACGAGCCGTTCCGTAGTCGACGACCTCGAGCGCGTAGCCGGAGGCGTCGGTCTGGACGATGCGGAGCGCCCCCTCGACCGGCGGTTCGTGCAGGGTCTCGCCGGGGAGCTGCACGTACCGGGTCGTGTAGCCGAGCTGGTCGAGGATGGGGCGGGTGTCCGCGAACGTCATGGTCGGGAGCCTATCGGTCGACGTGGTGCTGGGCCTTGGACGGAGCCGGGACTACGCGCGGCCGCGCATGATCGCCTGCTTGACCTCGGAGATCGCCTTCGTCACCTGGATGCCACGGGGGCACGCGTCGGTGCAGTTGAAGGTCGTGCGGCAGCGCCAGACGCCTTCCTTGTCGTTGAGGATGTCGAGACGGACGTTCGCGGCGTCGTCGCGGGAGTCGAAGATGAACCGGTGTGCGTTCACGATCGCAGCGGGGCCGAAGTACTGCCCATCGGTCCAGAACACCGGGCAGGACGACGTGCACGCGGCGCAGAGGATGCACTTCGTGGTGTCGTCGAAGCGGGCGCGATCGGCGACGGACTGCACGCGCTCCTTGCCGGGCGTCGGGGCCGACGAGGACTGCAGGAAGGGCTGCACCTCGCGGTAGCTCTGGAAGAAGGGCTCCATGTCGACGACGAGGTCCTTCTCGAGCGGCAGGCCCTTGATCGCCTCGACGTAGATCGGCTTCGAGACGTCGAGGTCCTTGATCAGGGTCTTGCACGCCAGGCGGTTGCGACCGTTGATGCGCATCGCGTCGGACCCGCAGACGCCGTGTGCGCACGAGCGGCGGAAGGTCAGGGACCCGTCCTGCTCCCACTTGATCTTGTGCAGGGCGTCGAGGATGCGGTCGGTCGGCAGCATCATGACGTCGAAGTCCTGCCAGCGCGGCTCGTCGTCGACGTCGGGATCGAAGCGACGGACGATGACCGTGACGGAGAAGGATCCGGGAGGGGCGTCCTGCACGGTGTCGGTGCGGGGTGCGTCGGAGACCAGGGTGTCGGTCATCTCAGTACTTCCTCTCCATCGGCTGGTACCGCGTGATGACGACGGGCTTCCAGTCGAGCGTGATGTGGTCGTCGGCGAGTGACGAGTGCGGGTCGCCCGTCAGGTACGCCATGGTGTGCTGCATGTAGTTCTCGTCGTCGCGCTTCGGGTAGTCGTCGCGCATGTGGCCGCCGCGGCTCTCCTTGCGGTTGCGCGCGGAGTAGACGACGACCTCGGCCAGGTCGAGCAGGAACCCGAGCTCGACGGCCTCGAGCAGGTCGGTGTTGAACCGCTTGCCCTTGTCCTGCACGGAGACCTGCATGAAGCGGTTGCGGAGCGTGTGCAGGGTCTCGGTGACGCGGGCGAGCGACTCGTCCGTGCGGAACACCTGCGCGTTCTTGTCCATCTCCTCCTGCAGTTCCTTGCGGAGGGCGGAGACGCGCTCGGTGCCGGTCGAGGCACGGAGCTGGTCGAGCATGCCGCGGACGCCGGCCGCCGGGTCTTCCGGCAGCGGGAGGAACTCGGCGGTCTGGACCCACTCGGCGGCGTTGTTGCCCGAGCGCTTGCCGAAGACGTTGATGTCGAGCAGCGAGTTGGTGCCGAGACGGTTGGAGCCGTGCACGGAGACGCAGGCGCACTCGCCGGCGGCGTACAGACCGGGGACGACGGTGGTGTTGTCGTACAGGACCTCGGCCTTGACGTTCGTCGGGATCCCGCCCATCGCGTAGTGCGCGGTCGGCATGACGGGCACCGGCTCGACGACCGGGTCGACGCCGAGGTACGTGCGGGCGAACTCGGTGATGTCCGGCAGCTTCGTCTCGAGGACCTCGGCGCCCAGGTGCGTGCAGTCGAGCAGCACGTAGTCCTTGTTCGGTCCGGCACCCCGGCCCTCGGCGACTTCCTGCACCATGCAGCGCGCGACGATGTCACGCGGAGCGAGGTCCTTGATGGTGGGGGCGTACCGCTCCATGAAGCGCTCACCCGAGGCGTTCCGGAGGATCGCACCCTCGCCGCGGGCGCCCTCGGTCAGCAGGATGCCGAGCCCGGCGAGTCCGGTCGGGTGGAACTGGAAGAACTCCATGTCCTCGAGCGGCAGGCCCTTGCGCCACACGATGCCGACGCCGTCGCCGGTCAGGGTGTGCGCGTTCGAGGTGGTCTTGTACATCTTGCCGAAGCCGCCGGTCGCGAAGATCATCGCCTTGGCGTGGAAGACGTGCAGCTCACCGGTCGCGAGCTCGAACGCGACGACGCCGGCCGGCTGCTGGCGGGTGACACCGTCGTCACCGACGACGTCGACCATGATGAGGTCGAGCGCGTAGAACTCGTTGTAGAACTCGACGCCGAGCTTCACGCAGTTCTGGAACAGCGTCTGCAGGATCATGTGCCCGGTGCGGTCGGCGGCGTAGCAGGCCCGGCGGACCGGGGACTTGCCGTGGTCGCGGGTGTGGCCACCGAAACGGCGCTGGTCGATCTTGCCCTCGGGCGTGCGGTTGAACGGCAGGCCCATGTTCTCGAGGTCGATGACGGCGTCGATCGCCTCCTTCGCGAGGATCTCGGCGGCGTCCTGGTCGACCAGGTAGTCGCCGCCCTTGATCGTGTCGAAGGTGTGCCACTCCCACGAGTCCTCTTCGACGTTCGCGAGGGCCGCGGCCATCCCGCCCTGCGCCGCACCGGTGTGCGACCGGGTGGGGTAGAGCTTCGAGATGACGGCCGTCTTCGCCTTCGGGCCGGCTTCGATCGCGGCTCGCATACCCGCGCCTCCGGCGCCGATGATGACGATGTCGAATTGGTGGTGGTGGACGGTGGTCTCGGTCACAGGGGTCTTTCCGTAGACGGTGGGAACGCGGGCAGCAACGGTGGTGGTGCTACTGCGCCGGGCAGAAGGACGGCAGGTCGGCGGCAGCGGCGCCGGCGGGGCACGGGTCGAAGGTCCAGCAGACGAGGAGCCCGAGGACGATCAGCACGACGCAGGCGGCCAGGATCGCGACGAGGAGCGTCTTGCGGATGCCCGGCTTCGACACGTAGTCGTTGACGATCGTGCGCATGCCGTTCGAGCCGTGGATGAGCGCGAGGACCAGCATGAGCGAGTCCCAGACCTTCCAGAAGGGGTTGGCCCACTTGCCGGCGACGAAGGCGAAGTCGATCTGCTTGACGCCCTCGCCGGCCACCATGTTGACGAAGAGGTGGCCGAAGATCAGCACGACGAGCAGCACGCCCGAGGCGCGCATGTAGATCCAGCCCCACTTCTCCCAGTTGGTGGTGCTGCGGGCGGCCGCGGCCGAGCGGGGAGGTTCGACGATCTGCGTGGTCATGTTCGTGCCCCTCAGTTGAAGTCCGCGACGAGGTTCATGAGCTGGCGGGGCAGGAAGCCCGCGATCGCCACCGCCCACAGGACCATGACGATCCAGAACATGGCCCGCTGGTACTTCGGGCCCTTCGACCAGAAGTCGATCAGGATGATCCGCAGGCCGTTGAAGGCGTGGAAGACGATGGCCATGACGAGCGCGATCTCGCCGAGGTTCATGATCGGGGTCTTGTACGTGCCGATGACCGCGTTGTACGCCTCGGGTGAGAGCCGCACGAGCGCCGTGTCGAGGATGTGCACGAGCAGGAAGAAGTAGATCGCGACACCGGTGATGCGGTGGAGGACCCACGACCACATCCCGATCGAACCGCGGTAGAGCGTGCCCTGTGGCGTCCGAGAAGCCCGTGGAGCTTCAATCGAGACGTCGGGCACCGCGGTCGCCGTACCCCCGCCGGTGTGCTCAGCCATGAGCTCGTCCTTCCATAGGACGGGCTCGCCCGATCGGCGAGCCCTTGCCGTTCGTGTTCGTGTGGAACACGACCCATCCTATGCGCGGGCGCTGACCTTCTCGTCCCGACCTGCCCGGAGGCCCCGTCCGACGGGCGGCGCGCCGATGGTGCGGGCCGTGTCGTGGTGGTCGAGGAGCTGGTCGCCGACGGCCTCCCAGGTGGTGCCCTCGACCCGGAGCCGACCGGCGGAACCCATCCGCTCCGCGAGCGCACGGTCGTGGTGCAGCCGCAGGACCGCGTGCCGCAGTGCTTGAGGAGCGTCGGCGTCGTACAGCTCGCCGTCGAGCCCGGGGGCGACCAGGTCGAGGGGGCCGCCGGACGCCGGCGCGATCACCGGCAGGCCGGAGGCGTGGGCCTCCTGCAGGGTCTGCCCGAAGGTCTCGGCCGGACCGGTGTGCACGAACAGGTCGAGCGCCGCGTACGCGTCGGCGAGTGCGTCGCCGCGCAGGGGGCCGGTGAAGGTGACGTCGAGGTGCCGGAGCCGACGTTCGAGCATCGCCCGCGACGGACCCCCTCCGGCCACGACGACCCGGATGCCGGGGACGCCGCCGAGTTCGGCGAGCCGCTCGACCTGCTTCTCCGGGGCCAGTCGTCCGACGTACCCGACGATGGTCTCGCCGTTCGGGGCCAGGCGGCGGCGGAGTGCCCGCACGTGCCCGGTCGACCGGCGCGCGGGGTGGAACAGCTCGGTGTCGACGCCGCGACCCCAGCGGGCGACGCGGGGCACGCCGTCCTCGGCGAGCATCGTGGCCGTCGCGCTCGACGGGGCGAGCGTCAGCGAGGCGCCGGCGTGGATGCGTCCGAGGATCTTCCGCACCAACGGGACGGTCGCGGTCAGGCCGTTGCGGCGGGCGAACCCGGCCACGTCGGTCTGGAAGACGGCGACGGAGGGGATGCCGAGCCTCCCGGCTGCCGTGATCGCGCGCCCACCCAGCAGGAACGGACTGGCGGCGTGGAGCACGTCGGCGCCGGAGGCGGCGAGGATCGTGTCGAGCACCGGGTGGGGGAGTGCCACCGGGAACTGGCGGTAGGCGACGGCGGGGATGCGGTGGACGTCGAAGGAGCGGTAGCGCTCGACGGCGCTGCGCGACCGGAACTGCGCCAGGCCGGGGGTGTCCGGGGCGATCACGACCGCGCGGTGACCCCGTCGTTCCAGGTGGTCGAGGACCGCCAGGACACTGGTGGTCACGCCGTTGAGGGTGGGCAGGAAGCTCTCGGTCACGACGGCGACGGTCCGGGGGGACGTGCCGCGCTCCACGCTGCGTGCGCTCATGGTGCTGCCCATGCTCCGGGCGTGACGTGACCCGGCGGGGCCGACGACGTGAACGGGACGCGCGCGCCGGGTGAACAACGCGACGGCCGACGCTGCGGGAGCCCGCATGCGGGAATCGTGCGGAGACCACCCAGGATCCACCCGGTGGGACCGGTACGGTGAGCGCGTGGCTGACGCTCTCGAAGACTTCTACGCGATCATCCCCGCAGGGGGCATTGGATCGCGCCTGTGGCCGTTGTCGCGCGCGGACGCACCCAAGTTCCTGCACGACCTGACGGGTTCCGGCACCTCGCTGCTGCGGCAGACCTGGGACCGCCTGGCGCCGCTCGCCGGCGACCAGCGGATCATGGTGGTCACCGGCCGTGCGCACCGGGTCGCGGTGGAGTCGCAGCTGCCAGGCGTCGAGGACCACAACGTGGTGCTCGAGAGCGAACCGAAGGACTCCACGGCCGCCATCGGCCTGGCCGCGGCGATCCTGGTGCGCCGCGAGCCCGACGTCGTCATCGGCTCGTTCGCCGCCGACCACGTCATCGGGGACGCCCGCGGCTTCCGTCGTTCGGTGCGCGAGGCCGTCGCCGTCGCCCGCGCCGGCTACGTCACCACGATCGGCATCACCCCGACGGAACCCGCGATCGGCTTCGGCTACATCAACGCCGACACCGCCGGGCTCGACATCGAGGGTGCTCCGACCGCACACGCGGTGAAGTCATTCGTCGAGAAGCCGGACCTCGACACCGCCCGCTCCTACGTCGAGCAGGGCAACTACCTCTGGAACGCCGGCATGTTCATCGCCCGCGCCGACGTGCTGCTCGCCGAGATCGGCCGGACGAAGCCCGAACTGCTCGCGGGCATCAACGAACTCGCTGACGCCTGGGACACCTCGGCACGCGGCGCCGTGGTCGACGCCGTCTGGCCGATGCTCGAGAAGATCGCGATCGACTACACGGTCGCCGAGCCCGCCGCCGCCGCCGGGCGCATGGCGGTCGTCCCCGGTGACTTCGACTGGGACGACGTGGGCGACTTCGCCTCGCTCGCCAAACTGCAGTCCGGCGGCCGGCCGAACAACCTCGCGGTGCTCGGGGACGGCGCCCGCATCCTGGCGGACTCGTCGAGCGGCATCGTGATCTCGCACAGCCAGCGGCTCATCTCGCTCATCGGCGTCGAGGACATCGTCGTCGTCGACACCCCGGACGCGCTGCTCGTCACCACGAGCGCGAACGCACAGCGGGTGAAGGGCGTCGTGGATGCCCTGAAGATCAGCGGCCGCGGCGACGTCCTGTAGCGCTCCATCAACAAACCCCTCGAACTGGGGGTGAATGAGTGGCCCCGCGTTACGGGCGCGTTTCGGCGGGGTCGCGATCCCGTAACCGATCCGCAGGACCCCCGCAACGGGTCCTGTACCGACCCGACGGTCGTGTACTGTCGCCACGATCGCCCGGAACGCACGTGGTCCGGGCACGCTCCCCGGAGGAACCAACCCGTGACATCTCGTACCCGACAGGTCGTCCTCAGCGGCCTCGCGCTCGCCGGCACCGTCGCCGTCCTGGCCGGCTGCGCCTCGGCGCCGTCCACCACCGACTCGGCGAAGAAGACCGACTTCCGCCCCTGCATGGTCTCCGACGCCGGTGGGTTCGACGACAAGTCGTTCAACCAGCTCGGCTACGAGGGCATGAAGGACGCCGCCAAGGACCTCGGTGCCACCTACAAGGAGGCCGAGTCGAAGGACGCCACCGTCTACGACTCGAACATCGAGCAGCTCATCGGCCAGAACTGCAACCTCGTCGTGACCGTCGGCTTCAACCTGGCCGACGCCACGAAGAAGCAGGCCGCTGCGAACCCCGACACCGACTTCGCGATCATCGACGACAACTCGATCGACGCGAAGAACGTCAAGCCGATCACGTTCGACACCTCGCAGGCGGCGTTCCTCGCCGGCTACGCAGCGGCGTCCTACTCGAAGACCGGCGTCGTCGGCACCTTCGGTGGCATGCAGATCCCGACCGTCACCATCTTCATGGACGGCTTCGCGGACGGCGTGAAGTACTACAACGAGCAGAAGGACAAGGACGTCAAGGTCGTCGGCTGGAACGTCGACACCGGCAAGGGCTCCTTCACCGGTGGCTTCGAGGCCGGCACGCAGGCCAAGTCGGTCGCGCAGACGCTCCTCGACCAGGACGCCGACGTGATCCTCCCCGTCGGTGGCCCGATCTACCAGTCCGCTGCCGAGGCCATCAAGGACGCCGACAACGGCTCCGTCCTGATCGGTGCGGACAGCGACCTCTACGAGGCCGACCCCCGCTACAAGGACATCGCCTTCACCTCGGTCGAGAAGGGCATGCGCCCGGCCGTGAAGGACGTCGTCGAGCAGGCGGCTGACGACAAGTTCTCGAAGGACCCGTACGTGGGCACCCTCGAGAACGACGGCGTCGGCATCGCGCCGTTCCACGACTTCGAGTCCAAGGTCGACAAGGGCCTGCAGGGCGAGCTCGACGACGTGAAGGCCGGCATCATCGACGGCTCGATCAAGGTCAAGACCCAGTCCTGACCCGGTGAACGCGGGCGGGGGAGCATCCCTCGCCCGCGTTCTCGTGCGCCCGGGTGGCGCACACCACATCGTGCGCCCGGCGGCGCACACCACATCGTGCGCCCGGCGGCGCACACCACATCGTGCGCCCGGCGGCGCACACCACATCGTGCATCCGCGGGCTGCACGCGACACCGTGCGCCCGCGTGGCGCGCGCGAGACAGAAATAGACTCCCGAACATGAAGCTCGAACTCCGCGGCATCACCAAGCGGTTCGGCGCCCTGGTCGCCAACGACCACATCTCGCTCACCGTCGAGCCGGGTGAGGTCCACTGCCTCCTGGGTGAGAACGGCGCCGGCAAGTCCACCCTGATGAACGTCCTGTACGGCCTGTACGACGCCGACGAGGGCGAGATCCTGCTCGACGACGTGGTGCAGGACTTCGACGGCCCCGGTGACGCCATGCGCGCCGGCATCGGCATGGTGCACCAGCACTTCATGCTCGTGCCCGTGTTCACCGTCGCCGAGAACGTCATGCTGGGGCAGGAGCAGACCACCTTCGGCGGGCGGCTCGACCTGGCCGGTGCCCGCAAGCGCGTGCAGGAGATCTCCGACCGCTTCGGGTTCGACGTCGACCCCGACGCCAAGGTCGAGGACCTGCCCGTCGGCGTGCAGCAGCGCGTCGAGATCATCAAGGCGCTGTCCCGCGACGCCTCCGTGCTGGTGTTCGACGAGCCGACGGCCGTCCTCACCCCGCAGGAGACCGACGAGCTGATGGGCATCATGCGCCAGCTCCGCGAAGCCGGCACCGCGATCGTCTTCATCACCCACAAGCTCCGCGAGGTGCGCGAGGTCGCCGACCGCATCACGGTCATCCGTCTCGGCAAGGTCGTCGGCGAGGCATCGCCGACCGCCACGAACAACGAGTTGGCCGCGCTGATGGTCGGCCGTGCCGTCTCGCTCGTGGTCGACAAGGCTCCTGCGACCGGTGGCGCCGACGCCCTGGTCGTCGAGAACCTGACCGTGACCGACCCGTCCGGCATCGTGCTCGTCGACGACGTCTCCTTCACGGTGCGCCGCGGCGAGGTCCTGGCGATCGCCGGGGTGCAGGGCAACGGGCAGACCGAGCTCACCGAGGCGATCATCGGCCTCGAGCCCGCCCACGCCGGCCGCATCACCCTCGACGGCAAGGAACTCACCGGGCGGAGCGTCAAGCAGGTGCTCGACGCCGGCGTCGGCTTCGTCCCCGAGGACCGCAAGGAGGACGGCCTGGTCGGCGAGTTCACGATCGCCGAGAACCTGATGCTCGACCGGGCCGACCACGCCGAGTTCGTCCGCGCCGGCACGATCCGCTCGGCCGAGCGCGACGCGTTCGCCGACGAGAAGATCGCCGAGTTCGACATCCGGACGCCGGGTCGCACCACCGCGGCCGGTCGGCTGTCCGGTGGCAACCAGCAGAAGATCGTCCTGGCGCGCGAACTGAGCCGTGAGCTGCGGCTGTTCGTCGCCGCGCAGCCCACGCGCGGCATCGACGTCGGCTCCATCGAGTTCGTCCACAAGCGCATCGTCGCCACCCGCGACACCGGTGTGCCGGTCATCGTCGTCTCCACCGAGCTCGACGAGGTCGTGGCCCTGGCCGACCGGATCGCCGTGATGTACCGCGGCGGCATCGTCGGCATCGTCCCCGCGACCACCCCCCGTGACGTCCTCGGCCTCATGATGGCCGGGGAGATCCCAGAAGGAACGGAGCTGGCCGCATGACCGGTTCGGCCGGCGAGATCCAAGCCACACCCACGACCGGAACGGAGCTGGCAGCGTGACCACCCCACCGCCAGACAACACGCAGCAGCCGACCCCGGCTGCGCACGGCACCGCGGACGCCCCGCTCACCGACGACCGTCTGCAGGAGGTCGAGTCGACCCCGCACCTGATGACGGACTCGGCGGAGGACACCGAGCGCCGCAACGGCGCCGGTGGTGACCGCTGGCAGGCCGCCCTGCAGGGGATCCTGAACGGCTCCGTGCTCGTCACGGTGCTCGCCGTCGTCCTCGCGCTGGTCGCCTGCGGCATCCTCATCGCGGTGACGGACGAGAACGTCCGTGCGACCGCCGGCTACTTCTTCGCCCGCCCGACGGACATGCTCCAGGCGATCGGCACCGCGGTCGGCGGCGCCTACGCCTCGCTGTTCCAGGGCTCGGTGTTCAACTTCGGCGCGGACTCGTTCCAGCAGGCGATCGGGCCGCTCACGCGCTCCGTCGACTACTCGGTGCCGCTCATCGCCGCCGGGCTCGGGATCGCGCTGTCGTTCCGCGCCGGGCTGTTCAACATCGGCGGCCAGGGTCAGATCCTGATGGGCGCCGCTGCCGCCGGCTGGGTCGGGTTCTCGTTCGACGGCCCCGCCGCGATCCACATCCCGCTCACGATCATCGCCGGCATCGTCGGCGGCGCGGTCTGGGGCGGCATCGTCGGGGTGCTCAAGGCCCGGACGGGTGCGAACGAGGTGGTCGTCACGATCATGCTCAACTACGTCGCGCTCTACCTGGTCAGCTACCTGCTCCGCACCCCGGGCCTGCTGCAGGCCCCGGGCAGCAGCAACCCGATCTCGCCCGCCACGAAGGACAGCGCGCTCCTGCCGCAGCTCTTCGGTGTGCGGTACGGCGTGGACCTCGGGTTCATCGTCGCGATCATCGCGGTCGTCGTCGTCTGGTGGCTCGTCAACAAGTCCTCGCTCGGCTTCCGCTTCCGCACGATCGGTGAGAACCCCCGTGCCGCCCGCGTGGCCGGCATGAGCGTCCCGTCGCTGACCATCTGGGTCATGGTCATCTCCGGTGCCCTGGTCGGCATCGCCGGCGCCTACCAGGTGCAGGGTGCCGTCACCACGGGCTTCACCTCGGGCATCGACGCCGGCATCGGCTTCGACGCCATCACCGTGGCCCTGCTCGGCCGCTCCAAGCCGTGGGGTGTCTTCTGGGCGGCGATCCTGTTCGGCGTGCTGAAGAACGGTGGCTACGCCATGCAGGCCGCCAACGGCATCCCGATCGACATCGTCGGCGTCATCCAGGCCCTCATCGTCCTCTTCATCGCGGCGCCGCCGCTCGTCCGCGCGATCTTCCGGATCCCGCAGCCGGGTGCACGCAAGCGCACGAAGACGAGCAAGAACAGCAAGAAGGCGGTCGCCGCATGAGCACCCTCAGCCCCACCGCGGCCGCGCCGCGCATGCCCCTGGACGACCGCCCAGTCGAGACGACCCGCAGCTGGAAGCTCCCGATCGGGTACGGCGTGTTCACGCTGCTCGCGCTCGTGCTGTTCGGCTTCGGACACCGTCCCGGAACGGCGACGCTCCGCCTGGCGTCGAAGGGCGACTTCTTCGCGCTGCCGAACCTCCCGCTGCCGGCGACGGCCACCGGGATCGTCGTGACCGTGCTGCTCGCGCTCGCCACGGTGTACGCGATCGTCGAGACCCGTGCCTCGCGTCGTGTGCCGCTCTGGGTGACCTCGGTGTTCGCGATCGTCTTCGTGGTCGGCTTCCTCGCATGGGCGGTCGCCGGCGACTCGATCACCATCCCCGGCATGCTCTTCGGTGCGCTCGGCCTCGCGGTCCCGCTCGTCTTCGGTGCACTCGGCGGCGTCATCTCGGAGCGGGTCGGCGTGGTGAACATCGCGATCGAGGGCCAGTTCCTCGCGGGTGCGTTCACCTCGGCGCTCATCGCCTCGCTCACCGGGTCGCCCTGGGTCGGTCTCGTCGGTGCCCTCGTCGCGGGTGTGCTCGTGTCGTTCGTCCTCGCGGCGTTCAGCATCAAGTACCTGGTCGACCAGGTCATCGTCGGTGTCGTCATCAACGCCTTCATCTCGGGCCTGACCGGCTTCCTGTACTCGCAGGTGCTGTCCCCGAACCAGCAGACGCTCAACATCGGCATCCGGTTCCCGAAGTTCGAGGTCCCGGTGCTCCACCAGATCCCGATCATCGGACCGATCTTCTTCGAGCAGTCGGTCGTCGTCTACCTGGCCTACGTCGCCGTGGCGGTCGTCACCTTCGGCCTGTTCAAGACCCGCTGGGGTCTGCGACTCCGCGCCGTCGGCGAGCACCCGCAGGCCGCCGACACGGTGGGCATCAACGTCACGAGCACCCGGTTCTGGAACGTCTCGCTCGCCGGTGCGATCGCGGGCCTCGGCGGTGCGTACTTCACGCTCGACGCCACCGGCGGGTTCACGAAGGACATGACAGCGGGCGCGGGCTACATCGCCCTGGCCGCCGTGATCTTCGGCCGCTGGGACCCGATCAAGGCCACGCTCGCCGCCCTGCTGTTCGGCTTCGCGTCGAACCTGCAGAACACCCTCAGCGCGGTCGGCTCGCCCGTGCCGAGCGAGTTCCTGCTGATGCTGCCGTACGTGGTGACGATCTTCGCCGTGGCCGGCCTGGTCGGGCAGTCGCGCGGCCCAGCCGCGTCCGGCAAGCCCTACATCAAGAGCTGACGGCCTGGAGGCACGGCACATGACCGACACACACGCTGCAGGTGACCAGGCGGTCACCGCCACCGACCCGACGGACGCCGCCACGGGCCTCCCGGCCGACGACGTGGACTGGGGCGTCCTGCGGGACGCCGCCACGGCCGCGATGCGGCGCGCCTACGCGCCGTACTCGTCGTTCCCGGTGGGCGCCGCGGCGCTCACCGACGACGGCCGGATCGTCTCCGGCTGCAACATCGAGAACGCGAGCTACGGGGTGACGCTCTGCGCGGAGTGCTCCCTCGTGTCGCAGCTGCACATGACCGGCGGCGGCAAGCTCGTCGCGTTCACGTGCGTCGACGGTGACGGGGCGACCCTGATGCCGTGCGGCCGCTGCCGCCAGCTGCTGTTCGAGCACTCGACCGAGGGCATGCTCCTCGAGACGCTCTCCGGCATCCGCACCATCGACGAGGTCCTGCCGGACGCCTTCGGGCCGCGGACCCTCGCCACCTACCAGCAGGAGCACTGACATGGCCGTCGAGCCGTTCGACACCGTCGACCTCATCCGCACGAAGCGCTCCGGCGAGGTCCTGAGCACCGCCGAGGTCGACTGGCTCGTCGACGCGTACACCCGCGGCTACGTCGAGGACCCGCAGATGGCCGCGATGGCGATGGCGATCTTCCTGAACGGGATGGAGCGGCGTGAGATCAAGGACCTCACGCTCGCGATGATCGCGTCGGGGGAGCGGATGTCGTTCTCGTCGCTCGGCAAGACGACGGTCGACAAGCACTCCACCGGCGGGGTCGGCGACAAGATCACCCTGCCGCTCGCGCCCCTGGTGGCGTCGTTCGGCGTCGCGGTGCCGCAGCTGTCCGGCCGTGGGCTCGGCCACACCGGTGGCACGCTCGACAAGCTCGAGTCGATCCCCGGGTGGCAGGCGTCCATCTCGAACGACCGGATGATGCAGGTGCTGCAGGACGTCGGCGCGGTCATCTGCGCCGCCGGGTCCGGCCTGGCCCCCGCGGACAAGAAGCTCTACGCGCTCCGCGACATCACCGGCACGGTCGAGTGCATCCCGCTCATCGCGTCGAGCATCATGTCGAAGAAGATCGCCGAGGGCACCGGTGCGCTCGTGCTCGACGTCAAGTTCGGGTCCGGCGCGTTCATGCCGACCTACGAGGCGTCCAGGGAGCTCGCGCAGACCATGGTCGACCTCGGCAACGACGCCGGGGTCGCGACCTCGGCACTGCTGACCGACATGGAGGTCCCGCTCGGGCTGACGATCGGCAACGCGCTCGAGGTGCGGGAGTCGGTCGAGGTGCTCGCCGGCGGCGGCCCCGCCGACGTCGTCGAGCTGACCGTGGCGCTCGCGACCGAGATGCTCACCCTGGCCGGACTGCCCGACGCCGACCCGGCCGCGGCGCTCGCGGACGGCCGCGCCATGGACACCTGGCGTCGGATGATCGAGGCGCAGGGCGGGGACCCGTCCGCCACGTTGCCCGCGGCCCGCGAACAGCACGTCGTCACCGCGCCGACGTCGGGGGTCCTCACGCAGCAGGACGCGCTGCCGTTCGGCGTCTCGGCCTGGCGGCTCGGGGCCGGTCGTGCCCGCGCCCAGGACCCGGTGCAGGCAGGCGCGGGCATCGAGCTCCACGTCAAGCCGGGGGACACCGTGGCCGAGGGCCAGCCGCTCTGGACGCTGCACTCCGACGACGCGTCGCGGATCCCGCGCGCGCTGGAGTCGCTCGAGGGCGCGTGGACCATCGGCCCGGCGGGCTCCGCTGCCGCGGCACGGGGGCCGATCGTGCGCGAGCGCATCGGGTCCTGAACCCGGCCACCCGACCGACCGGAGGCTCCCTGCACACCTGTGGGGAGCCTCCAGTGTCTTCCGTCGTGGCTTGTGCACAG
The DNA here is from genome assembly GCF_003234605.2 of Curtobacterium sp. MCPF17_021. Taxonomy (NCBI): domain Bacteria; kingdom Bacillati; phylum Actinomycetota; class Actinomycetes; order Micrococcales; family Microbacteriaceae; genus Curtobacterium; species Curtobacterium sp. MCPF17_021. Next base: position 2,535,073 of record NZ_CP126252.1, on the reverse strand, counting down.
GTGCCTGCGCGGCGGCGGTGACCACCGATAGCCTGGGGGCATGAGCGCCGACGCCCCGACCTACCGCCTGCCCGACGCCGGGGCGGTCATCAACGACCTGCCGAAGGTCTCGCTGCACGACCACCTCGACGGCGGCCTGCGTCCCGCGACCATCATCGAGCTCGCGGCCTCGGCGGGTGTGTCGCTCCCCACCACCGACCCGGCCGAGCTGGGGCAGTGGTTCGCCGACCAGTCGAACTCCGGCTCCCTGGTCGAGTACCTGAAGACGTTCGACGTCACCACGTCGGTGATGCAGACCGCACCGCAGCTCACCCGGATCGCCCGCGAGTTCGTCGAGGACCTGGTCGCCGACGGCGTCGTCTACGGCGAGGTCCGCTGGGCGCCGGAGCAGCACCTGCAGGGCGGACTGACCCTCGACCAGACGGTCGAGGCAGTGCAGGCCGGCATCGAGGAAGCCGTCGACGCCGCCGGTGGGCGCATCCGCGTCGGCCAGCTCGTCACTGCGATGCGGCACGCCGACCGGTCGCTCGAGATCGCGGAGCTCGCCGTCCGGCACCGCGACGCCGGGGTCGTCGGCTTCGACATCGCCGGTGCCGAAGCCGGGTTCCCCGCCTCGAACCACCGCGCCGCCTTCGACTACCTGGCGTCCGAACTGTTCCCCGTCACCGTCCACGCGGGCGAGGCCGACGGGCTCGCATCCATCCGCTCCGCGCTCGTCGACGGCCGGGCGCTCCGCCTCGGGCACGGCGTCCGCATCTTCGAGGACGTCGCCCTGTCCGACGCCGGGGACGGCTCGACGCTGGCCTCCCTGGGCGAGGTCGCCTCGTGGGTCCGTGACCGCGAGATCCCGCTCGAGGTCTCGCCGTCGTCCAACCTGCAGACCGGGGCGATCGCCGCGTGGGGCGACGACCTCGCCGACCACCCGTTCGACGTGCTCTACCAGCTCGGCTTCCGCGTCACGGTGAACACCGACAACCGCCTGATGAGCGGCACCTCGCTGTCGAAGGAACTCGCGCTGCTCTCCGGCACGTTCGGCTACGACCTCGACGACCTGGCCGCGTTCCAGATCAACGCCGCGCTCGGGTCGTTCCTGCCGCTCGAGGACCGCGAGGAGATCATCGCCACCATCACGGCCGGGTACCAGGAGGCCTGACGCATGGGACTGCCACCGCTGCCGGACACCGCCGTCCTCCTCGGTGCGGACGCGCCCGCGTGGCGTGACGCGATGCGCCTGGTCGGCGGTGCGCTCGTCGCGTCGGGCGCCACCACCGACGAGTACACCGACGCCATGATCGGCATGGTCGAGGAGCACGGGCCGTACATCGTCATCTCGCCGGGGCTCGCGTTCGCGCACGCCCGGCCGGGTGGTGCGGTCGTGCGGGACGGACTCGCGATCGTGACGCTCGCGACGCCGGTGGCGTTCGGCCACCCGCACAACGACCCCGTCAGCGTGGTGCTCGGGCTCGCGGTGGCCGAGGTCGGCACCCACCTGGAGTCGATCGGCGAGATCGCGAACCTGTTCAACGACGCCACCGTCACCGGACGGATCGCGGCGGCGACCACCGCGGACGAGGTCCGCGCGATCATGGGGGTCTCCGCGTGAAGATCGTGACCATCTGCGGCGCCGGCATCGGCTCGAGCGGCATCCTCAAGGTGAACGCCGAGAAGGCGCTCGACGCCCTCGGGCTGTCGGCGTCGGTCGTCGCGGCGGACGTCGCGTCCGTGCGGGACGTCTCCGACGACGCCAACGTGATCCTGACGAGTCAGGAGTTCGTCGAGGCGATTGGCGACACCTACGCCGAGGTCATCGTCATCGCGAACCACTTCGACCAGGGTGAGATCACGGCGGCGGTGGACCGGGCGCTCGGCGAGCACTGAGCGCGTAGTCCGCCCTTTAGAGTTGGGGCATGAGCACCGAGAACCCGCTGAACGACCCCGCTGCCGACCCGTTCGAGGTCGCGCGGGCCGCCGCCGCCGCCATCGCCGAACAGTCCGGCATCGAGCGGCACGACATCGCCCTGACCCTCGGGTCGGGCTGGGGCAAGGCCGCCGACATCATCGGTGAGACCGTGTCCGAGATCCCGGCCGAGCAGGTCCCCGGGTTCAGCGCCTCGGCCGTCCCCGGACACTCCGGCACCATCCGGTCGATCCGCCTCGCCGACGGCCGCCACGCGCTCGTCATCGGTGCCCGCACCCACTACTACGAGGGCCACGGGGTCCGTCGGGTCGTGCACAGCGTCCGCACGGCCGCGGCGACCGGTGCCTCGATCATGGTGCTGACCAACGGCGCCGGCGGCATCAAGGAGCACTGGACCCCGGGCACCCCGGTGCTCATCAGCGACCACATCAACCTGACCGCGGACAGCCCGCTCGAGGGCGCGACGTTCATCGACCTGACCGACCTGTACTCGGCGCGGCTGCGCGAGCTGGCCCGGACGGTCGACCCGTCGCTCGACGAGGGCGTGTACACGCAGTTCCGCGGCCCGCACTACGAGACCCCGGCCGAGGTCCAGATGGCGAAGACCATCGGCGGACACATCGTCGGCATGTCGACCGCGCTCGAGGCCATCGCGGCCCGTCAGGCCGGCATGGAGGTCCTCGGGTTCTCGCTCATCACGAACCTCGCCGCGGGCATCCAGAAGACCCCGTTGTCGCACACCGAGGTGCTCGAGGCCGGCAAGCAGGCCGAGCCGGTGATCGCCGACCTGCTCGCACGCGTGGTCGCCGCACTCGGGCAGCCGGCGTCGTGAAGCTCGACCTCGACCAGGTGCTCGGCACCGCGCGGGCGTGGCTGGCGCAGGACCCCGACCCGGAGACCCGCGACGAGCTGGCCGCCGCGATCGACGCGGCCGCCGACGGTGACGGTCCCGCTGTCCGGGCGCTCGCCGAGCGGTTCGACGGCCGGCTGCAGTTCGGCACCGCCGGCCTCCGTGCCGAGCTCGGCTGGGGCCCACTGCGGATGAACCGGGTCGTCGTGACCCAGGCCGCTGCGGGGCTCGCACGGTTCCTCATCGACACCGGGCGCTCGCGCAGCGTCGTGATCGGGTACGACGGCCGGGTGAACTCGGACGTCTTCGCACGTGACTCGGCCGAGGTCATGCGCGGCCTCGGGCTCGAGGTCACCCTGCTGTCCTCGGCCCTGCCGACGCCGGTGCTCGCGTTCGCCGTCCGGCACCTGGACGTCGGTGCTGGCGTCATGGTCACCGCGAGCCACAACCCGCCGCGGGACAACGGGTACAAGGTCTACCTCGGTCAGGACGACGACGGCTCGCAGATCGTGCCGCCCGTCGACGGTGAGATCGCGGCCGCCATCGACGCCGTGGCCGCGGGCTCCGTCACCGACCTGCCGCGCGGCACGGACTACACCGTCGCGACGTCGGCCCTGGTCGACGCCTACGTGGCCGCCACGGCCGCGATCGTGCCCGCTCCGGCACTCGGGGTCGAGGAGCAGCCGAAGGTCGTCTACACGGCCATGCACGGCGTCGGGTGGGAGACCGCTCGCGCGGTGTTCGCCGCGGCCGGGTTCGCCGAGCCGGCGGTCGTGCCGGAGCAGATCGATCCGGACGGTGCGTTCCCGACGGTGTCGTTCCCGAACCCCGAGGAGCCGGGTGCGATGGACCTGGCGATCGCCCGTGGTCTCGCCGTCGGCGCCGACCTGGTGATCGCGAACGACCCCGACGCCGACCGGCTCGCGCTCGCGATCCCGACGGCCACGGACGCCGGTGCGCCGTCGTACCGCCGGCTGTCAGGCAACGAGGTCGGCTGGCTGCTCGGGTGGCGTGCCGCTGCACGGGCGTCCGAGTCGGGCGCGACCGGCACGCTCGCCGCGTCGATCGTCTCGTCGCCGGCGTTGGCCCGGGTGGCTGCGCGCCACGGGCTGGAGTACCGCGACACCCTGACCGGCTTCAAGTGGGTCTCGCGGGTGCCCGAGCTGCTGTTCGGCTACGAAGAGGCCCTGGGCTACCTGGTCGACCCGTCGGTCGTGCGCGACAAGGACGGCATCTCGGCTGCGCTCGAACTGCTGTCCCTCGCCGACGAGCTCGCCGCATCCGGCTCGACCATCGCCGACCACCTCGAGGCCTTCGCCGCCGAGTTCGGAGCGTTCGCCTCGGGCCAGGTCGCGACCCGTGTCGACGACCTGTCGCGCATCGGCGAGATCATGGCCTCGCTCCGTGCCACGCCGCCGACGACGCTCGGTGGGCTCGACGTGCACACGGTGACGGACTACGCCGACGGGGTGGCGGGCTTCCCGCCCTCGGACATCCTGCGCTACGACCTGTCCGGTGACGCCCGGGTGATCGTCCGCCCGAGCGGCACCGAGCCCAAGGTGAAGGTCTACATCGACACGGTCGCGGAGACCCCCGCCGAGGCCCAGCGCCTGGTCGACGCCCTCGCCGCCGCGGTGCGCCCCCTGGTGTCGTAGGGCGCGGTCCGCTCCGCTCGTTCGTGTTGCGCCCCGTTGCGGGCATCGCGCCCCGACTCTTCGGGGCGCGATGCCCGCAACGGGGTGCGCTGCTCCGTGGCCTGTCCACAGATCGCGCAAACCCTGCTCGCGATGGACCGTGCGTCACGATCATCGGAGCATGGAACACGAACCCATCTCGACCGTCGGCCTCGCGCAGGACCCCGGCCGCGCCTCGGCGATCCGTCGTGCAGCGGAAGTCGGCGCCCTCGTCCGGGTGCACCGTGGCAAGTACGTCGGGTCAGGTGAGTGGGCGTCGATGACGGGACGCGAACGACATCGCATGCTCGTCCGGAGTGTGCTCGCGGGCGGGAGGGGCTCCGTCGTGGTGTCACACCGGTCAGCGGTCGCGATGCTCGGACTTCCGTGGATAGGGGCGTTCGGCGAGCGTGTCACGGTGACCGACCCGTCGCGGGACCGGGGCCAGGTCAAACAGAGCATCCAGCGCATCGGCAGCGCCGGCAGGCGACCGTCCTCCGTCGAGGTCGACCGTGTGCCCGTCACGACGTTGACCGAGACCGCGGTCGACGTCGCCCTTCGCGAACACCCGTGGCGTGCCATCGTCGTGCTCGACGCGGTCCTGCGGCGCGGCGTCGAGCGGACGACGATCCTCGAAGTGCTCGGGAGTCGCCGTGCTCGCGGGCATCGACGCGCGCGAGAACTGATCGAGCACGCGGATCCGCTCGCCGAGTCACCGGGGGAGAGCATCACACGGTGGGGTGCGCACGTGCTCGGCGCTCCGGACCCGGTACTGCAGCAGGAGTTCCGGCACGACGGCCTGCTCCGCGACCGGGTGGACCTGTGGTTCGCGGAACCCGGGGTGATAGTCGAGTTCGACGGCCGGGTGAAGTACGACGACCCGCGACGAGGGCGGACAGCGGCGGACGCCCTGGTCGACGAGAAGCGCCGGGAGGACCGTCTCCGTCGCCGTCGTGAGGTCAACGGCTTCGCACGGGTGATGTGGGCGGACGCGATGCCCGCGGGGCAGCTCCCGCGGATCCTGCACGATGCCGGGGTGCCGCTCGGTCCGGACTGGGGTACGGCTTGGCGTCATGCTGCGATCCGCGCCCTCTGACGGTCATCGCGCCCCGAAGAGTCGGGGCGCGATGACCACAGCGGGGCGCCAACCGAGCTGCGAGACGGAACCCCGCGCTACGCGAGCTCGAGCAGCACGTGACCGGACGAGACCGTCTGGCCGACCGGGGCGTTCAGCCCGGTGACGACGCCGTCCTTGTGGGCCTGCACGGGCTGCTCCATCTTCATGGCCTCGAGCACGACGAGCAGGTCGCCCTTCACCACGGTGTCACCCTCGGCGACCGCGAGCTTCACCACGGTGGCCTGCATCGGCGACGCGACGGACGACCCGGACTTCGCCAGACCCCCGCGGACGGCCGACGAGCGGCGCTTCGGGGGAGCGGTGGGGCCGGCCGGACGACGACCGGCGACGCCGCCGGCAGCACCGCCACCGACGATCGACGGCATGGTGACCTCGATGCGCTTGCCCTGCACCTCGACCACGACGCTGTCGCGCGCAGCCGGGGCCGGCAGTTCCTCGGGGGAGCCGCTCCACGCCGGGATGTCGTTGACGAAGTCGGTCTCGATCCACTGCGTGTAGATGCTGAACGGCTCGTCGTCGGCCGTCGCGAACGCCGGGTCGGACACCACGGCACGGTGGAAGGGGAGCACGGTCGGCAGGCCGGTGACCTCGAACTCGGCGAGTGCACGACGCGAACGCTCCAGCGCCTCGGCACGGGTGGCGCCGGTGACGATCAGCTTCGCGAGCATCGAGTCGAACGAGCCGGACACGACGTCACCGGAGACGACACCCGAGTCGACACGGACGCCGGGGCCGGACGGTGCGTTGAAGGCGTGCACCGGGCCGGGCGCGGGGAAGAAGTTGCGACCCGGGTCCTCGCCGTTGATGCGGAACTCGAACGAGTGTCCCCGCGGCGTGGGGTCCGAGTAGTCGAGCACGCCACCCTCGGCGATGCGGAACTGCTCGCGCACCAGGTCGATGCCGGTGACCTCTTCGGAGACGCAGTGCTCGACCTGCAGGCGAGTGTTCACCTCGAGGAACGACACGGTGCCGTCGGCACCGATGAGGAACTCGCAGGTGCCGGCGCCGACGTAGCCGACCTCGCGCAGGATCGCCTTGGACGACTCGTACAGTGCGGTCTGCTGCTCGGACGTCAGGTAGGGCGCCGGGGCTTCCTCGACGAGCTTCTGGTGGCGTCGCTGCAGCGAGCAGTCGCGGGTGGAGACCACGACGACGTTGCCGTGCTCGTCCGCCAGGCACTGGGTCTCGACGTGGCGCGGCTTGTCCAGGTACTTCTCGACGAAGCACTCGCCCCGACCGAACGCGGCGATCGCCTCACGCGTGGCGGACTCGAAGAGCTCCTCGACCGAGGCACGGTCGCGGACGACCTTCAGACCACGACCGCCACCGCCGAACGCCGCCTTGATCGCGACGGGCAGACCGACCTGGTCGACGAAGTCGAAGACCTCCGAGACGTCCTGCACGGGCTCGATGGTGCCGGGGGCGAGCGGTGCGCCGACTTTCTCGGCGACGTGGCGCGCGGAGACCTTGTCGCCGAGGCGTTCGATCGACTCCGGCGACGGGCCGATCCAGACGAGCCCGGCATCGATGACGGCGCGGGCGAAGTCGGCGTTCTCGGCGAGGAACCCGTAGCCCGGGTGCACGGCGTCCGCGCCGGAGCGGCGGGCGACCGAGATGATCTTGTCGATGACGAGGTACGTGTCGGCGCTCGTGGTGCCGTTCAGCGCGTAGGCCTCGTCGGCGAGGCGGGCGTGCAGGGCATCGCGGTCCTGGTCGGCGTAGACCGCGACCGATGCCTTGCCCGCGTCGCGGGCCGCGCGGATGATGCGGACGGCGATCTCGCCGCGGTTCGCGATGAGGACCTTGCTGATACGGGGCATGACACAGCAGCGTATTCGTGCGGCGGGAGTGCGTTTTGACTGGCACCCACAAAGAACCACCCGGAACAGGTGTGGATGTCTACAGTGCGCCGCGTCTAATGAGCCCAGAGATCGTGCCAGGCGATACCGAAGCCCCGGAGGAGCATCGACCGCAGCACCGGCAGCGACATCCCGATCACGGCGGACGGTGCCCCGTCGATCCGCGTGATGTACGCCGCGGCCCGACCGTCGATGGTGAAGGCACCCGCCACCTCGAGCGGCTCGCCCGTCGCGACGTACGCGTCGATCTCGTCGACGGACACGTCGTCGGCGAAGGTCAGCACCGCGCTGTCGACCGCGACCACGCGGTCGCCGGCGGCGGCCAGCGCCGACCCGCCGGGCGGGACGTCACCCAGCTGCGGGACGCCGGCGGCGGACGTGACCAGGGACCGGACGGGAGGCACGGTGCGGGCCGGTGCCGCGCCTCCAGGCCGTCCCGTGGCCGGTTCCGGGTTCCGGTGCCGGTCGTCGCGTCGTCGATCGATCACGCAGTGTCCGCTCCACAAGGTCCCGCCGCCGGCGGCGAGCATCTGCCGCCAGCGCTCCCGGGCGACCGCGGGGTCGTGCGGCTTGCCGTACAGCTGTCCGTCGACCTCGAACGCGGAGTCGCCGCCGAACACCACTCCGTCGACCGGTGACCCGGCGACCACGGAGTCGGCGACTGCGGACGCCTTCGCGACGGCGAGGAGCGAGACGAGCTCCGGACCGGTCAGGTCGCGGCCGAGGGATGCCGCTGCTGCGGCGCCGACGGCGTCCTCGTCGACCCCGGGGGACACGAGCACGGGTTCGATCCCGGACTGGGCGAGCAGTGCTCGGCGGGCGGGGGATGTACTCGCGAGGTACAGACGCATGGGACCATCTCACCATGGGTGAATCCGTCGGCACGCTGCTCGAACTCGACGTCACCGGGATCGCCCACGGCGGCATCTCGGTGGCACGGCACGAAGGACGGGTGGTCTTCGTCTCGGACGCGATCCCCGGGGAGCGCGTCGTCGCCCGGGTGACCGAGGACCGCAAGAAGTCGTTCTGGCGCGCCGACACGGTCAGCGTCATCACGCCGAGCGAGCACCGCGTCGACCACGTCTGGCCCGAGGCCGCGCTCGAGCGTGACCCCGAGACGCGCCCGGGTGGTGCCGAGTTCGGTCACATCGCCCTCGCACACCAGCGCACGCTCAAGCACGACGTCCTCGTCGACTCGTTCGCGCGGTTCGCGCGGATGGACCTCGCCGAGGTGCTCGGCCACGACGTCGTCGTCGAGGCCGCGCCCGGCGACGACGCGGCGAACGGCCTCGGCTGGCGCACGCGCGTCCGGCTGCACGTCGACGAGCAGGGCACCGCCGGCCCGTTCGCGGCCCGCTCCCACTCCGTCATCCCGGTGACCGGCCTGCCGCTCGCGACCGCCGTCGTGCAGCAGAGCGCCCCGCTCGGCCGTGGTGCGCTGCCGGGGTCCTCGGTCATCGACGTCCTCGCACCGAGTGGCTCCGAGGGCGCGCGGCTCGTCATCGACGACCAGAAGCCCACCGTGGTGACCGAGGTCGTGGGGGAGCGCACGTTCCAGGTCGACGACAACGGGTTCTGGCAGGTGCACCGCGCCGCGGCGACCGTGCTCACCGAGGCCGTGCAGGACCTGGTCGACCGTGACCGACTCGACCCCGAGGGCACCCACCTGGACCTGTACGGCGGTGTCGGCCTGCTCGCCGCCGCCCTCGGCGACCTGGTCGGCCCGAAGGCGCGCATCACGAGCGTCGAGAGCGCCGCCCGTGCCACCGAGCACGCGCAGGAGAACCTGTCCGAATGGCTCGGCGCCCGCGCCGAGACCGGCCGCGTGGACCGCTGGCTGACGAACACGGTGGCCAACGCCTCGCGCGCCGAGAAGGACCGCTTCCGCGCCGGCACGGTCGTGCTCGACCCGCCCCGCGCCGGCGCCGGACGTGACGTGGTCGTGCAGATCGCCGCGCTCCAGCCGGAGCAGGTCGTCTACGTGGCGTGCGACCCGGTGGCGCTGGCCCGCGACGTCGCGACGTTCGCCGACCTCGGCTACCGGCTCGAAGCACTGCGGGCCTTCGACCTGTTCCCGCACACGCACCACTTGGAAGCCGTCGCACGCCTGGTCCCCAGGCGCTGAGGTCCGGGGGTCGCTCGACCGCGGTCCTTGCGTGTCGGGGTGTCCACCAATCGGCGGACCGGCCAGCGTGGCGCAGCGGAGAAGCCCCGCACCTGAGTCCGGGCTGGGTATCCTGGGTCGTTGATGGCACTCCGGTTTCAGGGGCCGGCGTCGCGCATCGGAACGAGAGGCCACTGTGGCAGCAGGAACGACAACCACCAGCACCGAGACGTCGGGGGCGGCCACCAGGCCGGTCCGGGTCGCGATCGTCGACGACCACGAGTCCGTCCGACTCGGGATCCAGGCGGCGTGCCAGAACGAGGGGTTCGAGGTGGTGCTCACCGCCGCCAGCGTCCCCGAGTACGTCCAGAACCTCGACGGGCGAGAGGTCGACGTCGTCGTCCTCGACCTGTCCCTCGGTGACGGTTCGACCGTGACCGAGAACGTCAAGGGCGTGCAGGGGACGGGATCGGCGGTGCTCGTGCACTCCATCGCGGACCGTGTCGCCAACGTGCGTGAGGCGCTCGCAGCAGGGGCTGCCGGCGTCATCCCGAAGTCCTCGGCCACCAAGACGGTGATGGCGGCGGTCGCCACCGTCGCACGCGGTGACGTGCTCAACAACCTCGAGTGGGCGAGTGCCATCGACGCCGACCGTGACTTCGCGAAGGCGCAGCTCGGCCGTCGCGAGCGCGAGATCCTGCACCTCTACGCCTCGGGTCTCCCGCTCAAGCTCGCCGCCCAGCAGCTCGGCATCGGCTACTCGACGGCCCGTGAGTACCTCGACCGGATCCGTGTGAAGTACGTCGAGGTCGGTCGCCCGGCCCCGACGAAGGTCGACCTGCTGCGTCGAGCCGTCGAGGACGGGATCCTCCCCGGGCTCGACTCGGGCATCGACCCCGACGGCGACGGTCGCTGACACGGATGGCGACCGCGGCTGAGTCGGCGCGGACGGTCGTCGAACCGGCGCCGTTCGGCGCCGATCCGGCGCGCAGCGTCCGTGCCTCGATCACGCAGGCGTCGGTCGAGCGCGCGTTCGCGATCCTCCTCGCGATGGCGGCGATCGGCCTCGGCATCGTCGACGCACCCGCGGTCCTGCAGCAGCTGCCGTACCTCGACCCGTTCTGGGGGCCGACGCTGATGCTCGCCCTCGCGGCGTCGTTCGTGTTCATCGGGGTCTCGGCCTTCGTGCAGCGGGTCGCGCAGCTGGCGCAGATCGTCTGCGCGCTGCTGTTCCTCGTCGTGCTCGTGACGTGGACGGCGACCGTGCAGGAGCCCATCCCGTCGGCGCAGCAGCCGTGGCCGTGGTGGTTCTGCACGGTCGGCTGCACGGCGGCGGCGATGGGCTTCGCCACGTGGCGTGCGACGGTCTACACGGCGCTCGTGCCGGCGGTCTACGTCGTCATCCGGCTCAGCCCGCTCGGCGGCGACGTCGGGGTCCTCGCGGTCCTGCTCGACGGCGTGTACACGGCGCTGCTCAGCGGTGCGGTGCTCGTCATCGCGGTGGTGCTGCGGCGTGCGGCCACGTCGGTCGACACGGCGCAGTCCACGGCGGTGCGGCGGTACTCGCTCGCCATCCGGGAACACGCGACCGAGGTCGAGCGGGTGCAGGTGGACGCCATCGTGCACGACAGCGTGCTCACGACGTTGCTCTCCGCCGCCCGTGCCGACACGCTCGAGGCCAAGACCCTCGCCGCGCGGATGGCCCGGAACGCGATCGACCACCTCGAGGCCGCCGCCACCGACGGTCCCGGTGACGTCGCGCCGGTCGCCCTCGGGGAACTCCGGGCACGCATCCGCGAGGGGGTCGGTGCGTTGCCCGCTCCGGTCCGCCTCGTCCCGACGCCGACCGGGTCGGTCCGCCTGCCCGCGTCGGTCGCCGACGCGCTGGCCTCGGCGGCGCTGCAGGCCGCGGTGAACAGCGTGCAGCACGCCGGCGACGCTGACGTCTCCCGCTGGGTCCGCATCGAGCAGCAGGGCCAAGGGGTGCTCGTCGAGGTCGGTGACGAGGGCCGCGGGTTCGACGTCGCGGCCATCCCCGCCGAACGGCTCGGTGTCCGCCGCTCCATCGTGGAGCGGGTCGCGACCGTCGACGGTCGCGCCGAGGTGCACACCGCCCCGGGCGAGGGCACCCGCATCGTGCTGACGTGGTCGCCGGCCGCGAGGACGACCGCATGAAGGTCTCCCTGCCGGCGAGCATCGCCCTCGGCCTGGCGTCGCTGTTCTCCCTCTACCACCTGGTCCTCGCCGCGGCCACGTTGCCGCGCGTCGACCAGGTCGCCCCGATCATCGCCTGCATGGTCCTGTACGCCGCGGCCACCGGCCTCGCACTGTTCGTCCCCGGCAGGGTCCTGCCGGTCTGGACGGCCTGCTTCTCCCTCGCCACCGCCATCGTGATGCCGGTGATCGCCGCCCCCGTCCTCGTCGATGGTCGTGGTCCGGGCTCCGCCACCTGGTGGATAGCGGCCATCGGCACGCTCATGGTGGTGCTCGTCGTGCGCGGCCGGGGCCCCTTCGCGTGGGCCGGCGTGCTGTTCCTGACCGTGTACACCGTCGCCTGGGCCGGCCTCGGCTCGCTCGGTGGGCTCGGCGTGGTCGGCAGCGTCGCCTGGGTCGCGATCGCCACGGTCTTCGCCGCCGCGATGAGCCGCGCCATCCGGAACACCCGGGAACTCGTCCTCGCCGAGCAGGAGACCGCCGACTGGCAGGCCGCGCAGGACGCCCACGTGTTCGAGCGGCAGTTCCGCCTGAGTCAGACCACCCGGATGGCCCTGCCGATGCTGCAGCGCATCATCGACTCCTGCGGCGACCTCGACGACGCCGACCGCGCCGAGTGCCTGCACCTCGAGCAGGCCATCCGCGACGAGATCCGGGGCCGGTCCCTGTTGTCCGACGACGTCCGCGACGAGGTGATGCGCCTGCGTCGCCGCGGAGCGACCGTCCAGCTGCACGACGACGGCGGGCTCGACGACCTGGACGCCCCGGACATCCGGCGCATCCACGCCCGTGTCGCCGAGGCGCTCCGGCAGGCCCGCGATGCCGACAACGTCATCGTACGGACGGTCGGCGAGGGCTCCGACTCCGCGGTGACCGTCGTCGGACTCCGCCTCGACGGCGCGGCCAGCGAGTCCGCGGCGCTCGGAGCGGGGATGGACGACGACGACGGGGACGAGGACGACTCCGTCGCGCTCTGGCTGGAGATCCCGCGGCACGAGCCCGCGTAGCGCGCGGCGCGCTCGGTACAGCGCGCGGCACGCGCGTCGCGACGATGCACCACGTGATCGACGCGTGGATCGTCGCGGACGTGGTGGGGACGCGGTGCGGACGCGCGTGGAGCGCCGGGCGTGCGGGCGGCGGTGGACGCGATGGGGGACAGCCGGGAGGCCCGTGGCGGCCCCGCCACGGGCCTCCCGGCCGTCACGTGGGTGCGCCGGGCTGGCGCGCGCACGGAAGCGACCATGTCGTTGTCGTACGACGTCGACGGTGTCGTTCCGCATCGCCCGCGCCAACCGCACCGACGCCCGCCCGCACGCGCCACACGCCCCGGAAACGGGGAACGGGCCGGTCGGATACCGACCGGCCCGTTCACGACCCGAGGCTGAGCGACAACCCGAATGTCGCCCTGCCTCGCAGCGGGCGGTGGCTTCGTACCCTAGTCGGCCACCGTCCTGCGATGTCTTTCGTTGAAGGACACCGAACACCAACTACTATGCCCACGCACGAGCTGCATGTCAGTCGTCATTATGGGGGACAATTCCGGCATTTCCGGTCCGTATCCGCTGAACGTGTCCCCCGAGTGAGGGGATGCCGACCGGGAAGTGCGCCCTGCAACCGTCCCGGCCGCCCGCGCACCAGGGGTACATCAGCGGAGCGATCGGCCCCAGGCGCCCGGTCCGTGATCGAGCGGGCGGCGGAGTCCGCGGGCCGCGGCGTCCCACCCGGTGCGGGGCTCGACGACCACGGCGGCGCGTCCGGCGGCAGCGGCCTCGTCGGCCTGGCGCTGCAGCACGGCCACGACGGCGGCGAGTTCCTCGGGCGTGGGGTCGCCGGAGACCACCCGGACGTCCGCCACTGAAGCGGGCTCGTCCGAGGGTACGGCTGCTGCGTGGCGACCCATCAGAGGGGGATGTTCCCGTGCTTCTTCGGGGGCAGCGTGGCGCGCTTGCCCCGCAACGACCGGAGGGCCTTGATGACCGACACGCGCGTGGCGTGCGGCTGGATGATGCCGTCGAGCTCACCGCGCTCGGCCGCCAGGTACGGCGACGCGACGTTGTACGTGTACTCGTTCGCGAGCTTCGTGCGGACCGCGGCGACGTCCTCGCCGGACTCCTCGGCGCGCTTGATCTCGGCGCGGTACAGGATGTTGACGGCACCCTGACCGCCCATGACGGCGATCTCGGCGGTCGGCCACGCCAGGTTGATGTCGGCGCCGAGCTGCTTGGAACCCATCACGATGTACGCGCCGCCGTAGGCCTTGCGGGTGATGACGGTGACGAGCGGGACGGTGGCCTCGGCGTAGGCGTACAGCAGCTTCGCGCCGCGGCGGATGACGCCGGTCCACTCCTGGTCGGTGCCGGGCAGGTAGCCGGGCACGTCCACCAGGGTCAGGATCGGGATGCCGAACGCGTCGCAGAACCGCACGAAGCGGGCGGCCTTCTCGCCGGCGTCGATGTTCAGCGTGCCGGCCATCGCCTGCGGCTGGTTCGCGATGATGCCGACCGTGCGGCCCTCGACCCGGCCGAAGCCGATCAGGATGTTCGGCGCGAAGAGCGGCTGGACCTCGAGGAACTCACCGTCGTCGACGATGTGCTCGATGATCGTGGTGACGTCGTACGGCTGGTTCGTCGAGTCCGGGATCACGAGGTCGAGCTCGTGGTCGGCGTCGGTGGTCTCGAGCTCCGGGGCGACGTCGTAGGCCGGCGGGTCGGACAGGTTGTTGTCCGGCAGGAACCCGATGAGCGAGCGCGCGTAGTCGAGCGCGTCGGTCTCGTCCTCGGCCAGGTAGTGGGCCACGCCGGAGACCGCGTTGTGCGTCTGGGCGCCGCCGAGCTCCTCGAAGCCGACGTCCTCGCCCGTGACGGTCTTGATGACGTCGGGGCCGGTGACGAACATGTGGCTGGTCTTGTCGACCATGATGACGAAGTCGGTCAGGGCGGGGGAGTACACCGCACCGCCGGCCGCCGGGCCCATCACGATGGACAGCTGCGGGATGACGCCGGAGGCCTGGGTGTTCAGGCGGAAGATCTCGCCGTACTTGCCGAGCGCGACGACGCCTTCCTGGATGCGGGCGCCGCCGGAGTCGAGGATGCCGATGATCGGCACGCCCGTCTTCAGCGCGTGCTGCATGACCTTGATGATCTTCTCGCCGGCGACCTCGCCGAGCGACCCGCCGAAGACCGTGAAGTCCTGCGCGTAGACGGCGACGTTGCGGCCGTGGATCGTGCCGACGCCGGTGACGACCGCGTCACCGTAGGGGCGCTTGGCGTCCATGCCGAACGACGTGGTGCGGTGCCGCACGAACTCGTCGAACTCCACGAAGGAGTTCTCGTCGAGCAGCTGCTCGATGCGTTCGCGCGCGGTGCCCTTGCCCTTCGCGTGCTGCTTGGCGATGGCGGATTCGCCCGCGGCGGTCACGGCCTCGTGGTACCGGTCGCGGAGGTCGGCCAGTCGGCCGGCCGTCGTCGACAGATCGGGGGTGTCTCCTGAAGTCACCCGCTCACCCTACCGGCGGGTGCCACGCTGCCGGTTGGAGGACCCCCACGGTTCCTGCCCGTACATTTGCGTGCATGTCCACATCCCCGTCGCCGTCGTTCCCCGCCACCAGCGAGGCTGTCCGGTCGGCGGGCGCGACGATCACCACCCCCGCCGAGACCGGGTCCACGAACGCGGACCTGCTCGCCGCCGCCCCCGGGCAGCAGCACGGCAGCGTCGTCGCGACCCTGCACCAGACCGCGGGCCGGGGTCGGCTCGACCGCACCTGGACCGCTCCGGCCGGTGAGACGCTGGCCGCCAGCGTGCTCGTCCGTGCGGACCTGGACGACCACGACCGCGGCTGGCTGCCGCTGGTCGCCGGGGCGGCGATGCGCGACGCGATCGCGTCGGCGCTCCCCGCCGGCGCGGACGTCGTCGTGAAGTGGCCGAACGACGTGCAGGTCGCCGGGGACAAGGTGTGCGGGATCCTCTGCCAGGTCGCCGCCGACGGCAGCGTCGTGGTCGGGGCCGGCGTGAACCTGACGATCCCGGCTGATCGGCTGCCCACCCCGACGTCCACCTCGCTCCTGCTCGCCGGCGCGGTCGACGACGCACCCGCCCTGGCCGACGCGGTCCTGTCCGCCTTCCTGCGGTCCGTCCTGGAGGCGGTGGCCGGCCTGGTCACCGGGGGTCCCGCCGCCGAGACGGTCCGGTCCCACGTCCGCGCCGCGTGCGGCACGATCGGTCGCCGCATCCGCCTCGAGCTGCCGGACGGCACCGTCGAGGAGGCCGACGCCACCGGCATCGACGACGCCGGTCGCATCACGATCCGGGACCAGGCGGGCGGCACCAGGGGCGTCGCGGTGGGGGACGTCACCCACCTGCGGTATGCATGACGGCATGACCGCCGAGCCCCCGCCCGAACGTGTCGTCGCACGCCTGCGACCACACGCCCGTCGGCTGGTGCGCCCGGCGGTGTTCGTCGTGCTCGTCACCGCGGCCGGCGGGTTCGGCTTCGGCGTGTTCCAGGCGCAGCTGGCGTGGCTGAACGCCGTCGTCGCGCTCGTCGTCGTGGTGCTCGTCGTGTTCGGCGGCGCCGTCCCGCTGTTCCGCTGGATGTCGGAGCGGTACGTCGTCACCACGCGTCGCCTGGTCGTGGTCAACGGACTCGGCACGCGGACCCGGCGGGAGCTCCTGCACTCCCGCGGCTACGACGTGACCGTGCGGCGCCGCGGGCTGCAGGGGCTGTTCCGCTCCGGCGACGTGCTCGTGTTCCCCGGCGACGACCCCGCCGTCGTCCTCGCCGACGTGCCGCACGCCGACCTCGTCGTCGCCGTCCTGCACGACCTGGTGGAGGCCTACGAGGCCAGACGCCGGCACCGTGAGCCGGACTGGGACGAGATCGTCGGCGGTCCGGACCGTCCGCCGTGGGGCGACGTGCGGGCCTGACCCGGCCGCTGTGACCGTCGCCGCGGGCGCCGCTGCGGGTGCCGTGATGAGAGTTCGGCGAGAAACCGGTACCTTCTTCGACGTGCGTATCTCTGTGATCGGCTGCGGCTACCTCGGTGCCGTGCACGCCGCCTCCATGGCCAAACTCGGACACGAGGTCGTCGCCGTGGACGTCGACCCCACCAAGATCGAGCGGCTCGCCGCGGGCGAGGCCCCCTTCTTCGAGCCCGGCCTGCCCGAGATCCTGACCGAGGCCCTCGAGTCCGGTCGGATCCGCTTCACCACCGACATGGCCGAGGTCGCCGGTGCCCGCGTGCACTTCCTCGCCGTCGGCACCCCGCAGGGCCCCACCGGTGCCGCGGACCTGACCTACGTCAACGCCGCCGTCGCCGCGCTCACCCCGCACCTGTCCGCCGGCGAGTTCGTCGTCGGCAAGTCGACGGTGCCCGTCGGCACCGCCGCACGCCTGGCCGCCGAGGTCAGCGAGGCCGTCCCCGGTGCCACGCTCGTCTGGAACCCCGAGTTCCTGCGTGAGGGCTTCGCCGTGCAGGACACCATCGCGCCGGACCGCTTCGTCTACGGCGTGCCGGACGGCGAGGCCGGCGAACAGGCCGTCGCCGCCCTCGACGAGGTCTACGCCGAGGCGCTGTCCACCGGCACGCCCCGACTCGTCGTCAACCTGCCCACCGCCGAGCTCGTGAAGATCAGCGCCAACGCGTTCCTCGCCACCAAGATCTCGTTCATCAACTCGATGGCCGAGATCGCCGAGGTCGCCGGTGCCGACGTGACGGCGCTCGCCGACGCGATCGGCCACGACGCCCGCATCGGCCGGAAGTTCCTGAACGCCGGCCTCGGCTTCGGTGGCGGTTGCCTGCCGAAGGACATCCGCGCGTTCCAGGCGCGGGCGAACGAGCTGGGCGTCGGGGAGTCCCTGGCGTTCCTCGCTGACGTCGACGCCACGAACCTGCGCCGTCGCGCGCACGTCGTCGAGCTGGCGCAGGAGCTGCTCGGCGGGGTCGTCAGCGGCAAGCGCGTCGCGGTGCTCGGCCTGGCCTTCAAGCCGAACTCCGACGACGTCCGCGACTCGCCGGCCCTGGACATCGCAGCCCGCCTGCAGGAACTCGGCGCCGTCGTCTCGGCGTACGACCCCGAGGCCGTCGTCACCGCACGCCGCGTGCACCCCGAGCTCGACTACGTCGAGAGTGCGGCCGAGGCGCTGGGCGGGGCGGAGCTCGTGCTCGTGCTCACCGAGTGGACCGAGTTCCGGGAGCTCGACGCCACCGCCGCTGCCGCACTCGTGGCGTCGCCGGTCGTCATCGACGGCCGCAACTGCCTCGATCGTGACGCGTGGACCGCCGCCGGCTTCACGTACCGCGGCATGGGGCGCTAGCCGCGACCGACAGGAGGCCCGGTGCCGGTCCGTGGGACCGGCACCGGGCCTCCGGTGTGTTCGCCGCGTCGTCAGCCGATGGCTGCGCGCAGCACCGCCCGGTAGCGCTCGCCGATCCGTTCGGTGGAGAACTCCGCCGCCGAGACGACGGCCTGCTCCTGGTATCGCGAGCGTGCTGCGTCGTCGGTGAGGACGCGCTGCAGTGCTGCGCGGAGCGCCGGGACGTCGCCCGGGGGCACGAGCACGCCGGACACGTCGTCCTGCACGACGTCCCGGATGCCCGGCAGGTCGCTCGCCACGATCGCGGCCCCGACCGCCGCGGCCTCGAGCAGGGTGACCGGCAGGCCTTCCTGGTCGCCGTTCGCCGCGGGGATCGACGGCACCGCGACGACGGTGGCCGACGCGAGGGTCTCGAGCACCTCGGTGCGGCCCCGCTGGCCCAGGAACGTCACCGGCAGACCCGCCGCCTGCTGCTCGAGCTGGGCGCGGTACGGGCCGTCGCCGACCACGGTGAGCCGCCAGGGCACGTCGTCGCCCAGGCCACGGAGTGCCTCGATCAGGTTGCCGAAGCCCTTCTTCTCGACCAGACGACCGACGGCGACGACGTGGTGCTCCTGCGGCGCGACGCGGGCACGGGTGTCGCGGGCCGGGCCGAGGTCGACACCCATCGGGATCACGGTCGCGCGCGACTCGGGGACGCCCCACTCGGTCAGGCGCTCGCGCATCTCGGAGTTCACGGTGGTGACGTGCGCCGACCGTCCGAAGATCCAGCGCTTGAGCCGGACGAGGGGAGCCGCGCGGAGCGCGTAGATGTCCCCGCCGTGGGTCGTCACGACGACGGGTACACCCGGGGCGGCCAGGGTCGCGACGAGGGCCTGCGGGATGGCCCAGTGCGCGTGGATGACGTCGGGCTTCGCGGAGCGCACCACGCGCCGCACGGCCAGGTACTGCGCGAGCACCAGCGCGGGCACCTGCACGATGCGGGAGCGCCGCTCCTTGAGGTTGTCGAGGATCGCGCCGTCGGCCAGGTCCTCGAAGCGACGCGGGAAGTACGGGTAGCGGCGCACCGCGACCTCGCCGATGCGCTCCTTCGCGGCACCGCCCGGCACGCGGGGGGTGAGCACGAGGGTGTCGAACTCGGTGGCCTCCTGGTGGGCGAGGTCGAGCACGAACGCCGGCACGCCGTCGTCCGGACGGGCCGGGAACGTCGAGCCCAGGACGAGCAAGCGGGGGCGGTCCTGGCGGGAGCGGGCGGAGCGAGTGGTGCGGGACATCGTGCCTTTCCGGGGCTGGCGGGGGACTGTCCGGTAGGCTCTCACCCCGTGCGCGTACTGATCCACAATAGCGATTCGCCCCACAACCGCGGGGACCGGGCGATCCTCGCCGGCAACGTCGAGCTCGTCCGTCGCCGGTGGCCGGACGCCGAGATCGTGTCCCTGTCCCAGTACCCCGAGCGGGACGCCGCGTGGTTCGGGATCCGGTTCCTGCCGGTCTCGCCGTACAGCACCGGCATCGGCGACCTGTTCGCCCTGCTCCGTGCCGCCCGCGGCGCCGACGTGGTGCTCTGGGGTGGCGGCGAGATCCTGAAGGACTACACGAACAAGCTCGGCCTCGTGTACTGGTTCGGCAAGATGCTGCTCGTCCGTGCGGTCAACAAAAACCTCGTCGGGGCGTTCCAGGGCATCGGCCCGACCACCGCCGGGGTCAGCAAGCGCCTGATCCGCGCCACCGTCGACCTGTGCAGCGCGTTCGCCGTCCGCGACGACGAGTCCCGCGAGAAGCTCCTGTCCTGGGGCGTGACGACGCCGATCGTGTCGTCCTTCGACCCCGCGGTCGTCGGGACGGTCACCCCGCCCGACGCGGACGTGCTCGAACGGCTCGAGCGCACCACCGGCCTGACCGCCGAGCAGCTCGAGGGCTCGATCGGCTTCGGCGTCCGTCGCTGGTTCCACTACAAGCGCAGCGGCTGGATCCCGTTCCGGTTCCTGCCGAAGCGCTTCCGCCAGACCGGTGTCGACAGCGACAAGCTCGTGACCTACCGGCAGGCCGTCGCCGACCTCGCCGACCGTGTGATCGACCGCTGGGACGCCGACGTGGTGTTCTACCCGATGCACATGGAGGCGTCCGAGGGTGACGCCGCCTTCGCCCGCGAGGTCATCGCCCTGATGCGGCACGCCGACCGCACCCACGTGGTCGAGGCCGACGAGTTCTCGCCGTCCGAGTACGCCGGGCTGATGTCGCGCAGCCGCCTGTTCCTGGCGAGCCGCCTGCACTCGGCGATCGTCGCGACGATCGCCGGGGTCCCCGCCGCGGTGCTCTACTACGTCGACAAGGGCCGGCTGTTCTTCGAGCAGATGGGCCAGCAGGCGTACTCGAAGCCGATCGAGGCCGCGCTCGAGTCCACCTTCGTCGACGACGTGACGGCGCAGCTCGAGGCGCTCGACGCGGACCGCGAGGCGGTCCGCACGCAGCTCGCCGCGGGTGTGTCCCGGATGGCGACCGCCCTCGACGCCGACTTCGCCGAGGCGACGCGCGACGTCCGCTGACACCGTGCGCTGACACTGCGGGCGCGAACGCGCGCCCGTGACGGACAGGAGGCCCGTGGCGACACCGCCACGGGCCTCCTGTCCGTTCGTGGTGGCCGAGCGCCGGGGGCGCGCCCTAGGCTGACGACGTGACCGAGCGCCGACCCCTCACCATCACCGGCGGCGTCACCGCAGCCATCGGCGGAGCCGTCTCCGGAACCGGCGCGCTGATCCTCACCGTGTCCGCCGCGACCGGCGGGAGCTTCCCGTTCGGTGCGGCGTTCCTCGTCTTCGCGGGTGGGCCGTTCCTGCTCGTCGGCGCGGTGCTGCTCGCCGTCGCCTGGTGGCAGGGCCGTCGGTCGCAGCGACGTCCCTGACGGGCGTCAGCTCGCCCGGGAGGCGAAGCGCTTCAGGTACGTGATGTCGTTGCGGTAGACGTCCTGGTCGCCGGGAAGGGTGCCGCTGGCCGCCCACTGCCAGAAGGTCCACTTCGACCAGCTGCGTCCGAGCGTGCCGGGGGTGGTGAAGTTCTGCACCGGGTAGATCGCGACGAACAACGGGTTCTTCGAGAACTGGTTGCTGTTGTTCGTGCAGCGCTTCCACCAGTCGGTCGTGGTGTAGATCGCGGGGTACCGACCCGTCTTGGCGACGACGGTCCGGTTGAAGTCCTTGATCCAGGTGCGCATCGCGCCCCACGACTTGCCGTAGCAGGTGCCCTGGGCGGCGCTGCCGTACTCGATGTCGAGCAGCGGCGGCAGGGTCTTGCCGTCCTTGCTCCACTGGCCGCCGTGGGCGAAGAAGTAGTTCGCGGTCGCGGCGCCGCTCGCCTGGCTCGGCTGGGCGTACACGTAGCCGCCGCGGTACAGGTTGCGCTGCTTGGCGGTGGCGTACTGCTGCTTGTAGGTGGAGCTGACGTACGAGGTGCCCTCGGTCGCCTTCACGTACACGAACCGGGCGCCGTTGCGGTACGCCTGCAGGAAGTTGACGCTCGGCTGCCAGGCGCTGATGTCGAAGCCCTGCACCCGGCCGGGGGGTGGCCCGCCGGCGGTGGCGGCAGCGGCCGACGAGCTGAGGGACTGTGCGCTCACCCCGCCGCCCGAGGTCGCGTCGGGCGAGGCCGTCACGTGGGTCTCACCGGCGTGGGCGGCGATGCCGGCGCCCATGGTGTGGTTGCCGGTGCGGTCCATCTCGGCGATGGAGAGCTGCTGGGCTGCCGTGCTGGCGGCGGGGGCCGGTGTCGCTGCGGGGTCGGTCGCGGTCGCGCCGACCGCCGGGCCGCTGCCGAAGGTGATGGCCCCGGCGACGGCGGCAGCGGTGCCGAGTCCGAGGAGTCTGCTGATCGGTGCGCGCATGTGGTCTCGTCTTCCCTGTCGAGATGCCGTGGGCCTGATCTCCCACGCCGCGGTCCGAGCGATGCTACCCGGACTCGGCGACACCTGTCCGTGAGACGCACCCGGGCGGTGTCCGCTGCGGTGTCCGCTTTCGGGGTCAGCGGGCGGTGCGGGTGCCCTCGTCGTCCGTCTCGACCTCGGGCAGGCGCCCGCGCGAGGAGACCTCGCGGGTGGCGTGCTTCTGCCGGCGGTTCAGGAAGTTGCGCTCCACGAGCCACCACATCCCGACGCAGATCGCCAGGGTGATCGGGATCACCACGAAGACCATCATCAGGAACTGCCACTTCGGGTACAGGCCCATCGGCAGGAGCAGCAGGTTGCCGAGTCCGAGCAACGGGCTGTGGAAGAGGTAGATCGTGTACGACACGAGGCCGGCGAGCACGAACGGCTTCCACGCGAAGAAGCGTGCGAGCCAGGTGTGCTGCCCGGTGACCGCCTTGCGGCCCATCCAGGTCAGCAGGATGCCGGCGAAGATGCCGAGGACGACCTCGGACGGCCAGGTCTGGTGCTGCCAGTAGTCGCGGTTGCGGAAGAAGACGAGGAGCATGCCGACGAACATCGCGGCCACGAACACGCCGCTCTGCCACCGCGGACCGCCGAGCTTCGAGGCGTTCAGCTTGCCGGTCAGGTGCTCGTCACGGGCCTTGACGGTGAGCTCGGCGGCGAGCATGCCGACCGCGAAGAGGCCGACGAACCACGGGTGCATCCACGAGTAACGGCTCTCGGCGCCCATCCACATGCCGATGAGGACCAGCGAGGACGCGGTCGCCCACCCGCCGAAGACCTTCCAGAGCGGCAGGATCAGCAGCGGCATGAGGAAGTAGATCTGCCACTCGACGGCGACCGTCCACATCGGGCCGTTGATCTTGCCGATGTACTGCGGGAAGAAGTCGTGCACCAGGAAGAAGTGCGTGAGGAACGTGCCCCAGCCCATCGGCAGCTTCGTGTCCCACTGGGTGCCGCCGGGCTGCCCCATCACCGGGACGAACAGGATGATGAGCGCGAAGACGACGAGCGACGCCCAGTACGGCGGGATGATCCGTCGGGCGCGGCGCCAGATGAACTTCCAGAAGCCACCGGGCAACCGGTAGCGGTCGAACCGGGTCACGACGGGCAGCATCAGGACGTAGCCGGACAGGACGATGAACAGCGGGACGCCGAGGTAGCCCCACCCGATGAACGGTCGGAGCCACGGCAGTTCGGTCGGCCCGGTGCCGGTCGTCCCGGTGAAGAGGTACGCGTGGTAGAACACCACGGCCAGGGCGGCGAGACCGCGGAGCCCGTCCAGGTACGGGAACTCGAGCCGGCCCCCTGCGCGGGGAGCGGCCGCCGTCGGTTCGGCTGCGGATTCGGCTGCGCGGGTTTCGGTGGCCAACGAACGTCCTCGAGGTGGTCGGAGCGGGGTCCCCGGCAGTCTCCCACACGCCGAGCGGGGCCCGCGATCCGCCTCGGTGCGGTCCGACAAGCGAACGGATGTCATGATGAAGCACGTGACCGTGACGACGACCGCAGCACCGCAGAGCACCCACGAGCCCGCACGACGGCGTTCGGGGGCGGGTGCGCGACGGTACCGGCACGTCGTCGCACCCCTGATCCTCGGCGTCCTCGTGGTGATCGGGGTCGCCCTGAGCGCCGCCGTGGCGTACCACAACCGCCTCGGCGTGACGAACGTCGACGGCATCTCCTACATGGGCATCGCGCGCGAGTACGCGAACGGCTGGCTGCCCGACGCGATCAACGCGTACTGGTCGCCGCTGGTCTCGTGGATGATGGCGCCGTTCATCGCCCTCGGCCTCGGCATGCAGACGGCCTTCGCGATCGTGAACTGCTTCGCCGTGGCCGTCGTGCTCGGCATCGGCGGGTGGCTCGTCTGGTCGCAGAACCACCGCATCGTCCCCGCCGTGCTCTTCATGGTCACCGCGATTCCCGCCCTGATGAGCGCCGTGTCGGTGCAGACCCCGGACCTGCTCGTCGTCGCGTGGATCGTCGGGTTCCTCTGGGCACTCCGGTGGGCCGACCAGGCACTGCACGGTTCGACGCGTGCGCGGGTCGCCTCCGGCGCGGTGCTCGGCGTCGTGGCCGCGCTCGGGTACTTCACCAAGCTCTTCCTGCTGCCCGTGGCCGTCGGCGCCGTGATCCTCTGGCTGCTGCTGCGCGTCTGGTCCGCCCGCCGCCGCCGCGAGCCCGTCCGGCACTGGTGGACGGCCCCGGTGGCCACGATCGTCGTGTTCGCCGTCGTCATCGCCCCGTGGGTCGGCGCACTGACCCTCAAGTACGGCACGGTGACGCTCGGATCGTCGCTGTCGGTCAACATCGGTTCGAAGTTCGACGACGGCGGCCGTGCCACGGACTGGCCGTTCCTGCCGGTCCCGCCCAACGACCACGCCTTCTCGCCCAACGAGGACTTCACCCCGTCGGTCTACAAGCAGGGCCCGATGGACAACCCGGACCCCGCCGTGGTACCGCCGCCCACGCAGTCGACCACCGAGGACACCGCGCCGAAGGTCACGAAGGAGTCGGGCATCGCGGCCCGCGCCGGGTACTACCTGCACGAGCGCATGCTCGCCCTGCCGTACTACCTGCAGAAGATCAGCACCTTCGCCCCGTTCGCGGCACCCATCGCCCTGCTCTTCGCGGCCGCCCTCGTCATCGGTGTCGTGCGGTTCCGCCGCTACGCGTTCACCTGCATCGTCGCGGCGACGACGCTGGTGTACTTCGTCGGCTACGGCATGATCACCTCGTCGTCGAGCGGCGGCGGCAACGCCCGGTACTACTGGCCGCTGTTCTACCTGACGGCGATGATCGGGGCGCTCATGCTGCCGGCCGTCTGGCGGCTGGTGCGCCGTCGGGGCGTGGTCCGCACGATCGTGGCGTGCGTCGCGATCGCCGTGGTGCCGATCGCCTCGTACACGCAGAACTGGTTCGGGTCCCCGGCGCCGTTCTACCCGTCGGTCAACCGCACCGAGGCGCTGCGCGTCTTCGGGCCGACCGATGTGCCGGAGATCGTCCGGCTCGCCGACCAGATCCGGGCGAGCGGCGCGCTGCCCGAGGACGCCACCGTCATCGGCTCGAACTACCGCTCGCTCTCCTCGCTCGCGTTCCTGACCGACACGCGTGTGTACGGTCGCTCAGGTCAGGGCTACACGTACCACTCGGACGCGATGCGCAACCTGTTCATCGACGAGGGCGTGCAGTACTTCGTGCAGTTCGACCCGGCGACCGCCCCGGCCCGCGACTACTCGGTGGCCGGCAAGCTGGTCGGCACGTACAACGCGACGATCTCGTGCAGCGCGGACCGCTCCACCGACCCGGAGATCCCCTGCCGCGTGCAGATCGTCAAGCTCGCCCGGTGACGCTCGACCGGTGACGTCCCCGGCACCCGCTCCCTGCGGCAGCACCGCAGGGAGCGGCCCGCCCCAGCGTCTACCATGACCTGAGCCCGTGACCTGAGCAGGAGACCCGTTTGTCCGCAAGCACCAGCGACACCCCCGCGCCCGAGGGGAAGCGTCCGTCGAAGCGACGACGGTTCCTCGGCAAGGCGATCCCCATCGCCTTCTACGTCCTGCTCGCGGTGTTCCTCGTGCTGTACGTCCGGAGCGTCGACTGGGGACAGCTCGCCGGGCTCGACTGGCAGTGGTCGTGGGTGATCCTCGCGACGGTGATCAGCCTCGGCTTCCGGTACTGGGGCGTCGGCATCTGGTTCTACCTGCTGCGACGGCTCGGCGCGACCGGGCTCAAGGGCAGCGGCGTCACCCTGACCTACGTGTACGCGAAGTCCTGGATGGGCCGCTACATCCCCGGTGCCGCGACCTGGATCATCGGCAAGGTCTACTTCGCCTCGAAGCACGGCGTCTCGAAGGCCCGCCTCGGCGTCAGCGGCCTGCTGGAAGGTGCGCTGCAGATCGCCGCCACCCTGGCCCTGGCGCTCGTGCTGCTGCTCATCGACCCGCGGACGCACAACCTCGACCCGTGGCTCATCGTCCTGATGATCGCGGCGTTCGTGGGCTGCGTCGTCTGCCTGATCCCGCGCGTGTTCGTGTTCCTGATCGGGATCGCGCTGAAGATCCTGCGTCGCAAGCCGCTCGAGGCCGACGTCCGTCCGAACCTCGGCACGGTCCTCGGCGGAGCCGGGCTCTACGTCGCGGGTGCGGTGTTGTCCGGCACGGCGTACTACTTCATCACCCTCGGCGTGTACCCGTCGCTGAAGCTCACCGACGCGGCCTTCGTGATCGGTGCCGCGAGCATGGCCTCGGCGATCAGCATGCTGGCCGTCTTCGCCCCCGGCGGGCTCGGCGTCCGCGAGGGCGTGCAGGCCCTCCTGCTCGCGCTCGTCATGCCGGCGCCCATCGCACTGGTCGTGGTCGTCGTCACCCGTGTCTGGAGCCTCGCGGTCGACGGACTCTTCCTGCTCTGCGCCGCGGCCCCGACGTGGTTCCGGCGCAACCGCCCGACCGACGACCCCTCCGCGGTCGAGGGCGGCGTCCCCGCCGCCTGACGCGCGTCGCGCGCGTCGCTTCGTGAGCAGCAATGGTCGGGTCCGGATGACGGACCCGACCATTCCTGCTCACGGAGTGGGGCACCGGTCGCGCGTGACGACGGACGGGAGGCCCGTGCCAGCTGGCACCGGGCCTCCCGTCCGTCTCGTGGGTGCGCCCACCGCACGCCGCGCGCCGTCCGCCGAGGGGTCACGAAGTGTCGTCTGCGGCCTCGCCTGCCGACAGTTCGCGACCCCTCGGCGCCGCCTGCGGCACGTCGTGCCACCGCGGCGCTCCGCAGCCGGGCGTGTCAGCGGACGGGAACCGTCGTCGCCAGGGTCCGACGGTCGGCGCGCGCGACCTGCACGACCGACGCGACGAGCCCCACCGCGACCAGGGCCACGACGACGACGAGCACCGCGGGTGGCACCGGCCCGATCTCGGAGTACCGCAGCAGCCCGCGGCCGGTCACCGGGAACAGCGCCGCGTTCCAGAACCAGGCCGACGCCACCGCGAAGCCGTACACGCCCACCGCGGGCAGCACGACGGCCAGCGCCACCGCGGCCCAGGTGCGTGCCCGGCCGGCCGGCACCAGTCGTCGCCACGCGAGCGCGCTCAGCACGATCAGGCAGACGATCGCGGGGAAGTAGTACCGGCCCTGGGTGGCGGCGACCTCGGTGGTGGTGAGGTACGAGTGCGCGCTCGTGCGGTTCTGGATGCCGATCAGGAGCGCCGGGAACACCGCGAGGCACAGGGCCACCCGCAGGTCCGGGCCCCGGCGGAACGCCCAGCCGACGAGCACCACGAGGGCGACGAGGGTCAGGACGGCGGTGAACAGGTCGCCGATGGTCACCTGGGCCCGACCGCCGAAGCTGCCCCAGAACGTGCGCGACAGGGTGCCCCAGCTGACGTCGAGGAAGTGTCCGAGCGTGGGGCTCTCGCCCGGCGGGAAGTCCTTCGGGGGCCGCATGGCCGTGTAGCCGTTCGGCTGGATCCGGCCGTACGACACGAGGTTGTGCAGCCACCACCAGGCACCGATGCCTCCGGAGACCGCCATCGTGACGACCGTGCGGACGATCCGTTGCCGCAGGGACAGCACCCCGGCGCCGGCGAACAGCACCACCACCGCGACGAACGGCACCGCCGGCAACCCGGTGCCCTTGATCCAGACCAGGGCCCCGAGCACGACAGCCAGTGCGATCGTGGTGCGCCAGCGGGTGTCGCCGGTGAGCAGACGGGTGGCGAGCCAGACGACGATCCCGGCGACGAGCAGCACCGGGGCGTCGTTCGAGAACGACGAGCCGATCGACGCGAGCTCGGGCGTCGCGAACACGGCGAGGGCCCCGATCAGCGCGGCGCGTGGGCTGCGGGTCACCCGGCGCACCGATGCCCAGGCGAGCAGGGGGAGCGCGGTGACGGCCAGCACGTCGGCCAGGCGGAGGGCGATGAACGCGTGGTCCCAGCGGAGCTCGCCGAAGTCGACGGCCCGGAGCACGGCGGCTCCGGCCAGGTAGGCGGTCGGCGGGTGCTGGGTCATCTGGTTGACCGTCGCCGAGGGTCCTGGTGCGTTCTGCAGCAGCTCGCTCACCGTCGACCACTCGTCGGACGGCTTCGTCGCCTGCTCGACCTTCGCGGCCTGCACGGCGTTGGTGACGTGCAGCTCGCCGGGGGCAGCCCAGGCGTCACCGAGGGCGACGTGCACGGCGGCGTCGATGTGCGCGGTCTCGTCGGGGGCCTCGAACACCGGGACGAGCAACGCCCACGCCACCAGCCAGAGCCCGAAGGTCGCCGTGATCACCGCGATCGCGACACGTTCCCAGCGCGCGGTGCGGGGTGGGGCGGGGATGGTGGTCGTCTCGGCCGTCACCCCACCGATCCTAGGTCAGACGTCGTGGGGGACCCGCGGGCCGTCGGACACCGACTCGTCCGCGGCGGCCGGCTGCGTGGCCGTGCGCTCGGGGTGGTAGACCCAGACCTTGTAGAGCCAGAACCGGAAGACCGTGCCGAGCACGAGCCCGATGATGTTCGCGACGTTGTCGGCGAGCACCGAGGTGAGCCCCATCGCGTAGTGCGACACCCCGAGGCAGGCGAGCGCGATGACCATGCCGCCGAGCGACACGACGACGAACTCGATGCCCTCGCGGGTGGCCACGGCGCGACGCTGCTCGCGGAACGTCCAGTACCGGTTGCCCATCCAGTTCACGAAGATCGCCACGACGGTGGAGATGACCTTCGCCCAGAACGGCCCCGAGTGGACGTCCTCGGGGTTCAGGACGGTGATGCGCAGCACGTTGAACACCGTGGTGTCCACGACGAAGCCGACGGCACCGACGACGCCGAAGCGTGCCAGCTGGGCGATGAGGCGCCGCACGAGCCCTCCAGGATCCGTAGAGTTGTGACCGGTCGTGCAGAGCACGACCCGAACAGCGATTGTAGACAACGCGTTCCCACCGCACGGTGGGAGCGCCGGAAGGATCACACAGCATGGCGTTGCGCGTCGGGGTCATCGGTGGGGGACAGCTGGCACGGATGATGGTGCCGGCCGCGGTCGAACTGGGGATCGACATCCGGGTGCTCGCCGAGGGGCCGGGCATGTCCGCCGCGATCGCCGCCACCGCCGAGGGCGACTACCACGACGCCGCCACGGTGCTCGAGTTCGCCCGACAGGTCGACGTCGTGACCTTCGACCACGAGCACGTGCCGCAGGACGTCCTGCGCAGCCTGGTCGACGCGGGCGTGTCGGTCCATCCCGGACCGGACGCGCTGGCCGTCGCCCAGGACAAGATCACCATGCGTCGCCGGCTGAGCGAACTCGGACTGCCGGTGCCCGACTGGGCCGCCGTGCAGGGACCCGACGACCTCCGAGCATTCCTGGCGGACCACGGTGGCCGTGCCGTCGTCAAGACGCCGCGGGGCGGGTACGACGGCAAGGGCGTCCGGGTCGTCTCCGACGCGTCCGACGTCGACGACTG
This sequence comes from Curtobacterium sp. MCPF17_021, assembly GCF_003234605.2. Classification (NCBI taxonomy): domain Bacteria; kingdom Bacillati; phylum Actinomycetota; class Actinomycetes; order Micrococcales; family Microbacteriaceae; genus Curtobacterium; species Curtobacterium sp. MCPF17_021. The sequence continues at coordinate 2,505,641 of NZ_CP126252.1, read as the reverse complement.
GTTCATCGCCGTGGCCGAGGCCGGCGGCGACCAGGCCCTCCTGGTCGAGGAGCTCGTCCCCTTCACCCGCGAGCTCGCGCAGTCCGTGGCACGCCGTCCCTCCGGGCAGGTCGTCGCCTGGCCGCTCGTCGAGACCGTGCAGCGCGACGGGGTCTGCGCCGAGGTCATCGCACCGGCCCCGGACAGCGCCGGCCGGATCGCCGACCTGACCGAGTCGATCGCCGTCCGCATCGCGGAGGAACTCGGTGTGACCGGTGTGCTGGCGGTCGAGTTGTTCCAGACCGACGACGAGCGCATCCTCATCAACGAACTCGCGATGCGTCCGCACAACACCGGGCACTGGACCATCGACGGCGCCACCACGAGCCAGTTCGAACAGCACCTGCGCGCCGTCCTCGACCTGCCGCTCGGGGCCACCGGCTCGTTCGCCCCCGCGTCCGTCATGGTCAACGTGCTCGGCGGACCCGCGGACGGCGACCTCGCCGCCCGGTACCCCGCAGCGCTCGAGGCCTTCCCCGAGGCGAAGTACCACTTCTACGGCAAGGCGCCCCGGCCCGGCCGGAAGATCGGGCACGTCACGGTGCTCGGCGACGACGTCGACGACGTCGTCTACCGCGCCCGCGCGGCCGCGGCGCACTTCGACGACTGAGACGGTGTCCGCGACACCGGGTCGCGTCCTCGACGTGACCCGCTGACGGACGGGAGGCCCGTGGCGACCCCGCCACGGGCCTCCCGTCCGTCACGGTTGCGGGACACACTTGTCGGCCGCTCTGCGGACACCCCCTCGGGTGGCACCCGGTCGGGAGGCTGGCGGGGGCCGGGAGCGCGTGTTCCCCTGGAACGGTCCGTGCCCACCGTCCAGGGAGTCCCCATGCGCCGCCGTCCGCGCCGCGCCGCCGTCTGCGGCGCAGCCATCGCCCTCGTCGCAGCCGTCGCCGGCCTGCTGCCGACCGCGACCGCGTCCGCGGCGACCTCGGCCTCGACCATCCGCTCGGCCACGTCCGCGTCGCTCTACGGCGCCGGACCGTACCGGTCGCCGACGAGCGAGGCCGCGAAGGCGCAGGCCGCCCTGGCCGCCACCGACCCGGCCGGGGCCGCTGCGGCGAAGACCATCGCCGGTTACCCCGTCGCGACCTGGCTCGGCGACTGGAGCCAGGGGACGCAGCTGACCAAGACGATCAGCACCGCCCTCACCGGTGCCGAACAGTCCGGCACCACCCCCGTGTTCGTGCTCTACGCGATCCCCGACCGTGACTGCGGCGGGTACTCCGCCGGCGGCTTCGACGAGGGGTCCTACGACGCCTGGGTCGACCAGGTCACCGCGGCGCTGGCGGGACACCGCGCAGCCGTCATCGTCGAACCGGACTCGCTCGCGATGCTCAGCAACGCCAAGTGCAGCACCGCGCTCGACGAGCAGCGCTACCGGATCCTGTCCCGCACCGTCGCCGGGCTGACCGCCGCCGGGGTCCCCGCCTACCTGGACGCCGGCAACTCGAACTGGGTGCAGCCCGCGCTGATGGCGTCCCGGCTGAACAGCGCGGGCGTCCAGCAGGCCCGCGGGTTCTTCACGAACGTCGCGAACTACTACCCGACCGCCCAGGAGCAGGCCTACGCGCAGAAGGTGTCCGCCGCCACCGGGGGCTCGCACTACGTGATCGACACCTCACGCAACGGGCAGGGCTGGCGCGGCACCTGGTGCAACGGACCGGGTGCCGGGCTCGGCACCTCGCCCCGGGTGGTGTCCGACGGCACGGCGCTCGACGCCCTGCTGTGGGTCAAGACCCCCGGCGCGAGCGACGGCACCTGCAACGGGGCCCCGGCCGCCGGCAAGTGGTTCTCGACCTACGCACAGGCCCTCGTCGCGAACGCACGCCTGGGTGTGCCCGCCGCCGACCTGACCCCCCGCGGGACGCTCGAGGCCGTCGCCGGCACCGGCGGCGGCGTCCGCGTGTCCGGGTGGGCCTACGACGAGGACGACCCCACGCAGCCCGTGCGGGTCCGGGCCACCGTCGACGGTGTCCCCGCAGGCGTCACCACCGCCGGGCTCGACCGGCCGGACGTCGACGCACGCTCCGGGGTCGGCGCGACCCACGGCTTCGACGTCGTGGTGCCCACCGCGGCCGGCGCTCGCCGCGTCTGCGTCACCGCCGTGAACATCGGCGCGGGGTCGGACACCCCGCTCGGTTGCTCGACCGCCCGCGCCTACCGGCACGACCCGTACGCCGAACTGGAGTCCGCGAAGGCCGTGACCCGGGGCATCGCGGTGCGCGGCTGGGCGTTCGACGGCGACGCGGTGGCCTCGGCGAGCCGGGTGGCGATCACCGTCGACGGCAAACGGGTGACGTCGCTGGACGCCGGTCGGAAGCGCGCCGACGTGGACGCGACCTGGGGCTCCGGTGGGTCGCACGGCTTCGCGGGCACCGTCCGGGCTGCGGTCGGCAAGCACAGCGTCTGCGCGATCGTCCACAACACCGGGAGCGGCGCGGACCGCAAGGCGTCGCCGTGCCGGACGGTGACGGTGCGCTGAGGGGGCGGAGCCCGTGCGGCGTCCGCCGTGCGGCCTTCGCCGTGCGGCGTTCGCCGTGCGGCGTTCGCCGTGCGGCGTTCGCCGTGCGGCGTTCGCCGTGCGGTGCGAGGTTCCGTCGTCGGCGGGAGGCTCTGCGGCTCGCACCGCGCACGGAACCCCGCACCGTTCGTGACTGACCTCGCACGGTGCGAGGTGCCAGGTGCGAGAGGATGGGCGCATGCCGCGTGATCTCGTCCGCCGGGCCGCCGCACGCCTGCGTCGCGCCGTCGCAGGTGCCCCGCCACAGCCGACATCCCTGCCCGTCCTCGGCTACGTCGTCGCGGGCGGTGGCGGCGCCCACCCGGCCTCGGCACACGTCCGTGTCGTCCGCCGCACCGAGCACCTGGCTGCGAGCGGCACCGCCGAGGTGCGCCAGGTGGACCCGGCAGCGTTCGTCGACGGCTCCGACCAGGCGCCGTACGCTGCACTCCTGGTGCAGCGGGACATCCTTCCCCGTGCCGACGTGCAGCCCTTCCTGGCGGCAGCCGCCTCCCGGGGCATCCGCGTCGTGGCCGAGGTCGACGACGACTTCTTCACCGAGTCCGGACGAGCACGTCTGGCCCGCGCCGAGTACGACCCCGACCGGCTCGCCTCGATCGACGCCCTGGTGCGCGGTGCCGACACCGTCGTCGTGAGCACGCCCGAACTCGCCGACGTGGTCCGTCCGGTGGCGCGGGACGTCGTCGTCGTGCCGAACGCCCTCGACCCGACGATCTGGACTGCCGGCCCCACCGCGGACGACGACGAGCGGACCGCGGGGGAGCACCGCGTGCTGTACATGGGCACGCTCACCCACGCCGCCGACCTCGAGCTCCTGCGTGACGTCTTCGCCGACCTCACCACCGCCGACGGCACCCCGATCCGGCTCGAGGTCATCGGGGTGACCGACGAGGGCGGTGCCGACTGGTTCCGCCGGGTCGAGGTCCCCGACGGGCACTACCCGGCGTTCTCCCGATGGCTCGTGGCGCACCGGGAGCGCTGGCGGGCGGGTGTCGCACCGCTCCGCGACGAGGAGTTCAACCGCGCGAAGAGCGACCTGAAGTTCCTCGAGTACACCGCGCTCGGGCTGTCCGCCGTGGTGTCCGACCGCCCGTCCTACGCCGTCGCACGGGCCCACGGGGCCGTGGCCGTGCCGGACGACGTCCAGGCGTGGCGGGACGCCGTCCGGACCGCCGTCGACCGTGGCCGGGCGGACGAGGGGGCGGCCCGCTGGGTCGCCGAGGAGCGCACGATCGGCCGTGACGGCGACACCTGGCGACGCGTGCTGCTCGGCTAGGCTCGTCGCGTGACCGACACCGCCGCACCCGCACAGCCGCTCGTCTCGATCATCATGGGGTCGGACTCCGACTGGCCGACCATGCGGGCCGCGGCGGACATCCTGACCGAACTCGGGATCCCGTTCGAGGCGGACGTCGTGTCGGCGCACCGCACCCCGGACAAGATGACCCGCTTCGCCCGCGGCGCCGCCGACCGTGGCATCCGGGTCGTCATCGCCGGGGCCGGCGGAGCGGCACACCTGCCGGGCATGGTGGCCTCGATGACGACGCTCCCGGTGATCGGTGTCCCGGTGCAGCTCGCGCGTCTCGACGGCCTCGACTCGCTGCTCTCCATCGTGCAGATGCCGGCGGGGATCCCGGTCGCGACGATGGCGATCAACGGTGCCGCCAACGCCGGTCTGCTGGCCGCGCGCATCATCGGTTCCTCGGAGCCGGCCGTCGCCGCTCGCCTGGCCGAGTACGCCGACGGGCTCGAGCGCCTGGTCGAGGAGAAGGCGGCGCGCCTCCGCGACTCGCTCTGAGGCCGCCGCTGCGGGGTCCGAGCCGCGCTACGGTAGCGGGATGCGTCGCGACGTCCCCGTCCTCGTCCTCTCCGCGGTCGCCGTGGTCGCCGCGGTGGTCTGCGTGGTCGCTGCGGGCGCGGCCGGTCCGATGAACCCCGTGGCGGGGTGGTTCCGTGGGGCGGGCCCGGACGTCGTGGCGACGAAGTCGCAGTTCGACTCGTGGTTCGCGGCGCTCCACGTCGCCGAGGTCGCAGGGGTCGTGGCCGTCGTCGCGGTGATGGCCACCGTCGTGGTCGCGCTCGTCGCTCGGCGTCGTCGCGCCCGCCCCTGATCGGGCGGCACGACGACGTTCCCTGGTCGATCCGACGGGTGACCGGTCGCGCCACGCGCACTGACCAGGACTTCTTGCCCGACGGCTGATCCTCGCGCAAGCCCCGTGTACTGGGGGTGCGCTGAAGTGTCAACCCCCAGGCGCAGATTGTGGACAGCAACTACCGTGAACGCCGGGCAGTCGAGATCCGATGGCCCGGCACCCACGGGAACGGGTGCGAACAGTCACGTCAGGGAGTGACCGACCTCATGCAGAAGCGCACCACCAGGAGGGCCGCACTCGCCGTCGTGCTCCTCGGAGCAGCACTCGTCGCCGGACCGCTCGGTCAGGGGACCGCAGCGACCGCCAGCTCGGCACCGCTCGGCGACGTCGGGAACTTCAAGCAGACCTTCCGCGAGCAGTTCAGCACCGCGGCCAGTGCGAAGGGCGCCTTCGCCAAGAAGTACGCCAACTCGTGGCAGCCGTACCCGGACGGGACCGGCGGCATGTACTACTCGGGCTCGCAGATCAGCTCGCACAACGGGTACATGGACGTCAAGCTCGACGGCAAGCACGGCGCCGCCGGTACCTTCGGCACGCCGACGGGAGCCTGGGGCCACAAGGGCGGCAAGTTCATCGTCCGCGCCAAGGCCACGGGCGGTGCCGGCAACGGCGCGGCCTTCATGCTCTGGCCGTCGTCCGACCGCTGGGCCGACGGGGAGATCGACTACCCCGAGGCCAACTTCGACCAGCAGCCGATGCTGCACCACCACTCGATGATCGCGGGCCAGGAGGCCAACGCGACGAGCCTGAGCACCGGCGTCTCGTGGCGTTCGTGGCACACGTACTCCATCGAGTGGGTGCCCGGGAAGTCCGTGCGGTACCGCCTCGACGGCAAGGTGATCAAGACGATCACGACCCACGTGCCGAAGACCGCGCACCGCTACATGTTCCAGGTGGGCGACTGGGGCGACGCGGGGCACCTGTACATCGACTGGGTCAGCACCTACACGTACAAGGGCTGACGCGCTCCTGCCGTCAGAGGTCGGCGTGCAGCTGCCAGGTCTCCGCGGCGGAGTCGGACCAGTCGTACATGCGTGCACGGTCCGGCCCCGCCACGGCCAGCCGGCTGGAGAGCTGCGGGTCGTTCACGACCTGGTAGACGGCCTGTGCAATCCGTGCGGGGTAGGACTCCCGCGGTGACCGGGCGACGGTGACGCCGGCGTCCGACGCGACCTCCGCCACGGCGGGGTCGTCGGAGTGGATCACCGGGGTGCCGAAGCTCATCGCCTCGATCACGGGCAGGCCGAAGCCCTCGGCGAGGCTGGGGAACACGAACACCGTCGCACGGTCGTAGACCACCGCGAGGTCCGCGTCGTCGATGCGGCCGAGGACCTTCACCCGGTCGCGCGACAGGCCCGCGCGCTCCGCGGTGCCGTACACGTCGACGTCGCCCCAGCCGTCCGGGCCGGAGATGACCAGGGGCACGTCGCTGGGGGCGTCGGGGTGGGCCATCGCCTCGATCAGGGACGCGAGGGCCTTGCGCGGCTCGAGCGTGCCGACCGCGAGCACGTAGCGGTCGGGCAGGCCGAGGCGCTCGGCGCGCAGGTCGGCGTCGACGGGCAGGCGGAGGCGTCCGCTCGGGGCGCCGCCGATCACGCGGAGCCGGTCGTCGAACCGGTGGATCTCGTTCAGCGCACCCGCCACGGCGTGGGTCGGCACCACGACGGCGTCGGCGTGCTTCCACGCCCGCTTCACCATCGCCTTGTGGAAGTGGACGCCGCGCGGTGTGAGGGTCTCGGGGTTGGTCCACGGCACCACGTCGTGCACGGTCACCACGGTCTGCCGGCCCGGGTCCTGGAAACGGTCGTGCTTGACCAGTGGTGCGAGCACGCTCGGCGCGTGCACCATGCCCTTCGCGATGCCGCCCACGAACCCGCCCTGCCAGGCGAGCGACAGCTCACGACGCGGCAGCGGCAGTCGCTGCAGGTCGGACAGTCCGGGCAGGAGCGTCCGCAGGTGCGCCATCTCGTCGGACCCGACAGCGGAGACCACACCCGCGACCTCGCAGCCGCTCGGCGCGTGCTCGACGAGGTGTCGCGCGAGCTCCTCGGCGTAGCGCCCGATGCCGCCCGGCACGGGCGCGACGATCTGGTCGACGATGACGTGGAGGGTGGTCATGGTGCTGTGCTCCTCGTCGTGGTTCGTGGACCCGTGGTCAGGGGGCCGAGGGCCGGCCCCGCGCTCGGCTGCCCGACACTACCAGGGTGGTCCCGGCGCCCCCTGGGCGCGGTCGGTGGTCGGACAGGAGGCGCGGGTCGGGTCCGCGGTGTGCGGAACCCGACCCGCGCCTCCCGGGCGAGAGCCGTGCCTACGCGGTCAGCGCACCCGCCGCGACCGCAGCGTGCAACGCGTCGCGCCAGTCGCGCATCGGCGCGAGTCCGGCGCGCGACCAGCCGTCGTGGCCGAGCACGCTGTACGCCGGGCGCGGCGCCGGCCGGACGAAGGCGGCGCTGTCGGTGGGCAGCACGCGCTCCGGGTCGAGCCCGAGTTCGCGGTAGATGGCCTGCGTGAAGTCGAACCAGGATCCCTGGCCGGCGTTCGTGCCGTGGTAGATGCCCGCGGGGGCGTCCCCGTCGACGAGCTCGACGATCCGCGCGGCGAGGTCGCCCGTCCACGTCGGCTGGCCGACCTGGTCGGTGACGACGCTGACGGTGTCGTGCGACCCCGCGAGCCGGAGCATCGTCGCGGCGAAGTTCGGCCCGTGTGCGCCGTAGATCCACGCGGTGCGGACGACGTACGAGGTGTCCGGGGCGATCGCGCGCACGTACGCCTCGCCGGCGGCCTTGGTGCGGCCGTAGGCGTTGATCGGGTCGGTCGGGGCGTCCTCGGCGTACGGCGCGGTGCCGTTGCCGTCGAAGACGTAGTCGGTCGACACGGTGACGAGCTTCGCGCCGTGGCGGACCGCGGCCTCGGCCAGGAGCTTCGGCCCCGTCGCGTTGACCGCGTGGGCGTCGTCCTCGTGGTCTTCCGCGTCGTCGACCTTCGTGTAGGCGGCCGAGTTGATCACGACGTCGTGCCCGGCGACGGCGGCGTCCACCGCGGCCGGGTCGGTGATGTCGAGGTCCGCCCGCGACAGCGCGGTGACGTCGCGGCCGGCGAGTGCGGCCTGGAGGTCCTGGCCGAGCATGCCGGCGGCGCCGGTGATGAGGTACCTGGTCACGGTGTGCCGGTTCAGCTCAGGGCCGCACGCTGCTTGAGCGGCTCCCACCAGGCGCGGTTGTCGCGGTACCACTGCACGACGTCGGCCAGGCCCTGCTCGAACGGCACGAGCGGCTCGTAGCCGAGCTCGGCCTGGATCTTCGAGATGTCGACCGAGTAGCGCAGGTCGTGGCCGAGACGGTCGGCGACGCGGTCGACGTACGACCAGTCCTTGCCGGTCGCGTCGAGCAGCAGCTGCGTGAGCTCCTTGTTGGTCAGCTCGGTGCCCCCGCCGATGTTGTAGATCTCGCCGGCGCGGCCACGGGTCAGGACCATCGCGATGCCACGGGTGTGGTCGTCGACGTGCAGCCAGTCGCGGATGTTGTTGCCCTCGCCGTACAGCGGCACGTGCACGTCGTCGATGAGGTTGGTGACGAAGAGCGGGATGACCTTCTCGGGGAAGTGGTACGGCCCGTAGTTGTTCGAGCAGCGCGTGATCGAGAGGTTCAGCCCGTGCGTGCGGTGGTAGCTGCGGGCGAGCAGGTCGCTGCCGGCCTTCGACGCCGAGTACGGCGAGTTCGGCTCGAGCGGGCGCTCCTCGTCCCACGAGCCCTCGCTGATGGAGCCGTAGACCTCGTCGGTGGAGACGTGCACGAACCGCTCGGTGCCGTGGCGGAGGGCGGCGTCGAGCAGGCGCTGGGTGCCCACGACGTTGGTCTCGACGAAGATGCCGGAGTCACGGACCGAGCGGTCGACGTGGGACTCGGCGGCGAAGTGCACGATGGCGTCGACGGTCGGGACGACCTCGTCGAGCTTCGCGGCGTCGCGGATGTCGCCGTGCACGAAGGTGTAGCGGGGGGAGTCGGCGACCGGGGCGAGGTTCGCTTCGTTGCCGGAGTAGGTCAGTGCGTCGTAGACGACGACCTCGGCGCCCTCGAGGCCGGGGTACGCGTCCTCCAGCGTGCGGCGGACGAAGTTCGAGCCGATGAAGCCGGCTCCTCCGGTGACGAGGATCTTCACGAGTTCTCTTTCCTGACGGTCGGTTCGTGGGTCGGCGGCGATTCTAGCGGGCCGCTGGTGGGGTCGGCGGGCTCGGCGGCGTCGGCGGGCTCGGCGGCGGTGGCGGGTGCTCCCGGCTCGGCGACGGTCCGCCACACCAGGACGACGGTCGCGACGGCGGCGGCCGCGAACACGATTGCGACCAGCAGGATCGCGAACGGCCCGGCGACCGCGCCGCCGGCCATCGCGGAGATCCCGCCGGGCGTGATGCGGAACTGCGTGTTCTCCCACCCGCCGCGGTAGGTCAGGCCGATGCCGTACGTGCCGATCGCGAGCGAACCGACGACCGCGAGCCGGGCCAGGCGTCGGCGGAGCTCCGGACGGACGACGAGGGCGTGCCACGCGACCGCCTGGGCGAGCACGAGCGCGACGACCGCGACGAACAGGAACCGGCCCTGCAGCCCGTTGCCCTGGTGCGTGCCGAGGTAGTTCCGCCAGTTGTAGGCGAGGGTGGCGACGAGGACGACCGTCGGCCAGACGAGCAGGATCGTGGTCACCCGGCGGCCCGGAGCCCGGCGGGCGTACGACCACCCGATGACGGCCAGTCCGACGACCGCGAGCGTGTCGATGACCATCGCCGGCAACGGCCACTGGTTCGCACCGAGTGCGCCGAAGAACGAGGCGGTCAGACCGTCCCACTGGCGCCCGGCGAACGCCCCGGGGTTCGCACCGCCCGGCGGGTACGGCTGCACGGTCGTGACGGCGCGCAGGGCGTCGGGCAGGAGCGTCCCGCTCACGAGCAGCGTCCGCACCCACCACCAGCCGGACACGGCGACGGCAGCGAGGACGACCACGCCGGCGTGCAGGCCCCGGCGGCCCCACGTCCGGCCCGGTGCCAGGGCGGACACGAGGACGACGAACGGGATCGCCAGGAGCCCCAGCGCGTTCAGGGCCGCCAGTCCGGTGACGGCGACGGCGAGCCCGGCGGTGGTCCACCACGAACGGTCGCCGGTCAGCACGCGTGCGCTCAGCCAGATGAGCACGGCGCCGAGCAGGACGACCGGTGCCCACACCGTGACGCCGGAGGTGACCTGCGCCAGCTGCGGGACGGCGAAGAGCAGGACCGGGGCGACGAGTGCGGTGCGGGGCGAGCGGGTCACCCGACGGACCGTCGCCCAGACCAGGACCGGCAGCGCGGTGACGAGCAGCACGTCGAACACGCGGAGCACGAGCACCGAGGTCGCCCAGTCGTGCGAGCCGAACCGGATGACGCGCAGGATCCCGGCGGCCACCAACCAGTACGTCGGCGGGTTCTGGGACATCGGGTCGATCGCGGGGGAGTCCCCGGGCACCGCCGCCAGCAGCGCGTCGACCGTGGGGCGGTCGACGGCCGGTGCCGGGTGCTCGACGATCTGCCGCACGGCGGCGAGGTAGTGCATCTCGCCGCCGTGCGGCCAGCCGAGTCCGAGCGCGAGGCGGAACGCGGCGTCGACGTGTGCGGGCTCGTCGGGTGCCCCGAAGGCCGGGGTGACCAGGGCGAAGGTCAGCAGGAAGGCGAGCCAGGCCAGCGTCACGGTGCCGAGCAGGACCCACTCGTGCCGGCCGACGAGCGGTCGCGGGGCGCTCACGCGGGGACCTCCGGACGGCGCATGAACCGGACGAGCAGCACGGCGGTGAAGGTCAGAGCGACCGCGGCGACGGCGACGAGGGTGAAGTTCGTGCCGGCGGGGGCCATGCCGTAGCGGTCGAACCGGCCGACCGCGAACTCGTCGACCCAGAAGGCGGCGTCGCGCCCGAAGGCCCGCAGCGCGTAGACGACGCCGTACAGCGCGATGGCCATCGCCGCGATCGACATCCCGACGGCGAGCCGGGTGGTGCCGGCTGCCGTCACGGTGACCCGGCGCCAGGCGAGGGCGCTGAGGGCGATGAGGGCGATGAGCGTGGGGTAGTAGTAGCGCCCCTGGGTACCCGCGACGATGGTGCTCCGGACGTACCCGCCCCACCCGCTCTGCAGGTGCAGGGCGATGAGGATGACGGGGAACGACGCCAGCACGATCGCCGGGCGGAGCGACGGGCCGCGGCGGAAGCCCCAGACGACGATGCCGACGAGCGACGCGATGGTCAGCCCGTCGATCAGGACCTGGGCGAGCTGGAACTGGGTGAGACCACCGACGCTGCCCCAGAAGGTCCGGGTGACGCCGTTCCAGTAGTCGCGGAGGAACACCTCGGGGCTGGCGGCGGTGCCGGCCGGGAACGGCATCGGCGGACGTGCGCCGGCCATGCCGTCCGGCTGGATGTCGCGGTACACGAGGATGTTGCGCAGCCACCACCAGCCACCGACGACGGCGGCGAGCCCCAGGGTCCACAGCGTCCGGAGCGCGTTCCGCCAGACGGTCGCCCGGGTGCAGCCCGCGGCCATCACGGCGATGCCCACGAACGGGATCGCGGGCAGCGCGGTGCCCTTGACGAGCAGCATCGCGCCGAGCAGCAGCCCGATCCAGATGGTCGTGCGCACCCGCAGGTCGCCCGTGAGCAGTCGCACGACGAAGTACACGAGCGCGCCGGCCAGCGGCAGCATGAGCGCGTCGTTCGTGACCGAGGTGCCGATCGAGGCGACCTCGGGCAGGGCGAACACCGCCGCACCGCCGACCAGGGCGGCCCGTGGTGACCGCGTCAGCCGACGCACGGTCGCCCACGCCAGGAACGGCAGCGGCAGGACGAGCAGGGCGTCGAACAGTCGCAGCACCATGACGGCGAGGTCCCAGCGGAGGTCCTCGAAGTGCACCAGCTGCAGGACCCCGGCGGCCAGGGCGTAGTACGTGGCGGGGTGCTGCGACATCTGGTCGATGCTCGTCGGGTGCACGCCCGGGAACTCGCGGAGCAGCTCGCCCCACGTCTGGTTCACGTCGGTCGACTGCCGCATGTTGCTGATCTGGGTGTCGTGCACCGCGTTGAGGTAGTGCATCGCACCGGGTGCCGGCCAGCCGTCACCGATCGCCAGGTGCAGCACGGCGTCGACGTGGGTCGGCTCGTCCGGGGCCTTGTACGTCGTGGTGACGACGGCCCAGACCGCGAGGACGGCGGCGAACGCCACCGTCAACGCGATCACGAGGATGCGCTCGCGCCGCCCGACCGCGGGTCGGACGTCGGAGCGCGACACGGCCGGTGCCGTGTCAGTCGCCATACCGCTGCAGTTTCTGCAGGTCGAGCTGCTCCTCGGCCAGCGTGCGGTTGAGGCGGGTGAGGTCGGCCACGACGCCGATGACTATGGACAGGAGCGCCGTGATGAGCAGGACGACACCGAGGATGATCGACTGCAGGTGGTTGCCGCCGGTCTGCATCGCCAGGAGCACAAGGTAGCGGATGAGCGGCCAGAGTCCGAGCGCACCGAGCACCGCGGCGACCCAGAGGAACAGGGCCATCGGCCGGTACATCAGGTAGACGCGGGCGATCGCCGAGCCGGACTCGAACATGTGCTGGAAGATGTTGTTGAAGAGCCGCGACTCGCGGGTCTTCGGGTTCGTCGTGATCGGCACCGACGCGATCGCCAGGCGCTTGTAGCCGGCCTGCACGATGGTCTCCATGCAGTAGCTGAAGCGCGTCACGATGTTCAGGCGGATGAGCGAGTACTTCGAGTACGCGCGGAACCCGCTGGCCGCGTCGGGCAGGTCGAGCCCGGCAGCGCGGCTCGCGACCCACGAGCCGAAGCGCTGCATGACCTTCTTGAAGCCGGAGAAGTGCTCGATGGTGCGCGTCTGCCGGTCGCCGATGACGATCTCGGCTTCCTTCCGGAGGATCGGCTGCACGAGCTCGGCGATCTGCGCCTGCGGGTACTGGTTGTCCCCGTCGGTGTTCACGACGATGTCCGCACCGTGCAGCAGCGCGTAGTCGACGCCGTCACGGAACGAGCGGGCGAGGCCCATGTTCGTGGTGTGGTGCACGAAGTGCTTGACGCCGTGCTCCTTGGCGACCTCGACGGTGCGGTCGGTGCTGCCGTCGTTGATCACCAGGATCTCGATCTCGTCGATGCCGTCGATCTCCCGCGGGATGGAGTCGATGACGCTGGCGAGGGTGTTCTCCTCGTTGAGGCAGGGGATCTGGACGAATAGCTTCACGGGCTCGCTTGGTCTCGTTTCGGGAGTCGGCAATGCGCAGAACCATGACAGCCTATGCGAACTCACGGCTTGCTAGGCTTCCCCGGTGCAGATCCGCGAACTGAAGATCCCTGGCGCGTGGGAGTTCACGCCCGTCCAGCACGGCGACGCACGAGGAGCATTCCTCGAGGCGTACCGCGCCGACGTGCTCGAGGAGACCGTCGGTCACCCGCTCGACCTCCGCCAGGTGAACATGTCGATCTCCGCGGCCGGTGTCGCCCGCGGGATCCACTACGCCCTCGTGGCACCGAGCCAGGCGAAGTACGTCACCGCCGTGCGCGGGGCGTTCATCGACTACATCGTCGACATCCGCGTCGGGTCCCCGACGTTCGGCCAGTGGGACTCCGTCCGGATCGACGACGTCGACCGCAAGGCCGTCTACCTGTCCGAGGGGCTCGGCCACGCGATCGTCGCGCTCGAGGACCAGTCGACCGTGAACTACCTGGTCAGCGCGCACTACAACCCGGAGCGCGAGAAGGGGATCACGATCCTCGACCCGACGGTCGGGCTCGACCTGCCCGAGGGCCTCGGCGAGCTGGTGCTGTCCGAGAAGGACACCAGCGCCCCCACCCTCGAGGAAGCCGCGGCACAGGGCCTGCTGCCGACGTACGACGAGTGCGTCGCGTACACCGAGTCGCTCCGGACGAAGAAGTAAGGGGAAAGCGATGAAGGGCATCATCCTCGCCGGCGGTTCCGGCACGCGCCTCTGGCCGATCACCAAGGGCATCAGCAAGCAGCTCATGCCGATCTACGACAAGCCGATGGTCTACTACCCCCTGTCGACCTTGATGATGGCGGGCATCCGACAGGTGTTGGTCATCACGACGCCGGAGTACAACGACCAGTTCCGGGCCCTGCTCGGCGACGGCTCGGCGTTCGGCATGGAGATCCAGTACGCCGTGCAGCCGTCCCCGGACGGTCTGGCGCAGGCCTTCGTCATCGGCGAGGAGTTCATCGGCGACGACAGCGTCGCCCTCGTCCTCGGCGACAACATCTTCCACGGCACCGGCCTCGGCACGAACCTCCGGAAGAACACCGACGTCCAGGGCGCGACGATCTTCGCTTACCACGTGGCCGACCCGAAGGCGTACGGCGTCGTGGAGTTCGACGACGACTTCACCGCCGTCTCCATCGAGGAGAAGCCGGCCGAGCCGAAGTCGAACTACGCCGTCCCCGGCCTGTACTTCTACGACAACAAGGTCATCGAGATCGCGAAGACGATCGAGCCGAGCGCCCGCGGCGAGCTCGAGATCTCCACGGTCAACGAGCGCTACCTCGAGGCCGGCGAGCTCGGCGTCCAGGTCCTCGACCGCGGCACCGCGTGGCTCGACACCGGCACGTTCGAGTCGATGATGCAGGCGTCGGAGTACGTGAAGGTCATCGAGGACCGTCAGGGCTTCAAGATCGGCTGCATCGAGGAGATCGCCTGGCGGAACGGCTGGATCGACGACGCGCAGCTCGCCGAGCTCGCCGCGCCGCTGGTCAAGGGCGGCTACGGCGTCTACCTGCAGCGACTCCTCGGCGTCTAGCTCCGCACGTGACCCCCGCCCCCGGTTGGTTCGGTCGACGCCGCCGTCCGGATGCGACGGCCTCCGGCCACCCCGGCCAGGAGGCCCGTCCCGCGTCCGTGACGGCGGCGTCCGTCGTTCCCGTGACCGGGTTCCCGGACCCGCTGCCGCGGCTCGACCAGGACGTCACGGTGCTCGTCACGACCCGTTCGGACCGGCACGCCGAGGTCGGCCGGCTCGTGTCGGTCGCCCGTGGTGCCTTCGGTCGTGGGGTCGACGTCCGGGCCGTGAGCTACGTCGCGGACGCGTCGCCGGTCGACCCGTTCGGCCGTCGCCTGCCGTGGGTCCGACCGGAACCCGTCGGCGGCCTCGGCTCGGCGATCAACGCCGGGGTCGCAGCCGGTGTGGGCCGGACGCTCGTGGTGGTCGACACCTCGGTGTCGGTCGACGTGCCGGCGCTGCACGCCCTCGCGGCGGCGGGCTCGGTCGCGCAGGCCCGGGTCCGGATGCCGGACGGCACCTTCCGCTCCGGCGCTCGGCTGCTGCGGCCCGGTGCCCTGCCGTGGTCGGACGACCGCGTCGACGCCGTGACCGACGTCGACACCGTCTTCGCGGCGGACCAGCCGGTGCTCTCGGTGCCGGGGGCGGCGCTGGTGCCGGCACCGTGCCTCCCGGACGAACGCATGACCCTGACGGCCTGGAGCCGCGCGGTCGCCGATGCCGATGGCGGAGCCGTGCGCGTCGTCGGCGAGGCGACTCGCTCGGTCGAGGCCGGTCGGACCGTCGACGCCGCGACCGTCGACGCGTTCACCGCCTGGCGCGACCGCGCGTCCGAGGGCGACGGTGTCGTCACCGGACCGCCCCTGCCGCCCTGGGGTGCCCGGCCGGTGGCCCCGGCCGCGCGCGTGACCGGCGGTGACGCCGAACACCTCACCTGGTCGCTCAAGATCGCTGCGCCCGCCGGGCCGGAGGGCGACGGCTGGGGCGACGTGCACTTCGCCGCCGAGCTCGCCGGGGCACTCGAGCGGCTGGGGCAGCGCGTCCGGATCGACCGACGCGACGCCCACGTGCGGGCCGACGATGCCTCGGACGACGTCACGCTGGTGATCCGGGGCCTCGACCGGGTGCCGCCGAACCCGGCGTCGGTGAACCTGCTCTGGGTGATCAGCCACCCCGACGACGTCGCCGACGCCGAACTGCGGTCGTTCGACGCGGCCTTCGCGGCCGGACCGGTGTGGGCAGCCGCCGCTGCTGCGCGTGCGGGCGTGCCGGTCCGGACCCTGTTGCAGGCGACCGAGCCGGCGGTGTTCCACCCGGGCGCGCGCACGGCGACGAGCCCCGATGCCGACCACGCGGTGTTCGTCGGCTCGACTCGCGGTGCCGCGCGACCCATCGTGTCCGACGCGGTCGCGCTCGGTGCCGACCTGCGCGTGCACGGTCCGGGGTGGGACGAGGTCGTCCCCGCGGAGTCACTCGGCGAACCGTCGCTGACCCGGGCCGAGGTCGCGGCGGCCTACGCCTCGGCGCGTGTGGTGCTCAACGACCACTGGCCCGACATGGCCGCCGGGGGCTTCGTGTCCAACCGGGTGTTCGACGTGCTGGCGTCCGGGGGAGTCGTCGTGACCGACCCGGTGGCCGGGCTGTCCGACGTGCTGGACGTCCCGACCCTCGAGGTGGCGGGCTCCCGCGACGAGCTGGCCGACCTGCTCGACCCGGCGCGCTCGTGGCCGTCGGCTGCCGAGCGTGCCGCCGTGGCCGAGCGCATCGCCGCCGAGCACTCCTTCGACGCCCGCGCTGCCGTGCTGCTGGCGGCGGCCCGCGCGTCGCGCGCGCGCCTGCACCCCTGACCCGCCGACGCCGTCGCCACCCGCTGCCCGCGTCCCCGCCGCGCGACGCTCCGCACAACCAAAGTGTGTTCGAGCCGCGCAATCCCGCGGTTCGCGTGCACTTCGGTTGTGCGGAACGCGGTCGAACCGGGGCCTCCGAACCCGCGACCGATGTGCGCGCCCCGCTGCGGTCGTTGCGCCCCGAGGAGTCGGGGCGCGATGCCCGTGCGGGGGCGCGACGGCAGACCCCGCGCGCAACGACCCCGACCGAGCGGCAGCTACTTGCGCGTGACCCAGCGGGCGCGGAGCGACAGGCCCGCGTGCAGCACGACGCGCAGGGGCCAGAGCCACCACGCCCGGTACTTCCGCGACAGGAACCGGTAGGCGCTCCGGTGGTGCTCGATCTCCATCCGGCGCCGGTTGGACGACGTCGAGTGGGCTCCGGTGTGGGTGACGACCGCCGAGGGCACGTACACGTTCGCTCGACCCGACCGTCCGACGCGCTGCCCGAGGTCGACGTCCTCGAAGTACATGAAGTACGACTCGTCGAACCCGTCGAGCTCGCGGAAGAGCGACGTCCGGATGAGGAAGCACGCACCGGAGAGCCAGCCGGCCTCGCGCTCGACGACCTTCGTGGTGGACCAGTACCGCTGGCTCCACGGGTTCGCCGGCCAGAACCGCGAGAACGCCGCGTGGCCGAGGCCGGTCCGGAGCGAGGGGAGCTGCCGGGCGGACGGGTAGGTCTCGCCCTGGTCGTCGAGGATCCGGGGGCCGAACGATCCACCGGACGGCAACCGGTCCGCGGCGGCCACGAGTTCGTCGATCGAGCCCTCACCGAGCACGACGTCGGGGTTCGTGACGAGCAGGAACTCCGGGCGGACGTCCGGCAGCACGTCGTCGAGGGCGCTCAGTGCCGCGTCGATCCCGCCGCCGTAGCCGCGGTTGCCGCCGGAGGACACCACGACGGCGCCGTACGACTCACCGATCGCCCGGAGCGCGTCGATGTCGGCCGAGCCGTTGTCCGCGATGACGACGGCGACCGGGTCCTTCGAGGCACCGGCCACGCTCGCCAGGAACGGCCGGATGGTCTCGCCGGTGTTGTAGGTGACCGTCAGCACCGCGACCCGGATCACCGCGCACCCCCGGCGACGGACTCGTAGGCCTCGACGTGTACGGCTGCCGTGGCCTCCCAGGTGAACGAGGACGCCCGGGACACCGAGGCTGCACGGTGCGAGGCAACGAGCGCGGGATCGTCCAGCAGCGCCGTCATCGCGGACGCCAGCGCGGTCGCGTCGGGCTCGCTGTAGACGGCCGCGTCACCGCCGACCTCGGGCAGCGACAGCCGCCGGGTGGTCAGGACGCACGCGCCGGAGGCCATCGCCTCGACCACGGGCAGCCCGAAGCCCTCACCGAGGGACGGGTAGACGACGAACTCAGCACCGCCGAGGAACCCGGCGAGGTCCTCGAGGGGCAGGTAGCCGGCCTCGATGACGTGGTCGGTGGGCTGCAGGGCGTCGAGCCGCGCGATGGCCGCCTCGTCCCAGCCGCGGGCCCCGGACAGCACGAGCCACGGGGTCTCCGCACCCGGGTGACCGTCCGACCCTGCAGCCGCACGCGCGGCGCGCACCGAGGCGTACGCGTCGAGCAGCGCCGTGACGTTCTTCCGCGGTTCGATGGTGCCGAGGAACGCGATCCACGGGGCACCCTCGGGCAGGGTGGCGGCGATCCGGGCGTCCTCGACCGCGGCGACGTCGGGCTCGTGGAACACCGTGCGGTCGACGCCGAGCGGTGCGACCCGGACGTCGGCGCGGATGCCCCGCACGACCCGGGCGGCCTCGGTCGCGGTCGCGGCGCTCGGCACGATGACGACGGGTCGGGTGCGCAGGGACCGGCGGCTCCACCAGGTGAAGAAGGTGCGCTTCAGGCGCGAGTGCCACTCGGGGTTCGAGAAGAACGTGGCGTCGTGCAGCGTGACGACGGACCCGCCGCGCCAGCTGAACGGGAACGTGTAGTGCGGGGAGTGCAGCACCTGCGCCCCGAGCCGACGGCCGAGCGCCGGCAGCCCGGTCTGCTCCCACAGGAACCGGAGCGGCACCGAGTCGGTCCAGCCCGGCGCCGTGTGCACGGTCGCGTGCGGCGCGACGGCGGCGAAGTGCGGAGCGTGCACGGGGCGGACGACCAGGTGGACGTCGAGCGACGGGTCGGTCAGGTGGGACACGACCCCCTCGACGTAGCGTCCGACGCCGCCGAGCGCCTGCGGTACCGCGGTCCCGTCGACGAGGACGGTGAGCTGCGGCACGCGTGGTTCCTTCCGGGCGGGGACGTCGTGGCCGGGGCCGTCGACGGGGGAGTGTCCAGGATAGCCCGCTGCACTCATGCGCCCGGGTCCACGCTGCGGCGCGGGACGGACGCGCGCCGGGTCTCGCGCAGCCGGCGCGCGAGGTGGACCGGCAGGGTCCCCACGACGTCCGCGAACGCCGTCAGGACGAGCCGCGCCTCCCGGCGGGTGCGACCGGAGGCCAGCCCACGCAGACCGCGCACCAGGGTGCGGACGCTCGCCCGCACGACGGTCGGCCACGGAGCGTGCCAGAGCGCGACGACGATGCGGTTGCGCGCGTTCCGGAAGACGAACAGGTCGCTCTGCACGCCGGACGACGCCGAGTGGTCGTGCTCGACGACCGCCTCGGCCGCGTGCTCGACGCGCCATCCGCGGCGGTGCAGCCGCCAGGCGAGCTCGGTGTCCTCGTAGTACATGAACAGGGACTCGTCGAGCAGGCCGACGTCGTCCAGCGCCGTGCGCCGGAGCGCGGACGCGCCGCCGGAGAACCCGAAGACGTCGACGTCGGCGACCCGGTCGACGGGCGCGAACCAGTCGCGGTCCATCCCGTTGCCGTCGCGGTCGACGCGGACGCCGGTCGAGTTGAGCCGGACCTCGCCGTCCGCCGACGGCGTCCAGCGACGGCCGTCGTGGTCGCGCAGCACGCGCTGGCCGGGGGCGGGCTCCACCCCGGCCGGGAGGCCCGTCCAGCGTCCGGCGAGCACGATGCGGCCCGTCACCGCGGCGACCTCGGGCCCGGCGTGCGCCAGGTGGTCGCGGAGCGCCGCGACGAAGCCCGGTGCGGGCACGGCGTCGTTGTTCAGGAGCACGACGACGTCGGCGTCCGTGTGCCGGATGCCGGCGTTGGCACCGGCCGCGAAGCCGCCGTTGTCGCCGCGTGCGACGACGGTGGCGTCCGGCAGGGCACGGCGGAGCACCGCGACGGAGTCGTCGGACGACCCGTTGTCGACGACGATGACGTCGTCGGCCGTGCCCTCGTCGAGCACGGCGCGGACGGCCGCGGTGGTCAGGTCGGCGCGGTTCCAGTTGACGACGACGACCGCGGTGCGGAGCGTGCCGTCGGTCCGGGGCGCGGAGTCACCACGGGGCGTGCCGTCGGCGCTGGTCCCGGTGTCGCCGTCGTCCGGGGTCAGTCGAGCTCCTCGATCGAGGGTTCGGCGTAGACCGTGCCCACGGCGTGCTCGAACCCGGGGACCTCGAACGAGTCGCACTCCGGCATGTCGTGCAGGTGGCGCCCGGCCGAGTCCATCATCGACACGTTGATGAAGTACTTGCCGGTGCCGAACGCGGTGTCGGCGATCCGCAGGCGGAGCTTCCGGCGACCGTGCAGCGGCTGCAGTTCGAGGCCCATGATGCCGGTGGTGGTGCCGTAGACGACCTGGCCGCCGGCGTTGTTGATCTGGACCGCGGCCTCCCAGTCGGCGATGCCG
Organism: Curtobacterium sp. MCPF17_021; assembly: GCF_003234605.2. NCBI lineage: Bacteria > Bacillati > Actinomycetota > Actinomycetes > Micrococcales > Microbacteriaceae > Curtobacterium > Curtobacterium sp. MCPF17_021. The sequence goes on along the minus strand of NZ_CP126252.1, from coordinate 2,485,529 downwards.
TCCAGGTGCTCGAACTCCATGTCCACGACGAGGTCGTCGCCCGGCATGACCTCGGCGCGGGGCTCCTTGCCGTCGACGCGCACGCTCGCGCCGATGACCTTGCCCCGGCCGACGGCGACGTCGGTGCTGAGCTCGCCCTGACGGCGTTCCTCGAGCACCTCGCGGAACATGCTCACGGCCTGGACGGGGTCACCGTCGTGCAGCACCTTGCCCTTGTTGAGCAGGACGACGCGGTCGCACATCTCCTGCACCTGGCTGAGGGAGTGCGTGACGATGATGATCGTCTTGCCGGCCTCCTGGAAGGTGCGGATGCGGTCAAGGCACTTGCGCTGGAAGGCCTCGTCACCGACGGCCAGGACCTCGTCGACGAGCAGGACGTCGGGGTCGGTGTGCACGGCGACGGCGAACGCGAGCCGCACGTACATGCCCGATGAGTAGAACTTCACCTGGGTGTCGATGAAGTCCCCGATGCCCGAGAACGCCAGGATGTCGTCGAACTTCTCGTCGGTCTGCTTGCGGCTCAGGCCGAGCAGGCTCGCGTTGAGGTAGACGTTCTCGCGGCCGGACAGGTCGGGGTGGAACCCGGCGCCGAGCTCGAGCAGGGCGGCGAGGCGACCGCGGCGGGACACCGTGCCGGAGGTCGGCTGGATGATGCCGCCGATGGCCTTGAGCAGGGTCGACTTGCCGGAGCCGTTCTGGCCGATGAGCCCGACGGTCGAGCCGGCCTGGATCGACACCGTGACGTCGTCGAGGGCCCAGAAGTCCTGGCGGTGCTTCCTCCCGGCGCGGCCGAGCGTGACGATGCGCTCGCGCAGGGTGTTGTCCTTGCGGACCGTGAAGCGCTTGCGGACGTGGTCGATGACGATGACGTCGGGACGCTCGGCGGTCTCGCCGGCGGTCGACGGGGCGACGGGGGTGCTGATGGCCATGGTCTAGAGCTCCTGCGCGAAGTTGCCCTGCAGGCGGGAGAAGATCCGCTGCGCACCGATGAGGCAGAGGAGGCCGATCACGAACGCGATCCCCAGCCGGAGCATCAGGTGGTCCGGGTACGTGACGTCCGCCGGGTCGTGCAGCCAGATCGCGTTCTGCAGGCCGAGCACCGACAGGGTCAGCGGGTTGTTCGTGTAGAGGGTGAGGAGCCAGTCGGCGTTCACGGTGGCGACCACCCGCGAGTACGAGTAGACGATCGGTGAGGCCCAGAGCAGGACCATCAGGCCGACGTCGATGACGAACTGCACGTCGCGCAGGTACACGTTGAGCGCGGACAGCACCAGGCCGATGGCCGCGCCGTACACCAGGATCACCGCGAGCGAGGGGATCAGGTAGACCAGACCCTCGTGCCACGGGAAGACGCCGATGACGACGGTCGCCGCCAGGAGGATCGCGAACTGGATGGTGAAGTTCACCAGGGCCGCGCCCACACTGGCGAGCGGGAAGACCTCGCGCGGGACGTAGACCTTCTTGATCAGCCCGGAGTTGCCGACGATCGAGCCGGTCGACCCGGCGACGATCTCGCTGAAGAGCGTGTAGGCGGTCAGGCCGGTGAAGACGTAGATCGCGAAGTTGTCGATGCCGTTGGCGGCGCCGAGGACCTTGCCGATGACGAAGTAGTAGATGAGCAACTGGGTCAGCGGGCGCACGAGCGTCCACACGAACCCGAGTGCCGAGTCCTTGTACCGGGCCTTCAGGTCACGCCGGACGAGCATGCCGAGCATCTCGCGCTGCCGGAAGACGTCGCGCAGCTCACGGAAGGTCCCGCGGAAGGCGCTCGTCGGAGCGCCGATCACGACGAGGGGTTCCTTCGCGAGCGCGGTCATGCGGGCTTGGTCGACCATACGTCTCTTCGTTCGTGGGGGCAGGACCGGAACAGCATACTCACCGGGCCCGCGGGACGGGGTTGGGCGACGGTCGTCGTGCACCCCGAGTGGGGGTGATTCCGGCCGATCCAACCCTCAACCTTCACTTTCGAGTTACCGTTGTTGCAACCCGGACCCTTGTCAACATCCACAGGACGGCCCGTCAGCATGCTCCTCGCATCCAGGCCGATCGCTGCGTTCGCGGTGGTCGGTGCACTCAGTCTCCTCTTGGCCGGTTGTTCCGGTGGTGGCGACGACGCCACCCCGTCGCCGTCCGCGTCCGTCTCGCGCACCCCGAGTGCGACCCCGACGGACGACGACTCGGCGACCTCGGTCCCCACCGACGCGGCCTCGACGCCGACCGACGGTGGGTCCGACGACGGTGACGGCGACGACGCCGGCGCCTCCGACGACGACACCCCCGGTGCGTTCCCGGGCAGCGGCGCGACGAACCAGCCGGACACCGACCCGTCGGAGTACCCGGCCACGTCCGTCGTCACGTTCGCCGGCTGGGACACCGGCTCGAAGACCCTCCAGGCCGGTGGCCTGGTCTCCGGTACGACCGACACGAGCGGGAAGTGCACCTTCACCGCGACGAAGGACGGCGTCACGCGCACCGCCACGAGCACCGCACAGGCGAGTGCCTCGTCGGTGAACTGCGCGCAGGTGTCGTTCCCCGCGGCGAAGGTGTCGAGCGGCACCTGGTCCGTCACCCTGACCTACGCCGTCGGCTCCGCGTCGACGACGTCCGACCCCCTGACCGCCGAGGTCCCGTGATGCGCACCCCCCGCACCCCCCGCACCACCCGTTCCCCCCGTTCCCCCCGAGGAGCCCGCTCCCGTCGTTCCCTCCGGAGCTCCCTCGCCCTGGTGGCGGCCTTCGCCGTCGCGGTGAGCGGCCTGACCTTCGGCACGGTGCTGGCGGAGCAGACGACGACCCAGTCGGCGTCGGCCGCGGTCGCCTCGGACTTCGACCCGGGCAACATCATCAGCGACGCGAACTTCTACAACGGCTCGGCGATGAACGCCGCCGCCGTGCAGTCGTTCCTGACGAGCGTCGCGCCGAACTGCCGGAAGTCGTCGAGCGGCCCCGCCTGCCTCAAGGACTTCTCGCAGAAGATGAGCTCGATCGGCGCCGTCTCCGGCCGGTGCAGCGCGATCGCCGGCGGCACCAAGTCGGCCGCGACGATGATCGCCCAGGTCGGTGCCGCGTGCGGCATCAGCCAGAAGGTGCTCCTCGTGCTCCTGCAGAAGGAGCAGGGCATCGTCACGACGTCCTCGCCGACGTCCTACATGTACCTGCACGCCACCGGCTTCGCGTGCCCGGACACCGCCCCGTGCGACCCGGCGTACTTCGGCTTCGGCCAGCAGGTCTACGCAGCGGCCCTGCAGTTCAAGCGGTACCAGGCGTCGCCGACCTCGTGGGCGTACCAGGCGGGCCGGACGAACTCGATCCTGCTCAACCCGAACGCGGCCTGCGGTCGGAAGTCCGTCTACATCCAGAACCAGGCCACCGCGAGCCTGTACATCTACACCCCGTACACCCCGAACGCCGCGGCCATGTCGAACCTCTACGGTTCCGGTGACAGCTGCTCCGCCTACGGCAACCGCAACTTCTGGCGCATGTACACCGACTGGTTCGGTGCTGCGGCCGGCGGCGGCAACCCCTACGGCGACGTCGACTCCGTGACCGCGACCTCCACCTCGTCGATCACGGTCACCGGCTGGGCGGCCGACCCGGACACCACCAACGCCCTGCGCGTCGCGTTCTACGTCGACGGCACCGGCGCGAAGACCGTCACGGCGGACACGACCCGGAGCGACCTGGCCGGCACCCTCGGCGCGAACAACACCCGGCACGGGTTCTCGGCCGAACTGACCGGGCTGAGCCTCGGCAAGCACTCCGTCTGCAGCTACGCCATCAACCAGGGTCGCGGGGCGAACACCCTGCTCGGCTGCTACACCCGCACCATCACGAGCGCGGCGCCCAAGGGCGTCCTCGACTCGGTGACCGGCGGCGTCGGCACGATCTCGGCCACCGGCTGGGTCCTCGACCCCGACTCGTCCAAGCCCGGCTCGTGGAAGATCCTCGTCGACGGCGTGAGCAAGGCGACGGGCACGGCGGACAAGACCCGCACCGACGTGGCGAAGGTCTACCCGGGCGTCGGCAGCACCCTCGGCTTCTCGAAGACGATCGGCGGCATCAGCGCGGGCTCGCGCGCCGTGACGCTGTACGTGATGGACAAGCCCGGCACGAAGTACGTGAAGGTCGCGTCGAAGTCGGTCGTCGTGGACGCCCCGACCACCGGCAAGACCGGCAAGACCGGTGCCGTGCGCGGCTCGTACGACTCCGTCACCGGCGGCGTCGGCACGGCCACCGTGCGGGGCTGGGCGATCGACCCGGACGTGTGGGACCCGGTCAAGTTCAAGATCCACGTCGACGGGGTGAGCACGAACAGCGGGGTCGCGGACGCCACGCGCACCGACGTCGAGGCGACGCACCCGACGTGGGGCTCCGATGTCGGCCTGACGCTCCGGCTCACCGGCCTGAAGGCGGGCAAGCACACCGTGCGCGTCTACTTCCAGGACCTGCAGGGCGGCAAGTACGTCAGCTTCGGCACCAAGTCCGTGACCGTGACCGCCGCGTCGACCGCCGAACCCGACGCGTCGGGGACGACCGGCAAGACGGGCAAGACCGGTTCGCTCAAGGGTGCGTTCGAGTCCGTGGTCGGTGGCGTGAACAGCGCCACGGTGCGCGGCTGGGCGATCGACCCCGACGTCTGGGACCCCGTCGCCTACAAGATCCACGTCGACGGTGTCGCCATTGCCCCCGGGACCGCGAACGCGAAGCGGACCGACGTCGAGGCCGTGCACCCCGCGTGGGGCTCCGACGTCGGCCTCTCGCTGAAGATCCCCGGGCTGACCGCCGGCACGCACAGCGTGCGCGTGTACTTCCGGGAGCTGCCGAGCGGCACGTACAAGAGCTTCGGCACGAAGAGCGTGACGGTCACCGACCCGCCGACCACCGGCAAGACGGGCAAGACCGGCTCGGTCAAGGGCCTGTACGAGTCCGTCACCGGCGGCACGGGCACCATCACCGTGGCCGGCTGGGCGATCGACCCGGACGTCTGGGACCCGGTCAAGTACAAGATCCACCTGGACGGCGTGGCCGTCTCGCCCGGAACGGTCAACGCGACCCGCACCGACGTGCAGGCCGCGCACCCGGACTGGGGTTCGGACGTCGGGCTGTCGCGGAAGCTCACCGGGGTGAAGAAGGGCACGCACACCGTGCGCGTCTACTTCCAGGACCTGCCGAGCGGCACCTACAAGAGCTTCGGCACGAAGACCGTCACGGTGCAGTAGACAGTCACCGTGCAGTAGACGGTCGCCACACGACGGACGGGAGGCCCGGTACCAGCTGGTACCGGGCCTCCCGTCCGTCTCCGGTCGCGTCGACCGCCGTCAGCGGCGCACGCGCCGCGCCATCAGGCCCACGCCGTGCAGCAGCCGGTACTCGGGGGAGCGCGTGAGGCCCTCGAAGCGGGCCGCGATCTGGTCGCGCTCCGCCTCGGCCAGGCGGCGGGCGGTGTCGTACGCGCCGACCTTCTGCTCCGACTCGACCAGGCGCGCGTTGATGTCGTGCACGCCGGCCAGGTGGACGTCGCGGTCGTGCTCGGTCTGCCGGAGCGTCTCGCGCTGGGCGGTGGCCCACCGCAGGAACGCGCCACGCTCGCCGCTCCGGCCCGAGGCGGCGGAGACGGCGGCATCGAGCGACGGACCGACCTGTTCGGCGCGGCTGCGGAACGAGTGTCGCTCGACCACGACGGCGCGGAGCCGGGCGACCAGGGCGGTGCGCTCGTCGCGGGGCATCGCGAGCACGCGCTCGAGCGAGTCGGCGTCGTCGAACACCGGCACGTCGGACAGGCCGAGTTCGTCGAGCCCGAGCGCGCAGTCGGTGACGGGCAGCGCCCCGGACGCGAGCGATTCGTACAGGCGGGAGTTCAGGGTGCCGTACTCGGCGGCCGGCTCGATGACGTCGTCGACGACGAAACCGGCGGCGCGGTAGACCTCGGGCAGGGCGAAGTAGGGCACGGCGGGGCGGAGTTCGACGCCCGCGGAGGCCTCGACGTGGTCGACGTTCGCGGCGAACCAGACGATCGGTTCGGCCGGGGCGACCTCGGCCAGGACGTCCTGCACCCGGCGGCGGACGCCCCAGAAGTTGACGGTGGTCACGGCGCGGTCCGTGCGCTCGCGCGGTGCGGGGGCGTCGGTCGTGAACAGCTCGGTGTCGACGCCGATCGGCACCACCTCGACGGGGCCGGAGTACGCCGCCGCGATCGCGTCGCGGGCGATCCCGGACGAGGTCCAGACCGCGTCGAACTCGTCAAGGTACGGCAGGGCTGCCCACTTGGCGGTCCAGTTCCGCACCCACGCCACCAGGGCGGTGCCGGCGGGGACGTACCCGGGCACGAAGGACTCGATCATGCTGACCACGACGGCGGTGTCGGCGGGGAGCTCCTCGCCCCAGCGTTCGAGCGGCCACATCGCGACGCCCCAGCCCTCGGCCCGGAGCGCCCGCGCCAGCCCGAGCGCGACGAACAGGTCGCCCTTGCCCTCGGCCGGGTCGGCGGTCGACACCGCGAAGCGGATCGTGCCGCGGGGGCCCTCGGCGTGCTCGTCGGCCGCGAGGGCCGCGTAGTCCTCGCGGAGGGGAGAGGACATGGGGGTGCTCGGGATCACTGCGGTCACGCACGCCATTCTGCACGAATCCGCAGCGGCGGCAGGGAGTCCCTGGGCGCGCCTTGTAGGGTGTCATCGGCCCGCGGCACCCCGTCGGCCGACCCATCGACCCGCGCCCGGTGCGCGGCAGCTGCTGGAGGAACTCGCGTGACAGAGCGCAAGCCGGGAGTCGTGTCCGTCATCCTCGTGAACTACAAGGGCACGGACGACACCCTGACGAGCATCGCGGAACTCCGCAAGCAGGACTGGCCGCAGGACAAGCTCGAGGTGATCGTCGTCGAGAACGGTTCGGGCCCCGAGCACCTCGGACGTCTGAAGGCCTCGAGCCTCGACTTCACCCTGATCGACGCGGGTGCGAACCTCGGGTTCACCGGGGGGTGCAACCTCGGCGTCGAGAAGTCCTCCGGCGAGGTCGTGGCGTTCCTCAACAACGACGCCCGCCCGGACACCGGTTGGGTGCGCGAGGCGATGGCCACCTTCGCCTCCGGTGCCGACATCGGCGCCGTCGCCTCGAAGGTCCTCGACTGGGAAGGCGTCAACGTCGACTTCACCGAGGCCGCGATGACCTGGTACGGCATGGGCTACAAGCCCTTCGCCGGGTCGCCGGACACCGGCCGGTGGGAGAGCGAGACCGACGTCCTGTTCGGCACCGGCGCCGCGATGTTCATCCGCGCCGAGCTCTTCGAGCAGCTCGACGGCTTCGACGACCGCTACTTCATGTTCTACGAGGACGTCGACCTCGGCTGGCGGCTCAACCTGCTCGGCTGGCGCTTCCGGTACCAGCCGAAGTCGGTCGCGTTCCACAAGCACCACGCGTCGATGAACAAGTTCGGCGACTTCCGCGAGACCTACCTGCTCGAGCGGAACGCACTGTTCACGCTCTACAAGAACCTCGGTGACGAGCAGCTCGCCGCGGCACTGCCCGGTTCCCTGGCACTCGCCGTCCGCCGTGCCGTGGGCCGTGGGGAGCTCGACTCCACCGAGCTCGACCTGCGCAACCCCGGCGACGACAGTGTCCCGACGATCCCGGTGCCGAAGACGAGCATGGCGGGCATCTACGGCGTCGACCAGTTCGTCGAGCAGCTGCCGTCGATGACCGAGTCCCGCCGCCAGATCCAGGCGACCCGCGTCCGGTCCGACCGTGAGCTCCTCCGCCTGTTCGGCAACCGCGACGAGCCCGCGTACCCGATCGAGAACTACCTGGCCGGCTACGACAAGATCGTGCACTCCCTCGGCGTGCTCGAGGTCGGCACTCGTCGCCGCGTCCTCATCATCACGGGCGACTCGATCGGCGCGAAGATGGCCGGTCCGGCGATCCGTGCCACCCAGATGGCCAAGCAGCTGGCGTCCGAGCACGACGTCCGCGTGGTCAGCCTGACCCGTTCGTCGCCGATCGACCCGTCGTACGAGGTCGTCACGGTCCCGCACCGTCACCCGCGCCAGATGGTCGAGCACGAGGGCTGGGCCGACGTCATCATCGTGCAGGGCCACGCGCTCCGGCTGTTCCCGGTGCTCGAGTCGACCAGCAAGATCCTGGTCGTCGACGTCTACGACCCGCTGCACCTCGAGCAGCTCGAACAGGGCCGCAGCGACGACGTCGACAAGTGGAACCGCCAGATCCTCGACGCCTCGGACACGCTGAACCACCAGCTCGAGCTCGGCGACTACTTCATCTGCGCCTCCGAGCGCCAGCGGATGTTCTGGCTCGGGCAGCTCGCCGGCTCCGGCCGTGTGAACGCCCGCACGTACTCGCGCGACGCCGACCTGCGCTCGCTCATCGGCGTCGTGCCGTTCGGCCTGTCCTCGACGCCGCCGGTCCACGACCAGCAGCGCGTCAAGGGCGTCGTGCCGGGCATCGGCAAGAACGACAAGCTCGTCGTCTGGGGTGGTGGGATCTACGACTGGTTCGACCCGATCACCCTGGTCCGCTCGATCGCCCAGCTCGCCGAGCGCCGCCCGTCGGTGAAGCTCTTCTTCATGGGCGTGCAGCACCCGAACCCCGACGTCCCCGAGATGGACATCGTCGCGAAGGTCCGCGCCGAGGCCGACGCCCTCGGTCTCACCGGGAAGCACGTGTTCTTCAACGACCAGTGGATCCCGTACGAGGAGCGCGGCGCGTACCTGCTCGAGGCCGACGCCGGCGTCTCGACGCACTACGAGCACCTCGAGACCACCTTCTCGTTCCGCACCCGCATCCTCGACTACCTGTGGGCACGTCTGCCGATCGTCACGACGGCCGGCGACTCGTTCGGCGACCTCGTCGCAGAAGAGAAGCTCGGCATCGCGGTGCACGAGCAGGACATCGACGGCCTGGCCACCGCGCTCGAGACGGCGCTCTTCGACAAGAAGGCCCGCACCGAGTTCATCGGCAACGTCGACCGCGTGCGCGAGCAGTTCACGTGGGAGAACGTCCTGGCCCCGCTCGTCGAGTTCTGCCGGAACCCGATCCGCGCTGCGGACAAGTCGGTGCGCGACACCGCGTCGTCGATCGAGCCGCACAAGATGCGCGTGCGCGTTCCGGAGCGCAAGAAGCTCTCCGGCGTCCGCTACGACCTCGGCCGTGCCGTGCACTACCTGCGCACCGAGGGTCCCCGGAGCGTCGCCGGCAAGGTGAAGCGGCGCCTGAACCGGTGACCCCGGGGGAGACCACCGCCCTCGTCATCGTCCCGACGTACGACGAGGCCGAGAACATCCGTGCGATCACCGCCGCCGTGCTGGCGGCGGTACCCGGTGCCCACGTGCTCGTCGTCGACGACGGCAGCCCGGACGGCACCGGGGACATCGTGCGGTCCCTGGCGGCCGCGGACGACCGGGTGCACCTGCTGCAGCGCTCCGGCAAGCTCGGGCTCGGCACGGCGTACGTCGCCGGCTTCCGGTGGGGCCTGGAGCGCGGGTACCCGCTGCTGGTCGAGATGGACGCCGACGGCTCGCACCCGGCCGACCGGTTGCCGGCCCTGGTCGACGCCGTGACCGCGTCCGACGACGTCCTGCTCGCCATCGGGTCCCGCTGGGTCCCCGGTGGGTCGGTCGTCGACTGGCCGCTCCGGCGCCAGGCGCTCAGCCGCGGGGCCAACACCTACGCCCGCCTGGTGCTCGGGCTCGACGTGCGGGACATCACCGCCGGCTACCGCGTGTACCGCTCGTCGGCCATCGCGCGGATGGACCTCGGGTCGGTGGATTCGAAGGGGTACTGCTTCCAGGTCGACATGACGCTGCGCGTGGACGCCCTCGGTGGCCGCATCGTCGAGGTGCCCATCCGCTTCCGTGACCGCGTGCACGGCGTCTCCAAGATGAGCCGGTCCATCGTCCTCGAGGCCATGCTCCGCGTCACCCAGTGGGGCGTGCAGCGCCGCCTCGGTCGACGCACGCGCCCGTAGGGCGCTCGCTCGCTCGCTTCGTGAGCAGGAACGGTCGGGTCGCCTCCGCAGAAGCGACCTTTCCTGCTCACGATGCGCGGGCCCGGAACGCTGGGCGTGACGGCCTGGAGGCGCGGTGCGGGGCCGCAACGGGCCTCCCGTCCGGCGGTGGGTCGCGCCGCACCGCCGCTTCGTGAGCAGCAACGGTCGGGTCGCCTCCGCAGAGGCGACCGTTCCTGCTCACGAAGCGCCTCGGCGCGCAGCGCCCGCGCTAGACGCGCGGCAGGTGCCGGCGCCACGAGCGGCGCCGCGCGGCGATCACGAGGACCGTCACGAAGAACATCAGGCCCGCGCCGTGCAGCAGGTAGCTCTCCGCCGTGCTGGTGACGGCGAGCAGCACGAGCACGGCGGCCGGCCACACGTACGCCACCCCGGGGAACGTCGTCGCCGTCACCCAGGCACGCGCGAACGCGAGCAACGCGGTGATGCCCAGGATGAGCGTGCCCGCGAACCCGATCTGCAGCCAGGCGTCCACGAAGGCGTTCAGGCCCGAGGTGAACCGGACGCCGGAGGGGTCGATGAGCGTGACGTAGGGCACGACGGGCTCGGTCGGCCACGTGCCCACCCAGCCCCAGCCCTGGATCGGGTAGCGCTCCACCAGGACCCGGATCTGCGACCACAGGTCCGTCCGGGTGGCCGTGCCGCCGGCCGCCCCGATCTCGGCGAGCAGACGGTGCCGGGCGAGCACCCCGACGGCGAGCGTCAGCAGGACGACCGCACCGAGGACGCCGTTGACCACCGGTCTGGTCGCCGGTCGTGCGTGCCGGAGTGACCAGAGCGCCAGCGCGGTGACGGCGAGCGCGATCATCGCGAGCCCGGTGATGGGGGACTGCACGAGCATCAGGGCGATGACGGCGAGCGAGGTCGAGGCGATCGCGCGCCAGACAGTGACCGACCGGGTGAGGAACTCGACCACGAAGGTGACCAGGGCCATCGCGGCGATGAAGCCCATGAAGTTGCGGGTGCCACCGATTCCCTGGATCGGGCCGCCGTACGCGATGTCACCGCGGATGCCGAACGCCGGGAACGGGACGTCGAGGACCAGGCCGGACAGGACCTCGAGTCCGAGGGCCGTCACGAGCAGGATCCGGAAGGCGTCGCCCGAGGCCCGGATCACCTGCACCAGGTCGCGGCCGAGGGCCAGGTACAGCCCGAGGCCGATGAAGCACACGGTCTGCACCAGTCCGCGGAGCGCCACCCAGGAGTACTCGCTCCAGAGCACGCTCAACGCGCAGTAGCCGACGAAGGCCAGCAGCGAGAGGGGGAGGACCCCGTGCCACTCGATCCGGTAGCGCTGGCCGAGCAGGCTCAGCCCCGCGAGCACGAACAGCGTCACGAGCACCGCCCAGGTCCCCGCCCGGCCGACCAGGGCCTCGACGGTGGGCTGCCCGAACCCGAACAGCACGATGACCGTCGCGAGCGCCTGGCTGAACCGTCCACCGGCCGAGAAGCCGATCCAGGCGGAGAGGTACCGGCGCCCGAGCACCTGTCTGCTCACCCGGCCGTCCGTCACGCGTCCATCTTGGCGCACGACCTTGTGACGAGCACACCGGATCGCGGTGTGGCTGTATCGACGATGCGCGATGACCGAACTATCCTCACCGGATGGACCTCGCGCGCAGGGTCGCCGGCGTCCCCCTCGTCGCGGTCGTCGTCGGCCTGCTCACGACCGCCCTGGCCTGGTACCGGCTCGGCCCGGTGCCGCGGAACACCGTCTGGGCCGAGGACGGCGGCGTGTTCCTGCGCGAACGGATCGCGATGGGGCCCGTCGACACCCTGCTGCACCCCTACGCCGGGTACGTGCACCTGCTGCCGCGCCTCATCGTCGACCTCGGGTACGCGCTGCCGCCCGAGCGGTACGCGCAGGTGGTGGCGCTCGCTGCGTGCTCGGTCGTCGGCGGGGTCTGCGCCCTGGTGTTCGTGCTGTCCCGCGACGTCGTCCGCCCGTGGCCGTTGCGGCTGGTGCTCGCCGCCGTCCCCGTCGTCCTGCCGCTCGCCCCGTACGAGATCAGCGGCAACGCGGCGAACCTGCACTGGTTCCTGCTCGTCCTGGTGCCGTGGGTCTTCGCGTGGCGTGCTCGGTCGTGGTGGGCGGCCGGGGCACTCGCCGTGGTCGCGGGTGCGGCCGTGCTCACGGAACCGCTCACCGCGCTGTTCGCGCCCCTGCTGCTCCTCGCCTGGACGCCGCGTGGACGTGCGCCCGGACCGGCCGGCCGGTGGACCGCGCTGCCGGTCACGCTCGTCGTGGTCGTCGCCCTGGCGGTGCAGGGCGTGACGACCCTGACGAGTCCGCGCGCCCTCGCCACGGGGTCGCCGGCGGCGCGCGACGTGCTCGCGGGGTACCTGCTGCGTCCCGTGGCGGGTGCCTGGGACCCGGACCTCGGTGCTGTGCTGACGGCGGTGGTCGAGCACGGCTGGGCGGTGGTCGTGGTGCCCGCAGCCCTGCTGCTCGTCGTCCTGGTGGCGGCCGTCGTGGTCGGGCCGGCCCGCACCCGGTGGATGGTCGCAGCCCTCGCCGTCGGCTCCGTCGCGGTGTGGTGGGTGGCCCTGCTCGCCAACGGCGGTGACGGTCTCCGCTGGTCGGCGCCGGTCGCCGCGATGGCCGCCGTGCCGCCGCAGCGCTACGCCGCGGCCGCCGGCCTGCTGCTGGTGAGCGCCGCGGTGGTCGCCGCCGCCACGCTCGTGGACGCCCGCAGCTGGTCGCGTGCTGCCGGACGGACGGGAGGCCCTGGTCACCTCGTCGGCGCGCTGGCCGGTTGGAGCGTGGTCACCGCCGTCGTCGCGTCGGCGGTCCTGCACGTCGCGCCGACGGACACGCGGCGGAGCGACGGGCCGGTGTGGGCGGGGCAGCTGCCGGCGGCGGTGGCGGCGTGCGACGCCGACCCGACGCTCGAGGTCGCCCGGGTGAAGTCGAACCCGTGGTCGTCCCCGGTGTCGTGCTCGTGGCTGTCGCGCTGAGGGAGCGTGCGGGTCAGCGCGTGCCGGCCCAGCGGAACTCGCGCTTGGCGGGCGGCGTGCGCGGACCGTCGCCGGTGGACACCGGTTCCTCGCCGGTCAGCACGATGCGCGTCTTGATGGCGAGCAGGGCGAAGAGCACCCAGTTCCCCTGGTAGAGCAGGCGGGACTCGGCGACGGACTGCACGAGCAGGGCGACGACGACCAGGAGCGGCAGGAGCGACACCGGGTCGAACGACCGCGGACGCAGCGCGGCGTCGTACCCGATGCGGGTCGCGCAGGCCCACGAGCGGGACAGCGTCGTGACCACGTAGATCGCGAAGAGCACCAGGCCGATGATGCCGGTCTGCATCCAGACGTCCAGGTAGGCGTCGTGGGCCTGCAGGTACGTGACGCCCTTGCGCTGCGCCAGGTCGGCGAGCGTCGGGATGCCCGGCCACCAGTACCCGATCCAGCCCCAGCCGCCCACGGGGTGCTGGTCGATCAGGCCGAGCACCTTGGCCCAGATCTCCCCGCGCCCGGTGGCGTCCGAGCCCTTGCCGAGCAGCTCGGACACCGGGCCGCGCAGCACGAACGCGGCGACGGCGGCGACGACGGCACCCACGGCCAGCAACAGGTAGCGCGGGGTGCGGCGCTCGGTCGGGACACGGCGTATCCAGACGGCGGCCAGTGCGACCACGGCGACCACGAGTGCGGCGGCGATGACCGTCGACGAGCGGGTGAGGACGAAACCGAGTGCCGCGACGACGAGCCAGCCGATCGCCTGGTTCCGGCGGATCCGACCCTCGGCGAACTGCACAGCGACCACGATCGCGACCAGCAGGGCCACCATCGCGAGCAGGTTGGCGTTGCCGGGCAGCCCCTGGATCCGGCCCCCGGTGAAGAGCTCGGCGCGCGAGAAGTAGAAGGCGTCGGGGACGTCGCGGTCGCCGTAGTCCGTCCAGATCGGGGCGATCGGGTGCCGGACGAACACCGCGACGGCGGCCTCGAACAGGAGCGAGAGCATGAGGACCCAGCGGAGCGCGAGGCTCAGGGCGTCGGTGATCCGGCGCCACGTCAGGGTCGAGGCGATCGTGAACGCGACGGCCGCGCAGATCACCTGCACGGTCAGGCTCGAGATCGTCGCGAAGCGCCAGTGCGACCAGACCAGGGTCACCAGGCACCAGCCGAGGAACGCCCAGAGCGCCCAGGGGGTGCGGACGAGCGGTGGCTTCGCCCGGACCAGGATCGTGATGCCCCACGCCGCGACGAGGGCCCAGAGGACGCCGGCCCCGACCCAGGTCAGGGTGTTCGGGACGGCGTCGCCCGCGAACAGCACGAACAGCGTCGTCGCCCCGAAGGCGAACGCCTCGCGCTCCGGTACGGTCCCGCGCGCCAGCGGCCAGGTGTTCGTCACGACGCCAGGCTACCGGCCGGTCGCCGTTCGCAGGACTCCACCGGCAGCGCCGGTAGGCTCTGGCCCATGTTCCTCGGCATCACGAACACCCCCCGCGACTACGCCTGGGGCTCGGTCACCGCGATCCCGGAGCTCCTCGGCCGCACCGTCACGGGTGCCCCGCAGGCGGAGCTCTGGCTCGGCGCCCACGCCGGCAGCCCCAGTGTCATCGTCAACCCGGCCATGGTCGGCGGGGCCGACACGCTCCGCGACTGGATCGCCGACGAGCCGGAGACCGCACTCGGTCCGGACCGCACCGGCCTGCTCTTCCTGCTCAAGGTGCTCGCGGCTGCGGCACCGCTCTCGCTGCAGGCGCACCCGACCCCGGAGCAGGCGGAAGCGGGGTTCGCCCGCGAGGAGCGCGAGGGGATCCCGCTCGACGACCCGGCCCGCAACTACAAGGACCCGTTCCCGAAGCCCGAGCTCGTCGTCGCGCTGAGCGAGCGGTTCGAGGCGCTGAGCGGCTTCCGCCCGGTCGAGGAGACCCTGGCCGAGGTCCGCGTGCTCGACGCCGGCACCGGACGCCTCGGTCCGCTCGAGGTGCACCTGCTGCACGGGCTCGAGGACACCGTCCGCTGGCTCGAGACCGCCGACGAGTCCGCGCTCGCCGTGGTGCAGGCCGCGAGCGACCTGGCCGTCTCGCTCGACGACGACCTGCTCACCCCGAACACCGCGACCGTCCGCGACCTGGCGACCAGCTGGCCCGGCGACCCCGGCATCGTCGTGTCCCTGCTCATGCACCGGGTGACGCTCACCGCGGGGCAGGCCATGTACCTGCCCGCCGGCAACATCCACGCGTACCTCGACGGGCTCGGCATCGAGCTGATGGCGCCGTCGGACAACGTGCTGCGCGGCGGGCTCACGCCGAAGCACGTCGACGTGCCGGAGCTCCTGCGGGTGCTCGACTTCACCGCGTACCCGGCACCGGTCCTCGAGCCCGAGCGCCTCGCCCCGGGCGTCGACCGGTTCGCGCCGGACGGCGTCGGCTTCGCGCTGCTGCGGGTGGACGGCGACGGTCGCCCGGTGGGACTGAGCACCGGCGGGGTCGCCCCGCTCGTGGGGCCGTCGATCGCGATCTGCACCGAGGGCGTCGTCACGCTCGTCGGCGCGCAGTCGGCGACCCTGCTCCGCAAGGGCGAGTCGTGCTTCATCACCCCGGACGAGGGCGACGTGACAGTCGAGGCGGACTCCTCCGACGGCATCACGTCGACCGTGTTCATCGCCACCGGCGCCTAGGGGCGCGGACCGGCACCGGGACCGGCGCGGGGCCGCACGCCGTGGCGTGGACCCGCACACCGCCACCGGGGCGTCGCCGACGTCCGCTAGCGTGGCGACCATGAGTTGGCTGGTCACCGGCGGTGCCGGGTACATCGGGTCCCACGTCGTCCGAGCACTGCGCTCGGCCGGCATCGACACGGTCGCGTTCGACGATCTGTCGAGCGGTTTCCGCGCGTTCGTCCCGGACGACGTGCCGTTCGTCGAGGGCACGATCCTCGACGGCGAGCTCGTCGCACGCACGCTGCGCGAGCACGAGGTCACCGGCGTGGTCCACGTCGCGGGGTTCAAGTACGCCGGCGTCTCGGTCGAGCGCCCGCTGCACACCTACGAGCAGAACGTCACCGGCATGGCGACCCTGCTGCGCGCGATGGCCGAGACCGGCGTCACCAAGGCGGTCTTCTCGTCCAGCGCGGCGGTCTACGGCACGCCGGACGTCGAGACCGTGGTCGAGTCCACCCCGAAGAACCCGGAGTCGCCGTACGGCGAGTCGAAGCTCATCGGCGAGTGGCTGCTGCGCGACATGGAGGTCGCCGCGGGCTTCACCACCACGTCGCTCCGGTACTTCAACGTCGTCGGTTCCGGGGAGCCCGACCTGTACGACGCCAGCCCGCACAACCTGTTCCCGCTGGTCTTCGACGCGCTGCTCGCCGGCCGGACCCCGCGGATCAACGGCGACGACTACGCCACCCCGGACGGCACCTGCGTCCGCGACTACGTGCACGTGGCCGACCTGGCGCACTCGCACGCGGTGGCCGCGCGGAAGCTCGAGGCCGGGGAGCCGCTCGAGCGTGCCTACAACCTCGGCAGCGGCGACGGCGTGAGCGTCCGGCAGATCATGGACGCGATGGCGGCGGGCACCGGGATCGCCTTCGACCCCGAGATCGCACCGCGGCGCCCCGGCGACCCGGCCCGCATCGTCGCGACCGGCGAAGCCGCCGCCCGTGACCTCGAGTGGGCCATGCGGCACTCCCTGGACGAGATGGTGTCGAGCGCCTGGGAGGCCCGTCGCAGCGCCTCCTGAGCGCCTGAGGACGAGTCAGTTGTCCCCCGGAAGGCCCACCCGAGCGGTGCGACACGCCCAAACGGGGGACATGACACGCTGGAGCGGTCAGTGCCTTCTATGATCCGCGACTTGACTCAGGCGAATGACACCGCTGTAATTACAGGCAACGGCCGCAAGAGTTGGGGTTCGTTGTCGAGGCGGCAGGGGTGATCAGGGTGAACGGTTCCGAGTTCCACGCCGGAGTTCCGGAGGACTGGCACGTCGATCCCGTGGCGCTCGGCGTCCCGGGTGTCCGACGTCCGGAGACCGACGACGAGGAGAACCCGCTCGCCTGGCAGGTCGACTCGCTCTGCGCGCAGACCGACCCCGAGGCGTTCTTCCCCGAGAAGGGCGGCTCCACGCGCGAGGCGAAGAAGATCTGCACCTCGTGCGAGGTCCGGGCACAGTGCCTCGAGTACGCGCTCGAGAACGACGAACGCTTCGGCATCTGGGGTGGCCTCTCCGAGCGTGAACGCCGCAAGTTGCGGAAAAGGGCGTAGGAGCGTTCACGGCGCGCCAGCGCCGTGCGACTGCGCCCCTGAGGAGCCTGCGACGAAGGCGCCGGAAGGCGACCACCTCCGCCCGCCCCGCACCGCGCAGTGAGCGCATCCAAAGGTTCACGGCGCGCCGCCGTCCGCAGCCGACACCGCGCCTCCAGACCGTAGAGTGACGCCCGTCATGCAGCCCAGAGTCACCGCGATCCTCGTCGCCGCCAACGGGGCGGCCCACCTCGACCGGACCCTGGACGCGCTCGCCGCCCAGACCCGCCACCCCGAGAACCTGGTGGTCGTCGACGTCGGCACGACCGACGGATCGACCGCCGAACTGTCCTTCGGCGGGTCCGCGCAGCTCGTCCGGCTGCCCGCCGGCACCGCGTTCGGTGACGCCGTCCGCCAGGGCGAGCGCAGCGCGCCGCCCGCGGCGACCGACGAGCCGGTCGACGAGTGGCTGTGGGTCCTCGGCCACGACAACGCGCCGGCACCGACCGCGCTCGCCGACCTGCTGTCCGCCGTCGAGATCGCGCCGTCGGTCGTCGTCGCCGGTCCGAAGCTCGTCGCCGACGACGACCCCTCGCTCATCCGCGCCTTCGGCGAGAGCATGACCCGCTTCGGCCGGTCGATCGTGCTGGTGCAGGACGAGCTCGACCAGGGCCAGCACGACCGCAACACCGACGTGCTCGGTGTCGCCGCGGGCGGCATGCTCGTGCGCCGCTCGGTCTGGAACGAACTCGGCGGCTTCGACCCGGCGCTGCCGGACGTCGACGCGGCCCTCGACTTCTCGGTGCGGGTCCGCCTCGCCGGACACCGTGTCGCCCTCGTGCCGGAGGCCAAGGTCACCAGCGCCGGACCGATCGAGGAGTTCGGCCGCAAGCGCGTGTCCGAGGCGCGGCGCGTCCGGATGCACCGGCAGGCGCAGCTGCACCGCCGGATGACCTACGCGCCCGCCGCGCTGGTCTGGCTGCACTGGCTCACGCTCGTGCCGTTCGCGATCGGCCGCGCGCTCGGTCACCTGGTCGCGAAGCACCCCGCCGCCGTGGTCCCCGAGCTCTCCGCCGCGTTCGCCGTCGCGTTCGGCGGCGGCACGGGGCGTGCGCGCAAGAACCTCGCCCGCACGAAGAAGCTCGGCTGGGCCGCCGTCGAACCGCTCCGTGTGAGCTGGCGTCGGGTGCACGAGCACCGCACCACCTCGCGGGACGTCGAACTCGCCCGGGCCGAGGACGCCCCGATCGCCCGGGCGTCGTTCCTGAGCGACGGCGGCATCTGGGTGGTCCTGGCCGCCGCGGTCCTCAGCGTCGTGACGCTCTACCCGCTGCTCGGGTCGCCGGCCCTGACCGGCGGGGGACTCCTGCCGCTCTCCGCGACGCCGGGACAGCTCTGGCAGAACGTCGGGTACGGCTTCCACTCGCTCGGCACGGGCTTCACCGGCCCGTCCGACCCCTTTGCCGCGGTGCTCGCCGTGCTCGGCTCGATCGTCTTCTGGTCGCCGTCCACCGCGGTCGTGCTGGTCATGCTCGTCGCGTTCCCGCTGTCCGCACTGGGGGCCTGGTTCGCGGTCCGCAAGGTCACGACCCGCACCTGGGTGCCGGTCATCGGTGCTTCGCTCTACGCGATCGCCCCGTCGCTCGTGGGCGCGGTGACGACCGGACACCTCGGCGCCGTGATCGCGCACCTGGTGCTGCCGTGGCTGTTCGTCGCCGTGCTCGAGGCGCACCGCTCGTGGGCCTGGGCCTCGGGAGCGTCGCTCCTGTTCGCCGTCGTCGCCGCCTCGGCACCGTCGCTGCTGCCGGTCCTGCTGGTCGGCTGGCTCGTGGCGCTCCTGGTCGGCTGGCGCCGGGCCCACCGTCGCCTGTTCATCCCGGTGCCGACCGCGGTGCTCTTCCTGCCGCTGATCCTGGCGCAGGCCGCACGCGGCAACCTGCTCGCCGTGTTCGCCGACCCGGGTGCGCCGTCCGCGACCCGGGCGCCGTCCGCGCTCCAGCTGGCCATCGGACAGCCCTTGCCCGACTGGAGCGGCTGGCTCCCCGCGACGTCCGGACTCGCGCTGGTCGCCACGGTCCTGCCGATCGTGATGGCCGTCCTCGCGCTCCCCGTGGCCGCCGCCGCGATCGGGGCGATGCTCGGCCACCGCTGGGCGGTCGCGGGCTCGGCGCTCGTCATCGCGCTGCTCGGCTTCGCCACGGCCTTCGCCGCCACCCACGTCACGGTCACCGGTGTCGGTTCGACCACCACGATCGTCTGGCCCGGCAGCGGTCTGTCCGTGTACTGGCTCGCCCTCGTGGTCGCGGCCTGCATCGGCATCGACGTCCTGCCGAAGGCCGCCCCGGTCACCGGGCTCGTCGCGACCGTGCTCGCCGGTGTGGCCGTAGCTCCGGCCTTCGCGGCGTTCTACCTCGGCACCGCCACGATCGAGCCGACCACCGGCCGGGTGCTCAGCGCCTACGTGAACGCCGAGGCCCAGGCGAACCCCGACGTCGGCACGCTCGTGGTCGTCCCGCAGGACGACGGTTCGCTCGCCGTCACGCTCGAGCGCGGGCAGGGCTCCACCCTCGACGACCAGTCGACGCTCGACGCGACCGCACTCCGGCTGAGCGAGTCCGGCGCACGGCTGACGACGCTCGCCGGCAACCTGGCGAGCCGCAGCGGGTACGACCCCCGGCCGGCGCTCCGCGAGCTCGGCGTGAGCTTCGTGCTCATCGACGACGCCGCTGACGACCCCGAGGCGCAGACGGTGCACGACCGGGCCGCCGGTGCGATCGGTCAGAACGCGCTCTTCACGAGCATCGGCGAGACCACGAACGGGCAGCTGTTCCACTACGAGGGCGAGGTCGACCGCACCCGCTCCGGTTCCGCGGCGACCCAGGCCACCCACGTGCTGTACCTCGTCGTGCTCGGCGTGGTCTTCGGCGCCGCAGCACTCCTCGCGGTCCCGACCGCCCCGCGCCGCCGCCGTGCCACCTCGAACGTCATCGAGGCCGAGGAACCCGCCACCACCTTCGACGAGGAGCGCGACGAATGAGCACCAACCCCTCCTCGGTCCGGCGCTGGATCGTCCGCGGCACCGCCACGGCCGTCGCCGTCGTCGTCGCCGCGGGTGCCGTCACCGCGGCCCACGCCATCGGCACCGAGTCCGAACCGGGTCGACCGGCCGGCCGCACCGTCACGCCGGTCCCCGCCGCCGCCGAGCGTGTCTGCGCCGGCAGTGCGCTGCGCCTGTCCGACGACGCCGGCAACGACGCGACGCAGGCGAGCACCGTCGGCACCGCGACCGTCGCGACGGCGACGACCGGCTCGACGGTCGAGCGGTCCTCGCTCGACTCCTCGACCACCGGCGGCAGCGACCCCCGGCTCCTGACGGCGCCTGCTGGCGAGACGACGCCGCAGGTCGCGGGCAGCAGCTTCCAGAGTGTCTCGAGCGGCGACCTGGTGGGGGCGGGCGCTGCCTCGTGCGACGACCCGACCCAGTCCACGTGGCTCGTCGGCGGCTCGACGGAGACCGGTCGGACGAGCCTCGTCACGCTCTCGAACCCGACCGACGTGAACGCCACGGTCGACCTGACGATCTTCGACGGCTCGGGGACGGTCAGCGCGCCCGGGACCACCGGCATCGTCGTCGCGCCGAACACGCAGAAGGTCGTCCCGCTGTCGGGGTTCGTGTCCGACGCCGCCTCGACCGTCGTGCACGTCACGTCGTCCGGCGGCCAGATCGTCGCGCACATGCAGGAGTCCGTCGTCCGCACCCTCACCCCGGGCGGCTACGACATCGTCTCCGGTGGGGCCGCGCCGTCCCGTTCGCAGGTCATCCCCGCCGTCGCCCTCGCCGACGCGCAGGCCGCCCAGCGCGGCGACGACACGGCCGACGCGGCGCCGATCGTCCGGCTGTTCGTCCCCGGCACGAAGTCGGCCCGCGTCACCCTCGGCATCAGCACGGCCGACGGCGGCGGCACGACCGTCAACGCCACCGCCGAGCCCGGGGTCGTCACCGACGTCGCGCTCGACGACTTCCCGGACGGCCGGTACTCGTTCACCGTCACCTCGACCGAGCCGGTCGTCACCGGTGCACGCACCACGACGCCGACCGACGGTGCCAGCAGCGGCACCGACCTCGGGTGGTTCGCCTCGGCCGAGCCGCTGGGCAACCGGACGATCACCGCCATCGCCCCGGGCGAGGGCGTGCGCCTGAACTTCGTGAACCCCACGAGCCAGGACCGGTCCGTCACGGTGCGGTCGGGCGACGAGCGTCGCACGCTGAAGATCCTGTCCGGTGCGACCGTGACGCTCCCGGTGCAGACCGCGAAGCAGCTCACGCTGACCGGCACGGAGGGCATCGTCGCGGGCGTGACCTACCGCGGGGCCGACGGCATCGCCGGCTTCCCGGTGCGTCCGGCGACCGACGTCTCCACCCCGGTCCGCGTCTACCCCTGACGGGCGGCTCGATCAGCCCGGCACGACGGCCCGGCGCGGTCCGCCCGGCTCGCCGGGTGCGGCAAGTCCGGCGCGGTCCGCCCGGCTCACCAGTGGCGGTAGCGGTCCGGTGCCAGGTCCCAGGGGTCCTTGCCGATCAGCTCGCCGACCGCGCGGAACACCGCGGTCTCGATGATGATGCGGCGGTCGGAGTCGTCCTTCTCGGGGCTCCGGTTCACCCGCTCGACGGGGATCCGGAAGACGGTCACGCGGCGGGTGTCGCGCTCGATCCGCCAGCGCGGCATCTCGTCCGGCAGGGTCGTGTCGCTCGGCATGTCCGCCACCTGGAACACGACGCCGGAGAGCTCCTCGGGCCAGAGTCCGAGCAGGTAGTGCGCGCTGTCGCCGACGATCCGGTCGAACGCCTCGGCGCGGGTGATGATCGGCGCGAGCTCGGGCCCGGTGACGCTCGAGCGCCCACCGCGGCCGTGCCGGGAGCGCCCCCGACCGCGGTCGACCGGGGTGACGAGGCGAGGCTTCCGACGCATCCCCACATCGTACGCGGGGACGGGTGCGCGCCGGACGCTCCGCTAGGCTCCCTCTCGAGATGGACGTGCGGATCTGCAGCAAGGTGGCGTGTGCCAACAGCGCTTCGTCGACCCTGACGTACGACTACGGCGACTCCATGGTGGTCGTCGGTCCGCTGTCGACCAGGGTCGAGCCGCACGGCTACGACCTCTGCGCCCGGCACGCTGCCGCCCTGCGTGTCCCACGCGGCTGGCAGGTGGTGCGGCGCGAGCCGCTCCCGCGCGACGTCGACTGACGGCTCGCGTCCGCGACGTGGGTGCGGGGGTCGGTCTGGAGGCCCGGGGAACGTGACCGGGATCGGCTGGTGGTCCGCGCCTCCCGGCATGGAAGACTGGTGGGCATGCCCACCGAAACCCGCACAGCTGCTGCGTTCCGCGTCGCCGACCTGTCCCTCGCCGAGGCCGGCCGGCACCAGATCCGCCTCGCCGAGAACGAGATGCCGGGCCTGATGTCCCTGCGTGACGAGTTCGCCGCGGCGCAGCCGCTCGCCGGCGCACGCATCGCCGGGTCCCTGCACATGACGGTGCAGACCGCGGTGCTCATCGAGACGCTCGTCGCCCTCGGCGCGCAGGTGCGCTGGGCCAGCTGCAACATCTTCTCCACCCAGGACGAGGCGGCGGCCGCCGTCGCCGTCGGGCCGACCGGCACCCCGGACGCCCCCGCCGGCGTCCCGGTGTTCGCGTGGAAGGGCGAGACGCTCGAGGAGTACTGGTGGTGCACCAGCCGCATCTTCGACTGGAGCGACGAGGCCGCCGCGGCGGGTGCCGACTGGACCGGGCCGAACCTGATCCTCGACGACGGCGGCGACGCCACGATGCTCGTGCACACCGGTGCCGACGCCGAGGCGGCCGGTGCCGCTCCGGTCGCCGAGCCGGACGCGAGCACCGAGTGGAAGATCGTGCTCGACACCGTCGCGCGGTCGCTCGAGACGTCGTCGGACCGCTGGACCCGCATCGCGGCCGACATCCAGGGCGTCACCGAGGAGACCACCACGGGCGTCCACCGCCTGTACGAGCTGTTCCGGAACGGCGAGCTGAAGTTCCCGGCGATCAACGTGAACGACTCGGTGACGAAGTCGAAGTTCGACAACAAGTACGGCATCCGGCACTCGCTGCCCGACGGCCTGAACCGGGCCACCGACGTGCTCATCGGCGGCAAGGTCGCCTTCGTCGTCGGCTACGGCGACGTCGGCAAGGGTGGGGCCGAGGCGCTCCGCGGGCAGGGTGCCCGTGTCATCGTCAGCGAGGTCGACCCGATCTGCGCGCTGCAGGCCGCGATGGACGGCTACCAGGTCGCGCGCCTGGCGGACGTCGTCGACACCGTCGACATGGTCATCACGTGCACCGGCAACCTGGGCGTCGTCGGGGTCGACGAGATGCTCGGGCTGAAGCACCTGGCGATCGTGGCGAACGTGGGGCACTTCGACAACGAGATCGACATGGCGGGACTCGAAGCGCTGCCCGGCGTCTCGAAGGTCGAGATCAAGCCGCAGGTGCACGAGTGGCGGTTGCCGACCGGGCGGTCGATCCTGGTGCTGTCCGAGGGCCGGCTCATGAACCTCGGCAACGCGACCGGGCACCCGTCGTTCGTGATGAGCAACTCGTTCACGAACCAGGTGCTCGCGCAGATCGAGCTGCACACGCGGCGCGAGGAGTACCCGACCGGCGTGTACGTGCTGCCGAAGCACCTGGACGAGAAGGTCGCGCGCCTGCACCTCGACGCCCTCGGGGTGCAGCTGACGTCGCTGCGTCCGGAGCAGGCGGCGTACATCGGTGTGCCGGTCGAGGGTCCCTTCAAGCCGGACCACTACCGCTACTGAGCGCGGCGGGGCGGCCCGCTTCCGCTGAACACCGGTGTTCGCATGTTGAACCCCCGCACGCGGGTGTTCGGAGTGCGAACACCGGTGTCTTGCGAGCAGCCCGGTGGCGCGCCGCGCGTCAGCGCCGCGCTCCGCGTCAGCGCGGGAAGCCCGGCGGGGGCGCCGCCGCGGTCGCCCCCGCGGCGGTCAGCAGCTCCGCGCGGGCACCCAGCGCCCGGACGTCCCGACGACGCCGCAGCACGACGACCCCGGCCAGGAAGACCTCGGGCGGGACGGGCGGCACCGGGTGCGCGAACGCGGACACCTCGGCCGCCAGGGTCTGCGCCGCCGCCTCGCGCAGTTCGGGGCGCATCAGCGCAGCCCCGCGGAAGAACGCACCGAGGCGGTTCTCCAACCGCTGCGGCAGCGCCGAGACGTCCGCGACACCGGCCCACGCCGTCAGCTCCGGGGGCAGCAGCACCTCGGGTTCCCGCTGCTTCGGCAGGCGCTCGTGCTGCACGATCGTCCCCGCCAGCAGGTCGCCGAGGCGCCGCGGCCGACTGCCGAACAGCGCGACGAGCAGGGCGACCGAGCCGAACGTCATCCAGAGCTCGAACAGGCCGACGAGCGACCGCGTGAAGGCGTGCCGGAAGCCGATCGCGCCGCCGTCGAGCCGGACGACCCGGGTGCCGGTGGCGAACCGTCCGACGCTCCGCCCCTTCGTCACGGTCTCGACCGCCGCGGGGACCAGCACGAGCACGACGACGAGCAGCACGATGTTGAGCGCAGCACCCCAGGCCGGCTCGAGCCCCCTCGGCCAGAGCCGCCAGACGCCGAAGAGCGCCAGCACGAACAGGACGAGGACGCACAGGCCGTCCAGCAGCGCGGCCGCGAGCCGCAGCACGAGTCCGGCGGGCTGGACGTCGAGCGCGACGCCCTCGCCCACCACCAGCTCGTCGGCGCTCTCGTCGAGGTCGCGCGAGAACCGGGCGTCGGCGAGGTCACGCGGCGTGCGGGGCTTCGGCATGGGATCATTCTGTCGGAGATCGCGCGACCTGAGGGGGAACACGTGGACCTGGATGCCTACACCGAGGTGCACCGTGACCGGTGGCAGGAGCTCGACCGTCTGGCGCGTGCCCGGCACCGGTCCGGCGCGGACGTCGACCGGCTCGTCGCCGGCTACCAGGAGGCCGCGACCGACCTCGCCCGCATCCGGGGCGCCGCACCGCGCACCGTGACCGGCGACCGGCTCTCGCTCACGCTGTTCCGCGCCCGCCTGCGCTTCACCGGCACGCCCGTCGACCCGTTGACCGCCGTCGCCCTGTTCTTCACGCGCCAGCTGCCGGCGGCGCTCTACCGGATCCGCTGGGTGACCATCTGGGTCGCGCTCGCGACGGTGGCGATCGGGGCGATCGTCGCCGTCTGGATCACCACCACGCCGGGTGCGACGGCGACGTTCGGCAGCGAGGAGGCCCTGCGCCGGTACGCCACGCAGGACTTCGTCGACTACTACTCCGACCGTGGCCTGGGGGCCTTCACCGCGCAGGTCTGGACGAACAACGCCTACATCGCCGCGACGATGGTGGCGTTCGGCATCACCGGGGTCTTCGTGCCGTTCTCGATCATGCAGAACGCCGTCAGCCTCGGGGTCTCCGCGGCGATCATGCACTCCCAGGGCCGCCTTGCCGACTTCTTCCTCTACATCTCCCCGCACGGGCAGCTCGAGCTCTACTCGGTCTTCCTGGCCGGCGGTGCGGGGCTGATGATCTTCTGGTCGTGGGTGGCACCGGGGCCCGGACGCACGCGCGCCCAGGCCCTCGCCGAGGACGGCCGCGCACTCATCACCATCGCGATCGGCCTGACCCTGACCCTGCTGCTGTCCGGCATCGTCGAGGGCGTGGTGACGCGGCAGGACTGGCCGTGGCCGATCAAGATCGGCATCGGCACCCTCGCCCTGGTCGCGGTGCTCGCCTACCAGTGGGTGCTCGGCGGCCGCGCGTACCGAGCGGGGGAGCGCGGCGACCTCGAGGAGTTCGAGCGCGGCTCCACCGCCCTGGTGGCCGGCTGACGTCCGTCCCGGTTCAGAGCCGGCCGGTGGCCTTCGCCCGGATGTAGGCGTCGGCGACGAGCGGCGGGACGTCCGCCGGTGCGCCGCGCACGACCTCGGCGCCGGAGCGCCGTGCGACGTCGGCCGCACCGTCCGCGTCGAGCAGGGTGCGTTCGGCGGCCGCGCGTCGGTAGACGTCGCGCTCCGCGCCGGTCGGGAGGCCCGGCACCCGTCCGCCCCGCGCGGTGCGGATCGCCGTGGTCGGGTCCACCCCGCCGCGCGCCATCCGCTGGACGGCCGGGTCCTCGATGCTCGTCACGACGACCGCGTGCCGTCGGGACAGTCGGGGGAGCACGGCGAGCAGGTCGCCCGAGGCGCCGACGGAGTCGAGGCTCGAGGCGAGGACGACCATGGCGCGCGAGGTCGTGATCGAGTCGACGAGTGCGGGCACGGATGCCCAGTCGGTCGCGGCGAGCCCGGGTTCGGCCATCGCGAGTGCCTCGCCGAAGCGCTGCACGACGTCGGTGCGGGTGGCGCCGTGCACGCGGTCGTGTGCCGTGTCGTCGAGGACCACCAGGTCGACGCGGTCACCGGCGGCTGCCGCGAGGGCACCGAGGAGCAGCGCCGACTCGATGAACGTGTCGAGTCGGGGTTCGTCGGCGACGCGGCCGGCACCCGCCCGGCCCGCGTCGACCACGACGACGACGCGCCGGTCGCGTTCCGGTCGCCAGGTGCGGACGACGAGGTCCTGCCGCCGCGCGGTGGCGCGCCAGTCGATCGACCGCACGTCGTCGCCGCGCACGTAGTCGCGCAGCGAGTCGAACTCGGTGCCGTGCCCGCGGAGCTGCAGCGTGGTCTCGCCGTCGAGTTCGCGGAGCCGTGCCAACCGTGACGGCAGGTGCCGCCGGGAGCGGAACGGCGGCGTCACGACGAGTTCGCCCGGTGCTGCGACGACCCGCTGCCGTGCGGCGAGGCCCAGGGGACCGAAGGACCGCACGGCGACCCCGGTGGTGCGGCGTCGACCACGACGGAACGGTGTGAAGCGCATCCGGGCCGTCCGTCGCTCCCCGCCGGGGACCGTCATCCGGATCCGACGGGGACGGTGGCCGGCCGACGGCTCCCACATGTCACGGACCACACCGCGGACCGTCCGGGAGCCGTCGTTGGCGAGCACGAGGGTGCCGTCCGCGGTGCTGTCACGTCGAGCGAGCCGGGGCATCCGCCGCTCCACGCGGACCCGTCGCAGGTCGGCGGCGAGCCCGACGTCGAGCGCCGCGGCGAGCAGCACCACCCCGACCCACGCCAGACCGGCCCACCCGCTGCCGAGCAGCACGGTGGGCACGAGGGCGACGGCGAGGAGCGCGACGAACCGGCCGGAGACCGCCACTAGATCGGCACCCGCACCTGCTCGAGCACCTGCTGGAGCACGCCGTCGGCACCGACGCCCTCGAGCTCGGCGTCGGCGGCGACCCGCAGGCGGTGCCGCCAGACCGGCAGGGCCATGGCCTGCACGTGGTCCGGGGTGATCGCGTCGTAGCCGGTGAGCCAGGCCCAGGCCTTGGCAGCCGCGAGCAGTGCCGTCGCTCCGCGGGGGCTCACCCCGACGCGGACGGACGGTGCCTGCCGGGTGGCCCGGGCGAGGTCGACGATGTACGCGAGCACGTCGTCGCGGGCCCCGACGCCGCGGACGGCACGCTGCGCACGGACGACCTCGTCGACGCCGACCACCGGGGTGATGCCGGCCGACCGGACGTCGCGCGGGACGAACCCGTCGGCGTGGCGCCGGAGCACCTGCCACTCGACGTCGCGCGGCGGGATGTCGAGCGTCAGCTTCATCAGGAACCTGTCGAGCTGCGCCTCGGGCAGCGTGTACGTGCCCTCGAACTCGATCGGGTTCATCGTCGCGGCGACGAAGAAGGGGTCCGGCAGCGCCCGAGCGTCACCGTCGACGCTCACCTGGCGTTCCTCCATCGCCTCGAGCAGCGCCGACTGGGTCTTCGGCGGCGTGCGGTTGACCTCGTCGGCGAGCAGGACGTTCGTGAAGACGGGGCCCTCGCGGAACGGGAACGTGCCGGTCGAGGCGTCGTAGACGAGCGACCCGGTGACGTCGCCGGGCATCAGGTCCGGCGTGAACTGGATGCGCTTCGTGTCGAGCGTCATCGCGGCGGCGAGGCTGCGGACGAGCAGGGTCTTCGCGACCCCGGGAACGCCCTCGAGCAGCACGTGCCCCTGTGCGAGGAGCGCGACGATCATGCCGGAGACCGCGCCCTCCTGGCCGACGACGGCCTTGGCGACCTCGGTGCGGACCCGCCCGAACGCGTCGCGCAGGTCGGAGCCGGCCGCGGTCGTGGGGTCGTGCTCCGGTGCGGTGTGCTCGGTGGTGGCAGGGGGCAGGTCGGTCACGGTCGTGCTCCTGGTCGGTCGGGGTCGGAGGTCGGTCGGTCACCGGAGGTCGCCCGGCGGACGGCGCGTTCGAGGTCGTCGAGCGCGGCGGTGCCGTCGACGAGTGCACGGTCGTCGTCGGTGGTCCCGCCGACGAGCACGGCGCCGACACGGGTGTGCGGGATGCCGGCGGCCTGGGCCGCGGTCCGGACGACCTCGTCGACGTGGGCCGATCGGGGAAGTCCGAGCATCCGGCCGATGCGGCGGACGGCGGCGACGCGCAGGGTGTCGAGGGCGTGGGTGCGGTCACGGGTGCGGGCGTACATCCGGGCGCGCCCCTCGGTGGTCTCCGCGGCACGGACGACGACGGGCAACCGCTCGACGACGAGCGGGCCGAGCCGTCGGCCCCGCCAGACGCCGGCCGCCACGGCGACGAGGGCGAGCAGTGCGAGGGCGCTCGGGACCCACGGCGGGGCGAGCTCGCCGAGGGTCGGTGCGGCGTCGGGGGTGCCGACGGCCGGGGTGTACCAGACGAGTCGCTCGTCGGCGCCGAGCAGCCCGAGGGCGAGTGCGGCGTTCCCGGCGGTGGCGATCGTGTCGTTCCGGAACGCCGAGGTCGTGCCGAGCAGGGTGACGTCGCCGCCCTGGGTCGTGGTGCGCACGAGGCCCCAGACCCGGGAGCCGCCCTCGCCGGTCGGCGCACACCGTTCGGCGGTCGCGTCCTGCACGGTGTACCCGGAGCCGGCGGTGGTGACCCGGGCAGCCGAGGCCGCCGCCGGGATCCCGCACGAGGCCGTCGAGACGGTGGCGTCGCCGTCGACCTGGACGGCCGGGTCGACCGGGAACCCGAGCAGTGCCTCGAGTCCGGCGCCGCTCGTGCCGACGACCACGACGTGCCGCGCCGTGCGGGCGATCCGTTCCGCGACGTCGGGGTCGAGCGCCCCGTCGGCGTCGTCGATGAACACCGTGCCGCCGTCGATCCCGCCGACGCCGTCGACGGTGTCGGTGACGGAGACCGCGGTGCCCCGCTGCTCGAGCACCCGGACCAGCGCGGCCGAACCACTGGCCGTCGTCGAGGTCGGGTCGAGTGCGCGCGGTGCGTCCGGGTCAGTGCCCTGCACGAGGGCGGTCAGCGCGGCGAGCAGGACGCCGACCAGGACGATCGCGACCCAGAACCCGATGCGGAACCGGCGTCCCTCGGCCGGAGCCGGAGCCCGAGCAGGAGTCGGTCCGGCGCTCGTCCGCGTGGCGGTTTCGGTCGTCATGCCGGCACCACCGGTCCCTCGGCCCGGGTGGGCCGGGCCTGCCGGACGGTCCGCTCGGCGTCGAGCACGCGCAGGGCCGCGGCTTCGTCGGCCTCGGCACCGAGGTACCGGACCGCGTCGAAGGCGGTCGCTGCCGCGTCGAGTGCACCGGCCGACGCGGGGAACGGCACGGCGCCCCGTGCGGCGATCGTCCGCGCGGTGGCTCCGGGCACGTCGGGCACCAGGTCGCGCTCGCCGAGGCCCCTGGCGATCGCGCGGAACCCGTCGAGCACCGCTGCCGACCAGTCGGCGCGACGGACGGCGGCCTGGGCCGCTTCGAGGAGTTCCCGGGCGGAGCGCAGGTCGTCGGCGTCGAACACCCCGCCGGTGTCACCGTCACCGGCTCGCGCGCGCCGGCGGGGGAGTCCGCGGGCGACGACGACGAGCACGACGACCGCGACGAGCACCACGATCGCGATCACCAGCGCGGTGCGGGCCGCAGCGGGGGAGTCGATGCCGTCGGCGCGGAGCGACCCGAGCCAGTCGAGGAAGGAGCGCGAGGCACGGTCCCACCACGTCGGCCGGGCATCGTCGTAGGCGGACCGTTCGAGCTCGCGCTCGAGCAGGCGACGCGCCTCGTCCGGGTCGACCGCCGTCACGCCGAGCCGTTCGGCGGCGCCTGGCCCGGACCCTGCTGCCACGGCTGCTGCTGACCGGGCTGCCACGGTTGCTGCTGCTGACCGGGCTGCCACTGCTGCTGCCCCGGCCACGGCTGCTGCTGCGCCTGCCACTGCTGGCCACCCCACTGCTGCTGCGGCGGCCACGGCGGGCGTGCGACGGGCTCGGACGGGGCGAACGGGTCGGTCGGCTGCCCGGAGTCCAGGTGCGATGCGATCCGCTGGTCGAGGGCCTCGGTGCGGATCCGCCGGTCGATGGCGAGGAACGTGGTGATCGAGGCGCTCAGCACGTCGGTGATGCACTGCACCGCGATCGCGAGCAGGCTGCCGACGACGATGGCGATGACCGCACCGGTGCCGGCTCCCGACGTGCCACCCGTCTGCCCGAGCGGGTCGAACGTGCCCCCGACGAGCACGGCGCCGATGGTGAGCGGGATCGACGCGATGGACGCCGCGAACCCGAACATGAGTTGGACGAGCAGCAGGATGCCGAAGGTCCGCCAGAAGGCCCCGCGGGTCAGGCGCCACGACTGTGCGGCTGCGGCGAAGACCGGTCGGCCCTCGAGCGCGATGGTCGGGACGGTGAGCACGAAGCGCGTGGCGAGCCACACGACGACGACACCGATGCCGAGCACGAACAGCACCAGCGCCAGCACGAACCACCCGGTGCCGGAGTCGGCGGCGCCCATGGCCGCGAACACCCCGAAGAACACGAGTCCGGCCAGGATCGCGAGGACCGCACCGGCCCCGATCTGCACGAGCATCCACGCGACGACGGACCACCGGCGGCCGGCGAGCAGCGCCCACAGCCCCCGGAACGTGGCGCGACGGCCGAGGACCCGCTGCCCGGTGTCGGCGGCGACCGGCGCCACCAGGAACCCTCGACCGAGGTAGGCGAGGAACGGCAGCACGACCGAGAGCAGTGCCGTGAGCGTCAGCGTGCCAGCGACCACCGAGTCGGCACCGCTGCCGCCGTCGAGGGCCGAGAACATCCGCGACTGCAACGCCTGCTGCCCGAAGGTGCTGGCCAGCGTCGAGAGCAGGCCGAGCACACCGCTCAGCAGCACGCTCCAGAGCAGCAGCACGCGGGCGTTCCGGCGGAAGACCGTGAACGCCCCGGCCAGGATGTCCCCGAGACCGAGCGGGCGCAGCGGGATCACCGGACGCGAGCCACCGGACGGACCGCCCGGTCGCCCCGGACCCGGCCCCGGGGCGGGCTGCGGCGGCACGGAGAAGCGGGGCGGGCCTCCAGGCTGGGGTCCTGGTCCCTGCGCCGGTCCGGACGCCGGCGGCGTCGGCGCACCCTGCTGCCCACCGTCCGGTGTGTGCCAATCGGACATGACTCCAGCCCCCTCGTCGTGTCGGACCGAGCCAGCGATGCACGGTCCACCCCCATCCTGGCGGAAAACCCGGCGCGGCGGGGCCTCGGCTATCGTGTGGGGACACGTGCCGACCACGGCACCCGCACGCCACCCGGAGTCCAGATCACATGACACCGCGCATCCTCGTCGTCGACGACGACCAGGCCCTCTCCGAGATGATCGGCATCGTGCTCCGCTCCGAGGGGTACGAACCCGAGTTCAGCGCCGACGGCAACGACGCCGTCGACGCGTTCCACGCCACCAAGCCGGACCTCGTTCTGCTCGACGTCATGCTGCCCGGCATCGACGGCATCGAGGTGTGCAAGCGCATCCGTGCCGAGAGTGGCACGCCGATCATCATGCTCACGGCGAAGAGCGACACCGCCGACGTCGTCCTCGGGCTCGAGAACGGTGCCGACGACTACGTCGTGAAGCCCTTCAACCCGAAGGAACTCGTCGCGCGCATCCGGACCCGCCTGCGGCCGAGCGCGTCCGACGCCACCGTGCTGCACGTCGGCGACGTCACGGTCGACGTCGCCGGGCACGAGGTGCGCCGCGGTGACACCGTGATCGCGCTCACGCCGCTCGAGTTCGACCTGCTCCGGGCGCTCGCCGAGAAGCCGAACCAGGTGTTCACCCGCGAGATGCTGCTCGAGCAGGTCTGGGGCTACCACTACAAGGCGGACACCCGTCTGGTGAACGTGCACGTGCAGCGGCTCCGCGCGAAGATCGAGCACGACCCGGACAACCCGAAGACCGTCACCACGGTCCGCGGCGTCGGGTACCGCGCCGGAGGAGCCTGAGCACCGTGCCGCCCTCGACGCGCCCGCCGGGCTCGGCACGCTCCGGCCGGGTCGGCGGCGCCGGCCGGGCCACCGGCGCCGGTGGGTCCGGCGGTGCCGGTGGGGCCGGCAGCACCACCGTCTCGATCGGCGTCGTCGACCGCAGCCGTCGCCGGATGCGGCGCTGGCTCCGACGCGCCTGGCGTCCGATCGCCTACCTGTGGCGGCGCTCGCTCATGTTCCGCTCGGTCGCCATCACCGTGATGACGACGGGGCTCGCGGTGGCGATCATCGGCACCGCGGTCATGGTGAGCATCTCGACGAACGTCTACTCGCAGCGCCGCGACCAGATCGAGTCCGAGTCCGCCCGGGCCACCATCGTCGCCCAGGGGATCTTCGACGCGGCGACGGCGGCCGAGGACAACAACCAGTCCGAGCTCGAGACCCTGCAGAACGAGGCGCAGCAGGCGATCCTGTCGAACACGACGAGTCCGGGCGGCACGAGCATCGCCATCGAGCGGAGCCCGGACCAGTCCACGCCGCAGACGCTGCAGACCATCGCCAGCCAGGACTTCCCGGACGCGGTGATCACCGATGCCCTGCGCAAGGAGGTCGCGCAGAACACCGGTCGCCTCAGCCTGCAGCCCGTCGAACTCGACGACGACGGGCGCCGGGTGCCGGGCCTCGCCGTCGGCTCCACGCTGCAGATCCCGAGCGCCGGCCAGTACGAGCTCTACCTGGTCTACGACCTCTCCGACGCGCAGCAGACCCTGGACTTCGTCTCCCAGACCCTCTCGATCGGCGGCGTGGCGCTCATGGTGCTCATCGCCCTGGTCACCTCGCTCGTCGTCCGGCTCGTCGTCGTGCCGATCCGCGGTGCCGCCGAGACGAGCCGGAAGATCGCCGCGGGGCGCCTCGACGAACGCATCCCGGTGCGCGGCCAGGACGACCTGGCGACCCTGGCACGGAGCTTCAACGGGATGGCCGAGGCGGTCAGCCGCCAGATCACCCAGCTCGCCGAGCTCTCCCGCGTGCAGCAGCGGTTCGTCTCCGACGTCTCGCACGAGCTGCGCACCCCGCTCACCACGATCCGGCTCGCCGGCGACATGCTCTACGACTCCCGGCACGCGTTCGAACCGTCGGTCGGCCGGTCCGCCGAGCTCCTGCACGCCCAGGTGGAGCGCTTCGAGATGCTCCTCGCCGACCTGCTCGAGATCTCCCGGTACGACGCCCAGGCGGTGCAGCTCGACACCGCACCCGTCGTGCCGGCCTCCCTCGCCGCGGACATCGTCGAGGAGTTCCGCCCGCTGGCCGAACGCGCCGGCATCGACCTGCAGCTCGCGACCCCCGGCGGCCACACCACGATGCGGCTCGACGCCAAGCGGGTCCGACGGATCCTGCGCAACCTCGTCGGCAACGCCATCGAGCACGGCGACGCGAAGCCCGTGCAGGTCGTCGTCGACAGCGACGCCCGCACCGTCGCCATCGCCGTCCGCGACCAGGGTGTCGGCATGCCGCCGGAAGACGCCGCACGGGTGTTCGACCGCTTCTGGCGGGCCGACCCGAGCCGCAAGCGCACCATCGGCGGCACCGGCCTCGGCCTCGCGATCAGCCTCGGCGACGCGAAGCTCCACGGCGGGCGCATCGACGTGTGGTCCCGACCGGGCGAGGGATCGACGTTCGTGCTCACCCTGCCCCGCAACGAGCAGGGCACCACCGCCACCTCGGCCATCCCGCTGCCCGAGCTCGACGAGTCGTACGACGGCCCCCGCGCCGTACGAGAGGAGTCCTGATGCGCCACCGGATCCGCCACGTCCTCGCCGTCGCGCTCGCCGCGGTCAGCCTGCTCGCGGTCACCGCGTGCGCGGCCATCCCGACCGACGGTGCCGTGCGCACCGGGCAGACGATCAAGGACGAGTCGCTCTCCGGCGTCGACTTCCGGCCGGACAAGCCGATCACCGGGTCCGACCAGACGGCGATCCTCCGCGGGTTCATCGCCGCCGCCACCGGCGCCCAGGACAACTACGCGATCGCCCGGCAGTTCCTGGCCGCCGACTTCGCCCAGCGGTGGAACCCGCGGCAGGGCGTCACGATCCGGGACGGCAGCGGCACCGTCGAGCGCGCCGACGACCGCGAGCTCACCTACACGATGACGGCCAGCGCCACGGTCGACTCCGACGGGGAGTACACCCAGGCGGTCCGCCCGACCTCGTCGACGCTGACGTTCCAGTTCGTCCGCGAGGACGGCGAGTGGCGCATCGCCTACGCCCCGGACGGCATCATCCTGTCGCCGGTCAGCTTCGAGTCGGTGTTCCAGTCGCACGCCCTGTACTTCTACGACCCGACCTACCGCTTCCTGGTGCCCGACCAGCGCTGGTTCCTCGCTCGGTCCTCCACCAGCACCCGCATCGCCAGCGCCCTGCTCGCCGGCCCCGCCGACTGGCTGAAGGGCGCCGTCGTCTCGTCGTTCCCGGAGGGCACCCAGCTGTCCCTCAACGCGGTGACGATCGACAGCGGCACCGCCCTGGTCGACCTGTCGAGCGACGCCCTGCGTGCGAGCACGGTCGACAAGGTCCGGATGCGCGAACAGCTCAGCAAGTCCCTCGCCTCGGTCGCCACCATCTCGTCGGTGTCGATGACGATCGAGGGCGCGACGCTGTCGGTGCCGGACTCCGGGGGAGCCGACGCCCAGCAGAACCCCGACGTCGACCCCCGACCCCTGGTCGACGAGGACGGCGTCGTCGGCTACGCCGCCTCGGGCACCGGCAAGGTCGCCGAGATCGGCAGCGGCGTCGGGGCGGCGATCGCCGGCCTCGACCCGACCTCGATCGCCCTGTCGGCGTCCGGCACCACCGCAGCCGTCGGCAACCGGGACGGCGTCGTCGTCGTGCGTGGCAAGGACCGCCTGCGCGTCGACGCCCGCGAGGGCCTCGTCGCCCCCGCCGTCGACGACCTCGGCTTCGTCTGGGTGGGGCAGCAGTCCGACACCCGTCACATCACCGCCTACGGCCTCGGCGGCGACCCCCACCAGGTGCGCACCACCCTGCCGCGCGGCGACCTCGTGTCGTTCCAGGTGTCCCGCGACTCCACCAGGGCACTCGCACTCATCGAGACCGCGGACGGCCCCGGCCTGTACGTGATGGCGATCATCCGCGGGTCCGACCGGTCACCGACCTCGTTCGGCGCCCCGGTCCGGGTGCAGGCCGCCAGCGGCACCGCGGTCGACGCCACGTGGGTGAACGACACCGACGTCGCCTCGGTCGGGCAGACGCCGACCGGTCCGAACATCGTCCGCACCACCATCGGCGGCAAGTCGAGCACCCTGCCGAAGCCCGACGGTCGCGCCACCGCGATCAGCGGCGGCAGCGGCGGCGCGCTGCTGCTCCGGATGTCGAGCGGCGACGTCCTGCAGTCCACCGGGGGCGGCTGGGACTCGACGGGCGTCACCGCCGACGTGCTCGGCGTCCAGCGCTGACGCCACCGTCCTCCACAGCCCACCCGGCCTGGAGGCCCGTCCACCGTCCGGCAGACCGGCTCGTCGCCGTCGTCCGGTCACCACCACACTCGTGGGCGTGCCCCCTGACGACGCCCCCACGCCCTGGCGGGACGCCCTGCTCGCCGTGCTCGGACTGTTCCTGCCCGTCGCCTGCCTGGGCTGCGGCCGCGCGGACCGCGCGCTCTGCCCACCGTGTCGGGCGGCGCTCGCCGCACGCCCGGGGCGGGTCCGGCTCGTCGCCGGCGTCCGGCTCGACGCGGCCTTCGAGTACGAGGGGCTGGTCCGCACCCTGGTCCTCGAGCTCAAGCTGCGGGGCCGGGTCGACGTCGCCCGTCCGCTCGGCGCCCGCTTCGGCGCGCTCGTCCGTGCGGCGCTCGACGCAGCCCCGGACGGCGCCGTGGTGCTCCGGGTGCCGCCGTCCCGGGCGGGGGCCCGACGCCGTGGGTTCGACCCGGTGGTGCTGCTGCTCGCCCGGGGTGGCGTCCGGCACACGGGGCGGCTCGTCCGCACCCGTGCCGGACGGCGGAGCGCGGGACCCGGGCAGAAGGAACGATCGGCGGTGGAGCGGGTCACGGCGACTGTCGGCACACTGCGCGCGGTCGGGGTCGCCGGCCGTGACGTCGTGCTCGTCGACGACGTCGTCACGACGGGCGTGACGATGGCCGAGGGCGTCCGTGCGGTGCGGACAGCGGGCGGCCGGGTGGTGCGCTGCGTCGCGGTGGCGAGTGTCGACGACTGATGCTCGGTGAACACCCGGTGGCCGCTGTGTGTCCGGTGAGTGTCCGGCGGACTCGCCGTCTCCCCGTGACGCCGACAGTGCGCCGGGTCTAGCCTCGCGACAAGGCGTTCGGGTCGCCGGACGGAGGCGACGCGCCGACACTGGATGGGAGCCGCCACATGGACGTGACGATCACGGGCCGGAACGTCGGGGTCACCGACCGTTTCCGCACCTATGTCGAGCAGAAGTCCGAGAAGATCGACGTGCTCGCCGACCGCGCCCTCGCGTTCGAGGTGCGCATCAGCCGCCACCACGAGAAGTCGAGCGGCAGCCAGGGCGAGGACCGCGTGGAGCTCACGCTGATCGGACCGGGGCCGCTCGTGCGGGCCGAGTCCGCGGCGTCGGACAAGTACGCCGCCTTCGACCTCGCCTTCGCGCGGATCATGGAGCGCCTCCGTCGGGCGCGCGACCGCCGCAAGGTGCACCACGGCCGGCACCGCCCCACCTCCGTCGCCGAAGCCGCCGGCAGCGGGTTCGACGGCATGGGCGTCGTCCCGGCCGACGGCAAGCTCATCGAGGACGTCGCGACCGGTGCCGTCCCGGTCGTCGATCAAGAGGCCGCCGAGGACGAGAACGAGGTCTACAGCCCGGTCGTCATCCGGCACAAGGTCTTCGAGGCCGCACCGATGACCGTCGACGACGCCCTGTACTACATGGAGCTCGTCGGGCACGACTTCTACCTGTTCCTCGACGCCGAGACCCGCCGTCCGAGTGTCGTGTACCGACGCAAGGGCTGGGACTACGGCGTGATCGGCATCGACGAGGTGCCCGCCGGCCAGGCACCGAGCTCGGCCGGCGCGGACACCGACGCGGAGCGGGCAGCCGCGATCGCCTGAGCCGACGCGGAACCGACGTTCCGCATGTGTGCGCGGTCCGTTCGCGGGCCGCGCACACCCGTGTCCGCCGGCGCCGCGCGGCTCACAGCGCCGTGGGTTCGCGGGTTGCTAGCATGACTGGTCGATCGGGCGTGCAGGTCGCGCGCGACGACCTCGTAAGGAGTTCACGTGGCAAACGTGCTGGAGAAGGTCCTCCGCATCGGCGAAGGACGAACCCTCCGCCGGCTGAAGGCGTACGCCTCGGCCATCAACGACCTCGAGGACGACTTCTCGAGCCTCACCGACGAGGAACTCCACGACGAGACCAAGGAGCTGCGCGAGCGGTACGCCAACGGCGAGACCCTCGACGACCTCCTGCCCGAGGCGTTCGCCGCCGTGCGTGAAGCCGCGAAGCGGACCCTGGGCATGCGGCACTTCGACGTGCAGCTCATGGGTGGCGCGGCACTGCACCTCGGCAACATCGCCGAGATGAAGACCGGTGAGGGCAAGACCCTCGTCGCGACGACCGCCGCGTACCTCAACGCGATCCCGTCGCGCGGCGTGCACGTCATCACGGTCAACGACTACCTGGCGTCGTACCAGTCCGAGATCATGGGCCGCGTCTTCCGCGCGCTGGGCATGACCACCGGCTGCATCATCGCGAACCAGACCCCGGCCGAGCGCCGCGAGCAGTACGCCGCCGACATCACGTACGGCACCAACAACGAGTTCGGCTTCGACTACCTGCGCGACAACATGGCGTGGCAGGCGTCCGACATGGTGCAGCGCGGTCACTTCTTCGCCGTCGTGGACGAGGTCGACTCGATCCTCATCGACGAGGCCCGCACGCCGCTCATCATCTCCGGTCCGTCCTCGGGCGAGGCCAACCGCTGGTTCACCGAGTTCGCCTCGATCGCCAAGCGCCTCACCCCGGGCGAGGACTACGAGGTCGACGAGAAGAAGCGCACCGTCGGTGTCCTCGAGCCCGGGATCGAGAAGGTCGAGGACTACCTCGGCATCGAGAACCTGTACGAGTCGGCGAACACCCCGCTCATCTCGTTCCTGAACAACTCCATCAAGGCCGTCGCCCTGTTCAAGAAGGACAAGGACTACGTCGTGATGAACGGCGAGGTGCTCATCGTCGACGAGCACACCGGCCGCATCCTGATGGGCCGCCGCTACAACGAGGGCATCCACCAGGCGATCGAGGCGAAGGAAGGTGTCGAGGTCAAGGCCGAGAACCAGACCCTCGCCACCGTCACGCTGCAGAACTACTTCCGCCTCTACCAGAAGCTCTCCGGCATGACCGGTACCGCCGAGACCGAGGCGGCCGAGTTCATGTCGACCTACAAGCTCGGCGTCGTGCCCATCCCGACGAACAAGCCGATGCAGCGCATCGACCAGACCGACCTCGTCTACAAGAACGAGAAGGCGAAGTTCGAGCAGGTCGCCGAGGACATCGTGGAGCGCCACGAGAAGGGCCAGCCCGTCCTCGTCGGCACCACGAGCGTCGAGAAGTCCGAGTACCTGTCGAAGCTCCTCGCCAAGCAGGGCGTCAAGCACGAGGTCCTCAACGCGAAGAACCACGCACGTGAAGCCGCGATCGTCGCCCAGGCCGGTCGCTTCGGCGCCGTGACCGTCGCGACGAACATGGCCGGTCGTGGTACCGACATCATGCTCGGTGGCAACGCGGAGTTCCTCGCCGTGCAGGAGATGCACGCCAAGGGCCTGTCGCCGACCGAGACCCCCGACGAGTACGAGGCCGAGTGGGACGACGTGTTCGCCCGCGTCAAGGCCGAGGTCGAGGAAGAGGGCGACAAGGTCCGCGCCGTCGGCGGCCTGTACGTGCTCGGCACCGAGCGCCACGAGTCGCGCCGCATCGACAACCAGCTGCGTGGTCGTTCCGGCCGTCAGGGTGACCCGGGCGAGAGCCGCTTCTACCTGTCGCTCACCGACGACCTGATGCGCCTGTTCAACTCCGGTGCCGCCGAGAGCCTGATGGGCCGCTCGAACGTGCCGGACGACCTGGCGATCGAGAACAAGCTCGTCGGCCGTGCGATCCGGTCCGCCCAGGCGCAGGTCGAGGGCCGCAACGCCGAGATCCGCAAGAACGTGCTGAAGTACGACGACGTCCTGAACCGCCAGCGCGAAGCGATCTACAGCGACCGCCGCCACATCCTCGAGGGCGACGACCTGCACGACCGCGCGCAGTCGTTCCTCAAGGCCGTCATCGACGACGTGATCGACAGCCACACCGGCGAAGGCTCCCCGGACGACTGGGACCTCGACGCCATGTGGACCGAGCTCGGCACGCTCTACCCGATCTCGATCTCCATCGACGAGGTCATCACCGAGGCCGGCTCGAAGGGCAAGGCGTCGCGTGACTTCCTGGCCCGCGAGATCCTCTCCGACGCCAAGCTGGCCTACCAGCAGCGCGAGGAACTCCTCGGCGACGAGGCGATGCGTGAGCTCGAGCGTCGCGTGGTGCTCTCGGTGATCGACCGCCGCTGGCGCGACCACCTGTACGAGATGGACTACCTCAAGGACGGCATCGGCCTCCGAGCGATGGCGCAGCGCGACCCGCTGGTCGAGTACCAGCGCGAGGGCTACGCCCTGTTCCAGACGATGATGGGGCAGATCCGCGAAGAGTCCGTGGGCTACCTCTTCAACCTCGAGGTCCAGGTGCAGTCCGACGGCGAGAACGCGGTGATCGAGGCCAAGGGTCTCGGCGAGGACGAGGTCTCCGGCCTCGAGTACTCGGCACCGTCGATCGACGGCGAGGTCGAGGTCCGCGACGAGAAGGGTCGCCTCGAGCAGGCCGCGACCGCTCGTGCGCAGCGCGCCCAGGCCGAGGCTGAGGCCGAAGCGGTCGCCGAGCCCGAGCAGGGCTCCGCGTTCGGCAACGCGGCCACCGCCTCCGGTCAGGCCGCGGCGAGCAACCGCGCCGAGCGTCGCCAGGCGGCCAAGAAGAACTAGCGACCGCGCGCGAGCGCATCGTGAGCAGGAGTGGTCGGGTCCCACGTCGGGACCCGACCATTCCCGCTCACCGAGCGTGACCGACGACGGACGGGAGGCCCGGTGCCAGCTGGCACCGGGCCTCCCGTCCGTCCGCGACCCGGCTACAGGACCCCGATCGCGGTCGCCTGCCAGCGTCCGTGTCGCTCTTCGAGCCGCATGGCGACCGCCCGCGCGTGGCTGCGCGCGTGCACGACCACCGTCGCCTCGGCGACGCCCGCCGCGGGGCGGCAGACGAGCACGCTGCCGACCCGGAGCACCGGGCGTCCGCGTGCCCGCCGACCGGAGCCCCGGGCGTGCGCTGCCACCGCGGCGCGCTGCTGCAGGTGGCGCTGCACGTCGTCGCTGATCCAGCGGGCGATGCTGTCGACCTCCCGCGCGCCGGTGAGCACCTCCGCGACGCAGAGCCCGAGCGCTCGTGCGGTCGTCGCCGGGTCCGGGGGACCGGTCACCGTGGCGGGCTCCGGCGCCGGTTCGACGATCCGCAGCGGCGGTGGGTGCGCCGTCGTCGTCTCGTGATCGATGCGGCGTGCCTGCTCTGCCACCCCTGCCCCTTCCGTCGTTGGAGCGAGCGTATGGGGCGTGCGACATACGAAATACACAGTGGTCTGCCCTGTGGAGAGGGCGACGTTCTCCACAAGGCAGCGGACCTAGACTGGCTGGGTGTCGACCCTCAGTGACCTCGTCCTCGCGCAAGGCCGTTCCTCGGAAGCAGACGTGGAGTGGCTCCACCTGCTCGTGGGGGACTGGCAGCTCCTCGCCGACCTGTCCTTCGCCGACATGGTGCTCTGGGTCCCGACCGCCGAGGACGGCTCGTTCGTGGCCGTCGCACACGCCCGGCCGAGCTCCGCGGCGACGCTGTTCTACCGGGACATCGTCGGCCAGGAGATCCGCGAGGAGTGGCGCGGCCAGGTGACCGAGAGCTTCGCCGGGTCACGGGTCGTCGACTCCGCCGAGCCGGACTGGTACGAGGACACCCCGACCCGTGTCCGCGCGATCCCGGTGCTCCGCCGCCTGAGCGCGAAGAGCGCCGAGACGACCGAGCGACCGATCGCCGTTGTCACCCGGCACTCCAACCAGGACGAGATGCGGACCCCGAGCCGCCAGGAGCTCAACTTCACCGCGAGCGCGAACGACCTGTTCGGCATGATCGCCACCGGTGACTTCCCCGACCTCGGTGCACCGGCGGGCCCCCGTCGTGGGGCGCCCCGTGCCAGCGACGGTCTGCTGCGTCTCGACACCGCCGGCATCGTCACGTTCGCGAGCCCGAACGGCCTGAGCGCGTTCAACCGGATGGGCTTCGAGGGCGAGCTCGAGCGGAAGTCCCTCGCCGAGGTCACCACCGAGCTCATCGGCGCCCAGCTCGACGTCGACGAGTCCCTGCCGCTCGTCGTCACCGGCCGCGCACCCTGGCGGGCGGACATCGAGTCGAAGGGCGTCACGGTGTCGCTCCGCTCGATCCCGCTCCGCGACCACGGTGAGCGCATCGGTGCCATCGTGCTCTGCCGCGACGTGTCCGAGCTGCGGCACCAGGAGCGCGAGCTCATCACCAAGGACGCCACGATCCGCGAGATCCACCACCGTGTGAAGAACAACCTGCAGACCGTGGCGTCCCTGCTGCGGATCCAGGCGCGTCGTACGCACTCGGACGAAGCGCGGACCTCGCTGCAGAACGCCATGCGCCGCGTCGCCGCCATCGCCGTCGTGCACGACACCCTGTCGAGCGGGCTCAGCCAGACCGTGGACTTTGACGAGGTGTTCGACTCGGTGCTCAAGCTCGTGACCGAGGTCGCCGCGTCGCACAACACCACCGTGCACCCGAAGAAGACCGGCGAGTTCGGGGTGCTGCCCTCCGAGGCCGCGACACCGCTCGCCCTCGGCCTCACCGAGCTCGTGACGAACGCCGTCGAGCACGGGCTGGACGGCCGTGACGGCGAGGTCGAGATCGTCGCCCGCCGCTTCGACGACCACCTGGAGATCGAGGTCCGCGACAACGGCGTGGGGCTCCCCGAGGGCAAGGTCGGCTCGGGCCTCGGCACGCAGATCGTCCGCACGCTCATCCAGGGCGAGCTCGGCGGCACCATCGACTGGCACACCCTGACGGGCAGCGGCACCGAGGTGACGATCACCATCCCGTTCCGCTGGTTGACCGCCCCCGCCGCCTGACGCCGCCCGGCGGTTCGAGATCGCAAAACACCGGTGTTCACCGGTCGAACACCCGCGTTCCGGTGTTCAAAAGCGTGAACACCGGTGTTCTGCAGAACCTGCACCGCGCGCACGACGACGCCCGCCGCCCCCGAGGGGACGACGGGCGTCGTGGTGTCAGACGACCGGGGTCAGGACGCGCGGCGAGCGCGGGCGGCGCGACGCTTCAGCGCACGACGCTCGTCCTCGCTGAGACCACCCCAGACACCCGAGTCCTGGTTGTTCTCGAGTGCGTACTGCAGGCACATCTCGGTGACCGTGCAACGCGCACAGACCGACTTGGCCTTCTCGATCTGGTCGACGGCGGGCCCGGTGTTCCCGACGGGGAAGAAGAGCTCGGGGTCTGCGGTGAGGCAGGCAGCCTTGTCACGCCAGTCCATGTGTGGTGCTCCTTGATGTCGATGCTCGAACGGCAGGCCGGGGCCGTGGTTCGGGGGATCGGACCGCTGACCATGCATGCGGCATGGAGGGGACAACTGTGGGGAGGAGTCCGCAGGAAGCGTGTCTGACGCCCGCGAGACGCTCGGGGGAGGAGCGATGAACCACGGGAGACGCACACCACATCGTGCCGTCCAAACGACCTCCAATATCGTTCCATACTGGTAGGGCCAAATCAAGGGTTCCGATGCTGGAGGATCACTGTGCACGACGACACCCCGAACGACACCGAACCCTCCACGCCCGTCGCGCGCCGGTCGCCGGCGATGCTGGGGCTGCTCGCCGTGGTCGGCCTCGAGTTCCTCGCGCTGGTGGTCGTGACCGTCGTCCTGGTCGTCGAACTGCTCGTCGCCCCGGCCACGAGCATCGCCTCAGGCATCGCCCTCACCGTCCTCGTCGCCATCGCTGCGCTCTGGCTCGGTGCTCTGCTGAACGGCCTGTGGCAGGGCCGGCCGTGGGTGCGCTCCGGGATC
The DNA here is from genome assembly GCF_003234605.2 of Curtobacterium sp. MCPF17_021. Classification (NCBI taxonomy): domain Bacteria; kingdom Bacillati; phylum Actinomycetota; class Actinomycetes; order Micrococcales; family Microbacteriaceae; genus Curtobacterium; species Curtobacterium sp. MCPF17_021. Next base: position 2,441,808 of record NZ_CP126252.1, on the reverse strand, counting down.
ATCGTCTGGCAGGTCCTGCAGGGCGCCATCGCGATCGGGGCGTTCCAGGGCGTCTTCCGCGTCGCCGCGGTCGGCTGGGTACTGCTCGTCCCGGCCCTGCTCGGCATCACGCTGGTGCTGTCGCGGTCGGTGACGGCCGCGCTCGCGCGTCCGGCCGAGTAGACGGTCTGGTCCGCCACGCACTGGAGGCCCGGTGCCGGTTCTCGGAACCGGCACCGGGCCTCCAGTGCGTGGCGGGCCCTCAGACCAGGCCGAGCTTCTTCCGCAGGCTCGCCACGTGCCCGGTGGCCTTGACGTTGTAGAGCGGCAGCTGGACGGTGCCGTCCTCGTCGACCACGATCGTGGACCGGATCGTGCCGGTGACGATCTTGCCGTAGTTGTTCTTCTCGCCCCAGGCCGCGTAGGCCTTGTGCACGGCGAGGTCGGGGTCGCTCAGCAGCGGGAAGGTCAGCGCCTGCTCGTGCTGGAACGTCTTGAGCTTCGCCTGCTCGTCCTTCGAGACGCCGAGGACCTCGTAGCCGGCGGCCTGCAGCGAGGACATGTTGTCGCGGAAGTCGCAGGCCTCGGTGGTGCAGCCCGGGGTGGACGCCGCCGGGTAGAAGTACACGATGACCTTCTTGCCGCGGAGAGCAGCGAGGGAGTGCTCGACGCCGTCCTGGTCGGGCAGCGTGAAGTCGGGGGCGGTGTCGCCGGGGACGAGACGGTCGGTCATGGTGCTCCTGTTCGCGTCGTGCGCCCGCGAGTGGTCGTGGGCGCGCGAAACCCATGCTATTGTTGATTCCCGTTGCGGCACGGAAGCCGGAACATGCACCTCTAGCTCAATTGGCAGAGCAACTGACTCTTAATCAGTGGGTTCTCGGTTCAAGTCCGAGGGGGTGCACCGCAGGACGAACGCCCCGGCTCATCGAGTCGGGGCGTTCGTGCGTTCCGGGCAGGTTTCCACGCCGATGCCGAGACACGCCCGAGGTGTGCAGGAACTGCGAATTCAGTCGGCGCGGACGTCGACGATCCGCTCCTCGCCGATGACGGGTTCGAGCGAACCGGCCGACGCGGCGGCGAGGTCGGCGGTCAGGGCGCCGAGCGCCTCGTGGGGGACCCACACCTCGAAGGTCGCCGCCTGCCCGTAGTCGGTCGGGCCGAGCGTCGCGTGGTGGTGCCGGACCCAGTCGCGCAGCACGTTGTCGAGCCGCCCGGCGTCGGCGTGGTCGACGTCGAAGCGCACCTGCGTCAATGCCTCGCGACGGACGCGGACCGCCGTGTCGAGCGCCTCGGACACCGAGGTCGAGTAGGCCCGGACCAGTCCGCCGGCACCGAGCTTCACCCCGCCGAAGTACCGCGTGACGACCGCGACGACGTCGGTCAGCCCGCGGCGTCGCAGGACCTCGAGCATCGGGACGCCCGCGGTGCCGGAGGGCTCGCCGTCGTCCGAGGAACGGGCCTGGTCGCCGAGCACGCCGGTGACCATCGCCGTGCAGTTGTGCCGGGCGTCCCAGTACCGACGGCGGACCTCGGCGATCACGCGGTCGGCGTCCTCGACCCCGGACACCGGCGCGACGGTCGTGATGAACCGCGACTTCGTGATGACGATCTCGTGCTCGACCGGTGCCGCGACGGTGGCGGGGAAGCGGCGGGGCATGCCCACGAGGGTAGCGGCGCGCGTGCCGGGCACCCGCGCTAGCATGGCGTCCACGCGCCGGACCCACAGGTCGCGCGGACACGGCTGGGGAGGAGTCCGAGATGGACACGGGTGATCTGAAGGGCGGGGCGCTCGACGCCGCCGAGCTCGCGCGCCGCCTCAACCTGCTCCTCGACTTCGAGGAGTCGCAGCGTGGCGCACCGGTGCCGTTCTCCTCGATCGAGGAGTACGTCGCGGCGCACGGCGGTTCGCTGTCGCGGGCGAAGTGGACCTACATGCTCTCCGGCGACGGCCGCCGCAACCGCGACACCGAGCTCCTGCGCCTGCTGGCCGGGTACTTCGAGGTCGACGAACGCTTCCTGCTCGAGGACAGCGAGGTACCGGAACGGATCGGTGCCCAGCTCGCCCTCGTCCGGTCCCTGCGGTCCGCCCGCGTGAGCGGCTTCGCGGCCCGGACCTTCCCCGGTGAACTCTCACCCGACGCGCTGCGGCGCATCGCCGAGGTGCTCGAGGAGGAATCACAGCGGGGGAGCGTCGCATGACCGACGCCCTCGTCGAGGCGTTCTGGGCTCGTGGTGCCGCCGAGGGGTGGTCGGACGTCGACCAGGCCGTCGCCGCCGCCGCTGACGTCGTCGGCAAGCCGATCGTGGTGCGCGAGGAGTCGTTCCTGGCCGCCGAACCGGTGTGTGGCTTCGTGGCCACCCTCGAGCACGCGCACCTGGTGATGATCTCGCCGACGACCTCGCCGACGTTCCGCTCGTTCGTGATCGGGCACGAGCTCGGGCACGTCCTGCACCGGCACCAGGAGCACGCCCCGCAGAGCGCCTACATCCGTGACGTCATCCCCGACCTGCCCGAGTACAAGGTCGAGCGTGCGCTGGCCCGGGGGATGTTCTCGAACACCTACGAGCACGAGGCCGAGGTCTTCGCCGACCGCCTGGCCACCGTGATCCGCCAGCACCGCGGCCGCCCGAGCGCCTTCCGCGGGGTCTTCGGGTGATCATCGCCGTCGTCCAGGCGGTGCTGCTCATCGTCGGGACGATCGTGCTGTTGGTCCTGCAACGCGGGCAGGACCGCACCCTGGCGTTCACGTTCCTGCTCTTCGCCGCCACCATCGTGACGAACGTCGACCCGCTGTACCGGTGGCTCGACCCGCTGCTCGGCGGGTTCAACGTCGTCACCGTCATCAGCGACTGCCTCATGGTGGCCGGCACGAGCACGCTGCTGTGGGGCGTGGCGAAGGCGGTCGGTGCGGCGCGGCCCTGGCTCCGGAACGCGGTCGTGGTGTCGTTCGCCGTGGTCGTCGTGGTGGTCGTCGTCGCGTTCACCGTGCTCGACAAGCCGGCGACGACGACGACCTTCATGCTCGACGCCGGCTCGCACCCGGCTGCCACCGTCTACTCGATCGCGCAGACCGTGTACCTCGGAGTGGCCCTCGGCGCGACGGGGCTCATCTGCGTGCTCCGGCTGCGCGAGGCCCGGACGACCACCGACCTGGTGGGGCTGTGGGTCCTGGTCCTCGGCGGGGTGCTCGGGGTCGTCCGCATGGTCGTGGTCGTCGTGATGGACGTCGCCCACGTCGCCGGCGACCTGGACGTCACGCACGCGCTCTCGCTGCCCTACGACGTCACCACGCCGGGAGCCGTGCTGTGCGTGGCGTCCGGCATGCTCCTGCTCGTCTTCGGGCACCGGATCTCCCGCCGGCGCCGTGCCCGCCGCGTGGACGATGCGCTCCGCCGACTGGCGCCGCTGCACGAACGGATCGGCGTGGACAACGCCTACCCGCCGACCGACGACCCCGCGACCCGGCTCAGCCGCCGCATCGTCGAGATCAACGACGGCGTCCGGGGTGCACGGGCGTCCCTGACCGACGCCGAGCGTGCCGCCCTCGCCGACGCCGAGGCCGCGCTCGAGACGGCGTAGTCCCTCGACGCTGCCGAACAGGCCGTGTACAGTCTGTAGCAAGTGCTACAGATCCTGTGGCCTGCCGGGTCGGGACTCGGCCGCGTTGGGGGCGGCCGAGCACCACCCGCCCGGCATCGTCGTCGCCGACGTTCACTAGGATCGTCCCGTGCTCGTCTTCGCCGCAGTCGTCCTGTTCATCGGCGCCGTCTTCAACGTCGTCACCTGGCCGCGCTTCTTCCAGCGCGTCGCGAAGGACTCCCGTGCCCGCGACGCCGCTGGCAAGCCGACGACGTTCTACACGGTGCACCTCGTGCTCCTGCTCATCGCGCTCGCGATCGCCGTCGCGTCCGTGATCGCCGGGATCCTGCTGCTGGTCTGAGCCCGCCGGGTCGGCGCGGCCCTGGTCCGGACCACCGCCGGACGGGAGGCCCGTGGCGGCGCCGCCACGGGCCTCCCGTCCGCCCTGGGTACCGTCGCGAGCCGCGCTGGCGGGCCGCTTCAGCCCTGCTTCAGCGGGGCACGGCAGGATCGACCCCATGCGGGTGCTGGTGGTCGACGACGAGGTCCGGCTCGCCGACGGCGTGCGCCGCGGCCTCGAGGCCGAGGGGTGGGCGGTCGACGTCGCGAACGACGGCGTGGACGGTCTGTGGCACGCGCGTGAGTTCCGCTACGACGCGATCGTGCTCGACCTGATGATGCCCGGCCTGAGCGGCTGGGCCGTGTGCGCGCAGCTCCGAGCCGACGGTGACTGGACCCCCGTGCTCATGCTGACGGCCAAGGACGGCGAGTGGGACCAGGTCGAGGCGCTCGACGCGGGGGCCGACGACTACGTCACCAAGCCGTTCTCGCACCCGGTGCTCGTCGCACGGCTGCGGGCGCTCGTCCGACGGGGTGCCCGTGAGCGCCCCACCGTGCTGACCCTCGGCGACCTGGTGGTCGACCCCGCTGCGCGCACCGCGGCCCGCGGCGAGACCCCCGTCGAACTGACCAGCCGAGAGTTCGCCGTGCTCGAGTACCTCGCACGGCACCCGGGACAGGTCCGGTCGAAGCGCGACGTCATCGAGAACGTCTGGGACGTCGACTTCGAGGGCGACCCGAACATCGTCGAGGTGTACGTCGGGCACCTGCGCCGGAAGCTCGACCGGCCGTTCGGGCGTGCCGCGATCGAGACGGTCCGTGGCGCCGGGTACCGCTTGGCGGCGGACGGTGGCTGAGCGGCCGGACCCCCGTGCGAGCGGAGTCGCGCCGGCCCGGCCACGGCGCGCCCGGTCGGTCCGGGCCCGCACCACGCTCGGCGCCGGGATCGTCGTCCTCGCGGCGCTGGTGATCGGTGCCGTCGCCTTCGTCGTCGTGCTGCGGCTCGTGCTGCTCGACGGCGTGCGGACCTCGGCCGAGGCTGGTCTCGAGCAGGTGTCCTCCCGGGTCGAGGCGGACGGTGCGGCCGCGGTGACCGGCTACGAGGACGTCCTGGTGCAGGTGATCGGCGACGGCGGTGCGGTGCTCGCACACGGCGAGGACGCCGACGGGGACGCCCTCCCGACCGCCGACGAGTCCCGGTGGACGCACGACGGCGAACGCTGGCTGCTCGTGGCGGACGACGTGGACCTGCCCGGCGGCGGCGAGGCGACGCTCGTCTACGGCACCACGCTCGACCAGGCCGACACCGCGGTCCGCACCGCCGTCGTGCTCCTCGCCGTGGGGGTGCCCGTGCTGGTGCTCCTGCTGGTCGCGGTCACCTGGGCCGTCACCGGGCGCTCGCTGCGGCCCGTGGAGCGGATGCGCACCGAGGTCGAGACGATCCGGGCGGCCCGTCCCGACGCCCGGGTCGAGGTGCCGGACACCGGTGACGAGGTCGCCCGGCTCGCGAGCACGATGAACGCGATGCTCGACCGCCTCGAACGGTCCGCCGAGAGCCAGCGGCGCTTCGTGTCCGACGCCTCCCACGAACTCCGGTCGCCGATCGCGTCGATCCGCCAGCACGCCGAGGTCGCCGTCGCGCACCCGGAGCGGACCGAGGTGGCCGACCTCGCCGACGTCGTCCGGTCCGAGGCGGTGCGCCTGCAGGACCTGGTCACCGGGCTGCTCGAGCTCTCCCGCCTCGACGAGGGCGGGATCCGCACGCGGCGCCCCGTCGACCTCGACGACCTGGCGTTGGACGCGGTGGCCCGCGCGCGGGCACGGTCGACGGCCGGTGTCACGCCCGCGCGGGACGGCGACGCCCCGGCGGTCCGGGTGGACGGCTCGGCGATCTCGGCAGCGCGGGTCCTCGGCGACGAGCGCGTGCTGGCGGGGGTGGTCCGGAACCTCGTCGACAACGCCGTCCGGCACGCGAGCACACGCGTCGCCGTGTCGCTGACCGAGCACGACGGGTCCGCCGTGCTCACGGTCGACGACGACGGCACCGGCGTCCCCGAGGACGAGCGCGAGCGCGTCTTCGAACGGTTCGTCCGTCTCGACGAGGCCCGTAGCCGGGACGCCGGCGGCGCGGGGCTCGGCCTCGCCATCGTCCGTGATGCCGTGCGGGCCCACGGCGGCGACACGACCGTGGTCACGTCCCCGCTCGGCGGCGCGCGGTTCGTCGTCCGCATCGCACTCGGCGGCTGAACAGGCGGCTTCAGGGTTGCTTCAGCACCCCGACGCGATGCTCGTCCACATGAACTTCCGAACCCAGCACCAGAAGCCCTCCGCCCGCCGCATCGCCGCGTTCGCCGCCCTGCCGATCGTCGCGGCGCTCGCACTCACCGGGTGCGCCAGCGACGACTCCGACGACGACACCCGCTCGGCCGGCTCCGGCTCGGTCGGCTCGTCGGCGACGGACTCGGCCGGCACCGGCACCGGTGCGTCCGGCGCCGCGTCCGCCGGCTCGAACAAGGCCCTGCTCGCCGCCGTCGCCACCGCACGCGGCGAGGTCGGCTCGGGCACCGTCATCTCGGTCGAGCAGGAGCAGGGCGCCTCCGCCTACGAGGTCCTGGTCGTCACGAAGGACGGCACCGAGCACGAGGTGCACACGAACGCCGACGGCACCTCGGTCGCCGGCACCCCGCAGACCGAGGCCGCCGACGCAGACGACAAGGCCGAGCACGAGCGCTTCGTCGCCGCCGCCGACCTGAGTGTCAAGCAGGCCGTCGACGCCCTGCAGGACCTGCACGCGGGGACCGTGACCGAACTCGGACTCGACGACCACGTCGGGACGGTCGTCTGGGAGGGCGACGTGCTCGACTCGTCCGGCACCAAGCACAGCGTGCGCATCGACGCCGGCTCCGGTGACGTCGTCACCGACCGCGTCGACACCGACGACTGAGCCGGGCATCCGGGCACCCGGGCAACGGGGCCCCGGGCCCCGGGCAACGGGGCCGCGGGCCCCGGAGCCCGGCACCGGCGTCCTCAGGACTCCAGCGGCGGTCCGAGCACCTTTCGGATCGCCAGCGCAGCGAGCTGCTCGTCAGGGCTGTCCAACAAGACCCGGTAGGTGTCCTGTCCGGCGAGGAACTCCACGCAGACGGCGTCCTCGTCGCACGGTCCGAGGCGCCACCCCTGCACCGCGTCCATCGGCACCACGGTGCGGGTCTCGCGCTGGTAGTCGGTCTCGGCCTCGAGACGATCCGCGAACACCCGGAGGCGTCCGTAGGCACCTCGCCAGCTGAGCTGCAGGTCGAGGGTGGGAGAAGGAGAGCGGTCCGGCACCCGCTGATGGTAGCGACGGGTGCCGGACCGCTCGTGTTCGGCGCTGGGGCCTTGCGTTCCGGGGACAAGCGGAGCGCTAGCTCCCGTCGCCGTCGCGTCGCACCGAGGCGGCGGGGTCGCGGACGCCGATCGGGTAGGGGCCGGTGACGCCCTCGCGCAGGGCGGCGATGCGCAGGATGCGGTCACGCTGCAGGAACCAGCCGACGACGAGCAGCGGGATGATGATGACGAGCGACGCGATCGTGTACGTGCCGACGGGGTAGTCGATCGCCATCAGGACGATGACCGATGCGAGGAACGCCAGGGTCAGCCACGCCGTGACCGGCGCCCCGGGGAGCTTGAACGAGGGTTCCTTCGCGAGCCCCTGCTTGGCCCACTGGCGCAGCCGCATCTGGCACAGGATGATCGTGCCCCACGCGGTGATGATGCCGAGGCTGGCGATGTTCAGGGCGATCTCGAACGCCTGGCTCGGGACGAAGTAGTTCAGCACGACGCCCGCGACGGTGAACGCCGCGGTGAGCAGGATGCCGGCGTAGGGGACGCCGCCCTTCGACATCTTCGTGGTCCACTTCGGCGCCGAACCGTTCATGCCCATCGAATGGAGCGCGCGTCCGGTGGAGTACAGGCCGGCGTTCAGCGACGACAGGGCGGCGGTGAGCACGACGAAGTTCATGATGCCGCCGACGATCGCGCCGACGTGCGGGTTGCCGAGCGACGAGAAGAACGTCACGAAGGGGCTCTCGCCCTCCTTGTAGGCCGTGTACGGTAGCAGCAGGGAGAGCAGGACGATCGACCCGACGTAGAAGACCGCGATGCGGAAGACGACGGAGTTGATCGCGCGCGGGATGACCTTCTCGGCGTTCTGCGTCTCACCAGATGCCGTGCCGACGAGCTCGATCGCGGCGTAGGCGAAGACGACACCCTGGATCACGATGACCGCGGGGAGCAGCCCGTTCGGGAACAGCCCGCCGTTGTCGCCCCAGATCATGAAGCCGGTGCGCACGGCCTCGCCACCGGCCTCGACCGGGAACGCGAAGACGAGCCAGATGATCGCGACGACGAGGAACGCCACGAGCGCGGCGACCTTGATCAGGGCGAACCAGAACTCGAGCTCGCCGAACACCTTCACGGCGACCATGTTCGCGGCCAGGACGACGACGAGTGCGATGAGTGCCAGCAACCACTGCGGTGCCGCGGTGAACGCGGACCAGTACTGCAGGTAGATCGCGACCGCCGTGGTGTCGACGATCGAGGTCATCGCCCAGTTCAGGAAGTACATCCAGCCGGCGGCGTACGCGAACTTTTCGCCGTAGAACTCGCGGGCGTACGAGATGAACGACCCCGAGGACGGGCGGTGCAGCACCAGCTCGCCCAGGGCACGCAGGATGAAGAAGGCGAAGATCCCGGCGACCAGGTAGGTCAGCGCGAGCGCGGGGCCCGCGGTGTGCAGGCGTCCACCGGCACCGAGGAAGAGGCCGGTGCCGATCGCGCCGCCGATCGCGATCATCTGCAGTTGCCGGGGCTTCAGACCGTGCTGGTAGCCCTCCTGCTCGTGCGAGAAGTCGTTCGCCGGCGCTCGGTTGCCACCCGTGTCGTTCTGCGCTGTCATGCGAGAGAACCTACATGCGCACCGGACCGGGGCGTCACGCAAAACCCGGTTCGGTCGAACCGCGGTGACTGAACGTCCGCACAGCCGACGGCGGCCCGAACCTGAACGACGACCGTCGTCCGTTGCTTGCATGGAGGGATGGACATCCTCCTCCGACTCCTCGTCGCGATCGGGTTCGCCCTGCTCGTCACCGCCGTCGTCGCCCTCGTCCTGCACCTGGTCCTCCGGGCGATCGCGCGCCGGGAACGCTGGGCCGGCGTGCTCTCGCGACGGACGAAGCACCCCTTCCGCACCGTGCTGCTGGTGGTCCTGCTCTGGATCGCGTTCACGTCGAGCATCCCGCGGAACCCCGACGACTACCCGTGGCGTGACGAGGTCGCGCACGCCTTCCTGATCGTCACGATCGCGACCGGTTGCTGGCTCGCGTGCCAGGTCGCGATCTTCCTCGAGGACCTCGGGCTGCACCGCTTCCGCATCGACGTGCCCGACAACCGGCAGGCGCGTCGCATCCGCACCCAGGTGCTCATCATCCGGCGGCTCACCGTCGCCGTGCTCGTCATCATCGCGGTCGGCGCGATCCTGCTGACCTTCGACGGGGTCGAGGCCGCGGGCGCGAGCGTGCTCGCCAGCGCCGGCCTCATCTCCGTGGTCGCGGGCCTCGCCGCGCAGTCCACGCTCGGCAACGTGTTCGCCGGCATGCAGCTGGCGTTCTCCGGGTCGATCCGCGTCGACGACGTCGTCGTGGTCGAGCAGCAGTGGGGACGGATCGAGGAGATCACGCTGACCTACGTCGTCGTGCACCTGTGGGACGACCGTCGGTTCGTGCTGCCGTCGACGTACTTCACGAGCACGCCGTTCGAGAACTGGACCCGGACCGGCAGCGAACTGCTCGGTGCCGTCGAGTTCGACCTCGACTGGCGGGTGAGCCCGGCCGACATGCGGGCGGAGCTCGACCGGATCCTCGACACCTCGACGATCTGGGACCGCCGGGTCAAGGTGCTCCAGGTCACGGACGCCGTCGGGGGACTGGTCCGGGTCCGCATCCTCGTGACGGCACCCGACGCCGGAGGCCTGTTCGACCTCCGCTGCTACGTCCGCGAGGAGATGGTCGAGTGGATCCAGCGCACCCACCCGGACGCCCTGCCGGTCCAGCGGGTGCAGCTCACCGAGCCGGGTGCGGCGGCACCGCGCCGACGCGGACGTCCGGCAGAGGGGGACTCGCAGCTGTTCGGTGACGACGAGCGCGGCGCGCTCTTCACCGGACCGATCCAGACGTCCGGCATCCCGGAGTCCGAGCGCTGACCCCGTTCCGGCGCCACGGGGTCCCGGGACGGGCTGCCGTGGACCGGACGGACGACGGACGGGAGGCCCGGTGCCAGCTGGCACCGGGCCTCCCGTCCGTCAGTCCGGTCGCGTCCGCGACCCCCTGCCGCGTCTCGAGCTACTGGCGCGCCTTGACCGCGCGGTCGTCCTCGACGACCGTGCCGATCGCCACGATCGTCGTGGCGAGCCACGCGACCCAGGTCAGCGCGAGCCGCCAGTCACGCGGTCCCTGGCGGGTGGTCTGCAGCACGCTGTAGCCGCTGATGAGCGAACTCCACACCGCACCGTTGAACATGAACTTGCGCACAGAGGCCTCCTGTCGTCGTGCTGACAACGCTACCGGCCCGTACATTGGAGCGCCGCCGGTCACCCTGCCGCGGTGTCTGCCGGAGGAGTGTTCGTGCGTCAAGCGGTCATCGGAGCGGCCCTGCTCGTGGTCGGCGCGGTCTGCGTCGTGTTCGGGCTGCTGCCCCTCGACGACCTCGCCGTGCTCGCCGACCGGGTCCTGCCGGTCCTCGGGTTCGTGCTCGGGCTGACCGTCGTCGCCGAGCTCGCCGCGGACGCCGGGGTGTTCGACCGCCTCGCCGACGTCGCCGCCCGGGTCGGTGGCGGGCGCACCATCGGCCTCTGGGGCGCGGTCGTCGTGCTCGCCGTGCTCTGCACCGTCTTCCTGTCGATCGACACCACCGCGGTGCTCCTCACCCCCATCGTGATCTCGCTCGCACGGCGTGTGGGACTGCCCCCGATGCCGTTCGCCCTGACCACGGTCTGGCTCGCGAACACGGCCTCGCTGCTGCTGCCGGTGTCGAACCTGACGAACCTGCTCGCCGTCGACCGGATGGGGCTCGGCGGCCCGCTGCCGTTCGCCGGGCTGATGGCCTGGCCCGCGGTCGCCGGGGTGGTCGTGCCGTGCGTCGTCCTGCTCGTGGTGTTCCGCGGCAAGCTGTTCGGCCGCTACTCGCCGGTGTCCGTCCGCACGCCGAAGGACCCGGTGTTCTTCTGGGCTGCCTCCGCGGTGCTCGTCGCGCTCGTCGTCGCCCTGACGGCCGGGGTGACCGTGTGGATCGCCGCGGTCCTGGCCGCCGTGGTGCTCGTCGTGGTCGCGGCGTTCCGGTCACCGTCCGAACTCCGGGTGTCCCGCGTGCCGTGGTCGACCCTGCTGTTCGCCGCCGGGCTCTTCGTGGTGGTCGAGGCGCTGCACACGACGGGTATCACCGACCCGATCGTGCACGCGCTGCAGGGCGGCACCGGGACCGGTCCGCTGCTGCTGCTCGGCGGTGCGGGCGCGGTCGCCGCGAACGGCATCGACAACCTGCCGGCGTACCTGGTGCTCGAACCGGCCGCCGGGCACGAGGCCGTCCGGTACGCGGCGCTGCTCATCGGCGTCAACGCCGGCTGCCTCATCACGCCGTGGGCCTCACTCGCGACGCTGCTGTGGCACGCACGGCTGTCGGCCGAGGGCGTGCACCTGTCCTGGGGCCGGTACATGGCGCTCGGGTGCGTCGTCGCGCCGCTCACCGTCGTCGCCGGGGTCATGGCGCTCGCGCTCTGACGCCGGCGGAGCCTGGTGCCGAGGCGGTGCCGGTGCCGGTGCCGTGCGCGGTCAGAGCCAGTCGCGGGTCTTGAAGACGCGGTAGAGCACGAGCGACGACGCGGTGATGATCGCGAGCGAGGCCCAGAGACCACTCCAGGCGCCCTCGCCCGGGAACTTCACGTTCTGCCCGAAGAAGCTCGTCACACCGGTCGGGATCGCGATGATCGCCGCCCAGCTCGTGACCTTCTTCATGACGGTGTTCTGCCGGTTCGACGCCAGGTTCAGGGTCGTGTCGAGCACGCTCGAGACGGCGTCGCGGAGTTGTTCGACGGAGTCAGCGATCGAGACCAGGTGGTCCTCGACGTCGCGGAAGTACGGCCGGATGCCGTTCGAGATCGTCTCCGCGTCACCGTGCAGCAACGAGCCGACGCTGTCCCGCGTCGGGACGACCAGGCGCCGGAGCACCCCGAGGGTCTTGCGGAGCCGGAACGACCGCCGCTGGATCTGCTGCTCGCGGGGGTCGCCCGGTTCGAACAGGTCGTCCTCGAGCGCATCGATCTGCCGCTCGAGGTCCTCGACGGTGTCCGTGGCCCGGTCGACGACGGCGTCGAGCAGCGCCCAGACGAGCCAGGGCACGCCGTGTTCGGCGATGTCGGAGTTCGCCGTGAGCCGGTGTTCCATCGGGGCGGTGTCGACGTCGGACCCGTGGATGGTGACGAGCGCCCGTTCGGTGACGAAGGCCTTGACCTCGTGCGTGATCAGGTCACCCTCGTCGTCCGTGCCGCCCACGTCGTAGACGACCAGGAACAGGCTGTCCCGGTACCGGTCGAGCTTCGGGCGCTGACCGTGCTCGACGGCGTCCTCGACGGCGAGCGCGTGGATGCCGAGCTCCTCCTCGATCTGCTCGAGGTCGGCCGACGTCGGGTCGGTGTAGTCGATCCAGACGAAGGTGTCCGGATCGGCGACGAGCTCGGAGATCCGGTCGACGGGGAAGTCCCGTTCGACCGTGTCGCCCTTGCACCACGCCCGTGTCCTGACCATGCTCGTCAGCCTACTGAGACGGCCGACCCGGGAGATCCCGGGTCGGCCGTCGTGGTGCTGCGGAGCCGCTCGGTCGGCTCCTGCTCAGTAGGCGGAGACGAGCTTGCCGTCCTGCACCTTCAGGTACTGGTTCACACTGAACGAGTCCTCGCCGCGCTTCTTGTCGCCCAGGTACGAGGTGTAGCCGTACGAGACGCTCCCGTCCTTCGTGCTCGTCACCATCACGGTGCCGGCGCGCGACGCCTCGACCTCCAGCTCGGGCATCGACGTGACGTCGTACTGCACGCCGCCGTCGGCGTCGTAGGGCCCGTACCAGGGGCAGCCGCTCAGGGCCCGGAGCTCGGTCTTCTCGGCGCAGTCGTCGATGAGGTCGGTCACGTACTGCTCGGCGTCCTGCTCGAGTGCCTTGGTCGCCTTCGGCGCGAAGTCGACGTAGCCCGACGTGACCGCGCCCACGGCGACCTTCTCGGTGCCGCCGGTGAAGTACTTCGTCCCGCCGACCGAGACCTGGTAGGTGCCGGGGTAGGCGAGGGACGTGAACTTGCCGTCGCTGATCTTCCCGATCTCCTTGCCGCCGACGGTCACCGGAGCGCCCTCGAGGACGTCGGAGGCCGTCAGGGTGACCTGCTGGGCCAGCGGCTGCGTGACACGCCACTCGTCCTTCACCAGGAACGAGGTGCCCGTGCGCCGCAGCGACACCTGGCCGGAGCGGTTCTTGCCGTCCTGGGTGTAGCTCAGGGTGGCGATGGCGGTGTCACCGGTCCGGGCGACCCGGCCGACGCGGATGTCCGACGGGCGGTCCTTCGCGCTCCCGAGGACCTTCGAGTCGAGCATCGCCGCGTCGTCGGGGATCTCGCTCAGGTCGGCGGCGGTGTCGGCGTCGCCGCTGGCGATGGCCTGCACGTAGGACTTCACGGTCGGGGCCGGACCCCAGACGTTGGCGCGGAGGACGCTCGTCGTGACCGCACCGGCGATGACGACGACGATGACGGCGCCACCGGCGATGAGCGAACGGACCAGGATCTTCTTGGCCCGCGGGGACATCGGTGCCGGAGCGGGGGCACCACCGCTGATGAACGGCTGCGACCCGTCGGCCGGTTGTGCGCCGTACGGGGGCTGCGCGCCGTAGGGCGGCTGCGACCCGGCCGCCGGCTGCGCGCCGGAGATCGACTGCACGCCGTACGCGGGTTCCTGGGCAGGCCCGGCCGGCGGGTACGGCACGTGCTGGTCAGCGGCCGGGGGAGTGTTCCACGCGGCGGCGGCCGGCGCGTCCTCGGCGACAGGCGCGCCGGGTGCAACGGGAGCGCTGGGCGCACCGGGCGCACCGGGCGCGGCCGGGTCGACGGTCGCGGTGGGCGCGACGGGCGCACCCTGGGCCGCGGCGGGCCCGGCCTGGCCGGCTGCGGGCCCGGCCGGGAACGCCGGGGGCACGACGGGGCGGGGGTCCGCTCCGACCAGGCGGGACGTCCGGAGCACCACGGCTCCGCCGAGGCGGGGCAGGAGCACCGGGGCGAGGTACCGGGCGACGACCTCGATCGCGCCGCCCCACAGGGCGAAGACGATCGGCGTCCACGGCGTGATGCCGATCGACCCCGAGCCGTCCACGGAGCTCGTGCTGCTCACCTGGTACGAGACGACGCCCGTGCCGAGGACGAAGCAGAGCAGACCGAGTGCGAACCACACCAGCGGCGTGACGACCCAGTCGAGCGTGGTGCGGATCCGGTCGTTGCGACGGACGGCGAGGGCGAGCCCGGCCGCGACCGAGGTCACGACGACGAACAGCACGACGAGCCAGGTCCATCCGCCGGCTCCGCTGAACACCGAGGCGGTGTCGCTGGCGGACCCGAAGCCGGACGTCCCCACACCACCGAAGAACCCGAGCGCGGTCAGTCCGATCGCGACGTTCCCGAGCAGCAGCGGCAACGCGGAGCCGTAGGACGGCTGCGCGATCAGGGCGACGACGATGACGACGAGGGCGACCAGCACGACGAGGACCGTGAGCTGCGACGCGGCGACGCGGAGCGTGCCGAGCAGCCGGGCGGCGAAGACGTTGCGCCCGGCGAGGACGGAGGGCCGGGCGAGGAGTGCCGCCAGGGCCCCGATGACGAACGCACCGATGATGCTGCCGGCGCCGACGGCGTGCACCGGCTCGATGACCGCACCGGACACCGACGGGAACCGGATCGCGAAGAGGCCAGCGGCGACGTTCGTGAGCACGGTGGTGACGAGGCCGGAGACCACCGCGGTGACGAGCACCTGCGTGCGGCCGAGGCCACGCGTGCGGATCCGGCGGGTGAGCACGACGGCCAGGACGACCTGCGCGGCGAGCACCAGCGCAGGCACCACGGCGAGCGAGCCCGAGCCGGAACCGAGGAACCCGATCGACCCGGACAGGTGCAGTCGGCCGAGGTCGGCGAGGGCCACGAGCTGCGCCGGCGCGCCGAGCAGGACGCTCACGCCGGAGAGCAGGGACTCCACGTCGGGGGCCGAGCCCACGCCGAGGTCGGTGCCGGACCCGGTGGACGGAGCGGCCGACCCGCTGCCGCCCGACGCGAGCAGCCCGACGGTGATGAGCAGCGAGAGCCCGGCGACGACGTAGGCCGCGACCCAGCCGCCGACGGCGGCGAGCACGGCCGCCAGCCAGTCGCGACCGGACACGGACCGCAGGAAGCGACCGAACGCATCGGACGGCTGCGCGGCGGGGGCGGGCTGACCCGACCACTGCTGCGGGCCTCCAGGCTGCTGCTGCCAGGCGGGCTGGCCGTTCCAGGCAGGCTGGCCGGCACCGGGCTGGCCCGGACCGGGCTGGCCGGCACCGGGCTGGCCCGGACCGGGCTGCGACGGCGGGACGGGCTGGTTGGGCGGGTTCTCGCTCACGGCTGGGGGTCCTCTCCGACCGGGAGGCCGGCGCCGCACTCCAGCACCCGTGTCCCCCCGACACGTGCCTGCAGCGTAGCGGAACCGCCGATCCGCCGTGAATGCGCTGTCCCCACGCTGGTAACTTCAGCAGCGCGCCCGGCGCACCACGCCGGCCGTCGCACCCGTCGCACCCGACGCACGACGCACCGACGCACCCGGCCCCGGCCGGGCGGAACGGAGATCACACCACCCCATGCCTGCAGACCGCACCGAACAGACCCGCTACTCGTTCGTCGTCGCCTCCAACCGACTCCCGGTGGACCGCGTCGTCGACCAGGACGGCAACGAGGGCTGGCGGCACTCGCCGGGTGGCCTCGTGACCGCCCTCGAACCCGTGATGCGCGCGAACGACGGAGCCTGGGTCGGCTGGGTGGGGCAGGCCGAGGTCGAGGTCGCACCGTTCGACAACGAGGGCATCCACATCGTCCCCGTCCCGCTCTCCGACGACGACGTCGAGGAGTACTACGAGGGCTTCAGCAACGACACGCTCTGGCCGCTGTACCACGACGTCATCGAGCACCCGAGCTACCACCGTGACTGGTGGAACGCGTACAAGCGCGTGAACGAGCGCTTCGCCGCGCAGATCGCCGAGATCGTCGAGCAGGACGGCATCGTCTGGGTGCAGGACTACCAGCTGCAGCTCGTGCCGGCCCTGCTCCGCGCCAAGCGCCCCGACCTCACGATCGGCTTCTTCAACCACATCCCGTTCCCGCCGGTCGGCATCTACGCGCAGCTGCCGTGGCGTGCGCAGATCCTCGACGGGCTGCTCGGCGCCGACGTCATCGGCTTCCAGCGCCACGACGACGCCAGCGACTTCCTCCGAGCGGTCCGGCACATCAAGGGCTACACGACCAAGGGCACCACGATCGACGTCCCGGTGGACGATCCGGCAGCCCCGCGCAGCCGCAAGGGCATCACGGTCCGCCACGTCGAGGCCAGGCACTTCCCGATCTCGATCGACGCCGAGAGCTTCGAGGCGATCGCCCGCAAGCCCGAGGTGCAGGAGCGTGCGCGTGAGATCCGCGAGAGCCTCGGCAACCCGAAGACGGTGCTGCTCGGCGTCGACCGGCTCGACTACACCAAGGGCATCCGCCACCGCATCAAGGCCTTCGGCGAGCTGGTGGAGGACGGCCGCATCGCGGTCGAGGACGCAACCCTGATCCAGGTCGCGAGCCCGAGCCGCGAGCGTGTCGACTCGTACGCGGCGCTCCGCGACGAGATCGAGCTGAGCGTCGGCCGCATCAACGGCGACCTCGGCGTCATCGGCCACCAGCCGATCTCGTACCTGCACCACGGCTACCCGCGCGAGGAGATGGTGGCGCTCTACCTGGCCGCCGACATCATGCTCGTCACCGCGCTGCGCGACGGCATGAACCTCGTCGCGAAGGAGTACGTCGCCGCCCGCTTCGACAACGACGGGGTGCTCATCCTGTCCGAGTTCGCCGGCGCCGCCGACGAGCTCAAGCAGGCCGTGATCGTCAACCCGCACGACATCGGTGCGCTCAAGGACTCGATCGAGCGCGCCATCCAGATGCCGCGTCGCGAGCGGTCGACGCGCATGCGCGCGCTCCGCAAGCGCGTCCGCGACAACGACGTGGCGCGCTGGTCGCGCTCGTTCCTCGAGGCGCTCGACCGGCACGCGCCGCGGAACGCCCAGATCGACCCGTCCGCCGCCGACCCGCGCGAACAGCACCGTGAGGCGCAGACCGACAACATGTCGATCTTCGACCAGGACGCCCAGTCCGCCAGGGCTGCCGAGGACACCCGGGAGGCACGTGATGACTGAGACCACCACCGACCAGACCGCCATCGACGCGGCCCTCGAGACGCTCGCGGCTGCGCCGCGACTGATCGTCGCCCTCGACTTCGACGGCACGCTGGCCCCCTTCGCCGACGACCCCTCGCAGGTCGGCGCGCTGCCCGGCTCGTGGGCCGCGGTCCTGACCCTGCACCGTGCGAAGGACACCGAGGTGGTGCTCGTGTCCGGGCGCCCCCTCGGCAGCCTGGCCGCGGTGACCCACGCACCCGAGGACATGGCGCTCGTCGGTTCGCACGGCGTCGAGTGGCGCGTGGACGGCCACGACGAGGCCGCGCTCAGTGACGACGAGGTCGAGCGTGTGGCACGGATCGGTGCGGCGCTCGACGCGGTCGGCGAACGGTACCCGGGCGTCGTCATCGAGCACAAGCCCGCCGGACACGGGGTGCACACGCGCCGTGTCTCCGCCCAGGTCGCGGCCGAGGCGAACGCGGCGGCGAGCCGCGCGGCGCACGAGGCCGACCCCGAGGTGCTCGAGCGCGGTGGCAAGGACATCGTCGAGTTCGCGGTGCGACACGTCACGAAGGGCGACGCGATCGCCCGGCTCCGCGAGCTGCACGGTGCCGACGCGGTGTTCTTCGCCGGCGACGACGTCACCGACGAGGACGCCTTCCGCGTGCTCGGCGACGGCGACGTCGGGGTGAAGGTCGGGCCGGGCCAGACCCGGGCCGGGTACCGCATCGCCGACCCGGCGGCCCTGACCGGGGTCCTGAAGCAGCTGGCGAGGCTCCGCGCCACCCGCTGATCGCGGCCCCCGAGCATGAGAATGCACGGGGGTGCACGGCTGGTATCCCAAAGCGTCCTAGACTCATCCCATGCCTGATATCGACGTCAAGCCGCGCAGCCGGGTCGTCACCGACGGGATCGAAGCAACCACCTCGCGTGGCATGCTGCGGGCCGTCGGTATGGGAGACGAGGACTGGAGCAAGCCGCAGATCGGCATCGCGTCCTCGTGGAACGAGATCACGCCGTGCAACCTGTCGCTCGACCGCCTCGCGCAGGGTGCGAAGGAGGGCGTGCACTCCGGTGGCGGCTACCCGCTGCAGTTCGGCACCATCTCCGTCTCGGACGGCATCTCGATGGGCCACGAGGGCATGCACTTCTCCCTCGTCTCGCGTGAGGTCATCGCGGACAGCGTCGAGACCGTCGTCAACGCCGAGCGCCTCGACGGCACCGTCCTGCTCGCCGGCTGCGACAAGTCGCTCCCCGGCATGCTGATGGCCGCCGCGCGACTCGACCTGGCGAGCGTGTTCCTCTACGCCGGTTCGGTCATGCCGGGCTACGTGAAGCAGGCCGACGGCACGATGAAGGAAGTCACGATCATCGACTCCTTCGAGGGCGTCGGTGCCTGCAAGGCCGGCACCATGAGCGAGGAAGAGCTCAAGAAGATCGAGTGCGCCATCGTCCCCGGCGAGGGCGCCTGCGGTGGCATGTACACGGCGAACACGATGGCTTCGGTCGCCGAAGCGCTCGGTATGTCGCTGCCGGGCTCCGCCGCTCCGCCGAGCGCCGACCGTCGCCGCGACTACTACGCGCACCGCTCCGGTGAGGCCGTGGTGAACATGCTCGAGCACGGCATCACCGCACGCCAGATCCTCACCAAGGAAGCCTTCGAGAACGCGATCGCCGTCGCGATGGCGCTCGGCGGTTCGACCAACGTCATCCTGCACCTGCTCGCGATCGCCTACGAGGCCGAGGTCGAGCTGTCGCTGGACGACTTCAACCGCATCGGTTCCAAGGTCCCGCACCTGGCCGACATGAAGCCCTTCGGCAAGTACGTCATGGTCGACGTCGACCGCAACGGCGGCATCCCCGTGATCATGAAGGCGCTGCTCGACGCGGGCCTGCTGCACGGCGACTGCATGACCGTGACCGGCAAGACCGTCGCCGAGAACCTGGCCGAGATCGACCCACCGGCACTCGACGGCGAGGTCTTCCGCACGCTCGACAACCCGATCCACGAGACCGGTGGCCTGACCGTCCTGCAGGGCTCCTTCGCCCCCGAGGGTGCCGTGGTGAAGACGGCGGGCTTCGACGCCTCCGTCTTCGAGGGCCCCGCCCGCGTGTTCGACCGCGAACGTGCGGCGATGGACGCCCTGACCGAGGGCAAGATCGAGAAGGGCGACGTCGTCGTCATCCGCTACGAGGGCCCCAAGGGCGGCCCGGGCATGCGCGAGATGCTCGCCATCACCGCGGCCATCAAGGGCGCGGGCCTCGGCAAGGATGTACTACTCTTGACCGACGGTCGATTCTCAGGCGGCACAACCGGCCTGTGCATCGGCCACATCGCACCGGAAGCAGTGGACGCAGGTCCAGTCGCTTTCGTTCGTGATGGCGACCGCATCCGTGTCGACATCGCGGCTCGCTCGCTCGACCTACTGGTCGACCCGGCCGAGCTGGAGGCCCGCCGTGACGGCTGGGCCCCGCTGCCCCCGCGCTACACCCGCGGAGTCCTCGCGAAGTACGCCAAGCTCGTGAAGTCCGCCGCCCAGGGCGCGGTCACGGGCTAGCGTCCGACACCCGCACCACCGCCACCACTCAGGCAAGGACCACTCATGCCCACGGAAGCAACTCCGTTGTCCGCGGCCGCCGGTGCACGCCGGTCGCCGGAGATCCTCACCGGCTCGGGAGCCGTCCTCCGGACGCTCGAGCACCTCGGGATCACCGACGTCTTCGGCCTGCCCGGCGGCGCGATCATCCCGTTCTACGACGAGCTGATGGCGTCGACCACGATCCGCCACATCCTCGTCCGTCACGAGCAGGGCGCCGGCCACGCCGCCGAGGGCTACGCCTCGTCGTCCGGCAAGGTCGGCGTCGCCATCGCGACGTCCGGCCCCGGTGCGACGAACCTCGTCACGGCCATCGCCGACGCCTACATGGACTCGGTGCCGTTCATCGCGATCACCGGCCAGGTGTTCTCGACGCTGATGGGCACCGACGCGTTCCAGGAAGCCGACATTGTCGGCATCACGATGCCCATCACGAAGCACTCGTTCCTGGTGACCGACCCGGCCGACGTGCCGGCGACCCTCGCCGCGGCGCACCTCATCGCGACGACCGGTCGGCCCGGCCCCGTGCTGGTCGACATCACGAAGGACGCCCAGCAGAAGTCGGCGCCCTACGTGTGGCCGCCCAAGATCGACCTGCCCGGCTACCGCCCGGTGACCAAGGCGCACGGCAAGCAGATCACCGCGGCCGCGCAGCTGTTGTCCGAGTCGAAGCGTCCGGTGCTCTACGTCGGCGGCGGTGTCATCCGCTCCCGCGCGACCGCCGAGCTCCTCCGCTTCGCCGAAGCGACCGGGGCGCCGGTCGTCACGACCCTGATGGCACGCGGCGCGTTCCCGGACTCGCACCCACAGCACCTCGGCATGCCCGGCATGCACGGCACGGTGCCCGCGGTGCTCGGCCTGCAGGACAGCGACCTCATCGTCGCCCTCGGTGCCCGCTTCGACGACCGCGTGACGGGCAAGGCCGACGAGTTCGCGCCGGACGCCAAGGTCGTGCACGTCGACATCGACCCGGCCGAGATCTCGAAGATCCGCTTCGCCGACGTCCCGATCGTCGGTGACGCCCGCGAGGTCCTGGTCGACCTGCTCGACGCCTGGGGCGGCATCGCCGTCGAGGACCGCGCGTCGACCGACGAGTGGTGGGCGAAGCTCCACCAGCTCAAGACCGACTTCCCGCTCGGGTACGCCGAGCCGACCGACGGACTCCTCGCGCCGCAGGGCATCATCAAGCGCATCGGTGAGCTCTCCGGTCCCGAGGCCGTCTACGCCTCCGGTGTCGGCCAGCACCAGATGTGGTCCGCGCAGTTCATCAAGTACGAGCGGCCCAACGCCTGGCTCAACTCCGGCGGCGCCGGCACGATGGGCTACTCGGTCCCCGCGGCCATGGGCGCGAAGGTCGCCCAGCCGGACCGTGTGGTCTGGGCGATCGACGGCGACGGCTGCTTCCAGATGACGAACCAGGAACTCGCGACCTGCGTCATCAACGACATCCCGATCAAGGTCGCGATCATCAACAACTCGTCGCTCGGCATGGTCCGGCAGTGGCAGACGCTGTTCTACGACGGCCGGCACTCCTTCACCGACCTCGAGACGGGGCACGCCTCGCGCCGTGTGCCGGACTTCGTGAAGCTGGCCGACGCGTACGGTGCCCTCGGCATCCGGGTCGAGAAGGCCGACGAGGTCGACGCCGCGATCGAGCTCGCCCTCGCGACCAACGACCGCCCGGTGGTGATCGACTTCGTCGTGAGCCGTGACTCGATGGTGTGGCCGATGGTCCCGCAGGGCGTCAGCAACTCGTCCATCGAGTACGCCCAGGCACTCGCGCCCACCTGGGACGACGAGGACGCCGACATGACGGGAGAAACCGCATGAGCCACGTCCTCTCCCTCCTCGTGGAGGACAAGCCCGGTCTGCTGACCCGTGTCGCCGGACTCTTCGCCCGCCGCGGGTTCAACATCGAGTCGCTCGCCGTCGGCAACACCGAGGTGGACGGCCTCAGCCGGATCACCGTCGTCGTCGACGTCGAGGACCTCCCGCTGGAACAGGTGACGAAGCAGCTCAACAAGCTGGTGAACGTCATCAAGATCGTCGAACTGGACTTCTCGCAGTCGGTCCAGCGCGAGCACATGCTCGTGAAGGTGCGCGTCGACAACCAGACGCGCTCGGCGGTGCTCGAAGCAGTGAACCTGTTCCGTGCCCAGGTCGTCGACGTGGCGACCGACTCCCTGATCGTCGAGGTGACCGGCGACCCCGGCAAGATCCAGGCGATCCTCCGCGTGCTCGAGCCCTACGGCGTCAAGGAGCTCGCCCGCGCGGGCCTCCTCGGCATGGGCCGCGGACCGAAGAGCATCACCGACCGGGTGCGCTGAGCGCCCGTCACACCCTTCCCGGGCGCCGATGGTGCCCGGCACCGACCACAGAACCAAGGAGACACACCCTCGTGACTGACATCGTGTACGACGCCGACGCCGACCTGACGCTCATCCAGGGCAAGAAGGTCGCCGTCATCGGCTACGGCTCGCAGGGCCACGCCCACGCCCTCAACCTCCGTGACTCGGGTGTCGAGGTGAAGATCGGCCTGCAGGAGGGCTCGAAGAGCCGGCAGAAGGCCGAAGAGGCGGGCTTCGAGGTCCACACGCCGGGCGACGCCACCGCCTGGGCCGACGTCGTCGTCATCCTCGCGCCGGACCAGGTCCAGCGCATCGTCTACGCCGAGGACATCCGCCCGAACCTCAAGCCGGGCGCGACGCTCGTCTTCGGCCACGGCTTCAACATCCGCTTCGGCTACATCGAGGCGCCCGAGGGCGTCGACGTGTCGCTCGTCGCGCCGAAGGGCCCGGGCCACACCGTCCGCCGCGAGTACGAGGCCGGCCGTGGCGTCCCCGTGATCGTCGCCGTCGAGGTCGACGCGTCCGGTTCCGCGTGGGACCTCGCATGGTCGTACTCCAAGGCGATCGGTGGCCTCCGCTCCGGCGGCATCAAGACGACCTTCACCGAGGAGACCGAGACCGACCTGTTCGGCGAGCAGGCCGTCCTCTGCGGTGGCACCTCGCAGCTCATCCAGTACGGCTTCGAGACCCTGGTCGAGGCGGGCTACCAGCCGCAGATCGCCTACTTCGAGGTCCTGCACGAGCTCAAGCTCATCGTCGACCTCATCTGGGAGGGCGGCCTCACCAAGCAGCGCTGGTCGATCTCCGACACGGCCGAGTTCGGTGACTACGTCTCCGGCCCGCGCGTGATCTCGCCGGACGTCAAGGAGAACATGAAGGCGGTGCTCGCGGACATCCAGAACGGTGCCTTCGCGAAGCGCTTCATCGAGGACCAGGACGCCGGCGCACCGGAGTTCAAGGCGCTCCGTGCCAAGGGCGAGGGCCACCCGATCGAGGCCACCGGCCGCGAGCTCCGCGCGCTCTTCGCGTGGAAGCAGAACGACGGCGACTACGTCGACGGCTCGGCCGCGCGGTAGTCTTCCGAGAACCACTCGACCTGCGAGGCGGCGGTGCACCTGCACCGCCGCCTCGCGATGTGACCCGAACGTTATGCAGCAGCTCTTCTCCAGCCCCGACGCCGCGGACCGGCGTCCCTCCGCCGTGCGCGCGGACGATTCCCGACACCCGTCGGCCGTGCTGCGCACCCGCGGTCAGGACCGCCCCGACCAGCATGGGATGATCGTTCGATGGCGGTGACGAAGCGAGCGGTCCACATCGGCGCCGGCAAGATCGGGCGTGGGTTCGTGGGCCAGTTCCTCGTGGCGAGCGGCTACGAGCTCACCTTCGTCGACGTCGACGAACGCGTGGTCTCGGCCCTGAACGAAGCCGGCCGGTTCGTGGTGCACGAGGTCGGCGAGATGCCGGTCGAGCACCTCGTCTACGGGTTCCGCGCGCTCAGCAGCAAGACCGACCGCGAGCGTGTGGTGCAGGCCATCGCCGAGGCCGACGTGGTGACCACCGCCGTGGGCGCACGCACACTCCCGCTCGTCGCGCCGCTCATCGCCGAAGGGCTCGCGGCACGCCCGCTCGAGCGCGGCGACGTCACGATCGTCGCCTGCGAGAACGCGTTCAACGCAACCGACTCCCTGCACGCCAGCATCCGCCGAGCCCCCATCCTCGAAGACCGCGACATCGCCGCCGTCTTCGCGAACTGCGCGATCGACCGCATCGTCCCGGACCAGTCCGGTGTGCTCGGTCAGTCCGGCGGCCTCGACGTCGTGCTCGAACCGTTCTACGAGTGGGTCATCGAGCGCACCCCGTTCCTCGGCTCCGACGCCGAACCGCCGACGATCGAGGGCGTCACCTGGGTCGACGACCTGCAGCCGTTCGTCGAGCGCAAGCTCTACACGGTCAACACGGCGCACGCCACCGCCGCCTACCACGGCTACGTGCGGGGCATCCGGCTCATCCGCGAAGCACTCGAGGACGACGCCGTCCGCGCCGAGGTCGACGGGGTGCTCGCCGAGACCACCGCACTGCTGATCGCGAAGCACGGCTTCGACCCCGAGGACCACGCGCGCTACGTCGCCGCGAACCTCTCCCGCATCGCGAACCCGCACCTGCCGGACTCCACCGCGCGCGTCGGCCGCAACCCGCTCCGCAAGCTCGGCCGTCGTGAACGCTTCGTCGGCCCGGCGTCGCAGCTCGCCGAGCGCGGCCTGCCCGTCGAGCACCTGCTCGGTGCCGTTCGTGTGGCGCTCGCGTTCGACGACGAGAACGACCCGGAGTCGATCGAGCTGCACGCACTCCTGCGTTCCGGGGCGACCGCGCACGCGCTGACCGAGATCCTCACGGGCCTGATGGAGAGCCACCCGCTCTTCCCGGCCGTCCGCGACGTCGTCGCCGAGGTCCTCGCGACGCAGCCCGCCGACGTCTGACGTCGGCCTCCCGGCCGTCGCTGGTCTCCCCGGTGCCGTGTCCCTCGTAGAATCGGGGGATGACCACGGCAGCATCCTCACCAGACGGGTCGATCGACCCGGACGTGCCGAACGCCGTCGACACCGACGACGCCGCCCTCAGCTGGGGTGACGCCGACGACGCCACCCACGTCGACGCGGCGCACAACCCGGTGGCGGTGCGCGAGCGCGGCGAGCGGGACCCCGAGGCGCCCGAGACCTCCGGCGCGCTCGTCGGGTTCGGCGTCTTCGGGGGCCTCTACCTCCTCTACACGGTGGCCTGGCTCCTCACCGCGTCGACCGCGTACGTCTCCGGCGTCGACACGGTGCTCACGCTCTTCGTCGAGGTGCTCCGCTTCCTCGCGATCCTCGCGCCGGCACTCTGGTTCACGGTGGTGCTCTGGGCGGCGCGCAGCAGCCGCACGCGGACCCGTCTGCTCTGGATGCTCCTCGGCGCCGTCGTGCTCTTCCCCTGGCCGTTCCTCCTGACGCGGAGCTTCGGGTGACCGGGGCAGTGCCGGCGACGACCCGCCGGAACAGCGCCCCCGTGGTCGCGAAGATCGTGGTCTGGGTCGTGTTCGCGGCGCTGTTCGCGTACATGACGGTGCAGGCCGTCGGCAACCTCACGCAGATCAACCAACGGGTGGACGCCTTCAACGCGTTCCTCCAGACGACCTCGGGCGGCGACTCGCTGCAGACCAGCACCCCGTGGCTGTGGCTCGTGCTCGACATCCTCATCGCGCCGGTCGCGTTCGTCGCGGCGATCGTCATCACCCGGCGTTCGAGCCTGCCCGTCACGATCGCGGTGTTCGTGGTCGCCTTCGCGGGCGCCGGCGCCCTCTGGCTCGACCTCCAGCTGTTCGTCCCGACGCTGCTGGACTTCTGACGCGACCCGTCGACGGCCAGGAGGCGCGGTGCGGCCCCGCCCCGCCCCTCCTGGCCGTCGTGTGGTTCTCCACAGGACCGCTCCCGCGGTCGTAACCACCGGCCCGCGTCGATAGCATGGTGGGATACCAACCGTCTCGAGTGAGGAAACAGCTGCTGTGTCGAAGCCGGTCGTCCTGATCGCCGAAGAACTCTCGCCCGCAACGGTCGACGCCCTCGGGCCCGACTTCGAGATCCGGAACGTGGACGGCACCGACCGTCCGGCGCTCCTGGCGGCGCTGTCCGACGCGCACGCCGTCCTCGTGCGGTCTGCCACCAAGATCGACGCCGAGGCGATCGCCGCGGCACCGGTCCTCAAGGTCGTCGCCCGTGCCGGCGTCGGCCTCGACAACGTCGACATCAAGGCCGCGACGACCGCCGGCGTGATGGTGGTGAACGCCCCGACCTCGAACATCATCTCGGCGGCGGAGCTCACGGTGGGGCACATCCTGTCGCTCGCACGGCACATCCCGGCCGCCCACGCCTCGCTGGCCGCCGGTGCGTGGAAGCGCTCGTCGTACACCGGTGTCGAGCTCTACGAGAAAACCGTCGGCATCATCGGCCTCGGCCGCATCGGCGCGCTCATCACCCAGCGGCTGCAGGCCTTCGGCGTGACGGTCATCGCGTACGACCCGTACGTCACCACGGCACGTGCGCAGCAGCTCGGGGTCGAGCTCGTCTCCCTCGAGGACCTGCTGCGTCGGGCGGACTTCACCACGATCCACATGCCGAGGACACCGGAGACCCTCGGCATGATCTCGGACGCCCAGTTCGCCCTGATGAAGCCGACCGCGTTCGTCGTGAACGTGGCCCGCGGTGGCCTGATCGACGAGGACGCCCTGCACCGGGCCCTCACGTCGAACACCATCGCCGGCGCCGGCCTCGACGTCTTCGTCGCCGAGCCCCCGAAGGACTCGCCGCTCCTGGCACTCCCGAACGTCGTCGTGACGCCGCACCTCGGCGCCTCCACCGACGAAGCGCAAGAGAAGGCAGGCGTCTCGGTCGCCAAGTCGGTCCGTCTCGCCCTCGGCGGCGAGCTCGTGCCCGACGCGGTCAACGTCGCGGGCGGGGTCATCGACCCGTACGTGCGCCCCGGCATCCCGCTCGTCGAGAAGCTCGGCCAGGTCTTCACCGCCCTCGCGACCTCGCCGGTCACGAGCATCGACGTCGAGGTGCACGGCGAGCTCGCCGAGTACGACGTCAGCGTGCTGAAGCTCGCGGCGCTCAAGGGCGTCTTCACCGACGTCGTGAGCGACCAGGTCTCCTACGTCAACGCCCCGCTCATCGCCGAGCAGCGCGGGGTCACCGTCCGCCTCATCACCGAGACCGACAGCCCCGAGTACCGCAACGTGCTGACGATCCGCGGTGCCCAGTCCGACGGCCCGGCGATCAGCGTCTCCGGCACGCTCACCGGCCCGAAGCAGGTCGAGAAGCTCGTCGAAATCAACGGGCACGACGTCGAGGTGCCGCTCGACCGGCACCACGTCGTCATGGAGTACACCGACCGTCCGGGCATCGTCGCGGTCTACGGCAAGGAGTTCGGCCAGGCCGGCATCAACATCGCCGCGATGCAGATCTCGCGCGAAGCCGCCGGTGGCCAGGCACTGAGCGTCCTGACGGTCGACTCGCCCGTGCCGGCCGAGATCCTCGAGCACGTCCGCTCGGCGATCGACGCGTCCTCGCTCCGCGAGATCGACATCACGCTCTAGGGGAGTGGCGGACATGAGCAGCGCGCAGACGATCCGACTCGCGGTCATCCGTGGTGACGGCATCGGCCAGGAGGTCGTCGACGAGGCCCTGAAGGTCCTGCACGCGGTCCTGCCGAACGACCTCGTGGTGCAGGAGACCCCGTTCTCCCTCGGCGCCGCACGGTACCTGGAGACCGGCGACATCCTGACCGACGACGACATGGCAGCGATCGCGCAGCACGACGCGATCCTGCTCGGAGCGGTCGGCGGTGACCCGCGTGACCCGCGGCTCGCCGGCGGCATCATCGAGCGCGGGCTGCTCCTCAAGCTCCGCTTCGCGTTCGACCACTACGTGAACCTCCGGCCGACGACGGTGCACCCGGCCGTCCCGACGCCGCTCGCCGACCCCGGCGAGGTCGACTTCGTGGTCGTCCGCGAAGGCACCGAGGGGCCCTACGTCGGCAACGGCGGCGCCATCCGGACCGGTACCCCGCACGAGATCGCGACCGAGGTCTCGTTGAACACCGCCTTCGGTGTCGAACGGGTCGTGCGGTACGCCTTCGCGCTGGCCGACCGACGCCCGCGTCGCCACCTGACCCTCGTGCACAAGAGCAACGTCCTGGTGCACGCCGGAGCCCTCTGGCAGCGCACCGTCGCGGCCGTCGGGGCCGAGTACCCGGACGTCACGGTCGACTACCAGCACGTGGACGCGGTCACCATCCACATGGTCCGCGACCCCGCACGGTTCGACGTCATCGTCACCGACAACCTGTTCGGCGACATCATCACCGACCTGGCCGGCGCGATCAGCGGCGG
This sequence comes from Curtobacterium sp. MCPF17_021, assembly GCF_003234605.2. NCBI lineage: Bacteria > Bacillati > Actinomycetota > Actinomycetes > Micrococcales > Microbacteriaceae > Curtobacterium > Curtobacterium sp. MCPF17_021. The sequence continues at coordinate 2,413,521 of NZ_CP126252.1, read as the reverse complement.
CATCGGTCTGGCGGCCTCGGGCAACATCAACCCGGACGGCACCTTCCCCAGCATGTTCGAGCCGGTCCACGGTTCCGCGCCGGACATCGCAGGTCAGCAGCTGGCCGACCCCACCGCCGCGATCCGTTCCGTCGCCCTGTTGCTCGACCACCTCGGTCGCGGTGACCTGGCGGCCGCGGTGACGGCTGCGGTGGAGTCCGACCTCGCCGACCGGGGCACCACGCCGCGTCGCACGGCCGAGATCGGCGACGCGATCGCCGCCGCGGCCACGGCACGCACCACCACCGCCTGAGAAGGAGTCCTCCCCATGAGCACCGACACCGCCTTCGGACTCGAGTTCGCCAGCACCCCGTCCGCCGACCGCCGCGCGGCTGCCGAGCGTGAGCAGATCCTCGCCGACCCGGGCTTCGGCAAGCACTTCACCGACCACATGGCGACGGTCGAGTGGACGCTCGACGACGGCTGGCACAGTGCGTCTATCCACCCGTACGGGCCGTTGTCCCTCGACCCGAGCGCGAGCGTCCTGCACTACGCCCAGGAGATCTTCGAGGGGCTCAAGGCCTACCGGCACGCGGACGGCTCGGTGTGGTCGTTCCGACCGGACGCCAACGCCCGACGCTTCCAGCGGTCCGCCCGACGCCTGGCGCTCCCGGAGCTCCCGGTCGAGGCGTTCGTCGAGTCGATCCGGCAGCTCGTGCAGACCGACGTCGACTGGGTGCCCTCGGCACCCGAGACCAGCCTGTACCTGCGGCCGTTCATGATCGCGACGGAGTCGTTCCTCGGGGTCCGCGCGGCACAGGCCGTCGCGTACCACTGCATCGCGAGCCCCGCCGGTGCGTACTTCACCTCGGGCCCGAAGCCGGTGTCGATCTGGCTGTCGACGCAGTACGCGCGCGCCGGCAAGGGCGGGACCGGTGCAGCGAAGACCGGCGGCAACTACGCCTCGTCCCTGCTGCCCCAGCAAGAGGCCTACGAGCACGGCTGCCAGCAGGTGATGTTCCTCGACTCGGTGGAGGGCAAGTACCTCGAAGAGCTCGGCGGCATGAACGTCGTCCTGGTCAAGTCCGACGGCACCCTCGTCACGCCGGACTCCGACTCCATCCTCGAGGGGATCACGCGTGACTCGATCCTGCAGTTGGCCGAGGACCGCGGCCTGACCGTCGAGAAGCGCCGCGTGACCCTCGACGAGTGGCGTGACGGCGTCGCCGACGGCTCGATCACCGAGGCGTTCGCGTGCGGGACCGCCGCCGTCGTGACCCCGATCGCCGAACTCCGGGGTGACGGTTTCACGATCGGTTCGCCGACTGTGGGGGCCGGGGAACTCACGATGTCCCTGCGCGATGAACTCACCGACATCCAGTACGGCCGTCGTCCCGACCCGCACGGGTGGATGACCAAGCTGACCGACGCGTCCTGATCGACCGGCGGGCGTGGGTAGGGTCGAACGGTGAAGATCGCACGGTTCAGCAGCAAGGGTGAAGACCCCCGGTACGGCATCCTCGACGAGCGCGCTCTGGTGGTGCTCGCGGGAGACCCGATGTACCAGGGGTTCGAGACCACGGGGGAGCGCGTGGCACTCGCCGACGCCAAGCTCCTCGCACCCGTCATCCCGCGGTCGAAGGTCATCGGCGTCGGGCTCAACTACTCGGAGCACGCCTCGGAGATGGACGAGCGTGCCGGCGACGACCCGGTGGTGTTCCTCAAGCCGAACACCTCGGTGATCGGTCCGGACGAGCCCATCCGCCTCCCCGCCGACATCGGACGCGTCGACCACGAGGGCGAACTCGCCATCGTGATCGGCTCGCTCGCGAAGAACGTCCGGCGTGAGGACTTCGCGAGCGTGATCCTCGGCTACACGATCGCCAACGACGTGACCGCTCGCGACCTGCAGGCGCGCGACGGCCAGTGGACCCGGGCGAAGGGCTTCGACACGTTCTGCCCGCTCGGCCCGGTGATCGAGACCGAGATCGACCCGTCGGACATCCGCATCGAGACCCGCGTCGACGGTGACCTCCGGCAGGCGGCCTCGACGAACGAGATGGTGCACGACATCCCGTCGCTCGTCGAGTTCGTGTCCTCCATCTGGACCCTCCTGCCCGGTGACGTCATCCTGACCGGGACTCCGGCCGGTGTCGGGCAGATCCGCGACGGCGAGATCGTCGAGGTCACCATCTCCGGCATCGGTTCGCTCAAGAACCCGGTCATCGCGCGGCACTGACAGCGCTCCCGAACGGCCCGTTCCCCCAGGCGGGGAGCGGGCCGTTCGGCGTTACCGGGGGAGTACGCAACAGCGGCGCAGAGGGCGACACGCCCGGGATGTGGGCCGGCTTGGCGCTGCCGTTCACCTCTGCGTAAAGTAATCACTCGTTGCCGCTGAGGCGGAGAACGGAACGGCCGAGACGATCACCGGGTTGAACACCTGGAGATGCAGTCCGGACGGGGTCCCGCTCAGGCAACCAACTCCTCGGAAACACGACCTCTGGTTGTGCGCCCAGGGAGTTGTACAAGACGAATGCCTCTCTGGCGGAACCTTTAGTGGGTCGAGCGGGGAGTGCGTCTGGTCCTTGAGAACTCAACAGCGTGCACATTGTCAATGCCAATTTATTGATTGACCTCGTGCCTGGTCGGCTTGCTGACTGGGTCATGAAGCAATTCCTTTTGTATTGAAGATTGTCAGTAGACAGTCAACAGTCAGAATCAACTCGGTCTGATGCCTTCGGGTGTTGGGTCTGTATTTTTTTACGGAGAGTTTGATCCTGGCTCAGGACGAACGCTGGCGGCGTGCTTAACACATGCAAGTCGAACGATGATGCCCAGCTTGCTGGGTGGATTAGTGGCGAACGGGTGAGTAACACGTGAGTAACCTGCCCCTGACTCTGGGATAAGCGTTGGAAACGACGTCTAATACTGGATATGATCACTGGCCGCATGGTCTGGTGGTGGAAAGATTTTTTGGTTGGGGATGGACTCGCGGCCTATCAGCTTGTTGGTGAGGTAATGGCTCACCAAGGCGACGACGGGTAGCCGGCCTGAGAGGGTGACCGGCCACACTGGGACTGAGACACGGCCCAGACTCCTACGGGAGGCAGCAGTGGGGAATATTGCACAATGGGCGAAAGCCTGATGCAGCAACGCCGCGTGAGGGATGACGGCCTTCGGGTTGTAAACCTCTTTTAGTAGGGAAGAAGCGAAAGTGACGGTACCTGCAGAAAAAGCACCGGCTAACTACGTGCCAGCAGCCGCGGTAATACGTAGGGTGCAAGCGTTGTCCGGAATTATTGGGCGTAAAGAGCTCGTAGGCGGTTTGTCGCGTCTGCTGTGAAATCCCGAGGCTCAACCTCGGGCTTGCAGTGGGTACGGGCAGACTAGAGTGCGGTAGGGGAGATTGGAATTCCTGGTGTAGCGGTGGAATGCGCAGATATCAGGAGGAACACCGATGGCGAAGGCAGATCTCTGGGCCGTAACTGACGCTGAGGAGCGAAAGCATGGGGAGCGAACAGGATTAGATACCCTGGTAGTCCATGCCGTAAACGTTGGGCGCTAGATGTAGGGACCTTTCCACGGTTTCTGTGTCGTAGCTAACGCATTAAGCGCCCCGCCTGGGGAGTACGGCCGCAAGGCTAAAACTCAAAGGAATTGACGGGGGCCCGCACAAGCGGCGGAGCATGCGGATTAATTCGATGCAACGCGAAGAACCTTACCAAGGCTTGACATACACCGGAAACGGCCAGAGATGGTCGCCCCCTTGTGGTCGGTGTACAGGTGGTGCATGGTTGTCGTCAGCTCGTGTCGTGAGATGTTGGGTTAAGTCCCGCAACGAGCGCAACCCTCGTTCTATGTTGCCAGCGGGTTATGCCGGGGACTCATAGGAGACTGCCGGGGTCAACTCGGAGGAAGGTGGGGATGACGTCAAATCATCATGCCCCTTATGTCTTGGGCTTCACGCATGCTACAATGGCCGGTACAAAGGGCTGCGATACCGTAAGGTGGAGCGAATCCCAAAAAGCCGGTCTCAGTTCGGATTGAGGTCTGCAACTCGACCTCATGAAGTCGGAGTCGCTAGTAATCGCAGATCAGCAACGCTGCGGTGAATACGTTCCCGGGCCTTGTACACACCGCCCGTCAAGTCATGAAAGTCGGTAACACCCGAAGCCGGTGGCCTAACCCTTGTGGAAGGAGCCGTCGAAGGTGGGATCGGTGATTAGGACTAAGTCGTAACAAGGTAGCCGTACCGGAAGGTGCGGCTGGATCACCTCCTTTCTAAGGAGCATCTGGTCAGTGCTGGTCGCCCATTAGGGGTGGTTGGTTGCTGGTCCAGGCGCCTGTTTCGGACCGAACGTGTCCGACGGGTAGCTCATGGGTGGAACATTGACAGTGCAGTTGGGAGTGATGCTTCCGACCTCAGTACGCTCTGCTTGCAGGGTTGGGACGGGTCGTGGGTGGAGCTGCTGGCTGGTGCACGTTGTTGGGTCCTGAGGGACCAGGCTTCCTACTGTCACGTGAGTGATGGTGGGGGTTGGGCCTACGGGTCCTTCGTCGGGCCAGGGTGAACCTACCGTTGTGGTGGGGGAGTGCTGGTGCCGATCGTATGTTGAGAACTACACAGTGGACGCGAGCATCTTTGATTCGCGTCATCCATGATCAGCCTTCGGGTTGGTGTGGTGTGACGTTGGATCGCAATTTTAATCTTTGTGGTCAAGTTTCTAAGAGCAAACGGTGGATGCCTTGGCATCTGGAGCCGATGAAGGACGTAGAAATCTGCGATAAGCCTCGGGGAGCTGATAATCGAGCTGTGATCCGAGGATTTCCGAATGGGGAAACCCCGCCAGGCGCTTTTGCGACCTGGTGACTCCCGCCTGAATATATAGGGCGGGTAGAGGGAACGTGGGGAAGTGAAACATCTCAGTACCCACAGGAAGAGAAAACAACATGTGATTCCGTGAGTAGTGGCGAGCGAAAGCGGATGAGGCTAAACCGATCATGTGTGATAGCCGGCGGGCGTTGCATGGTCGGGGTTGTGGGACACGTCACTCAGTTCTGCCGGACTGGGACGGTTACAGCGCATCATAGTCGAACCGGTTTGAAAGCCGGGCCGTAGTGGGTGCCAGCCCCGTAGACGAAATGGTGTTATGGCCGGATGTGTATCCCAAGTAGCACGGGGCCCGAGAAATCCCGTGTGAATCTGTCAGGACCACCTGATAAGCCTAAATACTCCCAGATGACCGATAGCGGACAAGTACCGTGAGGGAAAGGTGAAAAGTACCCCGGGAGGGGAGTGAAATAGTACCTGAAACCGTTTGCTTACAAACCGTCGGAGCCTCCTTAGTAGGGGTGACGGCGTGCCTTTTGAAGAATGAGCCTGCGAGTTAGTGATATGTGGCGAGGTTAACCCGTGAGGGGCAGCCGTAGCGAAAGCGAGTCTGAATAGGGCGTTTGAGTCGCATGTTCTAGACCCGAAGCGAAGTGATCTATCCATGGCCAGGTTGAAGCGACGGTAAGACGTCGTGGAGGACCGAACCCACTTCAGTTGAAAATGGAGGGGATGAGCTGTGGATAGGGGTGAAAGGCCAATCAAACTTCGTGATAGCTGGTTCTCTCCGAAATGCATTTAGGTGCAGCGTTGCGTGTTTCTCGCCGGAGGTAGAGCTACTGGATGGCCGATGGGCCTCAACAGGTTACTGACGTCAGCCAAACTCCGAATGCCGGTGAGTGAGAGCGCAGCAGTGAGACGGTGGGGGATAAGCTTCATCGTCGAGAGGGAAACAACCCAGACTACCAACTAAGGTCCCTAAGCGTGTGCTAAGTGGGAAAGGATGTGGAGTTGCACAGACAACCAGGAGGTTGGCTTAGAAGCAGCCACCCTTGAAAGAGTGCGTAATAGCTCACTGGTCAAGTGATTCCGCGCCGACAATGTAACGGGGCTCAAGCACACCACCGAAGTTGTAGATTTCGCACTATAGACAAGCCTTCGTGGTTCAGTCGTGCGGAGTGGTAGGAGAGCGTCGTGTGGCGAGTGAAGCGGCGGAGTGATCCAGCCGTGGACGCTACACGAGTGAGAATGCAGGCATGAGTAGCGAAAGACGGGTGAGAAACCCGTCCTCCGAAAGACCAAGGGTTCCAGGGCCAGGTTAATCCGCCCTGGGTAAGTCGGGACCTAAGGCGAGGCCGACAGGCGTAGTCGATGGACAACGGGTTGATATTCCCGTACCGGCGAACAACCGCCCAAGCTAATCCAGTGGTGCTAAGAGTCCTAACCCGGTACAACCGGATCCCTTCGGGGTGATGGTGGCCGGTCTAACGCTCGACCCCATGCTGGTGCGGTTAGCGTATGAACAGGTGTGACGCAGGAAGGTAGCTGAGCCAGGCGATGGTATCCGTAAGGTGAACCTGGTGTAAGGATGTAGGGCTGACGATAGGCAAATCCGTCGTCTGTGTGCCTGAGATCCGACGCGTACCCGTAAGGGGAAATCAGTGATCCTATGCTGCCGAGAAAAGCATCGACGCGAGGTTGCAGCCGCCCGTACCCGAAACCGACTCAGGTGGTCAGGTAGAGAATACCAAGGAGATCGAGAGAATCGTGGTTAAGGAACTCGGCAAAATGCCCCCGTAACTTCGGGAGAAGGGGGGCCGGACACGTGACCGGATTTACTCCGTGAGCGTTGAAGGCCGCAGAGACCAGTGGGAAGCGACTGTTTACTAAAAACACAGGTCCGTGCGAAGTCGCAAGACGATGTATACGGACTGACGCCTGCCCGGTGCTGGAAGGTTAAGAGGAAGGGTTAGCCTTTGGGCGAAGCTCTGAATTTAAGCCCCAGTAAACGGCGGTGGTAACTATAACCATCCTAAGGTAGCGAAATTCCTTGTCGGGTAAGTTCCGACCTGCACGAATGGCGTAACGACTTCCCAGCTGTCTCAACCGCGAACTCGGCGAAATTGCACTACGAGTAAAGATGCTCGTTACGCGCAGCAGGACGGAAAGACCCCGTGACCTTTACTACAGTTTGGTATTGGTGTTCGGAGTGGCTTGTGTAGGATAGGTGGGAGACTGTGAAGCGGGCACGCTAGTGTTCGTGGAGTCATTGTTGAAATACCACTCTGGTCACTTTGGATGTCTAACGTAGGACCCTGATCGGGTTCATGGACAGTGCCTGATGGGTAGTTTAACTGGGGCGGTTGCCTCCCAAAGAGTAACGGAGGCGCCCAAAGGTTCCCTCAACCTGGTTGGCAATCAGGTGGCGAGTGTAAGTGCACAAGGGAGCTTGACTGTGAGACTGACAGGTCGAGCAGGGACGAAAGTCGGGACTAGTGATCCGGCAGTGGCTTGTGGAAGCGCTGTCGCTCAACGGATAAAAGGTACCTCGGGGATAACAGGCTGATCTTGCCCAAGAGTCCATATCGACGGCATGGTTTGGCACCTCGATGTCGGCTCGTCGCATCCTGGGGCTGGAGTAGGTCCCAAGGGTTGGGCTGTTCGCCCATTAAAGCGGTACGCGAGCTGGGTTTAGAACGTCGTGAGACAGTTCGGTCCCTATCCGCTGCGCGCGTTGGAAATTTGAGAAGATCTATCCCTAGTACGAGAGGACCGGGATGGACGAACCTCTGGTGTGTCAGTTGTTCTGCCAAGGGCACCGCTGATTAGCTACGTTCGGACCGGATAACCGCTGAAAGCATCTAAGCGGGAAGCCGTCTTCGAGATGAGATTTCCATGCACCTTGAGTGTGAGAGGCTCCCAGCAGACTACTGGGTTGATAGGCCGGATGTGGAAGCGGGGACTAACGACCCGTGGAGCTGACCGGTACTAATAAGCCGAAGACTTGATAACACACTGATTTCCGTGCACTTGTTGCACGGGCTCGCGTCCACTTTGTGGTTCCCGACAGACGATCGGGAATCGAAACTGAATACACCGCTCTGCCCTCTTCACGGAGGGCAGCAGCTGGAACAGCTTTGAGACCAAGATCATGGTCGAAGGTGTTCCGGTGGTCATAGCGAGAGGGAAACGCCCGGTCACATTCCGAACCCGGAAGCTAAGCCTCTCAGCGCCGATGGTACTGCAAGGGGGACCTTGTGGGAGAGTAGGACGCCGCCGGACTTAACGTAGAAGAACCAGGGAACCCCTGACCATTCGTGGTCAGGGGTTTTCTGCGTTTGCGGACCGTCAACAGGGCAGGTTGGAGAGACGGACGCCGCGGTAGGGTTGTCGGGTCATGACTGCGCCATTCACCACTGCCTCCGGCTCCGACATCCGCGTCCGCTTCTGCCCGAGCCCGACGGGGACCCCGCACGTGGGGCTCATCCGCACCGCGCTCTTCAACTGGGCCTACGCCCGTCACACCGGCGGCAAGCTCGTGTTCCGCATCGAGGACACCGACGCCGCCCGCGACAGCGAGGAGTCGTACGCGCAGATCCTCGACGCGCTCCGCTGGCTGCGGCTCGACTGGGACGAGGGCGTGGACGCCGGCGGCGAGCACGGACCGTACCGTCAGTCCGAGCGCACCGCGATCTACGACGACGTGATCGCGAAGCTCAAGGAGTCGGGTCACATCTACGAGTCCTTCGTCACGCCGGACGAGATGGAAGCCCGCAACAAGGCCGCCGGTCGTGACCCCAAGCAGGGGTACGACAACCACGAGCGTGACCTGACCGATGCCGAGCGCCAGGCATTCCGCGACGAGGGCCGCGAGCCGGCGCTCCGCCTGCGCGTCCCCGACCGTGACCTGAGCTTCGACGACCTGGTGCGCGGGGAGATCACCTTCAAGCAGGGCACGTTCCCCGACTTCGTGGTGGTCCGCCCGAACGGCAAGCCGCTGTACACGTTCACCAACCCGGTCGACGACGCCCTGATGGGTATCACCCACGTGCTCCGGGGCGAGGACCTGCTGTCGTCGACGCCGCGGCAGATCGCCCTGTACGAGGCGCTGTACGAGATCGGCCTCGCGCCCTCCATCCCCGTGTTCGGACACCTGCCGTACGTGATGGGGGAGGGCAACAAGAAGCTCTCGAAGCGTGACCCCGAGTCGAACCTGTTCCACCACCGCGCCGCCGGCATGATCCCGGAGGGGCTCGTCAACTACCTGGCGCTCCTCGGCTGGTCGATCGGCCCCGACCGCGACGTGTTCTCGATCGACGAGATGGTCGCGGCGTTCGACGTCACCGACGTGAACCCGAACCCGGCCCGTTTCGACCACAAGAAGGCCGAGGCGATCAACGGGGACCACATCCGTCTGCTCGCTCCCGAAGACTTCCGGTCGCGTCTGCTGCCGTACCTGTCGGAGTTCATCAGCGACCCGGCGACCCCGGAGCAGCTCGAGGTCCTGACAAAGGCCGCCCCGCTCGTGCAGGAGCGCATGCAGCTGCTCGGCGAGGCGCCGGCGATGCTCGGCTTCCTGTTCACCTCCGACGCCGACCTGGTGGTCGAGGACGACGCACTGGCCTCGCTCAAGGGCGACACGGCGACGGTCCTGACCGCGAGCACCGCCGCGCTCGAGGGCGTCCAGGACTGGACCACCGAGGCCATCGAGGGTGCGCTCCGTGCGGCCCTCATCGACGAGCTCGGCCTGAAGCCCCGCGTCGCCTTCGGCCCGCTGCGCGTGGCGGTGTCCGGACGCCGGATCAGCCCGCCGCTGTTCGAGTCGATGGAGATCCTGGGCAAGGAGTCCACCCTGACCCGGCTCCGCGCCCTCGCGGCGCGCTGACCGACCGTGAGCAGTACGGAGCACGCCGACCAGGTCGTGCACGACGTCGCGGTCATCGGCGCCGGGCCGGCCGGGCTGAGCGCTGCGCTCAACCTGGTCCGGGCGAAGCGCACCGTGCTGCTCGTCGACGCCAACCGCCCCCGGAACGCCGCGACGCTGCGGTCGCACGGGTTCCTGACGCGGGACGGCATCTCGCCGCTCGAACTCCGCAAGCTCGGGCGGACCGAGGTCGAGGGGTACCCGGAAGCGACGGTCGTCCAGTCCGTCGTCGACCTGGTGGCCCCGGACCCCGACACGGACACCTGGCAGGTGCACGGCTCGTGGCGCGGCACCGAGCTCGAGGCCCGCGCCCGGACGGTCGTCGTGGCGACGGGGTTGCGTGAGGAGTTCCCGGCGCTGCCGATGCTCCGCGCGTTCTACGGCACCGCGGTGCACAGCTGTGTCGAGTGTGATGCGTACGACAAGGCCGGGCAGCCGCTCGCCTTCATCTGCGAGACCGACGACGTGGTCGACCGGGCGCTGCTCATCGCCGCATGGACCGACGACCTGATCGTCTACACGAACGGGGTGGCACCGCTCGACGACGCCGGCCGCGCTCGACTGTCGGCCGCGGGGGTCGTCGTGGACGAGCGGGTCGTCGAGGACCTCGAGGGCGATCGCACCGGGATGACCGGCGTCCGACTCGCCGACGGCCACGTCGAGCCACGGACCGGTGGGTTCGTCCGACCGGTGTGGCACGCCGACCTCGACTGGCTGGGCACCGGCGCCACCACGAGTCCGAGCGCAACGAGCGGGAACACGGCCGCGAACGGCGACACGCCCGGAGCGCTCGACGGGCTCCAGCGCGACACGCAGGGACTCCTCGTGGTCGACCGGGTGGGCCGGACGTCCGTCCCCGGGCTCTACGCCGTGGGAGACGTCACACCTCCCGGGCCGGAGCAGCTCATCGTCGCCGCCGGACACGGAGCCGCGACCGCCGCCGCCGTGCACCGAGACCTGGTGGGTGGTCTTGCGGACCTCCGGGATGCTGTACAGTAGTTGATCGTGCCCCGGGTGACCGGGCCAGAAGGCCGACAGGCCTTTTGGGGTATGGTGTAATTGGCAACACAGCGGTTTCTGGTACCGTCGTTCTTGGTTCGAGTCCAGGTACCCCAGCACTCGATGAACAGCCCCCGGGACATCCCGGGGGCTGTTCTCATTTCCGGGACCTTCTCGTTCCGAGCGTCCTCATCGGCGATGCACGGCGCATCCACGGTCGCGCCACGGCTGATCCGGAGGTTGCGCGGAACCGCACGATCCCCGAGCCGGGCGAGCCGCCGTGCGGACGGCGCCCACGGCAGTGGACCGGTCGTTCCGGAGTCGTACCGTCCGTGGCGGGCGCAGGCCGCGCCTCCAGGCCGGTTGCGGTTCCCCGCACCGGGCCGGAGCCTGCTCGCGGGCCGGGGGAACGCGGACCTACGGTCGGAGGACCGTCGCGGGAGTCGTGGCGGTCCGCTGCTGAGCACCCGAGGTGTCATCGTGACCTCCGTCGACCCGCTGACGACCGTCGTTCCCTGGAACCACCCCGCAGCCGTGCCCGCGGCGGCCGACCACTCCGTACTGGACCGCTGGGACCGCGTGGTGGCGCTCCGGGGCGACGCCGCCGCGCTCGCGGGGGACGGCCGTCCCTACACCTACGCCGAAGCGGACCGGGCCTCGCGCGCGCTGGCCGCAGCCCTGGCCGTGACGCTCCGACCCGACGACCGCAGCGGCGCCGGTGTCGGCGACACCCCGGGCGGGGCGTCGAAGCCGGTCGGGCTGATGGCGGGGCAGTCGACCGAGGCCGTGATCGCCATCCTCGCGCTGGTGCGTGCCGGACGGACCGTGGTGGTGCTCGACGACCACCTGCCCGCAGCACGGCTGGCACACGTGGCCCGGCTCGCCGGCGTCGACGAGATCGTCGCCGACACCGAGCGTGCAGCGCTGGCCGCCGACGTGGTCGCGGAACGGGACGGCCGGGCGCACGCACTCGGCGAACTGCTGGACGCGGGCGAACCGGGCGCGGCCCCGTCTGCGGACACCGTCGGCGTGCGCCCGGGCGGGCGGGACCCCTTCGCCATCGTCTTCACCTCCGGCTCGACCGGCATGCCGAAGGGCGTCGTCCTGACGCACCGGCAGCAGATCGCCGACGCCGAGCAGGACGCGGTCGCGCTCGGCCTCGGCCCCGGCGACCGGCTCGGTGTCGTCCTGCCGCTCTCCTTCGCGGCCGGGCTCCTGTTCTCGTTCGACACGTTGCTCTGCGGCGGCACCATCGTGCTGCTCGAGCCGCGTGAACTCGGTGTCGAGCGGCTGCTCGGGCGGTTCCGGGACGACGACGTGAACGTGCTCGTCTGCACCCCGCACCTGCTGCGGTCGATCGTGGGGTCGCAGAACGCCCCCGGGTCGCACGGGACCGCCGCCGGCACCGCACCGGTGCTCGGCGGGCTGCGCTTCCTGATGACCACGGGCGAGTCCGTCACCGGCGCCGACCTCGCCGCGGCTCGACCCCACCTGGACCCGGACACGCTGCTCCTGAACGCCTTCGGCTCGAGCGAGACCGCGTGCGTCGCGTACTGCCCGGTCGCACCGGGGGAGCCGGTGCCCGAGGGCGTCGTGCCCGCCGGGTGGCCGTTGCCCGGCAAGACGGTCCTTGTGCTCCGCGAGGACGGCAGCCCTGCGGACCCGGGGGAGACCGGCGAGCTCGTCGTGGTCTCCGACGCCCTGACCGCGGGCTACTGGGGTGCGCCGGAGAAGACCGCCGAACGGGCGGGACACACCGGCGAAGCCGAGGCCGTCGCCGGCATCCCCGTCGGGACCCCGAGCTGGCGGCAGGGCGACCTGGCACGCGTCGACCCCGACGGGCGGCTCGTGCTGCTCGGCCGGTCCGACGACGCCGTGAAGGTCCGCGGCTACCTGGTCGAGCCGAGTGAGGTCGAGGCGGCGCTCCGCGCGGTCCCCGAGGTGCACGACGCGGTCGTGACGGCACAGGTCGACCCCGGTTCCGTCACCCGGCTCGTCGCCTACGTGGTCGGTCGCCCGGGGCACCGCACCCCGGCACCGGGTGCGCTCCGACGGGCGCTCCGTGAGCGGCTGCCCGAGTACATGGTGCCGGCGTCGATCGTGCCGATGACCGAACTGCCGCGGAACGAGCGCGGCAAGGTCGACCGGGCCGAACTCCCCGGGGCGCCGAGCGTCGAGACCGAGATGGTCGAGGGCGAGTACGACCAGTGGGAGCTCGTCGTGGGGCAGATCTGGGCCGAGGTGCTCGGCCTGCGGGGCGTGCACCTCGACGAGGACTTCTCCGCGCTCGGCGGCGACTCGCTGTCCGCCGAGGAGATGCTCGCCGTCGTGCAGGACCGGCTCGGGGTCGACCTGCGCTCCTCGGACGTGCTCGAGCACCCGACGCTCCGCGCCTTCGCCCGACGGGTGCGGACCGGCACGAGCGCGCTGCCGAGCCACCCCGACGTCGTGAAGGTGTCCGAGGCACGCGAGGGCGGCCGTCCGCCGGTGTTCTGCTTCGCCGGTGGCGGTGCCCTGGCGCTGACGTTCCTGCCGCTCTCGCGGCACCTGCCCGCGCACGACCTGTACGCGTTCCAGCAGCACGCCCTCGAGCGCCGTGGGATGCCGGACTGGAACATCGAGCGGAGCGCCCGCCGCTACCTCGCGCTGATGCGCATCGTGCAGCCCCGCGGCCCGTACCTGCTCGTCGGGCACTCGCTCGGCGGACTCGTCGCGCTCGAGATCGCCCGGCTCCTGACCGAGAGCGGCGAGCAGGTGGAGCACGTCGTCCTGCTCGACACCTACCTGCCCCGCACGAAGTCCGAACAGGCCCGCCTGCACTTCGGCCGGATGGAGCCGCGCGACCAGCCGAACACCGCCGTCCGCGCCGTGCAGCGGGGGCTCGACCGCGCCGTCAGGCGGGTGCTGCCCGCGGGTGTGCCCTACGGAGCGCTGTTCGCCAAGCGGCTCCGGGCGTACACCGCCGGCGTGCTGCGGCACGGTGGGCAGAAGGACTTCGACGCCTTCTTCGACCAGGCCGAGATCGTCACCAGGCGCCACCACCCGACGCCGTTCCACGGGCGCGCCACCTACGTCCTCGCCGACGCCAACCCCGACGCCGCCGGGTGGTCCGCCCTGCTGCGCGGGCCCACCGAGATGGTGCGGATCGCGAGCGAGCACACGTCGCTGCTGCGGGAACCGCACGTCGCCGAGCTGGCGGTCGCGCTGCGGGCCGCCTTCGAGACGGCGGACGTGCCGCAGGTCTGAGACCGGCCCACGACCGGACGGGAGGCGCGGTGCCGGCTGGCACCGCGCCTCCCGTCCGCTCGTCCTGCGTCCACCACCCGCCGGCCGCCGCGCCGGACCGCCAACCTGCACGACCGTTGCGGGTTTCCGTATCCGCACCCGGGTGTCCGCAAGGGACCGCACCGCGCATTGACCCTCCCGCTGGCCACGGCGATGGTTGGAACCGCGGGGGAGAGTACCCACTCACCCGCGGCAAGCAGGCGGCGTCGTACCCGCGTCCCGCTGCTCGACCGACGACGGTCACCGTCGTCGATGCGTCATCCGAGGACGCGCCGCTCGTCTCGACGAGCCACCACCCGACAGCAACCCTGACCCGACAGGACCGCGCCATGCCCGCACGTACCGTTCGCCCTGCAGACCCGAGGGTCTCCGTCGTCATCCCGGCACGGAACGAGGCCCGCAACCTCGAGATCATCCTCCCGAAGCTCCCGCCCGTGTACGAGGTGATCCTGGTCGACGGCAACTCCGTCGACGACACCATCGCCGCCGCGCAGCGCGTGATGCCCGACATCCGCGTCGTGCACCAGACCCGCAAGGGCAAGGGCAACGCCCTGGCCTGCGGCTTCGAGGCCGTCACCGGCGACATCGTCGTCATGTTCGACGCCGACTGCTCCGCGGACCCCGACGAGATCCCGCGGTTCGTGCAGGCACTCGTCGACGGCGCCGACGTCGCGAAGGGCACCCGGTACTCGCTCGGCGGTGGCAGCGACGACATCACGATCGTCCGGAACATGGGCAACCGCGGCCTGAACATGCTCTGCAACATCATCCTCGGCACCCGCTACAGCGACCTCTGCTACGGCTACAACGCCTTCTGGGCGGACGTCCTGCCGGAGATCGGTCTGCTGTCGTCCGAGCTGCCGAAGCCGGCCGACGGTTCGATGCTGTGGGGCGACGGGTTCGAGATCGAGACCGTCCTGACCTGCCGCTGGTCGGCCGCCGAGCTCGCGATCACCGAGGTGCCGAGCCACGAGAAGCTCCGCGTGCACGGTTCGAGCAACCTCAACGCCGTGACCGACGGCATCCGCGTGCTGAAGTCGATCATGCACGAGCGTCGTCGTGCCGCGATCGGCCGTGCCGAGGTCCGTCGCGCGGCGATGAGCGTCGTGCCGCCGGCCGAGCAGCTCGCCGCGCCGGCTGCTGCGCCGGTTGCTGCTGCTCCCGTCGCTGCGGCGCCGGTCGCTGCGTCCGCCGTCGCCGGGGCGTCCGTTGCCGGGGCAGCCGTCGTCGCGTCCGTCGTCGCCCTCGAGGAGGACGTCGCGTGACGACCGTCGCGGTCGTCATCTGCGCCTACACCCAGCAGCGCTGGGGCGACCTGCAGGACAGCGTCGAGTCGGCCAAGCGCCAGCCCGAGGGCCCCGAGGTCGTCGTCGTCATCGACCACGAGCCCGAGCTCCTGGCCCGCGCCGCCGCGCGCTGGCCGGAACTCCGGGTCGTCCCGAACACCGAGGACCGCGGACTCTCCGGGGCCCGGAACACCGGTGTCGCCCTGACCGACGCCGACGTCGTCGCGTTCCTGGACGACGACGCCACCGCGGACCCCGACTGGCTCGGGCACATGCTCACCGCGCTCGAGGACCCCGACGTCGTCGGTGTCGGCGGTCGTGCCACGCCGTCCTGGCCGACCGCGACCGGCCCCGGCCCGTACGCCGACGAACTGCTCTGGATCGTCGGGTGCTCGTACCGCGGGCTGCCCGAGACCCCGGGCGACGTCCGCAACGTCATCGGGTCGAGCATGGCGTTCCGCCGCGACGCGATCCTGCTCGCCGGCGGTTTCCGCTCCGGCATCGGCCGCGTCGGCAACCAGCCGCTCGGCTGCGAGGAGACCGAACTCTGCATCCGCATCGCCCAGGCCCGTCCCGGCGCGCGGATCCGGCACGAACCGCGCTCGAACGTCTCGCACCGGGTCTCGCCGGACCGTGTGACGATGCGCTACCTGCGCCGCCGCAGCTACTACGAGGGCATCTCGAAGGCCGTGCTGAGCCGTCGGGTCGGCACCGGCGACTCGCTCGCCAGCGAGTCGACCTACCTGACCCGGGTGATCCCGGGCGCCGTGCTGCGCGAACTGCGCCACGTCGGTCGTGGCGGAGGCCTGCGGGCGTACGCCATCGCGCTCTCCGTCGTCTCGACGGTCGCGGGCTACGCCGTCGGCCGGGTCCTCGGCACCGTCGTCGTGCGGACCCCGCCCGCACCCGCACCGCTCCCGCAGCCGGTGGGCACACCGTGACCCGCGCGACCCTGGCGATGGTCCTCTCGCCGGTCGTGACCGGGCCGCTCGTCCCCACCTGGGACGGCGCGCTCTGGGTCGGCGAGGTCGACCGTGCCGACGTGCACGCGTCGAGCCACCGGGACGTCATCGCCCTGCAGGGATCCGCCGGGTACGGGCGTGCCCGCCTGCTCGTCCGCGACCACGGCGAGCCGCTCGGCTTCGTCGAGGCCGAGATCACCGAACGTCGCCGCATCGGCGGCACCATCGACGTCCGTGCGCTCCAGCGCGCGATCCGGCCCATGCCGGCACCCGAGCGTCGGCCGGCAGCAGGTCTGGTGCTGCCGTCCGTCACCGTGGTGCTCTGCACGGACGGCGCCGCCGGCACGACCATGCGGTCGGTGCTCGCCAACGGGCATGCCGACTTCGACGTCGTCGTCGTCTCGCACGGCGCCGACGACGGCGGCGTGGCGACGGTCGACATCAGCGGACGTCACGTCACCACCATCCCGGCGCCCGAGGGCGGCCTCGCCGCCGCGCGGAACGCCGGCCTGCTCGTCGCGACCGGCGACGTCGTCGCGTTCGTGGACGAGGGTGCCGTCGTGGACGGCGACTGGATCGCCGCCATCGCCCGTGCCTTCGCGGCCGACCCCGACGTGGCCTGCGTCACCGGGCTCGTGCCGAGTGCCGAGCTCCGGACGCCGGCGCAGCGCTGGCACGACGACCGCACCCCCGGTGGGCGGACCGTCCGCCGGCGGGTCTTCCGGCTCGACGACCCGGTCGACGACCTCCCGCTGCACCCCTTCGCCGCCTCGGCCTACGGCACCGGCGCGAACCTCGCCGTGCACCGCGCGACCGCGCTCCGGATCGGCGGGTTCGACACCGCCTTCGGTCCCGGCACCCGCGTCGGCGGTGGCGACGACCTCGACCTCTTCACACGACTGCTGTTCGCCGGATCCGCGATCGCCGTCGAACCGGCCGCGATCGCGTGGCAGCGATCGGCGGACGACGTCGCGTCGCTCCGCGCCGCCGCTGCCGCGCACGGCCACGGACTCGGAGCCTGGATGACCAAGAACGCACTCGACCGCGACACGCTGACCGCTTCGGTGGACGCGGCGCCGGAGGCCATCAGCGCCTTCGCACGCCTCGGCCTCGAGCAGGGCGACGACGCTGCCGACGCTGCTCCGGCGAACGGCCACGGGACGGGCGCCGCGCGTGACGCGGACACCGTCGACGCCGTCGACGCCGTCGACGCGGAGTTCGCGGCGACGAAGCGCCGGTTGCGTCGCGTCGAGCGGCGATCCGTGCTCACCGCACCGGTCCTGGCGCTCCGCGAACGCATGGGCGGCGCGGGGACGATCGACCGGACGGCGCACGGTCGCCACGAGCTGCAGCGCGGCCTCGACACCGCGGGGCCGGCACGACCGACCCCCGGTGGCGCGATGAGCCCGGCGGCGCGACTCGGTGCCGCCGCGATCGTCGTGCTGACGCTCGTGCTGGCCGCCGTCGGCAGCGTCGTCGAGCTGCCCACCCTGCGGGCGAGCGCCGTCGCGGTCTTCCTGTTCGCGCTGCTCGGGGTCGCCCCGATGCTGCTCGTCCGTCCGATGTCCCTCGCCCGGTTCGCCGTCCTCGCCGTCACCGGGTCGCTCGTCGGCACGATCGGCATCGGCTACACCATGGCGACCTTCCACATCTGGGCGCCGACGGTCCCCTTCGTCGGTGTCGTCGTGCTCACCGCGGCGGCGCTCGCCGTCTCGGTACCCCGTGACGTGGCGGAGCTCCGTCGCGCCGGTCTCGTGCGCCGCGAGACCGCCCGGCCCCGGTGGAGCACGACCGCCACGGTGACGGCGCTCTCGCTCGGCGGGCTCGTCGTGGTGGTCGTCGCCGCGCTCACCCACATGGGCGACCCGGTGCCCGCAGGCCTGTTCGGCTCGCTCGGCACCGGCCTGGTCGTCGGCCTCGTGCTCGTCGTCGCCGCGGCGGTCATCGCCATGGTCCGCGGCCGCGCGCTCGCCGTGCCCGTCGTCGTGCTCGGCGGCGTCGTGCAGCTCGCCCAGGCGATCACGTACGGCGTGCCCACCGTGACGGCCGCCGCGCGGCACATCGGTGTCGTCGAGTACATCCGCCAGTTCGGTGGGACCAACCCGTCGGCCGACATCTTCCAGACCTGGTCCGGCCTGTTCGCCGGCGCGGCCTGGGTGGCCGACGTCGGGGGCATCGTCAACACGATCCTCATCGCCGCGTGGGTGCCCGTCCTGCTCGCCTTCAGCACGACCATCGCCGTCGGGGTCCTGGCGGCGCACTGGCTGCCCGGTGCCCGTCGGCCGTGGATCGCAGCGCTGCTGACCGCGATGACCGGTTCGCTCAACACCACGTACTTCTCGCCGCAGTCGACCGGCATCCTGATGTCGATCGTGATCCTCGTGCTCGCCACCGGACCGCTGCGCGATGCCGCAGTCACCACCGCCGACGGCTCCGTCGCCGCCAAGCCGCGGGCACGGCGGGTGGGGCTCTCGCGGATCGTCGCGATCACCCTCATCGGCATCGTGCTCGCCGTGACGCACCAGATCTCGCCGTACCTGACGGTCGCCGCACTCGTCACACTCATCGTGTTCCGGATGCTCCGCCCCTGGTGGCTGCCCGTCGTCGTGCTCGTACCGGCGGTGGTCTTCGCCGCGCTGAACGGCGACATCCTCGGACGGTTCCTGTCGCTCGCGGCGGTCGGACGGGTGCTCGACAACGTGCAGCCGCCCGCGCACGACATGACCGTCCTGCCGAAGCCGCTCGTCACGCGTCTGGCGTTCGACATCCCGGCAGCCGCGCTCGTGGTGCTCGGGCTCATCGCCGTGCTGACGGTGCTGATGCGGCGCGACCGGACGCACTGGGCGCTCCTCGCCACCGCCGCGAGCCCGATCTCGCTGCTCGTCGCCACGAACTACGGCCAGGAGGGCGTCTTCCGCGTCGTGCTCTTCGCGACGCCGTGGATCGCGATCCTGGCGGCGGCGCTCCCGATGCCCGCCGGTCGGTTCGCCCCGGTCGGGGCGGTCCTGCAGCGGGGGATGCGTCCGTCCGCGGTGCGGTTCGCGGTCGCCGGAGCAGCGGTGGCGGCGCTCGTCGCGATCGGTGCGTTCGGGCAGACCTCGCTCGACTGGAACCGCGTCATGACCCGGAGCCAGTCCGCGGCGACGCAGTACTACGACCGCACGGCACCCGCGGGCTCCGTGATGCTGCTCACCGGGTCGGCCAACGCCGTCCCGAGCAACACCGGCGCACGGTACTTCGACGTGGGCTACCTGTCCCGCGAAGCGCTCGGCCCGTACCCGGACCCGACCGGCGGCTACGACGCCGAGGCGGACCTGTCGAACGTGACGCGGGAACTCGTCGTGAACTGGTCCGCCACCGGCTACTACGCCCTGGTCGCGGAGCCCTTCGGCGCCTACGACGAGCGGTACGGCTACCAGAGCGACGCCGACTACCAGGAGCTCGCCGCCGCCATGGCGTCCTCGCCCTACTGGAAGCGGGTCTGGTCGTCGGGGACGACCGCGATGTACGAGCTGACGACGGAGGGCCTGCGCCATGCGACCGACTGAACCGACCTCCGACAGACCGCGACGGACGCGACGGGCCACCGTCGCGTCCGTCGCGGGCGTGCTCGCCACCGTGCTCGCCGTGCTGGTCGCGCCGAACCTCGCCGTCCAGCCGGCCGCGGCTGCGGCTGCGGACTGCAGCGCCGGGCGGGTGCTCAACGTCGTCGCCCACCCCGACGACGACCTGCTCTTCCAGGGCACGGACCTGCGGAAGGACATCGAGGCGGGGCGCTGCGTGCGCTCCGTCATCGTCACGGCCGGCGACGCCGGCAAGCCCGACTGGTACTGGCAGGAACGCCAGGTCGGGCTGATGGCCGCCTACGCGAGCATGGCGGGCGTCGACCCGGCGTCGACGACCGGCTCCACGACGGTCGCCGGACGGACCCTGCTCACCGAGACCCTGACCGCCGACCCGCGGATCAGTCTGGTCTTCATGGACCTGCCGGACGGCAACGTCGAGGGCAACGGCTTCTGGGCGAACGGCTACGAGAGCCTCCAGCGCCTGTACACGGGCGACATGGACACGCTGCACACCGTCGCCGATGCCCCGCACGCCGCCACGTACACGCTCGCGCAGCTCCGGGCGACGCTGCAGGGGATCGTGCAGGACTTCGCACCGACGGACATCCACACCCTCGACCACGAGGGCGAGTACGGCGACGGTGACCACAGCGACCACCACACGGTCGCGTACCTGACCGACCAGGTGCAGCAGCAGTACACCGGCGCGCACGGCTTCACCGGGTACATGGGGTACCCGATCGCCGACCGTCCGGCGAACCTGACGACGGCCGAGACCCAGGCGAAGGCCGACGCGTTCTTCACCTACGCCGCGCACGACAGTGAGACCTGCGCCTCGTACGAAGCCTGCTCGGCTCGACCCGAGACCTCGTGGCTCAGCCGGCAGTACACCGCCGGCTCGCCGGTGCCGACGGACCCCACCGACCCCACGGACCCGACCCCCGCACACAAGGACGTGACGGGTTCGGCGTCGGTGACGGCGAGTGCGGAGAACCCGGCTGATGGTCAGACGGCCGTGAAGGCGGTCGACGGTGTGGTGAGCGGGTACCCGGATGCGCCGACGGCGGAGTGGGTTGCGCCGTCTGGTCGTGCGGGGACGTGGATCCAGCTCGGGTGGGCGGGGGCGACGGCGTTGGACGCGGTCGACCTCGCTGATCGGCCGAACGCGGTGGACCAGGTGCTGGGTGGGACGTTAACGTTCTCGGACGGTTCGAGTGTGACGGTGCCGGCGTTGAACAACGGTGGTGCGGTGCAGCGGATCACGTTCGCGGCGCGCAGTGTGAGGTGGGTGCGGTTCACGGTGACCTCGGTCAGTGGCGGGACGCAGAACGTCGGACTCGCCGAGATCCGGGCGTTCTCCCCGGCGAGCAACGGCGGTACGACCCCGACCCCGACCCCGACCCCCACGCCGACCCCGACCCCCACGCCGACTCCGACGCCGACTCCCACCCCGACCCCCACTCCGGGCCTGCGGGACGTCACCGGCTCGGCGACCCCGACGGCGATCGCTGACAACCCGGCCGACGGCCAGACCGTCGCGAAGGCCGTCGACGGCGTCGTGTCCGGCCACCCGGTCGACCACACCGCCGAGTGGGCCGTGCCCTGGGGACGGACCGGCATCTGGATCCAGCTCGACTGGGCCACCCCGGTCGCGCTCCAGCGCATCGTCCTGCACGACCGTCCGAACAGCGACGACCAGATCACGAGCGGCACGCTGACGTTCTCGGACGGCAGCCAGGTCGCCGTGGGCGAGCTCCCGAACGACGGCAGTGCCCGCACTGTGGACTTCACCGCCCGCAACGTCACCTGGGTGCGGTTCACCACCACCGGGGTGTCGAACAGCACGATCAACGTCGGTCTCTCGGAGATCCGCGCATGGACAGCTGGATGACCCCGGACGAGGACGGCCCCCGCCCCGTCGCCGAGCAGTCGGCCGCTGCGCACGGTGCCCCACCCGCGCACGGCCTCGGCGCCTCCCGTCACCGCACCCCGCTCCGGACACGGGGACGACGGGTCGCGATCGTGGCCGCCGCCCTGGTGGTGGCGGTCGGTGCCGTCGCCGCGGCGACCACCGGCACGACGTCCGTCGGCCCCGGACCCAGCGGGGTCGCGATGCCGACCGGGGAGGGGGACGGCTGGAAGCGGGTGTTCTCCGAGGACTTCGACGAGTCCGCCCCGTCCGGCGGGTTCGAGGCGGCCTACGACGACCGGTTCACCGTCTACCACGGCTTCGCGGACACCGCGGGGACCGGTCGGTACCAGGCGTCAACGCTGAGCGCCCACGACGGGATGCTCGACATGCACCTCCGCACGACGAAGGCGGGCACCCCGCTCGCCGGCGGGGTCGTGCCGCTCGTCGACGGACGATGGGGCGGACAGACCTCCGGCCGGTACAGCATCCGGATGAAGAGCGACGAGGTCGACGGCTACGGGGTGGCGGTGCTGCTCTGGAGCGACGAGAACGTCTGGGCGCACGGCGAGATCGACTTCCCCGAGGGTGCGCTCGGAGCGCCCGCCTGGCTCAACGTGCACTGCCTGGTCGACCCGGCCGAGAAGTGCGTCCACCACGAGACCGACGCGTCGCTGGCCGACTGGCACACGTACACGATCGAGTGGACGCCGTCGCGGATGTCGTTCCTGGTCGACGACGAGGTCGTCGGGAGCACCACACAGGACATCCCCGTCGAACGCATGCACCTGGTCGTGCAGACGGGATCGCTCGAGGGCCTGCCGCCCCGGGACGCCGCCGGGTCGTTGCTGGTCGACTGGATGACGATCGACGTGCCCGCGGACGGCGAGAGCCCCCGGGCCACGCTGCCGTCCACGGAACCCACCGCCGGCTGACAGCGTCGAGCCCGGCGCGGACCGACGGCGTCGAGCCCGGCGTCGAGCCCGGCGCCGAGCCCGGTCCGGTCAGCGCCGGGCGTGTGCGAGCAGTGCCAGCAGCAGCGCGCGAACGTGCGGCTCGCGCCCGTAGCGGTCACGCACCCACGCACGGCACCGTGCGGCGAGGGACGGGTCGAGCGCGGCGTCGTCGAGGGTGTCGAGCAGCTTCCCCGCCAGTGCCTCGGGGTCGGCCGGGTCGACGGTGTACCGCGCCCAGTCACCCGACAGGATCTCCCCGGTGCCGCCCGAGGCCGCGGCGACGACGGGACGGCCGGCGGACATCGCCTCGACCACCACTCGCCCGAAGCCCTCGGGTTCGATGGACGGCGCCACCACGACGTCGGCGGCGTGCAGGAGCGGGACGACGTCGTCCCGCTCGGGGAGCACGAGCACGGAACCCGCGGGGAGCGCGTCGATCGCAGCGTGGACGGCGTCCGCTTCCTCCGGGTAGAGCGCACCGGCCAGCACGAGGAGCGGCGCCGGCGCCGCGTGACCGGCCACGGCGGGAGTGGTGACCGGCATGCGGGCCGCCGCGGTCGTGCGGACGCGACCCCAGGCCTCCAGGAGGGCGAGCACGCCCTTCGACCGGGTGAGCCGACCGTAGTAGAGCACCGTCGGGGTGCCTTCGGTGATGCCGAGCGCCGCGCGGGCCTCGTGCACCGATGCCGGCGTCGCGGCCGGGAACGCGTCGGTGTCGACGCCGTTCGGCACGATCGTGATGCGGTCCGTCGGCACGCCGGACTCCGCCCAGGCGCGCGCCATCGCGTGCGAGACGGCGAAGTAGCGGGTGCGGCCGCCCGCGATCGGTCCGAGCCGCCGGTAGTTCGGGGCGTGGTGCAGGTGCACCGCGAGCGGGACGCCGGAGACCAGCGAGGCGACGCGGCCGAACGGCAGGTACTCGGGCCGGTTCAACCAGAGGACGTCGAGGTGTGATCGGCGGATCCGCAGCCCCTCGCGGGCGAAGCGCCAGGCGTCGCGGAGGGAGGTCCTGATGCCGAACCGGTAGTCGGTGGCCGCCACCAGGCGGACGCCCATCGCCTCGTAGGGCGGCGGGCCCTCGGCCGCGCGCGGGGACTGGGCGTTCCGGTGCCAGACCTCGACCTCGTGGCCGGCGGCGACGAGCTCCCGGGTGTCCTCGAGCACGCAGCGCTCGAGTCCGCCGGTGATGGCGAGCCCGGTCACGAGGACGCCGACGCGGAGTCGGCGTGTGCCGTCGTGTGCAGCCTGTCGCGGTCTCACGAGACACCACCCCTTGCGGTCTTCAGCCGACGGAGGAACCAGGGGAGGCAGGCGACCACCCCGGCGACGCGGACGCAGTTCCAGAGCACGTCCTGCGGCAGGAGCAGGGACGCGGCGGCCACGGCGAGCGCGGCGAGGGTCGTCAGGACGATCCGGGCGCCCGGTCCCCGCCACTCACGGCGGTCGGGCAGGGCCAGCAGCTGCATGGCGGCGAGGATCACGTAGGCGACCACGGTGGCGAGCCCGGCGCCGGCGATGCCGAGCACGGGCACGAGCACGAGGTTCGCGCCGATGTTCACGGCACCGGCGATCGCGGCGATCACTCCGACGGCGACACCGCGGCGCTCGATCAGGAGCAGGCGCCCGGTCGCACCGCTGGCGACGACGGGGAAGGCGGTGATCGCGACGACGAAGACGACGACCGAGAGCTCCTGCACGCGGTAGGAGGCCGGGGCGAGGATCGGCAGCGCGACCGGTGACACCAGCGTCACCGCGAGCAGGACCGGTCCGAGCATCTTGTACAGCTCGTCGCGGGAGTGCATCGCGAGCTGTCGGCGAGCGACCGGGTCGCGGAGGGCGGCGAAGTGCGGCGCCCAGGCCTGGTTGGTGAAGGTGAGGAGCAGGATGACGGCCGAGCCGACGACGTAGGCGATCTGGTAGCGGGCCACCTCGTCCGGGCCGAGCAGTCGCTGGACGACGATCCGGTCGCCGGCGTTCAGCACGAAGTACGACAGGTTGCCGAGGGCGATCGGGACGCCGAGGCGGAACGCCCGGGCCGTGGTCTTGCCGTCGAACAGGCCGGCGAGACGTGGGCGGGTCGCCGCGATGCCGATGACCATCGCCACGCCCTGGGCGACGACGCCGCCCCACGCATAGGTGGTCGCGTCGGCCTGCACCCAGGTGAGGAGCCCGAGGCCGATGACCGAGCCGCCGATCGAGGACAGCAGGCTCGTCACCGCGAAGACCCGGATGCGGTCCTGGGCGACGAGCAGTGCCAGGGAGATCTGCACGATGGCGGCGGGGCCGGTCCAGAGCACCGCGACGAGGAGCAGCGGGTGGTTGCCGACGAAGCCGGCGGCGTCGGCCCAGACGGGGATCGTGGTGAGCGCGGCGACGGTGACGACGATCGCGGTGACCATGCCGACGGCGAGCAGGCCACGCGCCCGGCGGTCGTCGCCGTCCTCGGCGCGCTGCAGCACCGACGCCTGGTCGATGCCGAGGACGGCCAGGACGACGAGCGCCTGGTACAGCGCGATGGCCGAGGCGAGGACGCCGAACTCGGCCGGCGGCATCAGGTGCGCGAGCACCGGGGAGATGAGCGACGAGACGACGAGCTGCATCGACCAGACGACGACGTACAGCAGGCCGCGGCCGAACAGGACGGAGGCGCCCTTCCGTACCGCGACCGACCCGGTGTCGAGCGACTCGGGCACGGGGGCGGTGGGCACGGTTGCGGCGGGCTCCGGGGCGGCAGGCGGTGCCTCGGCCTCGCGCGCTGCGCGGGCCTCGCGGCGGGTCTGCGGGGGGAAGCTCACGGTGCGACCACCGCCGCCGCGCCCTGGCGCAGCCCGAAAGCGGCGTCCACGACGTCGAGGAGGTCACCGCTCCGGTCGGTCGAGAACTTCCGCGCGAACAGGTGCTGCACCTCGACGTCCGCGTCCGTCCGACGCTCGAGCAGCTGCCCCGCGTCGGTGACGGTCAACCACGGCGGGCTCTTCCGCGCGGTGCCGTCCCACCCGATCCACCAGAGCGGCTGGGAGACGTGCTCGTCGGCGAACCCCGGCGTCAGCGACGGCGAGTTGAGCACCGACGGCACGAAGGTCTCGTCGGCGACCCAGGTGCGCTGCCAGAACCGGACCAGGTCGGGGCGCTGGTCGACGGTGTCCACGACGGCGGCGGCGTGCCGGCGGGCGAGGACCTTGAGCTGCGAGCCCCCGGCGAAGGAGACGTTCGCCGGCACGCGGCGGGGGACCGGCAGCCGGAGCATGTGCTTCCGCCACGCCCAGTGCCGGAACCGGATGCGGGAGATGCCGCCGTCGCGGCCCCACGGCGCGAACGGCAGCGGGTTGACCGAGATGAACGACTCCTCCCGGTGGGCCTCGAGCAGGGCCGTGATCTCGGTGGGGTTCGCGAGCGGGTAGTCGCTGCCGGTCAGCACGGCCACGTGCGAGGCGTCGGTCTCGGCCAGGGCGGCCCGGTAGCCGGACACCTCGGCGGCGACGTTCTCCCAGCGTGCCCAGCCGGTCCGGATGCGGGGGAGCAGCCGGACGCGGTCCGGCAGTCCGTCGGTCATGGCGCGGAACACCGTCTCGGGCGTGCGCGCGTCGCAGTGCAGGAACACCGGGAACGGGTCGAGCGCCTCGACGAGTCGGCGCACGTGTGCCGGGTCCTCGTGGGCGAGGACGATGCACGCGGGGACCGCGGGGGAGATGGCCATGGACGCGACGCTAACCGCGGCGTTCCGGGGCCGACAAGGCGACCCGTGCCCGTCTGCGGGGAAGCGGCGGTTTCCCGCACCGCCCCCGATCGGTCGGTGCTCGAAAGCGCCTGATCAGCGCTTCTTGCGGAACTTCTGGCAGTCGCAGAGTGCGCAGTCCGTGCCCGGACGGTAGTGCTCGTGGGCGTCCTGCACGTGGCCGCAGACGCAGGTCACGGCGTCGACCACGAAGACGCTCTGTTCCGAGGGGAGCACGGCGCCGAGCTCGTCGGTGGGGCCCATCGACATGCGTCCTCCTCGTGCCCGGCGTGCTGCCGCCGAGTCGTCCTCACGATCCTACCGTCCGGGGGTGTGCACTGGCGGCAAACCGCAAGTCGGACGACCGTCGCCGCAACCGCGGGCGGCCGCCGTTGACCCCGCAGCAGCCCCACCGGAGCATCGGACCATGACCGACCAGCAGGCCACCACCACCCGCGTGCTCACGCTCACGCCCGCGATGCCGTCCCCGGACGTGCCCGCCTGGGCCGGCGCGGCCTGGGTCGGCGCCGTCGACCGGCAGGAGGCGCTCGCCGCGTCCGCCGTCGAACTCGCCGGTGCCACCGGCTTCCGCCGCGCCCGCCTGCTCGTCCGTGACGGACGCGAGATCGCCGGGTTCGTCGACGTCAGCGTCGACGCGGACGGCGGCGTGGACCCGGCCGAGCTGGGACCGGCCCTGCGCGCGCTGCGCACCACGGGCCTCCCGGACGCCCCCGCGGGGACGCCGGTCGGGCGCATCTCCGTCGTCATCGGCACCCGCGACCGGCCGGACGACCTGCGCCGCTGCGTTCGCTCGGTGCTCGCGTCCGAGCACGACGACTTCGAGGTCCTGGTCGTCGACAACGCGCCCACCACCACCGCGACCCGCGACGTGGTCACGTCGCTCGCGGACCCGCGCCTGCGGTACGTCCTGGAGGCCCGACCCGGCGTCTCGCGCGCACGGAACGCCGGACTCGCCCTCGCGTCCGGGGCCGTGGTCGCCTTCGTCGACGACGACGTGGTCGTCGACCGGCACTGGCTCGCAGCGCTCGCCGACGCGTACGCCCGCGACGCGGACGTCGTCTGCGTGACCGGCCTCGTGCCCAGCGGCGAACTCCGGACCCCCACGCAGCGGTACTTCGACGAGCGCGTCACCTGGGCGCGCAACACCGACCGTCGGGTGTTCCGCACGTCGGCGCCGCCGGCCGACCTGCCGCTGTTCCCGTTCTCCGTGGGCGCGTTCGGCACCGGGGCCAACATGTCGCTCCGCCGCTCGGCCGCGCTCGCCCTGGGCGGGTTCGACGTCGCACTCGGCCCGGGCACCCTGGCCCGCGCCGGCGAGGACCCCGACCTGTTCACCCGGGTGCTCTTCTCCGGCGGCGCGCTCGCCGTGGAGCCCTCGGCCGTCGTCTGGCACAAGCACCGGCCGGACCGTGCGGCGCTGCGCTCGCAGGCGCTCGGCTACGGCACCGGCCTCGGCGCGTGGGTCGCGAAGCTCATGCTGCGACCGCGCACCGCACTGGCCGTGCTGCGTCGGGCGGTCGGGGCGCTGCGGCAGCTCGGCGCGCTCGGACAGGGCACCGGTGCCGACGCCGACCAGGTGTCCGCCGCGGTGGACGCCGTGGGCGGGTGGCCGGTCGACGACGCGTTCCGCGAGGCGACGGCCGGTCTCAAGCGCGTCGAGCTCGTTGCGGCGCTCGGTGGCCCGTGGCGGTACGTCGTCGGGCGGTCTCGGCGCGGGTGACCGCGGCGGGTGTGCGGACGTCGCGCGCGTGTTGCGACAGGACGCTCGTCGGACGACGAGCGTCCTGTCGCAACATGCGCACGCATCGACGGCGCGCCCACCACTAGACGGACG
Source organism: Curtobacterium sp. MCPF17_021 (assembly GCF_003234605.2). NCBI lineage: Bacteria > Bacillati > Actinomycetota > Actinomycetes > Micrococcales > Microbacteriaceae > Curtobacterium > Curtobacterium sp. MCPF17_021. The sequence goes on along the minus strand of NZ_CP126252.1, from coordinate 2,385,254 downwards.
GGAGGCCCGTGGCGACGCTGCCACGGGCCTCCCGTCCGTCCGGTGCGGACGTCTCCTGCACGCCGCCTACGGGCGGAAGCGGCCCTCCTCGACCTCGCGCCAGAACCGACGGCTGCGGAAGTACGCCGCCGGACCCGCCGGGAAGCCGCGGAACTCGTGGTACGCCAGCGAGCGCGGGATCCGGGTCGTGGAGGCCTCGGTGATGCTCTCGGCCGCGGCGTCACGCCGGCCGGCCAGCCGTGACACCAGCTGCTTCAGCTTGATCTTGCCGGCGCGGGGCATCAGCCGCGCGAGCACGAGCGCGTGCCGGCGGTCCTTCGCGATGAGCTCGCACATCAGCGCCGTGAACCCGACGCCGTTCGAGTGGAGCTGCCCGTGCAGCCCGGCGAGGTCCTGCCGGTGCCGGTGGTGGACGACCGCACGGGGTTCGAAGCCGATCCGGCCACCGCTCCACAGGATGTCGATGAAGATCGCCAGGTCCTCGCCGCCGCGGGCCGGCACACCGGCACCGAGCACGGGGTCGAACCCGCCGACGGCGTCGAACGCCGACCGTCGGACCGCCCAGTTCGCGCCGGCGCCGTAGCCGCCGATGCCGTACACGGCGAAGTGCTTCTGCACCGAGCCGTCGGGGCGGACGGCCCGGGCCTGCGCGTGCCGCATGACCCCGGGGACGTCGTCCGGCACGATCGTCACCGGCTGGAAGGTGCGCTCGCCGCTGAAGCCGCCGTAGTACGCCTCGTACCAGATCTGCGCGGGGGTCTCGAGCTCGACGGGCAGGATCATCCCGGTGACCGCGGCGACCTCGGGCTCGCGGACGAAGCGCGTGCCGATGGACCGGAGCCACTGTGCGTCCACCCGGACGTCGTCGTCGGTGAACGCGATGATCTCGCCGTGCGCCGCTGCGACCCCGGCGTTGCGACCGGCGGAGCAGCCCGGACGGCGCTCGGTGACCAGCCGGACGTCGCGGCCCTCGAGCAGCCCGGGCAGGGCGTCGACCTCGGGCAGCTTCACGCGGTTGTCGACGAGGATGACCTCGTACCGCGGGTAGTCGAGGTGCTCGAGGAAGTCGAGCAGCTTCCGGATGTCCTCGACCCGGGTGACGATGGTCGACACGACGATCGAGATGAGCGGGAGCTCGAGGTCGGGGATCGGGGTCTCCGTCGCACCGGAGGTCCGTGCGAGGCCGTCGACCAGGGGCGCCATCGCGCGGGCGGCGTCGGCCGGGTCCGCGGTGAGCAGCACGTCGAGGGTGGTGACGGGGAAGCCGTCGCGGTAGCCGACGACGAGCGCGGAGGAACCCGACTCGTCGGCGACCAGGCGCGGCAGCGGAGCGTCGAGGTCGACGCTGACGACCCGACGGGGGCCGGGCACGGTGACGGAGGAGTGCAGGGTCATGGTCGGGACGCTACGACCGCCCGCGGTGTCCGGACAACGGACCGGACCAGCAGTGGCGGGGTTCGTGCGGGGTTCCGCAGCGCGGTGCGTGTGCCCCCGACGGGGGTGAGCGCTCACCCAGGAAGCCACGGGAACCTCATGGGTCACGCTCAGGTCACGGAACCGATGCAACCGGTTGCGCTCCCGCCGGACCGGGCGTAGCTTCCTCCACCAGCAGGCAGCGGCGCCTGCTCCAGGGCAGTGTCGTGGAACCCGATCGATGCCCCTGGTGATCTCAATGAGGAGACAACGCTGTGAAGACAACACGCTCCAGGGTGCGGTTCGCATCCGTTGCCGGGGTCGCCGTCATCGGCCTCGTGCTCACCGGCTGCTCGAGCGGGAGCTCCGGCGCCGGATCGGACGACGCCAAGAGCGGCCAGGACAGCCGCGGCCCCATCACCTACGTGCAGGGCAAGGACAACTCGAACGTCGTCCGCCCGCTCATCGCGAAGTGGAACAAGGCCCACCCGGACGAGAAGGTCACCTTCAAGGAACAGTCCGACCAGGCCGACCAGCAGCACGACGACCTCGTGCAGCACTTCCAGGCGAAGGACGAGAACTACGACGTCGTCGACGTGGACGTCGTCTGGACCGCCGAGTTCGCCGCCAAGAGCTGGCTGACGCCGCTGACCGGCGACATGAAGCTCGACACCTCGAAGCTCCTGCCGTCGACGGTGAAGACCGCCACGTACAACGACACCCTCTACGCCGCTCCGCAGACCTCGGACGGCGCACTGCTCTACTACCGCAAGGACCTCGTGAAGACGCCTCCCACCACGTGGAAGGAGATGATGGACGACTGCAAGATCGCGAAGGACGCCGGCATCGGTTGCTACGCGGGGCAGTTCGCGAAGTATGAGGGACTCACCGTCAACGCCTCCGAGGCGATCAACGGCTCCGGCGGTTCGGTGCTCGGCAGCGACGGTGCGCCCGACGTCGACACCGACAAGGCGAAGGCCGGCCTGCAGAACCTGGTGGACGCGTTCGAGGACGGGAACATCCCGGCCGAGGCGATCACCTACCAGGAGGAGCAGGGCCGCACCGCGTTCGAAGCCGGCAAGCTGCTGTTCCTGCGCAACTGGCCGTACGTCTACAGCCTCGCCAAGACCGACGGCTCGTCGAAGGTCAAGGACACCTTCGGCATCGCGCCGATCCCCGGTGCCGACGGCGTCGGTGCCTCCACGCTCGGCGGCCACAACGCCGCGATCAGCGTGTACTCGAAGCACAAGGCCACGGCGCACGACTTCCTCGAGTTCCTGACCTCGGACGAGACGCAGAAGTTCTTCGCGACCCAGGGCTCGCTCGCCCCGGTCGTCGGTGACCTGTACACCGACCCCGAGCTGACGAAGCAGCTGCCCTACCTGCCGACGCTGCTCAAGTCGATCGAGTCGGCGGAGCCGCGCCCGGTCACGCCGTTCTACCCGGCCGTCACGAAGGCGATCCAGGACAACACCTACGCGGCGCTCAAGGGGTCGAAGTCGGTCGACGAAGCCATGAAGGACATGCAGGACGCCCTCAAGTCGGCGACCAGCAGCTAGCGGCTCACGCCGCTTGATGGACGGGAGGCCCGTGGCGGGTCCGCCACGGGCCTCCCGTCCGCCCCCTACTTGCGTTCCGACACCCCCGGCAAGGAGGCCGACACGTGTCAGCAGCAACCGAGATCCCCGCAGCCATCCCCAACCCGACGGGCACGGAACCGAAGCGCCGGCGGCGCAAGGGCGGACTCAACGCCGAGCACGGCCGCTGGGCCGTGTACCTCATCGGCCCGACGATCGTGCTCCTGGCGGTCGTCATCGGGTACCCCGTGGTCAGCGCGGTCATCCAGTCGTTCCAGCTCGACCAGGGCCTCGACAAGGCCACCGGCCTGTTCGTGCAGGGCGGGTTCGCCGGCGTCACGAACTACGTGCACTGGCTCGGCCAGCGGTGCGGGGACGTCGCGTGTCCGCCCGGCAACCTCGGTTCCCAGTTCTGGGTCGCCTTCGGGAACACGTTCTTCTTCACGTTCGTGACCGTGATCCTCGAGACCGTCATCGGTCTGTGGATGGCCATCATCATGAACCGCAACTTCAAGGGCCGCGCCCTCGTCCGTGCCGCGATCCTGGTGCCGTGGGCGATCCCGACCGCCGTCACCGCGAAGCTCTGGTACTTCATCTTCGACGCGAACGGTGTGCTCAACCACGTGATCGGGCACCAGGTCCTCTGGTTCTCCGACGAATGGGCGTCACGGTTCGCGATCGTCATCGCCGACACCTGGAAGACCACGCCGTTCATGGCGCTGCTCATCCTGGCCGGCCTGCAGCTCATCCCCGAGGACGTCTACGAGGCGGGGAAGATGGACGGCGCCTCGACCCTCCAGCGCTTCTTCCTCATCACGCTCCCGCTCGTCCGGCCGGCCCTGATGGTCGCGATCCTGTTCCGCGTCCTCGATGCCCTGCGCATCTACGACCTCATTGCGATCATGACCGGCGGCGGTGGTGGTTCCGGGAACGCGACCGTGTCGCTGTCGGTGCTGGTCGTCGACCAGATCCGGCAGGGGTTCAACGCCGCATCCGCCCTGTCCACCATCACGTTCCTCATCGTCTTCATCGTCGCGTTCGTCTTCGTCCGGTTCCTCGGCGCGAACGTCGTGCAGACGCAGGCAGCCCAGCAGAAGGGTGAACTCAAGTGACCCTCGCAGCAGATCGTCCCCGCCGCACCGCCGCGACCCGCGACCGGGCGACGGACCGTCCCGACGTGCGGGTCCGGCGCGAGACGGGCCCGAAGCTCCGGACCGCCGTGCAGGCCGTCGTCATCGCCGTGTGGTGCCTCCTGCCGTTCTACTGGATGGTCGTCACGAGCTTCCGCGAGGTCGGGTACACGTTCGACGCCACCCCGTGGTTCACCCACGTGACCCTCGACAACTACGCGACCGCGTTCTCGACCGCGCTGGGCAACCACCTCGGCCGAGCGCTCCTGAACAGCGTGTTCATCGGGGTCGCGGTGACCGTCATCGCCCTGCTCGTCGGCACCACGGCGGCGTACGCCCTCGCCCGGCTCGAGTTCCGCGGCAAGTCGCTCATCGCCGGCGCGATCCTGGCCGCGTCGATGTTCCCCGGCGTCGCCCTCATCTCGCCGCTGTTCCAGCTGTTCACCGACATCGGGTGGATGGGGTCGTACCAGGCGCTCATCCTGCCGAGCATCTCGTTCGTGCTGCCGCTGACCGTGTACACGCTTGCGTCGTTCTTCCGCGAGATGCCGTGGGACCTCGAAGAGGCAGCCCGCATCGACGGGTGCACCCGGGTGCAGGCGTTCCGGCGGATCATCCTGCCGCTCGCGGCGCCGGCGGTGTTCACCACGGCGATCCTGGCGTTCATCTCGAGCTGGAACGAGTACCTCATCTCGTCGCAGCTGTCGAGTGACGCGACCCAGCCGGTGACCGTGGCGATCGCCTCGTTCGCCGGGTCGCAGCCGCACCAGGAGCCCTACACGGCGGTGATGGCCGCCGGCACGATCGTCACGATCCCGCTGGTCATCCTCGTGCTGATCTTCCAGCGGCGCATCGTGGCGGGGCTCACCGCCGGCGGCGTGAAGGGCTGACGACCATGGCCCAGCGCGGACCCACCCGTCCCACCGCCCACATCGAGGAGTCGATCGGCTTCGTCGGGATGTTCGGCGTCCTGTTCCTCGGCGTCACGGTGTTCTGCGAGCTCACCGGGCGACCGGCGCTCGGCTGGGCGCTCACCCTGCTCGTGTGCGTGCTCGGCGTCGTCGCGCTCGACCGGTGGCGGGTCGCCGTCCTCCGCCGGACCGCACCGCAGGACGGCACGGGTGCGTCCGTGCCCCGGGGCGTCGGTGCTGCGCCCGCGTTCGTCCCGGTGCACACGTCGGTCACCGACCCCACCGGTCGCCGACCCCGACCCGGCGCGGACGGACGGGTGCACCAGCACGCGGGCTGGGACGAGGTCGCACCGGCTGCACGACGGGCGGCGCGCCCCGCACGGGTCCCGCAACGCCGGGCGGACCGCGGCGTGCCCGCGGTGGCGGCCCGACGGGGTGGACCCGACGCACCGGCGGACGTGACGCACGGCACGGACGGCTGACGGGCCTCCCGGGTCGCACCGATGGGGATCCAGGAGATCGCGACCGTCACGGGGCTGTCGAAGTCCACGGTGTCGCGGGCGCTCCGCGGCATGTCGAACGTGGCCGACACCACGATCGAGCAGGTGCAGCGGGTCGCCGACGAACTCGGGTACGTCCCGAGCTCGGCGGCGGCCGGCCTCGCCACCGGGCGTCAGCGCGCCGTCGGGGTGGTCGTGCCCGTCATCGACCGCTGGTTCTACGTGAAGGCGCTCGGCGGTGTCGACGCGGAGCTCCGCCAGGCCGGGTACGACCTGGTCCTCTACAACCTCGGCGGCCCGGGCGGCGACCGTGACCGGGCGTTCCGACGCTCGATGCTGCGCCACCGCGTCGACGGCCTCGTCCTGCTCTCCCTGGTGCTCGACGCCACCGAACGGGCCGAGCTCGAACTCAGCCGGCACCCCATGGTCGTCATCGGCGGCCCGGCACCGGGCCTGCGGAACGTGGGCGTCGACGACCGGGAGGTCACCCGGATCGCGGTCGAGCACCTGCACGGCCTCGGCCACCGGCGCATCGCCTACGTCGGCGGGCAGGACGAGGCCGGCATGAACGTCGCCGTGCCGCACCTGCGACGGGACGGGTTCCTCGACGCCGTGCGGTCGTTCGGACAGGCCGTACCGGAACGGTGGTCGCTCGACGGCCGGTTCTCGTTCGCCGGCGGGACCGCCGCCGGGGCCGTGCTGTTCGCCGAGCCCGCGTCGGAGCGACCGACGGCGGTGCTCTGTGCCTCGGACGAGATGGCCCTCGGTGTCCTGCTCGCCGCACGCCGAGCCGGACTCGCGGTCCCCGAGGACGTGTCCGTGATGGGGATCGACGGCCACGAGTACGGCGCCACCGTCGGACTCACCACCGTCGCGCAGGACCCGGTGGCGCAGGGCCGCACCGCTGCACGAGCGGTGCTCGCCGAGGTCGACGGCGGCGTCGCCGGCCCGATCGCGGCGGCACCCGCGCACCTGGTCGTCCGCGCGACCACGGGACCCCGCCCGCACGGTCCCGCGTAGGGTCGCCCGCATGGAGGTCACCAAACTCGAACACGCCTGCCAGGTCATCACCGAGGGGGACGCCGGTCTGGTCCTCGACCCGGGGAACTTCACCCGACCGGTCGACGCGACCGGGGTCGTCGCCGTCGTCGTCACGCACGAGCACCCGGACCACGTCACCCCCGAGCAGGTCCGGCGCATCCTCGACGCCAACCCCCGTGCGGTCGTCATCGGACCGGAGGGCGTGCGCGCGGCGCTCGCCGAGGCGGGTGTCACGGTGGACGTCGTCACGGACGGTGACCACCGGACGGTCGGCCCCTTCACGCTCACCTTCCACGGCACGCGGCACCAGCTGATCCACGCCTCGGTGCCGATCGTCGACAACACCGGCGTGCTCGTGAACGGCCGGCTGTTCCACCCGGGCGACTCCTACACGGACCCGGGCGTCCCGGTCGAGGTCCTCGCTGCACCCGTCGGGGCGCCGTGGCTCAAGGTCGCCGAGATGATGGACTACGTCGCCGCGATCGCGCCGTCCCGGGCGTACCCGATCCACGAGGCCACCCTGTCCGAGGTCGGCCTCGGCATGCACACGGGGCGGCTCCGCGAGGCCGTCGAGCCCGCCGGGTCGCTCGTCGTGCTGCGTCCGGGGGAGTCGCTGACGCTCTAGGACTGCGCTGCGCTGCGCTGCGCTGCGCTGCGCTGCGCGGCGCTGCGCTGCGCTGCGCGGCGCGGCGCTGCGCTGCGCGGCCTGGAGGCCCGTGGCGGCGCCGCCACGCGCCTCCTGGCCGCATCGTGTGCGGGAACGGTCGGGTCCGTGCGCCCGAGGCGACCGTTCCTGCTCACGAAGCGCGGCGCAGTCGCGCCGCGACCAGGCGGTCGAGCGTCAGGGCGTCCCACGGAGCGTGCCGCTCGGCGTCGTTGTCGAAGTACACGTAGACGTCACGGCCGGCCTCGGCGTGCTCGAGGACGGTCGTCGCCCACCCGCCGAGTGCCCGGGGTGAGTACCCGTCGTGGTAGGTCCGGGGTGCGCCGTGCAACCGGAGGTACGCGAGTGGTGCCCCGGTGTCCGCCCGGAAGCGGGGGAAGTCGCCGGCGTGCGAGTCGACCAGGGCGACGCGGTGCCGGCGGAGCACGTCGAGGTGCTCGTCGTCGAAGCCGGCTGCCCGGACCTCGAGCGCGTGGTGGATCGACCACGCCGGTTCCTCGGGCTCCACGAGACCGTCCGGTTCGGCGGGGACCTTGTCGTCATGGTGGCGTGCGAGTTCGGCGGCCGCGCCGTGCGTCCGGGGGAGCAGCCCGAGGAACGCGTCGAGCACCTCCGGCGTCGGCAGCAGGCGCTCGGGCAGCTGCCAGAGCACCGGCCCGAGGGTGTCCCCGAGCTCCAGCGGACCCGAGGCGAAGAAGTTCGCCAGCGCGGTCTCGACGTTCCGGAGCCGCAGCATGTGCGTGACGTACCGGCCGCCCTTGACCGCGAACCGGAACGGCTGCCCGCCCGAGGCCGCACGCCACGCCCGGTAGCGCGCCGGGCGCTGCAGCGAGTAGAAGGATCCGTTCAGCTCCACCGTCGGGAACCGCGACGCCACGTGCTCGAGCCACCGCCGCTTCGCGAGTCCCTCGGGGTAGAAGTCCCCGCGCCAGCCGTCGTACTGCCACCCGGACAGGCCGATCCGCACCGTGGCCGACGGGCAGCCGCTCACGTGTCTGGCCCGGGCGATCGCGTCGTGGTCGGCCGTCATCGATCCACCGTATGCCTGCTCCGACATGGCGGCACACCCGGGCGACACGCCCCGTTTTGGTGCGGATGCGAGCCTTGTGCAATACTTGTCGAGTTGTCGGAACGGCCCCATCGTATAGCGGCCTAGTACGCTGCCCTCTCACGGCGGTAACGCGGGTTCGAATCCCGCTGGGGTCACCACAGGTGACATGCTCCGAGTCCGACAACAGCCGCGGCCCCATCGTATAGCGGCCTAGTACGCTGCCCTCTCACGGCGGTAACGCGGGTTCGAATCCCGCTGGGGTCACCAGCACGCAAACCCCCGTCCAGCTCCGGCTCGGCGGGGGTTTCGTCGTCTCGGCTAGCCTGGATCGTCCCCGTCACCCGGGGAACGATCGCCTCGCGACGGGAGCACGATGCACGCCGAACGCCCACCGCACCTGCGCTGGAGGCTCGTCGCCCTCGTCGCTCTCGGCGGCGCGATCGGGACGGCCGTCCGAGCTCTGCTCGCCGCGGCGTTCCCCGCACACGACGGCATCAGCTGGACCATCCTGGGGATCAACGTCGTCGGGGCGTTCTGCCTCGGGTTCCTGCTCGACGCGCTCGCACGCCGCGGCCCGGACGTCGGTCGTCGTCGCGCGGTCCGGCTGTTCGTCGGCACCGGCGTCCTCGGCGGTTTCACGACCTACAGCACGCTCGCGGACGACACCGCGCAGCTGCTCGACCTCGGGCGCTGGACGGCGGGCACCGGGTACGCGCTGCTGTCGGTCGTGCTCGGACTCGTCGCGGTCGTCCTCGGTCTGTGGGTCGCCGCGGCCACCCGGCCCCGCACCCGCCCCGAGCCGCTGCAGGACGTCCGATGAGCCCGCTCGAACTGGTCCTGGTCGCCGTTGGCGGAGGAGCCGGTGCCGCCCTGCGCTTCGTGCTCGACGGCGTCGTCAAGGGCCGCATCGCCGGTTCCCGGTTCGCCGGGTTCCCGGTCGGGACCCTGCTCATCAACGTGTCCGGATCGCTCGTGCTCGGGGTCCTGACGGGCCTCGGGCAGGCCGGCACCATCCCCGCCTCGACGGTCGCTGTGCTCGGGACGGGCATGATGGGTGGGTACACGACGTTCTCGACGGCGAGCGTCGAGACCGTACAGCTCCTCCGATCCGGCAAGACCCGGCTCGCCGTCCTGAACGGCCTCGGGATGCTCGTCGTCTCGGTCGGCGCAGCTGCGCTCGGCCTCTGGATCGGAAGGAACTCATGACCTCGGAACGCCCCGGCGAACTCGTCCTCGTCCGTCACGGAGAGACGGAGTGGTCGAAGAGCGGGCAGCACACCGGCCGCACCGACATCCCGCTCACCGACAACGGTGTCGAGCAGGCGAAGCGCGCGGGCCGGTACCTCGGGGACCGGTCGTTCGCGCTGGCGCTGTCGAGCCCGCTGCAGCGCGCCCGCGACACCGCGCACCTGATCGGCGTCGAGCCGGAGCTCGACGAGGACCTGTACGAGTGGGACTACGGCGCGTACGAGGGCCTCACCACCCCGCAGATCAAGGTGTTGCGCCACGGTCCGTGGGACCTCTGGACAGACGGCGTCCCCGCCGGCGACACCCCCGGTGAGAACGCCGCCGAGGTCCGGGTGCGCGTCGAGCGCATCCTGAACCGCGCCCGTCCGGTGCTCGCCGAGGGCCACGACGCGGTGTTCATCGCCCACGGCCACGTGCTGCGGGCGCTCGGTGCCGCGTGGATCCGACTCGCGCCGCAGGACGGCGCCGTGCTGAAGCTCGGCACCGCCTCGGTCAGCATCCTCGGCTACGAACACGGCCGCCCCGTCATCGATGCCTGGAACATCCAGCCGCGCGACTGACGCGCTGGTGGGGTGGACGGGCTCGCGAAAGCGACAGACCCGCGGCACGCGGTGCCGTCCCGTCCGCGAAAGCGACAGATCCCCGCGGTTGTCCCGCAGCGATCTGTCGCTTTCGCAGGACGCAGTGGTCGCGACCATCGGCGGACGGGAGGCCCGTGGCGGCGCCGCCGCGGGCCTCCCGTCCGCCGTCCGCGCACGTTGCTTCCCCTGTCACGCGCGATGGCAGGCGGATTCGGGCGTACCTGGTCGAAAGGAACGACCAGGCATGCCCGGTTCGACGAGGTACGCCCGGTTCGACCAGGCATGCCCTGTTCGACGAGGTACGCCCGGTTCGACGAGGTACGCCCGGTTCGACCAGGTACGCCCGGTTCGACCAGGTACGCCCGGTTCGACCAGGGACGCCCGGAACGACCAGGCGCGTCAGACGGTCCGGATCGCGCTCGTCGCACCGAGGGCACGGCCACGCCGGCGCTCGATCGCACGCCCGACGAGCAGCAGCCCCACGCTGACCACGGCACCGAGCACGGTCTGCGCGATGCGGTCGAGCGCCAGCAGCTGGGGTGCCTCGGGCAGGCTCAGCCACGACACCGCCAGGGCGAGCGGGGTGAGGAACAGCAGGCACACGGCGTAGTTCCGGGCGACGAAGATCTCGGCGAAGAACTGCCCGACGACGGCCAGCACGACGATCCACCACGCCGACGGCTCGAGCAGCAGGATGCCGACCGCGATCACGGTGCCGCCGATCGTGCCGACCACACGCTGCCCGGCGCGGACGACGGTGTGCCGCTGGCGGATCGCCGGCAGGGTCGACACCACCGCGATGACGGCCCAGTACGGGTGCCCGAGCCCGGGGATCGACTCCGCGACCGCACCGGCGACGAGTGACCCGACGACGTTGAGCGCGACGGTCTCCCACAGCGCCGGGGTCCGCAGGACCGCGAGCGACCGGTGCTTGCGGTCGGCCAGCGGGCGGAACCGGTGCGGGGCGTGCGGGTGGAACACCCGGCGGAGCACCGCTCCGGACATCGCGACCAGCCAGGCCCAGACCACCGAGCAGACGATGATCGTCGTGACGAGCGGGACGTCGGCCGGGCGCATCGGCACGAGTGCGGACACGACGAACGCGAACACCGGGAAGATCGGCTGCGCGGGGATCGCCCGGAGCGTGGAGAGGGTGCAGACCGCGACCACCAGGACGACGACGAGACCCACGGCCTGCAGCCAGAGCGGCGACCCGACGAGCCCGACCCCGATGCCGGCGAACATGCAGAGTGCCTGCAGCGCACCCGCGACGCCGGTGGTGACGGCACGCTGCCGGTAGGGCTCGGTCGCACCGAAGATGGCGGTGAACCCGGCGAACATGGCGAAGGCGGCGTACGCCGGCATGCCGAGGGCGATGAGCAGCGCGAGCGGTGCGCCACCGGCGATCGCGGCGCGTGCCGCGCCCTCGAGGTTGATGGTCCGGGTCGAGTGCGCAGGTGTCGTCATGTCGTCACCATCTTCCCACCGCGACGGGTGTCGGGGAGTCGCCACGGGCCTCCAGGCCGTGCCGTCACGGGGTGACGGGCGTGCGACGGCGGGGTGACGGACCCGCGGCGGGCGGGGTGCCGCGCGTTGGTATACCAATGGTAGAGTCGCCTGATCGCGCCGCGGTCGCGGCGCAACGACGAGGACGAGGAGGGCTGAGCTCATGGGAAAGACGCTCGCCGAGAAGGTGTGGGACGACCACGTCGTGGTCAAGGGCGAGGACGGCAACCCCGACCTCCTCTACATCGACCTCCACCTCGTGCACGAGGTGACGAGTCCGCAGGCGTTCGACGGCCTGCGGCAGGCCGGGCGACCGGTGCGTCGCCTCGACCTGACGATCGCGACCGAGGACCACAACACCCCGACGCTGGCCATCGACCGCCCCATCGCGGACCCGACGAGCCGGATCCAGATCGAGACCCTCCGTCGCAACTGCGAGGAGTTCGGCGTCCGGCTGCACTCCCTGGGCGACAAGGAGCAGGGCATCGTCCACGTGGTCGGCCCGCAGCTCGGCCTGACCATGCCCGGCATCACCGTGGTCTGCGGCGACTCGCACACCAGCACCCACGGGGCCTTCGGCGCGATGGCGTTCGGCATCGGCACGTCCGAGGTCGAGCACGTCCTCGCCACGCAGACCCTGCCGCTCAAGCCGTTCAAGACGATGGCGATCACGGTCGAGGGCACGCTGCGTCCGGGGGTGACGGCGAAGGACATCATCCTGGCCGTCATCGCGAAGATCGGCACCGGCGGCGGTCAGGGCTACGTGCTCGAGTACCGCGGCTCCGCCATCCGTGCGCTCTCGATGGAGGGCCGCATGACGATCTGCAACATGTCGATCGAGGCCGGTGCCCGCGCCGGCATGGTCGCCCCCGACCAGACCACCTACGACTACGTGCAGGGCCGCGACCACGCGCCCACCGGTCAGGACTGGGACGACGCCGTCGCCTACTGGGAGACCCTCGCCACCGACGACGACGCCGTCTTCGACGCCGAGGTGTTCATCGACGCGGACGAGCTCGAGCCCTTCGTCACCTGGGGCACGAACCCCGGCCAGGGCGTCTCGCTGTCCGAGAGCGTGCCGGACCCGGCCGCCTACAGCGACCCCAACGACCAGGCCGCCGCACGCCGCGCCCTGGAGTACATGGACATCACCGCCGGTACCCCGATGAAGGACATCGCCGTCGACGCGGTGTTCATGGGCTCCTGCACGAACTCACGCATCGAGGACCTGCGGGCCTTCGCGTCGATCATCAAGGGCCGTACCAAGGCCGACGGCGTCCGGGTGATGGTCGTGCCCGGCTCCGCGCGGGTCCGGCTCGAAGCCGAAGCCGAGGGGCTCGACAAGGTGTTCACCGAGTTCGGCGCCGAGTGGCGGTTCGCCGGCTGCTCGATGTGCCTCGGCATGAACCCGGACCAGCTGGCCCCGGGGGAGCGCTGTGCGAGCACCTCGAACCGCAACTTCGAGGGGCGCCAGGGCAAGGGCGGCCGCACGCACCTGGTGTCGCCGCTCGTCGCCGCCGCCACCGCGGTGCGCGGCACGCTGTCCAGCCCGTGGGACCTGGAGACCGACGACGAGATCGCGGCGGCGACGTCCGCCACCGCCACCGAGGGGACCTTCTGATGGACAAGATCACCACCGTCACCGGCATCGCTGCCCCGCTCAAGCGGTCCAACGTCGACACCGACCAGATCATCCCCGCGGTCTACCTGAAGCGCGTGACGAAGACCGGCTTCGAGGACGCCCTGTTCTCCGGGTGGCGTCAGGACCCCGACTTCGTCCTGAACCAGGAGCGCTACCAGGGCGCCCGCGTCCTGATCGCCGGCCCCGACTTCGGCACCGGGTCGTCCCGCGAGCACGCCGTCTGGGCGCTCCGTGACTTCGGCTTCTCGGTCGTGATCTCGCCCCGGTTCGCGGACATCTTCCGGGGCAACGCCGGCAAGCAGGGCCTGGTCACCGCGATCGTGACCGAACCGGAGGTCGAGCGCCTGTGGGCCGCCATCGAGGCGAACCCGGGCATCGAGGCGACGGTCGACCTCGAGACGCAGCGCGTGTCGCTGGGGGATGTGGACGTCCCCTTCGAGATCGACGCTTACACTCGTTGGCGGTTGATGGAAGGGCTCGACGACATCGGGCTCACCCTCCGTGACGAGACCTCGATCACGGAGTTCGAATCCCGCCGCTCCAGTTGGCGGCCGAAGACATTGCCGGTGAAGTAGTGAACTCTCTCGTACAGGACGCAGCGGCCGCAGGGGCGCGCGTGGGCCTCAAGTCGGACGAGATCGTCATCCGCGGGGGCAAGCCGCTCGTGGGGCGCATCGAGGTCCGTGGGGCGAAGAACCTCGCGACCAAGGCCATGGTGGCGTCGCTGCTCGGTGACACCCCGTCGATCCTCCGTGACGTGCCGGACATCTCCGACGTCAAGGTGGTCCGCGGGCTGCTCGAGGTGCACGGCGTGCGCATCACCGATCCTGCACGAGGCGAACTCATCCTCGACCCGTCGCGGGTCGAGTCGGCGCACTTCGCCGAGATCGACGCGCACGCCGGTTCGAGCCGCATCCCGATCCTGTTCTGCGGCCCGCTGCTGCACAAGCTCGGCGAGGCGTTCATCCCCGACCTCGGCGGCTGCCGCATCGGCGACCGCCCGATCGACTTCCACCTCGACGCCCTCCGTGCCATGGGTGCGGTCGTCGACAAGCAGGTCAACGGCATCCACCTGACGGCCCCGGACGGCCTGAAGGGCGCCTCGATCGAGCTGCCGTACCCGAGCGTCGGCGCCACCGAGCAGGTCCTGCTCTCGGCGACCCTCGCCAAGGGCGTCACGGAGCTGCGGAACGCCGCGATCGAGCCCGAGATCATGGACCTCATCGCGATCCTGCAGAAGATGGGCGCCATCGTGTCGGTCGAGCCGAACCGCGTCATCTTCATCGAGGGCGTCGAGTCGCTCCGCGGCTACACGCACCGCGCGATCAACGACCGCAACGAGGCCGCGAGCTGGGCCTCCGCCGCGCTCGCCACCAACGGCGACATCTTCGTCGAGGGCGCGAACCAGCAGGAGCTCATGACGTTCCTCAACGTCTTCCGCAAGGTCGGCGGCGGGTTCGACATCCAGGAGGACGGCATCCGGTTCTACCGCGAGCTGGACACCCTGAAGCCCGTCGTCATCGAGACCGACGTGCACCCCGGCTTCATGACGGACTGGCAGCAGCCGCTCGTCGTCGCGCTGACCCAGGCCGACGGCCAGAGCATCGTGCACGAGACCGTCTACGAGAACCGCTTCGGCTTCACCGACGCCCTGAACGAGATGGGTGCCGACATCGTCGTGCACAAGGAGGGGCTGCCCGGCCACGACCGCCGTGTCGCCCGCCGCCCGTTCGAGCAGGCCGCCGTCATCACCGGTCCGACGAAGCTGCACGCCGCGAACGTCCGCGTCCCCGACCTGCGCGGCGGGTTCAGCCACCTCATCGCGGCGCTGACCGCCGACGGCGAGTCGCACATCACCAACGTCGGCATCATCAGCCGCGGCTACGAGCACTTCATCCCGAAGCTGCGCAAGCTCGGCGCCGACTTCGACTTCGCTGGGTAGGCACAGTGCCGGCAGAAGGAAAAGGCGACGGTCTGGAGGCCCGTGGCGGCTCCGACGCGCAGGTCGCGACCGGTCTCCCCGTGCGTGGGCGCCGGTGGCGCCGCGGTGAGCTGAACACCGCGTTCCGGATCGTCGCCTCGATCGTCATCCCGACGTTCCGGTTCTCGGCGCGCTACCACTGGCACGGCCCGAACCGCCTGCCGGCCGAGGGCGCGTTCGTGCTCGCACCGAACCACTTCACGAACATCGACCCCCTGGTCGTGGGCACCGCCGTGTACATCTCGAAGCGGGCGCCGCGGTTCCTGGCGAAGGCGTCGCTGTTCAAGGTGCCGGTGGTCGGCAAGCTCATGTCCGGCATGGGGCAGATCCCGGTCGAGCGCTCCGGCCGGACGCGCCTGAGCGACCCGCTCGGCGGTGGCCGGTCCCTGGTCGAGCAGGGTGGGGCGATCATCGTCTACCCCGAGGGCACGCTCACCCGCGACCCCGACCTGTGGCCGATGCGCGGCAAGACGGGCGCGGTGAGGATCGCGCTCGAGAACGACGTGCCCCTCATCCCGATGGCCCACTGGGGCACGCAGAACATCATGGCCAGGTACGGCAAGAAGCTCCGGCTGTTCCCGCCGTCCCGCGTCGACGTGATCATCGGTGACCCGGTCGACCTGTCGGCGTACCGCGGTCGGCAGATCGACCAGCAGATGCTCGGCGAGGCCACCGAACTCGTCATGCGCGAGATCACCGCGCTGCTCGAGGTGCTCCGTGGCGAACGGGCACCCGCGACCCGCTGGGACCCGGCGGCGAACAACCAGAAGGAGACCGGCCGGTTTGAGTGACCTCCGACCCCACGACGACCGACCCGACCCCGCCGCCGCGGCTCCGGGGGCCTTCGACACCGCCGCGATCCGGGTGGTCATGCAGTCGACCGACAAGCCCCGAGTGGC
The DNA here is from genome assembly GCF_003234605.2 of Curtobacterium sp. MCPF17_021. Classification (NCBI taxonomy): domain Bacteria; kingdom Bacillati; phylum Actinomycetota; class Actinomycetes; order Micrococcales; family Microbacteriaceae; genus Curtobacterium; species Curtobacterium sp. MCPF17_021. The sequence continues at coordinate 2,369,110 of NZ_CP126252.1, read as the reverse complement.
CGTGATCGGTGCCGGCAGCTGGGGCACCACGTTCGCGAAGGTGCTGGCCGAGGGCGGTGCCTCCACCGTGGTGTGGGCACGACGCCCCGAGGTCGCCCGCGAGATCACCGAGACCAAGCGCAACTCGGACTACCTGCCCGGCATCAACCTGCCCCGCACCCTGACCGCCTCGACGTCGCTCGAGCGCGTGCTCGACGGCGCCTCGCAGGTGTACGTCTCGGTGCCCTCGCAGACCCTGCGCTCCAACCTCGCCGCGATCCGCGAGCTGCTGCCCGCGGACGTGCCGGTCGTCAGCCTGATGAAGGGCGTAGAGAAGAGCACGGGACTGCGGATGAGCGAGGTCCTGCTGCAGGGCCTCGGCATCGACCAGGACCGCATCGCCGTGGCCAGCGGCCCGAACCTGGCGCTCGAGATCGCCCGTCGGCAGCCGACCGCCGCCGTGGTGTCGTCGTCTTCGTTGGAGACCGCCACCGACGTCGCCGCCGTCGCGACGAACCCGTACTTCCGGTCGTTCATCAACACCGACGTCATCGGCACCGAGTTCGGCGGCGTGCTGAAGAACCTCATCGCCGTCGCGATCGGCATCGTCGACGGGGTCGGCTACGGCGAGAACACCAAGGCCTCGATCATCACGCGCGGCCTCGCCGAGATGACCGACTTCGCGGTGTCGCTCGGCGCGCAGTCGTCGACGCTGTCCGGGCTCGCGGGCCTCGGCGACCTCATCGCCACGTGCCAGTCGCCGCTGTCGCGGAACAACACCGCCGGGCGGTTGCTCGGCCAGGGCTACCGGTTCGACGAGGTGGTCCGCCAGATGAACCAGACGGCGGAGGGGCTGGCCTCGGTCGCCCCGATCCTCGAGCTGGCCGCGGCGAACGGCGTCGACATGCCCATCGTCAGCCAGGTCGGCGAGGTCCTCGCCGGTAGGCTCGATCCGCGCAACATCGCGCCGCACCTCACCGAGACCGACGAGCCGCAGGGCGAGTGACCGGTCCCGCACCGAGTCACGAAGGGACTCCCGTGCCCACGATCCCCGAGGGAACCCCCATGCCCAGGACCACCGTCGCCGTGCTCTTCGGCGGTCGCTCGAGCGAGCACGAGATCAGTTGCGTGACCGCCGGCGGCATCATGGACGTCGTCGACCGGGCCGAGTACGACCTCGTGCCGATCGGGATCACCCAGGACGGTGCCTTCACGCTGCAGTCGGACGACCCGGCGCAGTGGACCATCCGCGACGGCGCGCTGCCGACCGTGCCCGACAACGGCACGCGGATCGCGTTCCCGACCTCGCCGGCCACCAACGAACTCGTCGTGTCCCACCCCGACGGCACGGTCACCGCGATCCCGGTCGACGTGGTGTTCCCGATCCTGCACGGCCCCTTCGGTGAGGACGGCACGATCCAGGGTCTGCTCGAGATCGCCGGGCTGCCGTACGTCGGCGACGGCGTGCTCGCGAGCGCCCTGGCGATGGACAAGCACGTCGCGAAGGCCGTGCTCGAGCACGCCGGGCTGCGGGTCGCACCGTGGACCACGGTGCTCCGTCGGCAGTGGGCGGCCGACCCGGTGGACGTCGCCGAGACGATCGCCGCCCACGGCTGGCCGCTGTTCGTCAAGCCGGCCCGCGCCGGGTCGAGCATGGGTGTCTCGCGCGTCGACGAGCCGTCGCAGCTGGGTGCCGCCATGGACCTGGCGTTCGAGCACGACTCCAAGGTGATCGTCGAGCCCCGAGTGATCGGGCGCGAGGTCGAGGTCGCCGTGCTCGAGGGCCGTGACGGTGTGCCGCGCACGAGCCTGCCGGGCGAGATCGTGGTGGCCGAGGACGGCTTCTACGACTTCGCCTCGAAGTACCTGGGCGGCGACGAGTCGCTGCTCTGCCCGGCACCGCTGACCGACGACCAGACCGACGAGATCCGCTCCATCGGTGCCCGCGCGTTCGAGGCAATCGGTGGTTCCGGGCTCGCCCGTGTCGACTGCTTCCTGACCGACGACGGCTTCGTCGTGAACGAGGTCAACACGATGCCGGGCTTCACGCCGCTGTCGATGTACCCGCGCTGCTGGGCGGCGTCGGGGGTGTCCTACGGCGAGCTGATCACCGAGCTCATCGAGCTGGGTCGAGCCGCCGTCCGCTGACCAGGCCGTGCTGACCAGGCCGTGCTGACCAGGCCGTGCTGGTTTGGTCGGCGCGCGAGCGTCAGCCGGCTGTCAGCCCTGCACGTCGGCGGGGTCGAGGCACTCGTGTCCGTCCTTGGGCAGTGACGACACGGCGTCGGACAGCTCCTGCACGACCGATGACGTGGTCTTCGTCGAGTCGACCACGACCTGCACGGCCGGTGACCGACCGAACGTGGTGAAGACGACCTGGTCGCCGCGGTCGTCGCGGATCCAGTCGACGCCGCCCTGCGAGAAGCACGGCAGGTCGGACACGGTGGGGACGGCGACACCGCAGTGGTAGATCGCCACCTCGGGGTCGCCCCAGGCCGCGGTCGCCTGCGCGTTCGTGTTCCGCAGGTCGAACTTCGAGTCCACGGTCGCGGGCAACCGGACCTGCACGGCGGCGCACGCCGCTGCGTTGGCCGACGGGGCGGCGGACATCGACACGGCGTTCGTGCACCCGGTCAGCCCGGCGGCGAGGGTGATCACGGCCCCCACGATCGCGAGGGTCCGAGGGGTGCGGCGCGCGGTGTCCATCGCCGTCCAGGCTACCGTTCTCGTGTGGATGCGACGGACGACGCCTGGGCCGGACCGACGGTGGGGGAGCTCGGCGAACTCGTCGTCCTCGACCGGATCACGAGCCGTCTGCCCGCGGGGACGCCGATCCTCGGCCCCGGTGACGACTGCGCCGTCGTCGCCGCTCCGGACGGCCGGTTCGTCGTCACGACGGACATGATGGTGCACGGTCCGGACTTCCGGTGGGCATGGTCGTCGCCGACGGACATCGGCTGGAAGGCGGCCGCCACGAACCTCTCCGACGTCGCCGCGATGGGTGCCGTGCCGAGCGGCCTCGTGATCGCCCTCGCCGCACCGCAGGACACCCCCGTGGCCGTCCTCGAGGGCATCGCCGACGGCTTCCGGCTCGCCGTCGACGCCCTCGCGCCGGAGTGCGGGGTCGTCGGGGGAGACCTCTCCACCTCGGCGACGTTCACGGTGGCCGTCACCGCCTTCGGTGACCTGCTGGGCCGCGCGCCCGTGCTGCGGTCGGGCGCAGGCGTCGGTGACGTGCTCGCGGTGTCCGGCGAGCTCGGACGTGCCGCGCGCGGGCTGTCCCGGCTGTTCCGCGACGGCATCGACGACCGGGGCGAGCCGGACCGCGCCGCAACGGTCGCGAGCGGCGCGGACGTCGACCCCGACGTCGGACGCCAGCGCCGCCCGGTGCCCCCGATCGCCGACGGGCCGCTCGCGGCCGGGGCCGGGGCCACCGCGATGCTCGACCTGTCCGACGGCCTGGCGATCGACGCCGGTCGGCTCGCCCGTGCCAGCCGGGTGACGCTCGAACTCGATGCCGCCACCGACCTCGACGAGGCCGCGCTGCACGGCGGCGAAGACCACGGACTGCTCGCCACGTTCCCGGCAGGCACGGCTCTGCCCGGGGGCTTCCGGCGCATCGGTGTCGTGCGGGAGCGTGGTGAGGCGGACCTGCTGCGCGCCGGTGTCGCGGTGCCGACGACCGGCTGGGACCCCTACGCGGACTGGGACGGCGCCGCCGGCTGACCGGGCCCGGTCGGTGCACGACCGTGTGGCGACAGAACACGCGTCGTTCGACAGGTGCACTGTCGCAGGGCGCGTGCACACGCGCAGAGCGCCTCAGCTGGCGGCGACGGCCTCCCACGCGGCGGTCTCGCCGTAGCTGCGCTTGCTGAACGGCGCGAGCCCCGTCGGCCAGGTCGGCTCGGGGGAGCGCTTGCTCCGCTCGACCACGACGACGGCATCCGGCGTCAGCTTCGGCGACAGGGCCTCGAGCACCTCGGCGAGCTCGTGCTCGGTGACGTCGTAGGGCGGGTCGATGAACACCAGGTCGAAGGTGCGGACGGTCCCGCGCAGGTACCCGAGCACCGGCTGCGGCTGCACGTCGATCCGGACGCCCGGCACCCGCTGCTGCACGGCCTTCGCGTTCGCCCGGCAGGCCTGCGCGGCGGCGGACGCCCGGTCGACCAGAACGACCTCGGCCGCACCGCGCGAGGCCGCCTCGAGCCCGAGCGCGCCCGTCCCCGCGTACAGGTCGGCCACCGACGTGGCCTCGACGAGCCCCCGTGCCTCGAGCGACGAGAACAGCGCCTCGCGCACGCGGTCGCTCGTCGGGCGGGTGCCGGACTTCGGCACCCGGAGCGTCAGGGAGCCGGCGGCGCCGGCGATGATGCGGGTCATGCAGCCACCGTATCGGCCCGGCGGGTCCGGTCCGGCGTTCTCCACAGGCCGCTCGGGAGGCACGGGTGGGGTCGGTCGTGCCCGGTACCGTTGGAGCGTGGTCACCTCCGGAACCCCCGCTGCGCCGGCCGCGCCCGACCTCGGTCCGGCGCCGCTTGACGCGCGGCTCGCGAACGTGCTCGGCGGTCGGACGGCGACCGCGATCGAGAAGGCCTTCGGCTACCGCACGGTGGGGGAGTTCCTCGAGCACGCGCCCCGCCGCTACGCCGAGCGTGGTGCACTGACCGCCCTCGACTCGCTCGCGATCGGCGAACCGGTCACCATCGTGGCCGAGGTGGTCGACGTCCGTGAACGCACCATGCGCGCGCGCCGCGGCTCGATCCTCGAAGCGAAGATCGGCGACGGCAAGGGCCTGCTCACCCTCACGTTCTTCAACCAGGGGTGGCGCACGAAGGACCTCGTCCCCGGCGCCCGGGGCATCTTCTCCGGCAAGGTCAGCGACTACCGGGGTGCCCGGCAGCTCGCCCACCCGGACTACGAGCTGTTCGACCCCGACGACCCCCGCGCCACGGCCGAGCCCGGTTCCGACGAAGCGATCCGGTGGTCGCGCCAGCCGATCCCGATCTACCCGGCGACGGCCTCGCTCACGTCGTGGCAGATCGCGAAGTCCATCGGGATCGTCCTCGACACCCTGCCGGACCTGCCCGACCCGGTGCCGGCGTCCGCGCGGTCCCGGCTCGACCTCGTGCCGTTCCGCCGTGCCCTCGAGCTGCTGCACCGCCCCGAGAAGGTCGCGGACTTCAAGCGCGCGCAGGACGCCCTGCGCTACCGCGAGGCGTTCGTGCTGCAGACCGCCCTGGTGCAGCGCCGGATCGCGGCCCGTCGCACCGCGGCCACCCCGCGCGTGGCCGCCCCCGGTGGCATCCTCGAGCGCTTCGACGCCACCCTGCCCTTCACGTTGACGGACGACCAGCGCGCCGTCGGGGCCGACATCGACCACGACCTCGCCCGCACCTGGCCCATGCACCGGCTGATCCAGGGCGAGGTCGGTTCGGGCAAGACGCTCGTGGCGATCCGGGCGATGCTCACGGTGGCCGAGTCCGGCGGCCAGTCCGCGCTCATCGCCCCGACCGAGGTGCTGGCGGCCCAGCACCTGCGCTCCATCGTGAAGTTCCTCGGGCCGGACCTCGCCGCCGAGCTCCGACCGGTGATCCTGACCGGTTCGCAGTCCACCGACGAACGTCGCCGGGCCCTGCTCGCGGCGGTGTCGGGCAGCTCACGGCTGGTCGTCGGCACCCACGCGCTCCTGGGCGACCGGGTGGACTTCGCCGAGCTGGGGCTCGTGGTGGTCGACGAGCAGCACCGCTTCGGTGTCGAGCAGCGCGAGGCCCTCCGCACCAAGGGCACGACCCCGCCGCACGTGCTCGTGCTCACCGCGACGCCGATCCCGCGCACCGTCGCGATGACGGTGTTCGGCGACCTCGACGTCTCGACCATCACGGGCATGCCGTCGGGGCGCGCCGGCGTCGAGACCTTCACGGTCCCGCTGGCGGAGCACCCCGGATGGGAACCCCGGATCTGGTCCCGCATGGCCGAGGAACTCGCCAAGGGCCGCCAGGCGTTCGTCGTCTGCCCGGCCATCGACGACGCCCACACCGAGGACGACGGCGAGCCGGAGCCGGCCGACGGCGAGGACGACATCCCGAAGCGTGCCCCGGCGACCGTGCTCGCCACCGCCGAGCGGATGCGCACCATGCCCGTGCTCGAAGGGCGCTCGATCGCGGTCCTGCACGGCCGGATGACCGCCGACGAGAAGGACCGCGTGATGACGTCCTTCGCCGCCGGCGACCTCGACGTGGTCGTGGCGACGACCGTGATCGAGGTCGGCGTCGACGTCCCGAACGCGGCGATGATGGCCGTCCTCGACGCCGACCGGTTCGGGGTCTCGCAGCTCCACCAGCTCCGCGGCCGCATCGGTCGTGGGCAGTGGGCCGGCGTCTGCTTGCTGGTCACCTCGGCCGAGCTCGAGACCACCTCGCGCGAGCGCGTCGACGCCGTGGCCGCCTCGGACGACGGGTTCGAGCTCGCCCGGGTCGACCTCGAGCTCCGACGTGAAGGCGACGTCCTGGGCGAACGGCAGTCCGGTGGGCGGTCCTCGCTCAACCTGCTCCGGGTGGTCGAGCACGCCGACCTCATCGTCGACGCGCGCGGAGAAGCGGAGCGCGTGCTCGAACCCGATCCCGAGCTCGAGGGGTCCCCGGCCCTCCGCGACGCCCTCGCCCGGCGTCTCGACGAGTCCGACGCGGCGTTCCTCGGCAAGAACTGACCCGGAGCCCGACGGCCCGCGCGGTATCGTCGCTGCCATGGCGCAGATCGCGGTGGTCCCCGGTTCCTTCGACCCCGTCACCCTCGGGCACCTCGACGTCATCGGCCGCGCGGCCGGGCTCTTCGACGAGGTGCACGTCCTCGTGGTGCACAACCCCGACAAGAAGCCGGCGATGTTCGAGGCGGTCGACCGGGTTCGGCTCATCAAGGACTCGCTGGTCGAGGTCGGCGCGCCGGAGACGGTCACGGTCGGCGAGTGGACGTCCGGGCTGCTGGTCGACTACTGCCGGCAGGTCGGGGCGAAGGTCCTGGTGAAGGGCGTGCGGTCCGGCGAGGACGTCGCGTACGAGACTCCGATGGCCATCATGAACCGCCACCTGGCCGACGTCGAGACGGTGTTCCTGCTGCCCGAGGCGTCGCGAGCGCACGTGTCGAGCTCGCTGATCCGCCAGGTGTCGTCCCTCGGCGGTGACGTCACGCCCTACGTGCCGAAGACGGTCGCCGACGCGCTCGCGTCCCGCTGAGCACGCTCGCTGAGCACACACCCGCTGAGCGCGCCCGCCCAGTCCGCCCAGCCCGCCGAGCAACCGCACTGCGCCCACCGCGTCCGGACACGCCTGTCGCCACCTCGACTCTCGGCCCCGATCGCGCTAGGATTGTCGATCGTGTCTTCCCCCGTAAACAGCCCCTACGCCCTGCGCGTGCGCGACCTCGCGCACCGGCCGGGTGAGATGCGCGAGCACTCGCTCGACATCGAGGTGCCCGACGCGATGGGGGCCGGTCTGATCGGCGTCCGACAGGGTGCCGAACTGCACATCGACGTCAAACTCGAAGGCCTGCACGAGGGCGTCCTCGTGTCCGGACACGCTTCGGCCGACGCCACGGGGGAGTGCTCGCGCTGCCTCATCGACATCAGCGAACCGATCGAGGTCGATTTCGCCGAGCTGTTCGCGTATGATGCCTCGGAGGATTTCGACTTCTTCGTTCGCGATGACCACGTGGACACCGAACAGGTCGTTCGAGATGCGGTGGTGCTGTCGCTGCCGTTCCAGCCGGTCTGCCGACCGGACTGCCCAGGACTCGACCCGGTGACGGGCGAGCGTCTGGCCGACCTCGGCGAGCAGCCCGCTCGTCAGGTGCTGGATCCTCGCTGGGCAGCGCTCAGCGCGATCGAGCTCGACGACAGCACCGACGGTGACACCACCGCACCGAAGACCACCGAGGGCGAGGAGCGGGCCGAGACCGAGTAGGTCCCGACACCGCCAGCCCGTACCGACCACCGACCAACCGAAAGAGATTCACCATGGCCGTTCCCAAGCGCAAGCAGTCCCGTGCGAACACGCACGCCCGTCGTTCGCAGTGGAAGGCCACGCCGATCCAGCTCGTGAAGACGATCGAGAACGGTCAGGTCACCTACAGCCTCCCGCACCGCGCGAAGGTCGTCGAGGACTCGGCCGGCACGCCCCTGTACATGGAGTACAAGGGCCGCAAGGTCGCCGACGTCTGATCGGACCGAACGCATGACGACAACGTCCGGCGCTGCGGGGTCTCGCCCCGCGGGGCCGGACGTCGTTCGTCTGCAGGGCATCCTCGGGGCCGACATCGACCTCGAGCTGCTTCAGCTCGCCCTGACGCACCGCTCCTACGCCTACGAGCACGGGGGCATCAAGCACAACGAGCGCCTCGAGTTCCTCGGGGACTCGATCCTCGGCCAGGCCGTGACCGTGAAGCTCTACCGGTCGTTCCCCGACCTCGACGAGGGTGACCTCGCCAAGCGTCGAGCGAGCCTGGTGTCGACCGTGGCGCTGGCCGAGATCGCCCGGATGATCGGGCTCGGCCGCTACCTGCGCCTCGGCAAGGGCGAGGAACAGACCGGCGGCCGAGACAAGTCGTCGATCCTGGCCGACACCGTCGAAGCCGTCATCGGCGCGACGTACCTGTCGGCCGGTCCCGACCCGGCGACCGAGCTCGTGCTCCGTCTGGTCGAACCGCTCATGATCGACCCGGACCGCTTCGGCGCCGCGATGGACCCGAAGACGAGCCTGCAGGAGCTCGCCTCGAGCCGCTCGCTCGGCAACCCGGCGTACCGTGTCACCGAGACCGGCCCGGACCACGACAAGACCTTCATGGCGACGGTCGTCCTCCAGGGCGAGGACATCGCCACCGGCACCGGGTCGAGCAAGAAGGCCGCCGAGATGGCCGCCGCGCTCGACGCCTGGACCCGGCTGTCCGGCCGAGCGGCCTGACCGCGTGCCCGAACTCCCCGAGGTCGAGGTCGTCCGCGCCGGCCTCGAACCCGCCGTCAGCGGCGCGCGGGTCCTGCACGTCGACGTGGTCGACGACCGTGCCCTCACCCGGCACGACGGCCCCGCCGAGGACTTCGCCGACCGACTGACCGGTCGCACGATCGCCGCTGCCGTCCGCCGGGGCAAGTTCCTCTGGATGCCGCTGCAGCCCGAGCGCGACGGGGCCCGCCCCGAGGCACTCGTCGCCCATCTCGGCATGAGCGGGCAGATCCTGCTCGGCCGTGGTCGACCGGCGGCCAAGCACCGGCGCATCCTCATCGACGTGCAACCCGCGGGCACCGACCGCTCGGGTGCGGCGGAGCCCCCCGTGGAACTCGAGTTCGTCGACCAGCGCACGTTCGGCTCGATGGCGATCGACGCGATGGTGCCGACGATCGACGGTGCTCCGGCCGGGTTCGGCGGGCAGGTCGACGCGATCGACCCCGATGCCGTGTGGCGTCGGTGGGTGCCCGGGCAGGTGTCGCACATCGCCCGTGACCCGCTCGACCCCGCGTTCGACGACGACCGGTTCACCGCGATGGCCCGGAAGCGTTCGAGCGGCATCAAGCGGGTGCTGCTCGACCAGGGCGTCGTGAGCGGCATCGGCAACATCTACGCCGACGAGTCGCTCTGGGCCGCGAAGCTGCACTACGACCGCGCCGCCGACCGCCTCACCCGTGCCGACCTGCGACGACTGCTCGACGAGGTCCGCGCCATCTTGCGCCGGGCGCTCGAGGACGGCGGCACGAGCTTCGACGCCCAGTACGTCAACGTCAACGGGCAGTCCGGGTACTTCTCGCAGCGCCTGAACGTCTACGGCCAGCAGGGGGAGCCGTGTCCACGCTGCGGCACGACGATCGTGCGCGAGGCCTTCATGAACCGGTCGAGCCACATCTGCCCCGTGTGCCAACCCCGTCCCCGCGCCCGCACGCGTTAGCCTGACGCCAACCAGAGCATCCGGAGACCGCATGTACTTGAAGAGCCTGACCATCAAGGGGTTCAAGTCCTTCGCGCAGCCGACGACGTTCGCGTTCGAGCCGGGCGTGACGTGCATCGTCGGCCCGAACGGCTCCGGCAAGTCGAACGTGGTGGACGCCCTGGCCTGGGTGATGGGGGAGCAGGGAGCGAAGACCCTGCGCGGCGGCAAGATGGAGGACGTCATCTTCGCCGGCACCTCGACCCGCGGTCCGCTCGGTCGAGCCCAGGTGCTGCTGACCATCGACAACAGCGACGGCCTGCTGCCGATCGAGTACTCCGAGGTGACGATCGCGCGCACGCTGTTCCGCAACGGTGGCAGCGAGTACGCCATCAACGGCGAGAACTGCCGGCTGCTCGACGTGCAGGAGCTGCTCAGCGACACCGGCCTCGGCCGTGAGATGCACGTCATCGTCGGGCAGGGGCAGCTCGACAAGGTGCTGCACGCGACTCCGGAGGACCGCCGCGGCTTCATCGAGGAGGCCGCCGGGATCCTGAAGCACCGTCGCCGCAAGGAGAAGACCCTCCGCAAGCTCGACGCGATGCAGACGAACCTGACCCGCCTGTCCGACCTGGCCGGTGAGATCCGGCGGCAGCTGAAGCCCCTCGGGCGGCAGGCCGAGGTGGCACGGAAGGCCCAGTCGGTGGCCGCGGTCTTCCGCGACGCCAAGGCCCGCATCCTGGCGGACGACGTGGTGCGCCTGCGCCGCGAGCTGCACGACCACCAGGAGGTCGAGGCGGGCCGCAAGTCCGAGCGCATCGTCCTCACCGAGCGGCTCGACCAGACCCGGGTGCGCCAGCAGCACGTCGAGCAGAGCATGGTCGGCGACGACGTGGACCGCGCCCGCACCGTCGTGCACCGGCTCGAGAGCGTGCAGGAGCGCCTCCGCGGCCTGTCGAGCCTGGCGAACCAGCGCCTGATGTTCCTCGCGCAGCAGGCCGACGCGCCACAGCAGGGCCCGACCGTCACCCAGGAGCAGGTCGCCGGGGTCCGTGCCGAGGCCGACCGCCTCGCCGCCCGCGCCGACGAGATGCAGGGCGGTTCGGCGACGACCGCCCGCGCGGTGCAGGACGCCCGCGCCGCGCTGGACACCCTCGACGAACGCATCGCCGCCCAGGCAGCCCGGGTCTCGCAGCACGACCTCGAGGCACAGCGGCTCGCCAGCGCCGTCGACGTCGCCCGGTCGAAGCGCGGTTCCGCCGTCGCCGACCGCGAGCGGCGGGAGCGGGCACTGGCCGAGGCCGGGGAACGTGCCGAGCGTGCCGCGGCGGCCCTCGCCGAACTCGGTGTCGACCCGTCCGAGGGCGTCGACGAGTCCGCGCTCGCGCAGACCCTGGAGCAGGCGCGCGCCGAGCTCGAACGGGCCCAGACCACGCGCGACGAGCAGCGCGATCGGCTCCACGCCCTCGAACGCGAGCGGGACGCCCTCGACGCCCGGGTCACCGCGCTCGGCATGTCGATCGAGGTCCGCGACGGTTCGCAGGCACTGATCGACGCCGGTCGCGCGGGCATCGTCGGTCGCCTGGCCGACAGCCTGACGGTGTCGCCCGGGTTCGAGGCCGCGATCGCCACCGCGCTCGAGGGACTCGCCGACGCCGTCCTCGCCGACGACCGTGGTGCGGCGCTCGATGCCGTCGACCACGCCCGCGCTGCCGACCTCGGCCGGATCGACGTCGTCGTCGGTGACGCCGCGCCCGTCCCAGCGGCCCTGCCCGAGACCCTGCCGGCCGGCGTCCGCCGTGCCACGGACCTGGTGCAGGGACCGCCGGCGCTCGCGTCGATCCTGCGCGACACGCTGGTCGCGGAGACCGACGACCTCGACCTGGAGGCCGTGCTCACGGCCGCCCCGCACGCCACGGTGGTCACGCGGTCCGGCGACCTCGTCCGCGCGGTCCGCGTGACCGGCGGCGGGGAGCGCGTGACCTCGCGCATCGAGCTCGTCGCGGAGCGCGACGACGCCGTGACCCGACGGGTCGCGATCGCGACCGACGCCGAGGACGCGTCCACGGGCCTCCAGGACGCGCGCAGCGCCGTCGAGGACGCACGCCGCCGTGCGGACGAGGCCGACGCAGCATCCCGCGCGTACACGCGGGCGAAGGCCGAGTACGACCGCACGAGTGCGTCGACGCGGGCGAAGGTGGAGAACGCCGCGGCCGAGGTCGAACGGCTGCGTGCCGCGCTGGCCGAGACCGACGGCGCCGTCGAGACCGCCGAGGCGGTGCTGGCCGAGGCCGAGTCGGCGCACCGGGCCTTCACCGAGCAGGAGCGTCCCATGGTCGACGCGTCCGAGCGTCCCGCGCTGCAGGACGCGCTCGAAGCCGCACGTGCGGCCGAGGTCGAGCAGCGGATCCAGGTCGAGACCGTTCGTGAACGGGTGCGCGCCGAACGGAACCGCGCCGACCAGCTCGAACGCCAGCTCGAGGCCGAGCGCGCCGCCGCCGAGGAGGCCGCCCGGCTCGCCGTCATCCGACGCGGCCAGATCCGGACCGCGGAAGCCGTGCTCGCCGACCTGCCCGGGGTGCTCGGTGCGGTCGACCGTTCGCTGGCCGAGGCCCGGGTGCAGCTGGCGACGGAGGAAGCCGAGCGGTCGAAGCGCAACACCGAGCTGCAGACGATCCGCAACGAGGAGCGCGAGCTCCGGGACCGCCTGCAGACCATCACCGACGGCGTGCACTCGCTCGAGATGGAGATCTACGAGAAGAAGCTGCACGTTTCCGGCGTCCTCGACCGGGCGCAGAGCGAGCTCGGGCTGACCGAGGCCGTGCTGGTGGCCGAGTACGGGCCGCACGTCCCGGTGCCGGTCGACGTGCTCGTGGACCCGCGGGTGCGCGCGCGGAAGCACCGTGAGGCGGAGCGCGCAGCGGCGGCCGCCGCGGCCGAGGCCGCGGGCGTGACCGAGCCGGAGGAAGCTGCGGCAGGCGCGGGCCCCGAAACCGACGACGTGGCCCTCGTCGACGCGGAGTCCACCCTGCCCGGCGGCCCCGCCCTGCCCGAGTTCGACACCACCGACGAGGTCGACCCCGCCGACGTCGAGACCGTGCCCTACGTCCGTGCCGAGCAGGAGCGCCGACTCAAGGCCGCCGAGCGCGACCTCGGGCAGCTCGGCAAGGTGAACCCGCTCGCGCTCGAGGAGTTCCAGGCGCTCGAGCAGCGGCACGCGTTCCTCGCCGAACAGCTCGAGGACCTGCAGAAGACCCGGACGGACCTGCTGACGATCATCGACGAGCTCGACACGAAGATGCAGACGATCTTCGAGTCCGCGTTCAACGACACGAAGGAAGCGTTCGACGTCATCTTCCCGATCCTGTTCCCGGGCGGCTCGGGGTCGATCAACCTGACCGACCCGACCGACCTGCTCGGCACCGGGATCGACGTGCAGGTGAAGCCCGCCGGCAAGAAGATCGACCGCCTGACCCTGCTGTCCGGCGGCGAGCGGTCCCTGGCGGCGGTGGCGCTCCTCGTCGCGATCTTCACCGCGCGGCCGTCGCCGTTCTACATCATGGACGAGGTCGAGGCGGCACTCGACGACGCCAACCTCGGCCGCCTGCTGACCGTGTTCGAGCGGCTCCGCGAGTCGTCCCAGCTCATCGTCATCACGCACCAGAAGCGGACGATGGAGATCGCCGACGCCCTGTACGGGGTGTCGATGCGGCAGGACGGCGTCTCGGCGGTCGTCGGGCAGCGGGTGCAGAAGCGCGAGCCGGCGGACGCGGTCGCGTAGCCGTCTGGTCGCAGGCCCGTTCCGCGAAAGCGACAGATCTCCGCCAACTGTTCGCGGCGATCTGTCGCTTTCCCGGGGTTCGCAGTGGGTCGGCGACGGGATCTGTCGCTTTCGCAGTGCAGTCCACGCGGCCCCGGACAGACGGGAGGCGCGGTGCCAGCTGGCACCGCGCCTCCCGTACTGTCAGGTGCGTCCGGACAGGACGCCGGGTCGCTACGCGCGACCGCGGATCGTCCGGAGCAGCCAGCCGATGACCGCCAGCAGGATGAGCACGATGCCCACCCAGAGCAGGAACTTCAGCGCACCGACGAAGATGCCGCTGAAGAGCAGGACGAGGCCGACGATGATCGCGATGATCAGCAGTGCGGGCATGAGGGTCTCCTATCCCTGGAACGAGACCGAGCAGATGCCCGGGCCGTCAGGGACGCTACTCCTCGGCGTGCCGACGCGTTCGCTCAGCCGACGAGGTTCTGCACGAACACGTGCGGCGTGAAGCCCGTCAGGTCGTTGATGCCCTCGCCCTGCCCGATGAGCTTGATCGGGATGCCGGTCTTCTCCTGCACGCTCAGCACGAACCCGGCCTTGGCCGAGCCGTCGAGCTTCGTGATGACGAGGCCGGTCACACCGGCGCCCTCGATGAAGGCCTGGGCCTGGGCGAGGCCGTTCTGGCCCGTCGTCGCGTCGAGGACGAGCAGGACCTCGCTGATCTCGGTCTGCTTCTCGACCACGCGCTTGATCTTGGTGAGCTCGTCCATCAGGCCGGCCTTGGTGTGCAGACGTCCGGCGGTGTCGATGACGACGATCTCGGTCTGGTCGCGGATCGCCTTCTCGACGGTCTGGTACGCAACCGACGCCGGGTCCTGCCCGGGCTGCGACGGACGGACGACGTCGACCCCGGCGCGCTGGGCCCAGGTGGCGACCTGCTCGACTGCCGCGGCGCGGAACGTGTCCGCCGCCCCGACGAGCACCGTGCGGTCGTAGGTCTTCAGGAACTTGGCGAACTTGCCGATCGTCGTGGTCTTGCCGACGCCGTTCACGCCGACGACGAGCACCACGGCGGGCCGCGCGCTGAGCTTCAGGGTGGTGTCGAGCTTCGAGAGCCGTTCCTCGAGGACCTCGCGGAGCATGCGCTGCAGGTCGGCGGGGTCGGTCGTGCCGTACCGGTCGACGCGGGCGTGCAGGTCCTCGATGATCTCCTCGGAGATGTCGGGCCCGAAGTCGGCGCCGATGAGGGCGGTCTCCAGGTCCTCCCACGTGGTCTCGTCGATCGTCTTGCGCTGGAAGAGGCCGCGCAGCCGTGAGGACAGTGACCAGGAACTCGCCATGCTCCCAGCTTAGAGCGCGGCACATGTCCGCTGTGCCCGGTATGCTCGGGAACACGAAGGGGAGTATTCCCTCTCGGTGACCCCGTCAGTACGGTCCGGAACGATCCGGCCCCGGGGCGCCGGTCGTGCGGCACCGGTTCCGGTGCCGGGCGACGGAAGAGACCTTCAGGCCTCGGCGTACCCGCACATCAGCGGCGCGCCCTACCTGAAGGAAACCGTGGACGTCCCACTCTTCGTCTGGCTCATCACGATCGCCGGCATCCTCGCGCTGCTGGTGTTCGACTTCTACTCGCACGTCCGCACGCCGCACGTGCCCCACATCCGCGAATCCGCGTTCTGGTCGGCCTTCTACATCGGGCTGGCGATCCTGTTCGGCATCGGCATCCTGGTGTTCGGCGGCGGGCAGGCCGGTGGTGAGTACTTCGCCGGCTGGCTGACCGAGAAGGCGTTGTCGGTCGACAACCTCTTCGTCTTCCTCATCATCATGTCGAGCTTCGCCGTGCCGAAGGAGTTCCAGCAGAAGGTCCTGCTGGTCGGCGTCGCGATCGCGCTCGTCGCCCGTGGCGTCTTCATCGCCCTCGGCGTCACGATCATCGAGAACTTCTCGTGGGTCTTCTACCTGTTCGGTGCGCTGCTGTTCTGGCTCGCCTGGTCGCAGGCCCGCAGCGGCAACGACCACGGCAGCGAGGGCGAATCCCGGCTCATCCGGATCCTCAAGCGCATCATCCCGACCTCGGACCACTACGACGGCGACCGTCTGACCACCCGTGTCGACGGCAAGCGGCTGTTCACCCCGATGCTGCTCGTCATGGTCGCCATCGGCCTGACCGACGTGCTCTTCGCGCTCGACTCGATCCCCGCGATCTTCGGGCTGACGCAGGACGCCTTCATCGTGTTCACGGCGAACGCGTTCTCGCTGCTCGGCCTCCGGCAGCTGTACTTCCTGATCGCCGGCCTGCTGGAGCGCCTCATCTACCTGGGCCAGGGCCTGGCCGTCATCCTGGCGTTCATCGGTGTGAAGCTCGTCTTCCACGCCATGCACGTCAACGAGCTGCCCTTCATCAACGGTGGCGAGCACATCGAATGGGCGCCGGAGATCCCGATCTGGTTCTCGCTGGGCTTCATCGCGCTGACGATCGCGGTCGCCACGACCGCGTCGCTGGTGGTCTCGAAGCGCCGCCAGGAGCGCGGGCTCACCCCGACCGGCCAGCCGAAGGAGTCGGTCGAGGCAGACGCGAAGTAGCCGTCACCACCTGACGGACAGGAGGCGCGGTGCCAGCTGGCACCGCGCCTCCCGTCTGTCCGGGCGTCGTCCGGAGCGTCAGACGGCCTGGCGACCAGGGGTCGCGTCGAGCAGGTGGGCCAGGTGCTCGGGAACCGAGCCGCCGCGGGCCACCGTCGCCCGTGCCCACAGCCGACCCGCCCGGTACGACGACCGGACCAGCGGTCCGGCGAGCACCCCGGCGAAGCCCATCTGCTCGGCGACCTGACGGAGCTCGACGAACTCGGCAGGGCTGACCCAGCGGGCGACCGGCAGGTGTCGGGGCGACGGGCGGAGGTACTGCGTCAGCGTGATGATGTCCGTGCCCGCGTCGTACAGGCGCTGCAGGGCGTCCTCGATCTCGATGCGCTCTTCGCCCATGCCGAGGATCAGGTTCGACTTCGTGACCAGTCCGGCGTCGCGGCCCTGGGTGATGACGTCGAGGGACCGTTCGAACGTGAACGCCGGCCGGATCCGCTTGAAGATCCGCGGGACGGTCTCGACGTTGTGGGCGAAGACCTCGGGGCGGGCGTCGAACACCCGGCCGAGCTGGTCCGGTCGCCCGTTGAAGTCCGGCACCAGGATCTCGACGCCGGTGCCGGGGGAGTGCTCGTGGATCGCGCGGATGGTCTCGGCGTAGAGCCAGGAACCGCCGTCGGGCAGGTCGTCGCGTGCGACGCCGGTCACGGTCGCGTACCGCAGGCCCATCTCCGCGACGGAGTCCGCGACCCGGCGGGGCTCGTCGCGGTCGAGCGGTTCCGGCTTGCCGGTGTCGATCTGGCAGAAGTCGCAGCGACGGGTGCACTGCGAGCCGCCGATCAGGAAGGTGGCCTCGCGGTCTTCCCAGCACTCGAAGATGTTCGGGCAGCCGGCCTCCTGGCAGACGGTGTGCAGCTGCTTGTCGCGCACCAGGCTCGACAGCTCGCGGAACTCCGGACCCTGCGTGGCACGGGTCTTGATCCACGCGGGCTTCGTCTCGATCGGGGTCTCGGCGTTCCGGGCCTCGACCCGGAGCATGCGGCGGCCTTCGGGGGCGAGGGTCATACGAGGGTCTCCTGTCGGGCGGGCGCGGTGCTCGTGCTCGTGCTGGTGCTGGGGGCCGTCGTGCTGATCCGGCGGCCGTTGTGCATGCCGTCGACGGCCTGTTGGACGCGCTCTGCGACGAGGGGTGCGAGGTCGTCGACGGTCACCTGGGCACGCCCCACGTGCGCCGCCGCGGCGCTCAGCGTCGTGACCCCGGCGTCCGCGATGCCGCACGGGACGATCGCGGCGTAGGCGTCGAGGGCGTTGTCGCAGTTGATCGCGATGCCGTGGCTCGCCACGCCCTCGGCGACGTGCAGGCCGATCGCGCCGACCTTGGCGGCGGGGAGGCCGTCCGTGCCCGGCACCCAGGCGCCGCTGCGACCCGCGACCCGTTCGGCGTGCACTCCGACGGCAGCCGCGGCGTCGATGACGACCTGCTCCAGGTCGCGCACCCAGGCGACGACGTCGAGTGGTTCGGCGAGCCGGACGATCGGGTAGGCGACCAGTTGCCCCGGCCCGTGCCAGGTGATGCGGCCACCGCGGTCGGTGTCGACCACCGGCGCGCCGTTCGTCGGCAGGTCGGACGGTTCGGTGCGGCGCCCGGCGGTGTACACGGACGGGTGCTCGCAGAGGAGGAGGGCCCCGAGGGAACGGCCGGCGACGACGTCGGCGTGCAGGTCACGCTGCAGGGCGAGGCCGTCCGCGTAGTCGAGCGGGCCGTCGTGGCGCACGATCTCGAGTTCCGGCATGCGGCGAGCGTACGACAGTTTCTGGACGGCGTCCAACAACCGGGTGCTTGACCTCAACAATTGTTGAGATGGTCCGATGAGGGCATGGACGTCCGACAGGTACGACTCGCCACCCGCTCGCTCGCCGACACCGCCCGGTTCTACGAACGACTGGGGTGCTCGGTCGAGATCGTCGACGCCACGGCGCGCATCATGGTGGGGTCGACGCTCCTCGTGTTCCGCGAACTGCCGGAGATGACCGGAGCCCTGCACCTGGCGATCACGATCCCCACGGGGGCCTTCGACGCGGCCAAGGCCTGGATCGCCGGGCTGACGACGGTGCTCGGTACGGATGACCAGGACGAGTTCGAGGGGCCGCCGAACTGGAACTCGCGGTCGGTCTACTTCGAGGGGCCCGACCAGCAGCTCCTCGAGCTCATCGAGCGGCGGGACCTCGAGTCGGGCGCCCGGCGCGCCGGCGACGGTTCCGGCACCGGCACCGGCACCGGCACCGTCGTCCCGCTCGTCTCGGTCAGCGAGGTCGGCATCCCCGTCCCCGACGTCCTCGGCGCCGTCGAGGCCCTGCGACGCGCCGGTCTCGAGCCGTACGCCAACCCGCCGGGGGAGTCGTTCGCGGCGGTGGGCGACGTGGACGGTCTCGTGATCCTGGTGTCGCCCGACCGACGCTGGTTCCCGACCGGTGACCGGAGCCCGTCGAGCGCGCCGGTGGTCATCGACGTGGGGCTCGGGGTGCCGCTCGAGCTGACCGAGGGTGTCCTCCTGCGGTGAACGGGCCGGTGTCGTCGGCGGGAGCCTTGTAGAATCGACGGATCATGGCGCAATTCGGTTCACTCTCCGATCGGCTGACCGAGACCTTCCGCAATCTGCGGAGCAAGGGTCGGCTGACTCCGTCCGACGTCGACGGCACCGTCCGCGAGATCCGGCGGGCGCTCCTCGACGCCGACGTCGCGCTCGAGGTCGTCAAGGCGTTCACCGCATCGGTGCGCGAGCGTGCCCTCTCCGACGAGGTCAACCGCGCGCTCAACCCGGCGCAGCAGGTCGTCCAGATCGTCAACGAGGAACTCGTCGGCATCCTGGGCGGGCAGCAGCGACGGCTCGAGTTCGCGAAGAAGCCGCCGACGGTCATCATGCTCGCGGGTCTGCAGGGTGCCGGTAAGACCACCCTCGCGGGCAAGCTCGGCAAGTGGCTCAAGAAGGACGGCCACACCCCGATGCTCGTCGCGGCGGACCTCCAGCGTCCGAACGCCGTGCAGCAGCTGCAGGTCGTCGGCGAGCAGGCCGGCGTGCACGTCTTCGCGCCCGAGCCCGGCAACGGTGTCGGCGACCCGGTCAAGGTCGCCAAGAACGCCATCAAGGCCGCGATCGACCAGCAGTACGACACCGTCATCGTCGACACCGCCGGTCGACTCGGTGTCGATGCCGAGCTGATGAAGCAGGCCGCGAACATCCGCAAGGCCGTCGACCCGGACGAGGTCCTGTTCGTCATCGACGCGATGATCGGTCAGGACGCCGTCAACACGGCCCGTGCCTTCCAGGAAGGCGTCGACTTCACCGGTGTCGTGCTCTCCAAGCTCGACGGTGACGCCCGTGGTGGTGCTGCCCTGTCGGTGGCCAGCGTGACCGGCCGCCCGATCATGTTCGCGTCGACGGGTGAGTCGCTCGACGACTTCGAGCCGTTCCACCCGGACCGCATGGCGAGCCGCATCCTCGACCTCGGCGACATCCTGTCCCTCATCGAGCAGGCGCAGGGCGCCTTCGACGAGGAAGAGGCGCGCAAGGTCGCGGACAAGATCGCGACCGACAACTTCACGCTGAACGACTTCCTGCAGCAGATGCAGCAGCTCCGCAAGGCCGGCTCCATCAAGGGCATGCTCGGCATGCTCCCGGGAGCCAAGGGCATGCGCGAGGCGCTCGACAACTTCGACGAGCGCGAGATCGTCCGCACCGAGGCGATCATCCAGTCGATGACGCCCCAGGAGCGTGAGCTCCCGAAGCTCCTGAACGGTTCGCGCCGTCTGCGCATCGCGCGCGGTGCCGGATCGACGGTCACCGAGGTCAACGCGCTGGTCAACCGCTTCGAGCAGGCCGCCAAGATGATGAAGACCGTCGCCCGCGGTGGCGTGCCGCAGATGCCGGGCATGGGTCCGATCCCGGGCATGCACGGCGGCAAGAAGCAGCAGCAGGGCGGCAAGAAGAAGTCGAAGGTGGGCAACCCCGCCAAGCGCGCGGCTTTGGCTGCCGGCGCTGCGGCTGCTCCGCAGCAGGCCCCGCAGGGGTCAGGCCTCGGCCTCGGGGGCGCCAAGGGCGGCAAGGCACCCACCGAGGAAGAGCTCGCGTCGCTGCAGAAGTTCCTGGGTCGCTGACGCGGCTCGCGATCGCGACCACCTGACGGACGGGAGGCCCGGTGCCAGCTGGCACCGGGCCTCCCGTCCGTCGTCCGGTCGCGCCGCGACGTTCCTTCCCATCGCACGCGCGATGGAAAGTGGAATCGGGCGTACCTGGCCGGAAGGAAGGACCAGGTACGCCCGATTCGGCCAGGTACGCCCGGGGCGGTCCGGCTGCGGCTAGAGCGCGTCGCGGAACTCGGTGACCAGGTGGCGGACCACGGCGCGCAGGTCGCCGCCGTTCTCCTGCGCGACCTGCAGCTGCCGCTGGTACGAGGCGCCGCGCTCGATCATCGTGTCGAGGTGGTGCAGCTCGTCGAGGCAGCCGAGCCGTTCGGCGATCGGGTCGAGCCGCTGCACCAGGTCGTGCACCTCGTCGGTCACGAGCCGCTCGTCGCCGGCGACGTTCGTGATGATCTCGGCCTCCATGCCGTAGCGGGCCGCTCGCCACTTGTTCTCGCGGATGAACCACGGCTGCATGGTGGGCAGGGTCTCACCGGCGTCGAGCCGGTCCGAGCAGGCGGTGACCAGGCACTGCACGAGCGCGGTGACGGCGCCGACCTCGTGCAGGGTCGAGATGCCGTCGGAGACCCGGTTCTCGAGGGTGCCCCAGCCCGGCGACGGTCGGATGTCCCAGCGCAGGTCCTTCACGCCGTCGATGACGCCGGTGTGCGTGAGGTCGCCGACGACTTCTTCGAAGTTCGCCCAGGCGCCGAGCTGTGGCGGGAGCCCGCCGGTCGGGAGCTGCTGGAACATGAGGGCGCGGTTCGAGGCGTACCCGGTGTCGGTGCCGCCCCAGAACGGGCTCGACGCGGTGAACGCCTGCAGGTGCGGGACGTAGGCGAGCATCGCGTTCATGATCGGGACGGCCTTGTCGCGGTCGTCGATGCCGACGTGCACGTGCACGCCCCAGATGAGCATCTGGCGTCCCCACCAGCGGGTGCGGTCGATCAGGGTCGTGTAGTGCTCGCTGTCCGGGGTGATCTCCTGCTGGTCCCACACCGCGAACGGGTGCGTGCCCGAGCACATCACCTGGGCGTCGAGCGGTTCGGCGGCGTCGATGACCTCGCCGATGATGCCGGACAGCTCGCTCGTCGCAGCCCCCACGCGGTCGTGGACGCTCGAGACGACCTCGACCGTGTTGGTCAGCAGCTCCTCGGTGACGCGGTCGTGGTCGCCGAGCCGCTCGTGCACGGCGGCGATGACGGCGGGGGCGCGGGGAGCGAGGTCGCCGGTCGACCGGTCGACCAGGGGGAGTTCCCACTCGACGCCGATGGTCGACGGGCGGGACTCGGTGAAGCGGATGTCCATGCCGTCCATCCTGCCCGGGTCCTTGTCGGACACGCACAACGAAGCGTTGTCCCGATCGTGCGGATCGTCCTGCAACTAGTTCCACTGTGGGCGTACCGTTGAAATGTTCCTACAGGGAAGAGGTACGCATGCAGTTGGTGGTGCGCGGGACGAACGCCCCGCTCGTCGGAGAACTCGACATCCCGGTCTCGAAGTACCACGCGCACCGCGCGCTGGTGCTCGCGTCGCTCGCGAAGGGGACGAGTGTCGTCTCCGGGGTGAGCGCGACGCGACAGGTGGAGTGGACCGTGGGCACGCTCCGCGCCCTCGGCGTCGACGTCAAGCGTCGCGGGAACGCGTACCACGTGACCGGGCTGGGCGGCCGGTACCGGGCGACCGACGTCGTGGACCACGGCTCGCGCGGTGCCGACGGACTGCTCAACATGGGGTCCTCGGGCACCACGCTCTACTTCATGACCGGGCTCGCCTCGCTGGCCGACCGCCCGATGACCCTGTCGGGCATGAAGTACTTCCAGCGCCGGCCGATCAAGGCGCTGCTCACCTCGCTGATGCAGATGGGGGTGGAGCTCGAGGCGACGAACGACTGCCCGCCCGTCATCGTGCAGCCGAAGCGTCCGCGCGGCGGTGACGTGACGATCGCCGGCACCCTGTCGCAGTGGGTGTCCGGGCTGCTGCTCGTGGCGCCGTTCGCCGAGCACGAGACCCGGATCCACATCACCGGCGGGCGGCTCAACGAGCAGCCCTACGTCGAGCTCACCGTGCGGATGATGCGGCAGTTCGGCCTGACGGTGGAGGTCTCCGACGACTGGCTCGAGTACCGGATCCCGGCGGGCCAGCAGGCCACCCCGCACGACTACGTCATCCCGCCCGACATCGGCTCCGCAGCGTTCGGCATCGCGGCGGCCGGCACCCGCGAGTCGAACGTGCTGCTGCGGGGCATGACGGCCACGACGACGGCCGAGACCGACCACCCGGAGAGCGAGTTCCTGGACCTCGCGACCGCGATGGGTGTCCCGATGCGGATCGACGAGGAGACCGGCTTCGTCCGGATCGAGCACGACGGGTCCCCGCTCCGGCCGCTCGACGTCGACTGCCGTCCGATCCCGGATCTGCTGCCCGTGCTGTCCACGATGGCGACCTTCGCCGAGGGCACGAGCCGACTGTGGAACGTCGCGCACATCCGGCTGAAGGAGTCCGACCGCGTGGCGGCGATGCTCCAGCTCAACCGGATGGGGGGCCGTGCCGAGCAGGGCGCGGACGAGCTGCGCGTCACCGGTGTCGGTGCGGCCGGGCTGCACGGAGCGCCGATGTCCTCGTTCAACGACCACCGCGTGCTGATGTCGCTCGCGGTCGCGGCCTCGGGTGCCGACGGGGTGTCCGGCCTGACCTACCCCCGTGCCTACCGGATCTCCTACCCGACGTTCCTCGAGGCGATGAACTCCGTCGGGCTCGACATGTCCGTCGGCGACCGGCTCGCGGCCCAGGCGGCGCGGGACGACCGGATCGACGCCGCCGAGGCCGACGGGGTCCGCACGCACCTGGGCACGCCCCTCGAGACGTCTGCGGCGCCCGAGCCAACCGAGCAGCCGCTTGCGCAGCCCACCGCGCAGCCCACCGCCCCGCAGCCCGCAGCACAGCCCACCGCCCCGCAGCCCGCCGTCGCCGTGCCCGAGCTCGCCGGCGTCGACGCCGACCCGCTCGTCCTGAGCGAGCGGGTCCGTGCGCTGTCCCAGACCGACCCCGACGGCCTGGCCGTGATCGAGGTCGGCGGTGCGACCCCCGCGAACACCACGTGGAAGGAGCTGCAGGACGAGGCCGACCGGGTCTCCGCCCTGCTGCTCGAACTCGGCGTGCGCACGGGTGAATCCGTCGCGATGCAGCTGCCGAACTGGCGCGAGTTCGTGTCGATCACCCTCGGTGCGATCCAGATCGGCGCCGTCGCGACCCCGATCATGCCGGTGTTCGGTCCCCGCGAGACCACGATGACGCTGGCGCGTTCGAAGGCCCGTGTGGTCTTCCTGCCGAACGTGTTCCGGAAGCGCCGTCCAGCGCTCGAACTCCTCGACGTCATCGACGAGGCCGCCGCGCAGGACCGCCGCCTGTCGCTCGAGCACGTCATCGTGCTCCGCGCCGAGGCCCGCGGGCAGGGGGACACCCCGACGAACCAGCCGCCGCTGCCCGCCGACGCCCTGGAACGGGTCGTGGCGAGCGACTGGCACTGGCGCTACTTCGAGAACGCCCTCGCCGCCGTGCACGTCGACGTCGACGAGATCGCGTCGCACGCTCCCGGGCCGGACGACGTCTGCCAGCTGCTCTTCACCTCCGGCACCACGGGGGAGCCGAAGGGCGTGCAGCACCCGCACCGCACGCTCGGGCTCGCGACCGCCATGCACGTGGCGCAGTCCGGGCTGACCAGCGCCGACCGCATCTACATCCCGTCGCCGCTCGCGCACCAGACCGGGTTCCTGTACGGCATGCTGCTGGCGTTCCGGCTCGGTGCCCCGCAGGTCATCCAGCCGGTGTGGGACGGCCGCGTCGCACTCGAGCAGGCGTTCGGCGTCGCCCGGGCGTCCTTCGTGCAGTGCGCGACACCGTTCCTGACCGACCTCGTCGACCTGGTCGAGGCCGGTGCTCCGCAGCCCGAGTCGCTCCGGATCTTCGTGCCGACGGGCGCCGCGGTGCCCCGCGCACTGGCCCAGCGAGCGAGCACGGTGCTCGGCAGCGCCATCCTCGGCGCCTTCGGGACGAGCGAGACGTGTCTCGGGGCCCTGTCCAGCCCGAGCGACGACCCCGCCGACGCCTACGGCCACGACGGCCGAGCGCTGCCGGGCATCGCGATCCGCATCGTCGACGACGCGGGGATCGAGCTGCCCGCCGGGACCGAGGGCAACTTCGAGCTGCACTCGCCGACGATGTTCGCGGGCTACCTCGACCGCCCGGACCTGACCGACGACGTGTTCACCGCGGACGGCTGGTACCGGACCGGCGACCTGGCGAAGGTCGACGAGAAGGGCTTCCTGTCGATCACCGGGCGCGTGAAGGACGTGATCAACCGCGGCGGCGAGAAGATCCCCGTCGTCGAGATCGAGAACCTGCTGTACCAGCACCCGCTGGTCACGGACGTCGCGATCGTGGCGATGCCGGACGAGCGGCTCGGCGAGCGTGCCTGCGCCTGGGTCGTGAACGCCCGCGCGGACGAGCCGCTCGACTTCGCCGGGATGCAGCAGTACCTCGACACGGCCGGCGTGAGCAAGTACTACTGGCCGGAGCGACTCGAGTACACCACCGAGCTGCCGCGCAACGCGGTCGGCAAGGTCCAGAAGAACATCCTGCGCGAGCAGGCGGCCGCGCTCGTCGCGACGAAGGAGAACGAGACACGATGACGATCGTCGAGCAGACGAGCACGGGCTTCGACGAAGCCGCCTTCCAGCAGCTCAAGGCCGAGGTCACGGAGTGGGTCCGCGGCCCCGGTGAGGAGTGGGCGGACGAGATCGAGCGCACCGGCCGGGTCGCTCCCGAGCTGTTCCAGGAGCTCAAGGACAAGGGGTGGCTCAGCCTCGCTGCCCCGACCGAGCTCGGCGGACGGGCCATCCCGTTCTCGCGCTACCTCGAGATCATGGAGGTCGTCTCCCGCTCGCACGCCTCCATCCGCATGCTCGTGCACGTCATCAACGGCACCTGGCGCGCGATGGCCCCCTACGCGACGCCGGAGCAGATCGAGCAGGTCGTCAAGCCGTCCGTCGCCGGTGACACGCTCGTCGCGTTCACCCTGACCGAGGCCACCGCGGGCACCGGAGCGGACATCCGCACGACCGTCCGGCGCGAGGGCGACACCTACGTGATGAACGGCGAGAAGCACCTCATCACCTTCGGCGTCAAGGCCGACTACTGGCTCATCGCCGCCCGCCTCGAGGGGACGAGCGGCCAGGACGGCACGGTCGCGTTCCTCATGCCGAACAACGGGCTGCCGGGTGCCGAGGTGATCGACGACTCCGACACCATGGGCATCCGCGGCACCGACCACGCGATCCTGCGCTTCACCGACGTGCCCGTCCCGGCGAGTGCACTGCTCGGCGCCGAGGGCCAGGGTCTCGAGGTCGCGCTCGGCGGCTTCCTGCTGCCGAGCCGGGTGTCCGTCGCGATGAGCGCCGTCGGGCTCGCGGAGCGGGCGAACGAGCTCGCCGTCGAGTACGCGAACAAGCGTGAGACGTTCGGCAAGCAGCTCTCCAGCCGCCAGGCGATCCAGTTCTACCTGGCCGAGAACTACGCTGACATCGCCGCAGCACGCGCCCTGGTGCTCGAGGCCGCTCGCGCCTACGAGGAAGACCGTCCCGACGCCGGCACCCTGTCCAGTGCCTCGAAGATGGTCGCCGTCGACATGCTCGCGCGCGTCACCGACAAGGCCCTGCAGGTGCACGGCGGGCAGGGCTACTGGAAGCGCAACGCCATCGAGCGCGTCTACCGCGACGCACGCGCGCAGCGCTTCGAAGAGGGCACCAACGAGATCCAGAAGCTGGTCGTCGGCCGCGCCGTCGTGACCGGCAAGGCCGGGTTCTAGACCGCAACCAACCACCGGACTGGAGGCCCGTGGCGGGCCCGCCCCGCGCCTCCCGTCCGTCCCCACGCACGCAAAGGACCGCAGTGACCGACAGCACCAACGCACCCATCGCACTCAGCTCGCCCATCGCACTGATCACCGGCGCTTCGCGCGGCATCGGCCGCCTGCTCGCGCAGAAGCTCGGCCAGCGCGGCGTCACCGTCGTGGTGACGTACAAGGGCAACGCCGACCTGGCCGAGGAGTCCCTGGCCGACGTCAAGGCGGCCGGCGGCGACGGCATCACGGCGCAGGTCGACATCGAGCAGCCGGAGTCGATCGACGCCCTGTTCGACCTGGTGCGCGACACCTACGGACGCCTCGACATGTTCGTCGCGAACGCCGCCGCCAGCGCGTTCAAGCCCGTCGCCGACCTCAAGCTGCACCACCTCGACCGCAGCTACGCCACGAACGCCCGCTCGTTCGTGCTCGGCGCCCAGCGCGCCGCGGAACTCATGGACCGGGGTGGCCGCATCGTCGTCGTGACCTCGTACGGATCACTCCGGGCATTCCCGACCTACGCCGCGCTCGGTGCCGCCAAGGCCATGAGCGAGGCGTACATGAAGTACATGGCGGTGGAGTTCGGTCCGCGTCAGATCACGGTCAACGCGGTGAACGGCGGCCTCATCGACACCGACTCGCTCGAGTACTTCTACACGAAGGTCCCCGGGCAGGCGCCGATGGACACCGTCCTCGAGAAGCTCCCGCTGCAGCGCCCTGGGACGGCCGATGACATGGCCGACGCCGTCGACTTCCTGCTGTCGGACAAGGCCGGGTACATCACCGGGCAGGTGCTCTCGGTCGACGGCGGGCTGACGGTCATCGCCCCGCCGTACTGGTCGGACACGACGTCGCCCCTCCGCGACGCGGTGCTGCCGGCCGACGCTCCGGGCGCGGACGCCGCAGAATAGGCGCATGAGCAGCGTCGCTTCCGCCCCCGTCGTGCCGGAGTCCCTCCGGACCGTCGCGTCACCCTGGACCCTCGGCCCCCTGCACCTGGCGAACCGGGTGGTGATGGGGTCGATGCACACCGGGCTCGAGGTACACGACGACGGTGGAGCCGGCATGGCCGCCTTCTACCGTGAACGGGCGGCCGGCGGAGCGGCGTGCATCATCACCGGCGGCATCGCGGTGAACGACGAGGCCCGCGGAGGTCCGGACTTCGCGGTGTTCGGCGTCGGGGGAGCCGACGAGCGGTTCCGGGTGGCGGTCGACGCCGTGCACGACGAGGGCGGGACCATCCTGGCGCAGCTGTTCCACGCCGGGCGGTACGCGCTCGCGTCGGGCATGGTCGACCGGCACGGCGACCCGCAGCGCGTCGTGGCGCCCTCGGCCCTGCCGTGGGCGGCCGCCCGCGGTGTGGTGCCGACCGAGCTGACGTCGGCCGAGGTCGAGCGGACCATCGAGGACTTCGCCGCCGCGGCCCGCACCGCCCGCACGATCGGGTTCGACGGCGTCGAGATCATGGCGTCCGAGGGGTACCTGATCAACCAGTTCCAGTCACCGCTGACGAACCTGCGCGACGACGAGTGGGGCGGTGACGCGGAACGGCGTCGGCGCTTCGCGATCGAGGTCGTCCGGGCCGTGCGCGCCGCGGTGCCCGAGCTCGCCGTGACCATCCGGCTGTCCGGCGCCGACCTGATGCCCGGCTCGTCGACCGAGGACGAGGTCGACGCGCTCGTGCACGACCTGCTGCCGCTCGGACTCGACGGCATCTCGGTGGGCATCGGCTGGCACGAGTCCCGCACCCCGACCGTGCAGGCCTCGGTGCCGCACGGAGCCTGGCTGGCGTACGCGACACGGATCGCCGCGGTGGTGCGTGCGTCCCCGCACCCGGACGTCCGCGTGATCGCGTCGAACCGGATGACAGACCTGCGCGACGGCGAGGCCGTGCTCAGCGACGGACTGATCGACGCCGTCGCCCTCGCCCGGCCGTTCCTCGCCGACCCCGCCATCGTGTCGCGCTCGCTCGCGGGCGGGTTCGCCCTGGTGAACACCTGCATCGGCTGCAACCAGGCGTGCCTCGACCGTTCGATCATCGGCGCACCGGTGTCCTGCCTCGTGAACCCCCGTGCCGCCCGCGAGGTCGCGTTCCTCGCTCGCCCGACCACCGACCCGAAGCGCGTCGACGTCGTCGGTGGCGGACCGGCCGGGCTCGCCGCCGCGGTGGACGCCGCACGTCGGGGCCACGACGTCACCGTCTGGGAGGCCTCCGACCGCCTCGGCGGCCAGTTCGGCCTCGCCGCACTCGTCCCGGGGAAGGAGGACTACGCCGCCACGGTGCGGTCCGCCCGCGCCGAGCTCGCGGAGCGGGGCGCCAC
This sequence comes from Curtobacterium sp. MCPF17_021, assembly GCF_003234605.2. Taxonomy (NCBI): domain Bacteria; kingdom Bacillati; phylum Actinomycetota; class Actinomycetes; order Micrococcales; family Microbacteriaceae; genus Curtobacterium; species Curtobacterium sp. MCPF17_021. The sequence goes on along the minus strand of NZ_CP126252.1, from coordinate 2,340,476 downwards.
GATCCACCTCGGACGCCCGGCGACGGCTCGGGACCTCGTCGACAGCGACGCCGTCGTGCTCGCGGCCGGGGTCGTCCCGCGGAGCATCGACGTCCCCGGCAGCGACCTGCCGCACGTGCTGTCCTACGAGCAGGCCCTGCGGAACGGCGTACCCGAGGGCACCGTCGCGATCATCGGCGGCGGCGGCATCGGCGTGGACACCGCGGCGTTCCTGACCGAGTCGCCCGACGAGGTCGTCCGGGCCGCCGAGTTCGCGGCCCGGTGGGACCTCGACGTGTCCGAGGAGCTCGTCGGCGACGTGCCGCAGCGCCTCCCCGCGGCACGGCGCACCACCCGACCGGGGTCCCAGGTGACGGTGCTCCGGCGTTCGGGCAAGTTCGGCCAGGGGATCGGCATCACCTCGCGCTGGGTCGCGATCGGCCGGCTGCGGGATGCCGGGGTGCGGATGGTCGGCGGCGTGCAGGAGTACCTGCGCATCGAACCCGGGGTGCTCTGGATCCGCGACGAGCACGGGGACGAGGTCGGCGTCCCGGCGGACACCGTCGTGGTCTGCGCCGGGCAGGAGCGCGCGACCGACGCCGAGGGCGACGCGCCTGACGGACTCGTGACGGGCCTCCAGGCCGCCGGCGTGCCGTACGCCGTCGTCGGCGGCGCGCGCGACGCACGGAGCGTGGACGCGGTCCGGGCGACGTCCGAGGCCCTCGAAGCGGTGCGGCGCCTCGCGCCGTAGCGAGTCGGCTCGCATCACGGCCGGGAATCTGCAAGAATGAACGGTCGAATCGCCGCAGCTCGACCCTCTATCCAGCTGTGAGCGATCTCTCTCGAGCTTTCGCCGTGTGTGCCCCCACGCCCGCGGTTCCAGTTCAACCACAACGAAAGCAAACAGGAGCAATTGTGGCTGTCAAGATCCGTCTGAAGCGTCTCGGTAAGATCCGTGCGCCCTACTACCGCATCGTCGTCGCCGACTCGCGCACCAAGCGCGATGGTCGTGTCCTCGAGGAGATCGGTCAGTACCACCCGACCGAGGAGCCCTCGGTCATCAAGATCGAGTCCGAGCGTGCGCTCTACTGGCTCGGCGTCGGCGCGCAGCCGACCGAGCAGGTCGCGGCCCTCCTCAAGCTGACCGGCGACTGGGCCAAGTTCAAGGGCGAGAAGGACACCGAGTCCAAGGTCAAGGTCGCCGAGCCGAAGCCGGCCTTCCAGGTCGACTCCTCGAAGAAGGCCGTGCTCAAGCCGAAGTCGGAGAAGACGGCTCCCGCCGCCAAGGCCGACGACGCCGAGACCGCCGACGAGACGACCGAGGCGTAGTCCTTGCTCGAATCCGCGCTGACGCACCTCGTCAAGGGGATCGTCGATCACCCTGACGACGTGCGCGTCGCCAGCTCCACCTCCCCACGCGGCGAGGTCCTCGAGGTGCGCGTGCACCCCGAGGACCTCGGCCGCGTGATCGGTCGCGCCGGGCGCACCGCCAAGGCGCTCCGCACGCTCGTCACGGCCCTGGCCGACGGCAAGCGCGTGCGGGTCGACGTGGTGGACACCGATTCCTAGGGAGACGACCCAGCTCCGGGTGGGTCGAATCACGAAGGCGCACGGGCTCAAGGGCGGCATCAAGCTCGAGCTCTACACCGACGACCCGGATCGTCGGTTCACCCCGGGCGCCACCTTCACGCTCCAGGTCCCCGACGACTCACCGTGGTCGGGCAAGACCCTCGAGCTCGACGAACTCCGTTGGTACAACGGTCACCCCGTCGCGTTCTTCGCCGGGATCGACGACCGCACCGCGGCCGAGTCCCTGGCCCGCATCATCCTCTGGGTCGAGCAGGACGCCGACGCCGAGACCGGCGAGGACGACGCCTGGTACGACCACCAGCTCGTCGGGCTGAAGGTCCTGCGTGACGGCGTCGAGGTCGGCACCGTCGCCCGTGTGGACCACATGCCCGCCCAGGACCTGCTCGCGATCGACACGCCGTCCCGCGGCGAGGTCCTCGTGCCGTTCGTCTCGGCCATCGTGCCCGCGGTCGACATCGCGGCCGGCACCGTCACGGTCACGCCGCCGCAGGGCCTGTTCGAGGATCCCGAGGACACCTCGCGCCCCGAGACGGTCACGGACTAGTCCCCGTGCGGATCGACATCGTCACGATCTTCCCGGAGTTCTTCTCCGTGCTCGACGTGTCCCTGCTGGGCAAAGCCCGCTCCGGCGGGCTGCTCGACCTGCACGTGCACGACCTGCGATCGTGGACCACCGACCGGCACCGCACCGTCGACGACACCCCGTACGGCGGTGGCGCCGGCATGGTGATGAAGCCGGAGCCGTGGGCGCAGGCGCTCGAAGCGCTCTTCCTCCCCGACGGCTCGTCGACCCTGGTGGTCCCGACGCCGGCCGGCACGCCCTTCACGCAGTCGATCGCGCGGTCGCTCGCGTCGACGTCGGAGCACCTCGTGTTTGCCTGCGGGCGGTACGAGGGCATCGACGCCCGCGTCTTCGAGTGGGCGTCGTCGCGCGCCACCGTCGTCGAGCTCTCGCTCGGCGACTACGTGCTGAACGGTGGCGAAGTCGCGGCGATGGCCATGATCGAGGCCGTCGGACGACTCGTCCCCGGCGTCGTCGGCAACCCCGAGTCGCTGGTCGAGGAGTCCCACGAGGACGGCCTGCTCGAGTACCCCTCGTACACCAAGCCCGCGTCGTGGCGCGGCCTCGACGTCCCCGACGTCCTGCTCAGCGGGCACCACGCCCGCGTCGGTGCCTGGCGGCACGAGCAGCAGCTGGAGCGGACGCGGCGCGTCCGTCCGGACCTGCTGCCCGACGCGTAGCGTCACCCGTCTCGCGAAAGCGACAGATCTCCGCGGAACATCCGCGGAGATCTGTCGCTTTCGCTGTTGTGACGGTCCGCGGGCCGCGAGATCTGTCGCTTCCGTGGGGTGGGGACGACGCGTGACGGACTGGAGGTGCGGTGCCAGCTGGTGCCGCGCCTCCAGGCTCGCTACTGGTCGCGCTGGGCGCGACGCAGGGTCAGGACCTCGGGGCCGGCCTCGGTGACCGCCACGGTGTGCTCGACGTGCGCGGCACGCGATCCGTCGACACTGCGCAGCGTCCAGCCGTCGTCGTCCTGGTAGAGCTCGTCGGTGGTCTGCATGAGCCACGGCTCGATCGCGACGACCAGACCCGGCCGGAGCTTCAGGCCGCGACCCGGACGGCCGTCGTTCGGCACGTGCGGGTCCCCGTGCATCGTGCGACCGACGCCGTGCCCGCCGAACTGCAGGTTCACGTCGTGACCGGCCTGGTGCGCCACGTGACCGATGGCGTGCGAGACGTCGCCGAGCTTGTTGCCGGGAGCCGCCTGGGCGATGCCGGCGGCCAGTGCCCGTTCGACCGTGGCGATCAGTGCCTGGTCCTCGTCGCGCGGCGTGCCGACCTGGACGCTGACGGCGGAGTCCGCGACCCAGCCGTCCACGCTCGCGGCGAAGTCCAGGCTCACCAGGTCGCCGTCCTGCAGGGTGCGGTCGTGCGGCAGGCCGTGCAGGGCGGCGTCGTTGACCGAGGTGCAGAGGTTCTTGCCGAACGGTGACATGCCGAACGACGGGTGGTAGTCGACGTAGCAGCTCTCCGCCCCGCGTTCGGCGATCATCCGGGCCGCGACGCGGTCGAGGTCGAGCAGGTTGACGCCGACGTCGACGGTCTCGAGCAGTTCGTCGAGGACGTCGGCCACGAACCGGCCGGCGACGCGCAGTCCGTCCAGCTCGGCGGGGGTGCGGAGTTCGATCATGGGTCCATCCTCGTCGTTTTGTCTCCAGCGCTCTCTGTGGCAGTATTGAGCGCTGTGCCCTGGCTGGACTCTGCCACGGGGGAGTCGCCGACACCGGGCACGCACCACCACTTTCCGAACCTTCGATCCGCGGCGACCCGTGCGCGTCCGCAGAGAGTGAAACCCACCATGAGCCAGCTCCTCGACAACGTCGACGCAGCATCGCTGCGTACCGACGTCCCGGACTTCCGTCCCGGCGACACCATCAAGGTGCACGTCAACATCATCGAAGGCACGCGCTCGCGTATCCAGGTCTTCCAGGGAGTCGTCATCGGCCGTCAGGGCCACGGCATCGGCGAGACCTTCAAGGTCCGCAAGGTGAGCTTCCAGGTCGGCGTCGAGCGCTGGTTCCCGGTGCACTCGCCGATCATCGACCACATCGAGATCGTCACCAAGGGTGACGTCCGTCGTGCGAAGCTCTACTACCTGCGCGAGCTCCGCGGCAAGGCGGCCCGCCGCAAGATCAAGGAGAAGCGCGACGCCTGATCGCCTTCACAGTGAACGTCCGCGAGCCGGACGCCGCTGCGAGCCCCTCGTCCATGTACGGTTGTGCATCGACGGGGGGCTCTTCCCATTTGCGGGGAGTCAGTGGTTCGAACGAGAGCGGAAATGACGGACACGACAGAGGATTCCGGGCGCAGGCCACGTGCCGAGAAGCAACGGAACGGTGTCCTCACATTCCTCCGCGACCTCGTCATCATCTTCATCGCGGCACTGCTCGTGTCGTTCCTGGTGAAGACGTTCCTGATCCGGTCGTTCTACATCCCGTCGGCGTCGATGGAGAACACGCTCCAGATCAACGACCGCGTCATCGTGAACGAGCTCGTCCCCGGCGCCGTGGCACTGAAGCGGGGAGACGTCGTCGTCTTCAAGGACCCGGGCGGTTGGCTCACCGGGTCCGAGGTGCCGAGTGTCACGCCGGACACCCAGCCCGCGAAGGCCATCGACTGGGCACTGACCCAGGTCGGTCTCGGCACCGGTGACAGCGACGACCACCTGATCAAGCGCGTCATCGGTCTGCCCGGTGACAAGGTGTCCTGCTGCAACGACCTCGGGCAGATGTCGGTGAACGGTGTGCCGATCAAGGAGCCGTACCTGAAGCTCCCCGCCGGCGCCCCGGCCTCGGCGACCGACTTCTCGGTCACCGTGCCGAAGGGCACCATCTGGGTGATGGGCGACAACCGGAACGACTCGAAGGACTCCCGGTACAACGGCGACACCCCGTCGAAGGGCTTCGTCCCGATGTCCGACGTCACGGGCCGCGCGTTCGTCATCTCGTGGCCGGCGAGCCGCTGGACGTGGCTCGACGACCACCCCGAGGTGTTCGCCGGCGTGGAGGAGCGCGACGAGTGACCGCCGTCCGTCCGTCGCTCCGGGTCGAGAAACGTCTGCTCGCCGAGGGCCGCGTGACGGTCATCGGCATGGACGAGGTCGGCCGTGGCGCCATCGCCGGTCCGGTCGGCGTCGGTGTGGCCGCGGTGACGCTCGACATCGGTCGTGTGCCCCAGGGGCTCGCGGACTCGAAGCTGCTGTCGGAGGCGCGCCGGACCGACCTCGTGCCCGTCGTGCAGCGCTGGGCGCGCACGGCGGTCGGCATGGCCTCGGCGGACTTCGTCGACCAGCAGGGCATCGTGCCCGCTCTCGGTGCAGCCGGTGCGCAGGCGCTCGGCTCCCTGGTCGCCGACGGGGTGTCCCTCGACGGCGCGGTGGTGGTGCTCGACGGCTCGTTCGACTGGTTGAGCCGTGCGCTGCCCGCGTCGCTCCGTCCGGCCGCCGACCCGCTCGAGGTCGTCGTCCGGGTCAAGGCCGACCGCGACTGCGCCTCGGTGGCCGCGGCGTCCGTGGTGGCCAAGGTCGCTCGTGACGCGCTCATGATCTCCGCGCACGACGAGGCTCCGCACTACGGGTGGGTGTCGAACAAGGGCTACGGGTCGACGGCGCACTACGACGCGATCCGGGCGATCGGGGCGCACGCGCTGCACCGGAAGTCGTGGCTGCACCAGGCCTCGAGCGTCGCGCTGGACGGGTTCGACGAACTCGACGCCCTCGCCGGTTGAGCCCGTCGTCCGCACGGGCCTCCGTCGCCGTAGACTGTGGGCGCAATGGATGAGGACGAATTCGACGACTACGACCGCGAGGTCGAGCTGGCCCTGTACCGCGAGTACCGCGACGTGGTGTCGCAGTTCCGTTACGTGGTCGAGACGGAGCGCCGTTTCTACCTGGCGAACGAGGTCGAACTCGTGCGCCGTGACACGGAGCACGACTTCTACTTCGAACTGACGATGAACGACGTCTGGGTCTGGGACGTCTACCGTTCCGACCGGTTCGTCAAGGGTGTCCGGGTACTCACGTTCAAGGACGTGAATGTCGAGGAACTCACGACGCGGGAACTCGAACTGCCGAAGGAACTCGCACTCGACGAGTGATCGTCAATTTCCTTTCTCCTGCTTCTTTCTCGGTGAATCGCCGCTGATCCGGACCGCCGGGGAATTGTGCGCGCTATTCTGATGGGGAAATAACCGCCCCACGAACAGGAGCACCCCATGGCACAGAAGGTCACCGTCCAGCTCGTCGACGACCTCGACGATTCCCCCATCACCACCGGTGAAGGCCGGACGGTCGAATTCGCGTTCGACGGCTCGTCGTACGAGATCGACCTGTCGAACGACAACGTCGACAAGTTCCGCGAGGCGATCTCCGACTACATCGCCGCAGCGCGCAAGGTCTCCGGTCGTCGCACCGGCGGCGGTTCCGCGCCGAAGTCCGCCCCGAAGCGCGGCAACTCCGAAGAACTCGGCAAGATCCGCGAGTGGGCCAAGGAGAACGGGTACGAGGTCTCCTCCCGCGGGCGCATCTCGACGCAGGTGCAGGAAGCATACGCAGCAGCGCACTGACGCTCGTCGCAGCAGGACCCGGGTGATCTCGATCGCCCGGGTCCTTCTTCTTTCCTCCACAGGGGCAATTCGTCCGCACTGATTCCACAGACTCCCCGAGTCCGCCGATCGGTGTGTTCGTTCCGGAGATCGTTGTCGTGGAGGCAACGACATGGAACAAGACGTGCAACGAGCACCGGGGCGGTCGCTCCGGAACGGCCGACTCGGACGATTCGGTGAAGAACGAGCGGTGGCCTGGCTCGAAGCCCGGGGATTCCGCGTGCTCGAGCGGAACTGGCGATGTGCCCGCGGGGAGATCGACATCGTCGCGTGGGATTCCTGCACGCTCGCCTTCATCGAGGTGAAGACCCGTTCCGGGGCCGCCACCGGTCACCCGTTCGAGGCGATCACGGCGGCGAAGCTCACCCGGATGCGGCGACTCGTGCCCGAGTGGTTCGACGCGCATCCCGGGGTCTCGGCGCGCGCGGTCCGGGTGGACGTCGTCGCGGTCCACGTCGACGGGCCCCGCACGGTCGTCGAGCACCTGGCTGGTGTCCTGTGACGGGCATCGGGCGCGCTGCCGCGGTCGCGCTGCTCGGGGTCACCGGTCGGCGGATCGAGGTCGAAGCGCACCTGACCAGTCAGCTCCCGGCGTTCAGCATCATCGGTCTGCCCGACACCTCGTTGGGTGAGGCACGGGAACGTGTGCGATCCGCGGCGGCGAACGCGGGGTGCCCGCTGCCCGCCCGCCGGATCACCGTGAACCTGACCCCGGCGGCGATCCCGAAACGCGGTTCGGGGTTCGACCTCGCCATCGCGATGGCCGTGCTCGCCGGTGCCGGTCTCGCGCCGGACGTCTCGGAGCGCATCGTCTACATCGGCGAGCTCGGCCTCGACGGGCGGGTGCGTCCGGTCCCCGGCGTGATCCCGATGTTGATCGCCGCGCGCGACGCCGGTGTGGACCGCGTCGTGCTGCCCGTCGGCAACCTGACCGAGGCCCGTGTGGTCGGCGGGGTCCGGATCCGGGGCGTGGACTCGCTGCGGGCGGCGGCGATCGACGCCGGGGCGCTCCTACCGACGGTCGAGGTCGACCCGGTGCTGCCGGTCCCGGTCACGGCTGTGCCGCGTCCCGTAGCCGAGCTGTCGGACGTCGTGGGGAACCCGGTCGGCGTCCGAGCACTCATCGCCGCGGCGGCCGGTGGACACCATGCCCTGCTGCTCGGGCCGCCGGGCGCCGGCAAGACCATGCTCGCCGAACGGCTGCCCGGGTTACTGCCCGACCTCGACGACGAGACCGCGCTCGAGGTCGCCGCAGTCCGGTCCGTCGCTGGGCTGGGCCCCGCGTCGTGGAGCACGAAGCCACCGTGGGAAGCCCCGCACCACTCCGCGTCGGCGGTGTCGCTCATCGGCGGTGGGTCCGGGGTCCTGCGCCCCGGAGCGGTGTCGCGCGCCACCGGGGGCATCCTGTTCCTCGACGAGGCGCCGGAGTTCCCGCGGGCCGTGCTCGACGCGCTCCGGCAACCGCTCGAGTCCGGGCGGATCACGATCCACCGTGCGGCTGGAGCGGCCGAGTTCCCCGCACGCTGCCAGGTCGTCCTGGCGGCGAACCCCTGCCCGTGCGGCAACGCCGGTGGTGCGCACGGGCAGCCGTGCGAGTGCTCACCGAGCACCGTCCGCCGGTACCTCGGCCGCATGTCCGGGCCGCTGCTCGACCGGATGGACATCCGGGTGCTGGTGCCCCGGGTGACGACGGGTCGGATGCGGGAGGCGGACGGCAGCACCCCGACGACGGCGCTGGCGCGTGCGGCGGTCGCGGCAGCACGAGCCCGGATGGCGGAGCGACTGCACGGCACAGGATGGACGCGCAACGCCGAGGTCACCGGGACGTGGCTCCGAGCCGAGGGGCGAATCGAACCCGGGTCGACGGCGGACCTCGACCGCGCACTCGACCTCGGGACCCTGACGATGCGCGGGTGGGACCGTGTGATGCGACTGGCGTGGACGCTCGCCGACCTCGACGCGGTGGAGCGGCCCACGGGTGCGCACGTCCGCGGCGCCTTGGCCCTGCGGAGCGCGCTGTGATGCTGGCGGGCACGGAGCTCCTCGACACGGTGGCGCGCCTGCTGGGACGGAGCGGTGCCGCGGTGGATCCGGTGCAGGCCGCGGCGCGGGTTGCCTGGTCGGCCATCGTCGAACCGGGGGACTCCGTCGCCGGAGAGCTCCTCACCGGCCTCGGACCGGAACGTGCGCTCGGTGCGGTGCTGCTCGCCGCGGACGGAGACTTCGATTCGTTGCTGGGATGTTGCGTCGACGCCGAGGTGCCGGGTGCGGAGGACCCAGCGGTGCTGCTCGGCGTGCTGCAGACCGCGGTGGAACGCTGGCGGCCCCGATTGGCCGCTGTCGAGGTGGGCGACGTGCTCGCGGCGGCCGCTGCGGTCGGAGCCGGACTGCTGGTCCCCGAGAGCGACGGGTGGCCGCCCGCGATGGACGACCTCGGGCCGCACGCCCCGGTGGTCCTCTGGACGCGCAGCACGGGTGCGCGCCTCGGCGACGGGACGCCGGCGCTGGGCGTCGTGGGGTCCCGGGCGAACACGGTGGCCGGTGCCGAGGCCGCGGCGGAGATCACCTCGACGTCTGCGGACGCGGGATTCCTCATCGTGAGCGGGGGTGCCTACGGCATCGACGCGGTGGCGCACCGTGTCGCCGTCGCCGCCGGGACGCCCACGGTCGCCGTCCTGGCGGGTGGCATCGACCAGCTCTACCCGGTGGGCAACGCGCAGCTGCTCCACAACGTGGCGCGGCAGGGGGCGCTGCTCGCTGAGTCGGCACCGGGGACGCGACCGACGCGGTGGCGTTTCCTCGCCCGGAACCGGCTGATCGCCGCGCTGGCCGACGTCACGGTCGTGGTCGAAGCGGGCGCCCGGTCCGGGGCGCTCAACACGGCCCACCACGCAGCGCAGCTCGGCCGGCCGGTGTTCGCGGTCCCGGGAGCGTTCGCGTCCTCGGCATCGGTCGGGTGCCACCGGCTCATCGCGCAGGGGCGGGCGCAGATCGTCGTGCACCCCGGCGATCCGGTCGCGGCGGCGAGACCGGCGACCGGGACGAGCGGGGGAGCGGTGCCGGACGAACCGCTCCTGTCCGGTCGGCAGGACCCCGAGGTGCTCCGGGTGCTCGACGCGCTCGGTCGTCGCGCTCTGCCCGAAGCCGAGATCGCCCGTCGGGCAGGCATGTCGACGGCCGACGTCGCCGACGCGCTCGCCCTGGCGCAGCTGCAGGGACTCGTCGTCGCGAGCGGCGGCGGGTGGGGGCGGGCATGACGGTCGACAGCCGTACGCTGACGTCGTGGTTGCGCGGACGGACGGTCGACTGGTGATGGCGGTGGACGCCTTCCTCGGGCATGCCCGGCACGCGCGGGGCCTCAGCGAGCAGACCCTGCGCGCGTACGCCAACGACCTCGAGCAGCTCGTGGCCTTCGCGGACACCCGAGGGGTCGACCGCGTCGCCGACGTCGAGCTCGAGCTCCTCCGTGACTGGCTGTGGGACGCCGACCACCGGGGGCTCGCCCGGTCGACGATCGCTCGGCGGTCCTCGTCCGTGCGGGCGTTCACGCGTTGGGCGAGCGAGACCGGGGTGACGACGACCGACGCCGGGGTCCGGCTCCGTGCACCGAAGGGCGGGGCGCACCTTCCCCGCGTCGTGTCGGCCGACCAGGTGCGCGCCCTGCTCGACGGGCTCGGTGCCCGAGCGGCGACGGACGACCCGGCGGCGCTGCGGGACCTGGCCCTGGTCGAGCTCCTGTACGCCGCGGCCATCCGGGTCAGCGAACTCGTCGGGATCGACGTGACCGACGTCGATCGCGGACGCCTGACCGTGCGGGTGCTCGGCAAGGGCGGCAAGGAACGCGTGGTGCCGTTCGGGGTGCCGGCACGGGACGCACTCGAGGCGTGGCTCGAGCGCGGACGGCCCGCCCTCGCAGCACGGGCGGAGGGACCGGCAGGCACGGCGCTGTTCCTCGGCGACCGTGGCGCCCGACTCGGCGTCCGCAGTGCCTACCGCGTGGTGGCGCGGTTGCTCGGTGACCTGCCGGGCGAGGGCCCGAGCGGGCCGCACACCTTCCGGCACACCGCGGCGACGCACCTGCTCGACGGGGGAGCGGACCTTCGCGCGGTGCAGGAGCTCCTCGGTCACGCCAGCCTCGGCACGACGCAGATCTACACGCACGTGTCCTCGGCCCGGCTGCGCGAGGTCTACCGGACGGCGCACCCGCGCGCCTGACGCTGCGCCGACGTGCGTCCCGTCCGGTTCCAGTCGGTTCCCGGTCGGTCCCGGGCGGCTCCGCTCAACCGGGCCATGCCGACTCGGGCAGGAGCACCGGCCACTCGGCCGGTGGCAGGTACGCCATCGGGTCGACGTAACGACCGTCGACGCGAGCACCGAGGTGCAGGCACGGCGCCGACGCCGGACAGTGCCCGACCGAGACACGGCCGACCGGCGCGCCCTGCACGACCTCGTCGCCGGCGGCGACCAGGGACGTCACCGAGTCGAGCGTGCTGACCAGTCCGTCGCCGTGGTCGATCGTCACGACGGTGCGGCCACCGACCGCGCCGGCGAACGCCACGGTGCCGTCGTCCACCGCCGAGGCGGTGCTGCCGAGGGCGGCCGGGACGTCGAGGCCCCGGTGGCCGGCGGCGTAGTCCGAGGACGGCGCTTCCCAGGCGCGCTCGACCACCCGCGATCCGGTGGGCCAGACCCAGCGAGCCTCGACCCGGCCCGAATCGGTGGCAGTGCCCACCGACGCCCCGGAGCCCACCGACACCCCGGAGCCCACCGACGCCTCGGAGCCCACCGACGCCCCGGCTCCGAACACCGCCGTCCCGCCCAGCACCGTCCCGCTCAGCACGGTCACGCTCAGCACCGCCGCGCACACCACGGACAGCAGGACGGGACGTGCGTTCGATCGCATGTCCCCAGCCTGGGCGGTGGAACCCGGCCCCGGGGCGGGCGTGGGCGATCCGTGGAGGGGGAGTCGCGCCTCCAGGCTTGGGGAGGAACGTGCCGAGGACGGAAACGACAGAACCGACGTCGTACGACGGCGACAGTGTCGTTCCGCGTCGGCGCGCAAGCCCCGCGCCGTCCCGATCACGCCCCGGTTATGACCAGATCCCGAGCGAGGAGTACAGTCGGGGCCGCTCCGGAACACGCAACGCCGCTCGGACGGCGAACCAGCCGACCGCCGGGGCACCGTGCTGCACAACTGCACGGCGGCAGAACCCAGGAGCATCGTGTCCACCACGACCACCGGGCACGGCGAAGACCGTGCGTTCAAGGGGAAGGTCACCCTGTTCGCCATCGCGGCGGCGGTCGGTGGCTTCCTGTTCGGCTTCGACTCGTCCGTCATCAACGGCGCCGTCGACGCGATCAAGGGCGAGTTCAACCTCTCCGACGCGGCCAGCGGCTTCGCGGTCGCATCGGCCCTGATCGGTTGCGCGTTCGGCGCCTACTTCGCCGGCCGCCTCGCCGACCGTTACGGCCGCACCCGGATCATGTTCTGGGCCGCCGTGCTGTTCTTCGTCTCGTCGATCGGTTCGGCGTTCGCGTTCGCGACGTGGGACCTCGTGATCTGGCGTCTCGTCGGCGGTCTCGGCATCGGTACCGCCTCGGTCATCGCACCGGCGTACATCTCCGAGGTCTCCCCGAAGGCGATCCGCGGGCGGCTGGCCTCGTTCCAGCAGCTGGCGATCACGCTCGGTATCTTCGCCGCGCTCCTGTCCGACCAGCTCTTCGCCGTCACCGCGGGCAGCGCCTCGGCCGAGGTCTGGGGCCTGGCCGCCTGGCGCTGGATGTTCCTGGTCGGGGTGATCCCCTCGGTCGTCTACGGCGTCCTGGCGATCACGCTGCCGGAGTCCCCGCGCTACCTGCTCACCAAGGGCCGTGCTGACGATGCGCGCGTCGTGATGGGCAAGATCGTCCCGCGCGACACCGTGAACACGAGCCTGGAGGAGATCCAGGACGGCATCAAGAAGGAAGCCAACGAGAAGAAGGGCTCCATCCGGGGCAACCGCTTCGGGCTCCAGCCGATCGTCTGGGTGGGCATCATCCTGGCCGTGCTGCAGCAGTTCGTCGGCATCAACGTGATCTTCTACTACTCGACGACGCTCTGGCAGGCCGTCGGCTTCAAGGAGGAGGACTCGTTCCTCATCTCCACGATCACCTCGGTGGTCAACGTCGCCGTCACCTTCGTGGCGATCTTCCTGGTCGACAAGGTCGGCCGCAAGCCGCTGCTCGTCGCCGGTTCCGCGGGCATGTTCGTCTCGCTCACCATGGTCGCCATCGCGTTCTCGCAGGCGACGATCGTCGACGGCAGCCCGAGCCTCCCCGGCTCGTGGGGCGTCATCGCACTGATCTTCGCGAACCTCTTCGTGGTGTCCTTCGGCGCCACGTGGGGTCCGCTCATGTGGGTCCTGCTCGGCGAGATGTTCCCGAACCGCATCCGTGCCACGGCGCTCGGCATCGGCTCGGCCGCCAACTGGATCGCGAACTTCATCGTGACTATCTCGTTCCCGGTGCTGTCCGGCTTCAACCTGACGGTCACCTACGGCATCTACGCGCTGTTCGCGCTGCTGTCGCTGTTCTTCGTCATCGCCAAGATCCCGGAGACCAAGGGCCGCTCGCTCGAGGAGATGGGCATCTCCGCCGACGGCGACACGGTGGACGCCAAGGCCTGATCGGCCGGTCGCGCACCGCGTCCGTTCCGCACGGATCGCCGGACTGGAGGCCCGGATCACGTCAGCCGCGAGGCGCGCGTGATCCGGGCCTCCCTTCTGTTAGCATCTATCCAGCAGCGTGCTGATGCGCGCTGACTTCGCGTGTCCACCAGGCCCTCACGGGCTCGGTACCCGACCACCGGTCCCGCTCTCACGAGCGGGCGGTCGCGTGCCAGGACACCAGGGACCACGACCGACGGTCGTGATCGACACAACCGCAACAGGTCCGCAGCGACGTGCGAGAGCACGGCTGCGCGCCGAGAACACAGAAGGAGGACGGCACATGGCCGTCGTCACCATCCGCCAGCTGCTCGACAGCGGCGTCCACTTCGGACACCAGACCCGTCGGTGGAACCCGAAGGTGAAGCGCTTCATCCTCGCCGAGCGCTCGGGCATCCACATCATCGACCTGCAGCAGTCGCTGGCCTTCATCGACCGCGCGTACGACTTCGTCAAGGAGACGGTCGCGCACGGTGGCACGATCCTCTTCGTGGGCACCAAGAAGCAGGCGCAGGGCTCCATCGCCGAGCAGGCGACCCGCGTCGGCCAGCCGTACGTCAACCAGCGTTGGCTCGGCGGTCTGCTCACGAACTTCCAGACGGTCTCCAAGCGCCTCGCGCGCATGAAGGAGCTCGAGGAGATCGACTTCGACGACACGACGAAGGGCTTCACCAAGAAGGAGCTCCTCATCAAGAAGCGCGAGCTGGACAAGCTCCACAAGACCCTCGGTGGTATCCGCAACCTCACGCGGACCCCGAGCGCGCTCTGGATCGTCGACACCAAGAAGGAGCACCTCGCCGTCGACGAGGCGCAGAAGCTCGGTATCCCGATCATCGGCATCCTCGACACCAACTGCGACCCCGACGAGATCACGTACCCGATCCCGGGCAACGACGACGCGATCCGCTCCGTCGGCCTCCTGACCCGCATCGTCGCCGACGCCGCGGCCGAGGGCCTGAAGACCCGCCACAACGGTGGCGACGAGGACGAGGCCAGCGAGCCCCTCGCCGAGTGGGAGCAGGAGCTCCTCGGTGGCGAGACCGCCGCCACGACCGAGGCGCCCGCCGCCCCGGTCGAGGAGAACGACGCTGACGCGCAGGTCGCCGCGAAGGAGATCGGCGAGCCGATCGCCGACGGGGCGAAGAACGCGGAGCCGACGGCCGAGGCCGAGGCAGCCGCGGAGACCACCCCCGCCGAGTGAGTCGCCGGGGCGCCGGACCCCACCGGGTCCGGCGCCCCGACTGCACTCCACTCTCCACACACGTACAGTCCAGAAAGGACTCCAGTCAATGGCAAACTTCACCGCTGCTGACGTGAAGAAGCTCCGCGAGGACCTCGGCGCCGGCATGATGGACGCGAAGAACGCGCTCGTCGAGGCCGACGGCGACTACGACAAGGCCGTCGAGCTGCTCCGCATCAAGGGTGCCAAGGCCGTCGCCAAGCGCGACGACCGTGCCACCTCCGAGGGTGTCGTCGTCGCGACCTCCGAGAACGGCGCCGCCACGGTCGTCGAGCTCGCGAGCGAGACCGACTTCGTCGCGAAGAACGAGAAGTTCACTACCCTCGCCGACAAGGTGCTGGGCGCGGTCGCCGCTGCCGGTGCCGCCGACGTCGCTGCCGCCAACGCCGCACCGCTGGACGGCAAGACCGTCCTCGAGGTCGTCAACGAGTCGGCTGCCGCGCTGGGCGAGAAGCTCGAGGTCCGCACGGTCCGCCGTGTCGAGGGCTCGGCCTTCGAGATCTACCTGCACAAGACCAGCCAGGACCTGCCGCCGCAGATCGCCGTCGTCATCGCGTACGAGGGTGACAACGCCGCCGAGGCACGTTCGATCGCCCAGCACGTCGCGTTCGCGAACCCGACGTACCTGACCCGCGACGAGGTCCCGGCCGAGGCCATCGAGAAGGAGCGTGCGACCGTCGAGGCGATCACGCGCGAAGAGGGCAAGCCCGAGGCTGCGCTCCCGAAGATCGTCGAGGGCCGGGTGAACGCCTACATCAAGCAGGTGTCGCTCCTCGACCAGGACTACGCGAAGGACAACAAGATCTCCGTCGCGAAGGCCGCCGAGAACGCCGGCATCACGATCCAGGGCTTCGCCCGCGTCAAGGTCGGCGCGTAACGAACCCGTGACGGGGTCAGGAACCAACCAGGTTCCTGGCCCCGTTTTTCGCGCGCGCCGGCACGACACGCGCGCGACACATCCGCGAGTACATTTCCACGAGACCACGACGAAGGGTGCGGACCAGATGACCGACGAGAAGACCGGACGACGCCGCGTTCTGCTGAAGCTGTCGGGAGAGGCGTTCGGCGCTGGCTCCCTCGGGGTGAACCCCGACGTGATCGGCACCATCGCCAAGGAGATCGCCGTCGCCGCGCGCGAGGTCGAGATCGCGATCGTCGTCGGCGGGGGCAACTTCTTCCGCGGAGCCGAGCTCTCGCAGCGCGGCATGGACCGCGGGCGCGCCGACTACATGGGCATGCTCGGCACGGTGATGAACGCACTCGCGCTGCAGGACTTCCTCGAGCAGGCGGGCGCTGCGACCCGCGTGCAGTCCGCGATCGCGATGACCCAGGTCGCGGAGCCGTACATCCCGCGGCGCGCCGAGCGGCACCTCGAGAAGGGCCGGGTCGTCATCTTCGGCGCCGGTGCCGGACTGCCGTACTTCTCCACCGACACGGTGGCGGCGCAGCGTGCGCTCGAGATCAAGGCGGACGAGGTCCTCGTCGCCAAGAACGGCGTCGACGGCGTGTACACCGCCGACCCGAAGAAGGACGCCACCGCCGAGAAGCTGCACCACGTGACCTACCAGGACGCGCTGCTCAAGGGCCTCAAGGTCGTCGACGCCACCGCGTTCTCGCTCTGCATGGACAACGGCATGCCGATGCACGTCTTCGGCATGGAGGGCGACGGCAACGTCCAGGCCGCGATCCGTGGCGAGCGCATCGGCACCGTCGTCAGCAACTGACCCCCGGCGCTGACTAGACTCGACGCCAGTACCGAAGGAGTAACACCGTGATCAGTGATGTCCTGACCGAAGCCACCGAGAAGATGGCGAAGGCGGTCGAGGTCGCCAAGGACGACTTCTCGACCGTCCGCACCGGCCGCATCAACGCGGCGCTCTTCCAGAAGATCCCGGTCGAGTACTACGGCACGCCGACGCCGCTCGCGCAGCTCGCGTCGCTGCAGACCCCCGAGGCCCGCACGCTCATCGTGACGCCGTACGACAAGACGGCGCTCAAGGAGATCGAGCGCGCGATCGCGACCTTCCCGAACCTCGGCGCCAGCCCGACGAACGACGGCGACATCGTCCGCGTGACGATCCCGGAGCTCACCAAGGACCGCCGCAAGGAATTCGTCAAGCTCGTGCGGACGAAGGGCGAAGACCACAAGGTCGTCGTCCGGAACATCCGCCGCAAGGCCAAGGACGACCTCGACGCACTCAAGGGTGAGATCTCCGACGACGAGATCTCGCGCGGCGACAAGGACCTCGAGGCCCTGACGAAGAAGCACGTCGACCAGATCGACGAGTCGCTGAAGAAGAAGGAAGCCGAACTCCTCGAGGTCTGATGCGTCGCTCCGACCAGGGCGATGACCGCCCCACAGCAGAGCACGGGCCCGCGTCGAGCGGGCCCGTGAAGAAGGGGCTCCGTCAAGACTTCGATGCGCGCGCACGAGCGGCGCGCACCGACTTCGAGGCGCAGCTCCGCCAGCGCAAGGCCGACTTCGGCGCGCGCAACGAAGCGCTGACCGCGCGGACCGGGCGCAACCTGCCGGCGGCGATCGGCATCGCGCTCGCGTTCGCGGTCGTGATGCTCGGCACGCTGCTCCTCTGGCCGCCGTCCTTCATGGTCGTCGCGGCGTTCCTGCTGGGCGTCGGCGTCTACGAACTCACGAGCGCGATGCGGTTCGCCGGCCGCGACGTCCCGCGGATCCCGAGCGTCGCCGTCGCGATCGCGATCGTGCCGGCGGCGTTCCTGCTCGGCCAGGTGGCGGCGCTGTTCACCCTGCTCGGCGGCATCGTCCTGATCAGCGTCTGGCGACTCGTCGAGGTCGCCGTCGCGCGGCAGAAGCCCCCGGCCGGCAACGTCGCCCGAGACCTCACGAACGGGTTGTTCGTGCAGGCCTACATCTCGCTGCTCGGAGCATGCGTGGTGCTGCTCTCCGCCCAGCCGGACGGCAACCTCTGGGTGATCGGGTTCATCCTCGTCGTCGTCGCGGTCGACACCGGTGCGTACGCCACCGGGCTGAACCTCGGCAAGCACCCGATGGCTCCCCGCATCAGCCCCAAGAAGACGTGGGAGGGCTTCGCCGGGTCCGTGGCAGCGAGCATCGTCGTCGGCATCCTGGTGGCCGTGTTCATGCTCGGGCTGCCCTGGTGGACCGGTGTCCTGCTCGGTGTGCTCATCTCCGGTTCGGCCACGCTCGGCGACCTGACCGAGTCGATGATCAAGCGCGACCTCGGCATCAAGGACATCTCGTCGTTCCTGCCCGGACACGGCGGCCTGCTCGACCGCATCGACAGCATCCTGCCGTCCGCCGCCGTCGCCTACGTGCTGTACCTGATCGTCAACCACTGACCGCTGTCGGGCCGGGCTGAACGCCGCACTCAGCGCGTCCAGGTTGTGCCACGGTCGGGGACTGGCAGAATGACGCCGTGGCCACCACCTTCCCGACCGCAGCCCGTTCCGCCCTCGGTTACGACGTCGACGAAGTCGAGCGTTTCCTCGAGGACGCCCGGCGCGCGTACTCCGCCGACGACAGCGCCCCCGGCATCGAGGCCGCGAAGATCCGCGCCACGGCGTTCTCGATGCGCAAGGGCGGTTACTCCACGTCGCACGTCGACGCCGCACTCGAGCGACTCGAGGACGCCTTCGCGGCCCGCGAGCGTGAGCGGGAGATGAGCGAGGTCGGCAAGAAGGCCTGGTACGCCGAGGCACGGACGAAGGCCTCCGACGTCGTGGCGCGGCTCGAGCGGCCCGACGGGCAGCGGTTCAGCCGGGTCAGCGTGCTCGGCACCGGCTACCACCCGAAGGACGTCGACGCGTTCGCCGCCCGACTCGCCGGGTACTTCCGCGAGGGCAAGCCGCTCAGCCTCACCGAGGTCCGCTCGATCGTCTTCCGCCCGAAGCACGGCGGGTACCGCGAGGCGCAGGTCGACGCGCTGCTCGACGCCGTCGTCGAAGTGATGCTCGCTGTCCGGTGACGACGCGCTGTCCCCAGGTGCTTCGCTTTCCGTGATCGTTCCGTTACCCTGGTCCTACTCATGGGCAGGCACACGGCAGACTCAAGCTCCGACCGCGATACCCGCGAGCACCTCAGCCTCCAGGCTTCCGGTGAGCGCCGCGCGGCAATGCAGCGAACCCGCACGACGGAGACGTCGGCGTTCGGGGTGACCCCGCAGGCAGCGCCCGCGACGACGGGTCCGGTCGCCACGCCGAAGTCGGTGGCGGCGAACCGCGTCTCCGACGAGCGTGTGGCGTCCTTCGCCCACGATGCTCTGGTCGACGCCCACCAGCGTCCCGCGAAGCAGCGCACCGCGACGGTGCAGCGCCGTGCGACGCCGAAGCTCGTCAAGCCCACCGCGTCGTCGGTGAACGCCGTCGCCCGCAAGCGCGCGGTCGCCCCGATGATGTCCTTCGTCGGCGTGTTCCTGTTCGTCGGCGGCTCGCTGTTCAACCCGCTGCAGGCCGACGTGGCACAGGCCGCCGTCGACACCCCGGTGCTCGTGAAGACGCCGCCGGCGCCGCAGCAGTACACCGCGCACGGCACCTACGCCGTGGCCGCTGCCGACCGTGACGGCTACGACGTCACCGTCCCGGCCCCGAAGGTCGTCAAGCCCGTCGTCGAAGAGGACGAAGCCGACGCCGACGCCGAGACCACCGACGACAGCGCGGACGCCGCGGCCACCGAGAACCAGCCGGTCTCGGCCGCCAACACGCTCGCCGCCACCGCCGCGACGCCCGACCCGGGCAGCGCGCAGGCGATCGCCCTGCAGCAGGTCACGGCTCGTGGCTGGGGCACCGACCAGTACAACTGCCTGGTCTCGCTGTGGAACAAGGAGTCCGGCTGGCGGGTGAACGCCTACAACCCCAGCGGTGCGTACGGCATCCCGCAGGCCCTCCCCGGCAGCAAGATGGCCACGGCCGGCGCCGACTGGCAGACCAACCCGGCGACGCAGATCACCTGGGGTCTCAACTACATCGCCGGCGTCTACGGCACCCCCTGCGGTGCCTGGGGACACAGCCAGGCCAACAACTGGTACTGATCGGCTGCTCGGGTGCCGCGCAGCAACCGACCGCGGCGTCCCCGTGGTCGCGACGTCGAGCCTGACGAGGAGACCACCCTCGACCGGCTGATGAGCTCGTGGAAGCGCACCGAGGTCCGTCACGGTCGCGAGTACCAGGTGCAGCCGATCTCGGCCGCGTCGGCGCAGAAGGAGTACATCTGCCCGGGGTGCGGCGGAAGCGTCCTGCCCGGCACGGCCCACGTGGTGGTCTGGCGTGCGGACGGCGTGCTCGGCGATGCTGCCGACCTGGCGTCGCGCCGGCACTGGCACAACCACTGCTGGAGCATCGCATGACCGAGCACGACGTGCCGCACGACACCGAGATCCGGTCCGCCACCGTGCTGCCGGCCCGTCGCACCGATGTCGAGCTCGTCACGGACGACCACCTGACGCTCGTCGGTGAACTCGCCGAGCCGGCCGACACCCCGGCTCGCGGGACCATCGTCACGCTCCACCCCCTGCCGACCGCGCACGGGTTCATGGACTCGCACGTCCTCAAGAAGGCCGCGGCACGGCTGCCCGCCCTCGCCGACATCGCGGTGCTGCGGTTCAACTTCCGGTCCGTCACGTCGCCGCGCGGCACGTCCGAGGGTGTCTTCGGCGAGGGCGTGTCCGAGGGCTTCGACCTGCGCGCCGCCGTCGCCGAGGTCGTCGACCGCGGCCTGCCGACCCCGTGGCTGGTGGGGTGGTCCTTCGGCACCGAGGTGATCCTCAAGCACGCGCTCGAACACGTCGAGGCCGGCACGGTCGCCGGTGTCGTCCTGCTGTCACCGCCGCTGCACCGCACCTCGGACGAGGAACTCGCCCGTTGGGCTGCCGTCGAGGTGCCGGTCGTGGCGCTCGTCCCCGAGCACGACGACTTCCTGCAGCCCGAGGCCGCGGCGGCACGGTTCGCGCTCGCCCCGAACGTCCGGGTCGTGCCCGTCGACGGTGCGAAGCACCTGTGGGTGGGGGAGCGGTACGTGCGGATCGTCCTCGACGCGATCGCCGACCTCGTCGTGCCGGGCAGCGCCCCGCTGCCGACCCACTGGCCCGTCTGAGCACGTCCGTACGACGCCCTGCGGCCCGCCACCTGCACCAGGTGGGACGGCCTGGAGGCGCGGGTCGCGCCTCCAGGCCGTGGACCGTCAGCGGTCGGTCGCGTCCACGTCGTCGGCAGCGTCCGCAGCGGACGCTGCGGCGGGTGCCGTGCCGAGCAGGCCCGTGGCGTTCGTGAGGACCCCGCGGAGGTTCTCGAGGTAGCCCGCGACGGCTTCGCGTTCGGTGCGGATCGCCGCCAGGCGGTCCTCGGCCTCGGCGATGACGCCGGCGGTGCGCTCCTCGGCGTCGGCGACCATCCGGTGCACCCGGTCCTGCGCGTCGGCGACGATGGTGCGGGCGTGCTCCTGGGCCTCGGCCGTGCTGGTGCGCTCGAGGTCGTCGGCCTCCTGCTGCAGGCGTTCCGCGCGTTCGCGGGCCTCGGTCGCGCGGCGCGTGGCCTCGGCGAGCTGCAGGTTGGCCTCGTCCAGGTACTTCTGCGTCTCGGTGACCGTCTCGTGGTGCTTCCGCAGGTAGTCCTGCTCGGCGTCGTCGCGGCGGGAGGCGAGTTCCGACTCGAGCGTCGTGCGGGCCTCGTCGCGCTCCCGGGCGATCTCGGCACGGACCTCGTCGCGCTCCTTGACCAGGGCGGCGCGTGCGGTGTCGATCTCCTGCCGCAGGGCGGTGCGCTCGGCCTCGAGCACCCCGAGCTCGGCGGTGCGGCGGTCGGCGATCTCGGTGTCGACCTCGGCGTGCTCGCGCTCGCGTCGGGCGGCGATGGCGTTCTCGTGCTCCCGGACGGCGCGCTCGGCTGCCGCATCGGCCTCGGCGCGCTCCTGCGCGATCCGGGCGTCGTGCTCCTCGAGCTCACGGGCGATCCGGTCGGCGGTCTCCTGCACCAGGCGCGCGTTCTCGACGCGGGTCTGCTCCTCGTCGACGCGGAGCTGCGCCTGGGCCGCCTCGATCTCCTGCTCGAGTGCGGTGCGGGCTGCTGCCAGTTCGCGGTCCCACTGGGCGCGGGCGGCGGCGAGTTCCTCGTCGAGTTCGCGGCGGCGGTCGGCGACCTCGGTGTCGAGCTCGGCGCGGCGGCGGGTGACCTCGGACTCGAGTTCGGCGCGACCGGTCTCGAGTGCCAGCGCGTGTGCCTGCTGCTCCTCGTCACGCTCGCGGTGCCAGGCGGCGCGGCCCTCGGTGACCTCGCGCTCGAGGGCCTCGCGCCGGGTCGTCTCCTCGCGGTCGAGGTCCTCGGTGCGGCGGGCGTGGTCGGCCTCGAAGACCGAACGGCGGTGCTCGGTCTCGCGGTCGAGCTCGGCGGCAGCGGTGCGGGCGTCGGCGGACTCGCGCTGGGCGATCTCGCGCAGCTCGGCGACCTCGTGCTCGACCTGAGCGCGCAGTGCGTTCGTCTCGCGGATGGCGACGGAACGGACCTCGGCGGCCTCGGTCACGGCTGCCCCGCGGATCGCGGCGGCTTCGTTGCGGGCGTCCTGCGTGAGCAGACCGGCCTCGGCCCGCGCACGTTCGACGGTGTCGGCTGCCTCGGCGCGGGCGCGGGTCAGTTCGTTGGTGGCGCGGGTGCGGGCGTCCTCGAGGGTGTCGCGCGCTTCCTCCTGGGCCTCGCGGACGGTGCGCTCGGCTTCGGAACGGCTCGAGGCACGGAGGCGCTGGGCGTCGATGTCCGCCTGGCTGATGAGGCGGGTCGACTGCTCCTCGGCCACACGCAGGGTGGACTCGAGGCGGGTGCCCAGTCCGCTGTACGTGGGGGTGCCGGCTTCGTCGAGCTCGCCCTGCAGTTCGGAGACCCGGGCCTGCAGGAGACGGATCTCCTTCGCCGCGTCGGCGCGGTCGTTGTTCGACTTGATGAGCTCGCGGCGCAGGTCGTTCAGCGAACGCTCCACCTCGTCGCGGCGGTACCCCCGCAGCTCGGTCCCGAACTCGGCCTCGTCGTTCGCCACGTGTCGCTCCTGGGTGCTCGGCGGAGGGCCCGGATCGGCCCGCGGTCGATTGTAGTGGCGGCCGGAGCGGGTCGTCTGAGTCCGGCGACAGCGCGGATTGATGCGCTGTCCAGCGTTGCTCGCTATCCTGAGTCGCTGATTCGCGCGCCGACATCCCCACCCCGGCGCGGTAGGGAGAGAGTTCGTGCGATTCGTCCTGGCGATCGTCAGTTTCGTCATCGGTCTGCTGCTCGTGGCGCTGGCGGTGGGACAGCGGACCGTGTTCGCGCCGCCGTCCTCGCTCGTGGCCGAGAGCTCGACGACCAGTTCCGCCCCGGTGACCGTGATCCCGGGGACGACGCTCAACGCCAACCCCGGCTACCAGCGCATCAACGTGTCCGGCTCCGGCAAGGTCTTCGCGGCCTACGGCAAGACCGCCGACGTCGACGCCTGGATCGGTGACGCCGAGCACACCACGCTCCGCTTCGACGCCGAGAAGGGGTCGCTGGTCGGGTCGACCTCGGGCAGCGAGACCAGCGTCCCCTCGCCGAAGGGCAGTGACCTCTGGTACCAGGAGTACGACGGTGCCGGACAGTTCACCGTCCGCCTGCCGCAGGACGTCTCGGTCCTCGTCGTGAGCGACGGCAAGGCCGCAGCGCCGAGCGACGTGTCCGTCACCTGGCCGCAGGACACCGCGACGCCGGCGGTCGGTCCGCTGCTCGTGGCCGGCGGCGTGTTCGTCCTCGGAGGCCTCGTGCTGCTCGTCCTCGCCTTCCTGCACCAGCGCCGTGGCCGCGGTCCCCGCCGTCGCAGTGGTGGCAGCCGCCCGCCGCGGGTGCGTGCGTCCCGTCGAGCCGCCGCCGCCGGAGCGCAGGTGCCGCGCCGCGGTCGTCGCGGCACGCGCGCGCTCATCGGCGTCCCGGTGCTGCTCGTCGGCGCCCTGACCCTGGCCGGCTGTTCCTCGGACTACTGGCCGCAGGGCGGCGACCCGTCGCTCGCCACGCCGACCCCGACGGCCACCGCCACGGGGGCTGCTGAGACCACCGAGCCGACGGCTGCGACCAAGCAGCAGATCACCCGCATCGTGCAGCGCACCGCCGCCGTCGCCGAGCAGGCCGACGGGGCGCGCGACCGCGACCTGGTCCGGACCCGGTTCTCCGGAGCGGCGCTCGACCTCCGTCTGGCGAACTACTCGATCCGCGGCAAGGACTCGGACGTCAAGGCACCGCCGGCGATCTCGGCCGCGCAGGTGTGCGTCGCGCTGCCGCAGCAGACCGACACCTGGCCCCGAACGGTCTTCACGATCGTCGCCGAGGACTGTGACGCCAAGTCCGCGCCGCAGGCCCTGACCCTGGTGCAGGACACCGCCCGCGATCCCTACAAGGTGGCGTACGACGTCTCGCTCGAGGCCGACGCGAAGATCCCGAGCCTTGCCCCGACGACGATCGGTGCCGCACTGCTCGCGCCGGAGTCGAAGCTCCTGACGATCCAGCCCGACCAGGTCGCGACCGCCTACGGCGACATCCTGTCGAAGGACACCGCCAGCGAGTACGCCGACCTGTTCGCGACCGAGGGCGATGCGCTCCGCACCACCATCGGCAAGGCGTACAAGGACAAGAAGGCCAAGGCCCTGCCGGACACGGCGAAGATCGAGTATTCGTCCGAGGTGCCCGCCGACTCCGCCGTCGCGATCGCGACCGACGACGCCGGCGCCCTGGTCTCCGCGGACCTGGACGAGATCGAGAAGGTGACCCCGACCGCCTCGGGTGCCGAGGTGAACACCGAGGGTGCCGTCAAGGCACTGTCCGGCGTGGACACGAGCAAGAAGGGCATCAGCGCGACCTACAGCGTCCAGCTGCTCTTCTACGTGCCGCCGGTCGCCTCGGATGGCAAAGTGGTCCTGCTCGGGTTCACACAGGGCCTGACCGCAGCAAGTGAGGTGCAATGAGCAACATCCCCCCGACCCCGTCCGGGCTCCGCGGAGCCGTGGACCTGTCGTCCCTCGTCGACCGTGCACAGCGGCCGCCCCAGCCGTCCGGTGCTCCGGCCCCGGCGGGTTCCGCCGGCGGAGCCGTTCCCGGCACCGAGGCCGGCGCCGTGAACGGTGCCGACCTGACCGTCCCGTCGCTCGTGATCGACGTCACCGACGCGACCTTCCAGGACGTCCTGGAGCTGTCGAACGTCGTCCCGGTCATCGTGGACATCTGGGCCGAGTGGTGCGGGCCGTGCAAGCAGCTCTCGCCGATCCTCGAGCAGCTCACCGCGGAGTACGACGGCCGCGTGGTGCTCGCCAAGGTGGACGCCGACACGAACCCCCAGCTCGTGCAGGCGTTCCAGGCGCAGTCGATCCCGACCGTCGCAGCCGTGATCGGCGGACGCCCGCTCGGGCTCTTCGTCGGGGCACTGCCCGAGGCGCAGGTCCGCGACGTCTACGAGCAGGTGCTCCAGGCCGCCGAGCAGAACGGCGTGGCCGGTCGCGTGACCGTCGCCGGCGCTGCGACCGAGGTCGACGCTGAGCAGGGCGAACCGGAGCCGGAGCCGCTCCCGCCGCACCACCAGGCCGCGTACGACGCGATCGAGCAGGGCGACTACGCCACCGCGATCGAGGAGTACAAGACCGCGATCCTGCAGGACCCGCACGACCAGATGGCCGTGGCCGGGCTCGCACAGGTGTCGCTGCTCGACCGGCTGAACGGCCGGACGGCCGACGAGATCCGTGCGGCAGCAGCAGCGGGCCCCCAGGACGTCCAGGCGCAGCTCGCGGTCGCCGACCTCGACATCTCCGGTGGGCACGTCGACGACGCCTTCGGGCGACTGCTCGACCTGGTGCCGACGGTGTTCGGCGACGACCGTGAGGCCCTGCGCGTCCGGCTCGTCGAGTACTTCGAGCTCATCGGCAGCGAGGACCCGCGCGTCGTCGCGGCGCGTCGCCGCCTGGCGAACGCCCTGTACTAGACCTGCGGGGTCCGTACGGCGAAGAAGACGCCGTCGTCACACCGAGACGCCGCCGAATCCGGCGGCGTCTCGGCGTCTCGGGGGCGTCTCGAGGACACGACGGCGTCCCGAGCACAACCGCTCGCCCGGGATGAGACAGACGGGAGGCCCGGTGCCAGCTGGCACCGGGCCTCCCGTCTGTCCGTCGGTCGCGTCGCGGACGCTGGCCGGGCTACTGGGCGAGCTTCAGCCAGACGGCGCCGAGCGGCGGCACCACGAGGTGCGCCGAGGCGGGGCGGCCCGCCCACGGGGTGTCCTCTGCGGTGACGACGCCGAGGTTGCCGACTCCGGAGCCGCCGTACTCGGCAGCATCGGTGTTGAGCACCTCGTGCCACTCGCCGGCGGTCGGCAGCCCGAAGCGACGCTCCACCGGCACGCCGGAGAAGTTCACGAACACTGCGACCCGGTCGTCGCCGTCCTTCCGCAGGAACCCGAGGGTCGAGTGCGGTGCGTCGCCGCCCTCGAGCCACTCGAAGCCGTCGGCCGTCGAGTCGTGCGTCCAGAGCGCAGGGGAGTCCTTGTACACGCGGTTGAGCTCCGCGACGAGGTCCTGCACACCGCGGTGACCGGGCTGGTCGAGGAGTGACCAGTCGAGGCCCTTCGCCTCGGACCACTCGGCGGGCTGCGCGAACTCCTGGCCCATGAAGAGCAGCTGCTTGCCGGGGTGCGCCCACATGAACGCCAGGTAGGCGCGCACGTTCGCGAGCTTCTGCCACTCGTCGCCGGGCATCTTGCCGTACAGGGAGCCCTTGCCGTGCACGACCTCGTCGTGGCTGATCGGCAGGGTGAACTGCTCGCTGAACGCGTAGACGAACGAGAACGTGATCTCGTCGTGGTGGTAGCTGCGGTACGCGGGGTCGCGCTGCACGTACTCGAGCGAGTCGTGCATCCACCCCATGTTCCACTTCTGCCCGAAGCCGAGTCCGCCGGCGCTCGTCGGCTGGGTCACGCCCGGCCACGAGGTGCTCTCCTCCGCGATCATCACGATGCCGGGGTAGCGCTTGTACGCCGTCGCGTTCGTCTCCTGCAGGAACGAGATCGCGTCGAGGTTCTCGCGGCCGCCGTGGATGTTCGGCAGCCAATCGGTGCGGGAGTAGTCGAGGTACAGCATCGAGGCCACCGCGTCGACCCGCAGGCCGTCGATGTGGAACTCCTCGAACCAGTACAGCGCGTTCGCGACCAGGAAGTTGCGCACCTGCGGCTGCCCGAAGTCGAACACGTAGGTGCCCCAGTCGAGCTGCTCGCCGCGGCGGGGGTCCGGGTGCTCGAACAGCGCGTAGCCGTCGAAGCGGCCGAGGGCCCACTCGTCCTTCGGGAAGTGCCCGGGGACCCAGTCCATGATCACGCCGATGCCGGCGGAGTGCAGGCGGTCGATCAGGTAGCGCAGGTCGTCCGGCGAACCGAAGCGCGCGGTCGGTGCGTAGTACCCGGTGACCTGGTAGCCCCACGAGCCGCCGAACGGGTGCTCGGCGAGCGGCAGGAACTCCACGTGGGTGAAGCCGGTGTACTCCATGTGCCCGATGAGCTGGTCGGCGACCTCGCGGTACGACAGGCCGGGGCGCCACGAGCCGAGGTGCACCTCGTAGACGCTCATCGGGGCGTCGTGCGTGGTGGTCTGTGCGCGGCGCTCCATCCATGCGGCGTCGCCCTCGGACCACGTGTACGTGGACTCGGTGACGACGGAGGCCGTGGCGGGCGCGATCTCGGCCTCGCGGGCGAAGGGGTCGGCCCGCTCCACCCAGCCGGAGTCGGTGAGGATCTGGAACTTGTAGCGCTGGCCGACGACGGCGCCGGGCCAGAACAGCTCCCAGACGCCGAGGTCGCTCAGACGGCGCATCGCGGTGGTGCGGCCTTCCCAGCCCTCGAAGTCACCGATCACGCGGACGGCGGTGGCCCGGGGTGCCCAGACGGCGAACGCGACACCGTCGACACCGTCGACCGTGCGGGCGTGTGCGCCGAGGTGGTGCCAGAGCTGCTCGTCACGGCCCTCGCCGAACAGGTGCAGGTCGAGCTCGCCGAGCGTCGGGGCGAACCGGTACGCGTCGTCGGTGGTCCAGGTGGCGTCGTCCTCGTCCGTGGACTCGTCGTAGTCGTACTCCGACTCGACGCGGTAGCGACCGAGGGTCTCGGCAGTGGCGCCGGCCCAGAGCCCGTCGCCCTCGTGCGTGAGTTCGATGTCGTCGCCGTCGGGGCGCACGAGGCGCACCGCGCGGGCCAGGTGCCGGACGACGCGGACGCTGGTGCCGCCGTCGACCGGGTGCGGGCCGAGCACGTCGTGCGGCTGGGACCAGCGGCCCTCGGCCACCTGCAGACGCAGCCAGTCCTCGATCGGAGCCGGACGCGGATCCGTGGCCGTACCGGTGGCGGTAGCGGCGGCCGGAGCCGAGGCAGCAGCCGACGCCGAAGCAGCGGCGCTGGGGGCGACCGGCGCGTCGACGGAGGCCGGACGGACCACGGGTGCAGCGCCGCCGGTCGGGGCGGTCGGGGCGTCCGACGATGCCGCGGCTGCCACGGACGGCTGCCGCGGGTGCGTCGGGTCGGCGGGGTGCCCGGCGAGCGTGGCGGACTCCGCCACGCCGCGGTCGGGCGCCTCGCGCTGCGCCGGCGGAGCGCCGGGCAGGTCCTCGTCGGGCGCGGACACCTTCGGCTCGTACCGCGGCACGGCCGGCGGCGGAGGCGGCACCGGCGGGACGGCCGGTCCGCGCTTCGTGGGGTCGGTCGGTTCGGGGGTCATCGGTGGGGTCCTTCCACGACGAGCAGGTGCACGGGCTCCTGGAACGCGTCCAGGCGGACGTAGTTCGACGCGCCCCAGGTCCAGCGCTGACCGGTCACGACGTCACGGACGTCGAACAGGCCCTCGGTCGGCAGACCGAGTGCGGCGAGGTCCAGGTGCACGGTGGTCTCACGGGCGGAGTGCGGGTCGACGTTGGCGACCACGATCACGGTGTCGGCGCGTCCTGACCGGATGTACTCGCCCGACAGGTGCTTCGAGTAGACGACGATCGCCGGGTCGTCGGCGGCGTGCACGTGCAGGTTCCGCAGCTGTCGCAGCGCGGGGTGCGCCGCCCGGAGGCGGTTGAGCATCGTCACGTACGGCGCGAGCGACGCACCCTCGGCCTCGGCCAGGGCGAAGTCGCGCGGCTTGTACTCGTACTTCTCGTTGTCGATGTTCTCTTCCGAGCCGGGACGGGCGACGTCCTCGAACAGCTCGTACCCGGCGTACATGCCCCACGTCGGCGCGCCGGTGGCGGCGAGTGCCGCGCGCACCTTGTAGCCGGCACGACCGCCGAACTGCAGGTACTCGGTGAGGATGTCGGGCGTGTTCACGAAGAGGTTCGGGCGCAGGTAGTCGCTCGTCTCGTGCGAGAGCTCCGTGAAGTAGTCCTCGATCTCGTCCTTCGTGTTGCGCCAGGTGAAGTACGAGTACGACTGCTGGAACCCGGCCTCGGCGAGCGCGCGCATCATCGCCGGGCGGGTGAACGCCTCGGCGAGGAACACGGTGTCGGGGTGCTCGTCGCGGATCTCACGGATGACGCGTTCCCAGAACCAGAGCGGCTTGGTGTGCGGGTTGTCGACGCGGAAGATGCGGATGCCGAAGGCGATCCAGTGCCGCAGGACACGCTCGACCTCGGTGACCAGGCCCTCGGGGTCGGTGTCGAACTGGATCGGGTAGATGTCCTGGTAGCGCTTCGGCGGGTTCTCCGCGGTCGCGATTGAGCCGTCGGCCCGCTGCGTGAACCACTCCGGGTGCTGGGTGACCCAGGGGTGGTCGGGGGAGCACTGCAGCGCGAAGTCGAGCGCGACCTCCATACCGGTGTTCTTCGCCGTCTCGACGAAGTCGCGGAAGTCGTCCTCGGTGCCGAGGTCGGGGTGGATCGCGTCGTGCCCGCCCTCGGGGGAGCCGATCGCCCAGGGGCTGCCGGGGTCGTTCGGGCCGGGCGTGAGCGTGTTGTTCGGCCCCTTGCGGGCGGTGGTGCCGATGGGGTGGATCGGCGGCAGGTAGATGACGTCGAAGCCCATCCGGGCGACGGCGGGCAGCCGGCGGGCCGCGGTGCGGAAGTCGCCGCTCTTCCAGGAGCCGTCCGGGTTCTTCTTCGCGCCTTCCGAGCGGGGGAAGAACTCGTACCAGGCGCCGACGCCGGCGCGGGTGCGTTCGACGTCGAGCAGCTGGGTGGCGGAGTGGGTCCGGAGCGAGGTGAGTGGGGCTTCCTCGACCTCGGCGACGATCCGCGGGTCGTCGACGGCGGCCAGGCGCTCGGCCGGGTCGAGGTCGGTGTCGCGGACGCGTGCAGCGGCACGGGTGGCGGCGGGGGAGTCGGTCTCCTCGGCCAGCCGGTCGAGCAGCACGGCACCGTCGAGCAGGGTCGCCTCGGTGTCGACGCCGGCCGCGATCTTCAGGCGTGCGCCGTGCAGCCAGCTCGCCCAGTCGTCGGAGTACGACTCGACGTGCCACGTCCAGACGCCGACGTGGTCGACCTGCACCGTGGCTTCGTAGCGGTCGGTGCCGGGGGCACCGAGGGTCATGGGGACGGTGCGGGTTCCACCGTCTGGGCGTTCGAGGACGAGGTCGGCGCCGATGATGCCGTGTCCTTCTCGGAAGACGGTTGCACCGAACGTGATCACCTCGCCGTCGAATGCCTTGCCGGGGAAGCCGTTCGGCGTCCTCGGGGCGAGCTCGGTGATCGGGATGCGCCCGATCTTCGGGCGGCGGGGTCGGTCTGCGGTGGCCACGGAAGCGACGCTACCCGGCGAGCGGCTCCGCGTTCCCCGGAATCGGCCCGCTGTGGAGGGCCGGGCGCGCCGTGGAGCCTGTTGAGGACCGGACGGGAGGCCCGTGGCGGGGCCGCCACGGGCCTCCCGTCCGCCACCCGGTCGCGACGCCGGGCCGCACCCGCCTGCTCGGCGCTACGCCACCTCGAACAGGTGGATGCCGGGGCCGTAGGCGGTGAAGACCTGCCCGGCGGGACGAAGGCGCTCGTGGTCGCGGTGCTTCTCGCTCGACCAGGCCAGGCGGTACCCGAGGACGTCCTCGCGCACCGGCAGGGTCAGGTCTCGGGTGCGGCCGCTGCCGTGCACGACCACCAGGACGCGGTCGAAGGGCTCGTGTTCGGGCGTCGACTCGACGAAGTACTGCAGGGCGCGGTGCACGGGCTGGTCCCAGCCCTCGATCGTCATCGGGTGCCCGTCCGGCCCGTACCAGGACATCCGAGAGGCCCCGGGGGTCTCCTGCCCCTCGACGCCGAAGCGGGTGGGGCGGAGCGACGGGTGCGCCTGCCGGAACCGGGCCAGCGCGGCGACGGCCTCGGTCATCGTCTCGGCGTCCTCGTCGTCGGACCAGTCCACCGGGGTCAGGTCGTCGGACACCACGTAGGCGTTGTTGTTGCCGTGCTGCGTGCGGCTCCGCTCGTCGCCGGCGGTGAGCATCGGCACCCCGGCGGAGAGCATCAGGGTCGCCACCAGGTTGCGCATCGACCGGCCGCGCGCGGCGCGGACCCCGCGGTCGGCGGTGTCACCCTCGATGCCGTGGTTGAACGAGCGGTTGTCGTTCGAGCCGTCGCGGTTGTCCTCGCCGTTGGCCTCGTTGTGCTTGCCGTCGTACGACACCAGGTCGAGCAGGGTGAAGCCGTCGTGCGCGGTGACGAAGTTGACGCTCGCCAGCGGGCCGCGATCGGCGCCGAAGACGTGACGCGACCCGGTCAGGGCTCCGGCGAGCGCACCGATCCCGGTCTGCGGCAGGCCGGTGCGGCGCTCCTCGGCGATGTCGGTGAGCCAGAACTGGCGGACCGTGTTGCGGAACCCGTCGTTCCACTCGCTCGTGCGGTGCCCGGCCGCGCCGAACTCCCCGGTCTTCCAGCCGTCCGGGCCGACGTCCCACGGCTCGGCGATCACCAGGGTGTCCTGCAGGTCCGGGTGGTTCCGGATGCGCTCGAGCAGCGGGTGCGACGGGTCGAACCGGTGCTCGCCGTCGCGGGCCAGGGCGGCCATCAGGTCGAAGCGGAACCCGTCGACCTGGACCTCGCGCGCCCAGTACACCAGGCTGTCGACGATGAGGTCCGCCGTCGCCTCGACCGAGGTGTCGAGCGTGTTCCCGCACCCGGTGGTGTCGTAGTAGGTGTCCCGACGCGGTGGGTCGGTCTGCGCCCAGCGGTAGCGGTTCGCACCGTCGATGCCACGCAGGCTCGTCGTCGGACCACCCAGGCCCTCTTCCGCGGTGTGGTTGTAGACGACGTCGAGGACGACCTGGATGCCGGCCTCGTGCAGCAGCCGGACCATGCCCTTGAACTCGCGCAGAACGGCGTCGGCGCCCTCCTGCTGCGCCGGTGCCGAGGCATGCGCGGCGTGCGGAGCGAAGAACCCGAGCGTGTTGTAGCCCCAGGCGTTCTGCCGGCCGGCGTCGCGGAGCCACCGCTCGGTGTCGAACGCCTGCACGGGCAGCAGCTCGAGCGTGGTGACGCCGATGCGGTGCAGGTGCGCGATCGTGCTCTCGTGGGCGACCCCGGCGTACGTGCCGCGCAGGTGCTCCGGCAGGTGCGGGTTCGCGGCCGTCAGGGTGCGGACGTTCGCCTCGTAGACGACGGCACGGTCGAGCGGGACCTGCGGCTTCACGACGCCGCCCCAGTCGAACGCGTCGTCGACGACCACGCTGGTCCAGCGTGGTCCGGCCGCCTCGTCGTCGCCGGTCGGCAGGATGCCCCGCGCGTACGGGTCGAGCAGCGGACGCGTCGGGTCGAACTCGTGCCGCGGCCCGACCGGCCCGTCGACGAGCAGGTGGTAGCGGTCGCCGGGCACGACCCCGGAGACCTCGCCGGTCCACACGTCGGTGTCCGGCACGCGCTCGAGCGCGTACCGCGTCGGCCGGCCATCGGAGCGGTCGGCTCCGTCGGCGCTCCCCGCGCTCGCCACGACCAGGACGACGCCCGTCGCCGTCGCGGACCGCAGGGTGAACCGGGGGACGGTCCCGCCCAGGGAGAACCCCGGCGTCAGGTCGATCGCTGTCTCGTGCACGCGACAAGGGTACGAGGACCGGCGCGTATCCTGGACACTGCTCGATCCAGGGGGTGCATTTGTCGGTCTACCTCGACCACGCCGCGACGACGCCGATCCTGCCGGAGGCGCTCGCCGCCTTCACCGATGCCCTGGGCACCGTCGGCAACCCGTCGTCCATCCACAGCGCCGGTCAGCGCGCCAAGATGCTGCTCGAGGACGGCCGCGCCGCCGTCGCCCGCTCGCTCGACGCCGACCCGGTGGAGGTCGTGTTCACCTCCGGCGGCACCGAGAGCATCAACCTCGCCGTGAAGGGCCTGTTCTGGGCTCGCCAGCGCGACCGCCAGCGGCCCCGCATCGTCGTCCCGGGCGGCGAGCACCACGCCACCGTCGACACCCTGACCTGGCTGGAGACGCACGAGGGCGCCGTCATCGACGTGGTCCCGTTGGACGCGCAGGGTCGCGTCGACCTCGCCGGACTGGAGGCGCGGCTCGCCGACGCCTCGGACGTCGCCCTGGTCACGTTCCTGTGGGCGAACAACGAGGTGGGCACCATCCAGCCCGTGTCACGGATCGTCGAGCTCGCGCACGCCGCAGGTGTGCCCGTGCACAGCGACGCGGTCGCCGCCTACGGGCAGGTGCCGGTGTCGTTCGCCGGGTCCGGCCTCGACGCCCTCAGCGTCTCCGCGCACAAGATCGGCGGGCCCGTCGGCATCGGTGCGCTCGTGCTCGGGCGGAAGGCCACCGTCGAGCCCCTCATCCACGGTGGTGGGCAGCAGCGGCAGGTGCGGAGCGGCACGCAGGACGCCCCGGCGGCTGCGGCCTTCGGCGTGGCGGCCAGCGCGGTCGTCGCCGAGCCGATGCCGCACCCATCGCTCGTCGCCCTGCGGGACCGCCTGGTCGCCGGGGTCCGTGCGGCCGTGCCGTCGGCGGTGCTGATGGGGGACCCGGTCGACCGGCTGCCGGGCAACGCGCACTTCACGTTCCCCGGGTGCGAGGGCGATTCGCTCCTCTTCTTGCTCGACGCTGCCGGGGTCGCGGTGTCGACCGGGTCGGCGTGCCAGGCCGGCGTGCCCGAGGCGTCGCACGTGCTGCTCGCGATGGGGCTGTCGGAGCAGGACGCCCGTGGTGCGCTCCGGATCACGCTCGGCCACACGACGACCGACGCCGACGTCGACGCGTTCCTGACGGCGCTGCCCGATGCCGTCGCTCGGGCCGGTGCAGCTGGGATGGCGTCGCGGGAGCCGCTGCTCGGGCGGTAGTGGTTGACTCCGGGCATGCTTCGATCGTCCGCCGTGTGGGTCGTCTTCGCCCTGCTCGGCATCGTGTTCTTCGGGGTCTCGGTCGCGCTGTTCACCCACCCGGGATCCCGGCCCTTCGGGTTCGTCACCTTCATCTGCGCGGTCGTCGTCCTGGTCAGTGCTTGGGTGGGACACCGGCGATCTCGGCTGCGACGCTGACGCCGGTCCCCTTCCAGGGCATACTGCTGCTCGTGGTGCCGAGGCCGGACGACGTACACGACGCAGGGGACGTCCGCCGTCCAGCGCGAGTCCGACCGCCGCGGGACGACAACTGGTACCGCTCGACCGAGTGGGACGACGAGATCGCTGCGGCGTTCGAAGCGAAGCTCGCACGTGCGAGATCGTCCAGGCTCGAGTACATCCGCATCCAGGGGGTGACCCTCGCCCTGCAGGGCGCCGCAGACGAGGGCGTCCGCGAGGTCGGTCGGGGCTGCTCGTCCGGTTCATGGCGGAGATCGAGGCCGTCGGCGGGTCGCAGGCGCGCGTGAACGACGGCGGGGAGGTGCTCGCGATGTCACTGGCGTTGTCGGGACGTCTGCGTGACGCCGCTGACGAGTACTGGAGCGTCCTCCGGCGCATCGCCGAGTGCGGCTCCGACTCGTTCACCACCGGCATGTCGGAGGTCCTCCTGGCCGAGGTGCTCCTGCAGCTCGGCGATCCCTCGTCGCTCGCCGAGGCGGACGCACTGCTCGCCGGCGCCGAGGACTCGATCCGGAGGACGGCGTTCTTCCGCGACCGCGTCGTCCGGTACCTGACAGCGCGGGCGCGCGTCGCGAGCCGGCTGGGCGACCCGGAGTCGGCATCCGGGCACGCCCACGCCGCACTGACGGTGCTCGGGATCGAGGGCAACCCGTTCCCTCGGCACCCGGGTGTCGGGGTGCCGACCGTTGATGCGGATCTGCGTGTGGAGCTGACGCGATTGGCAGAAGGGCTTCGGCCCGTGGCGGTTCGGCGACGGTCGTTCCGGTTTCCGTTCCGCAACGGACGACCGTGACGGCGTGCATCCCGGAACCTCGAACGCCGCACACCCGGGGGACGGCCACCACGATCGACGTCGAGGGTGGCCCCGGATGGCGAATCCGGTCCGCCGATCTCCGTCCGGTGATCACCGACCTCGCTGCGTTCCGCGCAGGATCGGCCGACGACCCACTCCGTGAGGAGATCGAGTTGCTGTGGACCGGCAAGGCGGGCGATGCGCTTCGTCGTCTCGAACGGGTCGCCTCGACGCAGCGTGTCCGAGCACTGCGGGCCGACTGCCACCGTGACCTCGGCGACACCCGCACCGCTGTGCGCGAGTACGACCTCCTCGTCGCCGAGTGCATCGGGACGACTCGCGAGGCCGTGATGCGGCAACACCGGGGCAAGGCGCTCCTCGCCGCCGGGAGCGTCGACCGTGCCGTCGAGGACTTCACACTCGCCGTCGCGCTCAGACGGGCCAGTGATCCGGTGCTCCTCGCGTCGGCTGACCAGGCACTGGCGGTTGCGCGGTCTCGGGCACGTGACGGCACTGCGGAAGCAGCCACCGGGAGCGGCGAGGTGGACGGACGTCCGCCAGTAGCCTGAGCCCGTGACCACTCCGAGCCCACAGGGCAGCGCCGGTCTGCGCCGGGAGCGCTGACCGTGGTCACGAGTGGCGGCGAGCACCACCCGCGGAACGGCACTCGGCGGGACAGCCGCTGGGCCGTCCCGATCCGTCGGGTCTTCCCCTGGTGGTACCTCGGCGGTGCGGTTGCGACGATGGCGATCCTGATCGTGGTCGATCCCGGCGGCAGCCAGGCCACGGTGGCCTTCTGGGGACCGACGATCGGGATCGCGATACAGGACCGCGAGCGAGCTGCGCGTGCTCGACTGGACCGCGGCCTCCCGGTCGACCGACGGTCGATCCTGTCGCCTCCGTGGCTCGAACCGACCTGCGCGGTGTTGCTCACCGGCGTGGCCGTCGGACTCGGCATGCTCATCAACGCGCTCTTCGGACACAGCACGTCCGTCACGACGTGGGTCGGAGCGGGGGTGTTCCTCGGGGGCGCCGCGTCGTTGGTCGGTCTCCTGCTGGTCCTGAGGAACCGACGTCGCCAACGGTCGAGCGTTGCGGACGGCCAGCCGGACGACGTCAGCTGACGGGGCGCTCCGAGAGGAACCGCCCGGCTCGTCGGTACTGCACGGCCAGTTGCACGAGCCCGAGCACCACCGCGAACGACGCGACGAGCTCGATCAGCTTGATGGGCAGACTGTCCGTGCTCACCGCCGTCGAGGCGGCGAACAGCATCACGGCGCCGAAGATCGGCAGGATCCCGAGCGTGGCTCGACGGTTCTGCAGGGCCACCGCGACGACGATGTCCGCGTGCTCGTCGTCGATCGGCTCCTTGCCGGCGATCTGACGCCGCACCGACCGCTGCTCCGCGCGGGAGAGCGGGCTGCTCACCGATCGCCAGCGAGTGACGTAGTGACCGGAGCGGAAGGCCCACACGAAACCGACGATGCCGACGACCAGCCCGAGCAGCAACAGCAGGAGCTGGACGAGCAGCTGCACGCCATCGCGGCCACTCGCGTGGTTGCTCCCGGTGGCCGGCACCAGCACCAGTGCCAGGACCACCCCGACCGCCCACGACACCAGGACGAGTGCCCCCGCCCACACGAAGACGCGCGTCCGGCGACGGCGGAGCCCGTCGTCACTCTGGCCGTCGGCGAGCCGGGCGGCGGCTGCCCAACGCTCGGCTCCGGCTGGGTCGGTTGCGGGGCTGGTCATCGTTCGGGTCCTGACGTCGAGAGTCTCTCGACTCTACGGGTCACGGTCGGTGCGGGTCGCGCGCGCGACCCCGGAAGCGACTGGCGTCGGATCCGCAGGAGGGGATCGCCACCGACCCGCTTCGTTGTGATACTTGGACATGCTCGAGTTGGTGAGACCGCAGACGGCGTTGTACGAGGCGTGGGCCGAAGCGCATGCCGAGTGGGGGCCGGGTGTGCACGAGGACGGATTCGGGATCACCGCGCACGACGACGTCGGCGACGAGGACGGGTTCCGCACCTGGGTCGGCCGACTGCACGCCAGACCCGGGGCCCTCTGGTGGATCGTCGAGGACGGCCGCGTCCTGGGCGGGATCGCACTCCGGGCGCCGGGAGACGCGGCCGGCGTGCAGCGGTTCGGCCACGTCGGGTACGGGATCCGCCCGTCGGCGAGGGGCCGAGGCGTGGCGACCTGGGCGCTGGGCCAGGTGCTCGCGCACGCGTCGCGCGTCGGGATCGACCCGGTGATCGCCGTCTGCCGTGACGACAACGACGGCTCCATCGGGGTGCTGGAGCACTACGACGCCGTCCTGCTGTCGACCGAGCGCCGCGGTGGCGTGCGGCTGCGACGGTACGCGATCGCCAGGTCGCACCGGAGACCCGGATGACGGGGCCGGGGCGGGGGTGCGAGGCGTGCGGAGGAAGACCGCGACAAGCGGGACGGACCCGCACCGCGCCTCCCGGTCGGCCGAGTCGGACTCGCGCCGGTAGGATCGATGACCATGGTCGAACTGGACTTCACCGAGCAGCTCTCCGCCCTTCGCGAGACCTTCGGCAACATCCGCTCGGTGGTCGACGTCGACCGCCTGCAGCGTGAGATCGCCGACCTCAGCGAGCAGGCCGGGGCCCAGGACCTCTGGGACGACGTCGACCACGCGCAGCAGGTGACGAGCGCGCTCTCGCACCGCCAGTCGGAGCTGAAGAAGATCACCGACACCGAGCAGCGCATCGACGACCTCGAGGTGCTGGTCGAGATGGCGAACGAGGGCGACGACCAGGAGTCCGCTGACGAAGCGCTCGCCGAGCTCAAGGCGATCCAGAAGATGATCGGCGACTTCGAGGTGCAGACGCTCCTCGACGGCGAGTACGACGACCGTCCGGCGGTCATCACGATCCGCGCCGGTGCGGGTGGCGTCGACGCGGCGGACTTCGCCGAGATGCTCCTCCGCATGTACCTCCGGTACGCCGAGCAGCACAACTACAAGACCACCGTGATGGACACCTCGTACGCCGAAGAAGCGGGCATCAAGTCCGCGACGTTCGAGATCGACGCCCCGCACGCGTTCGGCACACTGTCGGTCGAGGCCGGCACCCACCGCCTGGTGCGGATGTCGCCGTTCGGTGCCGCCGGCAAGCGCCAGACCTCCTTCGCCGCGGTCGAGGTCATCCCGCTCATGCCGGAGACCGCCGTCATCGACATCCCCGAGAACGACATCCGCGTCGACGTGTTCCGCTCGTCGGGCCCCGGCGGCCAGTCCGTCAACACGACCGACTCCGCGGTGCGCCTGACGCACATCCCGACCGGCACCGTCGTCTCGATGCAGAACGAGAAGTCGCAGATCCAGAACCGTGCGGCCGCCATGCGCGTGCTGCAGTCGCGCCTGCTCCTCCTGAAGAAGGAAGAGGAGAACGCGAAGAAGAAGGAACTCGCCGGCAACATCACGGCGAGCTGGGGCGACCAGATCCGCTCCTACGTCCTGGCGCCGTACCAGATGGTCAAGGACCTCCGGACGGAGCACGAGGTGAACAACCCCTCAGCCGTGTTCGACGGCGATCTGGACGGCTTCATCAACGCGGGCATCCGCTGGCGCAAGCAATCCGCTGCCGAGTAGGGGTTCCTGAGCCGCGCGCCTCGCTTGCTTTCCAAGCGGGGCGACCTACCCTGATCCGGTCATGATCAAATTCGACCAGGTCACCAAGGTCTACTCGGGCAACCCGAGTCCGGCGCTCGACAACCTCACCCTCGAGATCCTCAAGGGCGAGTTCGTGTTCCTCGTGGGCGCGTCCGGTTCCGGCAAGTCCAGCTTCCTGCGCCTCGTGCTCAAGGAGGAGAAGCCCACCAGCGGGCAGATCCACGTGCTCGGGCAGCGCCTCGGGTCCCTGGCATCGCGGAAGGTCCCGTACTTCCGCCGCAACCTCGGCGTGGTCTTCCAGGACTTCCGTCTGCTCCCGAACAAGAACGTGTTCGACAACGTCGCGTTCTCGCTGCAGGTCATCGGCAAGAGCAAGGGCTTCATCAGCGAGGCCGTGACCGACGTGCTGAAGCTCGTCGGGCTCGCCGGCAAGGCCACTCGCATGCCGCACGAACTCTCCGGTGGTGAGCAGCAGCGTGTGGCCATCGCCCGCGCCGTCGTGAACAAGCCGGCGATCCTGCTGGCCGACGAGCCCACCGGAAACCTGGACCCCACGACGTCCGCCGGCATCATGGCGCTCCTCGAACGCATCAACCAGGGAGGCACCACCGTGCTGATGGCGACGCACGACGCCAGCATCGTGAACCAGATGCAGCGTCGGGTCATCGAGCTCTCGAACGGCACCGTCCTGCGCGACGAACAGTCCGGCGGCTACCAGACCCAGGCCGTCCCGATCCAGCGAGGCACCGTGTCCAACACCACCGGCATCCAGACGATCCCGGGGCTCATCCGATGAGGCTCGGGCTCGTCATGTCCGAGGTCGGCTCGGGCCTGCGGCGCAATGCGTCGATGGTCGTCTCCGTCGTCCTCGTGACCTTCATCTCCCTGACCTTCGTCGGCACGGCGATCCTGCTCCAGATGCAGATCAACCAGATGAAGGGGTACTGGTACGACCGGGCGCAGGTCGCCGTCTACCTGTGCACCGACACCGACACCACGGGCAACTGCACCGGCGCGAAGGCCACCGCCGACCAGCGCGAGCAGGTCCAGGCGCAGCTCGACTCGTCGACGCTCAAGCCGTACATCGAGAAGACCTACTACGAGAACCAGGACCAGGCCTTCACCCGGTTCAAGGAGCAGTTCAAGGACTCGGCCGCGACGGAGTTCGTCAAGCCGGAGTACCTGAACGAGACCTTCTGGGTGAACCTGAAGAACCCGTCGCAGGCAGACGTCCTGGTCGAGAGCCTGTCGAAGGTCGCCGGCGTGCAGAGCGTCGTCGATCAACGCGGGTACCTGCAGCCGATCTTCAACCTGCTCAACGCCTCGTCGTACACGGCGATCGGCATCGCGGCGCTCATGCTCGTGGCCGCGGTGCTGCTCATCGCGACGACGATCCGCCTGTCGGCGTTCAGTCGACGGCGAGAGCTCGGCATCATGCGGCTCGTCGGTGCGTCGAACCGGTTCATCCAGACACCGTTCGTGCTAGAGGGGGTGATCGCCGCCGCCATCGGAGCCGTCCTCGCCGGTGGCGCCATCACCGCCGTGGTCTGGTTCTTCGTCCGGAACTTCCTGGCGGAGCGCTTCACCGGCACGGCGTTCATCGGCATGGGGGACGCGGCCATCGTGGTCCCCGCGGTGATCGTGATCGGGGTGCTCCTCGCCGCGGCGTCGGCGTCGATCGCCATCCGCCGGTACCTGAAGGTCTGACGAGCACAGCATCCGCGAGCGGGCGGCGCGCCGGGAAGGTGCGCCGCCCGCTTCGTGTTGAGTAGTCTGTAGGGCTGCGCGGAACCACCCAGGCAGCGCACTGCACCGGTCACCATCGAGAGGAGTCGTCATGGCGAAGGAACGCGGGGAGAAGATCGTCGCGACGAACCGTCGCGCACGGCACGACTACCTCATCGAGGACACGTACGAAGCGGGCATGGTCCTGTCCGGCACCGAGGTGAAGTCCCTGCGGATGGGGCGCGCGTCCCTGGTCGACGGGTACGCCTACATCGACGGTGGCGAAGCGTGGATCGACGCCGTGCACATCCCGGAGTACACCGAGGGCACGTGGAACAACCACTCGCCGCGGCGGAAGCGCAAGCTGCTCCTGCACAAGCAGCAGATCGTGAAGATCTCGCACAAGACGGCGCAGGGCGGCTACACCCTCGTGCCGCTGCAGATCTACTTCCACGACGGTCGGGCCAAGATCGAGATTGCCGTCGCGAAGGGCAAGCGCGAGTTCGACAAGCGCCAGGCCCTGCGCGAGAAGACCGACAAGCGTGAGGCCGAGCGGGCCATGCGCACCCGGAACCGCGTCGGAGAGTAGCGCCGACGCACCTCCTCGGCTAGACTGAGGGACTGCTCCGACAGGAGCATTGGCAACTCAACAGCGTGACAGCGGCTCGCACGTCCGGCCCGCATGGGGATGATCGGTTTCGACATTGCCTGTGTGCCGACGGGAAGCGGGCCGAGGACCCACGGTTATCTCGTAAACGATCCGTGGAAAACAACAAGTGCCAATTCCAAGCGCACTGACTTCGCTCTCGCTGCGTAAGCAGCCCAGCACATGAAGTCCGTCGGCCAGGTGACCGTCTTCTAACCTGATCCCGACGTCATCCAGAGGACTTGCTGCACGGTTGCGCCTCAGGGCCGTGCGGGACTTGCACTGAGACTGGGCCCGTCGTCCTAGAAGCCGGTAGCAAAGGACGGGGCCGAGCAGAACGAACTATCCGGATACGCCCGTAGAAGACGTCGAATTGCAGCGATGGACGGGGGTTCGATTCCCCCCATCTCCACCATTCGCCGAACGACGACCGCTGTCACGCTGCGCCACCTGAACGCCCCGACACCGTCCCCTGGACAGTGCCGGGGCGTTCGCTGTTCCGCCACGTCCGAGGACTACGCTCCGGAGCAGGCGCGCAGAACACGCTCGCGTCGAACCCGAACGAGAGGTCAGCACGTGGTGCAGGAGATCGCGATCCGTGTCCGTCTGCGGGAGCAAGAACGAGTGGTGCTCAGCGAGTACGAGCGGATCGTGGGCTCCGTCGCCACGGTCGCCGCTCTCGCCGCATGGCTGCCGAACCCCGACACCCGTCTGGTCGTTCGCGGCCGCGGCGCGGAGCCGGTTCGCCTCGAGACCGTCACCTACGGCTCGGTGGTCGAGATGCTCGTCGTGCTCGACCAGCGCTCCGCCGGGGTCGAACGTGCCGCCGCAGCCATCGCCGCGCTCATCGAGTCGGTCCGGCACGAGCACGTCGCCGACGACGTCTCCGGGGTCGCCGGGGAACTCGATCGGCTCGACCGCGCTGCCCCGCGCGGACGCTCCGCCGTGGAACGCGCGCTGCGCACGTTCCTCGAGGGGGCACGGTCCGACGTCCTCGAGCGCAAGACGACCACCCGGGTCCGGACCGCGCAGGCGCTGCTCCGACTCGCCGAGGCGGACGCGGTCCTGACGGTCGAGCGGGTCGCCGACGCCCTGGCACCGGTGCTCGAGGAGCACGCGGTCGACGTCGAGCTGGACACCGGCTCGGCCGTGGTCGTCGAGCCGATCGACGGGGTGGAGTCGCCGGAGACCGAGGCTGTGTCCGCCGACGCCGACGTCTCGCAGGCGGATCCGGAGGCCGTGTCGACCGTCCTGCCGCTGCCGACGGGTGCGAGCAAGGCCAAGTCGAAGAAGGACGACGGGAAGAAGAAGTCCAAGAAGGACGACGGGAAGAAGAAGTCGAAGAAGGACGACGACGGCAAGAAGAAGTCCAAGAAGGACGACGACGGCAAGAAGAAGTCGAAGAAGGACGACGACGCGAAGAAGAAGTCCAAGAAGAAGAAGTAGCTCGCAGCCGCTCCCGCTAGAAGTCGAACAGGTTCGCCCGGATCCCTCCGTCGCCGTACTCCCGTCGCAGCAGGCCGCGGCGCCGGAGCACCGGCACCAGGTCGCCGAACATCCGGTGGATCTGCGCCGGGTGCAGGTCGCCCGAGAAGATGATCCCGTCGTTTTCGGCGTCGCTGCCGAGCTCCTCGAT
Source organism: Curtobacterium sp. MCPF17_021 (assembly GCF_003234605.2). NCBI lineage: Bacteria > Bacillati > Actinomycetota > Actinomycetes > Micrococcales > Microbacteriaceae > Curtobacterium > Curtobacterium sp. MCPF17_021. Next base: position 2,297,880 of record NZ_CP126252.1, on the reverse strand, counting down.
GAAGTCCGCGAACTCGTCGGCGGTCCCCACGAACCCCGAGCGTGACGCGATCCGCCCCTGCCGCGCCTTGCGGGTGAGCAGCTCCCGCAACGGTGCGTCCGGGGTGTCCCCGAGCAGCCCGCGGATCGTGCCGGCCGAGACGTGCTCACCGAAGGTCCCGTCGGGCACCGGGGCATCCAGGTCGAGCGCGAGCAGGTCGGTCTCGGAGTCGCTCGACCACGCGATCGCCGCCGCACGCAGCGCGTCGTCGGAGGGGTGCTCGGACGCCGCGACGATGCGGTCGGCCTCTTCCGGTGAGGACACGATCACGGGCTTCAGCACGAACAGGATCCGCAGGTCCGCGGTGGACCGCCCTGCGGCCTCGGCTGCCGCGATCACCCGGGCTCGGTACTCCGTCACCGCGACGGCGGACAGCGGCGCGAGTGCGAGCTGCACGTCCGAGTGGGTGCCGGCGAACGCGAGCCCTCGGCCCGAGCCACCGGGTGAGACGACCACGGGGTCCGACGCCAGCGGCAGCGCGTTGAGCGGACCGTCGGCGGTGAAGTGGGCGCCCTCGTGGTGGAACGCGTCGAGCGCGTCGCCGTCCGCGAAGTGCCACGAGTCCGGTGCGCCGACGTACGCGTCGCCCCACGAGTGCCAGAGCCGGCGGAGCAGCGTGATCCACTCCTCGGCGCGGTCGTACGCCTGGTCGTGCGGCAGCGGCGGCAGGCCGGCGTGGCGCGCGCTGCCGACGTCGGTGACGACGTTGATGCCGAGACGGTCCGAGGACAGGTGCGCCAGGGTCGCGAACTGCCGTGCCGCCAGGTACGGCGGGGTGATGCCCGCGTTGACGGTCGGCGCGATGCCGATGTGCGAGGTCGCGGCGAACAGGTACGGGGCGAGCAGCAGCGGGTCGTGCTTCGGGCCGCCGTACGCCTGCCGGATGCGCAGGTCGAGGGTGGCGGGGGAGCCGAGCGAGACGGCGTCCTCGGCGATGACCAGGTCCATGCCGGCCTGTTCGAGCGTCCGGACGGACTCCTGGTACAGGTCCGGCTTCGTCCAGTCGTGGCCCCAGTCCCAGTCGGACCGGCCCCAGGCCTGCGGGCCGAAGCCGCGCGAGAAGAAGTACCCGAAGTGCTGCAGCTCGGCCATTCAGCGCTCCTGCCGGTCGAGGGCCGGCCGACCGACTGCCGTGCGTTGCGCGTCGGACGCTCCACGTGCCTCCAGGCCGGCGGCGGCGTCTGCGGACCGCACCGCGACGAGCCCGCGTTCCAGGTCGCGGAGCAGGTCCGCGACGTCCTCGATGCCGACCGACAGCCGGATCAGGCCGTCGTCGATGCCCTGCTCGGCTCGCTCCTCCGGCGTGCGGCCGGCGTGCGTGGTGGTCGCCGGGTGCAGGATCAGCGAGCGGACGTCGCCCAGGTGGGTCATCCGGCTGAACAGCTGCACGGCGTCGATGAACGCCCGCGCGGCGGCTTCGCCACCGGCGAGCGTGAAGGCGAAGACGGACCCGGCCCCGCGGGGCAGGTAGCGCTGGGCGAGGTCGTGGAACGGACTGGAGGCCAGGCCCGCGTGGTCGACGCTCGTCACCTCCGGCTGCTGGTCCAGCCAGGACGCGACGGCCAGCGCGTTCGCGCAGTGGCGTTCCACCCGCAGTGACAGCGTCTCGATGCCCTGGCGGAGCAGGAACGCGTTGAACGGCGACGGCGCCGGGCCGATGCGTGCGGCGACGACGTCGCGGGCGAACACGGCGAAGGCCCGGTTGCCGTACCGGTCGACGTAGCTCTCGCCGCCGAGGGACCGCTCGGGGCTGGTCAGGTGGGTCCAGCGCTCGGGGGCGGCGGACCAGTCGAAGCGGCCGCCGTCGACGACCACGCCGCCGAGTCCGGCTCCGTGCCCGGAGAGGAACTTCGACGCCGAGTGCACGACGATGTCCGCACCGTGCTCGACCGGGCGCACCAGGTACGGCGTGGCGAGGGTGTTGTCGACGATCAGCGGGACGCCGGCGCGGTGTGCGGTCTCGGCGACGCCGGTGATGTCGAGGACGTCGTTCTTCGGGTTCGGGATCGTCTCGGCGAAGAACGCCTTCGTGTTCGGTCGGACCGCGGCGGCCCAGGCGTCGAGGTCGCGGGCATCGGTGACGAAGTCGACCTCGATGCCGAGCCGGCCGAGGTTCTGCAGCAGCAGCCCGCGCGTGCCCTCGTAGATGCTCCGGGCGCTGACGACGTGGTCGCCGGCCTGCAGCAGGCCGAGGAACGCCACGGTCGCCGCCGCCTGACCGCTGCCGACCAGGATCGCCTGGACACCGCGTTCGAGCAGCGCCACGCGACGCTCGACGTCGGCGTTCGTGGGGTTGCCGAGGCGCGTGTAGGTGTAGCCGTCGTCGGTGTCGGCGAAGCGGTCGCGGGCCTGGTCGAAGTCGTCGAACAGGAACCCGGAGGACATGTGGATCGCGGGGACCCGGGCGCCGTGCCCGGCGTCGGGCACGAAGCCGCCGTGTACCTGCTCGGTCGCGAAGCCGTGGTCGTCGGTCGCCATGGGACACCTCCGGGGGTCGTCTGGCGGTAGCCTCGCAGCCGCTCAGCGCGGACAGGCGATTGCGGCCCCCGGTTACGCGAGCGCAGCCTCAGACGAGCGCGCGGACCCCGGCGACGACGGTGTCCCAGACCTGGAGCAGCGGCTCGCGCGCCAGCCACACGGCGACGGCGTTCACGGCGACGAACAGCACGAACCACAGGGACGCCGGCACCCGCATCTCGGCCGCGGCGATGTGGAAGTCGGTCTGCACCCGGGCGCCGGTGACGATCCAGCGACCGACCTGCACCACCGAGCGCAGGCCGTCGACGACGAAGAACGCCCCGACGGCGGCGACCACCAGGACGGTCGCCTCGGACGGGCGGACGGCCACCCACAGGGCGAGCGCGTCGAAGCCGAGCACGACGAGCAGGCCGAACCAGTTCCGGACGAACGCCAGCGCGACGAGCCCGATGACCGCGAGCACCACCACGGGCAGCCAGCGGGAGCCGTGCAGCACCCCCGTCACCAGGAGCACGCCCGCCCACAGGGGTGCGCTGTACCCGGCGTACAGGTTCAGGATCCGGACGAGCCACCGGATGCCGCCGGGCACCCGGCCGAGCTGGACCCAGGCCTCGCCGGACCCGTCCGGGTGCAGCTCGATCCGCTGGATCCGCCCGCCGAACGGCACGACGACGATCGCGTGCCCGACCTCGTGCGCGATGGTCGCGGCGATGCGGGCCACGCGGCCGACGAACGGCACGAACGGCAGGACGGCGCCGACGAGGAGCGCGACGAAGACGAGGGGCGGGGCTGCGGTGGTCAAGTGACCAGCATCGCAGCCCCGCCCAGGAAGACCCTGCGGGATCCGGTCAGGAGAGCCCGGGCATCGTCAGCACCACCGTGACCAGGACCACGGTGCCGGCGATCGCCAGGGCGGTGAGGACGGCGAGGAAGACCGTCAGGCGGTTCACGCGTCGGCGCCCGGCTATTCGACCGTCACCGACTTCGCCAGGTTCCGGGGTTTGTCGACGTCGCACCCGAGCTGCAGGGCGAGTTCGCGGGCCAGCATCTGCAGCGGCACGACGGCCTCGAGCGGACCCCACGGCGCGGTCATCGCGCCCCAGGCCAGGTCGCCGGTGCCACGGCGGCCGAGCGCGGGGATGTCCGCCGACTCGCCGCCGATCGTGATGACGAAGCCACCGCGTGCGCGGACCTCGGCGATCGCCGACTGGATCTTCGGCTCACCGTGGTCGATGACGACCACCGGGGTGCCGTCGTCCACCAGCGCGAGCGGCCCGTGCTTGAGTTCGCCGGCGGGGTAGGCCTCGGCCCAGCGGTAGCTGAGCTCCTTGAGCTTCAGGGCGCCCTCGGCGGCGTACGGCAGTCCGGCACCGCGGCCGAGGAACAGGAAGCCGGTCGCCTCCTTGACGCTCGACACCAGCAGCGGCATCCGCTCGGCGGACACCCGCGCGGCGTGCTCGATCCGGGCCGGCAGGTCGAGCAGTTCGTCGACGAGCACCTGCGCGCGGGACGGTTCGATGCGGCCGGAGGCGACCATCGCGGAGATCATCGCCGCGACCCCGACGACGACCTGCGCCGTGAACGTCTTCGTGGCGGCGACCCCGATCTCCGGGCCGGCGTGGCAGTCGAGCACGGCGTCGGCCCGTCGAGCGAGCGAGGAGTGCATGTTGTTCGTCAGCGCGAGCACCGGGTGGCGGTCCTCGAACCGGTCCAGGGCGCGGAGCACGTCGGCCGTCTCACCGGACTGGCTGATCGCGACGACCAGGGTGCCCGGACCGAGCACGGCCTGGTCGGCCTCGCTCGCGACGACGATGTCGGTCGGCACACCACCGATCCCGCGCAGTGCGGTCGCGATCACCTGGCCCGCGTTCAGCGACGTGCCGCAGGCGACGATCGCCAGCCGGTGGAAGCCGGCCAGGCCGAGGCCCACCCACATGCTGCCGTCGGCGGTGCGGCGGGTCACCCGGTCCAGGATCGTCGCGACGACGTCGGCCTGCTCGTCGATCTCCTTCGCCATGTGGTCGGTGTGGTCGCCGAGGTCGAGTGCTGCGGCGGCGAACGGGGACGGCGTGGGGAACGGCACGGGCACCGTGATGCCGTCGGACGACCAGGTCCAGGCCTCACCGAGCTCGACGACGTCGCCGTCGCGCAGCGCCACGAACGTCTCGCACCACTCGGCGATCGCGCCGATGTCGCTCGCCACGAAGTCACCGCGGCCGGAGCGGGCGACGACGAGCGGCGAACGGTCGGCCGCCACGACCATCCGGCCGTCCCGGGCGTCCAGGACCACGATCGCCCACGAGCCCTCGAGTTGCGCCGTCGCGATCTGCACCGCGAGCATCAGGTCCGGGTCGACCGCCAGCGCCCGCTCGACCAGGTGCGCGATGACCTCGGAGTCGACGTCGGACCGGAAGCGGTGGCCCTGCGCCTCGAGCGTCTGCCGCAGTCGCTCCGCGTTCTCGATGATGCCGTTGTGCACGATCGAGATCCGGCCGGTGCAGTCGGCGTGCGGGTGCGCGTTCGCCTCGCGCACGGCACCGTGCGTGGCCCAGCGGGTGTGGCCGATGCCGACACCGGTGAACGCGTCACCGGAGCGTGCAGCGACGAGCGTGCGCAGGTCGCCGACGCGGGAGACCGAGCGGATCGTCTCGGTGCGGCCGACGGCCGTCCGGACGGCGATGCCGGCGGAGTCGTACCCGCGGTACTCGAGTCGTTCGAGTCCGTCGAGCAGGTAGGGGGTCGCGTCGTCAGACACGCGGGCCGCGATGATGCCGCACATCGGCTGTCCCTTCGGGGGAACGAGAGTGGGTGGAACGGGGAGGTGGAACTGGTGCGGCACCGACCGCCGTCGGGTCTGCCGCGCGTCCGGGGCCTCCCGGCCCGGGAACCGACGCCCGTCCTCGGATCAGGCGAGGACGGACGCCGGTGTCGTTGGGCCGAGGGGTTCGGGTACCGGACTCAGGTACCGCGGGCTGGCCCCCGGGGGAGGGGCACGGCGGTCGGTGCAGGAGAAGCCTCACCCGCCGCCGACCACACGGCAACACCCGTCGGACGCTCTTGCGGTTCCCCGCGTGCGGGGGCACACCGCGCTGCGGTCGCGTGCGGACTCCCGCAATCGCCGTCGCACCAAGCGAGGGACGACGGACGGGAGGCCCGGTACCAGCTGGTACCGGGCCTCCCGTCCGTCCTGTGGTGCGTCTCCTACGTGAGGAGCGCGACCAGGTGTGACCGCGACCGCGCGCCGACCTTGCGGTAGATCTGCGTGAGCCGCAGCTCCACCGTGCGCTGCGACATGAACAGCGATGACGCGATCTCGCGGTTGCGGTAGCCCTCGGTGACCTTCTGCACCACCGCGCGCTCCTCGGCGGTCAGCGACGTGAGCACCGCCGATGCGTCGGGGGCGCTGCGCGGCGTCCCGGGGAACGCCGGCGAGAGCACCGGTGCGGACCGGATCGACGACGAGCCCGTGCCGAACTGCGGCATCGCCGCAGCCGGCGCCGGGGTCACGAGCGGTCGACGCAGGCCGGCCGCCTCGTACGCCGCTGCGGCCGCCGCTCCGAGACGCGGCCGTTCCGCCGGGTTGCCGACGGCGGCCAGCGCCGCGAACGTGCGAGCCCGCTCGTACTGCGAGTCGTGCGGCTGGAACAGTTCCAGCGCACGGCGCCGGGCCGGCTCGCGGGTGGTGTCGTCGGCGACGAGCGCGAGGCTCCGCGCCAGCACCAGGGCACCCCAGCGCCCCGGACGGGCGTGGTGGTCCGCCGCCAGGCGGGCCGTGATCGTCCGCGCGTCGTCGATCCGTCCGAGGCGCACGTACGCCTCGACCAGGTCGCCGAGGTGCCGGAGCACCGCGGGGTTCCGGAGCGACCGACCGATGGCGTCGGCGGCCTCGAGCGCGGTGGCTGCCTCGTCGAGTCGACCGTCGAGCAGCAGGACCTTGCCGCGGAGCGCGTGCAGCTTCGCCGTCGCACCCCAGAGCCGACTCGTCGAACGGTGCTCGAGGCACCGGTCCACGACGTCGAGCGCCTCGGCGGAACGGCCCTCGGCGAAGTGCCGCCACGCGACGGCGATCGCCCGGGAGGGCTCACGCAACCGCTCGGCGACGGACGAACCGGACTCCCACACGTCGATCGCGCGGAGCGCCTGCCGGAAGTTGCCGGAGCGCACCTCGTTCTCGGACGTCAGGTAGCGGGCCGCCTCGGTCCACACCGCCGCGGTCTCCTGCCCCCGGGCGAGCACGAGTGCGAACACCCGTCGCGCGCTCCGGTAGCGCTCGCCGATGCTCAGCGCGTGGGCGAGGAGCAGCAGGGCCGGGTCGGACATCGCCACGAGCTCCGACGTCGCGAGCCCGTCGTGCAGCTCGGTGTCGGGCGGCAGCACGCCGTCCACGGCGGCGATGAGCTCCCGCGCGGTCGTCGCGATCTCGAGGGTGTGCGCGGACGCCGACCCCTCGAGCGGTTCGATCCGGTGCAGCAGGTCCTTGGCCTGGTCGAGCTCCCACGCCTCGGCACGGAAGCAGGCCACCATGGCCATCAGCCCGGCGACGGCGTCCACCTCGGCCGGGTCGGTCGCGTCGACGGGGACGAGCAGCTCGTCCGCGTGCACGGCGTCACCGCTGAGGTACTCGGCCGAGTACTGCAGCCGGAGCCGGCGGACCTCGTTCGGCGTCGTCCGGAACGGACGGAGCGCCGCGAGGTACCGCGCGGCGAAGCCGAGCAGGCGCTTGCCGAGCATGGCCTCCGCGACCCCGAGGAGCGCGACGTGCTCGTCCTCGGTCCCGCCACCGATGTGCAGGGCACGTTCGGTCAGTGCGATCGCGGCGTGCACGTTGCCGTCCACGACGTACGACCGTGCGGCCCGGAGCAGCGCGACCACGTCGGGGACGTCGTCGACGAAGCTCCGGTGCCACGCGGCCGACCGCGGGTCGCTCTCCGCGCTCGCCGTGGCCAGCTCGGCGTGTGCCGCGCGACGGTCACGGGCGGGCATCCGCCAGTAGAGCGCGGAACGCACGAGCGGGTGCCGGACGGTGACGCTCTGCCCGCGGACGGTCGCGAGACCGGCCCCGACCAGGTCGTCCAGCTCGTCCCGGTCCCACGCCGTGGTCTTCGCGACGGGCACCAGGGCGAGCTTCGCGAGGACGTCCAGATCGCGTCCCGCGGCGGGCCCGAGTGCGAGTGCCGCGATGGCCTCGGTCGTCGGAGTGGGTCGGAGCGGGAGCACGATCGGCTCCGCGCCGGTGAGCTGCTCCCGGGTGAGCACCGCGAGCTGTTCGCGGAGCGCGCCGGGGTTGCCACCGGTCTCCTCGGCGAGGACGGCGAGGACGCCGTCGTTCGCCTCGGCGGGTGCCATGGCCCGGGCGAGGACCAGGGCCTCGTCCGAGGGCAGTGGTTCGATGCGCAGGGTCGGCAGGGCCGCGAGCGGCCCGTCCGACGGCACCGAGCGGACCGTCGCCACGACACGCAGGGCGGTGCCCGCGAGTCGTCCGGCGAGGAACGCGATGAGTTCCTGGCTCTCCGAGTCCATCCGGTCGAGGTCGTCGATCAGGACGAGCGTCGGCGGGAGGGTCAGGGCGTGCACGGCGTCGAGGAAGTCGTGCGCCGCCGCCAGCCCGGCCGTCACGGCGGCCGCGGTCCCGCCTGCCTGCAGCAGGTGGGCGATGTGTGCGGTCGCTCGAGGGTCGTCGAGCGCGGTGAACAGGGAGGTCACCCCGGCCAGAGGCCAGCGGGATTCACTCCCGTTGACACCGACCCGGACGACGGGGAGGGAAACGCGGTTCGAGACCGCGTCGAGGACGCTGCTGCGTCCGGAACCAGGGTCGCCGACCACGACCATCGCGGACTCCCGTGGGAGCACTGCGAGGGTCGCGATCCGGTCGACCTCGAGACGTCGACCGGTGAGTGCCATGACTCACCGGCCTCCGGGTCCGGAGGCGGATGCTGCGAGGAGGGCGTCGGCGAACACGGGGGTCGCTGCGACGGGGCGCACGGAGGCGGACCGGACTGCTGCACGGCGGGTGACCGTGGCGGAGTGCGGACGAGCGGCGGCGACTGAGCGCGCGCCGGAACTGTCGTGGATTGGATGCGGTCGACGAGTGTGGGTGCACTCGGTTCCGCTCGGGAACGATGATGTCATCGTCTGTATCACCCCTCGGGTTAGGGTCTTCGGACGAACACGACCGGTCTGTTCCGCCGTCCGGATCTAGGGAATCCGAGAGCATCACGTGACCTGCCGTCTGGAGCACGATAACTCAGGTCCCGGTCCGCGAGGCGGACTCCCGCGAGCAGATGTCCAGAACCGTGCCCCCAGTACGGGGGGCCACGACTGGGGAGTGGCACCCGCCCTCCTGACCCCGATCCGGGTCCTCCGGACGGAACCGGGGTACAGGTCTGTCCGGACCTCGTTCGTCGTCGCAGGTGTAGCCAGGACGGGATGTCCAACGCCGAACCGACCGACGCCCGCCTCGATGACCGCACCCGGTGGCGGGCCTTCGCCGTGTGCGTGGCCGTCGCGGCCCTGACGATCCTCGACCTGTCCAAGGTGAACGTCGGGCTGCCCTCGATCGAGCAGTCCCTCGGGGCCACCAGCTCGTCGCTCCAGCTCATCGTGGCGGGGTACGCGCTGGCGTTCGGCCTCGCCCTCGTGCCCGCGGGTCGGCTCGGGGACCTGAAGAGCCGGCGTGTCATGTTCATCGTGGGGCTCAGCGCGTTCACCGGATCGAGCCTGCTGTGCGCCGTCGCGCCGAACATCGAGGTCCTGATCGTCACGCGGATCCTGCAGGGCTTCGCCGCCGGGATCCAGATGCCCCAGGTCATCGGACTCGTGCAGCAGCTGTTCCGCGGGCCGGAGCGGGGCCGCGCGTTCGGGCTCTTCGGGGCGATGATCGGCATCTCCACCGCCCTCGGGCCGACCATCGGCGGTGGCCTCATCGCGATCGGCGGCGAGGAGTCCGGCTGGCGGCTGCTGTTCTGGATGAACGTGCCCCTCGGGATCGCCGCACTGCTCTTCGCCGTCCGCCTGCTGCCGAAGGGCGCCCAGGGGAAGGCGCAGGACCGCGAACTGGACGTCGTCGGCATCCTGCTGCTCGGCGCCGCCATCATCACCCTGATGCTGCCGTTCGTGCTGACCAGCGGCGGCGGTGGTTCCGCGACCCGCTGGTTCTGGCTCGTCGGCTTCGCGGTGTTCCTCGTGCTGTTCGTGCTCTGGGAGCAGCGGTTCAAGCGGCAGGGCAAGTCGCCCGTGGTGCACTTCGAGCTGTTCCGGCTGTCGTCGTACCGCAACGGGCTGTCGATCGTGGCCGTCTACTTCGCGGCACTGCCGGCGTCGTTCCTCATGGTCACGCTGTACCTGCAGGAGGGCCTCGGGCTCTCGCCGCTGTTCGCCGGCATGGTGAGCATCCCCTTCGCCGCGACGAGTGCGGTGGGCTCCTACATCGGCGGACGGATCGTCGACCGGGTCGGGCGGGCGCTGGTGGTCGCCGGGCTCGGGATGGTCGTCGTCGGCTTCCTGCTGCTCATGGTCGCCGCCGTCGCCACCCCGCCGGATGTCACGCCGTGGGCGATGGCCGGCGCGTTCCTGGTGGGCGGACTCGGTGGCGGGTTCGTGGTGTCGCCGAACCAGACCCTGACCCTGGCCGAGATCCCCGTCGAGCAGTCCGGGGTGGCGGGGTCGATGCAGCAGCTCGGCCAGCGTGTCGGCACGGCGATCGGCACCGCGGTCGCGACGAGCATCTTCTACGGGATCGTGCGGAGCGAGGCGGCGGGCTCGGGTTCCGGTGGCTCCGGCGCTCGTCTCGACGCGTACCACGACGCGTTCCGCAGCGGCACGACGTTCACGGTGTCGCTGATGGCGCTGGCGCTCGTGCTGGCCGGTGCGGACCTGGTGGCGCGTCGTCGGGCGGCGCGGCGGTCGGACGGGGACGCCGAGCACTCGGACGCGGCTGCGGGGTCCGCCGAGCGCGCCGGGGCGAACGGATCCGCCGAGCGGACCGAGGCGCCGGGGTCCGCCGAGCGGGGCTGACCTGCCCGCCGACCGTGCCTAGGAGTCGCGGCGGATGACCTCGACGACGGCGTCGTGCACCAGGCCGTTCGAGGCGAGCGCGCTGCCGTGCCACGGCCCGGGATCGCCGTCGAGCGAGGTGAAGCGGCCGCCGGCCTCTTCGACGATCGGGACGAGGGCCGCGATGTCCCACGGCTTCAGGTCCGGTTCGCCGGCGACGTCGAGGACACCCTCGGCCACCATCATGTACGACCACATGTCGCCGTAGGCCCGGGTGCGCCAGACCCGGCGCGACAGGTCGACGAGCGGCTCGAGGCGGTCGTCGTCGTCCCACTGCTGGATGCTGTTGTAGCTCAGGCTCACATCGGCGAGCTCGGACACCCCGGAGACCCGGAGCGGTCCGTCCAGCGAGAACGCGCCGGAACCCTCGGCCGCCCACCAGCGCTTGCCGAGGGCGGGAGCGCTGACGACGCCGAGCACCGGGCGGCCGTCGACCGCGAGCGCGATGAGGGTCGCCCACACCGGCACGCCGCGCAGGTAGTTGGCGGTGCCGTCGATCGGGTCGACCACCCACTGGCGGTGTCCTTCGCTGACGGCCTCGGCCCCGGTGTCCGCCGTCGTCTCCTCACCGAGGAACGCGTCGTCCGGTCGCTCGGCGGCGAGTCGCTCGCGCAGGGCCCGTTCGACGGCCTGGTCCGCGTCGGTGACGTGCGTGCTGTCGGCCTTCTTCGTCACGTGCAGGTCAGCGGCACGGAAGCGCTCGAGGCTGATCGCGTCGGCGGTGTCGGCGAGGGAGCGGGCGAAGTCCAGGTCGGCGCTGAGGTCCACGTCGCCCAACCTACCGTCGCTACGCGGCGACGACCTCTTCCTCCTCGAGCCGGGTGACCTCGCGCTCGCGGGCGATGCGGGTCCGGCGGGCGACGAGCCCGTGCACGACGACGCAGAGCAGGAGCGCGGCGGCCAGCCAGAGGGCGAGCACGAGCGACGACCGGCCGAGCGAGGCGTCCGGGAAGTACTGCAGGTCCTGAGCGGCCTGCAGCCATGCGGCACCGCTCCAGAAGGTGTGCAGGGCGGCGAAGAACCCGGGCTGGAACGCCGGCTGGAAGATCCCGCCGGACGACGTGAAGTTCAGCATCACGAACAGCATCGTGAGGATCGGGGTGGTCCACCGTCCGAGCACGGGGTGCAGCCCGACGCCGAGTGCGACGATGATCGCGTCGTAGAGCCAGGCGAACAGGAACACCTGCCAGTGGTGGGTGGTGATGACGCCGTAGATCGGTCCGGCGACGATCACGCCGATGCCGGCGACGACCCCCGCGGTGGCGAGCCCGATGACCGCGGTCCACACGGCACGGAGCTTCGTCGCGACCGACGCCACGGCGATCGCGGACGCGTACCCGCCGACGCTCAGGGCCACGAGCAGGAAGAACAGCCCCTGGCCGGTGGTGTCCTGGTCGCCCGTGGGCACGACGTCGACGACCCGGAACGGCACGTGCTGGTCGTAGGCGATCGGCAGGAACACCTTCTGCGCGGCGCTCGCGGTGGTCTCCGACGCTGCGGTCGAGACGTAGAGCGTGGCACCCGTCGCCGTCGGTGCGTACACGGCGGCGAGGTCGCGGTCGCGCACCTGCTGCTCGGCAGCCTTCGTCGATGCGACGACGTGGGCCACGAGGGCGCCGTCGGACTGGTCGGTCACGGTCTGGGCGAACACCTGGGTGGCCGCGCCCTGGCCGACGATGCCGACCGGCAGTTCCTGCGGGGCCGGGGCGTGGAAGGCACCGAGGTAGGCCAGGCCCATGCCGGCGGCCAGGAACAGCGGCACGAGGATGTGCGAGGCGAACGTCAGCAGCACGCGACCGAGGCCGGCGGGGCGCAGGACGCTGTCGGACCGCTGCGGCTTCGGGCCTCGTTGGGACTTGTGGGTGGGGGAGTGGTGCGCGTGCGACGTCGTCGTCGTGCTCGGGGACGGGGCGTCGACAGCGGGGGTCGGCGCAAAGTTGTACTTTGCAACTTCAGACACGACCGCAACTGTACAACCCCGATGCGCGCTTGTCGACGCCGGCCCGCTGCCGAGGCATCGTCCCGTGCGAGGTTGCCCACTCCGTGCGAGGCCCGCGAGCCCGCACGGAGTGCGCAACCTCGCACCGTTCGTGCGCCCCTCGCACGGTGCGAGGCCGGCACGGTGCGGAGGGGGCGCGGGAACCGGAGTGGTCACGACTCACCGCGCGCCGGCGCTCGAGTGGTCACGAACTGTCGGGTGCCGCGTCGCCAGTCGACAGTTCGTGACCCCTCGACGCACACACCGCGGGGTGTCGTGACCAGCCGCCGACGAGCCGCCGACGAGCCGCCGACGAGCCGCCGACCAGCCGCCGACCGCCGCCGACCGACCGGCACCGCCGCCCGCCGCGTTACTCGGAACCGGGGTCGGACGCGCCCATCCCGGTCAGCAGCGCCCGGAACGAGTCGAGCCGCTCGACGCCGGTCGGCCCGAGCTCCCCGTCCTGCACCCGGTCGACGATCTCCCAGTCGTGCGCCTGCGCCAGCGGGATGCCGTCCCGCGCGGGCCGCACCGGCACGGCGTGCGACGCGAACGCCCGGAAGACGTTCGCGGGGTCGACGTGCCCCAGGCCGAACGACCGCACACCCGGCGTGTCGATGATCCACCCGCCGTCGCGGACCTGCAGCGCGATCGACGACGACGACGTGTGCCGCCCCCGACCCGTCACGGAGTTCACGACCCCGATGGCCCGCGTCGAGCCCGTCAGCGCGTTCACCAGGGTCGACTTGCCGACACCGGAGTGCCCGACGGTCACGGTCACCTTGTCGTCGAGGAGCTCGTGCAGCGCCTCGAACGGGACGTCGTCCGATCGGCTCGTCACGATGCGCAGGTCGAGGCACGCGAAGTGCGCCAGGAACGCAGCCGGGTCGGCGAGGTCGGTCTTCGTGATGCAGAGGATCGGGTCGAGGCCGGCGTCGAACGCGGCCACCAGGTAGCGGTCGATCAGGCGGGTGCGCGGCTCGGGGTCGGCGGCGGCCACCACGATGAGCATCTGGTCGGCGTTCGCCACGATGACGCGCTCGACCTCGTCCGAGTCGTCGGCACTCCGTCGCAGCAGGGTGGTGCGCTCGGCGACCTTCACGATGCGTGCCAGCGAGCCGGGATCACCGGAGACGTCCCCGACGAGCGACACGTGGTCGCCCGTGACGACGGACTTCTTGCCGAGCTCGCGGGCCTTCGTCGCGGTGATGACGTGGTCGTCGATCAGCACGCCGAACCGCCCGCGGTCGACGTTCGTCACCCACCCGACGGGGGCGTCGTCGTACGTCGGACGGGTCTTCGTGCGCGGTCGGTTGCCCTTCGGGTTCGGGCGCACCCGGACGCTCGACTCGTCGTACTGCCCGTACGGCTCGTCCGCGTCGGAGTCGTCACCGTCGGCGTCGTCCCACCAGCTCATGCGTCAGTCCCCACTCACCGGTGCAGCGGTCACCGAGGACGCCACGAGCGCGGCCCACAGCTCCGGGAACTGCGGCAGCGTCTTCGCGGTCGACCCGATGTCGTCGACGGCGACGCCCTCGACGACGAGGCCCACGATCGCCCCCGCGGTCGCCATCCGGTGGTCGTCGTACGCGCCCCAGGCGCTGCCGTGGAGCGGCGCCGGCTCGATCCGCAGGCCGTCGTCGAGTTCGTGCACCGCGCCTCCAGACCGGTTGAGGTCCGCCGCCAGCGCGGCCAGGCGGTCCGTCTCGTGCCCCCGCAGGTGACCGATGCCGGTGATCTCGCTCGGGCCGTCCGCCAGCGCGGCCAGCGCGACGAGCGCCGGGGCGAGTTCGCCGCCGCGGCTCAGGTCGAGTTCGAGACCCGGCAAGGAGGCCCCACCCCGGATCCCGACGCCGCCGTCGACGACCAGGTCGTCACCGTCACGGGCCACGCGCGCCCCCCACAGGGGCAGGAGCGTCTCGAGGTCGGCGCCGACCTGCGTCGTCTCGGTCGGCCAGGTGCGGATGCGCACCGTGCCGCCGGCGACGAGCGCGGCGACCGCGAACGGCGCCGCGTTCGACAGGTCGGGCTCGATCACGACGTCACGCGCGCCGATCGGGCCGGGGTGCACGACCCACTCGCCGACCGACGGCTCGTCGACGCGGACGCCGCGGGCACGGAGCGCCGCGACGGTCATCTCGATGTGCGGCATGCTCGGCAGGCGTTCGCCGACGTGGGTGAGGTGCAGGCCCTCGTCGAAGCGGGGGGCCGACAGCAGCAGGCCGGAGACGAACTGCGAGGACGCCGACGCGTCGATCGTCAGGGCGCCACCGCGGACCGAGCCGGTGCCGGTGAACGAGAACGGCATCGACTCGCCGCCGTCGTCCGTGACGTCGACACCGAGGTCCACGAGTCCCTGCACGATGGCGTGCATCGGCCGCTTGCGGGCGTAGGGGTCGCCGTCGACCGTGACGGGCCCGACGGCCAGGGCGGCGAGCGGCGGCAGGAAGCGCATCACGGTGCCGGCCAGACCGCAGTCCAGGCGGACGTCGCCGTGCATCGGGGCGGGCGTGATCCGGAGGTCCGGACCGTAGGGGTTCGGGGCGGTGCCGGCCGCCGGCTCGAGCTCCTCGATGCCGACGCCGAGCGCACGGAGGCCCGCGATCATCAGCGCCGAGTCACGGGAGTGCAGCGGGAGCCGGATCGTCGAGGGGCCGTCCGCGAGGGCCGCGAGCACGAGCTCCCGGTTCGTCAGCGACTTCGACCCGGGCAGCGCGACGTCGCCGCGCAGCGGACCCCCTGCGACCGGGGCGATCCAGGGGTCGGCGGGCTGGGCCCCGCTGTGGGAATGCGTCGTGTCTGCCATCGGTTCACCAGGGTACTGAACGCACCGGGAGGATCAGTGGCGACAGCAACACTCGCACGAGAGCGGACCGGCACGGCAACCGTGCTGACCGCGGTGCCGACGACGCTCGGCACGCTCGGCCTAGACTTGGCGGCGATGACGACCGACGAACCGCAGGCAGCTCCGCACCACCTGGTCGACGAGACCGAGGTGCAGCTCGACGCCGTCGAAGAGGAGCACGAAGCCCTCGACGACGCCGCAGACGAGCCGGTGGACGCGAAGACCGTCTCCGAGGGTGAGCTGCGGTCCCTGTTCGAGGACCAGGCGCTGCCCTTCATGGACCAGCTCTACGGTGCGGCGATGCGGATGACCCGCAACCCGGCCGACGCGTCGGACCTGGTGCAGGAGACGTTCGTCAAGGCCTTCGCCGCGTTCCGCCAGTTCAAGCAGGGCACGAACCTGAAGGCCTGGCTGTACCGGATCCTCACGAACACGTTCATCAACACGTACCGCAAGAACCAGCGGAACCCGTACCAGGGCACCATCGACGAGCTCGAGGACTGGCAGCTCGGCGGCGCGGAGAGCGTCACCCAGTCGATCTCCGCCCGGTCCGCCGAGGCCGACGCGATCGACCACCTGCCGTCCTCCGCCGTGAAGGACGCACTGCAGGCCATCCCGGAGGACTTCCGGATGGCCGTGTACTTCGCCGATGTCGAAGGATTCTCGTACCAGGAGATCGCCGACATCATGAAGACCCCCGTGGGGACGGTCATGAGCCGCCTCCACCGTGGCCGGCGGCTCCTCCGTGGGCTCCTGGCGGACCACGCCCGTGAGACCGGCATCGTCCCGGACGCAGCGTCGACGGCGACGATGCGTGGACGGGGACGAGGCACGGCACAGACGACGAAGGCAACTGCGGCCACGGGTCGCACCGGACGGAAGGACGCACGATGAGCGGCTGCGACTGCTCGAAGGCGAAGGCCGAGCTCGAGGAGTTCCTGCAC
Source organism: Curtobacterium sp. MCPF17_021 (assembly GCF_003234605.2). Lineage (NCBI taxonomy): Bacteria > Bacillati > Actinomycetota > Actinomycetes > Micrococcales > Microbacteriaceae > Curtobacterium > Curtobacterium sp. MCPF17_021. Next base: position 2,281,544 of record NZ_CP126252.1, on the reverse strand, counting down.
GACGAGCTCCGCCACGAGGACGCCGCGGACATCCGCGAGCACATGGACGGCTGCGAGGACTGCCAGACCGAGCACCGCGTCGGCGTGGTGCTCATGGAGACCGTGCGCCGTGCCTGCAAGGAGACCGCTCCCGACCAGCTGCGCAGCGAGATCCTCGCGCGCATCCGGGTGGAGCAGGCCACGCACTGACCCAGGCCACGCACTGACCGGTGTCACCGGCCGGCGGCGAACCGGGTTGCGACGGTCTCGGCGTCGAGGACACGGTCGTAGACGGTTGCCGAGTCGATGTCGCCCGTGAACCCGAAGTTCCCCGAGTCCGGCCAGCCGACCAGGGTTCCGCGGCCGGTGCGCCAGTGTCCGTCGTACTGCCGAGCGGCGACGGCATCGGTTCGTCGCTCCTTGCGCTGGCCGTCGACGTAGAGGGTCATCGATCGTGACTCGAACGTCGCCACGGCGTGGTGCCACTCGCCGTCCGCGACGTCGCCGCCGCCGACCGTGAAGTTGAAGAGGTTGCCGGCGCCCTGCACGCCGAAGCGCAGGCCGCCGCCGGAGTCGATGTACAGGTGCCGGTCGCGGTAGGTCGATGCGGGGGCGGTGTCGGACGTGAAGCCGAACACCCGGCCGCCCGCGGGATCGGCGGACCGGAACCACACCTCGAGTGAGAAGACCTGCGGTCCGGTGGTGGGCCGGTCGGTGACGGCGTAGTCGTCGGTGCCCGCGCCCGGGTAGGTGCTCCACGGGTTCGCCGCGCAGCTTCCGTCGACACGTGACGCGTCGCCGACGAAGCGTCCGTCCGCGCCGTGTCCGCTGCTGTCCTGCACGATGTCGCCCTGTTTCTCGGCGAAGTCCCACGCCAGCTGGCTGCCGGCGGGAGCGGGTTCGTGGAAGCACGGGAACGTACCGGTGCCGAGGGTCGTGGCGGTCGCCGTGGTGCCGCTGAACCCCGCCCCTGCAGAGCCGGCGGCGAGTGCGATGGTCAGGACGGTGACCGCGGCGACGACGGACAGCGAAAGGCTCGCCGCGACGTCCGGAGCGCCGGTACCCCCTGCTCCGGACACGGGTGCTCCGGTGCCGGGCGTCAGGGCTGCCGTGCCGAGGTCCCAACGCGGCGTCCCACACCGTCGACAGGGTCGGCCAGCGGTGATGTCGCGATCGGCCCGCGCCGCCCGCACGAGCGCGAGCGCCGCCACGACGGCGATGCCGATCGGCACCCAGGACTGCTGCCGTGCCCACACGGTCGGGAGCCCGATGCCGGGGAAGCGCAGCACGCCGACGCCGAGGACGGCCTCGGGCATGACCGCCGTCCGGTCCGCGGTCGGGTTCGCGTCACCCCGGAGCCGCAGGCGGCCGTCCTGCTCGATGCGCTCCAGCCGGTGGAGCCGGAGCCGCTCGGCGTGATCGGGGTCGTCGACGAGCAGCACGCGACCGGGATCGACGGCATCGGGACCGGCGGGCATGGCGGCGACGACGTCACCGGTCCGGATGCCCGGGGCCATCGAATCCGAGACCACCGTCGTGACGTGCCAGCCGAGGGATGCCGGCAGTGCGGCCCAGACGGCGAGCAGCAGCACGGACCACAGGACCGTGCGCGACGCGACCGCGAGGAGCAGCCGTGGTACGTCGCCGGTGCACCGGACGTGTCGGTGGGTGGCGGTGGACATCGGCTGCTCCTCGGTTCGGTCGGGTCGGTCGGGTGGACGAGGTCAGTCGGTCTGCGCTTCCCACACGAAGGTGGTGCCCGACTCGGAGGACTGCACGGTGTTCGGCGCGTCCGCTTCGAGGTCGTAGCTGAAGCGGTAGGTCGTGCTCGTCGTCCCCGTGGTGGGCTGCCACGCATCGACCCCGGTGCCGAACGACTCGAGTTCCATCAGGCCGGCGAGGGTGCCGTCGTGCACGGTCGTCCCCGTGGTGAAGGTGCTGCAGTCTCCGGCGGTGGCGAGGCTGCCACGTTCGACGGTCAGCCCGACGTGTTCGGCGAGTGCGTCGTCGTCGGCCTGGTCGGCGGTGAAGAGCTTCACGGTCGAGGCGTTGGTGGTGTTCGCCGTCACCGTGATGCAGTTCGAACCGGTGGACCCGGGCACCAGGTCGTCGACGTCGAACATCGCGACGCCCTGGTCGTCGTCGGTGAGGGAGACGGCACCGGTGCGCCAGCTGTTCGCGGCGTTGTCGGTGCTGCTCGAGAAGGCGGCGTACGAGGCCGTGGCGATGAGTGCGCCGCTGGCGACGACGGCGAGCGGGAACGCGATCCAGGCTGCGGTGCGGCCGTGGCGGGAGGTGATGTGCATGGCTGTCCTGTCGGTCGGGATCACCCGGCGGGTGATATGCAAACAGGGTATATGAATATCAGTTGCAACGGAACCCCGTCGCAACACGACCGAACGCACGGGTAGGTTGGCCGACATGACCCTCTCCGTCGAGTCGACCTCCACCTGGTCCGACACGGACGTCGCCGACGTCGCCGCCCTCGTCCGTCTGCTCGGTCACGACGTCGACGATGCGTCGATGCGTGCGCGCCTCGCTCGACTCACACCCGAAGCCGGCCACCGGACCTGGGTGGTGCGGGGTGACGACGGTCGCGTGGTCGCCGTCGCCGGTGCCCAGGTCACCTGGGCGTACGCGAGCGACGAGCCGACGGCGCAGCTGCTGCTGCTGGTCGTCGACGACACGGCCAGGAGGCTCGGCACCGGTTCGGCGCTCATCGGCACGTTCGAGGCATGGGCGGTCGAGCAGGGAGCGCGTCGCCTCAGCGCCGTCAGTGCGGCCGCCACCGACAGCGCGCACCGCTTCTACCAGAAGCGCGGGTACCACGACGCCGGGGTGCGGTACACGAAGATCGCGTAGCGCCGCCGCCTTCCGCGCGAACGTCGAAGCGCCCCGTACCGGAGTCCCTCGGACTCCCGCACGGGGCGCTTCCTCGTGGCTAGGCCGATGCGCTCAACGCGGTGTTGATGACCTCGGTGGCCTCTTGCGCGGAGCGCTTCGAGGACCCCGTGGCCGGTGCGGCACTCGCCGAGCGGGCCGCCACGGACAACGGGCGGCCGCCCAGGTGCGGCGACAGGTTCATGCAGACGAACGGCCAGGCGCCCTGGTTCTCCGGTTCCTCCTGCGCCCACACGACGTCGGCGTCCGGGTAGCCCGCCAGCACCTCGAGGATGCGGTCGAGGGGGAGCGGGGCGAGCTGCTCGAGCCGGACGAGTGCGACGTCGGTGATGCCGCGCTTGTCGACCTCGGCACGCAGGTCGTGGTGCACCTTGCCGGAGTGCAGCACGACGCGGCGCACGGCACCCTTGTCGGTGATCCGAGCGTCATCCAGCACGGGCTCGAACGTTCCCGTCGTGAAGTCCTCGACCGCGCTCGTCGCCTGGCGGAGCCGGAGCATCGCCTTCGGGGAGAACACGACGAGCGGCTTCTGCGGCCGGGCCCACGCCTGACGGCGGAGCAGGTGGAAGTACGACGCCGGGGTCGACGGGCGCGCGACGATCATGTTGTCCTCGGCGCACAGCTGCAGGTAGCGCTCGATGCGTGCCGACGAGTGGTCCGGCCCCTGGCCCTCGTACCCGTGCGGCAGCAGCAGGACGAGGCCGGAGCGCTGCCCCCACTTCTGCTCGGCGGACGAGATGAACTCGTCGATGACGATCTGGGCGCCGTTCGCGAAGTCGCCGAACTGTGCCTCCCAGAGCACGAGGGACTCGGGGCGCTCCACGGAGTAGCCGTACTCGAACGCCATCGCCGCGTACTCGCTCAGCAGGGAGTCGTACACGTAGAACCGGGCCTGGTCCTCGGTGAGGTTCGACAGCGGCAGCCATTCCTGGCCGTTCACCCGGTCGTGGAAGACCGACTGGCGCTGGACGAACGTGCCGCGTCGGGCGTCCTGTCCGGCGAGGCGGACGGGCTTGCCCTCGACCAGGATCGACCCGATCGCCATGAGTTCGGCCATCGCCCAGTCGATGCCGCCGTTGCGCGTCATCTCGGTGCGCTTGGTCAGCAGCTGCTGCAGCTTCGGGTGGATGGAGAACCCGGCGGGCGGGTTGCTGTGCGCGTCACCGATCGCCCGGACGAGCTCTTCGGACACGGCGGTCTCGTGCACCTCGACCTCGGAGTCGTCGCGCTGCGCGGCCGGGCGTTCGAGCCCCTGCACCGCACCGTCGTCGTCGACCTCGATGACCGGGATGGTGCCGGTCTGTGCCTCGTGCGTCTCGGCGAAGGCGTGTTCCAGGCGGTCCTGGAAGTCGCGGTGCGCCTCGTCGTACTCCTCTTGCGTGATGTCACCGCGGCCGACGAGGGCCTCGGTGTACAGCGTGCGGACGGAGCGCTTCGCCTCGATGAGGTTGTACATCAGGGGCTGCGTCATCGAGGGGTCGTCGCCCTCGTTGTGCCCACGACGGCGGTAGCAGATCAGGTCGATCACGACGTCGCGGTGGAACTCCTCGCGGTACGCGAAGGCGAGTTCGGCGACCCGGGCGACGGCCTCGGGGTCGTCACCGTTCACGTGGAAGATCGGCGCCTGGATCGTCTTCGCGACGTCCGTGGAGTACACCGAGCTGCGCGCCGACTCGGGCGGGGTGGTGAACCCGACCTGGTTGTTGATGACGAGGTGGACCGTGCCGCCGGTGCGGTAGCCGCGGAGCTGCGACATCTGCAGCGTCTCGACGACCACACCCTGGCCGGCCATCGCCGCGTCGCCGTGCACGAGCACGGGGAGCACACCGAAGCTGCCGGGGGCCTCGCGGTCCTGCTTGGCGCGGACGATGCCCTCGAGCACGCCGTCGACGGCTTCGAGGTGGGACGGGTTCGCGGCGATCGTCACCGGGATGCTCGAGCCGTCGGACGTGCGGAACACGCCCTCGGTGCCGACGTGGTACTTCACGTCGCCGGAGCCCTGACCGGACACCGTGCCCGGCAGCGAGGACCCCTCGAACTCACGGAAGATCTGCCCGTAGGTCTTGCCGGCGATGTTCGTCAGCACGTTCAGGCGGCCACGGTGGGCCATGCCGATCGCGACCTCGGCCAGCCCGGCACCGGCGGCGTGCTGGATCAGGGTGTCGAGGAAGGCGATGGTGGACTCGCCGCCCTCGAGCGAGAAGCGCTTCTGGCCGACGTACTTGGTCTGCAGGAAGGTCTCGAACGCCTCGGCCTCGTTGAGCTTGCCGAGGACGCGGAGCTGCTCTTCCTTCGAGGGCTTCGAGTACGGCACCTCGATGCGCTCCTGCACCCAGCGACGCTGTTCCGGGTCCTGGATGTGCATGTACTCGATGCCGACCGTGCGGCAGTAGGCGTCGCGCAGGATCCCGAGGACGTCGCGCAGCGGTGCCGAGGTGGTGCCGGCGAGCCCACCGGTGACGAACTCGCGGTCGAGGTCCCAGAAGGTCAGCCCGTGGCTCTCGATCTCGAGGTCGGGGTGCGTGCGCTGGCGGTACTCGAGCGGGTCGATGTCGGCCATCAGGTGCCCACGGACGCGGAAGCTGTTGATGAGCTCCTGCACGCGGGCGGTCTTGTTCACCCGGTGCGCCAGGTCGACGTTGATGTCGTTCGCCCACTGGATCGGCTTGTAGGGGATCCGGAGCGCGGCGAAGATGCCGTCGTAGAAGCCGTGCTCGCCGATGAGGCGCTCGTGCACGTGCTTGAGGTACTCACCCGAACCGGCGCCCTGGATGACGCGGTGGTCGTAGGTGCTCGTCAGGGTGATGGTCTTGCCGATGCCGAGCTCGACCAGGGTCTTCGACGCCGAGCCCTGGAACTGCGCCGGGTACTCGAGGGCGCCGGCGCCGATGATCGAGCCCTGGCCCTTGGTCAGACGGGGGACCGAGTGCACGGTGCCGATGCCACCCGGGTTGGTGAGCGAGATCGTCGTGCCCTGGAAGTCCGCCGGGGTGAGCTTGTTGTCACGGGCACGCTTGACGAGGTCTTCGTAGGCGGAGAGGAACTGCCCGAACGTCAGGGTCTCCGCGCGCTTGATGCTCGGCACCAGGAGCGAGCGGGTGCCGTCCTTCTTCGGGACGTCGATCGCGATGCCGAGGTTGACGTGCGCCGGGGCGACGACGAACGGCTTGCCGTCGCGCTCCTCGTAGAAGACGTTCTGGCTCGGGAAGTCCTTGACGGCCTGCACCATCGCCCACCCGATCAGGTGCGTGAAGGAGATCTTGCCGCCGCGGGCACGTCGCAGGTGGTTGTTGATGACGATCCGGTTGTCGATCATCAGCTTCGCCGGGATGGTCCGGACGCTGGTGGCGGTCGGGACCGTCAGCGAGGCGTCCATGTTCGACGCCAGCGTCTTCGCCATGCCCCGGAGCGGGGTCGCCACGTCCTCGTGGGTCTCCTCGTGGTCGTCGGCGGCGTCGTTCGCCTCGGCCGGGATCGGCTGCGGTGCCGGCTGGCGCGAGGTGGTCTTCGCCTGGATCGGGCCCGACTTCGCCTCGCCCGGGGTGTCGCCGGTGGCGGGCTGCTGCGTCGACGACTGCTGCTGGGTCGGGACCTGCTGCGAGGGGGCCCCTGTCGGAGTTGCGGGAGCCGGCGCGTCACCGACCTGCGTGCGGTGGTAGCTCTCGAGGACCGGCCACCAGGACTTGTCGACCGACTCCTTGTCCGCGACGAACTGCTCGTAGAGCTCGTCGACGAGCCACTCGTTCGCCCCGAATTCGCCCGCGGTCTCGTCCGTTCCGGTCAGATGGCTCGACACAGCCGATCGCCCACTCTCCGTCGATAGATGCTCGTGTGTGTCGTGCGGAGCAACCCTGCGCCGCACAGGTGCCAAGCCTAGCCGCTCCGACATGTCCGTTCCGTGTCAGCCGCGGCGCGAGTCGGCAGCCCCCGAGCACCCGGTCGGGGCCCTGACGGGAGCCGTACAGTGGAGCGCATGAGGTTCTACGAGACGCGGCCGACGCACGACCTGACCTACTCCGACGTCTTCCTCGTCCCGAGCCGTTCCGGCGTGACGAGCCGCTTCGACGTCGACCTCGCGGCGAACGACGGCAGCGGTGCCACGATCCCGATCGTCAGCGCCAACATGAACTCCGTCACCGGCCCTCGGCTCGCCGCCACCCTGGCCCGCCGCGGCGGTCTGGGCGTGCTGCCGCAGGACATGCACCTGCAGGACCTCGACGCCGCGATCCGCTGGGTGAAGGACCAGCCGGTCGACTTCGACACCGCCTACGACATGGGCGCGCAGACCACCGTCGCCGAGGCCCTCGAGCAGCTCCTGCCGGTGGCCGGCCGTGGTGTGGTCGTCCGCGACGCCGACGGCGAGTACCTCGGCTGCGTGCCCGCGACCCGCCTCGGCACCGCCGGCCCCGACGCCGTCCTCGGTGACCTGCTGCACGGCGCCTCGACCGCGATCGACGCCGAGGACGCCGGCACACCCCGCCACGTGTACGACGTGCTCTCGGCTGCCGAGGTCGACTTCGCGCCGGTCATGCGGCACGGCCGGGTCGTCGGCACCACGAGCCAGACGAGCGCGATCCGCTCCGACATCTACACGCCCGCCGTCGATGGTTCCGGGCGGCTCCGGGTCGCCGCCGCGCTCGGCATCAACGGCGACGTCGCCGCCAAGGCGAAGGCGCTGGCTGCCGCGGGCGTGGACGTCCTGGTCCTCGACACCGCGCACGGCCACCAGGACGGCATGCTCCGCGCGCTCCGCACGGTCGCGTCGCTGCAGCTCGGCATCCCGCTCGTCGCCGGCAACGTCGTCACGGCCGACGCCGTCGCGCACCTGGTCGGGGCCGGAGCGGACATCATCAAGGTCGGCGTCGGCCCTGGTGCCATGTGCACCACCCGCATGATGACGGCCGTCGGTCGCCCACAGTTCTCCGCCGTGCTCGAGACCGCCGCGGCGGCCCGCTCGCTCGGTGCGCACGTCTGGGCGGACGGCGGGGTGCGCTACCCGCGCGACGTCGCCCTCGCGCTGGCAGCCGGGGCGTCGGCCGTCATGATCGGCTCGTGGTTCGCCGGCACGCTCGAGGCCCCCGGTGTCCTGCGCCGTGACGCCGCGGGCAAGGCGTACAAGGAGAGCTGGGGCATGGCCTCGGCGAAGGCCGTGCGCGAGCGGTTCGAGCGGCTCGACCCGTACGAGCGGGCCCGCAAGGCGCTCTTCGCCGAGGGGATCTCGTCGTCGACGATCTACCTCGACCCGGAGCGTCCGAGCGTCGAGGACCTGCTCGACATGATCACCACCGGCGTCCGCAGCTCCGCCACCTACGCGGGCGCGTCGTCACTCGCCGAGTTCTCCGAGCGCGCGCTGGTCGGCATCCAGTCCGCCGCCGGGTACGAGGAGGGCAAGCCCCTGCCCGTCAGCTGGTAGCGCGGCCGGGGCGCGCGTCGCCCTGGTCGCGACCACGGACGGACGGGAGGCGCGGTGCAAGCTGGCACCGCGCCTCCCGTCCGCTTGTCTGTACGTCTACCGGCGCCGGGTCGCGTCCTCGACCTCGCCCACCAGTTCTTCGAGGATGTCCTCGAGGAACAGCACGCCGATCGTGCGGCCGTCCGCGTCGAAGGCGCGGGCCACGTGGCGCCCGGCGGCCCGCATGGTCGCGAGCGCGTCCTCGAGGTCCATCTCGGTGTAGAGCGAGATGAGCTGGCGGATGCGCTTCGGCGGCACCGGGTCGTCGAACTCGTCCGGCCGCAGGTCGATGACGTCCTTCACGTGCACGTAGCCGGTGGGGGAGCCGTCCTCGCCGACGAGCACGTAGCGGGAGAACCCGCGCTGTGCCACGGCGTGCTCGACGTCGGCCGGGGTGGCGTCGTCGGGGAGGGTGACGAGCTCGGCCATCGGCACGGCGACGTCGCGGACCTTCTTCTCGGTGAACTCGAACGCCAGGGCGAGCTTGCCGTCGTCGGTCAGGGTGCCCTCGCGGCGGGACTGCTCCACGATGGTCTGCACCTCTTCCACCGTGAACGCACTCACCGCTTCGTCCTTGGGCTCGACGCGGAACAGCCGCAGCACGGCGTTCGCGACCTCGTTCAGGCCGACGATGACCCAGTGCAGGCCGTGACCGATGTACCAGAGCGTCGGCACGAGCAGCAGCGCGGCCCGGTCCGGCATCGAGAACGAGATGTTCTTCGGCACCATCTCGCCGAACACCACGTGCAGGAACGACACGAGCAGCAGCGTGAACACGAAGGCCACGGTGCCGATCACCTCGGCGCTCCAGCCGGTCAGGTGCAGCGGGACCTCGAGCAGGTGGTGGATCGCCGGCTCGGACACGTTCAGGATGAGCAGCGAGCAGACCGTGATGCCGAGCTGGGTCGTCGCGAGCATGCGGGTGGCGTGCTCCATTGCCCACAGCGTCATCTGCGCGGCCTTCGAGCCCTCTTCGGCGCGGGGCTCGATCTGCGAGCGGCGTGCGGAGATGACCGCGAACTCCGCCGCGACGAAGTAGGCGTTGCCCATCAACAGGACGACGAGCCAGAAGATGCCCCACCAATCGGAACTCATCGCAGTCCCTCCCTGCAGCCAGAAGATCCCGCTGCGCCCATCATCGAGTCGGAGCTCATCGGGTGCTGCCCTTCGTCGTGGTGGCCGCGGCCTTCGTGGTGGTCGGGGTGCTCTTGGTGGACGGGATGATGATCGCGGTCGCCGCCGTGTCGGTCGACGGGCGCGTCGGGGTCCAGCGGATGCGGTCGATCCGACGGCCGTCCAGCCGCTCGACCCGGAACACCCCGCCGTCCAGGGGCACCTCGTCGCCGACGACGGGCAGGCGGCCCAGCGTCGACATGACGAACCCGCCGACGGTCTCGTACGGGCCCTCCTCGGGCACCTTCACGCCGGCGCGGTCCTCGAGCTCGTCGGGACGCAGCAGACCGGGGAAGGTCAGCCAGTCACGGGAGCGGACCACGTCGATGCGGGCGCGGTCGTGCTCGTCGGAGACCTCGCCGACGATCTCCTCGATCAGGTCCTCGAGCGTGACGACCCCGGCGGTGCCGCCGTACTCGTCGACGACGATGACCATCTGGTAGCCGCGACCACGGACCTCGGCGAGCAGGGTGTCGCCGGGCATGGTCTCCGGCACGCGTTCGGCGTCGGTCATGAGGGCCCCGACTGGGACCTCCGGACGCTTCTCGCGCGGCACGGCGACGGCCTGCTTGACGTGCACGATGCCGACGACGTCGTCCGCGTCCTCCTCGATGACGGGGAAGCGGCTGAAGCCGGTCTTGCGGGCGAGGGCGATGACGTCCTCGGCGGACTCGGACACGCGGATGGTGGAGAGCCTCGGGCGCGGGGTCATCACGTCGCTGGCGCTCAGCTCGGAGAACGAGATGGTGCGCTCGAGGAGCGTCGCGGTGTCCTGTTCGAGCGACCCCTCGGAGGCCGACCGGCGCAGGAGCGAGGTGAGTTCCTCGGCGCTGCGCGCACCGGAGAGTTCCTCCTGCGGCTCGATGCCGAGCGACCGGAGCACGGCGTTCGCGGTGCCGTTCAGCAGCGCGACCGCGGGCTTGAAGACCGTCGTGAACGCGATCTGCAGCGGGACCACGAGCCTGGCGGTCTGCAGGGGCAGCGCGAGCGCGAAGTTCTTCGGCACCAGTTCGCCGAGGATCATCGACAGCAGGGTCGCGATAACGAGCGCCACGATCGAGCCGACGGTCTCGACGATGCCCTCTGGCAGGTTCATCGCCAGGAACGGCGCCTCGAGCAGCTTCGCGATCGAGGGTTCGAGCAGGTAGCCGGTCAGCAGCGTGGTCAGCGTGATGCCGAGCTGTGCGCTGGACAGGTGCGTCGAGGTGACCTTCAGCGCGCCGATGACCGGCGCGAGGCCGGCTTCACCGCGGTCGCGCCGCGCTTCGACGTCCGCGCGGTCGAGGTTGACCAGCGCGAACTCGGACGCGACGAAGACACCCGTGCCGAGGGTCAGCAGGACGCCGCCGATCAGCATGACGATGTCGATCGGACTCATGATTCACCCCCGTTCGCGCACAGGGATGACGTGCAGCTCACCGAGTGAGCGGCGGATGAGTGAGGCGAAGAACTATTCGGGGGATCGTCCACAGTGCTACCAATCGTACTGCCTGCGCGGTCGCTGAACCGTGAATCCGTACAGAACCGACCGCGCCTAGGCCGTAATCCGAGCGCGGTGGTACTGCTGCGGCTCGTAGTCGACCGGCACGCGGAGTTCGACGGCGGCACGGAGCGCGAACGACGGGTCGCGGAGCATCTCGCGACCGATCATCACGACGTCGGCGAGGCCGGTCGCGACGATCTGCTCGGCCTGGAACGCCTCGGAGATCATGCCCACGGCGATCGTCGGGATGCCGGCGTCGCGCTTGATCGCCGCGGCGTGCGGCACCTGGTAGCCGGGGCCGACCGGGATCGGCGCGCTCGCGACGTTGCCGCCGGTCGACACGTCGGCCAGGTCGGCACCGTGCTCCGCGGCCCAGCGGGCGACGACGGTGGTCTCGTCGAGCGTGAGCCCGCCGTCGACCCAGTCGGTGGCCGAGAACCGGACGACGATCGGGAAGCCCTCGCCGACCTCGGCGCGCACGGCGTCGACGACCTCGAGCAGCGCGCGGGCACGGTTCTCGAGCGAGCCGCCGTACTGGTCGGTGCGCTGGTTGCTCAGCGGCGAGAGGAACTGGTGCAGCAGGTAGCCGTGGGCCGCGTGGATCTCGACCAGGTCGAACCCGGCCTCGACGGCGCGGCGGGCGGACTGCGCGAAGGCGAGGGCGACGACGCGGATGTCCTCGACCGCGAGCTCGCGCGGGACGTCGTAGCCGTCGAAGGCCACGGCCGACGGCGCGACCGTGGTCCAGCCGCCCTGGTCGGCGTGGACGGTGCCGTGCGTGGTGTCCCAGGGGCGGTACGTCGACGCCTTGCGGCCGGCGTGCGCGAGCTGGATGCCCGCCGCGGCGCCCTGCTCGTGCAGGAAGTCGACGATCGGCTTGAACGCGTCGCGCTGCTGGTCGTTCCACAGCCCGAGGTCCTGCGGGGTGATCCGTCCCTCGGGCACGACACCCGTCGCCTCGACCACGACCGCGCCGGCGCCGCCCTTGGCGAACCCGCCCAGGTGCACGAGGTGCCACGGCGTCGCCACGCCGTCCTGCTGGTCCACCGAGTACTGGCACATCGGGGAGACCCAGATGCGGTTGCGGACGGTCAGGTCACGGACGGTGATCGGGTCGAACAGGGCGTGCGTCACGCGGGCTCCTCAGAGGACGGGTGCCGGCGCCTCGGCCAGTTCCGTCAGGAACGACCGCAGTGACGCCGGCGACGTGTAGTGGTGGCCGACCGCCCCGATCGCTTCCGCACCGGTGGCGTTCTCGGCCCTGTTGTCCACGAACACCATCTGACCCGGGTCGATTCCCAAGCGCGCACAGGTGTCGCGGTAGATGGATGCCGCGGGCTTGAGGACGTGCTCCTCGGCGCTCACCACCACGGTCTCGAAGAGCGAGCCCATCGGGGAGCGGCGGTACGGGTCACCGAAGTCGAAGCCCGCGTTCGACAGCAGGGCCACACGGGTGCCGGCGTCGTGCAGCTCCTCCACGATCTCGAGGGTCTCCGGCTCGACCTCGAACCACCCGGTGAAGTCGATCGCCCAGAACCGGTGGATCTCGGAGATGCTCCAGGTCCGTCCGGTCCGTTCCGCGATCGCACGCCAGTACGCCACGACGGACAGGTCGCCGCGGTCCAGGTCGTGCCGGAGCTCCTGGTACACCGGGAACAGCTCGTCGGCCGGGACCCCGGTGGCGGCCACGAGGGCGTCCCGCGAGGCGTGCGGCGTCCGGCTGATCACCTCGCCGTAGTCGAAGACCACCACGCGACCAGGCAGGAACAGGCTCATGTGCTCCACCGTAACGTGGGGCCGGTGAACGACTTCGTGCTCGTCCGACCGTCCGATGCCGCCGCGTGGGTCACCGCGCCGACGGGGGAGTCCACCAAGTACCGCCGCGGGGTCCTCGGCATCGCGACCGGGTCCGACCAGTACCCCGGCGCCGCGGTGCTGGGGGTCGACTCCGCCGTGCACACCGGCGTCGGCATGGTCCGGTACGTCGGACCGTCACGCGCCACCGACCACGTGCTCACCCGCCGCCCCGAGGTCGTCTCCGGCGTCGGCCGCGTGCAGGCCTGGCTCGTCGGCTCCGGGATCTCGGCGCCGACGCTCGGTGACCTGGACGCGACGACGGCGTCGGGCTTCTCGCACGCCTCCGACGACGGCGTCCCGGTCGTCGTCGACGCCGGGGCGATCCCGCTCGTCGACCTCGGGCCGCTCGCCGTGCTCACCCCGCACGCCGGTGAACTCGCTTCGTTCCTCGGAGCCGATCGCGCCGAGATCGAGCAGGACCCGGCCGCCGCAGCGCTCCGTGCGGCGGAGCAGACCGGCAGCGTCGTGCTGCTCAAGGGGGAGCGGACCCACGTGGTCACCCCGGACGGGTCGGTGCGGCTCGTGGCGTCCTCGGCGACGCCGTGGCTCGCGGCGGCCGGTGCCGGGGACGTGCTGGGCGGGGTGCTCGGAGCGCTCGTCGCCGCGCGGCAGGGCTCTGTCGAGACGGCCGGATCGTCGCTCACCCCGTCGGACCTCGCGCACCTGGCCGCGTCGGCCGCGGTGGTGCACGGGCTCGCGGCGCGGCGGGCGTCCGGCGGCGGACCGTTCCCGATGACGACGCTCATCGCCGAGCTGCCGGCGGTCGTGCGGGACCTGGTCGTCGACGGGGACGCGCGCGGGTAGCGGTCGGTGCGCGTGCACCTTCCGACGATCCACGAGGGGATCGACGCGTGTTCTGTCGACGGATGCGCACGCAGTAGGTCCATGCGCATGTTCCGACGGGACACCACAGGTTCGACAGGTGCAAGGTCGCAACATGCGCACGCATCAGCCAGCGGGTGCGGCTCCAGGACGCGACGACCGACGGCCTGGAGGCCCGGTGCCAGCTGGCACCGCGTCTCCAGGCCGTCGGCGGGCACGTCACGGGCGTGACGCGCGTCGCGGACGTCAGCTCGCGGGGGTCGCGTGCACCAGGAACTCGACGGAACCCGCGTCGTCGACCTTGACGAACCCCAGGCTCGGGGCCTGCACGCCGTAGTCCGAGAAGGTGATCGGGACCGAACCGGAGATGTCGACGCCATCGCCGTTCAGACCGACCTGCAGCTTCGCGGTGACGTTCTTCGTGACGCCGTGCAGGGTGAGCTTCCCCGGAGCCGTCACGGTCGTCGTGTCGGAGCCGCTCGGGACCGCGTCGGCGATCGGCGCGGTGAGTTCGAAGGTGGCCTCGGGGAAGGCCGCGGCGTCCATCGCGGAGTCGCGGAAGTAGGCGTCGCGCTGGTCGGAGTCGGTGGTGATGTCGGCGACCTGCACCGCGATCTTCGCGGCGGTGATGCTCGTGCCGTCGACGCTCGCGCTGCCGGAGACGCTGTCGGTGCGGCCGGTGACGGTGACGTCGGAGCCGTTCAGGACCTCGTGGACGCGGTACCCGGCCTCGGAGTCGCCGCCGACCGTCCACTCGCCGGACAGGTCCGTGTCGTCGAGGGTGGAGGCCTCACGGGTGGCGGCGACGGACGGCGCGGCCGAGGCCTTCGCGTTCTCGTTGCTCGTGTAGACGTTCGTGAAGACCACCGCGCCCACGACGCCGAGGACGACGACGGCGGCGATGACGGAGATCCAGATGACGGCCTTGCGGCGCTTGCGCGGGGTGTCGGAGGTCACGAGCAGAACGGTGACACGTCATGCTCGGGAGACCCTGAGTCCGTGGCAGCGATCGCCCCCGCTCCGGCCGCTACGCTCGTCCGGTGCAGAGGACCTCGACCCGGTGGCTCGAACTCGCCGGCTTCGTCCTGGCGTTCGTCGTCGTGCACGGGTTCCTGTGGTGGCTGACCCTCGTGTCGGCGAACCTGCCGCTCGGTGACGTGACCATCACCTACAGGCGCTGGATCGAGACCGTGCGGACCGCGGACTTCTGGGTCGGCATCGACGGCGCGTGGGTGTACCCGATCCTGGCGATCGTGCCGATGGCAGCCGCGGCGCTCGGGGGAGTCGCGTCGATCGGCACCGGCTGGCTGCTGCTGATGGTGCTGCTCGACGCCGCGGCGTGTGCGTTCCTGTGGCGGTTCCGGGCCCGCGTCGGGTCGTCCGACCGCTTCGGCGTGCACGGCGTGCGGGTCGTCTGGTGGTGGCTGCTGTTCCTGCTCGCGCTCGGGCCGATCGCGCTCGGTCGGATCGACACCGTCGCGACGGTGTTCGCGCTGGTGGGCGTGGCGTTCGTGGCCTCGAGGCCAGCCGTCGCGTCCGCGCTCTTCACCGCCGGCGCGTGGACGAAGGTGTGGCCCGCGGCGCTCGTCGCGGTGCTGCTGCTCCTGCGTCGCGGACACCGCCGGGGTGTGCTCGCCGGGGCCCTGGTGCTGAGCGCCCTGATCGTGCTCGTCGACGTGCTGTGGGGCGGTGCGCCGTACCTGCTGTCCTTCGTCGGTGAGCAGACCGGTCGTGCCCTGCAGATCGAGTCGCCGCTCGCGACGCCCTTCATGTGGGCCGCTGCGTTCGGTGTCCCGGGTGCAGCGGTGTTCTACGACCAGGAGATCCTGACCTTCGAGGTGTCCGGTGCCGGCACGTCCGCCGCCGCCGCGGTGTCGACGCCGCTGATGGCCGTCGTCGTGGTGGCCGGGGTCGTGCTCGCGCTCTGGGCCGCGCGCCGCGGTGCCCGTCGGGCCGAGCTCGCGCCGGTGCTCGCGCTGCTGTTCGTCGCGGCGCTCATCGCGACGAACAAGGTGGGGTCGCCGCAGTACATCGGCTGGTTCGCGGTGCCGATCCTGTGGGGACTCGCGGCGGGCACCCCGAGCGCACGTCGGTTCGTGCCCATCGCGGTGCTCGCGCTGCCGATGGCCCTGCTCACGCAGGTGATCTACCCGGGCTACTACGACCAGTTGCTCGGGGTGCAGCCGTGGATCCTCGTGGTGCTCACGGTCCGGAACGTGCTCGAGGTGGCGATCCTGGTGTGGAGCGTCCTCGTGCTGGTGCGGATGGGGCGTCGCGCTGGGTCCGGACGGGTGGCGGCGCGCTCGTCGACGTCCGTGCGCGACCGGCCCGAGCCGGGCAGGATGGACGCATGATCGTCGCCTTCTCCGTCGCTCCGTCCGGTGGTCCCGCTGCAACGTCCGACGGGTCCGTGCACGACGCCGTCGCGGCCGCCGTGCGCGTGGTGCGCGAGAGCGGGCTGCCGAACCGCACCTCGTCGATGTTCACCGAGATCGAGGGGGAGTGGGACGAGGTCATGGACGTCGTCAAGCGCGCCACCGAGGCCGTCGGGGAGTACGGCACGCGGGTGTCGCTCGTGCTCAAGGCCGACATCCGACCCGGGCACACCGGCGAGATCGACGGCAAGCTCGAACGGCTCGAGGCCGCGCTCGGCGAGTAGTGGTCAGCGGCGCCGACGACACGCCGGAGCGGTCCCTCGGATGTCGGTGGTCGGGTGTCTCATGGTCTGCATCGAGCCACTTCCGGTGGCCTGCGAGACGACGATGAGGAGCGCGTGATGATGCACGACGGTTGGTGCCCCGACTGCGACCTGCGAACGGTCGTCATCGACACGGACGAACAGGGCGAGAACGCCTGGGCGACCTGCGCGGAGTGCGGCACCGGATGGGTGCACCGCGACGAGCTGCCCGAGCAGGCCCCCGCACGGACCCGCACCCCGGAGCGCCAGGCGGCCTGAGCTCCACCGGGCTTTCGTTGGCCCGTTGGAGCGGTCTACACTCGACGGACCAGGACATCACGGCCGCCCCGTCCGGTGGGGTGCTGCACCGTCGTCCCGCTCCGCCCGCACGAGAACAGGCCCCATGTCACAGCTCACGCCTGCGCGTCGCACCCTCGCGCTCATCTCGCTCGCCCTCGGCGGGTTCGCCATCGGCTCGACCGAGTTCGTCGCGATGGGGCTGCTGCCGAACATCGCGCAGGCCCTGCTCCCCGAGCAGTACGGCATCGACCCCGACGCCGGGATCGCCCACGCCGGCTGGCTCGTCAGCGCGTACGCCCTCGGGGTCGTCGTCGGCGCGCCGACCATCGCGGCGATGTCCGCCCGGTTCCCGCGCAAGGGCCTGATCCTCGTGCTGCTCGTCGGGTTCGTCGTCGCGACGATCGCGAGCGCACTGCTGCCCTCGTTCGGCCTGGTGCTCGTCGCCCGCTTCGTCGCGGGCCTGCCGCACGGCGCCTACTTCGGCATCGCGTCGATCGTCGCCGGCGACATGATGGGCCCGGGCAAGCGCGGCAAGGGCATCGCCATGGTGCTGCTCGGCCTGTCGGTCGCGAACGTCGTCGGGGTCCCGGCGATCACGTGGGTCGGACAGGTCGCCGGGTGGCGGGTCGCCTACGGCGTCGTCGCCGCGCTGTTCGCCCTGACGTTCCTGGCCGTCGCGGCCTTCGTGCCGAAGAGCGCCCGCGACGAGCACGCCACGATCGGCCGTGAGCTCCGGGCGTTCCGCGTGCCGCAGGTCTGGATCGTGATGGGCCTCGGCGCCGTCGGGTTCGGTGGGTTCTTCGCGGTGTACTCGTACATCTCGCCGCTCGTGCAGAACGTCACCGGGATGCCCGAGTCGTTCGTGCCGATCGTGCTCGTCGTCGTGGGCATCGGCATGGTCGTCGGCGGGGTGCTCGGCGGACACCTGGCCGACCACAGCGTGAAGCGCACGATCTACGTCGGCATGTTCGCGCTCATCGGCGCCCTGCTCGTCACCGTCCTGACGGCGCAGTGGCTCTGGGGCATGCTGCTCGGCGCGTTCCTGCTCGGTGCGACCTCGTCGGCGATCCCGCCGGCGGTGCAGTCGCGCCTGATGGACGTCGCCGGGGATGCCCGCACGATCGCGGCGGCGCTGAACCACTCGGCCTTCAACATCGGCAACTCGATCGGTGCGGCCCTGGGTGGCGCCGTCATCGCCGCCGGCTTCGGGTTCCTCGCGCCGGGCTGGCTCGGCATCGGCCTCGCGCTGCTCGGCGTCCTGGTGACGATGGTCAGTTACGCGGTCGAGCGGCGGAGCACCCGTCGCGCTGCGGTCCGCTCCTCGTCGCCGTCCACCGGTCCGATCACCGCACCGGTCCCGACGGCCTGACACGCGGGGTGCGCGAACGCACCCACCGGACGGGAGGCCCGTGGCGACGCCACCACGGGCCTCCCGTCCGTCGTATGGCGCGGCCACCGCACATGGTGAGCAGCAATGGTCGGGTCCCGTGACGGGACCCGACCATTGCTGCTCACGAAGTGCAACGCGCGAAGCGCACCGCGCGAAGCGCGCCGCGCGCTACAGCCCCAGGGGGCTGCCGTCCTGCACGATGATGCCGTCGGTGATCGCACGCTTCCGCAGCGCGACCTTCGTGCCGACATCGAAGCCGGCGACGCGGTACTTCTCGCGGATGCGCTTGAGGTAGCTCTTCGCGGTCTCCTCGGAGATGCCGAGCTGGTAGGCGACGCTCTTGACGGGCTCGCCACCGCCGTACAGGGCCATTACGCGACGCTCCTGGGCGCTGAGCTTCGGGACACCGCCGACGTCACCGCTGTTGATGGCGAGGTCGAGCTCGGCCGAGACGTACTGCTCGCCGCGCTGGGCGGAGCGGATCGCCTCGACGATCATGTCGGCGTCCTCGCTCTTGACGAGGTACCCGAGCGCGCCGGCGCCGAGGGCCTCGCGCACGACGTTCGGCTCCGAGTAGGTGCTCATGACGACGGTCTTGACGCCCGCGGTCTTGAGCGTCGAGATCTTCAGCGACACCGGGATGGAGTCCTTGAGGTCCAGGTCCAGCAGCACCACGTCGACCGGGAACGCCGGGCTCGTCAGGAGCTCGGGCCAGGTCGTGACGGCGGCCACCAGGGTGATGTCGTCGGCCGCGTTCCGGATCCACTCCGTGAGCGCGCCGAGGAGCATCCTGTGGTCGTCGACCAGTGCGAGTCGGATCGGTTCCTCTGGAGTCGCCATGCTGGCGTCCTTTCTCGGTGCGGATTGCTCGGCCGATCCTAGGAGGATGCGGGCCGGAAGTCGGTCAGGCGTGCGGGTGTCCGGCAGCTACATCGACGGATGTCGGTTCACGACGCAGTGCGCGACGATGTGCAGCGCGCCGTCGCGGACGGTCTCGGTGTACGGGCCGATGCGCTGCAGGGCGCTCCACGCCGTCGGGCCGAGGCTGCGCCGGGGCACCCCTCGGGACTCGATGACGACGGGGACGTCCATGGTGTCGTCGCTGACCGGGTGACCGTCGGAACCGATGGGGCCGAGGGTGACGGAGACGACGGGCATGCCGGGCTGCGCGGTGCGGCCGTCGCCGACCATCTGCCAGATCGCCTGCAGCAGCCCGTCGCGCTGGGTGGGGGAGA
The DNA here is from genome assembly GCF_003234605.2 of Curtobacterium sp. MCPF17_021. Taxonomy (NCBI): domain Bacteria; kingdom Bacillati; phylum Actinomycetota; class Actinomycetes; order Micrococcales; family Microbacteriaceae; genus Curtobacterium; species Curtobacterium sp. MCPF17_021. The sequence goes on along the minus strand of NZ_CP126252.1, from coordinate 2,262,275 downwards.
GGTGCCCCGCCAGGGCGGTCGGGTCGGCGACGCTCACCGAGCGACCGAGGTGGTCGGACTCGGTGATCGCGTGGTAGAGCCAGGTCTCGCGACGGCCCTCGATCAGGTGCAGGCGGAGCTCGGTGGCGAGCGACGCGGCGACGGAGCTCGAGGCGTCGGACAGCGGCAGCGGGTCGGTGCCGTTGGCGACGGCGTCGAGCAGCTTCTCGGCGGCCAGGTCGAGCCGGGCGAGCTCGTCCGAGGCGAGCATGCCGACGGCGAACTGCGGCGCCTGCACGTTGCTCTGCACGAGCACCCGGTCGAGTTCGCGCTGCACGAGCTGGCGGAACCGCTGCACGACGTACAGCGCGAGCGCCGGCGGCACGACGACGAGCGACAGCAGGGACACGATGCCGGGCATGGTGTCGTGCGTGATCGGCGTCGACGCGACGGCCATCACGATGAACGCGATGCCGAGCGCACCGATGGCGACGGCGACCTCGCGGGCGGGTCGGAGCGTGGCGATCGGCAGCAGGGCGAACCCGGCGGCCATCGACGCGGTCGCGGTGTGCGCGATGTCGTGCTCGGGCCAGATGCCGATGAAGTCGAGCGTGACCACGCAGGCCAGCACGACGCAGATCAGCGCGAAGGCCGGACCCGTCAGCCGTTCGCCGTAGGTCAGGACACTGAGTCCGACCCCGACGGCGGCGACGACGTAGAGCCCCCAGGCGACCGCGGGCAACCACGGGTCGGAGTACTCGTTCCAGCGCACCAGGAAGAACGCTATGCCGGCGACGGCCTCGATCGCGGTGAGGACCGCGGCGCCGAGGCCGAGGTACCCGGCACCGAGCGAGGCCCCGGGCTTGGCGGCCTGCCGCAGGGACCGGGCACCGGTGGACGTCGACGGGAGCCCCCTGGCCTGGCGACGTTCGCTCGTGCGGTACCGCTCGCGCGCCTCGCGTCGGGTGCGGGGGGCTGGTGGAGCGGTCTCGCCGGGCAGGCTGCGGCCGATGGTGTCCTCGGGGACCCGGGTCATCGCGGTGCCTCCAGGACGACGGTGGTGCCGGAGCCCGGCGCGGAGAAGAGCTTCGCGTCGCCGCCGACCTCGCGCAGGCGGTTCACGACGCTCTCCTTGAAGCCGAGTCGCTCGGCACTGACGGTGGTGAGGTCGAAGCCGACGCCGGAGTCGGTGACCATCGCACGGACGACCTCGTTGTCGTGGACGATCGTGACGTGCGCCTCGCCGACCCCAGCGTGCCGACGGACGTTCTCGAGGCACTCGCCGAGCGCGAGGAGGAACGCGTCGAGCACGTTCGACGGCAGCAGGACCTGCCCGGTGCCGTGCCAGCTGACCTCGAGCCCCATCCGGCCGAAGCGCTGCTTGACCGACTCGAGGGTCTGCCCGAGCGGTGATTCCTCTTCGCGGGTGAGCGAGTAGTCACCGGACTGTGAGGGCTGCGGGGTCGCACCGAGGCGCAGGTGGCGCAGCAGTCGGGCGTCCTCGGCGGCCTGCTCGCGCATGGCCTGCTCGGAGACGCCGACGCCGGAGTGCGCCAGCAGCGTCAGGGTCGCGAGCACCGTGTCGTGCAGCAGGCGGGCACCCTGGCGGCGCTGCGCCTCGGTCTCGCTGGCCTGCCGTTCGGCGCGGTGGGCGGTGCCGATGCTGTAGATGCGACGGGCGACGCGGGGGATGCTGCGCGAGATCCAGATCGCCACGACGGCCATCAGGATCCACCCGAGCAGTGCGCCGCTGACCGGGGTCGACAGGAGCGAGCCCGATCCCCACACCATGAGCACCACCACGGCGCCGCCCCCGGCGATGGTGATGGCGAGACCGACCGGGTGCCCGCGCTGGGCCATCAGCGGTGCCGAGAGCCCGCCGGCGGCCAGGGGCATGACGGCGCTGGCGACGAGGGGCCGCGCCGAGTCGGGGACTCCGGTGAAGAGCAGCACCATCGTGGCGAGTCCGGCGACGACGATGGCGGCGGTCCACCACACTTCGCCGCCGCGAGCGAAGCACACGAGCGCGGTGATCATCGCGGCGATGCAGAGGAGTGCGCCGATGAGGGGCAGCGTGGGCACGGCCGCGGCGGAGAGGATGCCCACGACGCTGACGAGCGCGCAGACGATGCCCACGACACGGGTCGCCGACCGCAGCAAGCGGTCGCGTTCCTGTGCGATGAAGTCCATCGATGTCCTGGTTGGTGACGATCTGGCGGTGCGGGAAACCGAGCGTCGGTCAGTGCCGAGCTCCACGCCATCATTCCACGCGCGCCACCCGTTGGGGGGTCTTCGGCGCGCCGTGGTGGCAGGCAGGCCCGCTCAGGAGTCGAGCAGCCGCCGCAGGTGCGCCCCGACCTGCTCGTGCTCGATGAGGAACCCGTCGTGTCCGAACTCGCTCTCGATCACCGCTGCGGTGTCCCCGTCGAGCGCGTCCGGCACGCCCGCGGCGATCCGGTGCTGGTCCTCGACGGGGAACAGCCGGTCGCTCGAGATCCCCACGACCAGGGTCCGTGCGGTCACCAGCCCGAGTGCCGCCGAGACCCCGCCGCGCCCGGCGCCGACGTCGTGCGAGTCCATCGCGTACGTCAGCGTCACGTAGCTCGAGGCGTCGAACCGCCGGGTGAACTTGTTGCCGTGGAAGTCGAGGTAGCTCTCCACCGAGAACCGGCCGTCGTCGCCGAGCGGGGAGACGTCGCTCTGCCAGGACCGCGCAAAGCGGCTGTTCAGCTCGTCCGACGCCCGGTAGGTCATGAGTGCCATCCGTCGGGCCAGGGACAGCCCGCGGTGCGGGCCCTCGCCGACGTCGGCCTCGTAGTAGTCGCCGCCCGCGAACGCCGGGTCCATCTGGATCGCGGCCCGCTGCAGCGAGTTCGCCGCGATCTGGTCGGCGGTGGTCTGTGCCGTCGACGCGAGGACCGCCAGCCGCTGCACGCGCGCGGGGTGCGAGACCGCGAACTCGAGGGCGTGCATACCGCCCATCGACCCGCCGACGACGGCCGCGAAGGTCTCGATGCCGAGCCGGTCGGCGAGCTGCGCCTGCACCTCGACCTGGTCGCGCACCGTCACGAACGTGAACCGCGAGCCCCACTCCGCGCCCGTCGGCGACACCGACGACGGCCCGGTGGTGCCCTGGCAGCCGCCGAGCATGTTCGGCGCGATGACGAACCACCGGTCGGTGTCGATCGCCCGGCCGGGGCCGACGACGTCGCCCCACCAGCCGGCGGTGCGGTGGCCCGGGCCGGCGGCACCGGTCACGTGCGAGTCCCCGGTCAGGGCGTGCAGGACGAGCACCGCGTTGTCGCGGGCGGCGTTGAGCGTGCCCCACGTCTCGTAGGCCACGCGCACGGACGGCAGGCGGCCGCCGCGCACCCACTGCTCGCCGAGGGACTCGAAGTGGCGTGCACCCGGGTGGTCACCGGGACGCCAGGCACCGGTCACGGGCGGCTTGCCGAGGGTGCCGAGTTCGGTGCCGGGCACCAGGGTGGACGGCACGGAGTCCTCGGGGGTCGTCTGCCAGTCCATCGTGCGTCCAGTCTGCCGGGAGGCGCGGGTCGCCGCCGCCGTGTTACGTCACGCCCGGCGCGTGGCCGGGCCCACGGCCGCGCTCACCGTTCCGTGCGCGCGCATGTTCCGACATCGTGCGCGTCGTTCGACTCGTGGATCGTCGCACCATGCGCACGTACCGGATGCGTGTGCAACGAGCGACGTCCCACGCGTCGATCGACACGTGGGACGTCGCAACATGCACTCGCATCGGCAGCCAGCCAGGCAGGCAAGCAGGACGGGCGAACCCTACGCGCGCTGGCTCTCCTGCGCGATCGCCCGGGCCGCGGCGAGCCCGGCCTCGAGGTCGGCCTTCAGGTCGGCGATGTTCTCGATGCCGACCGACAGGCGCACCAGGCCGGGCGTGACCCCGGTGGTGAGCTGCTGCTCGGGGGTCAACTGCGAGTGCGTGGTCGATGCCGGGTGGATCACGAGCGAGCGGACGTCACCGATGTTCGCGAGGTGCGAGAAGAGCTGCAGGTTGTCGACGAACGCCTTGCCCGCGGTGACCCCGCCCTTGAGTTCGAACGACAGCACAGCACCGACGCCCTTCGGCGCGTACCGGTTCGCGGCCGCGTACCAGGGCGAAGTCGGCAGCCCGGCGTAGGCGACCGTGGCGACGTCGGGGTGCTGGTCGAGCCACTCCGCGATCTCCTGCGCGTTGGACACGTGCCGCTCGATGCGGAGCGACAGGGTCTCGATGCCCTGCAGCAGCGCGAACGCCGTGTCCGCCGAGTTCGACGCACCGAGGTCGCGGAGCAGCTGCACCCGGGCCTTCACGATGTAGGCGAGCTCGTTGCCGACCGCCTCGGCGAAGACCGCGCCGTGGTACGACGGGTCGGGCGTGTTGAACTCCGGGAACCGGTCGGCGTGCTGCGACCAGGCGAACTTCCCGCCGTCGACGATGATCCCGCCGATGACCGTGCCGTGGCCGCCGAGGAACTTCGTGGCCGAGTGCACCACGATGTCGGCACCGTGCTCGAACGGACGGATCAGGTACGGCGTCGCGATCGTGTTGTCGACGATCAGCGGGACACCGGACTCGTGGGCGACGTCGCTGACGCCCGTGATGTCGAGGACGTTGATCTTCGGGTTGCCGATGGTCTCGGCGAAGAACAGCTTCGTGTTCGGGCGGACCGCGCGGCGCCACTCCTCGAGGTCGTCCTGGTCCTCGACGAACGTCGTCTCGATGCCGAGCTTCGCCAGCGTGTACTTGAACAGGTTGTACGTGCCGCCGTAGATCGACGACGACGAGACGATGTGGTCACCCGCCCCGGCGATGTTCAGCACCGCGTAGGTCTCGGCGGCCTGGCCGGAGGCGACGAGCAGGGCCCCGGACCCGCCCTCGAGCGCGGCGATCCGCTGCTCGACGACGTCGTTCGTCGGGTTCATGATCCGGGAGTAGATGTTGCCCGGCTTGGCGAGCGCGAACAGGTCGCGCGCTTCGTCCGAGTTCGCGAAGACGTACGAGGTCGTCTTGTAGATGGGCGTCGCTCGGGCGCCCGTGGTCGGGTCCGGCTGTGCGCCGGCGTGGACCTGGGTGGTCTCGAACTGCCACTGCGCGGCGTCGTGCTCGGTCATCTTGGTGCTCCTGTCCGGTGCGGCTGGTCGTCGGGTCGCCCTGCGCTCGGCCTGGAGGCGCGGCGCGGCTGTGCGTCGGGTGTCACGGTACGCAGGTGGCCGGGCCCGCACCACCGCACCCGCCTCGGGACGTAACGCACCCGCCCGACGCGCCACGGGCCTCCCGGCCGTCCATCCGCCCGCACCGTGCTGTCACCGTCGGACGGTGCGAGGTCGGTGGTTCGGTGCGGCGCTGCCGCGCCGCACGGAACGGGCAAGCTCGCACCGGCCGGAGGAACGCGCACGGTGCGAGGTGGCACCGCTACGCCTTGTCGCGGCGGAACAGCCAGTCGACCTTCGGCTCGAGCAGCCACCGCATCCCGCGCCGCACGAAGGGCTGCGCCAGGAAGAGGCTGACGGCGCACGCGATGACGACCATGAGGAGCACGAACGGCCATGCCGAGTGCTCGCCGGCCAGGACGCCGGACTCCCGGATCGGGTAGAGCACGAACGTGTGGAGCAGGTAGACGTACATCGTCGCCGCGCCGAACTGCGTGATCCAGACGTTCCGACGGGGGATGAGCACCAGGAACGACGCCGTCAGCAAGGTCGCGAGCAGCATCAGGCCGAAGCGCACCGCACCCGCCCACCAGGCGTCCTCGCCGAGCCCCGAGTAGGAGTCGTCGTAGAAGAACCAGTGGTGCAGGTCGAACTCCTTGAACTGCGGGATCCAGACCGCGCACGACACCGCCCACGCCGCGAACACCACGACGGCGGCGATCCGCACCCGGACGACCGTGCGGCGGGACGCCTCGTACCAGCGGTCGAAGACGCCCCACTGCTTGACCTGCCAGCCGAGCAGGAAGAACGGCAGCAGGCTGATCGCGCGGGACAGCGAGAGCGTGGAGTCGACGTTGTCGAAGTAGCCCACGCCGATGCTGAACACGACCGCCCAGAACAGCGGCCACCGCAGCTGCGCCAGGTACGGCAGGATCAGCTTGAAGATGCCCAGGGCCAGCAGGAACCACAGGGTCCACGTCGGCTTCGTCGGGTTGAAGTCCTTGCCGCCCTCGACGATGCCCTGCACCACGGTCCAGATCGTCTGCATGATGATGTACGGCACGACGATGTCCGTGATCGTCCGCCGCATCCGCTTCGCCGTCGGGGTGTCGGCCGACGAGAAGTAGCCGCTGATCACTCCGAACGCCGGCATGTGGAACGCGTAGATGAACGTGTAGAGCGCCAGGGCGTGCTCGCTCGCCGGCGTCTGCCGCTGGATCGCGTGGCCGATGACCACGAGCGTGACCGCGACGAACCGCGCGGTGTCCCACATCGGGATCCGGCGCGGGGCTCGACCGGGCTCGAGCTGCGTCGCCGGGGCCGAAGGGGCGGGAGGGGCGGCATCCGTCGTCATCGCCGGTCACGTTACCGGATCGTGATCTGGACGGCCCGGTGCGGTGCCGGAAGCGTCCCGCTCGGTACGGTGGGCGGACCGGGCAACCACACGCCCGGTCACCGACGCAGGAGGCAGATCACATGGCAGCACGGCGCGCAGTCGTCACCGGAGCGAGCTCGGGCATCGGGGCGGCCACCGTCCGGCTGTTCCGGTCGCGGGGCTGGGACGTGCTCGCCGTGGCCCGCCGCGCCGCGAAGCTCGAGGCGCTCGCCGCGGAGACCGGGGCCGACACCCTGGTCGCCGACATCACGGACGCCGACGACGTGGCGGCGCTCGCCGCGCGGGTCGCGGACCTCGGCGGTGCCGACGTGCTCGTGAACAACGCGGGTGGGGCGTTCGGTTCGGCGAGCGTCGAGGAGTCCGACGTCGACGACTGGCGCGCCATGTTCGAGGTCAACGTGATCGGCACGAAGCGTGTCGTCTCCGCGCTGCTGCCGCACCTGCGCGACCGCGCTCGCGCGTCCGGGGGAGCGGACATCGTCACGGTGACCAGCACCGCCGGGTTCGTCGCGTACGAGAACGGTGGCGGCTACAACGCCGCGAAGTTCGCCGAGCACGCCCTGGTCGGCGCGCTCCGGCTCGAACTGAACGGCGAGCCGATCCGGGTCGTCGAGATCGCGCCGGGCATGGTGAAGACCGACGAGTTCGCGCTCACCCGGTTCCGCGGGGACGAGCAGAAGGCCGCCGCGGTGTACGACGACGTGCCGGAGCCGCTCGTGGCCGACGACGTCGCCGAGGCGATCGTGCACGCGGTGGAGCTGCCGGCACACGTGAACCTCGACCTCGTGACGATCCGGCCGGTGGCGCAGTCGGCGCAGCACAAGCTGGCGCGCGGCCCGCTGACGCCCCGCTGAGCCGACCCGCGCCGGACCCGCGCAGCGCCCGGGCTGCTGCCGCGGGTCGCGGGCGCGGGCTCCCTGCCGGTACCGTGGTCGGATGCCGATCAGCAGCGAACCCGAGCCCGCGGCTCCGTCCACCGTGACCGTGACGAGCGGGCCCGAGGTACTCGGCTGGCTCGAGTTCGGTGACGCCGCACGCCTGCTCGCCAAGGACGTCCTGTCCAGCGGCTTCGAGCCCGAGGTCGTCGTCGCCGTCGCCCGCGGCGGACTGATCATCGCCGGCGCCGTGGCGTACGCCCTCGGCACCAAGGAGTGCGGCTCGATCAACGTCGAGTTCTACACCGACGTCGAGCAGCGGCTGGAGGAGCCGGTCGTGCTCGCCCCCGCCCTCGACGCCCCGAGCCTGGCCGGCAAGCGGGTCCTCGTCGTCGACGACGTGTCGGACTCCGGCCGCACCCTGCGCCTGGTGGTCGACATCATCCGGAACGCCGGTGCCGACGTCCGGAGCGCCTGCCTGTACTCGAAGCCCGGCACCGTCCTCGAGCCCGACCACGTGTGGCGCCGGGTCGACGGCTGGATCACGTTCCCGTGGAGCGCCCTCGCCCCCGTGACGGCCGAGTCGTGAGCATCCACCTGGTCGGCGGCGGTCTGTTCGCCGCCTCGGACGCCGCAGCACCGTTCCTCGCCGAGGCGACCGCCCGTTCGGCAGCGGTCGGCCGGAGCATCCCGCGCATCGCCCTGCTCTCCGTGGCGGGCCCGGACGGCGGCAGCCCGTCGTCGACGGCCGACATCGCCGAGGTCCTCGGCGGCCCGCGCACGGCCGAGGTGCTCGTCACCGAGGTCGCGGCCGGTCAGGTCTTCGACACCACCGTCCTGAGCGACGTCGACGCCCTGGTGGTCGGCGGCGGCGTCACCCCCGACTACCTGGCGGCGATCGCCCCGCTCGTCGACCAGCTCCGGCTGCTCGTCTCCGACGGTCTGCCCTACCTCGGCTACTCGGCCGGTGCGATGATCGCCGCCGACCGTGCCCTGGTGGGCGGCTGGCGCATCGGCGGCGTCGAGATCTGCCCCGAGGCGGCGTCCGAGGGGCTGGACGAGGTCGAGCTCCGCGAGGGCCTCGGCCTGGTCGACCTGACCATCGACGTGCACGCGGTGCAGGCCGGCACGCTCGCGCGGCTCATCGCCAGCGCCGAGGCCGAGTTCGTCACCGCCGGACTCGCGATCGACGAGGACACCACGCTCGTCGTCGGCGAGGGCGCGCTCGAGGTCCGCGGGACCGGCAGCGTCTGGCGTGTGATGGCCGGCGAGGAGTCGGTGGCCGTCGCCACCATGGGCGCGTAGCCGACGTGGAACCACGGCCACTCGCCGACCTGGTCGACCCCGGCTGGGCCGATGCCCTCGCACCCGTCGAACCCGACGTACACAGGATCGGCGAGTGGCTCCGCGACGAGACCGCAGCCGGTCGCCACTACCTGCCCGCCGGCGGCGACGTGCTCCGCGCGTTCACGAGCCCGTTCGACGCCGTCAAGGTGCTGGTCGTCGGGCAGGACCCGTACCCGACGCCCGGCCACCCGATCGGTCTGTCCTTCGCCGTCGACCCGGCCGTCCGTCCGGTGCCGCGGAGCCTGGCGAACATCTACCGCGAGCTCGCCGACGACCTCGGCGTGACGCCCCCGCCGCACGGCGACCTGCGGGCGTGGTCCGACCAGGGCGTCCTGCTGCTCAACCGGGTGCTCACCGTGCAGGCGGGCGAGGCCGGCAGCCACCGCGGCAAGGGCTGGGAATCGGTGACCGACCAGGCCGTCCGTGCCCTGGTCGCCCGTGGCACCCCGCTCGTCGCCGTGCTCTGGGGCGCCCAGGCCGGTTCGGTGCGACCGCTCCTCGGCGACACCCCGGTCGTCGCGTCGGCCCACCCGAGCCCGCTCAGCGCGTCGCGTGGGTTCTTCGGCAGCCGACCGTTCTCGCAGGTGAACGCGCTGCTCGAGTCGCAGGGCGCACCGCCCGTCGACTGGACGCTGCCCGCTCAGTAGGCTCGGCACGTGCTCGAGGAGGAATACCAGCGACGGCGGGTCCTGCCGCGGCACCTGCGTGCCCCGGCGGCGACCGAGACGGCCTTCGAGTACCGCATCCGTGCGGCCGAGGTGGGGGACCTGCCCCACGTGCGCGAGATCCACACGCACTACGTCCGCAACTCGTCGGTGACCTTCGACCCGGCGGCGTTCACGTACGCCGCGTGGAAGAAGCGCTACGACGACATCCGGAAGCGCCGCCTGCCGTTCCTGGTGGCGGAGAACCCCGCCGGGCAGATCCTCGGGTACGCCCTGGTCGACGCGTGGAACCCGCGGGACCGCTCGAACCACGTCGTCGAGGACTCGATCTACCTCGGCGCCGCGTCCGGTGGCAAGGGGCTCGGCCGCGCGCTGATGGAGGCGCTGCTCGACGAGTGCCGGTCGGCCGGCGTGCGCGAGGTCGTCGCCGTCATCGCGGACCGCCAGGCCGAGGCGTCGATCCGGCTGCACGAGCGGCTCGGCTTCGAGGAAGTGGGCCGGATGGGCAAGGTCGGCTACAAGTACGACCGCTGGCTCGGCACCGTCACGATGCGGCTCCGCCTGCGCGGCCCGCGGCTGTTCGCGCGACGACGCTGACGGAGCCGACGCGGTCGACGCGCGTCACGCTCGAGACGCGGCCACAGGGCGGACGGGAGGCCCGTGGCGGCCCCGGCACGCGCCTCCAGGCCGTCGCCCGGTCGCGTCAGCCTGCCGGCGCCTCGGTGATGAACTCGTCGCGCGTCACGCGGAGCAGCGCGGTGGCCGCCGCCGCCGCGGCGTCCGCGTCACCGTCGACCGCTGCGCGCCCGACGGCATGGTGCCGGAGCGCCGCCTCGCGCGTCCAGCGCGTGATGGGGTCGCGCGACTCCGACGTGCGGGTGCGGAGCAGCGCCTCGACCGTGCCGGCGAAGTGCGCGAACACGGCGTTCCCCGACCCGGTGAGCAGGGCACGGTGGAAGCGGACGTCGGCCTCCAGGTAGGCGCGACTGTCCTCGCGTCCGCAGGCGTCGAGCATGTCCTCGGCGGCGGCGAGCACGGCGTCAGCACCATCGGAGCCGGCGGTCAGGGACGCCGCGACCGGTTCGACGCCGAGCCGGAGCTCGACGAGCTCGCGCTGCTGCACGAAGTACGCCGGTGAGGTACCGCGCCACCGGATCACGGTGGGGGCGAGCAGCTCCCACGCGGTGATGTCGCGGACGAGCGTGCCGACCCGCTGCCGGGGCTCGACCAGGCCGAGGGACTGCAGGACGCGCAGGGCCTCGCGGACGACCGAGCGGGACACCCCGAACTCGTCGGCGACCAGTTCGGGTCGCACGACGGAACCCGTGGCCAGGTCGCCGTCGACGATCCGCTGGCCCAGGGTGTCGAGCACGTGGGCGTGCAGTCCGCGTGCGGTGGGCATCGTTTCCTCCGTGCAGTACGGGTCACGCGGTCGCCGTGACGCCGGTCCCATCGAAGCGGCAGACTCCGGGGACGGGCGGTTGGCGCGCGGGACGACGGCGTATAGTCTGATTAATCAGATTATTGAGGGTCGGCGTTCGTCCCGCCAGTCCACCCTCGACACGAAGGCGACGGAGCCGCGCAGCAGCGACTCCAGGAAGGGGCGCTGATGCCTCACGCTCTCCCGGACCACCTGCTCGCCGCGGGTGGCACCACCGAGACGGTCGACCCGTCCGGTTCGATCCCGCAGCTGATCATCGCGGCGCTCGTCGGCATCGTGGTGATCATCGCGCTCATCACCTGGCTCAAGGTGCACCCGTTCATCGCGCTCACGATCGGCGCGCTCGGCGTCGGCATCGGCGCGGGCCTGGCGCCGGACAAGGCGGTCACGAGCTTCGGTGACGGCTTCGGCGCGACCATGACGAGCGTCGGCATCCTCGTCGGGCTCGGGGCGATGTTCGGCAAGATGCTCGTCGACTCCGGCGCAGCGGACCGCGTCGTGGACACCCTGGTGCGGAAGTCGTCGAAGGCGGCGCTGCCGTGGACGATGGCCCTGATCGGCGCGCTCATCGGGCTGCCCATGTTCTTCGAGGTCGGCCTCGTCCTGCTCATCCCGATCATCGTGCTGGTCGCCAAGCGGAGCGAGGTGCCGATCATGAAGATCGCCGTCCCCGCCCTGGTCGGCCTGTCGACGATGCACGCGTTCGTCCCGCCGCACCCCGGCCCGCTCGTCGCGATCTCCACCGTCGGTGCGAACCTCGGCACCACGCTCGCCTTCGGCATCGTGCTGGCGATCCCGGTGATCATCCTGGCCGGGCCGCTCTTCGCCCGCTTCGCGGCCCGCTGGGTCGACATCCCCGTCCCCGACATGTTCGGGTCGCGTGGGGCGGTCGCCACCGCCGGCCCGGGTTCGGGGTCGGGTTCCGGGTCCGCCTCCTTCGCCGACGACCCGGCACACCCCGGACGGGAGGCCCGGCGCGGCCCCGCCACGCAGGACACCGCGTCCCTGCCCAACGGCAAGAGCGACTTCACGCGCGTGATCAGCGAGCCGCGCAGCCCGTCGTTCACCGTCGCCCTGATCGGCATCCTGTTGCCGGTCGTGCTCATGCTCGCCCAGGCGATCCGTGAGGCCACCGCCCCCGACGCCGCCGGCTCGTGGGTGAGCCTGCTCGACTTCCTCGGTTCGCCGATGATCGCCATCGGCATCGCCGCCGTCTACGCGATGGTCTTCTTCGCGATCGGCGGCGGGATGGACCGCTCGGCCGTGTCGAAGTCGCTCGAGAGCGCGCTGCCCCCGATCGCCGGCGTGCTGCTCATCGTCGGCGCCGGCGGTGGGTTCAAGCAGGTGCTCATCGACACCGGCATCGGCGGCGTGATCGCCGACGCCGTCAAGGACTCCGGCGTCTCGGTGCTGCTCGTCGCCTGGGTCGTCTCGGCCCTGGTCCGCGTGGCGACCGGGTCGGCCACGGTCGCCACCGTGACCGCCGCCGGCATCATGGCGCCGATCGCCGCCGACCTGTCGACGCCGATGACCTCCCTGCTCGTGCTCGCGATCGGTGCCGGCTCGGTGTTCCTGTCGCACGTGAACGACGCCGGGTTCTGGCTGGTGAAGGGGTACCTCGGCACCACGGTGGGGCAGACGTTCAAGACGTGGACGGTGCTCGAGTGCCTCATCTCGGTGTTCGGTCTGCTGGGGGTCCTGCTGGCCGGGGTGTTCATCCGATGAGCGGCGCAGGAGGAGTTGCTGCTGCCGGTGCGGCCGACGCCGGGCTGGACGCCCGCGTCCTGGTCGTGATGGGGGTCTCCGGGTCCGGCAAGTCGACCGTCGCCGCCATGGTGGCGGAGCAGGTCGGGTGGGAGTTCGCCGAGGGCGACGCGATGCACCCGCCGGCGAACGTCGACAAGATGCACGCCGGCACCCCGCTCACCGACGAGGACCGCTGGCCGTGGCTCGACGTCGTCGCCGGATGGATCCGCGGACACCTGGACGCCGGCACGAACGGCGTCGTGACCTGCTCGGCCCTGAAGCGCTCGTACCGCGACGTGCTGCGGGCCCCCGGGGTGGTGTTCGTGCACGTGGCCGGTGACGGTGCGCTCATCGAGGAGCGGATGTCGCAGCGTTCCGGGCACTTCATGCCGACGTCGCTGCTGCAGTCGCAGCTCGCCACGCTCGAGCCGCCGCAGTCCGACGAGGCCCACCTGACGATCGCCGCCGACCGCACCCCGGAAGAGGAGAGTGCTGAGGTCGTGGCGCGGCTCGGACTGGTCCGGATCCCGAGAGCCTGATCGGGCAGTGCTCGGCAGCATGGCCGCATGGCCCTCGACGACTCCCTCTCGCTCCTGACCCGCGGCTACGGGTTCGGCGCCCACCTGTGGCGCCGGACCGGTCCGGGGGCGCGGGCGGTGGGCTTCCGACTGCTCGGACGTCCGGCGCTGCTCGTGCGTGGTGCCGAGGGCGTCGGGCTGTTCTACGACGGCGACCGCACGGCACGCCACGGCGCGATGCCGGCGATCGTGCAGCGGACGCTGTTCGGCGTCGGCTCGGTGCACAGTCTCGACGGGGCGGAGCACCACCACCGCAAGGCGACGTTCGTCGACGTCGCGTACGAGGACGAGCAGGTCCGGCGCCTCGCACCCCTGCTGACCCACGAGTGGGCGACCGAACGCGACGCGTGGCTGACCGGTGGCACCCGGTCGGCGTACGACGCGGCCGTCGGTGCGATCGGCCGCGCCGTCATGCGGTGGGCCGGGCTGCCGGGGACGCCGGCGGCGAAGACCCGCTGGGCGGCGCGGCTCGCCCAGGTCGTCGACGGCTTCGGGGTGCCCTACTCACCGGAGTACCTGCAGGCCGTCCTGAACCGGCACTGGTCGGACCGGCATGCCCGGCGGCTGGTCGAGGCCGTGCGCGGTGGCCGGTTGACCCCCGAGCCGCACACCGCCCTGCACGAGTGGGCGTGGCACCGGGACCCCTCCGGGGCGCTGCTGCCGGCGCGGCTGGCCGGCGTCGAACTGCAGAACAGCATCCGGCCGGCCATCGCGGTGGCCCGGTTCGTGGCGTTCGCGGCGAAGGAGCTGCACGACCGGCCGGAGTGGCGGGAACGGATCGCCGCCGAGAGCGCGGCGGCCGACACCGCTGACGGGCCGCGCGTCGACGGCCCGCTCGCCGTCGCCTTCGCGCAGGAGATCCGCCGGACCGCGCCGTTCGTGCCGATGCTGCCTGCCTGGGCCACCACGGACGTCGAACTGGACGGCCAGCACCTGCCCGCCGGCGGGCGCGTGGTGCTCGACATCACCGGGACCGACACCGACGAGCGCTCGTGGGACCGTGCGGGCGAGTTCGACCCGTCGCGGTTCCTCGGCGTGGACGATTTCGAGTCCATCACGACGTTCGTCCCGCACGGCGGTGCCGACGTCGCCACGGGGCACCGGTGCCCCGGCGAGAAGGTCGCGATCGCCGCACTCGCGGCCGCGGTCTCGGTGCTGAGCGACCCGCGGCTGACGATCCTCGACGACGGGCTCCAGGTCGACCGCCGCCGACTGCCGACGAAGCCGGCATCGGGCGGCGAGGTCCGGGGCCGCTGCCCCTTCCACTGACCCGGTCTCAGCTGACCCGGGCTCAGCTGAACCGGATCGGGGTGCCGACGGGCAGCGCCGCGAGCGTCTTCGTCATCTCCGCCGAGATCCGGACGCATCCGTGCGAGCTGCCGGTCGGGTCCGGGTAGTAGTGCAACGCGGTCAGTGCAGCGTTGCCGCCGTACGACGGGATCCGGGACGAGTGCGCCCCGGTCAGGATGATCGGGTTGCCCTGCGTGTACGCGACGCGGGTGTCGACGTACGCCGCCTCGACGTAGGTGGCGGTGTCGGCCGGTGTGGGGTCCTGCGGGGTGCCGAGCCGCGCGGCCTCGGTCGCGGTGACCTTCCCCTTCCGGGTGACGACGGACACGGTGCTCGCCGCGACGTCGACCGTGATCATCCGGTCGGTGCGCGTCACGGTGAAGTCGGCGGCCCGGGCCCAGGCGAATGTCGCGCTCGGGGCGTCCGGGTCGCCGCCGTCACCGGGGGTGCGGTTGCGGGACGGCGTCGACACCAGGAGCATCCCGCCGTCCCGGCCGGGGGAGCGACCCCACACGGCGGTCGCTGCGGGCCGGTTGATCGTCGACACCAGGTGGGACAGGGTCGCCACCGGCCGGGCGCGGCTGGACGGGCTCGCGTACAGGGCGACGAGCGGCGTGCGCGGGGTCGCGATCTGCCACGTGTCCTCGGGCTCGACGTCCCCGCCGTCGAGCAACTGCGGCACGACGGCGTCGTGGAACGCCAACGGCAGCGCGGCCAAGGTCGCGTCGGACGGTGCAGCGGGGACGGCCGAGAGCGTCGGCCTCGGGGACGCGGTCGGCGTGGCGCTCGGGGTCGGTGTCGTCGTGGCCCGGGCCGCACGGGTCGGCTCCGGTGTCGGCGACCCGAGGGTCACCCCCACCACGACGGCAGCGACGGCGAGCACCACCACCCCGGCAGTCGTCGCGATCAAGGTGCTGCGTCGCATGGTGCTTCCCCCCTCGGTCGATCCGTCAGCGTTCGGTGACGGTGCCGCCCTCGACCCGCCACTGCCGGTCGAGTCGGACGGTCTCCAGCATGCGCCGGTCGTGTGTGACGAGCAGTAGGGTCCCGTCGTAGGACTCCAGCGCCTGCTCGAGCTGCTCGATCGCGGTGAGGTCGAGGTGGTTGGTCGGTTCGTCGAGGACGAGCACGTTCACCCCGCGGGCCTGCAGCAGCGCGAGTCCGGCCCGGGTGCGCTCGCCGGGGGAGAGCGCCGAGGCTGGTCGGCCGACGTGGTCCGCCTTCAGCCCGAACTTCGCGAGCAGCGTCCGGACGTCGGCGGTGGTGTACTCGGGGACGATCGCCTCGAACGCCGCTGCCAGGGGCTGGTCACCGGTGAACGCAGCACGCGCCTGGTCGACCTCGCCGACCGCGACGCTGGACCCGAGCGAGGCCGTGCCCGTCGTCGGCGCCTGCTTGCCGAGCAGCGCCCGCAGCAGGGTGGACTTGCCGGCGCCGTTCGGGCCGGTGATGCCGATCCGGCCACCGCCGTCGACCTGCAGCGAGACCGGGCCGAGGGTGAAGTCGCCCTGGGTGAACGTGGCGTTCGACAGCGTCGCCACGACGGCCGACGACCGGGGTGCGCTGCCGATCGTGAACTCGAGCTGCCACTCCTTGCGCGGCTCCTCGACCTCGTCGAGCCGGGCGATGCGGGACTCCATCTGCCGGACCTTCTGCGCCTGCTTCTCGCTCGACTCCGAGGCCGCACGGCGGCGGATCTTGTCGTTGTCCGGGCTCTTCTTCATGGCGTTCCGGACACCCTGGCTCGACCACTCGCGCTGCGTCCGTGCCCGTGAGACCAGGTCGGCCTTCGTCGACGCGAACTCGTCGTACGCGTCACGCTTGTGCTGCCGGGCGATCTCGCGCTCCTCGAGGAACGAGTCGTACCCGCCGCCGAACAGCCGGTTCGACGACTGCGCCAGGTCGAGTTCGAGCACCGAGGTCACCGAGCGCGCCAGGAACTCACGGTCGTGGCTGACGAGCACCACCCCGCCGCGCAGCCCGCGCACGAACGCCTCGAGGCGGTCGAGGCCGTCCAGGTCGAGGTCGTTGGTCGGTTCGTCGAGCAGGACGATGTCGAACCGCGAGAGCAGCAGCGCGGCGAGCCCGACGCGGGCGACCTGCCCGCCGGACAGCGCGGTCATCAGGGAGTCCGGGCCGACGCCGTCCCCACCGGAGTCGCCGGTGCCGGGTTCGAGGCCGAGGTCGGCGAGCACCGCCGGGATCCGGTCCTCCAGGTCCGCGGCCCCCGCGGCGAGCCAGCGGTCGAGCGCCGCCGAGTACCGGTCGGCCGCGGCGTCGCCGGCGTCGGGCTCCCCGAGCGCCGCCGCCGCCGTGTCCATCGTCGCCGTCGCCTCGGAGCAGCCGGTCCGCCGCCCGAGGTACGCCGCGACGGTCTCGCCCACGATGCGCTCGTGCTCCTGGGGGAGCCACCCCACGAACGCGTCCGTCGGCGCCAGGGACACCGTGCCGGCCAGCGGCTCGTCGACTCCGGCCAGCAGCCGGAGCAGCGTGGACTTGCCGGCACCGTTCACGCCGACGACCCCGATCACGTCGCCCGGCGCCACCGTCAGGTCGAGGGAGTCGAACAGCGTGCGAGCGGCGTACCCGCCGGACAGGCCCTTGGCGACGAGCGTGGCGGTCATGCGCCCATCGTCCCACGCGGAGCGGGCACCCCACGTGCAGCAGACTGGGCCGATGGACTCCTGCGTCTTCTGTGCCGTGATCGCCGGTGACGAACCCGCCGTGTGGGTCGAACGCGAGGAGCACGCCGTCGCCTTCGCACCCCTGCCCGACTCGGCGCTGGCTCCCGGCCACACCTTGGTCGTGCCGGTCGAGCACACCGCCGACCTGCTCACCGCCGGGCCCACGGCACTCGCCGCCACCACGGCCCTGGCGCAGCGCGTCGCCCGTGCGATGAAGGGTGCCCTCGGCGCGACCGGGACCGTCGTGCTGCAGGCATCGGGTGCAGACGCCGGCCAGACCGTGCCGCACCTGCACCTCCACGTCGTGCCGTGCTGGCCGGACGACGCCACGACGCACTGGCCGGAGCGACGATCGGCGCACGTGGTCGACGGTGACCCGCACGCGCTCCTCGCCGAGATGTTCGAGTAGGGACCAGACGCTCAGCCCCTCGGTACCAGCCGCCCCGCACCCACCGGCAGCAGCCCGCCCCGGTACTCGAGCGCCGTCGCGCCGCCGACCGGCACCGATGCCGCCCCGAACCGCCACGCGCGGTTGAACAGGTACACACCGATCACCGTGTCGCCGTCGTCCGGCACCGCCCACGTGCCGGTGCCCCACTGGGCCGGGTGCCCCACCCCGTCGACGGTGACGGTCGGCCGGGCGAACCAGGCGAACAGGGGCCGGGCGAGTCGGAGTTCGATCCGGCGCTTCGTCGTGCCGGAGGGGAGAGTGGTGTCCACCGTCGAAGGATACGGGGCACCGGAGCACCGGCCGGGCACGCACGGGCCACCGCCGCCTAGGCTCGGAGCCGTGTTCGAACTCCACCACCTCTCCGCACAGGAACTCTGGGACTGGATCCGCCGGGGCGAGGCGACCGCCCTCGAGGTCACCGAGCACTACCTGGCCCGCGTGGAACGCCTGGACGCCGGACTAGGTGCCTTCGTGACGGTCACCGCGGACGCTGCCCGGGCCCGAGCCGATCGCCTCGGCCACCTGGTGCCGACGTCGAGACCGTTGTGGGGCCTCCCGTCCGCCGACAAGGACCTGTACGACCGCGCCGGCGTCCCGACGCGGAACGGCACCGCGAGTCTGCCGGAGCGTCCCGCGTCGGCCGACCACCCGCTCGTCGCCGCGCTCGACGCGGCCGGCACCGTCAGCCTCGGCAAGACCGCGTCACCGGAGTTCGGCATGTCCTCGTCGTCCGAGACCCGGCTCGGCGTGACGCGGAACCCCTACGACACCACGCGCGCGCCGGGCGGGTCGTCGAGCGGTGCGGCCGTCGCCGTCGCCGCCGGACTCGTGCCCGCCGCGGTCGGGTCGGACGGCGGCGGGTCGGTGCGGATCCCCGCCGCGGCGACCGGACTGGTCGGGCTGAAGCCGAGCCGCGGCCGCGTGCCGTCGATGCCCGGCCGCTCCGGCATCGGCGGTCTGTCCGTCGCCGGGCCGCTCACCCGGTCCGTCGCCGACGCGGGCATGCTCCTCGACGCGCTGGTCGCGCCGACCGGGTTGCCGGAGCCGTCGCCGTACGCCCTCGTCACTCCTGACGTCGGTGAGGGGCCGTTCACCGCGGCCGCCGTCCGAGGCGAGGGCCGGTTCGTCGTCGGGGTGCTCGACGGCTCGCCGTGGGACGACATCGTCGACGTGGTCGTCGACCCCGCTGCCCGGGCCGCCGTGGAGACCGCCGTGCGGGTGCTCGGCGAGGTCGGGCACGGCGTCGAGGACGTCCGGATGCCCCGGGTGCCGTACGCCGACGCGTTCCGGGTGGCGTGGGAGAGCTCGGCCGCCCGACTGCCGCAGGTGCCCGGCATCGACCTGTCGTCGCTGACCCCGCTCGTGGCGTGGCTCGTTGCGCGCGGACAGGCGCTGTCCGGCACGCAGGTCCTCGACGCGATGTCGACGCTCGACACCTTCTCGACGACGCTCATCGGCGCGTTCGACCGGTTCGACGCGGTGCTCACGCCGACCCTCGCGATGACACCGCGGCCCCTCGGCTGGTACGGCGACGACCCGGACGAGGACTTCCGCCGGCAGTGCGCGTACTCGCCGTGGACGTCGATGGCGAACGTGTCCGGGCTCCCCGCGATCACCCTGCCGGTCGGCGTGACCGAGGACGACCACCCCGACGGTGGCGGGCTCCCGATGGGCGTGCAGCTGATCGGACGCCCCGGAGGCGAGCGCGTCCTGCTCGCGATCGGCGCGCAGCTCGAGCGCCGGTTGCGCTGGCAGCGGCGGCACCCGGCAGCCTGGACCGCCTGACGCGAGCCCCGGGGCGGGCCCGCACCGTGCCTCCCGCCCGCCGTCGCCGTCCACTCTGCGCGACCACCGCGTGGACTGGACCAGCGCCAGGGCGGGTCCGAGTTCCGTCGAGACGGAACGGGAGGCACCGGATGTGTGGACTGGCCGCGGACGTGCGGTTCGACGGGGGACGGGCGGACATCGACGCCGTCCGCAGGATGGCGGCGTGCATGGAGGACCGCGGACCGGACGGCGGCCGGGTGTGGGACGGCGGCTGGGCCGTCCTCGGCCACCGGCGGCTCAGCGTCATCGACCTGTCCGACCGCGCTGCGCAGCCCATGACCTCGGCCGTGCAGGACGTCACCATGGTCTTCAACGGCTGCATCTACAACCACGAGGAACTCCGCCGCGACCTGGCGGCCGACTACCCGTTCCGCACCACCGGCGACAGCGAGGTGCTGCTCGCCGCCTACGCGAAGTGGGGCGACGCGTTCGTCGACCACCTGGTCGGCATGTTCGCCGTCGTGCTCGTCGACCGTGCCCACGACCGGGTCGTCGTGGCACGGGATCGGCTCGGCATCAAACCGCTGTACCTCGCCCAGGTCGACGGCGGCGTCCGGATCGCCTCGACGCTGCCAGCGCTCCTCGCGGCCGGGGGCGTCGACACCGCGCTCGACCCGATCGCACTGCACCACTACCTCAGCTGGCACTCGATCGTCCCCGCACCACGCACCCTGCTGCGCGGGGTGCAGAAGCTGCCGGCCGCGACCGTGCGGACGATCGAGCGCGACGGCACGACCGGCCGGACCCGCACGACGGACCGCACGTACTGGTCACCCGACTACGAACGTCTTCCCGAGCACGCCGGCTGGACCGCCCGCGACTGGGAGGACGCCGTCGAGGAGGCCCTCCGCGTCGCCGTCCGTCGCCGCCTCGTCGCGGACGTCCCCGTCGGGGTCCTGCTGTCCGGGGGACTCGACTCGAGCCTGCTGGTCGCGCTGCTCGCCGAGGAGGGCGCCGGCACCACCGGGACCTACAGCATCGGGTTCGACGCGGCCGGCGGTGAGTCCGGCGACGAGTTCGCGTACTCCGACGCCGTCGCCGACCACTTCGCCACCGCCCACACCCGCATCCACGTGCCCGCCTCGACCCTGCCCGCAGCCCTCCTCGACTCGGTGGACGCGATGACCGAGCCGATGGCGACCCAGGACGTCGCAGCGTTCCACCTGCTCGCACAGCGCGTGTCCGAGTCGCGGAAGGTCGTGCAGTCCGGGCAGGGCGCCGACGAGGTCTTCGCCGGGTACGAGTACCACCGGCCTGCCGTCGGCGCGACCCGTCCGGGGGCGCTCGCCGCGTTCACCCGCGCGTTCGTCGATCCGAGCGCCACCGCGCACGCCCTGCTCGAGCCGGGTGTCCTGCCCGCGACCGACGTCAGCCACGTGCTCCTGCAGGACCGGTTGGGAGCGGCGGGCGCGGAGACCGCGCTGGACGCGGTGCTCCGGTTCGACACGCACGTGCTCATGGTTGACGACCCCGTGAAGCGCGTGGACAGCATGACGATGGCGTCCGGCCTGGAGGCGCGGGTCCCGTTCCTCGACCAGGACCTCGTCGCCCTCGCCGCAGCCTGCCCTCCGGAGCTGAAGGCCGCCGACGGTGGCAAGGGGGTGCTGAAGGCGATCGGCCGGCGGCTGCTGCCGGCCGGCGTGGTGGACCGCCCGAAGGGGTACTTCCCGGTGCCGGCGGTCCGGAACCTGGACGGTGAGGTGCTCGCGGTCGCGCGCGACGCCCTGCTCGGGCCGGAGGCGCGGGCACGCGGCCTGGTCCGACCCGAGGCCGCCGCGGCCCTGCTCCAGGACCCCCGGCGGTACCGGACGAGGGTCGGCGGGACGACGCTCTGGTTGCTCGCGGTCCTGGAGCTCTGGTTGCAGCGCCACGGGATCCGCTGACCCCGGCCCGGGCGGGTCAGCTGCTCTCGCGCACCACCCGGATCGTGTCGAGGCTGCCGTCGGTCGGGTCGGGCATGACCATCCCCGCCTCGAGGCCGCTGCGCAGGTAGTCGATCACCTCGGCGGTGAGTCGCTCCCCGGGCACGAAGGCCGGGATCCCGGGCGGGTACGGCGTGACCTGCTCGGCCGCGACCCGTCCCGCTGCGTCCTCGGCGGGGACGAGTTCGACTTCGCCGAAGAACGCCTCGCGGGGCGTCATCACCGACTCGAGCAGCAGGCCGGACGGATCCGGGATCCGGACCGGTGGCGTCTGTGGCATGTCCGGCGCGGCTGCGGCCAGCGACTCCAGGGCGTGCACGAGCCGGTCGGTCGTGAAGTCGTCGTCGGCCAGCGAGACGTCGATGCCCAGGTGCCGGTGATCGGAGAGCCCGAGGTCGAGCCGGTGGTGCTCTCGGACCCAGTCGTGCGCCTGGTACCCGGTGATGCCGAGCGGTTCCACGTCGAGGAGCATCCGCAGCGGGTCGAGCTGGTGCGACGCCTCGGCCCCGAGCAGTTCGTCGTGCAGCACGTGGATGCCCGCGATCGCCTCGATGCGGTCGCGGGTCCGGTCGGCGAGCTCGATCGTCCGGTCGATGAGCGCGGCGCCGTCGCGCACCATGTGCCGACGCCAGCCGTCCATGCCGGCGTACACGAGGACGTTCGGGCTCGTCGTCATAAGCATGTCGGCGCAGGCCCACAGGTGGTCGTGGTCGACGAGGTCACCGCGGAGGTGCAGCACGGATCCCTGTTCGAACCCGAGTCCCATCTTGTGGACGCTCGTGACGCAGACGTCGGCCCCGGCGTCCATCGCCCACGACGGCAGCCGGTCCGAGAACGGCAGGTGGGCGCCCCAGGCCTCGTCGACGATGAGGGGCTTGCCCCGCTCGTGGCAGACCGCGGCGATCCCGGCGATGTCCGCGCAGGTGCCGTACGGCGTCGGGCTGACCACGAGGGCGGCGGCGGCGTCCGGGTGCTCGTCCCAGGCCCGCGCGTAGTCGGCGGGGGACGGCGGGTGCGAGATCCCCTGGTCACG
This sequence comes from Curtobacterium sp. MCPF17_021, assembly GCF_003234605.2. Classification (NCBI taxonomy): domain Bacteria; kingdom Bacillati; phylum Actinomycetota; class Actinomycetes; order Micrococcales; family Microbacteriaceae; genus Curtobacterium; species Curtobacterium sp. MCPF17_021. The sequence goes on along the minus strand of NZ_CP126252.1, from coordinate 2,239,875 downwards.
GTCGAGCCGAGGCTCCACCCAGTACGGCTGCAACCCGGAGAACACCAGGCCGGCGGTCACCGACTTGTGGGCGTCGCGGCTGACCAGGATCCCGCCCTCCACCCCGGCCACCGCGAGCATCGCCGCCTTCACCGACAGGGAGCTGCCGCACGTCGAGAAGAACACCGTGTCGGCACCGACGGCCTCGGCCATCAGGGCCTCGGCGGTGGCCAGGTACCCGTTCGAGGACTTCCGGTCGTCGAGCCCGCCACTCGCCAGCACGTCGGCCCGGAACGGGTCCTTGCCGAGCACCGCGAGGGTGTCCGCGTCGACCCCGCGGCCCTGCCGGTGCCCGGGCGGCGAGAACCCGTAGCGGTCGCGGGCGTGGTAGTCCCGGAGTGCGTCGAGGAACGGTGCGTCGGTCTGGTCGAGGTCGTCGCTCATGGTTCCCGTGTACCCGACCCGCGTTCACCGTCGGTTCAGGCCGTCGGGCGCGTCGAGCGCGGTGAGTGCGTCGGGCAGGTGCGACGGTGTCGTCGTCGTACGACATCGACGGTGTCGTTCCACGTCTGCACCCGGCGCCGCGCCCGTCCCCGCCCGACCCACCCGACCCACCCTGCCCCGCCCCGCCCCGCCTACGGCAGCGTCGGCGCTGCCGCCACCAACGCCCGCGTCACCGGGTGCTGCGGCGCGTCGAGGAGCGACACCGGCCCGTGCTCGACGATGCGCCCCTCGGACATCACCGCGACCGTGTCGCACAGCCGCTGCACGACCCCGATGTCGTGCGACACCAGCACGAGCGTCAGCCCGAGGTCGTCGGCGAGCGACCGGAACAGCTCGATCACCCGGGCGCGGACGACCACGTCGAGGGCGCTCATCGGCTCGTCACCGAACAGGATCCGGGGCGAGTGCACCACCGCCCGGGCGATCGCGATCCGCTGCCGCTGCCCGCCGGAGAACTCGTGCGGGTACCGGTCGACCGTGTCGGTGGGCAGGTCGACGCGCTCCAGCACGGCGCGGACCAGGTCGTCGTGCGAGCCCGGGACCTGCAGGGCCCGCAGCGGCTCGGCGACGATCGCGCCGACGCGCATCCGCGGGTCGAGGGACGCGTAGGGGTCCTGGAACACCACCCCGGTCTCGCGACGGAACCAGCGCAACGCCCGCGCGGACCGGGACGCGACCACCGGACGACCGGAGGCGGCGACGTCGCCTGCGGAAGGCGCCTCCAGGCCGGCGAGCAGCCGCACCAGCGTGGACTTGCCGGATCCCGACTCGCCGACGATGCCGAGTCGTGCGCCGGGGGCCACCGTCAGGTCGACGCCGTCGACGGCGGTGCGGACCGGGCCGGGCTCGAACGGCCCGCGGCGGGGGAGTCGGTAGGTGCGGTGGAGACCGGTGGCCTCGAGGACGGGGAGGGTCACGGTGCGGTCCTCCTGGCGGTGGCACGTGCGGCGTCGACGAGCGCGGCGGTGGCGGGGTGCTGCGGTGCGGCGAGCAGGTCCGCGACGCGGCCCTGCTCGACCATCCGGCCGGCGTCGAGGACGACCGCCGTGTCGGCGATCCGCGCGAGCACGGCGAGGTCGTGGGTCACGAAGACCATGCCGGCCGGCAGGTGCTCGAACAGGTCGAGGATGCGGGCCTCGGTGGTGACGTCGAGCGCCGTGGTCGGCTCGTCGGCGACCAGGTACGACGGCTCGCCTGCCATCGCCATCGCGATGCAGATCCGCTGCCGCTGGCCGCCGGACAGCTGGTGCGGGTACTGCCGCAGCAGCGACTCCGGGTCGGGCAGGCCCACGGACGCCGCCAGGTCGACGGCTGCCGCGCGTGCCGCACGCCGGTCGAGCCCGCGGTGCAGCCGGAGCGGCTCCGCGACCTGCGCGCCGACCCGGCGCAGCGGGTCGAGCGCGGTGCCCGGCTCCTGGAACACCATCGCGATGCCCGATCCACGGTGGCGCGCGCGCTCGCGGTCGGGCAGGCCGACGAGTTCGGTGCCGTCGAGGCGGATGCTGCCGGTCACGACGGCGCCGGTGGGCTCCAGGCCCATCAGGGCGAGCGAGGTCATCGACTTGCCGGATCCGCTCGCGCCGATCACGCCGACGCGCTGGCCGGGAGGCACGGTGAAGCTGACGTCGTCGAGGATCGTCCGTCCCGTGATGCGGACCGACAGCCCGCGCACCTCGAGTCCGGAGGCTGCGGTGGTCGCGGCGGTCGCGGCGGTCGCGTCCGTCATGCGGTCACCCCCGGGTTGGTCGTGGCGGGGTCGGCGCTCCGGTCACTCGCGGTGCCGTCGCTCGTCGTGCGGTCGCTCGTCGTCAGCCGCGGGTCCGATGCGTCGCGGACGGCGTCGCCGAGCAACGACAGTGCCGCGACGACGAGGGCGATGGCGGCTCCCGGCCAGGTCGCACTCCACGGGTGGACCCCGATGTAGGTCTGCAGGTCGGACAGCAGGCTGCCCCAGGACGCGGTGTCCGACCCCGCGCCGTAGCCCAGGTAGGACAGTCCGGCCTCGGCGAGCACGGCCGTGGCCATCGCGAGTGACAGCTGCACGGTGAACAGCGGCGCCGCGTTCGGCACCAGGTGCCGGAACAGCACGCCGGCACCACCGACGCCCGAGGCCCGGGCCGCCGTGACGTAGTCGCTCCGGGCGATCCGCCGGATCTCACCGCGGGCCACGCGGGCGATCGTCACGCCGAAGGACAGCCCGACGCTGACGATCACGACGCCGAGCGACCCGCCGAACACCGCGGTCAGGAGCATTGCGGTGAGCAGGGTCGGGAACGCCACCAGGATGTCGAGCAGGACCGCGGTGCCCTCGCGCACCCAGCGGGCGGTGAGCGATCCGATCGCGGTGAGGACGATGCCGACGACGCTCGCGATCACCCCGGAGCCGACGGCGACGAGCACGGTGGTGCGGGTGCCGGCGAGCAGGTAGCTCGCGATGTCGCGGCCGGCGGCGTCGGTGCCGAACCAGTGCGCGGCGCTCGGCCCCTCCCACTGGTGGAACGGGTCGGCGCGGAACGGGTTCTGCGGTGTCCAGACGAGTGACACGGCGGCGAGCACGAGCAGCAGGCCGAGCACGACGACGGCGAAGACCCCGGTCGGTCGGGACACCAGGCGGCGGATCATCCCTGCACCTCGCGCTGTCGGGGGTCGAGGGCGCGGTGCACGACGTCGACGGCGAACCCGACGAGCAGCACGAGTCCGGTGAGCACGAGCAGTTCCGACTGCACCTTCGTGATGTCGCGGCGGCCGACGTCGGTCACGAGCATCCGGCCCACCCCGGGCAGGGAGAACAGCTGCTCGACGACGACGGCACCGACGAGCAGCCCGGCGATCTGGACACCGAGCACGGCGAGCACCGTCAGGGCGACGCTCGGCAGACCGTGGCGGAGCAGCGCCTGCGTGCGGGTGAGCCCGACGGCGGCGGCGGTGCGCAGGTGGTCGGCGTCGAGGACGGAGAGCGTGGCGGACCGGGTGAACCGGAGGATCACGGCGCCCTCGACGGCACCGATCGTCAGCGCGGGCAGCACGAGCGACGCGAACGCCCGCCCGGGTTCCGACCAGCCGTCGAGCGGGAAGCCCTGCGTCGGCAGCCAGTGCAGCGTCACCGCGAACAGGGCGACCAGGAGCATGCCGGCCCACACGACGGGCACGGCGGCGACCGCCTGCGCCGCGAACCCGATCACCGCACCACCCGGGCGGCGACGGAGCACCGCGGCGATCACCCCGAGCGGGACGCCGATCGCCAGTGCGGTCGCCAGCGACATCGCGGCGAGCGGCAGGGTGATCGCGAGCTTCTGCGCGATCTCCGGCGCGACGGCACCGTTCGTCACCAGGGAGCGGCCGAGGTCACCGCGGAACACCCCACCGATCCAGTCGAGGTACTGCACCACGACGGGCCGGTCGAGTCCGAGCTGCTGCCGGAGCTGTTCAACCTGCGCCGGGGTCGACTGCGTGCCGGCGACGACCTGGGCGACGTCACCGGGCAGCACGCGGAGCGTGGCGAAGATGATGACGCTCGCCACGAGCAGGCCGACGACGAGCAGGAGCACCCGCCCGATGAGGAACCGGGTCACGACACCGATGCTACGGGGACGCACCCCGCGCCGCGGCCGCTCCGGTTCACTTGACCGCGAGCTTCGCCAGGTCGAGGCGCGAGTTGCCGCCGTCGACCGGGAAGCCCGTCACGCCGGAGCGCACCGCGGTGATCTCGGTCGCCGTGTAGAGCCACTCGCCGGCCGCGTCCTCGCTGACGATGCGTGCAGCCTTGCGGAGCGCCTCGGTCTTGGTGGCCTCGTCGGTCGCCGCGATCGACTGGGCGTAGAGCGCCTGCACCGTCGCGTTGTCGTAGCCGAAGTAGTACTTCGGGTTGGCCCAGTTGCCGAAGTCACGGGCCTCGACGTGGTCGACCATCGACAGGTCGAAGTCCCGCTCACCGGACTTCGGTGCCTGGAACACCGAGGACAGCCAGGTGGCGAAGTCGACACGCTTGACCGTCAGGGTGATCCCGACGTCGGCGAGCTGCGACTTCAGCACGTCGCCGATCGTGGTCGGGTAGATGTTCGCGTAGGTGAGCGTCAGCTTCAGGTCCTGCTGGCCGGCGGCGGCCAGCAGTTTCTTGGCGTTCGCGGGGTCGTACGCGTCGATGTCGGTGAGGTCCTCGTAGCCGGGGTCGAGCTCCGGGATCGGGCCGCCCTGCTCCACGCCGGTGCCGCCGATCGCCTTGATGAGCGCCTTCGCGTCGATCGCCTGCCGGATGGCCCGGCGCACGCGCTCGTCCGTGAACGGTTCCTTGCGGTTGTTGAACGCCAGCGTGTACTTGTCGGTCGTCTTGCCGCTGTGCAGTGCGATGTCGTCGTTGCCCTGCAGCTGGCTCTGCAGCGTGCCGTCGACCGGGTTCAGGACGTCGAGGTCACCGTTCGCCATCGCGTTGACGGCGGTCGACGGGTCCGTGATGTACCGGAAGACGATCTTCGCGACCTTCGCCTTCGTGCCCCAGTAGTCCTCGTTGCGGTCGAACGTGAGCGAGTCGCCCTGCTTCCAGTCGGCCACCTCGAACGGACCGGTGCCGTTCGCGCTGTCGGACAGGTCGTTGTCCGCGGCCTTCTCGAGCACCAGGCCCGAGCGGCCGGTCAGGTTCCAGAGCAGGTCGGAGTCCGGCTTCGCCAGTTGCAGCACGACGGAGTCGTCCGACGGCGAGGTGATCGACGTGACGCCCGCGAGCTTGGCGGAGTCGACGTACGAGTCGTTCGACTTGACCTGTTCGAGCGACCACACGACGTCGGCCGCGGTGACCGGCTTGCCGTCCTGGAACGTCGTGCCGTCCCGCAGCGTGAACGTGTACGTCAGGCCGTCGTCCGAGACCTCGTGCGACGAGGCCAGCACGTCACGGATCTCGCCGTCGGCGGTCCGGCCGACGAGCCCCTGGTACACGTTGTCGATGAGCACCTGGTCGAGCGCCGCCCCGGACTGGGTGCGGATGTCGAGACTCGTCGGCTCGAGCACCAGCCCGACGCGCACCGTGGCGTCCTTGCCCCCGGTGGTGTCGGACGAGCCGGAGCAGCCTGCCAGCGCCAGGGCGGAGACGACGGCGACCGCGGTGGCGGCGAGGGCAGCGCGCCCGATGCGCGAGGTGCGCGCGGTGCGACGGGGCAGGAGCGGACTCATGGGGTGGTGGGTTCCTTCCGGGCACGAGGGCTGGGATCGGGCCTCGCGCTCGCACGAGGGTACCGGCGGCTGGCGCCGTCCGGCGACGGTTCTTCGATCGGGTGCAACAATCCGTGCCGCTCGGCCCATGCCCGGATCGCCGAAGCCAGTTCGAGGGGCGCCTGGTTCTGCACCGCGTGCCGCGAGGTGACCGTCACGATCTCGGCGTCCGGCAGGCGGTCGGCGAACCCGGCGTGCAGCTTCGGGGAGACGTACCCGCGGTCACCCCGGACGAGCAGGATCGGCACGCGCAGGGCCTCGAGGTCCGGCCACGCATCGGCGAAGCGCCCCACCGACGACGTCCGCCCGGCCGGCAGGTGCGGGAAGTGGTGGCGGCGCACGAGTCGCCCGTCCGCTCCGAGGGCCGTGGTGTGCCGGGCCTCGCGCAGCAGCACCTGCCGGTCGTCGCCGACCCGCGCCTCGATCGCCCGGTCGACGACCTGCTCGAGCGACTCGAACGGCTCCTCCGCCTCGAGCGCGCGGGCGATCCGGTCCACCGCACGCTGCGCGAAGTCCGGCGACATGTCGACGAGCACGAGCCCGGTGACCCGCCCCGGTGCGGTGGCCGCGAGCCGAGCGGACAGGATGGCGCCGAGCGAGTGCCCGACGACGATGCCCGGCGGCACCGCGAGCGCGTCGAGCGCGGCGAGCACGCTCGGCGCCGTCGCGGCCGCCGCGTAGTCCGCGTCCTCCCGCCACGAGGACCGGCCGTGGCCGGGCAGGTCGAGGGCGACCGCCGGCTCGCCCACGGCGAGTGCCGTGGTGTCGAAGCTGTGGGCGTCGATGCCGAGCCCGTGCAGGTAGGTGATCCGGGCCTCCTGGCCGTCGTCGCCCCACCGGATCGCGGAGGTCTCCTGTCCGTCCGCGGTGCGGACCACCTGCCTGGAGGCGCGGAGCGGCGTGGTCACGCCGCTCGCGCTGGCGAGGGCGGGCAGGTCGGCGAATTCGTCGTCGGGGGCTTCGGACACGGGGACGATCCTCGCACCGTTCCGGGGGCCTGGAGACGTTAGGTAAGGCATGCCATACTCGATTCCGTGGCAACCCGGTATCGCGTCTTCTCCGTCCGTGTGGCCGCCGTCACGTCGCTCACCCCGAACTTCGTCCGGGTGACGCTGACGGGCGACGCGCTCGCCGACTTCTCCTCGGTCGGTCTCGACCAGCGGATCAAGATCGTGCTGCCCCTGCCCGGCATCGGCTTCTCCGAACTGCCGGAGGACGAGGACTGGTACGCCGCCTGGCGCGCGCTGCCGGACGACGCCCGCAACCCGCTCCGCACGTACACGGTCCGCTCGTTCCGGCCGGACGCCCGCGAGCTCGACATCGACTTCGTCGCGCACGGCGACACCGGTCCGGCGTCGCGCTGGGTGTCGGCCTGCCGCGTCGGTGACGAGCTGCGCATCGTCGGGCCGCGGGTTCCCGAGTCGCCGGAGGACCTGCCGACCGGGGCCGCCGAGTTCGCTCCCGGGCACGCGAACCGGATCCTGCTCGCCGGAGACGAGACCGCCGCTCCGGCCATCTGCGCCATCCTCGAAGCCCTCGACGTCTCGACCGTCGGCCACGTCTTCATCGAGGTACCCACCGACGCCGACCGGTTGCCGGTCACCGCGCCCGCCGGGGTCGAGGTCCGCTGGATCGCCCGCAACGGCGCCACCCACGGGGTCCGGATGACCGACCAGGTGCACGCCTGGGCCTCCGCCGTCGCGCCGCTGTCCGACGCCCGCGGTCCCGCTGTCGAGCTCACCGACGTGGACGTCGACGAGCAGGTGCTGTGGGACGTCCCGGCCCCCGCGGACGAGCGCCCCGTCTACGCCTGGATCGCCGGCGAGGCCGGGTGCGTCAAGGAACTCCGCCGCCACCTGGTGCGCGGTGTCGGCATCGACCGCAAGCAGGTCGCGTTCATGGGGTACTGGCGGCACGGCAAGGCCGAGCACTGATGCCGACCGCGGGCGCCGCACTCGGTCCGGTCCCGACCACCGCGCTCGGGGCCCGCGGGCTGACCCTGGCGTACGACGACCGGGTCGTGGTGAACACGCTCGACGTCGACATCCCCGACGGCGAACTGACGGTGATCGTCGGGCCGAACGCCTGCGGCAAGTCGACGCTGCTGAAGTCCTTCGCCCGCACACTGAAGCCGCGTGCCGGCACGGTGTTCCTCGACGGTGCGCCGATCGACTCGTACCGCCCGAAGGCCGTGGCCCGGCGGGTCGGGATGCTCCCGCAGACCCCGATCGCCCCCGACGGCATCACCGTGCGCGACCTGGTGTCCCGTGGTCGGTTCCCGCACCAGGACCTGCTGCACCCGTCGTCCGGGTCGGATCGGCAGGCCGTGCAGGCCGCACTCGAGCAGACGTCGACGGTGGAGCTGGCCGATCGCAGCGTCGACGAGCTCTCCGGCGGGCAGCGGCAGCGGGTGTGGATCGCGATGGTGCTCGCGCAGCAGACCGACATCGTGCTGCTCGACGAGCCGACCACGTTCCTCGACATCGCGCACCAGTACGACGTGCTCGAACTGGCCTCCACGCTGCACGCCGCCGGTCGCACGGTCGTCGCGGTGCTGCACGACCTGAACCAGGCCGCGCGCTACGCCACCCACGTCATCGCGATGCGCGAGGGGGCGATCGTCTCGGCGGGGAAGCCATCGACGGTGCTGACCGCGGACCTCGTCGAGGACGTCTTCGGCCTGCCGTGCGTCGTCGTCCCCGATCCCGAGACCGGCACGCCCCTCGTGGTGCCGCGGCGGCGCGCGGCCTGACGCGCGGGCGGCGCTGCGGCCGGGCGGTCACGACTCGTCGTCGGCAGGGCGTCGTGTGGTCAAGGGCTGTCGGCTGGCGGCGCCGCAGGCGACGGTTCGTGACCGCGCGCCGCGGGCTCGGCTGGGTGTTGTGACCGGCCGGCGGGTGCAGTGGGGTTGTGGCGCGTCGGCCTGGAGGCTCGGGGCGGCGCCGGCACGCGCCTCCAGGCCGTCGACCGGTCGCGTCCCGCCGCCTGGCCGGCCCGCCGCCGAGTGGTCACGACACGTCGTCGGCAGGGCGTCGTGTGGTCACGGACTGTCGGCTGGCGGCGCCGCAGGCGACGGTCTGCGACCGCTCGCCGCGTGCCGGCGGGGTGTTGCGACCAGCCGAGTCCGCGTCAGCGGTAGCCGCCGTCCTCCAGGCCGGCCTCGACCTCGAACCGGTTCCGCAGGGGATCCCGCCCGGCGACGGCGTAGAGCAGCGGCATGAGCATGCCGTACCGGCGCCACTGCTCGACGTGTACCCGCTCGTGCCGGAGCACCCGCGGGCCGTCGTTGTCGCGGGTCAGGTACACCGAACCGACGCAGGTACCGCCGCGCCGGAACACCCAGCGCGGCAGCCCCGTGCAGACCACGAGCCCGTCCTCCACCCGGATCCGCCCGGTCGACAGGGGGACGCCCACGGCGAGCCCGACGGCGGTCGCGAACACCCACCCCGCACGGGACACGGGGGAGTCGAGCAGCGGGTTGCGCACGCTCAGGCCGGGCGGCCGTACGTCTCGAGCAGGCGGAGCCAGATCTCGTTCATCGTCGGGTAGGCCGGCACCGCGTGCCACAGGCGGTCGATCGGGACCTCGCCCACGACGGCGACGGTGGCACCGTGCAGCATCTCGGCGACGTCCTGGCCGACGAACGTGACGCCCACGACGACCCTGCGGTCCTCGTCGACGACCATCTTCGCGCGGCCCGTGTAGCCGTCCGCCTGCAGCGAGGACCCGGCGATCGCACCGAGGTCGTACTCGACCGCGCGGACGTTCAGCCCCTGCTCGCGGGCCTTCGCCTCGGTCAGGCCGACGCTCGCGACCTCGGGGTCGGTGAAGGTGACCTGCGGCGAGGCGGCGTGGTCGGCGGTGGCGACGTGTGCACCCCACGGCTCGGCGTGCAGCGGCGTGCCCTGGTACCGGGCGGCGATCGCCTCGCCGGCGGCACGCGCCTGGTACTTGCCCTGGTGCGTGAGCAGGACGCGGTGGTTGACGTCACCCACGGCGTACAACCAGTCGGTGCCGTGCACGAGCATGGTGTCGTCGACGTCGAGCCAGTCGCCCGCGGTCAGGCCGACGGTCTCGAGCCCGAGGTCACGCGTGTGTGCGGCGCGGCCGGTGGCGGCGAGCACCTCGCTCGTGATGACCGTGGTGCCGTCGTCGAGCTCCGTGGTGACGAGACCGTGCTCGTCGCGGTCGACCCGGACCGGGTTGACGCCGGTGCGGACGTCGACACCGAGTTCGCGCAGGGAGTCGGCGACGAGTTCCCCGGCGAAGGGCTCCATGCCGCCGAGCAGACCGTGCCGGGCGACGAGGGTGACCTTCGCGCCGAGGGAGGCCCACGCGGTCGCGAGCTCCGAGCCGGAGACGCCGCCGCCGATGACGAGCAGGCTCTCGGGGACCTGCTGGGCGCTGGTGCCCTCGCGGGTGCCCCACGGCTTCGCCTCGGCGAGACCGGGCACCGGGGGCAGCGTGTGCAGGGAACCGGTGACGACCGCGACGGCTGCGCGCGCGGTGTGCGTCTCGCCGTCGACGTCGATGGTCTTCGGGCCGGTGATGCGGGCGTGCCCGCGGATCAGGTCGATGCCGGCGGACTCGAGCCACGAGACCTGGCTGTCGTCCTTCCAGTCGGAGGTGAACGAGTTGCGGCGGGCGAGCACGTGTGCTGCGTCGAGCGTGTCGGTCACGGCCTGCTTCGCACCGTCGAGCCGCTTGGCAGCAGCGAGGGCGTGTCCGCTGCGCAGGAGCGCCTTCGATGGCATGCACGCCCAGTAGGAGCACTCGCCGCCGACGAGCTCGGCCTCCACGATCGCGACCGACAGGTCGCGCTTCCTGGCGTAGTCCGCCACGTTCTCGCCGACAGCGCCGGCTCCGATCACGATGAGGTCGTAGTCCGTCATGCTGCCGAGCGTACGCGGACCGGCAGGGGGTCCGCCGGTCGCGTCGTGCCCGTGGTCAGCCCACCCGGGAGGCGCTGGTCACCGCTCCGACGACGCGCAGGATCACGCCGAGGTCGTCCACCGCCCGGTCCGGGTCGACGGGGGCGAATCCGGTGAGCGCGGCGCCGACGAGGCGGCGGCCGCGCGTCGCGGCCTGGATGCGCTCGACGAGTGCTGCGCCGTCGAGGCCGAACGGGACGGGTTCGAGGAGTCCGTCGACCTCGGACGGGTCGAGGACGTCGAGGTCGACGTGCACGAAGACCGATGCGGCACCGGTCCGCTCGACCGCTGCGGCGAGGGCGTCCGGGGTGGCGGCGTCGACGTCGAGGTGCACGATCCCGGCCTTGTCGAGGGCGGCTCGTTCGGCGTCCTCGACCCCGCGGACCCCGGCGACGACGACCGAGGCCGCCGGCACCACCGGCAGGCCGGGGAACAGGTCGTCGGGGCGGTCGACCAGCAGGCGCAGGGCGGCGGTCTCGGCGGCGAGGGGCTGTGCCCGGTTGAGCGCGCGGTACCCGCTGGACCCGGAGATGCGGACGAACGCGGTGTCCGGTGCGAGGGCGGCGGTCGCGCCGAGGACACTGGCGCCGTCACCGCCGACGACGAGCACCGGTTCGGTGGCGACGGCTGTTTCCTCGGCGACGCGTTCGGCGACGGCGAGCACCGAGGTGTAGCGGGCGACGGCGGTCTCGAGGCGGTCACCCGCTCCGGCCGGGACGTCGACCACGGTGGTGGACGCCCGGGGGAGGTCGGCCGCGATCGCCGACGCACCGTCCCCGAGGCGCATCGCGCGCGACGACGCCGAACCCTGCCACTGACCGACCACGAGGAAGTGCATCGTCTCAGTCTGTCAGCTGGGGTCCGGCGTCGTCAGGGCGTTCGTCAGATGCTCGAGGATCCGCCGGACTTCAGCGCGGCGAGCCGTGCCTCGACCTCGGCGTCCTTGCCGACGTCCTCGAGGCTCTCGAACTGTGCGTCGAGGCTCGACGACTGCAGCTCCTGCTGGCCGAGCACCTTCGCCTCTTCGCGGCGGACCTTCTCCTCGAAGCGGCCGAGGTCGCTCGTCGGGTCGAGCACGTCGATGTTGCCGAGGGCGTCGTTGACGCGGGACTGCGCCTCGGCGGTCTTCGAGCGGGCGACGAGGTTGTCCCGCTTCGCGCGGAGCTGCTCGAGCTTCTGCTCCATGCCGGCGAGACCGGTCTTGAGCTTCTCGACGGCCTCGTTCTGCGACGCCAGGTTCGGCTCCGCGTCCTTGACCTCCTGCTCGGCGGCGATCTGCTTGCCGATCGCGATCTTGGCGAGGTTGTCGAACTTGTCCGCCTCGGCCGACTTGCCCTCGGAGCGGTACTTGTCGGCTGCGGTGGAGGCGTTGGCGGCCTTCTGGCCCCACTCGACCGCGGCCTTCTTGTCCTCTTCGTGGTCCTGCTCGAGCAGGCGCACGTTGCCGATGGTCTGCGCGATCGCGGTCTTCGCGTCGGCGATGTTGTTCGTGTAGTCGCGGACGAGCTGGTCCAGCATCTTCTGCGGGTCCTCGGCGTCGTCGATGATCTGGTTGATGTTCGCGCGCACGAGGGTGGAGATGCGTCCGAAGATGGTCTGCTTGGCCATTGCTGTTCCCTTTCGTGGAAGTCCTGTGGACGGTGTTGTCGGGTCGGGTCGGGTCGTGTCTGGTTCTGGGGGCGGGGGGAGTGCGTCGGGTCAGAAGCGGCCGCCGCCGGAGAAGCCGCCGCCGCCGAAGGAGCCGCCGCCGTAGCTGCCGCCGCGACCGCCGAGCAGGCCGCCGAGGACGAGTCCGGTGACGAGGCCGCCGAGCTGGGCGCCGCCGCCGCCACCGCCCTGGCCGCCACCCCAGCCGCCGAGGTCGTCGTTGGCGGCGTCCATCGCGGCGGCCGCGTACTGCTCGGCCGCGCGGGCGGCGTTGAGCGCCTGGCCCGGGTTGCTCGGGGCGAGTTCGACGGCGTCGTCGTAGGCGCGCTGGGCCTCGGACAGCCGGGTCCGGGCGGTCGGGCCGATGCCGCCGCGGTGCAGGGAGACGTAGTCGCGGGCCTGGCTGATCCGGTTCCGGGCATCGCGCAGGGCCGCGTCGAGCGCCTGGGTGGCCCGCTGGCGCTGTTCTTCGGCACCCCGCGCCGTGGCGATGGCCTGGTCGATCTCGGTGTTCGCCCGGGTCAGCGCGTCGACGGCCGCCACCGGGTCCTTCGGGTCCAGCCCCTGGCGGAGCACGGCCTCGGCGCGGGTGACCGCGGCGGCGAGGTCCGGGCCGCCCGAGCGCAGGATGCGGGCGGCGGCGACGTCGCCCTGGATGTCGATGCGCATCGCCTCGGCGCGGGCGGTGGCCTCGTCGAAGGACTGCTCGGCGGCGAGTGCGCCGTCGGTGAGCTGCTGCACCTGGGCGAGCGCGTGCTGGGCGTCGCGCACGGCGACGACCGCCTCGCCCTTGTCGCCGGCGGCGATGGAGGCGGTGGCGGCGTTCGAGCGTTCGGTGGCGAAGGCGAGCACCTGGTGGGCCTGGTCGACGTTGTTCGCCACGGTGGCGAGGGTGCGGCCGGTGTAGCGGGCGCGGACGCGGTCGAGTGCAGCGGCGGCGGCCCCGACCGATGCCGGTGCGGCGGACACGGCCTGGGCGAGCGACGCCGCTGCGTCCTCGATGCCGTCCTCGAGCGACCGGAGCTGGTCGAACGCCTCGGTCTGCTCCTCGATCGCGGCGTGCGCCCGTTCGCAGATCACGATGATCTGGTTCGCCCACTCGGCGCGCTGCTGGGGAGAGTCGGGGATCTCGTCGTCGAGCTGCTGGCGGATCGTGAAGGCCTTGCGGACCTCGCGCTGCGCGGCCTGTACTGCATCGGCGAAGGGCTTGGCGGCGTCGGGGCCGAACTGCGCGCTCGCGAACCCGACCTCTTGCTCGGCGGTGCGGAGTTCGTCGTCGATGGTGACCAGGGCGCCGCCGGCGGTGCGTTCGAGGTCGGCGAGCGAGGCTTCCTGCGCCCGTGTGGCTGCGGCGGTGCGGCGCTTGTTGCGGGTCCGGATGACCAGGACCACGACGATGAGCCCGACGACCACGACGAGCAGCAGGATCCACAGCCAGGTGAGGTCCACCGGGGCCTGCGACTGGGTCAGCCCGTCGGCGAAGGCCACGGCGGCGCCGGACCAGTCATCCTGCTTGAGCCGGGGCAGCAGCGAATCGTCGACGGCGTTCTGCACGTCGGACGAAGAGATCGCGGTCTCGTTCGTCTGCTGGACGTCGTAGTTGCGCTCGTCGACCGCGACCGAGAGCAGGATGCCGTCGGTGTGGATCTGGTTCTGCTCCATCACGGCCCGGCCCCACTCGGTGTGGTCGGTGGGGTCGGTGAATGACGGCACGAACACGACGAACAGCTGCGTCTGGGTCTCGTCGTACAGGTCCTGCACGGCCTGCTCGACCTTCGACTGCTGGGAGGCGGTCAGCGCGTCGGCCTCGTCGAGGACGTACGCGCCGCCCAGGTAGACGGGCGCCGTTGCGTGGGCGGTCGCTGCCGGAGCCAGGACGATGAGCATCGCGACCAGGGCCGCCGTCACACGGCTCCACAGCCGCGTTGTCCCCCTTCGCCCGCTCGATCCGTCCGTGCCCGATCCGTGCTGGACCGCTCGCATCCGTCCTCCGTCCGTCGCCGGTCGGTACCCCGTGGCACCGCACCGGACCGCGCCACGAGTGCGCTGTCGCCCGGAGTCTATCCAGGCCACGCAGGGCCACGGACAGACTCTGGGGGAACGCTCCGGACCGTGCTTCCTGTGGACGTCTTGTCCCCCGTACCGGGGTATGCTGGCGCCACTGTTCGAGGATGAACGGAAGGGGAAGAACGATGGAACGCACCACGAGCACCGAGGTCGTCCCGCTCGAGGACGGCTACCACCGGGTGTCGACTCCGGCGACGGGTGTGATCGGTTTCGTGCGCGAGCACGATGGCCGTTACGAGGTCCTGCGCGGACGAGTTCGCCAGGCGACCCGCTCCGAGGGGCAGTACAGCACCATGAACGTCGCGCTCATCGCGCTGACGCACGCCTGATCCGCTCTGGGCGCGACCACACGACCAACGGGCACTGCCCCGGTTGGTGGGTCGCGCCTCCAGACCGTCACGGTGACGCTCCGGACGCCGGCTGCTGACCGCGCGGACGACCGGGAGGCCCTGGTCGCCGCCGTCGCGTCGGCGACCGGCGTCGAGCCGGTCGCCGTGCACGCGGGGCGCGTCTGTCCACACTGCGAGGGGACCGACCACGGTCGTCCGTGGGCGACCGTCGCGGGCGTCTCGGTCGGCGTGAGCCTGTCGCGCGCACCGGGCGTCGTCGCCCTCGCGGTCGGACCGTCGGCACTCGGCGTCGACGTCGAACGGGTCTCGCGGGTCGCCGCTGCGCCGCTCGACGCCTTCACCTCGGGGGAGCTGCTCCGGGCTGACGGAGACCCGGCGCTCCTCGCGGCAGCGTGGGCGGCGAAGGAAGCGGTGCTGAAACGCGACGGACGCGGGCTGCGCGTCGACCCGCTCGCGGTGGAGGTCGACGTGGCCGCCGGTACCGCCCGGTTCGAGGGTGTCGAACAACCGCTCACCGTGCTGTACCCCGCGCCAGATGTGGTGCTCGTGGTTGCGGCGGGTGACCTGTCCGTCGAGGTCGTCGGGACGGTCAGCGGGGGAGCGTGAGCACCTCGGCGCCGTCCTCGGTGATCGCGATGGTGTGCTCGGTGTGGGCGGTCCGCGCTCCGGTGGCACTCCGCAGGGTCCACCCGTCGGCGTCGGTGACCAGGACGTCGGTGTCCGCCATCACCCACGGTTCGAGCGCGAGCAGGAGTCCGGGCCGGAGCGTGTAGCCGCGGCCGGGGCGCCCGGTGTTCGACACGTGCGGGTCCTGGTGCATGGTCGAGCCGATGCCGTGCCCGCCGAACTCGACGTTCACCGGGTAGCCCGCGGCTTCGAGCACGGTGCCGATCGCGTGGGACAGGTCACCGATGCGGGCGCCCGGTCCGGCCGCGGCGATGCCCGCGGCCAGCGCGCGTTCGGTGGCGTCGATGAGTGCGAGGTCCTCGGGGCGTGCGGTACCGACGACGAAGCTGATCGCGGCGTCGGCGGCGATGCCGTCCAGGGACACCGCGAGGTCGAGGGTCAGCAGGTCGCCGTCCTGCAGCACCCGGTCGTGCGGCAGCCCGTGCAGGACGGCGTCGTTCACGGCCGTGCAGATGTGGTGGCCGAACGGGCCGCGGCCGAACGAGGGTGCGTAGTCGACGTAGCAGGAGTCGGCACCGGCGGCCTCGATCATCTGCTTCGCCCACCGGTCGATCTCGAGCAGGTTCGTGCCGACGCGGGTGCGTTCGCGCAGGGTCTGCAGGATCGTGCCGACGAGGGCTCCGGTGGCGCGGCCCTTGTCGACCTCGGCGGGGGTGAGGATCTCGATCACGCGGATGATCATACCGGTATTACTATGTGGTCATGGTCCGTCTCCCACTCCGCCCCGACGAGGTCGCGCGCGGTCGTCGCCTCGGTGCGCTGGTCCGTCGTGCCCGTGGTCCGCGATCGATCGTGGACACCGCCCTGGCCGCGGGGATCTCGCCGGAGACACTCCGGAAGATCGAGACCGGCCGCATCGCGACGCCGGCGTTCTCGACCATCGCGTCGGTCGCGGGCGTGGTCGGACTGTCGCTCGACGCGGTGTGGTCCGAGGTCAGCTGCGACCCGGCCGACGGCGAGCTGGCGGGCTAGCCGGCGCGGCGGCGGAGCCTGCTGATCGACGCGCCGGCGGCGCCTGCTAGCCAGCGGGCAGCGCCGGCACCGACGCCTCGTCGATCCAGGGCCCGGTCACCGCGCGGACGTCCGCGACCGAGCGGCCGGCGGCGTCCGCGAACGCACGGAGCACGTCCGGCACGGTGACGGATCCGTGCCGGTGCTGCTCGGTGATGCTCCGCAGCCCGGCGAAGAAGGCGTCGTCGCCGAACGTGCGGCGGACGGCGTGCAGTGCGAGGGCGCCGCGCTTGTAGACGCGGTCGTCGAACATGTCCTTCGCGCCCGGCTCACCGATCACCAGGTCCTCCGGCTGCTCGAGCAGTCCCTGCCGGTACCGCTCGGCCAGCTGGTCGGCGGTGTCGTCGCCGCGGTCCTCGGACCACAGCCACTCGGCGTAGCAGGCGAACCCCTCGTGCAGCCAGATGTCCTGCCACCGGGTGACCGTGACGGAGTTGCCGAACCACTGGTGGGCGAGCTCGTGGGCGATGAGGCGGTCGGTGCTGTGTTCGCCGTCGACGTGGTTCCGGCCGAACACCGCCAGGCCGTGGGCCTCGAGCGGGATCTCCAGGTCGTCGTCGGTCACCACGACGCCGTACGCCGCGAACGGGTACGGGCCGAACCGGTCACCGAACAGCGCGAGCATCTCCGGCACCTGGCCGAAGTCGGTCTTCGCGGCGGCGGCGAGGTCGGCGGGGTGGTGCAGCGTGACGGGGACCCCGCTCGTGCGCAGCTTCGTGGTGCGGTACCGGCCGATCTGGACGGTCGCCAGGTAGGTCGCCATCGGCTCGGTGGTGGCGTAGGTCCAGCGGGTGCCGACGCGGTCGCGCTCCTTGGCGAGCAGCTCCCCGTTCGCCAGGACGTCGTACGCCGCCTCGGCCGCGATCTCGATCCGGTACGTGGCCTTGTCGTCGGGGCGGTCGTTGCACGGGAACCACGACGGCGCTCCCGTGGGCTGCGCGGCGACGATGACGCCGTCGGACAGTTCTTCCCAGCCGAGCTGCCCCCACGTGCTCCGGACGGGGTGCGGGGTGCCGCGGTACCGCAGGTGCACGCTGAACACGGTGTCGGCGGCGATGGGGTCGGCCGGGGTGACGGTCACCTTGTGCGTCGCGGTCGAGACCTTCTTGGCCCGGCGTCCGTCGACGTCGACCCGGTCGACCGTGAGCCCGTGCAGGTCGATCACGACCTTCTCGAGCGGCTCGAGGGCACGCGCGGTGATCGTGGCGGTGCCGTCCAGGCGGTTCGTGGCGACGCGGTAGTCGAGACGGAGCTCGTAGTGCTCGGCACTCCACCGTCGGTCGCCGCTGTGCGGGGTGTACGGGTCTGCGGCGGGATCGGAGGGCACGGGGACAGTCAACCTCATGGCGCCGGTGGGGCGGTCACCGAGGGGGCTGCCGATGTCCACGGAGCGATCGGGTTGCCGGACCAGCGGGAGCCCGTCGGCACCTGCTCACCGCGCATCACGAGCGAGGACGGCCCGACGGTCGCCCCGGCACCGATGCCGGCCGCCGGCAGGACCACGCTGTGCGGCCCGAGGGTCGCACCCGCGTCGATCCGGACGGTGTCGAGCTGCATCACGCGGTCGTGGAACAGGTGGGTCTGCACGACCGTGCCCCGCGCCACCGACGCCCCGGAGCCGATGGTGACCAGGTCGGCCTCGGGCAGCCAGTACGTCTCGAGCCAGGTGCCGCGGCCGATCGTCGCACCGAGGCTCCGCAGCCAGACGGCCAGCGCGGGGGTGCCGGTGGCTTGCTCGGCGAACCAGGGCCGCGCAACGGTCTCGACGAAGGTGTCCTGCACCTCGTTGCGCCACACGAAGGACGACCACAGCGGGTGCTCCCGGGCGGTGATCCGACCGACGAACGCCCACTTCGCGATCGTCGACACCACGGCGGCGACGGCACCGGCGGCGATGAGCACCGGTCCGGCGAGCAGCACCGTCCACCCGATCCCGACGGCCGACCAGAGCGCCAGTAGTGCTCCGGCCACGCCGAGCGCGATGGCGGCGGAGACCATCGGGGCGACCAGGCGCAGCAGCTCCCAGCAGCCGCGGGCGACCTTGAGCCGCCGGGACGGACGGAACGTGCGCGCCTCGTCGAACTCCGTCGCCGCGCGCCGCAGCCGCACCGGGGGCGACCCGAGCCACGACGACCCGCGCTTGGCCTTCTTCGGCACAGCGGACAGCACCGCCACCAGGGCCTCGCGCGGCACCGAGCGTCCGGCACCCGTCATCCCGCTGTTGCCGAGGAACGCGCGACGGCCGACCTTCGAGCGACCGATCCGCACCCGACCGCCGCCGAGCTCGTACGTCGCCACCATCGTGTCGTCGGCCAGGAACGCCCCCGACGCGATCTGCGTCAGCGCCGGGATGAGCAGCACCGTCGAGATCTCGGTGTCCCGACCGACCCGGGCGCCGAGCAGCCGCAGCCACACCGGCGTCACGAGCGAGGCGTACAGCGGGAACAGCAGGGTGCGCGCCGCGTCGAGCACCCGCTCGGTCGACCACACCTGCCAGCCGATCCTGGAGCGCACCGGGTGCCGCCCCTCGTGCAGGCCGATGCCGAGCAGCCGCACCGCGACCACCACCAGCAGCGCGTACACCGCACCGGCGACGACCGTCGCCAGGGGGACCGTCAGCAGCGCACGGAGCACCGCGTCGCCCAGGGTCGACGCCCGCCCGACCAGGGCGAGGGCGACCAGCAGTCCGACCGCGACACCGACCACCGGCAACCCGGCCACGGCCAGGGACCCGGCCCCGTACGCGAGCAGCCAACGTCGTCGGGTCGCGGGGCGGGCCTCCCGGTCGTCACGAGCCGACCCGGTGCGCTCCGCAGGTGCCCCTGCCCAGCGTTCGCCCGCGGGCACCGGGCCGCCGACGGCGGAACCAGCCGTGATCTCGGCACCCGCACCGACGTGCGCCCCCGGCAGCAGCGTCGTCCGGCTGCGCACCACGGCGTCCTCGTCGACGCGGACGTGCCCCAGGTGGAACACGTCGCCGTCGAGCCAGTGCCCGGCCAGGTCGACCTCGGGCTCGATCGAGGCACGCTTGCCGATCGTGAGCATCCCGGTCACCGGCGGCAGCGTGTGCAGGTCGACGTCCCTGCCGATCCGCGCACCGAGCGCCCGGGCGTAGTAGCTGATCCACGGGGCCCCCGCCGTCGAGGGGCCGTCGACCGCCTCGGCGATGCGCTCGGCCAGCCAGACCCGCAGGTGCACCGAACCGCCGCGGGGGTACGACCCCGGCCGGACCCCGGCGAGCAGCAGCCGCGCCAGCACCACCGTCAGCGCCATCTTGCCGATCGGCGTCACGAACACCAGGAGCGCCAGCACCAGCACCGGCCAGGGCAGCACCGGCAGGAACGGCAGCGTCGTCGCGTGCAGCACCGCGGCCACCAGGGCCGTCCACGTCAGCACCCGCAACCCCCGGAGCACCTGCACCGGCAGCCCGAGCAGCGTCATCAGCAACCCCGTCGTCGGAGGCACCGGCGTGACGTCACGCGACGACGCCTCGACCGGGCCGGACTCGTCCAGCGCCGCCGCCAACGCCCCGATCCGCGGGTGGTCGTACACGTCCGCCACCGTCGTCGTCGGGAACCGCTCCCGGATGGCCGACACCAGCTGCGCCGCCGTCAGCGACCCGCCCCCGTGGGCGAAGAAGTCGTCGTCGACGCTCGCCACCGGCACCCCGAGGATCGCCGACCACCGCTCGGCGATCCACGCCACCGTGTCCGGCAGCATCGCTGCGTCCGAGGCACCGGGCAACGGCCACGGCAGCGCCGCGCGGTCGACCTTGCCCGACGTCCGCGTCGGCAGCGACTCCACCACGGCCACCAACGGCACCAGCGCCGCCGGCAGCTCCTGCCGCAACCGGGCGTTCGCCGCGGCCACGTCCACCGTCGCCCCCGCTACCGGGGCCACGTACCCGACCAGCACCTGGTTGCCCGCCGGGGTCCGCTGCACCACCGCGGCCCCACCCGCCACGTCGTCCAGGGCCTGCAGCGCCGCATCGATCTCCCCGAGCTCGATCCGCCGGCCGCCGAGCTTCACCTGGTCGTCCGCACGCCCCTGGAACACCAGCCCCTCGGGCTCGTACCGCACCAGGTCTCCGCTCCGGTATGCCCGCTCCCACCCGAGCTCCGGGAACGGCGCGTACTTCTCCGCGTCCTTCGTCGGGTCCAGGTACCGCCCCAGCCCGACCCCGCCGATCACGAGCTCACCGACGCCGCCCGGCTCCACCCGCTGCCCGGCACCGTCCACCACCGCCAGGTCCCACCCGTCCAGCGGCAACCCGATCCGGATGGGCTGGCTCCCGTCGAGCAGGGACCCGCACGCCACCACCGTCGCCTCGGTCGGCCCGTAGGTGTTCCACACCTCACGGTCACGACTCGCGATGCGCGCCGCCAGCTCCGGCGGGCACGCCTCACCACCGAAGATCACCAGCCGCACCTGCTCGAGCGCATCGTCGGGCCACAACGCCGCCAGCGTCGGCACCGTCGACACCACCGTGATCGTGTGCGCGATGAACCAGGGCCCCAGGTCCACCCCCGTCCGCACCAACGACCGGGGCGCCGGCACCAACGCGGCACCGTGCCCCCACGCCAACCACATCTCCTCGCACGACGCGTCGAACGCCACGCTCAGCCCCGCCAGCACCCGGTCACCCGGACCGATCGGCGCCGCCTGCAGGAACATCCGCGCCTCGGCGTCCACGAACGCCGCAGCACTGCGGTGGGTGACCGCCACCCCCTTCGGCACCCCGGTCGACCCGGACGTGAAGATGATCCACGCGTCGTCGGTCTCACGGGGGAGTTCGGCGCTCGCCGAAGGGTCCGTCACCGGGAGCTCGGTGCCGTCGCGGTCGCGCAGGACACCGCTCGCGCCGATCACCCCGACGACACCGGCCTCACCGAACACCAGGGTGGCGCGCTCCTCGGGGTCGTCGGCGTCGACCGGCACGTACGCGGCTCCGGCGGCGAGGACGGCGAGGATCGACAGGTACAGGTCGCGCCCACCGGAGGGGATCCGCACCCCGACCCGGTCGCCCCGTCGGACACCGCGGCGGGCCAGGTCGTCGGCCTGCGCGCGCACGAGGTCGAGCAGGGCGGCGTAGTCGACGCTGCCGGCGGGGTCCTCGAGGGCGGTCGCGTCCGGGTGGGTCGCCGCGGTCGCCGCCAGGACGTCGAACAGGGTCCGTGGCGCGGGTGCGTCGCCGCCGCGGGCGAGTTCGAGCTGCGCGTTCCCGGTGCCGATGGTCATCGAGGCCTCTTCCCGGTCGCGTGCGGGACGACCGGCCCGTGATCCTAGAGGGTCGAGGTGTCCTGCTCGGGAACGGACGGTGCCGCACCGGTCGGGCCGAGCGCCGCGCGTGCCGCGTCGAGCGCCGCGGCGATCCCGATCGAGTCGTCCAGCGAGTGCACCGGGGACTCCGTGCGACCGTCCGCCACGTACTGCGCGAGCGCCGCCGCCTGCCACACGAGTCCCTGACGGCCCCGCAGCCCAGTCGGCTCCGCCCAGTGGTCCTCCCCACCCGGCTGGTGCACCGCGAACGACGCCGGGAACACGAAGTGGTCGGTGTACCGGACCGTGGCCCGGCTCCCGGCGATCACCGCCAGCCCCGGCGTCCACGCCGTCATCGACGTGGCCACCACCGCCTGCGCGCCACCCTCTGCCGTCGACACGGTGACGGACTGGAGGTCCACCCCGCGGTCCGAGACCGCCCCCGTCGTGCTGCTGGTCACCGGGGCGCCGGTGGCGAACCGTGCGAACCAGTGCCCGTACACGCCGGCGTCGAGGAGCGCACCCCCACCTGCGGCGGGGTCGAACATCCGGTCCGCCGGGTCCGGTTCGTGCGGCCACCCGACATCGACCGTGGCGAGCCGGACGTCGCCGAGGACCCCGTCCGCGAGCAGACGCGCGACGACGGTCGTGCCCGGCAGGTACCGGGTCCACATCGCCTCCATCGCGAGGACGCCCGCGGCCCGTGCGGCGTCGGCGAGGGTGCGCGTGTCCGCCGCCGAGGTCGTCATCGGCTTCTCGACGAGCACGTGCTTGCCGGCGGCGATCGCGAGCAGCGCGTGCCCGAGGTGCTGCGGGTGCGGCGAGGCGACGTAGACGACGTCGACGGCGGGGTCCGCCACGAGGGCCTCGTACGAGCCGTGCACACCTGGCACGCCGTGGCGGGCGGCGAAGGCCGCGGCACGCTCGGGGGAGCGGGACCCCACGGCGACGACGCGCTGGTCGGAGTTCGCGTGCAGCGTCGCGGTGAAGTCGTTCGCGATCTCCCCGGGGCCGATCACACCCCACCGGAGCACGGGTCCGCCCCGCAGCGCGTGGACTCCGGGCACCGGGAACGTCATCGTCATGCCGGAACGCTACCGGCCGGACCCCGACCCGGACCCCGACCCCGACCCCGACGTACGGCTCGTCGCCCCGGAACCGACCCGCATCGAGTCATCCGACCCAATCGCCCCGTGACACGGTCGATGAGAATCGGATTCCACGAACCGCCGCCGGTCGCGGCGTCGGGAACCCGAGGAAGGTCGTCACCGATGCCCACACAGCCGCCTCCCCACATCGACCGCGACGTGCGGTACTCGGACCGGCACGACGCCCTGGTCCTCGACGTCCACAGCCCGGGCACCGGATCGCCCCCGAGCACCGGCGCCGTCGTGCTCGTGCACGGTGGCGGCTGGTTCCGCGGTGACAAGTCCAAGGAGGACGGCCTGTCCGCCCGACTCGTCGACGCCGGGTACACGGTCTTCGTCCCGAACTACCGCCTGGCACCGACGGACGTGTTCCCCGCGAGCAGGGACGACGTGCTCACCGCGTACGAGTGGGCGCTGCAGTCCGACATCCCCTTCGACCGGAGCAAGGTCGCATTCTTCGGCGGCTCGGCCGGCGGGAACCTCGCCGTCGAGGGCGGCATCGCGACCGGCCGTCCCTCCGTGAGCTGGTCCGGGATATTCGGCCTCGCCGAGATCATCCGCGTCACCGACGGCACGGTCTCCGCGGCACCGACGACCCAGGACCTCGACGCGATGCGCAGCGCCGACATCGACCAGACCGGGCGGGACGACCCGTTCCTCCGCTGGGTGATCCTGCAGGAGGTCGGCGGCGACCGGTCGGCGCTCGCCGCGGCGTCCACGATCGAGCACGTGACGGCGTCGACGGGCCCCGTCTACCTCGCCAACTCGCTGGACGAGTGGGTCCCGCGGTCGGACCCGATCGCCCTGCAGGCCGCGCTCGCCGCGGTCGGCGTCCCGAACACGCTGCAGCTGATCCCCGGTCTCCGGCACGCCGAGGGCTACACCGACCACGCGCTGCCGGGATCGCTCGCGTTCCTCGCGCAGACGCTCGGGGTCGAGCACCGCTGAGCGGCGCACGACGAAGGAGGACCCCCGTGCCCGACGACTCCGCAGCACCGCTCCCGATCGGCCCGGTCGGCAACGTCTTCCTGTTCGTCGACGACCTCGAGGCCGCGGTCGCCTGGTACGCGGCCAGGCTCCGCCGCGAACCGGTCGTGCGTGGTGGCGCGCTCGTCGCGTTCGACATCGAGGGCGTCCGCCTCACGCTGCACCGCACCGACGAACTGAACACGCCCGGGCCGTCCGGCACGGTGCCGTACTGGACCGTGCCCGACGTGGACGCCGTCGTCGAGGACTGGGTCGCCAACGGTGCCGTCGCGCACCGGGGCCCGAAGACGGTGTTCACGGGAGAGCGGCTCTGCCAGCTGCTCGATCCCTTCGGGAACCTCTTCGGCGTACTTTCCAGTGCCCCCAGGAGGATTCGAACCTCCGCCCCTGCCTCCGGAGGGCAGTGCTCTATCCCCTGAGCTATGGGGGCCAAGGGGTGTCAACAACCGTAGCAGGTCCGGCGGGTGGTCCTGGACAGCGCGTGTCGCGCTGTGGACGTGCCGTCGGACGGCCGGGAGGCCCGGTGCGGGCACGCCACGGGCCTCCCGTCCGCACGATGCGTTCGTCGCGTTCCCGTGCGAGGTTCCGTGTCCCGTGCGGCGCAGCAGGCGCGCACCACGTACGGAACCTCGCACCGCATGGCGGACGCGGCACCGTGCGAGCGTCGCGAGCCGGCGCGAGGTTCCGCGTTCCGTGCGGCGCTGCAAGCGCGCACCACGTGCGCAACCTCGCACCAGACGACGGACGCGGCACAGTGCGTGGCCGCCGTCGACCTGGAGGCGCGGTGAGGGCCCGCCCCGGGCCTCCTGTCCGCACGGTGCGAGCGACGCGATCCGGCGCGAGGTCCCGTGTTCCGTGCGGCGCTGCAAGCGCGCACCACGTGCGCAACCTCGCACCCGATGGCGGATGCGGCACCGTGCGTGGCCGCCGTTGACCTGGAGGCGCGGTGCGGGCCCGCCCCAGGCCTCCCGTCCGCACCGTGCGTCCGTCGCGAGCCCGTGCGACGTCCCGTGTTCCGTGCGGCGCAGCAGGCGCGCACCAGGCACGCAACCTCGCACCCGATGGCGGACACGGCACCGTGCGTGGCCGCCGCCGGCCGGGAGGTGCGGGCCCGCCACGGGCCTCCCGGTCGCACCGTGCATCCGTCGCGATCCCGTGCGACGTCCCGTGTTCCGTGCGGCGCAGCAAGCGCGCACCACGTGCGCAACCTCGCACCCGATGGCGGACACGGCACCGTGCGTGGCCGCCGTCGACCTGGAGGCGCGGTGCGGGCCCGCCACGGGCCTCCCGTCCGCACGGTGCGTCCGTCGAGATCCCGTGCGAGGTTCCGTGTTCCGTGCAGCGCTGCGAGCAGCGCACCACGTGCGCAACCTCGCACCCGATGGCGGACACGGCACCGTGCGTGGCCGCCGCTGGCCGGGAGGCGCGGTGCGGGCCCGCCCCGGGCCTCCCGTCCGCACGGTGCGACCGTCGCGATCCCGTGCGAGGTTCCGCGTTCCCTGCGGCGCTGCAAGCGCGCACCAGGCGCGCAACCTCGCACCAGACGGCGGAGCCCGCACCGTGCCAGAGCGAGCGCGTCAGCCCGCGGGCGTGGCCGTCGCCGACGCGGACGGCTGCAGCGCGGCGCGCACCGCGTCGACGACGGGCTGCGCCCCACCCGGCTCGGTGAACAGCGTCGACTGCGCGGTGATCCAGTACGGGTCGGCGAAGGCGTCGGCGCGGCCGACGTCGCCGCTCAGGGCGAAGTAGCCCTCCACGCGGTAGGTGGGGACGGAGCCGCCCCGCTCGTACAGGGCGTCCTTCAGGTGGGTGAGCGACTTCTCAGGCAGATCGGCGACGGCGAGCGTGATGGTCGTGGCCTCGGCGTCGGTGCTCACGAACCGGCAGACGCGACCGCGCTGCTCCTCGATGGCGGCGGCGGGGGAGCCCTTCGGCGGAGTGAAGGCGTCGTCGAGCTCGAAGGTCTGCCCGTACACCGACAGGGCGGTGGCCGGCAGCAGTTCCGCGCAGGTCTGCGACACCGGCTTGCCCGCGGGGGTCGCACTGGCCGACGGGGTGCTGTCCCCGCCGCCCGAGCACCCCGCGAGCACGAGGGCTGCTGCGGTGGTGACGGTGGCGACGGTGAGCGCCCGGGCACGGCTGCGGGGGGTCATGCCGACATGATGCTGCATCGACCGGTGCGGACCTGGGCGTCCCGGTAGGATCGATCCTCGTGACTCCTGCCGAACTCTCCGCCGCGTACCTGTCGATCCTGACCGGGATCGTCGAGCGCCGAGGCGCGTCCGAGACCGTGACGATCGAGGAGTCCCACGTGGTGCTCGAGCGTCCGAAGAACCGCGCCCACGGCGACTGGGCCTCGAACGCCGCGATGCAACTCGCCAAGCGGCTCGGCACGAACCCGCGCGAGCTGGCGACCGAGATCGCCGGCGAGCTGACCGAGCTCGACGGTGTGGACTCGGTCGACGTCGCCGGCCCCGGCTTCATCAACATCACGCTCGAGGCCGCCGCCGCGGGTGAGATCGCGCGCACCATCGTGGACGGCGGCGAGTCCTTCGGTACCGGCGACCTGTACGACGGCGTCCGGATCAACCTGGAGTTCGTCTCCGCCAACCCCACCGGCCCGATCCACATGGGCGGCGTGCGGTGGGCCGCAGTCGGCGACAGCCTGGCCCGCGTGTTCCAGGCGCAGGGCGGGCTCGTCACCCGCGAGTACTACTTCAACGACCACGGCGCGCAGATCGACCGTTTCGCCCGCTCCCTCGTCGCCAGCGCACTCGGTGAGCCCACGCCCGAGGACGGCTACGGCGGCGCGTACATCGCCGAGATCGCCGCACGGGTCATCGCGACCCTCGAGCCGGGCATCGACGTCCGCGACCTGCCGCGCGACGAGGCGCAAGAGCTCTTCCGTCGGGAGGGCGTCGACTTCATGTTCGCGGACATCAAGTCGTCGCTGCACGACTTCGGCGTCGACTTCGACGTCTACTTCCACGAGAACGCCCTGCACGAGTCGAAGGCCGTCGAGCGTGCCATCGCCCGACTGCGGTCGGCCGGCGTGATGTACGAGGCCGAGGGCGCCGAGTGGCTGCGCACGACCGACTTCGGCGACGACCGCGACCGCGTCGTCATCAAGTCGGACGGCGAGCCCGCGTACATCGCCGGCGACCTGGCGTACTACCTCGACAAGCGCGAGCGCGGGTTCGAGCGGAACCTGATCATGCTCGGCGCCGACCACCACGGCTACGTCGGCCGGATGATGGCGATGTGCGCCGCGTTCGGGGACGAGCCGGGCAAGAACCTCGAGATCCTGATCGGGCAGATGGTCAACCTGCTCAAGGACGGCGAGCCGATGCGCATGTCGAAGCGCAACGGCACCATCGTCACGATGGAGGACCTCGTCGACGCCGTGGGTGTCGACGCCGGCCGGTACGCCCTGGTCCGGTTCGCCAGCGACACCGCGATCGACATCGACCTCGACCTGCTCACCAAGCGCACGAACGACAACCCCGTCTTCTACGTGCAGTACGCCCACGCCCGCACGCAGTCGGTGGCTCGGAACGCCGCGGCGGCCGGGGTCGACCGGTCCGTGTTCGACGCCTCGCTGCTGACCCACGAGTCCGAGAGCGCGCTCCTCGGAGCCCTCGCCGAGTACCCGCGGGTGGTCCGGCACGCCGCCGAACTGCGCGAGCCGCACCGCATCGCGCGGTACATCGAGCAGCTCGCCGGCCTCTACCACCGCTGGTACGACTCCTGCCGTGTCACGCCCCTCGGCGACGAACCCGTGACCGACCTGCACCGCACGCGCCTGTGGCTGAACGACGCCACCGGCCAGGTCGTCCGCAACGGCCTCGGCCTGCTCGGCGTGTCCGCGCCGTCCCGCATGTAGCGGCACTCCTTCCGCAAGACACCGGTGTTCGCGCACCGAACACCCGCATTCCGCGGTGTCGAGCGCGAACACCGGTGTTTTGCATCCCGGCCGCAGCCCGGCCGCAGCCCGGCCGCAGCTGGGCCGCAGTCCGGGCTGGCAGGGTAGGACGCATGCCCGCAGCCACCGAACGCCCCACCACGCGCCGCCGCTGGCCCGTCGTCCTGCTCGTGGTCGTCGTCGTGCTCGCCGCCCTCGTCGTCGTCGCCGAGTTCGTGCTGCGCGGCGTCGTCGACCGGATCATCGCCCAGCAGGTCGAGCAGTCGCTGCCGGACGGCACGACCGGCGAGGTCGACGCCCACGCGGAGGGCATCGTCATCCCGCAGCTCATCAGCGGCACGCTCGACCGCGTCGAGATCTCCTCGGCGAAGCTCACGGTGGACGGCATCCCGCTCGCCGCCGACGTCACCGCGCAGGACGTCCCGGTGGACGGCAAGGGTGACGTCCGCGACGTCGACGGCACGGTCACCCTGGCGTCGTCGAGCGTCAAGGACCTGGCGAAGTACAGCCCGCTGTTCGACCGGCTGAACCTGGTCGACGGCGGCGTCGAACTGACGGGGTCGTCGTCGGTGCTCGGCTACGACATCACCTACGCGGCCAAGGGTTCCGTCGTCGCGCAGGACGACGGCCGCGGCATCTCGATCACCCCGGAGAGCGTCCGGATCACGAACTCCGACCTCGGCCTGAAGGTCGACTCGATCCCGGGCGTCACCGGTGTCCCGGTGCAGGTCTGCACCGCGCAGTTCCTACCCGAGGCGCTGCGCGTGCGCTCGCTCGACGTGTCGAAGTCGGACGCGACGGTCCGCATCACCGCGGATGCGCTGCCGCTCAACGAGGACGGCCTGCGGACGGTCGGCAGCTGCGGCTGAGCGGACGGGTGCGTAACGCGGCCTGGAGGAACGGCTCGCGTCGGTAGGATCGGGTCCCGTGAGCGAGAACCCCCTTGCACCGCCGCGGCTGCGGTTCCCGACGGACGCCTCCGAACTGGTGGACCGCATCTGGCCCGCGTCCGCGACGAGGACCGACGATGGCACCCTGGCGATCGGCGGCATCAGCGCGACGGACCTGGTCGCGCAGTTCGGCACGCCCCTGTACGTCGTCGACGAGCGTGACGTCCAGTCCCGCGCCGTCCGCGTGCGGAACGCGTTCGCCGAGGCGTTCGAGCGCATCGGCAGCCACGCGCACGTCTACTACGCCGGCAAGGCCTTCCTGACGACGCAGGTCGTCGCGTGGATGGCCGAGGCCGACCTGCGCGTGGACGTCTGCACCGCCGGTGAGCTCGCGGTCGCCCTGGCCGGCGGCATCGACCCCGGCCGGCTCGGCTTCCACGGCAACGACAAGTCCGACGCCGAGATCACCCGCGCGGTCGAGGTCGGCATCGGCACGATCGTGCTCGACAGCCACGAAGAGGTGCAGCGCGTCGCCCGTGCCGCCGCCGACGCCGGGGTCGTGCAGCGCGTCCGCATCCGGATCAACACCGGTGTGCACGCGTCCACCCACGAGTACCTGGCGACCGCCCGCGAGGACCAGAAGTTCGGCATCCCGCTGTCCGAGGCCCTCGATGCCGCGGCAGCCGTCCGCGCCGAGCCCTCGCTCGCCTTCGTCGGGCTGCACTCGCACATCGGCTCGCAGATCTTCGACGACGCCGGCTTCCGCGAGGCCGCACGCCGACTGATGGACGTGCACGCGACGCTCGTGGCCTCCGGTCCGGTGCCCGAGCTGAACCTCGGCGGCGGCTGGGGGATCGACTACACGGAGGCCGATTCGGCCTTCGCCCCCGAGGACGTCGCCGACGCACTGGCCACGATCATCGGCGAGGCCTGCGCCGAGCGCGGCATCCCGGTGCCGGACATCGCCGTCGAGCCGGGCCGCTACATCATCGGCCCGCCCGGGGTGACGCTCTACCGCGTCGGCACGATCAAGCCCGTCACGCTCGAGACCGAGGACGGCGGCAGCGCGACCCGCACGTACGTCTCGGTCGACGGCGGGATGAGCGACAACATCCGTCCCGCCCTGTACGGCGCCGACTACACGGCCCGGCTCGCCCGCACCTCGGACGCCCCCGCGGTGCTGAGCCGCGTCGTCGGCAAGCACTGCGAGAGCGGCGACGTCGTGGTGAACGACGAGTACCTGCCCGGCGACGTGCAGCGCGGTGACCTGCTGGCCGTCGCGGCCACCGGTGCCTACTGCTGGGCGCTGTCGAGCAACTACAACCACGTGGGCCGCCCGCCGGTCGTCGCCGTCGCGGACGGCGCAGCCCGTATCCTCGTGCGGGGCGAGACGATCGACGACCTCCTCGCCCGTGACACCGGGGTCGCCGCCGTGCCCGCCGACGGCACCGGCCGCTGACCCCCGACCCGACCGGGTCCGCCCATCCCGCAGGGCGCACCCCCACCGACAGGAACCGCTCCCAGATGATCGAATACCGCAACGTCCGTGTCGCGCTGCTCGGGGCCGGCTCGGTCGGTTCCCAGGTCGCGCGACTGCTCCTCGAGCACGGCGACGAGCTGGCCTCGCGCGCCGGTGCCGGGCTGGAGCTGGTCGGGATCGCCGTGCGCGACGTGGACGCCCAGCGCGACGTCGACCTGCCGGCGGAGCTCTTCACCACGGACGCTGCATCGCTCATCCTCGGCGCGGACATCGTCGTCGAGCTCATCGGCGGCATCGAGCCGGCGCGCACCCTCGTGCTCCAGGCCCTGCAGTCGGGCGCGGACGTCGTCACCGGCAACAAGGCGCTGCTCGCGACCCACGGCCCGGAGCTCTTCGCCGCGGCCGAGCAGGTCGGCGCGCAGCTCTACTACGAGGCCGCCGTGGCCGGGGCGATCCCGATCATCCGTCCGCTGCACGACTCGCTCGCCGGTGACCGCATCGTCCGGATCATGGGCATCGTCAACGGCACCACGAACTTCATCCTCGACCTGATGGACCGCAAGGGCTCCACGTTCGAGGATGCCCTGGCCACCGCGACGGAGCTCGGGTACGCCGAGGCCGACCCGACCGCCGACGTCGAGGGCTACGACGCCGCGCAGAAGGCCGCGATCCTGGCCTCGCTGGCGTTCCACACCTCGGTGCCGCTCGCCGCCGTGCACCGCGAGGGCATCACCCACGT
The DNA here is from genome assembly GCF_003234605.2 of Curtobacterium sp. MCPF17_021. NCBI lineage: Bacteria > Bacillati > Actinomycetota > Actinomycetes > Micrococcales > Microbacteriaceae > Curtobacterium > Curtobacterium sp. MCPF17_021. Next base: position 2,209,072 of record NZ_CP126252.1, on the reverse strand, counting down.
CACGATCGACCAGGTCCGTGCCGCCCGCAAGGCCGGCTACGTCGTGAAGATCCTGGCGACCGCCGAGCGCCTCACCGACGAGGACGGCCGCGAGGGCGTCAGCGCCCGGGTATACCCGGCCCTCGTGCCCGAGTCGCACCCGCTCGCGAGCGTGCACGGTGCGAAGAACGCGGTGTTCGTCGAGGCCGAGGCCGCCGGCGACCTGATGTTCTACGGCGCGGGTGCCGGTGGCGTCGAGACGGCCTCGGCGGTCCTCGGCGACCTGGTCTCCGCGGCCCGCCGGCACGTCATCGGCGGCCCGGGTGTCGCCGAGTCGACGCAGTCCGAGCTGCCGGTGTTCCCGATCGGCACGGTCCGCACGAGCTACCAGATCACCCTGCACGTCACGGACGCCCCCGGCGTGCTGTCGACGGTCGCCGGCGTGCTCGCGAAGCACGGCGTCAGCGTCGAGACGGTCGAGCAGACCACCACCGGCGCAGCCGAGGGGACCGCGACGCTCGTCATCGGCACCCACCTGGCGCGTGAGGCCGACCTGGCGGACACCGTCGTCGCCCTCCGTGGCGAGGACGTCGTCCTGCACGTCACCAGCGTCCTGCGCGTCGTCGGTCGCTGACGCGACCACGGGCCTCCAGGCCGACCTGCAGGCCCACCGAGCCGCACCACCACCAGATCCACCCCACCGGACAGAGAGAGAAGCCTGATGGCCCACCAGTGGCAGGGAGTCCTGCGCGAGTACGCCGACCGACTCGACGTGACCGAGGCGACGCCCATCGTCACGCTCGGTGAGGGCGGCACGCCGCTCATCCCGGCTCGTCGGCTCTCCGAGCGCACCGGCGCCGAGGTCTACGTGAAGTTCGAGGGCATGAACCCGACGGGTTCGTTCAAGGACCGCGGCATGACGATGGCGATCTCGAAGGCCGTCGAGCACGGCGCGAAGGCCGTCATCTGCGCCTCGACCGGCAACACCAGCGCCTCGGCCGCCGCGTACGCCACGCACGCCGGCATCACCGCTGCGGTGCTCGTGCCCGAGGGCAAGATCGCCATGGGCAAGCTCAGCCAGGCCGTCGCCCACGACGCCCAGCTGCTGCAGGTGCAGGGCAACTTCGACGACTGCCTCGACATCGCCCGCGACCTGGCGGCGAACTACCCGGTGCACCTCGTCAACTCCGTCAACAACGACCGCATCGAGGGGCAGAAGACCGCCGCGTTCGAGGTCGTCGACGTCCTCGGTGACGCACCGGACTTCCACTTCCTGCCCGTCGGCAACGCGGGCAACTACACCGCGTACTCGCGCGGCTACCGCGAGGACGTCGCCGCCGGCCGCAGCACCAAGCTGCCCCGCATGTTCGGGTTCCAGGCCGCCGGTTCCGCCCCGATCGTGCACGGCGAGGTCGTCCGGCACCCGGACACCATCGCGTCGGCGATCCGCATCGGCAACCCGGCCTCGTGGCAGTTCGCGCTCGAGGCGCGGGAGGAGACCGACGGCTACTTCGGTGCCATCACCGACGAGGCCATCCTCGCCGCACACCGCATCCTGTCTGCCGAGGTCGGCGTCTTCGTCGAGCCCGCATCGGCCATCGGTGTCGCCGGGCTCCTCGAGCGTGCCGACGCCGGTGTCGTGCCGAAGGGCGCGAAGGTCGTCATCACGGTCACGGGCCACGGCCTGAAGGACCCGCAGTGGGCGCTCCGCACGCCCGACGGCGGCGAGGTCACCCCGACGAGCGTGCCGGTCGACACGAAGTCGATCGCCGACGTGCTCGGTCTGGTCAGCGAGCAGTGATCTCCGACCGCTCGTCCGGACCGGGAGAGGGCATGACCGCCCGCAGTGCTGTACCGGCCGGACGGGCGGTCCGTGCGCTGCCGACCGGATCGGCGGTCCGCGTCCGGGTGCCGGCCACGTCGGCGAACCTCGGCCCCGGCTTCGACTCGCTCGGCCTCGCGCTCTCGCTCTACGACGAGGTCGTGGTGCGCGTGCGCTCCCAACCCGGTGCGACCGTCACGGTCGAGGGCGTCGGTGCCGGTGAGGTCGCCACGGACGACACGAACCTCGTCGTCCGTGCGGTCCGCCGTGGCCTGGAGCACGCCGGTGTCGACCAGCCCGGTCTCGAGCTGCACGCCACGAACGCGATCCCGCACGGCCGCGGTCTCGGTTCCTCCGCCGCGGCGATCGTCGCCGGGCTGATGGCTGCCCGTGGTCTGCTCGAGGGCATCGTCGACCTGGACGCCTCGACGCTCCTGACCCTGGCCACCGAGATGGAGGGCCACCCGGACAACGTCGCGCCGGCGCTCTTCGGCGGCCTGACGATCGCGTGGATGACCGCCGAGGGCCCGGCCTACAAGCGGCTCCTGGTGCACCGCGGTGTCGCCCCGGTGGTGTTCGTGCCGACCTCGACGCTCTCGACCAAGCTCGCGCGCTCCCTGCAGCCCGAGCAGGTCCCGCACGCCGACGCCGCGTTCAACGTCTCCCGCTCGGCGCTGCTCGTCGCGGCGCTCATCCAGAGCCCCGAGCTGCTGCTCGCCGCGACCGAGGACCGTCTGCACCAGGCGTACCGCGCCAGCGCCATGCCCGAGACCGACGCCCTGATCCGGTTGCTCCGACAGCACGGCCTCGCCGCGGTGGTCTCCGGTGCCGGGCCGAGCCTGCTCGTCCTCGGCAGCGACCCGGCACAGCGCCTGACCGCCGCCGAACTGGTGCAGCGACACGCCGAATCCGACTGGCGGCCGCTCATGCTGGCCGTCGATCTCGGTGGTGCTACAGTGGCAGCGCACTCGGCGCTCGAAGCCGAACCCGCGTAACCGTACGGATCGCTCGTCCTCAGGACAGCTCCTGCGACGTCGCAGGGTCCGGTGCGCGAGTGTGCAACTCTTTCTGATCACCGAATCCCGATCCGTCGTCTGAACGGCGGTCGATGCTCACCCTGCATCCGGGACGGTGGAAACTCTCCGCGTTCTGCGGTTCGAAAGGAAACACCGACCTTGACCGACAACAACTCCGCCCAGGTGGAGATCCCCAGCGACCTGCGTGCCCTCCGACTCCCGGAGCTCCAGCGCATCGCCTCCTCGCTCGGCATCACCGGGCTCTCCAAGCTCCGCAAGGGCGACCTGATCGCCTCCATCGAGGACAAGCGTCCCGTCGACGAGACGCCGGCCGCCCCGGCCGCCGCCGTCGTCGAGACCCCCGCCGAGCCGGCCGCCACCGAGGAGCCGACCCTGCCGGAGCCCGCCGAGACCCCCGCGCAGCCCGCTGCCGAGGCACCCGTCGCCGACTCCGAGGCACCCGCCGAGTCGGCAGCCCCGAGCCGTGCCCGTCGTTCGCGCCGCGCATCGTCCGGCGGCACCGTGAACGCCGCGCCGACCTCGGCCGCCGAGCACACCAACCACGGCCAGACCGGCACCGAGGACCTCCTCGCCGGGCTCGACCAGGTCCGCGCCGAGAAGGACGCCCAGGAAGCCGCGCAGTCCGGCTCCCAGCGCCGTGGCCGTGGCCAGCGGAACGCCGAGCAGCGTGGCACCGAGCAGCGTGGCGCCGACCAGCGCGCCGCCGAGCAGGGCCAGCAGGCGTCGGCACCCGCCGAGGCCGAGCAGCCGAGCCAGGCGGCCCAGCAGGGCCAGCAGGCCCCGACGTCCGCCGTCCAGGCCGACCAGGACCAGAACGAGTCCGGCGACCAGAACGACCAGGGCGACCAGAACTCCGAGCAGGGCGAGGGCGGCTCGCGTCGCGGTCGTCGTAGCCGTGGTCGCGGTCGTGGCCGTGGCCAGAACGCCGAGAACGGCGAGCAGCAGAACGGCGCCGACCAGCAGAACGGCGCCCAGAACGGCGCCCAGAACGCCGGCCAGCAGAAGCAGAACGGTGCCGACCAGCAGAACGGCGGCCAGCAGAAGCAGAACGGCGGCGAGCAGCAGAACGGCCAGCAGAACGGCGGCCAGAAGCAGAACGACCAGCCGAAGCAGGCCGAGGCCAAGCAGGACGACAAGGCCGACCAGAAGCAGCAGCAGAACGCCGGTCAGCAGAAGCAGCAGACCAGCGGCCAGCAGAAGCAGCAGCAGCAACAGCACGCCGACGAGGCCGAGAGCGGCCGCAGCCGTCGCCAGCGTGACCGCAAGCGCGGCCGCGGCGGCCAGAACGACGACTTCGAGCCCGAGGTCACCGAGGACGACGTCCTGATCCCGATCGCGGGCATCCTCGACGTCCTCGACAACTACGCGTTCGTCCGCACCACCGGGTACCTGCCGGGCCCGAGCGACGTCTACGTCTCCCTCGGCCAGGTGAAGAAGTACCACCTGCGCAAGGGCGACGCCGTCGTCGGTTCGATCAAGCAGCCGCGTGACGGCGAGCAGCAGAGCCGCCAGAAGTACAACGCGCTCGTGGCCGTCGAGTCGATCAACGGCCAGTCCGCCGACGAGGCCGCGGCCCGCGTCGACTTCAACAACCTCACCCCGCTGTACCCGAACGAGCGCCTGCGCCTCGAGACGGAGCCGGGCAAGCTGTCGACCCGCATCATCGACCTCGTGTCGCCGATCGGCAAGGGCCAGCGCGGTCTCATCGTGTCCCCGCCGAAGGCCGGCAAGACCGTCGTGCTGCAGGCCATCGCGAACGCCGTCGCCAAGAACAACCCCGAGGCGCACCTGATGGTCGTCCTCGTCGACGAGCGGCCCGAAGAGGTCACCGACATGCAGCGCACGGTGAAGGGCGAGGTCATCGCCTCGACCTTCGACCGTCCCGCCGAGGACCACACCACCGTCGCCGAGCTCGCCATCGAGCGTGCGAAGCGCCTGGTGGAGCTGGGCCACGACGTCGTGCTGCTGCTCGACTCGATCACCCGCCTGGGCCGTGCGTACAACCTGTCGACCCCGCCGTCGGGCCGCGTGCTCTCCGGTGGCGTCGACTCGGCGGCGCTCTACCCGCCGAAGCGCTTCTTCGGCGCCGCGCGCAACATCGAGGACGGCGGCTCGCTGACCATCCTCGCGACCGCGCTCGTCGAGACCGGCTCCAAGATGGACGAGGTCATCTTCGAGGAGTTCAAGGGCACCGGCAACATGGAGCTCCGCCTGAACCGGCACCTCGCCGACAAGCGGATCTTCCCCGCCGTCGACGTGAACGCCTCTGGTACCCGTCGCGAGGAGCAGCTGCTCTCCGCCGACGAGGTCAAGATCACCTGGCGTCTGCGCCGGGCCCTCGCCGGGCTCGACCCGCAGCAGGCCCTCGAGATCGTGCTGCGGAACCTCAAGGAGACGCAGTCGAACGTCGAGTTCCTGGTGCAGGTGCAGAAGTCGGTCCCCTCGACCGGCGCCCACCACAACGGCCACCAGGAGTAACGCGTGTTCGAGTCGGTAGCGGGGCTGCTGGCGGAACACGAGGACCTGACACAGCAGCTGTCGGACCCCGCGCTCCACGCCGATGCGGCCCGGGCGAAGAAGGTGAACCGGCGGTACGCCGAGCTCAACCAGATCAAGTCCGCGTACGAGGCCTGGCAGGCGGCGGGGGACGACCTCGCCGCCGCCCAGGAACTCGCGCGTGAAGACGCGGCGTTCGCGGACGAGGTCCCCGGGCTCGAGGAGCAGCTGTCGGAGCGCCAGGAGCGTCTCCGGCGGTTGCTCATCCCGCGCGACCCCGACGACGGCCGCGACGTCATCATGGAGATCAAGGGTGGCGAGGGCGGCGAGGAATCGGCGCTGTTCGCGGCCGACCTCCTGCGCATGTACTCGCACTACGCCGAGACCAAGGGCTGGAAGGTCGAGCTCCTCGAGCGCACCGAGTCCGACCTGGGTGGCTACAAGGACGTCCAGGTCGCGATCAAGTCGAACACGACCGATCCGTCCCAGGGCGTCTGGGCGCACCTGAAGTACGAGGGCGGTGTGCACCGCGTCCAGCGTGTGCCGCAGACCGAGTCGCAGGGGCGCATCCACACCTCGACCACCGGCGTGCTGGTGTTCCCCGAGGTGGACGAGCCCGAAGAGGTCCAGATCAACCAGAACGACCTCAAGATCGACGTCTACCGGTCCTCCGGCCCCGGCGGGCAGTCCGTCAACACGACGGACTCCGCGGTCCGCATCACCCACCTGCCCACGGGCATCACGGTGGCGATGCAGAACGAGAAGTCGCAGCTGCAGAACCGCGAGGCCGGCATGCGCGTGCTCCGCGCACGCATCCTCGCGCGCCAGCAGGAGGAGCTCGACGCGATCGCCTCGGACGCGCGCAAGTCGCAGATCCGCGGGATGGACCGTTCGGAGCGCATCCGCACGTACAACTTCCCGGAGAACCGGATCGCGGACCACCGCACCGGCTACAAGGCGTACGACCTCGACCGCGTGATGAACGGTGCCCTCGAGCCCGTCATCCAGTCCGCCATCCAGGCGGACGAAGAGGCACGTCTGGCCGCCATCGGCGACCAGGACGCGTAAGCGCACACCCAGCCTGGAGGCCCGGATCACCGCCGACAAGCCCCTCACGTACGCCGCGGATCGCCTGCTCGAGCAGGCGACCGCGGCGCTCGTCGCCGTCGGCGTGCCGACGCCCCGGGTCGACGCGGAGCTGCTGCTCGCGTGGGCGACCGACACCTCGCGCGGTGCCGTCCAGGCCCGTGCGCTGATCGGTGGCGGCATCGCGCCGGAGCACGTCGAGCGCTTCCGGCATGCCGTCGCCCGCCGTGCCACCCGTGAGCCGCTGCAGCACATCACCGGGCAGGCGTACTTCCGTGCGCTCACCCTGGCCGTCGGACCTGGCGTGTTCGTGCCCCGTCCGGAGACCGAGGGCGTCGTGCAGTTCGGCATCGATGCGCTGCGGGCGACCGCGGTCCCCGAGCCGATCGCCGTGGACCTGGGCTCCGGCAGCGGTGCGATCGCGATCGCGATGGACACCGAGGTGTCGAACGCCGTGGTGTACGCCGTCGAGCGGTCAGCCGAGGCCCTGCCCTGGACCCGGCGGAACGTCGACGCCCACGGTGGGACGGTCCGGCTCGTCGAGGGCGACCTCGCCGACGCGCTGCCGGAACTCGACGGCACCGTGTCCGTCGTTGTGTCGAACCCGCCGTACGTGCCGGATGACGCGATCCCGATCGACCCCGAGGTCCGCGACCACGACCCGGCGATGGCGCTCTACGGCGGGCCGGACGGCCTCGACGCCGTCCGGGCTCTCGCCGAGACGGCCTGGCGGTTACTGGTGCCCGGGGGAGTCCTGGTCATCGAGCACGCCGAGCCGCAGGGCGCCGGCGTCCGGGAGGTCCTGGCGCGCCGGGGGTTCCGCACCCCGGAGACGCACGTCGACCTGACGGGGCGCGACCGCACGACCACCGCGACGCGCTAGACGGGGGCGAGCCGGGCCTCCCGTCGCTCACCCGTGCGTGCGTGTGCCGCGTGCATCCGGGCGTACCGGGTGGGATCGGGCGTACCGGGTCGTTCGGGATGACCAGGTGTGCCCGTTCTTGCTTTCCAGCGCAACCGCGATGGGAAGGAACGGGCGTGGCGGGCGTGGGGCGAGCCGCGCCTCCCGTCGCTCGGCCGCGCGTGCGTGTGCCGGGTGGATCCGGTTGTACCTGGTGGGATCGGGCGTACCGGGTCGTTCGGGATGACCAGGTATGCCCGTTCCTGCTTTCCAGCGCGACCGCGATGGGAAGGAACGGGCGTGGTGGGCTACGCGACGGGGGAGGCCTCGCGCTGCTGCGCCGCGACGAAGGCGCGGACGTGCTCGCGCAGGTCGGTGTCGTGCTCGACCAGGACCGCGTGGATGCCGAAGCTGCGCGCACCTGCGATGTTCTCGGGCATGTCGTCGGCGAAGAAGGTGCGCTCCGCGGGGACCCCGTGGTGGGCGATCGCGCGCTGGAAGACCTCCGGCTCGGGCTTCCGCGCACCGAAGTTGCTCGACGTGTCCAGGTGTTCGCCGAAGACCTCGGGCAGGGACGGCGCCCACTCGTGGATCCAGCGGCCGGCGAGCGGACCGTTGTTCGTGAGCAGTCCGACACGCCCGTGCTCGCTCGCGATCCGGACCGCCTCGATGCGTTCCGGCAGCTCGGTCATGGCGGATCCGCGGATCCGGGCCCAGTCGGCCTCGGGGACGTCGCACTCCATGGCGCGCTCGAACGCGGCCAGGTACTCGTCGCCGTCGGCGAACCCACCGGCCTCGGCACGCATCTCGTGACCGCAGTCCCACCAGCGACGGCGGAGCTCCTGGAACTCGTGTCCGGTGAACTCGGAGAGTGCGGCCATGCGCACCTGCCAGTCGTACCGGACCAGGACGTCGTCCATGTCGAAGAGGAACAGGAGCGGGGGTGCGGGCGTCTCGTTCACGATGTCCACCATTGTGTCGCACTATCATCGTCGAGTCATGGCATCCCGATACGACTGCACCGACTCCGACGGGCTCCTGACCGGGATGCGGCTCGCACGTGCCGCCCTCGGACGCGGAGAGCTCGTCGTGGTCCCCACCGACACCGTCTACGGCCTCGCCGCGGACGCCTTCAGCGCGACGGCCGTGCAGCGGCTGCTCGACGCGAAGGGCCGCACGCGGCAGTCGCCGCCGCCCGTGCTCATCCCCGGTCCGCCCACGCTCGACGCCCTCGCCAGCGAGGTCCCGCAGCCGGTGCGCGACCTGGTGGCCGAGTTCTGGCCGGGCGGGCTGACCGTCATCCTGCACGCACAGCCGTCGCTCGACTGGGACCTCGGCGAGACGCGCGGCACCGTCGCGCTGCGGATGCCGGACTCGCGGATCGCCCTCGAGCTGCTGCAGGAGGTCGGGCCCCTCGCGGTCTCGTCCGCGAACTCCACGGGCGACCCGGCCGCGATGGACGTCGACGCCGCCGAGCGCATGCTCGGTGACAGCGTCGCGATCTACCTGGACGGCGGACCCGTCGAGGTGCACGACGGCTTCGAAGCCAGCACCGGCTCGACGATCGTCGACGCCACCGGGCTGTCGGACGGCGGGAAGCTCCGCATCGTCCGGCACGGGGTGATCCCCGGCGAGGAGATCATCCGGGTCGTCGGAGCCGACCTCGTCACATGAAGTACTACCTGCTCGCCGGGGCAATCGCTGCGGTCGTGAGCTTCGTGATGAGCTTGATCGTCTGGAAGCTCGGGCTGAAGTACAAGTGGTACCCGCAGGTCCGCGAGCGGGACGTGCACCGCACCCCGACGCCGCGGCTCGGCGGCATCGCGATGTACATCGGCGTCATCGTCTCGCTGCTCGCGGCCTGGTTCCTGTTCCCGTCGATAGCGGGGACCGACTACTTCCGGCTCGTGTTCTCCGAACCGGGTCGCGTGCTCGCGGTGCTCGGGGGAGCGACCATCATCGTGGTCCTCGGCGTCGCGGACGACATCTGGGACCTCGACTGGATGACGAAGCTCGCCGGGCAGATCATCGCGGCGGGCATCCTCGCCTGGCAGGGCGTCGCGATCGTCTCGCTGCCCATCGGCAACACGCTGGGCGTCGGCTCGTCGTACATGAGCCTGATCTTCACCGTGCTGGCGGTGGTGCTCGTGATGAACGCGGTGAACTTCATCGACGGGCTCGACGGCCTGGTGGCCGGTGTCGCGATCATCGCCGGCGGGGTCTTCTTCCTCTACACGTTCTTCATCAACCGCGTGGTCGTGCAGACCGAGTTCTTCTTCAACCTGCCGTCGCTGCTCACCGCGGTGCTCGTGGGGGCCTGCTTCGGGTTCCTCATCCTGAACTGGCACCCCGCCAAACTCTTCATGGGCGACGCCGGCGCGCTGCTCGTCGGGTTCCTGATGGCCACGAGCGCGGTGTCGGTCACGGGGAACATCGACCCGGCGGCGGTGCAGACACGCCAGGCGCTGCTGCCGGCGTTCATCCCGATCCTGCTGCCGTTCGCGATCCTGATCGTCCCGATCCTGGACTTCGGTCTCGCGGTCACCCGACGGCTCAGCGCGGGCAAGTCGCCGTTCTCGGCCGACCGGAAGCACCTGCACCACCGCCTGCTCGACATGGGGCACTCGCACTTCCACGCGGTGCTGATCTTCTACGCGTGGACCGCGACCGTCGCCTTCGGGTGCCTGCTGTTCCTCTTCGTGGACTGGTACTGGGTCGTCGTCTTCGTGTCCGTCGGCTTCACCGTCTGCGCCGTCGCGACGTTCGCGCCGCTCGGCCGGAAACGCGCCGAGATCGCCGCCCAGACCGCCAACCGTTCCGCCGCCGTGGTGGACGCCAGCCTCGACCCGCTCGACCGGGCCGCCAACGACCGCACGATCCCTGGAGACATCACGTGACCGCACCGAACGCGCTCGACCACGTCCGGCCGGTGTTCCGCCGCATCATCACCTGGGGCGCGGTCCTCGCCGTCGCCCTGGCGGTGGTCGGCGGGCTCATCGGGTTCCTCGTCGCGGACGGCCCCGGGCTGGTCGGGGGACTGCTCGGCGCCGTGCTGAGCGTCGTGTTCCTCGGGCTCACCGCGGTCAGTGTCCTCGTCGCGCTGCGCGTCTCGAAGGGCCAGATGATCTCCGGCGCCTTCTTCGGCATCGTGATGGGCACCTGGCTGCTCAAGTTCATCGTCTTCATCGTGCTGCTGGTCCTGCTCAAGGACCGCGACTGGGTCGACTTCCCGGTGCTCGCGATCGTGATCATCGCGGGGGTCGTCGGCTCCCTGGTGATCGACGTCGTCGCCGTCGCGAAGGCCCGCATCCCGATCGGCGTCCGGCTGCCGGGCGACGGCCTCGACGACTCCGCGGACGCTGGGAACCCGACCCCCCGCGTCTGAGAAGCCGGGAAGCCCCTCGCACCTGATAGGCTTCTCGAAGTCCGCTACCGGAGCCTTTCGCTCGGGGCGGACGAGCCTCCACAACGTCCACCATCGCGTGCCATGATGTGCGCGCGCCGACACAGGAGACAGCGCTGCTATCCCACGCTCTTCCCCTGTCCCTCTCCGCTGCGGTTGACACCGTCGCGGCGGGGAGCAGCAAGGCCGCCGAGTTCCATGGTCCGTCGATCAACGAGTTCTTCCCGGATGCGATCTTCTTCGCCGGGACGCCGTTCGAGATCGATCGGGTCGTCCTCATCCGCTTCTTCGCCGTCGCCGTGCTCCTGGTGTTCGCGTTCGTGGGTACCCGTGCACTGAAGCTCGTGCCGAACCGCGGTCAGGCGTTCATCGAGTACGCGTTCGACGTCGTCCGTCGCAACACCTTCGACAACCTCGGAGAGAAGGACGGCAAGCGTTTCCTGCCGCTCCTGGCGACGATCTTCTTCGGCGTGCTGTTCATGAACCTGACCGGTCTGATCCCGGGCATGAACCTCGCCGGCACCAGCCGCATCGCGATGCCGATGATCCTGGCGATCGTCGCGTACCTCGCCTTCATCTACGCCGGTCTCCGCAAGCACCCGGGCACGTTCCTCAAGAACTCGCTCTTCCCGCCCGGGGTGCCGTGGCCGCTGTACATCATCGTGACGCCGATCGAGCTCGTCTCCACCTTCGTGCTCCGTCCCGTCACGCTGACGCTGCGACTCCTGATGAACATGGTCGTGGGGCACCTGCTCCTCGTGCTGTTCTTCTCGGCCACGCAGTTCTTCTTCTTCGACGCTTCGCTCGGCTTCAAGGCCTTCGGCGTCGGTACCATCGCGTTCGGCATCGCGTTCAGCTTCTTCGAGGTCCTCGTCGCGCTGCTGCAGGCCTACGTCTTCATGCTCCTCACCGCCGTCTACATCCAGCTGGCGCTGGCCGACGAGCACTGATTCCTCACTGACCCCCTACGGGACCGGCGACCGTCGGACCCGCACCTCGAAAGGAAAACACGTGGACGCAACGACCGTTCTCGCGGAGATCAACGGCAACATCGCGACGGTTGGCTACGGCCTCGCAGCGATCGGCCCGGCCATCGGTGTCGGCATCGTCGTCGGTAAGACGATCGAGTCCGTCGCTCGCCAGCCCGAGCTCCAGGGCCGCCTGACGACCCTCATGTACATCGGTATCGCCTTCACCGAGGCCCTGGCCTTCATCGGTATCGCCACGTACTTCATCTTCACCAACTAAGGTTCCTCGATGCAGAACGCACTCATCATCGCGGCGGAGGAAGCGCACAATCCGCTGATCCCGCCGGTGTACGACATCGTGTGGTCGGCGCTTGCCTTCGTCATCATCTTCCTGGTGATGTGGCGTGTCGTCACGCCGCGCATCACGAAGATGCTCGATGAGCGCACCGAGGCCATCGAGGGCGGCATCAAGAAGGCCGAGGCCGCTCAGGAGCAGGCTGCCGCTGCGCTCGACGAGTACAACAAGCAGCTCGCCGACGCACGTGCCGAGGCATCGCGCATCCGTGAGCAGGCCCGCGCCGACGCCACGGCGATCGGCAACGAGGTCCGCGAGCAGGCGGCCGCCGATGCAGCACGCATCACGGCCAATGCCCAGGCGCAGATCGAGGCCGAGCGCCAGAGCGCCGTCCAGGCACTCCGGTCCGAAGTGGGCACCCTCGCGCTGGACCTCGCGTCCGGTGTGATCGGTGAATCCCTCAAGGACGACGCCAAGTCGACCGCAGTGGTCGACCGCTTCCTCGCCGACCTCGAGGCCTCGCAGGCCACGAAGACGGGGGAGCACTGAGCATGCGCAGCGCTACCAGAGAAGCACTCGCGTCCACCAGGGCGGTGCTGTCGGACCTCGGTCCGAGCGCCGGCCTGGCCGCGGGTGCCGAGATCCTCGCCTCCGGGCGTGCGATCGCCGGTGCGCCGCAGCTGCTCGGGCTGCTGTCCGACCCCACGGCCGACGCGGCCGGCAAGAAGGTCCTCATCGACCGTGTCTTCGCCGGACAGTCGGACGCGACGCGTGCGGTCCTGACCGCGGTGGCCGGCTCGCGCTGGTCCTCGCAGCAGGACCTGCTCGCGGGCATCGAGGACGCGGGCATCCGCGCCGTCGCCGCCACCGCGGGTCCGGACTCGTCGATCGAGTCGGAGCTGTTCGCCTTCGAGACCGCCGTCCGCTCGGACGCCGGCCTCGAGCTGGCGCTCGGCACCAAGCTCGGCAGCCCCGAGCAGAAGGGCGCGCTCGTCGAGCGGCTCCTCGGTGCCAAGGCATCGGAGCAGACGATCACGATCGTGTCGGCCCTGGTGCAGCAGCCCCGCGGCCGCCGCATCGGTGAGATCGTCCGTGATGCCTCGCGCATCGTGGCCGAGCAGGCCGGCAAGCTCGTCGCGACCGTCGTCACGGCGACGCCACTGACCCCCGCCCAGTCGGCCCGCGTCACGCGCGGTCTGTCCGAGCGGTACGGCAAGGACATCAGCATCAACCAGGTCGTCGACCCCACGGTCGTCGGCGGGGTCCGGGTGCAGATCGGCGGCGACGTCATCGACGGCACCGTGTCCACGCGACTCTCGGAGCTCCGGCTCCAGCTCGCCGGCTAGGCGTACGGTCGAAGCCGCTCCTCCCCAAGTCCACAACGGGAACTGCCGAGTCCGGCAGCGTCACCCTCTCGGAGCCGAAGGGCCCCGGAAAACCACAAGGAAAATCCCATGGCAGACATCACCATCAGCCCCGATGAGATCCGTGATGCCCTGAAGGACTTCGTCTCGAACTACGAGCCGACGAAGGCCTCCACGGCCGAGGTCGGGCACGTCACCGACGCCGGTGACGGCATCGCCCACGTCGAGGGTCTCCCCGGCGTCATGGCGAACGAGCTCATCCGCTTCGCGGACGGAACGCTCGGCCTGGCGCAGAACCTCGATGAAGACGAGATCGGCGCCATCGTGCTCGGCGAGTTCGGCGGCATCGAGGAGGGCATGGAGGTCACCCGCACGGGTGAGGTCCTCTCCGCCCCCGTCGGCGACGCCTTCCTCGGTCGCGTCGTCGACCCGCTCGGCGCCCCGATCGACGGTCTCGGCGAGATCGCCGCAGAGGGCCGCCGTGCCCTCGAGCTCCAGGCTCCCGGCGTCATGGCCCGCAAGTCGGTCCACCAGCCGCTGCAGACCGGCATCAAGGCCATCGACGCGATGATCCCCGTCGGCCGTGGTCAGCGTCAGCTGATCATCGGCGACCGCCAGACCGGCAAGACGGCCATCGCGATCGACACGATCATCAACCAGAAGGCCAACTGGGAGTCCGGCGACGAGGAGAAGCAGGTCCGCTGCATCTACGTCGCCATCGGTCAGAAGGGCTCCACGATCGCCTCCGTCAAGGGTGCGCTCGAGGACGCCGGTGCGATGGAGTACACCACCATCGTCGCCGCTCCGGCCTCCGACCCGGCCGGCTTCAAGTACCTCGCCCCGTACACCGGTTCGGCCATCGGCCAGCACTGGATGTACCAGGGCAAGCACGTCCTCATCATCTTCGATGACCTGTCGAAGCAGGCCGAGGCCTACCGTGCGGTGTCGCTCCTCCTGCGTCGTCCGCCGGGCCGCGAGGCCTACCCGGGTGACGTCTTCTACCTGCACTCCCGTCTGCTGGAGCGTTGCGCGAAGCTGTCCGACGAGCTCGGCGCCGGTTCGATGACGGGTCTCCCGATCATCGAGACCAAGGCGAACGACGTCTCGGCGTACATCCCGACGAACGTCATCTCCATCACCGACGGCCAGATCTTCCTGCAGTCGGACCTCTTCAACGCGAACCAGCGTCCGGCCGTCGACGTGGGCATCTCGGTGTCCCGCGTTGGTGGTGACGCCCAGGTGAAGTCGATCAAGAAGGTCTCCGGCACGCTGAAGCTCGAGCTGGCGCAGTACCGCTCGCTCGAGGCGTTCGCGATGTTCGCGTCCGACCTCGACCAGGCGTCGCGTCGTCAGCTGGAGCGCGGTGCGCGTCTGACCGAGCTCCTCAAGCAGCCGCAGTACTCGCCGTACCCGGTCGAGGAGCAGGTCGTCTCGATCTGGGCCGGCACGAACGGCAAGCTCGACACCGTCCCGGTGCCGGACGTGCTCCGCTTCGAGTCCGAACTGCTCGACCACCTGCGTCGCAACTCCGACGTCCTCACGACCCTGCGCGAGACGAACCAGCTCAGCGACGAGACCGTCGCCGAGATGGACAAGCAGATCGACGAGTTCACGAAGAGCTTCCAGACGAGCGACGGCAAGACCCTCGGCTCCGAGCAGTTCGACGCGGCTGACGCCGAGGACGTCGACCAGGAGCAGATCGTCAAGGGTCGTCGCTAGATGGCAGCGCAGGTCCGGGTCTACCGCCAGCGGATCAAGTCGGCGAAGACCACGAAGAAGGTCACCCGCGCCATGGAGCTGATCTCGGCGTCGCGGATCCAGAAGGCGCAGGCCCGCATGGCTGCGTCCGGTCCGTACTCGCGGGCCGTCACGCGTGCGGTGTCGGCCGTGGCGACGTTCTCGAACGTCGACCACGTGCTGACCACCGAGCCGGAGTCGTCGACCCGTGCAGCCGTCGTGCTCTTCACCTCGGACCGCGGCCTGAACGGCGCGTTCAGCACGAACGTCCTCAAGCAGGGCGAGGAGCTCGCCTCCCTGCTCCGCAGCGAGGGCAAGGACGTCGTCTACTACCTGGTCGGCCGCAAGTCCGTCGGGTACTTCGCGTTCCGTGAGCGTCCGTCCGAGCAGCAGTGGGTCGGCAACACCGACCAGCCGGAGTTCTCGACGGCCAAGGAGATCGGCGACGCCGTCGTGGCGAAGTTCCTCCAGGACACCGCTGACGGCGGCGTGGACGAGATCCACATCGTGTTCAACCGGTTCATCAGCCTGGCGACCCAGGAGCCGCAGGTCGTTCGCCTGCTGCCCCTCGAGGTCGTCGAGGGCATCGACGAGCCCGAGGGCAACGAGCCCCTGCCGCTCTACGAGTTCGAGCCGGACGCCGATGCGGTGCTCGACTCGCTGCTCCCGGTCTACATCGAGAGCCGCATCTTCAACGCCATGCTGCAGTCGGCTGCTTCCGAGCACGCCGCGCGTCAGAAGGCGATGAAGGCGGCCAGCGACAACGCCGACTCGCTGATCCGTGACTTCACCCGACTCGCGAACAACGCGCGTCAGGCGGAGATCACCCAGCAGATCTCCGAGATCGTCGGCGGCGCCGACGCCCTCTCGTCGAAGAAGAAGTAGTCCGCGTCGTTCGCGGACAGATACCCACCCTCAGGAAGGCACCAGCCATGACCGACACCGCAACCACCGCGGTCGAGACGTCGTCGGCGCCCGGTGTCGGCCGGATCGCCCGTGTCACGGGCCCCGTCGTCGACATCGAGTTCCCCCACGACGCAATCCCGGAGATGTACAACCTCCTGTTCACGACCATCACCATCGGTGACTCGTCGCAGGAGATCGGCCTCGAGGTCGCGCAGCACCTCGGCGACGACCTCGTCCGTGCCATCTCCCTGAAGCCGACCGACGGCCTGGTCCGTGGCCAGGAGGTCCGTGACTCGGGCGCTCCGATCTCGGTCCCCGTCGGCGACGTCACCAAGGGCAAGGTCTTCGACGTCCTCGGGAACGTGCTCAACACGGACGAGAAGCTCGAGATCACCGAGCGCTGGCCGATCCACCGCAAGGCCCCGGCCTTCGACCAGCTCGAGTCCAAGACCTCGATGTTCGAGACCGGCATCAAGTCCATCGACCTCCTCACCCCGTACGTGCAGGGTGGCAAGATCGGCCTCTTCGGTGGTGCGGGCGTCGGCAAGACCGTCCTCATCCAGGAGATGATCCAGCGCGTCGCGCAGGACCACGGCGGTGTGTCGGTGTTCGCCGGTGTCGGTGAGCGCACCCGTGAGGGCAACGACCTCATCGGTGAGATGGAAGAGGCGGGTGTCTTCGACAAGACGGCCCTCGTGTTCGGCCAGATGGACGAGCCGCCGGGAACGCGTCTCCGCGTGGCCCTGTCGGCGCTGACGATGGCGGAGTACTTCCGCGATGTCCAGAAGCAGGACGTGCTCCTCTTCATCGACAACATCTTCCGCTTCACGCAGGCCGGCTCCGAGGTCTCGACGCTGCTCGGCCGCATGCCGTCCGCCGTGGGTTACCAGCCCAACCTCGCCGACGAGATGGGTGTGCTCCAGGAGCGCATCACCTCGACGCGTGGTCACTCGATCACCTCGCTGCAGGCGATCTACGTGCCGGCTGACGACTACACCGACCCGGCTCCGGCCACCACGTTCGCGCACCTCGACGCGACGACCGAGCTCTCCCGTGAGATCGCATCGCAGGGTCTGTACCCCGCGATCGACCCGCTGGCCTCGACGTCGCGCATCATGGACCCGCGCTACCTGGGTGCCGACCACTACGAGACGGCCACGCGCGTCAAGCAGATCCTCCAGAAGAACAAGGAACTGCAGGAGATCATCGCCATCCTCGGTGTCGACGAGCTCTCCGAAGAGGACAAGATCACGGTCGAGCGCGCTCGTCGTATCCAGCAGTTCCTCTCGCAGAACACCTACATGGCGAAGAAGTTCACGGGTGTCGAGGGCTCCACGGTGCCGCTCAAGGACACCATCGAGTCCTTCCGCGCCATCGCCGACGGCGAGTTCGACCACGTTGCGACCCAGGCGTTCTTCAACGTCGGTGGCATCAACGACGTGGAAGAGAAGTGGGCTCAGATCCAGAAGGAGAACCGCTGACATGGCGGGTCTCAGCGTGAGCGTCGTCTCGGCGGACCGTGAGGTCTGGTCGGGCGACACCACCATGGTCGTCGCACGGACGACAGAGGGCCAGATCGGCATCCTCGCCGGACACGAGCCGATGCTCGCGATCCTGGCGCAGGGTCAGGTCCGCATCACGCGGGCCGATGGGTCGACCGTCGCGGTCGACGCCGAGGACGGCTTCCTGTCGGTCGAGCACGACACGGTGACGATCGTCGCGCGGCAGGCCGCGCTGGCGTCCTGACCGGACTGACCGTCCTGCTCCCGCCTTCGGAGACGAAGCGGGAGGGCGGGGACACGAGCCGCACGCTCGATCTGCGTGCGCTGTCGTTCCCGGAACTGGCCGATGAGCGGGCCGCGGTGATCACCGCGGCCCGCTTCGTCAGTTCCGAGGAGTCCTCGGCCAGGACGGCGCTCAAGCTCGGCCCGAAGTCGATCGCCGAGCGGCTCCGGAACCTCGAGCTCGACACCTCGGGCACCATGCCCGCGATCGAGCGGTACACCGGGGTCCTCTACGACCCGTTGGGCGCGCAGGACGCGGATGCGGCGACCCGTGCGTGGTGGGCGGAACACGTGATCGTGCAGTCCGCGATGTTCGGTCCGATCGGTGCCGGTGACCCGATCCCGGCGTACCGGCTCTCACACGACTCCCGGCTCGGCTCGATCCGGTTGGCCGCGCACTGGCCCGCGGTGTCCACCCGTTCCCTGCTGTCCCGTGCGGGCGGCCTGGTGCTCGACCTGCGGTCCGAGGGGTACCGGCAGCTCGGTCCCGTGTCCGGAGCAGTGGCACCACGGGTGGTGAGCGTCGACGGCTCCGGTCGTCGTCGTGCGCTGAACCACTGGAACAAGACCGCGAAGGGTCGCCTGGTGGCGCTGCTCGCCCGCACCGGCGCGAGCATCGGCAGCATGGACGACCTGGTCGGTTGGGCGGCCGCGAACGGCGTGGTCGTCGAGCGCAACGAGGGTGGCTGGGACCTGGTCGCCGAGAGCCTGGAGCCCGTCGTCGCCTGAGCGGGTGCCGGGTCGGCTCGTCCTCCACAGGCGTGAGCGGGCTCGCTCCGGTCCACAGATGGTCGGGGCGACCCTGCCTGGAGGCTCCCAGCACGTTTCGATGGCGTGCATGATCCCTCTCACGGCACAGTCCGGCCCCGGCTCCGCAGTCCGTTTCCCTCGCGAGATCGCCGCGGCGGTCACCCTCCCCGCTGCGGCGGCCGCGCTGGTCGCGCCCGGTCGCGCCGACCTGTCGACGGCCGCTGCGACGGCCGTGGTGACCGCGTGCGGCGCACTCGCGCCCCGGATGGCCCTGGTGCCGTTCATCGCGGCGCAGGGCACGCCCGATCCCCGGTCGATCCGGGTGTTCGACCCCTTCGCGGACCCGACACCGCCGGCGCTCCACGGTTTCGGCCCGGCTCCCGATCGGGCCCGCGTGCGGCTCGCCGGTGACCGGTGTGCCGATGCGTGGCGCGTGTGGCGGGCGCAGGACGGCCCGTTCGACGGATCGTCGGGCGCTGCCGGCGCCCTGTCGCTCGGTGCCTGGTGTGCGTGGGCGCTCGGGTCGTGGGCCCGGGCGGAGACGCGTGCCCGGTACGCCCTCGAGACCCGCGCGGACGACCCGCTCGCGGGGCTCGTCCTGCGCTCGGTCGTCGCGGGCAGCGGGCCGTCGTGGGAGCGTCGATGACGTGGGGTCGACCGGATCGTCTACGGTGGGGGAGACCACACTGGGAGGGCTCCGGTTGTACGACGACGACATCGAGGACACCGTCATCCGGCGACCCCGACGATCGCTGGGCGACCGGACGGCGGACGCCGTCGACGACACCGTCATCCGGCGCGCAGGTCCCTTCGTCCCGGGAGCCGGTCCCGACTCCGACTCCGACCCCGGTTCCGACGACGGGGTCCTCGGCGACACGGTCATCCGGCCCGCGGCCGGGGCAACCGACCAGCCACCCGCAGCGGTGGATGACGTCGATCCGGAGGACACCGTCGTCCGGGTGCCGGCGCGACCCGGTGCCGGAGCGAGCCCGTTCGTGGGTGCCGCCCCGGGCCTCCCGGCCGTCCCGGCGGTGCCCGCCGCCCCCACGGCACGCGTGCCCTCGATCCGCATCGGCGACCGCACCTTCCGGCTCGACCACCCGGTGGTCATCGGGCGACGGCCGTCGCTGCCGCGGGTCACCCGTGGCCCGCAGCCCGAACTCGTGACCGTGCGGTCGACGTACGGGCAGGTGTCGTCGTCCCACGTCCGGATGCACGCCGAGGGCGAAGCCGTCGTCGTGCAGGACCTCCGGTCCACCAACGGGACCGTCGTCCGCCCGGCCGGGGCACCCGCCTACCGCATGGCGTCGGGTGCGTCGATCGTCGCGCTGACGGGTACGGTAGTCGAGATCGGTGACGGCAACGCCATCGAGGTCCTCTCGCCGTACCTCCGGGTCGCACCGACGGCAGAGGGGCTGCCTCCGGTTCCCCCGTGGCCCTCCGATCAGACAGCACACGGCACGCCCCGACCCACCAGAGAGCGATCCTGACACGTGACCGAACTCGGCCGAGCAGCCACTGCGCACGCCATCGATGTCCCCGGTGCCGACGGCGCCACCCTGACACTCTCGTGGGGAGCCGCGACCGACGTCGGTCGGCGGCGTGACCACAACGAGGACAGCTACATCGTGGGCGCGCCGTTCTTCGTCGTCGCCGACGGCATGGGCGGACACCTCGCAGGCGACCGTGCCAGTGACGCGGTCGTGCGTCGGCTCGAGCAGGTGACGGCCGAACCGTTCACCACGCGTCAGGGCATCCAACGTGCGCTGCTCCTCGCGACCGCCGACATCGAGCGTGCAGCCGGTGGCAACGCCATCGGCGCGGGCACCACCGTCACCGGGATCGCGCTCGTGGCGTCGCTCGGACAGCCCGCGGCGCTCGTGTTCAACGTCGGCGACTCCCGCACCTACCGCATCGAGGACGGCGTGCTCCGCCGCGTCACCGTCGACCACTCGGTGGTGCAGGAGATGGTGGACGCCGGCCTGCTGCGTGCCGAGGACGCCGAGCAGCACCCGGACAGCAACGTCATCACGCGTGCGGTCGGCTTCGGGGAACCGCCGGCGCCGGACTGGTGGACCCTGCCCCTGCGGGCCGGCGACCGCTACATCGTCTGCTCCGACGGGCTCACCAAGGAGCTCGGCGACGCCGGGATCGCGCGCATCGCGGCACGTGAGCCGGGCGCGCAGGACCTGGCAGAGCGCCTCGTCGGCGACGCCGTCGTGGCCGGCGGTCGTGACAACGTCACCGTGGTGGTGCTGCAGGTCGATGCCGCACCGGACGACGGCGACCTCGAGGACACGCTGCCGCGCCACTAGCTGGCCCCCGAACTGGGGGAACACGTCGAGCTGTGGGGGATCGGCGTGCGGAATGTCGGTCACCCACGCTTCGTACAATGACATGGCCACGTCGAGAGAGCTGGCCGCTCGGCCGGGGGAGGAGAGGACCATGGCGAGACGCCTGCCGTCCAACCCGCCCGTGATCGGCGGTTTCAGTCCCGTGCACGTCCTCGGGTCCGGTGGCTTCGCCGACGTCTTTCTCTACGAGCAGGACATGCCCCGACGACAGGTCGCGGTGAAGGTGCTGCTGGACGAGGTCGTCGACGACCGCGTCCGGCAGATGTTCCAGGCCGAGGCCAACCTGATGGCCCGGCTCAGCACGCACCCGTCGATCCTCACCGTCCTCCAGGCCAGCGTCGCCGCCGACGGCCGGCCCTACCTGGTCATGGAGCTCTGCTCCTCGTCCCTCAGCGAGCGCTACCGTCGCGAGCCGATCCCGGTGTCCGAGGTGCTGTCGATCGGCATCCGCATCGGGTCGGCGCTCGAGACCGCACACCGCGAGGGCGTGCTGCACCGCGACATCAAGCCGTCGAACATCCTGCTGACGGCGTACGGCAACCCCGTGCTCTCCGACTTCGGCATCGCCGCGACGATCGGGGGCACCGACCCCGACGAGCCGATCGGCATGTCGATCCCCTGGTCCGCGCCCGAGGTCCTGATCGACGAGTCGCGCGGCACGATCCAGTCCGAGGTGTACTCCCTCGCGGCGACCGTGTACTCGCTCCTCGCCGGGCGCAGCCCGTTCGAGATCCGCGGCGGCAAGAACGGTGCGAACGACCTGATGCACCGGATCGACAAGGGCGGCGTGAAGCCCACCGGTCGCACCGACGTGCCGCCCTCGCTGGAGCGCCTGCTCGCCTCGGCGCTGTCCCGCAAGCCGCAGGGACGCCCCGCGACGGTGATCGAACTCGTCCGCGGGTTCCAGCAGGTCGAGGCCGAGCTCGGCATCCCGCAGACGTCCGCCGACGTCGCGGTCGAGGCCTGGGCGATCTCGACGCCGACCCCGCACGGTGAGCGCACCGTGATCCGTGAGCTGCAGCCACCCACCCGGGTCGGCGGGCGTCGTCGGACCCGCCGTGCGGTGCAGGGTGGGGTCGTGGCCGGGGGTTCGCACAGCGTCGGCACCGTGCACCGCACCGGGTCCGTGACCCGTGCCCGGCGCCGAACCCGTTCGACCCTGGTCTGGGCGACGTCCCTGGCCGTCGTCGTGGTCGCCGCCCTCGCGATCGCCACGGTCGTCGTCGTCGGGCGGCTCGGCGCCGGGGCGATCCCGGTCGTGGCCGAGGTCCGTGCCGAGCCGTCGCCGCAGTCCGTTTCCTTCAGCTGGACCGACCCGGGGCTGCGCAGCGGCGACACGTACGTCATCTCGTCCAACGGGTCGTCGAGCCAGCAGACCGGGACGACGTTCGTCGTCTCCGGTGAACGCGGCGACGAGGAGTGCATCGCCGTCGCCGTGAACCGCGACGGCAAGACGGGTGCCGCGAGCGCGCAGAAGTGCGCGACGATCGGGAGCGCCGGGTGATCCGCGCCCTCCTCGCGAAGCACCGCTCCGCCGCCGTGACGACCGGTGCCTCGGTGCTCGTCGCCGCCGTCGTCGCGACCACCGCCATCGTCTCCACCGGGTACCACACGCAACGCGTCGACCTCGGCGACGGCACGGTCTGGGTGCCCTCGGCCGAGTACGGCGCGGTCGGCCGGGCGAACACGGGCATCCTGCAGCTCAACACCGCGGTCGAGACGGCCAGCGACGACCTGTCCGTGCTGCAGCGTGGCTCCACCGTCTACAGCGTGGACGAGACCAAGGGCACGGTCGCCCGGGTCGACGTCGCCGACGCCACCGTGGGGGATGCGATCACGCTGCCGGCGGGGACGCCGCAGGTCTTCTTCGCGGGCGACACCGCGGTCATCGGCAACGCCGACACGGGTGAGCTCTGGGCGACCCCCGCGAACGACCTCGCCGAGTTCGACGCGTCGGCCAAGGCCGACCTGACCCTGGGCGCCGACACCGTCTTCGACGCCTCCGACGGCCACGTCGCGGTCTACTCCGCGAAGACCGGGACGGCGTCGCTGGTCGACGTCGGCACGACACTCACCGTCGCCGAACGGTGGAAGGTCGACATGGACCGCGGCGACGACTTCCAGGTCGCCACGTTCGACGGGCACCTCGCCGTGCTCGACCGGACGAGCGGTGCCCTGTCGGTCGACGGCCGCACCGTCGAACTCGGCGACCGGGTGGGGTCGTCGCCGGCCCTCCAGCGGTCCTCCGACAGCACGGCCCAGGTGACGGTCGCGGGCACGGCGGGCCTGGTCCGCGTCAGCGCCTCCGGCACCGTGGACGCCACCGCGCTCCAGGTGGCCGGACGAGCCGCGCGGCCCTACGTCGACGGCTCCTGCACGTACGCGGCGTGGGCGGGCGGACAGGCGATCGACACGTGTGACGGCAACGCGCTGCAGCGGCTGGCGCGCACCGGCGGCACGAGCGAACTGCAGATCCTGCACAACGGCGACACCGTCGTCGCCAACGACCCGACGAGCGGCCGTTCCTGGGCGATCGACCGGAGCGGGCAGCTCATCGACAACTGGGCCGACCTGATCAAGCAGGA
Source organism: Curtobacterium sp. MCPF17_021 (assembly GCF_003234605.2). Lineage (NCBI taxonomy): Bacteria > Bacillati > Actinomycetota > Actinomycetes > Micrococcales > Microbacteriaceae > Curtobacterium > Curtobacterium sp. MCPF17_021. Next base: position 2,185,605 of record NZ_CP126252.1, on the reverse strand, counting down.
CGACGAGCAGCAGCAGGAGCAGGTCTCCGACGACGACCCCGAGGTTGACAAGGACCAGAAGCCACCGGTGGCGGTGGACGACGAACTGGGCGCTCGTCCGGGACGCACCACGAGCCTCCCGGTCCTGCTGAACGACTACGACCCGAACGGTGACCCGATCATCGTGAGCGAGGTCGGCACCATCTCGAAGTCCGCCGGCCGCGTCGCGATCGTCGGCGACGGTCAACGCCTGCAGGTCACGCTGTCGTCGCGCGCCACCGGGACCGTGACGTTCCCGTACACGATCACCGACGGCAACGGCGGATCGGACACCGCGACCGTCCGGATCAGCGTGCGCCCCGACAGTCAGAACGAGGCGCCGCGGCAGGTCCGTGACACCTCGGCCGACGTCGTCCAGAACGGGCACGTCGTCTCGAACGTCCTCGGCGACTGGGTCGACCCGGACGGCGACCCGGTGTACCTGGAGTCGGCGACCGCGTCGAACGGTGACCGGGTGTCCACCACACCGGACGGCCTGCTCGACTTCCGGAACGACAGCGGCCGGACCGGTGAGCGCTCCGTGCAGCTGGTCGTGAGCGACGGTCGCGCCGACGGTCGGGGTGCCGTGACGGTCCGGGTCGCCAAGCAGGGCACCGTCCCGCTGCGCGCGGATCCGTTCCCGGTGTCCGGGTACGCCGGCAAGGCCTTCACGGTCGAGCCGCTCGACCACGTGCGCGGTGGCAACGGCACCGTGACGCTGACGAGCGTGTCGTCGGCGTCCGGGCTCACCGTCACCCCGAGCTACGACGCCGGGACATTCCGGGTGCAGGGGGAGCGGGCGGGCGACCACCAGCTCGAGTACACGGTGACCGACGGCGTGAAGACCTCGAGCGGCATCGTCCGGGTGACCGTCCTCGCGCCACCGGACGCCTCGACGGCGCCGATCACCACGCCGAAGACGGTGTTCGTGAACACCCTGTCCACCAAGGACACGGACGTCACCGCGACCGACATCGACCCGGCGGGCGGCGTGCTGCTCGTGACGGGGCTCGACGGACCTCCACGGGGCAGCGGTGTGCAGGCGAGCATCCTCGACCAGCACACGGTCCGTGTCACGCTCACGGCGCCCCTCGACGGCCCGGTCTCGTTCGGGTACACGGAGACGAACGGCCTGGCGTCGTCACCCGGCACGATCACGGTCGTCGAGATCCCGAAGCCCGACCGCATCCAGCCACCGGTCGCCCAGCCGGACAGCGCCACCGTGCGTGTCGGCGACGTCGCGAACGTCGACGTGCTCGACAACGACACCCAGCCCGAGGGCGAGCCGTTGACGCTGCAGCCCGAACTGGTGCAGAACGTCCCCGGTGACGGCGGCCTGCTGTTCGTGTCCGGCGACCATCTGCGGTACCTCGCCCCGAAGACGCCGGGCAACTACACCGCCGTCTACCGGGTCGCCGGCCCGGACGGCCAGTACGCCGACGCCGCGGTGTCGATCTCGGTGCGCGAGCGCGACGCCGCCACGAACAACCCGCCCGTCCCGCAGACCGTCACCGCGCGCGTCGTCGCCGGGTCGTCGGTGCGTGTCAGCGTGCCGTTGAACGGGATCGACCCGGACGGCGACTCCGTCCAGCTGGTCGGCGTCGGCTCCAACCCCGACAAGGGGTCGGTCTCGGACGTCGCCTCGGACGCCCTGACCTACGAGGCGGGCGACTACTCGGCCGGCACCGACGAGTTCACCTACACCGTCGTCGACGCCCTCGGGGCCCGCGCCACCGGCACCGTGCGGGTCGGCATCGCACCCCGCGCCGAGCAGGCCTCGAACCCCGTGGCCGAGGCCGACCACGTCACGATCCGCCCCGGTGGGTCGGTGACGGTGCGCGTCCTGCAGAACGACTCCGACCCCGAAGGCGGGCAGCTGACCGTCGCGCAGGCCGAGCCGACGGCCGAGGACGTCACCGCCAAGGTCCTCCGGAAGCAGCAGATCCGCGTCACGCCTCCGGAGTCGGCGAAGAGCGGGGACTTTGCGGTGCTCTACACCGTCGCGAACAGCAGCGGGGGGTCGAGCACGGCCTTCCTCACGGTGACCGTCGACCCCGACGCCCAGCCGCTCCGGCCCGAGGTCGACGACACGACCCTCGACCTGCAGGACATCCTGCACCGGCAGAGCGTGACCGTCGACGTGCTCGACAACGTCTTCTTCGCCGAGGGCACCGCGGCCGACCTCCGGGTCGGGGTCGTCCCCGGCTACGGCGACACCGCGACGCCCACGGACGACGGCCGCATCACGGTCCGGTTGACCGACGACTCGCAGGTGATCCCGTTCTCGGTCGCCCGGGCCGACCACCCGGACATCGTCTCCTACGGCTTCATCAACGTGCCGGGCTTCGACGACGCCCTGCCGCAGATCAACCGCAGCGCCGGTGCGGTCACGGTGAAGAGCGAGGCCACCGTCCGCATCCCGCTGCAGGACTTCGTCGTGACGGCGAACGGTGAGACCGCGAAGATCACCGACCGTGGCACGGTCAAGGCCACCCACGCCAACGGGCAGAGTCTGGTGGTGGACTCGTCGACGCTGCAGTTCACGTCGTCGAAGCTCTACTACGGCAAGGCGTCGATCTCGTTCGAGGTGACCGACGGCTCGTCGGCGAACGGCGGCAAGGGGCGCGTCGCCACGCTCGTGCTCCCGATCACGGTCACGCCCCGGTCGAACCAGCCGCCGGCGTTCACGGGATCCTCGGTCGAGATGCAGCCGGGCGAGACGCGCAAGATCGACCTGACGAAGCTGACTGACTACCCGTACCCCAGGGACCTGCCCGAGCTCCGGTACTCGATCGTCGGCCGGCCCGCCGCGGGGACGACCGCGTCGATCGCGAAGCAGCAGCTCACGATCTCGGTCGCCGACACCGCGAAGAAGAACACCACCGCGTCGATCGGGATCGGTGTCGCGGACGACGCCAACACCGGTCGCGCCGGCACCGTCACCGTCGGCGTCGTCGCCTCCACCCGTCCGGTGGTCCAGCCCGGTGCGGACCGGTCGGTGACGAAGCGCGGGGCGACCACCACCATCGACGTGCTCACGAACGACCAGCCGACCAACCCGTTCCCGGGTGAGCGGTTGCGCGTCGTGAACATCCGGGGTCTGTCCGGCGGGCTGCCGAGCGGCGTCACCGTCACACCGAGTGGTGACCGCACGCGCCTGCAGGTCTCGGTCGCCGACACTGCGAAGCCCGGCGACGCCCACCTGCAGTACCAGGTGGCGGACGCGACGAACGACCCCGACCGGTACGTCTGGGGCGACGTCACGATCTCGGTGCAGGACGTCCCGGACGCTCCGGGTGCGCCCACCCGCACCGGTTCCTACGACGGCGGTCAGGTCACGCTCACGTGGTCGACCCCGCAGGGCAACAACTCGCCCATCACGGGCTACCGGGTCGTCGGGACCAACGGCGTCTCGAAGGACTGCGGGACCGCGACGGTGTGCACGCTGACCGGACTCGACCCGAAGGCGTCGTACCGGTTCCAGGTCGTGGCGACCAACGCGATCGGTGACTCGAAGCCTTCGTCCCGTTCGGGTCCGATGAGTGCGGACTTCGTGCCGGCGCCCCCGAAGGGCATCACGGTCACGCCGAGCAAGGCGACACCGAACCAGCTCGACGTCAAGTGGGGCAAGGTGTCCGCGCCGAACAACGGCAGCGCGGTCGACGACTACATCGTCACGATCGAGGGCCCCGGCCTGTCGACCACGCGGCACACCGGCACCGCCACGAACACCTCGTTCACCGGCGCCCAGAGCGCTGCCCAGTACAAGGTCACGGTGTCCGCTCGCAACGACGCCGACCGCAACGGCACCGTCGTGCAGTGGAACTCCGCGTCCGCCACCGGCAGTGCCGTCGGGACGCCGGGCAAGCCGACGAACCTGCAGGCGGTCGCCGGGGACCAGGCGGACTCGTCCGGCCGGTCGACGGTGACCGTGAGCTGGAGCGCCGGCGACGCCGCCGGCGGGACCGGCCTGCGGTACGCCGTGTTCCGATCCGGCAACGTGGACTGTGCTGCTCCGCCCTCGAACTCGCTCGGCAGTTCGAGTCCGACGCGCGACTCTGGCGTCGGCGGTGGCTCGACCCGGTACGCGGTGACCGTGACCAACGGCTACTTCTGCAACGTCGAGTACGTCGACGCCGTGACCTACGAGCGGCCGTCCGGCACCGGCAGGCCCTCGGTCGACGTCGTCCCCGCCGGCACGAACCTCTGGAACGTGAGCGTCACCGCCTCGTCGCGGCCCGCACACCACTACCAGCTCGAGACCGGCGGGCAGCCGATCACGCTGCAGCCGGGCCAGACCTGGACGGGTGTGCCAGGGTCCGGCGCCCGGAACGTCTCGGCACCGTTGACCGTCCGCGCCTGCGGTGGCCCGGGGAGCAGCTTCTGCTCGTCCGAAGCCGACTCGTGGACGGGGAACGCCACGGCGCTCGACGCGAACCTCTCGGTGGCGACCGCTCAGCAGGGCCAGCCGATCGCCGTGACGGGGCCGAGCGGCAGCGGGATCACGGTGCGGTACACGGCGTACTGGTACGCCGGCGACGATGGCAACGGCTTCCCCACGACGTCGAGCTGGGACGCTGGTGAGACTCCTCCGGAGCCACCCTTCTTCGCCAAGTCCGTCAAGGTGCGCGCGTACGTCACGGCGACCGACGGGTCGGGTTCGACCCAGGCGAGTGAAGCAACCGACGCCTTCCCGGTCGCAGCAGCACCTGAACCGGACCCCGCTCCCGCTCCCGAGCAACCCGCCCCGGAACCAGCTCCCGGCGGCTGACACCCGCCCGGCCTGCCCCGACCCTCCCGCCGCCGCACACCTCCCGCCACGACCGAAGGACCACCCCGCATGAGCATGACCCCGGAGCAGGCCACCTGGTTCGCCGACGTCGCAGGCCGCATCGTGACCAACGTCGAGCAGGTGCTCCTCGGGAAGACGTTCGTGATCCGCCTCGCGGTCACGGCGATGCTCAGCGAGGGGCACCTGCTCCTCGAGGACGTCCCCGGAACGGGCAAGACGAGCCTCGCCCGGGCGATGGCACAGAGCGTGCAGGGCACCACGAACCGCATCCAGTTCACCCCCGACCTGCTGCCGGGCGACATCACCGGCATCAGCGTCTACGACCAGCGGACGCAGGAGTTCGACTTCCACCGCGGGCCGGTCTTCGCGAACATCGTGCTCGCCGACGAGATCAATCGTGCGAGCCCGAAGACGCAGTCCGCGCTGCTCGAGGCGATGGAGGAGTCCGCGATCACGGTCGACGGCGTCAACCACCGTCTGGCGGCGCCGTTCATGGTCATCGCGACCCAGAACCCGATCGAGCAGGCCGGTACCTACCGTCTGCCCGAGGCGCAGCTCGACCGCTTCCTCATGAAGACGTCCATCGGCTACCCCGACCACGCCGCGACGGTGAAGATCCTCGAGACCTCGTCGGCTCCGTCGGCGTCGGTCCCGTTGGCGAGCGTCGTGCCCGCCGCGACCATCACCGAGATGGCCGCCCTGGCCCGCACCGTGCACGTCGACGCCGTGATCGCCGACTACGTCGCCCGTCTGGTGGACGCGACCCGCTCGGCGAGCGAGGTCCGCCTCGGCGTGAGCGTCCGTGGGGCGATGGGCCTGATCCGTGCTTCCCGTGTCCTCGCGGCGCTGAGCGGTCGCCACTACGTCACGCCGGACGACGTGAAGGCACTGGCCGTCCCGGTCCTCGCGCACCGCCTGGTGCTCGACGCCGAGGCCGAGTTCGACGGCGTCAGCGCACCGAGCGTCATCGCGCAGCTCCTGGTGGAGACCCCGCCGCCCGCCGACCGAGTCACGACGTGACGGACCGCCGGCCCGTCTCCACGCGCTCGCGCCGTCCGTCCTCGACGCGGTCGCGTCGTGGCACGACGGCGTACGAGCGCACGGGGACGGTCACCGGCATGACCAACGTCCGGACGCGCATCGTCGGTGACCGCGAGGGCGTGGCAGCGGATGCGGTCATCGGGATCGTCCGGCTCTGGGCAACGGCCTGGAGGGTCGTCCTGCGTCTCTGGGGCGAGGTCTCGTCCGTCGTCACCGGGCTCGGGTGGACGGTCGCCGCCCTGACGCTCGTCGCGTTCGTGACCGGCTACCGGTTCGGCCTGCGGGAGATCGTCGTCGTCGGGTTCGCCGGCGCCGTGCTCGCGGTGGTCGCCGCGGTGGCGTTGATCGGCCGGTCGCGGCTGGCGATCCGGATGCGGCTGCCGCAGCACCGTGTGGCGGTCGGCGACGATGCCGGCGTGATCATCACGGCCGAGAACCCCACGCGTCTGCCGTCGGTGCCGACCACCGTCGAGGTCCCGGTCGGATCCGGCCTCGTCGACGTCGCGATCCCGGCCATCGGGCCGCACGGCACCTTCGAGCGGGAGGTCCCCGTCCCGACGCTCCGCCGCGGGGTGCTCGACGTCGGTCCCGTGACGGGCGTCCGCGCCGACCCGGTGGGACTCGTCCGCCGCGAGCTCGTCTGGACCGCCCGCGAGCAGGTCATCGTGCACCCGCGCACCATCGCGATCCCGTCGACGAGCACCGGCCTGGTGCGCGACCTCGAGGGGCAGGCGACGACGGACCTGTCACCCGCAGACATCGCCTTCCACGCCATCCGCGAGTACATGCCCGGAGACGACCCGCGCACCATCCACTGGAAGTCGACTGCCAAGTCCGGCGCGCTCATGGTCCGGCAGTTCGAGGACACCCGTCGCTCGCACCTCGTCGTCGCGCTCGGCATCGCCCGCGGTGAGTTCGCCGACGACGAGGAGTTCGAGCTCGCCGTCAGCGCGGCCGCGTCCCTCGGCGCGCGGGCGATCCGCGACGGCCGTGAGGTCTCGGTCGTGGTGTCGCAGCGCACGCCCGAGTTCGCGAAGCGTGCCGTGTACGCCGTGCGGACGCTCCCCACCGTCACGCCGACGCGCCTGCTCGACGACTTCGCCTCGGTCGGCCTCGCTGACGCGTGCCTGCCGATCGCCGAGGTCTCCCGGATCGTCGGCAGCGACACCGAGGGCATCTCCGTCGCGTTCCTCGTGGTGGGGTCGACCGTCGGCCTACCCGCGCTCCGACTCGCCGCCACGCGGTTCCCCGTCGGGGTGGAGGTCGTCGCGGTGATCTGCGAGCCCGAGGCCCAGCCGCGGTTCCTGCGCGTCGCGGGTCTGACGGTGATGACCATCGGCTACCTGGACGACCTCCGGCACGCTCTGCACCGATCGGCCTCGGCAGCATGAGCGCCGCACCCGTGACCACCCCGGCCGGGGCACCGGACCGGGCGAGGCGCTCGACCCGGCGGTCCGACCGTCGCGACGCACGGCGGCTCGTGCCGTTCCGGCTCGCCGGCGGCACGCTGGCGGTCTGGCTGTTGCTGGCCGTCGCGAGCACGTCCTGGTGGCCGGTGTACCGGGACGGCGCGATGATCACCGCCGCCGTCACGGCGATCGTCATCGGGACGGTCGTCGCGCTCCTCGGCACCCTGTTCCGGCTCCCGACGGCCGTCGTGGCGGTCGCGACCGTCGCCGCCTTCACGCTCACGGGCGTCCCCGCCGCCGTGCCGAGTCAGGCCAACGGCCTGCTGCCCACCGGACGCGGCCTCCTCGACCTCTTCGCCGGCGTCGCCCTCGGCTGGAAGCAGCTGGTGACCATCAGCCTGCCGGTCGGCTCCTACGAGGCGCTCCTCGTGCCGTACTCCGTGACGCTGCTCGTGGCCACGGTGACCGCCGTGAGCGTGGCGACCCGCGCCTCCAGGCAGGAACTCGCGAGCATCCCGGCACTGGTGCTCTTCGCGGTGGGGGTGGTCGTCGGGCCGAGTCGGCTCGACACGTCGATCGTGACGGCGGTCGTCCTGGTGGGCCTCGCCCTCGTCTGGGCACTGACCGTGCGGCACGCACGGCGCGCCGTCGCGGTGGCGACCACGATCGGTGCACGCGTGCCGGTCGCGCGGTCGATCGTCCGCCCCGCCCTCGTGGGAACCGGCACCATCGTGGCCGCGGCGGTCGTCGCGACCGGACTCGGCCTGGTGGCACCTCCGTCGGGTGAGCGCACCGTCGCACGCACCGACGTCGTGAAGCCGTTCGACCCACGCGACTACGTCAGTCCGCTCAGCGGGTTCCGCGCCTACGAGGAGTCCACCGCCTCGGACGCGACCCAGCTCCGGGTGACCGGTCTGCCCGAGGGCGGGTTCGTCCGCATCGCGACGCTCGACACCTACGACGGCGTCGTCTACCGCGTCGGCGGGACCGACGGCTCGGCCGGCTCGGGCACCTTCGAACGTGTGCCGACCGCGGTCGACGTCCGTGGCGTCCGGGGCACCACGGTCGACGTCGGCGTGACGGTCGACGGGTACCGCGGTGTGTGGCTGCCGACGGTCGGTGACCTGGAGCGCGTGGAGTTCACCGGGCAGGACGCCGACGACGAGCGCGGCGCCTTCTTCTACAACGGGTCGACCGGCACCGGCGCCGTGGTCGGCGGAGTGGGGGACGGCACGTCCTACGACCTGACGGCGGTGCTGCCCGACCAGCCGACGGAACGGCAGCTGGCCACCGCACGGCCGGGGAGCGCCGCCGTGCCCACTGCACGGGACGTCCCCGACGCCGTGCGCGACACCGTGGAGTCCACGACGAAGGACGTGTCGGCACCCGGTGCGAAGCTCCTCGCGGCGGTGCAGTCCCTGCAGCGGAACGGGTACGTCAGCCACGGTGTCGGCGACGACCGGATGAGTCGGTCCGGTCACGGTGCCGACCGTGTCCAGGAGCTCCTCACCGCACCCCTGATGATCGGGGACCAGGAGCAGTACGCCGCGGCGGCTGCACTGATGGCGGACGAGATCGGTTTCCCGGCACGGGTCGTGATGGGCTTCACGTCCGGGGGCGACGCGGCCCGCGACGGCACCGCAGCGCGTGGCGGGACGACGACCTTCCGTGGGTCCGACGTCACGGCCCGCATCGAGGTGGACACCGCGCAGTGGGGATGGGTGATGCTCAACCCCAACCCCGAGGTGCGCGAGATCCCGAACGAGCAGCAGCAGACCCCGCAGCCGGTCACCCGACCCGAGACGGTGGTGCCGCCGCCCCCGGTCGACCGGCAGGACCAGGACCAGCAGACGCCCCCCGAGAGCGACCGGAACACGCCGCCGGTGCAGCCGCTCTGGCTCCAGATCCTGCTCGCGGTGCTGCCCTGGGCCCTCGGGACCCTCGGCGTGGTCGCGCTCGTCCTGCTGCCGTTCGCCGTCATCGTGCTGCTGAAGCGACTGCGGCGCCGCCGACGACGGAACGCCACCACGCCGCGCGGCCGCATCGTCGGCGCCTGGGACGAGTACCGCGACGCACTGCTCGACCGCGGGCACGACGTGCGGCAGGCAGCAACCCGACGCGAAGCCGTGGTCGGTGCACCGGGCGACGGTGGCACCGGACTCGCCGCGCTGGCCGACCGTGCGGTGTTCGGTCCGAGTGACGCCGACCAGACCACCGCCGACCGCATGTGGGCGGCGACCGACGACGCGATCGGTTCGCTCCGGACAGGGCGGACCAGGCGGGAGCGGTTCCGCACCGCCGTCTCGCTCCGGTCCCTGCGGGGAACGGGACGCCGTCCGACGGCACGGTCCCGTCGGCGGACCGGCGGCCAGGCTGCGTCGGGGCGCGGCGACTACGATGTCCAGAGGCCGGACGAGCGTCGTGGACGGCCGAGTGAGGACAGAGGCACCACGTGATCAGATGCGAACACTGCGGATCGATGCTCCCGGACGGAGCGATCTTCTGCGGTGAGTGCGGTCGCGCGGTCACCGCCGCCGCGAGCCGTCGCCCGGTCGCGCAGACCCCCGTCGAACAGGCGCCGCCGCCACCGTTGCAGCAGCCCGACGCACACGGCCGACGGTCCGACCCGGCTTCCGACGCCTGGTTGCCCGAAGCCACGCTCGATCCCGCCACCCGTGCCTGGCTCACCGGTGCCGACCGTCGCGGGACCGAACCGCCGGCACCCGTGCCGGTGCAGCGTCCCGACGACTTCGCCCCGCGCCAGGCCCCCTCCCACGTGCACGGTGCCGGGTCCGGGCTCGAGGACTGGTCGGGTGCGCCGGGCGAGTCCGAGCCTCCCCTCGACCCCGACGCGTACCCGTCCGAACCCCTCGATGCCGACGACCCCGAACGCACGCGGATCGCCCCGGCTCCCGGACGCCCCGAGACGCCCGAGGACCCGATCCGCGATGCTCCGTCGTCGGTCTCCGACCAGGCGGCGCGACAGCCCGTCATGCCCCAGCCCGTCGAGCCGCAGCCCGCTGCCGAACCCTCCGTGCCGGTGTGGGCGCCGCCCGCTGCCACCGCACCCCCGGCGGCACCCGCCGGTCCGTCCTGGTGGGTCGGTCGCGGTACCCCGGCTGCCGAGGCGCCCGCCGATCCGGTCGTCCCGCCGATGCCGGGAGCACCCGCCGGACCTGCTGGTGACCAGGACGCTGCGGCTCCTGCGCGCGACGAACACGGCGCACAGGAACCCCAGAACGCACAGGACGCCCAGGAACCCCGGGACGCACAGGGTGCCCGGGACACCTCCGAGCCGGAGCCCCACGAAACGATCGTGGCGGCGTCGGAGACCAGCGCCACCGACGACCAGCCGCCCGTCGTGTCGGCCCCGCAGCCCGGGGACACCGCCGTGGTCGAGCCGCTGATCGACCGTCGACCGCCCCGTCCGGCCCCGCTCGTCACCCCGGGCATGCACGAGACGACCATCTGCCACGTCTGCGGCAACCGTCTCGAACCGGACGACATCTTCTGCGGCGAGTGCGGAGCCGTCCGTCCGGCGGTCACCGCGGCCTTCACCGGCCCGGTCATGCCGCTGCCGATGACCCGACCCGACTGGGCAGCAGAGGAGTCCGACAGCACGCAGGCCCCCGACGCGGGCAACGCTGCGGACGAGCCGGACGAGCCCGACGCGGGTTCCGCCGAGCCCGCGGGTCCGAACGAGTCCGACGAGCGCGCTGCAGGCGACGAGCCGGACGACGAGATCCCAGTGGACGACGAGTCCCTCCGCGCCGAGGTCGAGCAGTCCGATGCCGGCCGACGTCCCCGCGGGGCGCACGCTGCCCCGGTGACCGAGCCCGATCCGCCGACCGAGGCGTCCGCCGTGCCGCGCACGCCGATCCCGCCGGTGCCCGGTTCCGCCACCGTCCCCTCCTCGGTACCGTCCGCCGACACCGCGGGCGTGCCTTCCGCTGCACCGCTGCCCCCGATCCCGGGAGCGACCGGACCCGCGCTGCCGCTCCCGCCCGTCGACCGGTCTGAGTCGCCCGCAGCGGCCGGCGCGCTCGACGACCTCGACGAGGACGTCGACGAGACCCGCATCGTCGCGAAGACCCCGACGCGGGCACCGTTCGTGCTGCACTTCAGCACGGGTGAGCGGCTCGGCGTCCACGGCACGGGCCTGCTCGGCCGACTGCCGCGACCGCAGCCGGGGGAGCGCTACGACGACCTGCTGACCGTGCACGACCCGGGCAAGTCCGTGTCGAAGACGCACCTCGAGCTCGGCCGCGACGGCGACGACCTGTGGGTCTCCGACCGGTTCTCCGGCAACGGCACGGTCGTCCGGCACATCGACGGATCGATCCGCCGCTGCGAGCCCGGTCGTCGGTACCGCGTCGAGCGTGGTGCCCGCGTCGACATCGGTGAGCAGTTCTTCCTGGTGCAGTAGGCGACTTCTCCACAGATCGGGTCCCGGGCCAGCGCTGAGCTGCTCGTTCCTGGTGCGATGGGGTCATGTCCCGGTTCACCGCACGTTGCGTGATCGTGGGGGCCGCGGTCGCGCTCGTCGTGGCCGGGGTCCTCGCGCCGATCAGCGGCGCGGGGCAGGGCGTCCTGCTCGGCGCGGGTGCGTGCTGCGCGCTGGTCGACGTGGTGCTGCACCGTTCGGCCTCGCCAGACCCGGTCGCGGTCGTCGCTCCGCGCGGACCCGACCAGCCCGCCGAGCCCGGACCGCTCGGTGCGCCGGAAACGCTGACGGGCACCGTTCCCGGGGACGGCGACGGCACGCCGGCACTCGTCCTCGGGCACGGTCCGGGCGGCCGCGTGCTCCGGGTCGACGCCGCGTCCCACGTCGTGGTCGTCGGTGCCGGAGCACTCGCCGTCGCGGTGTTCCGCGGGCTCGCCGAGCAGCTCCGAGCCGCTGCCGTCCGCGCGGACGAGGACCTGCGCTGGGCCGCTGCTCCCGAGGTCCTCGACGCCGTGGGGACCGGCAGCACCGATCCAGCCCCGAGCGCCCGGCCAGCGAGCACCCGGGCAGCGAGCACCCTGTCAGTGCACGCCCTGCCGTCGGGGACCTCGGTCGCGGTGCGGGTGGCTGCCGACGGCCGACCGCACGGCTCCGTGGTGCTCGTGGCCGGACTCGGATCGGCGCCCCGTCAGCGGGACGTCACCGTCGAGGTCTCACGGTACGGCTGCTCCGTCCGCCGACCCGACGACCACGCGGTCGTCCGGGTGTCCCCGGCGCTGCCGGTCCTCGTCCCCGACCCCGTGGGCGCCGATCGATGACCAGCGCCGACTCTTGACCAGCGCTGACCCTTGACCAGCGCCGACCCTTGACCGGCGCTGACCCCTGACCAGCGCCGACCAACGATCAGCGCAACCCGGCGCCGACCCGCACCGCGCCGACGGGCACGCCACCACCGAGCACCCGCTCACCGGTTGCGTCGAGCACCTCGGCCACCCCGTCCGACGCCACGAGCCCGTTCCGCTCGAGCAGCGCCAGGGCCGCCAGGGTGCCGGCCCGCTGCGAGCCGTCGAGCACCTTCACGGCCACGGCCGCGCCTCCGGGCAACCCCATGACCATGACGCCCTCGGCACCGAGCTTCGCCAGCACCTGCAGTCGCTCGATGGTGACCGTGTTCGCGCGTCCGACGCCGTCGATCGCCCACGGGTGCGCCAAGACCGCATCGGTCAGGGCAGCGGAGTCGTCGTCGGCCCGTGCCACCACACCGGCGAACCCGCGTGCCAACCCCGTCAGGGTGAGCGGGAACACGGGGGCACCGCAGCCGTCCGTGCCGACCAGGTCGACGGTCTCGTGCGTGTACTCCTCGACGACGGAACGCACCCGCTGCTGCAACGGGTGCTCGATGTCGAGGTACGTGGCTTCGTCCCACCCGTTCACCCGGCAGGCCGCGAGCATGCTGGCGTGCTTGCCGGAGCAGTTCATCGCCAGGCGGCGGGGGCCGTCCATCGTCCGGGCGGTCCCGCGGTCGAAGGGCATGTCGGGCGGGCAGCCGAGGTCGGATTCGACGTGGTCGAAGGACTCGAGCATGTGCAGGGCGAGCGCCTGGTGCGCCGCGGTGCCGGCGTGACTCGCGGTGGTGAGGACGAGTTCCTCGTCGGAGAACAGCGCACCGGCACGTCGGACGGCCAGGGCCTGGAACGGCTTCATGGTGGAACGCGGGTAGATGCTCGCGGTCACGTCGCCGACGGAGTCGATCACGGTGCCGCTCGCGTCGACGACGACTCCGGCGCCGACGTGCCGGCTCTCGTCGAACCCTGAGCGTTCGAGCACCGCCAGCTCGACGGAACCGTCGGCGGTGAGAGGATGGCGATCACTGCGGACTTCGGGGCTCACCGTCATGCCGCCATGCTAGCCAAGGCGAAGGGGCGCACCCGTGCACGACCACTCCTACGAGGTCTCCGTCAGCTGGACCGGCGACCGCGGGACCGGCACCTCCGGGTACCGCGACTACGGACGCGAACACGTGGTCTCGGCGACCGGCAAGCCCGACGTCCCCGGCTCCGCCGACCCGACGTTCCGCGGGGACCGTGACCGCTGGAACCCCGAGGAGATGGTGGTCGCGGCGCTGGCCCAGTGCCACATGCTCAGCTACCTGCACGTCGCGGTGACGAAGGGCTTCACCGTCGTCGACTACCAGGACACCGCGACCGCGTCGCTCCGCCTGAACCGCGACGGTTCGGGTGAACTGACCGAGGCGACCCTGCACCCGGTCGTCACCATCCTCGAAGCCGACCGGGCCGCGGACGCCGAAGCCGCACACGTCACCGCGAACGAGCTCTGCTTCATCGCGCGGTCCGTGGCGTTCCCGGTGCACCACGAGCCGCAGCTGGTCGTCCGACCTGCGTCATTGGCAGGGGACTCTTCGACAGGTGGGGCAGACTAGGTCCTCGTGAAGCGTCTCCGCCTGCTCCCGATCGCCATCGTCCCCGCCGTCGTGCTGGGACTCGCCGCCTGCTCCGGCTCCGGTTCGAACGGGTCCTCGGCCTCGCCGACCCCGTCGGCCAGTGCCACGGCCTCGGCGATCACCTCCTGCCCCGACCCGGGCAAGTCGTCAGACGCCATCAAGGCGACCGGGTCGTTCGGTGGTCCGAAGGCCCCGACCGTGAAGTTCTCGTCCGGCCTGTCCGCGAAGACGCCGCAGGCCACCCGCCTCGTGAAGGGCAAGGGCGCGGCGCTCGACGAGGGCGACTACGCGCAGGTCTCCTACAGCGTGTACGAGGCATCGGACGCCAAGAAGCTCGGCACCGTCGGCTTCGACGAGGGCAACCCGCAGGTGCTCTCCGTCGGCGGATCGGGCTTCGGCGCGCTCCTCGCCTGCTCGAAGGTGGGCGACCGGGTCGCCGCGGTCGGACAGTCCTCGGCACTCGGCTTCAACACCGGCGGTGAGATCGTCGTGGTCGCCGACGTCGTCGCGCAGACCCCGACCAAGGCGACCGGTACCCCGCAGGACCAGGACCCGGGCCTGCCCACGGTCAAGGACAAGGCCTCGGGCGAGCCGGAGATCACGGTCCCCGACGGCGTCAAGGCGCCCACGAAGACCACGGTCGAGGTGCTCAAGCAGGGCGACGGCACCGAGATCGCCGACGGCGACACCGCACTCGTGCAGTACAAGGGCGTCGTCTACGACACCGGCAAGGAGTTCGACTCCTCGTGGTCGAAGGGTGTCCCCACCACCTTCACCGTGTCGGAGAGCGCGCTCATCAAGGGCTTCGTCACCGGGCTCGTCGGGCAGAAGGTCGGCTCGCAGGTCCTGATCGTCGCCACGCCGGAGGACGCCTACGGCGCGAACCCGCAGGAGGGCTCGGGCATCCCGAAGAACGCCACGCTCGTCTTCGTGGTCGACATCCTCGCCAAGGGCTGACCGTGACGGACGGCCGCCTCGGCACCACCGGTCCGGACCGTCGGCGGATCGTCGTCCTCGGCAGCACCGGCTCGATCGGCACCCAGGCGCTCGACGTCGTCGCCCGCAACCCCGACCGGTTCGAGGTCGTCGGGCTCACCGCCGGCAGCAACCGCGACCTGGTCGCGGAACAGGCCGCCCGGTTCGGCGTCCACGACACGGCGTTCGGCGCGGCCGACTCGGAGCAGCTCGTCCGGAGCGTCGAGGCCGACGTCGTCCTGAACGGCATCACCGGCTCGGTCGGCCTCGGCCCGACGCTCGCGGCGCTCGAGAGCGGTGCCGTGCTCGCCCTCGCGAACAAGGAGAGCCTGATCGTCGGCGGCTCCCTCGTGCAGCAGGCCGCGGCGCCCGGGCAGATCGTGCCCGTGGACAGCGAGCACTCCGCGATCGCGCAGGCGCTGCGCTCCGGCGCCGACGCCGAGGTGCAGCGGCTCGTCCTGACGGCGAGTGGCGGTCCGTTCCGTGGGCGCACCCGCGAGCAGCTCCGTGACGTCACCCCCACCCAGGCACTGGCGCACCCGACCTGGGACATGGGTCTCGTCGTCACGACGAACTCCGCGACCCTGGTCAACAAGGGGCTCGAGGTCATCGAGGCCCACCTGCTCTTCGACGTGCCGTACGACCGCATCGACGTCACCGTGCACGCGCAGTCGATCGTGCACTCCATGGTCGAGTTCGTTGACGGCTCCACCATCGCCCAGGCGTCGCCGCCGGACATGCGTCTGCCGATCGCGCTCGGCCTGGCCTGGCCGGACCGGGTGCCCGGCGTCGGCGTGCCGCTCGACTGGACGACCGCGAGCACGTGGACGTTCGAGCCGCTCGACCAGGACGCCTTCGGCGCCGTCGCCCTCGCCAAGCGAGTGGGCGAGCTGGGCGGGACGTTCCCGGCCGTGTTCAACGCCGCGAACGAGCAGGCCGTCGCCGCGTTCCACGCTGGCGCGATCGGTTTCCTGGACATCGTCGACACGGTCGAGCGCGTCGTCGAGGAGCACACCGCGGGGGAGCCGTCCCTCGACGGCGTGCTCGCGGCGGAGCAGTGGGCCCGCACCGCTGCGGACCGCGCGCTGACCCGCTGACGCGAGTCGCGCCTCCCGTCCGACGCGGAGGCGGCAGACCGCGGACGTGACGCACCGGCCTGGAGGCCCAGATCACCTCTCAGACGGCGCTCGGCTCCGTCATGGAATCAGTCCCGTACTCTTTCCCGGTGACCGTCGAATCCGTCCTGCTCTTCGTCCTCGGCGTGGTCGTCTTCATCATCGGCCTGCTGGTCTCGATCGGACTCCACGAGCTGGGGCACCTGTCCTTCGCGAAGCTCTTCAACGTCAAGGTGACGCAGTACTCACTGGGCTTCGGCAAGGCGATGTGGTCGTTCAAGCGGGGTGAGACCGAGTACGGGATCCGCCCGATCCTGCTCGGTGGGTACATCTCGATGGTCGGCATGCTCAAGCCGCGCGCCTCGGGCCGGGCGAACGCCATCACGAACACCGGCATGTACGGCGCGTTCGTGCAGGACGCCCGCCAGGCCAGCGCCGAGCAGATCGCGGACTCCGGCGGTGACGACTCCCGTGCCTTCTACCGCCTGACGCCGTGGAAGCGGATCATCGTGATGGTCGCGGGCCCGGCGATGAACCTGGTCATCGGCATCGTGCTGTTCGGTGTGCTGCTGTGCGGGTTCGGGGCACCGACGACGACCTTCACGTCGAGCGTCGGGTGCGTGCTGCCGAACAGCCAGACGACCGAGTGCTCGCCCGGCGACGCGGTGTCCCCGGCGAAGCAGGCGGGCATCGAGTCCGACGACGTGGTGCTCTCGGTGAACGGCGAGCAGGACCCCACGATCACCCGCGTCTCCGAGGTCTTCCAGGAGTCCGCCGGTGAGCAGGTCACCGTGGTCGTCGAGCGCGACGGTGCCCGGAAGACCCTCGAGATCACCCCGACGACCGCCACCCGCGACGTCTACGACGCCGAGGGCAAGGTCGTCAAGAACGACGACGGCACCACGAAGACCCAGCGCGTCGGCGTGGTCGGCGTCAGCATCGGGCAGTCCCTGGTGCGGCAGTCCCCGGCCGAGGTGTTGCCCGCGACCGGCGCCCAGATCGCGGCGTCGGCGCACCTGATCATCGACCTGCCGCAGCGCCTGGTCGCCGTGTGGAACGCCGCGTTCGGTGCCCAGGAGCGGTCGCAGGACAGCCCCGTGTCGGTGGTGGGCGTGGGCCGCGCGATCGGCGAGGTCTCGTCGATGAGCGGCGTCCCCGTCGTCGACAAGGCGTACACGATCCTCGGGCTGCTGGCCTCGCTCAACATCGGCCTGTTCGTGCTGAACATGGTGCCGCTGCTGCCGCTCGACGGCGGACACATCGCGGGTGCGCTCTGGGAAGCGATCAAGCGACGGTCGTTCAAGCTCGTCGGCAAGGCGGACCCGGGGCCCATCGACCTGGCGAAGACGATGCCGCTGACGATGGTCGTCGTGGTGCTGTTGGCGGGCATGAGCGCGCTGCTCATCTACGCCGACATCGTGCGGCCGGTGAACCTGTTCGGGTAGTCGCTCCGGCGCTACGCTCAGCGGATGACCACAGCCGCCCCGAACCCTCCCGAGGTTCGCACCGTCGAGCGCCAGGGCCTCGACGTCATCGCCGAGTCCGATCGGAAGGGCACCCCACGGGGACTGTTCTGGCCGTGGTTCGCCGCCAACATCTCCGTGCTCGGCCTGAGCTACGGCTCCTTCGTCCTCGGTTTCGGCATCTCGCTGGCCCAGGCGACGATCGTCTCGGTGATCGGGGTGGTGTTCTCGTTCCTGCTGTGCGGCGTCGTCGCGATCGCCGGCAAACGCGGGTCCGCGCCGACGATGGTGCTGAGCCGCGCGGCCTTCGGGGTCCGCGGCAACCGGGTGCCGTCGTTCCTCAGCTGGGTCCTCACCGTCGGGTGGGAGACGTCGCTCGCCGCCCTGGCGGTCCTGGCGACCTCGACGGTGTTCACCGAGCTCGGCTGGGACGGCGGGGTGCTGACGAAGATCGTCGCGCTCATCGTGGTCGCCGCACTGATCGTCGGAGCCGGCATCGCCGGGTTCGACGTCATCATGCGCCTGCAGACCGTGATCACCGTCGTCACCGCCGTGTTGACCGTCGTCTACATCGTGCTCGCCGCGCCGACCATCGACTTCGCAGCGCTCGGTGCCCTGCCGTCCGGCAGCGGGCAGAACGTCATCGGGGCGCTCGTCCTCGTGATGACCGGGTTCGGACTCGGCTGGGTGAACGCCGCCGCTGACTACTCGCGGTACCTGCCACGGAATGCCTCGACGGGCGGGGTCGTCGGCTGGACGACGTTCGGCGGTGCCCTCGCACCGGCGGTCCTCGTGGTGATCGGCGTGATGCTTGCAGGGTCGTCACCGGACCTGAACGACGCGATCGGAGCCGACCCGATCGGCGCGCTCACGACGCTGCTCCCGGTCTGGTTCCTCATCCCGTTCGCGATCGTGGCGATCCTCGGGCTCGTCGGGGGAGCCGTCCTCGACATCTACTCGTCGGGCCTCGCACTGCTGAGCGTCGGCGTGAAGATCTCGCGTCCGGCGGCCGCGGGCGTCGACGGTGTGATCATGGTCGCCGGTGCGGTCTACGTCGCCTTCTTCGCGCAGGACTTCATCTCGCCGTTCCAGGCCTTCCTCGTGACCCTCGGCGTCCCGATCGCCGCGTGGGCCGGGATCTTCGTCGCCGACGTCCTGCTCCGTCGACGCGCCTACGCGGAAGCCGAGCTCGACGACCGCCGCGGGCGCTACGGCGACGTCCGGTGGCTGCCCATCGCGCTCGTCGTGCTCGGTACCGTGCTCGGGTGGGGCCTGGTGACGAACACCTACGGCGTCCCGGCCTGGCTCAACTGGCAGGGCTACCTGCTCGGCCCGTTCGGCCTCGGTGGCCGCGAGGGGCCGTGGGCCTACGCGAACCTCGGCGTCCTCGTCGCACTGGTCGTCGGGTTCCTCGGCACGCTGCTGTTCGCTCGCGGCTCGATCCGCCGTCAGGAAGCACTCGCCACCCCGGACGACCTGCGATGAGCGCGGAGATCCCCGACGACGCCTGGCTCGTCGTCATCGACATGCAGCAGGTCTTCACCGGCGAGAACCCGTGGGCCGCCCCGCGGTACGACCACGCCGGCGCCGGCATCGAGCGGCTCCTCCCGCGGTTCACGGGCCGCACGGTCTTCACCCGCTTCGTGGCTCCGGCGGAGCCCGAGGGTGCGTGGGTGCCGTACTACCGCGACTGGCCCTTCGCACTGGTGCCGGACGCCGACCCCCTGTACGCGCTCACCGAGCCCTTCGCGTCGGCCGCCGCGGACCGGAACGACCCCGTCGTGACGGAACCGACCTTCGGCAAGTGGGGGACGAGCCTCGAGGCCGTCGTCGGCGACCACCCACACCTGGTGCTCACGGGGGTCTCGACCGACTGCTGCGTGCTGTCGACCGCGCTGGCCGCGGCCGACGCCGGTGCGTCGGTGACCGTCGTGGCGGACGCCTGTGCCGGCGCCAGCGACGAGGACCACGACCGCGCGCTCGCGGTGATGCGGCTCTACGCCCCGCTGATCACGGTCGTGGACTCGGTCAGGGAGCTCTGAACGGACGCACGGGGACCGGACCCGGCACGGTCAGACCGAGCGCGTAGAGTGCTCACGTGCCCGCAGTCAACCTCGGTATGCCCAAGTCCCCCGAAACCCTCGCTCCGCGTCGCAAGTCGCGGCAGATCCGGGTCGGCAAGGTGCTCGTGGGCGGCGACGCCCCGGTGTCCGTGCAGTCGATGACCACGACGCAGACCACCAACATCAACGCGACGCTGCAGCAGATCGCCGAACTCACGGCGTCGGGCTGCGACATCGTCCGGGTCGCCGTGCCCACGCAGGACGACGCCGATGCGCTGGCGATCATCGCGAAGAAGTCGCAGATCCCCGTGATCGCCGACATCCACTTCCAGCCGAAGTACGTCTTCCAGGCGATCGACGCCGGCTGCGCTGCCGTCCGCGTCAACCCGGGCAACATCCGCAAGTTCGACGACCAGGTCGGCGCGATCGCCAAGGCCGCCAAGGACGCCGGCGTCTCGCTCCGCATCGGCGTGAACGCGGGGTCGCTCGAGCCGAGCCTGCTGCAGAAGTACGGCAAGGCCACCCCCGAGGCGCTCGTCGAGTCCGCGGTGTGGGAAGCCTCCCTGTTCGAGGAGCACGACTTCCACGACTTCAAGATCTCGGTCAAGCACAACGACCCGATCGTGATGGTCAAGGCCTACCGGCAGCTCGCCGCCGCCGGTGACTGGCCGCTGCACCTCGGCGTGACCGAGGCCGGCCCGGAGTTCCAGGGCACGATCAAGAGCGCCACCGCGTTCGGCATCCTGCTGGCCGAGGGCATCGGCGACACCATCCGCGTGTCGCTCTCCGCCCCGCCCGCGCAAGAGGTCAAGGTCGGCCTGCAGATCCTGCAGTCGCTCAACCTGCGCGAGCGCAAGCTCGAGATCGTCTCCTGCCCGAGCTGCGGTCGCGCGCAGGTCGACGTCTACCAGCTCGCGAACGACGTCACCAAGGGGCTCGAGGGCATGACCGTCCCGCTCCGCGTCGCCGTCATGGGCTGCGTCGTGAACGGCCCGGGCGAGGCGCGCGAGGCCGACCTCGGCGTCGCTTCGGGCAACGGCAAGGGGCAGATCTTCGTCAAGGGCCAGGTCGTCAAGACCGTGCCCGAGGCCGAGATCGTCCAGACGCTCATCAACGAGGCGAACCGCATCGCGGACGAGATGGGTCCGGCCGCCGCCACCGGCACGCCCCAGGTGATCATGGCGCCGTAGGCGCGACCACCCTCCGACCGGAGGCCCGGTGCCAGCTGGCACCGGGCCTCCGGTCCGTCGTCGTGCGGTGCTGGTGCCGGCGCCAGCGCCGGTCGGCACGGTGCGTGCTTCGCGCTTCCGTGCCGCGTTGATCGCCCCGTGCGAGCCTGCAGGCGCGCACGCAGCGGCCGCCGCCGCACCGGCCGATGAACCTCGCACGGTGCGGCTCCGCTCCGCGTCGCCGGCGGTGCCCGCGACGCGCGTGCCGGACCGGGGAACGCCGCGGAGGCTCGCTGCGGCTGCTCGACGCGCGTCCCCTCCGCACAGTGCGGACTTCGCGAGCGGCCGCCGGATTGACCGCCCCGTGCGAGGCTGCAGGCGCGCACGCAGCGGCTGCCGCCGCACCGGCCGACGAACCTCGCACCGTGCGGCTCCGCTCCGCGGCGCCCGCGGCGCGGCCGACGCGGGCGACGCACCGCGGAACGCCGCGGAGGCCCGTTGCGGCTGCTCGACGCGCGTCCCCTCCGCACAGTGCGGACTTCGCGAGCGGCCGCCGGGTTGATCGCCCGGTGCGAGCCTACAGGCGCGCACGCAGCGGCTGGCGCCGCACGAGCCGGCGAACCGCGCACCGTGCCGAACCGCGCCGCCAGCGCCCAGCGGCGGGGACACTGCAGGGAACCCGCGCCGTCGGCCCGCCGCCACTAGGCTTGCCCCGTGGTCACACGGCTTTCGCATCTGTTCCTCCGTACGCTCCGCGACGACCCCTCCGACGCCGAGGTGACGAGCCACAAGCTGCTCGTCCGCGCCGGGTACGTCCGTCGCCAGTCCCCGGGGATCTTCGCCTGGCTGCCGCTCGGCCTCCGGGTGCGCGCCAAGATCGAGGCGATCATCCGCGACGAGATGGTCGCCGCCGGTGCGCAGGAGGTCCTGCTGCCCGCGCTCCTGCCGCGTGAGCCGTACGAGGCCACGAACCGCTGGACCGAGTACGGCGACGGCATGTTCCGCCTGCAGGACCGCAAGGGTTCCGACTACCTGCTCGCACCCACGCACGAGGAGATGTTCGCGCTCCTGGTGAAGGACCTGTACTCGTCCTACAAGGACCTGCCGGTCACGCTGTTCCAGATCCAGGACAAGTACCGCGACGAGGCCCGGCCCCGCGCCGGACTCCTGCGCGGCCGCGAGTTCACCATGAAGGACGCGTACTCGTTCGACCTCACCGACGAGGGCCTCGAGCGCAGCTACCAGGTCATGCGCGACGCGTACGAGAAGATCTTCGCCCGCCTCGGCCTCGACTACGTCATCGTCAAGGCCGACGCCGGCGCGATGGGCGGCTCCAAGTCCGAGGAGTTCCTGCACCCGATCGGCGTCGGCGAGGACACCTTCGTCCGCAGCGCCGGCGGCTACGCGGCCAACGTCGAGGCGTACGTCACCCCCGTCCCCGAGTCGCTGCCGATCGAGGGCCAGCCGGAGCCCGTGCTGCTGCCGGCGTCGGACGCCCCGACGATCGACACGCTCGTCGCCCACGCGAACCAGGTCGCGCCGCGCGAGGGCGCGCCGTGGACCGCGGCGGACACGCTGAAGAACGTCGTCCTCGCGCTCACCCACCTCGACGGCACGCGCGAGGTCGTGGTCGTCGGCCTGCCCGGTGACCGTGACGTCGACCTGAAGCGCGCCGAGGTGTCGTTCGCCCCGGCCGAGGTCGAGGCCGCCGGCGACGACGACTTCAAGAAGCACCGGGGCCTGGTGAAGGGCTACATCGGCCCGCAGGTCCTCGGCGCCGACAGCGCCACCGGCCTGCGCTACTTCGTCGACCCCCGTGTGGTCGACGGCACGAGCTGGATCACCGGCGCCAACGAGCGCGGCGTGCACGTCTCCGGCCTCGTCGCCGGCCGCGACTTCGTGGCCGACGGTGTCGTCGAGGTCTCCGACGTCCGTGCCGGTGACCCGTCCCCGGACGGCTCCGGCCCGCTCGAGACCGCGCGCGGCATGGAGATCGGGCACGTCTTCCAGCTCGGCCGGAAGTACGCCGAGGCGCTCGGTCTCAAGGTGCAGGACGAGAACGGCAAGCTCGCCACGGTCACGATGGGCTCGTACGGCATCGGCGTGACCCGCATCCTCGCGATCCTGGCCGAGTCCCACAACGACGAGAAGGGCCTGGTCTGGCCGAAGAACGTCGCGCCGTTCGACGTGCACATCGTCGCCACCGGCCGCGACCAGGTCGCCTACGAGCTGGCGGCGTCCGCCGTCGCCGAGCTCGAGGGCGAGCGGTTCGACGTGCTGTACGACGACCGCCCCAAGGTCTCGCCCGGCGTGAAGCTCCGTGACGCCGAACTGCTCGGCATGCCGATCGTCGTCGTCGCCGGTCGCGGCGCCGCCGAGGGCGTCGTCGAGCTGTGGGACCGCGCGACCGGCGACCGCCGCGACGTGCCGGTGGCCGAGCTGCTCGACGCGGTCCGCGCGATCTAGACGCGACCCCTGACGGACAGCAGGCCCGTGGCGACGTCGCCACGGGCCTCCTGTCCGTCTCATGGTTCTGGGGTAGGCTTGTGGCCGACTTCTGCGCAGTTCCACCCCGCAGGAGCGACTCATCTGAATACGGAGGCACCTCGGTGAAGATCGATCTCGCAGTCCTGCGACTCATGGAGCGCGAGCGGGAGATCCCGTTCGACGAGCTCGTCCAGATCATCGAATCTGCCATCCTGACCGCCTACCAGAAGCACGCCGACGAGAACGGCGAGCCGGCCCACGCGCAGTCGCGTGTGGAGCTCGACCGCAAGTCCGGCGGGGTCAGCGTCTACGTCCCCGAGCTCGACGACGAGGGCACCGTCATCGGTGAAGCCGTCGACCAGCCGAGCGACTTCGGACGCATCGCGGCCTTCGCGGCGAAGCAGGTCATCAACCAGCGCCTGCGCGACATCGGCGACGACAAGATCCTCGGCGAGTTCCGCGGCAAGGAAGGCGACATCGTCGCGGGCGTGGTCCAGCAGGGCCCGAACCCGAAGATGGTGCACGTCGACCTCGGCACGATCGAGGCGATCCTGCCGCCCGAAGAGCAGGTGCCGGGGGAGTCGTACAAGCACGGCTCCCGCATCCGCGTCTACGTGACGAGCGTCGCCCGTGGCAACAAGGGCCCGCAGATCATCGTGTCGCGCACCCACCCGGGCCTCGTCCGGAAGCTCTTCGCACTCGAGGTCCCGGAGATCGCGTCCGGTGTCGTCGAGATCACCTCGCTCGCCCGCGAGGCCGGCCACCGCACGAAGATCGCCGTCAAGGCGAACGAGCCCGGCGTGAACGCGAAGGGTGCCTGCATCGGCGAGCTCGGCGCACGTGTCCGTGCGGTCACGAACGAGCTCGGTGCCGAGAAGATCGACATCGTCGACTACTCGTCCGACCTTGCATCGTTCGTCGCGAGCGCCCTGTCGCCGGCCAAGGTGACGAGCGCATTCGTGCTCGATGCCTCGACGAAGGCCGTCCGCGCGCTCGTGCCGGACTACCAGCTGTCGCTCGCGATCGGCAAGGAAGGGCAGAACGCCCGCCTCGCCGCGAAGCTCACCGGTGCCCGCATCGACATCCAGCCGGACTCCATCCTGGACGGCGAGGACTAGGACGATTTCGCTCCCGGCGCGCCCTGCGAGGGCGCGCCGGATCGCGCACGTCCGAGGCAAGGAGTAGAGTGGTTCCCGTCAGAACGTGCATCGGCAGTCGTCGTCGCGCTTCCCGATCCTCCCTCCTCCGAGTCGTCGCCCTGAGCGATGGCCGTGTCGTGGCGGATCCGAAGGCAGTCATGCCGGGCCGGGGAGCGTGGCTCACACCGACCGTCGATGCCTACGATCTGGCCGTCAAGCGCAGGGCTTTCCGTCGTGCGCTCCGGTTGGATCGCGATCCCGACACGTCCGCGGTGCTCGACCACATCGTCGGTCTCCCACAGGAACCGGCCGAGCGCCCGGACATGACAGAACAGGCTGAACGGCTTATGGACAACTGATGAGCGGCTCGAAATGAGACCCGTCATCCATTGAGTCCTGCCCCTTCACGGGGTGGGACCCGTGAAGGAGAACAGTGGCTAAACCACGCGTACACGAGATCGCAAGCGAACTCGGCGTCGACAGCAAGACCGCACTCGAGAAGCTCAAGGAGCTCGGCGAGTTCGTCCGGGGTGCCAGCTCGAGCATCGAGCCCCCCGTGGCACGGAAGCTCCGTGCCGCCCTCCAGGCAGACGGCGCCCCCGCGGCGAAGCCCGCCGCCTCGGCCTCCGCGCCGAGCGCACCCGCCAAGGCCAGCGCGCCGAAGTCGAGTGCACCCAAGCCCGGCGGTCCCCGTCCGGGTCCGGCTCGTCCGGCACCGTCTCCCGAGCCCGAGGCCCCGGCAGCACCCGCTGCCGACGTCCCCGCACCGGCCGCACCGAAGTCCGTCGCCCAGCGACAGGCCGAGGCCGAGGCCGCGCAGAAGGCCCGTGCCGAGAAGCAGGCCGCTGAGAAGCAGGCCGCCGAGCAGGCAGGCGGGTCGACCGACGCTGCTCCGAAGTCCGACGCCGTGAAGCCGGGCACCAGCCCGAAGGCTCCCGCGGCAGCCGGTCCGAAGCCGGGTGGCCCCAAGCCCGGTGCACGTCCGGGCAACAACCCGTACTCGTCGAACCAGGGCATGGGCTCGCGCCCGCCGCGCCCCGGCAACAACCCGTACTCGTCCAACCAGGGCATGGGCCAGCGCCCGGCCGCCGGCGCAGCCGGTGGCGGTGGCATCCCGCGTCCGCAGCCCCCGCGTCCGGGCACGCCCCGTCCGGGTGCTCCGCGTCCGGGTGGTCCCGGTCAGGGCAACCGTCCCAACGGCTTCGGGCAGCGCCCGGGCCAGGGTGGTGGCCGTGGCGGCCCCGGTGCCCGTCCGGGTGCCGGTGGCGGTGCCGGTGGCGGCTTCCCGCGTCCGGCCTTCAGCGGCCCGCGTCCCGCCGGTGGCGGTGGCCGTGGTCGTGGCCCCGGTGGTGGTACCGCCGGTGCGTTCGGTCGCGGTGGCGGCAAGAGCCGTGCCCGCAAGTCGAAGCGGACGAAGCGCGCCGAGTACGAGATGCGTCAGGCCCCGTCGCTCGGCGGTGTGCAGGTCCCTCGTGGCGACGGCAACACGGTCGTCCGACTCCGTCGTGGTGCGAGCATCTCGGACTTCGCGGACAAGATCGACGCCATGCCCGGCAACCTCGTGACGGTGCTGTTCCACCTCGGTGAGATGGCGACCGCGACCGAGTCCCTGGACGAGGCCACGTTCGAGGTCCTCGGTGACGAGCTGGGCTACAAGATCCAGATCGTCTCGCCCGAGGACGAGGACAAGGAGCTCCTCGAGGGCTTCGACATCGACCTCGACGCAGAACTCGAGGACGAAGACGACGACGTGCTGCAGCAGCGGCCGCCGGTGGTCACCGTCATGGGTCACGTCGACCACGGCAAGACCCGCCTCCTCGACGCGATCCGCAACTCGAAGGTCGTCGAGGGCGAGGCCGGTGGCATCACCCAGCACATCGGTGCCTACCAGATCGTCGCGCAGCACGAGGGCATCGACCGCCCGATCACCTTCATCGACACCCCGGGTCACGAGGCCTTCACGGCCATGCGTGCCCGTGGTGCCCAGGTGACGGACATCGCGATCCTCGTGGTCGCGGCGGACGACGGCATCATGCCCCAGACCATCGAGGCGTTGAACCACGCGCAGTCGGCCGGTGTGCCGATCGTCGTCGCGGTCAACAAGATCGACAAGGAAGGCGCGAACCCCGCCAAGGTCCGCCAGCAGCTCACCGAGTACAACCTGGTGGCCGAGGAGTACGGCGGCGACGTCATGTTCGTCGACGTGTCGGCGCGGCAGAACATCGGCATCCAGGAGCTCCTGGACGCCGTGCTGCTCACCGCGGACGCCGGTCTCGACCTGCGTGCGAACCCCGACAAGGACGCCCGTGGTGTCGCGATCGAGGCCCGGCTCGACAAGGGTCGCGGTGCAGTCGCCACGGTCCTCATCCAGTCCGGCACGCTCCACGTCGGTGACGCCATCGTGGCGGGCACGGCCTACGGCCGAGTCCGTGCGATGACGGACGAGAACGGGGTCGCGGTCAAGGCCGCGACGCCGAGCCGCCCGGTCCAGGTGCAGGGTCTGTCCTCGGTGCCCCGCGCCGGTGACACCTTCCTCGTCACGGAAGAGGACCGCACGGCGCGTCAGATCGCTGAGAAGCGTGAAGCCGCCGAGCGCAACGCCCTGCTGGCGAAGTCGCGCAAGCGCATCTCGCTCGAGGACTTCACCCGTGCGCTCGAAGAGGGCAAGGTCGAGTCGCTCAACCTCATCATCAAGGGTGACGTCTCCGGTGCCGTCGAGGCACTCGAGCAGTCGCTCCTGGACATCGAGGTCGACGACAGCGTCCAGCTCCGCATCCTGCACCGCGGTGTCGGTGCGATCACGGAGTCGGACATCGACCTCGCCACGATCGACAACGCCATCGTCATCGGCTTCAACGTCCGTCCGGACGTCAAGGCCCGTGAGCGTGCGGCGCGCGAAGGCATCGACGTGCGCTTCTACTCGGTCATCTACAACGCACTCGACGACATCGAGCAGTCCCTCAAGGGCATGCTCAAGCCCGAGTACGAAGAGGTCCAGTCGGGCGTCGCCGAGATCCGCGAGGTGTTCCGTTCCTCGAAGTTCGGCAACATCGCGGGTGTCATCGTCCGCTCCGGCACGATCACGCGCAACGCCAAGGCGCGCGTCATCCGCGAGGGTGTGGTGGTCGCCGATGGCCTGGCCATCGAGTCACTGCGTCGCTTCAAGGACGACGTGACCGAGGTCCGCACGGACTTCGAAGCCGGTATCGGTCTGGGCAAGTTCAACGACATCCAGATCGGCGACGAGGTCGAGACGACCGAACTCGTCGAGAAGCCGCGCGACTGATCGCGTGACTCCTCTGGGCCCCGGCCTCCCCACGCGGGAGGCCGGGGCCCGACCCCTTTCCCACGCAGGACCACCGGCGGGAAGCGTCCCGCCACTGCCTCAGGAGGCACCCAATGGCCGATCCGCAGCGCGCACGCAAGATGGCGGACCGCATCAAGGAAGTCGTCGCACGTCGACTCGACAAGGGTCTGCGGGACCCGCGACTCGGGTTCGTCACGATCACCGACGTCCGTGTGACCGGTGACCTGCAGCACGCGTCGATCTTCTACACCGTCTACGGCACCGACGAGGAGCGTGCGGACTCCGCCGCGGCGCTCAAGGCCGCGACCGGCATGCTCCGGTCCGAGGTCGGCAAGAACATCACCGCCCGGCTCACGCCGTCGCTCGAGTTCATCGCCGACGCCCTGCCCGAGACCTCGGCGCACATGGAGGACCTGCTCGTCCAGGCTCAGGTGCGCGACGAGCAGGTCCGCGCAGCCTCGGTCGGTGCGACGTACGCCGGGGACGCCGACCCGTACAAGCGCGACGAGGACGACGACGCCGACGACGACGCGGCCGAGACCGACGGTTCCGCCGAGCCGCGTTCCTAGACCCCGGGCAGCTGGTAGCCGCTCGCGTCGTCCCCGACGGCCAGTCCGTCACGCAGGAGCGACGCGAGCGCCCGGTCGCGCTGGTCGGCGTCCGGCCACACCGGTTCGATCTCGGACCGGGTGACCGGCACGTCGCTGGCGCGCAGCTCGGCCATGATCAGGCCACGCACCTGGCGGTCACTGCCGGCGAACTTCGCCTGCCGCGGAGCCCGCGGCCCGTCGTGCTCCGGGTACCCGGCCGCACGCCACGCGCAGCGGTCCGCGATGGGGCACGCATCGCACGCGGGGGAGCGTGACACGCACACGAGCGCGCCGAGCTCCATCACGGCGGCGTTCGTGGCGGCTGCGTCGTCGCGGTCGGCCGGCAGCACGGACTCCATCAGCGGGAGGTCCTGCTTCGCCTTCGCCGGCCCGGGTTCGCCCTGGCCGAGGACCGCACGCGCGAGCACGCGGCGCACGTTGACGTCCACGACCGGGTGCCGGTCGCCGTACGCGAAGACCGCGACGGCGCGGGCGGTGTAGTCGCCGATGCCCGGCAGCGCGAGCAGGGCGTCGACGTCGCGCGGCACGACGTTGCCGTGGTCGGTCGCGATGGCGGTCGCCGCCGCGTGCAGCGCGAGCGCGCGTCGCGGGTAGCCGAGCCGGTCCCAGGCACGCACCGCCTCGGACGGGGGCGAGTCCGCGAGGTCGCGAGGCGTCGGCCACCGGGTGAGCCATGCCTCCAGTCGGGGGACCACGCGCGCGACCTGCGTCTGCTGCAGCATGATCTCGCTGACGAGCGTCCCCCACGCGGGGAAGCCGGGGCGGCGCCAGGGCAGGTCCCGCGCCTGCTGCCGGAACCACGCGATCAGCGGGGGCGCGATGTCGGGCTGTTCCGGCGTGGCCGGCTCCTGCACACGGCGTCGCGCGGTCGGTTCGTCCACATCCGGTCTGGAGGCCCGACTCGCGTTCACCTCGACAGCCTACGGTGGGTGCATGGCACGCTGGGCACCCGAAGAGACCGACACGATGGCTGCGATCGCTGCAGAGGCGATCGCGCAGGTCGGCACGAACCGCACGGTCATCGGCGTCGACGGGCAGGACGGCACCGACCTCGAGCGGGTCGCGGCCGCGCTCGTCACCGGTTTCGAGCAGCACGGGGTCTCCGCGATGGCGGCCGCCGCGCCGTCCGCCGACCAGGACACGCTGCGGTCCGACCTGGTGACGCCCTTCCGCACGACCGGAGCCGGTGACGGTGTCCTGATCGTGCACGGACGGGGCATCCTGGCCCCCGGGGTCCGTACCCTGTGGCGCTGGTCGCTGTGGGTCGAGCAGGAGTCCGGCCGACTCGAGCGCCGCGCCGACGTGAAGATCGCGGCCTCCGCCGTGCTCGACGTCACCGATCCCGAGCACCCCCGCCGCGAGTGGAACGACGCCTGCTGACCGGCGCTGGTAATCTCGCCTGGTGCTCGAAACCGCGCCGGACGGCATCCTCCTCGTCGACAAACCGCAGGGGATCTCCAGCCACCGGGTGGTCTCCATCGCCCGCCGGCGCCTCGGCCTGAAGAAGGTCGGCCACGCCGGCACCCTCGACCCCATGGCGACGGGGCTGCTGCTGCTCGGCATCGGGCCGTCCACCCGGTTGCTGACGCACCTGGTGGGCCTCGACAAGACCTACACGGCGACCATCCGGCTCGGTGTCTCCACGGACTCCGACGACGCCGACGGCACGCCGACCGCTGCGGTCGGTGTGGGAACTGCCGACGTCTCGGACGACGCCGTCGAGACCGCCGTCGCAGCACAGCGGGGCGTGATCGACCAGGTCCCGTCCACGGTCAGCGCGATCAAGGTCGACGGGCGCCGCGCCTACGACCTGGCGCGCAAGGGCGAGGCGGTGGAGCTCAAGTCCCGCACGGTGACCGTCTCGCAGTTCGACGTCACGACGCGGAACGAGCGGACCGTCGCCGTCGACGGCACCGACGTCGCCGTGGTGGACCTCGACGTCGTCGTGACCTGCTCGTCGGGCACCTACGTCCGCGCGCTCGCCCGTGACGTCGGCGCTGCCCTCGGCACCGGGGCGCACCTCGTCGCGCTCCGGCGGACCCGTGTCGGACCGTTCGACGTGCAGGACGCCATCGACCTCGAGGACGACGCCGTCGACGTCCGCGCCGCGCTCGCACGTCCGGCGGACATCGCCCGGCGACTCTTCTCGTCGGTGACGCTCGACGCAGCCTCGGCGAAGGACCTCACCGACGGCAAGCGCGTCGCGGCCGAGCACCCCGACTCGGACGGACCGGTGGCAGCGGTCACCGCGTCCGACGACCGGCTGGTCGGCCTCGTCTCCGTCCGCCGGGGGCTGCTCCGGGTCATCACGAACTTCCCGACGCCCGGTGCGTCGTCCTCCTCGCAGACCGGAGCCCGCGCGTGATCGAGTGGTACATGTGGGTGCAGCTGGTGCTCGCCGTCGTGGTGGGGCTCTTCGCGGTCGTCGTGGGGTTCATCGGCTGGAAGCCGAACGACTACACCGTCGGCGCCCTCGTGCTCATCGAGTTGCTGCTCCTTGCGCAGGGCGTCATCTCGATCGTGCTGCCGGCGACGGGCAGCCCGCCCGACGGCAACGCGCTCGAGTTCGGCGTGTACGCCGTTTCGGTGCTGCTCGTCCCACCGGCCGCGGTCGTGTGGGCACTGATCGACCGCACGAAGTGGAGCACCGTGGTGCTCGGCGCGGGGGCCTTCACCGTCGCGGTGATGGTCTACCGGATGTACCAGATCTGGTTCGCGCTGAACTGACGCCGGAGGTCATGCGCGCAGCCGTGCGTCGGTAGAATCGGTGCAATGGCGACCAGATCCTCACTCGCGACCGGCATCGGCCGCGTCCTCATCGCCGTGTACGGCATCCTCGCGCTGGCGGCGACCGGACGCAGCGTCGTGCAGATCATCGAGAAGTTCTCGTTCGCACCGTTCGCGTACACACTCAGTGCCATCGCTGCCGTCGTCTACATCGTCGCGATGATCGCCCTCATCGTGCCCGGCCGGTTCTGGTACCGGGTCGCCTGCGTCACGATCGTGTTCGAGATGACCGGCGTGCTCGTCATCGGCACCCTGTCGCTGTTCGACCGCCAGCTGTTCCCCGACGACACCATCTGGTCGTACTACGGCTTGGGCTACGCCTTCGCGCCGCTCGTGCTGCCGATCGCCGGGCTCTGGTGGCTCCGCAAGCACCACCGCACCGCGGTCACCGAGCCGTCGGCACCGGCTGCGTCCTCGTCCACCGCCCCGGCGAGCGAGTAGGAGCCACCGTGCAGTTCTACGAGGACACCGCCGACGTGGCGGACGGGTTCGGCCCGAGCGCCGTCACCATCGGCAAGTTCGACGGCGTGCACGTCGGGCACCGAGCCGTCATCGCACACCTCGAGCGCGCCGCCCGCGAGCACGACCTCGTGGCCACCGTGGTCACGTTCGACCGCCACCCGCTCAACGTCATCGACCCGCCGCACGTCCCGCCGGCACTGACCAGCACCGCGCAGCGCCGCGAACTGCTCGAGGAGGCCGGGGTCGACGCCACCCTGCTGCTCCGCTTCGACCAGGAACTGCAGTCGAAGTCGCCCGAGGCGTTCGTGTCCGAGATCCTCGTCGACACCCTGCACGCCCGGCTCGTCTTCGTCGGCAGCGACTTCCGCTTCGGTGCGAAGGGCGCCGGTGACGTCGCGTTGCTGCGGACCCTGGGGGAGCAGCACGGCTTCACCGTCGAGCTCATCGACGACGTGGACCTCATCGACGACGTCCGACCCGACGGTGAGCGCCGGGTGTCCTCCACCTGGATCCGGGAGCTCCTGGGCCAGGGCCGCGTGGCCGAAGCCGCACGACTCCTCGGGCGGGAACACGCCGTGCGGAGCGTCGTGGTGCACGGCAACCAGCGCGGCCGTGCGATGGGGTACCCCACCGCGAACCTCGACCCGGCGTGCGAGGGCTTCGTCCCCGCCGACGGCGTCTACGCCGCCCGGGTGCTGCACGACGGCACCGTCTACCCGGCAGCGGTGTCGGTCGGCAACAACCCGACGTTCGAGGGTGTGCCGGCGAAGCAGATCGAGGCGCACCTGCTCGACGTCGACATCGACCTGTACGGCGATCGGATCTCGGTGCTCTTCGTGTCGTACGTGCGCGGCATGGTGAAGTTCTCGTCGATGGACGAGCTCGCCGCGCAGATGCGGCAGGACGACCTGGACATCCGGCTGCTGCTCGGACTGCCCGCGCCGGTCTGACCTGCCGAGCACACTGGTTCCCCCCCGCACGACGACGCCCCCGTGACCGATCGGTCACGGGGGCGTCGTTCGTGGTTCGGAAGCTCAGCCGCCCAGGGCGTCGAGCCAGATCTTGCGGGCATCGAGGGCTTCCTGCGCGTCCTTGATCTTTCGGGCGTCACCGGTGGCCTGCGCCGCGGCGAGCTCGGACTGGAGCTTGCCGATCGCGTCTTCCAGCTGGCTCGCGAGGCCGTTCTGACGGGCCTTGCGCTCCGGGTTCGATTCCTTCCAGTGCGCGTCCTCGAGCCCACGGACGTGGTCCTCGATGGCACGCAGGCGGTCCTCGACCCGACGGACGTCACCGCGGGGGACCTTGCCGATCTCGTCCCAGCGGCGCTGGATGCCGGTGAGGGTCTTGCGCGCGGCGACCCGGTCGGTCGCCTGCAGGAGCGGCTCGGCCTCGGTCAGCAGGGCCTGCTTCGCCTCGAGGTTGGCGGAGAACTCTTCGTTCTCGGCTGCGCTCTCGGCGTGGCGCTGCTCGAACAGCACGTCTCCGGCGGCCTTGAAGCGCGCCCAGAGTGCGTCGTCGTGCCGCTTGCCGGCGCGCCCGGCGTTCTTCCAGTCGTCGAGGAGCTGGCGGTAGTCCGGGATCGCGTCGGAACCGCGGGGCGCGAGGGCCTCGGCCTGCGCCACGAGCTCCTGCTTGCGGGTCCGGGCGTCACGGTGCTGTGCGTCCAGCTCGGAGTAGAAGGCACGACGGTGCTGGTCGACGGTGGACCGCGCTGCGCGGAACCGCTTCCACAGGTCGTTCGCCTCGTTCTTGGGGATCCGCGGCCCGTCGTGCTGGTGCTGCTGCCAGCGCGCGAACACGTCGTCGAGCTGCGCCGTGATCTGCTTCCACTGCGCGCGTGCGGGGTCCACCGCGGCGAGTGCCTCGGCTTCCTCCACCAGGGCGGTGCGGTGCGCCAGGGCGTCCTGCAGGGCCTGCTGCGCCTGCTCCGCCTGCTCCTTGGTGAGCGAGCCGAGCTGCTCGGCGAGAACGCCGACGCGGGTCTCGAGCGACTTGATGTCGCCCACCACCCGCGCGTCGGCGACCAGGGCCGTCAGGTGCTCGACCGTCCGGGCGACGTCGTTCGCCGACGCACCGCGCTGGACGCGCTGCTCGGCGATCTTCACCTGCCCCTCGAGGTCGGCGTACTTCCGCGCGAAGTAGGCGAGGGCTTCTTCGGGGGTGGCGTCCGGGTACTCACCGACAGCACGTTCGGTCTCTTCGTACCGGACGTACACGGTCCCGTTCTCGTCGACCCGCCCCCAGGTCGTTGCTTCGTCAGATCCCACAGGTCTCGCCTCGATCGTGGTCGTGCATCGCCAACGTCACCGTCGGCACGGTCAGGTCGTCAGCCTATTGCACGGACGGGCTCCGCCGCCCGACCGGTGCGACGGGTTGTGGACTACTTCTGCTCCGCGATGGTCGCGTCGGTGATCTTCGTCGCCACCTTCGGCTCACCGGTGCCGTCGCTGCCGGGGGACGCGATGCCCTTCGCGGCGATCTTCGACTCGAGCTCGGACAGACCGCTCGTGACCTTGCCGACGACCGTGTAGCCGCCCGTGGAGCCGTCGAGCGTGGTGTCCCCGTAGACGATGAAGAACTGCGTCGACTGCGAGTACGGGGAGTCCGACCGCGCGATCGCGATGGTGCCCTTCTCGTAGACGCCGTCCGCCGGCACGTTCTCGAGCGGGCCGTACTCGAAGCCGGCGTCGCCGGTGCCGTCGCCGTTCGCGGAGCCGCACTGCAGGAACTTCAGGCCGTCGCTGTCGGCGAGCCGGTGGCAGGTGGTGCCGTTGTAGAACTGCTCCCGGATCAGCGAGATCTCGGCACTCGTGGCCTGCGGCGCCTTGGCACCGTCCAGCTCGATGCCGAGGTCGATGCTCTTGTTGAGCGTGAGCGTGCCGGTCCAGGTCGCGCCCTTCGCGATCGACTTGCTCGGCACGTCGCCGGTGTTGCCGGCCGTGGCACTGGCCGACGGCGTGGCCGTCGACGACGCGGAGGCGCTCGGGGCCGGGGCGTCCGACCCCCTCGAGCCGGCGAAGGCGAGCTGTGACCCGGTGGCGAGGGCAGCGACGAGGACGAGGGCACCGGCACCGATCAGGTTGTCCCGCACGCGGCGGCGTCGCTGCCGCTCGTGGAGGCCCTGGCGGGCCTGGTAGAGGCGGAGGCGCTCGCGCGCCTCTCGGTTGTCACGCGCTGGGTTCTTCGGTGCCACGGTGCTGGTCTGCCCTCTCGTCGCAGTGTGCAACGAGCGTAGCCGAACGGTCACCACCACCACCTGGCGGGAGGCGCGGCCTGCGTCGGTGGACCGGCCTACGATTGCAGGATGGCAGCGGATCGTTCGGGAATGCACGCGCCCACCACGGGTGGTCGCGCCGGTCTCGCGCAGGGTTCCGTCCCGCTCGCCGTCCGGATGCGCCCCACCAGCCTCGACGAGGTCGCCGGTCAGCAGCACCTGCTCGGCCGGGGTTCGCCCCTGGTGCAGCTCGCCACCGGCACGCGTGAGAACCCCGGCGGGGTCTCCGTCATCCTGTGGGGACCGCCGGGCAC
Source organism: Curtobacterium sp. MCPF17_021 (assembly GCF_003234605.2). Taxonomy (NCBI): domain Bacteria; kingdom Bacillati; phylum Actinomycetota; class Actinomycetes; order Micrococcales; family Microbacteriaceae; genus Curtobacterium; species Curtobacterium sp. MCPF17_021. The sequence continues at coordinate 2,150,334 of NZ_CP126252.1, read as the reverse complement.
CGGCAAGACCACGCTGGCGCAGGCCATCGCACGGCAGTCCGGTCGCGAGTTCGTCGAGCTCTCCGCCGTGACCGCCGGCGTGAAGGACGTGCGCGAGGTCATGGAGAAGGCACTGACCCACCGCGACCTGTACGGGTCGACCACGGTGCTGTTCCTCGACGAGATCCACCGGTTCAGCAAGGCCCAGCAGGACGCCCTGCTGCCCGGCGTCGAGAACGGGTGGGTCATCCTGATCGCCGCCACCACCGAGAACCCGTCGTTCTCGGTCATCTCGCCCCTGCTGTCCCGCTCGCTGCTCCTGACGCTCAAACCGCTCACCGATCCCGACCTCGGCATGCTCGTCGACCGCGCGGTGGAGGACCCCCGCGGGCTCGGCGGTGCCGTCGTCCTCGGTGACGAAGCCCGCAGTGCGATCATCCGCCTCGCGTCCGGCGACGCCCGACGTGCCCTGACCGCGCTCGAGGCCGCGGCGGCGTCGGCCACCGCCGCGCAGGACGAGGACGACGACACCGTGCCCGTCGTCGACGCCGACACCGTCGCGGCCGCGGTCGACCGAGCCCTGCTGCGCTACGACCGACAGGGCGACGAGCACTACGACGTCATCAGCGCGTTCATCAAGTCGGTGCGGGGGAGCGACGTCGACGCCGCCCTGCACTACCTCGCCCGGATGATCGAGGCCGGCGAGGACTCCCGGTTCATCGCGCGGCGGATCATCATCTCCGCGTCCGAGGACATCGGCATGGCCGACCCCCAGGCGCTGCCCATCGCGGTCGCGGCGGCCCAGGCCGTCCAGCTCATCGGGATGCCCGAGGGGCGGATCCCGCTGGCCGAGGCGGTCGTCTACCTGGCGACGGCGCCGAAGTCGAACGCCGCCTACAACGGCATCAACCAGGCGATGGCCGACGTCAAGGCGGGGCGCATGGGCACGGTCCCGATGCACCTGCGCGACGCGCACTACGCCGGGGCGAAGCGCCTCGGGCACGGCAAGGGGTACGTCTACTCCCACGACGCCGAGCACGGGGTCGCCGAGCAGCAGTACCTGCCGGACGCACTCGAGGGCACCGAGTACTACACGCCGACGGCCAACGGCTACGAGCGCGAGGTCGGGCCGCGGCTCGAACGACTCCGGAAGATCACACGCGGGCACTAGTGGCGGTGCTTCTGCGCTCGCCCCGATGCTGCTAGCATTGCCGGGCCTACGTCCTGGTCCTCGAGCACGGCTGCGTCGAGGACAGAGTGCCACTCCGGTGGTACGGGGGCAGAGGTTCGGACTGTAGCCGTCCGATCCCACAGGCTCATCCCTCTGGATCCCGTCGTCGGGGCCACCGGCACTCGCGTGCCCGGCCTCCGGTGAGTATTCAGTTCGAACAGAGAAAAGGACCCTGTGTCTACCAAGTCACGTACCCGCAGCAAGACCCGCCTGTCGCGCGCACTCGGCATTCCGCTGACGCCGAAGGCCGCCCGTTACCTCGAGAAGCGCCCCTACGGGCCCGGTGAGCACGGCCGTACGCGCCGTCGTGCGGACAGCGACTACGCCGTCCGCCTCCGTGAGAAGCAGCGTCTGCGCGCCCAGTACGGCATCCGCGAGAAGCAGCTCCGCATCGTCTTCGAAGAGGCCCGCAAGACGAAGGGCCTGACCGGTGAGAACCTGGTCGAGCTCCTCGAGCAGCGCCTCGACGCCCTCGTGGTCCGTGCCGGCTTCGCCCGCACCACCGCGCAGGCCCGTCAGCTGATCGTGCACCGCCACATCCTGGTCGACGGCAAGCTCGTCGACCGCCCCTCCTTCCGCGTCAAGGAGGGCCAGCTGATCCATGTCAAGGCGAAGTCCGAGTCGATGGAGCCCTTCCAGGTCGCCGCTGCCGGTGGCCACCAGGAAGTCCTCCCGAAGGTCCCGGGCTACCTCGAGGTCGAGATCGAGAAGCTCCAGGCCCGCCTCGTGCGTCGCCCGAAGCGCGCCGAGGTCCCCGTGACCTGTGAAGTGCAGCTCGTCGTCGAGTACTACGCAGCTCGCTGATCCACTGATCACACCCGAACGGCGGGTCGTCCTCTCGAGGGCGACCCGCCGTTCGGCGTTCCGGCACCGCCCTCCGCTTCGCAACACGCCGTCGTCTCGGCGACGCGCCTCCGGGTGCGCGAGACGCCCCCGGTTTCGGCGGCGTCCTGCCGACACGACGGCGTCTTGTGTGGGGCAGTGGACGTGAGCAGGGGCGGACGGGAGGCGCGGGGTGCGCCGTGCGCACGGCCTCCAGCCCGGCCCCTGGTTGGTCCGCAACACGCCGTCGCCTCGGCGACGCGCCTCCGGGTGCGCGAGACGCCCCCGGTTTCGGCGGCGTCCTGCCGACACGACGGCGTCTTGCGGACGGGGACGCGCGGAAGTGCCCGGCGACTAAGGTTGTCCGGGCATGCACCGCCCGGGTGCACAGAGGGAGAGGCACCGTGAAGCAGCTGTTCTTCGTCGCCGTCGGCATCGTCATCGGGTTCGCCGTCGCACACCGGGTCGCCCAGACCTCCGGTGGCGCCCGGCTCTTCGCCGAGGTGAACGCCAAGACGAAGGCCTTCACGGGTGCCGTCGCGGACGGCTACCGGTCGCGCGAGGCCGAGCTCCGTACCGACGTCTGAGCGCTCCGACCGAGCAGCCTCGACCCTCCTCCACCCACGACCTGAACCCAGGAAGCACCATGCAGACCGCAGAGATCCGCCGCCGTTGGCTCCAGTACTTCGGTGACCGCGGCCACACCGTCGTCCCGTCCGCGTCCCTCGTCTCCGACGACCCGTCGCTCCTCTTCACGGTCGCCGGCATGGTGCCGTTCATCCCGTATCTGACCGGTCTCATCCCGGCGCCGTTCCCGCGGGCGACGAGCGTGCAGAAGTGCATCCGCACGAATGACATCGAAGAGGTCGGCAAGACCCCTCGCCACGGCACGTTCTTCCAGATGAACGGCAACTTCTCGTTCGGCGACTACTTCAAGGAGCAGGCGATCCAGTTCGCCTGGGAGTTCCTGACCAACCCGGAGACCGACGGCGGACTCGGCTTCTCGCCGGACGACCTCTGGGTCACCGTCTACGAAGAGGACGACGAAGCGATCGGCTTCTGGAAGCAGCACTCGTCGCTGCCCGACGAGCGGATCCAGCGCCTCGGCAAGGACACCAACTACTGGTCGACCGGACAGCCCGGACCTGCGGGTCCCTGCTCGGAGATCTTCTTCGACCGTGGCCCCGAGTACGGCATCGACGGCGGCCCGGCGACGGACGACGACCGCTACGTGGAGATCTGGAACCTCGTCTTCATGCAGTACCAGATCGCCGACGTGCGGTCGAAGTACGACTTCGAGATCACCGGTGAGCTGCCGAACAAGAACATCGACACCGGCATGGGGCTGGAGCGCGTCGCCTTCATCAAGCAGGGCGTCGACAACATGTACGAGATCGACCAGGTGCGCCCGGTGCTCGACCGCGCAGCCGAGATCTCCGGCCGACGCTACGGCGCCGTGCACGAGGACGACGTGCGGATGCGCGTCATCGCCGACCACGTCCGTTCCTCGCTGATGCTCATCGCCGACGGCGTGAGCCCGTCGAACGAGGGCCGCGGGTACATCCTCCGTCGGCTGCTCCGTCGCACCGTCCGCGCGATGCGCCTGCTCGGTGTCGAGGCGCCCACGTTCCCCGAGCTCTTCCCGGCGTCCCGCGACGCGATGCGCGACGCCTACCCCGAGGTGGCGTCCGACTACGACCGGATCTCCCGCATCGCCTACGCGGAAGAAGAGACCTTCCTCCGCACCCTGGCGCAGGGCACGACCATCCTCGACGTGGCCGTCGAGCGTGCGAAGCAGGACGGCGCCCCGTCGATCGGCGGTGACACGGCGTTCCTGCTGCACGACACCTTCGGGTTCCCCATCGACCTGACGATGGAGATGGCCGAGGAAGCCGGGGTCCACGTCGACCGCACGGCGTTCGAGACCCTGATGTCCGAGCAGCGTGCCCGGGCGAAGGCCGACGCGAAGAGCAAGAAGACCGCGATCGCCGACCTGAGCGTGTACAGCGCGTTCCGGGCCAAGGGTGAGACGACGTTCCTCGGCTACGACGCGCTCGAGGCCGAGACGCGTGTGCTCGGCATCATCGTCGGCGGTGTGAGCGTCGACCGTGCGGTCGCGGGTGACATCGCCGAGGTCATCCTCGGCGAGACCTCGCTGTACGCCGAGTCGGGCGGCCAGGACGCCGACCAGGGCTCGATCGTCGGCAACGGGTTCGACCTCGAGGTCCTCGACGTCCAGCGACCGGTCTCCGGGCTGTGGAGCCACACCGTGCAGGTCCGCTCCGGCGAGGTCGGCGTCGGTGACGCCGCGAGCACCGTCGTCGACGCGGAGTACCGCCGCGGCGCGACCCAGGCACACTCCGCGACGCACCTGGTGAACGCGGCGCTCCGCGACATCCTCGGGCCGGAGGCGCTGCAGGCCGGTTCGTACAACAAGTCCGGCTACATGCGCCTCGACTTCTCGTGGTCGCAGCCGGTCTCGCTCGAGACGCGCTCCGAGATCGAGGAGGTCGTGAACACCGCGATCCGCACCGACCTCGAGGTCTCCACGCGCATCCTGCCCATCGACGAGGCGAAGGCCCTCGGGGCGCAGGCCCTGTTCGGTGAGAAGTACGGTGCAGAGGTCCGCATGGTCGACATCGGCGGCCCGTGGTCCCGCGAGCTCTGCGGTGGCACGCACGTCGCCTCGAGCGCGCAGATCGGACTCGTCAACCTGGTGGGGGAGTCGAGCGTCGGTTCGACGAACCGCCGCGTCGAGGCGCTGGTCGGGCTCGAGGGGTTCCGCGACCTCGCCGTCGAGCGCACGATCGTGTCGCAGCTCTCCAGCGCGCTCAAGGCTCCCCGTGCGGACCTGCCGGCCCGCGTGCAGAACCTGATGGAGGACCTCCGGTCCGCCCAGAAGAAGCTCGCCGAGTACGAGTCGGCGAACCTGCAGCAGCGCGTGCCCGCCATCGCCCGGAACGCCACCACCGTCGGTGCCACCACCGTGGTCGCCGAGACGGTCGACGGGCTGCAGTCCGGTGACGACCTGCGCTCGCTCGCCACCGGCGTCCGGGGCCAGCTCGGTGACGGCGCGGCCGTCGTCGTGCTCGGTGCCGTCGTGGGCGGCAAGCCGATCGTGATCGTCGCGACGAATGACGCCGCCCGTGCTGCGGGCGTGCAGGCGGGCCCCCTCGCGAAGGAGGCCGCCGGCGTGCTCGGTGGCGGTGGCGGCGGCAAGCCGGACCTGGCGCAGGGCGGCGGGACGGACGCAGCAGCGCTCCCCGCGGCGCTGCGTGCCGTGACCGCACGGCTCGCGGGCTGACCGTGGGCATCCGGTCCGGGCGGCGGCTCGGCGTGGACGTCGGACGCGCCCGGATCGGGGTCGCCGTGTGCGACCGCGACGGCCTGCTGGCGACGCCGGTCGAGACCGTCCGTCGCGACGACTCGAAGGACCTCCGGCGCATCCTGGAGCTCGCGGACGAGTACGACGTGCTCGAGGTCGTCGTCGGACTGCCGCTGTCGATGTCGGGTGGGGACACGGCCTCCACCGAGGACGCCCGCGTGTTCGCGGCCCGGATCGCGGCGCGTCGGCCGGTGCGCCTCGTCGACGAACGACTGTCGACGGTGACCGCCCAGCGAGGGCTGCACCAGGCCGGCAAGAACACGAAGAAGTCCCGGGCCGTGATCGACCAAGCAGCCGCTGTTATCATTCTGCAACACGCGCTCGACCACGAGCGCAGTGCCGGTGCCCCTCCGGGCACCACGCTTCCCTGACAGGGCTGCCCGGTACCGCACATGGGTGCTCTCGTCGTCAGCTGCGAGGACGACGGTGCCCAGGTGGAGTTCCCGACCGAGAGACCGAGGACGTTGGCAGACGATCTGGACTGGAACGCGATCATCGCGCCCGGCAACGACGCCGAGCGGCGGAAGGCGACTTCCGACCGCACGACAGGCACCGATGACCGCGACGACGCTGGTCAGGTGACCCCACCGCCGGCGCCTCCGATGTCCCGACGCGAAGCCCGCGCCCTCGAGGCCGAACGAGCCCGCGTCGCAGCAACCGAGGAGCCGCCGGCCGCCGAACGGACCGCCGAGGCCCCGCCAGCCGCACGCGACGAACGCCCTGCGTCCCCCGCCGACGCACCGGTCGCCACCCGCCCCGAAGACCTGCACCCCGAGGTCGCCGCACTGCTGACCGGCGAGCTGTCGACCGAGCCCGCGGTGACCGCCGCGGCCGGCGGGTCCGGCGCCGACGGGACGGACGACGGTGACGCGACCGGCGGCGGTGGTGCCGCGGGAGGCGGCGGACGCGGGGGACGAGGCGGCGGAGGACGCGCCTCCAGGCCGCCCCGCGAGCCACGGCCGAAGCGCCGGCGCGGACCGCTCGTCGCGGGGCTCGTCATCGTCGCGGTCGTGCTCGCGGCCGGCGTCGGGGCGTACACGTTCGCCGCACCCAAGATCCAGCAGCTCATCGCGGCGATCAGCGGCGCGCAGGAGCCAGACGACTACACGGGCAACGGCACCTCGAAGGTGACCATCACGATCAAGCAGGGCGACATCGGCGAGAACGTCGCCGCGACGCTGCAGCGCAGCGGCGTCGTCAAGGACTCGAAGGTGTTCTACAAGCTCCTGCTGGCATCGCCGGACGTGCAGTTCCAGCCCGGTTCGTACGCGCTGAAGAAGCAGATGAGCTCGAAGTCGGCGCTGGCGGCCCTGCAGGACAAGGACAACCGCGTCCAGGCGTCGATCATCATCCCGGAGGGCACGGCACTCGCCGACATCAAGGCCGGGATGGTCTCGAAGGCCGGCCTGACCGAGAAGCAGGTCGACGCGGCCGCGAAGGACCTGTCGGCCTACGACCTGCCGTCCGGCGTCACGACGCTCGAGGGCTGGCTCTTCCCCGCGACCTACCCGATCAACCCGGGCTGGACCGCCGAGCAGTACTTCAAGTCGATGGTCGACACCATGAAGGAGCACCTGTCCGCCGCCGGCGTCAAGGAGGCCGACCAGGAGCGCACCATCGTCTTCGCGTCGCTGGTGCAGAAGGAAGCCGGCCTCGCGGCCGACTACCCCAAGGTCGCCCGGGTGTTCCAGAACCGCCTCGACCAGGGGATGAAGCTGCAGTCCGACGCCACGGTCGCGTACGGCACGGGCAACACGCACACCGTGACGACCACGGACGCCGAGCGTGCGGACGCCTCGAACGAGTACAACACCTACGTGCACGAGGGGCTCCCGCCCGCACCGATCTCCAACCCGGGTGACATCGCGATCAAGGCCGTGACGAACGAGGCCCCGGGCAAGTGGCTGTACTTCGTGACGGTCGACCTGGAGTCGGGCAAGACCGTCTTCTCGGACACCTACGACCAGCACCTGGTGGCGGTCGAGCAGTTCCAGGCGTGGCTGCGGGCGCACCCCGACTACCAGTAGGCGACGACGTCGCACGGACGATCGCTGTGGGAGGATTGCGGCATGCTTCGTTGGTTGACTGCTGGTGAGTCCCACGGACCCGAACTGATCGCCATGCTCGAGGGCCTGCCCGCGGGTGTCCCGGTGTCGTTCGAGTCCATCCGTGCCGATCTCGCGCGCCGCAAGCTCGGCTACGGCCGTGGCTCGCGGATGAAGTTCGAGCAGGACGAGCTGCACGTGTCCGGCGGCGTCCGGCACGGCTACTCGCTCGGCAGCCCCATCGCGATCCGCATCGGCAACACCGAGTGGCCGAAGTGGGTCGAGGTCATGAACCCCGAGCCGATCGAGTCCACCGAGATGTCCCGCGGGCGGAGCGCGCCGCTCACCCGACCGCGACCGGGCCACGCTGACCTGGTCGGCATGCAGAAGTACGGCTTCGACGAAGCGCGCCCGATCCTGGAGCGTGCGAGCGCCCGCGAGACCGCCGCGCGCGTGGCGCTCGGTGCCGTCGCCAAGTCGTTCCTGGCCGAACTCGGCATCCGCTCGGTGGCACACACCCTGCAGGTCGGGACCGTCCGGGTCCCCGACGGCACGGACCTGCCGCTGCCCGACGACGTGGACCGCCTCGACGAAGACCAGCTGCGCTGCTTCGACGCCGAGACCTCCGCCCGCATGGTCACCGAGGTCGAGGCCGCGAAGAAGGACGGCGACACCCTGGGCGGCGTCGTCGAGGTGCTGTTCTACGGCGTCCCGCCGGGCCTCGGCTCGCACGTGCACTGGGACCGCCGGCTCGATGCCCGCCTCGCAGCGGCGATCATGGGGATCCAGGCCATCAAGGGGGTCGAGGTCGGTGACGGCTTCGCGACCGCCGGCCGCCGGGGCTCCGCCGCGCACGACGAGCTGTACCGCGAGGACGGCGAGATCTACCGCACGAGCGACCGCGCCGGTGGGACCGAGGGCGGGATGTCCACGGGCACCGTGCTGCGCGTCCGCGCCGGGATGAAGCCGATCGCGACCATCCCGCACGCCCTGCACACGGTTGATGTCGTCTCCGGTGAGGACGCCTCGGCGCACCACCAGCGCTCGGACGTCTGCGCCGTGCCCGCGGCGGGCGTCGTCGCCGAGGCGATGGTGGCCCTGGTGCTCGCCGACGCGGTGCTCGAGAAGTTCGGTGGCGACAACGTCGTCGAGACGAAGCGCAACCTCGACGCCTACCTCGCGGCGATCCCGGAGACCCTGCGCACGCGCCGGACCGAGCCGTCGGCGACGTCGACCGACCTGTGAGCACCGACGTCCGACGCGCCGACGCGCCCGTGGTCGTCATCGGCCCGATGGGTGCCGGCAAGTCGAGCGTCGGCAAGCGGGTGGCGAAGGCCCTCGGCGTCCCGTTCACGGACACCGACCGGGTCATCGTGCGCGAGCACGGGCCGATCCCCGGGATCTTCGCCGACCGCGGCGAGCCGGCGTTCCGCGCGCTCGAAGCCCAGGCGGTCCGGGCGGCGCTGGCCACCGGCGGCGTGATCGCCGTGGGCGGGGGAGCCGTCACCCACGCGGACACCCGGCAGGCCCTGAGCGGCGCGCGCATCGTCCTGCTCACCGTGTCGCCCGAGGCCGTCGCCGACCGGATCGCCGGGTCCGACCGGCCCCTGCTGGCGAACGGCGGGATCGACGCCTGGCAGACGATCATGGACGAGCGGGCCGCCACCTACGCCGAACTCGCGCACGTCGTGGTCGACACGTCGCGCCGGCCGATGTCCCGCGTGGTCGACGAGGTCGTCACGTGGCTGCGCAGCGACGCCGGCACCACCGCCGCGCCCGGCAGCACGACCAGCAGCACCACCAGCACCGAAGGAGCACCGTGACCGAGTCGACCCTGCCCGCCGGGACCACCGAGATCCGGGTCGGCGGTGACGACGGCTACACGGTGGCCGTCGGCACGGACCTGCTCGGTGCCCTGCCCGCGATCCTGGGCCCGCGTGTCGCCAAGGTCCTCATCGTGCACTCGCCGACGCTCGGTGCCCGGGCGAACGAGCTCCGCGCGCTCCTGGTCGAGGCCGGGCTCGAAGCCCTGATCGCCGAGGTCCCCGACGCCGAGGGCGCCAAGCGCGTCGAGGTCGCCGCGTTCTGCTGGCAGATCATGGGGCAGGCCGACTTCACCCGCACCGACGCGGTGATCGGCCTCGGTGGCGGCGCCGTCACCGACCTGGCCGGCTTCGTCGCCGCGACCTGGCTGCGCGGTGTGCCGTACGTGGCCGTCCCGACCAGCGTGCTCGGCATGGTGGACGCCAGCGTCGGCGGCAAGACGGGCATCAACACGAACGAGGGCAAGAACCTGGTGGGCGCCTTCTACGCCCCCCGTGCCGTCGTCGTGGACCTCGACCTCGCCCGCACGCTGCCGCGCAACGAGATCCTGACCGGGTTCGCCGAGATCGTGAAGGCCGGGTTCATCGCCGTTCCCGAGATCCTGGACATCGTCGAGGCCGACGTCGACCGGGTCACCGACCCGACGACCCCGGAGTTCCGCCGGGTCGTCGAGCTCGCCATCGCGCTCAAGGCCGAGGTCGTCTCGGACGACTTCACGGAGCAGGGCCGACGCGAGATCCTGAACTACGGGCACACCCTCGGGCACGCGATCGAGCACGCCGAGCGGTACCAGTGGCGCCACGGGGCAGCGGTGTCGGTCGGCATGGTGTTCGCCGCCGAGCTCGCCCGACTGACCGGCCACCTGGACGACGCCACGGTCGATCGGCACCGGGCGATCCTCGAGTCGCTCGACCTGCCGACCTCGTACGGCGTCGGGCGCTGGCAGGGGCTGCTCGCCACCATGCGTCGTGACAAGAAGGCCCGTTCCGGCATGCTGCGGTTCATCATCCTGGACGGCGTCGGCAAGCCCGTCGTGCTCGAGGGCCCCGAGGACCACCTGCTCTTCACCGCCTACCAGGAGGTCGGCGTCTAGCCACGCCGGTCAGCGCAGGATCCGTCGCATCCTGCGCCACCACCAGGTGACACGCGTCGAGACGGTGACCACACCGGTGCGCTGGGATTCCCGCCATTCGTCGACGGTGGCGCCGTGGTCCCAGGCGAAGAGGACGTCGTCGTCCTCGTCGAGGTCGGGCGCGTCGGGGAGCGGTCGCAGGATCGACATCAGTCGGAGGCCCTTCGTTCGTCGTCGTCAAGTGCCTGGTCGGCGCTGGCTCGCCTGCGGAGCGCTCGGCTCGCGAGTCGGCGATCGGCCTTCGACCACCACGGTACGGTCTCCAGGTCTCGGAGCACCGTTGTCGAAATGTCGTATGTGTTCATGTCCGGCCGCTGCGTGACGGCCCAGGTGAACCGATGCCAGGCGTGGTCACGATCGGACGTCCGTCGACTCTGGAACGCCCCGAACCAGCTGACGACGGCCGCGACGATCGCCGCTCCGGCGGCGATGCACGCCGCGATCAGTGCTGTCTCCACGGCACGAGTGTCCGCTCCAGGACCGAGCCCCGCGCCGGGCCCGCGCCGACCTGTGGAAGCCGCGCCGGGCCTCCAGGCTGTGGAGGAGGACAGACGACGCGACGGACCGGGCCACCCACACGCTGCGGACCCAGCACCGGGGAGCAGACTGGCGGGCGTGCCCACCCCACCCCGACTGAGCGACCTCTCCGGCCCGCGCGATGCCGACACCGCCACCCTGCGCTCTCGTGGTCGACGCTTCACCGAACTCCTCTCGATCGCCCGCCGCCACCACCTGGTGCCGTTCCGTCGTCTCGACTTCTCGCACGACCCGGCAACGTCGGACCTGCGTCGCGATCAGGCCGAGCACCTCCGCCGGGCCCTCGAGGAAGCCGGTGGCGGGTTCGTGAAGATGGGCCAACTGCTGTCCACCCGTGACGACCTGCTGCCCGAGGAGTGGACCGAGGGACTCGCCCACCTGCAGCGGAACGTCACGGCGGCACCGCCGGACGAGGTCCGTGCGCTCCTCGAGCAGGAGCTCGGCGCCCCGGTCGACCAGGTCTTCGCGACCTTCGACCCGGTGCCCGTCGCAGCGGCGTCCATCGCGCAGGTGCACCGCGCCCGGCTGCCCGACGGCACCGCGGTCGCCGTCAAGGTGCAGCGGCCGGGGATCGACGCCGCGGTGCGCCGCGACGTGGACATCGCACTGCGGGTCGTCCGGTTCATGGCCCGGTGGTCGACCGAGGCGCGACAGGTCGGGGTGCAGGACATCGCCGGCCAGTACGCGGACGACCTGATCCGGCAGGTCGACTTCGTCTCCGAGCTCCGGAACCTCACCGCGCTGCGTGCGGCCCAGGCCCGCAGCGCGCGTCCGGACGAGGTCCGGTTCCCGGACCCCTACCCGGACCTGTCCGGCCGGCGTGTGCTGGTGATGGAGTTCCTGGAGGGCGACACGCTCAGCGCGATCCGCGCCGAGCGTTCCGAGCGCGACCTCGACGCGCCGATGCGCGCGATCCTCCGCGCCTTCCTGCGCCAGGTCGTCTTCGACGGCCTGTACCACGCGGACCTGCACCCGGGGAACGTCCTGGTGCTGCCCGACGGGCGGCCCGCGTTGATCGACTTCGGATCGGTCGGGAGGCTCGACCCGGGTCTCCGGGACACGGTCCAGGACCTGTTGGCCGCGTACCTGCAGGACGACACGTCGCGGATCGCCGATGCGGTCCTGCGGATGGCGCCCGTGCGCGATGCGCACGACGAGCCCGACTTCCGTCGGGACATCGCCCGCTTCGTCGCGGACGAGCTCGGCCCGGGTGCGCGCATCGGCGTCGACACCGTGGACGACGCGGTCGAGGTCTTCGGGCGGTACCGGTTGAAGCCGCCGCCGGACTTCGTCGCCGCGGCGCGCGCCCTGGCCATCTTCGAGGGCACGCTCCGCACGCTCGCGCCGTCGTTCGACCTGCTCGAGGAGTCCCGCGGACTCGCCCGGGAGCAGATCACCGACCAGCTCCGACCGGGCAAGCTCCGCGACCTCGCGGCGAAGGAACTGCTCGGCGTCGTGTCGGCCGCCCGTCGGCTGCCCCGCCGGGTGGACCGCATCGGCGAGGCGATCGAGACCGGCCGGTTCACGGTGAACATCCGGCTCTTCGCGGACAGCCGCGACCGGCAGCTCGTGTCCGGGATGATCCGGCGCATCCTGCTCGTGCTGCTCGGTGCGGGGGCGGGGATCCTGGCGATCGTCTACCTGTCCTTGCCGGCACGACCGACGGCGGCCCTGTCCACCGGGGTCGCCGGCGGGTTGCTCGGGGGAGCGGCGGTCGTGCTGCTCGGCTGGGCGGCGATCGACGCCTGGCTCGCCCGACGGCGACGCTGAGCCCGGGCCCGGCGCCCGCCCGGGACCGGCGCGTCCGGCACGCACGCGCACCGCTCGGGTCGCCGGGCGGGCGTCCGCTACACTCGTCCGGGGCCGTCCGCGGCCCGAGGACACTTCACAACACGACCGAACGGGACACCGACGACTCATGGCCAGTACCACAGACATCAAGAACGGCGCCGTTCTCATCATCGACGGCCAGCTGTGGTCGGTCGTCGAGTTCCAGCACGTCAAGCCGGGCAAGGGCGGCGCGTTCGTCCGCACGAAGCTCAAGAACGTCGTCTCCGGCAAGGTCGTCGACCGCACGTTCAACGCCGGCGCGAAGATCGACACCGCCGTCGTCGACCGTCGTGACTACCAGTTCCTCTACGAGGACGGCGACTCCTACGTGTTCATGGACACCGACACGTACGACCAGATCCCGGTCTCCGCGACCGTGGTCGGCGACGCCAAGAACTACCTGCTCGAGTCCGCGATGGTCACCATCGCGATGAACGAGGGCAACCCGCTGTACGTCGAGCTCCCGACGTCGATCGTCACCGAGGTCGAGACCGAGCCGGGCCTGCAGGGTGACCGTTCCTCCGGTGGCACCAAGGACGCGACCATCATCGCGACCGGCCACCGCATCCAGGTCCCGCTCTACCTGGAGAGCGGCACCCTGGTGAAGATCGACACGCGCGACGGCAGCTTCCTCGGCCGCGTCAACTCCTAGGCGCTGACCGTATGAGTGCTCGTTCGAAGGCCCGCAAGCGCGCCCTCGACATGCTGTACGTCGCCGAGGTGCGCGAGCTGCCGATCGCGGACGTGCTCGCCACCGAGACGGTCCGGCACCTGGACCAGCCGGAGCGTGCCTCCAGCTGGGACTACGCCCGCCAGATCGTCACCGGTGTCGACGACGCCCGTCACGAGATCGACTCCGTCATCGTCGACCACGCCCAGGGCTGGTCGATCGCCAGGATGCCGGTCCTCGACCGCTGCATCCTGCGGATGGCCGTGTGGGAGCTCCGGTTCAACCCGGAGGTGCCCGACGCCGTCGCGATCGCCGAGGCGGTCGAGCTCGCGCAGTCGCTGTCCACCGAGGACTCCGCCGGCTTCGTCAACGGCGTGCTCGGGGCCGTCGCCGGCGGTCGTGCACCGTCCGGTCGGACGGTCGCAGGAGACCAGGAGTCCCGGTAGGGTTGACCACGTCAGCATCCTTTAATGCCGTCCAGTGAGGCGGGGAAGGGGGTCGACGTGGGAACCAGAACGGTCCTGCAACAGCCCGACATCACGCGTGCCCTGACACGCATCGCGCACGAGATCCTCGAAGCCAACCACGGGGGCTCGGACCTCGTGCTCCTCGGCATCCCGACCCGCGGCGCCGTCCTGGCGGAGCGCCTCGGCCGGATCCTGGCCGGCATCGAGCCGGAGTGGTCCTCGGCCGCCGGTGGCATCGGGACGGAGCGTGTCGGCACGCTCGACGTCACCATGCACCGCGACGACCTCGGCCACGGCATCGGCCGTGCGCCGCACCGGACGGTGATCCCCGCCGGCGGCATCGACGGCAAGGTCGTCGTGCTCGTCGACGACGTGCTGTACTCCGGTCGCACCGTCCGCGCCGCGCTCGACGCGCTGCAGGGCATCGGTCGGCCGCGTGCCGTCCGGCTCGCCGTGCTCGTCGACCGCGGCCACCGCGAGCTGCCAATCCGTGCCGACCACGTGGGCAAGAACCTGCCGACGGCGTCCGACGAGCGGGTCACGCTGCACCTGGCCGAGACCGACGGCGACGACACCGTGTTCATCGAGCAGGGGGTGGCGTGATGCGGCACCTGCTCTCCACCGCCGACCTGTCCCGCGACCAGGCCGTCCACATCCTCGACGTCGCCGAGGAGATGGCCGAGGTCAACACGCGCGAGGTCCGGAAGCTCCCGGCCCTGCGCGGCAAGACCGTGGTGAACCTGTTCTTCGAGGACTCCACGCGCACGCGCATCTCGTTCGAGGCCGCCGCGAAGCGCCTGTCCGCCGACGTCCTGAACTTCGCCGCGAAGGGCTCGAGCGTCTCGAAGGGCGAATCCCTGAAGGACACCGTGCAGACCCTCGGTGCGATGGGCATCGACGGCATCGTCATGCGCCACGGTGCATCGGGCGCCCCGCGGGTGCTCGCCGACGCCGACTGGATCGACGTGCCGGTGGTCAACGCCGGTGACGGCACCCACGAACACCCGACGCAGGCGCTGCTCGACGCCTTCACCATGCGTCGCCGCCTGCACGGCGCCGGCTCGCGCGGCCAGGGCCTCGACGGCGTGCGCGTCCTGATCATCGGCGACGTGCTGCACAGCCGGGTCGCGCGGTCGAACGCCTGGCTGCTCCGCACCCTCGGCGCGAGCGTGACCTTCGCCGCGCCGCCGACGCTGCTGCCCGCCACCCCGACCCCGTTCGGCGCCGCGGTGCACCACGACCTCGACACCGCCCTGGCCGAGGACGCGGACGTCGTCATGACGCTCCGCATCCAGCAGGAGCGGATGAACGACGCCTTCTTCCCGAACCCGCGCGAGTACACGCGGCACTGGGGCCTGACGGCGGCGCGCTTCGGGCGGCTGTCCGAGCGCACGCTGATCATGCACCCCGGCCCGATGAACCGCGGGCTCGAGATCGCCGGCGTCGCCGCCGACGACCCCCGTTCGACCGTCGTCGAGCAGGTCGAGAACGGCGTCTCGGTCCGGATGGCCGTCCTCTACCTCGCCCTGACGGGCAGTGCCGGAACCGGCACCGACGCGAAGGAGTCCGCCGCATGACCGCTCACCTGATCCGTGGCGCGCAGCTGGTCGACGGCTCGCGTGCCGACATCCGCCTGGAGGCCGGGCGCATCACCGCGGTCGGGTCCGGTCTCGACACGGCTGGCGCCACCACCGTGGACGCGGACGGCCTCATCGCCCTGCCCGGCCTCGTGGACCTCCACACGCACCTGCGCGAGCCCGGTCACGAGGAGTCCGAGACCGTCCTCACCGGCTCGCGTGCCGCGGCCGCCGGTGGCTTCACCGCCGTGAACGCCATGGCGAACTCGAGCCCCGTCGCCGACACCGCCGGGGTCGTCGAGCAGGTCCAGGCACTCGGCGACGACGCGGGCTACGTGACGGTCCGCCCGATCGGCGCCGTGTCGCAGGGGCTGCAGGGCACGCACCTGTCCGAGATCGGCGCGATGGCGACCTCGCGGGCGAAGGTCCGGGTGTTCTCGGACGACGGCTCCTGCGTGGCCGACCCGCTGCTCATGCGCCGCGCACTCGAGTACATCAAGGGCTTCGGCGGGGTGCTCGCGCAGCACGCCCAGGAGCCCCGGCTGACCATCGGTGCGCAGATGAACGAGGGCCGGCTGTCCTCGGAGCTCGGCCTCGCCGGATGGCCCGCCGTCGCGGAAGAGGCGATCATCGCCCGCGACGTCCTGCTCGCCGACCACGTCGGAGCACGTCTGCACGTCTGCCACGTCTCGACGGCCGGCAGCGTCGAGGTGATCCGGTGGGCGAAGTCCCGCGGCATCGACGTCACGGCCGAGGTCACCCCGCACCACCTCGTGCTCACCGAGGACCTCATCGCCGGCCACGACGGTGCGCCGGGCTACGACGCCCGTTACAAGGTGAACCCGCCGCTCCGCGCCCGCGAGGACGTCGAGGCGCTCCGCGCGGCCCTGGCCGACGGCACCATCGACATCGTCGCGACCGACCACGCACCGCACACCGCCGAGGCGAAGTGCTGCGAGTGGCCCGCCGCCGCCAACGGCATGGTCGGCCTCGAATCGGCGCTGAGCGTGGTGCAGTCCGCCGTGGTCGACGACGGCCGGCTCGACTGGGCCGACGTCGCCCGGGTGCTGTCCGAGGCGCCGGCGCGGATCGGCCAGGTCGAGGGGCACGGGCAGCGCATCGCCGAGGGAGCACCCGCCGAGATCACGCTCTACGACCCGTCGGCCAGCCGCGAGTTCGCGGTCACCGACCTCGCCGGGCAGTCGCAGAACTCGCCGTACCTCGGCATGACGCTGCCCGGCCGGGTCGTCGCCACCTTCCACCAGGGGTACGCGACGGTGCTCGACGGCCGCGTCGTCGACGCGGACACGATCGCGGCGCACGCCTCGGCGCTCCGGACAGGGGCGCGCGCATGAGCGGCGACGCGCAGCGATGGCTCCTCGGCGCGGTGATCCTGCTCGCGGTCGCCGCCCTGTTCGTCGCGATGGCGCGCACCTGGCGGACGCGGACCGGGAAGCAGGCGGAAGCCGTGCCTCCAGTCCGCGTGCCGGCCGACCTGGCACCGGCGGTCGGGTCGTGGGACGGGTTCACCGTCGCGACGACCCGCGCCGACCAGCCGTTGGAACGCATCACCGCAGGCGGCCTCGGGTTCCGCGGCCGCGGCGGGGTGACGGTCCACGCGACCGGCGTGGCGATGCGCCTCGCCGGTACCGACGACCGCTGGATCGCGCGCGACGCGGTCCGCGGCGCCGACCGCTCCACGTGGGCGATCGACCGAGTGGTCGAACCCGGGGGACTGGTCCGTCTGCGATGGACGGCGACCGGCGCCGCAGGTGCGACGGACCTGGACACCTACTTCCGGTTCCCGGAGGGCGACGCAGCCGCGCTGCACGCCCTGCAGGGACTGACCGAGACCGGGCCGCAGGCGACTGCGGCCGATGCTCCGCGAACCGCGGGCGAAGGGAAGAAAGCATGACACGCGAACGGGCCGTCCTGGTCCTCGAAGACGGCACCCGGTACGACGGCTGGGCCTACGGCGCCCGTGGGCGCACGCTCGGCGAGGTGGTCTTCGCGACCGGCATGACCGGCTACCAGGAGACGCTGACCGACCCCTCCTACGCCGGACAGATCGTGGTGCAGACCGCGCCGCACATCGGCAACACCGGGGTGAACGACGAGGACCCCGAGTCCCGTCGCATCTGGGTCGCCGGGTACGTGGTGCGCGACCCCAGCCGCGTGGTGTCGAACCACCGCGCGAACGCGACGCTCGACGACCACCTGGTGCGCGACGGCATCGTCGGCATCTCCGGCATCGACACCCGCGCACTCACTCGCCGCATCCGTGACGCCGGCGCCATGAAGGGCGGCGTCTTCAGCGGTGCGGACGCTGCACTGTCGGCCGAGTCGCAGCTGGACGCGGTCGTGTCGCAGGCGACGATGGCCGGCGCGAGCTTCTCGGCGGTCGTGTCCACCCCGGAGACCTACGTCGTCCCCGCCGTCGGCGAGCAGATCGGCACCCTGGCCGTGCTCGACCTCGGCGTGAAGGCCTCGACCACCCGGTACCTCGCGGCCCGCGGCTTCGAGGTGCACGTGGTGCCGCAGGACATCTCCGCTGCGGAGCTGGAAGCCCTCGCACCGGACGCCCTGTTCTACTCGAACGGCCCCGGCGACCCCGCCGCGTCGGACGCACAGGTGGAGCTGTTGCAGGACAGCCTGCGCACCGGCCGCCCGTTCTTCGGCATCTGCTTCGGCAACCAGCTGCTCGGCCGCGCGCTCGGCTTCGGCACCTACAAGCTGCCCTTCGGCCACCGCGGGATCAACCAGCCGGTGCTCGACACGACCACGGGCAAGGTCGAGATCACGAGCCAGAACCACGGCTTCGCGGTCGACGCGCCCCTCGGCGAGGTCCTCGAGTCCCCGGCCGGGTTCGGTCGGGTCGAGGTCTCGCACTACTCGCTGAACGACAACGTGGTCGAGGGCCTCCGCGCGCTCGACGTGCCGGCGTTCAGCGTGCAGTACCACCCCGAGGCCGCCGCCGGACCGCACGACAGCATGTACCTCTTCGACCGGTTCGCGGACATGGTGCGCGAGCGTCGCGACGGGGAGCCGCTCGACGCGGCCACCGCCGACGCCACGACCCCCGCAGCAGACATCACCAAGGAAGCGAACTGATGCCCAAGCGCGCAGACATCAACTCCGTCCTCGTCATCGGCTCCGGCCCGATCGTCATCGGTCAGGCCGCGGAGTTCGACTACTCCGGCACCCAGGCGTGCCGTGTCCTCCGGGCCGAGGGCGTCCGGGTCATCCTGGTCAACCCGAACCCGGCGACGATCATGACCGACCCCGACTTCGCCGACGCGACCTACATCGAGCCGATCACGAACGCGTCGCTCGAGGAGATCATCCGCATCGAGAAGCCGGACGCCGTCCTGCCGACCCTCGGCGGCCAGACGGCCCTGAACGCGGCCATCGCGCTCGACGAGGCCGGCATCCTCGACAAGCACGGCGTCGAGCTCATCGGCGCCAAGGTCGAGGCGATCCAGCGCGGCGAGGACCGCCAGCTCTTCAAGGAGCTCGTCCTCGAGTCCGGTGCTGACGTCGCCCGCAGCCACATCGCGCACACGTTGGAGGAAGCGAAGGAGTTCGCGAAGGACCTCGGGTACCCGCTGGTCGTCCGCCCGTCGTTCACCATGGGCGGCCTCGGCTCGGGCTTCGCCTACAACGAGGCCGAACTCGTCCGCTTCGTCGGCGACGGGCTGCAGTCCAGCCCGACGACCGAGGTCCTGCTCGAGGAGTCCATCCTCGGCTGGAAGGAGTACGAGCTCGAGCTGATGCGCGACAACTACGACAACACCGTCGTCATCTGCTCCATCGAGAACGTCGACCCGGTCGGCGTCCACACCGGTGACTCGATCACGGTCGCCCCCGCGCTGACCCTGACCGACCGCGAGTACCAG
This sequence comes from Curtobacterium sp. MCPF17_021, assembly GCF_003234605.2. Taxonomy (NCBI): domain Bacteria; kingdom Bacillati; phylum Actinomycetota; class Actinomycetes; order Micrococcales; family Microbacteriaceae; genus Curtobacterium; species Curtobacterium sp. MCPF17_021. Next base: position 2,130,939 of record NZ_CP126252.1, on the reverse strand, counting down.
AACATGCGGAACATCGGCATCGACATCATCCGTCGCGTCGGCGTCGACACCGGTGGCTGCAACATCCAGTTCGCCGTCGACCCGTCCAACGGCCGCGTCATCGTCATCGAGATGAACCCCCGCGTGTCCCGCTCGTCGGCCCTCGCGTCGAAGGCCACGGGCTTCCCGATCGCCAAGATCGCCGCGAAGCTCGCCATCGGATACCGGCTCGACGAGATCGAGAACGACATCACGAAGGTCACCCCGGCGAGCTTCGAGCCGACGCTCGACTACGTGGTCGTGAAGACCCCGCGGTTCGCGTTCGAGAAGTTCCCGGCCGCCGACGCCACCCTGACCACGACGATGAAGAGCGTCGGCGAGGCGATGGCCATCGGCCGGAACTACGCGACGGCACTGCAGAAGTCGCTGCGCTCGCTCGAGAAGCGCGGGTCGAGCTTCCACTGGGACACCCCGGCGGCCGAGCTCGACAAGGACGCCCTGCTGACGAAGTCGTCGATCCCGACCGACGGCCGCATCGTCACGGTCCAGCAGGCCCTGGTCGCGGGTGCCACCGCGGACGAGGTCTTCGAGGCCACCAAGATCGACCCCTGGTTCATCGACCAGATCGTGCTCATCAACGAGGTCGCGGACGAGGTCCGGGCCGCCGAGACCCTCGACGCGGACACGATGCGCTGGGCGAAGGAGCACGGCTTCAGCGACACCCAGATCGCGAGCCTGCGCAGCACGGACGCGGCACCGGTCTCCGAGCAGCAGGTCCGTGACGAGCGGCACGCCCAGGGCATCCGACCGGTCTTCAAGACCGTGGACACCTGCGCCGGCGAGTTCCCCGCCCTGACGCCGTACCACTACTCGTCGTACGACACCGAGACCGAGATCACGCCGAGCGACCGCAAGAAGGTCGTCATCCTCGGCTCCGGCCCGAACCGCATCGGACAGGGCGTCGAGTTCGACTACTCGTGCGTGCACGCGTCCTTCGCGCTGAGCGCCGCCGGGTTCGAGACGATCATGATCAACTGCAACCCCGAGACCGTGTCGACCGACTACGACACCTCGGACCGCCTGTACTTCGAACCGCTGACGGCCGAGGACGTCCTCGAGGTCATCGAGGCCGAGGCCGCGTCCGGCGAACTCGTCGGCGTCGTCGTGCAGCTCGGTGGTCAGACCGCCCTCGGCCTGGCGAAGCCGCTCGAGGCCGCGGGCATCCCGATCCTCGGCACCAGCCCCACCGCGATCGACTCGGCCGAGGAGCGCGGGCAGTTCTCCGCCATCCTCGACGCCGCCGGCCTGCTCGCACCGCGGAACGGCACCGCCCACGACCTGGCGAGCGCTACCACGGTGGCCGAGGAGATCGGGTACCCCGTCCTCGTCCGCCCGTCGTTCGTGCTGGGCGGCCGCGGCATGGAGATCCTCTACGACTCCCCGTCGCTCGCGGACTACTTCGACCGGATGGCCGACCAGGCGATCATCGGCCCGGAGCTCCCGCTGCTGGTCGACCGGTTCCTGGACGACGCCGTGGAGATCGACGTCGACGCGCTCTTCGACGGCGAGCGGCTCTACATCGGCGGCATCATGGAGCACCTCGAAGAGGCCGGCATCCACTCCGGCGACTCGGCCTGCACCCTGCCCCCGGTCGGTCTCGGCCGCGCGGAGATCCAGGGCGTCGTCGACGCGACCGAGAAGATCGCCCGCGGCATCGGTGTGCAGGGCCTGCTCAACGTCCAGTTCGCCATCGGCGCCGGCGTGCTCTACGTCCTCGAGGCGAACCCGCGCGCCAGCCGCACCGTGCCCTTCGTCTCGAAGGCGCTCGGCATCCCGCTGGCCAAGGCCGCGTCCCGCATCATGACCGGCACCACGGTCGCCGAGCTCGTCGCCGAGGGCATGCTGCCCGAGCGTGACGGGGCGTTCGTCCCCGCACAGTCGCCGGTCGCCGTGAAGGAGGCCGTGCTGCCCTTCCGTCGCTTCCGCACCCGCGAAGGCCAGGTCGTCGACTCGGTGCTCAGCCCCGAGATGCGCTCCACCGGCGAGGTCATGGGCATCGACCGCGACTTCCCGCGGGCGTTCCTCAAGTCGCAGGACGCCGCGTACGGCGGCCTGCCGACCAGCGGCACGGTCTTCGTGAGCGTCGCCGACACCGACAAGCGCGCGATCGTGCTGCCGGTGCACCGCCTGCAGCAGCTCGGCTTCACGATCATCGCGACCGAGGGCACGGCGGAGATCCTCCGCCGCAACGGCATCGAGGTCGGGATCGTCGGCAAGTACAGCCAGGGCGGCGAGAGCGTCGTCGACCTGCTCGCCAGGGGCGAGGTCGACATCGTGATCAACACGCCGTCGGGTGCCGCCGGTCGTGCGGACGGGTACGAGATCCGTGCGGCCACGGTCGCGGCGGACAAGCCGCTGTTCACGACGATCGCGCAGATCGGGGCGGCCGTCGCGGCGATCGAGACGATCGGTTCGCCGCTCAACGTCCGCAGCCTGCAGGACTACGCGCTCGAGCGCGCGACCTGGTGACGGCTGCCAGCGTGGCAACGACCCGGTCGGGAGGCCCGGCCTCCTTCGGTGACCGCCTCGCGTCCGCCATGGGGGAGCGTTCACCGCTCTGCGTCGGGATCGACCCCCACGCCGCAACCCTGGCGGCGTGGGGGCTCGCCCGCGACGAGCAGGGCCTGACGGCGTTCGGCGCCACCCTGGTCGACGCGGCCGCCGGCCGCGCGGCGATCGTGAAGCCGCAGGTCGCCTTCTTCGAGGCGGCGGGGGTGGCGGGCTACCGTGCGCTCGACGCGACGATCCGTCGGGCACGCGACGCGGGCCTCCTGGTCGTCGCCGACGTGAAGCGGGGCGACATCGGGACCACCGGTGACGACTACGCGCTGGCGTGGCTCGACCGCGCCGGGCCGTTCGCGGCCGACGCGATGACGGTGTCGCCGTACCTCGGGTACGGCTCGCTCCGGGGCACGATCGACGTCGCGCGCCGGAACGGTGCCGGGGTCTTCGTACTCGCGGCGACGAGCAACCCCGAGGCGCGGGTGCTGCAGACCGCGGTGCTCGCGGAAGGACCGCGTACCGGCCGGACGGTCGCGGCCGGTATCGTCTTGGACGTGGCAGACGACAACCGGTCCGTGGGCGATCAGGCCCTCGGCGACGTCGGGCTCGTGCTCGGCGCGACCCTTCACCTCGACGACTTCGGCATCGACGCGGACGCGATCGGCACCGCGCCGGTCCTCGCACCGGGCTTCGGTGCCCAGGGCGCCCGCATCGAGGACCTCCGTGCGCTGTACGGCGCGCGTGCCGAGCAGGTGCTCGTGAGCGAGTCGCGCGGCCTGCTGACCGACGGTCCGGACGGCGTCTCGGCGCTCGTCACCGAGCGCGCCCACCGCATCCGCACCGCACTGGCGGCGGCAGCGTGACCGACGAGCACGAGGGCCTGCCCGCCCACCGGACCCCGCCAGAGGTGGACCGGGTCGCCGCGGCGAAGGCCGCGGTGGCCGCGCGACGCGCCCGGGCCGCGGTGAAGGCCGCGATCGCGTCGGGGGAGCGCTCGGCACTCGACGTCGCCCGTGCCGCGTGGGACGACTCGTTGGTCGAGACGACCTCGGCGGAACGCTCGCTCCGGGTCCGTGACCTGCTCGTCAGCCTGCCGGGGATCGGCCCCGCACGAGCCGAGGCGATCATGGGGACCCTGCGGATCGCCCCCTCGAAGCGCCTCGGTGGCCTGGGGACCCGGCAGCGGACCGCCCTGGCGGACTGGCTCGCCGCCCGCGGTCGCAAGCGTGGTGCCTCGAAGCTCGTCGTGCTCGCCGGACCCACCGCGGTCGGCAAGGGCACGGTCAGCGCGCACATCCGACAGCACTACCCGGACGTCAACCTCAGCGTCTCCGCCACCACCCGGAAGCCGCGCCCCGGCGAGGTCGACGGCGTGCACTACTACTTCGTGGACGACGACGAGTTCGACCGCATGATCCGCGACCGCGAGCTGCTCGAGTGGGCGACCGTCCACAACTCGTACCGGTACGGCACCCCGCGCCCGCCGATCGACCGCGCGCTCGACGCCGGCGAGAAGGTCATGCTCGAGATCGACCTGCAGGGGGCCCGGCAGGTCCGCGACGCCATGCCCGAGGCGGTGCTCGTGTTCCTGCTGCCCCCGACGTGGGAGGAACTGGTGCGCCGGCTCATCGGCCGCGGGACCGAATCCGCGGAGGAACAGGCGCGTCGTCTCGAGACCGCGAAGGTCGAGCTGGCCGCGCAGGACGAGTTCGACGTGCGGATCGTGAACTCCGATGTCGGCACCGCGGCACGTGAGGTCGTAGACTTGTTCTCTGCGCCCTGACGGGTGCACTGACTTCGAGGAGACACCATGGCCAACCCCCAGGGCATCATCGACCCGCCCATCGACGACCTGCTCAGCAAGGTCGAGTCGAAGTACGCGCTCGTCATCTTCGCGTCGAAGCGCGCCCGCCAGATCAACGACTACTACGCCGACCTGCACGAGGGCTCGCTCTTCGACAACGTCGGACCGCTCGTCGACTCGACGATCGACGACAAGCCGCTGTCCGTCGCGCTCCACGAGATCAACGAGGACAAGCTCACCGTCACCAAGCAGCAGCAGCCCACCGACTGATCCCGGTGACTGCAGCTGCTCTCCGCCTCTTCACGTCCGAGTCGGTGACCGAGGGGCACCCCGACAAGATCTGCGACCAGATCTCGGACAGCATCCTCGACGCACTGCTGACGGTCGACCCGAACGCGCGCGTCGCCGTCGAGACGATGGTGACCACCGGGCTCGTGCACGTCGCGGGCGAGGTCACGACCTCTGGCTACGTCGAGATCCCCAAGCTCGTCCGTGACGTCATCACCGGCATCGGCTACAACTCGTCGGACGTCTCGTTCGACGGTGCCACCTGCGGTGTCGAGGTCTCGATCGGCGCGCAGTCGCCCGACATCGCGCAGGGTGTGGACGAGTCGCTCGACTCCCGCACCGGTGCGGTCGACCCGCTCGACCGTCAGGGCGCCGGTGACCAGGGCATCATGTTCGGCTTCGCGACGAACGAGACCCCCGAGTACATGCCGGTCGCGATCTGGCTCGCGCACCGTCTGGCCGAGCGCCTCGCCGCGGTCCGCAAGTCGGGCGAGCTGTCGTTCCTGCGCCCGGACGGCAAGACCCAGGTCACCATCGGGTACGACGGCGTCGTGCCGAAGACCGTCGAGACCGTCGTGCTCTCCACGCAGCACTCGCCGAGCGTCACGCTCGACGAGCTCACCGCGGCGATCACCGAGCACGTGATCCGTCCGGTCCTCGACCTGGTCGACCTCGACTCGTCGCACGTCGACGTCATCGTGAACCCGACCGGTCGTTTCGAGATCGGTGGCCCCCAGGGTGACGCCGGGCTCACCGGCCGCAAGGTGATCGTCGACACCTACGGTGGGGCCTCCCGTCACGGTGGCGGCGCGTTCAGCGGCAAGGACCCGTCGAAGGTCGACCGTTCGGCGGCGTACGCGCTGCGCTGGGTCGCCAAGAACGCGGTCGCCGCGGGGCTCGCCGACCGGCTCGAGGTGCAGGTCGCCTACGCGATCGGCCGTGCGAAGCCCGTCGGGCTGTACGTCGAGACCTTCGGCACCGGACACGTCGACGACGCCACGATCGAGGCCGCCATCCGCCAGGTCTTCGACCTGCGTCCGGCCGCGATCATCCGCGACCTCGACCTGCTCCGACCGATCTACGCGCAGACCGCGACCTACGGCCACTTCGGCCGCGAGCTCCCCGGGTTCACGTGGGAGCAGCTCGACCGTGTCGAGGAACTCCGCGCCGCCGCAGGACTCGTCGCCGCGACCGTCTGAAGCACCGCGTGACCACCGTCGCGCGCGTCGTCCTCGACTCGCCGCTCCCGCAGTTGGACCGTCTGTTCGACTACCGGGTGCCGGCCGAGCTCGAGGACGACTGCGTCGCGGGGGTCCGCGTCAAGGTGCCGCTGCGCACCGGGGCACGGATGTCCGACGGCTACGTGGTCGAGATCGTCACCGAGGGTGAGTACCCCGGTGAGCTCAGCCAGATCGAGGCCGTGCTGTCCCCGGTGCCCGTGCTGGCGCCGGAGATCTGGACCCTCGCGCGCGCCGTCGCCGACCGCGCCGCGGGTGTCGCCTCGGACGTCCTGCGCCTGGCCGTGCCACCGCGGCAGGTGCGCGCCGAGAAGGCCTGGCTCGCCCGTGACACCGCGTGGTCGCCGCCGCCGGTGACCGCCCCGCCCGTCACCGGCTACGCCGACGGCGTCCTGGAGGCCGTGGTGACGGAGCACGGGCGCGCCGCGGTCGCCGCCGTGCCCCAGCCCGTGGCGGTGGGTGACGCGGACGCACCGGTCTGGGTGCCGGGGTGGGCCGCGACGCTCGCCCAGGCCGCCGCACACACGGTGGCGGCCGAGCAGTCCGCGGTGATCGCCGTGCCGGACTTCCGCGACGTCATCGACCTCGAGCGCGCCCTGCTCGCCGTGCTGCCGCCGGAACGGGTGGTGCGGTTCGACGCCAAACAGACGAACGGGCAGCGCGCGAAGGCCCTGCTGCAGGCCCGCACGCACCCGGTGGTCGCGATCGGCAACCGTACGGCGATGTACGCGCCGGCGACGGAGCTCGGCCTGATCGCGATGTGGGACGACGGCGACGCCTCGTTCATCGAGCAGCGGGCCCCCTACGTGCACACGCGTGACGTGGCCCTGGTGCGGGCCGCCCAGTCCGGGGCCGCGCTGCTGTTCGTCTCACACGCGCGCAGCACCGACGTGCAACGGCTGGTGGAGCTGCACTGGCTGCAGGACGTCGTGCCCTACCGCGTGAAGACGCCGAAGGTCATCCCCACCGTGCAGCAGACCGGGGCCGAGGGGTTCGCCGCACAGGCGCGCATCCCGAGTTCCGCCTGGCGTGCCGCGCGCGAGGCCAGCCAGCACGGTGCCGTCCTGGTGCAGGTCGCGAGCCCGGGCTTCGGTACGGGGCTGGTCTGCGCCGAGTGCGGCGAACGCGCGCACTGCCGGGTCTGCGGCGGGCCGCTCGGCAGCCCGCACCGCGGCGCCACGCCCCAGTGCCGGTTCTGCGGTGCCCTGGCCGTCAGGTTCCGCTGCCCGACGTGCGGCAACGGCACCGTGAAGCCGGTCGGCCAGGGGGCCCAGCGCACCGCGGAGGAGCTCGGGCGGGCGTTCCCCGGCACCCGGATCATCGTCGCGGACGGATCCCGTCCGCTCGACGAGGTCCCCGCCAAGCCATCGGTCGTCGTCGCCACCCGTGGGGCCGAGCCGTCGGTGCCGGGCGGCTACGCCTGCGTGCTGCTGCTCGACGGCGAGAAGATGCTCTCCCGCGAAGGGCTGCGGGTGCAGGAGGACGTGCTGCGCTTCTGGACGAACGCCGCCGCGAAGTCGGCCCCCGGTGCCGAGGTGTACCTGGTCGGGATTGGCGGGCGCCTGGCCTCCGCGATGGCCCTGTGGCGGCTCGACGGTCCCGCGCACGACGAGCTCACCGACCGCCGCGAACTCCACTTCCCGCCGGCGGTGCGGGTGGCGACGATGACCGGCACCGACGAGGCCGTCATCGCTGCGGTCGAGGCCCTCGGCGACGCTGTCGTCGGTCCGGTGCTCGGCCCGGTCCCGGTCGAGGACGACACGTTGCCGGGCACGGTCCGGGCCATCGTGCGGTTCCCGTACGCGCACGGGGCCGAGGTCGCCGCGACGCTCAAGGCCGAGGTGATCCGGCGCTCGTCGACCCGGCGGGTGCTCAAGGGCGGCAACCGACGACGGGCCGCTCCGACGCTGCGGGTGCGGTTGGACGACGCGGAGCCGTTCTCCGAGGTCTGACCCGGCCGGTCGCGCGTGCGGCCCGACGCAGAACGACACCGCGGACGTCGTCGGACGTCGGCGGTGTCGTTCGGGCGCTGCCGCGGTGTGGCGACAGCCTGGTGCGGGTCGGTCAGGCGTTGGCGGGCCGACGGCGCTCGCGCGGCAGCACGACGCCGAGGGCGACCATGCCGACGGCGAGCACGAGGTGCAGCCAGTTGTCCGCGTTGTTCAGCGGGACGAAGTTCGCACCCGAGCTGTGGCCGGCGGTGAACAGGCCGTAGATCCACAGGACGAAGTAGACGATCCCGCCGATCACCAGGTACATCCGCGAGCCCGATGCGCGCGCCGCGGCGAGCAGGCCCACGACCCCGAACAGCAGGTGCACGATGTTGTGCAGCACGGACACCTGGAAGATGCCGAGCAGCATGCCCATCGACTCGTGTCCGGCCCCGGCCAGGTCGCCCGTGGTGATGCCGGGGATGAAGCCGGCGATCCCGACGAGCAGGAACACGATGCCGACCACGAGCGTGGCCTTCTGGATGGACGAACCGGCGTAGCGGTTGGTGGAAGTGGTGACGTCGCTCATGGTGTCTCCTGGACGGGATTGGTGGGCACGCCGTGCGAGGGCGGGTTGATCTTCGGTCCGGCGGTCGCCGGGGTGACGGCCGAGGGTGCCGAGGCCCCCACGGACACTTCGGGGAGGTGCTCCGGCACGGAACCGGTCGGTTCCGCCCCGCCGTCGAGCGCTTCGATCCGGTGCCGGATCCGTTCGAGCACCGGCAGCCGTGCGCCGTGGGCGTTCTCGTGGTCGAGCAACACCTGGAGCTGCTCGCGGTCGAGGGCCGTCAGGTGCTCGGTCAGGTTGCCGAGCGGGACGTGGTCGAAGTCCGGGATGGGCAGTTCTCGGTCGGTCATGGGGCTCCTTCCGTCGGTGCAGCCAGAACGTACGCAGCCGATGCTCTGCCGGCGCACAGGCAGTCCGGAGCGCCGCGTGCTCTGGACAGGCGGGCGGAGCCCGGGGGTGCTGTCGACGTGGGAGGATCGAGCCCATGCGTCTCGTCGTCGCCGGCAGCCCCGCTGCGGCCGTCCCCACCCTCCGCGCTCTGGCGGCGTCCGACCACGAGATCGTCGCGGTGCTCACGCGGCCGGCCACCCCGCAGGGCCGGAAGCGCGTCCTCACCCCGACCCCGGTGGCCGTCCTCGCCGCGGAACTCGGGCTGCCGGTCATCGAGGCCTCGCGCGTGGACGACGACGTCACCGCCAGGATCGCCGACCTCGACGTCGACCTCGGCGTGATCGTCGCGTACGGCGCGCTGCTCCGCCGCCCGGCCCTCGACGCCCCGCGGCACGGGTGGATCAACCTGCACTTCTCCGACCTGCCGGCGTACCGCGGCGCCGCCCCCGTGCAGCGCGCGGTGATGGCCGGCGACACCCGGACCGCCGCCACCGTCTTCCAGCTGGTGGAGGCGCTCGACGCCGGCCCGGTGTTCGCCGCTCGGCCCTTCGACATCGACCCCGAGGCGACCTCGGGTGAGGTCCTCGCCGCGATGGCCGAGGTCGGCGCCGAGGTGGTGGCCGACGTCGTGGACGGCATCGCCGCCGGCACCGCCGTCGCGACCGAGCAGTCGGGTGAGCCCACCCTCGCCCCGAAGCTCACCATCGAGGACGGCCGCACGGACTTCGCCGCGCCTGCCGCGGTCGTGCACGCACGTCTGCGCGGGGTCACGCCGGAACCGGGTGGGTACGCCCACCTCGGCGAGACCCGAGTGAAGCTGCTCCGCAGCGAGCGCTGGTCGGGAGGCGCGGCGGACCCCGCCCCGTCGCTCGCGCCCGGCGCGCTCGCGCTCCACGGCGGGCGGCTGCTCGTCGGGACCGGTGACGGTCCGCTCGTGCTGCTCGAGGTGCAGCCCGCGGGCAAGAAGGCGATGGACGCCGCCGCCTGGGCCCGTGGCCTGGGCGAACTGGACGGGAAGGTCCTCGCATGAGCCCCCAGACGACGCCCCAGGGTGCCCGCCGCGGCCCGCGTCCGGCCAGCGCCCGCCGGGTCGCGTTCGACGTGCTCCGCGCCGTGCAGGTCGACGACGCCTACGCGAACCTGCTGCTGCCGACACGCATCCGCCGCGCCGGGCTCACCGCCCGCGACGCCGGGTTCGCGACCGAGCTGACCTACGGCACGATCCGGATGCTCGGGCGCTACGACGTGATCATCGCGCTGGCGTCCGGTCGTCGAGCCGAGAACATCGAGGCGGACGTCCTCGACGTGATGCGCCTCGGCGCCCACCAGCTGCTCGCCATGCGCACACCGACCCACGCAGCCGTCGACGCCACGGTCGAGCTCGCCCGCGAGGTCGGAGCCCGCCGAGCCACCGGATTCGTCAACGCGGTGATGCGCAAGATCGCGGCCCGCACCGACGAGCAGTGGGACGCCCTGATCACCGAGGGCCGCGCCGGCGACGCCCTGCTCGCCACCCGCTGGTCGCATCCGGTCTGGGTCGTCGCCGCACTCCGCGACGCCCTTGCCGCCGAACGCTCTCGCGACGAGCTCGCCGCCCTGCTCGCCGCCGACAACGTCGCACCCCGGGTGCAGCTCGCGGCCCTGCCCGGGCTCGCGACCGACGAGGACATCGTCACCGCGACCGTGCGCACCGCGTCGGACGACGACACCGATGCCGCGTTCGCCGACGCGACCGGTGCGGACGACGTGCCCGCGGCGCTGGTGCCCGCCGACGACGAACCGGAGGCCGACGGTGCGACGGGCACCGTGCCTCCCGTCCGGTCCAGCGCACCCGTGGTGCAGGCGGATGCCGCGCCGGTCTCGCCCGTCGGCATCCGCGGTATCAGCGGCGACCCGGCGCGCGTGCCGGGCGTCGCCGCCGGACGCCTGCGCGTGCAGGACGAGGGGTCGCAGCTCGCCGCGCTGGCGCTGAGCCGCTCGTCGGCGGTGCGCGCGGGGGAGCGGTGGCTCGACATGTGCGCCGGCCCCGGCGGCAAGGCCGCGCTGCTCGCCGCCGAGGCGCAGCAGGGTGGCGCGACCCTGGTCGCGAACGAGCTCGTCCCCGCCCGCGCCGGACTCGTGCGGAACGCCCTCGGCGTGTTCGGTGACCACGTTCGGGTCGTCGAGGGCGACGGCCGTCGGTACGGCCGGGACGGCACCGGGATGACCTTCGACCGCATCTTGCTCGACGCCCCGTGCACCGGGCTCGGCGCGCTGCGTCGCCGGCCGGAGGCGCGGTGGCGGAAGGTCCCCGAGGACGTCCAGGAGCTCGCCGCCCTGCAGACCGAACTGCTCGACGCCGCCGTCCGGGTGCTCGCACCGGGCGGGACCCTGGCGTACGTGACGTGCTCGCCGCACCTGGCCGAGACCCGCGGGCAGGTCGACGCGCTGATGGGGCGGCACGGGGACCGGCTCGAGCAGCTCGACACCGCCACGATCGTCCGGGGTGTCGCCGCACGCGACCCCGAGATCGCGGACGGCGCCACCGCGCAGCTGTGGCCGCACCGCATCGGGACGGACGCGATGTTCATCGCGCTGTTCCGTCGCGTCGACTGAGGCCCCGGCCCACGGCACGCCGGTAGGCTTGCCCGGTGACGATCCGCATCTCGCCGAGCATCCTGTCCGCCGACTTCGCGAACCTCGAGCGCGAACTCCAGCGCATCGAGACCGCTGACCTGGTGCACGTCGACGTGATGGACAACCACTTCGTCCCGAACCTGACGCTCGGGCTGCCGATCGTGCAGCGCCTGCAGCAGGTGTCGCCGGTGCCGCTCGACGTGCACCTGATGATCACCGACGCCGACCGCAACGCGCCGAAGTACGCCGAGACGGGTGCGTCGAGCGTCACGTTCCACTTCGAGGCAGCCGACGACCCGGTGGCGACCGCCGCCGCGATCCGGTCGAACGGTGCCCGGGCCGCCGTCGCCGTGAAGCCCGGTACCCCGATCACGCAGGTGCTGCACCACCTCGACGCCTACGACATGATCCTGCTGATGACGGTCGAGCCCGGGTTCGGCGGCCAGTCCTTCATGCCGTCCGTGATGCCGAAGCTCGCCGACACCCGCGCCGCCGTCGACGCCTCCGGGCTCGACGTGTGGCTCGAGGTGGACGGCGGGATCGCCGTGGACACCGTGCCCGAGGCCGTGCGGAGCGGCGCTGACACGCTGGTCGCGGGCTCCGCGGTGTACGGCGGCGAACCCGCTGCGCGCATCGCCGACCTGCGCGAGGCCGCCGCTCGGGCTCGCTCGTGACCGGGGGAGCGCCGGAGCGCACCGGCTTCACCGAGGCGACCACTGCCTCCCGTCCGGACGGTGCGTCGGCAGCGTCAGCGGAGACCGGTAGCCTGGACCCCGTGAAGACGTTCGACGACCTGTTCCAGGAGCTCACCGAGAAGGCGCGCACGCGCCCCGAGGGCTCCGGCACCGTCGCCGAACTGGACGCCGGCGTGCACCAGATCGGCAAGAAGATCGTGGAAGAAGCCGCCGAGGTCTGGATGGCGGCCGAGTACGAGGGCGACGAGCGGACCTCGGAGGAGATCTCCCAGCTGATCTACCACCTCCAGGTCCTCATGGTCGCCAAGGGGCTCACCCCGGCGGACGTCTGGCGACATCTGTAGGAAGCGCCGCCCGGCGCACCGACGACCGCCGACGACCCCACAGAAAGCAGACCCACTGATGCTCCGCATCGCCGTGCCCAACAAGGGCTCCCTGTCCGAGACCGCGTCCGACATGCTGCGGGAGGCCGGGTACGCCGGCCGCCGCGACCCGAAGGCGCTGCACCTGCTCGACGAGCGCAACGGCGTCGAGTTCTTCTTCCTCCGCCCGCGGGACATCGCCACGTACGTGGGGTCCGGCGCGCTCGACGTCGGCATCACCGGCCGCGACCTGCTGCTCGACTCCGGGTCCGAGGCGCACGAGGTCGACGCGCTCGGCTTCGCCGACTCCACCTTCCGGTTCGCCGGCACGCCCGGTCGGTTCGGCTCGCTGCAGGACCTCGACGGCGTCCGGGTCGCCACGAGCTACCCCGGCCTGGTCGGGGCCTTCCTCGCCGAGCACGGGGTCAGCTCCACGCTCGTGAAGCTCGACGGCGCGGTCGAGAGCGCCGTGCGGCTCGGGGTCGCCGACGCCGTGGCCGACGTCGTGTCGACGGGCAGCACGCTCCGGCAGGCGGGCCTCGAGATCTTCGGCCCGGTGATCCTCGAGTCGACCGCGGTGCTCGTCTCCACCGACGAGACCATCCCGGGTATCGACGTCCTGCGCCGACGCCTGCAGGGCGTCCTCGTCGCCCGTGGCTACGTGATGCTCGACTACGACGTCCCCACGGCCCTGCTCGAGCAGGCGACGGCGGTGGCGTCCGGCATCGAGTCGCCCACCGTGTCGCCGCTGCACGACCGCGACTGGGCCGCGGTCCGCGTGATGATCCCGCGCGACGACGCGAACCTCATCATGGACGCGCTCTACGACCTCGGCGCCCGGGCGATCCTCGTCAGCCCGATCCACGCCGCACGCCTGTGACCCTCGGTGGCGTGTCGGTCCGGGTCATCCCGTGCCTCGACGTCAAGGGAGGGCGCGTCGTCAAGGGCGTGAACTTCCTCGACCTGCAGGACGCCGGTGACCCCGTCGAGCTGGCGGCTCGGTACTACGAGCAGGGTGCCGACGAGCTGACCTTCCTCGACGTCGGCGCCACGGTCGAGAACCGGGCGACGATGTACGACACCGTGACCCGGACGGCCGAGCAGGTCTTCATCCCGCTCACCGTCGGCGGCGGGGTGCGCAGTGTGGACGACGTCTCGCGGCTGCAGCAGTGCGGCGCAGACAAGATCGGCGTGAACAGCGCAGCGATCGCCCGGCACGAGCTCATCGGCGAGATCGCCGACCGGTTCGGGGCCCAGGCCGTCGTGCTGTCGCTCGACGTCAAGCGCTCCGACCGGATGCCCTCGGGCTTCGTGGTCACCACCCACGGCGGGCGGACCGAGTCCGACCTCGACGCCATCGCGTGGGCACGCGAGGCCGTCGAGCGGGGCGCGGGGGAGCTGCTCGTCAACTCCATCGACGCCGACGGCACGAAGAACGGGTTCGACCTCGAACTCGTGGCCGCGGTGCGCGCCGTCTCGTCGGTCCCGGTGATCGCCTCGGGAGGCGCGGGTCGCGTCGAGCACTTCGCCCCGGCCGTCGACGCGGGTGCGGATGCAGTCCTCGCCGCCAGCGTCTTCCACCGTGGCGAGATGACCGTGGGGGACGTCAAGGCCGCGCTCCGCGCGACCGGCCACGCCGTCCGCTGATCCGCCGCCGTAGGCTAGGAGCCTCATGACCGACAGCACCAGCACCGACACCGAGGCGGTCCTCGACCGCGCACACTTCGGTGCGGACGGCCTGCTCCCCGCCATCGTGCAGGAGGAATCGTCGAAGGACGTCCTCATGCTCGGCTACATGGACCGGGAAGCCCTCCGCCGCACCCTCACCGAAGGCCGTGTGACCTTCTGGTCGCGGTCGCGGAACGAGTACTGGCGGAAGGGCGACACGTCGGGACACGCCCAGTACGTCCGCGGTGCCGCGCTGGACTGCGACGACGACACGCTCCTCGTCACGGTGCAGCAGGTCGGGGCTGCGTGCCACACCGGTGCGCACCGGTGCTTCGACGTCGACCCGCTCGCGCCCGTGACCATGTCCGCCCCGGCGGACACGGCCGTGGAGCCGAGCCGATGACCACCGCGACGATCTCCGAGACCCCGCACACGACCTCCCGACCGGAGTTCGACGGCCTGCTCGGCGACCACCGTGTCCTGCCGGTCGTCCGCGCGCTGTACGGCGACAGCGAGACGCCGGTCGGCGTCTACCGCAAGCTCGCCGACGGCCGCCCCGGGTCCTTCCTGCTCGAGTCCGCCGGCCAGGGCGGCCTGTGGTCGCGCTGGTCGTTCGTCGGCGTGCGGAGCTTCGGCGTCCTGACCCAGGACGGCGACCGCGCGGCCTGGATCGACACCGGCATCGACGCCGAGCGCGCCGTCGGGTCGCTCGACGGCGCGCCCCTCGAGGTCCTGGCACGGTTGCACGAGCGCTGGGCGACGCCCCGCGTGCCCGGCTCGCCGCCGCTCGTCGGCGGGACCGTCGGCTTCATCGGGTGGGAGGCCGTGCGCCAGCTCGAGCACCTGCCGAACGTGCCGCCGGCCGACTTCGACGTGCCCGGACAGGCGCTGTCCTTCGTCTCCGAACTCGCCGCGCTCGACCACCGCACCGGTCTCGTGCTGCTCGTCGCGAGCGTGCTGAACGACGGCACCGACGACGCGGACACGCTCTGGGCGGACGCGCAGCAGCGCCTCGACCGCATGCAGGGCGACCTGGTGCAGCCGAGCGTCGCGACCGTGGCCGAGGCCTTCGAGATCGCCGAGCCGACCCCCACCCACCGCACGAGTCCGGCCGACTACATGGCGGCCGTCGAGCGCTCGAAGGGCTTCATCCGCGACGGTGACGTGTTCCAGGTCGTCATCTCGCAGCGGTTCGACCACGAGGTCACGGCCGACCCGCTCGACGTCTACCGGGTGCTCCGGACGCTGAACCCCAGTCCGTACATGTACTTCCTCGCCCTCGCGGACACCGCCGACGAGCGGTTCTGGATCGTCGGCGCATCGCCAGAGGCGCTGGTCAAGGTGCAGGGCGACCGCGCCATCACGCACCCGATCGCCGGGTCCCGCCCGCGCGGTGCGACCCCGGAAGCGGACGTCCACCTCGGCGAGGACCTGCTCGGCGACCCGAAGGAGCGCGCCGAGCACCTGATGCTCGTCGACCTCGCACGCAACGACCTGCAGAAGGTGTGCGAGCCGGGCACCGTCAGCGTCACCGAGTTCATGACCGTCGAGCGGTTCAGCCACATCATGCACCTGGTGTCGAGCGTCGAGGGGCGGGTGCGCCCCGACGCCTCGGCGATCGACGTGTTCCGGGCGACGTTCCCGGCCGGCACGCTCTCGGGCGCGCCGAAGCCGCGTGCGCTCGAGATCATCGACGAGCTCGAGCCGGCGAAGCGCGGTGCGTACGCCGGTGTCGTCGGGTACTTCGACTTCGCGGGTGACGCCGACCTGGCGATCGCGATCCGGACCGCCCTGATCAAGGACGGCGTGGCCCGCGTGCAGGCCGGTGCCGGACTCGTCGCGGACTCCGATCCGGAGACCGAGCACGTCGAGGCGGTCAACAAGGCCGCCGCCCCGCTGCGTGCCGTCGCCACCGCCAACCGGATGCGCGAGGTCCGCTCGTGAAGCGCTCGCGTCCGATCGTCGTCGTCGCCGGGCTCCTGGTCGCCGGCGTCATCATGCTCGCCTGGACCCAGACCTGGTTCACCGTCCGCCTGCACGCCGGCGCCGCCGTCACCTCGACGGTCGCGGCCGACGGGGCGGCGGTCGTGCCGCAGTACACCGCGCTGGCGATCGCGAGCCTCGCGCTCTTCCTGGCGATGACCATCGCGGGGCGGGTGCTGCGCATCGTGCTCGCCGCCGTCGAGATCCTGCTCGGCCTCGGCGTGGTCGTCAGCGGCATCACCGCCCTCGGCGACCCGATCGCCGCTGCACGCGGTGCCGTCGGCGAGGTCGCCGGGGTCAGTGACCTCGGTGCCGTCCGCGGTGTCGTGTCGAGCGTCTCCGTGAGCCCGTGGCCCGCCGTCGGGATCGCGGGTGGCGTGCTCGCCGTGCTGCTCGGCGTGGTCGTCATCGTGGTCCAGCGCGCCTGGCCCGGCCCGAGCCGGAAGTACGCTGCCGCCACCGCCGGAGCCGCCGCAGCAGCACGTGCAGCAGCTCCCGTCCAGCGCGACGCGGTCGTCGACTGGGACGACCTGAGCGCGGGCGTGGACCCGACCACCGCCGACGGCGCGGGCGCGGGGGCGCCGAGTGACGACACGGTAGGATCGACAGGGCGTCGCTCGACCGACGACGCCGGAGCAGAACGAGGAGCACCGTGAGCAACACTGAGCCCGCAGAACTCGGCGAAGGCCACTCGCCGGCCGCCTGGACCGCCGTCGTGATCATGCTGATCGGATTCGCGGCAGGCACGCTGTTCTTCTGGTTCGACCAGCCGTGGGGCGTCTGGGCCTCCGCTGGCGTCGTCCTCATCGGCCTCATCGTTGGTGGCGTGATGAAGAAGGCCGGCTACGGCGTCGACGGTCCGAAGTTCGTCCCCAAGCACCACGGCGAGTAGGGGTCTCCCGATGCCGAACGTGCTCGAGACCCTCGTCGCGGGCGCGCTCGAGGACGCCGCCGCCCGTCGTGTCGACCGTCCGTACTCGGACGTCGAACGCGACCTCGACCGGGTGGCGTCGCCGCTCGACGCCCTCGCGTTCCTCAGCCCGGGTGACCGGGTGAAGATCATCGCCGAGGTCAAGCGCGCCAGCCCGTCCCGCGGGTCGATGGCCGCGATCGCCGACCCGGCCGCGCTCGCCGCCGACTACGAGCGTGGCGGGGCCTCGACGATCAGCGTCCTGACCGAGGGCCGCAAGTTCCTCGGCAGCCTCGCCGACCTCGAGGCCGTGAAGGCCCGCGTCGGGGTCCCCGTGCTCCGCAAGGACTTCATCGCCGACCCGTACCAGGTGATCGAGGCCCGGGCGTCCGGAGCCGACGTCGTGCTGCTCATCGTGGCGGCGCTCGAGCAGGCGCGCCTGGTCGAGCTGCACACCCTGGCCGAAGAACTCGGCATGCGCGTGCTGGTCGAGGCGCACTCCGGTGACGAGGTCACGCGTGGCCTCGACGCCGGTGCCCGCATCCTCGGCGTCAACGCGCGGGACCTCACCGACTTCTCGCTCGACCGCGACCTGTTCGGGTCGCTCGCCGACCGCATCCCCGACGGGGTCGTGCGGGTCGCCGAGTCCGCGGTCTCCGGTCCCGCCGACGTCGCCCACTACCGTGCGGCGGGCGCCGACGTCGTGCTGGTCGGCGAAGCGCTCGTGACGGGTGACGACCCCGCCGCGACCCTGGCGTCGTTCGTCGACGCCGCCGACCGGGCCTGACCGGCTCCGCCCACGTATCGAGGCCGCCGACCGCGGCCGCACGTTCCACCCGTCCGACGCGGCCGACCAGCCGCGTCGGACTCGTCCCGGGAGACACATCGTGACCTCACTCCGCGACCTGCACGGCCCCTACTTCGGTGACTTCGGCGGACGCTTCGTCCCCGAGTCCCTCGTCCTCGCGCTCGACGAGCTCGAGGCCGCCTTCCGCCAGGCCTGGGCGGACCCGGCGTTCCGTGCGGAGCTCGACGAGCTGCAGCGCGACTACACCGGGCGCCCCTCGATCATCACCGAGGTGCCGCGGTTCGCGAAGCACGCCGGTGGTGCCCGGGTCATCCTGAAGCGCGAGGACCTGAACCACACCGGGTCCCACAAGATCAACAACGTCCTCGGCCAGGCCCTCGTCGCCCGTCGGCTCGGCAAGACCCGCCTGATCGCGGAGACCGGTGCCGGCCAGCACGGCGTCGCCACCGCGACCGCTGCTGCACTGTTCGGCATGGAGTGCGTCGTCTACATGGGCGCCGTGGACACCGAGCGACAGGCCCTCAACGTGGCCCGGATGCGACTGCTCGGCGCCGAGGTCATCCCCGTCGAGACCGGTTCGCGCACCCTGAAGGACGCCATCAACGACGCCCTGCGCGACTGGGTCGCCAACGTCGAGTCGACGCACTACCTGCTCGGCACGGTCGCCGGTCCGCACCCGTTCCCCGAGATGGTGCGCGAGTTCCACAAGGTCATCGGCGAGGAAGCGCGCCAGCAGGTCCTCGACCGCGTCGGGCGCCTGCCGGACGCCGTCGCGGCCTGCGTCGGCGGCGGATCGAACGCGATGGGCATCTTCGAGGCGTTCCTCGACGACGAGTCCGTCGCGCTGCACGGCTTCGAGGCCGGCGGCGACGGCGTCGAGACCGGTCGGCACGCGGCGAGCATCACGCTCGGTCGCGAGGGCGTGCTGCAGGGCGCGAAGTCGTACCTGATGCAGGACGAGGACGGCCAGACGATCGAGAGCCACAGCATCTCCGCCGGACTCGACTACCCGAGCGTCGGACCGGAGCACGCGTACCTGGCGTCGATCGGCCGCGCGAAGTACCAGCCGATCACCGACACCGAGGCGATGGAGGCGTTCCGCCTGCTGAGCCAGACCGAGGGCATCATCCCGGCGATCGAGTCGTCCCACGCCCTCGCCGGTGCCATGAAGCTCGGCAAGGAGCTCGGCCCCGAGGGCGTCGTGCTCGTGAACCTGTCCGGCCGGGGCGACAAGGACGTCGCGTCCGCCAGTCGCTACTTCGGCATCCTCGACGAGAACGCGGTGCAGCTGTGACCACGAACCGGACCGTCGCCACGACGATCGACACCGCCAACGCCGAGCGCGCCGGAGCCGTCGTCGGCTACCTGCCCGCCGGGTACCCGAACCTGCAGACCAGCGTCGACGCCGCCGTCGCCCTCGCCGAGAACGGCGTGGACGTCATCGAGTTCGGCCTGCCGTACTCGGACCCCGTGATGGACGGCCCCGTGATCCAGCGGGCGGCCGAGGAGAGCCTGGCGAACGGCTTCCGGGTCGCACAGGTCTTCGACGCCGTGCAGCAGATCACCGAGCGGGCCGACGTGCCGGTGCTCGTCATGACGTACTGGAACCCGGTGCTGCGCTACGGCGTGGACCGCTTCGCCGATGACCTCGTCGCCGCCGGAGCCGCCGGCCTCATCACGCCCGACCTCATCCCCGACGAGGCCTCCGCGTGGACCGAGGCCTCCGAGCGGACCGGGCTCGACCGGGTCTTCCTCGCCGCACCGTCCTCGTCGGACGAGCGCATGCGCCAGGCGGTCCAGGCCAGCCGTGGGTTCGTCTACGCCGTCTCCACGATGGGTGTGACCGGTGCACGGGCCGGTGTCGACGTCGCCGCACGCACGGTGGTGTCGCGCCTGCGCGACGCCGGGGTCGAGCGCACCTGCGTGGGACTCGGGATCTCGACGGCCGAGCAGGTCGGCGAGGTGCTCGAGTACGCCGACGGTGCCATCGTCGGGTCCGCGTTCGTCCGCGCGCTGGCCGACCTCGGTGTGCAGGGCGTGGCCGACCGTGCCGCCGACCTCGCCACCGGCGCCCGCCGCCGCTAGTCCAGTTCCTGTCGGGCCCGCGACCCGCGCTACAGTGAGCGAGGCCGACGCCACGTCGACCGCGCCCCGTCAGTTCCGAAAGGCGACAGCACCTCCATGCCCCTCCTGAGCATCCCGAGCCCGAGCACCGCCTGGCAGTACTTCGACCTGACCGCCTGGCTGCGCGACGCGTTCGGCTGGTCGCTGCCCCTCGACTTCCGCATCCACGCGTACGCGATCTGCATCCTGATCGGGATCGTGGCCGCGGTCGTCCTGGCGAACCGCCGACTCAACGCCCGCGGCGTCGAGCGCTGGATCATCATCGACATCGCGATCTGGGCCGTGCCCGCCGGCATCATCGGCGGTCGCCTCTTCCACGTGTTCACCCACGTGTCCGACTACTTCGGCCCCGGCATCGACCCGCTGTCCTTCCTGTACATCTGGGAGGGCGGGCTCGCCATCTTCGGCGCACTCATCCTCGGGTCGGTCGGCGCGTGGATCGGCTGCCGCCAGGTGGGCCTGCGCTTCACGTCGTTCATCGACGCCGTGGTGCCGGGCGTCCTGCTCGCGCAGGCCTTCGGCCGTCTGGGCAACTACTTCAACCAGGAACTCTTCGGCATGCCGACGAGCCTGCCCTGGGGCCTCGAGATCGACTCGAGCAACGCCGCGTTCCCGAAGGGTCTGCCCGAGGGCACGCTGTTCCACCCGACGTTCCTGTACGAGATCATCTGGAACGTCCTGGGTGTCGTCGTCATCCTGTTCCTCGCGCGCAAGTTCACGCTGCAGTGGGGCAAGGTCCTCGGCCTGTACCTGATCTGGTACGGCGCCGGACGCTCGGTGCTCGAGTCCATCCGCGTCGACACGAGCGAGACCTTCTTCGGGGTCCGCACCAACGTGTGGGTCGCCCTCGCCGCGGTCGTCATCGGCATCCTGATCTTCGTGGTGCAGAGCCGCCGGCACACCGGCAAGGAGCCGAGCCCGTACCTGCCGGGTCGCGGGCCCCGTCCGACCTCCGTTGTAGACTCCGAGGACACCTTCTCGGAGCACGACGACGACGCAGCAGACGGCGTCACGAGCGACGAACCGGTCACGACCACTCGCTGATCCCGTGGTGGGAGCACCCGCTCCCGACGACCACCGGTCACGTGCAGCACCACCAGCAGCAGCACCAGACGGTCTCCGCCACAAGCGGGGCCCAGCAACCTCGCCGGCCGGCAGGGCAACTCACTGACGGCGGGCACGGGCACCAGTCCCGCCCGCTCGGGCGGAACGCACCACCGGGCCACCGCTGTCCCTGTTCCACTTCCTCGTGAGGACGGTTCCCCATGGCGCTCCAGCCAACCCAGCCCTCGGCACCGACGAGCCTCGTGCCGCCGCACCGCCGCTTCTCCGCGATCCCGGACGCCACGGGGATGTACGACCCGGCGAACGAGAAGGACGCCTGCGGACTCGCGATGGTCGCGACCCTGCGCGGCACGCCCGGTCACGACATCGTCGACGCGGCGCTCGGTGCGCTCCGGAACCTCGAGCACCGCGGTGCCGTGGGCTCCGACGCGGGCACCGGTGACGGCGCGGGCATCCTCTGCCAGGTGCCCGACGAGTTCCTCCGGGCCGTCGTGCCCTTCGAGCTGCCGGCAGCGGGGGAGTACGCCGTCGGTACCGCCTACCTGCCCCTGGACGACGACGCGCGCCACGCGGTGAAGGGCGCCGTCGAGCGGCTCGCCCGCGAAGAGGGCCTGAAGGTCCTCGGGTGGCGCGAGGTCCCGGTGCGTCCGGAGGTCCTCGGCACGCTCGCCCGTGCCGCGATGCCGGCGTTCGAGCAGCTGTTCGTCGCCTCCATCCGGCACGACGTGCACGGTGCCTCGTGGAGCGGCATCGCGCTCGACCGCCAGGCCTTCCGGCTCCGCAAGCGCGCCGAGCACGACAACGACCTGTACTTCATGTCGCTGTCGAGCCGCACCATGGTCTACAAGGGCATGGTCACGACGCTGCAGCTCGAGCCGTTCTACCCGGACCTCAGCGACGAGCGCTTCGCGTCGAAGCTCGCGATCGTGCACTCGCGCTACTCCACCAACACGTTCCCGTCGTGGCCGCTCGCGCAGCCGTTCCGGACGATCGCCCACAACGGTGAGATCAACACCGTGCGCGGCAACCGCAACTGGATGCGCGCGCGCCAGTCGCAGCTCGAGAGCGAACTGCTCGGCGACATGGCCCCGCTGCTGCCCATCGTGAGCCCGGGGGCGAGCGACTCGGCCTCGTTCGACGAGGTCCTCGAGCTGCTGACCCTGACCGGCCGGACCCTGCCGCACGCCGTGTCGATGATGGTGCCCGAGGCGTGGGAGAACCAGGTCGGGATGGACCCGGACCTCCGCGCGTTCTACGAGTACCACTCGATGCTCATGGAGCCGTGGGACGGCCCCGCCGCGATCACCTTCACCGACGGCTCGCTCGTCGGCGCCACCCTCGACCGCAACGGCCTGCGCCCCGGACGCTTCCTGGTCACCGACGACGGCCTCATCGTGATGGGCTCCGAGACCGGGGTCATCGACGTGCCGGCCGCCAAGGTCGTGCGCAAGGGCCGTCTGCGTCCGGGCCGGATGTTCCTGGTGGACACCGAGGCCGGCCGCATCATCGAGGACGACGAGGTCAAGCGCGAGCTCGCCGCCTCGGGTCCGTGGGGCGACTGGCTCGAAGCCGGACGCATCAACCTCAACGACCTGCCGGAGCGCGAGCACATCGTGCACACCCCGGCGTCGGTCACCCGTCGTCAGCGCGCGTTCGGGTACACCGAGGAAGAAGTCCGGATCCTGCTGCGCCCGATGGCGGCAGCGGGTGCCGAACCCCTGGGCGCGATGGGCTCGGACACCCCGATCGCCGTGCTGTCGGAGCGTCCACGCCTGCTCTTCGACTACTTCACGCAGCAGTTCGCGCAGGTGACCAACCCGCCGCTCGACTCGATCCGTGAGCAGGTCATCACCTCGATGGGGATGGGGCTCGGTCCGGAGCGCAACCTGCTCTCCGCCGGGCCCGAGCACGCGAAGCAGATCACGCTCGACTTCCCGGTGATCGACAACGACCAGCTCGCCAAGGTCCAGCACTTCGAGACCGAGTCGGGTCGCCACCTGACGGTCACGATCAAGGGCCTGTACCGCGTCGACGCCGGCAAGAAGGCGATGCAGAAGCGCATCGCCGCCGTGTGCGACGAGGTCGACGCCGCGATCGAGTCCGGCAAGCAGTTCATCGTGCTGTCCGACCGCGACGGCAACTCCGAGCAGGCACCGGTGCCGAGCCTCCTGCTCCTCGCCGCGGTCCACCACCACCTGATCCGCACCGAGCAGCGCATGAAGGTCGGGCTCATCGTCGAGGCCGGCGACGTGCGCGAGGTCCACCACGTGGCGACCCTCATCGGGTACGGCGCCTCGGCGATCAACCCGTACCTGGCGATGGAGACCTGCGAGAACCTGGTGCGCGCCGGCATGATCCCCGGGATCACCCCGGAGCAGGCCGTCAAGAACGTCATCAAGGCGCTCGGCAAGGGCGTGCTGAAGATCATGTCGAAGATGGGCATCTCCACGGTGTCCAGCTACGCCGGTGCGCAGGCGTTCGAGGCCGTCGGGCTCAGCCAGGAGTTCGTCGACAAGTACTTCACGGGCACCTCGTCGATCCTGGGCGGCGTCGACATCGACGTCATCGCCAAGGAGAACGCCGAGCGGCACGCCCAGGCGTACCCGCAGGACGGTGCGGTGCTCTCCCACGAGCGGCTGCAGATCGGTGGCGAGTACCAGTGGCGCCGTCAGGGCCCGCCGCACCTGTTCAACCCGGACACGGTGTTCCGCCTGCAGCACGCCACGCGTGCCCGCCGGTACGACATCTTCCGCGAGTACTCGAGCGCCGTGGACGACCAGTCCGAGCAGCTCATGACGCTCCGCGGGCTGTTCCGGTTCAAGCAGGGCGCTCGGAAGCCCATCGCACTCGACGAGGTCGAGTCGATCGAGTCGATCGTCAAGCGGTTCAACACCGGTGCGATGTCCTACGGGTCCATCTCGAAGGAGGCCCACGAGACGCTCGCCATCGCGATGAACCGACTCGGTGGCCGATCGAACACGGGTGAGGGCGGCGAGGACGTCGACCGGCTCCTCGACCCCGAGCGCCGCAGCGCGATCAAGCAGGTCGCCTCCGGCCGGTTCGGCGTGACGAGCATGTACCTCACGCACGCCACCGACATCCAGCTCAAGATGGCGCAGGGCGCGAAGCCCGGCGAGGGCGGTCAGCTGCCCCCGGCCAAGGTCTACCCCTGGGTGGCCCGCACCCGGCACGCCACCGCGGGCGTCGGCCTCATCTCGCCGCCGCCGCACCACGACATCTACTCCATCGAGGACCTCAAGCAGCTGATCTTCGACGTCAAGCGCGCCAACCCGGCCGCCCGCGTCCACGTGAAGCTCGTGAGCCAGTCCGGCATCGGTGCGGTCGCGGCCGGTGTGACGAAGGCCCTGGCTGACGTCGTGCTCGTGTCCGGCCACGACGGCGGCACCGGCGCGAGCCCGCTGAACTCGCTCAAGCACGCCGGCACCCCGTGGGAGATCGGCCTGGCCGAGACCCAGCAGACGCTCATGCTGAACGGCATGCGCGACCGCGTCGTCGTGCAGGTGGACGGGCAGATGAAGACCGGACGCGACGTCGTCGTGGCCGCGTTGCTCGGGGCCGAGGAGTACGGCTTCGCGACCGCCCCGCTCGTGGTCGAGGGCTGCATCCTGATGCGCGTCTGCCACCTGGACACCTGCCCGGTCGGCGTCGCCACGCAGAACCCCGAGCTCCGCAAGCGGTTCTCCGGCAAGCCCGAGTTCGTCGTGAACTTCTTCGAGTTCATCGCACAAGAGGTCCGCGAGCTCCTCGCCGAGCTCGGCTTCCGCAGCCTCGACGAGGCCATCGGGCAGACCGACGCGCTCGACGTCGACCGTGCCGTCGAGCACTGGAAGGCGTCGGGCCTCGACCTCGCGCCGGTGCTCAAGGGACCGCACTTCGACGACGCCGAACCGCGCCGCCGCCACCGCGAGCAGGACCACGAACTGGACCAGCACTTCGACGTGCAGCTCATCCAGCAGACCGCGGACGTGCTCGACCACGGCGGTTCGATCGCGCTCGACCTGCCCATCCGCAACACCGAGCGCGCCGTCGGCACCATGCTCGGCCACCAGGTGACCCTGCGGCACGGCGAGCACGGCCTGCCGAACGGATCGATCGACGTGACGCTGCGCGGTTCCGCCGGGCAGTCGCTCGGTGCGTTCCTGCCGGCGGGCATCACGCTGCGGCTCATCGGCGACAGCAACGACTACGTCGGCAAGGGGCTCTCCGGCGGTCAGATCGTCGTCCGTCCCGACGCCGGTTCGGGCTTCGACCCCGCCGAGAACGTCATCGCGGGCAACGTCATCGGGTACGGCGCCACCCAGGGCAGCATGTTCATCCGCGGCATCGTGGGCGAGCGGTTCCTGGTGCGGAACTCCGGTGCCACGGCCGTCGTCGAGGGCGTGGGCGACCACGCGCTCGAGTACATGACGGGCGGGCTCGCGCTCATCCTCGGCGAGACCGGTCGGAACCTCGGTGCCGGCATGTCCGGTGGAACGGCGTACGTCCGAGGCCTGCGCCAGGAACACGTGAACACCGACGCACTGGCGTCCGGCGAACTCCGGCTCGAGGCGCTCGACAGCGCCGACGTCGAGATCGTCACCGACCTGCTCACCCGGCACGCCGACGAGACGGGGTCGACGCTCGCGTCCGACCTGCTGGCGTCCGGAGACCTGAGCGACTTCGTCAAGGTGCTGCCGCGCGACTACGCGGCGGTGCTCGAGACGCGCAGACAGGCCGTCGACGAGGGGCTCGACCCCGACGGTGACATCGTTTGGAACAGGATCATGGAGGTGACCGGTGGCTGAGCGTCACGCACGTCCGGAACAGGCAGTGCCCGACACGACCTCGGAGGTGACCGGTGGCTGACCCCAAGGGATTCCTGAAGGTCCAGGAACGCGAACTCCCGCCCCGGCGACCCGTGCCCGTGCGGCTCATGGACTGGAAAGAGGTCTACGAGCAGCAGGAGTCCGGTGTCCTGAAGCGCCAGGCCGGCCGCTGCATGGACTGTGGTGTGCCGTTCTGCCACCAGGGCTGCCCGCTCGGCAACCTGATCCCGGAGTGGAACGACCTGACCTGGCGCGGTGAGGGCCGCCAGGCGATCGAGCGCCTGCACGAGACGAACAACTTCCCGGAGTTCACGGGTCGGCTCTGCCCCGCCCCGTGCGAGTCGTCGTGCGTGCTCGGCATCAACCAGCCCCCGGTGACGATCAAGCAGGTCGAGGTCTCGATCATCGACCAGGCGTTCCAGAACGGCTGGGTCACCCCGCACCCGCCGGAGCGCCTGACGGGCAAGACCGTCGCCGTCGTGGGCTCCGGCCCCGCCGGGCTCGCCGCCGCGCAGCAGCTCACGCGTGCCGGCCACACGGTCGCCGTCTACGAGCGGGACGACCGCATCGGCGGCCTGCTCCGCTACGGCATCCCGGACTTCAAGATGGAGAAGCGCCAGATCGACGCGCGCCTCGCCCAGATGCAGGCCGAGGGCACCCGGTTCCGTGCCGGGGTCGAGATCGGCAGGGACATCACCTGGGATGACCTGAAGTCGCGCTACGACGCGGTCGTCGTCGCCACCGGTGCCACGGTGCCGCGCGACCTGCCGATCCCGGGGCGCGACCTCGAGGGCGTGCATTTCGCCATGGACTACCTGGTCCAGCAGAACAAGGCGAACGCGGGCACGACGGTCGACAACCAGATCACGGCCGAGGGCAAGCACGTCGTCGTCATCGGCGGCGGCGACACCGGCGCGGACTGCATCGGTACCGCCCACCGCCAGGGCGCGTTGAGCGTGACGAACCTGGCGATCGGCAAGCAGCCGCCGCTCGAGCGTCCGTCGGACCAGCCGTGGCCGATGTTCCCGACCGTGTTCGAGATCACGAGCGCCCACGAAGAGGGCGGCGAGCGGCACTTCCTCGCCTCCACCGTCGAGTTCCTGTCGAACGACGCCGGCGAGGTCCGCGCACTGCGGGTCGCCGAGACCGAGTACCTCGACGGCCGACGGGTCCCGAAGGCGGGCAGCGAGCGGGAGATCCCGGCCGACCTCGTCCTCATCGCGATGGGCTTCACCGGCCCCGAGGCGGACACCATCGAGCCGCAGCTCGGTCTTCCGACCACGGTCTCCGGGGCGCTCGACCGCCGTGCCGACTACGCGACCAACGAGGCCGGCGTGTTCGTCGCCGGCGACGCGGGTCGTGGGCAGTCGCTCATCGTGTGGGCGATCGCCGAGGGCCGTGCCGCGGCCGCACAGGTCGACGAGTACCTCGAGGGCTCCACGATCCTGCCGGCACCGGTCAAGGCGACCGACCGGGCGATCTCCGTCTGATGTCGGACGCGCACCAGATGTCGGGCCGCCGCCAGGCGGCGGACCGTCTCCACCAGATGCTCATGCTCCCGTGAGCGCGAGGCCACCAGCACTCGGTAGGGTGCTGGTGGCCTCGCTTCGTTCCGCGCGGCCCCACAGCGCGGAAACCCAAGCTCCATCCACCACCACGAAGGAATCCATTGAGACGCGCAAAGATCGTTTCGACGCTCGGACCGGCAACGTCGGACTACGAGACCGTCAAGGAGATCATCGAAGCGGGCGTCGACGTCGCCCGCCTCAACCTCAGCCACGGTGACTACAGCGTCCACGAGGCCAACTACGTCAACGTCCGTCGTGCCGCCGAAGAACTCGGCAAGCCCGTCGCGATCCTCGTCGACCTGCAGGGTCCGAAGATCCGTCTGGCACGGTTCGCCGACGGCCCGCACGATCTGGCAGTCGGTGACATCTTCACCATCACGACCGAGGACGTCCCCGGTTCGAAGGAGATCTGCGGCACGACGTTCAAGGGCCTGCCGCAGGACGTCAAGCCCGGCGACCCGCTGCTCATCGACGACGGCCGTGTCCGCCTCCGTGTCCTCGACACCGACGGCGTGCGGGTCCGCACCGAGGTCGTCGTCCCCGGCACGGTGTCCAACAACAAGGGCATCAACCTGCCCGGTGTCGCCGTCAACGTCCCCGCGCTGAGCGAGAAGGACGAGGCCGACCTGCGCTGGGCGATCCGCCAGGGCGCCGACCTCATCGCGCTGTCGTTCGTG
The DNA here is from genome assembly GCF_003234605.2 of Curtobacterium sp. MCPF17_021. Lineage (NCBI taxonomy): Bacteria > Bacillati > Actinomycetota > Actinomycetes > Micrococcales > Microbacteriaceae > Curtobacterium > Curtobacterium sp. MCPF17_021. The sequence continues at coordinate 2,102,877 of NZ_CP126252.1, read as the reverse complement.
CGCAACGCGAGCGACGTCGTGCGTGCCCACGAGATCATGGACGAAGAAGGCAAGCGCCTGCCGGTCATCGCCAAGGTCGAGAAGCCCCAGGCCGTCGACGCGCTCGAGGAGATCATCGACGCCTTCGACAGCATCATGGTCGCCCGCGGTGACCTCGGCGTCGAGCTCCCGCTCGAGGCCGTCCCGATCGTGCAGAAGCGCGCCGTCGAGCTGTCCCGCCGCATGGCGAAGCCGGTCATCGTCGCGACGCAGATGCTCGAGTCGATGATCTCGTCGCCGATCCCCACCCGCGCCGAGACGTCCGACGTCGCGAACGCCGTCCTCGACGGTGCCGACGCGGTCATGCTGTCCGGTGAGACGAGCGTCGGTGAGTACCCGGTGCAGACCGTCCGCACCATGGCCCGCATCGTCGAGTCCACCGAGGACCACGGTCTCGAGCGCATCGCCCCGCTCGGCACCAAGCCGCGCACCCTCGGTGGTGCGATCACCCTCGCCGCCGTCGAGATCGCCGAGTTCACCGAGGCGTCGTACCTCTGCGTCTTCACCGAGTCCGGCGACTCGGCCCGCCGCATGTCGCGCCTGCGCCACGGTCTGCCGATCATCGCCTTCACCCCGAACGAGGCCACGCGCCGCCGGATGGCCCTCACCTGGGGTGTCCGTTCGTTCCTGGTGGAGCGGAAGACCCACACCGACGAGCTCTTCTCGCAGGTGGACGACGTCCTCCTCGAGAACGGCCTGGCCGCCCCCGGCGACCGCGTCATCGTGACGGCCGGGTCCCCTCCCGGCATCGAGGGCTCGACGAACGACCTGCGCGTGCACCGGGTGGGCGACGCCCACGCCGAGGCCGCGCCGGCGTACGTCCGGGACTGATCCGAGGGATCCGTCGCCACCAGGGCGCGGACTGGAGGCCCGGCGCGCGCAGCGCCGACCGCTTCCGGTCCGCGCCCTGCCGCGTCTCCACGGCCCTGGTGGTGACCGGACGTCGGCCGCAGGCGGCAGGATGGTCGCTGTGAGCCTCCGATCCGACACCCCGGCGCCGCGCGCCGACGTCCGCCGCTGGCGTCGCTACCTGGCCGACGAACGTGCGGAGGCGGCCGTGTACCGCAATCTCGCTGCCCGCCGTTCCGGCGAGGAGCGCGAGATCCTCGCCGCGCTGGCCGAGGCCGAGGGACGGCACGCCGACCACTGGCTCGACCTGCTCGGCGACGACGTCGGACGGCCGCAGCGGGGGAGCCTGCGCACCCGGGTGCTCGCCGTGCTCGCCAAGCGGTTCGGGTCGGTCTTCGTCCTCGCGCTCATGCAGCGCGCCGAGGACCGCTCCCCGTACGCCGACGACTCGGACGCGACCGCGCGGATGGCCGCCGACGAGCGGATCCACGGCGAGGTCGTACGCGGGCTCGCGAACCGGGGCCGGATGCGGCTGTCCGGCACGTTCCGGGCGGCGGTGTTCGGCGCGAACGACGGCCTGGTGTCCAACCTGGCGCTCATCATCGGCATCAGTGCTTCCGGGGCCGACCGGCACTTCGTGCTGCTGAGCGGCATCGCCGGCCTGCTCGCCGGCGCGTTGTCGATGGGGGCGGGGGAGTACGTCTCCGTCCGGTCGCAGCGCGAACTGCTCGAGGCGTCCGCGCCGCACCCCGAGGCCGGCAAGGCGGTGTCGGACCTCGACGTCGACGCGAACGAGCTCGCGCTGGTCTACCGCGCGCGCGGGATGTCCGAGGCCGAGGCGACCGAGCACGCCGCGCAGGTGCTGTCAGGCATCGGCGAGCGGCGACCGGCGACCGGTTCGACCGCGGTCGCGGACGACCACGAGGCGGTCGGCACCGGGCTGAGCGCCGCGGTGTCGAGCTTCTGCTTCTTCGCCTCGGGCGCGATCATCCCGGTGCTGCCGTTCCTGTTCGGCATGCAGGGCTGGCCGGCGATCGCGGTGGCCGGCGGGCTGGTGGGCATCGCCCTGCTCGGCACCGGTGCCGTCGTCGGCGTGCTGAGCGGAGCGTCCCCCGGCAAGCGGGCCTTCCGGCAGCTCGCCATCGGGTTCGGCGCGGCGATCGTCACCTACGTGCTCGGGCTGCTGTTCGGCACCGGATCGGCCTAGCGGCGGACGGCGGCGAGCGGCCGGCGAGCCGCGGCTAGCGGCGGACGGCGGCGCGCGGCGGCAGGAGCAGCAGGGCCGCGGCACCGACGACGATGAGCGCGATGCCGGCGAAGACCATGAAGACGGTCAGCGCGAGTCCGGGTGCGACCAGCACGACGATGCCCCCGATGATCGACAGCACGCCGCTGACGACCGTCGGGACACGTGACGATCCCGGGTGGCCGACGAAGCCGCCGACGATCGCGGCGACCCCCTCGATCAGGAACCCGACCCCGGCGAGCACGGCGTAGACGACGAGCGGGATCGCCGGGTCGAGCAGGGTCACGAGCCCCGCGACCGCGACCAGGCCGCCGACGATGCCGGACGTCCACCGCCACACCGGACGGGTGCCGTGCCCACGCACCGCGGCGAAGACCCGGAGCGCTCCGGCCACGACGAGGTACACGCCGAACAGCAGCGCCACGAGCACGAGCGACGGGCGGGGCCAGACGATGGCCACGATGCCCAGTGCGATGGCGACGACGGCGGTGACGACGACGAACACCCGGAACGTCCTGACGGCACGAGAATCCACGAGCGCTCCTCCCTGATCGCCAGCGCTGGTGTCCAGCACGCTACCCGTCGGAGCCGCGGGCCGTGCAACGACCTGCAACCCCCGCGGTCGTACCGTGCGGAGCAGGCGCGCGACCCGTGCGCCCCGACAGCGTCGTCGAAAGGGCACCACCATGACCATCGCACCCTCGCCCACCAGCTACGCCGCACCCGGCGAGCCCGGCTCCCTGGTCACGGTTGTGGCTGGTTCAAGTGCTGCAGTGGAGCTGGTGCGGACTTGCTGCGGACTCGAGCGCCCAGCAATAAGCTGCCCCCTCCGTCAGGGACGGAGGGGGCAGCTTCGAGCTCTGTCAGTTGGGCCGGTGGGTGCCAAGCGAGATCGCTTGCGCTCGCAACCATGCGCGCCGTTCGGCGTCACGCCGCTCCGCTGTGGTGCGGGCGTCGTTTGGGGGACTGGATGACTTGTCGGTGTGACCAGACGTCGTGGGCTGGATGCTCGTCATATGTCTCACGTCCTCTCAGTGTCCGTGTCGTCTTCGTACAACGTAATCGCACCGTGCGACAAATCGCCGCCGGCGGCCAGAGTTTTCAGCGTGCGAGCTCCTGTATCCGATGCGAGGACCAAAGCCATCGCTCGAGCCATGGCAACGATGACGGAGCGCTGAACCTCCCCGATCGAACCAGCGGCGGCGTTGTTCACGCTCAGGACGCCGAAGACCACCCCGTGCGCTTTGACGGGAACAGTGAGGAACGTGTCGTACCGCACGTTCTCCCACACCAGGTCAGAGACGACGTCCGGGTAATTGTGGACATCAGGGTGCTCGTCTGGTTGGTCCAGAAGACGCCAGATGTCGTGGTGCGCGTTCTCGGACTCGCGCCACGGCCTCTCGGGCTTGTCACGCCTACCGACGGTCGCTCCGTGCTTGGGGTCTCCGAGTACACGATTGCCGGGTATCCGGGACAGCAGGGTGTAGTAGGTCGCCCGCGTGTTCGGCCCAATCGAGTTGGCTGCGGATCGAGCAAGGTGACGCCTGAGCGCGAGGATCTCAGTGGACCGGGATGACGCTTCTAGGAACATCACTTCGATCGCCTCGAGCATGAAGATGTTGAGCTCCGAGACCGAACGCTCAGCGGTGGCAACACTGCCGGTGTACTCGAGCATCGCCGCATCTTTCGCCTCCTGCAGCTCAGCGTCGGTCTTGCGTCTCGCTGCGCGCTTGTCGAAGTCGTCCCCGATCCGGTCGAGAGCCACAGCGGCAGCAGCTGAGCAGATGCTCACGATCACGACGGGCGTCGTCCATCCTCGCGGTACCCCATCGTCGTCGACGAAGATTTTCGGCAGAAGACCGATGGCCACCGCTGTCAGAGCGATGAAGCCACTGAGGACGTAATTCTTCCGGAGGGCTGTGGCTAGCGGTCCGAAGAGGTCAAGGAGAGAGTCCGACCACTTTCGTGTGTCGGCGTCGTTCGACACCATGGCCGAAGCATGACAGCGACTCAGCTCCCCGGCAACACGCTCGGCTCGAGTCCGACGGTTTCGTCGAGATGGCCGCGAACCGGTACACCCGCGTCGCAGCGCTCTCCGGACCCGCACACGAATAAGCCGCCGTGCTTCTGGCTGCGCTCCACACCTGGGCGGTCGAATGCGCCGACCAGTCAACTGCAGAAGCACGCAAGGCAGCGGCTGCGGCGGCAACCAAGCTCATCACTTCCCTCGAGGCGCAAGATCTCGAGGCGTACCGCGCGCTCCAGGACGCAGCTGCGTCCTTGATCGCGGGACTCAACAACGACCTGTTTGCCAGCACGGAAACCGCAGTTCGAGGCCGCGTGAAGTTCCACGCTGCCGCCGCGTAAGCGAACATCGACTGGGTTGCTTCGACCGCGACTGCTCGGGCTCTAGCGGAGCTCTGACGTTCGTCCCCTGGACGCGACTCAGAGAGTGGTCGGCGGGGAGTTACGCGACCGTTATCAGCTTCGATCGGCACAACCGCGCGGAAGTAGCACAAGTGACATTTGACTACGAGGTTGTCGTGGCACGACGCTCAGGGCATGACCTGGCACGAGCTCGTGAGCGGACTCAGCGTTGAGAACCGCGCTGCACTGGCTGCCGCACTTGCCGATGTCGCGGTCGACGAAGGCGATTCGCTCGAGTCGTGGCTCCGTCACTGGTTCCCCAACGTCCACTCGAAGAAGATCGCCCCGAAGACGATCGCGTCGTACCTGACCTCGATTGAGCAGCAAATCGTGCCGGCGATCGGAACCGTCGGCCTCCGCGCGCTCACTCCGACACACGTCGGGCTGGTCGAGCAGTTCATCCGTAACCGTGGGCTTGGCGGGGCCAGCGCACAGCAGGCGTATCGGGTGCTGTCTCTCGCACTGCGGGACGCGGTCCGATATGAGCACATCTCGCGCAACGTCGCGACTCTGGTCGGCGCACCGAAGAAGAAGCCGGCGCAGCTGGTCGCTCTCACCGCGGACGACGGGGCGCGGATCCTCGAGACAGTGCCGTATGGCCGGCTCGGCTCCCGCATCGCTGCCGCCCTGCTCACGGGTGCGCGGCAGGGGGAACTCCTTGGCCTCAAGCTCGACCGTGTCACCGACGAGCTCGATCTGTCGTAGCAGTTGAAGCGGTTCTCGTGGTCGCATGGCTGCAGGAGGCACTCGTCTGACATGCCATGCTGCGGCGCGCGGCAGGGGTCGAAGTGTCCCGAACGGCACCTGGACGCTCCGGAGGATCAGGAGTTCCGTCACCTGACGGGTGGACTGTGGTTGTCCCGGCCGAAGTCCGCTGCAGGTTGGCGTGTGGTTCCGTTGGTGGATCCGCTGCGGTCGATCATCAAACGGCGTGTGCAGGTTGCTGTGGAGGAACCAAACCCGCAGGGGCTGCTGTCGACGTCAGGCCCGAAACGCACTGGGCAGGGCGACACCCTTGCCCTCGACGGGTCTCCGATCGATCCGCCTGACGACAAACGTGATTGGCACGAGGTGCTGAAGAGAGCGCACGTGCGGGACGGTCGCCTTCACGACGCACGGCACGCAGCTGTCGAGCTGCTCTACGCAGCCGACGTCTCAGAAGCAGTCATCGGCGACATCGTCGCCCACTCCACCGTGACGATGTCGAGGGCATATCGCTCGCGAGGAGATCGCGGCGCTCAACGCGCAGCCCTCGAAGCCATGGCGCGACTCGTCACACCCACCGATCCAGCATCATCAACAGGGGGAACACCATGAACCGTCACACCAGAATCGCATCGGCCTTCGTAGCTGCAACAGCCGTCGGACTTCTGCTCGCGTCCTGCAGCGGAGGAGCGCCGGCCGATCAGGGGGAAGCAGCGAACAGTCCATGCGTGCCTACCTCGCCTCGATCCCGGAAGGGTGGCAGTCGCAGAACCTGCGAGCAGTTCGGGAGTAGGCCGCCGTCGTCTGACTGCCACAGGCGACTCCGACGTGCCCGAGCTATCTTCACGTCATGAGCCCGACCATCACTCGTCACATCGAGGGTGACCTCAAAATTCGTTACCTTCCGCGTAACGCAAGCGGAGGTGAGAGTAATGGCGACTGGCTGAGACACTTGCGCCACCCATCGCTGCAAGCAAGGTGGATTGCTGACGCTGACGGGAAACATGGTCATTGGGCTGTCGCGCGGCAGCACCTCGAGTTGGTTGCCAAAGCGATTGCCGACGTGGTGGGAGAGGTCGACATCTTCGAGGAGTACCACCGGGATGTCGAATGCAACAAGTCTTGCCGGAACGCGAAGCGGGACGAATGCGTGTGCGGCTGTTGCGGTGAAAACCACGGGACCGACTTTGGTGCTGGTACCCGAGTCGGCTTCGCGCGTGTCAGTAGCAGCGCGCGTACGGACGGTGTCGTCGTGGTTCATCGACGTCTAACACGAGATGACGCTGCTACCCGCGGGGGAACTGCCTGAGGCTCCGCCCTCTGTCGGTGGTCTTGGTGAACATGATCAGCATGGCCGAGCACAAATGGGCTGCGCCTCAGCACCAAGACGTTCCCGTCTACGCGGCGGCATCACTGCCGCCCGACCAGATCGGCGGTCCGGAGGGGCTTGATGCGTGGGATCCGGTCTGGATCGACCGTCTGGCCTTCGATCAGATCGCCGAACTCGAGATAGTGAAGGCGTTCGCCGTCGCCCGATCGGATGTCGCCGTGTACGTCGAGATGTCGTGGCAGGGGCGGCTGCAGCACGCTTGGGTGCCGCGGCGGTCCGTCACTCTGCGCAGGCTCGCGCCACGTCGCGACTGATGGCACGACGGCGCCGCGACCGATGGGCGCTTGGCCCTGCATTCTCGCTGCCGGAAGCAGCGCGAGGCGGGCCCGACTACGACGTCCTGCCGCCCGACCCCGTCCTCGCCTGGGTGCAGTTCCCGGACCGCATCCTCGAGATCGAGGCGCGCGTCATCGCCTACACGGAGCGCGCGGTGCTCGTTGAGTGGGGCTTTGGCCAGGCAGCCGAGTGCGCTCGGGTGTGGAGAGATGCCATTCGCTCGCGTCAAACTGGCGCGATACCAGTCGCCTTGTAGAAGACTACCGTGAGGATCACACCGAGCACGGTCCCACCGGCTGCGGTCAGTACGCCGGCCTTGACACTCGTGACAGCGGAGCGGAATTCCGCCCGCGTGCCGCCCCGGAACCGGTGATGGCGCGCGCGCTTCGACTCTCTCGACATCAGGAATCGAGATGTTGCGAATCCAGCGACTCGTGCGCCCGCCGAAACGATGGAACCGTACGTGACAAGGAGGCCGTCGAGGTCCCCCACAGCTATCTCAGCAACCCACACTCCTGCGAGTACGAAGCCAGCCACGACGGGCAACGCGGCGACCACCTTCCACCATGGAAAAAGCCGTTTGCCCTCCGCGCGCATGTACGCGACAAGCTCGCGGCGGAACTCCTCGTCGTTTGCATGAATCTCCGCCGGCCAACCCCTCGTGAAGGTGACATGGCCCCCAGCACCGGTAACCGACATCCGTTCCCGTTCGGAGTCGCTGAGGTTCGGAACTTGGGCAAGCTCTACGTCGCGAATCATGGATGCCTGCGACCAGCCTCCGTTGTAGCCCTCCTGGGGGGCCCGCACCTGAACTCGAATTGCCACGTCAACGTGTTCCGGCTTCAGAGGGCCCTCGGGGCCATCCATCGCCTGTGAATGGAGGCGCATGAGCGCGACGATGCCCTCCACAACGTCGATGTCGTAGCGACGAGCACCGATCGTGGCGGCCGCTCCCTCGCTGCGCAGGTCAATCCCATATAGCCAGTCCCACATGTCAGCGAATCTAGTCGTCCTCCTGCTTCGGACGCGGTCCTCGGCCGACCCCCGTGTCCGGGGGCGCTGCCGTCGTAGTGCGCGTAGTCATGCACGGGCGGAAGCGTGCAGCGGGTTGCGTGCGGCCCGCTCTCGTCGCACGGCCGGTAGTCGCCGTACTCACCGCGGAGACGCGTGCGTTCGGGGAGGACATCGAAGTAGCCAGGCCCAGCCATGTCGCCTCCATGGGTGCCATGTACGTCAAGTAGTCGGCCGCTCACGTCTGGGTTCCGCGCGCCACAGCGGGTTGGTCAGGGTCTTGAAGGGTCCTCGTACTCGCGCCGCGATCGTTAGGTTCGCTGTGCCACCGGTCCGTTACGCCCGAGGCGTGGACTGGCGGCTAGGTGCGGTGCTGATGCGTGTCGGCTGGCACGAGGAGTGTTGGGGCACGACGAGTGGGCCGTCAGGTGGCTGATGCGACTTGCTCAGCCCCTGACACGTACCCGGCCCACTCGAAGGCGGTGCCTGCTTGTTGTCGCGGTGCGGCTCCGCGGGCGGACCACCACCATTTCGTCGGAGCCAACCCAAAGTGGCTCCGACAGCCCATCCCAGGCGAGACAGCGCCGGGAAGCGCTGGCTGACGGCCGCTCAGTATGCTCGACCCATGGCCGGCACGATCTTCGTCATTGCGTTCCTGCTCGCCGTTTTGGCGATCGTCGTTACTGCGCTCGTCACCATGGCGCGGGATACACCTGTTCGCCGGGCGGCCGGACGATCAGCCATGGTCGAGGCGCAAGCTCTGCGCGAAGTCGAGCTAGAAGAAGCCAAGGCGCGCATTCGGGCGGCGCGCGAGGAAGCCCGAGAGTGAACAACGATGTCACGTGGGTTGCAGTCGCTGGTTTCCTGCTCTCCCTCGTCAGCCTTGGCACCCAGATCGTCCAGGGAGTGCGGAACCGGGCACGGATCGCGGTCAGTCTTCGCGGAAACGGATACGCGTTCGCCGATCCAGCAGGGGACTTCATCGAGCAGGTCGAGTACACGGTCGTCGTGCAGAACCTGGGCAAGTCCCCAGAGACTGTCTGGGACGTGGGCCTTGAGGACAAGCGCAAGGGGGCGGAGAACGACGTTGCAATCCGAGAGGTCCGCTTCCTCAAGGAGAAGACAGATGTCTACCAGGCCAGCTTCGGAGTGGACCCTTCGAGCGCAACGGTGGACGGGCCTGCACTTCCTCATCAACTTCCCGTTGGGGCGGTTGCTGAGTGGAAGGTGCTCGACGAGGCAACCCGTCTTCACGATCCGACTGCACAGTGGCGCGCGTTCGCAGTCCGGCTGCGTCGGCGAGGTCGCGAGAAGGTGTCGAGAGGGTCGGAGCCAAAGCCGAGGATCGCGTTCTTCCCAGACGAACCCGCTGCGTGAGCCGAAGACTTACTGGTCCGCGATACGCAGAATGCCCGCCGTCTCGGGCGGGCATGCGGTGTTACGGACGGGTTAACCCAGAGATGAACACCCTGCTGCTGTTTCGGCCTGGGAGCGTCGTACGGGACCTGACGGAGGCCCTCAGACGGTCGATAGCCAGCAGCATGGGGAATCTGACTTGGCCTGTGATCATCTCGCTCGTGGGGCTGCTCATCACGATCTCGGGTGGCTTCATCCGGTTTCAGAGCGAGTCCTCAGCGCTGCGCCATCTAGAGCGCTTAGTTGAAGTTACCGAGAAACTGAAGAACGACAAAAAGGCAGGGAGCGTCACTGACGACGTCCGTCGGGTGCAGAGCCTTTATGCGAAGAGGCTCGAGCATCTGTTCAACTCGCAGGCAAAAGCCCGGAACGTCGTGACGGCGATCATCGTCTTGCTTGTCGCTTGTCTGGGTGTCGGCGCCAGTGGCTACGCGACGCTCGAGGCGTCCAGCGGCCTGGTCGACTTCGACAGTTTCGGCACCTGGGCCTGCGTGGCACTGGTCGTTCTCAACTTGGGCGGCGTGGTGATCGCGGTTTGGAAGCTGTGGTCCACAGCGCGGAAGTCAGCGTCTGTGCAGTGACAATGCCGGCCATCTCGGGCGGGCACGCGGTGTTTACCGAAATGACAGCGCAGACGTGAACAGCCCCCTTGTCATTCGCGTCCGCAGTGTCGGAGCCGGCGTCGTGTGATCGCTACGCTGCTGGTATGCAGGTCGCGCTCGTCATCCTTGGCTACTTCGGGTCCGCGGCGGGCGCGACTGTATTGATCGCCATCGGCACGGGGATCGCACGGGCGAGGGGCGAGCGGCGTCCCAGGCAACGTGCTGCAGCTATCAAGGCAGCAGCGGAGACGCGAGCACTCCTGAAGGCGACAGACGAACTCGCGATCCGCGCGATTGAGGGCCACATCGGTTCGGAGGCCACTCAGCTACACGCTTTCATCGATCGGGAGAACGCCGCTGTACTGAAGCGGGAGACACGCGTCCCATGGCGCAAGACCCGTCTAGCGTTGGCGATGGCGGCGCTTGGAATGTCAGTGCTCGCTTTCTTCTTGCCGGGGTTCGGGCTCCCGTCAGGTGTATCAGCGGGCCTGACTGTGCTCGCGGGCGCCCTCGCTGGGGCGAGTTTGACGTGGACGATCCTCGCTTCAATCGAGACCGCGCTCTCGAAGCGAAGGGTTGCCGCGACCTCACAATGGCTCGAGTCAACGTACATGGCTCACAACGGCGCGCACGCGACGACCGATCTGAAGGCGCCCGATTTTGACGCGCGGGACCGGTAGTTTTCCGTCATGATCATCTCCGCCTCCACCGAGTGGCACCCGGCCTGGACCTCCTACGAGTGGTGGGGCGACATCGGCACTGGGCTATTGAGCTTCATCTCTGCGGTTGTGATCGGGGGCGCGACCGTAGCAATCGCTGTCCGCTCGCATCGTCTTGCGGCAACGTCGGCCCGCGACGGGGAGGCTCGTGCCGCCCGAGACGACGCAGAGCGGTACCGAGATCAACTGATCCGCGTGGTCGAACCTGCTGTCTCAGAACTCGTCCTGTACGGCAACTTGGTCAATTCGGCGGATCGACTGGACACAGTCGCCGAACTGCAGGCCCGCGCTTCAACGATCGCACGTATGAATCTCGTTGAGGCAGTCGCCAGAGAAAGGGACCGAGAGGTCGCCGTAGCGATCACCGAAGTGTTCGTTGAGGGATCGCGTGTCGTGCGGTTCGGCAAGTTCGTCAGGGTGCAAGTAGCCGGCGGCATGGCAGAAGCACTAGCCGACCTGCTGGGCAGACAGAAAGCACACGCGGAGCTTGTCGCAGACATCCGAAGCACGGTCGGGCGAGAGAAGGTCCGAGCCGGAGCGCGAGGTGCGCAGGCGGAGGAAGCCGAAGAAGTGCCTTGATTGACATCTAGTCGGAGGCTTGACGTCGGTGGTGCCAGATCCTCTGTAGTCGAGACTTGACACCACCGTGGCCTATCAAGAGGTGCGACGTTCGGCGCGTGGGTTCTGGTCCCGCAGTCGCTTGCTCCGCCAGATCTCGCGGAGTCGGTTCGTGTTGACGTACACCGCGCCGTCAGCCGTGTGAGTCGCGAGGCTGTCCTGCTGCCGCGGTCGTCACCCTGCGCGCCGAGGTCGTCCGGCTGCGCCGGGTCCTCGCGCAGCACGCGCCGGACGTGACCGTGACGTCGCGGCCGTACCGGGTGACCGGGGTCCGGACCGACGTCGACGGCGTGCTGTCCGCGCTCGAACGCGGGGCGCGCCTCCAGGCCGTCGACCGGTACGCCGGACCGGTCCTGCCGGGCTCCGCCGCACCCGGCGTCGACGCGGTCCGTGACCTGGTGCGGCTGCGGTTCCGCGAGTCGGTCGTCGCCGACGGCGGCGTCGACGCCCTGCTCGCGTGGGCGCGCACCCCGGACGGTGCGACCGACGCGCTCGTGCTGCGTGCGCTGCTCGCTGTGCTGCCGCGGCGGTCGCCGCGACGGGCCGGTCTCGTGGCCGCGATCGAGGCGCTCGAGGGCTCGTGAGACGGTCGACGACGGGCCGGGAGGCGCGGGTCGGGCTGGTAGTGTTGGCCTCCTCGCGAGTGTGGTGGAATCGGCAGACACGGGGCACTCAAAATGCTCTGCCTCACGGCGTGCGGGTTCAAGTCCCGCCACTCGTACCAAGCACTCATCCGACTGATCGATCTGCGTGGTCTGGGATACGGCACTTCCGTCGTCTAGTAGGCTTTCGTCCGTGAGTGACACAGAAGCAACAGCACCAGCACCCCGTCGCGTCGTCGTCGCCGAGGACGAGTCGCTCATCCGCCTCGACATCGTGGAGATCCTCCGCGACAACGGGTTCGACGTGGTCGGTGAAGCTGGTGACGGTGAGACCGCCGTCCAGCTCGCGACCGACCTCCGCCCCGACCTCGTCGTGATGGACGTCAAGATGCCCCAGCTCGACGGCATCTCCGCAGCCGAGAAGCTGTCCAAGAACCACATCGCGCCCGTCGTCCTGCTGACCGCGTTCAGCCAGAAGGACCTCGTCGAGCGTGCCACCGAGGCCGGCGCGCTGGCCTACGTGGTCAAGCCCTTCACCCCGAACGACCTGCTCCCCGCGATCGAGATCGCCCTCTCGCGGTACCAGCAGATCATCACGCTCGAAGCCGAGGTCGCCGACCTCGTCGAGCGCTTCGAGACCCGCAAGCTCGTCGACCGCGCCAAGGGCCTGCTGAACGAGAAGATGGGCCTCACCGAGCCCGAGGCGTTCCGCTGGATCCAGAAGGCCTCGATGGACCGCCGCCTGACCATGCACGACGTCGCGAAGGCGATCATCGAGCAGCTCAGCGCCAAGAAGTAGTCCAGCGCTCCACCGTCGCTCACGGAACGCCGCCGGACCCCCTGGGGTCGGCGGCGTTCCTTCGTCCGGGGGCGGGGCGTGTGCCGCGACCACCTGGCAGGCTGGAGAAATGGACGACGTGGTGATCCGGGCCTCCCGGCCTGACGACATGCCGGCGGTGGCCGACCTGCGGTGGCGGTGGAGCGTCGACGAGGACGGCCGCACGCCGGTGCAGACGCCGGACGAGTACCGCCGTGCGATGACGGAGTTCGCGGTCGACCACCGGGAGTCGCACCGGTGCGTCGTCGCCGACCGGGACGGTGTGGTGCTCGGCATGGCGTGGTTGGCGGTCCACCCGCGACCGCCGGCGCCGCACGTCGACGGTGACCGGTTCGCCGCTGAGCTGCAGACGGTCTACGTGCACCCGGAGCTGCGCGGTTCCGGCGTCGCCGGACGGCTCGTCACGGCCCTGCTGGAGCTCGCCGACGAACTCGGCGTGGAGCGGACGTCGGTGCACTCGAGCGTGGACGGCGAACGGCTCTACCGGAGGCTCGGGTTCGGCGACGCCCGCCTGCTGCTGCAGCGACCGCCGGAGGACTGAGTCGTCGGTCCGTCGCTCCGTCGGTCAGCGACGCTCGCGGATCATGTTCGTGATCCGCACGGTGGAGCAGCGACGACCCTGGTCGTCGGTCAGGACGATCTCGTGGGTGGTGAGCGTGCCGCCCAGGTGGATGGCGGTGCACGTGCCCGTGACGATGCCGCTCGTGGCGCTGCGGGAGTGCGAGGCGCTGAGCTCGATGCCGACGGCGTAGCGGCCGGGCCCGGCGTGCACGTTCGCGGCCATCGAACCGAGGCTCTCCGCGAGGACGACGTAGGCACCGCCGTGCAGCAGGCCGACCGGCTGGCGGTTGCCCTCGACGGGGATCGAACCGACCGCCCGCTCGGCCGAGAGCTCGGTGATGACCATGCCCATCTTCTCGGCCAGCTCGCCCATGCCGCGTTCGTCGATGCGGGGATCGATCGTGGTCGATGTGGTGTCGTCGGTCACGGTCTGCGTCGACCTTCCGTGTCAGCGGGCGTCGGTAGGCTGTCCGGGTGTCGGACTCCGCAAAGCCTACCCTCATGGTCATCGACGGCCACTCGCTCGCCTTCCGGGCCTTCTACGCGCTGCCGGTCGACAGCTTCGTGAACCGCGAGGGGCAGCACACCAACGCGATCCACGGATTCATCTCGATGCTGCTGATGCTGCTGCAGCGCGAGAAGCCCACCCACCTGGCGGTGGCGTTCGACATCTCCCGGTTCTCGTTCCGCACCCGCGAGTACGCCGAGTACAAGGGCACCCGCTCCGAGACCCCGGCCGAGTTCAAGGGCCAGATCCCGCTCCTGCAGCAGGCGCTCGAGGCGATGGGCATCACCACCGTCACGAAAGAGGACTACGAGGCCGACGACATCCTCGCGACCCTCTCCAAGCAGGGTGCCGACCAGGGCTTCAAGGTCTACGTGGTCTCCGGTGACCGCGACTCGATCCAGCTCGTCAACGACGACGTCACGCTGCTCTACCCGTCCGTCCGCGGTGTCTCCGAACTCACCCGCTACGACCGCGACAAGGTCTACGAGCGCTACGGCATCGAGCCCCACCAGTACCCGGACATCGCCGCACTCGTCGGCGAGACCAGCGACAACCTGATCGGCATCGACAAGGTCGGCGAGAAGACCGCGGTCAAGTGGGTGACCCAGTACGGGTCGCTCGACGGCGTCCTCGAGCACGCCGACGAGATCAAGGGCGTCGTCGGCAACAACCTGCGCGAGCAGCAGGACCGGGCGATCCGGAACCGCCGGCTCAACCGCCTGGTCACCGACGTCGAGCTGCCCGTCGGTCCCGCCGACGTCGCGCTCCGCCCGGTCGACGAGACCGCGGTGCGCGAGCTCTTCGCCAAGCTGCAGTTCCGCACGCTGCTCGACCGCGTCTTCAAGGTGGCCGGGTCGGGCGACCCCGCCGAGCCCGCGGCCGAGGGCACTGTCACCGACGGCGCGCCGACCCCGCCGCCCGTCAAGACGCTGATCGACGAAGAGCTCGGCTACTGGCTCGAGCGCCGCAACGCCACCGAGGCGGCGAACGGCTACGGCGTCGCGGTCGAGGTCATCGACGGACGCCTCAGCGCCATCGGCATCGCGACCCACGACGACGCCGTGCTGGTGCCGGGCGGCAGCGGCGCGAAGGACTACGAGCAGCTCTCGGCCTGGTTCGCCTCCGACGCCCCGAAGCACTTCCACGACGCCAAGGCCGCCATCAAGGCGCTCGGCACCGCCGGCTTCGTCGTGAACGGCATCGCCGGCGACGCACGGATCATGGGGTGGCTCGCGCAGCCCGGCAAGCAGGGACAGCCGCTGTCCGACCTCGTCTACCAGGAGCTCGGCGAAGAACTGCCGACGGCCGACCCGAACCAGCTGGTCCCCGAGACCGACCCGGTCAACGTCGGGGTGCACGCGTGGTTCGTGCTCCGCGTCACCACGGCCCTGCGCGCCCGGATCGACGCGTCCTCGCTGCAGGTCCTCGACGACATCGAGCTGCCGCTCGTGTCGGTGCTGGCGGGCATGGAGACCATCGGCGTCGGCATCGACCGCCCGGTGCTGACCGGCCTGTCGAAGGAACTCGGGGAGCGCGCCGCCGAACTCGCGCAGCAGGCCTTCGCCGAGATCGGGCACGAGGTCAACCTCGGATCGCCGAAGCAGCTGCAGGAGGTCCTGTTCACCGAGCTCGCGATGCCGAAGACCCGCAAGACCAAGACCGGGTTCTCGACCGACGCCGCGAGCCTGGCCGACCTGCAGGATCAGCACCCGCACCCGTTCCTCGGGCTCCTGCTGCAGCACCGCGACGCCACGAAGCTCCGGCAGATCGTCGACACGCTCGACGCCGCCGTGGTCGACGGTCGCATCCACACCCGGTACGAGCAGACCGGTACGAGCACCGGGCGGGTCTCGTCGACCGACCCGAACCTGCAGAACATCCCGGTGAAGACGGCCGTCGGTCGCCGGATCCGGTCGGCGTTCGCGGTCGCTGAGCCGTACACGACGCTCGTCACCGCCGACTACTCGCAGATCGAGATGCGCATCATGGCGCACCTCTCCGGCGACCCGGGGCTGATCCAGGCCTTCAACGAGGGCGAGGACCTGCACCGCTTCGTCGGCGCCCGGGTGTTCGGCGTCGACCCGTCCGAGGTCTCCAACGAGATGCGCACCAAGGTCAAGGCGATGTCCTACGGCCTGGCCTACGGGCTGAGCGCCTTCGGTCTGTCGAAGCAGCTGCGCATCGAGCAGTCCGAGGCCCGCACCCTGATGACCGAGTACTTCGCCCGCTTCGGTGCCGTGCGGGACTACCTGCGCAACGTCGTCGAGCAGGCGCGCGAGGACGGCTACACCGAGACGATCTTCGGTCGCCGTCGCCCGTTCCCCGACCTGAAGAGCCCGAACCGGGTCCTGCGCGAGAACGCCGAACGGGCCGCGCTGAACGCCCCGATCCAGGGGTCGGCCGCCGACATCATCAAGATCGCGATGCTCGGGGTCGCCGACGACCTGCGTGAAGGCGAGCTGCAGTCGCACCTGCTGCTCCAGGTGCACGACGAGCTCATCCTCGAGGTCGCGCCCGGGGAGCAGGAGCGTGTCGAGGAGATCCTCCGCACCCGGATGGGCAGCGCAGCCGAGCTGACCGTCCCGCTCGACGTCTCGGTCGGTGTGGGGCCGAACTGGGAGAGCGCCGCCCACTGACCCGGGCGGCTCAGGAGCCCTGCCGACCCGCGGGTCGGTAGGGTCGGGGCATGAGCGAAGAGCGTCCTGTCCGCCAGCCATCCGCCGTCGACCGCGTCGCCGAGGACTGGGTCACCACCCTCGTCGACCTCGACCCGACGACCGCCACGTACATCGGCGTCCCGGGGCGCACGGGAGAGTACGGCGACACCTCGCCCGCCGGCGCCGCCGCGATGGCCGAGGCCGCGCGCGGTGCGAAGCGTGCGCTCGACGCCGCTCCCGTCGTCGACTCGGTGGACCAGGTGACGAAGGCCGACCTCGGGGCCGAGCTGGACCTGGTGCAGGAGTCGTACGAGCGCAAGCTGCACCTCCGTGACCTCAACGTCATCGCGAGTCCGGCGCAGTCGGTCCGCGAGATCATCGACCTGATGCCGACCGCGACCGAGGGTGACTGGCAGGACATCGCGAGCCGACTGCACGCGCTGCCCGACGCGCTCGAGGGCATCCGTGAGACCCTGCTCGAGGGCACCCGCGAGGACGTCACCCCGGCGAAGCGCCAGGTCGCGCTCATCGCCGAGCAGGCGGCGCGAACCGGCGCCGAGGGCGGGATGTTCCGTCAGCTGGCCGACTCCGCGGCGTTCGAAGGCGACGGCCCCGTGCCGGAGACGCTCCGAGCAGACCTGCACCGCGGTGCCGAGGTCGCCGCGGCGGCCTACCGCTCGTTCGGCCAGTTCCTGGAGCACGAGCTGCTGCCGCTCGCCACCCCCGTCGACGCCGTCGGTCGCGAGGCCTACGAGCTGCACTCGCGCCGGTTCCTCGGTGCGGTCGTCGACCTCGACGAGACGTACGAGTGGGGCCTCGAGGAACTCGCGCGCATGCGGGACGAGCAGGAGCGCATCGCCGACCGCATCGAGTCCGGTGCGAGCGTCGCCCGGGCGATCGAGGTGCTCGACACCGACCCGTCCCGGATCCTGCACGGCACCGACGCGCTGCAGCGGTGGATGCAGGAGACGAGCGACGCGTCGATCGCCGCGATGGCCGGGACCTACTTCGACATCCCGGACCCGATCCGTCGCCTCGAGTGCCGGATCGCCCCCACGCAGGAGGGCGGCATCTACTACAGCGGCCCCTCCGACGACTTCTCCCGTGCTGGCCGCATGTGGTGGTCCGTGCCCGAGGGCGTCACCGAGTTCGGCACCTGGCGCGAGAAGACGACGGTCTACCACGAGGGTGTCCCCGGACACCACCTGCAGATCAGCCAGGGTGTCTACAACCGCGGCGAGCTGAACACCTGGCGCCGGCAGTTGTCGGGTTCCTCGGGGCACGTCGAGGGCTGGGCGCTGTACGCCGAACGGCTGATGGAGCAGCTCGGGTTCCTCGATGACGACGGGGACCGCCTCGGCATGCTCGACGGGCAGCGGATGCGTGCGGCCCGCGTCGTGCTGGACATCGGCGTGCACCTGCAGAAGACGAACCCCGACGGCGGCGGCTGGACGTGGGAGTACGCGCTCGACTTCATGGGGCAGAACGTGAACATGGACCCCGCGTTCGTCCGGTTCGAGGTCGCCCGGTACTTCGGGTGGCCGGGGCAGGCCCCCTCGTACAAGGTGGGTCAGCGCGTCTGGGAGTCCATCCGCGACGAGGTCGCCGCCCGCGAGGGAGCCGACTTCGACCTGAAGGCGTTCCACCACCGTGCGCTCTCCCTCGGCAGCATCGGCCTCGACACCCTGCGGACCGCCCTGGTCGGGTGACGCGCCGTCGACACGCCCGGTTGTGGGGCCTCCGCCGGTGCGGTTAGACTTGTGCGGCGCAATCCGCGCCACTCAATCAATCGCCACGGCGGTGCACCACGGGGGCCGAGCCCCCGCACGCCATGGCCCGACTCATGTCCGTTCGGAGCAATCTCTACATGACAACCACTACGACCAAGGCTCCTAAGCAGGTCGCCATCAACGACATCGGTTCGGCTGATGACTTCCTGGCCGAGGTCGAGAAGACCCTGAAGTTCTTCAACGACGGTGATCTCATCTCCGGCACCGTCGTGAAGATCGACCGCGACGAGGTCCTCCTCGACGTCGGTTACAAGACCGAGGGCGTCATCCCCTCGCGCGAGCTCTCGATCAAGCACGACGTCGACCCCAACGAGGTCGTCGAGGTCGGCGACGAGGTCGAGGCCCTGGTTCTCCAGAAGGAGGACAAGGAAGGCCGCCTCATCCTGTCGAAGAAGCGCGCGCAGTACGAGCGTGCGTGGGGCGACGTCGAGAAGATCAAGGAGTCCGACGGCGTCGTGACCGGGACGGTCATCGAGGTCGTCAAGGGCGGTCTCATCGTCGACATCGGCCTCCGTGGCTTCCTCCCCGCCTCGCTCATCGAGCTCCGTCGTGTCCGCGACCTCACGCCGTACCTCGGTCAGGAGATCGAGGCCAAGATCCTCGAGCTCGACAAGAACCGCAACAACGTGGTCCTGTCGCGCCGTGCGCTCCTCGAGCAGACGCAGTCCGAGTCCCGGACGACGTTCCTCAACAACCTCCACAAGGGCCAGGTCCGCAAGGGCATCGTGTCCTCGATCGTCAACTTCGGTGCGTTCGTGGACCTCGGCGGCGTCGACGGTCTCGTCCACGTCTCCGAGCTCAGCTGGAAGCACATCGAGCACGCCAGCGAGGTCGTCGAGGTCGGTCAGGAAGTCACCGTCGAGATCCTCGAGGTCGACCTGGACCGCGAGCGCGTGTCGCTCTCGCTCAAGGCGACGCAGGAGGACCCGTGGCAGGTCTTCGCCCGCACCCACGCGATCGGTCAGATCGCACCGGGCAAGGTCACGAAGCTCGTCCCGTTCGGTGCCTTCGTCCGCGTTGCCGACGGCATCGAGGGCCTCGTGCACATCTCGGAGCTCTCGAACAAGCACGTCGAGCTCGCCGAGCAGGTCGTCTCGGTCAACGACGAGGTCTTCGTCAAGATCATCGACATCGACCTCGACCGTCGCCGCATCTCGCTCAGCCTCAAGCAGGCGAACGAGGGCGTCGACCCGGAGAGCGACGAGTTCGACCCGGCGCTCTACGGCATGCCGACCGAGTACGACGACAAGGGTGACTACAAGTACCCCGAGGGCTTCGACCCGGAGACCAACGAGTGGCTCGAGGGCTACGACACGCAGCGCACCGAGTGGGAGGGCCAGTACGCGGCCGCCCAGGGGCGTTGGGAAGCCCACAAGGCGCAGGTCGCGAAGACCATCGCCGACGAGGCGCAGGGTGGCTTCGACCTCCCGGCCACGGCTTCCTCGTCGTCGTCGACCTCGTCGTTCGCCGGCGAGACGGGTGGCGCGAGCCCCCTGGCCGACGACGCGTCGCTCGCTGCACTCCGCGAGAAGCTCAGCTCGACCAACAACTGATCGAGCGGTTCGTCCCGACCGGAAGCCCGGCACCCCTGACAGGGTGCCGGGCTTCCGGCGTTTCCGGGCATCGGGGTCGTTACCCTGTTGCCGTGCACATCATCGGACTCACGGGCGGCATCGCCGCGGGCAAGTCGACCGTCTCCCGGCGCTGGGCCGAGCACGGGGCCGTCGTCGTCGACGCTGACCGACTGGCTCGGGACGCCGTGGCACCGGGCAGCCCGGGCCTGGCGCAGGTCGCCGAGCGGTTCGGTCCGTCGGTGATCGCCGTCGACGGTTCCCTCGACCGGCCGGCGCTCGGGTCGATCGTGTTCGCGGACCCCGCGGCGCGGAAGGACCTCGAAGCGATCACGCACCCCGAGGTCTGGCGGCTCGCGCAGCAGGCGTTCGACGCCGCCGAGGCAGCCGACCCCGACGCCGTGGTGGTCTACGACGTGCCGTTGCTCGCCGAGGCCCGCGGCTCGCGTCCGCTCCGGTTCGACGCCGTCGTGGTGGTCGACGCCCCCGCGGCGCAGCGCATCGAACGGCTCGTCGAGCACCGCGGCATGCCCCGTGACGAGGCCGAGCGCCGCGTCGCAGCCCAGGCGAGCGATGCCGACCGTCTCGCCCTCGCCGACCACGTCGTCGACGCCACCGGGACGCTCGAGCAGACGATCCGCTCCGCTGACGAGGTGTGGGCGCGGATCACTCCATGAACCACCGCCTGCTGCTGGTCCTCGCCGCGATCGTCCTCGTGGCGATCGGGGCCGCCTCGCTCGTCGCCGCGAACGTCCTCGGTGCCCAGCGTGTGGCGGACAACGGCCGGGTCGCGGTGCACGAGCGGCCGTCGGGTGACGAACACGGGCCCGAGGGAGAGTTCCACCGGTTCCGGCTCGGAACGGTGAACGGTGAGCGGCTCACGCCGAACCGGGACGACTTCGCCGCGCGCACCTCGGCCGACGGTCCGCTCCTGCTGTTCCTGCCCGCGACCCGATCCCGTCCCGCGGAGTACCAGCGGTTCCTCGGAGCCGCCCTGGCTGACGGGTACCACGTGCTCGGCCTCGACTACTGGAACCTGGGCCGCACCCTGTCCGGCACGTGTGAGGCCGACGCACGCTGCTACGGCATGGTGCAGCGGAACCGCTTCGACGGCACGCGGCCCTCGGCGTTCAGTGCGGTCAGTCCGGCCGGGTCGATCGTCTCGCGCTTCCGGGACGCCGTCGCGTACCTCGACGACCACGACCCCGACGGCGGTTGGGGGCGGTTCGTCCAGGGCGACGACCGCATCGTCTGGAACGACATCGTCGTGGCCGGGCACTCGCAGGGCGGCGGAGAGGCGGCGTACATCGCCCACATCCGCAGTGTCCACGGCGCGCTGATGTTCTCGTCACCCGTGGAGTCCCGCGGACCGGCGCACGCAGCGTGGATGGACCGCCCGGGCCGGACACCGGTGGACCGGATGTACGCCATCGACGACGTCCGTGACACGTTCGGCCCCCGCATCACCGGTTCGTGGGACGTCCTCGGGCTGAGCGGTGTGTCCGGGCCGTTCGAGACGGACACCGCACCGCCACTCGCCGGAGCGGACCCGCACGCGATCCTCACCGACCTCGGCGGCGAGGGCAAGGCGCACTCCCTGATCATCAAGGACTCGACGCCGCTCACCCGTGACGGCGTCCCCCGGATGCTCCCACTGTGGCAGTGGATGCTGCACCGGTTCTCCACAGATCCCGCTGTTCCCTCCGACCGCTCATAGCGTCGCGCAATAGCCTTCCTGCGTGCAGCCCGTTCGTGATGAACCCGACCTGCGCTCGCTCATCCGGGCCCGTGCGGCCGACGGGGGCGTGCGCCACTTCCTCGAGGACGCTCGCTCGGAGCGCGTCCTCACCTACCGCGCGCTCGACGACGCGGTGACCGCCTGGTCGCGGACCTTCGACGCGATCGGCATCGCCCCGTCGGGTGCCGTCCTGGTCGACGTGGGTGACCCGCTCGCGTTCGCGGTCGTGCACTTGAGCGCCGTCGCCTCCGGTCGCCGCGCGATCCCCGTCGACACCGGCCAGCCGGCCACCGAGCCCGGCCGTCTCGCCGACCTCATCGGCGGAGCGTCCATCGTCGTGTCGGACCGCGCGGTGGACGCGACCGTCCCCGGGGCACCGGCGAGCGGGATCGACCCGGCCACGTTCCTCCCGACCGCCGTCCGTGACGGCGACCTGCCCGCCCACAGCCCGCACGCGTCGGGCCAGGGGTCCGTCGTGCTGTTCACCTCCGGGTCGACCGGCACGCCGAAGGGCGTCGAGCTGCCCGAGACGCAGCTGCTGTTCGTCGCCCGGGCCGTCGCGCAGCACAACCGGCTGGTGCCGGACGACCGCGGGTTCAACTCCTTGCCGCTGTTCCACGTCAACGCCGAGGTGGTCGGACTGCTTGCGACGCTCGTCGCCGGCGCGACCCTCGTGCTCGACCGGCGCTTCCGTCGTACCGGGTTCTGGGACCTGCTCGCGGAACGACGGATCACCTGGCTGAACGCCGTCCCGGCCGTCCTGGCCGTATTGGCGAAGACCGGGCCGCTCGAGTTCCCGCCGGGCCTGCGGTTCGTGCGCAGCGCGTCGGCGCCGTTGCCCGACCCGGTGCGCGCCGCCCTCGGTGACGTGCCGCTCGTCGTGAGCTGGGGCATGACCGAAGGTGCCTCGCAGATCACGGCGACGCCGCTGGACGAACCGGCCCGGCCGGGTACCGTCGGGGTACCGGTCGGGTCCGAGGTGCAGGTCCGCGGCGAGGACGGCTCGGTGCTGCCCGCCGGCGAGATCGGTGCGCTGTGGGTGCGGGGCGAGGGGATCGTGCGGGGCTACCTGGGTGGTCGCGCGTCCGAGCGGTTCGACGCCGACGGCTGGCTCCACACCGGTGACGTCGGCTCCGTCAGCACCGACGGCTGGGTGTCACTGGCAGGACGCTCCGACGACGTCATCAACCGCGGTGGCGAGAAGGTCTACCCGTCCGAGGTCGAGGACGTCTTGCTCGGCGACCCACGCGTGCTCGAGGCGGTCGTCGTCGGCCGCCCCGACGACGTGCTCGGTGCCGTCCCGATCGCCTACGTGATCCCGCAGCCCGACGAACCCGTCGACCACGCAGCCCTCGTGGCTGACCTCGTGGCCCGGGCCGAGGCGCACCTGACCCGGTTCCGCCGACCGGTCGAGGTCATCGTCGTGCCCGACCTGCCGCGCGCGCCCACCGGCAAGGTGCAGCGCGCGAAGGTCCGGACCATGGCCCGACCATCGTGAACGGACCATCACGCGTGTCCCCGGCATCGACCGGTGAGGAGCCGGGGGTGCAGACGCCGACGCGCACTGCCGAGGGCAAGCCCCGGCACCTGTACGAGGTCGACGTGCTCCGCATCCTCACGTTCGCGTGCGTGATCGGGGTGCACACCACGAGCCACACCGCCGCCACCGACGACGTCGGGCTGAACGCGCTGCTCGCCCTGCTGCACTTCACCCGGCTGGTCTTCTTCTCGCTGACCGCGTTCGTGCTCGTGTACAGCTACACCTTGCGCCCGAGGCCGATGGCACAGTTCTGGCCGAAGCGGTTCCTGCTCGTGGGAGTGCCGTACCTGGCGTGGTCGTTCGTCTACGTCGCGGCGGCGTGGCTGCTGAGTCCCACCCGCCGTGGCGACGTCCCCGACCTGGTGCGCACCGCGGCCGAGGGCATCGTCACCGGCACCTCGTGGTACCACCTGTACTTCCTGCTCGTGACGATGCAGGTGTACCTGCTCCTGCCGGTGATCGTCTGGCTGGTGCGCCGGACCCGTGGGCACCACGTGACCGTGCTGGTCGTGGCGTTCCTGGTCCAGCTGGTGGTGTTCGCCGGGTACAAGTACTTCCCGGCGAGCGACGCGTGGATGCAGGGGTACCAGAAGCAGTTCTTCTTCTCGTACGTCTTCTTCATCGTCTCGGGGGCGATCGCCGCCGACCACGCGGACGCGTTCCTGCGGTTCATCCGGGTCCACCGCCGTTCGGTCCTGTGGGCGTTCGCCGGCGTCGGTGGGCTCACCCTCGGTGTGTGGGCGCTGCAGGTCGGCCTCGGGCAGTCCCTCTACGCCGCGGGGACGCCGCTGCAGCCGGTCCAGGTGGTCTGGAGCACCGCGGTGTTCGTCGGGTTCCTGGCGATCGGCGCGGCCTGGGCGGATCGACGGCGCCCCGGGAGCCGGACCGCCCGGTTCGTCGACTACGCCTCCGATCGCTCGTTCGGCATCTTCCTGAGCCACCCGTTCGTCATCTGGATCCTGCTCTACGGCGACAGCTGGCTCGAGGCCGTCGTGCCACGGCCGTGGCTCACCCTCGTCACCTACGTGCTCGTGCTGGTGCTGTCCGTCGCGGTGACCGAGCTGTTCCGGTGGACGCCCCTCAGCGTGCCGTTGACCGGGCGGCCGTCGTTGTCCTCTCGGGCGTCACGAGCGGCGCGGGCGCGTCGGTCCGCCGGCGCGGGGGTGCCGCAGCGGTCGCCGGAGCCGGTGGAGCCGGACGACGCCCTCGTCGGCGAGACCGACGACGTCGGGCGGCGCGCCGCGCGCTGAGCGTTCGCCCGCACGCTCGCACCAGCCGTGCGGGGCGGTGGACACGTGGCGCGGCGGCCGGGAGGCACGTGGCGGGCCCGACCCGCGCCTCCCGGCCGCCGCGTGCGGACCACCAGGGCTGTCGCACGTTCCGCGCACCGGCTGCCGGCCGTCAAGCCGAGCGCTGCTCGGCCATCGGGGTGCCGATCTCGAGCACGCCGTCGGTGGAGGTCAGCCGCTGGGGCTTCATGAACCACGCGACGACGGCCGCGGCTCCGAGCAGGACGCAGGAGAGCGCGAAGGGCACCTGCCAGCCGGAGGCGTCGATGAGCAGACCGAACACGATGGGCGAGACGACACCGGCGATGCCGAACCCAGTGTTCATGAAGCCCGAGGCCGTGCCGGACCACTGCGGCGCCACGTCCATCGGGATCGCCCAGAGGTTGGCGTTGCAGAGCTCGAGGAAGAAGAACGACAGGGCCAGCGAGATCGTCGCGACGAGCAGGCCCTGCCCGATCACGAGCGGGATGAGGCAGAGGAGCGAGCCGCCGAGCCCGATCACCAGGATGGTCCGGCGGGCGTTCCGGGTGTTCCCGCCGCGGTGGATGATGCGGTCGCTGAGCATCCCGCCGACCGTGTCCCCGACGACACCGGCCAGCAGGATGAGGGTGGTGAACAGGGCGAAGTCGCCGATCTCCAGGCCGTAGGTGGAGCTGAGGAACGTCGGGAGCCACGTGAGGAACACCCAGAGGGTCCAGCCGTACCCGAAGTCGACGAAGGTGACCGGCAGGATCTGCTTCGCCATCTGCCGCCACGGCACCGGGGGACGGGTCGCGCGGGTCTCGACCGGCGGGAGCTCGGCGAGCTCGACCTGCGTGATGCCCTTCGCGGACTCGGGCTTGTCCCGGAACCAGACGAACCAGACGACGGCCCACGCCAGGGACAGCACCGCAGTGGCGAAGAACGCCCAGCGCCAGCTGCCCGTCGCCCCGATCACCCACGCGACGATGAGCGGGGCCAGCGCGTTGCCGAGCCGTGCCGCGGAGTGCACCACGCCCTGGGCGAAGCCGTTCCGGTCGCGGGGGATCCACCGGCTCATCGCCTGCGTGGCGGTCGGGAACGCGGCGGCCTCGCTCAGCCCGAGCAGGGCCCGTGCGGCGAAGAGGGTCCAGAAGCCGACCGCGAACCCGGTCCAGAGCGTCGCGACGCCCCAGATCACCGTGATGACGAAGAGCGCCCGGCGCGGGCCGAACTTCTCGCTGATCGTGCCGCCGAACACCTGCAGCAGTGCGTACGGCAACGAGAACGCGGAGACGATGAGACCGGCGGTCGCCTCGTTGAACCCGAACTCCTCGGTGATGTGCGGCAGCGCCGTCGAGATGTTCGTCCGGTCGATGTACGAGATCGCGTACATGCAGCAGAGCAGGACGAGCACGCGTCCGCGGATGCGTCCGCGGAACGGGGTGCCCTTGATCGGTGCGGCCGGGGTCGCCGTGGTCATGAGGCCTCTTCGGGGGAGTGGGAAGGAGTCGGGTGACTGAACGGATCGGACGGTATGCCCGTTGACCATCAGTCGACTTGGAGCCTGCTTGCAGCGGACAGTACGCCGAGGGCGAGCAGCGGTCCTCGGTGTCAGGGGTGCCGACTACCGTTGTCCCCATGGGTGTTGCGATCGAACCGACCCGAGCGGTGCGTCCGTTCGAGGTCATCAGCGAGTACTCGCCGAGTGGCGACCAGCCCGCGGCCATCGCGGAACTCGCCGGGCGGATCAACGCCGGTGAGACCGACGTCGTGCTGCTGGGTGCGACCGGTACCGGCAAGTCGGCGACGACCGCGTGGCTCATCGAGCAGGTGCAGCGACCGACACTCGTGCTCGCGCACAACAAGACGCTCGCGGCCCAGCTCGCCAACGAGTTCCGCAGCCTGATGCCGAACAACGCGGTCGAGTACTTCGTCTCGTACTACGACTACTACCAGCCCGAGGCGTACGTCCCGCAGACGGACACCTTCATCGAGAAGGACTCCTCCGTCAACGCCGAGGTCGAACGACTCCGGCACTCCACGACGAACTCGCTGCTCAGCCGTCGCGACACCGTGGTGGTGTCCACCGTCTCCTGCATCTACGGTCTCGGCACCCCCGAGCAGTACATGAACGCATCGGTCGCGCTCCACGTGGGCCAGACGATCTCCCGCGACCAGCTCGTGCGCAAGTTCGTCGCCATGCAGTACCAGCGCAACGACGTCGACTTCGCCCGGGGCACGTTCCGCGTGCGCGGCGACACCATCGAGATCATCCCGATGTACGAAGAGCACGCGATCCGCATCGAGATGTTCGGTGACGAGATCGAGGCGCTCTCCTCGCTGCACCCGCTCACCGGCAACGTCATCGACGACCTGCCCGCGGTGTCGATCTTCCCGGCCTCGCACTACGTCGCGGACACCGACGTGATGCACCGCGCGATCGCCTCCATCAAGGAAGAACTCGCGGAACGGCTCGCCGAGCTCGAGGGCCAGGGCAAGCTGCTCGAGGCCCAGCGCCTCCGGATGCGCACCACGTTCGACATCGAGATGATGGAGCAGATCGGGTTCTGCTCGGGCATCGAGAACTACTCGCGGCACATGGACGGCCGTGGTCCGGGCGAAGCGCCGCACTGCCTCATCGACTACTTCCCCGACGACTTCCTCCTGGTCATCGACGAGTCGCACGTCACCGTGCCGCAGATCGGCGCGATGTACGAAGGCGACGCCTCCCGCAAGCGGACGCTCGTCGAGCACGGCTTCCGTCTGCCGAGCGCGATGGACAACCGCCCGCTCAAGTGGGAGGAGTTCCTCGACCGCGTCGGCCAGAAGGTCTTCCTGTCGGCGACGCCCGGCAAGTACGAGCTCGGCATCACGGACAGCGTGGTCGAGCAGATCATCCGCCCGACGGGTCTGATCGATCCCGAGATCGTGGTCAAGCCGAGCGACGGCCAGATCGACGACCTGCTCGAGGAGATCAAGCAGCGCGCCGAGAAGAACGAGCGCGTCCTGGTCACGACGCTCACGAAGCGCATGGCGGAAGAGCTCACCGACTTCCTCGGCAACGCCGGTGTCCGGGTCCGGTACCTGCACTCCGACGTGGACACGCTCAAGCGCGTGGAGCTGCTCACCGAGCTGCGTCAGGGCGTGTACGACGTGCTCATCGGCATCAACCTGCTCCGCGAGGGCCTCGACCTGCCCGAGGTCTCGCTCGTCGCGATCCTCGACGCCGACAAGGAAGGCTTCCTGCGGTCGTCGACGTCGCTCATCCAGACGATCGGTCGTGCCGCCCGCAACGTGTCGGGTCAGGTGCTCATGTACGCAGACAAGATGACCGACTCGATGAAGCAGGCCATCGAGGAGACCGACCGGCGCCGTGAGAAGCAGGTCGCCTACAACCTGGAGCGCGGCATCGACCCCCAGCCGCTGCGCAAGAAGATCGCGGACATCACCGAGGTCCTGCAGCGCGAGAACGACGACACGAAGGCACTCCTGCAGGGTCGCCCCGGCACCGACGGCCGTCGGTCGCCCACGCCGAACCTCAAGCGCGGCGGCATCGCGGGCGAGGGTGCGACGCAGCTCGGTGCCACCATCGCCGACCTGAACGACCAGATGCTGCAGGCTGCGGCGGAGCTGAAGTTCGAGCTCGCGGCGCGACTGCGCGACGAGGTGCAGGACCTGAAGAAGGCCCTGCGCCAGATGGAGTCGGCCGGACATGTCAGCTGACGGCGCCCGCACGGTCGTCGTCACCGGTGCGAGCGCCGGGCTCGGGTACCACGCCGCCGAGCAGCTCGCCGCGGCGGGGCACCGTGTGGTGCTGGCGACGCGCGACCGCGGCCGGGCGGACGCCGCCGAGCGCAGCATCCGTCGGCACGTCGACGGGGCCTCGCTCGCCCACGTCCACCTCGACCTCGCCGACCTCGACTCGGTCAGTGCCGCTGCCGACGAACTCGCCGCGCTGGAACCCGACGGCGTCGACGCGGTCGTGAACAACGCCGGGGTCGTCGGGGCGTCGACGCGGGGGAGCACGGCGCAGGGCACCGAACTGCAGATCGGTACGAACCACCTCGGGCACTTCGCGTGGACCGCCCGGGTCCTGCCCCTGCTCGAACGACGAGCCGGCCGGGTCGTGCACCTCGGGTCGATCGCCCACCGATTCGCCCAGCTCGACGCGACCGATCCGCTCGGCGTCGGTCGGTACTCGAGCCACCGCCAGTACGCCAGGAGCAAGCTCGCCGTGATGCTGTTCGGCTTCGAGCTCGCCGAGCGACTGGCCGACTCGGGCTCATCCGTGTCGAGCGTCGTCGCGCACCCCGGCCTGTCGCTCGACCGCCTGTCGCCGGGCCGTCCCGACGTCAGCCCGACCAGAGCCGAACCCGAGTGGATCCGCCCGGCGCAGCGCATCGTCGCCCAGGGCAAGGACGTCGGCGCCCAGCCGCTCGTGCACGCGGCCGTCGGTCCTGACGTGCACTCGGGGGAGTACTGGGGCCCGGCAGGCTGGATGCAGCTCCGGGGCCCGGCCACGGTGGTACCGGCCGAGCCACGGGCGCACGACCGCACCGTCGCGGCGCGGCTCTGGGCCGCGAGCGAGGGTGCCTCCGGTGTCGCGTTCGCTCTCGACGCACTCGTCTGACCCTCCATCCCGGCCGAATGTCGGTGCCGCTTCGTAGAATCGACGACGATGACCATCACCTCTGACCCCGGTACCTCGACGTCGGGCCGGAACGCCTTCGGCGAGCCCGCTGACCTCCACCTCCCCGGCGGGACCGCTCCGCACAGCACCTCCACGCTCAGCGTGCGGGGCGCGCGCGTGCACAACCTCCGTGACGTCGACCTCGAGATCCCGCGCGACTCGCTCGTCGTGTTCACCGGCCTGTCCGGCTCGGGCAAGTCCTCGCTGGCGTTCGACACGATCTTCGCCGAGGGGCAGCGCCGGTACGTCGAGTCGCTGTCCGCCTACGCGCGCCAGTTCCTCGGCCAGGTCGACCGCCCCGACGTCGACTTCATCGAGGGGCTCTCGCCGGCGGTGTCGATCGACCAGAAGTCGACCAACCGCAACCCGCGGTCGACCGTCGGCACGATCACCGAGGTCTACGACTACATGCGTCTGCTCTGGGCGCGCATCGGGGTCCCGCACTGCCCGACGTGTGGCGAGGTGATCAGCAAGCAGACCGTGCAGCAGATCGCCGACCAGCTCATGCAGTTCGAGACCGGCACCCGCTTCCAGGTCCTCGCACCCGTCATCTCGAAGAAGAAGGGCGAGTTCGTCGACCTCTTCCAGGAGCTCGCGGCGTCCGGCTATGCCCGCGCGATCGTGGACGGGGAGCGCATCCAGCTCAGCGACCCGCCCAAGCTCAAGAAGCAGGTCAAGCACGACATCTCGGTCATCGTCGACCGCCTGGTGGCGAGCGACGACATCCTCGGTCGTCTCACCGACTCGCTCGAGACCGCCCTGCGCCTGACCGACGGCACCGTCGGCATCGACCTGGTGGACCACGAGGGGCCCGGAGCGGTCCGGAACTACTCCGAGAACCTCTCGTGCCCGAACAACCACCCGCTCGCGCTCACCGAGATCGAGCCGCGCACGTTCTCGTTCAACGCGCCGTTCGGTGCCTGCCCCGAGTGCTCCGGGCTCGGCACGCGCATGTCGGTCGACCCGGACCTGGTGCTCGGCGACCCCGAGGCCTCGTTGCGTGACGGCGTCCTGCTGCCCTGGACCGGGACGAGCGGGCTGTACTCCTACTTCGACAAGCTGCTCGGCGGCCTCGGCAAGGAGCTCGGCTTCTCGCTCGACACCCCGTGGAACCAGCTCGACCCCGCGGTGCAGGCATCGATCCTGACCGGCAAGGACTTCCAGGTGTCGGTCTCCTGGCGCAACCGCTTCGGCCGCGAGATGCGGTACACGAGCGGGTTCGAAGGCGTCATGCCCTACATCGAGCGCAAGTTCGCCGAGGCCGAGTCGGACTCGCAGCGGCAGCGCTTCCAGGGGTACCTGCGCGAGGTCCCGTGCCCGGTGTGCGAGGGAACCCGCCTCAAGCCCGAGGTGCTCGCGGTGACGGTCAACGACCGCAGCATCGCGGACGTCACCGACATGTCGCTCGACAACGCGTACTCGTTCATGGACGAGCTGACGCTGACCGACCGCGAAGCGCACATCGCCGCAGCGGTCCTCCGTGAGATCCGCGCACGCCTCGAGTTCCTGCTCGAGGTCGGCCTGAACTACCTCACGCTGGCACGTGGTGCCGGCGGTCTCTCCGGAGGCGAGGCGCAGCGCATCCGCCTGGCGACGCAGATCGGCTCCGGGCTGACCGGCGTGCTCTACGTGCTCGACGAGCCGAGCATCGGCCTGCACCAGCGCGACAACCGTCGACTCATCGACACCCTGGTCAAGCTCAAGGACCTCGGCAACACGCTCATCGTCGTCGAGCACGACGAGGACACGATCCGCACGGCCGACTGGGTCGTCGACATCGGCCCCGGTGCCGGTGTGAACGGCGGCAACGTCGTGCACTCCGGTTCGTACGAGGGCATCATCGAGAACCGCGAGTCGATCACCGGTGACTACCTCGCCGGCCGACGCGCGATCGAGGTGCCGGCCGAGCGTCGCAAGGTCAACCTCAAGCGCGCCATCACCGTGCAGGGCGCCCGGGCGAACAACCTCAAGTCGATCGACGCGGACTTCCCCCTCGGTGTGTTCACCGCGGTGACGGGCGTCAGCGGGTCCGGCAAGTCGACGCTGGTGAACGACATCCTGTACAAGGTGCTCGCCAACCAGCTCAACGGCGCACGGCACATCGCGGGCAAGCACACCCGGGTGAAGGGCCTCGACCAGCTCGACAAGGTCGTGCACGTCGACCAGGCACCGATCGGTCGCACCCCGCGCTCGAACCCCGCGACCTACACGGGCGTGTTCGACCGCATCCGCCAGCTGTTCGCCGAGACGCAAGAGGCGAAGACCCGCGGCTACCAGCCGGGCCGCTTCAGCTTCAACGTCAAGGGTGGCCGCTGCGAGAACTGCGCGGGCGACGGCACGATCAAGATCGAGATGAACTTCCTGCCCGACGTCTACGTCGCGTGCGAGGTCTGCGGCGGTGCGCGTTACAACCGCGAGACGCTCCAGGTGCACTACAAGGGCAAGAACATCTCCGAGGTCCTCGACATGCCGATCAGCGAGGCGGCCGAGTTCTTCGAGCCGATCTCGGCGATCCACCGCTACATGGCGACCCTGGTCGACGTGGGCCTCGGCTACGTGCGTCTCGGCCAGAGCGCGACCACGCTCTCCGGCGGCGAGGCGCAGCGCGTCAAGCTCGCCACCGAGCTGCAGCGTCGCTCGAACGGCCGCACGGTCTACGTGCTCGACGAGCCGACGACCGGTCTGCACTTCGAGGACGTCCGCAAGCTGCTCCTCGTGCTGCAGAGCCTGGTCGACAAGGGCAACACCGTCATCACGATCGAGCACAACCTCGACGTCATCAAGTCCGCCGACTGGCTGATCGACATGGGGCCCGAGGGCGGTTCCGGTGGTGGCACGGTTCTGGCGACGGGCACCCCGGAGCACGTGGCGACCGTGCCGGAGAGCCACACCGGTGTCTTCCTGCGCGAGATCTTCGACGCCCAGGACGCCCGGGTCGGCAAGCAGCAGGCGGTCGGCGCACGCCAGGCCACCCAGAAGCAGCAGGGCGGCAAGCAGCAGGGCGCGACCAAGCAGGCGAGCAAGCAGAAGGCGGGTGCTCGGTAGGTGGCGGACACCGTCCCGTGGCGTCCGAAGGCGGGGGAGATCCCGACCGACCCGGGCGTCTACCGTTGGCGCGACGAAGCCGGTCGGGTGCTCTACGTCGGCAAGGCGAAGAACCTCCGCGCCCGGCTGAGCAACTACTTCGCGCCGCTGCCGACGCTGCACGAGCGCACGCGGCGCATGGTCCTGACGGCACGCAGCGTCGAGTGGACGACGGTCGGCTCCGAGATCGAGGCGCTCCAGCTGGAGTACACCTGGATCAAGGAGTTCGACCCGCCGTTCAACGTCAAGTTCCGCGACGACAAGTCGTACCCGTACATGGCGGTCACCCTGGGTGACGAAGCGCCGCGGGTGATGGTGACGCGCAACCGCAAGATCAAGGGCGCGAAGTACTTCGGTCCGTACCCGAAGATCTGGGCGGTGCACGACACCATCGACCTGATGATCAAGGTGTTCCCGATCCGCACCTGTTCGGACTCGTCGTACAAGAAGGCGATGCAGACGGGCCGTCCGTGCTTCCCGGGGCAGATCGGCAAGTGCGGTGGCCCGTGCTCGCAGAAGGTCACGATCGAGGAGCACCGCGCGCTCGTCGAGGAGTTCGTGCGCTTCATGAACTCCTACGACCGCCGGGTCATCACCGAGCTCCGGCAGCGCATGGGGGCCTCGGCCGACGCGATGCAGTACGAGCAGGCCGCGAAGTACCGCGACCAGGTCGAGGCGCTCGAGGCCGTGCTCGAGAAGTCCGCCGTGGTGCTCCGCGACTCGGTCGACCTCGACCTGTTCGGCATCGCGGAGGACGAGCTCGCCGCGGCAGTGCAGCTGTTCTCCGTCCGTGGTGGCCGCATCCGCGGTGTCCGCGGCTGGGTGGTCGACAAGGAGCTCGACATCGCCACGGGCGACCTCGTCGAGCAGATCGTGCAGGGCGTCTACGTCACCGACGAGCCCCCGCGCGAGGTCGTCGTCCCCGAACTGCCGGAGGACGCCGACGCGCTCCAGGAGTGGCTCAGCAAGCGCCGGAACGGGCGCGGCACGAAGCTCAGCACGGCACAGCGCGGCGATCGCGCCGGGCTCGCCCGGACGGCCGCGCAGAACGCCGGGCAGGCGCTCATGCTCTACAAGACCAAGCGTTCGGCCGACTACACCACCCGGGCCGCGGCACTGGCCGACATCCAGGACGCCCTCGGCATGACCGAGGCGCCGCTCCGCATGGAGTGCTACGACATCTCGCACCTGCAGGGCACGAACGTCGTCGCGTCGATGGTGGTGTTCGAGGACGGCCTGCCGCGCAAGGACCAGTACCGCCGGTACTCGATCGCCGAGACCACCGACGACACCGACAGCATGTACCAGGTGCTCTCGCGGCGCCTGGCGCGGCTGGACGAGGACGCCGAGCTGCCGGACGTCCCGGACGTCACGACCGACGAGGTCGTCGAGGGGTCGAAGCCGACGAAGCGGTTCGCGTACCGCCCGCAGCTGCTCATCGTCGACGGCGGCCAGCCCCAGGTGCAGGCCGCGAAGCGCGCAATGGACGAAGCCGGCGTGCACGACATCGCCCTGGTCGGCATCGCCAAGCGGCTCGAGGAGCTCTGGCTCCCCGACGACGACTTCCCGGTCATCCTGCCCCGCAACTCCGAGGCGCTTTTCCTCATCCAGCGCATCCGCGACGAGGCGCACCGGTTCGCGATCACCCACCAGCGCAGCAAGCGGAAGCGCGACGTCCGGTCGCGGCTGTCCGAGATCCCCGGTCTCGGCCCGAGTCGCGTCAACGCCCTGCTGAAGCACTTCGGCTCGGTCGCCCGGCTGCGTGAAGCCACGGCCGAGGACATCGGCGAGGTGAACGGGATCGGCCCGGCGACCGCTGCCGCGGTGGTCTCGAAGCTGGCCCAGACGCCGACGAGCGCGCCGGCGACGAGCGCGTCCAGCGCCCCCGAACCGGACGCCGACGCGATCGCGGACACCGTGACCGAGAACGCAGCCACCCAGCAGACCGCCACCCAGCAGACCGCCACCCGGCAGACCGCCACCCACCCCGGAGGCCCGGTGCGGGTCCCCGAGGTGACCGACGACGGTCCGCAGCGACCGTCGTGACGAACCCCGCGCCTCCCGGCCGCCACCGGGCGGTAGCCTGGTCCGGCAGCCGAGACCTCCCCGGGCGACGCGCCCGGGCCGCCACGACGGAGCCCACTCCCAGATGACCGACAGCGCCACCGCGACCACCCACGCGTCGCAGCACGACATCCTCATCGTCACCGGCATGTCCGGGGCCGGGCGGTCCACCGTCGGCAAGGCCCTCGAAGACCTGGGCTGGTACGTCGTCGACAACCTGCCCACGCAGATGCTGGCTCCGCTGACCGAACTGGCCGACCGCGCGGGGGAGAAGATCCCGAAGATCGCCACGGTGGTCGACGTCCGCGGCGGGCGGTTCTTCACCGACCCCGAGCACGCGGTCGAGCAGGTCCGCTCGAGCACCTCCGCGCGGGTCCGGGTGCTGTTCCTCGAAGCCACCGACGCCGTGCTGGTCCGGCGCTTCGAGCAGGTCCGCCGACCCCACCCGCTCCAGGGCGAGGACACCCTGCTCGACGGCATCGCCCGCGAACGAGCGCGTCTCGCCGGCCTGCGCGAGGCGTCCGACGTGGTGATCGACACCTCCGACCTCAACATCCACCAGCTCGCGAACACCGTGATCGAGCACTTCGCTGACGAGCACTTCGTGGGTGTACAGGTCACGCTGATGAGCTTCGGGTTCAAGTACGGTCTGCCCGCCGACGCCGACATGGTGGCCGACGTGCGGTTCCTCCCGAACCCCTACTGGGTCCCGGAACTGCGGCCCCACACCGGGTTGGACCAGCCGGTCTCGGACTACGTGCTGGCCCAGGCTGGAGCCCGTCCGTTCGTCGATCGCTACGCCTCCGTCCTCGAGCCGGTGTTCGAGGGGTACCAGCGCGAGAACAAAAGACACGCTACGATCGCCATCGGCTGTACCGGCGGGAAGCACCGCTCGGTCGCCATCGTCGCCGAGTTGGCGAACCTCCTCCGCGGGATG
The DNA here is from genome assembly GCF_003234605.2 of Curtobacterium sp. MCPF17_021. Classification (NCBI taxonomy): domain Bacteria; kingdom Bacillati; phylum Actinomycetota; class Actinomycetes; order Micrococcales; family Microbacteriaceae; genus Curtobacterium; species Curtobacterium sp. MCPF17_021. Next base: position 2,067,749 of record NZ_CP126252.1, on the reverse strand, counting down.
CCTGGCGTCGCCGTGCGTGTGAAGAACCGAGATCTCGGCCGGGAGTGACCGTCCCTCCGGCCGCTCCCACGCCCGTGCCGCCGGATCTGCGGGAACCACTGAACGAACGTTAGGAATGATGCTGTGCCGTTGACTGCCGAGGTCAAGGACGAACTGGCCAGGGTCGCCGTGAACCGCAACACGGTCCGCGCCGCCGAACTGGCCACGATCCTCCGGTTCGCTGGTGGTCTGCACGTCATCTCGGGCCGCATCGCGGTCGAGGTCGAGCTCGACACCCGGATCATCGTGCACCGGGTCCGCAAGGACCTCGCCGAGCTCTACGGCGTGCGCAGCGAGGCGTCGGTGGGCTCGTCCGCGTCCGCCCGCCGCGGGACCCGCTACCTGGTCCGCGTGCTCGAGGCGGGGGAGACCCTCGCCCGCCAGACCGGCCTGATGGACGCCCGTCGCCGCCCGGTCCGCGGGCTGCCGAACCGCCTCACGACGGGCAACCGCGAGGACCTCGCCGCCATCTGGCGTGGCGCCTTCCTCGCCTCCGGCACGCTGACCGACCCGGGTCGGGCCGCAGCGCTCGAGGTCACGTGCCCCGGCAACGAGGCCGCGATGGCCCTCGTCGGGGCCGCGTCGCGTCTCGGGGTCGCCGCGAAGGGCCGCGAGGTCCGCGGGGTGCACCGCGTCGTCATCCGCGACGGCGAGGCCATCGGTCAGATGCTGACCGTCATGGGCGCAGCGCGCACCACCGCCGACTGGGAGGAGATGCGCCAGCGTCGCGAGGTCCGCGCGACCGCGAACCGCCTGGTCAACTTCGACGACGCGAACCTCCGCCGTTCCGCGCAGGCCGCCGTGGCCGCCTGCGCCCGGGTCGAGCGTGCGCTCGAGATCCTCGGCGACGAGGTCCCCGACCACCTGCAGTACGCCGGCACGCTGCGCCTGCAGCACCGCGACGCGTCGCTCGACGAGCTCGGCCAGCACGCGGACCCGCCCATGACCAAGGACGCCATCGCCGGCCGCATCCGGCGCCTGCTGGCGATGGCCGACAAGCGGGCCTCCGACCTCGGCATCCCGGGCACCGAAGCGAGCGTTCCCGAGGAGCTCGAAGGGGCCTGAGAGGGGCCTGTCGACCCTGCGGACGGGAGGCGCGGTGCCAGCTGGCACCGCGCCTCCCGTCCGTTTCCCGGCCCGTTCTCGGACCCGTTCCCGGCCTGGTCGGCGACCGTCCGGACGGACCGTCATCCCGCTCGGGCACGCAGTGTCCGACTGCTAGGGTCGTTACGGCGACGTTACGGGGCGTATCGTCCACCACACGCGGGCCCGCCAGGGTGCGCGACTCCCGAAAGCAGCGCCCCCTGGGCGCTCCACACTCACCAGGAGATCCATTGACCGTCAAGATCGGTATCAACGGCTTCGGCCGCATCGGCCGTAACTTCTTCCGGGCCGCCCTCGCGAAGGGCTCCGACCTCGAGATCGTGGCGGTGAACGACCTCACCGACAACGCGTCGCTCGCCAACCTGCTGAAGTTCGACTCCATCACGGGCCGTCTCGGCGTCTCCGTCGAGCTCGACGGCGACAACATCGTCGTCGACGGCAAGGCCATCAAGGTCCTCGCCGAGCGCGACCCCGCCAACCTCCCCTGGGGCGAGCTGGGTGTCGACATCGTCATCGAGTCGACCGGGTTCTTCACCAAGGCCGCCGATGCGCAGAAGCACATCGACGCCGGCGCCAAGAAGGTCATCATCTCCGCCCCGGCCTCGGGTGACGACGTCACCATCGTGCTCGGCGTGAACGAGGACCAGTACGACGCGGCGAACCACCACATCATCTCGAACGCGTCCTGCACCACGAACAGCCTCGCGCCGCTCGCCAAGGTGTTCCACGACAAGTTCGGCATCGAGCGTGGCCTCATGACGACGGTGCACGCCTACACCGCCGACCAGAACCTGCAGGACGGCCCGCACAAGGACCCCCGTCGTGCCCGCGCCGCCGCACTGAACATCGTCCCGACCTCGACCGGTGCCGCCAAGGCCATCGGTCAGGTCATGCCGGAGCTCGCCGGCAAGCTCGACGGCTTCGCGCTGCGCGTCCCGGTCCCCACCGGCTCGATCACCGACCTCACCCTCGAGACCAAGTCCGAGGTCACCGTCGACGAGATCAACGCCGCCTACAAGGAGGCCGCAGAAGGCCCCCTCAAGGGCATCCTGCTCTACAGCGAGGACCCGCTGGTGTCGACCGACATCACCACGGACCCGCACTCCTCGATCTACGACTCCGGCCTGACCAAGGTCATCGGCGGCCTCGTGAAGATCACTTCGTGGTACGACAACGAGTGGGGCTACTCGAACCGCCTCGTCGACCTCACCGAGTACGTCGGCGAGCGTCTGTAACACATGGCCCTCCGCACCCTCGAGGACCTCGGCGACCTCGCCGGCAAGCGCGTCGTCGTCCGCTGTGACCTGAACGTCCCGCTCAAGGACGGCACGATCACGGACGACGGCCGCGTCCGCGCGTCGCTGACCACGCTGAACACCCTCGTCAACGCCGGCGCACGCGTCATCGTGATCTCGCACCTGGGCCGCCCCGACGGGGAGCCCAAGCCCGAGTTCTCGCTCGCACCGGTGGCCCAGCGGCTCTCGGAGCTGCTCGGCAAAGAGGTCACGTTCGTCGGCGAGACCGTCGGCGACGAAGCGACCGCCGCGGCCGGGGCCCTCGAGGACGGTGACGTCCTGCTGCTCGAGAACCTCCGCTTCAACCCGGAGGAGACCTCGAAGGACGCCGCCGAGCGCGGTGCCTTCGCGGACCGCATCGCCGCCCTCGGTGACGCCTTCGTCTCCGACGGCTTCGGTGTCGTGCACCGCAAGCAGGCCTCGGTCTACGAGCTCGCGTCCGCACTGCCCAGCGCAGCCGGTTCGCTGATCGAGACCGAGCTCCGCGTGCTCGAGCGTCTGACCAAGGACCCGGAGCGCCCCTACACGGTGGTGCTCGGCGGTTCGAAGGTCAGCGACAAGCTCGGTGTCATCGACCACATCCTGCCGAAGGTCGACACCCTCTGCATCGGTGGCGGCATGCTCTTCACGTTCCTCGCGGCCCAGGGCCACGGGGTCGCGAAGTCGCTGCTCGAGGCGGACCAGCTCGACGTCGTCCGCGAGTACCTCTCGCGGGCGAAGGAGCTCGGTGTCACCATCGACCTGCCGACCGACGTCGTGGTGGCCTCCGGCTTCGCGGCCGACGCCGACCACGAGACCGTGGCGGCCGACGCCATCGAGTCCTCGTCGTTCGGTACGGACGGCATCGGCCTCGACATCGGCCCGGAGACCGCTGCGCGGTTCGCCTCGGCCGTCTCGGGTTCGAAGACCGTGTTCTGGAACGGCCCGATGGGTGTGTTCGAGTTCCCGGCCTTCGCCGCCGGCACGAAGACCGTCGCGCAGGCGCTGACCGAGGTCGACGGCCTCGGCGTCGTCGGTGGTGGCGACTCCGCTGCCGCCGTGCGGTCGCTCGGCTTCTCAGACGACCAGTTCGGCCACATCTCGACCGGTGGCGGTGCGAGCCTCGAGTTCCTCGAGGGCAAGTCGCTGCCCGGTCTCGAAGCACTGGGGTGGACCGCATGACCCGCACGCCGTTGATCGCGGGCAACTGGAAGATGAATCTCGATCATCTCCAGGCCATCGCCACCGTGCAGAAGCTCGCGTGGACGCTCAAGGACGCCCGGCACGACTTCGACGACGTCGAGGTCGCGGTGTTCCCGCCGTTCACCGACCTGCGGAGCGTGCAGACGCTGATCTCGGCTGACAAGCTGCCGATCCACTTCGGTGCGCAGGACCTGTCGCAGTTCGACTCCGGTGCCTACACTGGTGACGTCTCCGGTGCGTTCCTCGCAGCGCTCGACGCCCAGTACGTCATCGTCGGCCACTCCGAGCGGCGCACGCTGCACGGTGAGACCGACGACGTCGTCGCGGCGAAGACCGCGGCGGCCGTCAAGCACGGCCTCGTCCCCGTGGTGTGTGTCGGCGAGACCGGCGAGCAGCGGGAGGAGCGCGGCGCCGGTGTCGTGCCGGTCGAGCAGCTCCGCGTCGTGCTCGACGCGGTCAAGCCCGCCGACATCGTCGTGGCGTACGAGCCCGTCTGGGCCATCGGCTCCGGCCAGGCCGCCACGGCCGAACAGGCGCAGGACGAGTGCTCGGCGATCCGTCGTGGCATCGCCGCAGCCTGGGGCGACCAGGCTGCTGCCGACACCCGAGTGCTCTACGGTGGCTCGGTCAAGTCGGGCAACATCGCGGGGTTCCTCCGCGAGCCCGACATCGACGGCGCACTCGTCGGTGGCGCTTCGCTCGACGTGCAGGAGTTCGCGGCCATCGCCCGGTTCCGTCAGCACGTCGGGCTGTAGTCCACAGGCGTCGTCGCGGGCAGTCGTCCGCACCACTCCCGTCCAGGTACCGGCCGTGCTCCGCGCGGCCGGTACACTGGTACGGCTGACTGACACGAAAGGTACGTCGTGGCGATACTCTCCGTCGTGCTGCAGGTCCTGCTCGCAATCACGAGCCTCCTGCTCACGCTCCTCATCCTGCTGCACAAGGGCCGCGGTGGTGGCCTCTCCGACATGTTCGGCGGTGGGGTCACGAGCAACCTCGGTGCGTCCGGCGTGGCCGAGCGCAACCTCAACCGCATCACGGTGATCCTCGGTCTGGTCTGGATCGTCTCCATCATCGTGCTCGGTCTCATCAACAAGTTCACGGCGGGGGTCTGATCCATGGCAAGCGGAGGCAGTGCAATCCGAGGGTCTCGCGTCGGCGCGGGACCGATGGGCGAACAGGACCGCGGGGTCCAGGCAGAGCGCGTGGCGATCTCGTACTGGGACGCCCTGGGTAACGAGGTCGTGCGGTACTTCGCCGCGAACCTGCCCGACGAGGAGATCCCCGAGACGGTGGACTCGCCGTCGAGTGGTCTGCCGGCTGGGCGCGACAAGGAGAACCCTCCCGTGGTCTCCAAGACGGAGCCCTACAAGACGCACCTCGCGTACGTGAAGGAACGCCGCACCGAGGAAGAGGCAGCGCAGCTCCTCGAGGACGCGCTCCAGCAGCTCCGAGAGCGTCGCGGCACCGCGGCGAAGAAGAGCTAGCGCACACACGCTGCCGAAGGCCCCTGCACCGATGGTGTGGGGGCCTTTCGTGCGTCCGGGGCGCGGGCGGCTCGCTCGCCGAGTGGTCAGGACACGCCGCGTGCGGAGCGCGGCGGTGGCGCGAACCGTCGGTTGCAGGCGCCGCAACCGACAGTTCGTGCCCACTCGGCGTCGTGCCGTCGGGGAGTCGCGGCAGGTCGGTGCCCGGCCGCGCGCGCCGAGCGACGGTTCGCCGAGGGGTCACGACACGCCGCGTGAGGTGTGTCGAGGTGGCGCGTTCTGTCGCCTGCGGGGCCTGCAGCCGACAGTTCGTGCCCCCTCGGCGTCGTGCCGGCGCGGAGTCGCGGCCGTTCGGCGCCGGGGTGCCGCGTCCGGGTGCCGCGCGGGGTGCAGGTTCACCGAGGGGTCACGACACGCCGCGTGCGGTGCGCCGTGGTGGCGTGTTCTGTCGCACAGGGCGCCCGCGGACGACAGTTCGTGCCCACTCGTCGTCGTGTCGGCGGGGTGTCACGACCACTCGGCGTCGCTCGGCGCCGGGACGCCGCGCGGAGCGGCGGTTCGCCGAGTGGTCACGACACGCCGCGTGCGGTGCGCGGTGGTGGCACGAACTGTCGCCTGCGGCGCCCCGAACCGACAGTTCGTGCCCCCTCGACTCGGGCGCTCGGGCGCGGCGCGCAGTGGGCGCGACCACAGACGGACGGGAGGCCCGGTGCCAGCTGGCACCGGGCCTCCCGTCCGTCAGGAACGCGCGTCTAGTACGTCGACGCGATCAGGTTCTCGGGGACGTCGCGTGCGGCGTCCTGGTCCACGAAGAAGACGGTGCGCTTGCGACCCTGCACGCCACCGACGGGGACGTCCTCGATCGACGCACCGGCGAGGGCCAGCCCGAGGACCGATGCCTTCTCGGCACCGGAGAGGATCACCCAGACGCGCTGCGAGGCGTTGATCACCGGGAAGGTGACGGTCAGACGCTGCGGCGGCGGCTTGGGGGAGTCGTCGACCGACACGACGGCACGGTCGGTGACGGTGAGCTGTGGGAACTCCGGGAAGAGCGAGGCGGTGTGCCCGTCGGGGCCGACACCGAGCAGCGTGATGTCGAAGCGCGGAGCGACGGCACCTTCGGGCGCGGCGTCCTGCAGCTCGCGCTCGTACTGGGTCGCCGCGGCCTCGATGTCGAGCCCGCCGTCCGACGCCGGCATCGGGTGGATGTTCGACGCGGGGATGTCGACGTGGTCGAAGAAGTGGGTCTGCGTGCCGATCGTGTTGCGGTCGGCGTCGTCCGACGCGACCCAGCGCTCGTCGACCCACCAGACGTGCACCTTCGACCAGTCGACGCTCTCGCGCGCCGGCGACTGGCCGATCGCGGCGAGGACGAGGGAGGACACCGAGCCACCGCTGATCGCGATGTCGGCGCGCTCCTGCTCGTCGAGCACGTCGATGATCTTGGTGATGAAGCGTGCGGCGACCGAAGCGCCGAGGGCCTGCTTGTCCGGGTGCACGAGCACCCGCCGTTCGTTGGTCACGTGACTCCCGTGTTCGTGGCGGCCGACCGGTCGTCCGACCGCCTTCGGTCCGGTCGGGCCGCCTGCACCAGACAGGCGGCCCGACCGTGTGGGGTGTTGATCAGCGGGCGATGGTCTCGCGCAGCTGGGGCACCCCGTGCTTGACGACGTCTCCGAAGAGGACGTCCGGGTCGAGTCTACGGAGTTCCTCGGCCAGGCAGTCGCGCAGGTTGCGGCGTGGCAGCGACAGGTCGTGCGTCGGCTGCCCGGGCATCGAGAGCGTGGCGACGTCCACCAGGGAACGCTCGAGCTCGATGGTGCCGGACTCACGGACGAGCTTCACACCGTGGATGCCGCTCGACCCCGTCGCGCGCGGCGACGTGACGACGGACACCGGCACCTGGAGCTGCAGCTGCAGCCAGGCGGCGAGGAGGATCGTCGACGGGCTGTCGGACGCTCCGGAGACCTCGACGGCGGTGATCGGCTCGTACGGCGGCTGGTCGAGCGCCGCGGCGAGCTGGTTCCGCCACAGGGTCAGACGGGTCCACGCGAAGTCGGTGTCGCCCGGTACGTAGGACGCACCGAGTGCCTCGATCGCGCCGTTGGGGTCCTTCTGCGCGGCCGCGTCGGTGATCCGTCGCTGCGCGATGCGGCCGAGGGCCGAGGCCGCGGGCTGCTCGGGAGCGGTCTGCGGCCACCAGGCCACGACGGGTGCGTCCGGCAGCAGGAGGCCGGTGACCAGGCTCTCCTCGTCGGTCGCGGTCTCGCCGTACGCCCGGAGGACGATGACCTCGCTCGCGCCCGCGTCGCTGCCGACGCGGATCTGCGCGTCGAGGCGACCGGGGGACTTCGTGTCACCGCTGTTCTTCGAGACGATGATGACGCGCATCGGGTGCTCGCGGGACGCCTCGTTGGCCGCCTCGATCGCCTCTTCCTCGTGGCCGAGGGCCGTCGAGATGATGAGGGTCAGCACACGGCCGAGGGCGACGGCGCCGCCCTCTTCACGGATGCGGACGAGCTTCTTCTGGATCTTCGACACCGTGGTGTCGGGCATGTCGATCTTCACGGACGCCTCCAGGTCCGACCGTCGCGGGCGAGCAGGGCGTCGGCGGATGCCGGACCCCACGTGCCGGGACGGTACTGCTCGGGCTGGCCCTGCGTGGCCCAGAACTCCTCGATGGGGTCGAGGATCTTCCAGGACAGCTCGACCTCCTGGTGCCGCGGGAACAGCGGCGGGTCACCGAGGAGCACGTCGAGGATGAGTCGCTCGTACGCCTCGGGGGATGCTTCGGTGAACGCGTGGCCGTAGCCGAAGTCCATCGTCACGTCGCGCACCTGGGTGCCGACGCCGGGGACCTTCGAGCCGAAGCGGAGCGTGACGCCCTCGTCCGGCTGGACACGGATGACGAGCGCGTTCTGACCGAGCGGGGACTGCGTGTTGCCGTAGACGTCCTCGGGGACGCGCTTGAACACGATCGCGATCTCGGTCACACGACGACCCAGACGCTTGCCGGCGCGCAGGTAGAACGGGACGCCCTGCCAGCGACGCGTGGCGATGTCGAGCTTGATCGCCGCGTAGGTCTCGGTACCGGACTCCGGGTTCATCCCGGCCTCTTCGAGGAAGCCGAGCACCTTCTCGCCGCCCTGCCAGCCGCCGTCGTACTGCCCGCGGGCAGTGGCGGTCGACAGGTCCTCGGGCAGACGGACGGCGGAGAGCACCTTCTCCTTCTCGGCACGCAGGTCTGCGGCCTTGAACGAGACGGGTTCCTCCATCGCGGTGAGTGCGAGGAGCTGCAGCAGGTGGTTCTGGATGACGTCGCGCGCCGCACCGATGCCGTCGTAGTACGCGGCACGCCCGGCGACGCCGATGTCCTCGGCCATCGTGATCTGCACGTGGTCGACGTAGTTCGAGTTCCAGATGGGTTCGTACATCTGGTTCGCGAACCGGAGCGTCAGGAGGTTCTGGACGGTCTCCTTGCCGAGGTAGTGGTCGATGCGGAACACGTCGTCGGGCGCGAAGACGCTCTCGACGATCGCGTTGAGCTCGCGCGCGGTGCGGAGGTCGGAACCGAACGGCTTCTCGACGACCACGCGGCTCCAGGAGCCCTCGCGCTTCTCGGTCAGCCCGGACAGCTTCAGCTGCTCGGTGACGACCGGGAACATCTTCGGCGGGATGGACAGGTAGAACGCGTGGTTGCCCAGCGTCCCGCGCTCGGCGTCGAGGTCGTCGACGGTGCGCTTGAGCTCGCGGAACGCCTCGGGGTCGTCGAACGAGCCCTGGACGAAGCGGATGCCCTGTTCGAGCTGACGCCAGACGTCCTCGTCGAACGGGGTGCGCGAGTGCTCCTTGACGGCGTCGTGGACGAGCTGGGAGAAGTCTTGGTCCTCCCAGTCGCGACGAGCGAACCCGACGAGCGCGAACCCCGGGGGCAGGAGCCCCCGGTTGGCCAGGTCGTAGACCGCGGGCATCAGCTTCTTGCGTGACAGGTCGCCCGTCACGCCGAAGATGATGAGCGTGCTCGGTCCCGCGATCCGGTTCAGTCGACGATCCGTCGGCAGCCGGAGCGGGTTGTGCTCCGGGGTGATTGCCACCGGTGACATGAGTCGGTGAACTCCTTACGAGTCAGTGGGAGACGGCGGACGCGATCGCCGCGGTGGCGGCGTGGACGTCCGACGTCGTGAGGGTGAGGACCGGCCGGCCGTGCTCGGCGAGGACGCTCGCGTCGCCGGCTGCCTGGGCCCGGAGGAGCTGCCCGAACGTGAACGGCCGACCTGGGATCGCCAGGTCCTCCGCTTCGTCGGCCACGATCTGCAGGAACACTCCCGTGGCGGGGCCGCCCTTGTGGTACTGGCCGGTCGAGTGCAGGAACCGGGGGCCGTACCCGAAGGTGACGGGGCGCTCCGTGCGCGCCGCGATCGCGTCGCGCAGCGACTCGAGACCGCTGTTGGTGGTGCGGTCGACGTACGCCTGCACCGACACGTAGCCGGTTGGGTCGAGTGCGGACAGGAGGCCCGACACGGCTTCCGAGAGCGTCGCACCGACCGCGAGTCCGGGCGTCGCGTGGACGGCGATGCCGTCCTCGGAGAACGCCGGCTCGGCAGGAACGGGGCGGTCGTCGAGCAGCGCGCGGGTCGCGACCTTGGCGGCCTCGACGTCGGGCTGGTCGAACGGGTTGATGCCGAGCAGGCGACCGGCGACCGCGACGGCGTACTCCCAGACGAGGATCTGGCCACCGAGCGTGCCGGTGATCTCGACCTCGCCCTCGGCCACGTGACGCTCGTCCTCGCGCGAACCGACCAGGCGGATGACCTGGACGTCGGGCAGGCCGGCGGTGACCTCGGGGGAGTCCGCGTGCAGCACGACGGGCAGCAGGCCGCGGCCGTCCTTGCCGGTCGACTCCGCGATCAGCTGTTCGACCCAGTCGCCGAAACCGACGATGTGCGTGCCGTCGGGCACGATGGCGATCTTGTCGCGCAGCGGTTCGGTGCCCGCGAGGACCGCACCGAGCACGAGCCCGGGGTTCTCGTCCAGGTCGACCGAGAGCAGCGCGGAGATCGCGTCGGCCTCGTCGAGGAGCTCGGCGATGTCCGCTCCCGCGAGCCCGGACGGCACGAGGCCGAAGGCGGTGAGCGCGGAGTAGCGGCCACCGACCGTGGACTCGGCGGTGAAGACGCGGTAGCCGGCGTCGGTCGCAGCGGCCTCGAGGGCGGAGCCCGGGTCGGTGACGACGACGATGCGGCGCGCCGGGTCGATGCCGGCGTCGCGGAAGGCCTGCTCGTAGACACGGCGCTGCGAATCGGTCTCGAGCGTCGAGCCGGACTTCGACGAGACCACGAGCACGGTGCGCTCGAGGTCGGTCGTCACGGCCGCGCGGACCTGTGCGGGGTCGGTCGAGTCGAGGACCGTGAGGGGCACGCCGGCGGTGCGCGTGATGACCTCGGGTGCGAGGGACGAGCCGCCCATGCCGGCGAGGACGACGTGGTCGACCCCTTCGGCACGGAGCGACTCGCGCAGCGCGGTCACCTCGGCGACGAGCGGGCGGGAGACCGAGACGGCCTCCACCCAGCCGAGGCGCTTCGACGCCTCGGCCTCGGCGGTGGTTCCCCACAGATCAGCGTCCTGGGCGGTGATGCCCGAGGCCACCAGGTCAGCGACGAGCCGCGGGACCACCTGTTCGATGGCCCGCGCGGCGTCGCCGCTGGCTGCGATGGAAACCGTCACTACTTGGCGCCCTCGAGCGCTGCCTTGACGGTGTCGACGAGCTCGCCCCAGGAGACGTTGAACTTGTCCACGCCCTCCTTCTCGAGCAGTGCGACGACCTCGTCGTAGTCGACGCCCTGTGCGGCGAGCTGGTCGAGGACCTGCTGCGCCTGGTCGAACGTGCCGGCGATGGCGTCGCCGTGGATCTCACCGTGGTCGAACGTGGCGTCGAGCGTCTTGCCCGGCATCGTGTTGACGGTGTTCGGGGCGGCGAGCTCGGTCACGTAGAGCGTGTCGGGGAGCGACGGGTCCTTGACACCGGTCGAGGCCCAGAGCGGACGCTGCGTGTTGGCGCCGGACTCGAGCAGGCCGAGGGCACGCTCGGAGGCGAACGCCTCGGTCCAGACCTGGTAGGCGAGCTGCGCGTTGGCGATGCCGGCCTTCGACTTGAGGGCCTTGGCCTCGTCGGTGCCGACGGCGTCCAGGCGCTTGTCGATCTCGGAGTCGACGCGCGACACGAAGAAGGACGCGACCGAGTGGATCTTGGAGAGGTCGTGGCCGGCGGCCTTGGCCTTCTCGAGCCCACCGAGGTACGCGTCGATGACGGCGCGGTAGCGCTCGAGCGAGAAGATCAGGGTGACGTTGACGGAGATGCCGGCGCCGATGACCTCGGTGATCGCCTCGAGACCCTCGAGCGTCGCCGGGATCTTGATGAGGACGTTCTCCTTGCCGACCTTCTCGAACAGGAACTTGGCCTGCTCGATGGTCTTGGCGGTGTCGTGCGCGAGGCCCGGCTCGACCTCGATCGAGACGCGGCCGTCGAAGCCCTTGGTCTCGTCGTAGATCGGCTTGAAGACGTCGGAGGCGTTCGCGACGTCCTGCGTGGTGATCGCGAAGATCGCGTCGGTGACGTCGGTGCCCGCAGCGGCGAGCTCCTTGACCTGCGAGTCGTAGCGCTCGCCCTTGGCGAGGGCGGACGCGAAGATCGTCGGGTTCGTCGTCACGCCGACGACGTTCTTCTGCTCGATGAGCTCGGTGAGCTTGCCGGTTTCGAGGAGCTCGCGGGAGAGGTCGTCGAGCCAGATGCTCACGCCGACCGCGGAGAGGGCGGCGGTGGGGGTGTTCTCAGCCATGTGTTTCTCTTCTTCTTTCATCGACGGGTCCGTGAGGACCGTGAGTCGGGGTTTCGGGGACGGGAGGCCCGTGGCGGAACCGAGCCGGGCCTCCCGGAAGAAGGGCCGGATCCGGAAACCGGACCCGGCCCTTGCAGGTCAGGAAGCTGCGATCGATTCCTTCGCGGCGGCCACGACGTGCTCCGTCGTGAAGCCGAACTCCTTGAAGAGCGTCTGGTAGTCGGCCGAGGCACCGAAGTGCTCGATTGAGACGCTGCGGCCCTTGTCGCCGACGATGTCGCGCCAGCTCATGGCGATGCCGGCCTCGACCGACACGCGAGCGGTGACGTTCTTCGGGAGCACCTGGTCCTGGTAGTTCTCGGACTGGGCGCGGAACCACTCGATCGACGGCGCGCTCACGACGCGGGCGTTGATGCCCTCGGCCTTGAGCTGCTCGCGAGCATCGACCGCGATCTGGACCTCGGAACCGGTCGCGATGAGGATGACGTCCGGGGTGCCGTTGGGCGCCTCGGCCAGGATGTACGCACCCTTGGCGACGTTCTTCGCCGAAGCGAAGACCTCACCGGAGGCGTCACCCTCGCCACGCTCGAACACGGGGAGGTTCTGACGGCTCAGCGCGATGCCGGCCGGGCGGTCGGTGTGCTTGAGCATCTCGAGCCACGCGTACGCGACCTCGTTGGCGTCGGCCGGGCGGACGACGTCGAGACCGGGGATCGCACGGAGCGACGAGACCTGCTCGATCGGCTGGTGCGTCGGGCCGTCCTCGCCGAGGGCGATGGAGTCGTGGGTCCAGACGTAGATCGCCGGCGCCTGCATGAGCGCGGCGAGACGGACCGCCGGACGCATGTAGTCGCTGAAGATGAGGAACGTGCCACCGAAGGGGCGGGTGTTCCCGTGCAGGACGATGCCGTTCAGGATCGAGCCCATGGCGTGCTCGCGGATGCCGAAGTGCAGCACGCGGCCGTACGGGTCGGTGCTCCACGTCGAGGTCGAGGCCTCGGCCGGACCGAAGGATTTGGCGCCCTCGATCGTGGTGAGGTTCGACTCGGCAAGGTCGGCGGAACCGCCCCAGAACTCGGGCATCAGCGGCGCGATGGCGTTGATGACCTTGCCGGAGGCGGCACGGGTCGAGACGGCCTTGTCGGTCGGGAAGACCGGGAGCGCTGCTTCGAGGCCCTCCGGGAGCTCCTTCGACTGGACGCGGTCGAACAGCGCCTTCTTGTCGGCGTTGGCAGCGGCCCACGCGTCGAAGGACTTCTGCCACTCGGCGTGCTCGGCCTGGCCCTTGGCGACGGCGCCGCGGGTGTACTCGAGGACCTCGGGGGCGACCTCGAAGGTCTTCTCGGTGTCGAAGCCGAGGATCTCCTTGAGGCCCTTGATCTCGTCGGCGCCGAGCGCCGAACCGTGGATCTTGCCCGAGTTCTGCTTGGTCGGCGACGGCCAGCCGATGATCGTCTTGAGGACGATGAGCGACGGCTTGTCGGTGACCTGCTTGGCGGCCTCGATCGCGGCGTGGAGCTCCTCGACGTCCTCGGAGTACTCGCCGGTCTTCTTCCAGTCGACGATCTGGACGTGCCAGCCGAGCGCCTCGTAGCGGTCGGCGACGCTCTCCGAGAACGCGATGTCGGTGTTGTCCTCGATCGAGATCTGGTTCGAGTCGTAGAACGCGATGAGGTTGCCGAGCTGCTGACGGCCAGCGAGCGAGCCGGACTCGTTCGTCACGCCTTCCTGCATGTCACCGTCGCCGGCGATCACGTAGGTGTAGTGGTCGAACGGCGACTGGCCGGCCGGGGTCTCCGGGTCGAACAGGCCGCGCTCGAAGCGCTGGGCGTAGGCGAAGCCGACCGAGGACGCGAGGCCCTGGCCGAGCGGGCCCGTGGTGATCTCGACACCGTCGGTGTGGCCGTACTCCGGGTGACCCGGGGTCTTCGAGCCCCACTTGCGCAGGTGCTGCAGGTCGTCGATCTCGAGCCCGTAGCCGTGCAGGTAGAACTGCACGTACTGGAGGATCGAGGCGTGACCGGCGGAGAGGATGAAGCGGTCGCGGCCGATCCAGGTGGAGTCGCTCGGGTCGCGACGCATCACCTTCTGGAAGAGCAGGTGGGCGAGCGGAGCGAGGCTCATCGCGGTGCCGGGGTGACCGTTGCCGGCGGCCTCGACCGAGTCGGCGGCGAGAACGCGGGCCGTGTCGACGGCCTTCCGGTCGATGGCGTCCCAGGTGAATTCAGCCACTTGGATGTTGACCCTTCTTGATGCGACATGTGCGAGGGCTCGTGCCATCGCACGGACATGTGGCCATCCCGGGGCCGAGTCGTGTCGCCGTCTAGCGGCGGCCGACCGGCTCATCGCGGCCGACGTCATCGGGGCGCGCACTGCGGGAGGGCGTGTCCAGCATAGTGACCCGGTACTCAGAAGGGGTTCAGGTGACCCCCGATGTTCACACCGGGGTGGCCGCCGACGGTCGATCCGGGCGTGTCGAGCGCGTCCGGATCACGCCGGGATGTCGGAGCGGGGCACCGTCGCGGCGCTTCCATCCCGTAAACTGGTCGGGACCCGTGGACATTCCGGGTCAGCGCATGCCCGGACGCCGTCGCAGTCGTCCACCGAGTGTGCGAGCTGATGCGAACAGACTGAGGTTCTCTTGCCGACTGCCACCGTGACCCGGCCCGACACCGATCGACCCCGATCGCCGCTGTCCCGCAAGGTCCGTGCGTACGTCTCGTTGACGAAGCCGCGCGTGATGGAGCTGCTGCTCGTCACGACGGCGCCGACGATGTTCCTCGCCGAACGCGGCGTCCCCGACCTGTGGCTCGTCTTGTGGACGATGCTCGGCGGAGCGATGTCGGCCGGTTCGGCGTCGGCCTTCAACTGCTACATCGACCGCGACATCGACCGCCTGATGAAGCGGACCAGCACCCGCCCCCTCGTCACCGGCGAGCTGTCCGACCGTGAGGCCCTCGTGTTCTCGTGGGTGCTCGGCATCCTGTCGACCGCGGTGCTCGGGTTCCTGGTGAACTGGCTCGCCGCCGCGCTGAGCGTCATCGCGATCCTCATCTACGTGTTCGTCTACACGCTGTGGCTCAAGCGCCGCACCCCGCAGAACATCGTGTGGGGCGGCTCGGCCGGCTGCATGCCCGTGCTCATCGGCTGGGCGGGCGTCACCGGGTCGCTGACCTGGACCCCGGTCATCCTGTTCATGGTGATCTTCCTGTGGACGCCGCCGCACTACTGGCCGCTGTCGATGAAGTACCGCGACGACTACGACGCGGCCGACGTGCCGATGCTCGCCGTGGTCCGTGGCCGCACCGTCGTCGGCCTGCAGGTCGTGCTCTACGCGTGGGCGACGCTCGTCTGCTCGCTCCTGCTCATCCCCGTCGGGCACATGGGGCCGCTCTACACGGTCGTCGCGCTGGCGGGCGGCATCTGGTTCGTCGTCGAGTCGCACCGCCTGTACTCGCGGGCCATCCAGCACGTCGAGCACGTGCAGCCGATGCGGGTCTTCCACAGCTCGATCACGTACCTGACGCTGCTCTTCATCGCCGTGGGCATCGACCCGCTGCTGCCGCAGGTCTTCACCTTCTAGGCGGTCGAGCGGGCGCCCGCGCGCGCTCGGTCCGCACGACGCCGTCGTGTCGATTCGACGCCGTCGTGTCCTGTTGACGCCGTCATGTCCGGTTGACACCGTCGTGTCCTGTTGACGCCGTCGTGTCCTGTTGACGCCGTCGTGTCGGCACGACGCCGCCACCACGCCGAGACGCCGCCGAACCCGGCGGCGTCTCGTGCGTTCGGCGGCGTAGCGGCAGGACGCCGGCGTCCTGCGTCGAGCACGAGGCTGCCTGGAGGCGCGGTGCGGGCCCGCCACGGGCCTCCCGTCCGGCGTGACCGCCGTCGGCCGCGGGGCGGACGCGAGTCGCTGCGGACCGCGCGTGGTGCGCATGTCGAGCGACGAAGTCGATGTCGTACGACGTCCGCAGTGTCGTTCCGCGTCGTCAGCGCCCGCCCGTCCACGTCCGCCACAAACGCGACACCCCACGAGTCGAACGACTCGTGGGGTGTCGGAGAACGGGTGTCGAGCGCGCGACGCGCCCGGGCGTCAGGCGTCAGGCGTCGATGGGTTCCCGGACGGCGTCTCGGCCGGCCGAGGCCCGCGTCGACAGCACCACGGCGGTCACCGCACCGACGAGCAACCCGGCGAGCACCATGTGCGTGCCGACGAGCCCGACGGGCAGACCCGTGCGTGCTTGCGTCAGGCCGACAGCGATCTGCAGGAACTCGACGACGAGCAGCAGCAGCGGCCACTTGCTCGGGCGGCCCAGGCGGACGGCTCCGATGACGAGCACCAGGGTCAGGGCGAAGAGGGCGTACGCGGGCCAGGCGTGCACGTGCTCCATGACCGCGGGGTCGAACCCGGTGCGGTGCAGACGCCCACCGTCGACGGCCGCGTCGGCTCCGGCGTGCGGGCCGCTGCCGGTGGTCAGGATGCCGACGAGCACGGTCACGACGACCGCGGCGACGGTGCCGCGGACGACACCCGTGTACCAGCGCGGGACGAGCCGCTGGGCGGTCCGCGGGCCGTGCGTCGTGCGGTAGACCAGCGCAGCGGTCACCGAGGTGAGGGCGGCGGAGACGACGAAGTGCAGCCCGACCACGAAGGGATTCAGGTTCGTCCAGACGCTCATGCCTCCGATGACGGCCTGGACCGGGATCGCGACGCCCTGAGCGAACGCGAGCCAGAAGAGTTCGGGGCGCGTGCGGAGCATCCGGACGACCGCGAGGAACATCGCGACGGCCACGATCACGAGCACGAAGGTGAGCAGACGGTTGCCGAACTCGATGATGCCGTGGATGCCCATCTCCGGCGTGGAGACCAGCGAATCTGCCGTGCACTTGGGCCAGGTGGGGCATCCGAGGCCCGACGCGGTGAGGCGCACGAGGCCTCCGGTACCGATCAGCACGACCTCGACCACGAAGGACGCCCAGGCCAGTGCGACCACACGACGGTCGACCACGCGGGGGAGCGACCACCACCGTCCGGTTCGGAGATCCTGCTCGACGGGGGATCCGACGCGTGTCACGAGGGTGGTGCCTTCCTGTTGTTCCGTGCAGTGAACCTGTAGGATTCGAGGGTTCAGCAGCAGTCAAGTCTAGGCAGGCGCCGGCTCCGAATGGGCCGAGATCGCCGATCAACCCACGGACTGCGTGGAACCATTGTCGTTGCGAGGGAGCAGCACCGGGTCCGCATGTCAGCGGTCCGCGGTGGAATGGCGTCCAGACGCCACGGGTTCACACCTGTAACGCTGTCCCGCGAGAAGGAAACGAGGAGACCATGTCCGACGTGCTCATCGACCGTCCCGAGCTCGAAGGGCTCGGCCAATACGAGTTCGGCTGGTCCGACTCCGACTCGGCAGGGTCCTCCGCCCGTCGTGGGATCTCGGAAGAGGTCGTCACCGACATCTCGAACCTCAAGGACGAGCCCGAGTGGATGCTGAAGAACCGCCTCAAGGGGCTGTCGCTCTTCGGTCGCAAGCCGATGCCGACGTGGGGTGCCGACCTGACGGGCATCGACTTCGACAACATCAAGTACTTCGTGCGCTCCACGGAGAAGCAGGCGCAGTCGTGGGAGGACCTCCCCGAGGACATCCGTGCGACCTACGAGAAGCTCGGCATCCCCGAGGCCGAGCGGCAGCGCCTCGTCGCCGGCGTCGCCGCGCAGTACGAGTCCGAGGTCGTCTACCACCAGATCCGCGAGGACCTGGAGCAGCAGGGCGTCATCTTCATGGACACCGACACGGCGCTCCGTGAGCACCCGGAGCTGTTCGAGGAGTACTTCGGCACCGTGATCCCGGCCGGCGACAACAAGTTCGCCGCGCTGAACACGGCCGTCTGGTCCGGTGGCTCGTTCGTCTACGTCCCGAAGGGCGTCCACGTCGAGATCCCGCTGCAGGCCTACTTCCGGATCAACACCGAGAACATGGGCCAGTTCGAGCGGACGCTGATCATCGCGGACGAGGACTCGTACGTCCACTACATCGAGGGCTGCACCGCCCCGATCTACAAGTCCGACTCGCTGCACTCGGCCGTCGTCGAGATCATCGTGAAGAAGAACGCCCGCGTTCGGTACACGACGATCCAGAACTGGTCGAACAACGTCTACAACCTCGTCACCAAGCGTGCGATCGCACACGAGGGCGCGACGATGGAGTGGATCGACGGCAACATCGGGTCCAAGGTCACGATGAAGTACCCGTCGATCTACCTCGCCGGCGAGCACGCCAAGGGCGAGACGCTCTCCGTCGCCTTCGCGGGCCCCGGTCAGCACCAGGACGCCGGCGCGAAGATGATCCACATGGCGCCGTACACGACGTCGTCGATCGTCTCGAAGTCGATCGCCCGTGGTGGCGGTCGTGCGGGCTACCGCGGTGAGGTCCGGGTCGACCCGGCCGCGCACCACGCCGCCAACACCGTGCGCTGTGACGCCCTGCTGGTCGACACGATCAGCCGGAGCGACACCTACCCCGCGATCGACATCCGAGTCGACGACGTGCAGCTGGGACACGAGGCCACGGTCTCGCGTGTCAGCGAGGAGCAGCTCTTCTACCTCATGTCCCGCGGCATGGCCGAGGACGAGGCGATGGCGATGATCGTCCGTGGCTTCATCGAGCCGATCGCCCGCGAGCTCCCGATGGAGTACGCACTCGAACTCAACAAGCTCATCGAGATGAGCATGGAAGGATCCGTCGGCTAGATGTCCAGCACCACCCCTCCCCACATCGACCAGCCGATCGAGCCCGCTGCCGCAGCGCAGGGCGGCACCCAGCACGGCGCCGGAGCCCACTCCGACGGCGGCTGGGACGCCCCCGACAAGAAGGTGCCGGTCCAGACCCGCTCCGAGCGGTTCCAGTCCGGCGACGTCGAGGCGTTCCCGAAGGTCACCGGCCGAGAGGTCAACTGGAAGTTCGCGCCGCTCGCCAAGCTCCAGCCGCTGCTGGACGGCGCGCTCGACGGATCCGCCTACCCGTACCTCGCCCGCCAGTCCGAGGGCGCCGACGTCGAGTGGGGTCGCAGCGACGACCCCCGCGTCGGCTCCGCCGGCCTGCCCGAGGACCGCGCGTCGGCCGCAGCCTGGACCGCCCGTGACGCGGTCCTGGCGATCACGATCAAGGCCACCGAAGCGCACGAGTTCATCACCGTGACCCGTTCCGACTTCGGGTCGCAGCCCCGCGCCGCGCACACGGTCATCACGGCCGAGCCGAATTCCCAGGGCATCGTCGTGCTCGACAACCGCGGCAGCGCCCTGCTGAGCGAGAACATCGAGATCGTCGCGCAGCAGAACGCACGACTGACCGTCGTCAGCCTGCAGGACTGGGACGACGACGCCGTGCACGTCTCGACCCACTTCGCCGAGGTCGGCCGCGATGCCTTCCTCAAGCACGTCGTGGTCTCGCTCGGCGGCGACGTCATCCGCGTCAACCCCTCGACGCACCTCGGTGCGCAGGGCGCTGACACGGAGATGTACGGCGTGTACTTCGCCGACGCCGGCCAGTACATCGAGCAGCAGGTCTACGTGAACCACGACGCGCCGAACACGCGCGGTCGGGTCAACTACAAGGGCGCGCTGCAGGGCCAGGGCGCACACACCGTCTGGATCGGTGACGTCCTGATCGGCCGCGCCGGTGACGGCACGGACTCGTACGAGCAGAACCGCAACCTCGTGCTGACGGACGGCACCCGCGCCGACAGCATCCCGAACCTCGAGATCGAGACGGGCAACATCGAGGGCGCCGGCCACGCGAGTGCGACCGGTCGCTTCGACGACGAGCAGCTGTTCTACCTGCAGTCCCGCGGCGTCCCGGAAGAAGAAGCGCGGCGCCTCGTCGTGCTCGGCTTCCTGGTCGAGGTCATCCAGAAGATCGGTGCACCCGAGCTCGAGGAACGCCTCATCGCCGCGGTCGAGCAGGAGCTGGCCGAGGGCCGTTCGGTCATCGCCGCACCGGTCGAGGCGGGCGACGCACAGGCATCCGCCCCGCAGGCCGACGGCGCGGAGGCCACCGCCTGATGGCCGAGAAGGTCTGCGCCGAAGCCGACATCGCGGTGGACAGCCCGATGCGGGTGGTCGTCGACGGCACGGCGGTCGCGATCGTGAAGGACTCGTCCGGCACGGTCCACGCCATCGGCGACACCTGCACGCACGGCGACATCTCGCTGGCCGAGGGCTTCGTCGAGGGTGACTCGCTGGAGTGCTGGGCCCACGGGTCCCGCTTCTCGCTGGCCACCGGCAAGCCGCAGAACTTCCCGGCCTACGAGCCCGTCCCGGTCTTCCGGGTCGAGGTCCGCGACGGCGACGTCTACGTCGACGTGCAGGACGTCGTCCCGGTCGACTGAGCACCCCCAACACTTCCCGCGGCTGACGCCGCACACAGCTGCAACCGAAGGAACGCAATGTCCACTCTGGAAATCCGTGACCTCAAGGTCTCGATCGACACCGATCAGGGCACCAAGGAGATCCTGAAGGGTGTCGACCTCACCATCAACGAGGGCGAGATCCACGCGATCATGGGGCCGAACGGCTCCGGCAAGTCCACCCTGGCGTACACGATCGCCGGTCACCCGCGGTACAACGTCGTCGGTGGCACGATCACCCTCGACGGCGAGGACGTCCTCGCGATGAGCGTCGACGAGCGTGCCCGTGCCGGCATGTTCCTGGCGATGCAGTACCCGGTCGAGATCCCCGGCGTCACGGTGTCGAACTTCCTCCGCACCGCCAAGACGGCGATCGACGGCGAGGCTCCGGCGCTCCGTGGCTGGATCAAGGAACTCCGCCAGTCGATGGCCGACCTGAAGATGGACTCGTCGTTCGCCGAGCGCAACGTCAACGAGGGCTTCTCCGGTGGCGAGAAGAAGCGCCACGAGATCATGCAGCTCGAGCTCCTCAAGCCGAAGTTCGCCGTCCTCGACGAGACCGACTCCGGCCTGGACGTCGACGCGCTGAAGATCGTCTCCGAGGGCGTCAACCGCGCCAAGGCCGCAACCGGCCTCGGTGTACTGCTCATCACGCACTACACGCGCATCCTCCGCTACATCAAGCCGGACTTCGTGCACGTGTTCGTCGCCGGCAAGATCGCGGAGCAGGGCGGCCCCGAGCTCGCCGACCGCCTCGAGAACGAGGGCTACGACCGCTACGTTCAGGTCGCCGCCGCCGAGGCGCAGGCCTGATGATCGCCGCACTCGCTCCCGACAAGTTCGACGAGGTCGTCGAGGGCCTGAAGGAGGTCCAGGACCCGGAGCTCGGCGTGAACATCGTCGACCTCGGCCTGATCTACGACCTCGCCTGGGACGACGACGCCAACGCGCTCGTCATCAGCATGACGCTCACCAGCGCCGGCTGCCCCCTGACCGACGTCATCGAGGGTGACACCGCGAACGCCCTCGACGGCATCGTGGACGCCTTCCGGATCAACTGGGTCTGGATGCCGCCGTGGGGTCCGGAACGGATCACCGACGACGGACGCGAGATGATGCGCGCCCTCGGGTTCGCGATCTAGTCGCGACCCACCACGGACGGGAGGCGCGGTGCCAGCTGGCACCGCGCCTCCCGTCCGTCTGTGCGCACGCCGCGCGCGGGGCGCGCCGCCGAGTGGTCGCGACCATCCGCTCAGGTTCGCCGAGTGGTCACGTTCTGTCGGCTGACAGCGCTCCAGGCGACGGAATGCGACCACTCGGCGTCTGGACGGCGGGGAGTCGTGACCGACCGCCGGGCCGGTCACCTGCGCCGGACGCAGAACGGCCCCGCACCGATCGGTGCGGGGCCGTTCTCGTGCGACGGGTCAGCGGCGACCGACGGCCTTCCACGCGAGCGGCAGGATGCCGGCGGCGATGAGGGCCTTGGCGATGCCACCGACGATGAACGGGTACAGTCCGGCGGCGAGCACCGACTGGACGTCGTTCGGGGCGCCGAGCTGGCCGAGCGCCACGGCCAGGTACGGCAGGCCGGTCACGAACGGGATGGCACTCGCGAGCAGCATCGCGACGGTGGCGCGGCCGACGTTGCGGTCCCAGTTGCGGCGGGCGAGCCAGCCGACGAGCCCGGCGGCGGGGATGAAGCCGATGACGTACCCGAAGCTCGGCAGGGCCAGGGCCTGCAGGCCGCCCTGCATGTCGGCGAAGAACGGGGCACCCGCGAGACCGGCGACGGCGTAGACGAGCAGCGAGAGCATGCCGCGGCGTGCGCCGAGGGTCGCGCCGACGAGCACGACGGCCAGCGTCTGCCCGGTGATCGGGACCGGCCACATCGGGACCTCGAGCTGCGCCATGGCGGCGGTGAACAGGGCTCCGCCGGCGACGAGGGCGGCGTCGGTGGCCAGCCCGTGCGTGCGCAGACGGTCGGCGAGGACTGCGCGGGGAGCGAACCCGGTGGCATTCGTCATGGATTCTCCTAGAATGGACTGCTGGTTCCGTTCGGAACCATCGGTCCCGTCAGCGTAGCGGTGCACCTCACGCACACACCGTTGTGCAAACCCACCAACTGATTGGACGTCCACTGTGCTTGCCGTGCACGAACTCGAGATCCGCGTCGGAGCTCGTCTCCTCATGGAAGACGTGTCCTTCCGTGTCGAGAAGGGCGACAAGATCGGACTCGTCGGCCGCAACGGCGCGGGGAAGACGACGATGACCAAGGCCCTCGCGGGCGAGACGCAGCCCAACGGCGGCACGATCGACCGCGGCGGGGAGATCGGCTACCTGCCGCAGGACCCCCGCTCCGGCGACCCGGAGGAGACCGCGCGGAAGCGCATCCTCGACGCCCGTGGGCTCGGTGAGCTCGTGGAGGGCATCCGCCTCGCGACCCTCGACATGGCGAGCGACGACGCGGCCGTGGCCGAGAAGGCGATGCGGCGCTACAGCCGCCTCGACGACCAGTTCAACGCGCTCGGTGGCTACGCGGCCGAGGCCGAGGCGGCGTCGATCGCCTCGAACCTGAAGCTGCCCGACCGCATCCTCGACCAGCAGCTCAAGACGCTCTCCGGTGGTCAGCGCCGCCGCATCGAACTCGCCCGGATCCTGTTCTCGGACGCCGAGACGATGATCCTCGACGAGCCGACCAACCACCTCGACGCCGACTCCGTCGTGTGGCTCCGCGAACACCTGAAGACCTACCCCGGTGGCGTCATCATCATCTCCCACGACGTCGAGCTCGTCGACGAGGTCGTGAACCGCGTCTTCTACCTGGACGCCAACCGCCAGACCATCGACATCTACAACATGGGCTGGAAGCTGTACCAGCGGCAGCGCGTCGCCGACGAGGAGCGCCGCCGCAAGGAGCGCGCGGGCGCCGAGAAGAAGGCCGCCACGCTCAAGGACCAGGCCGCCCGCTTCGGTGCGAAGGCGTCCAAGGCCGCAGCAGCCCACCAGATGGTCGCGCGTGCCGACAAGCTCCTCGCCGGCCTCGAGGACGAGCGCGTCGCCGACCGGGTCGCGAAGATCCGCTTCCCCACCCCGGCCCCGTGCGGCCGCACTCCGCTGATGGCCGAGGGGCTGTCGAAGTCCTACGGGTCGCTCGAGATCTTCGCGGGTGTCGACCTGGCGATCGACCGCGGTTCGCGCGTGGTCATCCTCGGCTTCAACGGTGCGGGCAAGACGACCCTGCTGCGCATCCTGGCGGGAGCCGACCAGCCCGACACGGGCGAGATCCAGCCCGGTCACGGTCTGCGCATCGGGTACTACGCGCAGGAGCACGAGAACATCGACATCAACCGCACCGTGATCGAGAACATGGTGTCGGCGTCGACTGACCTCAACGAGACCGAGGCCCGTCGGGTGCTCGGCTCGTTCCTGTTCACCGGCGACGACGGCTACAAGAAGGCCGGCGTCCTGTCCGGTGGCGAGAAGACCCGTCTGTCGCTCGCGATGATCGTGGTCTCCGGCGCGAACGTCCTGCTGCTCGACGAGCCGACGAACAACCTGGACCCGGCTTCGCGCGAGGAGATCCTCAACGCCCTGGCCGGCTTCGAGGGGGCGGTCGTCCTGGTGTCCCACGACGCCGGCGCGGTCGAGGCGCTCAACCCCGAGCGCGTCCTGCTGCTGCCGGACGGCACCGAGGACCACTGGAACAAGGACTACGCGGAGCTCATCGAGCTCGCGTAGCCGCCGCGCGTGTGGTCGGGCGAGGCCCGTCCGCACGGTGGGTGTTCGCGGTCTGGTGCGGCGTTGCGTGCTGGGTGGCCGTTTGTGGCGCTGCACGGTGCGCGGAAGCGCGCACGGGGTTGCGAGGTGCGCACGGTGCGGCCGGGAGGCGCGGTGCCGGTCGTGCGTCGCGCCTCCCGTCCGCACGGTGCCGCGTTCGCCATCCGGTGCGGGGTTGCGTGCTGGGTGCCCGTTTGTGGCGCTGCACGGTGCGCGGAAGCGCGCACGGGGTTGCGAGGTGCGCACGGTGCGGCCGGGAGGCGCGGTGCCGGTCGTGCGTCGCGCCTCCCGTCCGCACGGTGCCGCGTTCGCCATCCGGTGCGGGGTTGCGTGCTGGGTGCCCGCTTGTGGCGCTGCACGGTGCGCGGAAGTGCGCACGGGTTGCAAGGTGCGCACGGTGCGCTGACGCGCACCCACGGCCGCGCCTCAGCCGCGCCTCAGCCGCGCGTCAGCGACGTGACGCGATGAGCTCGTCCTCGATCTCGGCGTCCGTCTTCGGCTTCGCGTTCTTGCGGCGTTCGCGCTCGATGGCGCGCTCGCGCTCCTCGGGGTCGTCCTGGTTGAGGTTCCGGTACTCCTGCACCATCACGTACGCCAGGAACCCGAAGCCGCCGGCGGCGAACAGGAACCACTGGATGAAGTAGCTGAGGTGCAGCCCGGTGTCGGCGTTCGGACGCTCCCAGCCGAGCGGGCGGGCCTCGGTCGGGGCGGGGGACTCGGAGGCGAGCTGCCCGTACGCACCGGTCCAGATCGGGTCGTCGACCTTGTTCGCCACGTCGGCCAGGGTCACCGACTGCACCTGGTCGGTGTCCTTCGGGTCGGATCGGCCGGGGATGCGCGGTTCGCTCTGCTGCAGGCGGACGATCGCGGTGACCTCGCCGGACGGGGGAGCGGGCACGTGGTCGGGGGCGTCCTGGGCGTTGCCGGTCGGCACCCACCCGCGGTCGACGATGAAGGCGCGGCCTTCGGACGTGACCAGGGGCGTCAGGACCTCGAACCCGGGCTGCCCGTTGTGCACGCGGTTCCGCACGAGCAGCTGCGAGTCGACGTCGTAGCGGCCGGTCACGGCGACCCGGAGCCACTCCTGCTCGTCCTGCCAGCTCGAGGCCTTCGGCAGCGCCCGGTCGAGGGGGACGGGGGTGTGGTCGTAGTTCTGCGCGACCTGCTCGTTCTGCCGGACGGCCTCGTTGCGGCGGTCCCACTGCCACATGCCGAACAGTGCGCACACGATCGCGAAGGCGACGGCGATCGCGAAGTAGCCGAGCCAGCGGCGGCTCCGGACGAAGCGCCAGCCCACGAACGGTTCGTCGGGGTCCCGACCGGACGAGGCCGACCTGGTGTCGTCCGTCGAGCGGGACTCTGCGGCGGCGCGCTGCAGCTTGGCGGCGTGCTTGCGGCCGTACCGGGACTGCGGGTCGAAGCCGTCGGTCATCGCGAGGTGCCGGTGGAGCGCACCCCGACGTCGTTCTTCGGCGCCGCGGTCGACTCGCGCTCGTCGTCGAGGTGGTCGACGTCCTCGTGCATGCCGGTGACGCGCACCGGGAAGGAGCGGGACCGCAGGTAGTCGGCCAGGAAGTCGCGGTGTTCTTCGCACGCGGCCCAGATCTTCACGCGGTCGATCGCGTGGATCCGGGGATTGCGCCAGTTCACACGCCACCCGGCCGTCGACACGCAGCCGGCACGCGAGCACACCGGGGTGGATCCGGGTTCGGTCTGCAGGTCGAACGTCGCACCCATCAGCGGGGTCCCCACATCTTCGATCGGTCGCCGTTGCGCTGCCACTCGTCCTGCGCGTGCTGCGCCTGCTGGCGGAGGCGGTCCTGCTCGTCGCGGTAGGCCTGGGCCCGGGCGTCCTCCTGCTGTTCGCGGAGGCGCGGGTCGACGGCGTCGTAGAGCTCGATGGACCCGGCGGGGGAGATCATGTCGCTCTCGGTCCGGCTGCCGGCGTTCGCGATGACGACGGCGACCCAGGGGATCACCGCGGCGAGGACGATCGGGATGACCGCGAGCCATGAGTGCCAGATCGAGTACACGAGCACGGCGGAGATGAAGAGGACCACTCGGATGGCCATCTGCCAGACGTAGCGGGACAGGCGGTGCGCCCGGTCCTGCTCCGGTGTGTCCGGCAGCGACGTGATGCTCGTGTGCGTGCTCTTCATACAGATGGTCTCCGTCTACCCGTGGTCAAGCCTAATCCCGCCGGACCGATCGTGGGTGCGCCGCGCGCGAACCGGCGGGGTGGTCCGCTCCGGTACGCTCGTCCGGGCGTGTCCGCCGGGTCCCCGGCACCGCGTGCCGAGCAGATCCCACCGAACGGAGCGACCATGAGCACCCCCCGTACCGTCCTCATCACCGGCGGCAACCGCGGCATCGGCCACGCGCTGGCCGAGCGGTTCGTCGCAGCCGGCCACCGGGTCGCCGTGACGTCGCGCAGCGGTCAGGGTGGTCCCGAGGGCGCGCTGACGGTGCAGGCCGACATCACCGACACGGCCTCCGTCGACGCCGCGTTCACGCAGGTCGAGGCCGAGCTCGGTCCGATCGAGGTCCTGGTCGCGAACGCCGGCATCACGAACGACCAGCTGCTCCTCCGCATGTCCGAGGACGACTTCACCAGCGTGGTCGACACGAACCTCACGGGCACCTTCCGCGTCGTCAAGCGCGTCACGAAGGGCATGATGAAGGCCAAGTTCGGCCGCATCGTGCTCATGTCGAGCGTCGTGGGCGCCTACGGCCAGGTCGGCCAGGTCAACTACGCGTCCTCGAAGGCCGCCCTGGTCGGCATGGCCCGGTCGATCACGCGTGAGCTCGGCTCGCGCGGCATCACCGCCAACGTCGTGGCGCCCGGCTTCATCCAGACGGACATGACCGCCGCGCTCTCCGACGAGCTGCAGGCCGAGTTCAAGAAGGCGATCCCGGCCGCCCGCTACGGCACGGTCGACGACGTCGCCGACGCCACGCTGTTCCTGGCGAGCGACGGCGCCGGGTACGTCTCCGGTGCGATCATCCCGGTCGACGGCGGCCTCGGGATGGGCCACTAGCCCTCGGACTGATCAGCCGCGCAGACCGAGCGTCGCGAGCACGGCGGACAGGTCACGGTCGACGACCGCGACGTCCGCCTGCTCCCGCACGCGCGGCTTCGCGTCGAACGCCACCGACAGCGCGGCGACGCGCATCATCTCGAGGTCGTTCGCGCCGTCGCCGATGGCGATGGTCCGTGCCGGGTCGACCCCGTCGGCGTCCGCCCACTCGCGGAGCGCGACGGCCTTGGCGTGCGCGTCGACCACGTCGCCGAGCACGCGGCCGGTGAGCACGCCGTCGGTGACCTCGAGGCGGTTCGCCCGGCAGTGGTCGAGGCCGAGCTGCTCGGCGAACGGGTCGAGCACCTCGTGGAACCCGCCCGACACCACGCCGACGGTGCCGCCTGCGGCGTGCACCCCACGGACGAGCTGGTCGGCGCCCCGCGTCACACGGACCGACTGCTGTGCACGGACGAAGACGTCTGCCTGGAGGCCCGCAAGGGTCGCGACACGCTCCCGGAGGCTCTCGGCGAAGTCGAGTTCCCCGCGCATGGCGCGCTCCGTGATCGCCGCCACCTGTGGCCGGGTCCCGGCGCTGTCGGCGAGCAGTTCGATCACCTCGTCCTCGAGGAGCGTGGAATCGGCATCGAGGACGACGAGGAAGCGGGGCACGCACCAACGGTACCGACTGACGAAAGGCACGGCCGCGTCCGTGACGCGAGCCGTGCCTCCAGGCCGTCCGTCCGGGGCTGCGCCCCGGGTGTCTGCTTCCTTACGCGGCGTGCCTATGCGTCGACGCGGACGCCCTTGCCGACCCATGGGCGGAGCCCGGACTCGGTGACGGATCAGGCGTCGACGCGGACGCCCTTGCCGACCACGGTGATCCCCGACTCGGTGACGGTGAAGCCGCGTGCCTCGTCGGCCTCGCGGTCGACGCCGACCTGCGCGCCCGGTGCGATGACGACGTCCTTGTCGAGGATGGCGCGGTTGACGACCGCGCCGGCGCCGATGGTGGCGCGTTCGAACACGATCGAGTCGAGGACCTTTGCGCCGGAGTCGATCGAGCACCAGGGCCCGATCATGCTGCGCTCGACCTGCGCACCCGACACCAGGCAGCCGAGCGACACGAGCGAGTCCACCGTGGACCCGGTGTTGCCGTTCGCGTCGCGGACGAACTTCGCCGGCGGCAGGTTCGTCTGCTGGTTGAAGATCGGCCAGTCCTGGTTGTACAGGTTGAAGACCGGGACCGGGGCGATGAGGTCCATGTGGGCGTCGAAGAACGAGTCGATCGTGCCCACGTCGCGCCAGTAGTACTTGTCGCGGTCGGTGGACCCGGGGACCTCGTTGCGCTGCAGGTCGTACACCCCGGCGTCACCGCGGTTGACGAAGTCGGGGACGATGTCGCCGCCCATGTCGTGCGCGGACGTCTCGAGCTGGCCGTCGCGCAGGACCGCGTCGACGAGGGCGTCCGCGTTGAAGACGTAGTTGCCCATCGAGGCCAGGATCTCGCCGGGGGAGTCGGCCAGACCGATCGCGTCCTTCGGCTTCTCGAGGAACGCCTCGATCTTCGTCGGGTCGTCGTCGGCCACCTGGATCACGCCGAACTGGTCGGCGAGCCCGATCGGCTGACGGATCGCCGCCACCGTGGCACTGCGGCCGGAGGCGATGTGCGCCTCGACCATCTGGTGGAAGTCCATCCGGTACACGTGGTCCGCACCGACGACGACCACGATGTCGGGGCGTTCGTCGCGCAGCAGGTTGAGCGACTGCAGGATCGCGTCGGCCGAGCCGGCGAACCAGCGCTTGCCGAGCCGCTGCTGCGCGGGGACGGACGCGACGTAGGAGCCGAGCAGCCCCTCCATGCGCCACGTCTCCGCGACGTGCCGGTCGAGACTGTGCGACTTGTACTGGGTCAGGACGACGATCTTCTGCAGACCGGAGTTGACCAGGTTCGACAGTGCGAAGTCGATGAGACGGAAGTTGCCGCCGAACGGGACGGCGGGCTTCGCGCGATCGGCCGTGAGCGGCATGAGTCGTTTGCCCTCGCCGCCGGCGAGCACGATGCCGAAGACCTTCTTTTGTGCCATGCCGCTCACAGTAGGCGTCAGCACTGGGAACCGGTTACGTTGAACCAGTGCGAGTCGATCTGCTGACCAGGGAGTATCCGCCGGAGGTCTACGGCGGAGCGGGTGTCCACGTGTCCGAACTCACCGCCGCGTTGCGGTCGGGGACGGACACGGAAGTCCGTGTCCGGGCCTTCGGGGCCTTCCGTGACGAACCCGACGTGTGGGGCTACCGGACCCCGGACGGCCTCGGCCAGGCGAACGGCGCGCTGCAGGCCCTCGGCACCGACGTGGCCATCGCGGCCGACGTCGAGGGTGCCGACCTCGTGCACTCGCACACCTGGTACGCGAACTCCGCGGGCCGGATCGCGCAGCTGACCTACGGCATCCCCCACATCGTGACCGCCCACAGCCTGGAGCCGCTCCGCCCGTGGAAGGCCGAGCAGCTCGGCGGCGGCTACCGCCTGTCCAGCTGGATGGAGCGCGAGGCGTTCGAACACGCCGACGGCGTCATCGCGGTCTCGAAGGCCATGCGTGCGGACATCCTGCGCTCGTACCCGTCGATCGACCCCGCGAAGGTCCACGTCGTCTACAACGGCATCGACATCGACGCGTGGAAGCCGACCGTCGACGAGGACGCCGTGCGCGCCCTCGGCATCGACCCGACGCGCCCGAGCGTCGTGTTCGTCGGACGCATCACCCGCCAGAAGGGCCTGCCGTACCTGCTCCGTGCCGTGGCGTCGCTGCCGTCGGACGTGCAGATCGTGCTGTGCGCCGGCGCGCCGGACACCCCCGAGATCCTGGCCGAGGTCACCGAGCTCGTCGAGGGCCTCCGCGCGGAACGTGAAGGCGTCGTCTGGATCGACCGGATGCTCGCGCACGAGGAGATCGTGAACGTGCTGTCCTCGGGCACCGTGTTCGTGTGCCCGTCGGTCTACGAGCCGCTCGGCATCGTGAACCTCGAGGCCATGGCGTGCGGCATCCCGGTCGTCGGCACCGGCACCGGGGGCATCCCCGAGGTCGTCGCCGACGGGCTCACCGGTCGCATCGTCCCGATCGACCAGGTGCAGGACGGCACCGGCACCCCGACCGACCCCGACCGCTTCGTGGCCGACCTCGCCGCGACCCTCACCGAGGTGCTCGCCGACGAGGGGCTGGCGAAGCTCATGGGACGCGCCGGACGGCTCCGTGTCGAGACCGAGTTCACCTGGGACGCGATCGCCACCAGGACACGGCAGGTCTACGACCGGGTGCTCGGCCAGAACCCGTAGGCTGGTCGCATGCCCTCGGTCGTGCGCTTGTCAGACGTCTCCGTGGTCCGCAACGGGGCCACCATCCTCGACGCGATCTCGTGGGAGGTGCAGGACGACGAACGCTGGGTCGTGCTCGGCGCGAACGGCGCCGGCAAGACCACGCTGCTGCAGGTCGCCGGCGCCCAGACGTTCCCGACCTCGGGTGACGTCGAGGTGCTCGGGACCGAACTCGGCGGTGCCGACCTGTTCGAGCTCCGCCCGCGCATCGGCTTCGCGTCGACCGCGCTGGCCCGTCGCATCCCGGTGACCGAGAAGGTCATCGACGTCGTGCTCACCGCGGCGTACTCGGTCACGGGCCGCTGGAACGAGGAGTACGAGGAGCTCGACGTCCGCCGTGCGCAGCGCGTGCTCGAGGAGTGGGGCCTGGGGTCCTTCACCGACCGCACGTTCGGCGACCTGAGCGACGGCGAGCAGAAGCGCGTGCAGATCGCCCGTGCCGTGATGACCGACCCGGAGATCCTGTTCCTCGACGAACCGGCCGCGTCGCTCGACCTCGGTGCCCGTGAGAGCCTCGTCCGCACTCTCGGCGGCTACGCCCAGAGCGCGGACTCGCCGGCCATCGTCATCGTGACCCACCACGTCGAGGAGATCCCGGCCGGGTTCACCCACGCGCTCGTCCTCGCCGACGGCCACGTGCAGGCCGCAGGCCCCATCGACGAGGTCCTGACGGACCAGACCCTGACCGAGGCGTTCGGCATCGACCTCTCGGTCACCAAGGACGCCGGTCGCTACACGGCACGCGCCGCGTAGCGCTGCGATCCCGCCGTCTCTCTGGTATCGTGGACGGCTGGCGCAAGCCGACGACTTCCCGCGCAGTTCGCGCAATCCCATCACCGCTATCGAGGAATCTCCATGAAGACCGACACCCACCCCGAGTACCGCGCCATCGTCTTCCGCGACCTGGCCTCCGGTGAGACGTTCCTGACGCGTTCGACCGCGAACAGCGACAAGACCATCGAGCTCGACGGTGCGACCTACCCGGTCATTGACGTCGAGATCTCGTCCGCTTCGCACCCGTTCTACACGGGCAAGCAGCGCATCCTCGACTCGGCCGGTCGCGTCGAGAAGTTCAACCAGCGCTTCAAGGGCTTCAGCAAGTAAGCAGCCCCCACGCAACGCCCACGGGCGGTCCTCCTCCGGGAGGGCCGCCCGTTCGCGTTGTGCGGCGTTTCCGGCCGGCGCTGTACTCGGACACAAGACACCGGTGTTCACGCGTCACACCGCGGTCTGCGGGTGTTCGGCGCGCGGACACCGGTGCTGTGCGAGGGGCAGGGCGAGGTCAAGCGCCGTTGCGGTGGGGCCAGCGGCCGTCGGCGGTGAACGTCGGGTCGCGCTTCTTGCGCATGTAGTCCTGGAACGAGGTGGCCTGCTCGGCGCACCAGCCGACCTGCTTGCGGTGGAGTTCCTCGGCGGAGATGCCGAGCTCGTCCGGGTACTTGCCCGCGATGGCCTGGGCGACACGCCCGGCAGCGATCGCGTCGGCTCCGGCGTCGTGGGCGTCGTCGAGCGTGACGCCGTAGAGCTCGGACGCGGCCTCGAGCGTGCGCTTGCCCTTGCGGAAGGTGTCGAGCGCCTTGTCGATCACCAGCGGGTCGACGACGTTGCCGATGACGGGGGAGGCGAACCCGTGCCGCTTCGCTTCGCGGTCGAGGACGGTGAGGTCGTACGGGGCGTTGTAGATCACCAGGGGGATGCCCCGGGCGAACACGGCCTCGATCGCGGCGATGATCTCGGCGACGACCTCGGCCGCAGGGCGTCCCTCGGCCTGGGCACGCTCGGTGGTGTAGCCGTGCACGGCGGCGGCGCCCTCCGGGATCGGGACGCCGGGGTCCGCGATCCAGGCACCCTCGACAATGGAGGCCCCGGTCATGTCGATGAGCCCGACGTGGGCGGTGACGATGCGGGCCGTCTCGACGTCGACCCCGGTGGTCTCGAGGTCGAAGACGCCCAGCGCATGCCACCAGGGCCGACCCGTGAGGTCCTGGGACGGAGCGGGCGCGTCGAGCTGTGCTGTGGGGAACGTCACGCGGTCAGGCTAACGGGACGCACCGACACCCCCGACTACCGGGTCGGCGCGCCGACGTGCAGCCAGTAGAACGACTGCGTGCCCATGGTGAGCGTGACGGTGCCGTCCTCGTCGAACGACGGGAACGAGCTGCCGCCGAACAGGTCGTAGAGCGGGCGCCCCGCGAACTCCGGAGCGGAGATCGTGACCGAGGTCGGGTTCGTCGCGAACGAGAACACGCACAGGACGTCCTCGGCGGACGGGCCGAACTGCTGGCCGGAGCCCTCCCACGAGCGGACGAACGCGAGCACCGAGTCGTTCGAGGTCTCCTGCACGTGCAGGGACCCGAGGCCGAACACCGGGTGGGCCTTGCGCGTGTGGATGACGTTCCGGACCCAGTGCAGCAGCGAGCGCGACTGGGCGAGCTGCGCCTCGACGTTCACCTGCGCGTAGTTGTACACGAGCGACTGCACGACGGGCAGGTAGAGCTTGCCCGGGTCGGCGGTGGAGAAGCCGGCGTTGCGGTCCGGCGTCCACTGCATCGGCGTGCGCGACGAGTCGCGGTCCGGCAGCCAGATGTTGTCGCCCATCCCGATCTCGTCGCCGTAGTACAGGAACGGCGAACCGGGCAGCGAGAACAGCAGCGCGTGGATGAGCTCGAGCTCGGCGCGGGAGTTGTCGAGCAGGGGAGCGAGGCGTCGGCGGATACCGATGTTCGAGCGCATCCGCGGGTCGTAGCCGTACCAGCCGTACATCGCCTGCCGGTACTCCTCGCTCACCATCTCGAGCGTGAGCTCGTCGTGGTTGCGGAGGAAGACGCCCCACGCCGCGCTGGCCGGCACGTCGAGCGTCTCGGACAGGATCGCCTTGAGCTCGGCGGCGTGCTGTGCCCGGAGCGAGTAGAAGATGCGCGGCATCACCGGGAAGTCGAACGCCATGTGGCACTCGGGCTCCTCGTCGGTGCCGAAGAACGCCGCCGTCTCGCGCGGCCACTGGTTGGCCTCGGCCAGGAGCACACGGCCGGGGTACTCGTCGTCGACCATCGCGCGGAGCTTCTTGATGAACTCGTGGGTCTCCGGCTCGCCCTCGCCGTTGCCCTCCTCCGACTCGAACAGGTACGGGATCGCGTCGAGCCGGAGCCCGTCGACGCCCATGTCGAGCCAGTGCCGGACGACGTCGTAGATCGCCTCGATGACCGCGGGGTTCTCGAAGTTCAGGTCCGGCTGGTGCGAGAAGAAGCGGTGGAAGAAGAACTGGCGTCGGACCGGGTCGAAGGTCCAGTTGGACTCCTCGGTGTCGACGAAGATGATGCGGATGTTGGAGTAGTCCTCGTCCGTGTCCCGCCAGACGTAGAAGTCGCCGTAGGGGCCGTCCGGGTCCTCGCGGGACTGCTGGAACCACTCGTGCTGGTCGCTGGTGTGGTTGATCACCATGTCGATCACGATGCGCATGTTCCGCTCGTGCGACTTCGTCACGAGCTCGCGGAAGTCGTCGAGCGTGCCGAACTCCGGCAGGATCGCCCGGTAGTCGGCGATGTCGTACCCGCCGTCGCGCATCGGCGACTGGAAGAACGGCGGCAGCCACAGGGCGTCCACGCCGAGCCACTGCAGGTAGTCGAGCTTGCCGATCACGCCCTGGATGTCGCCGATGCCGTCTCCGTTGGAGTCGACGAACGACCGGATCATGCACTCGTAGAAGACCGAGCGCTTGTACCACTGCGGGTCGAGCGTCAGGCCGGGCAGCTGGATCGGGGCTGTGAAGGTCACCGTGCTCCTCGTCGTCATCGACGGACCGGTCGACGGCCCGCCCCGGACACGATAGGCGCGAGATGCTGCGGGTGTCCGGGGTTTCGTGCGGTTCGCTCCCTAGACTGGCGCGGATGCAACCGCCCGTGCTCTCCCCGTACCAGTCGTTGATGGCCGCCACCCCGGTCGTGCACCGGGCCGTCCAGGTCGACGGCCGGACCACGCACTACTGGGTCTACGGGCCCGAGGACTCGGATCGCACCGTGCTCGCCGTGCACGGGTTCCGCGGGGACCACCACGGGCTCGAGACCATCGCCGCGCACCTCGAAGGTGTCCGTGTGATCGTGCCGGACCTGCCCGGCTTCGGCGTGTCCGACCCGCTGCCGGTGTCGGACATCGACGCCTACGTGGCCTGGCTGACGGGGTTCCACGCCGCGCTCGGGCTCGGCCGCGACACGGTCGTGCTCGGGCACTCGTTCGGGTCGATCGTGGTGTCGGCCACCGTCGCCGCCGGGCTCGACACCCGGCTGCTCGTCCTCGTCAACCCCATCGCGGCCCCGGCACTGCAGGGACCGCGTGCCGTCGGGACCGCGATCGCGATCGGGTACTACCGCGCCGGCGCGGTCCTGCCGAAGCCGATCGGGCTCGGGATCCTGCGGAACGGCGCGATCGTCCGGGCGATGAGCATCGCGATGCTGAAGTCGCACGACCCCGCCGTCCGCCGATGGGTGCACGACCAGCACGACCGGTACTTCTCGGCCTTCGCGAACCGCACGAGCGTGCTCGAGGCGTTCCGCACCTCGGTCACCCACGACGTCTCCGAGTACGCCAACCGCATCCACGTGCCCGTGCTGCTCGTCGCGGCCGAGCACGACGACATCACCGCCGTCCCCGAACAGCGCGCACTCGCCGAGCGGCTGCGTGACGCCGAGCTCGTCGTGATCCCGGGGGTCGGCCACCTGGTGCACTACGAGACGCCGGCTCCGGCCGCGGCGGCCGTGCTCCGCCGGATGGCGGACACGACCGGGCGTGCGGGACGCCATGGACGCACTGGACGCGGCGCGGCCGCGACGGACAGCCGACCGTCGGGGGCGGGGCGGGCCTCCCGGACGGCGGACGCGTCGTGACGCGCCTGCGCATCGGCATCGACTGCCGGTACGTGCGGATCGGTCGGCACGACGGCATCAGCCGGTTCACCGCCGGGGTCGTCGCGCACCTGCCGGACCGGCACGACTACGTGCTGCTCGTCAGCGACGAGCGCCAGCTCGAGTCGCTGCCGAGGGACCTGCCGTGGGAGCTGCTGCCCGCGCCGACGGACGCGGGGGAGCCGCTCGTCGCCCGGCGCGTCAACCGGCTCGGGCTCGACGCGGTGTTCTCGCCCATGCAGACGATGGGGTCACGGGGGCGCCGGTACGCGCTCGTCCTGACGCTGCACGACCTGATCTACTACCGCAACCGAACGCCCCCGCGGGAGTTCTCGTGGCCGCTGCGGCTCGGCTGGCGGGCGTTCCACCTGTCCTGGGCGCCGCAGCGGTTCCTGCTGAACGGCGCCGACGGGGTGGTGACGGTGTCCGAGACGACCGCCGGGCTGATCGCCGAGCACCGGCTGACGAAGCGACCCGTGACGGTCGCCTACAACGCGGCCGACCCGGCGACACCGCGGGTGGCCGGAGCGCCACGTGGACGCTCGCTCGTCTACATGGGCTCGTTCATGCCGTACAAGAACGTCGAGACCCTGGCGGCGGCGCTGCCGCTCCTGGGGGCGGACTGGACGCTGCACTGCATGTCGCGGGTGTCCGACGCCGACCGTGCACGGCTCGAGGCGCTGGCTCCCACGGGGACGATCGTGTTCCACGACGGCGCCACGGACGAGGAGTACCTGTCCGTGCTCCGTTCGGCCACCGCGCTGGCGACCGCGTCGTACGACGAGGGGTTCGGCATCCCGCTCGTCGAGGCGATGGGCGTCGGGACCCCGGTCGTCGTCAGCGACATCCCGATCTTCCGGGAGATCGGCGGCTCGGCTGCGGAGTACTTCGACCCGGCGTCGCCGTCCGCCGTCGCCGCGGCCGTCCGGCGGGTCGAGGAACGGTGGGACGAGGCCTCGCGGCAGTCGATCGAGCGTGCCGGTCGGTTCCGGTGGCAGGACTCGGCGGAGCAGGTCGTCCGGGCCGTCGAGCGGGCCGTGGGGGACCGGCGGGGCTGAGGGCGGGTGCAGGCGCGGGGCGCGGGCTC
Source organism: Curtobacterium sp. MCPF17_021 (assembly GCF_003234605.2). Classification (NCBI taxonomy): domain Bacteria; kingdom Bacillati; phylum Actinomycetota; class Actinomycetes; order Micrococcales; family Microbacteriaceae; genus Curtobacterium; species Curtobacterium sp. MCPF17_021. Next base: position 2,031,254 of record NZ_CP126252.1, on the reverse strand, counting down.
GGGCCCGCCTTCGTGACGATGCGGAACGACGATGTCGATGTCGTACGACGTCGACCGTGTCGTTCCACGTCGGACGCGCCACCACCACGCCACACCGCGCGACCACCGCACGTCACTCCGGCGCGATGACCTGCACGTCCGCCCCGGGGAACACCTCCTGCGTCTCCTCGGTCACCCGCGACACGATCGGTGGCACAGCGGCGCCCCGACCCGGTGTCCGCACGACGATCGACTGGTCGCGTGCGGCGTCGGACGGATCCCCGCCGCGCTCCCACGAGCAACGGACCTCCGTCACACCGCCGATGTGGTCGAGCGTGTCCGCCAGTGCCAGGCGCTTCGCCGCGACCTCACCGGCACCGGTGACGCCGATCTGCAGGGTGCCGAGGTCGGCGACCACGACGACGCGGACACCGTTGCCGCCGGACTCGTCGGCTGCGCGGCTGATGGCAGCGACCAGGTCGCGCCGGGCAGCGGGGTCGAGCGACGGGTCCGCCCGGACGGAGGCGATGGCGTCGTAGCTCGCGAACGCGGTCTTCGACGGGGCGTGGTGCCGCACGTCGGTGACGCCGGGCAGGGCACGCACTCGCGTGTCGAACCGGTCGAGCGCCACGTCCGGCCGTGGGAAGACCCCGCCGATGCCGTTCTGGACGCTCCCGATGATCGACCCGAGCACCACGGCGATGACCGCGACCACCGCGAGGGTGCTGCCGCCGATGATGAACCACGTGCGGGCCCGGGTGCGGGTGGGGACGCTCGCCGTCTCGGGACCGAACACCCGGTCGAGGTCGTCGGCCTGCTGGTCGAGGGCATGCTGGCCGTGTCGGCTGGTTCCGTCGTCGGACATGTGGCTCCCCTCACCCCGGTGTGCGGGTGCGTCGGAGCCTAGTCCCCGGTCAGCCCCGGCGCTCCAAGGGGTTCTGGTACTCGAACGCGGACCCTCCGGTGGTGTCGGACACGTCGTCGATCGGGTCGTCGAACCGGACGAGTTCGGCGTGGAAGCGCTCGGGGTCCCACCGGAACGAGTGGATGGACCCGTTGCGGATCGGGGTGTTGCGGCGGTCGGCCGTGCCGGGGGCTGCGGCGTTCACGACACTGCGGATCACCGCGCCGTGGGTCGCGACCACGACGACGCCGGCATCGAACCGGACCGCGATCTCACCGAGGGTCTCGGTGACGCGGGCGAGCAGCGCGGAGCGGGACTCCCGACCGGGGATGTCATCGTGCGGGTACCGTGCCGACACCTCGTCGTCGGTCAGCCCCTCGGCTTCGCCGTAGGAGCGCTCGGCCAGGCCCGGGTACGTCGTCGGTGCGTCGAGGCCCAGGCGGTCGGCGATGATCGCGCCCGTCTCGGCCGCACGGGACAGTGGGGAGGCGACGACCGCGTCGAACGGTCGGCGGTTCAGGAGCTCGGCGGCCTCGGCGGCCTGCCGTCGTCCGGTGTCGTTGAGCGGGATGTCGGTCGAGCCCTGGATGCGGCGTTGCGCGTTCCAGTCGGTCTCGCCGTGCCGGACGAGGTACAGGAGGGTCGTCACCCGTCGATCTTCGCAGACGCGCCCGGCAAGCCCGTCCGGCGGCAGCGCTCGCGCGGCCCCGTCCGAGGACCGCGACCGCGCAGGCTCGTCCGGCGACCGCGACCGCGCTAGTCGGTCGACGCCGCCGCGCTGAGCCGCTCCGCCAGGTGCACGAGCGTCTCGGTGGTGCCGGCGTCGAGCTTCACGGCCGCACGACGGTCGCTGCGGGTCTCGCCGCGGTTCACGATGACCACCGGGTTCTTGCGGCGCGCAGCGTGGTCGACCAGCCGCACGCCCGAGTTCACGGTGAGGGACGAACCGACGACGAGCAGCGCGTCGGCATCGGCGACGATCGACACGGCCTCGCGGAACTTCTCGGCCGGCACGAACTCGCCGAAGAAGACGACGTCGGGCTTCAGGTCGCCGCCGCACACGGTGCACGCGGGCACGACGAACCGTTCGACGTCGGTGATCTCGACGTCGCCGTCCGGCTGCAGCTGCACGGACCCGGGCTCGTCGATCCAGGGGTTCTCGCGGTCGATGGTGGCGGCGAGGTCGGAGCGGGAGAACACCTGCCCGCAGCGCAGGCACACGGCGCGGTCCATCGAGCCGTGGATCTCGACGACGCGGCGGGAGCCGGCGCGCAGGTGCAGGCCGTCGACGTTCTGCGTGATGACCCCGGCGACGATCCCGGCGTCCTCGAGTGCGGCGAGCGCCCGGTGTCCGTCGTTCGGCATGGCGGCCGCGAAGCTCCGCCAGCCCAGGTGCGATCCGGCCCAGTAGCGCTGGCGCTTCGCGGGGTCGGCCAGGAACTCCTGGAACGTCATCGGCTTGCGCACCACCCGCCCGGCACCGCGGTAGTCGGGGATGCCGGAGTCGGTGCTCAGGCCGGCACCGGAGAGCACGGCGATCCGCTTGCCGCCGAGCACCTCGACGACGCGGTCCAGGTCGTCCGCGGTCACCGACCCGGCGGCCGCCCCGGTGGTCGGTCCGGTCGTCGACGCAGCATCATCCAGCACCCTGTTCACGGTACCCTCAACACCCGACCGTCCCGGTCGCTTCCCAGGCGGAGCGCATCCTCGGCGGACCCGTCCGGCGGCAGCCCGGAGCAGCCCGTCGGCAGCCCGGACCCGCGCCGGCCCGGCCCGCCGGACCCGCACCGGCCCCGGCCCGCCGAACCCCCGCGCCGCCTCCGCACCACACCGAAACGAGCCCCGTGCACCCCGTCCGCATCGACTCCCTCGACGATCCCCGCCTCGACGACTTCGCCCGTCTGACCGACGTGGCACTCCGCCGGGTCTCGGAGCCCGAGGGCGGCCTGTACATCGCCGAGTCGAACACGGTCATCGAGCGCGCGGTCCGCGCCGGGCACGTGCCGCGGAGCATCCTGGTGCAGGAGAAGTGGCTCGACAGCGTCCTGCCCCTGGTCGCGGAGCACGACGGGCCGGTCTTCGTCGGCGCCGACGCCCTGCTCGAGGAGCTCACCGGCTTCCGGATGCACCGCGGTGCGATCGCCGCGATGCAGCGTCCCGAGCTGCCGAGTGTCGCCGACGTGGTGCGGGACGCGAAGGTCGTCGTCGTGCTCGAGGACATCGTCGACCACACGAACGTCGGCGCGGTGTTCCGCAGCGTCGCCGGCCTCGGCGCCGACGCGGTGCTCGTCAGCCCGCGGTGTGCCGACCCGCTGTACCGCCGGAGCGTCCGGGTGAGCATGGGCACGGTCCTGCAGGTGCCGTGGACCCGCATCGGCGACTGGCCCGCGGCGGGCGAGGAACTCCGCGCGCAGGGCTTCCACCTGGCCGCGATGGCGCTGACCGACGAGTCGATCGACCTCGACGCCTTCGTGGCGGACCTGCCCGAGAAGGTCGCGCTCGTGATGGGCACCGAGGGGCAGGGACTGACGCCGGCCGCGATCGCGTCGGCCGACACGACCGTCCGGATCCCGATGGCGCACGGCGTCGACTCGCTCAACGTGGCCGCGGCGAGCGCCGTCGGTCTGTGGGCGGTCACCCACGCCCGGCGGCTCGCCTCCTAGCGCACCACCGAGACCGTCGGGAGGCCCGGGGCGGCCTGGTCCGGCAGCATGCGCCCGGCACGGATCACCAGGGCACGGTCGGTGGCCGGCTCACCGACCAGGCAGACGCCGACGGGCGCGCCGTCCACGGTCAGCGCCGGTGCGCTCACCGCGGGCAGGCCGCCGACGCTCGCGAGCGCGGTCATCGCCGTCGTGGCGGTCCGGGTGCGCTCGAGCGCAGCGGTGTCCGCGTCGAGCAGCGGAGCGGGTCCGGGCACGGTCGGGAACAGCAGGGTCCGACCGGCGAGGGCACGGCGGATCGTCGTACGGACCTCGTCGAGGTGTGCGACGGCGTCGGCGGTCGCGTCGGGGTCGTTCGCGCGTGCCGCCCGGAACCGGTCACCGACGACGGCGCTCAGTGCGCCGGGGTGCGCGTCGATCCAGGGGCCGTGGGCGGCGAGTGCCTCGGCGGCCTGGACGAGCCGCATCTGCTCCTGCAGTGCTGCGGGGTCCGGGATGCCGAGGTCGCGCAGCCGGACGGTCGCGACGGGTTCGTCGAGTGTCTCGACGAAGGCGGTGAAGGACCGGGCGACGGCCGGTTCGACGAGTGCGACGAGTTCCTCGGGGACGACGAGCACGGTTGCATCGGGCGCCCCGGCCGGCGCGGGCGGCGGCACGGTGGCGTCGAGGGCGGCGAGCAGCACGCCGGGGCTCCGCGTGAGCCACCCGACGGTGTCGAACGACGGCGCGAGCGGGAGCAGCCCGTCGCGGGACACCGTGCCGTGGGTCGTCCGGAGGCCCCAGAGTCCCTGGTACGAGGCGGGGACCCGCACCGATCCCGCGGTGTCCGTGCCGATCCCGATCCCGGCCGTCCCGAGGCCGACGGCCGATGCGGATCCGCTGGACGAGCCTCCAGGCAGTCGGGTGGGAGCCGTGCTGTTCGGCGGCGTGCCGTGGTGTGTGTTCCGGCCCGTCAGGTTGTAGGCGAACTCGTCGGTGCGTGCGATCCCGCGGATCGAGGCGCCGGCGGCGAGGAGCGCGGCGACCGCTGCGGCGGGCGCGGTCTCGACGGGGGCCTCGCGCAGGTACGTCGGGTTGCCCGCGCCGACCGGCTGGCCGGGGACGGCGTAGAGGTCCTTGACGGCGACGCTCAGGCCGTCGAGCGGTCCGGCGGCGGTGGGGGCGACGAGCGGGTCGCCGACGGCCCGCCAGACGGTGGTGTCGACGGCCTTGGGGCGGGCGGTGATGTGGGCTGCCTCGATGCGCCAGCGGGGGCCGGCGCCGGTGTCGCCGTCGCGGCGCCAGAGCTGGGTCTGGAGGCCCTGCCCGCCCGCGGCGAACCGGGACACCGACACGACGAGGGCGCGGTCCTCGGTCAGGGGGCGGACCTCGACGTGCGTCAGCGACCGGGTCGCGACCCCACCCCGTGCCCCGCGGAACGCGCTGATCGCGTCGTGCCCGACGAGCAGGCCACGGTCGTCGCCGCGCATCGTGCCGGGGGAGTCGACGAAGGCGGCGTCGAGGGCGTCGAGGTCGTTCGCCAGCAGGGCGGTCTCGTAGTCGCCGAGGGCCTCGAGCAGGCCTTCGGGCGCGGCGTCGGGCGCGGGCGACGCCGGGGACGTGGTCATCGGGCGGGCTCCTCGAAGTCGGCCTTGCGGATGCGGGCGTGGACCCCGGTGACCAGGTCCACCACCTGCGAGATGTTGAAGTCGGTCGCGGCCGACAGGTACGCGTACGCCAGGTGGCGTTCCATGCCCCAGCGCGCGCCGAGGATCGCGACGGCGTGCCGGACGCACTGCCGGACGGCCTCGTCGAGGTCGGGGTCCATGCCGGTGGGCACGAGGAACTCCTGCGTCTCGGCGACGGGCCAGACCAGGTCCCCGAAGCGCGCGGCGGCCTCGGCGGCCGGGGTCAGGTCGAAGCGGATCGTCGCGCGGAGCGAGGCCTCCATCGCGGTGAGTGCGACCTCGCCGTCGCCCTGGGCGAAGTGCGGGTCACCGACGTGGGCGAGCGCGCCGGGGACGAGCACCGGCAGGTGCAGCTGCGACCCGGCCTGCAGCAGGTTGACGTCGATGTTGCCGCCGTGGCGACCGGGCGGGACGGAGTGCAGCCGCTCCCCGGAGGTGGCGACGCCCATGATCCCGAGGAACGGGGCGAGGGGGAAGTGCGCGAAGCGGTCGCCGGCGGCGGTGAGCGGGATACGGCCCCGCCGGCCCTGGTCGGTGTCGACGACGTCGGCGAAGACGCTCACCGTCGTGCCGTCGACCGGGAGCTCACCGTGCAGGGCACCGCGGCCGTGCCGGTTCGACACGACGCCGTAGTGCACGCGGGGCAGGGTCTCGAGGACCGTCATCGTCAGCACGTCACCGGGACGGGCACCGCGCACCGCGATCGGCCCGGACACCACGTGCGGTCCGTCCGACGCGGGGTCGCGGTGACCGGAGCGGGCGATCGCGACGGCGTCGGCGAGGACGTGCTCCGGAGCGACGCCGTGGTCGCCGAACCACGCCACGGGGTCGCTGCCCTGGTCGGGGAGGATCCCCTCGTGGCTCACGGTGTCGATCGTGACCGACTCCCCGGGGCCGATCGTCAGGGCCGGGGTGTCACCGTCGCTCGGCAGCCGGCCCCAGAGGACGGTCTCCGGGTCGACGGGCAGGGCGTGGTCACCGCGGGCGGGTCCGGTGCCGGGCTGCAGGGTCGGGACCGCCGGGGCGGTGGTCTCGTGTGCGGTGGTCATCGGTCCGTCCTCCGTTCGACCAGGTGGGCCACGTCGGCCAGGTGGTCGGCCATCGCCCGCGTCGCGCCCGCGACGTCGTGCTCCCGGATCCGCTCGAGGATCCGCTCGTGCCACTCGAACGACGACCGGCGCCCCTCGCTGGTGCTGTGCGAGCGGGCACGGACGTCCTGCACCCAGCCGCTGCTGAGCTCGCACAGGGACACGAGCAGGGGGTTCCCCGAGGTCCGGGCGACCTGCACGTGGAAGGCGACGTCCTGGGCGAGCGACTCCTCCGGGCTGAGCCCCGCGTGGGTGGCGGCGAGGATGCGTTCCAGGGTGAGCAGGTCGGCCTCGCCCGCCCGCGCCGCCGCGAGTCCGGCGACCTGCGGCTCCACGACGGTCCGGAACTCGGCGACGTGCTCGGCCCGGTGGTCCAGGTCGTCGCGGTGGTGGTCGAGCAGGGCCGACGCTTCCTCCGGTCGCGGCAGCACGACGGTGCCACGACCAGGGGTCCGGGAGACCAGGCGACGGCGCTCGAGTTCCTGCAGCGCCTCGCGGATGGTCGTGCGGGACACGGCGAGGTCCTCGGCGAGGGTGCGTTCCGGCGGCAGCTTGTCGCCGGGCTGCAGGTCGTCGAGCACGAGCGTGCCGAGGTGGGCGGCGGTCGCCGCGCTCAGGGTCCGTCCACGGTGCATGCCCTCGACCGTAGGGCCGGTTGGTCTGCTTGGTTCATTGGTACGACCATCTTTTACACGGCCGTCACACGCGGCGTCGGAACCCGAAACACGGCGGGCGAATGGTGGAGCACGTCCCACCCGCACCGACCGGAAGAGGGGTTCGACGTGGACCTGGTCCTCACCAACGCACGGCTGACCGACGGCCGATCCGTCGACGTCACCATCGCCGACGGCGTGATCGTCAGCGTGGCCGACGCGCTGCCCGGTCCCGGCTCGGCGCAGGGCATCGGCACCGGCACCGTTGCTGCTCCCACCAGCGTGGTCGACTGCGCCGGGCGTGTGCTCATCCCCGGGCTCATCGAGGCGCACCTGCACGTCGACAAGGCCCTGCTCGACCGGGAACGTCCGAACCCCGACGGCACCCTCGCCGGCGCCATCGCCGTCACGGGGGAGCTCAAGCGCGGCTTCACCCACGCCACCGTCCGCGACCGCGCCCGCACCCTGCTCGACCAGGCCATCACGAACGGCACGACGCTCGTCCGCGCACACCCCGACGTCGACCCGATCGTCGGGCTCACCGGCGTCGAGGTGCTGCTCGACCTGCGCGACGAGTACCGGGACGCCCTCGACCTGCAGATCGTCGCGTTCCCCCAGGAGGGCATCGCCAAGGCACCGGGCACCCTCGCGCTGCTCCGTCAGGCGCTCGCCGCGGGGGCGGACGTCATCGGTGGCTGCACGTACAACGAGCACACCCTGGCCGCGTGCCACGAGCACGTCGAGACCGTCCTCGACCTCGCCGAGGAGTTCGGGGTGCCGGCCGACCTGCACGCCGACTTCGCCGACGACACCTCCGACCCGCGGTACGCCCTCGCCGGGCACATCGCCGACCGCGTGACCGCCCGCGGGCTGCAGGGGCGGGTGGCGCTCGGGCACGTGACCTCGGTCGCGAGCCTGCCCCGCGGCGAGCGCCGGGTGCTGTTCGATCGCCTGGCGGCCGCCGGGGTCGCCGTCGTGCCGCTGCCCGCGACCGACCTGCACCTCGGGGGACGGTCCGACGACCACGACGTGCGGCGCGGGGTCGTGCCGGTCCGCGAACTCTGGGACGCCGGGGTCACGAGCGCGTACGCGTCGAACAACGTCCGGAACGCCTTCACCCCGTTCGGGAACGCCGACCTGCTCGACGTCGGGCTGCTCCTGGCGCAGACCGGGCACCTGTCCGGCCCGGACGACCTGCGACGGGTGCTCGCCATGGCGACGACCGGGGCGGCCGAGGTCGTCGGCGTCGACACCCACGGCATCCGGCCCGGTGCCGCCGCCGACCTCGTGGTGCTCTCCACCACCGACCCGGACGGCGTCCTGCTCGACCGGCCGGACCGCGCCCTCGTCGTCAAGCGCGGCCGGGTCGTCGCCGAGACCACCCGGACCACCCGCCTCACCACCAGCCGCACCACGAACCGATCGAAGGAACTCAGCCATGCGTGAACGGATCCCGCACGAGATCGTCGCCTCCGTCCTGGCCGGTGCCACGGCGTTCATCGGGGGCAACGCCCTGCACCTGCCGACCTGGGCGATCTTCATCAGCTGGGCGGGGATGTTCCTGCTCGGCAGCAAGCCGACGCTGCGGAACGCCACGCGCCTGTGGGCCGCGATGCCGATCGGCTCGGCGTTCGGCCTGGTCATCGTCCTGCTCGACCAGCGGTTCGGCACGCTGTTCGGCGAGGGGCAGGCTGCGCAGAACACCGTCCTGGCGCTGCTCATCCTCGTCGTGAACTGCGCCCTGATGTACACCGGTCGCACGAAGCTGTTCGGGCTCGTCCCCGGCATGTTCCTCGGGTTCGCCTCGTTCTTCGCGACCTGCTTCGGCGGCTTCGGGTTCGACCCGGGGAACGCCTGGGCCGCCTGGGTGTCGGTCGTGCTGATGAACGCGCTCGGGCCGGTGTTCGCCTACCTGTCCCGCCGCCTGACCTTCGCCCGGGCCGAGACGACGGGCTCGGCCGGTTCGGCCGGTTCGGCCGGCTCGGCCGGCTCGGCCGACCCGGTCGTCGCGACCGACGCCGGCGGCGCAGCGGCGCCCGCTCCGGAACGCCAGCCCGACCAGCCCGTCGCAGCCTCGGCCTAGGAGCGGACCGGTACGCTCGGGTCCCGTGTCACGAGTCGTCCGCCGCCCCCGCTCCGCCGTCCGGAGGCCGGTCACGATCTCGGTGGTCGCCGTCCTGCTCCTGGTGGCCGGGTACCTCGTGGCCGCGGCCGTCGTACCGTTCGGCCCGGCGAGCGCCAGCACCACCACGTACTCGGCACCGAAGACGACCGTCCCGGCGCTGAGCTTCCCCGGGTACGGCGCGACGGCGGTCGAAGCCACGGACTTCCCGGAGAGCCTGCGCACCAGCGGCAACACGAAGCCCCGGTCGATCGCGAGCATCACGAAGGTCGTCACGGCGCTCGTGGTGCTCGACGAGAAGCCGATGGCCGCGGGGGAGTCCGGCCCGTCCATCCGCTTCACGAAGCAGATGGAGGGCCTGTACGCCAAGTACGCGGCGCAGAACGGCGAGGTCGCCCCGATGCCCGCCGGCCTGAAGCTCACCGAGCACCAGACGTTCCAGGTGATGCTCATGAAGTCGGCGAACAACTACGCCGGCGCACTCGCCATCTGGGCGTTCGGGTCGATCGCCGCCTACGAGCACGCGGCGAACGACTGGCTCGACGAACACGGCCTGGACGACACCACGATCCACGAGCCGACCGGCCTCGACCCGGACAACACCTCGACCGCCACGGACCTGGTCGAGCTCGGGCAGCTCGCGCTGGCGAACCCGGTGGTGAAGGACATCGTCGGCACCAAGGACGTCACGATCCCGACGGTCGGCGAGATCGAGAACTCGAACAAGCTCCTGGGGCTCGACGGCATCGAGGGTATCAAGACCGGCACCCTCGACGAAGCCGGCGCCTGTCTGCTGTTCGCGGCGACGTACGAGCGCGGTGGCAAGGACGTCACCGTCGTCGGCGTGATGCTCGGCGGTGTCGACCACGACTCCCTCGACGTCGACGTGCAGCGGTTGCTGCGGTCCGTGGCGGACAACTTCCAGGTGGTGACGCTCACGCACCAGGGGCAGACCTTCGGCACCTTCTCGACCCCGTGGCAGGACGAGGCTGACGCGGTCACGACGAAGGCTGCCGAGGTGCTCGTGTGGGGCAAGACCACCGTCACCGCGAAGGCGAAGCTCGAGCAGGTGACCTTCGGCACGAAGGGTGAGCGGGTCGGGCAGGTGCGGTTCCGCATCTCCGACCACGACCCGGTCACGGTGCCGCTCGTGCTCGAACGCACGATCGACGACCCCGGCGTCTGGTGGCGCTGGACGAACCCGTTCCAGGGGGCGTGACGCCCGTCGGCCGCCGACCGTAGAGTCGGTCGGGTGACGACGATGACGACGTTCCCCCGGACCACCCCCGCCGCCCTCGGCATCGATCCCGGTGGTGTGACCGCCCTGCTCGACGCCCTCGAGTCCACGCCCGGCGTGGAGCCGCACAGCATCATGCTGCTGCGGCACGGCCAGGTCGCAGCCGAGGGCTGGTGGCAGCCCTACGCCGCGGACCGCGTGCACCTGCTCTACTCGCTGAGCAAGAGCTTCACCGCCGCCGGGGTCGGCATCGCCGTCCGGGCGGGCCTGATCGACCTCGACGCGACCGTGCTGTCGTACTTCCCGGAGCTCGACGCCGACGTCACCGACGAACGCAGCCGCCGCATCCGCGTCCGGCACCTGCTCGCGATGGCGAGCGGCCACCGCGAGGAGACGATCGACCGCGCCCAGGCCCTCGATCCGACGAACACGGTGCGCGGGTTCCTGCTGCTCCCGCCGGACGCGGAGCCCGGCACGGTCTTCGCCTACAACCAGCCGTGCACGTACACCCTCGCCGAGATCGTCCGGCGGGTGACCGGCGGGTCCCTCGTCGCGTGGCTCCGCCCGCACCTGCTCGACCCGCTCGGCATCGACGACCTCGCCTGGCGCCGCGACGACACCGGCGCGGAGCTCGGCTACAGCGGGTGCTACGCCCCGACCGACGCGGTCGCCAAGCTCGGCCAGCTGTACCTGCAGGGCGGCGTCTGGGACGGCGTGCGGATCCTCGACGCCGACTGGGTCGAGCAGGCGACCAGCACGCAGGTCGCCAACCCGGACGAGGCCAACCCCGACTGGTCCCAGGGTTACGGCTTCCAGTTCTGGATGGCCCGCCACGGCTTCCGCGGCGACGGCGCATACGGCCAGTTCTGCATCGTCCTGCCGGAGCACGACGTCGTCCTCGCGATGACCGGTCAGAGCCTCGACATGCAGGCCGTCCTCGACGCGGTCTGGGAACACCTGCTGCCCGCCGTCGACCGCGCGTCCGACGCGGCGTCGGCATCCGCCCTGGAGGCCCGGCTCACCTCCCTGGGACTGCCTCCGGTCCAGGGTGGTCGCCTTCCGGAGCACCTCGCCGACGTCGAGCTCCGGTTGCGTCCCCGCGGGATCCTCGATGCCGTCACGTTCGCCCGAAGTGCGGACGGGATCCGCCTGACGATCACCGACGACGGCCGGTCGGAGTCCGTGCTGCTCGGCGAAGGACGATGGGCCGTCGAGGGCGCCCTCGCGGCGAGCGCGGCCACCGAGCCGGAGGGCAGCGTGCTCGTCGCGGTCCGCTTCCTGGAGACCCCGCACCTGCTGCACCTGCGCGTCGACCTCGACGAGGGCACGCTCGGTGCGAAGTGGAAGACCGAGCCGCTGCACGACGGTCCGATGACGCTCCGTCGCCCGGCGGACTGACCTGCGCCGACCACACCGCGCGCACGACCCCGTTCGCGGCGCGCACGACCCCGTTCGCGCCCCCGTGTCGTCATCGCGCCCTGGGGAGTCGGGGCGCGATGACCGTGGCGGGGCGCGGTCGGGGAGGCGTGCGGACTCGGACGGGCGTCTGGCTACGGGGTGTCGGAGGGGTGCTCGGTGACGATCTGCAGCTCGGGTCGCTTCGCCGACACCCCGTCGCCGGACGAGGTGTGCTTGATGCGCCGGACCACCCACGGCACCAGGTACTCCCGGGCCCAGCCGAGGTCCTCGGCGCGGGCCTCGCGCCACGGCCGCGCCTCGAGCGGGTCCGGGTTGAACGGTTCGAGCCGGTGCGGCACGCCGAGGGTGTCGAGCACCGCCGCGGCGATCGTCGAGTGGCCCATCGGGGAGTGGTGCAGGCGGTCCGGAGCCCACATCCGCGGGTCCCGGAGCACCCGGAGTGCCCACATGTTCGCCACCAGGGCGCCGTGCTTCAGGGCGATGGCGTGCAGGTTCTCGTTGTAGATCGCCGTCTTGCCGCGGACCATGCCGAGCACCGGGGTCATCCCGACGTCCGGGCCGGTGAACAGCACGACGGTGGCTCCGTCGCGTCGCAGGTCGGCGACGAGCCGGTCCACGCGCTCGGCGAGCTCGTCCGGGTCCGAGCCGGGGCGGATGATGTCGTTGCCGCCGGCGGACACCGTGATGAGGTCCGGGTGCAGGGCGACGGCGGCCTCGGCCTGCTCGTCGATGATCTGCTGCAGCAGCCGCCCCCGGATCGCGAGGTTCGCGTAGGCGAAGTCGTCGGTCTGGTGTGCGAGCACCTCGGCGACGCGGTCCGCCCAGCCGCGGTTGCCGCCCGGGACGGTGGGGTCGGGATCCCCGATCCCCTCGGTGAACGAGTCACCGATCGCGACGTACCTGGTCCAAGGATGGCGATCTGACACGTTCCGGACCCTAGTCTCGTGGCATGACGAAGGCCAACACGGACGCCGTCGGCTGGTCGGTGCCGGACGAGCTGCTCGACCGCATCGGCGAGCGCGCCCCCGGCTACGACGCCGCGAACGCGTTCTGCACCGAGGACCTCGACGAGCTCCGCGCCGCCGGCTACCTGCGGATCGGTGTCCCCGTCGAGCAGGGCGGGGCGGGCCTCGGCCTCCGTGGCACCGCGCGGGTGCAGCGCGCCCTCGCCCAGGCCGCGCCGGCGACGGCACTCGGCCTCGGCATGCACCAGGTGTGGGTGCAGGCGGCCCGCGCCGTGCGTGCGCGAGGCGAGTCGTTCCTCCAGGCCGTCACCGACCACGCTGCGGACGACCACCTGCTCGCATTCGGGGTGAGCGAACCCGGCAACGACGCCGTGCTGTTCGACTCTTCGACGACGGCGGAGCCGGACGGCGACGGCGGCTACCGGTTCACCGGGACGAAGGTCTTCACGTCCCTTGCACCGGCGTGGGACGTCATGAGCGTCTTCGGCAAGGACACCTCGGGGCCGGAGCCACGGCTCGTGCACGGGTTCGTCCTGCGGTCGGACGGCGACGTCGAGCACCTGGACGACTGGGACACGCTCGGGATGCGCGCGACGCAGAGCCGCACGACGAAGCTGCACGGCGTGCACGTCCCCGACGACCGCATCGTCCGGTCGCTGCCGGTCGGACCGAACCAGGACCCGCTCGTGTTCGGGATCTTCGCGTCGTTCGAGCTCCTCATCGCCTCGGTGTACGCCGGGATCGCGGAGCGGGCGATCACGCTCGCGGCGGCCGCCGTGGCCGGTCGCACCGCGGCCGACGGCACCCCGCGGTCGCAGGACCCCGACGTGCGCCGGGCGATCGCCGACCTGCGCGGTTCGGTCGACGCGATCACGCTGCAGGTCGACTCGCTGGCGCGGTCGGTCGACGAGCTCGACGACCTCGGAGCCCGCTGGTTCCCGCTGCTCGTCGGCACCAAAGCGCGCGCGGTGGACACGGCGCAGCACGTCGTGGACGAGGCCATGCGCGTCGTCGGTGGCTCGGCGTTCCGGTCGTCGAACGAGCTGGCGCGGCTGGCGCGGGACGTCCGGGCGGGGCAGTACCACCCGTCGTCGCGGGACTCCGCGGCGCGGACGATCGCGGCGTCGGTGCTCGGCCCGCTCGGCTGAGCGCTGCGCGCGGGGATGCCTGGTGCGAGGTTGGCGTGGCGGCGCACGGTGCCGGGTCCGTCGGCCGGTGCGAGCTTGGTCGCTCGGTGCTGCCATTTGGCGCCGCACCGTGCAACCATCTCGGCACCGAGTCGCGAAGGGCGCACGGTGCGATGGGCGCGACGGCGGCGTGGCGGGGCGGCGCACGGTGCGGAGTCCGTCGGCCGGTGCGAGCTTGGTCGCTCGGTGCTGCCCTGTGGCGCCGCACCGTGCAACCAACCCGGCACCGAGTCGCGAAGGGCGCACCGTGCGACGGCGGGCGAGCAACCCCGCACGACGGGACGAACCTCGCACCGAGCGGCCGTGAGCACGCCCGGGCACGGCGATGTCGGCGGTGCCTGGCATCATCTCGGTGTGAGCAAGCAGGACGGACGGAACCGCCTCGTCTCCGACGCACCGGTGGACGACGTCTCGGCGACCGTGCTGCACGTCGACATGGACGCCTTCTTCGCTTCCGTCGAACTGCTCGACCGCCCCGACCTGGTGGGGCTGCCGGTCATCGTCGGGCACGACTCCGACCGCTCCGTCGTCACCGCCGCCACCTACGAAGCCCGTCGCTACGGGGTCAACTCCGCGATGCCGATGGCCGTCGCCAAGCGCCGCTGCCCGAACGCCGTCATCGTCGAACCGCACTTCGAGAAGTACCGGGCGCAGTCCGCCGCGGTGATGGCGATCTTCGACCGGTTCACCCCACGGGTCGAACGCCTCGGCATCGACGAGGCGTTCCTCGACGTCGCCGGCGCCCTCCGCCTGTACGGCACCCCGTGGCAGATCGGCCAGGCGATCCGCCGCACGGTCCTCGCCGAGACCGGTCTGCACTGCTCCGTCGGTGCGGCATCGACGAAGTTCGTCGCGAAGCTCGCGTCCAGCCGGTCGAAGCCGGACGGTCTGCTCGTGGTTCCCGCCGCGGACACCGTGGCGTTCCTGCACCCGCAGCCCGTGTCCGCGCTCTGGGGCGTCGGCGGCAAGACGCAGGAGACGCTCGAACGCCGGGGCATCCGCACGGTCGGCGACCTGGCGAACACCCCGCTCGGGTCACTGGTGTCGGCACTCGGCCCGGCCGGCGGGCAGCGGCTGCACGACCTGTCGTGGGGTCGCGATCCACGCGTGGTCGACACCGGCGTCGGCGAGAAGTCGATCGGGCACGAGGTCACGTTCGGCCGCGACCTGACCGAGCGCGACGACGTCGCCCGTGAACTCCTGCGCCTGGCCGACAAGGTCGCCGTCCGCCTGCGCCAGGCCGACGTGCAGGCCCGGACCGTGGCGCTCAAGGTCCGGTACACCGACTTCACCACCCTGACCCGGTCGCGCACCCTGGCGGAGCCCACCGACGTCGCGAAGCGCCTGCACCGCGAAGCCGTCGAGCTGTACGACGTGCTGCACCGACCGGGCAACCAGATCCGGCTGATCGGGGTGCGCGGCGAGAACCTCGTGCCTGCGGCCGCGAGCAACGCCCTGTGGGACGACGACGCGCCGTGGCGCGAGACCGAGACCACGGTCGACGCGGTCGCCGCACGCTTCGGTGCCGGCGTGCTGCGACCGGCATCCCTGGTCCGCCGGACCCCTGACGGCGGCGTCCCGCACGCTCGGCAGGACTGACGGTGGCGGTAGAATCGGGTTCAGTGAGCGCAGCGGAGTACGAAGACCAGCAGCCCGCCACGCTGTGGGCGGAGTCGGGTGACGACCAGTCCGGCGCAGGCGGATCGTCGCCGACGCAAGACGGCACCCAAGCGCACGACCGCACCCAGGCGCACGGTGACGCAGCCCGTGCCGAAGCCGATGCCGCGGCCCTGGCCGAAGCGGCCGGCAACTCCGCCGTCCAGCACCTGTCGCCGGCGTTCCCGGATCGGGCCGCCTGGGGCACGGCCTCGAAGCTCCGCGCCTGGCAGATCGAAGCGCTCACGAAGTACTTCGAGAAGGAACCCCGCGACTTCCTCACGGCCGCGACCCCCGGCGCCGGCAAGACCACCTTCGCGCTGCGGCTGGCGACCGAGCTCCTCGCCCGCGGCACCGTCGACCGCATCGTCGTCGTGGCCCCGACCGAGCACCTGAAGCGCCAGTGGGCCGACTCCGCCGACCGTGTGGGCATCCGGATCGACCCGATGTTCAAGAACGGCGACGGCATGTTCGGCCGGCACTACCAGGGCGTCGCGATCACCTACGCCCAGGTCGGCATGAACCCCGAGGTGCACAAGCGCATCACCGAGGGCGGCCGCACCCTGGTCGTCCTCGACGAGGTCCACCACGGTGGCGACGCCCTGACGTGGGGCGACGGCATCAGGGAGGCGTTCTCCGGCGCGACCCGCCGACTCTCGCTGTCGGGGACCCCGTTCCGGTCCGACACCGCACCGATCCCGTTCGTGCAGTACGCCCCCGACGAGCAGGGCATCCGCACCTCGATCTCCGACTACAACTACGGCTACGGCCGCGCGCTGAAGGACGGCGTCGTCCGCCCGGTGCTGTTCATGGCCTACGCCGGACAGATGCGCTGGAAGACCCGGATGGGCGACGAGATGTCGGCCTCCCTGGGTGAGCAGGTCACGAAGGACATCACGGCCCAGGCCTGGCGCACCGCGCTGTCGCCCGAGGGCGAGTGGATGCCGGCCGTGCTCTCCGCCGCCGACAAGCGCCTGACCGAGGTCCGTCGCGGTGTGCCCGACGCCGGCGGTCTGGTCATCGCCACCGACACCACCACGGCGCGCGCCTACGCCCGGATCCTGCAGCAGATCACGGGGGAGCGTCCCACCGTGGTGCTCTCCGACGAGGCCGCCGGGTCGAGCCGCATCAGCGCGTTCGCCGAGGACACCTCGCGCTGGATGGTGGCCGTCCGCATGGTCTCCGAGGGCGTCGACGTCCCACGGCTCTGCGTCGGCGTGTACGCCACGAGCGCGAGCACGCCGCTGTTCTTCGCCCAGGTGATCGGCCGCTTCGTGCGTGCCCGTCGCCGCGGGGAGACCGCGAGCGTCTTCCTGCCGAGCGTCCCCGGCCTGATGGCCCTCGCCGCCACCCTCGAGCTCGAGCGCGACCACGCCCTCGACCGCCCGAAGGACGCCGACGACGGCATGTACAACCCCGAAGACGCGATGGTCGCCGAGGCCAACAAGGAAGACCGCGCGTCCGAGAGCCTGCTCGAGGTCCAGCCGTTCGAGGCGCTCGACTCGCAGGCGTCGTTCGACCGCGTCCTCTACGACGGCGGTGAGTTCGGCACCGGCGGCGAGGTCGGTTCCCTCGAAGAGCTCGACTTCATCGGCATCCCCGGGCTCCTCGAACCCGATCAGGTGCGCGACCTCCTGCGCGCGCGACAGGCGACGCAGGCGAAGCGTTCCAAGGGCCGCACGGCCAAGGACGGCATGCCGAAGCCGCCCGAGCCCGACCGACCGATGTACATGACGATCAAGGAGCAGCGCACCGAGCTCGCCCGGCTCGTGTCGATCTGGTCCCGCCACTCGAACGAACCGCACGGATCGATCCACGCCGAACTCCGACGGATCAGCGGTGGCCCGGCCGTGGCGCAGGCGAGCATCGAGCAGATCCAGAAGCGCATCGACATCCTGCGCTCCCGCATCGGCGGACGACGGTGACCGCGGCGTGATCGAGCCGGTCGACGACCGCACCTGGTACGTCAAGCGCGACCCCGAGGCGTCACCCGAGGCGATCATCGACCGCTTCGGCGGGGGCTACCGACTGCGCCGCTTCTCGCTCACCGAGTCCCGCCGCACCCCGCACGGGGTGTTCACGGGGCCCGAACTGGCCGAGACCGCGTGGTGGCGGCTCCGCGACAGGCCGCGGAACTCATGACGCGCCAAGCCAAAGTCCGGTAGACCGGAGGAATGGCAGACTCGATCCCTCACGTCCTCGTCCTCGGCGGCGGCTCCGCTGGCTACACCACGGTCAAGCAGCTCCAGAAGCACGCGGCCACGGTGCCCATGCGCATCACCCTGGTGGACCAGAACACCTACTACACGTACCTGCCGTTCCTGCCCGAGGTCGCCGGAGGCCACATCGCGCCGAAGGACGTCACCGTCGAGCTGCGCCGTGCACTGCGCAAGACCCGGGTGATCCAGGGCAAGGTCACCGCGATCTCCTCGGCGGACAAGACCGTCTCGATCGCGACCGCCGGCGGCGACGACCGCACCCTCGGCTACGACCACCTCGTCGTCGCCCTCGGTTCCGTCACCCGCACCTTCCCGACCCCCGGGCTCGAGGAGTACGGCGTCGGCTTCAAGAGCGTCGAAGAGGCCGCCTACGTGCGCGCCAAGCTCCTCGACAACATCGCGAAGGCCGCTGCCACCCGCGACGAGGACGAGCGTCGCCGTCTGCTGACCAGCGTCTTCGTCGGCGGTGGCTACACCGGCGTCGAGGCGATCGGTGAGCTCTTCGACGTGTCGCAGGCCGCCATCAAGACCTACCCGTCGCTCGCCGGTGAGCAGCCCCGCTGGGTGCTCATCGACGCCCTCGACCGCGTCGCGCCCGAGGTCGGCCCGGAGCTGTCCAAGTGGACGCTCGAGTCGCTCCGCGCCCGCGGCATCGACGTCCGCCTGAAGACCACCATGCCGAGCGCCGAGGGCGGTGTCGTCAAGTTCTCCGACGGCGACGAGTTCGCCACCGGCCTGCTCGTCTGGACCGCGGGCGTCAAGCCGAACCCGCTCCTCGACGCCTCCGACCTGCCGCGCGGGCCGAAGGGCCACCTCGCCGCGAACGCGAAGCTCCAGGTCGAGGCCGAGGACACCCACCAGGTCGTCGAGGGCGTCTGGGGCCTGGGTGACGTCGCGCAGGTGCCCGACCTGACCGCCGACAAGCAGCCGGCGTTCTACCCGCCGAACGCGCAGAACGCCGTCCGTCAGGCCGTGGTCGCCGCCGACAACATCGTCGCGACCATCACCGGCAAGCCGCTCGAGGAGTACCGCCACCCCTCCATCGGCACCGTCGCGTCGTACGGTGTCGGCAAGGGTGCCGCGAACATCAAGGGCATCAAGATGACCAACCTGCTCGCGTGGCTCGCGCACCGCGCGTACCACGTGTACGCGATGCCGACCCTGAACCGGAAGGCCCGCATCATCATCGGCTGGATCACCGGTGCCGTTTCGGGTCGCGACGCGACCTCGCTCATCAAGGAGACCGACCCGCGACGCAACTTCGTCGAGGCGTCGAAGAGCTAGGAGACGGAACGCGGCATCAGGCCGCAATTTCGTCGAGGCGTCGAAGAGCTAGACGCACCCACAGATCGGACGGGAGGCGCGGTGCCAGCTGGCACCGCGCCTCCCGTCCGTGCGTGCGGACGACCACCGACTGTCCGCCATCTGCAGACCTGGGTCCGTTCCAACGTGCCGCGCGCCAGCGTGGACGTGCCGAACGAGAGGAGCGCCCATGCGCGCCATGACCTACCGCGGGCCCTACCGGGTCCGTGTCGAGGAGAAGCCGGACCCCCGGATCGAGCACCCGAACGACGCGGTGATCCGCGTCGAGCGGGCGGCGATCTGCGGATCCGACCTGCACCTGTACCACGGCATGATGCCCGACACCCGGGTCGGGCACACGTTCGGCCACGAGTTCATCGGGGTGGTCGAGCAGATCGGCTCGTCCGTCGAGACCCTGTCGGTCGGGGACCGCGTGATGGTCCCGTTCCACATCTCGTGCGGGACCTGCTGGTTCTGCGCCCGCGGCCTGTTCACCAACTGCCACAACGTGAACCCGAACGCCACGGCGGTCGGCGGGATCTTCGGGTACTCGCACACCACCGGCGGCTACGACGGCGGCCAGGCCGAGCGTGTGCGGGTGCCGTTCGCCGACGTCGGTCCGCAGGTGATCCCGGACTGGCTCGACGACGACGACGCCCTGATGATGACGGATGCCCTCGGCACCGGGTACTTCGGGGCACAGCTGGCGTCGATCCGCGAGGGCGACACCGTCGTGGTGCTCGGTGCCGGACCCGTCGGGCTCTACGCCGCCAAGTCCGCCTGGCTGATGGGCGCCGGGCGGGTCATCGTCATCGACCAGTTCGAGTACCGGCTCGAGAAGGCGCGGACGTTCGCCCAGGCCGAGACGATCAACTTCGCCGAGGTCGACGACGTCGTGCTCGAGATGAAGAAGCAGACCGACTTCCTCGGTGCGGACAGCGTGATCGACGCCGTCGGAGCCGAAGCCGACGGCAACTTCACGCAGCAGGTCACCGCCACGAAGTTCAAGTTGCAGGGCGGGTCGCCGGTCGCGCTGAACTGGGCGATCGACGGCGTGCGCAAGGGTGGCACGGTGTCGGCGATGGGCGCCTACGGCCCGATCCCGAACCTGGTGAAGTTCGGCGACGCGATGAACAAGGGCGTCACCATCCACATGAACCAGGCCCCCGTGAAGCGACAGTGGCCACGCCTGCTCGAACACATCCAGGCCGGGCACCTGAAGCCGAGCGACATCATCACGCACCGCATCCCGCTCGAGCACATCGCCGAGGGGTACCACCTGTTCTCGTCGAAGCTCGACGACTGCATCAAGACCGTCATCGTCCCGTGAAGGAGCGTCCCGTGACCGACGACACCGCGTCCTCGCACACGCCGTACATCGCCGACCCGCCCCGTCGCGTCCCCTCGGCCGACGAACTCCGGGCGCGTATCCCCGGGTGGGGGAGCGACCTCGACGTCGCCGACCGCCCGTCGGTGCCGAAGCTCTCCCGCGAGGCCGGCTCGGCCACCGGTGCCCACTGGGTGGTCCCGCCGCAGCAGGACGGAGCGAACGGCCGGGAGCGCTCCATCGAGCACGCCCACGTGACGCCGGTGTTCGGCACCGCGCAGCCCCTGCACGGCGTCGCCGGGATCGTCCGGCGGTACGCCTACCGGCGGTTCAGCGAGGGCCGCCTGGCGCACTGGATGCTGCTCGTCGTGGGGGACCGCCTGGACGTCGCGACGCACCGGGTGACCGATGCGCTCCGGGGTCGGCCGGACCGGGTGATCAGCGAGACCGGTGTCGCGGCGGAGCGGGGGAACCACCCCGTTGCGTCGCGCCTGGCGTCGAGTCGGTCGGACTGGCGGCACCAGGTGCTCGATCCGGTCGTCGCGAACTGGGGCTGGCTGGCGGCGCTCGGTGCCGTGGTGCTGGTGGTGCGGCGGGTGCGCCGCTCGCGCTGAGCGCGCGTGCCGCCGTGCCGCCTTCGGGACCTGGTGCGGCGTTGCGTGCTGGGTGCGCGCCTGCAGCGCCGCACGGTGCGCGGAACCGCGCACGGGGTGTCGGAGTGTGCACAGTGCGGCCTGGAGGCGCGTGGCGGCCCCGCCCCGCGCCTCCAGTGCGCACGGTGCCGGGTCTACCGCCTGGTGCGGCGTTGCGCAGTCGGTGCGAGCATGTACGCGCCGCACGGAGTGCGCAACCTCGCGCGGAGTGGCGGCGCTCGCACACGCCGGCGCGGATCGCCCTGAGCGCAGCGAAGTGGCACCCGAGGCGGTGACGCCCTGAGCGCAGCGATGGCGGCACGCGCCGGGAAGACGCAACAGAAAATGCCCCCCGACCGAAAGGTCAGGGGGCATGCATTTCTGTGTCCGAAGGGGGACTTGAACCCCCACGCCCTAATACGGGCACTAGCACCTCAAGCTAGCGCGTCTACCAATTCCGCCATCCGGACTGGATGTATGGCGTTCGAACCGGGTTTCCCCGGCCTTCCTGCCGAGAGAAAACACTAGCACGGCTCTGAACGCGCGATGAACACGGTCGCGCATCCCGGGCGAGTCCTGCCCGCGCTGTCCCGGCGACGGGGTCGGTGCCGACCGATACCGTGGAGCCATGACGAACCCGGAGCCGTCCGAGCCGCAGTCCGTGCCCGAGCTC
Organism: Curtobacterium sp. MCPF17_021; assembly: GCF_003234605.2. Lineage (NCBI taxonomy): Bacteria > Bacillati > Actinomycetota > Actinomycetes > Micrococcales > Microbacteriaceae > Curtobacterium > Curtobacterium sp. MCPF17_021. The sequence goes on along the minus strand of NZ_CP126252.1, from coordinate 2,009,561 downwards.
GAGGCCACCGCGGCGATCGCCCGCGACCTCATCCGCATCGACACGACGAACTGGGGCGAGGGGAAGTCCCGTGGGGAGACGGAGGCGGCCCACTACGTCGAGGACAAGCTCCGCGCGCTGGGCCTCGAGCCGCAGTTGTTCGAGTCGGAGCCAGACCGGGTGAGCGTCGTGGCGCGGGTGCCGGGTCGGAACCGTGACAAGCCGGCGCTCGTGGTCCACGGGCACCTCGACGTGGTGCCGGCGGATCCGGCGAACTGGTCGGTCGACCCGTTCGGCGGTGTGGTCAAGGACGGTTCGCTGTGGGGTCGGGGCGCCGTCGACATGAAGAACATGGACGCGATGATGCTCACGTCGCTGGCGGACGTCATCGAACAGCACGGTGCGCCGGAGCGTGACCTGGTGATCGCGTACTTCGCCGACGAAGAGGCCGGGGGAGTCCTGGGTTCCCACCACGTGGTCGACCAGCACCCGGAGGTCTTCGCGGGGGCGTCGGCGGCGATCAGCGAGGTCGGCGGGTACTCGATCACGCTCGGTGACCGTCGCGCCTACCTGCTGCAGACCGGCGAGAAGGCGCTCATGTGGGTGAAGCTGATCGCGCGCGGCACCGCTGCCCACGGCTCGCACGTGATCCGCGACAACGCCGTCACGAAGCTCGCAGCGGCGGTCGCCCGGATCGGCAGCGAGGAGTGGCCCGTCCGGCTCTCGGCCACGACGGATGCGATGGTGGCCGAGGTGGCGCGGTTCCTCGGGGTCGACCCGACGGTGACCGGCCCGGACGAGGTCGCGCTGGCCACCGGCTCGGCATCGCGGTTCATCCACGCTGCCCTGCACACCACCTCGAACCCGACGGTGCTGACGGCCGGCTACAAGCACAACGTCATCCCGGACACCGCCGAGGCCCTGGTCGACATCCGCTGCCTGCCGGGTGACGAGGAGTCCGTGCTCGAGCGGGTGCGGGAGCTCGCCGGACCCGAAGTCGAGGTGGTCATGTCGTTCCGCGACATCGGCCTCGAGCAGGACTTCGGCGGCCCGCTGGTCGACGCCGTCCGCGACGTCCTCGGCCGGCACGACCCGGGCGCACCGGTCCTGCCGTACCTGCTGTCCGGCGGCACCGACAACAAGGCGCTCTCGACGCTCGGCATCGCGGGGTACGGGTTCGTGCCGCTGCAGCTGCCGGCCGGTGTCGACTTCCCCGCGATGTTCCACGGCGTGGACGAGCGGGTGCCGCTCGACTCGCTGGCGTTCGGTCGGCGGGTGCTGGGCGACCTGCTCGCCACGTACTGATATTGTTCATGGTCGCCGTCGTGGCGGTGCCCTGACCGACCTCCCCCTGAAAGGCCCGTGCGATGCACATCCTCGAGGCGATCTTCCTCGGCTTCGTCCAGGGGCTCACCGAGTTCCTGCCGGTGTCCTCCAGCGCGCACCTGCGCATCGTGGGGCTCTTCCTGCCCGACGCGAAGGACCCCGGAGCGGCCTTCACCGCCGTGACGCAGCTCGGCACCGAGACCGCGGTGCTCATCTACTTCTGGAAGGACATCACCCGCATCATCGGGCGGTGGTTTCGGTCGGTGGTCAAGCGTGACGTGCCGAAGGGCGACCCCGACGTCCGGCTCGGCTGGCTGGTGATCCTCGGCACGATCCCGATCGGGGTCGCCGGGCTCCTGCTCAAGGACTCGATCGAGACCACGTTCCGGTCGCTCTGGATCGTCGCGATCGTCCTCATCGTGTTCGGTGTCGTGCTCGGGGTGCTCGACCGTGTCGGCCGCAAGGAGCGCCGGATCGAGCAGATGACGTTCCGTGGTGGTCTGCTCATCGGCCTGGCGCAGATGCTCGCCCTGGTGCCCGGTGTGTCCCGTTCCGGTGCGACGGTGTCGATGGGTCTCGCCCTCGGGTACACCCGCCCGGCGGCCGCGCGCTTCGCGTTCCTGCTCGCGATCCCGGCGGTGTTCCTGTCCGGGTTCTACGAGGCCGCGACGAGCCTCGGCAACCACGGCTCGCCGTTCGGACTCGCCGACACGCTCATCGCCACCGTCGTCGCGTTCGTGGTCGGGTTCGTCGTGATCGCGGCGTTCATGAACTACATCAGCAAGCGCAGCTTCATGCCCTTCGTCGTTTACCGGATCGCACTCGGTATCGTGCTCATCGTGTTGTTGTCGCTCGGAGTGATCCAGCCGTGAGGGCCTGGCAGGCCCCATCCGTCCCCGACGTCCCCGGCGCCGCGCCCCGACCGGTCGTCCACGACACCGCGACGGGCAAGCCGGTGGACCCCGCCCGCGACGAGGACCGTGCCGCGCTGTACGTCTGTGGCATCACGCCGTACGACGCCACGCACCTCGGCCACGCGGCGACGTACCTGGCGTTCGACACGCTCGGCCGTGCCTGGCGTGACGCGGGGATCGACGTCGAGTACGCGCAGAACGTCACCGACGTGGACGACCCGTTGCTCGAGCGTGCCGCCCGCGACGGCGTCGACTGGCGTGAACTCGCTGCGTCCCAGGTCGACCTGTTCCGTCGCGACATGGAGTCGCTCCGGATCCTGCCGCCGGACGACTTCGTGGCCGTCACCGACGAGGTCGAGCGCGTCGCCGAGGCGGTCTCGTTCCTGCAGGAGTCCGGCTACGCGTACGAGGTCCCGACCGACGGCGCCGAGGGCGACGACCTGTACTTCGACGTGAACCGCCCCACCGACGCGTGGACCCTCGGTGACGAGAGCGGCCTGGACCGCGAGACGATGCTCGCCCTCGCGGCCGAACGCGGCGGCGACCCGGATCGTCCGGGCAAGCGTGACCCGCTCGACCCGCTGCTGTGGCGCGCGGCGCGTGACGGCGAGCCGGCCTGGGACACCGAGATCGGCCCCGGTCGCCCCGGCTGGCACATCGAGTGCAGCGTCATCGCCGGTGACCGCCTCGGGCTGCCGATCAGCGTGCAGGGCGGCGGGAGCGACCTCGTCTTCCCGCACCACGAGATGAGCGCCGGGCACGCTGCTGCCCTCGCGCACCAGCCCCTCGCGAACGCGTTCGTGCACACCGGGATGATCGCCTACCAGGGCACGAAGATCTCGAAGTCGCTCGGCAACCTCGTCACCGTGCGCGGGCTGCTCGACGACGGCGCCGACCCCCGTGCCATCCGGCTCGCGCTGCTGTCGCACAAGTACTCCGACGACTGGGAGTGGTTCGACACCGAGCTGACGAGCGCCCAGACGCGGCTCGCCGGCTGGGATGCCTGGGCCTCGGGAGCCTCCGCCGGGCACGCCGACGACGCGGCGGACGTCGCGGCACGCATCCGCGCGCGGGTCTCCGACGACCTGGACACCCCCGGTGCCGTCGCTGCGGTCGACACGGCGATCGCCGGTGGCACGGCGTGCACGCCGGAGCTCCTCGACCTGATCGACGCGCTGCTCGGCATCCGCCTGGCCTGACGCGGGCCGCGACACGGTCGCGTGCGTGCCGCCGAGGGGTCAGGAACTGTCACCCGGGCGGGCCGCAGCCGACGGTTCGCGACCACTCGCCGGAGGTGAGCGGCGTGTCCTGACCGCTCGCGGCCGCCGGTCGGGAGGCCCGTGGCGGGGCCGACCCGTGCCTCCCGTCCGCCGTGTGGTCGCAACACGTCGCGTGCGTGCCGCCGAGGGGTCGGAAACCGTCGCCGGGGCGGTCGGCAGCCGACAGTTCGTGACCACTCGCCGGACGTGAGCGGGGTGTCGTGACCGTTCGCGGCCGCCGGACGGGAGGCTCGTGGCGGCCCTGCCACGGGCCTCCAGTCCGCGGAGTGGTCGCGACACGTCGGGTGCGTGCTGCCGAGGGGTCAGGAACTGTCGCCCGGGCGGGCCGCAGCCGACAGTTCGTGACCACTCGCCGGACGCCCACCACGGACAGGAGGCACGGTGCCAGCCGGCACCGTGCCTCCTGTCCGTCAGCGGGTGACGGCTACTGCTGGGGCCGCCACGGCCCCTCGCCACCGGCGGTGCCGCCGTCCTTGCCGTCCTTGCGCTCACGGCGACGGAGGTACTGCTCGAACTCCTGCGCGATGGCGTCGCCCGAGGCCTCGGGGGAGTCGACGGTGTCGCGCGCCTGCTCGAGCTGCCCGATGTAGGACGCCATGTCCTCGTCGTCGGCGGCGAGGGCGTCGATGCCCTCTTCCCACTCGGTGGCGTCGTCGAGCAGCGAGCCACGGGGCACGGTGACGTCCGTGAGCTCCTCGATCTTGTCGAGCAGCGAGAGCGTGGCCTTGGGCGAGGGCGAGTTGTGCACGTAGTGCGGCACCGACGCCCACAGGGACAGCGTGGTCAGCCCGGCCTTGTCCATGGCGTCGGCGAGGACCCCGAGGATGCCGGTCGGGCCCTCGTACGAGGACTTGTCGACGTCGAACGCGGCACGGACCCCGGCGTCCTCGCTCGACACGAACACCGAGATCGGCCGGGTGTGCGGGACGTCGGCGAGCATCGCACCGACGAAGACGACGGCGTCGATCGAGTAGACGTCCGCCAGGTCGATGATCTCCGAGCAGAAGCCCCGCCAGGTGCGCGAGGGTTCCGGGCCGACGAGCACGAAGACGTCACGGTCGGTGGGGGAGCCGGTGGCGCCGATGACCGGACGCCCCTCGGCACCGGGGCCGTGCAGCACGATCCGGGGCCACTGCACGCCGCGGTCGCCGTTGTCGTCGGTGCCGACGGTGGGCCGGTTGAACTGGTAGTCGACGTACCGCTCGCCGTCGAGCTCACGCAACTCGTCGAGGCCGAGCGACTCGACGATGCGACGCGCCAGACCGCTCGCGGCCTCGCCGGCGTCGTTCCAGCCCTCGAAGGCGACGACGAGCAAGCGACCGTCGCTGAAGGGGGAGTGCTGTGGCACGGAGCGGACCTCCTGGTGGTGGAGCGGAGCGGGGCGGGAGCGATGCCCCCGGCCGGACACGATTCAGGCATCCACTGTAGGCCCAGGGGGTGTCGGCGCACGCGCGCGTCCGCGCCCAGCGGAACGGCCCAGGTAGACTCGTCGCCCGTGACCGCGCATCCTCCTGCCCTCGTCCCGCCCGCAGCCGTGCTGTGGGACATGGACGGCACGATCATCGACACCGAGCCGATCTGGCAGCGGTCCCAGGTCGACCTGACGAACCGCTACGGCGCCGAGTGGACCCACGAGGACGGCCTGTCCCTGGTCGGGTCCGGCCTCGAGCGCTCCGGTGAGCTCCTGCGCGCCAAGGGCGTCGACATGGAGGTCGAGGAGATCATCCAGTGGATGACCGACTACGTGATGGAGCACCTGCGCGCCGGTGAACTGCCCTGGCGGCCGGGTGCCCGTGAGCTCGTCGAGGAGCTCCACGCCCGCGGCATCCCGACCGCCCTGGTCACGATGTCCCGTCGCAAGATGGCGCTCGTCGCCGCCGAGGCCCTGGGCGAGCGCGGCTTCCGCGTCGTCGTCGCCGGCGACGACGTCGACCGCCCGAAGCCGTTCCCGGACGCGTACCTGTCCGCCGCCGCGCAGCTCGGCGTCGAGCCCACCGCGTGCGTCGCGATCGAGGACTCCGCCACCGGCGTCGCGTCGGCCGTCGCCTCCGGCGCCGTCACGGTCGCCGTCGAGCACATCGTCCCGCTCTCCGAGATCGCCGGCGGCGACGTGCACCTGACCACCCTGGCTGGGGTCGACGTCGACCGTCTGGTCGAGTTGACGACGCCGGCACTGGCCGCACGGGCTGGAGGCGCGGTGTCGGAACCGGCGCACGCTGCGGACACCGAAGGGGTCACCCGATGAGCCACACCGACGACGCACGCGACGAGGCGGACGCGAGCAGCGCCTCCAGTCCGACCGCGGACCCGACCGCAGCCCTCCCGCACACCGCGGGCGGCGCTCCGCACACGCCGCCGCGCGGCCCGTTCCGGGCCGGCGACCGCGTGCAGCTGACCGGTCCGAAGGGCAAGCTCACGACGCTGTCGCTCGAGACCGCGGGTGAGTACCACACGCACCGCGGGGTGCTCCGGCACGACGACGTCATCGGCCAGCCCGACGGCTCCGTCATCCGGGCGAGCACCGGTGACGAGTACCTCGCGCTCCGTCCGCTGCTCAACGACTACGTCATGTCGATGCCGCGTGGTGCCGCGATCGTCTACCCGAAGGACGCCGCGCAGATCGTGGCCTTCGCGGACGTCTTCCCCGGCGCCCGCGTGGTCGAGGCCGGCGTCGGTTCGGGCGCGTTGTCGCTCTTCCTGCTCCGCGCGATCGGCCCGACCGGGCAGCTGCAGTCGTTCGAGCGCCGCGAGGAGTTCGCGGCGATCGCGAAGGGCAACGTCGGCACCTTCCTCGGGGCCGTCCCGGACAACTGGTCCGTCACCGTCGGTGACCTGGTCGAGTCGCTGCCCGACGCGACCGAGCCGCAGAGCATCGACCGGGTCGTACTCGACATGCTCGCGCCGTGGGAGTGCGTGGACGCCGCGGCCGACGCCCTCGTGCCCGGCGGACTCATCGTCTGCTACGTCGCGACCGTCACGCAGCTTTCCCGCACGGCCGAGGCCCTGCGTGACACCGGACGCTTCACCGACCCGATGCCGAGCGAGACCCTGGTGCGCACCTGGCACGTCGAGGGCCTCGCCGTCCGCCCGGACCACCGCATGGTCGGGCACACCGGGTTCCTCATCACGGCACGACGCCTGGCCGACGGCACCGTGCTGCCGAACCTGAAGCGCCGCGCGGGCAAGGCGGAGTTCTCGGACGAGGACATCGAGGCCTGGACCCCCGGCGCCGTGGGCGAGCGGGCGACGAGCGACAAGAAGCTCCGCAAGGTCGCCCGGCAGTCGGCGGCGCAGGCGCGCAAGGTCGCGGCGGCCGAGGCGTCGTCGGCGGCGGATGGTGCTGTGGCTCCGTCCGAGGGCGCTGTGGCTTCGTCGGATGTCGCTGCGGCTCCGTCCGGGGCCGTCGAGGACGAACGGTAGGCTGACGGCGTGCCCGTCCTGTATCGAACGGAAAGAGGGTCCGTGCGCACCATCCCCGCACTCCTGGTCACCATCGGTCTCGCGGTGTCCCTCACCGCCTGCGCCTCGAACGGTGCCGGCACCACGCCCTCGAGCTGTGCCGCTCCCGGCGCCGCGTCCGAAGCGGTGACCGCCACCGGCAAGTTCGGCTCGGAGCCGAAGGTCAACGTGCCGAAGGGCCTGACCACCAAGGGCACCCAGGTGTCCGTGCTGCAGCAGGGTTCCGGTCGCACGATCGACGACGGCACCCCCGTCCTGGTCGAGTACACCCTGGTTGACGGCTCCACGGGCCAGGTCGCCCAGACGAGCGGCTACTCGGGCCAGACGGCACCGATCACCGCCGGGGCGAGCAACTACGGGGCCCTCGGCGCCTCGCTGCAGTGCGCCCGGGTCGGCGACCGCCTGGCGGTGGCCCTGCCGAAGAGCGCCCTGAGCAGCGCCGGCGGCACCGCTGGCAGCTCCTCGTCGAAGAAGACCGAGGACGCCGTCATCGCCGTCATCGACGTCAAGCGCGCGTTCGACGCCCGTGCCACCGGCACCCCGCAGCTCGCCGGCGACAAGATGCCGGCCGTGGTGCTCGCACCCTCCGGCGCTCCCGGCATCACGATCCCGTCGTGGAGCGCGCCGAAGTCGAACGAGACGCACCTGCTCCGCAAGGGCGACGGTCGCGAACTCACCGCGAAGGACACCGCGGTCATCAAGTACACCGCCGTCACCTGGGGTGCCGACCCGTCCGTCGCCGGCTCCAGCTGGACCGACGGTTCCGGCGCGCAGGCCATCCCGCTCACCAAGGGCCAGGTCGACGAGGGTGTCCGGACCGCCATCGTCGGGCACCACGTCGGCGACCAGGTCCTGGCCATCGTCAACCAGCAGGGGACCGCGTACGCGTACGTGATCGACGTCCTCGGGGCGATCTCGAACTGACCCGGACCGACCGTCCACGGACCGCGGCGCGGGTGCACTCCGGTGCACCCGCGCTGCCGTAGGATCGGCTCGTGCCAGCGACCCGTGTGCCCCGTGTGCCCGCCGAGGAGCGGCTGTTCAGCCTCGTGCTCGCGCTGCTGTCGACGGAGTCCGGGTTGACCAAGGGCGAGATCCTGGCCAACGTGCAGGGGTACCGGCAGCGGTTCTCGACCGGTGGCGACAACGCCTCGCTCGAGCGCCAGTTCGAACGCGACAAGGACGACGTCCGCGAACTCGGCATCCCCCTCGAGACCATCGAGACCCCGGGTGCCGCGGGCAACAACCAGACGCTCCGGTACCGGATCCCGAAGGGTGAGTACGACCTGCCCGTCGACGTCCGCTTCACCCCGGACGAGTCCGCGCTGCTGTCCCTGGCCGCGATGGCCTGGCGCGAAGGCGCACTGTCCGCGGACTCCCGCCGTGGCCTGCTGAAGGTCCGCTCGGCCGGCGCCGAGGACGACGACGGTGCCCTGCAGCTCGGGGTCGACGCCTACGCCCCGCGGCTCCGTGCCCGGGACGCCTCCTTCGAGCCGCTCCGCTCCGCGCTCGACCGCGGCGCCGCAGTTCGCTTCGACTACATCACGCCGGGGCAGCACGACGCCCGTCGGCGCGAAGTGGCTCCTCTCGCCCTGGTGCAGCACGGCGGCCGGTGGATGCTCGCTGCCCACGAGTTCGCGACGGACTCGGACAAGAACTACCTGCTGGCCCGCATCGTCGGACCGGTCACCCAGTACGAGGTCGGGCAGCACACCGCTCCCGTCGGCGCGGGGGAGCGCACCCTCGCCGAGCTCGAGCGGATCTGGGCCGAGCGCACCGCGCGCATCGCCGTGACGCCGGGTTCCGACGCCGAGCGCCGACTGACCCGTCGCCGCGACACGGAGACCGACGCCGACGGCGCGCTCGTGCTGCACCACGTGGACCCGCAGATCCTCGCCGAGGAACTCGCCGCGTTCGGACCCGAGGTCCGGGTGCTCGAACCCGACGACCTGCGGTCGCGGGTGGAGGAACGGCTGCGTGCACTCGTGCGCGACCACACCGACGACGACCGTGCCGCAGCCCTCGGAGAGGACCCCGTTCGTGGCTGACGCCCAACCCCTGCAGGCGCAGGACAAGCTCGCGTTCCTGCTCGCCCTGGTGCCGTACCTGATCGACCGCGAGCGGGTCTCGGTGGCCGAGGCCGCTCGGCACTTCGGTGTACCGGAGGCCCGCATCCGGCGCGCCGTCGAACTCATCGCGGTGTCCGGGGTGCCCGGCGAGACGATGCAGTACCAGCACGGCGACCTGTTCGACATCGCGTGGGACGACTTCGACCAGAACGACATGATCGTGCTGACCAACCTCGTGGCGATCGACGACTCACCGCGGCTGTCGGCTCGTGAGGCGTCGGCGCTCATCGCCGGCCTGCAGTACCTGTCCGCGCTGCCCGAGGCCGCCGACCGTGACGCCATCCGCGCGCTCATGGCCAAGCTCTCCCGCGGAGCCGGGGGAGCGGCGTCGACCGTCGCCGTCGGGCAGGACCTGCACGACGTCGCCCTCGCCACCATCCGCCGGGCGATGTCCGACGGCCGCGGCCTGGTCTTCGAGTACGCCGGACCGCGCACCCAAGGCGGCACCCGACGGGTCGACCCGCTCCGGGTCGAGTCCATCGACACCGACTGGTACCTGCGCGCGTGGGACCTCGATCGGCAGGCGCTCCGGACGTTCCGGCTCGATCGCATGTCCGAGGCCCGGGTCGACGACCGCGCGGCCGAGAAGACCATCGATCAGGTCGTCATCCCGGACACGCTGTTCCAGCAGGCCGCCGACGACGTCATCGTCACGGTGGAACTCGACTCGACGTCGCTGCCCCTGGTCGCCGACTTCCTGTCCGACACGGCCGACGCGCCCGACTCCGACGGCCGTGTCCGCATCCGGCTCGCGGCGTCGCACGGGTTCGACGGCGTGGTCCGGCTCGTCGCCGGGTTGCCTGGTCGTGCCGTGGTGCTCGACCCGCCCGCCGCTCGTGACGCCGTGCGCGACTTCGCGGCCGCGGCCCTCGCCGCGGGCTGACGTCTGCCGCTGCGGCCCGTTCGAGCGCTGCACGTTCCGACCGGGTACGCCCGATCCCGCCAGGTATGCCTGATCTCGCCAGGTATGCCTGATCTCGCCAGGTATGCCTGATCTCGCACGGTGGACCTCGGGTACCTGGTTGTTCCGGGCGTACCTGGTGTGATCTTCCGACCCGGTATGCCCGTTCCCGCCAGGTATGCCCGAACTCGCCAGGTACGCCCGATGTCGCACGGTGAAGCTCGGGTACCTGGTGGTTCCGGGCGTTCCTGGTGTGTTGCTCCGACCAGGTACGCCCGATCTCGCCAGGTACGCCCGGTTTCGCCAGGTATGCCCGGTGTCGCTCGGTACGCCCGACCTCGTACGGCGGACCTCGGGTACCTGGTCGTTCCGGGCGTACCTGGTGCGATCTTCCGACCCGGTACGCCCGATCTCGCCAGGTACGCCCGATCTCGCCCGCCACCCACCTGCTCGCCTCCCACGCGCCGCCTCCCACCCGCCACCCGCCCGCTCGCCACCCACCCGCCATGCGGCCGCGCCGAACCCCGGCGGACTGTCGGTCCCGACCCCGTAAGATCGAGCACATGGCTTCGACGACCGCGCGCGGGCGAGCGAAGCGGCAGGGGCGCCAGAAGACCGACGCCGAAGGCCGCATGTCGCTCGGGCAGCACCTCATCGAGCTGCGCAACCGTCTCTTCCGCGCAGTCGTGGCGATCGTCGTCGGTGCGATCGGCGGCTGGTTCCTCACCCCGTGGGTGCTCGACGCGCTCCGGGCACCGGTGACCGAGCTCGCCAAGGTCGGCGGACACACGGCCGAGCTGAACTTCCCGATGATCACCGGGGCGTTCGACCTGAAGCTGCAGATCGCGATCACCATCGGCGTCGTCATCGCGAGCCCGGTCTGGCTGTACCAGATCTGGGCGTTCATCGTGCCCGCGCTCGTCCGGCGCGAGCGGCAGTACGTCTGGGGCTTCCTCGGCACCGCGATCCCGTTGTTCTTCGCCGGGTGCTACTTCGGGTGGTACATCCTGCCGCACGTGGTCGGCATCCTCGGCAGCTTCGTGTCGAGCCAGGACACCTCGATCGTCGATGCGAAGGCGTACTACGACTTCGTCATCAAGCTCATCGTCGCGGTCGGCATCGCGTTCGTGCTGCCGGTCTTCATCGTGCTGCTGAACTTCGTCGGGGTGCTGTCGGCCTCCACGATCATCAAGAGCTGGCGCGTCGCGATCCTCTGCATCCTGGTGTTCTGCGCCATCGTCACCCCGAGCGCCGACGTCATCTCGATGTTCCTGCTGGCCGTCCCGATGACCGTGCTGTACGTCGCGGCCTGCTTCATCGCGTGGATCCACGACCGCCGTCTGGCGAAGCGCCAAGCGAAGCTCGACGAGGAGTACGACCTGTGAGTGGCACGAGTGCGGCCGAGCGGTTCGCCGCGGCCAAGGTTCGCAACCGGTCGCGCAACCTCGAGCTGTTCCGGACCGACCTGCGATTCGATCTCGACCCGTTCCAGTTCGCCGCCTGCGACTCGCTCGACCAGGGCCGCAGCGTCCTGGTCGCCGCCCCGACCGGAGCCGGCAAGACCATCGTGGCCGAGTTCGCCATCTGGCTCGCCATGCGCCAGCCGACGGCGAAGGTCTTCTACACGACGCCGATGAAGGCGCTCAGCAACCAGAAGTACGCCGAGCTCGTCGACGTCTACGGTGAGTCCGAGGTCGGGCTGCTCACCGGCGACACGAACGTGAACCCCCGCGCCCGCGTCGTCGTGATGACGACCGAGGTGCTCCGGAACATGATCTACGCCGACTCGGACCTGCTCGACGACCTCGCCTGGGTGGTCCTCGACGAGGTGCACTACCTCGCCGACCGGTTCCGTGGTGCCGTGTGGGAAGAGGTCATCCTGCACCTCCCGACCGAGGTCCGCCTGGTCTCGCTCAGCGCCACGGTGTCCAACGCCGAGGAGTTCGGCGACTGGCTGCAGACCGTCCGCGGCGACACGGACGTCATCGTCTCCGAAGACCGTCCGGTGCCGCTGGAGCAGCACGTCCTGGTCGGTTCGAAGATGGTCGACCTCTTCGACTCGAGCGGTGCCGCGGCGACGAACCGCGTGAACCCGGAACTGCTCCGCATGGTCGGTGGCGGTTCGCGGAGTGAGCGGAACGGCGGCGGCCACCGCGGCCGGCGCGGTCGTGGTGGCTACCCCGAGCGTCGCGGGCCCCGCACCGAGAAGGTGCACCGCGAACAGATCGCGCACATGCTCGACGAGCGGATGCTCCTGCCCGCGATCTTCTTCGTGTTCAGCCGCAACGGCTGCGACCAGGGCGTCCGCAACGTCCTGCGCTCGGGCCTGTCCCTGACGACGGTGCAGGAGCGCAACGAGATCCGCGAGACGGCGGAGTACCACTGCCGCACCCTGCTCGACGAAGACCTGGCCGTCCTCGGCTACTGGGAGTGGCTCGAAGGGCTCGAGCGCGGGGTCGCGGCGCACCACGCCGGCCTGCTCCCCGCCTTCAAGGAGGTCGTCGAGAACCTCTTCCAGCGCAAGCTCCTGAAGGTCGTGTTCGCCACCGAGACCCTGGCACTCGGCGTGAACATGCCGGCGCGCACCGTCGTGCTCGAGAAGCTCGAGAAGTTCAACGGCGAAGCCCGTGTGCCGATCACCCCGGGGGAGTACACGCAGCTCACCGGTCGTGCCGGTCGTCGTGGCATCGACGTCGAGGGGCACTCGGTCATCCAGTGGACCGACGGGCTCGACCCGCAGGCCGTCGCGTCGCTGGCCAGCCGTCGCACGTACCCGCTCAACTCGTCGTTCAAGCCGACGTACAACATGGCCGTCAACCTGATCGACCAGTTCGGCCGGCAGCGCACGCGCGAGGTCCTCGAGACGTCGTTCGCCCAGTTCCAGGCCGACCGGTCGGTGGTCGACCTCGCTCGCAAGGTCCGCTCGCAGCAGGAATCCCTCGACGGCTACCGCGAGGCGATGCAGTGCCACCTCGGCGACTTCACCGAGTACTCGGCACTCCGCCGTGAGCTCTCCGACCTCGAGCGCACGAACGTGCCCGGCGGCCGCGAGGCGTCGCACGGCGCCCGCCAGGAACGCCAGGCCGCGATCACGGCGGTCCGCCGCCAGCTGCAGCGCCACCCCTGCCACGCCTGCCCGGAGCGCGAGGCCCACGCCCGCTGGTCCGAGCGCTGGTGGAAGCTCAAGCGTGCCAACGACAAGCTCGTCCAGCAGATCCGGTCCCGCACGGGCGCCGTCGCCACGACGTTCGACCGTGTCACCGAGGTCCTGCTCGAGCTCGGCTACCTGGTGGACGCCGGCAACGGCGAAGCCACGGTGGCAGCGGGCGGCCGTCGCCTGCAGCGCATCTACGGCGACCGCGACCTGCTCGTCGCCGAGTGCCTCGAGGCGGGGGTCTGGAAGGACCTCACCCCGGCACAGCTCGCCGCCATGGCCGCGACGATCATCTACCAGCCCCGCCGCGAGGACGCGCCCGGCACGGAGCACGCCCTGCCCCGCGGTGCGTTCCGCCCCGCGCTCGACGAGACACTGACCATCTGGTCGCGCCTGGACGACATCGAACGTGCAGCGCGCCTGGCCGGTTCGCAGCCGCCGACCCCCGCGATGGCCGTCGGCATGTTCCGCTGGGCTTCGGGCTCGGCCCTCGACGACGTCCTCCGCACCCTCGACCTGCCGGCCGGCGACTTCGTCCGCTGGTCGAAGCAGGTCATCGACCTGCTCGACCAGATCCGGAACGCCGGCGACGACGAACTCGCCCAGACCGCCCGACGGGCGACGGACGCGGTTCGCCGCGGCATCGTCGCCTACGCGGCGGTCTGACAGGAGGCCCGGTGCCGGTTCCGGAGACCAGTGTGCGCGGGCTGCCCGCTCGCGTCGGCCGCGGGGCGGTCGCGACCGGTCCGTTCGCCGCGTTGCCGCTGGGCACCGCGCTGCCGTTGGCCGTCATCGGCGGGATCCTCTTCGCGCTCGCGTTCCCGTCGCCCGGGTGGTGGTTCCTCGCCTACCCGGCACTCGCCTGCATGCTGCTCGCGGTGATGGGGCAGCGGGCGCGGCGTGCGGCGTGGATCGGTTACCTCGCGGGCGCGGCGTTCTGGATCCCGGCCATCTCGTGGGCCGGTCGCTACCTGGGCCCGGTCCCGTGGTTCGCACTCGCCCTGCTCGAAGCCGCGTTCTTCGCGCTCGGCAGCGTCGCCATCGCCCTGGCGTACCGCTGGGTCGCCCGCGTGGTGCCCTCGACCGCCGGACGCGTGTGGGGCCTCCCGGCCGTCGTCGCCGCACTCTGGACCGGACGCGAGTGGTTCTCGGGGAGCTGGCCGTACGGCGGTTTCGCCTGGGGGCGCGTCGGCCTGTCGCAGTCGCAGGGGCCGTTCACGCACCTGGCCGCGTACGTCGGCGTCCTCGGGCTGACGTTCATCGTCGTGTACTGCGTCGCGGTCGTGGTGTCGCTCGCGCTCGTGGCACCCCCCGTGCCAGGCGGCACGCTCCGGCTGCCCGTGCGGGTGGCGACGGCGGGTCTGCTCGTCGCGGCGGTCCTGGCCGTGCCGGGGTGGCCGACGGCGACGAGCGGCACGATCCGGGTCGAGGCGGTGCAGGGCAACGGTCCCGCGGGCTACTTCGACCGTGCGGAGCCCGGCGACGTCCTGGCCGCGCAGGTCGCGGCGACGGACGTGGACGCGAAGGGCGTCGACCTCGTCGTGTGGCCCGAGGCCGGTGCGGAGTACGACCCGCGGCAGCAGCCGGTCATCGCGTCCGCCCTCGACTCGGTGGTCGACTCGCTCGACGCCCCGATCGTCGCGGGTGCCATCACGCAGACCCCGTCGGGGGTGCTGCACAACACGTCGTTCGTGTGGACGGCGGACGGCTGGCAGTCGTCCTACGACAAGAAGCGCCCGGTGCCGTTCGGCGAGTACGTGCCCGACCGCTGGTTCTTCTCCAAGCTCGCACCGTCGCTGATCGGTCTGCTGCAGCGCGACTACGCGCCGGGCACGAAGCCGAACGTGCTCTCCGTCGCGGGCATCCGTGCCGGCATCTCGATCTGCTTCGACATCGTCGACGACGGGCTGACCGCCGACATGGTGCGCGGGGGAGCGCAGGTGATCCTCGCGCAGACGAACAACGCCGACTTCTCGGGCACCGACGAGAACCTGCAGCAGCTCGAGATCGCGCGGATGCGGGCCATCGAGACCGGTCGGTCGCTCGTGAACATCTCGACCGTCGGAGCGTCGCAGGTCATCGACCCGAGCGGCCGCACGATCGACCGGGTGCCGGAGTACACCGCGACGTCGATGGTGACCGACGTGCCGCTCGGCACGTCCACCACCCCGGCGTCGATCCTGTCCGGCTCGATCACGCTCCTGCTCTCCCTCGGCGGACTCCTCGTGCTCCTCGCCTGCGCTCCCTGGGGTCGTCGAACCCGCTCCTGATCGGGCACGCCGCGCCCAGCCACTGGGAACGGACTGTGAATGCGCCGGTACGGGATTGATGGGGCGTGGGACAGTGTTGTGGAGGGCAGACGAGCGAGAGGAGCACACACATGGCTGATCGGAGTCTCCGCGGCATGCGGCTCGGGAGTCAGAGTCTCCAGAGCGAAGAGGGCGTCGAGCTCTCAGATCGCAAGCGCGCGGTCTACCAGACGGATTCGGGTGAGACGTTCGACATCGTCTTCTCGGCCGATGCGGACGTCCCCCAGACCTGGTCGGAGCCGCGCTCCGGTCGCGAGGGCCGCCTGCTCGGCGACGACGGGATCCCCGTCGAGGTCGCCGAAGAGGACGTGAAGGCACCCCGCACCCACTGGGACATGCTGCTCGAGCGCCGCTCGCGCGAGGAACTCGAGGAGCTCCTCGAGGAGCGCCTGCAGGTCCTCCGCGCACGACGCGGCGCCTGACACCACCGAACACACGACGACGCCCGCCCCGGTTCCCCGGGGCGGGCGTCGTCGTTCGTTGGTGCGGGACCGTCAGCGCCGACCGGAGCCGTCGCTGGTGCGGTGACCGGAGGCGTCGTCGCCCGGCGTGGGCGGAGTGTCCCCGACCTGCTCGGCGGTCGCGTCGTCGGCGGCCGCGAGGTGCGCATCGACACTGCGGTTCGACTCGGCCAGGCGCGCGTCGAGGTCGGACTCGGGGACGATGTCCGCGGCGGTGGCGTCCGCACGCGGCATCGTGGTGTCTGCCGCTGCGGTGTTCGCCAGGCTCTCGTTCGCGAGCTTCGAGATCCGGGACAGGAAGTCCGTGCCACCGGCGCCGCCGGCGACCGGACCGGCGCCGCCACCGCGGCTGGCGCTGAAGCCCTTCGCGATGCCGGACAGTGCCTCGGTGAACTCGCTCGGGATCATCCAGAGCTTGTTCGAGGTGCCCTCGGCGATCTTGGGCAGGGTCTGCAGGTACTGGTAGGACAGCAGCTTCTCGTCCGGGTCGCCGGTGTGGATGGCCTCGAACACGGTCGCGATGGCCTGGGCTTCACCCTCGGCACGGAGCACCTGTGCCTTGGCGTCACCCTCGGCGGCCAGGATCGCGGCCTGCCGCTGTCCCTCGGCCTCGAGGATCTGGGACTGCTTGGTGCCCTCGGCCTGCAGGATCGCGGCACGACGGCTGCGCTCGGCACGGAGCTGCTGCTCCATGGCGTCCTGGATGGACACGGGCGGCTCGATCGCCTTCAGCTCGACTCGGCCGACGCGGATGCCCCACTTGCCCGTGGCTTCGTCGAGGACGACGCGGAGCTGGCCGTTGATGTTGTCGCGGCTGGTCAGGGCCTCTTCGAGGTTCAGGCCACCGACGACGTTGCGGAGCGTGGTGGTGGTGAGCTGCTCGACAGCGCCGAGGTAGTTCGCGATCTCGTACGTCGCGGCACGGGCGTCGGTCACCTGGAAGTAGACGACCGTGTCGATCGAGACGACCAGGTTGTCCTCGGTGATCACGGGCTGCGGCGGGAACGAGACGACCTGCTCACGCATGTCGAGCAGCGGCCGCAGGCGGTCGATGAACGGCACCAGGAGGTTCAAGCCCGGGTTGAGGGTCTTGTGGTACTTGCCGAGTCGTTCGACGACGCCCGCGGTGGCCTGCGGGACGATCCGGATCGCCTTCGCCAGGACGACGATCACGAAGATGACGACGACGAGGACGAGCACGAGCAGTGCGATCGTCCCCGGGGAGATGCTGGTCACGAGGTGGCCCTTTCTGCGAGGCGCACGACCGCGGTCGACCCCTCGATCGACTCGACGACCACGGGGGTGCCGAGTGGCGGTGTGCGGTCGACGGAGCCCGCGGCGAACCGCGCGCTCCAGGTCTCGCCGTTGGCCAGGCGCACCTGACCAGGACTGGAGGAGGTGAAGGCGACCGCGACCGTGCCGGCGAGCCCGATGAGGCCCTCGACGTTGGTGCGGTGCGGGTCGGCACCGCGGCCGAGCGCCACGAGCAGGCGCGGCCGGACGAGCGACAGCAGCACGAGGGCGGCGACCGCGGCGACGATGGCGGACAGCCACCACGGGGCGCCGAGCAGTGCGGCGATCAACCCGCCGGCGGCACCCGCCGCGAGCATGATGAAGATGAAGTCGAGGGTGAAGATCTCGACCACGCCCAGGAGCAACACCAGGCCGATCCAGACGGTGCTCTGGATCCAATCGATTCCGTTCACGCGATCTCCCTCCCTCGGTCGCGCGCGGCGGCTCGCTGCGTCGCGACAGCCGGCACAACTCCGTTCAACATATCAGGGCCGTCCGACGGTCGTGCAGGCGATTGGTAGGCTCGGTGCGCCCGACCGGCCGGAACCAGACCTGGAGAACACGACTGTGAGCAACCCCCTCGCCCCCGGATCCCTCACCGACAAGCGCGCCGTCGTCACCGGTTCGTCCCGTGGCATCGGCGCCGACACCGTCGGGTACCTCGCCGAGGCCGGTGCGAAGGTCGTCGTGAACTACCGCAACAAGGCCAAGCGCGCGGAGCAGATCGCCGAGAAGATCGTCGAGGCCGGTGGCTCCGCCCTGGCCGTCGGCGCCGACCTCACCGAGCACGACTCCGTGCAGGCCCTCGTCGACACCGTCGTCCAGGAGTGGGGCGGCATCGACCTGCTCGTGCTCAACGCCTCCGGCGGCATGGAGTCCGGCGTCGGCGAGGACTACGCGCTCCGCCTGAACCGCGACGCCCAGGTCGACATGCTGCAGACCGCCGTGCCGCACATGCCCGCCGGCTCCCGCGTGGTGTTCGTCACGAGCCACCAGGCGCACTTCGTCGAGACCGCCGAGACGATGGACGAGTACGTCCCGGTCGCCAAGAGCAAGCGCGCCGGAGAACTCGCCCTCCGTGAGCTCATCCCGCAGCTCGAGGCCGCCGGCATCGAGTTCGTCGTCGTCTCCGGCGACATGATCGAGGGCACGATCACCGCGACGCTGCTGAACCGCCTGAACCCCGGCGCGATCGAGGGGCGTCGGCAGGAGGTCGGCAAGCTCTACAGCGTGTCCGAGTTCGCGGCCGAGATCGCCCTCGCCGCCGTCGAGCCGATCCCCGCCGACCACACCAAGCTGGTCGGCGACGTCAGCGGTTTCGTCGGCTAACGTCGGGCGGGTGACCGCGAAGCCCGGCCTGCGCCGCACCTCCCGCATCCTGCTGCTCGACCCCGAGGGCCGCGTGTTCCTGATGGACACGAATTCGCCCTCGTCGGACGGCGCCCACCGCTGGATCACGCCGGGTGGTGGGGTCGACCCGGGGGAGACCCACCGCGACGCCGCGATCCGCGAGCTGCGCGAGGAGACCGGGATCGTCATCGACGAACCCGGCGAGCCGGTGTGGTCCTGGGACTTCACGGTCGAGTGGGACCTCGCCGACCACGACCGCGGGCACGCCGAGTTCTACGTCGTCCGCACGCCCGGCTTCGAGCTGTCCGACGCCGAGTGGACCGACGACGAGCGCGTCGACATCCTCGCCTCGCGGTGGTGGACCGCCGACGAGCTCGAGGCGACCGACGAGGAGTTCGAACCCGCCGAGCTGCCGGACCTGGTGCGCCGAAACGGCGCCTGAACAGCGCACCACGGCCTGACGGCCAACCCAGGACCGGACGGGAGGCCCGTGGCGGCCCCGCCACGGGCCTCCCGTCGGTACGCTGACCCGCATGCACACCGATCCGGTCGACGACGACCCCACGGGCGCCGACGCGCACCCTGCTGACCGGCGCGACCGGATCCGGGTGCGCGGTGCCCGCGCGAACAACCTGCGCGACGTCGACGTGGACCTGCCGAAGCGGCGGCTCACGGTGTTCACCGGGGTCTCCGGCTCGGGCAAGAGCTCGCTCGTGTTCGGCACCGTCGCCGCCGAGTCGCAGCGGATGATCAACGAGACCTACAGCGCGTTCGTGCAGGGGTTCATGCCCTCGCTCGCGCGCCCGGACGTCGACCTGCTGGACGGCCTGACCACCGCGATCGTCGTCGACCAGGAGCGCATCGGCGCCGACCCGCGCTCCACCGTCGGCACCGCCACGGACGCGAACGCGATGCTGCGCGTGCTGTTCAGCCGACTCGGTCAGCCGCACATCGGGGGGCCGAACGCGTTCTCGTTCAACCTCGCCACCGTGACGGCCGGGGGAGCGATCACGGTGCAGAAGGGTGCGGACGCGAAGGCCCAGAAGGTCTCGTTCACGCGGCTCGGCGGCATGTGCGCCGACTGCGAGGGCCGGGGGCTGGTGAACGACATCGACCTGACGCAGCTGTTCGACGACACGAAGTCGCTTGGGGACGGCGCGCTCACGATCCCCGGGTACGGGACCGACGGGTGGAACGTGCGGCTGTACGCCGAGTCGGGCTACTTCGACCGGGACACCCCGATCCGCGACTTCACCGAGCAGGAGCGGCAGGACTTCCTGTACCGCGAGCCGACGAAGCAGAAGATCGCCGGCATCAACATGACCTACGAGGGGCTCGTGCACCGGGTCCGCCGATCGTTCCTGCAGAAGGACCGCGAGGCGATGCAGCCGCACATCCGGGCGTTCGTCGACCGCGCCGTGACCTTCACGACGTGTCCGGCCTGTGACGGGACCCGGTTGAACGACACCGCCCGCTCGTCGAAGATCGCGGGCCGCAGCGTCGCCGACGTCTGCGCGATGCAGATCACCGACGCCGTCGCCTGGCTGCGGGGCCTGGACGACCCGGGGGTCGGGCCGTTGCTCGAGGGGCTCCGCGACCTGCTCGAGTCCTTCGTCGAGATCGGACTCGGCTACCTGTCGCTCGACCGCCCGACCGGCACGTTGTCCGGGGGAGAGGGCCAGCGCGTGAAGATGGTGAAGCACCTCGGCTCCTCGCTCAGCGACGTCACGTACGTGTTCGACGAGCCGAGCACGGGGCTGCACCCGCACGACATCGAGCGGATGAACGAGCTGCTCGTCCGGCTGCGCGACAAGGGCAACACCGTCCTGGTCGTCGAGCACAAGCCCGAGGTCATCGCGATCGCCGACCACGTCGTCGACCTCGGGCCGGGTGCCGGATCCGGCGGTGGGACGCTCTGCTACCAGGGGTCCGTCGACGGGCTGCGTGCCAGCGGGACCGTGACCGGTCAGCACCTGGACGACCGCGTCACCGTGAAGTCAGCGGTCCGTCGTCCGGACGGGGCGATCGCGATCCGCGGCGCGTCAGCCCACAACCTGCACGACGTCGACGTGGACGTCCCCACCGGGGTGCTCACCGTCGTCACGGGGGTCGCCGGCTCGGGCAAGAGCACACTCATCCACGGGTCGCTGGCCCGGCGCGACGACGTGGTCGCCATCGACCAGAGCGGCATCCGTGGCTCCCGGCGGAGCAACCCGGCGACGTACACCGGCCTGCTCGAGCCGATCCGCAAGGCGTTCGCGAAGGCCAACGGCGTCAAGCCCGCACTGTTCAGTGCCAACTCCGAGGGCGCCTGCCCGGCGTGCAACGGTGCCGGTGTCGTGTACACCGACCTCGGCATGATGGCGGGCGTTGCGAGCCCCTGCGTCGAGTGCGACGGCAAGCGGTTCGACCAGTCCGTGCTCGGGTACCACCTGGGCGGGAAGGACATCAGCGAGGTGCTCGGCATGTCCGTCGCCGACGCGCTGGCGTTCTTCGCGGCGGGGGAGTCCGCACTGCCGGCCGCCCACACGATCCTCGCCCGGCTCGCCGACGTGGGGCTCGGGTACCTGACGATCGGCCAGCCGCTCACCACGTTGTCCGGGGGAGAGCGGCAGCGGCTCAAGCTCGCGACGCACCTCGGTGACCGGGGCGGCGTGGTGGTGCTCGACGAGCCCACCGCGGGCCTGCACCTGGCCGACGTCGAGCAGCTGCTCGGCCTGCTCGACCGGCTCGTCGACGCCGGCCGGACGGTCGTCGTGATCGAGCACCACCAGGCCGTGATGGCGCACGCCGACTGGATCATCGACCTCGGGCCGGGCGCCGGGCACGACGGCGGGCGCATCGTGTTCGAGGGGACGCCCGCTGAACTCGTGGCGACGCGGTCGACGCTGACCGGCCAGCACTTGGCTGCGTACGTCGGAGCCTGAGCCGGGGGACCGGCTCGGACGGCGAATCTGGGCGCCAGCCGTGTGTGAGGACTACCATTCTGACTGACGCTCACGATCGGCTGCCCGGCCTGGATCGGCGTCCTGACCAGAAGGAGCTCCACCATGTCCAACCCCGGCAACGCGCCCGCGACCAACAGCGGCAACGGAATCGCCGTCGGCTCGCTCGTCCTCGGCATCGTCGGCGTCGTCTTTGCGTTCCTGTTCTCGATCGTCGGGCTCATCGCCGGCATCATCGGCCTGGTGCTCGGCTTCATCGCGCGTCGTCGCGCGGTTGGCGGCCGTGGAATGGTGCTCGCCGGCATCGTCCTCAGCGTCATCGCCATCATCGTCGCGATCATCTTCATGATCATCGGCGCGGTCGTCGCGACGCAGATGATCAACAACTGACGTTCATCCGGGTCCTGCCCGCATCGTGAGCAGTAATGGTCAAGTCCAGCGGATGGACTCGACCATTGCTGCTCACCAAGCGTCTCGGGCGCCGAGCTTGCAGCTGTTCAGGAACGCGGGCGTACCGTCCGGCGCATGAGCTACAGCCAGCCTGACCCAGCCGAAGAGACCACCCAGAGCGAGTCGCCGGAGCAGCCCGACACCGACCAGGACACCCTGGAGGAACAGGGCGGCGAGCCGGCAGCGCTCGAGATCGACGCCGACGACGTCCCGACGAAGCCCGCCGACTGACGCCGTCGTCATCCAGTGAGCAGAAGAGGTCGAGTCCGTGCAGCGGACTCGACCTTTTCTGCTCACGAAGCGTCTCCGCCAGGGCGCCGATAATGCATATTATGTCAACTCAGGCTTATGTCGACTCAGGCGTTCCTGCCCTGCCCGCTCGGCTGACGGGACGCTCGACATCGCTTCCCTAGCGTGGACGCGTGCACGATCACCGAGATGACCAACGCCGCTCACGAACCGCGACGCCCCGGGTCCTGTTCGCCGTCGCCCTGTCCGCGTTCCTCGTGCTGATCGGCACGACACCCGCATCGGCGCACGCAGCACTGACATCGAGTGATCCGGCGGACGGCGCCACCGTGGCTGCCGACCTTGAGCGAGTGACGCTCACCTTCAGCGAGGCGCCGCTTGCCGGGCTCGAAGCCGGTCTGCGCATCGAGGTCCGGGACGACGGCGGGACCGACGAGTCCTCCGGAGCGGTGGCCGTCGACGGCACCTCGATGTCCAAAGCGGTGTCGCTCTCCCCCGGCCCGCACACCCTCGTCTGGCGGTACGTCTCCCCTGACGGCCATCCGATCGAGGGGCAGCTCGCGTTCTGGGTGGAAACGGCCGCATCTCCGACCGTTCCACCCACGACGACGAGCCCGACGGCCGCGCCCACATCATCCTCGGAACCGTCGGCAGCGGCAGCGGCAGCGGGAGCCGCACAGAACACGGGTGCCGGAACGCACGCGCACGGCCACGGCGGCCCGGCACTCCTGTTCGGGGTCGTCGGGATCCTGGCAGTGCTCGTCATCGGTGCGGTCGTGCTCCGCATCCGCCGGGGCGCCGACGCGCGGACCGAGGGCTGACGGGACGCTCGAGCCTCAGAACACCGCCACGGTCATCCCCGACGACGTTGCCGGTCGGTCCATCGCGACGAGCGCCTCGGGCAGATCGTCGAAGCCGATCGTGCGGCCGATCGTCTGCTCTGGACGCAGCCGCCCGGCCACGACGGCGTCCAGCATCGCGCCGTACTCCCCGACCGCAGCGCCGTGGCTGCCGAGCAGTTCGAGTTCGTCCGCGATGACCCGGCCCATCGGGATCGCCGGAGCGGCTTCGTCATCGAGGAGCAACCCGACCTGCACGTGCCGACCGCGCGGACGCAGGGATGCCACGGCGGCGACGGAGGTGGCACGGCTGCCGTAGGCGTCGAGCGAGACGTGCGCTCCGCCACCCGTGCGGGATCGGACCGTGGTGACGGCATCGGCGTCCATCAGCACGGTGTCGGCGCCCAGGGCAGCGGCGCGCTCGAGTGCGGCCGTGGAGACGTCGACGGCGACGACGTGCGCGCCGGCGGCCACGGCGACCATGACCGCGGAGAGCCCGACTCCGCCGCAGCCGTAGACCACGACCCACTCCCCTGCGGCGACGCGCCCTCGGGCGTGCAGGGCGTGGAACGCGGTGCCGAATCGGCAGCCGAGCGCTGCCGCCACCGCGAAATCCACGGCGTCGGGCAGCGCGACGAGGTTCAGGTCGGCGTGCGGGACGACCAGGGAGTCCGCGTACGAGCCCTGCAGGTCGAACCCCGGCTGCTGCTGGGCGGTGCACACCTGGGTGGCGCCGTCGAGGCACTCGGCGCAGGTCCCGCAGGCGAACACGAACGGTGCCGTCACCCGGTCACCGACGGCGAACCGCTGGACGCCCGTGCCGATCGACGCGACGACGCCGGCGAACTCGTGGCCGGGCACGTGCGGCAGCCGGACCGAGTCGTCGTGGCCCTTCCACGCGTGCCAGTCACTGCGGCAGACGCCGGTGGCAGCCACCCGGACGACGACGCCGTGGTCGGGTGCGACCGGTTCCTGCAGGTCGACGATCGAGGGGACGGAACCGAACTGGGCGTACTGGACGGCGCGCATGGGGCCATCCTGACAGACGCCGGACGCCGGACGCCGGACCAGCGCGACCAACCGTCCGACGCGACCCGCGTGTCGGGGTCCCCACGGGCCTCCAGGCCGACGGGCACCCGGCCACCCGGCCACCCGGCCACCCGACCACGGGAGCGGTCCACCGCGACCCGATCGGCCGTTGCGCCGCAGGCACGTCGGCC
Organism: Curtobacterium sp. MCPF17_021; assembly: GCF_003234605.2. NCBI lineage: Bacteria > Bacillati > Actinomycetota > Actinomycetes > Micrococcales > Microbacteriaceae > Curtobacterium > Curtobacterium sp. MCPF17_021. The sequence goes on along the minus strand of NZ_CP126252.1, from coordinate 1,985,303 downwards.
GGTTGACTCGTCACGTGACCGATCTGCGCTTCTCCGCCGACCCCGCCGACCTCGACGTCGACCGCGTGCACCGCTGGCTCAGTGAGGAGTCGTACTGGGCCCGCGGGCGTGATCGGGCGACGCAGGAGGCGATCATCGCCGGCTCCCGGAACTTCGGCGTGTACGACGCGACGACCGGCGAGCAGCTCGGCTACGCGCGCGTGATCACGGACGGGGTGACGTTCGGGTGGCTCGCCGACGTGTTCGTGGACCCCGACGCCCGGGGCCGCGGCGTCGGGGTCGCCCTCGTGCGCGGCGTGACCGAGGCGATCGAGCCGCTCGGTCTGAAGCGCTTCGCCCTGTTCACCGCCGATGCCCACGGCCTGTACGAGCGGTTCGGGTTCCGCTCGTTGCCCGACCCGGACGGCTGGATGATGCGCCCCGGCCCGGGGTTCGGTGCCGACGTGCACGACTGAGGGGGCGCGGTCGCACACGCAGCGCTGCCCCTCAGTACTCGATGCGGCCCTCGCGGTTGTGGAACTCCCCCGTCGGCCCGTCGGTGCCGATCGTCGCGAGCATGACCGTGGCGTCGGTGCCCTCGGTGATCGTCTGGTGTCCGCCGAACCCGTTGAACTCCGTCGCCGTGTAGCCCGGGTCGCTCGCGTTCACCCGGAACCCGGGCAGGTTCTTCGCGTACTGCACCGTCAGCGCGATCACGGCCGCCTTCGACGCCGCGTACGGGACCGCCGGCACCCCGTACTCGTCGTGCCCCGGTGTCGTCAGCCAGCGCGGGAACCCCACCCCCGACGAGACGTTCACGATGACGGGTGCCGCCGAACGTCGCAGCAAGGGCAGCGCGGCCTGGGTCACCCGGACGATGCCGGTGACGTTGGTGTCGAGGACGGTCGCCATCGCGCTCGCGTCGAGGTCGTCGACCCCGAACGAGGTGCCGAGGATCCCGGCGTTGTTCACGAGGACGTCCAGCGCGGGGATCGAGGCGATCGCCGCGTCGATGCTGGCCTGGTCGGTCACGTCCAGCTGCACGACGTGGGCGCCGAGTGCGCGGGCGTCGTCGCCGCTGGCCGGGTCGCGCATGCCGGCGTACACGGTGTGGCCGGCCTCGATGAGTCGGCGTGCGGTCTCGAGTCCGAGGCTGCGGTTCGCCCCGGTGATCAGTGTCGTTGTCATGGGTCCAGAATGCCCCCGCCGACGCGGCTCCCCCAGGCACGGTGCGACGGTGGGACCGGCAGTACCAGGACGGACAGGAGGCGCGGGGCGATGATGGTGGGCATGAGCGAGTTCGCGAACGTGTTGCGTTCCTGGCGTGACCGGGTGCGTCCGGAGGCGGTCGGCCTGCCGGCCGGACCCGGCAGACGGACCCCGGGGCTCCGACGCGAGGAGCTCGCCGCCCTCGCGGGCGTGAGCGTCGACTACATCGTCCGCCTCGAGCAGGGTCGGGCGACGAACCCGTCACCGCAACTGCTCGGCGCACTCGCGACGGCGCTCCGGCTGTCGTCCGAGGAACGGGACCACCTGTGCCGGGTGGCAGGCGTCGCCCCGCCGTCGCGTCAGGTGGTGCCGCGGCACATCACGCCCGGCGTGCAGCGACTCGTGGACCGACTCGGCGACGTCCCGCTCGCGGTGTTCACGGCGACCCACGACATCGTGCTCTGGAACGAGTTGTGGGCGGCGGTGAACGGCGACCCCTCGCGGTACGTCGGGCTCGAACGCAACCTGGTGTGGCGGCACTTCATGCAGGACCACGACGGGGTGGACTGGGACGAGGACCACCAGGAGGAGTTCTCGAGCGACCTCGCCGCCGACCTGCGGCAGGCGTACGGGCGGTACCCGGCCGACCGTGACCTGGCCGACCTCGTCGAACGGCTGCTGCGGGGGTCCCCGGAGTTCGCCCGCCGGTGGGAGACCGGCCGGATCGCCGAGCACCGGGCCAGTCGCAAGGTCGTGCACACGCCGGTCGGGCCGGTCGAGATCGACTGCGACGTGCTCAGCGTGCCCGGCGGCGACCTGCGGATCGTCGTCTACACGGTGGTGCCGGGCTCCGAGGACGCCGCGAAGCTCGACCTGCTCCGGGTCACCGGGCTGCAGGAGCTCACGCCGCGGTGAACACCAGCGACGCGTTCTGACCGCCGAACCCGAACGAGTTGTTCAGCGCGGCACGGAGCGGAGCCGTGCGGGCGGTCCCGGACACGACGTCGAGGTCGATGGCCGGGTCCAGCCGCTCGAGGTTCAGCGTGGGCGGGACGGTCCCGGTCTCGAGCGCCCGGATCGTCAGGATCGCCTCGACGGCCCCGGCCGCTCCGAACATGTGCCCGATCGCGCTCTTCGGTGCGGTGACGAGCGCGCCGGTCCCCACGACCCGGTTGATCGCGGCCGCCTCACCGACGTCGCCGACTGGGGTGCCCGTGGCGTGCGCGTTCACGTGGTCGACGTCGGCGCCGGTGAGCGCCGCCATCCGGATCGCGGCCCGCATGGCCCGCTCCTGCTCGTTGCCGTCGGCGAGCGGCGCGGTGATGTGGTGCGCGTCCGAGGTGATGCCCCACCCCGCGAGCGTGCCGCGCGAGTGCTGCCCGCGGGCTGCGGCGTGGTCGGCACGTTCGAGCACGACGATCCCGGCGCCCTCGCCGAGCACGAAGCCGCGGCGGTCGGCGTCGAACGGTCGTGACAGGGTCGTCGGGTCGGCGCCGTCGGGCTTCGCGAGGGCCTGCGACTGGGCGAACGACGCCATCGTCACCGGGGTCACGGCCGCCTCGGTGCCGCCGGTGATGACGACGTCGGCCTCGCCCGTGGCGATGAGCCGAGCCGCGGCAGCGATCGCCTCTGCGCCCGACGCGCAGGCCGACACGGTCGTGTAGGCCCCGGCGCGGGCCCCGTACGCGATGCTGATCTGGGCGGCGGCTCCGTTGGCCATGAGCATCGGCACCGTCCGCGGCGACACCCGACGTGCCCCGGAGGCTCCGAGCACGTCGTGGGCGTCGAGCAGGGTCTGCACTCCCCCGATCCCGGTGCCGATCACCACGGCGAGCCGGTCACCCTCGATCGTCGGCGCGCCCGCGTCGGCCCAGGCCTCGTCGGCGGCGACGAGTGCGAGCTGCTGACTGCGGTCGAGGCGGTTGGCACGGACCCGGCCGAGCGCCCCCTCGGCGTCGAGTGCGGCGTCGGCACCGACCCGGGTCGGCACCTGCTCCCAGAGCCCACCGTCGCGGTGCAGGTCGCGGACGCCGGAGCGACCGGCCACCAGGGCGTCCCAGAGCGGCGCGACGCCGTGGCCGAAGGGTGAGACCGCGCCGTAGCCGGTGATGACGATGTCCACGGGAACTCCTCTTGTACGTTGAACAAGTCGAGTTGTACCACGTACAATTCCGGCATGGCAACCACGGCGGACGGATCGGGCACGGCACGCGGCGCGGCGACACGGGCGAAGATCCTCGCCGCGACGGCCGGACTGCTGCATGCGGGTGCGCGGAGCGTCACCGTGAGTGAGGTCGCCCGGGCCGCGGGCGTCTACCCGAACCAGATCACGCACCACTACGGCTCGAAGGATCGCCTGGTGCTCGACGCCGCGTTCGCGCTGTTCCTGCGCGACACCACGCGACTGCAGGCGGCCAGCCGTCGTGCCCGCTCGGCAGAGGCGTTCCGGCAGGTCCTCGCCCGCACCGCCCTCGCGATGCCGTCGACCCCGCTCGTGGTCCGCGCGCTCGGCGCTGCCGGGGACGACCCGGCGCAGCGTGAGCGCGTGCGGCTGCTGCTGGCCGTGCTGTTCCGGCAGTCCGAGCGCTACCTGGAGCGCGTCGTCGCCGACCAGGGCTGGGCGAGCCCGAGCGGTGTCGCCCGGGACGCCCGCACGTTCTGGAGCGCCGTGTTCGGTGCCACCCTGCTCGCGGACGCCGGGGTCACCGGTGGCCCCTCGGACCTCGACCTGGCGGGGACGATCTCGATCCGTTGACCGGGGCGGGCACCGCCGCCGGGGTCTCCCCCGGCGGCGCTGTCACTCGTCCGGCGGCGGTGTCACTCGCCGAAGCCGGACCGGACCAGTTCCACGAGGGCGTCGACCGCGGCCTGCGCGTCCTGTCCGGTCGCGTCGATCGACACCGTCGCACCCTTCGGCAGCGCCAGGGCCATGATCGCCAGCAGGCTCTTCGCGTCCACGCCGTTGACGTGCACGCTCGCGTCGTACTTCGCCGCCGTCTTCACGAACTCCGCGGCGGGCCGGGCGTGCAGCCCGGTCTCGTTCACCAGCTCGACCGACGCGCTCACGCGGTCGGAGCCGGCCGCGTCGCCGACGGAGGCAGTCCCGTCGGCCGGCCCCGTGCCTCCAGGCTGGTCACCGGACGGACGGGAGGCGGTGCTCGCGTCCGCCTCGGAACCCGCGGCCGATGCCGCGGCGGCCAGCACCGCGTCGGCGTCGCCGCCCGTCTGGGCGGCGACCGCAGCGGCCACCGCTCCCTCGACCAACGGGGCCTGCGACACGTGGACGCGGGCGCGGACGTCGTCGTCCAGGAAGTCGAGCGCGGTGTCGGTCGTCAGGTAGGCGGAGCCGAGGTCGCACAGGACCACGACGGCGTCCGCCTGGGCGAGTTCCTCGATGCCGGCGGTGATCGCCTCGAACGAGGTGCCGATGCCGCCGTCGTCCGTGCCGCCCGCGGCGACGAGCGGCACGTCCGCGGCCATCTGCCGTGCGAGCTCGACGGTGCCCGTCGCGATCGCCGCGCTGTGCGAGACGACCAGGATGCCGACGGTCACGCTGCGTCCACCGCTGCGCGCAGGATGTACGCGGTCGACTGCGCACCGGGGTCGCGGTACCCGATCGCGCGGTCGCCGAGGTAGCTCGCGCGGCCCTTGTGGGCGACGAGCGGCTCGGTGTCCGCCGCACCCTGCGCGGCGGCGTCGGCCGCTGCGGTGAGCACGGCCTTCGGGTCCTCGCCGGCACCGGCGGCCGCTGCTGCGGCGTCGACCGCCGGGCTCCACGCGTCGACCATCGTCTTGTCGCCGACCGCTGCCTTGCCGCGGGACACGACACCGTCGCGGGCGGCGGTGAGGACGGCGACCAGGGTGTCCGCGTCGAGTTCGGCCGCGTCACCGGCCGCCTGCGCCGCCTTCAGGTAGGCGGTGCCGAAGAGCGGGCCGGCCGCCCCGCCCACGGTCGAGATGAGCTTCGTCGCGACGGTCTTGAGCACGGCACCCGGGGTGTCGAAGGACCCGGAGTCGACGGCCTCGAGCACGGCCCGGAACCCGCGGTCGAGGTTCTCGCCGTGGTCGCCGTCCCCGATCTCACGGTCGAGCGTGACGAGCTCGGCGCGGTGTTCGTCGATCGTCGCGGCGGTGCGACGGACCCAGTCGATGGCCCATGCGGTGTCGAGCGCCAATGCGGTTCCCTTCGTGTGTCGGGCCCGGTGGCCCGGTGTCGTGTTCCGGTGGTCGAGCGGCCGTGGACGCTCAGCGTCCCCAGCGCAGGGCCGGGGTCTCCACCGGGGCGTCCCAGAGGGCCGTGAGTTCGTCGTCGAGCACCGTGACGGTGAGCGAGAACCCCTGCATCTCGAGGGACGTGACGTAGTCGCCGACCAAACTACGCGTGACCTGGTGGCCGCGGTCCGAGAGGACCTCGGCGGCGCGTCGGTACGCGATGTAGAGCTCGGACAGCGGGGTGCCGCCCATGCCGTTCACGAGGAGCAGCAGCGACGACCCGGCCGGGGCGTCGAGGTCGGTCAGGATCGGTTCGAGCACGCGGTCGACCAGCTCGTCCGCCGGTGCCATCGCGATCCGCTCGCGGCCGGGCTCGCCGTGGATGCCGATGCCGAGCTCGACCTCGTCGTCGGCCAGCACGAACGACGGCTCCCCCGCGTGCGGGACGGTTCCCGATGCCAGTGCGAGCCCCATCGACCGCGTGACGTCGTTGACGTGCCGGGCCACGGCGGCGACCGCGTCCAGGTCGTCCCCGCGCTCGGCGGCGGCGCCGGCGCACTTCTCCACCACGACGGTCCCGGCGACACCGCGACGTCCGGCGGTGAACAGGGAGTCCTGCACCGCGACGTCGTCGTCCACCACGACGGACTCGACGCGGACGTCGTCCATCGCCGCGAGTTCGGCGGCCGTCTCGAAGTTGAGCACGTCGCCGGTGTAGTTCTTCACGATGTGCAGCACGCCCGCACCGCCGTCGACGGCCTTCGTCGCGGCGACGATCGGGTCGGGCGTCGGGCTCGTGAACACCGGGCCGGGCACCGCGGCGTCGAGCATGCCGTACCCGACGAAGCCGGCGTGCAGCGGCTCGTGGCCGCTGCCACCGCCGCTGACGATCCCGACCTTGCCGGCGACGGGTGCGTCAGCGCGGTGCAGGTGGATCGGGTCCTCGACCAGGACGACGTGTCCGGCGTGTGCCCGGGCGAAGCCCCGGACGGTCTCCTCGACCACGGCCTGCGGGTCGTTGATGAGCTTCTTCATGCGGTGCCTCCACGGGTACGGGGTCGAACCGTGGCGGCCACACCGCGCGTCGTCGACCGGAGTGGGCCCAATCTACATCGACGGCACGGGCGGCCGTCCGCTCCCGATGCACGTTCGTGCAGTGCGCCGAGGACGCGCCACCGGCTCGGGATCGTGCAGGGGACACTCGTCCTGCACGTTCGTGCACGATGCCGCACTTCGCTCACGAATTCATCGCCCGGCCGTGAGCGTCGTCACTATGGTTGGCCTCAATCACTCAACGGGGAGTGCGGCGCAGCACGGCCGGACCCCCACCTCACGCACTGGAGGTCACCGATGGACGACATCGGCGTCAAGTTCCTGTCCGAGCTCGTCGGTACGGCGATGCTCATCATCCTGGGTGGCGGCGTCGTCGCCGCCGTGTCGCTGGCGAAGTCGAAGGGCTTCGGAGCCGGGTTCCTGATGGTCACGATCGGCTGGGGCTTCGCGGTCTTCGCCGGTGTCACCGTGTCCTACAAGTCCGGCGGACAGCTCAACCCCGCGGTCAGCCTCGCGCAGGCGATCCTCGGTAACATCACCGTCGGCGAGATGTTCCTGTTCTGGCTCGCCCAGCTGATCGGCGCGATCATCGGTGCGGTCATCGTCTGGCTCGCCTACAAGCAGCACTTCGACGAGGAGCCCGACGCGGCCGCCAAGCTCGGCGTCTTCTCGACCGGCCCCGCGATCCGGTCGTACGGCTGGAACCTCGTCACGGAGATCATCGGCACCTTCGTGCTGGTCTTCGTCGTCATCGCGTTCACCAACGGGCAGACCCCGTCGGAGCTCGGTGCGATCCCCGTCGCCTTCCTCGTGATCGCGATCGGTGTCAGCCTCGGTGGCCCCACCGGCTACGCCATCAACCCGGCCCGTGACCTCGGCCCCCGCATCGCGCACGCCTTCCTGCCCATCAAGGGCAAGGGCTCGAGCGACTGGGCCTACGCCTGGGTGCCGGTCGTCGGACCGCTGATCGGTGGCGCCCTCGCCGCCGGGCTGTCCTACGCCCTGCTGCCCATCGTCAGCTGACCCACCCCCACCCCGAAGGCGTGGACGGCCGTTCCGCACGACCGAACACGCACCCGCACCGAACACACCCGTAAGGAGCACCAATGGCCGACTACATCGTCGCCATCGACCAGGGCACGACCTCGACCCGAGCAATCGTGTTCGACCACTCCGGTTCGATCATCTCGACCGGGCAGAAGGAACACGAGCAGATCTTCCCGCGTGCCGGGTGGGTCGAGCACGACCCCGCCGAGATCTGGGACAACACCCGCGAGGTGATCGGTCAGGCACTGTCGCGTGCCGACATCACGCGCCACGACGTCGCAGCCGTCGGCATCACCAACCAGCGCGAGACCGCCGTCGTCTGGGACAAGACCACCGGCAAGCCGATCTACAACGCGATCGTCTGGCAGGACACCCGCACGCAGGCGCTCGTCGACAAGCTCGCTGACGGCGACACCGACAAGTACAAGGCCATCGTCGGCCTGCCGCTCGCGACGTACTTCGCCGGCACCAAGATCATGTGGATCCTCGAGAACGTCGAGGGTGCTCGTGAGAAGGCCGAGGCGGGCGACCTGCTCTTCGGCACCACCGACACCTGGGTCCTCTGGAACCTGACCGGTGGCATCGACGGCGGCGTGCACAAGACCGACGTCACGAACGCGTCCCGCACGCTGTTCATGGACCTCGAGACGCTGCAGTGGCGCGACGACATCCTCGCGGACTTCGGCGTCCCGAAGTCGATGCTCCCCGAGATCGTCAGCTCCTCCGAGGTCTACGGCCACGTCGAGTCCTCGAGCCTGCTGCGCGAGGTCCCGATCGCCGGCATCCTCGGCGACCAGCAGGCCGCGACCTTCGGTCAGGCCGCGTTCGACCAGGGTGAGTCGAAGAACACCTACGGCACCGGCAACTTCCTGATCTTCAACACCGGTACCGAGATCGTCCGCTCCGAGAACGGCCTGCTCACCACCGTCGGCTACAAGCTCGGCGACCAGGAGACGCACTACGCCCTCGAGGGTTCGATCGCCGTCACGGGCTCGCTCATCCAGTGGCTCCGCGACAACCTCGGTCTGATCGGCAGCGCCCCGGAGGTCGAGGCCCTGGCCAAGACCGTCGAGGACAACGGCGGCGTGTACTTCGTGCCGGCGTTCTCCGGGCTCTTCGCGCCGTACTGGCGTCCCGACGCCCGCGGTGCGATCGTCGGCCTCACCCGCTTCGTCAACAAGGGCCACATCGCGCGTGCCGCCCTCGAGGCGACGGCGCTGCAGACCCGCGAGGTCCTCGACGCGGTCAACGCCGACTCCGGTGTGGACCTGACCGAGCTCAAGGTCGACGGCGGCATGACCGCCAACAGCGAGCTCATGCAGTTCCAGGCCGACATGCTCAACGTGCCGGTCGTCCGTCCGGTCGTCGCGGAGACGACGGCGCTCGGTGCGGCCTACGCCGCTGGTCTCGCGGTCGGCTTCTGGGCCAACCTCGACGAGCTCCGTGCCAACTGGCAGGAGGACAAGCGCTGGGAGCCCCAGCTCGACGCCGCCGAGCGCGAGCGCACGCTCCGCCTGTGGAAGAAGGCCGTCACGAAGACCTTCGACTGGGTCGACGAGGACGTGCAGTAACGAAGCACGCGCACGCTGACCGCGTGCACTGAACGCACAGACGGGAGGCCCGGTGCCGGTTCCAGGAACCGGCACCGGGCCTCCTGTGCGTTGCGTCTCCTGCGGGTCGGTCGCGGTCGGCCGGTCGGTTGGTGCGGTGGTCGGGCGGTTGCCGACACGGCACGGTGCGGTCTTGTTGACCGGGTGCAGCGCTGACCGCCTGGTGCGCGCCCGTGGCGCAGCACCGAGCCGTCAGGCTCGCACCGGGTGACGCACCGCGCACGGTGCGGCTCGCGCTGGGGTGGCACGGGATCGCGGACCGCGCACGGTGCGGACTGGAGGCGCGCGGCGGGCCCGCCACGGCCCTCCGGTCCGGCACGGGGTGGCAGGCACGGCACGGTGCGGTGTTGTTGACCGGGTGCAGCGGTGACTGCCGGGTGCGCGCTCGTGGCGCAGCACCGGGCTGTCAGGCTCGCACCGGGTGACGCACCGCGCACGGTGCGCGGGGTCGGCGTGGACTACGCGGCGGGGGCTGCGCCGACCCAATCAGCCAGTTTGCGCGCACCGGCGCCGGAGTCGACCGCCTCGGCGGCGACGACAAGCTGCTCGCGGAAGCGCTGCAGGATCGGCCGGTCGGACTCGTTCGGGTCCTGGGCCAGCCGGAACGAGACGAGGCCGGCCGCGGCGTTCAGCAGGACGATGTCGCGGACGGGTCCGGTCTCCCCCGCGAGCACCCGGTGGACGACTCCGGCGTTGTGCTCGGGGTCGCCGCCGAGCAGGTCCTCCGTGCGTGCGCGGGCGATGCCGAGGTCCCGCGGGTCGAGGTCGTGCTCGGTCACGCGGCCCCCGGTGACCTCCCAGATGTGGCTGTGCCCGGTGGTGGTCAGCTCGTCGAGTCCGTCGTCGCCGCGGAACACGAGGGCCGTCGCGCCGCGCGTCTGGAACACACCCGTGATGATCGGGACGAGGTCGAGCTGGGCGACCCCCACGGCGTTGGCCTCGCACCGTGCGGGGTTGACCAGCGGGCCGAGGAAGTTGAACACCGTCGGCACGCCGATCTCGCGCCGGACCGGGCCTGCGTGGGCGAAACCGGGGTGGAACGCGTTGGCGAAGGCGAAGGTCAGCCCGACACGCCGGAAGGTGTCCGCGACACGCGCGGCGTCCATCGTGAGATCGAGTCCGAGGGCGGCGAGCACGTCGCTCGACCCGGACTTCGACGAGCTTGCCTTGTTGCCGTGCTTGACGACGGGGACCCCGGCGGCGGCGATCACGATGGCCGCCATGGTCGAGATGTTCACGGTGCCGACCACGTCGCCGCCGGTGCCGACGATGTCGAGCGCCATCGGATCGACGTCGAGCGGAACAGCGGCGTCCAGGATCGCGTCGCGGAACCCGACGACCTCGTCGACGGTCTCGCCCTTCGCGCGGAGCGTCACGGCGAAGGCTGCGATCTGTGCCTGGGTGGCGCGCCCGTGCACGATCTCCTCCATGGCCCATGTGGATTGCCTGATCGTCAGGTCCTCGCGCGCCATGAGCGCGCTGATCACTGCTGGCCAAGAAAGTGCGTCAGGCATGGCTCGATCGTAGTGAATTCGAGAGACCCGCCAGTCTCCTGCGAAAACACTGTCGGGGGTTTCGGCCATAATGGAGGACGTGACTAGCACCTCTCTCTCCAGATCAGCCAGCGGTCCGGCCCTCAACAGGCCGAACGCCGTGGCCGTGGGGACGATCGTGTGGCTGGGCAGCGAGGTCATGTTCTTCGCCGGCCTGTTCGCGATCTACTTCACGCTCCGCAGCACGTCCCCTGAGCTCTGGGCGACCGAGACCGCGAAGCTCGAGGTGCCCTTCGCCTCCGTGAACACGATCATCCTGGTGCTGTCCAGCTTCGCCTGCCAGTTCGCCGTGTTCGCCGCGGAGCGCTTCCAGGTGCACCGGACGAGCTGGAACCCGCGCCACTGGGGCATGACGGAGTGGTTCTTCGTCACCTACGCGATGGGTGCGATCTTCGTCTGCGGCCAGATCTTCGAGTACGCCAACCTCTGGCATGAGGGCGTGACGCTCTCCTCCAGCGCATACGGCTCGGCGTTCTACATGACCACCGGGTTCCACGGGCTCCACGTGACCGGTGGCCTCATCGCCTTCCTGCTGACGCTCGGCCGCGGTTTCGCCGCCAAGAACTTCGGCCACAAGGAAGCGACCACCGCCATCGTCGTGTCGTACTACTGGCACTTCGTCGACGTCGTGTGGATCTTCCTCTTCGCCGTCATCTACCTTCTCAAGTAGGAACTGGACACCCCCCAGCACATGTTCAACAGAACCAAGTCCAAGAAGGGCCGCCGTTCACCGATGGCGACCGTGTCGCTCATCGTCGTGGGTCTCATGACCACCGGTGGCGCGTACGCACTGTTCAGCTCCACGGCGAACGCCGACGACAGCACGAACACCGTCGCCGCCTCGAGCCAGTCGCAGGTGAACGAGGGCGAGAAGCTCTTCGCCTCGAACTGCGCCACCTGCCACGGTCTCTCCGCGCAGGGCACGAGCGAGGGCCCGTCCCTCATCGGTGTCGGCGCCGCGTCGGTCGACTTCCAGGTCGGCACCGGCCGCATGCCGATGGCCGCTCAGGGCCCGCAGGCCGAAGAGAAGCCCGCGCAGTTCACGGACGAGCAGGTCGACGCACTCGCGCAGTACGTCGCCTCCCTCGGCCCCGGCCCGTCGGTCCCGTCCACCGAGCTCACCAACGGTGAGGACGGCGACGCTGCCGAAGGCGCCGAGCTGTTCCGCATCAACTGCGCCATGTGCCACAACGTGGCCGGCGCCGGCGGTGCGCTGACCGAGGGCAAGTACGCCCCGAACCTCGAGACGGTCTCCGGCAAGCACATCTACGAGGCCATGCTCACCGGCCCGCAGAACATGCCGGTCTTCAACGACCTGAACCTGACGCCGGAGCAGAAGGCCGACATCATCACGTACCTCAAGTACGTGCAGGACAACAAGTCCCCCGGTGGCTTCGCACTCGGCTCCCTGGGGCCGGTCGCCGAGGGTCTGTTCATCTGGATCTTCGGACTGGGCGCGGTCGTCGCGATGACCGTCTGGCTGACCGCGAAGTCCAACTGATCGTCCGTGTCGAACGACACTGAAGGGAACACCATGGCAGAGCACGACGACGAGACGCTGAACTCGTCCTCGGCTGTCGAGAAGCACGGCACGACCACCTCCCCCGGGATCGCGGTCCTCCCCGTCGACCCGTTCGAGAACCCGGGCGAGCCGCCGCACCGCCCGCGCCGCACCGACGTCGACCCGAAGAAGCAGCGTCTGGCCGAGCGCCAGGTCGCCGCGTACTTCTACCTGTCGATCGTCGGCAGCGTCCTGTCGATCGCGGCGTACGTCGCCTTCCCGATCGACCCGAGCGACTTCGGGACGGTCCGCACCGCGAACCTCTTCCTGGGCCTGTCGATCGCCCTCGCGCTCCTCGCCCTCGGCCTCGGCGCCGTCTACTGGTCGAAGTCCCTGGTCGTCGACCGTGAGATCACCGAGCTCCGCCACGGCACCCGCGGCACCGACGCGACCCGCGCCAAGGCGGTCGAGGCGTTCCAGCTCGCCGACAAGGAGTCGGGCTTCAGCCGTCGCAAGCTGATCCGCAACTCGATGATCGGTGCCCTGGCCGCGTTCCCGCTCCCCGGCATCGTCCTGGTCCGTGACCTCGCTCCGGCCGAGGACCCCAACGAGCTGCTCCGCCACACCTTCTGGAAGCAGGGCCTGCGCCTGACGAAGGACCCGACGGGTCTGCCGATCAAGGCCTCCGACGTCACCATCGGTTCGGTGTTCCACGTCATCCCCGAGGGCATGCTCGAGTCCGAGCACATGCTGGAGGAGAAGGCCAAGGCCTCCGTCCTCCTCATGCGTCTCGACCCGAAGGACCTCAACCCGTCCAAGGGCCACGAGAACTGGGGCTACGACGGCATCGTCGCGTACTCCAAGATCTGCACCCACGTCGGTTGCCCCGTCGCGCTCTACGAACAGCAGACGCACCACCTGCTGTGCCCGTGCCACCAGTCCACCTTCGATGTCTCGAACAACTGCGAGGTCATCTTCGGTCCGGCAGCACGCCCCCTCCCCCAACTTCCGATCGCGATCGACGACGACGGCTACCTGGTTGCCCAGAGCGACTTCCACGAGCCGGTCGGACCGTCCTTCTGGGAGCGTGAACGCTGATGACCAGCACCACCACCACCGCACCGAACACGTCGACGAACAAGCCGGCGCCGGAGCGCGGATCCCGCATCATCGGCGGGGTCGCCAACTACATCGACGAGCGCACCAGCATCTCGGGCCTCGTCAAGGAAGTCGGCCGCAAGATCTTCCCGGACCACTGGAGCTTCATGCTCGGCGAGGTGGCGCTGTACAGCTTCGTCGTCGTGCTGCTCTCCGGGACCTTCCTGACGTTCTTCTTCCAGGCGTCCATGACCGAGGTCGTCTACAACGGCTCGTACGTCCCGCTCAAGGGCGTGGCGATGTCGACGGCCCTGCAGTCCACGCTCGACATCTCGTTCGACATCCGCGGCGGGCTCTTCGTCCGCCAGGTGCACCACTGGGCAGCCCTGCTGTTCGTGGCGTCGATCATGCTGCACATGGCCCGCGTGTTCTTCACCGGTGCCTTCCGCAAGCCGCGTGAGCTCAACTGGGTCTTCGGCTTCCTGCTCTGGGTCCTCGCCATGGCCGAGGGCTTCACCGGCTACTCGCTCCCCGACGACCTGCTCTCCGGAAACGGTCTGCGGATCATCGTCGGCATGATCGAGGGTGTCCCGGTCATCGGTGTCTGGATCGCCTACCTGCTGTTCGGTGGTGAGTTCCCGGGGACCGACATCGTCGGCCGCCTGTACACGCTGCACATCCTGCTGCTACCGGCGATCCTCGTCGCGGTGCTCGGTGTCCACCTCGTGCTCGTCGTGATCAACAAGCACACGCAGTTCGCCGGTCCGGGCAAGACCAACGAGAACGTCGTCGGTGTCCCGATCCTCCCGGCGTTCGCCGCGAAGGCCGGTGGGTTCTTCTTCATCGTCGCGGGCATCCTGGCCCTCATCGCGTCGCTGTTCACGATCAACCCGATCTGGAACTACGGCCCGTACGACCCCTCCCCGGTTTCCGCCGGTACCCAGCCCGACTGGTACATCGGCTTCGCCGACGGCGCGCTCCGACTGGTCCCGCCGCACTGGGAGGTCGTGTGGTTCGGCTACACGGTGTCGTTCAACATCCTGGCGCCGATCGCGGTCCTGGTGCTGCTCATCCTGGCGATCCTGCTCTACCCCTTCATCGAGGCGTGGGTCACGGGCGACAAGCGTGAGCACCACATCCTCGACCGCCCGCGCAACGCCCCGACGCGCACGGCGTTCGGTGCCGCTGGCATCACGCTCTACGCCAGCCTCTGGGCAGCAGCCTCGTCGGACATCATCGCGACGCACTTCCTGGTGTCGATCGAACACGTGATCCACGTGATCCAGGCAACGACCGTCCTCGGTCCGTTCATCGCCTTCTGGATCACGAAGCGTGTCTGCCTCGCCCTCCAGAAGAAGGACCGCGAGATCGTCCTGCACGGCTACGAGTCGGGCCGCATCGTCCGACTCCCCCACGGCGAGTACATCGAGGTGCACGAGCAGCTCGACGAGTACGAGCGCTGGAAGCTCCTGCAGTTCAACGAGTACAAGCCGCTGATGATCCGCCCGAACGCCAAGGGCAAGATCACGGGTCTGCAGAAGGTCCGCGCCGGCGTCTCCCGCTTCTTCTTCGAAGACCGCATCGAGCCGGTCTCGAAGGCAGAACTCGAGGCAGCACACGCCGCGCACCACGGCCCGAACCTCGAGGGTGGCCACCAGGCTCCCCAGGTCGGCCCCGGCGATCACTGATCGGTAGCGCACGAAGCAACCCCCGTCACGAAGTGGCGGGGGTTTCTTCGTCCACACCGCGAAACGCCGCCCCCAGTTCACGGCTGGTTCACTCTCGCGTGCTGGACTCGTCCAGGACGGTGTGGCAACGTGTTGCACCACGCATCCGCCAACGGAATGAGACCCCGATGGACAGCCGGACGGCCGAACACCCCAGGCCGAACCACTTCCTCCTCCACCTCAGCGACACGCACCTCGTCTCCGGGGACCGCGACCTGTACGGCGATGTCGACTCCGCCGCTCGGCTCACGCAGATCGTCGCGGACATCGAAGCTTCGGGCACGCGTCCCGAAGCGATCGTCGTCACCGGCGACGTGGCCGATAAGGGCGAGCCGGGGGCGTACGCCCGCGTCCGCGAGATCCTCGAACCGGCCGCGCAGCGCATCGGTGCACAGGTCATCTGGGCTATGGGCAACCACGACGAGCGCGGTGCCTTCCGCCAGGAGCTCTTCGGCCTGCAGCCCACCGACCGCCCGGTCGACTTCGTCTACGACGTCAACGGTCTCCGCGTGATCACCCTGGACACGAGCGTGCCGGGTCACCACCACGGTGAGGTCTCCCCCGAGCAGCTCGACTGGCTCGCCGAGGTCCTGTCCGAGGCCGCGCCGCACGGCACCATCCTCGCGATGCACCACCCGCCGGTGCCGAGTGTCCAGGACCTCACCGTCCTCGTTGAGCTCCGCGACCAGCAGGCCCTGGCCGAGGTCGTCGAGGGCAGCGACGTCCTCGCCATCATTGCCGGGCACCTGCACTACTCCACCAGTGCGGTGTTCGCCGGCATCCCGGTTTCCGTCGCCAGCGCCACCTGCTACACCCAGGACCTCACGGAGTTCCAGGGCGGCACCCGCGGACGAGACGGTGCGCAGTCGTTCAACCTCGTGCACGTCTACGGCCACAACGTCGTGCACTCGGTCGTGCCGATCGGGCACTACGCCACCGTCGGGCAGCCCGTCTCCGCGCTCGAGACCGAGGCGAAGCTCGCCGCGCACGGCGTGACGATCCCCGCGGCCGTCGAGCCGGCACCGGTCACCTCGAGCATCCCGGTGTTCACGCTCGACTCGGTGCCCGTCTCCCCCATCCACCGGTAGCCCCGCGCACTTCCAGTGCAGAAGAGGTCTGGTCCGCCATGCGGACCCGACCTCGTCTGCTCACCGAGTGCGGGCGCGGATGGTCACGACTCCCCGTCAGTGCGCGGCGAGTGGTCACGTTCCGTTGTCCAGCGGCTCGGCAATCGACAGTTCGTGACCGCTCGGCGGGAAGCCAACGGGATGTCGTGACCGCGCGGCGGCGTGCGCGTCCCGACGGCAGGCCCGACGGTCGTCCCGGCGGCCGGGAGGCCCGTGGCGGGGTCGACTCGCGCCTCCCGGCCCGCGGGGTGGTCGCGACTCACCGCGGGTGCTGTGTCGCGTGGTCATGTTCCGTCGGCTGTGGGCGGCGCAGGCGACGGGCTGTGACCGGTCGGCGTGGGGGTGGCGGGGTGTCGTGACCGGTGGAGCGTGTGGGTGCGCCGGAACCACGTGGCTGGGTTCCGGCGCCGGGCTCGCAGGCTCGCCCGGAGCGCCCCAGCAGGCCGCTGGCGCGTCCTGAGCGCTGGGACGCTCCCAGCAGGCCGCTGGCGCGTCCTGAGCGCTGGGACGCTCCCAGCAGGCCGCTGGCGCGTCCTGAGCGCTGGGACGCTCCCAGCAGGCCGCTGGCGCGTCCTGAGCGCTGGGACGCTCCCAGCAGGCCGCTGGCGCGTCCTAAGCGCTGGGGCGCTCCCACGGCGCGGGGAACGGGAAGTAGCGCTCCAGGAAGCCCGTCACGCGCTGCGTGCGCTCTTCGTCGCTGACCTCGGGGAAGCTGCCGTCGTTGAGGCAGAAGAAGTCCACGTTCCGCTTCTTCAGCAGCTCGTCGAGGGCCTTGAGTCCGGAGACCATGGTCGTGTCGATGTACCCGACGGCCGCGTTCTCCTGGATGATCGCCCGACCGGTGAGCAGCGAGTAGTAGTGGTACAGCGAGTTCGTCACCGAGATGTTGTCGGCGGCGCGGAAGCGTGAGGCCGCAGTGGCCGCGAACTCGTCGGCGAACTCGTGCTCCATCTCGGTCATGATCGAGGCGCGCAGGGGCGTCGGCGCGTGCTCGAGGTGCCGGGTCGTGACCGCACCGAAGCGCTGCTGCAGCAGGCGACGGTTCACGCGGGCGGAGTTCTCGAAACCGCTGCGTGCCGGGTTGTTGGAGCCGAGGCCGATCCGGGTCGACGCGAGGATGAACTTCGTGACCGATCCCGGGCTGTAGAACACCGAGGGGTCGACGAGGCGCCCGAAGAACATGTCGTCGTTCGAGTAGATGAAGTGCTCGCTGATGCCCGGGATGTGGTGCAGCTGCGACTCGACGGCCTGCGAGTTGTGCGTCGGCAGCACGGAGGGGTCGGCGAAGAACTCCTCGCTGCGGACGATGCGGACCTTCGGGTGCTCGGCGAGCCAGTGCGGCGCCGGGGAGTCCGTCGCGATGTAGATCTGGCGGATCCACGGCGCGAAGGTGTGCACCGATCGGAGCGCGTACTTCAGTTCGTCGATCTGGCGGAACCGGGCCGGGGCGTCGTCGCCCTCGCCCAGGACGGCGTTCGACTGTGCGGCCTGGCGGGCGCGCTGGTACTCGATGGCGTTGCCGTCGACCCACGAGAAGACGATGTCGATCGGGAACCGGATGTCCGAGACGTGGTCGTCGAACATGTGCTCGACGGTGCGCCAGGTGCGGCCGTAGCGTTCGATGTCGACGAGGACGAACTCGTCGATCGGCAGGCTGCGACGCATCAGGGCGTTCTCGACGGGTGCGAGGACCTCGATGTCGGTGACGCGCCAGAACTCGAGCTGGACGCTCGTCTCGGCGCCGTAGCGCAGGCGTCCGAGCGGCTCGAGCCGCGGGCGGAACACGCGGAGCACGGGTTCCTCGACGGAGCCGAGTCCGTCGTCCTGCACGAGCACGGCCGGCTTGCCCGGGGGCTTCGCGTAGAAGGGCTCGTTGACGGCCGCGGACATCACGGCGCTCTCGGCGCGCTGGCGGTCACGCTCGTCGAGGGCGATCACCGGGCGCTGGTCGTTGCCGCGGATGAGCAGGTGGTCGACGTCAGCCGCGGTGAGCGCGTCGTCGAGGAACAGCAGGTCCTCGATCATCGACTGCTGCGGCGTGAGGTGTCCGTTGATCAGGGTCAGCCGCCCCTTGCGGACGACGACGTCGGATCGGTCGAGACCGCCGGAGGACGGTCGAGGGTTCAGCAGAGGACTCTCGGTCACCGGCTCGGTCTCGTCGTTCATCCATGCCCTTCGGGTGTGCGGCCGGGTCCTGTACCCGACCTGCCGATCCTACCGTCCGTCCGACTCGCGGGGCACCTTGACCACGATGCCCACCACGATGAACAGCGCGGCGGCCACCAGCTGCAGGGCCGCCCACACCTGTCCGGGGATGGGCACCGTGACGAGCGGGTTCCAGCACACGGCGACGGCGGCCATGAGCAGGGCGGCCCACCAGACCTTCCCGCGCACGCTGAAGACGAGCACGATCAACGCGAGCACCGTGACGCCCCAGCGGGCGAAGGCGAAGCCCGACGAGTCGACGATGGCGACACAGGCCAGCAGCACGATCGCCGCGATCATCGACGGCGCCAATGCGGGCCGGGTGAAGGGCGGGGTGGTGCGGGCACCGCTGGCCGGTGCGGCGGCTGCGGGTCGCGGGGGCCCTGCGGGTCGAGGGGACCCTGCGGGCACGCCGTGCTGGGACGACCCCACCGGGGGCCGCCCCTTGCGTGCGGCCATCAGTCCGCGGAGCCGTCGAGGTCGATCGCCTGGATCGACCGCGACATCGGCGGCAGGTCGCGGACGCGCTCGAGCGCCGGCACCAGCTCGCCGACCAGCGCGCGGTAGCCGTCTTCGGTCAGGTGCAGGCCGTCCTCGGTGAAGCGGGCGTCCAGGTGGTCGCCGTCGGCCAGGGCGGGCCAGGCGTCGAGGTACTGCGCGTGGCACGTGGCGACGAACTGGCGGAGGTGCCGGTTGGCCTGCTCGATCTTCGTGGCGTACTCGGCCTGCCGGGGCAGGATCGACACGAGCAGCAGGCGCACGCCCGGCAGCTCGCGGCGGAGCGTGACCAGGATGGTCTCGACGTTGCGGACCACGTGCTCGGCGCTCGCGCGGTGGTTGCCGAAGTCGTTCGTGCCGATGAGCAGCACGATCACCTCGGGCTGTTCGGCGACGACGGCGTCGAGGCGCGTCAGCACGCCGTCGGTCGTGTCGCCACCGATGCCCTGGTTCAGCGTGTGCTCGTCGGGGAGCCAGGTGTCCCAGTCGCCCTGTTCGGTGATGCTGTCCCCCAGGAAGAGGACGGGGCTGCGGTCGTCGGTCATGCTGCCTCCTCGTGCGCCGGCTCGGGGGTCTCGGTCTGCTGCGTCCGGTTGCGCTGCGTGGACCCGGTGTGGTCGGACTCCCGCTCGGCGGCGGCGGTGATGCGCTCGACCATACCGGGGAAGATGATGCCGTGGAACGGCAGGATGCCGTACCAGTACAGCCGCCCGGCCAGCCCCTGCGGGAAGTAGATGGCCCGCTGGTGGTAGTCGCTGCCGCCGTCGGGGTTCGGTGTGACGGTCATCTCGAGCCAGGCACGACCGGGCGACTTGAACTCGGCTCGGAGTCGCAGGTACCGGCCGCGCTCGAGTCGTTCGACGCGCCACCAGTCGAGCGCGTCGCCCTGCTCCAGGCGCTGCTGGTCACGCCGGCCGCGGTTCAGGCCGACACCGCCAGCGATCTTGTCCATCCAGCCGCGGGCGACCCAGGCGAGGGGGAACGAGTACCAGCCGTTGTCGCCGCCGATCGACTCGACGACACGCCAGACGTCCTCGGCGGAGGCACTGGAGTGCCGCTTCCGGTCGTCGACGTAGACCGTGTGCCCGGCCCAGTCGGGGTCGTTCGGCATCGGGTCGGCCGAGGCGCTCGAGAGCGTCGCGCTGCGCCAGCTCGTCTGCACCTGACCGCTGCGCATCTTGTTCAGCGCGAGGCGGACGGCCCGACGGTACGAGGTGAGCCCGCCCTCGGGCTGCGGCACGACGTCGTCGATGTCGTGCTCGCGCTGCACGCACTCGAACTGCAGCGACTCGATGATCGGCGTCGCGAGCTTGCGCGGGATCGGGGTGACGGCGTTGAACCAGTGCGCGGCGAGGCGCGGGGTGAGCACCGGCAGGACCGTGATCGGGCGCTGGGGCAGCTTCGCCTCGACCGCGTAGCCGTTCAGCATCTGGCCGTACCGCAGGACGTCGGGGCCGCCGATGTCGAAGGTGCGGTTGACGTCGGCGGGGACGTCGAGCGCGGCCACCAGGTAGTACAGGACGTCGCGGACCGCGATCGGCTGGATGTGGTTGCGGACCCAGCGCGGCGCGGGCATCCACGGCAGGACGTCGGTCAGGTGCCGGATCATCTCGAACGAGGTGCTGCCCGAGCCGATCACGACGCCGGCCTGGTACGCCACCGTCGGCACGCCCGAGCCGAGGAGGATCTCCCCCACCTCCTTGCGGCTGCGGAGGTGCTTCGACAGCTCACCGTCCGGGTGCAGCCCGCCAAGGTAGACGAACCGGCTGACGCCGGCCGCCTTCGCCTCGCGCGCCATGGTCTCGGCGGCCTCGCGCTCGGCCGACTCGAAGTCGCCGTCGGCCCCCATCGCGTGGGCCAGGTAGTAGACCGCCTCGATCCCGTCGACGGCGGCGCGCACCGCCTCGGCGTCCTGGAGATCGCCCTCCGCGACGTCGACCTCACTGCTCCACGGGACGTCCTGGAGCTTCCGGGGGTTGCGCACGAACACCCGGACGGAGTGGCCGGCTTCGAGGAGACGAGGGACGAGACGACCACCGATGTACCCGGTGGCGCCGGTGACGAGGACCTGCATGCCCTGCACGCTACGCGGCACGCCTGACGGGTAGGCTTGCCGGGTGGACAACGCAGCCTTCCCCGTCACCGTCGATGCCGTCCGCGGCCTCATCGACCACGCGATCCTGAAGCCCGAACTCACCCGCGCGGACGTCGACGCCCAGCTCGACGAAGCCGCTGCCCACCGCGTCTTCAGCGTCTGCGTCCGTCCGAGCGACGTCGCCCACGCCGTCGAGCGCCTCACGGGCACCGGCGTCGGCGTCGGCACCGTGATCGGCTTCCCGCACGGCACCACGTCCACCGCGGCGAAGGTCGCCGAGTCGCTGCAGGCCCTGGCCGACGGCGCGTTCGAGCTCGACATGGTGCAGAACATCGGCGCCGCGACGTCGGGCGACTGGCAGCGCGTCGAGCAGGACGTCCGCGCGGTCGTCGACGCCGCCGGCGACACCGTCGTCAAGGTGATCCTCGAGACCGCGTTCCTGACCGACGACGAGATCGTCGCGGCCTCGCGTGCGGCACAGACCGCCGGCGCCGCCTTCGTGAAGACCTCGACCGGGTTCGCCGGCGGTGGCGCGACGGCCGAGCACATCGCCCTGATGCGCCGCACGGTCGGTGCCGACACCGGCGTGAAGGCCTCCGGCGGCGTCCGCGGGCTCGACACCCTGCTCGAGATGGTCGAGGCGGGCGCGAACCGCATCGGCACGAGCGCCTCGGCCCGCATCCTCGACGAGGTCGCGCACCGCGCCGAGACGGGCGCCGCGTCGGCGCTCGGCGACGACACGACGTCCTACTGAACCCACGGGGCTGAGCCGACCTGGCTGAGCCCACGCACCCAGCACGACCCACCACGACCAGGCCGGAGCCCACCGGACGCGACGACGCGTCGGCGACCCGCACCGTGCCTCCAGAACGCCGCATCGGAGCGCGCATGTCCAGCACCGCACCCCAGTCCCCCGCCCTCGCCCTGGCCGTCGACCTCGGCGGCACGAAGGTCGAGGCCGCGCTCGTCACCGACCAGGGCGTCGTGCTGCCGGCGACCCGGTTCCGCAGCCCCACCGGGCCACAGCGCACCTCGGACGAGCTGCAGGCCGCCGTCGACGAGGTCGTCACGGCCGCGCTCGGCGCGCTGCCCGCCGACGCGACGCTCGTCGGCGTCGGCGTCGGTTCCGCCGGCCCGGTCGACGAGGAGCACGGCCTCGTCTCCCCGCTCAACATGCCGGTCTGGCGTGGCCACCCGCTGCGCGACCGGATCGCGGCGCTCGTGCCGGACGACGTCCCGGTGACGCTCCGCATGGACGGCCTGGCGATCACCCTCGCCGAGCACTGGGTCGGCGCGGCCCAGGGCTACGAGCACGTCATGGGCATGATCGTCTCCACCGGCGTCGGCGGCGGGCTCATCCTGCACGGTCGCACCGTCAGCGGACCGACGGGCAACGCCGGCCACATCGGCCACGTCGAGTGCGGCGGCTACGACGACCCCTGCGCCTGCGGCGGCACCGGTTGCCTCGAGGCGATCGCCAGCGGCCCGAAGACCGTGGGCTGGGCACGTCGTCAGGGCTTCGCGGGCACGACCGGCGAGGAGCTCTCGGCCGCGTACGCCGCCGGCGACGAGATCGCTGTCGCCGCGGTCCAGCGGAGCGGCCGTGCCCTCGGGCAGGCCATCGCCGCCGCCACGAGCCTGGTCGACCTCGAGATCGTGGCCATCGGTGGCGGGTTCTCGCACGTCACCCCGGACCTGTTCGAGTACGCCCGGCAGGCCGTGGCGGAGCGTGTCGAGTTCGGGTTCGTCACGAAGGTGCAGATCGTGCCGACCGGGTTGTCCCAGGACGGTCCGCTCATCGGTGCCGCGGCGCTCGTGCACCGCGCCGACGTCCTGCGCTGAGCACGCGCGTCGCGTCCGTCCGGGCCCGATCCGGCGCGCGGGCGCGGGTGGTCGCGTCGTCGACGTGGCCCACGCCGTGGACGTGACCGGCGACGGCCTGGAGGCGCGGTGCGGGCCCGCCACGGGCCTCCCGGCCGGTGGGTGGCTTGTCCACAGGCCTGTCGGTCGCGTGCGCAGGTCGGGCAGGATGTGCGGGTGCCCCGCCCGCGACTGCTGACCAGTGACGACTGGCCGGAGCCCGAGCTGCGTGCGGCGGTCCTGGCCGGCGAGCTGGTCGCCGTCGGTCCCTGCTGGGCCTCCCCCGCTGAACCGCAGACGCCGTCGTTGCGCGCCGCCGCTGCCGCCTGGGTCCTGCGGGACGCGCGCCTGATCGCCTGCACGCTGACCGCCGCGTGGATCTGGGGTGCGGTGTCCCGGCCGCCGGCGCCGCTCGAGGCCTGCATCCCGCCGCAGGTGCGCGTGCACGTCGGGCCGGACGTCCGCCTGCGGGAGGTCCGGATCGACGTCGACGACACCGTCGAGCGCTCGGGGCTGCGGGTCACGCTGCCGGCGCGGACCGCGGTCGACCTGCTCCGGACGCCGGGGCCGACGGCCGGTGCGTTCGGGGAGGCCGAGGCGACGGCCGTGCACGGGCTGCTCGCGATCGGGGTGGTCACGGCTGCCGAGCTGCAGGCGCGCCTGAGGTCCCTCGGGACGATCCCCATGGTGCGGCAGGCCGAGCGGCGGTTGCGGGGGCTGCAGGGCGCGGCTGGGGGTGCTGTGCGGTAGGGCGTCGCGCGCGCGGGGTGAGGGTGCAGGTGGTCACAACACCCCGCTCACGTCCGCCGAGTGGTCACGAAGCGTCGGTTGGCAGGGCCGCAGTCGACGGTTCGTGACCGGTCAACGGTGCCCACGCGACGAGTCGTGACCGGTCGACGGGCTGGAGACACGGGAGGCGCGGGGCGGGGCCGCCACGGGCCTCCCGGCGCGGCGCGTGCGGGCGGTCAGGACACCCCGCTCACATCCGTCGAGTGGTCGCGGACTGTCGGTTGGCGCGGCTGCAGCCGACAGTTCGTGACCGGTCGGCGGACGGGCCGCGCGGGGCGCTGCCGTCCTAGCCGGCGCTGACGCGGTAGACGTCGTAGACAGCGTCGATGCGTCGCACCGCGTTCAGCACCCGGTCGAGGTGGATGGTGTCGCCCATCTCGAACACGAACCGGCTGAGCGCGAGACGGTCGGACGAAGTCGACACCGTCGCGGACAGGATGTTCACGTGGTGGTCGGTCAGCACCCGGGTGACGTCGCTGAGCAGGCCCGACCGATCGAGCGCCTCGATCTGGATCTGCACCAGGAACACCGACTTCGACGACGGGGCCCACTCGACCTCGATCATCCGGTCGGGCTCGTTCATGAGCGACTTCACGTTGGTGCACGACGACTGGTGCACGGAGACGCCCTGGCCACGGGTGATGAAGCCCACGATCTGGTCGCCCGGCACCGGGGTGCAGCACTTCGCGAGCTTCACGAGGATGTCGGGCGCACCGCGGACCAGCACGCCGCTGTCGCTCGTGCGCAGCTGCCGACTGGTGACCTGGCGCGGGAACGCGAGTTCGGGTTCGTCGGTCTCGGTCTCGGTCTGGACATTGCCGAGGACCTTCTCGATCACCGACTGCGTCGAGACGTGGCCCTCGCCGATGGCGGCGTACAGGGCGGAGACGTCCTCGTACCGCATCGACGAGGCGACCTCGGCGATGCTGTCCTGGCTCATGATGCGCTGGAGCGGCAGGTTCTGCTTGCGCATCGCCCGGGCGATGGCGTCGCGACCCTGCTCGATCGCCTCTTCGCGGCGCTCCTTGGTGAACCACTGCTTGATCTTGTTGCGCGCGCGGGGGCTGCGGACGAACTGCAACCAGTCCTGCGAGGGGCCGGAATCGGGGTTCTTCGACGTGAAGATCTCGACGACGTCGCCGCTGGACAACTGGCTTTCGAGCGGGACCAGGCGGCCGTTGACCTTCGCACCCATCGTGCGGTGGCCGATCTCGGTGTGCACGGCGTAGGCGAAGTCGACCGGGGTGGCTCCGGCGGGGAGCCCGATGACCTTGCCCTGCGGCGTGAAGACGTAGGTTTCCTTCGCGCCGATCTCATAGCGCAGGGAATCGAGGAACTCGCCCGGATCGCTGGTCTCGGCCTGCCAGTCGGTGATGTGGGCGAGCCACGCCATGTCCTGGTCGTCCGTGGTCGACGAGGTACCGGCGTCACGGCCGGCAGCACGCTGCTTGTACTTCCAGTGGGCGGCGACACCGAACTCGGCGCGCTGGTGCATCTCGTGCGTGCGGATCTGGATCTCGACCGCACGACCCTGCGGTCCGAGCACCGTGGTGTGCAGCGACTGGTACAGGTTGAACTTGGGGGTCGCGATGTAGTCCTTGAAGCGACCGGGCAGCGGGGTCCAGCGGGCGTGCACCGAGCCGAGCATGGCGTAGCAGTCGCGCACGGTCGGCACGAGCACGCGGATGCCGACGAGGTCGTAGATCTCGTCGAACTCGCGACCCCGCACGATCATCTTCTGGTAGATCGAGTAGTACTGCTTCGGCCGGCCCATGACGTCGCCGCGGACCTTGGCGGCCTTCAGGTCCTTCTTCAGGGTCCCGATGACGTTCTGGACGAACTGCTCGCGCTTCGGCTGGCGTTCCTTGACCAGACTGTCGATCTCGACGTAGAGCTTCGGGTGCAGGACCGCGAACGACAGGTCCTCGAGCTCGAGCTTGATCATCTGGATGCCGAGCCGGTGCGCGAGCGGCGCGTAGATCTCGAGCGTCTCCTTCGCCTTGCGCGTGGCAGAGGTCGACTCGACGAAGCCCCACGTGCGGGCGTTGTGCAGTCGGTCGGCGAGCTTGATGACGAGGACGCGGATGTCCTTCGACATCGCGATGACCATCTTGCGGACGGTCTCGGCCTGGGCACTGTCGCCGTACTTGACCTTGTCGAGCTTCGTGACGCCGTCGACGAGCATCGCGATCTCGTCGCCGAAGTCGGCCCGCAGCTGGTCGAGCTGGTAGTCGGTGTCCTCCACCGTGTCGTGCAGGAGCGCAGCCGCGATGGTGATCGTGCCGATGCCGAGGTCGGCCAGGATCTGCGCGACCGCGACGGGGTGCGTGATGTACGGCTCACCGGACTTGCGCTTCTGCCCGTCGTGCGCGCGCTCGGCGACCGAGTAGGCCCGCTCGATGAGCGTCACGTCGGCCTTGGGGTGGTGCGAGCGGACCGTGCGGATCAGTGTGTCCACGGCGCCGGCCGGTTGGGCGCGCGAGAACAGGCGCGGCAGCAGGGAGCGGAGGGAACCGAGGTTGCCGGTGGTGTTCGGACCGATCGGGCTCGAGGGCCGCGGGGCGGAACCCGGGCGGCTCGGCGCGGACGGCTCTTCGCGGGTGTCCGTCATGATGCGCCTCCTCTGGCCAACCTGCTCGATCCACCAAGCCTACGCGTGTCGTAGAGCGCTCCGTGACTGGGTTCGCCCTGAGCGCGAAGCTGGGGTGTGGTGCGCTCGATGAGGGGGTCGGCCACCCTGAAGGGTTTTACAGTCCGGCATGCAAGTCGTTCGATACATGTTGACTCTCGGTGCATCGCGACAATAGCGTCGGAATCAGGACGAGAAGGGGTTCGTCCATTACGAAGGCGTCAATGCTGACGCCCTTTCTGGGGAGAAAAAATGAACAAGAAGAAAGCGCTCGCCATCTTCGCCGTGCCCGTCGCAGCAGCCCTGCTCGCACTTGGGGCAGCGCCAGCAAATGCTTCGACGGCTGACCACAACACGGACGGCGGCTACGTGATCGCCGATCCGTCGGCCGCTCGAGTGACTGCGGACGGGGTGTTCTTCCCCACGGGGAAGATCGGTGCGGATACGGTCGTGGTCATTCCCGAGGCCGACGGTTCACTGCCGAACGGCCTGACGAACGCCAAGCTCGGGAAGCTCTACGGAGCACGCCGAGCACTGCCCGCTTCCGCACAGGAGCAATCGACGACGCCACTCCAGGTCAGCGCGGCTGCTGCGTCGAACTACGCCTACCTCGCCTCGAGCGCGTCGAGTTGGTCCAAGGCGTTCGCTGGACCGAACATCATCGGTGCCGACACCGGGGTGAAGGTCAAGTACCGGTTCACGGTTGCGTCCTCGACGTCTCAGACGAACGCGGGACAGGGCCTCGGCTACTACCGCGGGTACAGCGGCAGTGAGTTCGGCACCTGGTCGAAGTGGTACAACCTCGGCGTCGCTGACACGAGGACACCGGGCTTGACCAGCGTTCCGTGGGGAAATGTCGCAGCGCAGGCGAAGTTCCGCGCCAAGTGCGCGACATCGACGATCTGCAGCGGATCGTTCTCGGCAAGCGGAGTCTGATCCACAGACGATGAGGCGGCACCCCAGCCAGGGTGCCGCCTCATCGTGTTTGTACCTCGGGACGCGCTTCGGTCGCTCCCCGCCGTCAGCCGTTCACCTGGGACGCAGCGGTCCCGTCGCGCTCCACCGGTGCCCCCGCCTGCTCCCAGGCGAGCATGCCGCCGGAGAGGTTGACGGCCGGGACCCCCGACTGCTCGAGCGCCGCGACGATGCGCGACGAACGGCCGCCGGAGTGGCAGACGATGATGGCCGGCTGGTCGCCGCCGTCGATCTCCTGCCAGCGGTCCACGAACTCCGACATCGGCACGAGCGTGGCCTGGGGAGCGTGGACCTCGTCCCACTCCCCCTGCTCGCGGACGTCGAACAGGCGGGCTCCGGCGTCGATGCGGCGCTGGGCCTCGGCGACGTCGATCTCCTGGATCTCGATGGGCATCAGACGTTCGCCTCCGCTGCGTCGACCTCACGCCGGCGCTTCTCGGCCGCCGCGGTCTTCTTGGCGTCGGACTCCTTGATCTTCGGCTCGTTCTCGCGCAGCTGCGCGTACATCGGCGACGCGATGAAGATCGTCGAGTAGGTGCCGACGATGATGCCGATGAACAGCGCGAGCGAGATGTCGCGCAGGGTACCGGCGCCGAGCACGTACGACCCGATGAAGAGGATCGCCGCGACCGGCAGCAGTGCCACGACCGAGGTGTTGATCGATCGGACGAGGGTCTGGTTGACCGCGAGGTTGACCGACTGCTTGAACGTCCGGATCGATTCCTGCGCGGTGTTCTCACGCACCTTGTCGAAGACCACCACGGTGTCGTAGAGCGAGTACCCGAGGATCGTCAGGAAGCCGATGACCGCCGCGGGCGTGACCTCGAGCCCGACGATGCCGTACACGCCGGCCGTGATGAGCAGGTCGTGGAGCAGCGCCGCCATCGCGGACAGCGACATCTTCCAGGTGCGGAAGTACAGCGTCATGAAGACCGCGGCGAGGGCGAGGAAGATCACGAGACCACGGATGGCCTGCGCGAGCACGTCGGCACCCCACGTCGCGCCGATGAAGGTCGCGGCGACCTGGCTCTCCGGGACGTCGTAGGCCTTCGCCAGGGCGTCCTGCACCTCGGTCGTCTGCCGGTCGGTGAGCTGCCCGGTCTGCACGCGGATGCCGTGCGTGCCGAGCTGCGAGACGCGCGGGATCGACTCCGGGACGACGTCCTCGACGGTCTCGGTGGCGAGGTTCTGGTCGAGCGTCTTGACGTCGGAGATCGTGAACTCCGAGCCGCCGGTGAACTCGATGCCGAGCTGGTACCCGTCACGGAGCCACGGGGTGACGAGCGAGATCACGATCATCGCCAGGGCGATGAGGTACCAGGTCTTCCGGCGCCCGATGATGTCGTACGACCGCTTCCCCGTGTAGAGGTCGCTGCCGAACTGGCTGAAGCTGGCCATCAGTCGTCCTTCCCGTCCGGCGTCGAGCCGTTGTCGCCGGAGGCCTGCTGGGCCTTCCGCTCCGCGATCGTCTGTCGGCGCTGTGCCTCACCGGCACTGCGCTGGCGCTTGCCGTCCACGACGGGTGCGCGGAACTGCGCGCGCCCCCGGTAGACGGCACCGAGTGCTGCCGGGTCGAGACCACTGAACCGGTGCCCCTCGCCGAAGAACCGGCTGCGGGCGATGAGCTGCATCATCGGGTGGGTGAAGAGCGCGACCACCACGATGTCGATGAGGGTCGTGAGGAGCAGCGTGAACGCGAAGCCCTTCACGTCGGCGACCGCGAGCACGTAGAGCGTCACGGCGGCGAGGAAGTTCACCGCGTCCGACGCCAGGATCGTGCGGAGGGCACGCTTCCAGCCGGACTCGACCGCGCTCTCGAGGGCACGGCCGTCACGGAGTTCGTCACGGATGCGCTCGAAGTAGACGATGAACGAGTCCGCCGTGATGCCGATGGCGACGATGAGACCCGCCACACCGGCCAGCGAGAGGCGGTAGTCGACGCGCCACGACATGATCGCGATCACCAGGTAGGTGAGCACCGCGGCGATCCCGAGCGACAGCACCGTGACGAACGCCAGGGCCCGGTACTGGATGACCGAGTAGATGATCACCAGGATCAGACCGATCAGACCGGCGATGAGGCCACCGATGAGCTGCGCGGTGCCGAGTGTCGCCGAGATGTTCTCGTTCGACTGCACCTGGAAGTTGATCGGCAGCGCACCGTACTTGAGCTGGTCGGCGAGGGTCTTGGCAGACTCGGCGGTGAAGTTCCCGCTGATCTGCGCCTTGCCGTTGGTGATCGCCGAGTTCGTCGTCGGGGCTTCGATCACCGTGCCGTCGAGCACGATCGCGAACTGGTTCTGCGGCTGCTGGAGCGACACGAGACGGTTCGTGACGGTGCGGAAGTCCTTCGAACCCTCGCCGTTGAACGTCAGGTTGACGGCCCACTGGCCGGTCGACGTGCCCTGCGAGTCGGTGGCGAGACCCGAGGTGGCGTTGCTGACGTCAGCTCCGAGGACCTCGACCGGACCGAGGATGAACTTCGCCGCGCCCGTCTGGTCACAGGTGACGAGGGGCTCGTCATCGGGTGCCGCGGTGATGTCGTCCGGCGCTGCACAGTTGTAGTTGGTGTAAAGGTCCTGCAGCTTCGGCGTGACCCAGTTCAGGTCGCTCGCGTTCGACGGCTTCGCGCTCGGCGTCGCGGCGAGCGATGCCGGGGGCGAGTAGGGAGTCGGCGACGCGGTGCCCTTGCCGTCGCCACCGACGGCCGAGCTCGATGCAGCCTCGGTGAAGAGCACCGGGCGGAAGGTCAGCTTGGCTGCGGCCTCGATGCGGTCGATCGTGGCCTTGTCGGGGCGACCCGGGATCGAGACGACGATGTTGTTCGCGCCCTGGGTGTTGATCTCGGACTCGGAGACACCGGTGGCGTCGATGCGCTGGCGGATGATGTTCACCGCCTGCTGCAGCTGCTGCGAGGTGACGGAGTCGCCCTCGGTGTTCTGCGCCGCGAGGGTCAGCTGCGTGCCGCCCTGCAGGTCCAGAGCCAGCTCCGGCACCCAGCTCGCGCCCTGGTACCACTTGTCGGTGTCGTCCTTCGAAGAGCCGGCGAGGATCGACGCGGCGGTGTTCACGCCGGCGAGGATCGCCATCAGGATCACCAACCAGGTGAGCGAGCGCAGCGCCTTCTTGACGGGTGTCGATCGTGCCACCGGTCGTCTCGTCTTTCTGTTCAGGACCGTCGGCACACCGTGCGACGGCAAGAGGAAGCCGCCGGATCAGACGACCCGGCGGCCGAGGGCGTCAGTCGTCGGACTTGCGCTTCGTGGCGTCGGTCTCGTCGACGCGGTCGGTGTCGACACGCTCGCCGTAGACCGGCTCACCGTTGAGCTCGGCCACCGGCTTCGGCTCGTCCTCGGTGGTCGTGGTGGTCTCGACGTCGGACGCGTTGTCGTCGACGACGCGCGACAGGGTCTGGCGGTGCACGGTGACGATGGTCCCCGGTGCGATCTCGACGTCAGCGGTGACCTTCTCCTCGTTCACGGAGAGGAGCGTGCCGTAGAGGCCGAAGGACAGCATGACCTTGGCGCCCGGGACCATCTTGTCCACGAGTTCGGCCTGCTGCTTCTTGCGCTTGCGGCTGTTGTAGAACATGAAGGCCGCGAACGCCACGACGATGACGATGAGGATGACTTCTTGACCCATGATGCGTTGCCTTCTCTGGTTGCTCGGTTTCGGGCCGTAGCAGTCTAGGGCACGCCGGTGTCCGTGGCATGTCACTCGACTGATCGGCGTTCAGTCGTCGGTGTCCTGGTCGTCGAAGAGCCCCGGCTGCCCGCCGTCGCCCTGCCCCGGGGTGAGGCCGAGGTGTCGCCAGGCACGTGGTGTGGCGATGCGCCCGCGGGGGGTACGGGTCACGAGCCCGACGCGGACGAGGAACGGTTCGACGACCGACTCGATGGTCTCGGACTCTTCGCCGACGGAGACGGCGAGGGTGTTCAGACCGACCGGGCCCCCATCGAACCGGGTCAGCATGATCTCGACCACGGCCCGGTCGAGCCGGTCGAGCCCGAGTTCGTCGACGTCGTACAGGTCGAGCGCACCCTGGACCGCGGCCATGCCGTCGGTGGTGCGGTGCACGAGGGCGTAGTCGCGCACCCGGCGGAGCAGGCGGTTCGCGATGCGTGGGGTGCCACGGGAGCGTCCGGCGATCTCGCGCAGGGCGGTCCGGTCGATGTCGAGTTCGAGCAGGTGGGCCGCACGGATCAGGACCTGCTCGAGTTCGTCCTTCTCGTAGAACTCGAGGTGGGCGGTGAACCCGAAGCGGTCGCGCAGCGGGTTCGGCAGCAGGCCGGCCCGGGTGGTGGCCCCGACGAGCGTGAACGGCGCGAGGTCGAGCGGGATGCTCGTGGCACCGGCGCCCTTGCCCACCATCACGTCGATGCGGAAGTCCTCCATCGCCAGGTAGAGCATCTCTTCTGCCGAGCGGGCCATGCGGTGGATCTCGTCGATGAACAGCACTTCGCCCGGGACCAGGGACGACAGCACGGCGGCGAGGTCACCGGCGTGCTGGATGGCCGGGCCGCTCGACATGCGCAGCGGTCGCCCGGTCTCGTGCGCGACGATCATCGCGAGCGTGGTCTTGCCGAGGCCGGGAGGACCCGCCATCAGGATGTGGTCGGGCGTGCGCTCCTGCATGCCCGCGGCCTTGAGGAGCAAGTCGAGCTGCCCGCGGACCTTGCGCTGCCCGACGAACTCGTCGAGCGAGCGCGGACGGAGCGCACCTTCGAACGCGAGTTCCTCCTGCGACTCGGCGCCGGCGGACGTGATGCCGCTCACCGGCCGGCTGCCGCGGGTCGCAGGGCGCCGAGGGCGGCGCGGAGCAGGGCCTGGGTGCCCATCGCGGCGGCACCGGGCTCGTTGGCGACGGCGTCGTCGACCGCGGACTGTGCCGCGTCCTCGCGCCAGCCGAGGCCGATGAGCGCCGAGACGACGTCGACCGCGGCGGGGTGCACTGCGGTCCCCCGTGCTGCCGCGACCACGGCTGCCTGCTCGAAGGCCACGAGCTTGCCGGAGAGCGCGACGATGATGAGCTTGGCGGTCTTCGGGCCGATGCCGGAGACCTTGCGGAAGGCACCGTCGTCCTCGTTCGCGACGGCGTTCGCGATCTGCGCCGGGTCCATGTGGGCCAGGACGCCCATCGCGGACTTCGGGCCGACGCCGGAGACCCCGCGGAGCAGGTCGAACACCTGCAGGGCGTCGGTCGACTCGAACCCGAAGAGCAGGTGCTCGTCCTCGCGCACGATCATGGCGGTCCGCACGAACACCTCGGAACCGTGGCGCATCGTCAGCGCGTGCGCGGGGGTCACGGTGACGGCGTACCCGACTCCCCCGACCTCGATCACCACGGCCGAACCGGCGATGTCGATGCAGGTGCCCCGGAGACTCGCGATCATGCTCCGAGCCTAGGGCCGCCCACCGACGACGCCGACCTGCCACGCTGCGGGCGGGCCGCGGCGGCCGCCGCGCGGGCCAGCGGCGAGTCGACGGTGCCGCCCTGGGCGTCCCGCCAGGCACGCTGTGCCGGGGTGAGGTTCGTGGCACGCGAGCCGGCGGCGTCGGGTGATCCGAGCCTCCAGGCATGGCACACGGCCAACGCGAGCGCGTCGGCGGCGTCGGCCGGCTTCGGGGCCTCGTCGAGACCGAGAACGCGCGCGATCATGGTCTGCACCTGACGCTTGTCGGCGTTGCCGTAGCCGGTGACGGCGGCCTTGACCTCGGACGGGGTGTGCAGGCCGACGGGTAGGCCGCGGGCGGCCGCGGCGTGCAGCGCCAGGCCGGCGGCCTGCGCGGTGCCCATCACGGTGCGGACGTTCGCCTGCGCGAACACCCGCTCGACGGCGACCGCATCCGGGTGGTGCTCGTCGATCTCGGCGGCGATGCCGTCGGCGATGCGAAGCAGCCGCTGTTCGAGCGGCATGTCCGGCGGGGTGCGCACGACCGTCACGTGGACGAGCCGTGCGCGCCGGTTCGGTGCGACCTCGACGACGCCGACGCCGCACCGGGTGAGCCCGGGGTCCACCCCGAGCACACGGAGCACGGTTACTCGCCCTCGTCCTCGTCGAGCTCGGCCTGGACGTCCGCGGGGATGTCGAAGTTCGAGTAGACGTTCTGCACGTCGTCCGAGTCCTCGAGCGCGTCGATCAGGCGGAACACCTTGCGGGCGGTCTCGGCGTCGACCGGGACCTTGAGGCCGGGCACGAACTCGGCGTCGGCGGAGTCGTAGTCGATGCCGGCGTCCTGCAGGGCGGTGCGGGCGGCGACCAGGTCGCTCGCCTCGGTGATGATCTCGAAGCCGCCGCCCTGGTCGATGACGTCCTCGACACCGGCGTCCAGCACCGCGGTCATCACGGTGTCCTCGTCGAGGCCGTCGGTCTTCGTGACCGAGATGACGCCCTTGCGCGAGAAGTTGTAGGCGACGCTGCCCGGGTCAGCCATGGTGCCGCCGTTGCGCGACATCGCCGTCCGGACCTCGGCCGCGGCACGGTTCTTGTTGTCCGTGAGGCACTCGATGAGCATCGCGACGCCGTTGGGGCCGTAGCCCTCGTACATGATCGTCGTGTACTCGATGGTCTCGCCCGTGAGACCCGCACCGCGCTTGACGGCGCGGTCGATGTTGTCGTTGGGGACCGAGGTCTTCTTCGCCTTCTGCACGGCGTCGACCAGGGTCGGGTTGCCGGACATGTCGGCACCGCCCATCTTCGCGGCGACCTCGATGTTCTTGATCAGCTTGGCGAACGACTTGGCACGGCGCTGGTCGATGACCGCCTTCTTGTGCTTGGTCGTTGCCCACTTGGAATGCCCGGACACGGTTCTCCTTGCGTCTTGCGGAAAGTCCCGCTCAGTTTAGCGGCCCTGTGGGCCGAACACCGGCCTGGAGGCGCGGCGCGGCTTCCGTCCCGTCGGTGCGGCGGGTGGACGGTCACGCCTCAGGCGCTGCGCACCAGGTCGAGGAACCGGCGGTGGAAGCGGTCCTCGCCCGCGACCTCGGGGTGGAACGCACTCGCGATGACGTTGCCCTGCTGCACGGCCACGACCTGGCCGTCGGGCAGCACGCCGAGGACGTGGACGTCGTCGCCGCGCTGCTCCACGACGGGGGCCCGGATGAACACCGCGTGCACCGGGGCCTCGCCGAGGTCGGGCATCGGGATGTCGATCTCGAACGAGTCGTTCTGCGCACCGAACGCGTTGCGGCGCACGGTGGTGTCGAGCACGTCGAGGGTCTGCTGGCCGCTGATGCCGTCGGTGATCCGCGACGACAGCATGATCATGCCGGCGCAGGTGCCGTAGGTGGGCAGGCCACCGCGGATCGCGTCGGCGAGGGGCTCGGCGACGCCGAACGCGCGGGACAGCTTGTCCATCACGCTCGACTCGCCCCCGGGGATCACGACGCCGTCGAGGGTCTCGATCTCCTCGGGGCGACGGAGCGGCACCACGTCGGCGCCGAGCTCGGTCAGCGAGGCGATGTGCTCACGGAAGTCACCCTGCAGCGCCAGGACCCCGATGCGGGGCCGAGCGCCGCTCGTCGGACTACCAGCCACGCTCGGCGAGGCGGTGCGGTGCGGGGACGTCGGCGACGTTGATGCCGACCATCGCCTCGCCCAGACCACGGGACACCTCGGCGATGACCTTGGGGTCGTCGTGGAAGGTCGTCGCCTTGACGATCGCGGCGGCACGCGCTGCCGGGTCGCCGGACTTGAAGATGCCGGAACCGACGAAGACACCGTCGGCACCGAGCTGCATCATCATCGCGGCGTCGGCCGGGGTGGCGACACCACCGGCGGTGAAGAGGACGACGGGGAGCTTGCCGGTGCGGGCGACTTCCTGCACGACGTCGATCGGGGCCTGGAGCTCCTTGGCGGCGACGTAGAGCTCGTCGTCACGCAGGTTGCGGAGCGCCGCGATCTCCTTGGTGATGGTGCGGATGTGCTTGGTGGCCTCGGACACGTCACCGGTGCCGGCCTCGCCCTTGGAACGGATCATGGCCGCGCCCTCGGCGATGCGACGGAGCGCCTCGCCCAGGTTGGTGGCACCGCAGACGAACGGGGTGGTGAACTTCCACTTGTCGATGTGGTTGAGGTAGTCGGCCGGCGACAGCACCTCGGACTCGTCGATGTAGTCGACACCGAGCTCCTGCAGCACCTGCGCCTCGACGAAGTGGCCGATGCGGGCCTTCGCCATGACGGGGATCGACACCGCGGCGATGATCTCCTCGATCATCGAGGGGTCGGACATGCGTGCGACGCCGCCCTGCGCGCGGATGTCGGCGGGGACGCGCTCGAGGGCCATGACGGCGGTCGCACCGGCTTCTTCCGCGATGCGGGCCTGCTCGGCGTCGACGACGTCCATGATCACGCCGCCCTTGAGCATCTCGGCGAGTCCGCGCTTGACGCGGTCGGAGCCGGTGATCGAGGTGCCAGGGGTGCCGGAGGTGCTGGTGCTGTCGCTCATGATGCCGACCAGTCTAGTGCGCCCGGGGCCACCCGTCGGCGACGAGTCGACGGGTCTCGCCGAGCAACTGCGACATGGACTTCGTCCGGGCGATGATCGGGAAGAAGTTCGCGTCCGACTGCCACCGCGGGACGATGTGCTGGTGCAGGTGTGCGGCCACGCCGGCACCGGCGACCTCGCCCTGGTTCATGCCGATGTTGAAGCCGTCGCAGTGCGAGACCTCGCGCAGCACCCGCATCGCGGTCTGCGTCAGCTCGCCGATCTCGCGCAGCTCGTCAGGCGTCGCCTCGTCGTAGAGCGGGACGTGGCGGTACGGGCAGACGAGCAGGTGCCCGTTGTTGTACGGGAACAGGTTGAGCAGCACGTAGGCGTGCTCACCCCGGGCCACGATCAGGGCGTCCTCGTCGGACATCCGCGGGGCTTCGCAGAAGGGGCAGTCGTCGTCGTGCCCGCGACCCCGGCCTTCGCGGCCGGCGTCGATGTAGGCCATCCGGTGCGGGTTCCAGAGCCGCTGGAACGCGTCCGGGACGGCTGCGCCGGTGGCCGCGTCGCGGATCACCAGCGGATCGGTGTCCGCGCCTTCGGAGGGCGCGGCGGCGGTGGGGCCGGCCACGTCGTCGACGTGACCGGTCCCACCGGCCTGCTCCGGGCCTCCCGACTGCGCCATCAGACCTGCGTGCGCTCGCGGATCGCGGTGAGGATGCGGTCCACGGCCTCGTCGACGGGCACCGCGTTGTCCTGGCGACCGTCGCGGAAGCGGAAGCTGACGGCGCCGGCATCGCGGTCGTCGCCACCGGCGATGAGCTGGAACGGCACCTTCGCCTTGGTGTGCGTGCGGATCTTCTTCTGCATGCGGTCGTCCGAGTGGTCGACCTCGGCGCGGACGCCGTGCGCGCGGAGCTTCGCGATGACCTCGTCGAGGTAGTCGCCGTACTCGGCCGCGACCGGGATGCCGACGACCTGGACGGGCGACAGCCACGCCGGGAACGCGCCCGCGTAGTGCTCGGTGAGGACCCCGAAGAAGCGCTCGATCGAGCCGAACAGCGCGCGGTGGATCATCACCGGACGCTGGCGGGAGCCGTCGGCCGCGGTGTAGTCGATGCCGAAGCGCTCGGGCAGGTTGAAGTCGAGCTGCACGGTCGACATCTGCCAGGTGCGGCCGATGGCGTCGCGGGCCTGCACGGAGATCTTCGGACCGTAGAACGCGGCGCCGGCGGGGTCGGGGACGAGCTCGAGGCCGGACTCCTCGGCGACCTGGCGCAGGGTCTCCGTCGCCACGTCCCAGACCTCGTCGTCACCGACGTACTTCTCCGGGTCCTTCGTCGACAGCTCGAGGTAGAAGTCGTCGAGCCCGTAGTCGCGCAGGAGCGAGAGCACGAACGCGAGGGTCGTGGTCAGCTCCTCCTTCATCTTCTCCTGCGTAGTGAAGATGTGCGCGTCGTCCTGGGTCAGGCCGCGCACGCGGGTGAGGCCGTGGATGACGCCGGACTTCTCGTTGCGGTACACCGTGCCGAACTCGAACATCCGGAGCGGCAGGTCGCGGTAGGAGCGGGGCTGCGACCGGTACGCCAGGATGTGCATCGGGCAGTTCATCGGCTTGAGGTAGTAGTCGGCGCCCTGCCGGGTGACGTTGCCGTCCTCGTCCTTCGCCTCGTCCATGTGCATGGCCGGGAACATGCCGTCCTTGTACCAGCCGAGGTGCCCGGAGGTCTCGAACAGGTCGCCCTTGGTGATGTGGGGCGTGTAGACGAACGAGTAGCCGTTCTCCTCGTGCCGACGGCGCGAGTAGTCCTCCATCTCGCGGCGGATGATGCCGCCCTTCGGGTGGAAGATCGCCAGGCCGGAACCGATCTCGTCGGGGAACGAGAACAGGTCGAGTTCGGCGCCGAGCTTGCGGTGGTCGCGCTTGGCGGCTTCCTCGAGGCGCACCAGGTACGCCTTGAGCTGGTCCTTGTCGGGCCAGGCGGTGCCGTAGATGCGCTGCAGCTGCGGGTTCTTCTCCGAGCCGCGCCAGTACGCGGCGGCGACGCGCATGAGCTTGGCGGCGTTGCCGATCCAGCGGGTGTGCGGGACGTGCGGGCCGCGGCAGAGGTCCTGCCAGAGCACCTCGCCCGACTTCGGGTCGACGTTCTCGTACACGGTGAGCTCGCCGGCACCGACCTCGACGCTCTCGCCGGAGTCACCGTCGGATGCCGCACCCTTGAGGCCGATGAGCTCCTGCTTGTAGGGCTCCCCCGCCATCAGCTCGCGTGCCTGCTCGTCGGTGACGACCACGCGACGGAAGCGCTGGGCCTGCTTGACGATGCGGTCCATGCCCTTCTCGATCGCCTTGAGGTCCTCTGGGGTGAAGGGCTCGGCGACGTCGAAGTCGTAGTAGAAGCCGTCGGTGACGGGCGGCCCGATGCCGAGCTTGGCGTCCGGGTTGATCTGCTGCACGGCCTGCGCCAGCACGTGGGCGGCCGAGTGGCGGAGGATGTCGAGCCCGTCCTTCTCCTGCAGGGTGACGGCCTCGGCGGTCTCGCCGGCCTGCACGTCCGCCGCGAGGTCCTTCAGGACACCGTCGACACGGATCGCGACGACGCCGCGCTCACCGTCGAAGAGCTCGGTGCCGGTCGTGGTCGTCGTCGCGGTCCGGGGCTCGGGTGCCTTGGGAAGCTCGGCGGGCGCGGGTGCGACTGACTCGGTCACGATGATGGGACTCCTCGATCGAAATGGTGCGTCAAGACTAGTGCGAGACGTGCTCGCGTGCGGACGCCGGGGACGCGCTTGTGGAGAGAACGGATGCCGCCCCGACCGCGCGGTTGCCCGCGCTCAGGCCGGGACGGCGCCGAGCGTCGCGACGGGCAGCCGCGGCTCGAGACGCTCGCGCCCGTTCAGGCCGTCGAGCTCGAGCAGAGCGGCGAAGCCGATGGCCTGGTACCCGGCACGTTCGAGCAGCGTGATGGTCGCAGCGCCGGTCCCGCCGGTGGCCAGGACGTCGTCGACGACGAGCACCCGGGTGCCGGCCGGCAGCTGGCCGGGGCGCAGTTCGAGCTCGGCCTCGCCGTACTCCAGCGCGTACTGCTCGCTGAGGACCTCGCCGGGGAGCTTCCCCGCCTTGCGCACGGTGAGCACGCCGACCTGGTGCTGGGCGGCGATGCCCCCGGCCAGTGCGAAGCCCCGGGCCTCGATGCCGGCGACCGCGTCGAACCCGGCTCCGACCGCGAACGGTGCCGCGAGTGCTTCGCACACGCGGCCGAACGCGACGGCGTCCGAGAACACCGGCGTCACGTCACGGAAGAGCACCCCCGGCTTCGGGAAGTCCGGCACGAGGGCGGTGAGGCGTTCGACGAGTGCAGCTGCGGTTTCGGTCACCCGCCAACGGTACGGGAGGCCCGGGGTGCGTCCGACACGTCGGCGCACGGTGCGAGGGTGGTCGCCTCGTGCGGGGCCGGCCGATCGCGGCACGGTGCGGGTTCGGTCGGACGGTCTGCCGCAGGTGGCTCGGTGCGAGGTTGTTTCCTCGCACCGAGCCGTTCAGTCCGCACGGGCTTCGGAACGACGCACGGTGCGTGCGTGCTTGACGCCGACGACAGCGCCGGCGCCGCAGCGCCGCAGCGCCGCGGGTCAGCGCCACATCCGCATGGCGGCGCCCTGGGTGATCCAGTCGGCCTCGCGCTGC
Source organism: Curtobacterium sp. MCPF17_021 (assembly GCF_003234605.2). NCBI lineage: Bacteria > Bacillati > Actinomycetota > Actinomycetes > Micrococcales > Microbacteriaceae > Curtobacterium > Curtobacterium sp. MCPF17_021. Next base: position 1,946,027 of record NZ_CP126252.1, on the reverse strand, counting down.
TGGCGTTCGCGCTCCATGCGGGCCAACGTGGCGAGGTCGACCTCGGGCCGCTCCTTGCGGGTGCGTCGGCTCCAGATGATGAGCGACATCCCGACTCGGAGTGCGATGCGGTCGGCGAGTGAGACCCGGCGGCGCACCGCGCGGGTATCGGGTGGACGGGTGGTGGTCTTCGTGGACACGGTGTTCCCCTTCAGGGCACGGCAGAGCTGCCCGGGTGTCGGGCAGGACGAATCCGCCCGGGTTGCGGGCAGTAGGAAATGAATGCGTGAGAATGCACTCCGGGATGGTCCGGAAATGTTCGGACAACGATCGCGGAATGCTTGTCGACACCGAGAGCGTCGCACTGTCCACCGACATTCTTCCGGCGTCGTCCGCGCAGATCGGACGGCACGCACCAACGTGCCGTCGAGCCGCTCAGCGGATGAACGAACCGGTGCTGCGCGAGCCTGATCGGCTCAGCGCAAGGTGCCCGGAGGCACAGGTGTCAGGAGAGTGGGACGCCCCGGGTCAGCGGACGCGGAACGGGGTACCGACGCGTCCACGGATTCCACGGAACGGAGTGGTTGCGGAGATCATCATGGTCGGCCCCCTTTCGGTCTCGAGCTGGCGGAGTCGTCCGGGTCGAATGTTCGACCGTTCGCGACGAGTGAACACTATCGGCACCGCAATTCGGAGCGCAACCCCTTTTCCGGAAAACATCCGGAATTGCATTCCCGAACAGGCTGATCACGGTGCGAGGTTCGTGTTCTCGTGTCGACGAGCAGGCCCCGTGCCGAGTTCCCGGCGTGCACCGGAGCCGGGTCTCCCGGCTGCACCGTGCGTCGTCCGCGGACCGGTGGCAGCCCGCGCGCTCGGTGCGGGATCACAGGCCTGCACGGTGCGGGCAACCTCGCACCGTGTGACGGAGCACGCACGGCGCGCGGCGGCGGCGCGCACCGCGGGCGTCCGCGCGCGCCGAAGGCCCGGTACCGAATCGGTACCGGGCCTTCGTGTGCACGTGCGACCGGACTAGACCGCCGCGTGCTCCGCGACGCGCGCCGTCAGGGCATCGCCCTCGACGTCGATCCGCACGGTGTCACCCGCGGTGACCCCGCCCTCGACCACCAGGGTCGCGATGCGGTCGTCGACCTCGCGCTGGATGAGCCGACGGAGCGGGCGGGCGCCGTACTCCGGCTCGTACCCGTGCTCGGCGAGCCAGTCGACCGCCGCGTCGGACACCGACAGGAGCATGTCCTGTGCGACCAGCCGGAGCGCCGTGTCCTGCAGCAGCAGCGACACGATCGACGCGATCTGGGACCGGTCGAGCTTGCGGAACAGCACGATCTCGTCGATGCGGTTGATGAACTCGGGCCGCATCGCCTCGCGCAGCTTGCCCATCACGCGGGCCCGCAGGTCGTCTTCGGCGTAGCCGTCCGTCGCACCGACCGGGGAGAACCCGAGCGCTCCCGAGCGGGAGGCCAGGAACTCCGAGCCGATGTTCGACGTCATGATGACGACCGTGTTCCGGAAGTCGACCGTCCGCCCCTGCCCGTCGGTGAGGCGACCATCGTCGAGCACCTGCAGCAGCAGGTTGAAGACGTCCGGGTGGGCCTTCTCGACCTCGTCGAGCAGGATCACCGAGTACGGGTTGCGGCGGACACGCTCGGTGAGCTGGCCGGCCTCGTCGTAGCCGACGTACCCGGGAGGGGCACCGACCAGGCGGGAGACGGTGTGGCGTTCGCCGAACTCGCTCATGTCGAAGCGGAGCATGGCGGACTCGTCACCGAACAGCGACGACGCCAGGGCCTTCGCGAGTTCGGTCTTGCCGACACCCGTCGGGCCGAGGAACAGGAAGCTGCCCACCGGACGACGCGGGTCGCCCATGCCGGTCCGGCTGCGCCGTACCGCCTTGGCGATCGCCCGCACGGCGTCGTCCTGGCCGACGACTCGGTCGTGCAGCTCGGACTCGAGCGCGGCGAGCCGCGTCTTGTCGGCCGAACCGAGGCGGGTCACCGGGATCCCGGTGGCACGTGACACCACGGCGGCGATGTCGGCCTCCGTGATCGACGTGTCCGCGGATTCCGGACGGGAGGGGCGGGTCGCGTCCGCCGACGAGGCGGCGGTGATCCGGGCCTCCAGTCCGACGATCTCGTCGCGCAGGTCGGACGCTTCCTCGTAGTGCTCCTCGGCGACCGCGCGGTCCTTGCGGGCCGTCAGGTCGGCGACCTGGGCACGCAGTGCCTCGACGTCGATGTCACCCGACAGGGCGAGGCGACGGCGTGCACCGGCCTGGTCGATGAGGTCGATGGCCTTGTCCGGCAGGTGCCGGTCGGTCACGTAGCGGTGCGAGAGCTCCACGGCGGCGCGCAGGGCGTCGTCCGAGTAGGTCACGCCGTGGTGCTCGGCGTAGCGCGGGGCGAGGCCGGTCAGGATCGCGACGGCGTCCTCGACGTTGGGCTCCCCCACCGTGACGGGCTGGAACCGGCGCTCGAGCGCGGCGTCCTTCTCGATCCGGCGGTACTCGTTGAGCGTCGTCGCGCCGACCAGGTGCAGGTCTCCGCGGGCGAGCCGGGGCTTGAGGATGTTGCCGGCGTCCATCGAGCCGCCCTCGCCGCCGCCACCGGCGCCGACGACGGTGTGGAGCTCGTCGACGAAGACGATGAGCTCGTCGGCGTGCGCCGCGATCTCGTCCATCGCCGTGGTGAGGCGCTCCTCGAAGTCGCCGCGGTAGCGGGTGCCGGAGAGCATGCCGGGCAGGTCGAGTGCGACGACCCGCTTGCCCTGGAGCAGTGCGGGGACGTCACCGTCGACGATGCGCTGGGCGAGGCCCTCGACGATGGCGGTCTTGCCGACACCGGGCTCACCGATCAGCACCGGGTTGTTCTTGGTGCGGCGGAGCAGGATCTCGACGGTCTGCTCGATCTCGTCGGCGCGGCCGATCACCGGGTCGACGTGCCCGTCACGGGCGCGCTCGGTCAGGTCGGTGCCGAACTGGTCGAGCGTCGGGGTGTCGCTGTCGGTGGCCTGGTCGGCATCGACGGCGTTCGGTGTTCCGGGCATGGGGCGCCCCTCTCGTGCTGCTGCCGCGGCCTGCTGGGCGTAGTCCTGCATGACCTGCGGGGTGATCCCGGCGCTGGCGAGCAGCTGGCCGGTCACGGTCTCCTGGTCCATCACGAGCGCGAAGAAGACGTGCTCGGGGTCGGTGTAGGTGCTGCCGAAGCCCCGCGCGGCCTGCGTCGCCTCGACGAGGATGCGCTGGGCGGTGCCGGTCAGTGCCGGGCGGCCGGTCTGCTCGGCCAGCGGCTCGTGCGCCATCGGCAGGCGCTGCTCGATCTCCTCGGCGAGTCGCTGGGGATCGACCCCGGCGGAACGCACGACGGCGTCGAACGGTTCGGTGCGGACGAGCACGTGCAGGATGTGCAGTGCGTCGATCTCGCGCTGCCCCTGCGCGACCGCGTACTCGGCGGTGTGCTGGAGCAGCTCGTGGGTCCGGCGGCTGAGCAGCCGGGTGATGTCGACCGGTCGACCGAACGCGCGGACGCGCTGCTGGTCACCGGTGCGCTGTGCCGCGAGCAGGCGGGCGAGGAACTCGTCGAACGAGTCGTTGCTACCGGTCGGGCCGAACGTCTCTGGCAAAGGGACCTCCTGGGGAACTTGAGTGCCTTCGACTCAATGCAACGCAGGAGGGTCCGGGTCATTCCCGGGTGCCGAAAGAACTTGCGGCGACTCGACTCAGGTCCGCGCGATGGGTGCGGCGACCGCCTCGGTGATCCGTGCGAGGTCGGTCGGTGCCACCTCGACGTCGAAGCCGCGACGTCCGCCGGACACGAAGATGCTCGCGTACGACAGCGCCGACTCGTCGAGCACGGTGCGGAGCCGGGTCTTCTGGCCGACCGGGCTGATCCCGCCGACCACGTAGCCCGTGCGCTTCTCGGCGAGGGCGGGATCGGCCAGCGTCGCCTTCTTGCCGCCGACCGCGGCGGCGATCGCCTTGAGGTCGAGCCGGTTCGCCACCGGCACGATCGCGACGGCGAGGGTGCCGTCGACGGAGACGACGAGGGTCTTGAAGACCTGCTCCTCGCGCAGCCCGAGGGCGGCGGCCGCCTCTTCTCCAAAGTTGGTGGCGCTCTCGTGGTGCTCGTACACGTGCGGCGTGTACGGGACCCCGGCCGCCTCGAGCGCGACGGTCGCTGGGGTGCTCGGCGAACCTGCGGTCATGCCGTGATCCTCCCCCGCCGCACCTTCCGGTCCTCGACGGCACGCGGGCGTTACGCTGAACGGACCATGACCGCCGTCCTCCTGCTGCTCCGCGCCACCGCCGCGCTGGTGCTCGGCGACCCGGCCCCCGGGGTGCTGCCCCTGCTGGCCGTGGCGGCACTCGGGCTGACCGCGGTCGCCGTGACCGTCGTCGTCGCCCGGCTGCTCGTCGCGGTGCTGGCAGCCGTCCTCGGGGTCGGATCGGCATCCGTGTCGGACCGGTCGGCGGTACCCGACCTGGTCACCCGGATCGGGTGGAGCCACGCCGACGCGGACGGCCACGTCCGCTCACGGGCACCGGGGGTCGCGACCCCGGCCTGACCACCGACCGGTGGCCGGGCCGCTCGCGCACCCCGCTGACCCACCACCGATCGGAACCGTCATGGACCTGTCCACCCTGCCCCTCGTCGGCCCGCTGCTGCACGGCGGCGCGGACCTCGTCACCGCCCTCACCGCGGCGCTCTCCCCCGTCGCCGGCTCGTTCGCCGCGGCGATCGCCGTCGTGCTCCTCACCCTGGCCGTCCGCCTGGTGCTCGTCCCGCTGTCCGTGCTGCAGGTGCGGGCCGAACGGGACCGCCGGCGCCTCGCACCACAGCTCGCGGCGCTGCGGAAGCGCCACGGCCGCGACACCCAGCGGCTGCAGCGAGCGGTGCAGCAGCTGTACACCGACGAGAAGGTCTCGCCGCTGGCCGGCTGCCTGCCCGTCCTGGCGCAGGCACCCGTCGTGTCGCTCGTCTACGCCCTGTTCACGCACGCCTCGATCGGCGGCACCACGAATGGCCTGCTCGACGCGACGCTCGTCGGGGTCCCGCTCGGCCACTCGCTCGTCGTCACCCTGACGTCGCCGCTGTGGGTGCACGCCTGGGTGGTGCTGGTCCTGCTGGCGGTGCTCGCGGTCGTCGTCGAGCTCAGCCGCCGGTCGAACGCGCACTGGAACCCGGTGCCGGCACCGGAGCCGGGCGTCCCCGGCGCCGCCGCGACCGCCGCCGTGGGTCGGTACGTGCCGTTCGTCACGGTCGTCTTCGCGGCGATCGCACCGCTCGCCGCCGCGCTCTACGTCGTGACGAGTGCGGCCTGGACCTCCGGCGAACGCGCCGTGCTGCGACGGGTGGTCCGCTAGCCGCCCTGGCCCTCCTGCTGCGGTCCCTGGTCGACCGGGTCGTACTCGGTGCCGCGGCCCTGCTCCTCGTCGGCGGTCGGCACGTGGCGTTCCGTGCCCGCGCCGCCGGGGCTGGTGGCGACGTAGTCGGCCTCGCCGGACTGGGTGTCGTGGCTCAGCGGCTCGAGGGTCTCGGCGTCGGCGTCGTGCTGCGGCATGGGGTCGGTGCTCATGCACCACGCCTACTCCCTCGTTCTGGGTGCGCGCGCACGGCTGTGCGGTGCCACGATGGACCTGTCCACGCGACCGGCAGAGCGGGAGTGCGCATGGCCCACGACGACGTGGCAGCGGAACGGGCACGGCTCGAGGCCGTCGCCTGGGGAGCAGGATCGAGCCCGGCGGACGCGGCGCGTGCCCGGATCGCGCTGCAGGACCTGGAACGCGGACGACGACCCCGCACGCGTGCGGGGTCGACGGCGCGGGATCCCCTGCCGGGAGGCCCGGGTCCGGTCCGGACGTCCGTCCCGTCCGCGACGGGGTCGGGTCCAGGGCCCGCGCCGGTGCCCGTGTCTTCGCCCGCTGACGCCTCGGTCGTGTCCTCGCCCGCCAGTTCGGCGGCAGTGCCTGCCGGAGCCGACGTGTCGGAGGTGACCGACGGCGGTGGGGGCGACCACGTCGACGACGCGCGGGGCGTCGGCGGGGACGAGCCGGGCCTCCAGGCCGAGCCGACCGGACGGACCCGGTGGCGGCGGTGGTTGTGGACGGAGCGACCACGCGCCTGGATCGCGGGCGGCGCGGCTGCGGCGGTGGGCGTCGCGTTCGCCGCCGGGACGCTCGTCGGGACCGCGCAGCCCGACGTCGCCGCAGCGCCGAGCGTCACGCCGACAGCGGGTACGATCACGCTCGAACAGCTGCTCGACGTCCCGCAGACGTACGCCGACCAGCTGCCGGGGCCGGTCGCCGCGCCGGTGAGTCTGCACACGACGCGACTGGTCTTCACGAACCGGGCGCTCGATGGCGGGACCGCCGAGACGCCCTGGAACGTCTGGGCCGGTATCGGGACCGACCGGTCGACGATCTGCCTGGTGGCGACGGCGGACCGCATCGAGTCGTCGACGGCGTGCTTCCCGCGCCAGGCGGCGCTGCACGGATCGGTGTCGATGTCGGCGCAGTCCAGGAGCGGCACGTTGACGATCGAGCTGCGTGGTGGCGGTGTCCAGGGCCGGGTGACGAACGAGTACTGAGCGGGCGATCAGTACCTGAGTGTTCCGTTGGAGCGCTCCGATGTATTTGCTGGATGCCCTCGCGAGAGTCGTTCCATCGTGCAACACTGGATGAGCGCACTCGTCGTGGAGTCGTACCCACATCATCCACATCCGCCAGCGAGCGCGCCCCGCAGACCCTCCCGGTCACCGCCGTCAGAACGATCGGCATCGTCGCGCGCTCCACCGTGCCTCGCAAGGAGGTCAGCAGCGTGTCCACCAACACCACCACCTCGGCCGTGTCGACCCACACGCGGCCGATCACCGTCACCAGCCAGTCGATCGTCGGCATCGCCGTGCTCGGACTGGCCACGTTCTTCGCCATCACCACCGAACTCATGCCCGTCGGGCTGCTCGGCACGATGAGCGCCGACCTCGGCGTGACCGAGGCCACCATGGGCATCGTCATCACCGTGTACGCCGCGGCCGTCGCGCTCCTCGCGCTGCCGCTCACCGCGTTCACCGCGAAGCTGCCCCGCAAGACCGTGCTCGTCGCCACGCTCGTCGGCTACACCGTGTCGAACCTGATGGTCGCGCTCGCACCGTCGTTCGCCGTGGTCTGCGCCGGACGCGTCGTCGGCGGCATCGCGCACGCACTGTTCTTCTCGGTCGCCTCGGCGTACGCCACCCGGATCGTCCCGCCGCGGCTGGCGGGACGGGCGATCGCGTTCGTGTACTCGGGCAGCTCGCTCGGGTTCGTGCTCGGCGTGCCCGTCGCGACCTGGGTGGCGCAGCACATCGGCTGGCGCCAGGCCGTGTTCTCCGTCGGTGTCGCCGCAGCGGCACTCGCGGTCGTCGCCCTGCTGTTCCTGCCCGCCGTCCGCGGTGCCTCGTCGCCGCACATCGGGTCGCCGAAGGCCTGGGCGCGCACCGGGCTGCTGTCCGTCGTGATCGCCGACATGCTGCTTTTCGGCGGGCACTACGTCGTCTACACCTACATCGGGCCGTACGCGATCGACGCTGGGCTCGACGCCGGCATGGTCAGCGGGGCGCTGCTCGTGCTCGGTGGCACCGGTGTGGTCGGGCTCTGGCTCGCCGGCATGTTCGTCGACCGTGCGCCCCGGCAGACGCTGATCGCCTCGGTCGCCGTGATGGTCGTGGCCTTCGCGACGATGCCGTTCGTGCACGGCTCTCTGATGGGGACGATGGTCGTCGCGGGCATCTGGATGGCCGCGAACGGCACGACCGGCACGCTCTTCATGGCCGCGGCGATCCGTGCCGGAGGCGTCTCCCCCGACATCGCGGGCGCGCTGGTCAACGGGGCGTCGAACATCGGCATCGCCGGTGGTGCGGCGTTCGGCGGGCAGGCCCTCGGGATCGTCGGGCTGCAGTACCTGCCGTTCGCCGGTGCCGCGGTGCTGGTCGGGGCGCTCGGGGTCGTCGTGCTGGCGCGCCGTGGGTTCCCGGTGCACTCGCACGCGCAGGAGCACCTGTCGACCTCGTCCATCGAGGCGATCACGTCGTCGCTCGCGGTCGTCACCACGTCGGTGCCGGTCGTCGGGCGGGCGATCCAGACGGTCACGGGGTCGATCGGTGTCGTCACGGGTTCGGTGCGGCGGCCGCGGACGCGCTAGGGGCGGTGCGGGGGCCGCGGGCGCGGGTGCGTTCGCTGAGTGGTCACGACATGCCGTTGGCGGGGCTTCGGGGTCGCACGAACTGTCGTCTGACGGGTCGGCGGGCGACGGTTTCTGACCCCTCGGCGTCCCCGCGGCGGCGCGTTGTGCGGTTGCGGCGAACGCGCGCGGTGCCCGGCCCCCGAGTGGTCACGACATGCCGTTGGCGTGGCGTCGGGGTCGCACGAACTGTCGTCTGACGGGTCGGCGGGCGACAGTTCGTGACCCCTCGGCGGACGCGGGGCGGCGTGTTGTGCGACCGCGACGAAGGCGTGCGGCCCGGCGCCGAGTGGTCACGACATGCCGTTGGCGGGGCGTCGAGGTCGCACGAACTGTCGCCTGACGGGTCGGCGGGCGACGGTTCGTGGCCCCTCGGCGAACGCGGGCGGCGTGTTGTGCGACCGCGACGAAGGCGTGCGGCCCGGCGCCGAGTGGTCACGACATGCCGTTGGCGGGGCGTCGAGGTCGCACGAACTGTCGTCTGACGGGTCGGCGGGCGACGGTTCGTGGCCCCTCGGCGAACGCGGGCGGCGTGTTGTGCGACCGCGACCGCGACCGCCGCCACCGCGCCCGCCGCGCGGTCAGTCCTGTAGGTGGTCCGTGCGGCGGCGGTTGCGCACCGCGCGGTAGGTCAGCAGCGCCGCACCGAGCAGCACGAGCACCCCGGCGGCGATGAGCCCCGGCCCGAGGTCCGCCCCCGTGTACGCCAACGGTCCACCGTCCCCCGCGTCGCCCTGGCCCGGGACCGGCGCGGAGCCAGAGCCCGAGCCGGCAGCAGGGCTGGTCGGAGCCGCCGAAGCAGAGCCACTCGGCGACGGCGACGGAGCAGGAGCAGGCGCCGGACCCGCCGCGGCCCGCACCACGAACGCCAGCGGCGTCGCGGCCCCGGACTCCGGGGTGACGACGGTCGCAGTCTCGGCCCCCTCGACGTCGACCGAGACGGCGTACTCGGTCGTGGGCTCCAGGCCGGTCAGGTCGAACGCACCATCGTCGTCCGTGACGACCGACACGGGATCGCCGGACTGTGGGTCCGTCGGAGTCGCGACGACCTCGACGTCCGGAACGGGTTCGCCGTTCGTGTCGACGACCGTGCCGGGCTGGTCGGTCGTGACCTCGGCGGCTGCGGCGGCGGAGGCGAACGGCAGGTCGGACGCAGCACGCTCGCCGGCGACGGCCGTCACACCGGTGTTCGAGGTCGCCCCGGTCGCCCCCGGCGCCGGTCGTTCGGTCCGGACGGTGTACGTGCCCGCCGCAGTGGCGAAGACGTAGCGACCGTCGGCATCGGTCACCGTCGATGCGACCACGGCGCCTGTGCCGTCGACGAGCTCGACGACCGCGCCGGCGGGCACGGGTGCACCGTCGAGCGAGACCAGACCCGCGACCGTCGCGACGTCGGCGGCCGGGGCGTCGATCTCGTCGGGGACCGCGGGTGCCGCGTCGACGTCGCCGGTCGTGATGGTCACGGGTGGCTCGTCGGCGACGGACACGTCGAGGTCGGTGTCCGACGGCAGGTCGGAGCCGGTGTAGACGCCGTCGCTGTTCGTCGTCGTGTCGACGAGGACGTCCCCGGAGTCCGGGTCGGTGATGACGACCTCGAGGTTCGAGACCGGTCGGCCGTCCTCGTCGACCACGGTGCCGATGACCGACACGGTGTCCTCCGGCGACGTGAACGCGAAGTCGGCCTGCTGGTCCACGCCGCCCGGTGAGCCTGCCTGGGCGAGGGAGACCCTCGTGGGCTGGTCAGGGCCCTCGGCACCGTCCGGCGGGGTGATCTCGACGCGGTAGTTCGCAATCACCGGCAGCTGCGGGAACGCGTAGGTGCCGTCGGGGTTGGTGGTCGTCGTGTAGACGGTGCCGCGCGGAGCGGTGACGCGGACGATCGCCCCGGGGATGGGTGCTCCGTCGAGGGTCGCCGTGCCGGTGATCGCGGCGGTGCGGTTGGCGAACCAGGTCTGGTACACCGGGAACCCGCTGCGCTGCTGGTACGTGATCGTCAGGCTGGTGAGCGAGACGGTCGGCGTGAACCAGGCCGTGGCGCCGGCGGTGTCGACCGCGCCGGTGTTGCCCGTGAGGGTCCGGGTGGCGGGGTCCCAGGAGGGCAGGTCCTGCCCGGTCGTACCGTCGGGGTCGGCGGTGCACGACGGCCCTCCGGCGACGGCGGCCGAGCACGAGTTGTAGGAGCGCACGTAGCCGAGCTGCTCCGCGGTCGCGGCGCCACCCCCGGAGACGGTGGCCGAGATGGTCGCCCGGTCCGCGTCGACGTCGCCGAGCACGAACGACCAGCTCTGGGCACCCGGCGTCGGCTCGGCGAACGTGTAGGTGGTCGTCGAGGCCCCGGTCGTGGGCGAGTCGACGTTCGGTCGCTGGTTCATGTAGGTCTTGCCGCGGCTGGTCCCGTAGACCGCGCCCGACGGGGTCGATGCCGACTGCCAGGTCGATGCCCCGCTGACGACGGTCGACTGCCGGGAGTCCGACGTGAAGGTCGTCTCGGGGAACCCGGCGAGCGTCATCGTGCCGGTGTAGGCCCGGCTCGCTCCGCTGAGGGTGAAGGTCCCCCAGTTGCCGACCGGCTCCGCCGACGCACTGGTCGCGCCGCCGATCGCGAGTCCTGCTCCGAGTGCGAGGGCCGTCAGCCCAGCCGTGACCGCGCGCCAGCGCCGCATGTGTACTCCCCTGCTGTGGCGCCGGAGAACCCGACACGCTCTCAGACTATCCAGCGGGCGCGGCTCGTGTCCGGGGCACGACACGAGTAAGAAAGTCCCGCCGAGTGGACGCGACATGCCGCGTGCCGGTCGCCGGGTGGCCGAGAAGTGTCGGCTGGAGGGCCGCCGGACGACAGTTCGTGACCACTCGACCAAACCGAACGGCGCGTCAGGAACCGCCAGCACCGCAGCCCAGCGCCACCAGGGCGTCGAGCGCAGCGACCTGCCCGGCCACCAGCAGCTCCCGCGCCTCGTCGAGGCCGACCCACCGTGCGTCGTCCACCTCGGGTACCTCGACGAACCGCCCCGACCCGCGCGGCAGCTCGAGCCGCACGGTGTTGCTCCGCACGGTGTCGACCGAGAACCCCGACGCCCGTGCCGCGAAGACCCGCACCCGCTTGCCCGACGCCTGCCGGAACTCCCCCAGGTCGGTCAGGTCGGCGGCGGTCACCGGGGCGGACACGCCGATCTCCTCCGCGAACTCGCGCAGTGCGGTGCCGAGCGGCTCCTCGCCCGCCTCGACCAGGCCCTTCGGGATGGACCAGGCACGCGGCCGGTTCCGCCAGAACGGTCCGCCCATGTGCGCGAGGAAGACCTCGGGCCCGGACGGACCGGTCCGGTGCAGCAACAGTCCGGCGCTCACGACCACGTCCCGAGACTACGCAGACCCGGCCGGGAGGCCCGGATCACCACACACACGCCGCGCACCACCCGACGTGCCCGGTTCCACCGCCGGTTCCCCACACCCGCGCCGGGAGTACCGTGTGGCGCACGGAGCGCCGTGTGACGCCCCCGGAGGACCTGCGATGGAGGAGGCCGATCGGGATGGACGAACGATGGACGACGGTGACGCTGGCCGCGGACGCCGCGATGCCGCACGACGAGGCGCTGCGGTGGATCGCCGCCCGCGCGGACAGCGGGATCGAGCGGATCCGGATCATCGGTGCCGACCCGGCGATCGAGGGCCCCGGACCGGTCGCCGACCGCCTGGCCGAGGCCGCTCGTGCCGCCCTGCCCGGAGTCACCGTCGAGGTGCACCGGCACGCCGGGCCGTTCGCCACCGCTGTGGTCGAGGAGTCCGACGGCGGTGACCTCCTGGTGATCGGGACCTTCCGGAGCCGACGGGGTTCGACCGCCGGCGGCGACCCGGCGCGGGTCGCGGTCCGTGCGGCCGTGCCGACCGTGATCGTCCCCGAGGGCCCGCACCCGATCGACGGCGACGTGGTGCTGGCCGTCGAGGAACCCATCGACGAACGGGCCGTCTCGATCGCCGTCGCCGAGGCCGTCCGGCTGCACCGACGACTGACGCTGCTCCGGGCGTGGGAGATGCCCGTGCTGACCCGGACCGGGCTCACCGACTTCGCCGAGGATCCCCTGCGGTGGCGCGCCCGGAACGCCGAACTGCTGCAGCGGGTCACCGAGGACCTGACCGCGCGGTTCCCGGCGGTGCGGATCCGGCCGCTGCTCGTGGAGGGGCACCCGGGGCACGCCATCGCATCGCGCACCCGGCGGGCGTCGCTCGTGGTGCTCGGACGGGGGCACGTGCGGGTGCTGTCCGGCGCACTGCTCCACGACGTCGTCCGTGAGACGGCGGCTCCGGTGTGTGTGGTCCCTCCGGCGGCGCACACGGACAGCGCGGGGTCCGAACGGGTCAGCCGGCGAGTTCCCGGATCGCGTCGGCCATCTGGTCGGTGAGGTACGCGACACCGCGGCCGTTCGGGTGCAGGGCGCCGGCCTTGAGGTCGATGCGTCGCAGGTCGCTCGAGCCGGTCAGGCTGACGCCGGCGACGTAGCGTTCGTCCGCCGGGGCGCAGGCCGAGTGGGCCTCGGTGCGTTCGAGGACGTCGACGAACCGCACCCCGGCGGCGTCGGCGGCGGATGCGGACACCGCGTCGAGCTCCTCCTGGACGCCGTGGAGGTACGCCACGTCGTCGTCGGTGAAGGGGAAGGTGTCCGAGGGGAACGATCCCGCGAGCGTGCCGAGGTCCAGCGCCGAGCGGAAGCATCCCTTCGCCGGGGTGTGCTCGGCGTCCGGGAAGATCGCCGGGTACCCGAGGAACACGACGACGGCGTTGGGCGCGGCCCGTTGCACCGCTGCCAGGGTGTCGGCGATCCCGAGCGCGACCCGCGACTGGATCTTCACGCTGAGCTGGTCCTCACCGTCCTGCACGAGCGTGCTCTCGCACGACGGCGCGTCACGTCCGGAGAACACCGGGCCGTCAGCCGAGATCGCCAGGCACGACGCGGCCGTGCCGAACAGGTCTGCGTCGTTGCCCCCGATCGTCAGGGTCACGAGCCGGGTGCGCGTCGACAGCGACTCGATCTGCGGGGGGACGCCCGTGAACTGGTGTCCGGTCGTGACGTCCTCGCTGGTGGCGCCCGCGCACGTGACGTCGGTCAGGTCGAGGCCGAACCGCGCCGCGAGCCGGTGCGGGTAGTCACGGGCCGACTGCACGCACGCGCTCGTGGGCAGCCGGGTCCGGTCGCCGAGTCCGTAGCCGGCGGAGTACGAGTCACCAAGGGCGACGTACTCGCTGCCGGGCGGGAGGTCGGCGAGCGATTCGGTCGGGTCGTCCGGCACCGGGTAGGGCTGCGGGACGGGCCACATCGGCGCGGCCGACGCGGGTCCCACCGGCCCCGGTGCCGCGACACCGGCCACCACCAGCCCGACGACGGCGACCGCCGCCAGGGCGGCGAGCAGCGTCGTACGGGCGGTGCGGAGCAGTTGCGGCCTCCGGGCGGGTGCGGCGGATCGGTCGGTCGGGTGGGGTCGGTCGGTGGGGCGGGACGGGCTCAGCGGCGTCCGAGTCGGCGTTCGCCACCGCTGCCGGTGCGGTACTCCAGCCCGTAGTGCTGGAACAGCTCGGGCTCGGTCGCAGCGTCGAGCTCGCCGTCGGTGGAGATCGACGGGGCGTCCTTGACGAGCTTCTTCGGGAACGTCACGCGCAGGTGCTTCGGGGCGACCGTGGCGCCGAACAGCGGGACGAAGACGAGCTTCTGGAACCCGACCATGCCGGTGGTCAGGGCACCGAACGCCGGCTCGGACGTGGCGGTGTCGTAGTAGATGCTCTCGAGCGTGCCGACCTTGTCGTCGGCCTCGTCGACGACCGGCAGACCGATCCAGTCACGGATGTTCGCGGCTTCGAACACGAAGGACTCCCTCCGAGCATCCGGCAGGTCCGGGTGGCTCTCGGTCGACGCTACCGCCCGGCCGCCTGAGCGGTCACCCGGAGCCGGTCCACCGCGCCGAGCACGTCGTCCGCGGTCACGGCCAGGATCGCCGGGTCCGGGTCCTCGGCGAAGACGTCGCCGCGACGGACCGAGGCGTCGGTGAGCACGATGTGCGGGCCGGTCGACGGCGGGCCCCACGCCTCGGGCGGGGCCGGGCCAAACAGCACGACCGACGGCACCCCGTACGCGGTCGCCAGGTGCGCAGCGCCGGTGTCGACCGTGACGACGAGCCGCGCCGCGGCGATCACCGCGGCGAAGGCCTGCAGGTCCAGGGTGCCGGCCAGGACCGCCTCCGGCGCCAGGCCGGCCGCGTCGGCGACGGCGCGGGCGCGCACGACGTCGTCCGAGCCTCCTGTCAGGACCACGTCGGCACCGCGCGCCCGGAGCCCGCGCACCACGTCGGCGAAGCGGTCCGTCGGCCAGTGCCGCGCACCGTGGAAGGCACCCACGTGCACGACGGCCGCGTCGGCGACCACCGGCGGCTCGGCGGGGCGGTCGATGTGCACCTCGGTGGCGTCCGCCTGGATGCCGTGCCACGTGAGCAGGTCCGCCCAGCGGTCGCGCTCGTGCACGTCGTCCGGCCACTCCGGGCCCTGGTAGTCGTGGGTCGGGTCGGCGTGCCCGATGACCCGGCGCGGGGCGAGCGCGGCGACGAGGTCCGAGGACTCCGGGCCGGCGCCGTGCAGGTTGACGGCGATGTCGACGGCAGCATGCGGCACCGCGATCGGGTGGTCGAGACCGTGCTGGGCCAGGTGGACGTCCACCGCCGGCACGAGTTCGACGACCGGCGCCAGCCACGCCGTGGTGGCCAGGGTGATGCGGTGGTCGGGGAACGCGCGGCGGAGCGCGTGAAGTGCGGGGACGGCGACGAGCAGGTCGCCGAGCTTGATGGCACGGAGGACGAGCAGTTCCGGGCGTCCGTCGGGTTCGGGCAGCTTCTCGAAGGCGGTCACCGCCGCGACGGTAGACCCGACACGCTGACGGTCCTACCGGGACCGCGCTCCGCGGCTCTTCCTGGGGCGGTCCCCGGCCGTGGACCGGTAGTCACGGAGCATGGCCCTCGCACCGGACCGCGTCATCCGCGGCCTGCTCCTCGACCGCGACGACACCCTCGTGGTGGACGTCCCGTACAACGCCGACCCGCACCTGGTCGTCCCCGTCCCCGGTGCCCGCCGCGCCGTCGACCGGGCGCGTGCCGCCGGGTTGCAGCTCGGCGTCGTCACGAACCAGTCGGTGATCGCGAAGGGCATGGCCACGCGCGAAGAGGTCGACGCCACCAACGCCCGGGTCGACGAGCTCGTCGGCCCGTTCGACGTGTGGTGCGTCTGCCCGCACGACGCCGGTGACGACTGTGCCTGCCGGAAGCCCCTGCCCGGGATGGTCCTCGACGCCGCCGAGCGGCTCGGCATCCCGCCGGAGTCGATCGTCGTCGTCGGTGACATCGGCGCCGACGTGCAGGCCGCCCGGAACGCCGGCGCGCAGGGGATCCTCGTGCCCACCCCGCGCACCCGCGCTCAGGAGATCGACGAGGCCGACACCGTCGCCGCGGACCTGGACGAGGCCGTCACCCTGGTGCTCGAGCACATCGGCAGCGTGGCGGACCGGGCGTGAGCGCGGGTCGGCGCGTCCTCGTCGCCCGGCTCGACTCCTTCGGCGACGTCCTGGTCGCCGGCCCCGCGGTGCGCGCGGTCGCCGCCGGTGCCGCGCACGTGACGATGCTGTGCGGACCGCAGGGGGCGCCGGCCGCCGACCTGCTGCCCGGCATCGACCGGGTGCGGGTGTGGGCGGCACCGTGGGTCACCGAGACCGCACGCCCGATCGACGACGCCCTGCTCGCCGAGTTCCGCGCGCTGGTCGCCGAGGAACAGCCCGACGAGGCCGTCGTCCTGACGTCCTTCCACCAGTCGCCCCTGCCCCTCGCGCTGCTCCTGCGCCTGGCCGGGGTCCCCCGGGTCTCCGGGGCCTCGGTCGACCACCCCGGGTCGCTGCTCGACGTGCGGCTGCGCCCCGGCGAGGACCTGCCCGAGGACCTCCCCGAGCCCGAGCGCGCGCTGCGGATCGCCGAGGCGGCCGGGTTCCGGCTGCCGCCGGACGACGACGGGAGGCTCGCGGTGCGCCACGACGCCGTCCCGCCCCCGCCCGTGGCCGGCCTCGACCGCTACGTGGTCGTCCACCCCGGAGCCAGCGTCCCGGCACGGTCGTGGCCGGAGTCCCACCACCGTGCGCTCGTCGCCGCCTACGCCGAGCGCGGCGTCCCCGTCGTCGTCACCGGCTCCCCCGGCGAACGCGCACTGACCGCCGCCGTGGCGGGCGACACCGGCATCGACCTCGGCGGCCGCACCAGCCCCGCCGAACTCGCGGCCGTCCTCGCCGGCGCCGAGGTCGTCGTCGTCGGGAACACCGGTCCGGCCCACCTCGCCGCGGCCGTCGGGGCGCCCATCGTGAGTCTGTTCTCGCCGGTCGTCCCCGCCGTGAAGTGGGCGCCGTACGCCCCGCTCGTCGAACTGCTCGGCGACCAGGCCGCACCGTGCCGTCTCAGCCGCGCTCGCGAGTGCCCGGTCCCCGGCCACCCGTGCCTGTCCGGAGTGCGCATCGCGGACGTCCTCGCCGCTCACGAACGGCTCCTCGACCGCGTTTCGCGGACTGATCGGAGAAGTCTGCGGGGCGGCCCAGAAGGCGCTGCGTAGCGTGCGCCACTGCTTCTCCTGCTCCTTCTCCTGCTGCTCCGGCAGCGGCGGGGAGCGACCCCATCGACACCGACCGGAAGGCCCTGCATGCGGATCCTCGTGTGGCACGTGCACGGCGGCTGGATGGACGCCTTCGTCCGCGGCCCCCACGAGTACCTCATCCCGACCACCCCGGCCCGAGACGCCTGGGGACTGGGCCGCGGCGGGCGCGACTGGCCGGACTCCGCGATCGAGATCGACCCGGCCGACGTCGCCGAGGCCGAGGTCGACGTGGTCGTCCTGCAGCGCACCGAGGAGCTCGAGGAAGCCCGCCGTCTGCTCGGCGGACGCGACGTGCCGATCGTCTTCGTGGAGCACAACGCCCCCAGGGCCGACGTGCCGAACAGCCTGCACCCGATGCGCGACCGCGACGACCTGACGATCGCGCACGTGACGCACTGGAACGCCCTGATGTGGGACTGCGGGACCACCCGGACCACCGTCGTCGAGCACGGCGTCGTCGACCCCGGCGCGCTCTACACCGGGTCGCTCGAACGCCTGGGCGTCGTCATCAACGAACCCGTCCGGCGCAACCGCGTCGTCGGCACCGACCTGCTCCCCCGCTTCGCCGAGGTCGCCCCGGTCGACGTCTGGGGCATCGGCACCGAACGGCTGCCGGAGCTCGGCTTCGGCGACCGCGTGGTCGCGCAGGGCGACGTCAAGGCCGACCCCATGCACGCGGCGCTGGCCGAACGGCGGGCCTACGTGCACCCGAACCGCTGGACCTCGCTCGGCCTGTCGCTCATCGAGTCGATGCACATGGCCATGCCGGTCCTGGTGCTCGCGACGACGGACGCGGCCCGCACGGTCCCGGGTGAGGCCGGGGCGATCGCGACCGACGTCGAGGAGCTGGTGCGGGCCTCCAGGCTGCTGCTGGAGGACCCGGACGAGGCGCGCCGACGGGGGCTCGTGGCGCGTGAGGCCGTGCTCGCACGGCACGCGCTCGGTCGGTTCCTGGCCGACTGGGACGACCTGCTCGACGACGCCGTCGCGCGCGGTGCGCGACGGAACCGTGCGGCGGGAGCCGCGCTCGAAGGGAGCCTGCGATGAAGATCGCCATGGTGTCCGAGCACGCGAGTCCGCTCGCCGTGCTCGGCGGGGTCGACGCCGGTGGGCAGAACGTCCACGTCGCCGAACTGTCCGGTGCACTGGCCGACCGCGGCCACCACGTGACCGTCTACACGCGGCGCGACGACGCGTCGCAGCCCGTCCGCGTGCCCCTGCGCCCCGGTGTGGACGTCGTGCACGTCGACGCCGGTCCCGCGCGTGCCGTGCCGAAGGACGAGCTGTTCCCGTTCATGGGGACGTTCGCGTCGGTGCTCGCCGCCGAGTGGTTCCTCGACCGTCCCGACGTGGTGCACGCGCACTTCTGGATGTCCGGCCACGCCGCCCTCGACGCGGTGACGCAGGTGCAGGCCCGGACCGGTGGCGTGCGGATCCCGGTGGTGCAGACCTTCCACGCTCTGGGTGTCGTGAAGCGCCGGCACCAGGGTGCCGCGGACACCAGCCCGGCCGAGCGCGAGTGGGTCGAACCCGCCGTCGGCCGGAGCGTCGACCAGGTCGTCGCGACGTGCTCGGACGAGGCGTTCGAGCTCAAGGCCCTCGGTGTCCCGCTGCACCGCATCTCAGTCGTGCCGTGCGGCGTCGACGTGTCGCTCTTCCGTCCGGACGGCCCCGTCGAAGAGCGCGACCGTCCGCTCCGGGTGCTCACCGCCTCACGACTCGTGCAGCGGAAGGGCGTCGGGACGACGATCGCCGCTCTCGCCGCGCTGGTCGAACAGGGCCGCGACGTCGAGCTCGTCGTCGTGGGCGGTGCCGGCGTCGCCGGTGCCGACCTGGTGGACGACCCCGAGTACCAGCGCCTCGACACCCTCGCCCGGTCACTCGGCGTGCGCGACCACGTGACGTTCCGCGGGCAGCTCGGGCAGCACGACATGCCCGCCGTCTACCGCAGCGCCGACGTCGTCGTCTGCGCCCCCTGGTACGAGCCGTTCGGCATCGTGCCGCTCGAGGCGATGGCCTGCGGCCGCCCGGTGGTCGCGTCGAGCGTCGGCGGGCTCATCGACACCGTCGTCGAGGACGCCACCGGCCTGCACGTGCCGCCGCGCGACGAGACCGCGGTGGCTGAGGCCGTCGGCGCACTGCTCGACGACCCGGAGCGCCGCGAGGCGTACGGCCGTGCCGGTCGACAGCGTGCCGAGTCCCGCTACACGTGGCAGAAGGTCGCGGCCGACAGCGAGCGCGTCTACGAGCGCCTGCTCGCCGGCGCGACCTCGTCCGCCAGCACCACCGGGCCCGCCGCCGGCCGCTCGCGCACCACCCACGCCGGCCGGGTCACCCGCGCCGCGCAGTCGACGGAGAGGACCGCACGATGACCATCGACCAGCAGACCGGGATCGAGGACCGCGCCGTCACCGACAGCGCCCGCGTCGTCGTCGACCACGTCGCCGCGTCGGTCCCCGTGATCGCCTCCCTCGTCGACCACCGGGACCACATCGCCGAGTGGGCGGACGACATCGCCGGGCGGCTCGTCGCCGGACGTCGGCTGCTCGCCGCGGGCAACGGCGGCTCGGCTGCCGAGGCGCAGCACCTGACGTCCGAGCTCACCGGCCGCTTCGAGGGCGACCGGCCCGCGTACTCGGCCATCTCGCTGCACGCCGAGACCTCTGCCGTGACCGCCATCGGCAACGACTACGGCTACGACCAGGTGTTCGCACGGCAGGTGTCGGCGCACGCCCGTGCCGGTGACGTCCTCGTGCTGCTGTCGACGAGCGGCAAGAGCCCGAACCTGCTGCGGGCCGCCGAGGCCGCACGTGCCGTGGGCGCCCGCTCCCTCGCCCTGACCGGCTCCGGACCGAACCCGCTCGCCGACCTGGTCGACGACGCGATCTGCATCGAGGGGCCGTCCGCCAACGTGCAGGAGGCGCAGCTCGTCCTGGTGCACGCGCTCTGCAAGGCGATGGAGCCGACGCTGCGTCGCGGGGGCCGTCGATGAGCGGGCCCGCTGCCGTCGCTCCGCGTTCCGGTGCTGCCGGTGGCCGTGCCGCCGCTCCGCGCTTCCGCATCGCCGTCGTCGGGGACACCCTGCTCGACGTCGACGTGTCCGGTACGAGCGAACGCCTGAGCCCGGACGCCCCCGTCCCCGTGGTGGACGTCGCCACCGACGACCGCCGTGCCGGTGGTGCCGGGCTCGTCGCGACCATGCTCGCCCGCGACGGCCACGACGTCACCCTGGTCACCGTCCTGAGCGACGACGGCCGTGCCCAGGAGATCCGCGACCTGCTCCCCGACGTCACGATCGTCGCGGGACCGTCCGGAGTCCCCACCCCCGTGAAGACCCGCGTGCGCGTCGTCGACCACGCCCTCGTCCGGATCGACGAGGGCTGCGCGACCCCGTCCGTGCCCGAGGCCACCGACGCGATGACCGCCGCCCTCGACGGCGTCGACGCGATCGTCGTCGCCGACTACGGCCGCGGGGTCGCCGCTGCCCCGGCACTGCGTGACGCCCTCACCCGTGCGGCCGAGCGCCTGCCGGTGGTCTGGGACCCGCACCCCAAGGGCGCCGCGCCCGTCCCCGGCACCACCGTCGCCACCCCGAACGCTGCCGAGGCGCGACGCTTCACCGACGTCGAGGGACACGGTGTGCCCTTCGCGACCGTCGCCGCCGCCCGGCTCGTCGAACAGTGGCAGGCCGGCGCCGTCGCCGTGACGATGGGTGACCGCGGTGCGCTGCTCGCCGACGCCCAGGGCGACAGCCGCTTCGTGCCGGCTCCGTCCGTCAGCGCCGGGGACCCCTGCGGCGCCGGCGACCGGCTCGCCGCGGGCGTCGCCGTCGCACTGGCGTCCGGCGCGGACGTCCCCGACGCCGTCTCCGCCGGCGTGGTCGCCGCATCCGAGTACCTGGCCGCCGGTGGCGTCACCGCGCTCTTCGCCGACGACGGTCCCGCGCCGCTCGCCGTGCCCGGGGCCGACCGGGACGCCATGCGCCTGGTGCACGACGTCCGGAGCGCCGGCGGCACCGTCGTCGCGACCGGAGGCTGCTTCGACCTGCTGCACGCCGGGCACGCCCGCACCCTGTCGGCCGCCCGTGCGCTCGGCGACTGCCTGGTCGTGTGCCTCAACTCGGACTCGTCGGTCCGCGCTCTGAAGGGCCCGGACCGGCCGATCATGACCCAGGACGACCGGGTCGAGCTGCTCCTGGCACTCGACTGCGTCGACGCCGTCGTGGTGTTCGACGAGTCCACCCCCGACGAGGCCCTGCGCCGCTTCCGCCCGGACGTCTGGGCGAAGGGCGGCGACTACACCGCGAGCGAACTGCCCGAGACGGCGACCCTCGCCGAGTGGGGTGGCCGCGTCGTCACCGTGCCGTTCCACCCGGGCCGCTCGACCACCCGGCTCGCCGCCGCGATCGAACGCGTCGGCTGAGCGTCGGCTCGCCGTCCCACACCCGCTCGACCACTTCCCGCTCCACTACGCAAAGGACATCCATGCCCGTCCCCACCACCCCCATCGGCCGCGTCCTCGTCACCGGCGGCGCCTCCGGACTCGGCGCCGCCGTCGTCGCCGCCGTCACCGAGGCCGGCGGCACCCCGATCGTCCTCGACCTGCGGATCGACGCCGTCCCCGAGGGCGTCGACGCCGTCGCCGTGGACGTCTCGGACACCGACGCCGTCGAGCAGGCGGTCCGTGACGCCGCCGAGCGGCACGGCGGCCTCGACGCCGTCGTCACCGCCGCGGGCATCGACACCCCCGCCCCGATCGACGCGATCTCGTCCGGCAAGTGGGAGCAGATCGTCGGCGTCAACCTGATCGGCACCGCCTCGACCGTGCGCGCCGCCCTGCCCGCCCTCGAGGCCACGCACGGCCGCGTCGTCACGATCTCGTCGTCGCTCGCCCTGCGCGGCGTCGGCGACGGCACCGCCTACTCGGCGTCGAAGTTCGGCGTCCGCGGGTTCTCGCAGGCGCTGGCCGCCGAGACCGCCGGTCGCATCGGCGTGACCAACATCATCCCCGCCGGGATGCGCACGAACTTCTTCGCCGACCGGACCGAGCAGTACAAGCCGGGCCCGGACGCGCAGCTCATCGAGCCGGAGTACGTCGCGAACTCGATCATCTTCGCGCTGTCGCAGCCGGCCGGCTGCGAGATCCGCGAGCTGTCGATCATGCCGGCGACGGAGCCGAGCTGGCCGTAGCCGCTCGCCGCTGACGGACGGGAGGCGCGGTGCCGGCTGGCACCGCGCCTCCCGTGTCCCGTGTCCCGGGTCCCGTGCACGGTGCGCGGTGCGTCGCCTGGTGCAGCGTTGACGGCTGGGTGTGCGCATGCAGCGCCGCACGCAGCGGTCAACCGCGCACGGGGCGACGGCGCGCGCACGGTGCGGCCGGGAGGCGCGTTGCGGGCTGGCAGCGGGCCTCCCGTCCGGCGTCCGGTCGCGTTCCGTGCACGGTGCGCGGTGCGTCGCCTGGTGCAGCGTTGGCGGCTGGGTGCGCGCTTGCAGCGCCGCACGCAGCGGTGAACCGCGCACGGGGCGACAGCGTGCGCACGGTGCGGCCGGGAGGCGCGTTGCGGGCTGGCAGCGGGCCTCCCGTTCGGCGTCGGGTCGCGTTCCGTGCACGGTGCGCGGTGCGTCGCCTGGTGCAGCGTTGGCGGCTGGGTGTGCGCTTGCAGCGCCGCACGCAGCGGGCAACCGCGCACGGGGCGACGGCGTGCGCACGGTGCGGCCGGGAGGCGCGTTGCGGGCTGGCAGCGGGCCTCCCGTCCGGCGTCCGGTCGCGTTCCGTGCACGGTGCGCGGTGCGTCGCCTGGTGCAGCGTTGACGGCTGGGTGTGCGCTTGCAGCGCCGCACGCAGCGGGCAACCGCGCACGGGGCGACGGCGTGCGCACGGTGCGGCCGGGAGGCGCGTTGCGGGCTGGCAGCGGGCCTCCCGTCCGGCGTCGGGTCGCGTTCCCTGCACGGTGCGCGGTGCGTCGCCTGGTGCAGCGTTGACGGCTGGGTGCGCGCTTGCAGCGCCGCACGCAGCGGTGAACCGCGCACGGGGTGACGGCGCGCGCACGAGACCGGAGCTCGCACGGTGCGAGGCTCGTCAGGTCGTGCGGAGCAGGTCCTCGACGTCGGCGAGGACGGCCTCCGGCTCGACCTGGTCCACGTAGGACGGGTCGTGCTCGCACCGCTCGGCGGTCCAGCCGACCTGGGTGACGTCGGTGCCGCACACCGGGCACTGCGTCACGAAGGACAGGTGCACGCGGTGCCGACCACGGTCGAACGGCCCGGCGTTGATCACGTTGCCGAACCAGAACACCCCGACGGTCGGGGTGCCCACGGCGACGGCGAGGTGCCGGGGGCCGGAGTCGTCGCCGACCATGACGTCGGCGGCGGCGAGGACGTCGGGGAGTTCGCGCAGCGGCAGTGACCCGGTGAGGTCGTGCACGCGCTCCCGGAGCTCGGGCGACAGCGACGCGACGATGGCGGACGACGCCGGCACGTCCGAGTCGTCACCCACGAGCACCACGTCGTCCCCGGCGGCGAGCCGGGCACGGGCGACCTCGGCGAAGCGCGAGGGGCTCCAGCGGCGACGCGGGTCGGTGGCGCCGGGGTGGATCGCGACGAGGCGTCCCCGGACCCCGAGGCGCTGCCGGACCCCGGCCCGCGCGGCCTCGGGGACGTGCAGTCGGGGGTCGAGGGTGACCGGCTCGGCACCGGCGAGCGAGGCCACCTCGAGCGCCCGGACGACCTCGTGCTGGTAGTAGACGTAGCGGACCCAGCGCTCCAGGACCTCGGCGTCCTCGGTGGCGGTGCCCACGGTGTGACGGGCCCCGAGCCGGAGCAGGAACGGGTTCGAGTTCCGGCCGCCGCCGTGCAGCTGCACCGCGAGGTCGAAGCGCCCGTGCAGCCGGTCGAAGAAGTCCTGCTCGGTCGGTGCGCCCTCGCCGGAGTCCCGGACGCCGGGGACGACGGGGAGCTCCTCGAAGGCGTGGACGGCGTCGGTGCGACCCTCGAGCACCGGCCGCGCCGACGGCGCCCCGAGCAGCGTGATCCGGGCCCCGGGGTACGCGGCGGCCAGGGCCTCGACCGCCGGGAGGGCGAACATCAGGTCGCCCAGTCCCCCACCGCGGAGCACCGCGATCTCGCTGACACCGTCGAACCGTTCTCCGCCCACACCGATCTGTTGCACAGCTCCACGTCTACCGGTCGGACCCGTCCGGACGCCCAGCAGCGCCCCCGGATGGACGAGAAGCGCGATGCCGTGACCGCACACAGCGGAGCACGAGCACCGTGTGAGGCCCCGCCCGCCTCCGGAAGGACCCCATGACGATCGCACCCCCCGCCGCCGACGACCTCGTGGTGACCGACCCCGTGAACGGATCGATCGCGTCCACCGTGCGACGCTCGACCGAGGACGACGTCCGCAACGCCGTCGCCCGTGCCCGTGCCGCTGCCGGTGCCTGGGCCCGGACCGCGCCGGCCGAGCGCGGTGCACTGCTGCACGCCGCGGCCGAGCACCTCCGTGCGCACGCGCAGGAGCTGGCGGACCTGAACACCCGCGAGACCGGCAAGGTGCCCGGCGACGCCCTCGGTGGGGTCGAGGCCGGCATCGGCACGCTCGTGCAGTACGCCGAGCTCGGGCCGGTGCACCGTGGTGAGGCCCTGCGCGGGCAGTTCGGTGCCGCCGACTGGTCGGTGCCGCACCCGCGCGGCGTGGTGCTCGCCCTGACGCCGTGGAACGACCCGGTCGCCGTGGCCTGCGGGATCCTCGGCGCAGCGATCGTCACGGGCAACACGGTGGTGCACAAGGGCAGCGAACGCTGCCCGGCGACCTTCGCCCGACTCAACGCGCTGCTCGCCGAGGTCCTGCCGGACGGCGTGCTCATCGGCGTCGACGGCGACGCGACCACCGGCGAGCTGCTCCTGGCGCAGGAGGGCATTGACGTCTACGCGCACGTCGGGTCGACCGCCACCGGTGACCGCCTGAGCGAGGTGGCCGCGACCACCCGCGCCCACGTCATCCGCGAGAACGGCGGTAACGACCCGGTCATCGTCGACGCCGACGTCGACCCGGAGTGGGCCGCCGCACAGGTCGCCCTCGGCGCGTTCGCGAACACCGGCCAGATCTGCACCAGCGTCGAGCGGGTGTACGTGCACCAGGACGTCGCCGAGCCCTTCGTCGCCGCGCTCGTCGCCGAGGCGGAGCGCCGCACGGCTGCACCCGCCGCGGAGTTCGGGCCGCTCGTGGACGACCGGCTGCGCGAGCTCGTGCAGCACCACGTCGACGACGCGATCGCCCGCGGCGCCTCGGCCCGGACCGGTGGCGTCACGCCCGGCGGGCTCGGATCGTTCTACCCGGCGACCGTCCTGACCGACTGCACGGACGACATGCTCGTGCTGACCGAGGAGACCTTCGGCCCGATCGCCCCGGTGCGCGTCGTGTCGGACTTCGCGGAGGGCCTCCGGCTCGCCGCGGCCGACCGCTACGGCCTCGCAGCCACGGTGCTCACGAACGACACCGCGCACGCACTCCGTGCCGCGGCCGAACTGCCCGTCGGCACCGTCAAGGTGAACGCCGTGTTCGGTGGCGCTCCGGGCGGCAGCGCCCAGCCCCGCGGTGCCTCGGGCGCCGGGTTCGGGTACGGCCCGCACCTGCTCGACGAGATGACGACCACGACGGTGGTGCACCTCGAGGCAGCCCCGCCGCGCCGCACCGCCGAGCCGTCGACCGCAGCAGCCGGCGCCACCGCAGCCACCAGCAGCACCGGCGCCGCAGCAGGCACCGCCGGCCCCGCAGCCGCTGCCGGCGCCACCGCCGGCAGCGCCGACACCGTGGGAGGCACCCGATGACCGCCGACGTCCGGCTGGTCCGCGACCTCGTCGCCACGATCGACGACCGCGAACCCCTCGTCGTCGTCATCGGCGACTGCATCCTGGACCGCTGGACCGTCGGCGAGGCCGAGCGGGTGTCCCGCGAGGCCCCGGCCCCCGTCGTCCGCGTCACCGAGACCATCGCGGTGCCCGGCGGTGCGGCGAACACGGCCGTGAACGCCCGCGCCCTCGGCGCCCGGGTCCGCATGGTGGGGCTCATCGGTGACGACGAGGCCGGTGAGGTCCTGCGCCAGCGGCTCGAGGCTGCCGGCGTCGACACGTCGTTCCTGGTCGAGATCCCCGGTGCCCGCACCACGACGAAGTCGCGCGTGGTCGGCGGTGACCGCGTCGTGGTCCGGGTCGACGAGCTCGCCGCGACCCCGACCGCCGAGCACGGCGAACGCCTCGCCCGCTCGGTGGCCCGTGCCGTCCGGTGCGCCGACGCCGCCGTCGTGTGCGACTACGGCCTGGGCGTCCGCGCCGAGGACGTCGTGCCGATGCTCGACCGTGACCGCCCCGGAGCCGTCGTGGTCGACGCGCACGACCTGACCCGCTGGGCCGCGCTGCACCCCGACCTCGTCACGCCGAACGCCGGTGAGACCGCCGCACTGCTCGGCACGGAGCTCGGCACCGGTGCCGACCGCGTCGGCACCGTCGTCGCGGCCCGCGCCGACGTGCTCGCCCGCAGCGGTGCCCGTGCCGCGGTGGTCACGCTCGACCGCGACGGCACGGTGCTGCTCGAGCCCGGCTCCGACCAGGGGTTCCGCACGCGTGCGACGCCCGCCTCGGAGCAGCAGGCCTCCGGCGCCGGTGACACCTTCTGCGCCGCCGCGACCGTTGCCCTCGCCGTGCAGGCACCCCTGCGTGACGCCGTCGCCGTCGCGCAGGCCGCGGCCGACGTCGTGGTCCGCGAGGCCGGCACGTCCGTCTGCACCGCCGCGGCCCTGCTCGACTCGGTGACCGCGCCGGCGGCGACCGTCGTCGACCACGACGAGCTCGCCTCCGCGGTCGAGGCCGCACGGCAGGCCGGCCGACGCGTGGTCTTCACGAACGGCTGCTTCGACGTCGTGCACCGGGGGCACACCACGTACCTGCGCCAGGCCCGTGACCTCGGCGACCTGCTCGTCGTCGCGCTGAACGACGACGACTCGGTGCGCCGGCTGAAGGGCCCGGAGCGGCCGATCAACCCGGCCGAGGACCGCGCCGGAGTGCTCGCCGCACTGGCCTGCGTCGACCTGGTCACGGTGTTCGCGACGGACACCCCCATCCCGCTCATCGAGCGGCTGCGTCCCGAGGTCTACGTCAAGGGCGGGGACTACTCCCCCGAGATGCTGACCGAGACCGAGGTCGTTCGCGGCTACGGCGGCGAGGTCGTCATGGTCGACTACGTGCCCGAGCACTCCACCAGCGCCGTCGTGCGCCGGATCCGCGAAGCCGCTGCGCGGCCCGAACCGGACCCGGCACCGTGACCGCCCGCTGGTCCGGGTCCTGGGCGAAGGCCCCCGATCCAGCGGACACGAGCACGGTCGACGTCGACGTGCTCATCCCGACCGTCGGCAGACCGGCCGAGCTCGCCACGACGCTCGCCGGCCTCGCCGCCCAGACCGAGGTCGACCTGCGCGTCGTCCTCAGCGACCAGTCCGCGGACGGAGACGCCGCCAGCGCGCCGGCGGTCGCCGCGATGCTCCGCGTCCTGGAGGCGCAGGGCCGGCCCGTCACCCTCCTCACCCACCCGGAACGGCGTGGCCTGGCAGAGCACCGGCAGTTCCTGCTCGACCACGCCGAGGCCGCCGCGGTGCTGTTCCTCGACGACGACGTCTGGCTCGAGCCGGGGTCGATCGCGCGGATGCTCGACGCGCTGCGCACCCTGGGCTGCGGGTTCGTCGGCAGCGCCGTGCAGGGCCTGTCGTACCTGCAGGACCGACGCCCCCACGAGACCTCGGTGTTCGAACGGTGGGACGGCCCGGTCGTGCCCGAGGTGGTGCGCCGCGGGACCCCCGGCTTCGACCGCTGGTCGTTGCACAACGCCGCGAACCCGACGCACGTCGCCGCCGACCTCGACCTGCACCCCGGCGAGTGGGTTCCCTACCGCGTCGCGTGGGTCGGTGCCTGCGCGCTCTACGACCGCCGTGCGCTCGAGGAGGTCGGTGGCTTCCGGTTCTGGGACACCCTGCCGCCCGAGCACGCCGGCGAGGACGTCGTCGCGCAGTGGCGGGTGATGGAACGGTTCGGCGGTGCGGGCATCATGCCCTCGGGTGCCGTGCACCTGGAGGCCCCGACCACCGTCGTCGACCGCCGTGTGGACGCACCCGACGTGGTCTTCGCGGACGGGAACGTCATACCGCGGTAGGGGGTGGTCGAGACCGCCGCGGGATGGCCGCGGCACGTCGGCTCCGTAGCGTCGTCCTCGTCGGCGAGTTCCGTCGGCGGGAGGGAGCACCCCGTGTTCGACCAGATCACCCCGCTCGTCGTCGAGCTGGCCGCGAGCCCGCTCGTCTACGTCGTCCTCTTCGTACTGTGCCTGGTGGACGGCTTCTTCCCACCGGTGCCGAGCGAGTCCGCGCTGGTCGCGATCGCCGCGATCGCCGCGACGTCCGGACAGCCCGTCCTCGCCGTGGTGCTCGTCGCCGCCGCCCTCGGAGCGATCGCCGGCGACTCGATCGCGTACTGGATCGGGCGCCGGATCGGGTTCGCCCGGCTGGCCCGTTCGAAGCGACCACGGATCGCGGCGGCCTTCGCGTTCGCCGAGCGGCAGATGCAGCGCCGCTCCGCCAGCCTCATCCTGACCGGGCGCTTCATCCCGGTCGGCCGGGTCGCGGTCAACATGACCGCCGGAGCAACACGGCTGTCCTACCGCCGGTTCCTGGCGATCAGCGCGATCGCAGGGCTGGCGTGGTCGGCGGTGTCGATCGGGATCGCCCTGGCCGCGTCGAGCGTGCTGCACGAACCGATCGTCGCCGCCCTGGTGTCGATGGTGGTCGCCGCCGGGCTCGGGATCGCGGTCGACCGGGTGCTCGGTACCATCAGCCGCAGGCGCGAAGCCCGTGACGCCCGTGCCGCAGCCACAGCCACCACAGCCACACCCGCCACAGCCACCGCCACCGCCACCGCCCCCGAACCCTGCCTCGCCCGAACCGGAGAGACCGCCCGCCCGTGACCGTCGTCCCGAAGCCCCGACCCACCTGGGTCCGGCCCGCCGTGCAGATCGGCTTCGTCGTCGTCGCGGTGTCCCTGTTCGCCGTCGCCGCGCCGGTGACCGCGGTGTTCTACGGCGTCCCCGTGCCGCTCGCGTTGCTCGTGACCGCCGTGCTGTCGGCGAGCATCGGCCTCGCACCGCTCTTCCCCCGCACGGCGTCGGTCGCGCACCTCGTCGCCCTCGCCGGCCTCGGGATCCTGACGGCACCCGGCACCGTCGGGCCCTGGCCGGTCTCCGTCACGAGCATCATCGGCCTGAGCGTGCTGCTCGTCGTGCTGGGCGTCCGCACCACCTGGCGGCTCACCGCGGTGGTCTGGGTCGCGGCGACGCTGCTCACCCTGCTGCTCATCGGCGTGACGCCCGACCGGTGGGGGCAGGTCGACGTCTGGGCGACGAGCTTCGTGGTGAGCGCCGGCGACACCCTCGTCGTGGCCGCCGCTGCGGTCGTGATCGGGCAGCGCCGGAGCGTGCGCGAGGAACTCGCCGCCGCCCGCCGGGACACCGAGCTCGAGCAGGCCCGACGCCGGACGGTCGAGGAGCGCTCCCGGATCGCCCGTGAGCTCCACGACGTCGTCGCCCACAGCATGTCCGTCGTGCACATGCAGGCCGAGTCCGCCCCGTACCGCGTCGCGGACCTGCCGCCGGACGCCCGCACCGAGTTCGCCGCGATCGCCGAGACCTCGCGCACGGCCCTGCGGGAGATGCGGCAGCTGCTCGGCACCCTGCGTGGCGACGCCGACGCCGAGCGTGCGCCGCAACCGCGGCTCGCCGACCTGCCCGCACTGGTGCAGGCCACCCGCGCGGCAGGCATCCCCGTCGAGCTCCGACTCGACGAGGGGCTCGACCCGGACCTCGACGACGTCGACCGGCTCGCACAGCTCACCGTGTACCGGGTCGTGCAGGAGGCGCTCGGCAACGTCGCCCGGCACGCGCCCGGTGCGACCACCGTCGTGACGGTCGGGAGGCACGGCTCGGCCCTCACGGTCGAGGTCGCCAACACCGCGCCACCGGTCGGCAGCGTGCCCGGTGCGCCGCCGGACGACGGCGGCTTCGGTCTGGCGGGCATGCGCGAGCGGGTCGCCGCGCTCCGCGGCACCATCGACCACGGACCGGACCCGGACGGCGGCTTCCGCGTCGCCGTCAGTCTGCCCACCCGGCCCACCGCGACCACGTCGCAGCCGACGGCCGACGGGGGAACGCGATGACGCGGGTGATGGTGGTCGACGACCAGCAGATGTTCCGTGTCGGACTGCGGGCGATCCTCCAGGCCCAGGACGACGTCGAGGTCGTGGGCGAGGCCGCGAACGGGGCCGAGGCAGTCGTGATGGCGATCCGGCTCCGGCCGGACGTGATCCTGATGGACGTCCGGATGCCGGAGCTCGACGGGATCGAGGCGACCCGGCGGATCACCGCGGCGCCCGCGGAGTCGCCCGTCCGCGTGGTGATGCTCACGACCTTCGACATCGACGACTACGTGTTCGACGCGCTCCGTGCCGGGGCGAGCGGGTTCCTGCTCAAGGACGCGAGCGCCGAGGAGCTCGTGCAGGCCGTGCGGACGGTCGCAGCCGGCGACTCCCTGCTCGCACCGCGGGTGACCCGGCACCTCGTCGAGGCCTTCGTCGCCGGTCCACAGCCGGCGGCCCCGCGGACCGAGGTGCTCGACGTGCTGACCGACCGGGAGCGTGACGTGTTCCTGCTGATGGCGCGGGGGCGGTCGAACGGCGAGATCGCGGCGGAGCTGTTCATCGCCGAGCAGACCGTCAAGACCCACGTCGGCCGGGTCCTGGCGAAGCTGCAGCTGCGGGACCGGGTGCACGCCGTCGTGCTGGCGTACGAGAGCGGGCTGGTCACGCCGTCCGCGTGAGGTGCGGGCCCGGAGCGCGACCCGAGACGGACGGGAGGCCCGGTGCCAGCTGGCACCGGGCCTCCCGTCAGAGGTGTGGTCGCGACTCAGGCGGCGAGGTGCGCCTGCAGGAACCAGCGGTCCTTGGTCAGCGCGCGCTCGATCTCGATCGCGACGTCCTGGCTGTTGAGGTCGACCTCGTCGAGGCCGTCGACCGCACGGCGGACCTGCAGCAGGGCGGCGTCGATCTGTGCGATCACCTCGGTGATGGTGACGTCGGAGTTCTGGAAGCCCTGCGACAGCGGCGGCAGGGTGGTGTTCGCGGCGACGGTCGCGATGCGCGAGTCGACCGGCAGGCCGAGGGCGACGATGCGCTCCGCAGCCTTGTCCGCGTAGTCCTGCGCGTGCTCGACGATCTCGTCGAGGAGCTCGTGCACACCGACGAAGTTGCGGCCACGGACGTGCCAGTGGGCCTGCTTGCCGTTGACGACGAGCGCCTCGAGGTCGATGACGACGGGGGCGAGGAACTGGGCGACCCCGGCTGCGAGCTCCGGCGTGGTCGAGAACGGGGACGTGGTGCTCGGGGTGGTGGTGCTGCTCTGCGTGGTCATGGCACAACCATGCCCCCGTCTTTTGCACATTGCAAGGAAGAGCAGGCTGCCCTTACCCGCCGTACTCGACCTGGACCTGCTGGCCGGCGTCGGTGAGCTCGAGCTGCACCATGGACCGAGCGCGCTCGATCCACGGGCTGTCCGCGCACCCGATCCACACCGAGGTGCGGGGCTCGCAGCCCGTCACGCACCACTCGGCGGCCCACCCGGTCAGGGCGTGTGCGAGGGCTTCGCCGTGGTCCGCGAAGACCAGCGGAGCGACAGCCGAGCTGCGGGCGCTCCGGACCAGCCAGGTCACGGTGACGCGCGGCGGGGCCGGCAGGATGCGGATCTGCTCGTCGAGGGCGACCTCGACGAACACCTGCCCGTACGCGTTCTCGGGGAGTTCCTCGAGCTGGCGGTGGATCTCGACGAGGTCCTCGGCACCGCCCGCGATGAGGATGCGTTCGCTGGGCTGTCGCCGGGTCCGTGCCATTTGGCAACGGTAAGGGAAGCCTTACCTCATCACAAGGGGGAACGACCGGTTCCGGCGATGTCCACAGCGGGCACACCGAGTTCGTGCGACAGGAACCGCCACATCCAGGACAGGGCGACCGTGTTCGTGAGCCCCGGGACGCCCTGGGCGATCTGGGTCGCGACGCCGTCGCTGTAGGCGGCGAGCTGCAGCGCGACGGTGTCGGCGTCGACGGGGTCGCCGCTGTCGCTGTAGGTGCCCTGGCGCGCGCCACCGAACACCCCGGCGTCCACCCCGCGCCGGATGACCCGCACCAGGCACGCCTCCCAGACGCGGATGCGTTCGGCGTACTCGGCGGCGACCTCGGGCCGCCGGACCACCGCGGTCCAGTAGTCGGACCAGATCCGCCAGTGCTGCCGGACCTGCTCGGTGTCGCCGAACAGCGGGGCGACGAGCATCCGCAGCCCCACCAGCACGTCGGGTTCGGCGTCGACCGCTGCGACGATGGCGCCGTAGAAGCGCTCCGTCTCGAGCACCACGACCTCGTTGAGGATCTCCGCGACACTGCCGAAGTGGTACGTCACGGTGCCGACGGAGACGCCGGCCTCGGCCGCGATGTCGCGCAGCCCGGTTGCGCCGACGCCGTTCCGGACGATCACCGCGCGGGCGGCCTCGACGATCATCGCGCGTCGGACCTCCGGCCGCTGCCGGACGCGTGCCGCCGCGGTCACGCCGAGGTCCGTGGGACGTCGTCGACGAAGGTCCGCTCGGTCACGAGCACCTCGGGTTCGTCGGGTCCGCCGTCGCGTGCCCAGGCGCGCACGGTGTTGACGACGTGGAAGGTGTCGGCGTCGGCGGTGACCTCGGACGTCGTCTCGAGGCGCGCGGCCCACTCCGGCTTCGTCAGCCCGATCGCCCAGCGGGAACTCGCCCGTGCGCTGGTCGGGTCGTCGGAGCGGATCCGGTACGTCTCGCGGGCGTCCTCGGTGAACACCAGGCCGTCCGGGTAGACGCGCCCGCCGCCGTACCCGGGGTCGACGTCGAGCGTCCACTCCCCCGTCTCGACGTCGTGTGTGACCGTGCGCTGCGGCAGCGGGTCGGCCGGCGCGACGCGCTCGATCACGAGGGGCTCGGACCGTTCGGGCTCGGCGAAGACGACCCCGTCGTCGGTCGAGCGGGTCCAGGTGGGCAGGGTGACGCTCGAGGCGGTCGGGTCGATCGTCACGGTGGCCTCGACGCCGTGCGGCCACACCCACGGCCAGTACGACGACGAGACCGCGATGCGCAGCCGGTGTCCGGCGGCGAACCGGTGTCCGGTCGAGACCAGCCGCACGGGCAGGTCGGCGGGCGTCCCGGGCACGAGCACGTCGTCGCGGTCCATGCCGTCACGCTTCGCGGCGTTCAGCACCCCGCGGGTGACGAGCGTCGACGAGCCGTCCGGTGCGACGTCGCAGAGCCGCACGGTCAGGGTGGCCCGGGGCTGGTCGCTCGTGACGGACAGCCGCACGAGCACGTTGCCGAGCAGGTCGAACGCCTTGCCGACGGGCAGGTCGAAGGTCACCGAACGGCCGTCCTCGGCGCGCTGGTCCGTCGGCAGGTCGGTGGCGTTGCCGAACGGGAAGAACCGACCGGCGTCCACACCGGTGTGCTGCGGCGACCGCACGACGACCGGCCCGAGGTCGCCGCCGCGCAGGGCGGCGAGGGGCAGGACACGCTCGTGGGTCGCGGCGGAGGGCCACGCCTCGGCACCGATCCAGCGACCGCGGCGGCCGGCGTAGTAGGGCGCGGGGGCTTCGCCCTCGTTGATCCAGGCCCGCAGTGCGGGGTCGTCCTCGACACCGGTGTCGACCCCGCGCAGCCAGCGGTCCCACCACCGCAGGGTCTCCTGCAGGAACCCGATCGACGGCCCCGGTGCGAGCCCACGGTCCGGGTACTGGTGCGACCACGGGCCGACGATGCCCTTCACGGGGGCGCTGACGTGGTCGACGAGCCGGAGCACGGCGTCCCGGTAGGGGTCCGCCCACCCGCCGACCGCGAGCACCGCGGCGCGGATGCCGTCGTAGTCCTCGGCCGCGCTGCCGTGCCGCCAGTAGTCGTCGCGCTCTTGGTGCGCCAGCCACACCGGCGTCATCGGGCGGTTCGCCTCGAGGCGTTCCCGCCAGCGGTCCATCCACCCGGCGCCGACGACCTCGGGCCGGGGCGGCCGGGAGTTGAAGGCGAACATCGTCGCGCCCCAGGCCGCCATGTCGATGCCGAGCACGGCACCGCCGACGTAGTGCACGTCGTTGTCGTACCGGTCGTCCGTCGAGCAGACCGTCACGATGGCCTTGAGCGCGGCGGGTGCCCGGGCCGCGAGCTGCAGCGCGTTGAAGCCGCCCCACGAGATGCCGAACATGCCGACGGCGCCGGTCGACCACGGCTGCTCGGCGAGCCAGGCGATCACGGCCTCGCCGTCGAGCAGCTCCTGCTCGCTGTACTCGTCGTCGAAGAACCCGTCGGACGACCCGGTGCCGCGGATGTCGACCCGCACCGAGGCGTACCCGTGCTGGGCGTACCAGGGGTGCCGCTCCGAGTCGCGCGGTGCGGTCCAGTCGTCGAGCCGGTACGGCAGGTACTCGAGCAGCACCGGCGTCGGGTCGCTGGGCGCACCCGACTGCGTCGGCGACTGCGACGGCGCCCAGATCCGGGCGTGCAGCCGCACGCCGTCGGGCATCGGGATCCACTCGTCGCGGACCGTCACGCCCGCGGGCAGCGAGCCGGCGTCGCCGATGGCGGTGAAGGTGGCGGCGGCGGTGCCGTGGTGGGTGCCGTCGTCGGTCGTCATGCGTCCTCCCAGTTGCGGGTGCGGTGTCCGTCGCCGTGGTCGGTCCAGCCGTCGGCGTGCCGCCAGCGCGGCACCCCGTCACCGACGTCGGGCAGGGTCGTGCTGCCGGGTTCGAGGGTCGCCGCGAGCAACGTCGACGTGTACGGGTGTTTCGGGCCGGTGAACACCCGCTCGGTCGGCCCGATCTCGACGATCCGGCCACCGGTCATCACCGCGACCCGGTCCGCCACGCCGCGCACCACGGCGAGGTCGTGGCTGATGAACAGGCAGGCGAGGCCCCGCTCGCGCTGCAGGTCGGCCAGCAGCGCGAGGATCCCCGCCTGCACCTGCACGTCGAGCGCCGTGGTGATCTCGTCGGCGATCACGAGCGACGGCTCGGCCGCGAGTGCGCGCGCGATCCCGACGCGCTGCCGCTGCCCACCGGACAGCTGCGCGGGCAGCCGGTCGGCGAACTCCGGCCCGAGCCCGACCTGGCTGAGCAGTGCCCCGACGCGATCGCGCGAGGACGAGCCGCTGAACAACCGGAGCGGCCGCGCGACGGCTGCACCCACGGTGCGCCGCGGGTTGAGCGACGTGTCCGCGTTCTGGAACACGAGCTGCACGGCACGCCGCAGGGCGGGCGCGCGACCGGCGATCGGCTCGCGCAGGTCGCCGCTCGTCGCGCCGTCGTCGTACGTGAACGTCCCCGACTCAGCCGGAACCAGTCCGGCCAGCGCCGTCGCGAGCGTCGACTTGCCGCTGCCGGACTCGCCGACGACGGCGAGCGTCTCGTGCGCGGCGATCGTGAACGAGACGCCGTCGACGGCGGCCGGCAGGCCGCGGCCGTAGCGGATCACCAGGTCGTCCGCGGTCACCACGGGGCGGGCGGGACTTCCGGGAGGCACGGTGCCGGTGGCCGTGGAGCCGACCGTCCCGGGGGCGGTCGCGTCGTCGGGCACGTGGCCCGTCCCTCCAGGCCGTCGCCCGTCCGGCACCGCGGCCAGCAGGGCGCGCGTGTACTCGTGCTGCGGTGCGGCGAAGAGCGCCGTGGTGGCGGCGTGCTCGACGACCTCGCCGTCGCGCATCACGGCGATCTCGTCCGCCATGGCGGACACCACCCCGAGGTCGTGGCTGACGAGCAGGACGGCCATGCCGAGCTGCCGACCGAGGTCGGCGACCAGGTCGAGGACCGCGGCCTGCGTGACCACGTCGAGGGCGGTGGTCGGTTCGTCGAGGACGAGCACGCGCGGTCGGGCGGCGACGGCCATCGCGATGGCGATGCGCTGCTGCTGCCCGCCGGACAACTGGTGCGGGTACCGGCGGACGATCCCGTCGGGGTCCGGCAGCCGGACCAGCCGGACCAGCTCGGCGACGCGTTCGGGGCCGTCGGGCTCGCCGTGGGCGCGGAGGGCCTCGCGGATCTGCTCGCCGACGCGCATCGACGGGGTGAGCGCCTGTCCGGCGTTCTGGGCGACGACCGAGGCGGTGCCGCCGCGGAGCGCCCGGCGGCCGGCCGGCGACAGGGCGAACACGTCGGCGCCGTCGACGCGGACCGTCCCGCCGTCGATCGCCGACCCGGCGCGCAGGTGTGCGAGGAGCGTTCGCGCGACGGTCGACTTGCCGCTGCCGGACTCGCCGACCAGGCCGAGGGTGCGACCGGCCTCGATCGCGAACGACACGCCCCGGACGACGGGGACGCGCCGTTTGCCGGCGGCGTACGAGATGGACAGGTCGTCCACGCGGACGATCGCGTCGGGCACGGTCGCCGTCGCGGCGGACGTCGTGCCGGTGTCGGTGCGGGTCATGCGCTGACTCCCTGCTTGGCGCGGTCGACGCCGAGCGACTTGCTCAGGCCGTCGGCCGCGAGGTTCAGTCCGATCACCAGCGTGGCGAGGGCCACGATCGGGGCGAGGGTGCCGAGCGGCACCACGGTGAGCGCGGTGCGGTTCTCCTGCACCATCAGGCCCCAGTCCGGGGTCGGCGGGTTCGCGCCGAAGCCCAGGAAGGACAGCGACGCGACGAGCAGCACGATCCACGAGGCCCGCATCGCGTACTCGACGAGCACGACGTCGAGCACGTTCGGCAGGATCTCGCGGAACACGATCGACAGCGGCCGCTCGCCCCGGGCGCGGGCCGCCGTGACGTAGTCCTGCGTGATCACGGTGCGGGCGGCGCCGCGGACGACCCGGGTCACCGCTGGGGCGTAGACGACCGTGACGGCGAGGACGATGACCCAGAGACCGGCGTCGAAGACCGTCACGACGACCAGGAGCGCGAGGATCGACGGCACGCTGAGCAGGGCGTCGACGACGCGCATGACGACCTCGTCGAACCAGTTGTCGGCGTAGGCCGTGACGCAGCCGAGCACGGTGCCGACCGCGACGGCGATCGTGGTGGCCAGGAAGGTCACGGACAGCGCGTACCGGCCGCCGTTCAGCGTGCGGGAGAGCACGTCACGCCCGTACTGGTCGGTGCCGAGCCAGTGCGTCCACGTCGGACCGGCGAGCACGTCGACGGCGTTCGTGGCGACCGGGTCGTGCCCGGCGATGACCGGCGCGAGCAGGGCGAGGACGACGTGCAGGGCGATGAGGCCGAGGCCGATGCTCAGCGCCGTCGACCCGCGCAGGGGTGCGAGCGCGCCGGCGAGCACGTCGCGTCCGACGCGGCGGCGGGGTGCGGTGGCGGTCATGCGGCGGCCTTCCTGGTGCTGCGGGCGCTGCGGGTGCGCGTGCGCGGTCGTCGCTGGCGGGTCCGCAGCTTCGGGTCGAGTGCGAGCGCGACGAGGTCGGCGGCCAGGTTGCACACGACGTAGATCAGGGCGCTCAGCAGGGCGATCGCCTCGATGGTGGGCAGGTCGCGGTTGAACACCGACTCGAGCATGAGCTTGCCCATGCCCGGGTAGTTGAAGACGTTCTCGACCACCACGACACCGCCGAGCAGCCACGCGACGTTGAGCGCGACGACGTTGAGCGTCGGCAGCAGGGCGCT
This sequence comes from Curtobacterium sp. MCPF17_021, assembly GCF_003234605.2. Taxonomy (NCBI): domain Bacteria; kingdom Bacillati; phylum Actinomycetota; class Actinomycetes; order Micrococcales; family Microbacteriaceae; genus Curtobacterium; species Curtobacterium sp. MCPF17_021. Next base: position 1,908,411 of record NZ_CP126252.1, on the reverse strand, counting down.
CGGCACCGCGTGCTTCCACACCACCCGGCGCATCGTCAGGCCCTTGAGCTCGGCCGTCGTGACGAACTCCGACGCCATCACGTCGATGGTCGACGAGCGGGCCGTCCGCACGATGTAGGCGGCCATCGCGAGGGTCAGCACGATGATCGGCAGCCAGATGGTGGGCAGCAGCTCGGCGACGGTGGCGTCGCTCCCCCGCAGCACGACGGCGGGGAACACCGGCAGGCCGATCGCGAACAGCAGCACCAGGACGGTGGCGACCATGAACTCCGGCACACTCATCACGACCAGGCTGACGATCGAGATCACCTTGTCGCTCGGACGGCCGCGGCGGACACCGGCGACGACACCGAGCGTCAGGGACACCGTGACGCCGACGAGCATCGCGGGCACGGCGATGAGCATGCTGTTCCGGAAGGCCGTGAACAGCGTCGGGGCGACCGGTTCGCCGCTGACGAGCGAGGTGCCGAAGTCGCCGTGCACGGCGCCGCCCAGCCACTGCAGGTAGCGGAGCCAGACGTTCTGGTCGAGGCCGAGGGTCTCGCGCAGTTGCTTGACGGCGTCGGGGGTGGCGTTCTGCCCGAGCAGTTGCTGGGCGACGTCACCGGGGAGCGCCTGCACCGCGAGGAACACGAAGAGCGAGGCGAGCACCACGGTCAGCACGGCGATGCCGACGCGGCGGAGGACGGGGACGAGGACGTCCGACGGTGTGTTCGTGGTCGTCATCGGCGCAGTCCGATCCGCAGGTAGTCGAACTCGAAGCCGTACTCCGAGTAGTTCACGACGTCGCGGGACAACCCCACGAGCCGGTCGCCGAACATCGGTGTCATGTCGGCACCGTCCTCGACGACGAGCCGCTGGGCGTCCTGGTACAGGGTGAGCCGCTTGGCGTCGTCCATCTCGGCGCGGGCGTCGTCGAGCAGCCCGTCGAAGGTCTCGTTCGACCAGGCGCTCTCGTTGTACGACGACCCCGAGCGGAAGATCTGGTTGAGCAGCTGGTCGATCGGCCGCCCCGTGAACCAGTAGCTCACCATGAGCGGCTTCTGCATCCAGATCTGCGTGTAGTACGAGTCCGAGCTCGCGTTGCGGACGGTCAGACGGATCCCCGCGTCGGCGACGGCGTCGCGGTAGGCGACGGCCATCGGGGTGAACACCGACTCGTAGCTCGACGTGTAGATCGCGGCGCGGAAGTCCTCGCGCCCGGCCTGCTTGAGCAGCGCCCGGGCCTTGTCCGGGTCGTACTCGCGGTGGTCGTCGACGAACGCGGCGAGCTGCGGCGGCACGGGGTTGTCCCAACCCGCCGAACCGGTGCCCTGCAGTGCGGTGTCGACGATCTTCCGGGGGTCGTAGGCGAGCTTCATCGCCTGGCGCACCCGCGGGTCGCTGAACTCGTCGCTCGTGGCCAGCATCGGGATCGTGTACCACTGGGCGTTCTTCGACCGGGCGACGGTGGCGCGGTCGGACGCCGAGACCACCCGGGCGGTGGCGAAGTCCAGGTTGGTCTGCGAGATGAGGTCGATCTGTCCGGCGAGCAGGGCGTTCACCCGCGCGGTGGTGTCCTGGATCGAGTAGAAGTCGATGCCGTCGAGCGCCGGGCGGCCGGCGAAGTGGTCCGGGAACGCCTCGACGCTGCCGGCACCGGCGGGGGTGAACGACGACAGCCGGAACGGCCCCGTCCCGATCCCGGTGCGGCCGATGTCGGCGATGGCGTCGGCCGGCACGATGTAGCACTGGTACGCCGTGAGCAGCGACGGGAACTCGGCGTTGGGCTTGGTCAGCGAGAAGCGCAGCGTGTACGGGTCGACGGCGTGCATCGAGTCGGCGTCCATGACCTCGCCGAGCACCCCGGCCTGCGGGCTGCCGGTCTTCTCGTCGAGGATGTGCCGGATGCTCGCGATGACGTCGTCGGCGGTGAACCGGGACCCGTCGTGGAAGGTCACGCCCCGGCGGAGCGCGAACGTCCACTCGGTGCCGTCGGCGTTCGCGGACCACTCCTCGGCCAGGTCCGGGACCGGGGTGCCCTGCTGGTCGAGCTTGACGAGCCGGTTGTACAGCGCGCCGAGGTACTCGTAGGCCGACAGCGAGCTCGCGGAGTCGAGGGTCTCGGCGGCGGACGCGGCGGGCCGCGCGATGCGCAGGCGTCCGCCGCGACGGGCGACGCCGGTGGCCGCGGCCTCGGGGATCGTGGGGGTGCGGGCGGTCGCACCGGAGCTGCATCCGGCGAGCGTGAGCAGGCCGAGGCCGGCCAGACCGGCGGCGCCGGTGATGAGCGCCCGACGGCTCGGACCGTGGGCATTGCGGGGTTCGGGGACGATGGGCTGCATTCGGGGTGACCCCTCCTGTAATCGTTCCGGTGAACGATAGAGGTCCCGGGCCGATCCCCCAAGCCCGCTCCTGACGCGCGGGTCGCCACCGCGTCCGACCCGATCGGCGAGCCCGCGCGGATCCGCCGCCGCGCACGACCGTTCCGTCCACGGGTGGAACGTTTACCAACCCGTTACACGGCACCGCCCGGCACACGGCATGATCGGGAACGCACTGACGTCCCCGAGGAGGACCATGGCCACGTTCACCCGCGGGTTCGGCGGTCGCCGCGACGACCGCGACGACACCCGCATCCCGCCCGGTCAGACCCTGGTCCGCGACTGGCCCGTCCTGTCCGCCGGGGCGACGCCCGACATCGAGCCGACCGACTGGGCCTTCTCGATCCGCACCGAGTCCGGCCTGCACCAGTGGACCTGGGACGAGGTGCACGCACTCGGCGTCGAGGACGTCACCGTCGACATCCACTGCGTCACGCACTGGACCAAGCTCGACATGCCGTGGCGGGGTGTCCCGCTCGACCGCCTGTTCGAGGACGTCGAGACCGAACTCGACTACTGCATGGTGCACAGCTACGGCGGCTACACGACCAACGTCCCGCTCGACGAGCTGCTCGACGGCAAGTCCTGGATCGCGTTCGAGGCCGACGGCGAGCCCCTGACGCCCGAGCACGGCGGGCCCGCCCGCCTGCTGGTCCCGCACCTGTACTTCTGGAAGAGCGCCAAGTGGGTGCGCGGCATCGTCATGCAGTCCGACGACGAGCCCGGCTTCTGGGAGAACGCGGGCTACAACCTGCACGGCGACCCGTGGAAGGAAGAGCGGTACTGGTGACGCTCCCCGACACCGGCCTGGAGGCACGGATCACCCCCGTCGCTCGTCCCGCCACGCGCAGGCGGCCGGCCTGGCACGCCGCCACCGTCGCGTCCGTCGGCCGCGAGACGACGAACGCGCGGCGAATCGTCCTCGACGTCCCCACCTGGCCGGGCAACGACCCCGGGCAGCACCTGGACCTGCGGCTGACCGCCGAGGACGGCTACCAGGCACAGCGTTCGTACTCGATCGCGTCGGCCGGCCCCGCGACCGACGTCGTGCTCGCGGTCGACCGGGTGGACGGCGGCGAGGTCTCGCCGTTCCTCGTCGACGCCGTCGAGGTCGGCGATGCACTCGAGGTCCACGGCCCCCTGGGCGGCTGGTTCGTCTGGCGGCCGGGCGAGTCCACCCGTCCGGTGCAGCTCATCGCCGGCGGCTCCGGCATCGTGCCGCTCGTCGCGATGGTGACCGCGCACGCCGAGGCGGACGACCCGACGCCCTTCCGGCTCCTCGCGGCCGTCCGCACACCGGACGACGTGTTCTTCCGTGCGGAACTCGACCAGGCGCTCGCGAGCCGGGCACCGCTCGAGGTGACCCACGTGTACAGCCGCACCGCGCCTCCAGGCTCGACCGTGCCTGCCGGGCGGATGACGCGGGACGCGCTCGCTGCCGCGGTGTTCCCGCCGGACGCGGGTGCCCTGGTCTACGTGTGCGGGTCGACGCCGTTCGTCGAGCAGGTGCTGCGCTGGCTCACCGAGCTCGGACACGACACGAGTGACGTCCGCGCCGAACGGTTCGGGGGCAACTGATGGTCGTCGTGGACGGCAACGCGCTGGCGGGGACGCTTGCCGACAGCCTGGGACCCGAGCCGACCGGGGTCGCCCTGCGCTGCGCCGGGTGCGGATCGCTCGGGGTGCTCGGGCAGACCACCGTCTACCGCACCGCGATGGGGTCGGTGGCGCGCTGCCGCGGGTGCGACACGGTGCTCGTCACGGTCGTCGAGTCCGGGGCCCGGCGGTGGGTGGGGTTGCCCGGCGCCCGCACGATGTCGGCTTCGGTACCGGACGGCATCGCGTAGCACAAGGCTCGCGCGGCGGGTCGTGCGGCTTTCTTGCGGGTTCCCGCAACCCTGGATCCGGTTCCCACCCGAACGGGGCACGGCTCCGGATACATCCTCGGAACTGCGCCGGGCCACCCACCCGGCGCGTACCAGTGGGGGCATGGTCGCCTCCGCGCCCGGTGGGCGCGGGAACCCGAAGCCTGCGCCCGCCGGGCCCCCACGCCTTCGGTGCCGCGACGCCCCCCAACGACGGAACCCCCGCCGCTCTTCCGAGCGACGGGGGTTCCGGTCTTCCTGTTCTGAGCGGATGACGAGATTCGAACTCGCGACCCTCACCTTGGCAAGGTGATGCGCTACCACTGCGCCACATCCGCATTCACACGCCGTCCTGGCCGTGCGGAGATGACTCTACCCGAAGAAGGGCGGCATCACCGGTTCCGGTGAAGGTTCCGGGCGTGTCCGGCGCGGCGCGGGCCGTCCGTCAGGTCGACGGAGTTCGATCGGACCATGAGCTACGTGCACGACAATCCCGGCGGGACCGAGGCCCACGGCGTCGACCTGGTCGACGGCGACGCCCCCGCGATCCGGATCCTGGTGCACGGCGACCTGCCGACCACGATCGAGCACGAGGGCCGTACCTGGCTCGCGACGGGCGACGCCCACGACGCGGGTGACGACGACACCCCGCCGATCGCGATCTACCGCCCGGTCTGAGCCGACCCAGGGCGGCCCGGTCAGTGACCGCGGACGTCACCCGTCAGGATCGCGTGCTCGACACCCGCTGACAGCTCGTCGTGCAGGGCGTCCGCGAAGAACTCGCCGGCACCGAGGCTGATGAGGTGCGCGACCGCAGCCTCCGCGGCCGGGAACCCGGGCTCCCACTCGTCGTGCAGGAACGCGCGGACGTGTCCGGACTCGTGCACGACGACCACGCCGATGTGCTCGTGCCGGGTGCCGTCCTCGAGCACGGCGTCGAAGACGATCGGCTCGGTGTCCTCACCGAGTTCCTCGAGCAGGACGGTGCCGGTGCCCGGCCACTCCGTCCGGTACGGCGGCAGGTCGGGTGCGTGCAGGTGCCCCGCGAGCTCGTCCGACGCCGACTCGATGTGCCCGGTGGACAGGTACTCGTCGACGACGTCGTGGATGCGGGCGTGCAGGTCCGGCTCGTACTGCCACCAGCGCTGGTGCACGGTGCGCAGCCACTCCTGGGTCGCGGCGTCGGCCGAGGCCGAGATCCCCACGAGCTGCGGTGCGGTGCCGGGCGAACCGACGACCTCGAGCTGTTCGTCGTGCGTCTCCACCGTGATCGACCCGGTGGCCTCGTCCGGGTGCACGCCGTGGACGTCCTCGGGCGCGGCGGCCCAGATGCTGGCGGGGAGCTTCGGCGGCAGGTCGAACGGCACCGCGATCGCGGGTTGCGTCATCGCGTGGTCGATCGCGTCGCCGAGGTGCACCTCGTCCGCCCGGGACCCCATCACGATGCCACCGGTCGGCGGCGCGAGCGACAGGTGTTCCAGGTCGTCCGGCGCGGCGTTCATCGAGGTGAGCACCGCGGTGTCGGCCCACTGCACGAACCCGCCGGCGGAACGGTCGTCCTCGCCGAACGGCACGTCCCACACCGTCGGGTCCGTGAGCACCCACGATGCGGTGCGACCGGCCGGTCCGTGGCGGACGGCGTCGACGAGCGCCGGCACCAGTCCGGGCAGCGCTCGGTAGGCGGGACGGACCGTGAGCCGGTCGACGGCGAGCAGGTCGGGCTTGCCGAGCATCTCGGCGGCGTGGGTCTGCAGCGAGAAGAACGTCTCCCCCGTCGCGTCCTGCGCGGCGACGGCGGACGCGAAGGACCCGGCGACGTCGGAGACCTGGTAGCCGAGCACCAGTGCCTCGAGCGATTCCGGTGCACGGCTCGTGAAGGCGGTGACCTCGGCGACGGAGACCGCCTCGGTCTCGTCGTCGTCGGTGATCGGGACACGGACGTCGATCACCCACCGGTCGACGTCCTGCCCGGGGTAGGCATCACCGTCCTCGTCCGAGATCGTGATGTGCACCAGGCGCAGGGAACCGTCCCAGGCGTCGTGGACGTGCTGGGCGATGGCGGCATCGGGGTCGTCGTTCACGGACGCAACGGTACCGGTGCGGAGGGCCCCGACCGGAGCCGCGTGCCCGAGGAGGCGTAGGCGGAACACGACGGGCACCGTGTCAGCAGGTCGTGGGTGCAGTCGATCACGTGCTCGAGGAACCGCTCGGCGTCGGCCAGCTGGTCACGCTGCGCCCGGATCTGACGGAGACGCTCGGTGATCACTCCGGACCGGTCGGGTGCACTCCGCTGGAGCACCAGCCGGATCTCCGCCAGGCTCATGCCGACGCCCTGGCAGGCCCGGACGACCTGCAGGCGACGGACGTGTTCCTCGGAGTACTCCCGGTGACCCGACGGCGCTCGATCGGGGACGACGACCCCCGTGTCGTGCCAGTGCCGCAGCACGTGGACCTCGACGCCGATCCGCCGAGCTGCTGCACCGATCAGCACTGCCCCGTCCGTTCCTCTTGACCTCAGGTCAACCTGAGGTCCGAGCGTGCGACCATGCTGCCACGTCGAGTGCCCCTCCCCGTCCCCCTCCCCGCTCCGGTCCCCGTCGTCGTGGACGGCACGACCATCGCCACGAGGGTCCTCGAGCCGGCAGGACCGGCACGCGGCGACGTCGTCCTGTGCCACGGCACGCCCTGGTCGTCGGCGGTCTGGGCCGAGGTCGGCCGGGCGCTCGCGCAGGACCACCGGGTCTTCCTCTGGGACATGCCCGGGTACGGCGACTCGGACCGCGGGCCGACCGTGGACACCACACTCCGAGCGCAGGCCATCCGTCTCGGCGCGCTCCTCGACCGGTGGGGGCTCGATCGACCCCACCTGGTCGCACACGACGTGGGCGGCGCCGTGGCGCTCCGGGCGCACCTGCTGCACGGTGCCGAGTACGCGAGCCTGTTCCTCTGGGACGCCGTCGTGCTCGACCCCTGGGGGTCTCCGCTCTTCCGGCTGGTGGCGGAGCACCGTGACGTCTTCGACCGACTCCCCGGCGACCTGCACGCCGCCCTGGTGCGGCAGTACATCGACGGTGCCTCGTCGCCGGGCTTCTCGCCGGCGGACCTCGAGACCCTGGCGCGGCCGTGGGCCGGCCCCGAAGGGCAGGTCGCGTTCTCACTCCAGATCGCCGCGCTGACCCCCGACGACACCCGGGCCGTGGCCGAGCTGTTGGGCTCCGTGCGGTGCCGGACCCGGATCGGGTGGGGGCGGCAGGACCCCTGGATCCCCCTGCACCAGGCGTACGACCTGCAGACGGCGCTGCCGGGGCACCCCGAGGTCGTCGTGCTCGACGACGTCGGCCACCTCGCGCCGTGGGAGGACCCCGTCGCGGTCACGGCCGCACTCCGGCAGTGGGTGCACCGTCCGGAGCGTTCGGGGTGACCTGCACGGCGCCGTTCAGATCAGGGCGCGGGCGGCGAGCACGACGGCCGCTCCCCCGACGGTCAGCGCTGCGAGCACCGACAGCACCACCGCGACGGTGTCCCGCCGGGCCGGGGCACTCGAGCGGACGGCGGCGGCGACGAGCTGCTGGGCCGCCGCCAGGGACGCTGCGCTCCCGAGTGGGCGGTCGTCCTGGTCGAACGCCAGGAACCGCTCACGGACGTGCAGCACGAGCCCCAGGCTGGTCCCGTGGTCGCGCGCCACCCAGGACTTCGGTCCCTGTTGCTCCCAGCGGACGGCGAGCATCAGGGGCCAGGGACCGGCAGGCCGGTCCGCTCCCCCTCCGGACGCGGCCAGCTGAACGCGACGACGAGCTGGACGACACCGAACACGATGAGCACGCTCCCCACCGCGGCCACCGTCACCAGCGCGCCGAGGCCCGGCAGGTTCATCACCAGGATGCCGCTCAGCACACTGAGCACGGCGAGCACCACGGTCAGCGCACGGCGGCCCACCCACGGTGCGTAGATGAGTGCGATGCCCTCGAGGATCCAGGCGAACCCGAGCAGCAGTGCCACCCATCGCGCCCCGATCGGCGGGAACACGATCGCGACGACACCGCCGACGACCACCAGTGCCCCGAGGGCCACCAGCCCGAGCTGACGCCACCAGACCCGAGGGTGCACCTGGAGTCCCCGGACGACCAGCGCCGCCCCCGACACGACCAGGTAGATCCCGAAGACCCACGACACCGCGAACAGCGTCGCGTGGGGCAGGACGATCGCAGCCAGTCCGGCGAGCACGCCGACCGCGCCGACGATCCCGAACGCCACCCGGATCCGGTCGCCGCCCGGCGGAAGCGAGCCCGTCCGCTGGCCGACGTCACGTTCGTCACGCATGTCCGTCCGACCTCCCTGCAGGTCCCGACTGGTGCTGTGGTGCTGGTGGGTGCTGGCGACCTGTGATCGCCCGTGCAGTGCGTCCTGCGCACAGGACTACACCCGAAGGTGAGCACTTGTCCATGTCCCATGCGTGCGCATGAGGCCACGCCCCCAGTCCCGGCGGACGAGCGCCGAGCGCTCCGTGGGCGGTAGCCTGACGCGCCGGACCACGAACCACCGGCGATCGTGACGGCAGACCTGACGGAGGACCACGGTGCCAGCACTCGGAGACGGCCGCGCCGACGGCGTGTGGTGCACGCTCGGCGAACCCCGGACCACCGCGCAGATTGCCCAGAACGGGTTCGCCTGGCTCGGTCTCGACGGCCAGCACGGCGCCTTCGACGACGCCACACTCCTGGCGACGATGTCGGCGCTCGCCGCGGTCGCACCGCAGGTCCCCGTTGCCATTCGCGTCGCCGAGGGCTCGGACGCCGCGATCGGCCGTGCGCTCGACCTCGGCGCCGACATCGTGATCGTCCCGATGATCGAGACCGTCGAGCAGGCCGAGCACGCCGTCCGTGCCGCGCACTACCCACCGCGGGGCCGACGGAGCTGGGGGCCGATGGCGGGTCTCTGGGGCGGCGCGGCACCATCCGCCGCCGCTGCCGACCCCGAGGTGTGGGTGATGCTCGAGACGCCCGCGGGCCTCCGTGTCGCCGAGGAGATCCTGGCGGTCCCGGGCGTCTCGGCGGTGTTCGTCGGTCCCTTCGACCTGTCGATCGGGCTCGGCGTGGATCTGCGCGAGCTGCTCGACGCCGACAGCGCCACGGACCCCCTCCCCGCGATCATCGCCGCAGCCCGCCGCGCGGGCAAGCACACCGGCGCCTTCGCCGGTGACCTGGCCCGCGCCGAACGGCTCCGCGCGCTCGGGTTCGACCGCGTCGCCGTCGTCACCGACGGGACCCTGCTGGCCCACGGCGCGGCCGCGGTGCTCGGCTCCGCGGCTACCGGTCGCACGTCGTACTGACGGGCCGTCAGCGGCGAAGTACTGACGGGTCGTCAGCGGCGAAGTACTGACGGGTCGTCAGCGGCGAAGTACTGACGGGTCGTCAGCGGCGAACGCACCGGCGACCGGTCCTCGTCCGCGTCCTCGGCGCCGCTGAGAGGGCGTGCCCGCGCCCCGGTCCACACTCGGTCGGGAACCCGAGCCGACCGCGACCGCAGAGAGGACGAGACATGACCGACGTCTCCAGCCAACCGCCCGCCGAGGGCGACGACCGCCGCATCCTGACGAACCGCCAGGGCCACCCCGTCTCCGACAACCAGAACCAGCGCACCGTCGGGGCCCGTGGCCCGGCGACGCTCGAGAACTACCAGTTCCTCGAGAAGATCAGCCACTTCGACCGCGAACGGATCCCGGAGCGGGTCGTGCACGCCCGCGGTGCCGTCGCCTTCGGGTACTTCGAGGCCACCGGTACGTGGGGTGACGAACCCATCGCGCAGTACACCCGCGCGAAGCTGTTCCAGGAGCCCGGCAAGCGCACCGACCTGGCGATCCGGTTCTCCACCGTGATCGGCGGCCGTGACTCCTCGGAAGCTGCCCGCGACCCGCGCGGCTTCGCCGTGAAGTTCTACACCGAGGACGGCAACTGGGACCTCGTCGGCAACAACCTCGGCGTCTTCTTCATCCGCGACGCCATCAAGTTCCCCGACGTGATCCACTCCCTCAAGCCCGACCCCGTGACCTTCCGCCAGGAGCCGGCGCGCATCTTCGACTTCATGTCGCAGACCCCCGAGTCGATGCACATGCTCGTCAACCTGTTCAGCCCGCGCGGCATCCCCGCGAACTACCGCACCCAGCAGGGTTTCGGCGTGAACACCTACAAGTGGGTGAACGCGGACGGTGACACCAAGCTCGTCAAGTACCACTGGATCCCGTCGGTGGGCGTGTCCTCGATGACCGAGGCCGACGCCGCCGCGGTGCAGGCCGGCGACCTCGGGCACGCGTCGAAGGACCTGTACGACGCGATCGAGCGTGGTGAGTACCCCGAGTGGGAGCTCCGCGTGCAGCTCATGGACGACCACGAGCACCCGGAGCTCGACTTCGACCCGCTCGACGACACGAAGGTGTGGCCGGAGAACGAGTTCCCACCGAAGCCCGTCGGCACGATGGTCCTGAACCGCAACGTCACGAACCATTTCGCCGAGAACGAGCAGCTGTCGTTCGGCACCGGCGTGCTCGTCGACGGCCTGGACTTCTCCGACGACAAGATGCTCGTCGGCCGCACCTTCTCGTACTCGGACACGCAGCGCTACCGCGTCGGCCCGAACTACCTGCAGCTGCCGGTGAACGCCCCGAAGAACGGCGCCGTCGCGACCAACCAGCGCGACGGGCAGATGGCGTACCACCAGGACCACGGCGGTGAGAACCCGCACGTCAACTACGAGCCGTCGATCACCGGTGGCCTGCGCGAGGCGGAGTACCCGACCCACGACGACCAGGGGCCGGAGATCGTCGGGCGCCTCACCCGCAAGCGGATCCCCCGGACGAACGACTACACCCAGGCCGGGCAGCGGTACCTGCTCCTGCAGGACTGGGAGCGCGACGACCTCGTCGCGAACTTCGTCGACCTCATCTCGCAGGCGGCCCGTCCGGTGCAGGAGCGCATGCTCTGGCACTTCTTCATGGTCGAGGACGACCTGGGTCGTCGTGTCGGCGAGGGGCTCGGCATCGCCCTCGACGAGGTCAAGGACCTGCCCCCGCTGCAGTCCCAGACGCTCAGCGACGACGAGCTCGCCCGCCTGGCGAACCTCGGTCACAACGGCTCCCGCGACGTCGAGGGCCTGATGATGACGCACTGCGTCCCCGACGAACGCGCCGTGCGCGTCTGAGACGCGACCCCAGGGCGGACGGGAGGCCCGGTGCCAGCTGGCACCGGGCCTCCCGTCCGTCCGTGGTGGAGACCCAAGCGTCCGCTCGCCACCCGGGATCAGGCCGGCTCGGGCACGTCGAGGTCGCGCAGGTCGAGCACGAAGCGGTAGCGCACGTCACCGCGCGCCAGGCGTTCGACGGCCGTGGCGACGGCAGCGGCGGGCAGGACCTCGACGTCCGCGACGATGCCGTGCTCGCCGCAGAAGTCGAGCAGGTCCTGCGTCCAGCGGTGGCCGCCGCTGCCGGCTGACGCGAGGCGCTTGCGCCCGATCAGCAGGTCGGTCGTCGCGATCGTCACCAGGCCGAGGTGTCCGAGGCTGAAGAGCGTGCCGTCGAGGTCGAGCGCCCCGAGGTACGGGCCCAGGTCGTGCTCCACGGCGACGGTGTCGAGGACGACGTCGAGGGAGCCGCTTGCGGCCAGCATCGCTGCCGGGTCGGTCGACACCACGACGTGGTCGGCCCCGAGCCGCTCGGCGTCCGCGGCCTTGGCCGGCGTCGTGGTGAACGCGGTGACCTCGGCGCCGAGCGCTCGCGCGAGCCGGACCGCAAGGTGTCCCAGGCCGCCGATCCCGACCACGCCGAGGCGGGTCCCCGGGCCGACCCCGACGGAACGCATCGGTTCCCAGACCGTGATGCCGGCGCACATCAGGGGCGCCACGGCCGCCGGGTCCAGCGCGGACGGACGGTGGTACACGAACCGGTCCCGCACGACGTACCGGCCGGCCCAGGCACCGGCCGTGACGGAGCCGTCGACGCGGTCCCGGCCCGCGTACGTCAGCGTCGGGAACTCGAGGCAGAAGTTCTCCTGCCCGCGGCGGCACATCGCGCACGTGCCGCACGAGTCGACGATGTTGCCGACCGCGACCGGGTCCCCGGCGCGAAAGTCGGTGACCGCTGTACCGACTGCCACGATCTCTCCGACGAACTCGTGGCCCGGCACGATCGGGAACGTCCCGCCCAGCTCCGGCGGCGTGGCGAGGGCGTGCAGGTCGCTGTGGCAGACCCCGCAGAACGTCACGCGGACGTCGACGTCCTCGGGACGGAGGTCGCGGCGGAGGAGCGGGGCCGGATGGAGGGGATCGTGGAGCGCATCGGACACGAGTGCGGTGGTGAGCATGAGCTCAATACTACCTACTAGTCGGTAGCCCAGTAGGATCGGTGGCGTGAGCACCGCAGACGACACCCGCGCCCGCATCCTCGACGCGGCCACCACCGAGTTCGCGGCGCACGGCATCGCGGGCGCGCGAGTCGACCGCATCGCCGAGCGCTCCGGCATGAGCAAGCCGATGATCTACACGTACTTCGGCGGGAAAAGCACGCTCTTCGACGCCGTCTTCCGCGCCCATGTCCTCGGCAACGGCGACCGTGTGCCGTTCGACGCCGCCGACCTGCCCGGGTACGCGGCACGGTTGTACGACGACTACCTGGCCGACCCGGCGCTCGTGCGACTGCTCATGTGGAAGCGCCTCGAGCAGGACGGCGCCGGATACCTGTACCCGGGGTTCGAGGAGCACGACGAGCAGCACCTGCGCGAGATCGCGGCCGAACAGCGCGCCGGACGGGTGCGCGACGACCTCGAGCCGGTCGACCTCTGGGCACTCCTCATCGCCAACGCGGCGACCTGGGCCCAGGGCTCCATCACCGTGGTCGCGACGGCCGAGGACTCCCCCGCCGAGCACGATCGGCGGCGGGACGCACTCGTGCGGTACGTCGAGGGAGCGGCGCGGCCTCCGGCGTGAGCCTCGATCAGGGGTGCGCGGAGCGGTCGACGCCGACCCTAGGCTGGCCGGCGTGACCGACCTCGCTCCCGACCAGACCGCGCCGAGCGCCGCCGGGTCCCCCGCATCGACAGCCGTGCCGCTCCCGCCCCTCAGCCTGCTCGCGGTGGTGGCGATCGCGCTCGCGTTCGTGGCACCGATCGGCGGTCTCGTCGTCGGGCTCATCGCGCGCCGGGACGTGCGACTGACCGGTGAGCGGGGTGACGGCATCGCGTTCGCGGCGATCCTGATCGGGGCGACGCTGACGTTGTTCGGGGTCATCGTGCCGCTGTTCCTCGGCGGTGCGGGGTTCTTCGACCTGGACCTCCAGCTCTGAGCACCGGACGCCGATCGCTACCCTGACCGAGGGGGGAACGATGCTGCGGCGCAGACGACCCCCGAGCCGGATGCCGTCCGCCCCGAGGAGCTGACGACGCTCTACGTCCTGGCACGTGCGCACGGGACCGGCGCCGGCCAGGCACTCCTCGACACCGTGCTCGCCGATCGTCCGGCGTCGCTGTGGGTGGCAGCGGACAACCCGCGGGCGCACGCCTTCTACCGGCGGAACGGCTTCACGCCCGACGGTGCCGAGTCGGCGTTCGGACCCATCCCGCGGACAGTCCGGTTGGTTCGCTGAAGCGTCAGTCCACGGCAGGCGCGGAGATGTCCCACACGGTGGTCTCCTCGTACTGCTCGGACCAGCCGCGGCGCATCCGTGCGGCGGCACGGTCGAACGCGTCGACGACGTCGGTGTCCGGGGTCAGGAGCGCCTGCAGGCGGATGCCGTCGTAGAGGGCGAGCAGCTGCTGCGCCCCGCGGATCGGGTCCATCGTCGCCGGTTCGCGGCCGGCGCGGACGTCTTCCTGCAGCGCGGTGCGGACGGTCTCGCGGAACTGCAGGTACGCGGACCGGTAGTAGTCGGCGCCGTCCGTCGACGGGTCGGTCGAGATGGCGAGCGTCGCGGCGATCAGGCGCATGAGGGACGGGTCCTCGGCGTGCGCGGAGAGCAGCGCGTGCAGGAACGCCACCGTGCCCTTCTCGCCGGCGAGTGGCAGCAGCGGTGCCGACACCGCGCGGGTCCACCGCATCACCGCGGCGGCCAACAGTGCGTGTTCGGAGGGGAAGAGCTCGAGGATCTCGGCCGGTCGCATCCCCGACCGGGCCGCGACGCCCTCGAGCGAGAAGCGTGACAGTCCCCCGTCGTGGATGACCGCGATCGCACCGTTGATCGCCCGGGTGCGCGGGACTTCCTCGTCGGCGGCGTTCTGGTTCGTCAGTGGTGCCAGCGGGTGCTTCCGGAACCAGTCCAGGAGTGCGCGAGCCCGGGAGGCCCCGAACGCAGGATCAGTCGGGCGACCCGGGCTGAACAGGTCGCTGAACCCCGGCACGTCGTGCATCAGCGGGTCGAGGGACTGGAACGCCATCGACCAGTCCGGGAACGAGCGCTGGGCGATCGGCTCGTCGAGCAGCACCCGAACGTTCGTGTGTCGCGGGTCGGCCTGGACCTGGTCGAAGCGCTCGCGGACGACGTCGTCCTCGCCTTCGATGATCCCGATGCAGTTGTCGTCGCGGTGCGCGAGCATGCCGGTGACGCCGAGCCGGGTGTTCTTCTCGCGACCGACCGCCAGGATCTGGGCGAGTTCGGAATCCGTGATCGGACGGGTCTGGGTGCTGGTGTAGACGAGCGATCGCATGGTGCTGCTTCCTGGTCGGACGGTCCCCCGGTGTGTGGGAGGCGCCGCCGTGTCGAACCCGAATCGACTCGACGGCACCTCGTGGTCACCGTAACCAGCGGCGACCACCTTCACTGCGACGCAAGACGGTCCGTGGCTCATCGGCACCCGGAGGATGCCGACCTCTGAATGGAACCATCCGGCGTCGGTCCGCGGTACCCCCACAATGGGGAACGCACGTTCTCCGGCTGTTCCTCGGGGTTCGCGTCAGTGCGCGCGGTCGCCCGACGGTGGCGTCTCGAAGATGCGCTCACCCGTCGTCGGGTCCCACCCGATGGTGCGGGGTTCCGCTGATCGCGGGCGTCGTTCGTCCCGCGGGAAGAACGGACGGGCACTGGGCAGGTAGCTGAGCACCGCGGCGACGACGACGCAGACGGCGTCGACGAGGCTCCAGTCCACGCCGTCGGTGGCGATGGTGAGCACTTCGCTGAAGGCAGTCAGCCCGGCGATGATGGCGAGCCAGAGTCGCGCGTTCCCGGAGCCTCGTCCCATCCGCGTTGCCAGCCACAGAAACAGTGCCGACCAGGCGAGGACGAGGACGAGCCCGAGCGACGCCCCGATGATCGCGCCGCCGGCTTCGCGCATGGACACGACGATGCCGGGCGCGGCGGCAACGAGGCTGATGATGACGGACGCCCACCAGAGCGCCACGGCGATCGTGACGACCCGCGGTCGCGTGCGCTGTTCGGTGTGCTGTTCCATCAGGTGCTCCCCCATCGTTCCGCTGGATGCGGCTCGACGATCCTACGGTGACGGCTGACGCGCTCCGGACTTCCGCGATCGGCGGAGGATGACCAGTCCCACGGTCAGCCCGGCTGCTGTCAGTGCTGGGGTCACGAACCACCCGAGCGCGATCGGCAACGCCCTGTCGGCGGGTGCGTCGACGCCGAGGAGCAAGTGCAGCACCAGGAGCGGGAGTACGACAGTCGCCGTCCAGGACGCGATCACCAGCACGGTGAGCAGGACCACTGCGCCCCGGTGCGGAGCCGTCCCGGGACCGATCGTCATGCAGCCATCCAACCAGCGGGCCGGCGCGAACGATCTACGGGCGGTAGTCCTCACGACGCGGCAAGAGCTCCGCCGCGTGCGAGTCGATGTACGGCTTCGCGCCCAGCATCCCGCCCATCGTCTTGGCGACCGTCGTGAGCAACGCTCCGAGTCCCCGTGCCACGATGCTCAAGATCTTCATGGTGCCCCCTCGTCGGACCGACCTGCGGTGTCGGTCTCGTCCCGTCACACCGTACGCGGAACAGCCGGAATCCCGCCAGGGACGGCAGGCTCTCGGTCCCGTCGTCGATCGACGTCGCGCATAGGCTGGACGCCCGACCGGGGAGGAGTCGCGATGCCGGCGGTCCGCGAGCGAGTGCCGTTGTGGCGCACGCCCTGGTGGCACCCTCGCCGCTGGGAAGCGCGCATGTGGGTGCTGCTCGTCGCGGCTGCTGCTGGCGGCGTCCTCCGCGAAGTGGCGCATCCGTTCTACGACGACGGGGTGCGGGCGGTCGCGAACTGGCTCGCCCTCTGCGTCCCCGGATGTGTGATCGCGTACGTCGTGGTCGGTCGGTGGAGGAAGGGCCTCACCACGCTCTGGAAGCCGTCGTGGCGCGAGCTCCGACGCATCCTGGTAGCAGCACCGCTCGGAGTGCTGGCCCTGCGCCTGCTCATCGAGGACGACGACGGGTGGTTGTGGTTGCTCGCCGGGGTGTCCGCCGCGCTGCTCGCGCTCGCGGTGGCTCGCTGGGTCGCTGCGCGCCGCGATCGTCGACGTCGGACGAATGCCTACGGGACGGTGTCGGCTGACCCGTACGCGTAGCGCCCGATGGGGTTCGTCGATCCCCTACGCGTCCTGTGCCGAATTGGTCTTCGACGGCAACCGCGACGCC
Source organism: Curtobacterium sp. MCPF17_021 (assembly GCF_003234605.2). NCBI lineage: Bacteria > Bacillati > Actinomycetota > Actinomycetes > Micrococcales > Microbacteriaceae > Curtobacterium > Curtobacterium sp. MCPF17_021. Next base: position 1,891,579 of record NZ_CP126252.1, on the reverse strand, counting down.
ACGAGCGTCCCGACGAGCGCCACCACCGCGAAGGCCGCGAACCCGAACGGCAGCCCGATCGCACTGCCGACACCACCGACGACGAGTGGTCCGACGGCGTCCCCGGTCTCACGCCCGAGCTCCGCTGAACCCATGGTGCGACCGAGCCGATCCGGCGGAGTCGTTCCGGCGAGGTGCGCGAACGCGACGGGTGTCAGCGTGGCGACACCGGCCCCGGCGAGCAGGGCCGCGATGAAGACGGCCACCGCCGAGGGTGCGACGGCGACCACCAGGAAGGCCGCGGCAACCGCGGCCGTCCCGGCCACACCCGCGACCCAGGTACCGAGACGCCCGGCGTCGTGCAGTCGGCCGGCGACGGGCTGCACGAGCGACGACGTCACCGCGAGGACGGCGACCGCGAGCGTCGACACCAGGAGCGGGATGCCGAGCTCGGTACCGAGCGCGGGGAGCATCCCGGTCAGCGCGCCGATCGCAGCGCTGCCGACGGCCAGGACGACGACAGGGATCAGGAACTGGCGGTCCGTGGCCGCTCGAACCATCACGGCGAGCGTGGCCCGCTGCCGGGGCAGGGGCACGATCGGTTCGACGGCGACGAGCACCGCCACCGCGGTCACGAGAGCCATCACGACCAGGATCCCGAAGAGCCACTGCGTGCTGCCGAACTGCACCACGAGTGCACCGATGACCGGTCCCCCGGCGTAGCCGAGACCCTTCCACGAGCCGTACCGACCGAAGTACGTCCCGCGACGGTGCGCCGGCACGAGGCGGGCGACCGCGGCGGACGATGCCGGCGAGAACGCGGAGGCGCCGGCACCCTGCAGCAGACGGGCGAGCCCGAGCCAGAACGGACCGGTCCCGAAGACGCCGATGAGTGAAGCCGCCGCGAAGACGATGAGTCCGCCGACGATCACCGGTCGCGGGCCGATGCGGTCGGACAGTGCGCCGAAGACCGGCTTGAGGACGAGTTCGGCGACGTCGTAGAGCGCCAGGAAGAGCCCGAGCCACGCGAGCGTCAGGCCGAGTTCGAGGTGCTCGCCGCCGACCGCTGCGGCGATGCCGTTCGCCCCGAAGGCGGTCACGAACCCCGCGGCGTACAGCGGAGCGAGCCGAGGGGGCGTGGTCGTCGACGGGGCGGTCACGTGACCACCCTGGCGGACGGCGGACCAGACCGCCAGCGACGGTCGGTGGGTGTCGGTGCGTGCGCCGCCGACGGCGACCGATCTGGTCAGTGCGTCCGGTGACCGTCCGTGCCGTACATCTCACGTCGCAGGCGGGTGAACCGTCCCTGGTTGCTGAACCCCCACTTCGCCGCGACGTCCTTGATCAGCTTCGACTCATCGTCGAGGAGCTCCCGGTGCGCCTCGGCGAGCCGGGCGCGGCGCAGGTAGGTCATCGGCGTCATGTCGAGTTGCCGACGGAAGGTCGAATGGAGTCCGCGGGAAGACACCCGTGCCGCCGCCGCCACGTCCTCGAGGGTGATCGGGTCGCTCAGGTGCGAGTCCATGTACGCGGCGGCCCGCCGGACCGTTGCCGCCCCCGCCCCGGTGCCGGCCAAGACCCGCGTGACGGTCTCGAACGGCAGTGCCCAGGTCGCGACGCTGAGCAGGTAGTCGAACGCGGCGGTGCGGACCAGCTCGTTCCGGAACGCAGAGTCCACCCGGACGACGTTCTGGTGGACGTGGGAGACCGCCTGTGCCCAGACGTCGGCACGTTCCGGGATCGGCCGGTGGCCGTGGAGCCGGAGGACGCCGGTGTCGGCTCCCTCGGCACGGACGGCGTGCTGGAGGAGCGAGGACTCCGGCAGGTTGACGACGAGCAGCTCCGAACCGTCGTACTCGGCGACGGTCTCCTCCTGACCGAAGAGCACGCCGCCGACCTCTCCGCCGTCACCGTGCTCGGTCCGGAGTCCGCCGCCGAGTCGGGTGGCCGAGGTGAAGACCCCCGCCGGCTCGACGGTCACCTGCGCGTGGAAGCCCATCGAGAGGCGCGCGATGCTCAGTCGGTCGTCGCCACGGATGTCCGCGCGGAACCGCACCCGACCACGCGGCGGCTCGAGGCGCACCTTCGGGTACATCTCCCCGAGTACTTCACTGACCGCGTCGAAGTCGACGGTGTCCTGCTGCAGCATCATCACGGTCATGCGGTGGTCGTTCTCCCAATAGCTGTTCGGCTCCGAACACCGCCACGGTAGCCCACACGCTTCCCACACCTCCGGATCCGTTCGGCTGCCGCGTGGCACGGTCGGAGCCATGCGAGGCGACGTCGAGACGTACCACCAGAACGGGCAGTGGCAGAGCAAGGTCGAGGGCACCGACGACGTGTTCGGTGTCGCGCACACCAAGCGCGCGGCCGTCGAGCTCGGGCGGGAGCGTGCGCGGTCGGAGAAGGTCGAGCACATCATCCGCAACGAGGACGGCACGATCCACGAACGCTCCACCTACGGGCACGACCCCCGGAACATCCCCGGCTGACCCCGCCGGACCGGGTCGCCGGACCCCGGAGAACACGAAAACCCCCGACCGGACCTGGAGGTCCTGTCGGGGGCTTCGTGATGGTGGGCGATACTGGGATCGAACCAGTGACCTCTTCCGTGTCAGGGAAGCGCGCTACCGCTGCGCCAATCGCCCAAGTCCCTGCGTGGACCGGAGTCCATCAAGGTCTTGGAGGGTGGATCTGGAGGTGGGGACGGGATTCGAACCCGCGTGGACGGCTTTGCAGGCCGCTGCCTAGCCTCTCGGCCACCCCACCATCGAGGTTCACGTCTCCGTGAGTACCCGAACGGTGGGATACCCTCTGGTGAGTCGCGGGCCTTCGAGAAGACCCACACTCGAGCGGATGACGAGATTCGAACTCGCGACCCTCACCTTGGCAAGGTGATGCGCTACCACTGCGCCACATCCGCACTTGTCGTTCCGCTGTCGCGGCGACGACGTAAACTCTATACGCACCGGGGCAGTTCCACCAAAATCCTCCCCGTTCACCGGGCGTGTCCCCCGAGTTCATGCGGATCGGGGCGGTTCGACACCCCCTGCGGACAGCGCGCCACACCCGGGCCGCGCGATGTGTTCGATGCACCGCCTGACTTCCGCTAGTATCGATCCGCACGAACAGTGCAGGGGGCGATTGGCGCAGTTGGTAGCGCGCTTCGTTCACACCGAAGAGGTCATCAGTTCGAGTCTGGTATCGCCCACACAGCAACACGAACACCACCGACAAGAGCCCGACGCAGCAGCGTCGGGCTCTTGTCATCTCATCAGGCCGCAGCACGCGGGCCAGACCACCAGCACGATCGGACGAAGGGGCGCATGACCGACGTCGACCTCGAGTTCGCCCGGGTCCGAGCGGTCCTCGACCGTCCGACCCTGCGGCTCATGTCCCGGCCGACCAGTGCCACGGTCCTCGCCGTGTTCCGCACGGTCTTCGACCGCGATGTGCAGTACGTCCCCGCCGACCGCATGCACCTGCAGGTCGAGGAGCACGTCGGGCGCCTGCAGGCAGCGGGCGCCCGCGTGCCCGCGAGCGAGCAGCCGGTGCCGACGACCAGCGAACGGCCCGACGTCGAGCAGGAAGCCCGACCGAACGGTCGCGCCCTGTGCCGGGAGTGGGTCGGCGCCCAGTGGCTCGTCCGCTCGAACTCCCCCGACGGCGACGAGCAGTACTCCCTGACCAGCCACGCCCTCGAGGCGCTGAGCCTCGTCGACGCCCTGTCGGCCGACCGTGCCCTCATCAGCGAGAGCCGCCTGGCGATGATCGTCGACGCCGTGCACCGGTGGGCAGCCCGCGCCGAACCGGACCCGGACGTGCAGATCCGCCGGATCGACGCCCAGATCGCCGAGCTGCAGGCCGAACGGGAGCGCCTGGAGCACGGCGACGACGTCGTCGCCGTCGACGACGACCGGATGCGCGACGGGTACACGAACATCTCCGACCTGATCCGGCAGCTGCCGAGTGACTTCAAGCGCGTGGAAGAAGCGGTCGCGACGATGCACCGCTCGATCGTCGAGGACTTCCGGCAAGAGGTCCGCCCGATCGGCGAGATCCTCGACGACTACCTGGCGCGCACCGACAACCTGATGGAGGCGACGCCCGAGGGCCGTGCCTTCGAGGGCGCCTTCGAACTGCTGCGGGACGACGCCCTGCTCCTGCGGCTCCGCGACGACATCGCGACGATCCTGGCGCACCCGTTCGCGCAGGGCCTCGGAGCCGGCGAGCGTCGGGCCTTCCGCAACACCGTGACGATCCTGCGCCAGGGCATCGAGGACGTCCTCGCCCAGCGCCGTCAGCTCACCGCCACGCTCCGCGACCAGATCGTGGCCCACGACGTGGTGCGCGACCGCGAGCTCGACGCGGTGCTCCGCTCGATCAACCGCGGCCTCGCCACCCTGATGGACCAGGGCGGCGCACGCGACCGGATCCCGCTGCCGCTCCTGCCGGCGGCCGCCGAGGTCGGCACGCTGCGCGAGCGCTTCTACGACCCGGACGCCGAGTCCGTGCCGCCGCCCATCGAGGAACCCGACGACGACGTCTTCGAGGACCTCGACGTCGAGATGCTCCGCATGCACGGCGGGCCGCTCCTGACCGAGCTGCGCGCGGCACTCCGCTTCGCCGAGGCCGACTCCAGCGTCGACGCGTTCCACGGGCTGCCGCCCGAGCAGCGCCGACCGGTCGAGCTCTTCGGCCTCGCGCACCTGCTGACGGGGCGCGACGACTTCGAGTCGGCCGCGCACGTCGCCGAGCACCGGACGGTCCGCCCCGACGGCACCGCGATCACCTTCCACATGCCCACCGCTGCGCTCGACGACGAGCGCACTCCGGTCGGCGACGCACACGACGAGAACGCACAGGAGGCACGGTGAGCGACACGACGCCGGCACCGGTCGACGACACGGTCCCCTACGACGACCCCGCATCGGTGATGCAGGACGACGAGCGTGACGAGTCCAGCTTCGCCCTCTTCGAGGGCGACGAGGGCCGGCTCGACGAGCACCAGCGACGCGCCCTGGTGGCACTGCTGCGGCACTCGTACGTCAGCTCCCGCACGCACCCCGACGAGTGGCGTGCGGTGATCGACGCCGAGTACCAGCTGCGGTCCCGCCTGAACGACCTGTTCCTCGAGCTGCACGTCGACCGTGACCGTGAGGTCGCCTGGAAGCGCCAGGCCCGGTCGGAGAGCCAGCGCCGCACGTTCCCGACCCTGCTCCGCGACCTGCCGTACACCCGCGAGGAGACGATCGTCCTCGTCTACCTGCGGATGCGCCTGCGCGCCGACGCCCGACCGGGCCCGGACCAGGTCGTCGTGGACCGCTCCGAGATCCTCGGGCACGTGGCGGGTTTCCGTCCAGCGACCGCGACCGACCGCACCCGCGACGAGGGCCGGGTCGCCAAGGCCATCGAGCGCCTCGTGACCGCACGCATCCTGATCCGCACCTCCGACCCGGACCGCTTCCGGGTGGCGAGCGTCGTCGAGGTGCTGCTCCCCCTGGAGCGCCTGCTCGAACTGGACACCTGGTTGCGGACCACCACCGCGCAGGGTGAGGCGACCACCCCGGGCGGCGAGCCGACGGACGGGGACGACCCGGGCCTCCCGACTGACGGCGAAGCCGAGACCGACACCGACGACGAAGGCGAGACGGAAGCGTGACCGACACGTTCGAGATCCCGGCACTCTTCGACACGGTGGCGCAGTGGCGCGCCGAGTCGATGCAGGTCGTCAACTGGGGCGGGTTCCACGGCCACCGGCAGGTCGAGCTGTCCGGCACGGCGACGCTCATCTCCGGCGCCTCGGGCACCGGCAAGTCCACGCTGATGGACGCCTACCTGGCCGTGATGATGCCGTCCGACGTGCCGTTCAACGGCGCCTCGAACGACGCCACCACCGGCCGCGCCCGCAGCGCCGACCAGCGCAACCTGCTCACGTACCTGCGCGGCAAGGTCGACACCCGGCGCGACCCGGAGACCGGCAGCCTGCGCGACGTGAACCTGCGCGGCGACGACCAGACCACCTGGGGCGCTGCGGCGGTCACGTTCCGGAACGACGACGAGCGACGCTTCACGGTGCTGCGTGCGTACATCGTGCCGAAGCGCGCCCGCGGGGTCGGCGACATCCAGATGACCATGGCGACGGTCGACGACACCTTCGACCTGCGCCGGCTCGAGGAGTTCGTGCCGTCGCGGTTCCACCACCTCGAGCTGACCGGCCGCGTGCCGGGGCTCGTCATCCGCGACACCTACCAGGAGCTCGCGTACACGCTGCAGACCCGCCTGGGCATCGGTGACTCCGGCGGCGGCAACCGGGCGATGCGTCTGCTCGCCCGGATCCAGGCCGGCCAGCACCTGCCGACCGTCGACGCGCTGTACAAGTCGCTCGTGCTCGAGACCCCCGGCACGTACGAGGCGGCCGACCGGGCCCTCGCGCACTTCTCCGCCCTCGACGAGGCGTACGAGGCGATGGACACCGAGGAGCGCAAGGTCCGCATCCTCTCCCCCATCACCGAGCTGCACGACGAGATCTCGCGCGCGACCGAGGCCGCAGCAGCGCTGGACGGCATCGCGACCGGCGCCGAGGTGTCGCCGTTCGCGCACTGGACGGCCTCGCGGAAGCGCGACCTGCTCGACGCCGAGGTGTCGCGCAACGCCCGCGAGCGAACGGCATCGCGCGCCGAGGTCGCCGCGGCCGAGGCCCGGCACGCCGCCGTCGAGATCGAACTGCGCGACGCCGAGGCCCGGCTCCGCGACCAGGGCGGCAACGCACTCGCCCAGCTCGAGGACCGCATCGAACGGCTCACCCGTGAGCGCGACGCCGTGGTGCGCACCCGCGCAACGTTCGACGAGCGCACGGCGGTGCTCGGGGTCCCGGTCTCCTCGGAGCAGGACTTCACCAGGATCCAGCGTGCCGCGCACGAGTTCCTCGGGTCGTACGCCGACGCGCGCACCGCCCTCGACGAGCGCCGCGACGCCCTGACCCGAGAGGAGTACCCGCTCCTCGACCGCGAGCGGTCCCTGCGGCAGGAGCGCCAGTCGCTCGAGCACCGGCAGGGCGCCATGCCGCTGCCGATGCACGAGGCCCGGCTCGCGATGGCCCGCGCCGCCGGCATCGACCCGGCCGAACTGCCCTTCGTGGCGGAACTGCTCGACGTGCTGCCCGGCGAGGAGCGCTGGCGCACGGCCATCGAGTCCGTCCTGGCCCCCGTCGCCCGCACGCTGCTCGTCGACCAGGACCGCCTCGGCGACTTCAGCGAGGCGATCGACGCACTGCGCCTGCCCGTCCGCGTGCAGTTCGAGGGTGTGCCGACCGGCCCGCACCTGGACCTCGACGGCGACCCGGCGATGGTCTCCGGCAAGCTCGCCATCAAGCCGTCGCCGTTCAGCACCTGGGTGCGCGAGCGGATCGAGTCCGACCGCACCGACGCCCGCTGTGTCGCCTCGGCGTCCGACCTCGGCGGAGGTGGCCGCCGGGTCACCGAGTCCGGGCAGCTGCGTGACGGCCGTCGTGGCGCGCACGGTGACCGCCGCCAGTCGAACGTCATCGGCTTCACGAACGAGGCCCGCGTCGCCGCGGTCGAGCAGGAGCTCGCCTCGATCGCGCAGGACCTTGCCACGCTCGAGGCCCGCCGCACCGACGTCGCGCAGGACCTCACCGCGCTCGACGTGCTCCGCGCCGCGCACCAGCACGTGGTCGACGTCACGTGGGCCGCGATCGACGTCGACGGTCTCGGGACGTCCCTCGCCCGGCTCGACGAGGAACGACAGGCGCTGCTCGCCGCCGACGACGGCCTGCGGACGCTGCGGGCCTCGGTCGCCCGGCTCCGGAAGTCCCTCGACGAGGCGGCCGACCGTCGCTCCGCCGCACGGCTGTCCGTCCAGCGGCTCGAGGAGCGCCACGCGGTGCTCGTCGACGGCCAGGACGCCGCCGCCGAGATCCTGGAGCGCTTCGACTCCTCGCCCGGTTCGCTGCCGGACGACCAGCAGTCCCGCCTGCTCGAGGAGACCTTCGAGGAGATCGGCGCCCCGGACGGCGTCGACGGGTTCGACGACGCCACCCGACGACTGAAGCGCCGGCTCGAGGAGCGGCTCACGCAGGCGCTCGACGGTGCCGCGGCGGCCTCGACCTCGTTGACGCTGACGTTCCAGCGGTACCAGGACGCCTGGCCCGACCCGAACCTCGGCACCGGCGTCGCGTCGTACCCGGACTACCACGCGATCCTCGACCAGATCGTGGCGACCGGCCTGCACGCGCGTCGGAGCGAGTGGCGTCGACGCCTGTCGCAGTGGAGCGGCGAGGACCTCGTCCCGCTCGCCGGCGCCTTCGACCGCGCCGTCGTCGAGATCGAGGAGCGCCTCGAGCCGGTCAACGAGATCCTGCGGGAGCTGCCGTTCGGCGCGAACCGGGACCGCCTGAAGATCCAGATCCGCCGGGTCACCCGCGAGGACGTCACCGCGTTCCGCCGCGAGCTCCGCGCCCTGTCCGCCTCGGTCGACACCGAGCTGACCGACGACGTGCTCGAGACCCGGTTCCGACGGCTCCGGCGCTTCATGGCGGTCATCCGGCCCGACCCCGACGCCGCCCGGGGCCGCACCACCCAGCGCGACGCCGTGCTCGACGTCCGCCGGCACATGGAGATCACGGCCGTCCGGTACGACACCGACGGCAACGACCTCGGGGTGTACTCGTCGCTCGGCGACAAGTCCGGTGGTGAGACTCAGGAGCTCGTGGCGTTCATCGTCGGCGCCGCGCTGCGCTACCAGCTCGGTGACGAGACCCGTCCCCGTCCCCGGTTCGCGCCGGTGTTCCTCGACGAGGCGTTCATCAAGGCGGACTCGGAGTTCGCCGGCCGCGCGGTCACCGCCTGGCTCCGGCTCGGCTTCCAGCTCGTCGTGAGTGCGCCGCTTGACAAGGTCACGGCGCTCGAACCGTCGATGGAGCGGCTCCTGTCGATGCGCAAGCACCCCGAGACGGGCCACTCGTCCGTCACCGAGATCGCCCGGGTGGAGCCCGCCGCCGTCTGACGCGGAGGGCCCGGCTGGTCGCAACACCCCGCTCAGGTTTGCCGAGTGGTCACGAAGTGTCGGCTGGCGGCGGCGCCGTCGACGGTCTGCGACCGCTCGACGCGCTGCAGGCGGGGTGTCCTGACCACCCGGCGCGCGCCTTGGACGCGACCGACAGCGGCCTGGAGGCGCGGTGCGGGCCCGCCACGGGCCTCCAGGCCGTCGTCCCGCCGGTCGCAACACCCCGCTCACCTCCGCCGAGCGGTCACGAAGTGTCGGCTGGCAGCAGCGCCGCCGACGGTCTGCGACCGCCCGGGGCGCCGCAGGCGGGGGGTCCTGACCACCCGGCGCGCGCCTTGAACGCGACCGTCGACGGCCTGGAGGCGCGGTGCGGGCCCGCCACAGGCCTCCGGGCCGTCGTCCCGCCGGTCGCAACACCCCGCTCACCTCCGCGCGCTGGTCATGACGCGTCGCCTGGCGGCGGCGCAGCCGACGGTCTGCGACCGCTCGACGCGCAGCAGGCGGGGTGTCCCGACCGGCCGGCGGCCTGGAGGCGCGGTGCGGGCCCGCCACGGGCCTCCCGTCCGCCCTTCCGCCGGTCGCAACACCCCGCTCACCTCCGCGCGCTGGTCACGACGCGTCGCCTGGCGGCGCCGCAGCCGACAGTTCGTGACCACTCGACGCGCTGCAGGCGGGGTGTTCCGACCACCCGGCGGCCGGGCAGTCAGCGTGTCGACAGGTGCCGCACAGACGTTCCATGACCACTCGCCGCTACGGTGATGGCGTGTTCGGACGCCGCCGCTCCCCCAGTCCCCGCCCCGACGACGCTCCCGGTCTCGGCATCGGTGCCCTCGTGCAGGTCATCGACACCGATCGGGGTGGCGAGCAGTGGGCCGACGAGCCGATCGGGGTGATCGTGGCTCCCGGCGGGAGTCAGATCGGCGGGACACAGCGCACGTGGACCGTCGCCTTCGATGAGCCCGCGTACACGAAGGACGGCCGCGGCCCCTTCGAGCGCGCGACCGTCCTGAGTCGTCAGCTGGTGCCGGTCACGACCGACAGCGGCGAGTAGTCCGGGTCCGGACTCAGTACTCCTCGGAGCCGCTCTTCATCATGGCCGCGACGGCCATGCAGCACCCGACGCCACCGAGGACGCCGACGCCGATGATGATCCCTGCGATGAGTTCGAGCATGGGTGGTGACTCCTTGGTTGCGTCGGCGTGTGGCTCCGCTCAGGTTACCGGATGCCGCGCATGAGCCGCAGCACCGGCTTGGCCAGGAGCAGCAGGACCACGCCCACCACGACGGCGACCAGGCCGAGGATCGTGAAGTACGGGGCCTCGTCCGCCGGGTCGTAGTAGCGGGACAGCACCCCGGTGACGGCGGTGCCCAGCGACACCGACAGGAAGAACAGCGCGACCATCTGCGTCTGGAACTTCGGCGGCGCGAGCTTCGTGGCGACGGACTGGCCGACGGGCGAGAGCAGCAGCTCCGCGAGCGTGAAGACCAGCAGGATGCCGACGAGCGCCAGCAGCGGTGTGCCGTTCTCGCCCGAGCCAATGAACGGCAGGAAGAGCAGGAACGCGAGCCCCATGATCCCGGTGCCGAGGGCGAACTTCGTCGGGGTGGACGGCTGGCGGTCGCCGAGCTTGGTCCACAGCGCCGCGAAGACGCCGGACAGCACGATGATGAAGACCGGGTTGATCGACTGCACCCACGACACCGGCATCTCCCAGCCGAACAGTGAGCGGTCGAGGCGCTCGTCGGAGTAGACCGTCACGACGGTGAACTGCTGCTGGTAGAGCGACCAGAACACGGCACTGCCGATGAACAGCGGGATGAACGCGAAGACCCGCGACCGCTCGTCACGGGTGATGCCGCTCGACAGGATGACGACGAAGTAGCCGATGGTGGCCAGCACGACGACCGCCACCACGACGGTGGGCAGGTTGCCGACGTTGAGCAGGCCGGTCAGCACGGCGACGACGATGACGACGAGCGCGACGACGACGCCGGCTCCGATGAGCGGCAGACGCCGGCGGTCGACGGGGTTCGCCACGTGGCGGACGACCTCGGGCAGCTTCTTCCGCCGGATCGCGTACTGCACCAGGCCCGCCGCCATGCCGACGGCGGCGAGGCCGAAGCCCCAGTGGAAGCCGAGCGAGCTCTGCAGCAGCCCGGTGAGCAGCGGTCCGAAGAACGCCCCGAGGTTCACGCCGAGGTAGTAGAGCGAGAAGCCGGCGTCGCGGCGCGGGTCCTCGCGGCTGTAGAGGCCGCCGACGATCGTGGTGGCGGTGGCCTTGAGCCCGCCGGAGCCGAGCGCGATGAGCACGAGGCCGACCCCGACCCCGGCCACCCCGGGGATGAGCGCGAGAGCGATGTGCCCGAGCATCACGACGATCGCGCTGCCGAACAGGGTCCGGTCCGCACCGATCAGCCGGTCGGCGATCCACGCCCCGATGATCGTGAACAGGTAGACCGCGCCGCCGTAGGCACCCATGATGCCGGTGGCGATGCCCTTGTCGATCCCCAGGCCGCCCTGCGTGACCGTGTAGTACATGTAGATGAGGACGATGCCCTGCATCCCGTAGAACGAGAACCGCTCCCAGAGCTCCACGGCGAACGGTGTGGAGAGCTCGAACGGTTGCCCGAAGAAGGTGCGTCCGGGACGGCCTTCGCGGTCCGCGGGGGTGGTACGTGACATGGCGGCCAGTCTGCCCCTGGCGGGGTGGGCACGCCCAATCGTCGAACCTGGCTCATGTCTTTGGAGGGTTCCCACGACCTCGTGACGGCACCGGCGACACGGGGTTGTGCGGCCCGCACGGCGTTCCCGCGACTGTCGGCACCGGTGTCTAGCGTGGACGGTGCAACACGGACACCGCAGTTCAGGAGGACTCCGCCCATGGTCGACACCGCACCCGCCCAGCGCACCACCCCCGCCAGCGGCAGCGACACCGCGCCGGTCGTCGACGCGAAGAACGCCGCGCAGCACGCCGCGCCGAACGCCGACGCCGCCGGCGACCCGGCAGCGGGCACCCCGACCGCCGGCACGGACACCGACGTCCGCATCGACGTCGAGCTGGTGCAGGAGCTCCTGCTCGGACGCTGGGCCGAGGACCGCCGGATCTCCCGGCGGCTCGCGCTCGACCCCGCGATGCAGAAGATCGAGGGCCAGCCGATCCCCGAGCACCGGGCACGTGTGCTCGAGCAGCTCCGGACCCTGGTCGACGCCGGGGCGATCCAGCGTCCCTACCCCACCGAGTTCGGCGGCCAGGACAACCACGGCGGCAACCTGGCGGCGTTCGAGGAGCTCGTCGTCGCCGACCCGTCGATGCAGATCAAGGCCGGGGTGCAGTGGGGGCTGTTCGGGTCCGCCGTGCACCACCTGGGCACGGAGGCGAACCACCGCGAGTTCCTGCCGGGCATCGTCTCGTTCGAGGTCCCCGGCTGCTTCGCGATGACCGAGACCGGCCACGGCTCGGACGTCCAGAGCATCGCCACGACGGCCACGTACGACCCCGCGACCGAGGAGTTCGAGATCCACACGCCGTTCCGCGGTGCGTGGAAGGACTACATCGGCAACGCGGCCCTGCACGGGCACGCCGCCGTCGTGTTCGCGAAGCTCGTGACCGCCGGTGTCGACCACGGCGTGCACGCGTTCTACGTCCCGCTCCGCGACGCCGACGGGGCGTTCCTGCCCGGCGTCAGTGGTGAGGACGACGGCCCCAAGGGCGGACTGAACGGCATCGACAACGGCCGGCTCGCGTTCGACCACGTCCGGGTCCCCCGCACCAACCTGCTGAACCGCTACGGCGACGTCGCCGCGGACGGCGCCTACTCGTCGCCGATCGCCTCACCGGGCCGCCGGTTCTTCACGATGCTGGGCACCCTGGTGCAGGGCCGGGTGTCGCTCGACGGCGCCGCGGTCGTCGCCCAGAAGATCGCGCTGCAGATCGCCCTGACCTACGCGATGCAGCGTCGGCAGTTCCCCACCGGTGACGGCACCGAGGGCGTGCTGCTCGACTACGGCCGGCACCAACGCCGGCTCATCCCGCGCCTGGCGACGGTGTTCGCGCAGTCGTTCGCGCACGAGAAGCTCCTGCGCACCTTCGACGACGTCTTCAGCGGGCGCGAGGACACCCCGGAGCGCCGGGAGGACCTGGAGACCCAGGCCGCGGCGTTCAAGTCGATGTCGACCTGGTCGGCGCTCGACACCCTGCAGGAGGCCCGCGAGGCCTGCGGCGGTGCCGGGTTCCTCGCCGAGAACCGTCTGACCGGGCTCCGCGCCGACCTGGACGTCTACGTGACGTTCGAGGGCGACAACACCGTGCTGCTGCAGCTCGTCGGCAAGCGCCTGCTCACCGAGTTCCGCGCGAAGGCCCCGAAGGACCCGGCGTCCACCGCGAAGTTCGTGGCGGCCGTCGCGGCGTCGAAGCTGGCCGACGCGTCCGGCATCCGCCGCCTCGGCCAGACCGTGGCCGACCGCGGGTCCCTGGCCGCCAGCGTCGCCGACCTGCAGGACCCCCGCACGCAGCGCGAACTGCTCGCCGGTCGGGTCGACACCATGGTCGCCGAGATCGGCATGCGCCTCGCGTCGGCCGGCAAGGACCGCGCCCGCGCCGCCCGACTGCTGAACCGCTCGCAGCACGAGCTCATCGAGGCGTCGAAGGCGCACGCCGAGCTCATGCAGTGGGACGCCTTCACCGAGGCGCTCGACGAGGTCACCGAGGGCGACACCCGACGCGTGCTCGTCTGGCTGCGCGACCTGTTCGCGCTCGGCCTGCTCGAGCAGCACCTGGACTGGTACCTGCTGCACGGCCGGCTGTCGGCGCAGCGTGCCCGTGCGGTGTCGGCGTACATCGACCGGCTCGTCGCCCGGGTCCGGCCCATCGTGCCGCAGCTGATCGAGACCTTCGGGTACGAGCCCGGTCACGTCCGTGCGCCGATCGCGCTCGGTGCGGAGCAGGCCCGACAGGACGAGGCCCGCGCCTGGTTCGCCGCCGAGGCCGCCGCCGGCCGGCTGCCCGAACAGGAGAAGAAGCCCCGTCCGTGACGGACATGCAGCCCCGCGCGTGACGGACACACAGCCGCAGCCGTGATCGACGAGCAGCCGCGCCCGTGACGGGCGTGGCTGCGTAGGACGACTAGGAGTCGGTCGGTCCCGACGGAGTCGAGCCGTCCGCGGCAGCCCCGCCGCGAGCCCCGAGCGCCGCGCGCAGCTGGGCCTCGGCATCGTCACCGGCAGCGGCGGCCTCGGCGTTCGCCTCGGCGACCGCACGCACGACCTCTTCGCGCTGGATCTTCAAACCGCGCGGGGCGTCGATGCCGATCCGGACGCCGTCGCCCCGGGAGTCGAGCACCGTGATGACGATGTCGTCGCCGACGAGGATCCGCTCGCCGACCTTCCGCGTGAGTACCAGCACCCGTTCAGCCTAGCGACACGACGGGGAGCCCCAGCAGGTCCACCGACCCGGGCGTGGCGGTCTCACCAGCACCGATCGCCACGACGCCGACCACGGGCAGCCGCGAGGCCACCGCGGACACCATCGCGGCCGAGTCCGCGGGCTTCCGCCCCACGTCGACCACGACCCACACCTGGTCGGCCTGCAGCGCGTCGCCGGTCGCCCGGTCGTCCCACGCGGCGACGGCGAGCACCGCGTGACCGTCACGGACACCGTCGGCCCGCGCCAGGATCGCCGCACGGCGGTCGGCGGCGTCCGTCGGGCGGAGCGCGTGCCGCACCGCGAAGAGTCCGGCGGCGGCGTCGACGTCGTTCGGCCGCCCGACCAGGAGCACCAGGTCACCGTCCGCGGACCGTACGGCGGGCGCGGTGGACCGGGCCACCGGAGCAGGCGAGGGCGCGTCGAGGACGCGGGACGGGCCTCCCGACCGGGGCTCGACGACCGGCTGCGCGACGGCCACCGTCTGCGTGTCGACCACCGTCTGCGCGTCGGCGGCGGCCTGGAGGCGCGGGTCGACCCCGGCGGGCACGTCCGGCTCGGCCGGCGCGCGCGTCGGGCGCGGGGCGCTCGGCGTGATCCCGTCCGCCTGGAACCCGTCGAGCACCGACGCGAAGGCGTCGGCCCGCGTCGTCGCGGTGCCGTCGGTGCCGGCGATGCGGGCCTCGGCCGCCTCGGCGTCGGCGAGCAGCGCGGCGATGCCGACGCGCTGCACGGGCGAGTCGGCGATGATCACCCGGGCGGTGGGCTGGTCCCCCGGTTCCGGCACCTCGACGGTGGCCTCGACGTGCGCCTTGCGGAACAGCCCGCCGAAGCCGGGCGTGGTCACGCGTTCGGCCGCGACGATCCGTGCACCCGCGCCGAACTCGATCCGGACCGCGTCGCGGACCGACTCGAGCGTGGCGCCGCTACGCTGCAATCGGGTCGGCGGCACGGACCACTCCCACGGTCTCGATGGTGGAGCCCGCGGCGGTGGCCTCCTGGTACGACAGCACCGGGAGCCCGTTCGACTGGGCGGCGACCATGCGGTGCACGGCCGGGCGGAGCTGCGGGGCGCAGACCAGGACGGCGGAGAGCCCCTGGTCCTCCACGGAGCGCACGGCGTCGCGGACGGACCCCAGGACCTGCTCGATGCGGTGCGCGTCCAGCACGATCTGGCTGCCCTGCTCGGACGGCCGGAGCCCCTCGAGCATCGACTGCTCGAGCATCGGGTCGATCATGATGACGCGCAGGGTGCCGGCGTCGGTGTGCCGGGCGGCGAGGGCCGGGCCGAGGGCTGCACGGGCTGATTCGACGAGCCCCTCGGGGTCGGTCGACACCTTGGCGCGGAGCGTGAGGGCCTCGCAGATCCGGCCGAGGTCGTTGATCGGCACACGCTCGGCGAGCAGGCCCTGCAGCACCCGCTGCAGTTCGGCCATCGAGAGCATGCCGGGGACGAGCTCCTCGACCGCGGCGGGGTTGACCTGCTTGACGCCCTCGGTCAGGACCTTGACGTCCTCGCGGGTGAGCAGGCGCGCGGCGTTGTCGCCGATGACCGCCTGCAGGTGGGTGACGAGCACGGAGACCCGGTCGATCACGGTCGCGCCGGTCATCTCGGCGGCGTGGCGCAGTTCGGCGGGCACCCACTTGCCGGTCAGGCCGAACACCGGCTCGACGGTCGAGGTGCCGGGCAGGCCGTCCAGGTGGTCGCCGAGCGCCAGGACGCTGCGGGCGGGCGCGGTGCCCCGACCGGCCTCGACCCCGGCGATCCGGATGGCGTACGTCGACGGCGGCAGGTCGATCGAGTCGCGGGTGCGGACCGGCGGGACGACGATGCCCATGTCGATCGCGATCTTGCGGCGGAGGGCACGCACCCGGCCGAGCAGGTCGTCGGAGGCGCCGGAGACCATGTCGACCAGGTCGGGGGCGAGCAGGATCTCGAGGGCGTGCACGCGCATCTGCTCGAGCAGGTCCTCCGGGGTGTCGCCGGTCGGCGCCGCGGCCGCGAGTGCCTGCTGCTGGGCGGCGTCGGCCTCGGCCCGGGCGGCGTTCCGGCCGATGCGCCAGCCCGTGAAGAGCAGGGTCGCGCCGACGAGCAGGAACGGCAGGATCGGCATGCCGGGGATGAAGCCCATCGCGATCGCGGCGACGCCGGCGATCATCAGGGCGTTCCGCGACTGCGACAGCTGGGTCGCGGCCGAGGACCCCATCTCGGACTCGGCGCCGGACCGGGTGACGATCATGCCCGTCGACACCGCCATCAACAACGCCGGGATCTGCGTGACCAGGCCGTCGCCGATCGTCAGGATGCCGTACTTCGACAGGGCGTCGGTGGCGGACAGTCCATTCTGCAGCATGCCGATGGCGATGCCACCGATCAGGTTGATGATGATGATCAGGATGCCGGCGATCGCATCGCCCTTGACGAACTTCGACGCACCGTCCATCGCGCCGTAGAAGTCGGCCTCGGCGGACACCGCGGCACGGCGCTCCTTGGCTTCCTGGTCGGTGATCAGCCCGGCGTTCAGGTCGGCGTCGATCGCCATCTGCTTGCCCGGCATCGCGTCGAGGGTGAAGCGTGCCCCGACCTCGGCGACGCGCTCGGCACCCTTCGTCACCACGACGAACTGGATGACGATGAGGATGAGGAAGATGACCGCGCCGATGATGATCGACCCGGAGACGGCGACGTGGCCGAACGCCTGGATGACGTCACCGGCGAAGCCCTCGCCGAGCACCAGCCGGGTGGACGCCACGTTGAGGCCTAGTCGGAACAGCGTCGCGACGAGCAGCAGGGACGGGAACACCGAGAAGTCGAGCGGCTTCTTCACGAACAGCGTCGTGAGCAGGATCACCAGCGCCAGCAGGATGTTGATGATGATCAGGAAGTCGAGCAGGAACGACGGCACCGGCAGGATCAGCAGCAGGATGATGCCGACGATGAACACCGGGACGACGAGCTTCGGCAGGTCCTTGCGGTTCATGCGGGGAGTCCTTCGGTCTGGTTCTCTGCGGTGCGCCGTGTGCGGAGCTTGCGGGGGCGGAGGTCACCGATCAGGGTGGCGGGGTCGATGACGCTCGCGACCTCGTCCGGGGTGGTCGGCCGTGGCGGCGCGTGCGTGCCGGCCGCGGTGCCACGGGCCTTGAGCGCCATCACGAAGGACAGGACGCGGGCCACCGGCGTGTACAGGTCGACGGGGATCTCGTGCCCGAGCTCGCACGCGGCGTGCAGCGCCCGGGTGAGCGGGACGTCGCGGACGATCGGCACCCGCTCCTCCTCGGCACGTGCGCGGATGACGTCGGCGACCGGGCCGGCCCCCTTCGCCACCACCCGGGGCGCGGACTTCCCCGGCTCGTACTTGATCGCGACGGCGTAGTGGGTCGGGTTCGTCATCACGACGTCCGCGGTGCCGATGGCCTGGATCATCCGGTTGCGGCTCATCGCGAGCTGACGGGAGCGTCGCTGCGACTTCACCAGCGGGTCGCCGTCGCTCCGCTTGTTCTCGTCCTTGACCTCGCGCTTGGTCATCATCGTGCGCTTCCGGTTGCGGCGGATCACCACGAACAC
Source organism: Curtobacterium sp. MCPF17_021 (assembly GCF_003234605.2). Classification (NCBI taxonomy): domain Bacteria; kingdom Bacillati; phylum Actinomycetota; class Actinomycetes; order Micrococcales; family Microbacteriaceae; genus Curtobacterium; species Curtobacterium sp. MCPF17_021. The sequence goes on along the minus strand of NZ_CP126252.1, from coordinate 1,873,588 downwards.
GTCGAGGGCTGCGAGGACGAGTCCGGCGACGATCGCGGCGCGCAGCAGGGTGCCGGACCCGGCGGCGGCGGCCTCGAGCACGGCCGACAGCGGCAGCGAGCCGCTCGTCATCAGGACCGGCATGAGCCCCTGCACCGCGAACCACAGGACGAGCCCGACGACGGCGGTCTTGAGCAGCGCCTTCGCGCCGTTCCAGAGCGCCTGGGTGCCGAACACGCGCTTCAGTCCGGCGATCGGATCGAAGTGGTCGGGCTGCGGCGTCATCTTGCGGAAGTGCACCCCGCCCTGGGTGACGGCGGCGGCGAGCACCGCGACCGCGACGACCGCGAGCATCGGGCCGAGGGTCGCACCCATCGACCCGAGGGCGTCGGCGAGCAGGGCCTGCACGGCACCGAGCTCGGGGTCCTCGATGACGCGCTGCACGGCGAGGAGCTGGTCCTGTCCGGCAGCCGCGGCGTTGCCGATCGCGGCCGGGGTCATGAGGGCCGCGACGGCGATCCCGATCCACGCGCCGAGGTCCTGCGAGCGGCCGATCTGGCCCTTCTCGTGGACCTCGCGCATCCGCTGCTGGGTTGCCTGTTCGGAACGTTCTCCGCTGTCGGACACGTCGTCACCCCCGTCCCGTGATGGCCTCGACGGCATCGCCGGTCAGCGACGACACCACCGAGGGCAGGGCCATGAAGAGCGCGCCGGCGAACAGGACGGTCAGGCCGATCTTGATCGGGAAGCCCATCTGGAACGCGTTGAGCGCCGGTGCCACGCGGGTCAGCAGCCCGAGGCCGACGTCGGCCAGGAACAGCACGACGACGAGCGGTCCGGCGATCTGCAGGGTGGCGAGGAACATCTGCGACATCGCCGTCACGAGCATCGACGCGAGCCCGTCGACCGCGAAGGCACCGGTGAGCGGCACGGCGTCGAACGACCGCACCAGACCGCCGACGATGAGCTGGTAGCCGCCCGAGGTGAAGAGCAGCGCGAGCGCGGTCATCTGGAACAGGCGGGTGAACTGGGCGCCGTTGACCTGGGACTGCGGGTCGAACGCCTGCGCGAGCGTGAACCCGCCGAACAGGTCGATGAGCGCACCCGCCGACTGCGCGGCGGCGAACACCAGGAACACCAGGAACCCGAGGGACAGCCCGACGACGAGCTGGGTGAGCAGGGCGAGCAGGAACGGCCCCGTGTCGAGCGACTCGTAGCCGACGGCGACACGCGGGGCGACGCCGATGGCGAGCCCCAGCCCGAGGATCACCTTGACCGTGCCGGGGAACGCCCGGTACGAGAACGGCGGCGCGATGACGAAGAACGCGACGAGCCGGACGCCGGCGAGCATGGTCGCCTCCAGACGGTCGGCGTCGATGCTGAGCTCCATCAACCGGCCCCGAGCAGCTTCGGGATCATGTCGAAGGCGACGTGCGTGAACGCGATCATCTCCGAGATCATCCAGTTACCGCAGACCACCAGGGCGATCGCGACGGCGACGGCCTTCGGCACGAACGAGAGCGTGACCTCCTGGATCTGCGTCACCGACTGGAACAGCGAGATCGCGAAGCCGACGACGAGCGAGGTGACGAGCACCGGGGCGGCGAGCTTGCCGGACACCAGGAGCGCCTGGAGCACGAGGTCGATGACGGCCTGCTGGTTCATGCGTGCCCCCTAGACAACGTGGTAGCTCTCGATGAGCGACGTGATGATGAGGCCCCAGCCGTCGACCAGCACGAAGAGCAGGATCTTGAACGGCAGCGAGATCATGACCGGCGGGAGCATCATCATGCCCATCGACATCAGGGCCGCGGAGACGACGAGGTCGATCACCAGGAACGGGATGAAGATGACGAACCCGATGATGAACGCGCTGCGGAGCTCCGAGATGATGAACGCCGGGATCACCGTCGTCATCGGCACGTCGGCCATCGACTTCGGGTTGTCGAGCCCGGCGGCGCGGGTGATCAGGGCGACGTCCTCGTCGCGGGTCTGGTGGAGCATGAAGGTCCGCAGGGGCTTCGTGCCGATCTCGACGGCCTGGTTGAAGTCGAGGTGCCCGGCCAGGTAGGGCTGCAGGGCGTCGTCGTTGATGTGCCCGAGCACCGGTGCCATCACGAACAGCGACAGGAACAGCGCCAGTCCGGCGATCACCTGGTTCGGCGGGATGGACTGCAGCCCGAGCGCGTTCCGGGTCATCGCGAGCACGACGAAGATCTTCGTGAACGACGTCATCATGAGCATCAGCGCGGGTGCGACGCTCAGCAGCGTGATGCCGATGAGCGTCACCACGGCCGACGAGGGCGTGCCGTCCGGACCGTTCACGCTGACGCTGAAGTCACCGGTCGCGGGGGCGGTCGGGGTCGCCGGGGCGGTGGGTTCGACGACACCGGCGGCGTGCGCACCCGTCGTCGTGAGCATCAGGAACCCGGCCACGACCGCCAGGCCGAGCAGGACGAGGGCGACGAGTCGACCCGACCGTGCCAGCCGGTGCGGCCCTGCCGCGGTCACCCGGCCCGCCGGTTCCGCAGCGCGGCGGCGGCCTGGCGCCAGGTGTCGACCGACAGGATCGAGCCCTGCAGCTGCTGCGCGCTCGGCACGGCGCGCTGCGGGCGACGGTTGCGCGGGCGCATCGGCAGCGGCGTGACGGCGCTGGTCGCGTCGGTCGCGCGGGTCACGTCGTCCGTGCCCGCCGGGAGGCCCGTGGTGGCGTCCGACTGCTGCGCGAGTTCCCGACCGAACACGTCGGCCGACGGGGCGGAACGCACGGGCAGCGCCACCGGTCCGGTCACGATGGTGAGTTCCGGCGCGGGCGCCTGCCCGCTGGTGAGCAGGTTGACCCCGTGCTCGGACACGCCGAGCACGAGCCGCTCCCCCTCGACGTCGACCACGACGACGCTCGCCTTGCCGCCGATGCCCTGCCGACCGACGACCTCGACGGTCGCGGCACGGCGGCCCGACGGCTTGCCCGAGAAGCGCTTGCGGCTCGCGCGGTGCAGCACCCACATGAGGGCGAGCACGACGCCGAGCGAGAGCGCGACGCGGAGGGTGACGACGAGGGTGTCCACGTGCGGGTCAGACCGTTTCGGCGACGTCGAGGATGCGGGTGATCCGGACCGCGTAGTCCTGGTCGACGACGACGACCTCGCCGTGCGCGATGAGGCGGCCGTTCAGCAGGACGTCGGCGGGGGCACCGGCGCTGCGGTCGAGCTCGACGACGGCGCCGGGCTCCATGCCGAGCACGTCGCGGACCGACATCCGGGTGCGGCCGATCTCGACCGTCAGGGTCATCTCGACGTTGTTGATCCGGCCGAGGTTGCCGGCGGGCAGGTTCGCCACGACGGGCGCCGACACCGTGCCGTTCTCGCGGATCCGGATGCCGAACCACCCGGCGGGCAGGCCACCGGCGGTCAGTTCGAACACGACGGTGTCCGGGTCGGCCAGCAGCGACGCGGCCGACTCGCGGTTCGCCTCGCCGAGCACCCCGACGCCGAGGACCCCGGCCGCGGCCTCGAGCGACGGACGCAGGACGTCCGTGACGGCCACGATGCCGTGGTCGGTGCCTCCGGCGGCCGTGATCGACTCGAGGTCGGTGAGCACGAGCGCCAGGTCGGCCGACAGGCCGCCGACGAACGAGGCGACCACGGCGTCCGTCGCCGCGTCGAGCACGACCGGTGTCGCGCCTCCAGGCAGGAGCACCGCGGTCAAGGGGGCGGCCGTCGGGAGCTGCGCCGCGAGCGACTCGGCCGCTGCGGTGTGGAGGGTGGTCGTTTCGGTCATCAGTGCTGCTCCGTGCTCGTGGTGGTGACGACGATGCCGGCGAGGCGCGAGCCGTTCGCGCCGACCGCGGCGGTGCCGACGGGTTCGCCGTCGACCGCGATGGTGAGGGGCCGGTGCTGCGGGTGCGGCAGCGGCAGGACGTCGCCGACGGCGAGCCGCAGGACCTGCGTCGGCAGGACCGCGGCCGGGGTGAAGCGCAGGCTGACGCCCACGGGCACGCTCTCGAGCTGCGCGTCCAGCAGGGCTCGGGCGTCGGCGGGCGACACGTGTGCGGCGGCCTCGCCGAGCTGCGGCAGGACGGCCTCGGCCGGCAGGGCCAGCGTGCCGGGCGCGATGCGGTCGCCGACCCGGATCGAGAACGAGGCGACGATCATCAGGTCGCCCTTCTGCGCGGCCTGGGCGAACTGGCTGTTGAACTGGAACCCGCCGACCGTGACGTCCTGCGCGAGCAGCCCGCCGAACGAGTAGCGGAGGTCGTCGAGGGCGTCCTCGACGATCTTGCGGACCAGGGCCTGCTCGATGGGCGTGAAGGTGCGGTCCGGGGTCGGCAGCGGCTTCGAGGCGCCCAGCGCGTGCGACACCCACGTCAGCGCGGCGTCGAGCGGGACCTGCAGCACGCCCTTCGGGGTCAGGCCGGTGATCGGCAGCAGCACCATGCCGGTGAGCGCGGGCAGCGACGCGGCGTACTCGTCGTACGTCGTCATCTCCACCTGCTCGCAGGTGACCTGGCTGACCGCGCGGACCTTCGCCGTCAGCTGCGTGCCCCACTGGCGCGCGAACGTCTCGAAGGCGAGCTCGAGGACCCGGGCGTGCTCACGGGCCAGCGTCGACGGGCGCGCGAAGTCGTACACCTCGGGCGCTGGCAGGGTCTCGGTCACGGGTGCGTCTATCGGTCACCTGTGGGGCACCCGTCAGTGCTGTACCCCGTAGTGGGGCGGTGGCGGCAGCGCTGGTGCGCTCCGCACGCTGCGTTTCTCAGCCCTGCTGCGCTCCGTGTCTCAGCCCTGCTGTGCTCCGTCCTGTGCCTTCGCCAGCGCCGGCATGAGGGCGCTGACGTCCTGGTCGGCGTTCGACAGGACCACGATGTCGACCCGCCGGTTCAGGGCGAGGTCCCGGTCCGTGCCGCCCTTCGCCAGCGGCCGGCTCGACCCGAACCCGACGCTCTGCACGTGGTCGCCGGGCATCCCGCCCCGCTCGACCAGGTCGCGCAGGACCCCGGTCGCCCGCGCCGCGCTGAGCTCCCAGTTGGTGGCGTACGGCGCGGTCGAGTTCCGCTGGTCGGCGTGGCCCTCGACGCTGACGTCGTGGGCGGAGGTCTTCAGCACCGGCGCGATGGCGTCCATGATCGACCGCGCCTGGTCGGACAGGTCCGCGCTGTTCGTGCCGAAGTACGTCTCGCTGCCGATCAACCGGACGATCAGGCCGCGGGCGTCCACGGTGAACTGGACGTTCTCGGTCTGGCCCGCCTTCGCCAGGTTGCGCTGGATCGCACGCTCGAGCTTCGTCAGGTCGTCGAGCTCGCGCTTCGCCTCGGCGAGGTCCTGCTTGCTCGCCGTGGTCGGCACCACCGTCGACGCGGGGTCGACGTTGGTGTCCTTCGTGCCCGACGACGCGGTCGAGTGGTCGGCCTGGGACTTGTCCGTCGAGTAGCCGGAGCCGTCCTCGACCTGGTCCTTCGTCACGACGGTGCCGCTCGCGGTGTCGATCTTCTGCGAGTCGACCTCGCCGAAGCCGGTGGCGAGCGACTGCTTCAGCTGGATGTACTTCTCCTGGTCGACGGTGGACATCGCGAAGAGCACGAGGAACATGCACATCAGCACCGTGATCATGTCCATGTACGACGCCATCCAGCGCTCGTCGGGGTGCTCGGCCTCGTCGTGGGACTTCTTCGCGCGACCGCGGCCGCGGCCCCGGGGGTTGGCGCTCACGGTCAGGCCGCCAGCTGCTGGTCGTCGGCCGCGTCGGCCTTCTTGCCTGCCTTGCCGGGCTTGCCACCCGTGTCGGCGCGGGCGGCGGGCGGGACCATGGCCTTCAGCCGCTCGCCGAGCAGACGGGGCTGGCTGCCCGCCTGCACCGCGAGCAACCCCTCCATCAGGAGCGTCTGGCGGTCCGACTCGAGCTGGGCGAGCTTGCGGAGCTTGCCACCGATCGGCAGCCACATGAAGTTCGCGGTCAGCAGGCCCCACAGGGTGGCGACGAACGCGCTGGCGATCAGCGGTCCGAGCTCGTCGGGCTTGCCGAGGTTCGCGAGCACGTGGGTCAGCGAGACCACGGTGCCGATGATGCCGACGGTCGGGGCGAAGCCGCCGAGGCCCATGAAGAACGCACTCGCGCTCCGGGTCGGGGCTGCGTTCGACTCGATCTCGTCCTCGAGCAGGATCCGCAGCTCGTCGCCGTCGGTGCCGTCCGCGATGTTCTGCAGCGCCTTCTTCATGAACGGGTCGTCGTGCTTGTCGGCCTCCTGCTCGAGGGCGAGCAGGCCGTTGGCGCGGGCGGTCTCGGCGAGCCCGACGACGTCGTCGATGACCGACGCCGGCGGGGTGACCTTGCCGGTGAACGCCTTCGGCACGGCCTTGAAGCTGGCGATCGCGTCCTTGAGCGTGGTGCTGGCGATGCCGCAGCCGATGGTGGCACCGAACACGAGCAGCATCGGGGCGGGCAGGAAGAGTCCACCGAGCTCGACGTGCTCCATCTGGACCATGCCGAACAGGGCGCCGAAGGCGAGCAGGATGCCGACGATCGTTGCGATGTCCACGTCAGCGACCCCCGTCCAGCGCGCGACCGTGCTGCGTGGAGCGGAGTGCGGCGACCGGGGCGAGCGTCGGCAGCGGGCCGGTGTTCGTGCTCGAGCGGGGGGCCTGGTCGGTGCCGTAGGCCATCCCGACGATGCGTGCCCGGTACGCGGCGATCAGGTCGATGACGTCGGCCATCGACTCCCGCACGATGTACTTCGCACCGTCGACCATGATGAGCGTCGTGTCCGGCGTCTCCTGGATGCGCTCCACGAGATCGGGGTTCACAGCGAATCCGCTGCCGTTCAGTCGTGTGACGACGATCATGGCCCGTCCTGGTTCTCGATCGTCCCGCCGCCGTCCGTGGGGCGGGATGCGGGCCCGTCCGTGGGCCTGCACGGAGGACTATCGGCGGGTGCGACGGGTGCGTTAGCGGCCGTCACTAGCCTGGTTCGGTGATCGATGCCTCGGACCTGCTCGCCCACCCGCGTGGCCGGCGCTTCTGCCTGGAGCTCGTCAGCGGTGTCCAGGACCCCGACGACCCGGCCGCCCTGCAACTCGGCGACCTGCTCTTCTGGGCGGAGCACCACCTCGGCGTCGAACGCGGCGACGACCGAACGTTCTTCGGCATCGGTGGTGCGGTCGAACCCGAGCCGGCTCCGAACCTGGCGAGCGCAATCGCGGCGGTGTCCCTGCCGTCCGTGGGCGAGGACGACGTCGTGGTCGCACTCGAGTCGACTGCGGAGACCGCGCTGTGGTGGCAGCAGCCCGATGCGCTGGACGCGCTCCTCGCTCGGACGGACCTGCAGGCCGCGCTCCGGCGGCTCGCTCGGTGGGCGGTCGGAAGCCCGGTCGTGCGCAGGCTCTTCGACCCGCAGGGCGGAGCATGGACCGTCGAGTTCGACGAGGACGAGCAGCCCCGACGTCCGGGAGCGGCAGAGGCGCTCGCCGACTGGTCCCGGGAGCTGCGCCGCGAGGACGCCGAGGGGAACCCGGGGGTGGCCAGCGGTGTGTGGTGGACCACGCCGCCGTGGCCGCTCGCGCAGCACACGCGAGCGCCGTTCCCGTCCGCCGGGCCGTTGGCGCTCTGGGCGGTCGAGGACTCCTTCGGGCAGGAACGCGCCGTCGTCTCGGCGGTGCCGGCCGATGCCACGGCGCGCGTGTGCACCGTCGACGGTCCCGCCGACTGGGCCGCGCTGTGCCGGCGCTGGCCGCTCGACGTGACGGGGACGACCCGACGGAACGACTGGGCCGTGGCGACCGGACGGCAGGGCGACTGGGTGCAGCCGGACTGGTCCGCGGTGGCCACCGAGTACGACGTCGTGCACCTGACCGTCGCGGGCTGGTTCCGCACTTCCGGGCTCACCGTGCCGGTCGACGGCAGCCGCGCGAGCGTCGTCGCAGGGTGGACGCCGGACTCCGCGTACCGGCTCACCGACCGGGGAGCCGGGGACGAGGCCGTCACGGGCGATCCGGAGACCTGGTCGCGTCCGGGCAACGCAGGGGTCTGGCGCCGTCTCAGCTGATCCCCAGCAAATCGCTGCATCCGATCGGGGTGCTCCGGCGGTAGTGGGGGTACGACGTCGAGGACGACGTCGTCCGCACCGGCCCGGACAGGCCCGAAGGAGACACGTCATGCGCAAGACACTCGCCACCGGCCTCAGCGCCGGTGTCCTGTTCGCCGCCGCTGCGGCCGTACTGCCCGCGACCGCTGCGACCGCCGCCACCGGCGAGGCGACGCTCTCGGTCCTCCACGCCGTCCCGGACGTCACCGTCGACGTCTACCTCGACGGCGAACGTGCCATCGACGACTTCACCCCGGGCACCCTCGCCGGCCCGATGATGGTGCCGGCCGGTGCACACCAGCTCGCGATCACCGCCTCGGACGCAACCGACGCCTCCGACCCGATCATCGGCCCGGCGGACGTCTCATTCGACGCCGGTGGCAACTACACCGCCGTCGCCCACGACGCCACGGACGGGTCGCCGACCGCGACGGTGTTCACCAACGACACCTCGGCCGTCGCGGCCGGCCAGGGACGCCTGGTGGTCCGGCACGTCGCCGCCGCACCGGCCGTCGACGTCCTCGCCGGTGGGAAGGCCGTCGTGTCGAACCTGTCGAACCCCGACGAGCAGGCACTCGAGCTGCCGGCCGGCACCGTGTCGGCGACCGTCGCCGCCACCGGGACCACCGACCCCGTGATCGGCCCGGCGGACGTGGCGGTCACCGCGGGCTCGTCGACCATCGTCTACGCCTGGGGCAGCCTGGACGACGACAACCTCGCCCTCGCCACGCAGACGATCGCGGACCTCGGTGGCACGCCGAACGGCGTCCCCGCCGGGAACGCCGGTCTCGTGGCCACGAACGACCAGGACCCCCTGCCCCTGGTCGGCGCAGCGGCGGCCGCACTGGCCGCCGCTGCCGCGATCGGGGCCGTGGTGCTCCGCCGCCGGCACGCAGCGACCCGCCGCTGAACGTGCCACGCCCCGTGCGGTCCGCCACGGTGACGCTCGTCGTCGCCGTGGCGGCCGCCGCCCTGACCGGGTGCTCGTCGGCCGGGACCACCCCCGGCGGGCAGCCGTCCGTCCTGCCGACCACCACCCCCACACCGGTCCCGTCGGCGTTCTCGACCGAGGTCCCGCAGCAGGCCGCCACGATCCCCCCGGTCCGGGACGCCCCCGCCCCGACCAGCATCACCGTCGACCACGCCGGCATCCGCGCGCCGATCCGCCCCGAGGGGGTCGACGAGGACGGCGCAATGGCGCTCCCGCCCGACCCGGCGACCGCGGGCTGGTACCGGTTCGGTGCCGCACCGTCGTCCGCCGAGGGCACGGTCGTCATCGCGGCCCACGTCGACGCGGTCGGCTACGGCATCGGCCCGTTCTCGCGGCTTGCCGACGCCCCGTCCGGCACCCGCATCACCCTGACCGACGCGGACAGTGCCGAGACCGCGTGGCGCATCGACTCCGTCAGCATGCTCGAGAAGCAGGGACTCCCCTGGGGCGACGTGTTCCGTGACGACGGACCACGACGGCTCGTCCTAGTGACCTGCGGCGGGACGTTCGACGCAGCCACCGGACACTACGAGAGCAACCTCGTCGTCACCGCGATCCCGGCCTGACCGTGGCGACGATCCGCCCCCTACGATCGGATCGTGGTCGACGACGACGACCGCGCCAGCGACAGGAAGACGTGACGACCATCCTCCCGGACGACAGCGAGCTCTCGGACGCGTTCCGCGCCGGGGGCGAGCACGCCCTGCGAGCCGTCTACGAACGGTGGTCGTCGCTCGTGTACTCGCTGGCCCTCCGCGCCCTGGCCGACCCGGCCGCCGCCGAGGACGTCACGCAGCAGGTCTTCGTGAAGGCCTGGCAGCGCAGCACGAGCTACGACCCCGGCCGGGCCCCGCTCGGCGCGTGGCTGGTCGGCATCACCCGGAACTGCATCGCCGACGCGCAGAACGAGCGCCGACGGCACGCCAGCGCCGCCGACCCGGACGTGGTCGAGGAGACCACCCCGGCGCCGGAACCGGCCTTCGACCTGGCCGAACGCGCACTGGTCGCCGGCGAGCTCGAGCGGCTCGACGAGGTCCCACGACGCGTGATGCGACTGGCGTTCTACGACGACCTCAGCCATCGTGAGATCGCCGAACGGCTCGAACTGCCGCTGGGCACCGTCAAGAGCCACATCCACCGAAGTCTGGCTCGGCTCCGAACACGTCTGGAGGTGATCGAATGAAGCACGTCGACGACGAGACGCTGGCGATGCTCGCGGTCTCCGACCAGGTCGCCGCGGACGACGTCGCCGAACACCTGGCGTCCTGCGACCGGTGCCGCGACGAGGTGGCCGCGCTGCAGCGGGTCGCCGCGGTGACCCGGGCGTCCGAGGACGTCACGCTGGCCGCGCCCCCGGAGCACGTGTGGGACCGGATCGCGGCCGAGATCGCCCGGACGCCGCAACAGGCGGCGGCGCCGGCGACCGACCCCGGACGACCGGCTGAACGCGCGTCCGGCGGGGCAGCCGGCGGCACCCGGTCCGACGCGCAGCATCACGCCGTGGCCCGCCGACCCCGATCCCGTCCGCGTCGTCGCCGTGCCCTGGCACTGGTGATCGCCGGCGCCGGTGTCCTCGCCGTCGTCCTCGGCATCGGCGTGGCGTCGGGGATCGTCCCCGGACTCCCCCGCGGTGACACCGAGACCGTCCTGGCGAACACCGAGCTCGCCGCACTGCCCGGTTGGTCGGGGACGACCGGCCGCGCCGAACTCGAACGTGACCAGGACGGCCGGGTGACCCTGCTCGTCGACCTGCACGGAGAGCGCGGTCGCTCCGGCACCGGTCCGCTGCGCGAGGTCTGGATGATGCGGTCGGACCTCGGCGGACTGGTGAGCGTCGGCTACCTCGACGGCGACCAGGGCCGCTTCACGGTGCCCAACGGCGTCGACACCGCGGAGTTCCCCGTGGTGGACGTCTCAGCCGAGGCCGACGACGGTGATCCGGCGCACTCCGGTGACTCGATCGTCCGGGGCACCCTGACCGATCCCTGACCTGGCCGGACCGTGCGGTCACTCGGACGTGCCGTGTCGCCCGACGCGCGCGAGCAGGTGCCCGTGGAGGAAGTCGTAGGTCCTGGTGAGGGCGTCGGTGCGCGTGCTCATCTCGGCGAATTCGTGGTGGCCACCGTCGACGAGCATGAACTCGTGGGGAACACCCTGTTCTGCGAGCGTCGCGGCGAGGGACATGCTCTGATCGACGGGCACGACCTGGTCGTCGGTCCCGTGGAGCAGGAACGTCGGCGCGGACTCGGCCGTGATGTGGTCTGCGGGTCGGAACCACCGGCTGCCGTGCGCACCGGGTGCCCCGAACGCGGTGTGCAGGGGCGACCCGGGGGCGCGGAGCTCCGGTGAGCGGAGCGGGTCGTGCATGCCGTACCAGCTGGCGACCGCGCACACCCGGTCCGGTTCCGAGGGAGCGGAGGCGCCGACGATCGTCGCGATGGTCGCGCCGGCGGAATTGCCCCAGAGCGCGACCGCACCCGGATCCAGGTTGAGCTCGTCCGCGTGTGCGCGGAGGAAGCGGAGCGCTTCCCGCACGTCGTCGACCGGGGCAGGGAACCGCGCCTCGTTGCTGGTCCGGTACTCGACACTGGCGACGGCGACCCCGCGCTCGGCCAGGGCCACCAGCGCGGGGACGTACCGGGCTCGGTGGACGTTCCGGAACCCGCCGCCCTTGATGAAGACGACCAGGGGCGTCGGTGTCGCGGTCACGGGCTTCAGGAGGTGCCGGTCACTGCGGTTGCTGCGGACGGAGCCCCGGGTCGGGACAGCGACGCCGCGCGTGCTGCTTCGCCTGGCGCGGTCGCGGCGAACAGTGCGAGCGCACCGATGCCTGCACCCTGGAGGAGTGCGCGTCGTCGGAATTCAGAGGTCATGGTCCGCTCCGGTTCGAGGTCGGGATTGCGTCGGATCGTGCTCTTCAGGAGTCGCTCCCCGCACGGGGATCAGGTCGGTGGCACTCGGCAGATCGGCTCCCCGCCGGGCGACGGTGATCGCCGCGGCACGGGTGCAGACACGTCCGAGTTCCGTGAGGGTCGCTTCGCCGAGCGAGTCGAGAACCGCGGCGTGGTCCTGCAGCTGCCAGACGAGCGTTGCCATGTAGGTGTCGCCCGCTCCGACGGTGTCGACGACGTCGACGCGTTCACCGGGGACCCGGACCCGCTCGGTCGCGGTCGCCAGGAGCGAGCCGGTGGCGCCCGTGGTGAGGACCGCGAGCTGGGCGCCGCAGCCGAGCACGCGATCCAGGACGGCGTCCTCGGACAGCCCCGGGTAGAGCCACCCACCGTCTTCGTCGGAGAGCTTCACGACGTTCGCCGTCGCTGCACGGTGTTCGAAGGTGAGTCGCTCGTCGGCAGCCGCGCCGAGGAGCGCGGGACGGATGTTCGGGTCGAACGAGACGACTCCCCCGGCCGCCACGGTGCGTCGCGCGAGTTCCGACACCTTGCTCGCCCCGGGTTCGAGGAAGACGCCGATCGATCCGACGTGCAGCCAGCTCGGCGTGCGTGGCAGCTCCGGCAGGTCCCACTCGACGTCGAACTCGTACGTCGGCTGGCCGTCCGCGTCGAACCGGACGGAGGCGGAGGACGTCCGGCTGGCTCGGAACGTCCCGTCGACGAGTCGGACGCCGGAGGCCCGGAGGTAATCGGCGATGCGGTGTCCTCGGACATCGTCCCCGAGCCACGTCGCGAACTCGACCGGTGCACCGAGCCTCCCCAACCCGAGTGCCACGTTCGCCGGGCTCCCACCGGGCACCTCATGCGGTGATCCGTCGTGCACGACGTCGACCAACGACTCCCCAGCAACGGTGATCAGGGGCCGGGTCATCTCGAACCCGCCACCGTCACAGCGCTCCGCAGTTCCCAGACCGACGCCTCGGGAGGAGCTTCCACGGTCCAGGGTGGTGCCTGCTCGGGGTAGACGCGCGTCGTGACGGACCGGCCGGCGCTGGTGAAGACCTCGACGACGGACCCGTCCACGAACACCCGCACCGCCGGCAGCTCGCTCTGCATTCCGAACGGCGCCCGGACCACGGCAGGGCTCGTGTCCGCGCGAGCGTCCCCGCTGGCACGACTCCGATCGACGGTGAGGGTGTCGGCCTCCAGGTCGACACGGACGTCGAGGTACTCGGCCTCCGAGAACCGGAGACGGACGACGCCGGTGACCGGGGTCGGGAGCACGATCTCCACCTGGGCGCCGACCGTCGCCCCGTGGCCCGGACGCGACGTGCCTGCTCGCAGTGACTGGAGCGCGGGATGCGGTGCGCTCGCGAGTCGTCCGTTGGTGAGCCACACCCTCCTGGGCAGGGAGACGGCACCGGACCAGCCCGCCTGCGCCGTCGCCTCCAGGGGACGACCTTCCGTGACCCACCCGAAGAGCACAGCACCCCACGACCCGGTCCGCATCACGGACGGCGCGTAGAAGTGCTGCCCGTGGTCGACCCTGTCGGGGTGCAGCGTGCCGCTCAACGGGACCGCGATGACCTCGCCCGGTCCGTCCTCGTGTGACCAGGACGCCATGAGGGCGACATCGGTGCCGTCGACCGTGAGGATCTGCGGGCACTCCCAGCCTTCGCCGGTGTCGATGCCCTCGACCGTGGCACGGGTCATCGCGACCAGGTCGCCGGCGGACGCCCAGGTGACGCCGTCGGCGGATCGGTAGTGACGGACCGCCGCAGTCTGGTTCGCAGCCGCTGCTCCGACCACCATCGACCAGCCGTCCTCGTCCTGCCAGACGAACGGATCTCGGAACATCGTGATCCCCTCGTCGGCCGCCGGGTCTGCCACGACCTGGACGGGCGGACCGAAGCTGGTGCCGCCGTCGGAGGACTCGGCGAGGAGCACCGACTGGAACGGGCTGTGGTCGACCTTGCCGGAGTAGTACGCGCGGACGACGTCGTCGTGGAGCACCGTGTTGCCCGACCACGCGCCTCCGGAGTCCGCGCCCCCGGGGACGGGGACGATCGCGGGCCGGTGCAGGCTCCAGTGCACCAGGTCCTCGCTGGTGGCGTGTCCCCACTCGACCGGGATATCGAGGTCGACGAGCGGCCTCGACTGGAAGTACAGGTGCGCCTGTCCGCCGATGTCGATCGGTCCGTTCGGGTCGTTGACGTAGCCACGGGGCAGCCGGACGTGGAACTGCGGGAGGTGGTGGTCGGTCATCGGGAGGATCCAGCCGTGACGCCCTCGATGAAGTACCGCTGGGCGAAGACGAAGAGCAGGACACTCGGGATCATCGTCAGCACCACGCCCGCGAGGACGACCGAGATGGACCCGGTCCCGAGGTTGCCCTGCAGACCGACCAACCCCAGCGGCAGGGTGAACGTGTCCTGCTGGTTGAGGAAGATCAACGGCCGGTAGTACTCGGCCCAGAAGCCGGAGAAGTTCAGGATCGCGAGCGTCGCGATCGCGGGGCTCGCCAGCCTGGAGTAGACGTGCCAGAACACGCCGAACTGGCTGGCACCGTCGATGCGCGCTGCTTCGCCGAGCTCCTTGGGCATCTGCATGAAGTACTGCCGCATCAGGAACGTGCCGAACGCGCTCCCGAGGGCCGGGACGATCAGGGACGCGATCGACCCCGTCAGCCCGATGTCCTTGAGGATGACGAAGACCGGGATGATGATCGTCTGGATCGGGACCATCATCGTGGCGAGGAAGATCCCGAAGACGGTGTTCTTCCCCGGGAAGCTGATCATGGCGAACGCGTAGCCGGACAGGGTGCAGGTGACGGTCTGGCCGACGACGATCAGCAGCGTGACGACGACGCTGTTGACGAAGAACTGGCCGATCGGGATCTGGTCGAAGACGGCCGCGTAGTTGCTGAAGTCCCAGGACAGCGGGAGCCACTGCGGCGGGTTGTCGAAGGACTCAGCCGGCGTCCGGAGGGACGTCGTGAGCGTCCACAGCAGCGGCCCGAGGGCGAACACGGCAGCGACGATCAGGATGACCAGGCCGACGATGGTCCCGGCGGTGGCGACCGGACGTCGCCGGCGCACGATGTGGTCGATGCTCGGTTGTGCCACGGTTTCCGGGCTGTGCAGTGGATCGAACGTCTGAGTGGTCGTCATTGGTAGAACACCAGCTTTCGTGCGGCGATGAACTGGACGGCGGTGATGATGCCGATGATCACCAGCAGCAGGATCGCGATGGCGGAGGCGAAACCGAACTGCAGGTTCTGGAACCCGGCCTGGTACATCGAGATGGTGGCCGTCGTCGTCGCTGTACCGGGCCCGCCCTTGGTCATGATGAACGGTTGGTCGAACAGCTGCATCGCGTTGATCATCGCGATGACCGTCGCGAACAGGATCGTCGGGCTGATCAGGGGGATCTTGATCTGGAAGAGTGTCCGCCACGGGCCGGCGCCGTCGATCGAGGCGGCTTCCTGGACGTCCACCGGGACCGCCAGCAGCGCGGCGACGAACAACACGAACGTGAAACCGACCTGTTGCCAGACCACGACCATCACGATCGTGACCTTGGCCCAGAACGGGTCGTTCAGCCAGTGCGCCCCGGGGAGGCCGATCTCGTTGAGGTAGTAGTTGATGAGGCCGAACTTCGTGTCGAAGATGTAGCCCATGAAGATCGAGACGGCTGCTGTTGACGCCAGGAGCGGCAGGTAGAACGCGGTGCGGAAGAACACGCGGGTGGTGTTGCGCTTCCGGTTGTTCGCCAGCACCGCCAGCAGCAAGCCGAGCGAGATCTGCAGGACGACGATGGCGAGAGCGAGTCCGATGGTGACCCCGAAGGACGCCAGGACCGGCCCGTCGGTGAACAGTCGGACGTAGTTGTCCAGGCCGACCCACTCGGGACTGCTGATCACGTCCCAGGAGGTGAACGACAGGCCGAGTGAGGCGAGGATCGGGACGAGGGTGAACACGGCGACGAACACCACCGCGAGCCCGATCATGAGGAAGCCGAACGCGGACTCACGCCGACGGACACGTTTCGCCGCCGGCCGGCGGGCTGCGACCTCGGCCGCGCGCTGGGTGCGTCGTTCTGTCGTCGCGGTCATCACGATGCCTGCGCTGCGGCCTGCTCGATGTCAGCCTGCAGGCCGTCGAGCGCCTTCTTCGCGTTCCCCGACGAGATGGCCTGCGTGGTCCGCTGGTTGAGGGCCGTCGCGAGGGCGTTGTAGTACGGCGGCGCGGAGATGGGCACCGAGTTGTCGAGCTGGTCGTAGAACACCGACCAGTGCTCCGGCCCCGTCGTGGAGTACCGCTCCGCGGTCATCAGCGACTTCTGCGCGGGTGTGGTCACGTTGCCCGGCCACAGCGCGTCGAAGCTCTCCGGCTGCACCATGAGCTTGATGACCTCGAACGCGAGGTCCTTCTGCTTCGACGAGTTGAAGATGCCGTACCCACCGGCGCCGAAGAGTGACTTGTTGCTCTTCCACGTCGGGAACTCGACGACGTCGAAGCTGCCGTTCCGCATCCCTGCGTTGTGGAGACCGCCGGCCCAGAAGCCGCCGCCGATCGTCATGCCGATCCGACCGGAGGACATCAGGCCCTGGAGCGTGGCACCACCGCCGACGTCGGGCGAGGGGGACGCGCCGGACTTCTGCAGCTCGATGACGTACTCGAGTGCTTCGACTGCTGCGTCGGAGTTGGCGGTCGGGTCACCCCACTTCCAGCCGCCCTTGCGACCGGTGACGCCGAGCGGGTTGTCGGCGAACGCCTTGCTGTTCCACAACCAGTCGCCACCGGAGTACTTGCCCTCCTGCAGCAGGTTGCCGTCGTTGGCGTACAGGAACGAGGTCCAGCTGCCCCAGAGGCGCACGACCCAGTCGAACGCGTACGTGCCGGAACCGATCTTCGCGAGCCGTTCTGCGGAGGAGTGGAAGTCGTCCATCGACCAGTCGGCCGCGGGGCGCGCGAGGCCGGCCTTGTCGAAGAGTTCGGTCGAGTAGAACATGCTGCCCGCGTTGAAACTGTCGGGCAGCGTGTAGAGGTGGCCCTGGTACATCGTCGACTCGATCAGCGCCGGATGGGCACCGCTGAAGTACGTGTGCAGATCTGACAGGTTCTTCGTGACGAGGTCGTCGAGCGGGGCGAGCAGGTTCTTCGACGCCAGGAGCTGCTGGCCTTCGGTCGCCACGCTGACGATGTCCGGGACGTCGCCCGACGCGACCTGCGTCAGCACCTTGGCGAGGAAGTCGTTCCAGTCCGTGCCGTTGATCGCCGTGACCTCGAGACTCGCCTTCTTGTCCAGTTGCTTGATCTTCGGCTCGATCGCCTTCTGCAGCGCGGTGGCGGCGCTCTGCTCCCCGAAGTAGAGCATCTTCACCGTCCCCGTTCCGCTGCCTCCGCCAGCAGTCGAGCACGCCGCCAACGACCCGATGCCGGCCAGCGCGAGCCCGGCCCCACCGAACTTGAACAGCGTGCGCCGGTTGATGGGAGTGCTGAATCCATTCGTCACGGTCGCTCCTCTCTGAGCGATGATGACCCCGCTCCACGCCGGGCCAATACGTATTTGTGAGGCGATCGTACACAGCGTGCCCCGGGGAGGCAATACGTATTTGCTTCTGGCATGATGAGCGGGACGAAGGAGATCCGATGGCGAGCCGAGAACGCACAGCGCAGTCGCACCGCGTCACGATGAAGGACGTCGCACGCCGTGCAGGGGTGTCGCAGCCGACCGTGTCGTTCGTGCTCAACGACCGTCGGGACGTCTCGATCGCGGACGAGACCCGTGCCCGTGTGCTCCAGGCCGCGAAGGAACTGGACTTCCAACCGAACCGGGCTGCGCAGTCGTTGCGCTCGAACCGCTCGTACACGGTCGGCGTCATCGCCGACCGGCTCGTGTCCCAGCCGTACGCCGGGCACATCGTGCTCGGTGTGCAGCAGGCGGTGCAGGAGGCCGGGTACGTCTGCTTCGTGGTCGAGACCGCCCAGACCACCGACGGCGGCAAGGCGGCGGTCGAGAACCTCGTCCGGCAGGGCGTCGCCGGCCTCGTCTACGCGGCGCCCGGACCGGAGTACGTCACCCCGGTCGCGGGTCTCGACCGCGTGCCCACCGTCTTCGTCAACTGCTTCCCACCAGGCGACACCGACGCCGTGACCGTCCTGGCAGACGAGTTCCAAGGCGGCCGTGACGTCGCCGCCGCGGTCTTCGCCGCCGGCCACACCAGGGTCGCGTTCCTCGGAGGCCCCGAGGACGACTACGCCTGCCAGGAGCGCAAACGTGGCCTCGAGCGCGCCGCCGCGGATGCAGGGATCGCTCCGGACTCCATCCGCGTCGAGTTCGGGACCTTCCAGGTGGGTTCGGGCTACGACCTCGCGATGGAGGTCCTGACGACCGAGCGGCCGACCGGGATCATCTGCGGGAACGACCGCATGGCGGTCGGCGCGCTGATGGCGGCGCAGTCGCTCGGCATGCGCTGTCCCGAGGACGTCAGCATCGTGGGGTTCGACGACCAGCCGGACCTCGCCGATCAGATGCACCCACCGTTGACCACCGTCGCGCTCCCCCACCAGCAGATGGGTTTCGACGCCGGAACCCTGCTGCTGGCGGAGACGGAGCAGCCCGGTCGGCACCTCGTGCCGTGCGGGTACGTCCCCCGGAGCTCACTCGCAGCTCCCCGACCCGAAGGAACCTGATTGGCCGCCACACCCAGCACCCACTTCCGGCCCCCGAACGGCTTCGTCGGGGACGTGATCCCGTTCGAGCACGACGGCACGGCGTGGCTGTTCTACCTGCTCGACGAGCGTCCGGGCGTCCCCCCGCTCCAGCGAGCGACCGGGATGCCGTGGGGAGCCGTGACCACGACCGACTTCGTCGGGTTCGAGAGCAGGGGCGTGGTCCTGCCGTCGGGCGGCGCCGATGCCAGCGACTTCGACTGCTACACGGGAAGCGTCGTGCAGGACGACGCCGGCACCCTGCACCTGTTCTACACCGGGCACAACCCGCGGATCACGACCGAGGTAGACGGCGTCACCAAGGATGCCCAGGTCGTCTGCCACGCGACGTCCTCGGGTGATCTCACGGACTGGACGAAGCACCCCGGATGGGATCTCCCCGCACTCGTCGGGTACTCGCCCGAGGACTGGCGCGACCCCTTCGTGTTCCGTCCGTCTGCCGAGGGGCCGTGGCAGATGCTCCTGGCAACGCGTCGACGCGACGAACCGTACCGACGATCCGGTCTGGTCGCGCGACTCGAGTCCGACGACCTCGTGACCTGGCGCGACGCTTCACCGCTCTGGGAACCCCACCGCTTCATCACCCAGGAGTGCCCCGACGTCTTCCAGTGGGGCGGGTGGTGGTACCTCGTGTACTCCGAGTTCTCGGACGCGTTCTGCACGCGCTACCGCATCGCGACGTCCCCGGACGGGCCGTGGCTCGCTCCGGCGGACGACACCGTCGACGGGCGCGCGTTCTACGCCTCGAAGACGCTGGCGCTCGACGGCGAGCGGTACTTCGTCGGTTGGATCGCGTCGAAGGAGGGCGACCGCGACGACGGGGCCTGGCAGTGGGCCGGGACCATGGCCACCCTCCAGGCACACCAGCGGGTCGACGGGTCGTTGCGCTTCGACCTGCCCGACTCCGTGAAGGCCGCCTACTCCGACGAGGTGGACGTGACCTCGTCCTTCCGACCGCGCAACGGCGCCGATCCGACGGTCGGTGCCGGCGCCGCCACGCGGTACGCGTCGTGGGTCGGTCCGGAACTCCCCACGGAGGCGCTGGTCAGCATGGACATCGACCTCGCAGCGGACACGAAGTCGCTCGGACTGCTCCTGCGCACCAGCGACGACACCGAGGACGGCTACGCGCTGCGTCTCGAACCCGATCGGAACCGGCTCGTCCTGGACCGGTGGCCGCGCGGCAGCACCGGCACCGAGCAGTGGCAGATCCTCGGTGACGTGCCGCACGCCGTGGAACTGGAACGTGCCGTGCAGCTCGCCCCGGGCAGGCACCGGGTCGACGTCCACCTCGACGGCGACGTCTGCGTGGCCGTGGTGGACGGCGGCGTCGCTCTGAGCACGCGGCTCTACGACCGGGCCGCCGGTCGGGCGGGGCTGTTCGTGCAGGACGGCGCCTTCACCCTCGAGCGGTTGACGATCCGGACGCGCTGACCCCGGCACGAGCACCGGAGCGCGCACAGGCACGAGCACCGGCACCGGCACCGGCACCGGCACAAGCGCGAGCACAGGCCCTCAGCGCAGGATGCCGAGCGCCCGGGCCTCGGACACCGCGGCGGTGCGGGAACCGACGCCGAGCTTGGAGAACACGTGGACCAGGTGTGACTTCACGGTGGCGTCGGTGATGTGCAGGCGTGCTGCCACGTCGACGTTCGAGGCACCCTCGGCGACGAGCCGGAGGACCTCGATCTCGCGAGCGGACAGGCTGACCCGTGGCGCACGCATCCGCGCCATCAGGCGGCTCGCGACCGCCGGCGCGAGGGCGCTCTCACCGGCGGCTGCGGCGCGCACCGCGGCGAGCAGTTCGTCGGGCGGCGTGTCCTTGAGCAGGTACCCGCTGGCCCCCGCTTCGACAGCGCCCAGGATGTCGCCGTCGCTGTCGTAGTTGGTGAGGACGAGGACGTACGGCGCGGCGTCGGTCGAACGGATCTGCCGGGTGGCGTCGGCACCGGTGCGGTCCTGCCCGAACTGCAGGTCCATCAGCACGAGGTCGGGGTCCAGGGACGCCACGAGCGCGGCGGCTTCGTCGGGTGTCGCGGCCTCCCCGACGACGTCGATGTCGACCGCCCCGTCGAGGAGTGCGCGCAGGCCGGCGCGGACGACGGGGTGGTCATCGGCGATGACGAGTCGGATCACGGCTCACTGACCTCCACGGTGGCGGTGATGGTCGTGCCGTCCCCGGGTGCGCTGTCGATGGTGAGACGGCCACCCAGCTGGTCGACACGTTCACCCATCGCGCGGAGCGGCCTGACCGGCGGCCTCGCCGCGCAGAACGTGTCCGCGGTCCTCGGCCTCCCCGGGAACCGGCTCGTCCTGCAGGAGCCCTCGACCGGGCAACCATCGTTCTCGCAGTCGACGATCGACGCCGCGACGGTGTCCGCGTGGCGGGAGTCCTCCGGCGTCGAGCACGTCACGCCGATCGGGATCGCACAGGGGCGCGCCGCCGTGCACGCCGAAGCCGCACCAGCGGTCGCCGTCGCCCTGTTCGGCGTCCCACGGGGAGCCCCCGCGTCGACGGTCACCGACCTGGCTCCGCGGTACGACGACACGGTGGGCCTGTCCGCCGGCGCAGCGAAGGACCTCGACGTCGCCGTCGGGGACGCCGTCACGATCGCCGGGACGACCTACCGGGTCGCCACCGTCGGCGGAGACGCGTGGTACAGCCACACCCCCGTCGTCGCGCTCTCCCCGACGGCGTGGGCGTCGACCGACCGGCGCCTCGGCGGGGACGGCGAAGCGACCGTGCTCGCCGTCTCCGGAACGCCGGACTGGGGCAGCACGGCGGACCGCACGCGCACCGTCGCCGTGTCACCGCTCGCCAGCCTCACCGCGCTCGAGACGTTCAAGTCGGAGGTGGGGTCCCTCGGACTCATGATCGTGATGCTCTTCGGAGTCTCCGCGCTCGTCGTCGGGGCGTTCTTCACCGTGTGGACGCTGCAGCGTGCCGACGACATCGCCGTCCTGAAGGCCCTCGGCGCCTCCGACGCGTCGCTCGTGGGCGATGCCCTCGGCCAGGCACTCGTCGTCCTGGCCGCGGGCGTCGGGGTCGGGATCGGTCTCGTGTCGGTCCTGGGGACGCTCGCGAACGGCGTCCTGCCGTTCCTGCTCAGCCCGCTCACCACCCTGCTGCCGGCCGCCGTGATGGTCGTCCTCGGCCTCGCCGGTGCCGCCGTCGCACTCCGCACCGTCACCAGGGCCGACCCCCTCACCGCACTCGGGAGCAACCGATGATCACCCTCGACGACGTCACCCTCACCTTCCCCGACGGCGACTCCCGCGTCACGGCGGTGGACCGCGTTTCCCTGACCGCTCCGAGTGGGGTCGTCACGGGCATCACCGGGCCCTCCGGCTCCGGGAAGTCCTCACTGCTCGCGGTCGCGGCGACCCTGATCCGCCCGGACTCCGGGCACGTGTGGATCAACGACGTCGACGCAGCGGCCCTGACCCGGAACGAGGCGACGACGCTCCGCCGCGACCAGGTCGGCATCGTGTTCCAGCAGTCGAACCTCATCGAGTCGCTCACCGCTCGGGAACAGCTGCTCGTCATGGCGGAGCTCGGTGGCGGCCACCGAGACCGGACCGCGGTGCGCGCCCGTGCCGATGCGCTGCTGGCAGCGGTCGGTCTCGCCGAGCACCGCGGCAAGCGACCCGCGCAGCTCTCCGGCGGCCAGCGGCAACGGGTCGCCATCGCCCGCGCCCTGGTGAACACCCCGTCCGTCCTGCTCGTCGACGAACCCACCAGCGCGCTCGACCAGGAGCGAGGCGCCGAGATCATGGCACTGATCGCGCGCCTCACGCACGAGCAGGGCACGGCGACGATGCTCGTCACGCACGATCTCGTCCACCGCGACGCGCTCGACCGCCTGGTCACCGTCGTCGACGGCCGCCTGACCGATGCCTGAGCGTTCGTCCCCCGAAATTCCCAACTGTGACGTATTCGAGACCTCTGGACGCGCAACGGGTGTCGATCTTCCATCGGTTTATCTCATGAGCGTGTTAGCGTGGCGCGCATGACCGACACCACCACCGTCGTCTCGCCGGCATCTCCGGCGACCGCAGCACCCCTCCGTGAGGTCGGCGCGCTCATCCGGGGCGCCCGCAAGGGCCGCAGCATGACGCAGGCCCAGCTCGCCGAACGCGTCGGCACCAGCCAGAGCGCGATCAACCGCATCGAGCAGGGCGGGCAGAACCTGTCCCTCGAGATGCTCACCCGCATCAGCGACGCCCTCGACCAGCAGATCGTCTCGATCGGCGGCGCCCCGCAGCGGGCCCACCTGCGCGTGCAGGGCGGCCGGAAGCTCAGCGGCTCCATCGCGGTGAACTCGAGCAAGAACGCCGCCGTGGCGCTGCTCTGCGCCTCGCTGCTCAACCGCGGCGTGACCCGTCTGCACAAGGTCGCCCGGATCGTCGAGGTCGACCGCATCATCGACGTGCTCCGCAGCCTCGGCGCGAGCGTCACCTGGTCGGAGGACGGCGAGACCCTCGAGATCGTCGCCCCGGATGACCTGCACCTCGACGCGATCGACGCCGACGCCGCCCGCCGCACCCGCAGCGTGCTCATGTTCCTCGGCCCGCTCAGCGGCCGGTACGAGTCCTTCCGCCTGCCCTACGCCGGCGGCTGCGACCTCGGCACCCGCACGGTCGAGCCGCACCTCATCGCGCTCCGTCCGTTCGGGGTGGACGTCGAGGCGACCTCCGGTTGGTACGAGGTCGACGTCGCGAACCAGGCCGTCCCCACCAAGTCGGTCGTGCTCACCGAGCGCGGCGACACCGTGACCGAGAACGCGATCCTGGCCGCCGCGGCCCGCGACGGCGAGACCGTCATCCGGAACGCCAGCCCCAACTACATGGTGCAGGACCTCTGCTTCTTCCTCGAGCTGCTCGGGGTGCAGATCGAGGGCATCGGCACCACCACGCTCCGCATCACCGGCAAGAGCAAGATCGACGAGGTCGTGGACTACTGGCCGAGCGAGGACCCGGTCGAGGCGATGAGCCTGCTGACCGCCGGCATCGTCACCGCGTCGACCCTCACCGTGACCCGGGCGCCGATCGAGTTCCTCGAGATCGAGCTCGCGACCCTGGCCGAGATGGGCCTGCGCTTCGACGTCACCGAGGAGTACGCCGCCGCCAACGGCCGCACCCGCCTCGTCGACATCACGGTGTACCCGTCCGAGCTGCACGCGCCGATCGACAAGATCCACGCGATGCCGTTCCCCGGCCTGAACATCGACAACCTGCCGTTCTTCGTCGTCATCGCGGCCATGGCCGAGGGCACCACGCTCGTGCACGACTGGGTCTACGAGGGCCGGGCGATCCACCTGCTCGACCTCACCCGCCTGGGCGCGAGCGTCACCCTGCGTGACCCGCACCGCCTCGACGTGACCGGTCCGACGCACTTCTCCGGTGCCGAGATCAGCTGCCCGCCGGCGCTGCGCCCCGCCGTGGTGATCCTGCTGGCGATGCTCGCGGCGAAGGGCGAGAGCGTCCTGCGCAACGTCGGCATCATCGCCCGTGGCTACGAGCAGCTGCAGGAGCGCCTCAACTCGCTCGGCGCGTCCATCGAGACGTTCCACGACTGACGCTGAACCCCCGCAAGACACCGGTGTTCGCCGGTTGAACACGCGCAGACCGCGGTTCAGCACGCGAACACCGGTGTTTTGCGTTTCCCCCGGCCGGCCCGTCCCCGCAAGTGGGGACGGGCCGTCACCCGTTCTGCGGGGTCCCCACGGGCCTCCAGGCCGATGCCCAGGAGCGCTCCATGCGCCGCCCAGCCCGACCGTGCTGGATGGGCAGATGGCCACGAGATCACTCCTGACCGTCCCCCTGCTCATCACCGTCGCGGCCGCCGCGGCGGCCTGGCTGGTGCTCGGCCCCGCCGCAGCGCTCGCCTTCGTCGCCCTCGCGTTCCTCGAGATCGCGATGGCCGCGGACTCGTCCGTGCCGATGGCCGGCATCGCCGGCCGGCTGCACTCCCCCGCCCGGCGGCTGTTCCTGTCGCTCGGGATCGTCGCTGGCGTGCTCGCGATGCGCCTGCTGCTCCCGCCGGCCGCCGTCGCGGTCGGTGACGCGACCGACCCGGCGAGCTCGGTGGAGGAAGCCGTCTTCGCGCCCGGCTCGTTCTCCGCGCACCTGGCCGAGGTGCGTCCGGCCCTCGCCGCCTTCGGCGCCGCGTTCATCTGGCAGGTCTTCGCCGAGTACCTGTTCAACACCGACCGCGCGTCCCGCAGGTCGTGGCTGGGCAGCCTGGAGGCACGGCTCGCCTCCGTTGCGCGACCGCGCGTCTGGTCGCTGGTCACCGCTGCGACGGGGGTCGTCGTGACCTCCGTGCTCGTCGGGTCGCGTTCCGGCTGGGCCGCCGGTGCGCTGCTGCCGGTCGCGCTCGGCGGGGTGGCCGGCATCGCGGCGTACCTCGTGTCGAAGCGGACCGCGGCGTGGGCGCTGCGCAGCGGCCCCGGCAGCGGCGGGTCGGACACGGCGTCGATCGGGGTGGGCGGTGGAGCCTGGCGCATCCACCTCTACGCGTCGACGGTCGTGTTCGAGCGGGGGCTCGTGGTCTTCATGCTCTTCGAGATCCTCGACGGCGTGTACAGCCTGTCGGGGTCCGGGCCGCTCGGGTCGGACGGGCTCGGGGCGCTGGAGCAGGCCGCGGTCGCCATCGGGGCGATCGGGGTGGGCGCGGTGTTCCTGGCCCGCCTGACCTCGCGGGTCGACCAGGCTGCGGGGCTCAAGCGGCTGCGGTACCTGAAGGCCGGGGCGGCGTACGTGCTCGGGGTGCTGTCGGTGCTGCTGTGGGCCAGCCTGCTCGTGCCGATCCCGGGCGTCGTCGTGGGGTGGTTCGGGACCGTCGTGATCGGGTCGGCGCTGGTGAGCTCCCTGCCGTGGCGCGCGTGGTGGCGGCGGGTGGTGCGGCGGCCGCGGGCGGTGTGACGCGGCGGCTCGTGACGCATCGTGCGGCCTGGTGCGGCGCGTCGTTCGGCTGTGTGCGGCGCGTCGTCCGGCTGTTCTGGAAGGATCCACCGTGGATCGGCGTTGACTGGCGGGTCGGACGACGATCGGAGTGCACGTGCTGGGACCGGAACTGGTGGTCGTGCTCGGCCTCGCCATCGCACTGACGGCGGCCGTGGCCGACCGGATCCGGATCGCACCACCCGTGCTGCTCCTGGTCTTCGGCGCGCTGCTCGGGCTCGTGCCGGAGTTCGCGGACGTCGAGCTCCCCGCCGAGGCCGTGCTGCTGCTGTTCCTGCCGGCGCTGCTCTACTGGGAGAGCCTGACGACGTCGCTCCGCGAGATCCGGAAGAACCTGCGCGGCATCGTCCTGATGGGCACCCTGCTCGTCGTGGTGACCGCCGGTGCCGTCGCCGTCCTGCTGCACCTGCTCGGGATGCCGTGGGGACCGGCCTGGGTGCTCGGCGCCGCGGTCGCCCCGACCGACGCGACCGCGGTCGGCGTGCTCACGAAGATGCTGCCGCGGCGCAACGTCACGGTGCTCCGGGCCGAGAGCCTGGTGAACGACGGCACCACCCTCGTCGTCTACGGCATCGCGGTGGCCGTCACCGTCGGCACGCAGGAGCTCACGTTCTGGGGCGTGTCCGGCATGCTCGTCCTGTCCTACATCGGCGGGGTCGCCGCCGGGCTCGCGGCCGCGTGGATCGGGACGATGGTGCTGCGGCGCGTCGACACCGTCGTGCTCGAGAACCTCGTCACCCTGCTCGTGCCCTTCGCAGCCTTCCTGGCCGCCGAGGCCATCGGCGCTTCCGGCGTGCTCGCCGTCGTGGCGGCCGGCATCGTCGTCAGCCAGGTCGGTCCCAAGCTCGACCGAGCCGAGACCCGCCAGCAGGTGCGCGCGTTCTGGTCGTTCCTGACCTTCCTGCTCAACGGCGCGCTGTTCGTCCTGGTCGGCATCGAGGCGATGGTCGCCGCACGTGCACTCGACCCCGCCGACCTGCTGCGCGGGACCGGCATCGTCTTCGCGGTCGCGGTGCTGCTCGTCATCGTGCGGTTCGCGTTCCTGAACGCCGCGGGCGGGACCATCTGGCTCGTCACCCGACGCACCGGCGGAGAACCCCGCGAGGGCCACCGCGACCGGCTCGTCAGCGGGTTCGCCGGGTTCCGGGGCGCGGTGTCGCTCGCCATGGCCGTCGCCGTGCCGCGCACCCTCGAGTCCGGCGGTGACTTCCCCGAGCGGGACCTCATCGTCTTCGTCACCGCCGGCGTGGTCATCGTCACGATCGTCGGGCAGGCCCTCGTGCTGCCGGCCGTCCTGCGCCGCGCCGCGCTCCCCGAGGACGAGTCCGTCAGCGAGGAACGTCGCTACGCCGAACGCACCGCCATCGAGGAGGCGCTCGATGCGCTCCCCCGTCTCGCACGGTCGACCGGAGCCGATCGTGCCACCGTCGATCGCCTGCGGAAGGAGTACGAGGCGCACCTCGACGTGATCGAAGCCCGCGAAGGGGACGACGACGACCACCCCGCGCTGCAGCGGCACGACAACGCGGTCGCCCTCGAGCTCGCACTCGTCCAGCACAAGGCGAACACCCTGTTGCGCCTGCGCGACGCCGACGAGATCGACGACCTGGTGCTGCGTCAGGTGCGCGCCGGGTACGACGCGGAAGAGGCGCGGCTGGACGGCATCGAATCGGTGGCGTCACCGCCCACGTCGTCGTAGGCGACTCCGGGCGCACCTGGTCGAACCGGGCGTACCCGGTCGGTCGTTCCGACCAGGTACGCCCGTTTCGCGTTCCCATTGCAGCCGTCATGGGATGGAACGCGCTCCTTCAGCTGGCCGGTCAGGACCGCGCGTCGAACCGTCGGCGGTAGCTCGAGGGCGTGCTGCCGAACGCCACGGCGAAGTTCTGCCGCAGCGTGACCGGGTTGCCGAACCCGCACGCTGCGGCGATCCGGTCGACGGGCAGGTCGGTGGTCTCGAGCAGCCGACGGGCCTCGTCCAGACGGCGACTCCGTACCCAGGCCGCCGGGGTGGTGCCGGTCGACGCCTTGAAGGCCCGGACGAAGCTGCGGCGGCTCATGTGGGCCGCAGCAGCGAGCCGGTCGACGCCGAGCTCTTCGTCCAGGTGCTCCACCGCCCAGGCCGATGCCGTCGCCACCGGGTCGTCTCCACGGTGTTGCACCACCGGACGCTCGATGTACTGGGCTTGACCCCCCTCGCGGTGCGGGGCTACGACCAGACTGCGGGCGACCCGGTTCGCCGCCTCGGCCCCGAGCCGGGTGCGAACGACGTGCAGGCAGGCGTCGAGTCCGGACGCGGTGCCGGCGGAGGTCAGGACGTCCCCGTGGTCGACGTACAGCACGTCCGGTTCGACCGTCAGCTCGGGGTGCGCGGCGGCGAGCCGGTGGACCTCGCGCCAGTGGGTGACGGCACTGCGACCGTCGAGGAGACCGGCCCCCGCGACGGCGATCGACCCGAGGCACAGCCCGACGACCGTCGATCCTGCGGTGTGGGCATCGACGACGGCTCGCTCGGTCGCAGCCGGCAACCGGCTGCCGTCGTCCGTCCACGACGGGACCACGACCAGGTCTGCCTCGGTCGTCGCCTCGAGCCCCTGCACCGACCCGAGCGTCAGTCCTCCGGCGGTGCGGATCACGCCCGGCTGGTCGGAGAACACGACGGTCTGCCAGTCGGCGAGTCCGAGGCGGGTGACCTCGTCGAAGACCATCTGCGGCACCGAGAGGTGGAAGAGGGTGATGCCGTCGAAGGCGTAGATCGCGATCCGCAAAGGAGCTCCGTCCGGGTTGGCCTGAACTCATCGTATCGGTGCACGCGTGCCAAGCGCGCCGAGGTCCGGGACCGGCGAGGATCGAGGAACACGTCCACCGACACAAGGAGTCCACCGTGACCGATCCCCAGCGCGCCCTCATCCTCGTCGACATCCAGCAGGAGTACTTCAGCGGCCCCCTGGAGGTTCGCTTCCCGCCCGTCCACGACTCGCTCGCGCAGATCACGACCGCGATCGACGCAGCGACCGCCGTAGGCATCCCGATCGCCGTCGTGCAGCACACCGCCGGCGAGGGCGCCCCGGTCTTCGACCCCACGACGCCCGCCTTCGCGCTCCACCCGGAGATCGAACGGCGCCGGACGCCGGACTGGAAGCACGTCACCAAGCAGTACAGCTCCGTCTTCGCGCACACCGATCTGCTCTCGTGGCTGCACGAGCGGTCCGTCGACACGGTCACCCTCGTCGGCTACATGACGAACAACTGCATCATCGTCTCCGCAGCCGAGGCCGAGGGCCTGGGCGTCACGGTCGAAGTGCTGTCCGACGCGACCGGGGCGATCAACATCGTCAACACGGGCGGTGCCGTCGACGCCGAGACCGTCCACCGCACACTCATGGCGGTCCTGCAGTCGAACCTCGCCGCCGTCGCACCGACGGCTGAGTGGGTCGCAGCCCTGCAGCGTGGCATCCCGATCGTGGCGGACGCTCTGCCGACGTCGGCGACGGCGGGTGCCGAGCGGTTCCCGGCGAGCTGATCCGCACCGCGCATGCTGGTCCGGCGGACGGGGCGGTGATGTCGGACCTTGCGAGGTCCGCAACCGCGTCCGGCGCACCCTGGAGCGAACCCCGAGGAGCGCCCATGACCGCCGAACCGACCATCCGCCACCTGCACGACGTCGCCGAGGAGGTGTGGGACGACGCGCGTGGCAGCATCGCGTTCCGGACCGCCATCGGTGACGGCACCACCCCAACCGCGGACCTGTGCAGCGGCGTGGCGCTGATCGACCCGGGCGGCTGGCTCGCGCCGCACCGTCACCAGGCACCCGAGGTCTACCAGGTCCTGACGGGCCTGGCGGTCGTGACGCTCGACGGTGTTGCGCACGAGGTCCGTGGCGGGACGGCGGTGTACATCCCGTCGAACTGCGAGCACGGCATCCGGAACACCGGCGACACGCCGCTGGAACTCGTGTACGTCTACGCCACGGACTCGGTGCTCGACGTCGAGTACTCGTGGTCCTCACCGTCGATCGGGTGACATCCGTTCTCATCTATAAACACATTGCAATTCCTGCATGTGTGACCTACGCTGAGGGCCACGCCAACCGATCAGCAGGAGGACCCCATGGCAGAGCACGAGAACAGCGCCGAGCACACCATCGCCGAGCACACCCACCAGGACGGCTGCGGCCACGACACGGTGCAGCACGGCGACCACGTCGACTTCGTCCACGACGGGCACAAGCACGCCGAGCACGGCGACCACTACGACGAGCACTGAACCACTGGTCCGCTGATCTACCGATCAGCGCCGGTCCACGGCTCTGCGCCGATCCAGGGACCAGGACGGCCCCGACGCACCGCGTCGGGGCCGTCGTCTTGCATGCACGTATGCGCGTGCGCTTACATGAGTCCATGTCAGACGGGATCGATGCAGCGGCCGAGCTCTTCAAGGCGCTGTCGTCGCCCGCGCGGCTGCGGATCCTCTCCGCGCTGATCACCGGGTCGTCCGACGTCGGCTCCCTGGCCGAGGCCACCGAGCTGTCCCAACCCCTCGTATCACAGCACCTGCGCACCCTGCGGCTCGCGGGCATCGTGCAGGTCGAGCGCATCGGGCGGAACGCCGTCTACTCGCTGCACGACGAGCACATCGCCCACATCGTCGGTGACGCGGTCAGCCACGTCAGCGAGTCCGAAACCGACTGAACCGCCGACCGCGGGCAGACTCCGTTCAGCAGCAGTCGCAGCCGTCGCCCTCGCGCTCCCCCGTCAGCGCCGAGACGGGCTGCTTGCACGCGTCACCACGCCAGGCTTCGAGTCCCTCGCGCACGGCGAACACCACCACGACCAGTCCGGCGAGCGGGTCCGCCCACCACCAGCCGAACAGGCTGTTCGCCAGCAGGCCGAGCAGCACCGCCGCCGACAGGTAGCTGCAGATCAGCGTCTGCTTCGAGTCAGCGATCGCCGACGCCGAACCGAGTTCGCGTCCGGTCCGCCGTTCGAGGAGGCTCAGGAACGGCATGACCGCCAGGCTCACCGCGGCCAGCACGATGCCGACCGGACTGTGTTCCGGCGACCGGACACCCGTGAAGGTCAGGACGGCATCGACACTGACCACGACGGCGAGCCCGAAGAACGAGACCGCGATCACCCGCAGTGCCGTTCGTTCCCGGGCCTCCGGGTCGCGCCCGGCGAACTGCCACGCGACGGCCGCTGCCGACAGGACCTCGACGATCGAGTCGAGCCCGAAGCCGATCAACGCGGTGGACGAGGCAACCGAACCGGCGGCGATCGCCACGACGGCCTCGATCACGTTGTAGGCGATGGTCGCCGCGACGATCCACCTGATCCGTCGCCGGAGCACGCCGACACGAGCCGGTGCGAGCGACATCGCAGCCGTGGTCACCGCTCCACCTCGCATCCGTCGTCATCGGCGACGTCCACCGCCAGCACCACGTCAACCAGGGACTCGAGCGCGCGGGTGAGGTTGCGGTCCGCGATCTCGTAGCGGGTCCGACGCCCCTCGGGCACGGCGACGACGATCCCGCAGCCGCGCAGGCACGACAGGTGGTTCGACACGTTCGTCCGCGTCAGCTCGAGTTCCTCGGCGAGCCGCGCCGGGTAGCCGGGTTCGTCGAGCAGCCGGAGCAGGATCCGCGCACGCGTGGGGTCGGAGAGCGCCCGCCCGAGACGGTTCAGCACGTCGTGCCGCGAGGCAATGGTCAGCATGTGCTGACCATACCCGAGCCGTACCCTGGCCGCCACCGCTCCGTACGCCGCGTGATCCCCCCGGACAGCGCCCCGGCTCACACGTCCGAGAGCCGACGCCCGGTCAGCGCATCGTTCCAGCTCGTGCGGCCACCGGGAGCACGCGACTCGTGCACGCCGTCGTGGCCGCGTGGTCGATCACACCGCCAGCGGTCGAAGACGCTGCAGCAGCGGTGGTCGGACTGGTGGTCGGTGTCGTGGTTCTCGCGCATCGCACCGATGAGACGTCACGACGCACCGTTTCGTCACGAACGGTCGCAGAACCCCCTGCACCACGAACGATGGTGAGCAGGAACGGTCGAGTCCCCCTTCAGCACCCGACCGTTCCTGCTCACCAAGCGCCCAGCGACGCGAGCGCAGCGCCCGCGACGCGAGACGCGAGCGCCGGCGACGCGCGCCCCCGCGCCTAGCGCTTCAGGTTCGTGAGCTCCTGCAGCACCTCGTCCGAGGTGGTGATGATGCGGGCGTTCGCCTGGAACCCGCGCTGCGCCACGATCAGGTTCGTGAACTCCTGCGACAGGTCGACGTTCGACATCTCGAGCGTCCCCGCCGCGAGCGAACCGACGCCCGCCGAGCCGGGGCCGCCGACCGTCGCCCCGCCCGAGTTCGCCGTGGCACGGTAGCCCGACGCCCCGGTCTTCTCGAGGCCGGCCGGGTTGGCGAACGTGGCGAGGGCGATGCGGCCGAGCGCGAGCGACGCGCCGTTCGAGAACGTGCCGGTGACGGTGCCGTCCTTCGAGATCGAGTAGCCCTGCAGCGCGCCGGCCTCGCGGCCGTTCTGCGAGCCGATCGCCGCGGTGTTGAGCGAGGCGAACCCGGTCAGGTCGCCCATGTCGACCCGGATGCCCCCGACGGCGAGGGTGCCGCCGGCGGTCAGCTTGCCGTCGGTGCCGAAGGTCAGCGAGGTCGTCGCCGTGGTGCCCTGGCCGTTGCGCCCGGTGACGTCCCAGCCGTCGGCGGTGCGCGTGTAGGCGAGCGACATCGTGTGCTTGGCACCCGAGGCGTCGTACACGGTGGCCTCGCGGGTGATGGTCTGGCCGACGGCGGTCTCGGACGGCAGGTTGCCGGCGACGGTGGCGGCGGTGGTGCGGACCGCCGGGGCCGCTGCTTCGAGCGGCAGCGTGATGTCGGACAGCTGGCCGTTCTCGTTGACGACGCCGTTCGTGGCCGGGTAGCCCTGCACGATCTTGCCGTCGGCGGTGACCAGGCGGCCGTTGGCGTCGAAGTCGAACGCACCGGCACGGGTGTAGACGGTGTCGTTGCCCAGGCGGGTGACGAAGAAGCCGTCGCCCGAGATCATCAGGTCGGTCGCCTTGCCGGTGGCCTGCGCCGAGCCCTGCGAGAAGTTCGTGGAGACGCCGGCGACCTGCACGCCGAGGCCGATCTGGGCCGGGTTCGTGCCGCCGATGCCGGTCTGCGGTCCGCCGGCACCCTGGGTCATCTGCGACAGGGTGTCCTGGAACACGGTGGTCGACGACTTGAAGCCGACGGTGTTCACGTTGGCGATGTTGTTGCCGGTGACGTCGAGCATCTGCTGGTGGGAGCGGAGGCCGGAGATCCCGGAGTAGAGCGAGCGGAGCATGGTGCGTCCTTTCGGAGAGGCAGGAAGAGCGAGGGAGTACGAGGGAGTACGAGGAAGGAACGAGCGGGCGTCAGGACGCCGGAGCGGTGGTGGTGATGCCGGAGATCACGTCGAGAGCGACCTCCTTCCCGTTCACGGTGACCGTGGGGACGCTGTTCGCGTACGACACGGCCGAGGCGGTCCCGGTGACCGACTTGCCCGAGTCGGCGTCGGTGTAGCTGACCTGCTTGCCGACGAGGTTCGCTGCGGCGATGCGCATCTGGAGCGAGAAGTTCTCGTTCCCCGTCGTGGTCTGGTTGGTGATCTGCTCCATCATCGCGAGCTGCGTCTGCTGGCCGATCATCTGGTTGGTGTCCATCGGCGACGACGGGTCCTGGTTGCGCAGCTGCGTGACGAGCAGCTTCATGAAGACCTCGGAGTCCATCGTCTGGGACTTCTGGGCGGTGGAGTTCGCGGCGAGGGCCGCGGCCTGCGCGGTCGGGTCCACGCTGCCGGTGATGCCGTCGATGGGCATGGTGCGTTCCTGTTCGTGAGCCGGATCAGGCGAGGACGTCGAGTCCCGCGGTGCGGATGGAGGGCGTGTGGGCGGTGGGCTGCGGGCGCGGGGTGACCCGCGCCTCCAGGCCGGGGTCGCCAGGCAGCGCACGCGCGGCCGGACGCTCGTCGCGACCCGGCGCGTCCTGCGGCTGGTTCTGCGACGACAGGTCGAGCGTGGTGCTCACACCGGTGCCGGCGGCGTCGCGACGCAGCTCCGGCAGGACCTGGCGGACGGCCTCGCGGCCGGCGTCCGACGCGGCGAACAGCTCGACGTGCATGCCGTGGGCGGTGACGTGCGCGCGGACCGTGACCGGGCCGAGGCTGTCCGGCACGACCTGCACCGTGACGACGTGCTCGCCGGGGCCGGCCTGCGCGAGTGAGAACACCGGTCGCGCGAGCTGCTGGGCGAGCGGTGCCGGGGCCGGCGCGGTCGCCGCGGCGGGCGCGGCGGTCGGCGTCGTCGACATGACGAACGGCGTCTCACCACCGCGGCTGGGGGCGACGGCCGGGAGGCCCGGATCACCCGGCGTCGACGCCTGCTGCTCCGTCCCGTGGCCGGCTCGGGAGCCGGTGTCGGCTGCCGGGGCGACCGTGACGACCGGCGCCTGGGCCGGGGTCACGGTGGTGGTGTCGCCGTCGGCGGTGCGGCTGGCAGCGGGGGCCGCGATCGCGGCAGCGGCCGTCGGGGCGGTGGTCGCCGCCCCGGTCGCGGCGGTGGTCGTCGCAGCTGTGGTGGTCGCGGGGGCGGCGGCCGGCGAGGCGGTGCCAGCGGGCGGCACGGCGGGCGCCGTCGTGGCGGTGGTCGCCGTGCCCGTCGTCGCTGCGGCAGCGTTCTGCCGTGCACCGCCCGATGCCGGTGTCTGCTGCGGGGCCGCCGTAGCGGAGGCGGTGGTCGGCGCCGGGGTCGACGGGACGGGCGTCGAGGTGTCCTCGTTGACCGACGCCGGTGTCGCGGTCGTTCCGGCGGTCACCCCCGTGGCCACGACGACGTGCTGGTCACCGGCGGGCGTCTCGGCTGTGCCGGTCGCCGACTGGTCTCCCGTGTCGTTCGCGAGGCCAGCCGGAGCGATCGGTGCGGTCACGAGTCCGGCGGCGAGCAGCGCCTGCGCGTCGACCGACGGGGCGTCGGGCGCGGGCACCGACTGGTCCGACGCGGACGCTGACGCGGACGTGGACGTGGACGCAGACAGCGTGGCGGCGGTGCTCGACGTCGCGTCCGAGCCGTCCGCCGTGCGGCCATCGGTGTCGTCCCGCCCAGCACCACCATCGCCGGCTCGCCGCTCGGTCGCGACGGCGGCGGTCAGTGCCGCACCGAAGGACCCGGCAGCCGCGGGGTCGGACGATGCACCCCGGGTGGAGCCCGGTGCGGTGGGCACGGACGGCTGGGTGGCGATGGTCAGACTCATGCGGCGCTCCCGGACTGCATCATGGACAGCAGCGCGGCGGTCTGCAGGTCGGTCGCGGAACGCGCAGCCGAGGCGGTCGGCGCGGCGACGGCCGCCGGGGCCGCCTGGGCAGGGACGATCCGGCGGATGGTCGCGATGTCGCCCTGGGAGTACCAGTTGTCGACGATCCGGACGTCCTTACCGGGGCGCGGCGCGTGCAGCACCTTGCCGTCGCCGACGTAGATGACGACGTGGCCCTCGCCCTTCGGGATGATCAGGTCGCCGGGCTGCGCGTCCTTCAGGGAGCCGACCTCGACGCCCATCTTCGCCTGGTCCGGCACGACCCGGGGCATCGTGACCCCGAGGTCCTTGAAGACCGTCTGCACCAGGCCCGAGCAGTCCATGCCCGCGGTCGTCTCCCCGCCGAACACGTACGGCACGCCGAGGTACTTCTTCGCGTCGGCGACGACGTCGGCCCCGGTGGCGCCGCTGCCGGTGGCGAGGGTGCCGGCACCGGCGTCGACCGAGGTCGCCGGGGCACGGGTGGCCGTCGGGGTCGCTGCGGCGGTCGCACCGGCAGCGCTCGCGGCGCCGGTCGTGCCGTCGGCGGTCGCGAGGGCATCGGCGAAGGCCGACGATCCCGCGGCACCGCTGGTGGCGGAGGCGCTCGGGGCAGCCGTGGCCGTCCCGCCGCGCAGCGTGTCGATCTGGGACCGGATCTCCGAGATCCGGGAGAGCACCGCTTCGACGCTCATCGGGCACCACCTTCCGTGCGGCGTCGTGCCGCGATCTCGTCGAGGGCGTTCTGTTCGGTCCGGAGTTCCTCGGCCGCCTGCTGCTCGGTGTGCTTGCCCTCGAGCTTCTCGAGGCCGACGGCGGCGCGACGCGCGGCGGTGTAGTCCTGCTGCGCCCGGTCGGCGTCGGCACGGCGGTTCTGCACCACGGCGTCGAGCTCCTCGAGCATCCCGCGGGTCGCGGCACGGGCTGCGGCGACGGCGCTCAGGGTGGCGGCGTCCTGGATGGGCTGGGCGTCCTCGCTGTCGGCGAGGCTGCGGCGTGCAGCGATCCGGGCGTCGGCAGCGTCCCGGACGCGCTCGTTCGCGGTGGCCAGCGTGGCGGCGGCACGGTCCTGTTCGGTGTGGCGCAGGCGCAGGAGCCCGGCGAGCGGGAAACGGCGGGCCATCACGACACCCCCAGCTGCTGCACGAGGCCGCCGAGGCGCTGCCAGGACGCGTCAGCCGTGGCCCGCTCGTCCATACCCTGGCGCAGGAACGCGTCGATCGATCCCTGGTGGTCCACCGCGGCGTCCACGAGCGGGTTCGACCCGCGCTGGTACGCACCGACGTCGAGCAGGTCCTGGGCCCCGGCTCGGGCGGCCATCACCTTCCGCAGCACGGTGGCGGCGGCACGCTGCTCGGGTCGGGTGACCTTCGAGGCGACGCGGGACACCGAGCCGAGGGCGTCGACCGACGGGAAGTGCCCGGTGATCGCGAGCTTGCGGTCGAGCACGACGTGGCCGTCCAGGATGCTGCGGGCCGCGTCGGCGATCGGCTCGTTGTGGTCGTCGCCGTCGACCAGCACGGTGTACATGCCCGTGATGCTGCCGACGCGGTCGGTCCCGGCGCGCTCGAGCAGTCCGGCGAGCACCGAGAACGTCGACGGCGGATAGCCCCGGGTGGCCGGCGGTTCCCCCACCGACAGCCCGATCTCACGCTGCGCCATCGCGACACGGGTGAGCGAGTCCATCATGAGCACGACGTCCTGGCCGGCGTCGCGGAACGACTCGGCGATGCGGGTGGCCACGAACGCGGCGCGCAGACGCATGAGCGCGGGTTCGTCGGAGGTCGACACGACGACGATCGAGCGGGCGAGCCCCTCGGGTCCCAGGTCGTCCTCCAGGAACTCGCGCACCTCACGGCCGCGCTCCCCCACCAGGGCGATGACGTTGACGGCCGCGTCGCTCCCGCGCGCGATCATCGACAGCAGCGACGACTTGCCGACACCGGACCCGGCGAACAGGCCCATCCGCTGCCCGCGGCCGACGGTGGTCAGGGTGTCGAGCACGCGGACGCCCAGCTGCATCGGGGTGTCGATGCGGGTCCGGGCCATCGCGCTCGGGGTGTCGTGGTCGAGCGGGACCCAGGTGACCGGTTCGCCGCCGGGGCCCTCGAGCGGGCCGCGGTCGTCGATCGGTCGGCCGAGTCCGTCGAGCACGCGGCCGAACAGACCGGATCCGGTCGGCACGAGCACCGGGCGGCCGGTCGGACGCGCCGGGGTGCCCGCGGTCACGCCGGTCAGGCGGCCGAGCGGCATGCAGCGGACGCCCGAGGCATCGGTGGCGACGACCTCGACCGCGGTCTGTTCGCCGTCCTCGGCGCCGACCGTGACGACCTCGCCGACGCGGGCGTCGAGCCCGGCGATCGTCAGCCCCAGGCCGACGGCGCTCGTGACGACACCGACCCGCTGGGGGGCGGCCCGCAGGAGCGCCTCGTCGAGGCCGCGCGGACGGAGCAGCGTGGCGGTCACCGGTCGGCTCCCGTTGCGTCGACACCGAGGGCGGTGCGGGCGCGGTCGAGCGCCGTGGCGATGCGCGCGTCGAGCATGCCGTCCGGCAGGTCGACGACGGCGTCGCCGTCGCGCAGGGCGCCGTCGGCGACGACCGGCACCGGCAGGTCGAGGCCGGCGACGCGCGCGGCGTCCGCCGGGCTCAGCCGGACGGCCACCGGGACCGTGCGGTCGACGGACGCGAGCGCCCGCCGGACGGTGGCCTCGGCGCCGGACGCGATCCGGGCCTCCCGGCTGCCCTGTCCATCAGGACCGTCGGCGACGGTCGCGTCGTGCGCGGGCCTGGAGGCGCGGACCACGTTGCCGACGATCGCCTCGGCCAGGTCGACTGCCGCACTCGCGACCGACGCCTCGGCGTGCGCCAGGACGGGTGCGACCGTGGAGAGCATGGCGTTCGTGGCGGCGTCGAGGACCGCGATCCGGCGTGCCGTGTCGGCCTGCAGCGCGGTGACCCGCGCGGCGTGCTCGGTCTCGAGCCGGGCGCGCAGGGCGTCGGTCTCGGCCTGCGCGGCCCGCAGGCCGGCGGTGTAGCCGGCCGCGTGCCCGCGGACGTCGGCGCTCGACGCACGCTCGCGTCCGGCGGGGTCGGCGAGCACCGGGAAGGCGACGCGGTGCACGACGGTGTCAGTCAACGAGCTCGTCCTCCTCGGCGCGGTGCACGGTGACGACGCCCTGGGCTTCGAGTTCGCGCACGGAGCGGACGACCTCGGCGCGGGCTTCCTCGACCTGCGAGACGCGGACCGGGCCCATGGCCTGCAGTTCGTCGTCGAGCAGTTCGCGGTTGCGCTCGGACACGTTCGCGCGGATGGTCTCGACGACCGGCCCGGCTGCGCCCTTCATGGCGGTCGCGAGGATCTTCGAGTCGATGCCGCGCAGCACCTGCTGGATGTCGCGGGACTCGAGCTTCACGATGTCCTCGAAGGTGAGCATGCGGGAGCGGATGTCCTCGGCGAGCTCCGGGTCGCGGGCCTCGAGTCCCTCGAGCACGGCCTTCTCGGTCGCGACGTCCGAGCGGTTGATGATGTCGACCAGGGGCGCGATGCCACCGACGACCTCGACGCTCTCGCGCGGCGACACGACGGCCCCGGCGCGCTGGCGCAGCACACCGGCGACGATGCCGACGGCCTCGGGGGTCGCGCTGCCCATGGTGGCGAAGGCCTGGGCGACGTCGGTGCGGACACGCTCGTCGATCCCGGCGAGCACGGCACTGGCCTGCCCGGGGCCCAGGTGGGCGAGCACGAGGGCGATCGTCTGGGGCAGCTCGCCCTCGAGCAGGGAGATGACCTGGCCGGGTTCGGCGTCGTCGAGGAAGTCGAACGACTGGCCGGCGAGGTTCGAGGCCAGACGGTCCATCACGCCGGCGGCCCGCTCGGCGCCGAACGACGCCTCGAGCAGCCCGAGCGCGGTCTCCTTGCCGCCGCGCTTCTGCAGCCGGCCGCTCATCGTGATCCGGTGGAACTCCGACAGCGTCTGGTCGACGACGGTGTCCTCGACGCGGCGCATCCGGACGATCTCGGCGGAGATCTCCTCGGCCTCCATCTCGGTGAACTGCTTCATCACCTCGGCGGCGCGGTCGGTCTCCATCTGCATGAGGATGAGCGCGACCTTCTGCGCACCGGTCAGGGCACGGTCGCTCGGACCGGAGCCGCCGCCGGGGCTCGGCATGAGCGCGCTCACACCGGTGCCCGGTCGTCCAGGAGCCCGCGCAGGAGCTCGGCGGTGCGCTTCGGGTCGCGCTCGGCCAGGGCGGAGATGTCCTGACGGCGGCGCTCTGCGGTGATCTCCTCGGTCGTCAGCACCTCGGTGGGGGCGTCGCCGGCGGGCATCGCCGACAGCACGGCGGTCGGCGCGTCACCGGCATCGAGCGTGGCCCGGTCGTCGACGCCGTCCATCGCGAGGGGCAGCTGGAACGTCTCACCGGCGAAGGCGTCGAGCTCGCCGAGGTCGACGG
The DNA here is from genome assembly GCF_003234605.2 of Curtobacterium sp. MCPF17_021. Classification (NCBI taxonomy): domain Bacteria; kingdom Bacillati; phylum Actinomycetota; class Actinomycetes; order Micrococcales; family Microbacteriaceae; genus Curtobacterium; species Curtobacterium sp. MCPF17_021. Next base: position 1,834,174 of record NZ_CP126252.1, on the reverse strand, counting down.
CCTCGCGCTCCTGCTTCCGGTTGCGGCGGGCGACGAAGAACATGATCGCGATGACGGCGAGGACGATGCCGATCACGATGCCGGCGGTGCGGATCGACGACCACAGTGCTTCCTGCTGGTCGGCCTTCTGCTGGGCTTCCAGGGCCTTGGCGGCCTGGTCGGAGGCGCTCGTGTCGAAGTCCATCATCGCGACCTTGACCTGGTCGCCACGGTCCTGGTCGACACCCGCGGCGGCGGACACCAGGTCGTTGATGCTCTGCAGGTTCGCGTTCTGCACGGCGGCGGCCTTCGAGTTCAGCGCGACCGAGATGGTCTGCCGGTCGAGCCCGCCCGAGGGGATCTGCGTGGTCTCGGTGGTGTGGTCGACGGCGTTGTTCTTCGTCGCCGACTCGTTCTTGTACCCGTCGTCGCCGGCGCCGCTCGTCGCGGTGCCGTTCGGGACGGCGATGTTGTCCGGACCGAGGACCCCCGTCGCGCCGCTCCCCGCGCCCGAGCCGGCGCCGTACTCCTCGGTGGTACTCGACTCGTTCAGTGCGACCGGGCCCGAGGTCGGGCTCGTGTAGCTCTCGGACGTCCGGGTGCCGGACTCCTGGTTCATCGTCCCGGAGACCACGACGGTCGCGTTGCCGACGCCGAGCGTGGTGTCGAGCAGGTCCTGGATCTTCTTGCTCGTCGCCGCGTCGTAGTCGGCGGCCTGGTCCGCGCCGCTGCCGGTCGCACCGGTGCCGACGGCGGACAGGGTCTGGCCCTTCGCGTCGACGACCGAGACGTCGGTGGGCTGCATGCCCTCGACCGAGGCGCTCGTCAGGTGCACGATGGCCTGCACCTGGTCGGTGCTGAGCTGCGCGCCGTTGTCGGTCGCGATGAACACCGACGCGGTCGGGTCCTTCTCCTCGGAGACGAACACCGACTTCTCCGGGATCGCGAGCTGCACGGTGGCGGTCTGCACGCCGTCCATCGCGCCGATGGTCTTGGCGAGCTCGCCCTCCATCGCGCGCTTGTAGGTGACGTCCTGCTGGAACTCCGAGCTCGTCACGCCCATCTTGTCGAGCAGCGAGTAGCCGCCCTCGTTCGACGACGGCAGGCCGTTCGACGCCGCCTTGAGCCGCTCCGAGTAGACCTGCGCCTGCGGCACGAGGATCGTCGCGCCGCCGTCGGTGAGCTGGAACGGCACACCGTCGGTCTGCAGCTGGTCCGTGATGGAGCTCGCGTCGGCCGCAGCGAGCCCGGTGAAGAGCGGGGCGTAGGACGCCTTGCCGAGCCAGGACGCGAGGGCGATCCCCCCGAGCACGAGCGCCGCGATCGCCAGGATCGCGATGGTGCGCTGGGCGGCGGAGAAGCCCTTCACGTAGGCGCTGAGGCGCGCGAAGACGTTCTTGACGGCGACGGGCATCAGGCCTGCATCCTCATGATCTCGTTGAAGGCGTCGACGCCCTTGTTGCGGACGGCGGAGACGAGCTCGAGCGTGACCTGCGCGCGGGTGGCGGCGATCGTGGCGTCGTGGATGTCGTCGAGGTTGCCGGTCACGGCCTTGAGCGCGAGGGTCTTCGAGTCGCTCTGCAGCGACTGGAGCCCGTCGACGGCGTTGCCGAGGCTCGCTGCGAACCCGCTACCGTCGGTCGTCGCACCGGCGGCACCGGTCGCGTTCGTGCTGTCGCTGGACGTCCCCGACACACTCGTCAGGGCGTTCGTCATCGCGTTGGTGGTCACACCGTTCACGGCGTCGATGGGCATCAGTTCTTCCCGATCTGCAGTGCCGCCTCGTAGGCGGTCTTGGCACGGTCGACCACGGCGGCGTTCGCCTGGTAGCCGCGCTGGGCCATGATGAGGTCCGCCATCTGCGTGCCGAGGTCGATGTCGGGCATGCGGACGTAGCCCTCCTCGTTCGCGAGCGGGTTGTCCGGGTCGTAGGTCACACGGCCGGCGGCGCTGCCGAACGCGGCGCCCTTGACGTAGGCGCCGGAGACGCCGGCGCCCTCCTGCACCTCGACGTAGCGCGCCTGGAACGCGGTGTCGTCCATCGACTTCACGGTGTTCGCGTTCGCGATGTTGTCCGAGACGGCGTCGAGCCACTTCCGGTGCACGGTCAGGCCGGTGCTCGCGATGCCGATCGCGTCGAAGGTCGTCACGAGTTCGTCCGCATCGCCGCGCGGACGCTGGTGAGCTCGGAGTTCATCGCCTGCGTGGCGAACTGGTACCGCAGCACGGTGTCGATGTTCGACAGCGTCTCCTCGTCGAGGTTGACGTTGTTGCCGTTCGTGTTCGTCGGCTCGAGGCTGCGCGCCATCGTCGGCGTGGTGGCACCGTCGCCGTCCACGATCGACTTCGCCAGGGCGTCCTCGAACTGCACCTTCTCGGCGTGGTAGTTCGTCGTGTTGATGTTCGCGATGTTGTTCGCGATCACCTTCTGGCGCATCGACAGGCCATCGAGTGCGCTCTGCAGCGCGACGCTCGTCACGGAATCGAACACGGGGGTCCCCTCGTCAGGCGTCGTCGGTGCGACGTCGCCGTGCGGTGGTGGCCGATCCCTGGCCGAACTGGTGAGCGATCCGTGCTCGAGTGGCGCTATCGGAGCCCGTCGTCCGCCGCGTTAGGCGTCGCCCCGAACGGGGGGCGGTGGGGGCTGTGGGCGGCGGAGCACCCGAGATGCGACAGAGCACCCGTCGATCGACGGGTGCTCTGTCGCAGAAGCGGTGCGGGGGCGCGGTCAGGCGGAAGCGTCGAGGTACACGGAGCCACGGGGCTCGCGCGTGGCGTCGACGGCGCGCAGGGCACCGAGGTGCTCCAGCGTCGAGCGGCGGTCCGCCTCGAGCACCATCATGCGGTCCCGCTGCGCGGCGAGCAGCCGGGAGGCCCGTCCCACCAGGTCACGCGGCAGCGGTCCCAGCCCGGCCGGTTCCGACCACCCGGCCACGGCCGTGGAGTCGGCCGCCTGCCCGGCGGCGTCGTGCTCCAGGGACGTGAGCAGGGCCTCCCATGCGGCTCGTTCTGCGGACGGCTCAGGCGACACCGAGGGCTCCCCCGGTCGGCTGCTGCGTGGCGGGCGTCGCGGGCAGCGACGCGGCTGCCTCGTGCCACGACTGACGCAGCGGCTCGAGGATCCGGATGCAGTCGCGGGTGGCCTGCACGTCGCGGTGCACGTTCGCGGTGATGAGCGAGGTGGAGGCGTAGTTGTAGACGGCGAGCAGGCCCTCGCCGCCGTCCCAGACGTCGATCCGGAGGGTGCTCGAGAGCTCGCCGACGATCGCCTGGGCGTGCAGGAGCTGCTCGCGGGCCGTCTCCCAGTCGGCGGCGACCTGCGCGGCCTCGGCACGGTGCAGGTCGAGCAGCAGCCGGTCGTAGAGCATCGTCACGAGCTGGGCCGGCGTGGCCGACAGCACGGCCTCGTTCGTGTACTGGGCACGACGCTGGTCGGTGACGGTGCGCGGCTGGGCGGCATGGCGGAAGGCTGCTGCCTGGAAGTCGAAGGTCATGGTCGTTCCCGTCAGCTCGACGTCGATGCGAGCTGGCTGGCGAGCCAGCTCGACTGCGACTGGAGCTTGCTGAGGCTGGTCTCGAGGGATGAGTAGAGGGTCTGCAGCGAGGCCCGGCGCATCGCCAGCCGGTCGGTCCAGCTGTCGATCTGGGTGGTGAGGTCCTTGGCGACGGCCTGCTGCCCGGTGATGGACGTGGTGACCGAGCCGTCGTACTTGTCGGAGGCGGCGGTGGCCGCGGCGCCGACGTTCGCGGCGACCCCGGAGAGCATCGCCTGGGTGGCCTTCGGGTCGGTCGCGAGGGCCTTCTGGAAGACCTCGGGGTCGAAGGTGAACGTGCCGTCCTTCGTGATCACGATGCCGATCGTCGACGGGGACTTGCCGTCGACCGGGGCGGACATCGTGCTCGTGAGCCGCTGCACGGCGTCGCGGGACGCACCGTCGCCGAGCAGGACGCCGGCCTTCGTCGTCGTGGTGCCGGACGTCGCGCTGGTCGAGCTCGACACCGCGGTGTTCGTCTTGTAGTAGGCCGCGACCGCGTTCATCGCGTCGACGAGCCCGGAGGCCACGGACTGGGCCTTGGTGGTGTCCTGCGCGACCGTCACGGTGACGGGCTCGGTGGTGGCCTTCGACACGGTGACGTCGACCCCGGGGACGAGCCCGGTGAAGGTGTTCGTGGCGCTCGTGACCGTCTGCGCGGCGGCAGTGCCGGCCCAGAGGGTGACGCTGGCGTCGGTCGCCGCGGTGACGACGGCGGCGCCGGTCTCGGTGAGGACGTTCGTCGCGGTGCCCGCTGCCACGTCGTCGGCGCCGCCCCGGTACACCTGGAAGCCGCCAGCGGCCCCGGTCGTGGCGGACGTGAGCTGCAGGCGGTAGAGCTTGCTGCCGTCGGCATCGGTGCCGGCGGAGACCTTCGTCGCGGTGACGCCCGCACCGGACTTGTTCAGGGCGGACACGGCGTCGTCGAGCGAACCGGACGCCGGCGTCACGGTGGTCGACCTCCCGTCCGCGCCGACGATCGTGATCGGCTGCGCACCGGTCGACCACGTCGACATCGCGGCCGTGACCCCGACCTGGGCCGAGGCGGTCGAACCGACGGTGAAGCTGATGGAGCCGGCGGTCGCCCCGGTACCGGTGACGGCGGTGACGCTCGGCGCGGTGCTCGTCGCGGCGAAGAGGTCGAGCGACGAGGCCTTCGCGGCGTCCGCAGCCTTCGTGGCGAGCCCCTGGATCAACCCGTTGAGCGTCTGCAGTGACGAGATGAACGAGTTGGTGGTGGTGAGCTTGTTCTTGAGCAGGGTCTGCGGGACCCCCTCGACGCTCATCAGCGAGTTGATGAGGTCGGTCGTCTTGAGACCGCTGACCAGACCATCGATCGCGAGGCTGGTGCTCGAAGACACGGACGAGGACATCGTCGACACTCCCTGGCGTCGTGGAGGTGGTCAGGACGGCGGCGTCCGTCCTCCGGGGCACCCGATCGGGCCCGGAGGACGGACGTCGTGATGGCTAGCGCAGGAGCGAGAGCACGCCCTGGGTGCTCTGGTTCGCCTGCGCGAGCATCGAGGTGCCGGCCTGGCTGAGGATGTTGTCGCGCGTGTACTTGACCATCTCCTCCGCCATGTCGACGTCGGTGATGCGCGAGGAGGCAGCGGTGAGGTTCTCCTTGGCCACGTTCGTCACGTTGATGGCGTGGTCGAAGCGGTTCTGGACGGCACCGATGCTCGAACGAGCCGAGGAGACGTACTTGATCTGCTCGTCGATCGCGGTGATGGCGGCCTGAGCGTTCGTCGCCGAGTCGAAGGTGAGCGCGCCGACCGCGGTCGACACGGACTCCACGTTCGACTTCGACAGGTCCACGTCGATCTGGCTCGCCGCGTCGCCGTTCGCGCCGACCTGGAACTTCAGGACGCCTGCGGTGCCGGCGGAGCCGTCGAGCAGGTTGATGCCGTTGAAGTTGGTCGACTCCGAGATGCGGGTGAGCTCCTTGGTGAGCTCGCCGACCTCGGTGGTGATCGCCTTGCGGGAGTCCTCGTTGTTCGAGTCGTTGCCGGCCTGCACTGCCAGGTCGCGCATGCGCTGGAGGATCGAGTGGGTCTCGGTGAGGCCACCTTCAGCGGTCTGCACGACGGAGATGCCGTCCTGCGCGTTGCGGGCGGCGACCGTGAGGCCACCGACCTGGGACTTCAGCCCCTCGGAGATCGACAGACCGGCAGCGTCGTCGGCAGCACGGTTGATGCGGAGACCCGACGAGAGCTTCTCGAGGGACTTCGACAGGTCGTTCTGCGTCGCGTTGAGGTTCCGGTACGTGTTGAGTGCCGAGAGGTTGGTGTTGATGGACATACCCATGGTGGTTTCCTCCGTGAATGTGGGTCGTACGTCGGCCCGTCCGTGGGCTGACATGGATGACTCTCGACCGGTTGCCGGGAGTCGTTAGGGGATCGGCGGAGAAGTTTCCGCCGACGTCTCAACTCGCAGCGACAGCCGGGCCGGACGCGGCGTCGTGCACGGCACGGGCGACACCGGCGGCGGCGTTCGTGGCGACACGGGCGAGGTATGCGCTGCGGCGGGCCGCGGTGGTGCGGCTCGCGGGCTCGACGGTCGTGCCGTCGCCGTAGTGGGCGGCGAGACCGTCCTGGAGCAGGCGCATCGCCTCGGAGCGCTGCTGCGAGACGGCCGAGTGCGTGATGCCGAGCTCGGCGGCGACGTCGGTGACCGAGCGGTCGCCGAAGTACACGGCCTCGACGATGAAGCGCATCCGCTCCGGCAGAGCCTCGACCGCGGCGCGGAGGTACCGACGCTTCTCGGTCTCGAGCAGGTCGTCCCCGGGGAGCGGCAGGTCCGCGGAGACGAGGTCGTGCACGGTCTCGTCGAGCGGCGCGACGGTCCGGGCGGCGTCGCTCATCGCGTCGACGGCGGTCTGCTTGTCGACGCCCATGGCATCGGCGATCTCCTGGGCGCCGACGCTCCGGCCGAGCCGTGCGGACAGGGCCTCCTGCGTGGCCAGGGTCTCGCGGATCCGCTTCCGGGTGCCACGGGAGGCCCAGTCGGCCGAGCGCATGTCGTCGGCCAGCGCACCGGCGATCCGGGTGCGGGCGTAGGCACCGAACGGCACGCCGAGGGTGGGGTCGAAGGCCTCGGCGGCTGCGACGAGTGCGAGCGATCCGACGGCGGCGAGGTCGTCGCGATCCAGGTGCGTCGCCCGGGAGCGGACGTCGGCCACGATGTAGCCCACGAGCGGGAGGTGCTCCACGATCATCGCGTTGCGTTCGGTGCGGTCCATGCTGTTCCCCTGGTCGACCTGACGTGTGTCGGCTCACCCGTCCGTGGGCGCGACGGACGCCGGCCTCGGATGGCCGGTGCGTACGCCGAAGACCCGCCCGGGTCCCTCCGAGCGGTGCACCCCGCATCGTTCCCGAGCGGTTCCGGGTGTCCCCCGGGGTGCGTTCTGAATGTATCGGCTGGCAATGCGCTGTACAGGTGCTCAACCGTCCCCAGTGCGGGGGTGTCAGGCCCCCTTTCCGGTCGGCATTTGGGGGGACTCAGGGTCGGGAACGCTCGTTCTTGTCCCCCGACGGGGGTCATCGGGTCACAGAGTCGACGAGTACGGGGGACGGCACTCGGCCGCCGGGGCTTACGGTCGCGGTCACCGAGTCGATAGGTCCCGGTGTCCGCAGGATGACGGACCGGGGACCACCCCGACGAACCACCACCTGGGAGGAGCTGATGAGCGTGAACGACCTGTCCGCCGTGCTCTGGCGCGAACGCGAGCTGCTCGAACTGCTCACCTTCAAGCTCGAGGAGGAACAGCTCCTGCTCACCGCGGGCCGCTCCCGCTGGGTGTCGCACGCCAGCCGCGAGGTCGAGCAGGTCCTCGACCGGCTCCGCAGCACCGGGCTCGAGCGCGCCGCGCAGAGCGCCGAGGTCGCCGAGGAGTGGGGCGTCCCCGCCGACGCTCCCCTGCGCGACGTCGTCGCCGCGGCACCGAACGGGCCGTGGGGCGAGATCCTGTCGTCGCACCTCACCGCGATGGTCGAGCTGACCACCCAGATCGGCGCCCTGCGCGACGAGAACGACCGGTTCCTGCGTGTCGCCGCCCAGGCCACCGAGGAGACCCTGGCGGGGACCGTCACCGGCGCCGCCACCTACGACGCCAGTGGGACGTCCGGCGCAGGCCAGGACGGCGCCCGCCTGTTCGAGGGGACGCTGTAGCACCGTGGTCAGCACCTTCGGATCCCTCGCGACCGCCTACTCCGGCCTCGCAGCCGCCCGTGCCGGCATCGACGTCACCGGCCAGAACATCGCGAACGCCGGCACCGCGGGCTACACCCGCCAGCGCGTCACGCAGAACTCGATCCCCGCGACCCAGACCGGGTTCATGCGGGGCACCGCGGCCCTCGCCGGCCAGGGCGTCTCGGTCGACGGCATCGCTCGCCTGGCGTCCCTGACGCTCGACGCCGGTGTCCGCGTCGCCGCCGGTTCGTCGGCCTACGCCGATGCCCGCGCCACGGCGCTCTCCGCCCTCGAGACCGGGTTGCACGAGCCCGGCAAGGACGGCCTGAGCGCCAAGCTCGACGCGTTCTGGTCGTCCTGGAGCGAGCTCGCCAGCCACCCCGACGACCCGGGTGCCGCCAGTGCCGTGCTCGGGGCCGCCGGCACCGTCGTCGCCGCCCTGGCCGCCGGCTCGAAGGCCGTCGACGCGCAGTGGTCCTCGGTGCGCGGCACCCTGACCGGGCAGGTCGCCCAGCTGAACGGCGCCGCGGAGCAGGTCGCCGACCTGAACGGCCGGATCCGCACCGCGCTCGCCTCGGGCGGCAACGCCAACGAGCTGCTCGACCAGCGCGACCAGCTCACGCAGCAGATCGCCACGCTCGCCGGCGGCACCACCCGGACGAACGCCGACGGCACGGTCGACGTGCTCCTCGGCGGCAACCCGCTCGTGCAGGGCACCGACGCACGCTCGGTCGCCCTCGGCGGCGGCGAACGTCTCGCCGACGGCACCGCGGTCACCCTGACCTGGACCACCGGCACGGCCGGGGTGGTCGGACTGAGCGGCGGGTCGATCGGTGGCGCCCTCACGGTCCTCGCACCCGCGTCCGGCACCGGCACCGGCGGCGCACTCGCCGAGGCCTCCGCGTCCTACGACGCCGTGGCCACGCGGCTCGCCACGACCGTGAACACCCTGCACGCCGCCGGGACCACCCCGGCCGGCACCACCGGCGCACCCTTCTTTTCCCTGGCGGCCGGCGCCCCCGCCGCCCAGGCACTCGGTGTCGTCCCCACGGACGCCAGTGGGCTGGCGACGCGGAACGCGGCGGGGGAACTCGACGACTCGTTCGCCGACGCGCTCGCGCGACTCGGGGCGTCGTCGGACGGTGCCGACCAGGTCTGGGCGACGTTCGTGGCGGGGTTGGGCACCGCCTCCAGGTCGGCCACGTCCGAATCGACGATGACCGGACTCGCGCTCACCAACGCGCGCAACCAGCAGCAGTCGAGCGCCGGCGTCGACCTCGACGAGGAGAACGTCAACCTGCTGAGCTACCAGCACGCGTACCAGGGCGCGGCGCGCGTCCTGACCGCGGTCGACGAGATGCTCGACACCATCATCAACCGCGTCGGACTCGTCGGGAGGGGCTGATCGTGATCACCCGTGTGACCACCCAGATGTCGATGGCGGCCGCCTCGGCCCGGCTGCAGGCCGGTGCCGCGCGGGTCGCCGAGCTCACCGACCAGGCCACGACGCTGCGTGCGATCCAGAAGCCCTCGGACGACCCGGTCGGCACCGCGTCGTCGATGCAGGTGCGCAAGGAGCAGGCCGCAGCCTCGCAGTACTCGCGGAACGCGAACGACGCCGCGGCGTGGCTCGCGACCACCGACAGTGCGCTGTCCGGCGTGTACTCGGTGCTCAACAACGTCCGCGACCTCACGGTGCGGGCCGCGAACTCCGGCACCATGAGCGACACCGACCGCGACGCGTTCGTCACGCAGTTCCGGTCGCTCAAAGCCGACCTCGAGGCCCGTGCGAACACCACCTACGGCACCCGTTCGGTGTTCGCGGGATCGTCGACCGCCGCTGTCGCCTACGACCTCGCGACGGGTTGGGCGGCATCGGGCACCGACGTGTCCCGTCGGGTCGGCGACGGCACCACGGTGCGGGTCGACACCACCGGCACCGCGGTCTTCGGATCCGGCGACGACTCGGTGTTCGGCATGATCGACTCCATCGTCAGTGACCTGCAGAACGGGGTGAACGTGAACGCTCGCATCGGGGACGTCGACACGGCGCTCGGGACCGTCCGCGGCGCCCAGGCCGACGTCGGCGTCCGGCATGCAGCCGCCCTCGCGGCACAGGACTCGCTGAAGTCCGCGACCGTCTCGCTCGAGAGCCGCCGCGCCGGCATCGAGGACGTCGACCTCGCGAAGGCCGTCCTCGACCTGCAGGTGCAGCAGACCAACTACCAGGCAGCCCTCGCCGTCACCGCGAAGGTCCTGCAGCCGACCCTGATGGACTACCTCCGATGAGCATCTCCCTGACCTTCGCCGTCCCGCCGTTCGGGCTCGCTCCCGCCGCGGCCTTCGAGCTCTCGCCGGTCGACGGCGCCGAGGGGCTGTTCACGCTCGTCGGCGACGACGCGCGGCTGTTCCTGCTCGACGCAGCGGTGCACCTGCCGTCGTACGCGCCGGAGCTCACCGACGAGCAGGCCACCGGACTCGGCCTGACCGACCCGGCGGACGCGATGCTGCTGGTGGTCGCGAACCCCGGGTCCTCGGGCACCACGGTCAACCTGCTCGCGCCGATCGTCGTGAACGCCCGGACGGCCGTGGGCGCGCAGGTCATCCTCGAGGAGCAGGACCTGCCGCTGCGGGCGGAGCTCGCGCGGGTGTAGCGCGGGGCGCGCCGGGCGGGCGCGGCTGCTTCGCACCCGTTCTGCGACAGTCCACCAGTCGTTCTCGGCGTGGATCGTCGGAAGATGTGCACGCAGAGGCTGCGTGTGCATGTGACGACAAGACACGAGTCGTTCGACGCGTGGATCGTCGCAAGATGCACGCGCATTGCAGCTGGTCAGTCCTGCACAGGTCGTCGTCGCCGCCCGTCTCTCCACAGATCGGACTACGGCGGGAGCTGGACCACGATCTTCGGCGAGCCTGGTGCCATGTCCAGAGCGAACGACGTCGAACTGATCCGCACGACGGGTGCGACCTCCGCTGAACGCCGCGCGCTCGAGCGCGATGTCCAACGGGGACGGTACGAACGCCTCCGCCCCGGCGTCCTCGTCCGCCCGGATGCACTCGACGGGATGCACCCCGGTGAGCAGCACCACGTGCTCGTCCGGGCCTCGGCGCACCGACTCCGCGCGACCGATGTCGTCTCACACCAGTCTGCCTGCGCGGTCCTCGGACTCCCGTTGATCGGGACCGCCCCACCCAAGGTGCACCTCGCCGATCCGACCACGACGCACACCCGTGTCACGGCGTGGTTCGTCCGGCACGGTGCACAGGGGCGAGCGCCCGCAGTCCTCGTCGATCAGCAGGCGACCCCCACGACGACGGCCGCGAGGACCGCCATCGACGTCGCTGCCACGCGCTCCTTGCTCGAAGCACTCCCCGTCGTCGATGCCGTGCTCTCCCGTCGGCTCGCCGACCGTGAGGCGCTGGACGCGGAACTCACATCGCTGGTCTTCGCCCGGACGAAGGCGGGGATCGCGGTGGGGATGGGGTCGGCGCTGTCGGGGTCACCCGCGGAGTCGGTGTGCCGCGTGCGGTTCCGGGAGCTCGGTGTGCCGGAGCCGGTGCAGCAGCACGTGTTCGCCCGGGCCGGATCGGCCACGGCGGTCGTGGACTTCTGGTTCCCGGACCAGGGCGTCGTGGTCGAGGTCGACGGCCGCGCGAAGTACGAGGACCCGGTGCTGCTCGACGGGCGCTCCACCGCGGACGCGCACTGGCGCGAGAAGCGGCGTGAGGACTTCATCCGGTCGTTCCCCGAAGTCCGCGCGGTCGTGCGGCTCTCGTGGGCCGACCTGATGCAGCCCGACCGGGTGCGGGCTGCCCTGCGGCGTGCGGGTGTCCCGTGCTGAGGCTGCGTGTTCGACGATCAGCGCGGACGACGCGGCGCATCCGGGTGGTTCGTGCGCTGACGCTCGATCCGCGGCCGGCCGGACGATGCCCCGATGTCCACTGCCCCACCGACCACGACCTCGCCGAGCCCCACGCGCACCCCACGGACCGGCCCGGTGCCCTTGACCACGCCGCCGCGGTGGTCCGGGTCGGGTTCGCGGTGGTCGCCGCCGTCCTCGAGCTCGACGTCACGAACGGACACCGGACCGAGCACCTGCGCGCCCGCGCCGATCCGCGCCGGCCCCTCGACGAGACACCCGGCCGTCAGGCGAGCCCGACCACCGATCACGACGTCGGACCCGTCCGCGACGACGGTGACGGGGCCCGGGCCGAGTTCGGCGCCCGCCCCGATGTGCACGGTCGCCGCAGACGCGACGACGGTCACGGGGCCGGGGCCCAGGCGGGCACCGGCAGCCAGCGTGATCGCCCCACCGTGACGGGTCTCGAGCGTCGTGGACGGGTACAGCATGACGCCGGGCAGGACCGACACGCCCTCCCCGATCAGGACGGACGCCGGATCGAGCAACCGGACCTCGGGCGCGAGGGCGGCCGCCTGCCGGACGGTCAGGAACCCGGCCGCACGACGGGCGTCGTCGAGGGCTCGCTGCGCGGGGTCGGTGTCCATCCAGCGAGCCTCTCACGTGTGCGGCGTACGGTGAGCGCATGGCCCGCGCCCCGAAGGACCAGTCGATCGTGCCCCTGCCGACCGCACCGGTCTCCCCCACCACGTCCGACCCCCGAACGCAGCAGGTCCAGCCCTCGGGCTGGGCCAAGTGGCTCGATCGGGTCATCAGTGTGCAGCGCCCCGTCGTGGTCGCGCACGTCAACGCGATCCGTCGCCGCAAGCCCGACGCGACCCCCGCCGAGGTGATCCAGATCCTCGAGCGGCAGTACCTGGCCGCGGTCACGACCGGTGGCGCCGCGGTGGGCGCGAGCGCGGTGATCCCCGGCGTCGGGATGGCCGCTGCGCTCGGACTGAGCGGCGCCGAGACGGTCGGGTTCCTCGAGACCACCGCGCTGTTCGCACAGTCGGTGACCGAGGTCCACGGCATCGCGCTGGACGACCCGGAGCGCGCCCGCACGCTGGTGATGGCGATGATCCTCGGCGCACCGGGCACGCAGCTCATCAAGCAGCTCGCCGGCCAGGCTGCCGGCGGGCAGGCCCGGACGGCATTCTGGGGCGAGATGGTGACGTCCTCGCTGCCGAAGCAGGTCGTCAACGGCATCGGCGGACAGGTCCGTGACCAGTTCATCAAGCGCTTCGCCATCCGGCAGGGCGGTTCGGTCCTCGGCCGCGCGCTCCCGTTCGGCATCGGAGCGGCCGTCGGCGGTCTGGGGAACCACGCCCTGGGCCGCAAGGTGATCCAGGCGTCGCGGACGGGGTTCGGCATGCCGCCGGCGGAGTTCCCCATCGTGCTGACGGTCACACCGACTGCCGAGAAGACCCGGCGAGCCCTGCCGTGGAAGCGCGGCACGGGCAAGGACCAGGACCTCTGGACCGAGCCGGGCCAGGACGACCCCCGCTCGAAGCGTTAGCCAGGACGACCGAGAACGGTCCGGCACGCCGACCGAGAACGGCCCGGCGCGACGACCGAGAACGGTCCGGCACGCCGACCGAGAACGGCCCGGCGCGACGACCGAGCAGTGCCCGGGCACGGATGCTCAGCAGCCGAGCCCGGGCCGTTCGTGCAGCTGCGCCTAGAAGGACCGCACCGGTGTCGTCACGACCTGCCCGGCGTGGGCGAACCCGCCACCGAACCCGAACAGCAGGGCCGGCACGCCTTCCGGGAGGTCGCCGCGCTCCCAGGCCTTCGACAGGCCGAGCGGCACACTGGCGGCCGAGGTGTTCCCGGACTCGACGACGTCTCGGATGACGAACTTCGATTCCCCGCCGAGCGCGGTGACGAGCGGCTCGATGATCCGCAGGTTCGCCTGGTGGAACGCGAACACCTCGATGTCGTCCATCGTGAGTCCGGCGGCCTCGACGACCTTGCGGGCGTGCCCCTCGGCCTCGGTGATGGCCCACCGGTAGATCGAGCGACCCTCCTGGTTGAAGCGCCCCGGCGACCCTTCGACACGCACGGCGTCGAGCAGATGCGGCACGCTCCCCCACGACACCGGGCCGATCTCGGGCGTCTCGGCGACCCCGAGCACGGCGGCACCGGCCCCGTCACCGACGAGCACGCACGTCGACCTGTCGGTCCAGTCGGCGATCCCCGACAGCACCTCGGACCCGATGACGAGCGCGACGTCGGCCGAACCGGTGCGGATGGACTGGTCGGCGAGCCCGAGCGCGTACTCGAACCCGCTGCACGCGGTGTTGATGTCGATCGGCGCCGGGCCGTTCGTCATGCCCAGTGCGGCGGCGACGCGGCCTGCCGTGTACGGGGCGCGGTCCTGGTGGGTGGTGGAGGCGACGATGACGAGTCCGACGGCCGAGGGCGACACCCCGGCGTCGACGAGGGCACGGCGGCCGGCCTCGATGGCCAACGACGTGACGGTATCGTCTGGACCGGCGATCCGACGGGTCTGGATCCCGGTGCGGGTGCGGATCCACTCGTCGTTCGTGTCGACCATCGTCGAGAGCTCGTCGTTGGTCAGGACGCGTTCGGGCTGGTGGTGTCCGAACCCGAGGATCCGGCTGCCGCGGAGTACTGGGATGTTCATCGTCGGCACGTTACCCCCTCACCCCACCGCCGCATGCCGAGCGGGGCATGCACGGCACGCGCGACGGTCACTTCCGCGCGGCAGCGGTCGCGCGGTCGTTCGCCTTGCCGATCGCCTCGACCAGTTCGTCCTTCGTCATCTTGGAGCGGCCGCTGACGTCGAGCCGCTTCGCGACGTCCATCAGGTGCGCCTTCGAGGCGTTCGCGTCCACACCGCCCTCGGTCTTCCCGGATGAGCCCGAGCCAGCACCACGCGAGCCGGCGGCACCGGAGTCGGACGGCCCGGAGGACTCCTTCTCCTCCCAGTGGTCGCCGACCTTCTCGTACTCGTGCTTCACGGCGGCGAACGCCGTGCGGTGCGCCCGCTCACCCGGGCCGTACGTCTCGTTCGCCGAGTCCAGTGTCTTCTCGAAGATCTCCTGCGCGTGCTCCGGGGACCGCTGCAGGGTGCTGGGGATCTCGTCCTTGGCTGGCATGGCTGCTCCTCTCGAGTGGTCCTCCCTGACTACTCCCCGCCACTCGACCGGTACTCCCAGGGCCTGGCGCCACCAGCGCGTCACGAGTAGACCCGTCTCATGGACTACACACACCTCGGTCGCACCGGTCTGTCCGTCTCCCGCGCCGTGCTCGGCACGATGAACTTCGGCCCGGAGACCAGCGAGGACGACTCGCACGCGATCATGGACCGGGCCCACGAGCTCGGCGTCAACTTCTTCGACACCGCCAACGGCTACGGCGGCTCGGTGGGCAAGGGTGCCACCGAGGAGATCATCGGACGGTGGTTCGCCAAGGGTGGCGGTCGCCGCGAGAAGACGGTCCTCGCCACGAAGGTCTACGGCGAGATGACCGACTGGCCGAACGGCGGCAAGCTCAGCGCGCTGAACATCCGGCAGTCGCTCGACGCGAGCCTGCAGCGACTGCAGACCGACCACATCGACCTGTACCAGTTCCACCACGTCGACCGTGCGACGCCGTGGGACGAGATCTGGCAGGCGATCGACGTCGCCGTGCAGCAGGGCAAGGTCCTGTACGTCGGCTCGTCGAACTTCGCCGGGTGGCACATCGCCCAGGCGCAGGAGGCAGCGAAGCGCCGGAACACCTTCGGCCTGGTCAGCGAGCAGTCGATCTACAACCTCGTGGTCCGCGACGTCGAGCGCGAGGTCCTGCCCGCCGCCCGCGCGTACGGCCTCGGCGTGATCCCCTGGTCGCCGCTGCAGGGCGGGCTGCTCGGTGGCGTCATCGAGAAGACCGAGAACGGCTCCCGTCGCCTGTCCGGCCGCAGCGCTGAGTACGTCGACGCGCACCGCGACCAGCTGCAGTCGTACGAGTCCTTCGCGAAGGAGCTCGGCCACACGCCCGGCGAGCTGGCCCTCGCCTGGCTGCTGCGCCAGCCCGGCGTCACCGCGCCGATCACCGGCCCCCGCACGATGGAGCAGTGGGAGTCCGCGGTCCGCGCCGTCGACATCCGTCTCGACCAGCGTGCACTCGACCGTCTCGACGAGATCTTCCCGGGGCACGAGACCTCGCCGGAGGATTACGCCTGGTGACGGAACCAACGGAACCAACGGAACCAACGGGTCGCTGACGCGACCATCTGCCTGGAGGCGCGGTGCGGGCCGGACCCGCACCGCGCCTCCCGGCCGTGGTCACGTCGAGAACGCGACCAACGCAACGACGACGGGCCCCGCGCTGCTGTGTGCGCGGGGCCCGTCGTCGTGCGGGTGGTGCCTGGTGACTAGCGGACGCTGACCGGGCTGTCGTCGGTCTGCTCGTAGAGGACGTAGCCCTCTTCGCCGTGGACGGCGGTGTCGATGCCGGCGACCTCGTCCTCGGTCTTGACGCGGAAGCCCATCGTCTTCTCGATGGCGAACCCGATGACCAGGGCGAGCACGAACGAGTAGAGGCCGACGGCGAGGGCCGCCACGGCCTGCTTGCCGAGCTGCTCGAACGAGCCGGAGTAGATCAGGCCGGTGTCGTTGGCGAAGAAGCCGAGGAACAGCGTGCCGAAGATGCCGCCGACCAGGTGGACGCCGACCACGTCGAGCGAGTCGTCGAAGCCCAGGCGGTACTTCCAGTCGATCGCGAAGCAGCAGACGATGCCGGCGAGGAAGCCGAGCAGGATGCCCCAGCCCGGGGTCAGCGCGGCACAGGCCGGGGTGATCGCGACGAGGCCGGTGACGGCACCCGATGCGGCACCGACGGAGGTGGCCTTGCCGTCCTTGAGCTTCTCGATGAGCAGCCAGCCGAGGATGGCGGCGGCCGGGGCGGCGAGGGTGTTCACCCAGGCGATCGCGGCGATGCCGTCAGCTGCACCCTCGGAGCCGGCGTTGAAGCCGAACCAGCCGAACCACAGGATGGCGGCACCGAGCAGGACGAAGGGCGGGTTGTGCGGCTTGTGCGCACCCTTGGCGAAGCCGACGCGCTTGCCGAGGACGATCGCCAGGGCGAGACCCGCTGCACCGGCGTTGATGTGCACCGCGGTGCCACCGGCGAAGTCGATGACGCCCCACGTGGCGGCCCAGCCCGAGGTCAGGTTGAAGACCCACGAGGCGACCGGGAAGTAGACGACCGTGACCCAGACGCCGGCGAAGACCATCCACGCGCCGAACTTGGCGCGGTCGGCGATGGCACCGGAGATGAGCGCGACGGTGATGATCGCGAACGTCGCCTGGAAGCCGACGAAGGCCATCGACGGGTACGCCGCCTGGATGTTCGAGGACTGCGCTTCCTCGAAGGCCTGGCCGAGGCCGATCTGGTTCCAGTCGATGCTGAAGAACCCGACCACGCCGGAGACCGCCGTGCCGTCGCCGTGGTTGGCGAAGGCGATCGCGTAGCCGTAGACCACCCAGAGCACGCTCACGAGCGCGATCGCACCGAACGACATCATCATCATGGAGATGACGGACTTGGCCTTCACCAAGCCGCCGTAGAAGAAGGCCAGGCCGGGTGTCATGAACAACACCAGCGCAGCCATCACCAACACGAACGTCGTGTTGCCCTGATCAAGCATCTGCTCACCTCTCGATTGCACGAGCGGCTCTTGGACCGCCTCGGGTGTCACAGAGTCTGGCGAGGCGAGGTTTCACGAGGGAGCACGAACTGTTTCGCGGATGTAACGCGACCGCGCCGTTTGTAAACGTCGTGTTTCCGCGGGCCCGATGTCCCCTGCGCGAGGGGCAGGAGACCGCCGTGGACAGATCGGTCTGACGGCGAGCGACGCTCAGGCGCGGGTGAGCGCCACCACGCGGGACGCCGCGCGCAGGTACTTCTTGCGGTACCCGCCCTCGAGCATCACGTCGGGGTACACCTGGTCGAGCGGGGTGCCCGAGGCGACGATGCGCACCTGCGCGTCGTACAGCCGGTCCACCAGGGCGACCCAGCGCAGCGCGTCGGTCTGGTCGGTGAACGCCCGGACGTCGGTGAGCCCGACGGCGTCGAGGTCCTCGACCAGCGCGACGTACTTCGACGGGTGCACGGAACCCAGGTGCGCGACCACCGCACCGAAGTCGTCGAGCGTCACGGATCCGGACGGCAGCGCGGCGGGCACGTCGGACACCACCTGCGCCGACTCGTCCACGGCACGGCGGCGGTAGTCGAGGCCGTCGATGCGCATGGTGTCGAAGCGGTCCGACATCGCCTGGATCTCGCGCAGGAAGTCCTGCGCGGCGAAGCGCCCCTCGCCCAGGGCTCCCGGGGGCGTGTTCGACGTCGCGGCGAAGCGGGTGCCGGTCTCGGTCAGTTCCTTGATGAGCCGGGTCATCACCATCGTGTCGCCCGGGTCGTCGAGCTCGAACTCGTCGATGCACACCAGTGCGGTGCCGCGGAGCAGGTCGACGGTCCCCTGGAACCCCAGGGCGCCCACGAGCGCGGTGTACTCGATGAAGGTGCCGAACGTCTTCCGGCCGGTGGCCGCGTGGTAGGCGGCTGCGAGCAGGTGGGTCTTGCCGACACCGAACCCGCCGTCCAGGTACACACCGGACTTCGCCGCGGGTTCCGCCGCCTGCTTCCGGCGCCCGAACAGCCCGCGCCGCGGGGCCTCCGTCGGACCGGCGGCCACGAACGCGGCGACGGCATCGCGGACCGAGGCCTGCGAGTCGTAGTCCGGGTCCGGCCGGTACGAGTCGAACGACGCGTCCGTGAACTGCGGCGGGGGCACGAGCGCCGCAGCCATCTGCTGCGGCGTCACCTTGGGATCACGGTCGACGAGGTGAGCGGGCAATCGGGGAACCCTTCCGGGAAGCATGTCGTGGGGTGTCACGTTGCGTCAGGAGCACGGTACGTCCGCGTACCGTTGCCCACAGGCACCGACGCCCGATCCTAGTCCGGCGCCAGCAGCACGCACCCGGGCACCAAGCCCGCCCCGCACCACGCTCACCCCGCACCACGCTCCCCCGCACCCCTGGAGGTACCCCCGATGACCGCACCGGTCGACCCGTCCGAGAAGTTCGCCGCCTACGCGCACCCGGAGCGCCTCGTCTCCACCGAGTGGCTGCAGGAGCAACTCGACGCCGGGGCCGGCGCGCCCGACCTGGTGGTCGTCGAGTCCGACGAGGACGTCCTGCTCTACGAGACGGGCCACATCCCGGGTGCCGTGAAGATCGACTGGCACACCGACCTCAACGACCCGGTGCAGCGCGACTACATCGACGGCGCCGCCTTCGCCGAGCTCCTCGGCGGCAAGGGCATCGGCCGCGACACCACCGTCGTGATCTACGGCGACAAGAACAACTGGTGGGCGGCGTACGCCCTCTGGGTGTTCACCCTGTTCGGCCACGAGGACGTCCGCCTGCTCGACGGCGGTCGCGGCAAGTGGATCGCCGAGGACCGCGCCCTGACCACCGACGAGACCCCGGTCACGCCCGTCGAGTACCCCGTCGTCGAGCGCCACGACGAGCCCGTCCGCGCCTTCAAGGACGACGTCCTCGCGCACCTCGGCAAGCCGCTCATCGACGTCCGCAGCGCCCCGGAGTACAGCGGGGAGCGCACGACCGCGCCCGACTACCCGGAGGAGGGCGCGCTGCGCGGCGGCCACGTCCCCACCGCCGTGAACATCCCCTGGGCGACGGCCGCCGCCCCCGACGGCACCTTCAAGTCGCGCGCCGAGCTCGACGCCGTCTACCGTGACGGCGCCGGCATCGGTGACGCCGACGAGGTCATCGCCTACTGCCGCATCGGTGAGCGCTCGAGCCACACCTGGTTCGTCCTGCAGCACCTGCTCGGCTACGACAACGTCCGCAACTACGACGGCTCGTGGACCGAGTGGGGCAGCGCCGTCCGCGTCCCCATCGTGCAGGGATCCGAGCCGGGTACTGTTCCGAACCGATGAACGCCAGCACCGACGCACCACTCCCCGCCACCCTCGCCGAGATCCGCGACGACTTCCTCGCCCTGGGCCAGAAGGACCGCCTGCAGCTCCTGCTCGAGTTCTCGAACGAGCTGCCTGCGCTACCCGAACGCCTGCAGGGGCACGAGGACGAGCTCGAACGCGTCGAGGAGTGCCAGTCCCCCGTCTTCATCACCGTGACGGTGGGCGAGGACGGCGACGCCCCGCACGTGGTCCGGATGCACGCCACCGCCCCGCGCGAGGCGCCGACCACCCGCGGCTTCGCCTCGATCCTGGCACAGGGACTGTCCGGCCTGACCGTCGAGCAGGTGCTCGCCGTCCCGACGGACTACCCGTTGACCATCGGCCTGTCCGAGGCGGTCAGCCCCCTGCGGATCCGCGGCATGGTGGGCATGCTCGGCCGCGTGCAGCGGCAGGTACAGGCGGCGGTCGCGTAGACGCGACCCACTGACGGACGGGAGGCGCGGTGCCAGCTGGCACCGCGCCTCCCGTCCGTTCCTCCGGTTGCGTCTACCGCGCGCTGGCCGCCCCGCGCCGCTGGACCACCTCGGTCAGCCACGCGAGGATCCGGGCGTCGAACCAGTCGGCGTCGTGGTTCCAGAGCTTGGTGTGCCGGGCCGTGGTCTGGATCTCGAGCCGCACCAGGTCGGGCCGTGCGCGGGCCAGGTCGTGTGAGGCCGAGGACGGAACGAACCCGTCGTCGTCGCTGTGCAGCAGCAGGATCGGCACCGTGAGCTCGTCGGATCGCGTGACCATGTCGAGCTCGCGCAGGTCCACAGGAGCCTGGAGCCCGGCGAGCCGGTACAGCACCGGCGTGCGGAGCAGCCGCTGCGCGACCTTGCGGACCGGACGTGGCAGGCGCAGGAGCTGGCTCTGCGACTTCAGCACGGCGTGCCAGTCGACCACCGGGGACTCGAGCACCACCCCGTCGACCAGACCGGCGAAGCGCGAGCGGAGCAGGGTCTGCAGCACGACGGCGCCGCCCATCGACCAGCCCATGAGCACGACGCTCTGGGCGTCCTGCGCGGTGAGCCAGCGGAGGACGGAGTCGACGTCCTCCCACTCGGTGCTGCCGAGGCCGTAGCGGCCGTCGACGCTCGGCGGGGCGACGCCGTCGTTCCGCCACGAGGCGAGCACCACCGAGTACCCGGCGGCGCGGAAGACGGGGACGGCGCGGATCGTCTCGGCACGCGTGACGCCACGGCCGTGCACGAGGACGGCCCAGGGCGCTGCCGGGTCGTCGGCGCGGACGACCCAGGCGGGGGCGGGGCCGTTCGGGGTGGGGATGTCGACGTCCTCGACGGGCACGTCGAGCTCGCCCGGGGTCAGGTAGAACCAGCCACCCCAGCGACCGCGACGTGCAGCGGTCGGATCGCCGGCGTCGATCGCGATGATGCGGCGCGTGACGGTGGTGTCGGTCGTGCCGAGGACCTCGCCGACGCGCATGTGGCCGGTGCCGCCGCCGAACCAGAGCGAGTAGCGGCCCTGCAGCTCGGTGTCGGCGGTGCGCTCGATCGTGACGGTCTTCCGGACGGGGTCGACGGCGTGGATCGGGACGCGTTCGTTGCGCTTGCGGTCGGGGGTGACGACGGCGCGGGCGACGGCGGCGACGAAGCCACCGATGACGGCCGTCCCCACCGCGGCAGCTGCCAGACCGGCGCCGAGTGCGATGAACCCGGCCGATCGAGCGGTCTCCTGGACGACGTCCTCGGCGGGTCGCGCGGATCGGGACATGGCCCGGAGCCTAGTCTGCATGTGTGTCCGAAACCCGAGAGCCCGACGCCTTCGCGCGGCTCCGCGCGTTCGTGTCCGGCGGCAGCGGCCGTGCCGAGACCACCGTCACCGAGATCCCCTCGCCGACCCGGATCGCACCGTTCTCGATCGCCCTGGCGGCGGACGTGTCCGGCACCGCGCACGGCGTCGAGTCGGACCTGGGGACCGGTCGGTTCATCGCCCTGTACGACCCGGAAGAACCCGAGGGCTGGGGCGGCGCGTTCCGTGTCGTCTCGTTCGCGCAGGCGCCGCTCGAGCCGGAGATCGGCGTCGACGAGTTCGTCGCCGACGTCACCTGGAGCTGGCTCGTCGACGCGCTCGAGTCGCACGGTGCGACGTACGACCACGCCTCGGGCACAGCCACCAAGATCATCTCGCGCGGGTACGGCGACCTCGCCGCACAGGGCGACGGCGCCCAGCTGGAACTCCGCGCGTCGTGGACACCACGCGGCGACGACCTCACCGCACACGTCCGGGCCTGGCAGGACATCGTCGCCATGCTCGCCGGTCTGCCGCCCGCATCGGACGGCGTGACCCTGCTGGCCCCGAGGAGGCTCGCCAAGTGACCGACCCCGCTCCCCAGGACGCCGCTGGATCGACCGGCCCGGCTGCGCCCGCAGCCACGGCTGCCGGTTCGACTGCTCCGGCTGCCGCTGCCGGCCCGACTGCTGCCGCCGCCGGCCCCGCCTTCGAGGCGTCGCACGACGCCGTCAAGGTCATCGACACCCGCGAGGACTACCTCGAGGCGGTCGCCGCCATCGCGGCCGGCCACGGCCCCGTCGCGGTCGACGCCGAGCGCGCCAGCGGCTACCGCTACTCGCAGCGCGCCTACCTGATCCAGGTCTTCCGCCGCGGTGCCGGTGCGTTCCTGTTCGACCCGATCCCGATCGGCGACTTCTCGGAGCTGCAGGCCGCCATCGTCGACGAGGAGTGGCTGTTCCACGCCGCCTCGCAGGACCTGCCGTGCCTGCAGGAGGTCGGCCTCGTCCCGACGCGCATCTTCGACACCGAGCTCGGTGCCCGGATCGCCGGGTTCCCCCGCGTCGGCCTCGGCGCCGTCGTCGAGCAGCTGCTCGGCATCACCCTGGCCAAGGCGCACTCGGCCGCCGACTGGTCGACCCGTCCCCTGCCGCAGTCGTGGCTCGTCTACGCGTCGCTCGACGTCGAGTTGCTGCCCGACCTCCGCGATGCCCTCGCCGAGAAGCTCGACGAGGCCGGCAAGACCCGGATCGCCCAGGAGGAGTTCGACGCGGTCCTGCACCGTGCGCCGAAGCCCGCCCGTGCCGAGCCCTGGCGTCGCCTGTCCGGCATGCACGCGCTCCGTGGTGCGCGAGCACTGGCGATCGCCCGGTCGCTCTGGCTCGCCCGCGACGAGTACGCCCGACAGGCGGACATCGCCCCCGGGCGCACGATCCCCGACTCGGCGATCGTCGCCGCCGCGGCCGCTGCACCCGAGTCCCGCGCCGAACTCGGTGCGCTGAAGACGTTCACGGGCCGCGCCAGCCGTTCCGAGCTCGACCGCTGGTGGGCCGCCGTCGAGGAAGGCCGCACCACCGAGGACCTCCCCCGTCTGCGCGGTGCCGGCGAGGCCACCCTGCCCCCGCCCCGAGCCTGGGCGGACCGCAACCCGGCCGCCGACCGCCGGTACAAGGCCGCGCGCGCGGCGGTGACGAAGCGTGCCGAGGAACTCGACATCCCGCTCGAGAACCTGCTCACGCCGGAGACGCTCCGGCTCGTGTCGTGGGCCCCGCCGTCGCCGCCGTCGACCGAACTGGTCGGCGCCGCCCTCGCCGAGCACGACGCCCGCCCGTGGCAGGTCGAGGAACTCGCGTCGATCATCGCCTCGGCCTTTGTGGCTGCTGCACAGCGGCCCGCGGCGACGGACGACGACGAGTCGTAGGAACTGCCCAACCGGCATGCGGCCGCCCAGGCTGGGGGCATAGCGTCGGGAGGGTCGCCGGGCGAGGCCCGGCCAGGCCGGAGCGACCTGCGTTCCGGCCCGATCGATGAGGATCTGGGAGGCCCGGATTGCCAAAGGCATCAGACGTCGTGTTCGTGGACGGCGTTCGCACACCGTTCGGACGAGCCGGCGAGAAGGGGGTGTTCTGGAAGACCCGGTCCGACGACCTCGCGGTGCACGCGATGCGCGGACTGCTCGACCGGAACACCTTCGACACCGCAGCGGTGGACGACGTCGCCGTCGCGGCCACCACGCAGCAGGGTGACCAGGGGCTGACGCTCGGCCGCACCGTGGGCATGCTCGCTGGTCTGCCGAAGTCGGTTCCCGGCTACGCGATCGATCGCATGTGTGCCGGTGCCATGACGAGCGTCACGACGCTCGCGGGTGCCATCGCCTTCGGCGCCGCCGACGTCGCGATCGCCGGTGGTGTCGAGCACATGGGCCGGCACCCGATGGGCTTCAACGCCGACCCGAACCCACGCTTCGTCGCGGAGCGCATGGTCTCGAGCGACGCCCTCGTCATGGGCGCCACCGCGGAGCGCCTGCACGACCGCTTCCCCGCGATCACGAAGGACCGCACGGACGCCTACGCCGTCCAGTCCCAGCAGCGCTACGCCGCCGCATGGGCGAACGGGAAGCTCCAGCCGGACGTCATCCCGGTCGAGGTCAACAAGGGCGACGGCTGGGACGTCGTCAGCACCGACGAGCCGCCGCGGCCGGGGACCACCCTGGAGGCGCTGGCCGCGTTGAAGACGCCGTTCCGGCCCCACGGACGGGTCACCGCCGGCAACGCCGCCGGTCTGAACGACGGTGCGACCATGAGCCTGCTCGCGTCCGAGGACGGTGCGAAGCAGCACGGACTGTCGACGAAGATGCGCATGGTCTCGTTCGCCTTCGCCGGCGTCGAGCCCGAGGTCATGGGCGTCGGCCCGGTCCCCGCGACCGACAAGGCCCTGTCGAAGGCCGGCCTGTCGATCGACGACATCGGCCTGTTCGAGATCAACGAGGCGTTCGCCGTCCAGGTGCTCGCGTTCCTCGACAACTACGGCATCGCCCAGGACTCCCCGAACGTGAACGCCTGGGGCGGCGCGATCGCCGTCGGCCACCCGCTCGCGTCGAGTGGTGTCCGGCTGATGAACCAGCTCGCCGCACAGTTCGCCGAGCGACCGGACGTCAAGTACGGCATCACCACGATGTGCATCGGGCTCGGCCAGGGCGGCACCGTCATCTGGGAGAACCCGAACCACAGCAAGTCGGCCGAGCGTTCGGCTCGGAAGGGGGCGTGACCATGACCATCGTCGACAACGACCGACTGGCCGAACTCAGCGAGGACGAGGTCGTCACGCACTCGTTCGTCAAGCACGTCACGATGCCCTCGGGTGGCACGCTGGCGCTCATCACGCTCGACAACGGCAAGGACTACAAGCGGCCGAACACCCTCGGGCCCCGCACGCTCCGTGAGCTGTCCGGCGTGCTCGACACCCTGAAGACCGAGGCCGCCGCGGGCACGATCCAGGGCGTCGCGATCACCGGCAAGGAGTACTGCTTCGCCGCCGGCGCCGACCTGTCGCAGGCAGCGGCGGTCCCGTCGCGCGAGGCCGCCCACGACCTGGCCGCCCTCGGGCACGCCACGCTCCGCAAGTTCGCCGACCTCGGGGTGCCGTCGTTCGCGTTCGTGAACACCCTGGCGCTCGGCGGTGGGCTCGAGATCGCCCTGCACTGCACCTACCGGGCGTTCTCGTCCGCGGCGCAGGGCATCGGCCTGCCCGAGGTGTTCCTCGGCATCATCCCCGGCTGGGGCGGCGCGACGCTGCTCCCCCGCTTGATCGGCCCGGAGCGCGCGCTCCGCGTCATCGTCGAGAACCCGCTCAAGAACAACCGCCTGATGGACGGTCCGGCCGCGGTCGAGATCGGCATCGGCGACGTGCTCGTCCCGTCCGTCACGTTCCTGCCCTCGGCCGTGGCCTGGGCGGACGGCGTCATCACCGGAACGACCAAGGTGGTTCGGAAGAACGAACCGGGCATGCTCGAGAAGGCCGCCTGGGGCACCGTCGTCAAGGTCGCCCGCGGACAGGTCGCGTCGAAGATCGGCACCGTGCCGAAGTCGCCGTTCCGGGCGCTCGACCTCGTCGCCGCCGCCAAGTCGGGCTCGCTCGACGAACGCTTCGCAGACGAGGACGAGGCCCTCGCCGACCTCATCTCGGGCGACCAGTTCGCCGCGTCGATGTACGCCTTCGACCTCGTGCAGAAGCGTGCAAAGAAGCCCGTCGGCGCTCCCGAGGGCGTCGAACCGAAGAAGATCACGAAGGTCGGCGTCCTCGGCGCCGGGCTGATGGCGTCGCAGTTCGCGCTGCTGTTCGCCCGACGTCTCGGCGTCCCCGTCGTCATCACCGACGTCGACCAGTCCCGTGTGGACGCCGGCGTCGAGCGGATCCGCGGCGAGGTCGCGAAGCTGCTCGACAAGGGCCGGATCTCCCCCGACGACGCGAACCGCATCACCGCACTCGTCAGCGGCTCGGTGTCCTACGACGCCTTCGCCGACGCCGACTGGGTGATCGAGGCCGTCTTCGAGGAGATGACCGTCAAGCAGGAGGTCCTCCGGAAGATCGAGCAGGTCATCGCACCGGACGCCATCCTCGCCACGAACACGTCGTCGCTCTCCGTCGACGAGATGGCGTCGGTCCTCACCAACCCGGAGCGACTCGTCGGCTTCCACTTCTTCAACCCGGTCGCGGTCATGCCGCTGCTCGAGGTGGTGCGTGCCGCGAAGACCTCGGACGAGGCCCTCGTCACCGCCCTCGCCGTCGCGAAGACCCTGAAGAAGACCGCGATCATCACCGCGGACCAGCCGGGCTTCGTCGTCAACCGGGTGCTCGCGCGGGTGCTCGGCGAGGCGATGCGCGGCGTGGAAGAGGGCACCTCGTTCGACACCGTCGCCCAGGGTGCCGCGCCCCTCGGTTTGCCGATGTCGCCGTTCGAGCTGCTCGAGCTCGTCGGGCTGCCGGTCGGCGCGCACGTGCTCGACTCGCACCACGCGGCCTGGCCGGAGCGCTTCTACCCCGGTGACGGGCTGAAGAAGATCGCGGAGCACGGGACGATCCTGACCCGCGACAAGAAGGGCAACGCGACCGGGTACGACCCCGCCGCCGTGAAGCTCGTCGCACCCTCCAAGAAGGACGCGAAGCCGGTCGACGCCGCCGAGATGCAGCGCCGGTTCGAGGACGCCCTGGCCGACGAGCTGCACCGCATGCTCGAGGACCGGGTCGTCGAGCACGTCGAGGAGATCGACCTCGGGCTCATCCTCGGTGCCGGCTACCCGTTCCAGGCCGGTGGGATCAGCCCGTA
The DNA here is from genome assembly GCF_003234605.2 of Curtobacterium sp. MCPF17_021. Classification (NCBI taxonomy): domain Bacteria; kingdom Bacillati; phylum Actinomycetota; class Actinomycetes; order Micrococcales; family Microbacteriaceae; genus Curtobacterium; species Curtobacterium sp. MCPF17_021. The sequence continues at coordinate 1,807,501 of NZ_CP126252.1, read as the reverse complement.
CCTCGACCGCTCCGGTGCGTCCGAGCGTGTCTTCGGCGGCACGTTCCACGAGCCCCGGATCGTCGGCCCCGCTTCCCGCTAGAGCTGCTCCGGCGGGGCGACCCCCGCACAACCACAGTCACCCCGAACCGCGGATCGCCGTGGTTCGGGGTGACTGTGGTTGTGCGAGACGACTGCGAGCCGGGCGGTCAGCGGTCGGATGCCGCCGACTCGCGGGAGCGCGCGGGCTTCGCCTGCGGCAACTTCGTCCCGACGACCTGGTCGATGACGTCGCGGGCGATGGCCTGCGCCGTCAGCCCCGCGTCGGCGAAGATCTGCGACCGGGTCGCGTGGTCGATGAACGCGTCGGGCAGCCCGAGCTCGTTCACCCCGGTGTCGACCCCGGCAGCGCGCAGGTCCTGCCGCAGCCGGGTCCCGACGCCCCCGACCCGCACGCCGTCCTCGATGGTGATCACGAGCCGGTGCGTCCGCGAGAGCTCGATCAGCGACGTCGGGATCGGCACCACCCAACGCGGGTCCACAACGGTGACGCCGATGCCCTGCGCCTCGAGCAGCGCCGCGGCCTCGAGTGCCACCGGCACCATCGACCCGACGGCGACGAAGAGCACGTCCTCGACGTCGTCCGCGGCGGCGTGCAGGACGTCCACACCGTCGGAGAGACGACGGACCGCGGGGATGTCCGGTCCGACCTGCCCCTTCGGCCAGCGCAGCACGGTGGGGGCGTCGTCGACGGCGATCGCCTCGCGGAACTCCTCGCGAAGGGTCGCAGCATCGCGGGGAGCCGCGATCCGGATCCCCGGCACGACCTGCAGCAGCGCGAGGTCCCACATGCCGTGGTGCGAGGGGCCGTCCGGACCGGTGATCCCGGCACGGTCGAGCACGAAGGTCACGCCGGCCTTGTGCAGGGCGACGTCCATCAGCACCTGGTCGAACGCGCGGTTCAGGAACGTCGCGTAGAGCGCCACGACGGGGTGGAGTCCCCCGTAGGCCAGGCCCGCGGCGGTCGTCACGGCGTGCTGCTCGGCGATGCCGACGTCGTACACGCGGTCCGGGTGCTGCTCCTGGAACAGGTGCAGTCCCGTGGGCCGGAGCATCGCCGCCGTGATGGCGACGATCCGGGGATCCGCGGCGCCGGCTTCGGCCAGGGAAGACGCGAACACCGAGGTCCACGACGGGCCCGATGCGGCGTCGAGCGACTCCCCCGTCTCCGGGTCGATGTGTCCGACGGCGTGGAACTGGTCGGCCTGGTCGCGCAGGGCGGGCTCGAAGCCGTGGCCCTTCTCGGTGATCGCGTGCACGATCACGGGAGCGCCGTACTCCTTCGCCTGCCGGAGTGCTGCCTCCATCGCCTGCTGGTCGTGGCCGTTCACCGGGCCGATGTACTTGATGTCGAGGTTCGAGTACAGCGCCTCGTTGTTCGTCAGCCGCGACAGGAAGCCGTGCAGGCCCCCGCGCATGCCCCGGTACACCGCACGACCCGGAGCGCCGAACCGCGCCGCCACGGCCTGCGTGCCCTCGTACAGGGCCCGGTACTCGCGGCGGGTGCGCACGGAGCTCAGGAACCGCGCCATGCCACCGATCGTCGGGGCGTAGGAGCGGCCGTTGTCGTTGACGACGATGACCAGGCGCCGGTCGTTGTCGTCGGAGATGTTGTTGAGCGCCTCCCACGTCATACCGCCGGTGAGGGCGCCGTCCCCGACCACCGCGACGACGGTGCGGTCGGTCTGCCCGGTCTGCCCGAACGCGCGGGAGATGCCGTCGGCCCACGACAGCGACGACGACGCGTGCGAGGACTCGACGATGTCGTGCTCGGACTCGCTCCGCTGCGGGTAGCCGGCGATGCCGCCGCGTTCGCGCAGCTTCGAGAAGTCCTGGCGCCCGGTGACGAGCTTGTGCACGTACGACTGGTGCCCGGTGTCGAAGACGAACGGGTCGTTCGGCGAGTCGAACACGCGGTGCATCGCGAGCGTCAGCTCCACGACGCCCAGGTTCGGCCCGAGGTGCCCACCGGTCTTCGCGACCTCGGCGACCAGGAAGCGCCGGATCTCGGCGGCGAGGTCGGTCATCTGCGCGTCGGAGAGACGCTTCAGGTCGCGCGGCGACGTGATGCTGGCGAGCAGGCTCACGGGCGCTCCTTTCGTGGGGCTGTCGGCCCACTCTATTCTCGGGACCCGACAACGGACGGGAGGCGCGGTGCCGGCTGGCACCGCGCCTCCAGGCCGGTCGTCGGTCGCGTCAGCGACCCGTGCGCACGTCGCTCCTGTCGTTCAACGGACTCAGACGAGCGAGCGGAGCACGTACTGCAGGATGCCGCCGTTGCGGTAGTAGTCGGCCTCGCCGGGGGTGTCGATGCGGACGACCGCGTCGAACTCGATCGGCTGCTTGCCGGCCGGCGAGTGCTCGCTCGGCGTCGCGGTGACGTGCACCGTCTTCGGGGTGCGGCCCTCGTTCAGCTCGGTCAGCCCGGAGATCGAGACGATCTCGGTGCCGTCGAGCCCGAGGGACTCGACCGTCTCGCCCGCCGGGAACTGCAGCGGGACGACGCCCATGCCGATGAGGTTCGAGCGGTGGATCCGCTCGAAGCTCTCGGTGATGACCGCGCGGACACCGAGCAGGTTCGTGCCCTTGGCAGCCCAGTCACGGGACGAGCCGGAGCCGTACTCCTTGCCACCGAAGATGACGAGCGGGATGCCCTGCTCCTGGTAGTGCTGCGAGGCGTCGTAGATGAACGACTGCGCACCGTCCGGCGTCGTGAAGTCACGGGTGTACCCGCCCTCCACGCCGTCGAGCAGCTGGTTGCGCAGACGGATGTTCGCGAACGTGCCACGGATCATGACCTCGTGGTTGCCGCGACGCGAGCCGTAGGAGTTGAAGTCCTTGCGGTCGACGCCGTGCTCGGCGAGGTACTGGCCGGCGGGGCTGTCGGCCTTGATCGAACCGGCCGGCGAGATGTGGTCGGTCGTGACCGAGTCGCCGAGCTTCGCGAGCACCCGGGCGCCGGAGATGTCCGACACGGCGTCGGGCTGCATCGTCATGCCCTCGAAGTACGGGGGCTTCCGGACGTAGGTCGACTCCTGGTCCCACTCGAAGGTGTCGCCGGTCGGGGTCGGCAGGTTCTTCCAGCGGTCGTCGCCCTCGAACACGGAGCCGTACTCGTGGGTGAACATCTCGGTGTCGATCGACTCGTCGATGACCTGCTGCACCTCGGCCGCGTCGGGCCAGATGTCGGTCAGGTAGACGTCGTTGCCGTCCTGGTCGGTGCCGAGGGCGTCCTTGTCGAAGTCGAAGTGCATCGACCCGGCGAGGGCGTAGGCGATGACCAGCGGCGGGGACGCCAGGTAGTTCATCTTGACGTCGGGGTTGATCCGGCCCTCGAAGTTGCGGTTGCCCGAGAGCACCGCGGTGACGGCGAGGTCGTTGTCCTGCACGGCCTGCGAGATCTCCTCGGGCAGCGGGCCCGAGTTGCCGATGCAGGTGGTGCAGCCGTAGCCGACCGTGTAGAAGCCGAGCTGCTCGAGGTAGGTGGTGAGACCGGCCTTCTCGTAGTAGTCGGTGACGACCTTCGACCCGGGCGCGAGGGTGGTCTTCACCCAGGGCTTCGCGGTGAGGCCCTTCTTCGCGGCGTTCCGGGCGAGGATGCCGGCGGCCATCATGACCGACGGGTTCGACGTGTTCGTGCACGACGTGATGGCGGCGATCGCGACGGCGCCGTGGTCGATCGTGAACGGGTCGGCCCCGTCCATCGCGACCTTCGTCGGCGCCGAGGCGGTCGACGGTGCGCTCGACACGTGCACGTGCTCGTGCAGCGCCGTGTCCTCGTTGGTCGAACCGGCGGCGATCGGGTCGGAGGCCGGGAACGTCTCCTCGACCGCGTCGTCGAGGTCGGTCTGCTCGGACGGCGTCGTGTAGTTGTTCAGGTCGAGCTCGAACTGGCTCTTCGCGTTGGTGAGCTCGATGCGGTCCTGCGGACGCTTCGGGCCCGAGATGGAGGGCACGACCGTGGAGAGGTCGAGCTCCATGTACTCGGAGTAGTTCGGCTCGACCGAGGCGTCGTGCCACAGGCCCTGGGCCTTGGAGTACGCCTCGACCAGGGCGATCTGTGCCTCGTCGCGACCGGTCAGCCGCAGGTAGTCCAGCGTGACGTCGTCGACCGGGAAGATCGCCGCCGTCGAACCGAACTCGGGCGACATGTTGCCGATGGTGGCGCGGTTGGCGAGCGGGACGGCGCCGACGCCCTCGCCGTAGAACTCGACGAACTTGCCGACGACGCCGTGCTTGCGGAGCTCCTGCGTGATGGTGAGCACCACGTCGGTCGCGGTCACGCCGGCCGGGATCTCACCGGAGAGCTTGAAGCCGACGACCTTCGGGATGAGCATCGACACGGGCTGGCCGAGCATCGCGGCCTCGGCCTCGATGCCGCCGACGCCCCAGCCGAGCACGCCGAGGCCGTTCACCATCGTGGTGTGCGAGTCGGTACCGACCAGGGTGTCCGGGTACGCGTACGTCTCGCCGTCGAAGTCACGCGTGTAGGTGACCTTCGCCAGGTACTCGATGTTCACCTGGTGGACGATGCCGGTGCCCGGCGGGACGACCTTGAAGTCCTCGAATGCGGTCTGGCCCCAGCGGAGGAACTGGTAACGCTCACCGTTCCGCTCGTACTCCAGGTCCGTGTTGCGCTGCAGGGCGTCCGTGCTGCCGAACAGGTCGGCGATGACGGAGTGGTCGATGACCATCTCGGCCGGGGACAGCGGGTTGATCTTGTTCGGGTCGCCGCCGATGTCCGCCATGGCCTCGCGCATGGTGGCGAGGTCGACGATGCACGGCACACCCGTGAAGTCCTGCATGACGACGCGCGCCGGCGAGAACTGGATCTCGGTGTCGGGCTCCGCGTCGGGCCGCCAGGAGCCGAGCGCCCGGATCTGCCCCTCGGTGACGTTCTTGCCGTCCTCGGTGCGGAGGAGGTTCTCGAGCAGCACCTTCAGGCTGTAGGGCAACTTCTCGTGCCCGGGAACCGAGTCGATCCGGTGGATCGCGTAGTCGACACCCCCAACCGACAGTGTGTCCTTCGAGCCGAAGCTATTGACTGCAGCCACCGTGCCGCCTCCCTACTGATCGGTTTGCCCTCATCCTCGCGGGCCGTGGACCGTCCCACCAGCAAGGCAAACCTAATCCCGAGGACGCGTGCGCGCCCTGCGAGAACTATCTTGATGTCGAGAGAACTCTACACCGGGGCGACGTCGTCGCGTCGGACGAACACGGTGCGGACCAGCAGCCAGGTCACCCAGAGCACCGCCGCGTACAGCGGCACGCCGAGGATGAGCTTCAGCCCGGCGAGCAGTTCGACCTGCGCCGTCAGGTACAGCGGGACCTCCACCGCGAGCCGGACCGCGAACAGCCCGACCCAGATCCAGGTGGCGACCGTCAGCACGCGGCGCTTGACCGGGTCGGCGCGCCAGTCGACGTGCGAGCCGTCCTCGTTCGCGGGCAGCAGGAAGCCGACGACGAGTCCGATGAGCGGCCAGCGGATCGCCAGCGTGATCAGCAGTCCGACGAGCCAGACCGCGTTGATGACGATCCCGGGGATGAAGTTGCTCTCCGCGCGGCCGGTGATGAGCGCCAGGCCGGCCGAGACCGCGACGCCGAGGATGCCCGCGAACGACATCGTCACCGACTGCCGCTGCAGCAGCCGGAGCACCACGAACACCAGGCCGACCGCCACCGGGATCACGACGCTCGGCACGAGCTCCTTCGTGATCGCGTAGACGACCAGGAACGCGAACCCGGGCAGCACCGACTCGGCGAGCCCACGCACCCCGCCGACCGCGCCGAGCAGCGCCCGGCCGGACGGTGCCTCACCGGGTGCCACGCGGGCGATCCCGGCGTTCTGCACGGCGTCACGGAACTGCGCGGAGAACGAAGGCGCCACCGAGGGCTCAGCCGACGGCGCCACCGATGACTCAGCAGCCGGTGCAACGGGGTCGGAGCCAGCCGTCTCGGGTCGTGGGGTGTCGTCGTGGTCCGGCACCGTGCCTCCTGGCGGGGTTGGTCGTCAGTCGGTCAGATCGCGGTCTGCGTCGACTTGGGCATGTGCAGCGGGATGAGGTCGCGCGGCGGCATCGGCGTCGTGCCGCGCACGACGACGACGCTGCGGAACAGCTCCTCGATCTCGCTCGCGTCGTCGGGCTGCTCGGCGGCCTTGCCGGCGATCACGCCGCGCAGGAACCAGCGCGGGCCGTCGACGCCGACGAAACGGGCCGGACGGGAGCCCGCGGTGCCGCCGTCGCCGTCCACGGCGACCGGGACGGACGCGCGGAGTTCGGGGCCGAACGGGCCGTCGACCTCGGTCACGACACCGCCCTGGCGCTCGATCTGCTCGGCGATCTGGGCGCGGATCTCGTGCCACAGGCCGGTGGACCGGGGTGCCGCGAACGGCTGGACCTGCAGCGTGGACTCGTCGTAGTCGAGCCCGACCGCGACGACGCGCTGCGAGCCCTCCTCGACCTCGAGGCGCAGGTGCAGGCCCTCGCGCGGGAGCACCTTCACCCCGCCCAGGTCGACGTAGGGGCGGACCAGGTTCGCCTCGGTCTCGTCGTGGGGGCCGTTCTCGGCCCGGTCCTCCGGAGCGGACTTGTCCGTCGGGGCGACCGCGTCGACCTCGTCGAGGTCCGCGTCGGCATCCGTCGCGATGTCGACCTCGGGGGACGTGTCCGCGACCTCGATGTCGTCGGCGACGGCGTCCGCCACCTCGACCTCGTCCCGCTTGCGTCGGCCGAACTTCATGCGCGCGTTCCTTCCTGAGCGTCTGCGGCGGCACCGGTCACGGCGTCGCTCCGGTCACCGTAGCCCGACGAGCCGAACCCGCCCTGTCCGCGGACGCTGTCCGGCAGGTCGTCGACCCGGGTGTAGGTCACCTGCGGCACCGGCATCACGATCAACTGGGCGATGCGGTCTCCGACGTGCACCTCGTACGGTTCCGTCTGGTCGGTGTTGAGCAGGGCGACCTTGATCTCCCCGCGGTAGCCGGAGTCGACGGTGCCGGGGCTGTTCACGATCGTGATGCCGTGCTTCGCCGCCAGGCCGCTCCGCGGGACCACGAACGCGGCGTACCCCTCGGGCAGCGCGATGCGCAGGCCCGTGGCGGCCAGGTGTCGCTCCCCCGGGTGCAGCACGAAGGCCTCGGTGGAGACGAGATCGGCACCCGCGTCGCCGGGGTGGGCGTGGCCGGGAGCGTGCTCCCCGGTCCAGAGGACGTCGACTGGTTCGGTCACGTGACGAGGGTAGTGCAGCCGTGACCGTTCCGTGACCTCGCTCGCTCGTGATCGAATGGACCCGTGACCCTGTACCGCGAACGACTCTGGGCCCCGCCCGCCCTCTACCTGGCGACGGCGCTCGTCATCCCCGCCACCCTGCTCGTCTTCCTCCCCATCAGCGTCCTGGCCGGCGTCCTCGTGGCGATCGGGATGGAGCTCGGGGTCCTCGTCCTCCTGTGGGCACTCGCACCCACCATCGAGGTCACCGACACCGAGTTCCGCGCGGGCAAGGCACACCTCCCCCGCACGCTCGTCGGCACGACCGAGGCGTTCGAGGGCGCAGCGGCCACCGAGCAGCGCGGGCCGGCACTCGACGCCCGCGCCTGGACCCTCTTCCGCGGCTACGTGCGCGGGGTCGTCAAGGTCGAGGTGCGCGACGACGCGGACCCGACGCCCTACTGGCTGGTCAGCGTCCGGCACCCGGGCAAGGTCGTCGAGGCGCTGCGGTCCTGACGGACCACGGTCCACGGCCTGGAGGCGCGGCTCGGCCCAGCCTCGCAGCACACGACGAAGGCCCCGCATTCCTGGAGGATGCGGGGCCTTCGCTGATCGTTGCGTCGAGAGCGACGCGGCTGTGCTCGCTAGAGCGAAGCGCACTCCGCGCACACCGGTCCGAGCTTCGACTCGTGGTCGAGCTGGGAGCGGTGCTTCACGAGGAAGCACTCGACGCAGGTGAACTCATCGACCTGCGGGGGCAGCACCACGACGTCGAGGTCGACGTCGCTGAGGTCCTGCCCGGCGAGTTCGAAGCTGCCGGGGTTGTCGGAATCATCGTCGACGACCCCCGACATCTTGTCGGGAACGCGCTCCTTGAGGGCCTCGATCGACTCTGAGTCAGAGTTGTCGTCGGTCTTCCGGGGGGCGTCGTAATCGGTGGCCATGCCCATCCATTTCTCGTATCGAGAGGTCGTCGCCGGGTGATCGGCGGCGACAGTTTGCACCACGCCCCGCCAGAGCGCAAACCGAGTGCTGCGGCGGGTCGTGCTGGCTGTGCAACCCATGACCGGAACCGGACATTCCCGACACCCGTTGCCGGAGCGCCGCCCGCCCGGGATCGGCGGTGCGGATGTCCGCGGCACGCCCGTGCGCCTCCCCGGAAACCGCCCGTCGTCCCTGCATACTCACGGGGTACGACAGCAGGACCGTACGCGACGCTGGGAAGGCGGAACCATGCAAGACGTGAGAGTCATCGGAGTCGAGTCCGGCGCACTCCTCCTGGCGACCGACGGCGGCACCGAGTTCCGGTTGCCCGTCACGTCGTCGCTGGCAGGCCAGGTGCGCCAGGCGAACCCCGACGCCGGTCCGCAGAAGCGGGTCTCCCCCAAGGACGTCCAGGCGCGCATCCGTGGTGGCGCCGACGCCGCCGACGTGGCCGCCGCGCTCGACGTCGACGTCGAGTACGTCCGCCGCTTCGAGGGCCCGGTCCTCGCCGAGCGTGCCTTCATCCTCGACGCCTCGCACCGCGTGCCGGTCACCCCGGTCGACGACGAGGCCCCCGACACCTTCGGCCCCGCGATCACCGCGAAGCTCGAGGCCGGCGAGGCCACCGCGATCACCTGGGGCTCCTGGAAGCACCCGGAGAGCGGCTGGCAGGTCCGCGTCCGCTACACCGCGGGCGAGGTCGAGCACGACGCCCTGTGGCACTTCGACCCCAAGACCTCGACCCTCGTGCCGGACAACGGCGACGCGCACCGGCTGTCGCACACCGACGACGAGGGCATCGCCCCGCGTCTGCGTGCGGTCGAGTTCGAGCAGCAGGACGACGACGGCACCCGCTTCGACTCCGGCGCCTTCCGCGTCGACGAGCCGGAGCAGCCGGCAGCCGAACCCGAGCCGTCGCAGCACGCACCGCTCCGTGCACCGCTGCCCCGCATCGGCCAGGCCGCCGTGGAAGAGCGCGCTCCCGGCAACGAGACCGCCGACCTGCTCGAGGCGCTCCGCCGTCGCCGCGGTGAGCGCGAAGCAGCGTCGTTCGGCGAACAGCGCGACGAGTCCGCCCGCGGCACGTCCATCAGCGTCGTCGACATCCCGCTGCAGGGCTTCGAGGACGGCGGCGCCCACGACACCGCACCGCAGTCCGCCGACGCCCGTCCGGCATCGGCGCCGGAGCCCGAGAGCCGGGGCGAACGCAAGAAGCGCAACCGCCGCTCGATGCCGAGCTGGGACGAGATCGTCTTCGGCACCCGCCCGGACGACGACCCCGCCTGATCGGCACGCTCACCGACCGTCGGCGCTGACGCCCCTAGTGGGCGAACGCGCCGGCGAGCCGGAGCGGCACGATCGTCTCCTCGTCGGTCATCGCCCCGTGCTGGCCGATCATGCGCTTCGGCGTCTCGTCCTCGCGCAGGGCACGGTCGTCGTTGAACGCCCACGAGCCGCGCGCCACAACGAGCACGTCGCCGATGCGCGGCACCACCTGGTCGGACACCTGCCCGAACCACCCGGCCTCGATCGCCTCGGCACGGCTGGCGACGGAGGCCTTCTTGCCGTAGCGGGCCCGGAACGCGCCGACCAGGGCGCGGACGTCGGTACCGGGTGCGACGGTGAGCTGGCGGCAGCGCGGGTCACCCGCGACGCCGACGACGTCGGTGAGCAGCAGCGGGTCGATGGCGATGTTCGCGTGGTCCGGCACGTCGAGCACACCGTGGTCCGCAGTCACCAGGACCCCCACGTCCTCAGCGGTCCGGGCATCGAGGCGGGCGAGTTCCCCGTCGAGCAGCTCGAGGGCGGCCGTCCACCGGTCGGACTGCCAGCCGTACTTGTGCCCGATGGAGTCGAGCTCCGGCACGTACAGGTAGACGAGCGAGCGGCCGGTGGCGGTCTCGGCCAGTGCGGCGTCGACACGCTGCGGGATGGTGTCCGCGGACACGTACCGGGCGCCGCCGAGCACGTTCGCGGTCATCCCGGACGAGCGGTACCGGTCCGGACCGACGACGACCGGGTCGAGCCCGAGCTCCGCGGCCCGGGTGAACAGGGTCTGCGTCAGGAACCAGTCGGTGGGCACCTCGGTGTCCCAGCCGCCCAGCAGGTTCATCACGGCACCGGTGTCCGGGTTCCAGCCGCTGTAGCCGACGACCCCGTGGGTGCCGGGCGAGCGGCCGGTGGTCAGGGTGCTCAGCGCGGCCGCGGTCGTCGTCGGGAACCCGCTCCGGAGCTTCTTCGCGGTGCCGGTGCCCTTCGCACCGGTCAACCAGCGGGCGTGCCCGGCGCGCGCCGCCAGCGCGGCGGAACCGAGGCCGTCGACCAGCACGACGATCGCCGAGCGGGCGGGGCGGAGGGTGATCCGGGCCTCCAGGCCGTCGTTCCGCAACCACGCGTCGTCCGCAGCGCCGAGCGCCACGAGGCAACTCGGGAAGACGTCGGCGAGGTTCGCGACGGCGTCGGGGGCCGTCGGTACGCTTGTTCCCATCCCACGAGTCTCCCAGACGACTCCGGTTCTCCAGAAAGGTGCCATGGCACGCACGGACGTAGTCGGCCTGCCCGACGGTGAGCGCATCGAGGACGTCGACGTCTCCGAGGAGATGCAGGGCTCCTTCCTCGAGTACGCGTACTCCGTCATCTACTCGCGGGCGCTGCCCGACGCCCGCGACGGCCTGAAGCCGGTGCAGCGTCGCATCCTGTACCAGATGGCCGAGATGGGGCTCCGGCCCGACCGCGGACACGTCAAGAGCGCCCGCGTCACCGGCGAGGTGATGGGCAAGCTGCACCCGCACGGCGACGGCGCGATCTACGACGCGCTGGTCCGGATGGCCCAGCCGTTCACGATGCGCGTGCCGCTCGTCGACGGTCACGGCAACTTCGGCTCCCTCGACGACGGCCCCGCTGCCGCCCGGTACACCGAGGCCAGGCTCGCCGAACCGTCGATGGCGATGACCGAGGGCCTGGGCGAGGACGTCGTCGACTTCGTCCCGAACTACGACAACCAGATCATGCAGCCGGGCGTGCTGCCGGCGGCGTTCCCGAACCTGCTCGTCAACGGCGCCTCCGGCATCGCGGTCGGCATGGCCACCAACATGGCGCCGCACAACCTCGGCGAAGTCGTCGAGGCCGCGAAGCACCTGCTCATGAACCCGCAGGCCAGCCTCGAAGAGCTCATGGAGTTCGTCCCCGGCCCCGACCTGCCGTCCGGCGGCACGATCGTCGGGCTCTCCGGGGTCCGCGACGCCTACGCCACCGGCCGTGGTTCGTTCCGCACCCGCGCCAAGGTGAGCGTCGAGAACCTCACCCCGCGCAAGGTGGGACTCGTCGTCACCGAGCTGCCGTACCTGGTCGGCCCCGAACGCGTCATCGAGAAGATCAAGGACGGCGTCCAGTCCAAGAAGCTCGTCGGCATCTCGGACGTCAACGACCTGACCGACCGCAACCACGGGCTCCGGCTCGTCATCGGCATCAAAAGCGGCTTCAACCCCACCGCCGTGCTCGAGCAGCTCTACAAGCACACCCCGCTCGAGGACGGCTTCGGCATCAACAACGTCGCGCTGGTCGGCGGGTCACCGCGCACCCTCGGGCTCCGTGAGCTGCTCGACGTCTACGTGCAGCACCGCCTCGACGTCGTCACCCGCCGGTCCCAGTACCGGCTGGCACGACGCAAGGAACGGCTGCACCTGGTCGAGGGCCTGCTCATCGCGATCCTCGACATCGACGAGGTCATCCAGGTCATCCGCACCTCCGACGACTCCGAGGCGGCGCGCAACCGCCTGCGCGACGTCTTCGACCTGTCCGAGGTGCAGGCCGAGTACATCCTCGAGCTGCGCCTGCGCCGCCTGACGAAGTTCTCACGGATGGAGCTCGAGGCCGAGCGCGACCAGCTGCTCGCCGACATCGCCGCCCTCGAAGAACTCCTGGCGTCCGACGAACGGCTCCGCGCGCAGGTCGCCCTCGAGCTCACCGAGGTGTCCGACAAGTTCGCGACCCCGCGGCGCACGCTGCTCACCGAGGCCGACGCCCCGGTGAAGGGCGGTCGGAAGGCCGCGGTCGACCCGGAGTCCCTGCAGATCGCCGACTCGCCCTGCCGCGTGCTGCTCTCCACCACCGGACGGCTCATCCGCGTCGACATCCCGACGTCGGAGCTCGGCATCGTCCGCGTGCCGAAGCGCTCGAAGCACGACGCCGTCCGCTCCGCCGTGGTGAGCACGGTGCGGGGGCAGATCGGCGCGATCACCTCGACCGGTCGTGTCCTCCGGCTCTCCCCCGTCGACGTCCCCGCCGTACCGCCCGCCGCGGTCCGGCTCGACGCCGGCGTCCGGGTCACCGACTTCCTGGCGCTCACCAAGGGCGAGACCGTCGTGGCGATCGTCGACCTGTCCGGCGCGTCGTCGGACTCGCTGGCGATCGGCACCGCGCACGGGGTCGTCAAGCGCGTCGTACCCGGCGCCTGGCCGGACAAGCCCGAGTTCGTCGCCATCGGCCTGAAGCCCGGCGACCAGGTGGTCGGCGCTGCCCAGGCCCCGGAGTCCGACGACCTCGTGTTCATCAGCTCGAACGCACAGCTGCTGCGGTTCCCGGCGTCGGTCGTCCGGGCGCAGGGGCTGCCCGCCGGTGGTGTGGCCGGCATGGCACTCGCCGACGGCGCCTCGGTGATCTGGTTCGGCTCGGTCGCCCGCTCCGACGACGCCGTGGTCGCCACGGTGTCCACCACCTCGACCGCACTGCCCGGCACCGACGCCGGCCGCGCCAAGGTCTCCGCCCTGTCGGAGTTCCCGGCGAAGGGCCGCGCCACCCAGGGTGTCCGGGCGCACGCGTTCCTGAAGGGCGAGGACGGGCTCACCGTGGGCTGGGCCGGCATCGCGCCGCCGCACGCCGTCGGCACGGACGGCGCCGCACGGACCCTGCCCGACTGGCTGTCGAAGCGCGACGGGTCGGGTGCACCGCTCGAGGCCGTCATCGGCTCGATCGGCGGCAGCGCCGCGACGCTCGACGGCACCGCCGGCGAGGCGTAGGCGCGAGCTGGCGTCCGCCTGGTTTCGCGCCTGGCGACACCTCACGCCCGTGGGGATGCGTGAGGTGTCGCCCAGCGCGTGAGAACGCAGGGCGCACCGCCTGGAGGCGCGGGGCGGCCCCGCCACGGGCCTCCCGTCCGACATCGCGGAAGCGACAGAACCCCGCCGACGTTCGGCGGGGTTCTGTCGCTCTTACGCCATGGAGCGTGCGCGTCGGCCGAGCGGTGTCGCTTTCGCGACGCGCTACGCGTCGATGCGGTCGCGGTCCAGGCCCTCGCCGGCCAGGATGAACTCCTTGCGCGGCGCCACGTCGTTGCCCATGAGCAGCTCGAAGACCTTCGCAGCCCCCTCGGCGTGGGTCACGTTCACCCGACGCAGGGTGCGGTGTGCGCGGTCCATCGTGGTCTCCGCCAGCTGGTCGGCGTCCATCTCGCCGAGGCCCTTGTACCGCTGGATCGGCTCCTGGTACTTCTTGCCCGTCTTCTCGAGCTTCTTCAGCACCGTCTGCAGCTCCTGTTCGGAGTACGTGTACAGCGTGTCGTTCGGCTTGCCGCGGTTCACCACGACGACCCGGTGCAGCGGCGGCACGGCGGCGAAGACCCGGCCCTGCTCGATCATCGGCCGCATGTACCGGAAGAACAGCGTCAGCAGCAGCGTGCGGATGTGGGCGCCGTCGACGTCGGCGTCCGACATGATGATGATCTTGCCGTAGCGGGCCTGGTCGATGTCGAACGTGCGACCCGAGCCGGCACCGATGACCTGGATGATCGAGGCGCACTCGACGTTCGAGAGCATGTCCGACACGGACGCCTTCTGCACGTTGAGGATCTTGCCGCGGATCGGCAGCAGCGCCTGGTACTCGCTGTTGCGGGCGAGCTTCGCGGTACCTAGGGCCGAGTCACCCTCGACGATGAAGAGCTCGGTGCCCTCGGTCTCCTGCGAGCGGCAGTCGGCGAGCTTCGTCGGCAGCGAGGAGTTCTCGAGCGCGTTCTTGCGGCGCTGCGTCTCCTTGTGTGCCCGCGCCGAGATGCGGGTCTTCATCTCGGACACGACCTTCTCGAGCAGGGCGGCCGACTGTGCCTTCTCGGTGCGCTGCGTCGAGGTGAGGATCTCGGTGATGCGCTTCGACACGACCTGGTCGACGATCTTGCGGACCGCCGGGGTGCCGAGGATCTCCTTCGTCTGCCCCTCGAACTGCGGCTCGGGCAGGCGCACCGTCAGCACGGCGGTCATGCCGGCGAGCACGTCGTCCTTGTCGAGCTTGTCCTGCCCGACCTTGAGCTTGCGCGCGTTCGCCTCGACCTGGGCACGGACGGCCTTGACGACGCCCGACTCGAACCCGGCCTGGTGGGTGCCGCCCTTCGGCGTCGCGATGATGTTGACGAAGCTGCGGAACACGGTCTCGTAGCCACTGCCCCAGCGGAGCGCCAGGTCGACCTCGCACTCGCGCTCGACCGAGGTGGAGACCATGTGGCCCTTGTCGTCGAGCATCGGCACGGTCTCGGTGAAGGTGCCGGTCCCTTGCACGCGCCAGACGTCGGTGAGGGGACTGTCGACGGCGAGGTGCTCCACGAACTCACCGATGCCACCCTCGTACCGGAAGCGCTCCACCACCGGCCCCGCGGCCACGGTGGTGCCCGTCGCCTCGGCCCGGGCGGCAGCGGCGTCGATCGATGCCGCGCGCTCGTCGGTGATGGTGATGCCGAGCCCGGGCACGAGGAACGCGGTCTGCCGTGCACGGGTGACCAGGTCGTCGGTGCTGAACCGGGCGTCGGCGGTGAAGATCTGGCGGTCCGCCCAGTAGCGGATCCGGGAGCCGGTGACGCCCTTCTTGACCTTGCCCACGACGCGCAGCTCGCTGCCCGAGGTGAAGGGCGCGAACGGGGCGTCCGGGCCGATGCCCTTGCTGTCGTCGAAGATGCCGGGCTCGCCGCGGTGGAACGACATGGCGTAGGTCTTGCCGCCCCGGTCGACCTCGACGTCGAGGCGCTCCGACAGCGCGTTCACGACCGAGGCGCCGACACCGTGCAGGCCGCCCGAGGCGGCGTACGACCCCGAGCCGAACTTGCCGCCGGCGTGCAGCTTGGTGAACACGACCTCGACCCCGGTGAGGCCGGTCTTCGGTTCGACGTCGACGGGGATGCCCCGGGCGGTGTCCCGGACCTCGACCGAGCCGTCGGCGTGCAGCACGACACCGATCTCGTCACCGTGCCCCGCGAGGGCTTCGTCGACCGAGTTGTCGATGATCTCCCACAGGCAGTGCATGAGGCCCCGGGAGTCCGTCGAGCCGATGTACATGCCCGGCCGCTTCCGGACCGCCTCGAGCCCTTCGAGGACGGAGAGATGGCGTGCGGAGTAGTCGGAGCTCACCGTCGGAGTTTACCGAGCGGCACCGACAGCACCGTGTGGACACTCGCACTGGGGCCAAGCGATCCGCGCTGAGCGAAACAGGCCCCGACAATGCGTCGCTCTCAGGCATCACGTGTTGAAATGGTGCAACCACCCGGCACCACCTGCGATCCGTGAGGAGCACAGCAATGACCCAGACCGTGCAGGACCCCTCCATCGACGAAGTCAGCAACCATCAGCTGACCGCCGCCGACCGTTGCGACAGCTGCGGAGCGCAGGCCTACATCCGAGCCACCATGTCGAGCGGCGAGCTCTACTTCTGCGCCCACCACGGCGCCGAGTTCAAGGACAAGCTCGCGGCGACCGCCATCGAGTGGCACGACGAGAGCAGCCGACTCTACGAGTCGAAGTAGTCGCGACCGACAGACGGACAGGAGGCGCGGTGCCAGCTGGCACCGCGCCTCCCGTCGTTGCGTGGACGCGTTCGACGTCCGCAGCGAGCGGCCGTCAGGCGATGCGCTTGAACGCCTTGTCGACGTAGCGGTCGACCGTCGCTCGCGCTTCGCGTGCGTAGCGGTCGATGGTCGCCGTCTGCTCCGCGTTCGGTGCGTACTCGCGGCCGAGGCGCACGGTCGCTGCGGCGAGCACCCCGTCGGTCAGCTGCGGGTTGAGCGGCAGGACCGGACCCTGGGTGTGCGTGCCGAAGGAGTTCCCGACGATCGCGCCCTCGACCGGGGAGCCGGCCTGGTTGCCGCCGCCGGAGACGACGTCGGCGAAGGGCGCGACACCGGCTGCGAGCTCGACGCGGGTTGCGTGGTCCTCGAAGCCGGCGAGACGCTTCGGTGCTCCGGGGAGCAGCGGGTACCGGGTCTCGAGGACGAAGTAGTTCACGCGGCGCTCGGCACCGCGGACGGCCCGGGCGTCGAACACGCCGAAGCCGGCGACCGGCGCACCCTCGGTCGGCACGACCTCGTTCGTCGCCAGGTCGAACCCACCGCCGACCGCGATGACCGGCACACCATCGGTCGCGAACGCACGGAGCGCGCCGCCGATGCGGGTGACGTCGTCGCCCAGGGAACGCATCGCACTGAGCGGTCCGTTGCCGATCACGACGACGTCCGCCGCGGTCGGGAGCTCGTCACCGGGCGCGTACTCGAGGACCTGTGTCTCGATGCCCGAAGCGGCCGCACGGCGGACCAGGGCCGCGACGTTGCCACGGTCGCCCGAGACGCCCATCTGCCGGGGGTAGACGTGCAGGATGGTCAGCCGGTCGGCCGTCATGCGGTCTTCTCCATGTCCGGGTGGCCCAGGGCCTTGCGGGCGATCATCATGATCTCGTAGTTGACAATGAAGTTCTTCGTCCCGCGGGTCGTCGAGCCGAGCTGCTCCATGTGCTTGATGGCTGCTTCGACGTCGGGCTCGACCCGGCCGATGCGGACACCGGCGTGCTCGAGCGCGATCGCGATCTGCCACGCCTTGTCACCGGAGACCACGTCCACGTGGTCGAGCTTCGAGAAGTCGATGTCGTAGATCCAGGAGATGTCGGGCGTGCCCTCGTCGATCGCCATGAGGACCTGTTCGGGCTGGTCCGGTAGGGCGTCGAGGTTGAGCTGCAGGCTCGCGGCGTTCTTGAACATCGTGAACTCGGCGGATTCGCCCGCGATGGGTAGACGCTCTCCGCGGCCGTACGCGGGCTTCATCGTGCCGAAGGCCTTGGTCACGGCGTCGGCACGGAACTGCGCGCCGAGGGCCGCACTGGCCGTCGCGGTGGCCGCAGCGGCGTCGACCGCGTAGTGCAGGCCGCGGGCGGGAAGGCGGACCGGGATCTCGGCACCGTCGAAGCGGATCGTCGCGCCGTCGCCCGTGTGGGCCACGACCTCGGCGTCGGCGGTGTGCTGGGCACGGTCACCGGCGTCGAACGAGTCGGCGTTCTGCAGACCGTTCGGTGCCGCGGCGATGACCTCGTCGCTCGCACCGAACCGCAGGACGCGCTGCCCGGGGGCGCCGGAGTAGCCGTCGAGGAACTGGTCGTCGTGGTTCGTGATGACGTTCGCCGTCGACAGTGCGGCAGTGTCGAGCATCATCGTCGCCACGCGCTCGGTCTCGAAGAACCGGTACAGCTGGTCGACCTGCACGTTGAGCATGGTCACCGTCGAGGGCGACAGGATGCCGGCGAGCTCGACCGCGAAGGCCTCGTCGACCTCGAGGATGCCGATGTCGGCCTTGAGCCGGCCGGTCAGCGAGACCTCGGACAACAGGGCCGACGCGATGCCCTGCGGCAGGTTCGCGCCGGACGGGTTCGTGAAGACCCGCAGTCCGTGCGCCCGGACGATGTCGGAGATCATGTGCGTCGTCGTCGACTTGCCGTTCGACCCGAGCACGAAGACGACGCCGTTCGGGAACTGCTTCGTCACGTGCTGCAGGAAGTCCGGCACGAGCTTCAGGACGATGTACCCGGGGTAGGCGGACCCGCCGCCCCTCGCACGGGCGAGGGCACGGAGGATCCGCCCGATCAGGATCGGGATGAAGAAGCGCATGCCGGCTTACTCGAGGTAGTCGCGCAGCGACTGCGACCGCGACGGGTGGCGGAGCTTCGCCATCGTCTTGGACTCGATCTGACGGATGCGCTCGCGCGTCACGCCGAACGTGTCACCGATCTGGTCGAGGGTCTTCGGCTGGCCGTCACCGAGGCCGAAGCGCATGCGGATGACGCCCGCCTCGCGCTCGGACAGGGAGTCGAGCAGGCTCTCGAGCTGCTTCTGCAGCATCGTGAAGCCCACCGCGTCGGCCGGCACGACCGCCTCGGTGTCCTCGATGAGGTCACCGAACTCCGAGTCGCCGTCCTCGCCCAGGGGCGTGTGCAGCGAGATCGGCTCGCGGCCGTACTTCTGGACCTCGACGACCTTCTCCGGGGTCATGTCGAGCTCGCGGGCGAGCTCTTCCGGAGTGGGTTCGCGACCGAGGTCCTGCAGCATCTGCCGCTGGACGCGGGCGAGCTTGTTGATGACCTCGACCATGTGCACCGGGATGCGGATGGTGCGGGCCTGGTCGGCCATGGCGCGGGTGATGGCCTGACGGATCCACCACGTCGCGTAGGTCGAGAACTTGAAGCCCTTGGTGTAGTCGAACTTCTCGACCGCACGGATCAGGCCCAGGTTGCCCTCCTGGATGAGGTCCAGGAACTGCATGCCACGACCGGTGTAGCGCTTCGCGAGCGAGACGACCAGGCGGAGGTTCGCACCGAGCAGGTGCGACTTCGCACGCTGACCGTCACGGGCGACCCAGCGCAGTTCACGCTCGGCGGGCTTCGAGAGCCCCGTCGCGTGCTGCAGCTTGTCCTCGGCGAACAGGCCGGCCTCGATGCGCATCGCGAGCTCGACCTCCTGCTCGGCGTTGAGCAGGGCGACCTTGCCGATCTGCTTCAGGTAGTCCTTCACCGGGTCGGCGGTGGCACCCGTGATGGTCGTCGAGTAGACCGGCGCCTCGTCGTCGTCGGTCTGCGAGATGACGAGCGCACCGGCGGCGACCGCGGCAGCGGCGTCCGGCTTGGCCGTCTTGTCGTCGGTGTCGTCGGCCTCGTCGGTCGGCTCCTCGACGGGCTCGTCGGAGGCGATCGCCTCGTCGACGGCGTCGGTCTTCTTCGCCTTGGGCGCCGCCTTCTTGGCGGGCGCCTTCTTGGCGGGGGCCTTCGTGGCGCGCTTCTTCGGCGCTGCGGTGCCCTCGGTGTCCGTGGCGTCCTCTGCCACAGCGCCCTCGGGCTCGGTGTCCTTCGTGGGATCGATCGTCGTGCTCCGGGCAGCCATGCGATCACCTCTCTCGTCGTGCCACGTTCGTGGGGTCGTGGCCTCCCTCGCCGCCCAGGTCCCGCGCCGCAGTCCCCCGCGTCGTACGAGTCCTACCGTTCCGGGCAGCACTAGGACCCATGTCAAGTCCCCCGAGTTCACCGGCGCTCCGAAGTGCTCCGACAGACAGGGGTCCCGAACGGGTCCGTGATCATTATTGCACGTGCCGCTTCCGCAGGCGTGCAACGAGTGCAACCCAGAGTGGCCCGACGCGTATTCCCTCTTCCGAGTGCAGCACGCGGCGGGTCCGACGGCGGGCGTGCAGGAGCATCCCGACGCCGAAACCGACCACGACGTACTGCACGGTGAGGGCGATCCGGAAGTTCTCCCAGGCGAACACCTCGGTGCCCGAAGCCCGCGCAGCGACGTCGAGGACGACGCCGATCAGGTACATCATCACGAAGGCCGCCAGGAAGCCGCCGACGTTCACGACACCGTTCGCCGAGCCGAGCGATCCGACCGGGTTGAAGGTCCGAGCGAAGTCGAAGCCGATCAGGGAACCGGGCCCACCGATCCCCATCGCGACGACGAGCAGCACGAGCAACCACGTCGGCGGGTGCCCGGGCCAGAGCAGGATCGCCGTCCAGAGCACCGCGAGCAGGACGACCACGCCGAGCACCAGGTTCGACCGGCGCATCGGGAACCGTGCGCAGAGCACGCCGAGCACCGGACCGGCGACGAACCCGACGACCACGATGATCGTGAGGAACCCGGCAGCCTCACCCGGGGAGTACCCGAGCCCCCGGAGCATCGGCACGCCCCACAGCAGCGAGAACACCGTGCCCGAGGACTGGGTGACGTAGTGCGACCAGAACCCGAGCTGCGTGCCCGGGCGCCGGAGCGCGTGCCCGAAGGTGCTGAACGCGGCACCCCACGAGTGCGGCAGCGGGATGGTGTCCGTCCGCACCGGCACGGGACCGTTCCGCACGAAGACCGCGGCGAGCACGAGACCGACAGCGCTGGCCGCGGCCGCGACGCCAAACGCCGGGGTCCAGCCCACTGTGTGCAGGAGCACGGCGAACGGGAACGCCGACAGGATCTGGCCGATCTGCCCGAGGTTGCCCGTCCACTGCGAGATCTGCGGCAGGATCCGGCCGCTGAACCACATCGGCACCAGGCGGATCACCGAGATGAAGGTCATGGCGTCACCGGCACCGACGAGCACCCGCCCCGCGATGGCCGGCCCGATCGACGGGGACACGGCGACGATCGCCTGTCCGACGACCAGCAGCGCGGCGCCGAGGAGCACCAGCCGGCGCGGGCCCACGCGGTCGAGCGCGATCCCCACCGGGATCTGCAGCCCCGCGTAGACGGCGATCTGCACCACGGCGAGGGTGGACAGGACCGCGGCGGAGACGGCGAACCGGTCCTGCGCGTCGACGCCGGACACCCCGAGCGAGGACCGCTGCACCACGGCGAGGACGTACGCGAGGACCGCGACGCCCCAGATCAGGAAGGCACGACGGGAGTTCACCGGACCAGGCTACCGACGCGTCCCCACGTCGATGCGCGACGAGCGTCGTCGACGCGCGTCACGTCGTGCGGGCGACCGGAGGACGGCCTGGAGGCGCGGTGCGGGGCCGCCACGGGCCTCCAGGCCGCCCTGTGGGGACGTCCGGATCCCGCGACGGTCAGTCGGTCGCGTCGCCCTGGGTGCGCCGGTCGGCGAGGAAGCGCTCGAGCTCGGCCGCGATCGCGTCGGCGGTCGGCACCTCGCCGTCGACGCCGGTGAGCGGCGACGCGACGGGGTTGCCCTCCATGTACGTGTCGTGCCGCTCCTCGAGCACGGAGACCAGGCGCTGCAGCTCGGGGTTCCCGGCCACCTGCTCCTCGACGCGGGTGAGGAACTCGCGACCCGACTCCCGCAGGGCGTCGGTCGGGAAGATGAGCCCGGTCGCGGCGGCGATGCCGGACAGCGCTGCGACGGCGGCGTCGGGGAACTCGGTGTCGGACAGGTAGTGCGG
The DNA here is from genome assembly GCF_003234605.2 of Curtobacterium sp. MCPF17_021. Taxonomy (NCBI): domain Bacteria; kingdom Bacillati; phylum Actinomycetota; class Actinomycetes; order Micrococcales; family Microbacteriaceae; genus Curtobacterium; species Curtobacterium sp. MCPF17_021. Next base: position 1,786,097 of record NZ_CP126252.1, on the reverse strand, counting down.
CACGAGCAGCACGAGCCCGGTGACCTGGGCACCCGTCTCGGCGAGGCGGTGCTCGACCAGGTGCAGGACGTTCGCCGGCGCCTGGGTCTCGGGCTTCCAGACGCTCATCTGCTCGACGAGGTCGGCCCGGGTGCCGGAGACGGTCAGGCTGATCGGACGGGTGTGCGGGACCGGCATCGGGATGGACTGCACCCACGTGGTGTCGGCCACCTGCAGGTCGGCGGCGAGCCCGGTGACCGCGCGGACGAAGCGGTTCCACTGGAAGTCCGGCTCGTAGCCCGACAGGAACAGGAACGGCTGGCCGATCTCGTCGCGCACCAGGTGCAGGGCCAGACGGGGCGGCTCGACGGCGCTGATGTGGTCGTGCTCGAAGGTGATGACCGGCCGACGGGCCCGCCAGTCGAGCAGCACGTCCGGGTCGAACTCGGCGACGAGTTCGGTGTCGAGGTCCTCGAGGATCGAGTTCGTCACCTGCGCGACGGCCGATCCGGCATCGGCGAAGCCGGTCAGCCCGGCGATCAGGTGCAACCCTGCTGGCACGGTCGGGGCGTCCGCGTCGAACGTGTAGAGCTCCTCGGGGTGGTTCACCGTCCCCATGCTAGGCGGGGCCTCCGACGTCCCCGGTGCGTGATGACCACGCCGACAGCGAACAGGCCGTCGGTAGGGTTGGAGCATGGTCCGACCGACGCTCTCCACCACCAGTTCACCCCCCGAGACCACCACCGCCGACGTGCTCGTCGTCGGGGTCCGCCCGGGCTCGTCCGGCGAGGCCGACAGCCCCGCCGTGCTCGCCCCCACCGCCCTCGGCACGCTCGACGCCCTCGCCGACCTCGACCTCGCCGCGATCGGGGTCACCGGCGCGAAGGACCAGCTCGTCCGCCTGCCCGCCACCGGCGTCGGTGCGAAGTCGGTCGCGCTGATCGGCCTCGGCTCCGCCACGGGCGCCGCGGCGATCCGCGCTGCGGCCGGCAGCGCCGTGCGACAGCTCCCCCGGGTCGACTCGATCACGCTCGCCCTGCCCACGGACTCGGCCGAGCTCGTCGACGCCGCCCTCGAGGGCGCGGCGCTCGGCGCGTACGCCTTCACCCGGCACAAGGGCACCGGCACCAAGGCCCCGGCCCGCGGTGACCAGCGCATCGAGGTCGTCGCCCCCGCCGACGTCGCAGCCGACGCCGCCGTGCGCCCCGCGATCGTCGCCGACGCCGCGTCGCTCGTGCGCGACCTCGTGAACACCGCCGCGGGCGACCTCGGGCCGCAGGACGTCGCCGACGTCGCGACCGGGTTCGCCTCGGACCTGCCGCTCACCGTCGAGGTCCTCGACGAGCAGGCGCTCGAGGAGCAGGGCTTCGGCGGCATCCTCGGTGTCGGCCGCGGTTCGGCGCGTCCCCCGCGCCTGGTCGTCGTCCGGTACGCGCCGGACTCCGCCACGAAGCACCTCGCCCTCGTGGGCAAGGGCATCACCTTCGACTCGGGCGGCCTCTCGCTCAAGCCCGCGGCGTCGATGCTCGGCATGAAGACCGACATGACCGGTGCCGCCACGGTGCTCGCCGCGACCGTCGCCGCCGCCCGCCTGGGGCTGAACGTGCGCGTGACCGCGTGGCTCGCCCTCGCCGAGAACATGCCCTCCGGCACCGCGACCCGCCCGGGCGACGTCCTGACGCTGAAGAACGGCACCACGGTCGAGGTCACGAACACCGACGCCGAGGGCCGCCTGGTGCTCGGGGACGGGATGGCCGCCGCGTCGCTCGAGGAGCCCGACGCGCTCGTCGACGTCGCCACGCTGACCGGCGCCCAGGTCGTCGCGCTCGGCGACCGCACCACCGGCCTGATGGGCAGCGACGACCTCGTCGCGAAGGTCCGTGCCGTCGCCGAGGGCGTCGCGGAGCCGATCTGGCCGATGCCGCTGCCCGAGGAGCTCGAGGCCCGGCTGTCCAGCGACGTCGCCGACATCGTCAACGCCACGGTCGGCAACCCGGCCGGCGGCATGCTGCTCGCGGGCAAGTTCCTCGAGCGCTTCGCCGGCGAGGGTGTCCCCTGGGCGCACCTCGACATCGCTGGTCCGTCGGAGAACAAGGGCGGCGGGTACGCCTGGTTGGGCAAGGGTGCGACGGGCGTGATGGTCCGGACGCTCATCGCTCTCGCAGAAGACCTCCAGTCCGAGTAGTAGGTTTGGTACCGGTGGGAACGGCGCACCGACGCGCCTCCCACCGGTACTGCACGGGACGGGACCGGAACCACGCGGTCCGACCGTCGGACGCCGCCCTCCGCGGTGTCCACGTAGGGCCCGATCGGCCCGACACGCACGAGGGAGTTGCACCAGGTGACGGAACAGACTTACGACGTCGTTGTCCTCGGTGGCGGGAGTGGTGGGTACGCCGCTGCGCTCCGGGCCGCCGAACTCGGCATGAGCGTCGCGCTCATCGAGGGCGACAAGCTCGGAGGGACGTGCCTGCACCGCGGCTGCATCCCGACCAAGGCGCTGCTGCACGCCGCGGAGATCGCCGACGGCGCGCGTGACGCCGAGAAGTACGGCGTGATCGCGGAGTTCGCCGGTGTCGACGTGCCCAAGGTCATCGACTACCAGCAGGGCGTCATCAACTCCAAGTACAAGGGCCTGCAGGGCCTGATCAAGGCCCGCGGCATCACCGTGGTCGAGGGCTGGGGTCGTCTGACCTCGCAGAACACCGTGCAGGTCGGCGACCAGACCGTCACCGGCAAGAACATCGTGCTCGCGACCGGCTCCTACTCGAAGTCCCTGCCCGGGCTCGAGATCGGCGGCCGCGTGATCACCAGCGAGACCGCGCTCCGCATGGACTACGTCCCGAACAAGGTCGTCATCCTGGGCGGCGGCGTCATCGGAGTCGAGTTCGCCAGCGTCTGGAAGTCCTTCGGGGCCGAGGTCACCATCGTCGAGGGCCTGCCGCACCTGGTCCCCGCCGAGGATGAGTCGATGTCGAAGCAGCTCGAGCGTGCGTTCCGCAAGCGCGGCATCGAGTTCTCGCTCGGTGTCCGGTTCCAGGGCGTCGAGCAGCACGAGAACGGCGTCGTCGTCACGCTGGAGGACGGCAAGACCTTCGACGGTGACGTCCTGCTCGTCGCCGTCGGCCGTGGCCCGGTCACGCAGAACGTCGGCTACGACGAGGTCGGCGTGGCGATGGACCGCGGGTTCGTCACCACGAACGAGCGTCTCGCCACGAACATCCCGAACGTCTACGCCGTCGGCGACATCGTCCCCGGCCTGCAGCTCGCGCACCGCGGCTTCCAGCAGGGCATCTTCGTCGCCGAGGAGATCGCCGGCCTCAACCCGGTGGTCATCGAGGACAAGAACATCCCGAAGATCACCTACTCCGACCCCGAGGTCGCTTCGGTCGGGCTCTCGCAGGCCAAGGCCGAGGAGCAGTACGGCGCCGACAAGGTCGACTCGTACGAGTACAACCTGGCCGGCAACGGCAAGAGCCACATCATCGGGACCTCCGGCTCCGTCAAGGTCGTGCGCGTCGTGGACGGCCCCGTCGTCGGGGTCAGCATGATCGGTGCCCGCGTCGGCGAGCTCATCGGCGAAGCCCAGCTCGCCGTGAACTGGGAGGCCTACCCGGAGGACATCGCTCCCCTGGTGCACGGTCACCCGACCCAGAACGAAGCCCTCGGCGAGGCGTTCCTGCACCTCGCGGGCAAGCCGCTGCACGCGCTGTGACCGGCACCGGCCGCACTGTGACAATGACATCAACAACCACTGCAATCCCCCGCGAAGAGGAGTCCACCCGATGAGCGAATCCGTCAACCTCCCGGCGCTCGGCGAGAGCGTCACCGAGGGCACGGTGACCCGATGGCTGAAGAACGTCGGTGACCGGGTCGAGGTCGACGAGCCGCTGCTCGAGGTCTCGACCGACAAGGTCGACACCGAGATCCCGTCGCCGATCGCCGGCGTCGTCGAGGAGATCCTCGTTCCCGAGGACGAGACCGTCGAGGTCGGCACCGCCCTCGTGAAGATCGGTGACGGCTCCGGCTCGTCCGACGGCGGTTCGGACTCGTCCGACTCCGGCGCCGACGACGCGAACGCCGCCGCTGCCGACGCCGAGGAGCCCGAGGCCGCTCCGAGCACGGAGCAGGAGGCCGAGACCCCGCGCCCGAGCCCACCGAGCCCGAGCCGGCCCCCGCCGGACAGACGCAGCCCGCCGCCCCGCAGGCACCGTCCGCCCCGCCCGCGGCAGCGCCGGTCCCGGCCGCCGCTCCGGTCCCGCCGCCCGCAGCCGCTCCGCCGGCAGCCGTGCCGGCCCAGGCCGCTCCGGCTCCGGCGTCCGCGCCGAGCACCACGGCCGCCGCAGCGGTGCCGAACCCCACGCAGGACGGCGCAGCCTCGGGCTACGTCACCCCGCTGGTGCGCAAGCTCGCCAACGAGCAGGGTGTGGACCTGTCCACGGTCACCGGCTCCGGTGTCGGGGGGCGCATCCGCAAGGAGGACGTCCTCGCCGCCGCCGCGAAGGCCCCGGCCGCCTCGGCAGCAGCAGCACCCGCCGCCGCGTCCGGCCCGTTCGTCGCCGAGGTCTCGCCGCTGCGCGGCACCCGCGAGAAGATGACCCGCCTGCGCAAGGTCGTCGCCGAGCGTGCCGTGCAGTCGATGACCTCGACCGCACAGCTCACGAGCGTCGTCGAGGTCGACGTCACGAAGGTGGCGCAGTTCCGCGACGCGCACAAGGCGGAGTTCCTCGAGAAGACCGGCTCGAAGCTCTCCTTCATGCCCTTCTTCGCCCTCGCGGCGTCCGAGGCGCTGAAGGCCCACCCGAAGATCAACTCCACGGTCGAGGGCGACGAGATCGTCTACCCGGAGTCCGAGAACGTCTCCATCGCGGTGGACACCGAGCGCGGCCTGCTGACCCCGGTCATCAAGGACGCGGCCTCGCTGGACCTGGCGCAGTTCTCGAAGTCCATCGCGGACCTCGCCGAGCGCACCCGGAACAACCAGCTCAAGCCCGACGAGCTGGCCGGCGGCACGTTCACGCTGACCAACACCGGTTCGCGTGGCGCGCTGTTCGACACCCCCGTGGTGTTCCTACCGCAGTCGGCGATCCTCGGCACCGGCATCGTCACGAAGCGTCCGGCGGTCGTGAAGGTCGACGGCCAGGAGGCCATCGCCATCCGCTCGTTCGTCTACCTGGCGCTGTCGTACGACCACCGGATCATCGACGGTGCGGATGCCTCGCGGTACCTCGTCGCGGTGAAGAACCGTCTCGAAGAGGGCAACTTCGCCCCGAACCTCGGGTACTGATCCCAGCAGCACGGCCGACGGCCCCGGTTCCCCTCGTGGGAGCCGGGGCCGTCCCCGTTCCCGTTCACGGGCGGGTTCGGCGTCACCCGCCGCCGAGCAGGGTCAGGGCGGCGACCACCGACCCGACGGCGACGACGAGCCCTACGAGCACGCGGCGGAGCGGGAGCCGTCGGTCCGCTCCGAGTGGGACACCGTGCTCGACCACGTCCCGCAGGCGCCCGAGCAGTCCGTCCTGCCCGTCCGGTGTCGGCGGTTCGGCGAACACGAGGTCGCTCGGCACAGGGGTCCAGCGGAACGGCCGGGGCGCAGCGGTGCCGTGCACGACGTCGAGTGCCGTTCGTGCGCTCGGTCCGTCACCGTCGAGGGCGTCCTGCAGCGCGTCGAGCACCGGTTGCTGAGCGGGATCGGCTGGGTCGACGCGGTCCCACACCGTCCGGGCTGCGAGCACGAGGGTCCGGGTCGCGTCGGTCGAGTGCACGGTGCGCGTCGGGGGTGCGGTGCGCGTCGGGGTCCTCGCGTTGGTTTGGTTCGTCGGGTTCGTCGGGTTCGTCGGGCTCGCCGGGCTCGCCGCGTTCGTCGGGCGGTCGCAGAGCACGACGGCACCGGAGTCGTCCACCAGCACGTCGTCGATGCCGGCAGCACCGAGCAGGACCGCGCCGTCGTGCACCGCCACCAGGAGCTCCAGGAGCGGGACCGTCAGGGTCACCGCGACGCCGATGGTCGGGGTGCCGAGCCGGTCGAGCGCCGCCACGAGCGGTGTGCCGGTCGGCCGGTCGAGGTCGACCACGAGATGCCCCGTCGCGGTCCGGCCGACCGCGGCCACCGGGACGAGGTGCCGCTCGATGGCCGCGGAGCGGTCGGCGACCCAGGTGAGCACGTCGTGCTCGTTGCCGGTCGCGATCCAGCGATCCGGGTGGTCGTCGGTGCTCGTCTCCATGGTGACCAGCGTGGCGGTGGCGCGGTGGGCCTCCAGGCTCTCCCGCACCACCTGTGGACAAGACGTGTTCGCGCACAGCCGGACACGCGACGGTCTCCCCCGGCGCACGGAGGCCGTATCCTGTTCGCATGGCACGCAGCTCTTCCACAGACAAGAAGGCGAAGGAGCCGGGGCGTCTCAAGCAGATGTTCCAGGTCTTCCAGATGACCCGAAAGGCCGACCCGTCGTCGGTCTGGTGGTTCGCCCTCGCCTTCGTCGGTCCGGTCGTCCTCGGTGTCCTGCTGGCGCTGCTCCTGCCGGGGCAGAACTGGCTCGCGATCGTCCTGTGGATCGTCGCCGGTGTGCTGCTCGGTGTGCTGCTCTTCCTCATCGTGCTCGGCCGTCTGGCCGAACGCGCCGCGTACTCGCAGATCGAAGGCCAGCCCGGCGCCGTCGGTGCCGTGCTGTCGAACTCGCTCCGTCGCCAGTGGCGCTCGAGCGAGATGCCTGTCGCGGTGCACGGTCGCTCGCAGGCAGCGGTCTACCGGGCCGTGGGTCGCCCGGGCGTCGTCCTGATCACCGAGGGCCAGCGTGGCAACCTCAACCGCCAGGTCGACGAGGAGCGCCGCAAGGTGCAGCGCATCGTCCCGAACGTCGCCGTGCACGTGCTGCACGTGGGTGACGGCACCGGTGAGAGCCTGACGCTGCACAAGCTGCCCCGTGCCATGAACAAGCTCAAGAAGTCGCTCAACCGCAACGAGGTCCTGGCGGTCGCGAACCGTCTCGACTCGCTGACGCAGAGTCCCGCGGCCTCGATCCCGAAGGGCATGGACCCGATGCGGGCTCGCGCCGGACGGCCGCGCTGACCGAAGCCCACCGCACACGAGAACGCCCCCGACCAGATCTGGTCGGGGGCGTTCTCGTGTGTGGAGGCCGCGGGGGGCTGGAGGTGTTCGCGAGGCCCGCACCGTGCGACCTTCGCTGGACCGTGCGAGGTTGCCAGCTCGGTGCGGGACTCCGACGGCGCACGGGGCAGGCAAGCTCGCACCCGGTGAGCAACCTCGCACGGTGCGAGGGCGATCAACGAAGGCCCGGCGCGCAACCTCGCACGGTGCGAGGGCGATCGACGGAGGCCCGGCGCGCAACCTTGCACGGTGCGAGGGCGCGGCACCGGCCCTGCACCGTGCGAGGTTGTCGGCTCGGTGCGAGACTCCGACGGCGCACGGGACGGGCAAGCTCGCACCCGATGAGCAACCTCGCACGGTGCGAGGGCCAGCGGCGGAAACCCGGCTCGCGACCTCGCACGGTGCGAGGGCGCGGACGACAGCCACGGTGCGCGCCCCGCACCCTCGGCCGGCCCTGGCTCAGCGGCGGACGAGCACCGTCCCCGCGATGCGGTCGTGCGCACCCCGGCTGTCGCGGTCGATGATGAGCGCCGGGACCACCAGGCAGAGCAGCACCGTCCGGAGGATCGGCCGCCACACCCCGACGTAGCCGCCGCGCATCGGGACGACCCGCAGCCCGACGCAGATGTGCCCGAACGACCCGGACAGCAGGCAGATGAACACGATCTGCAGCACGGCGAAGATGGCGATCTGCACCCAGGAGTGCGCGATGTCGCCCGAACCGTTCACCGGCGACCAGACCCCGGTGACGTAGGCGACCAGGTCAGCAAGTGCGCCGTCGATGAGGAGCGCGACGACCCGCCGCCCGATCCGCCCGACACTCCGGGGACCGGACTCGGGCAGACCGAGGTCCTTGCCCGGCCATCCGTCCGGGTGCTCGGAGGGCGCGGACGGACTGGGAGTGCTGCGGGCCATGGTCCCCAGCGTAGGCGACGGCCCGGGCGTAACACGCCCGAAACAAACCAGTCATGTCCGGGAAACCCCGTGTCAATAGCCTCGTCGGAGGTGCCTTGACCGGTGCCTCCGACATCACCCAACCCATTGGAGATCGGCCCCATGTTCAGCGATTCCTCCGAGGTCCTGGCCTTCATCAAGGACACCGACGTCAAGTTCCTCGACATCCGCTTCACGGACCTGCCCGGTGTGCAGCAGCACTTCAACATCCCGGCATCCACCGTCGACGAGGACTTCTTCTCGGTCGGCCAGCTGTTCGACGGCTCCTCCATCCGCGGCTTCGCGTCGATCCACGAGTCCGACATGCAGCTGATCCCCGATGTCACCACGGCGTACGTCGACCAGTTCCGCGCCGAGCGCACGCTCATCATGATCTTCGACATCTACAACCCGCGGAACGGCGAGATCTACGGCCGCGACCCGCGCCAGGTGGCGAAGAAGGCCGAGAAGTACCTCGCGTCGACGGGCATCGCGGACACCGCGTTCTTCGCCCCCGAGGCCGAGTTCTACATCTTCGACGACGTCCGCTACTCGGTCACGCAGAACGAGTCCTTCTACGCGGTCGACTCCGAAGAGGGCGCCTGGAACACCGGTCGTGACGAAGAGGGCGGCAACCTCGCCAACAAGACCCCGTACAAGGGCGGCTACTTCCCCGTGTCGCCGGTCGACAAGACCGCCGACCTGCGCGACGACATCACCCTCAAGCTGATCGACGCGGGCTTCGAGCTCGAGCGCTCGCACCACGAGGTGGGCACCGGCGGCCAGCAGGAGATCAACTACAAGTTCGACACGATGGTCCACGCCGCGGACGACATCCTGAAGTTCAAGTACATCGTCAAGAACACGGCTGACCAGTGGGGCAAGGTCGCCACGTTCATGCCGAAGCCGCTCTTCGGCGACAACGGCTCGGGCATGCACACCCACCAGTCGCTCTGGTCGGACGGCAAGCCGCTCTTCTACGACGAGAACGGCTACGGCGGTCTGTCGGACCTCGCCCGCTGGTACATCGGCGGCATCCTGAAGCACGCCTCGGCGCTGCTCGCGTTCACCAACCCGTCGATCAACTCGTACCACCGTCTGGTCAAGGGCTTCGAGGCTCCGGTCAACCTGGTCTACTCGGCCGGCAACCGCTCGGCGGCGATCCGCATCCCGATCACGGGCACCAACCCGAAGGCCAAGCGCATCGAGTTCCGCGCGCCCGACGCCTCCGGAAACCCGTACCTCGCCTTCGCCGCGCAGCTGATGGCGGGCCTCGACGGCATCCAGAACCGCATCGAGCCGCACGAGCCGGTCGACAAGGACCTCTACGAGCTCCCGCCCGAGGAAGCCAAGGGCATCCCGCAGGTCCCCGGCTCCCTCGACGAGGCGCTCGACGCGCTCGAGGCGGACCACGAGTTCCTCACGAAGGGCAACGTCTTCACCGAGGACCTCATCCAGACCTGGATCGACTACAAGCGCGAGAACGAGATCCTCCCGCTGGCCCAGCGCCCGCACCCGTTCGAGTACGAGCTGTACTTCGGCGTCTGAGTCCCGCTGACACACGAAGGGCCCCGCACCGTCAGGTGCGGGGCCCTTCGTGTGTGCTGCCGAAGCGACAGTGTGCTGGCATCCGAGGCGCTGATGCTCGCGAAGGCGACAGATCGCCGCGAACGTTCCGCGGGATTCTGTCGCTTTCGCGCGAGGACGCTGCCACCGTGCGCGCGGGGTGCTGACGCGACCGCCTGGAGGCCCGGTGCCGGTCCGGCGGGCGGGTGTCGGGCCTCCAGGCGGTCGCGACGCACGTTCCTTCCCATTGCAGCCGGACTGGAAAGCGGAATCGGGCGTACCTGGTCAGAACTCCCGACCAGGGACGCCCGATTCGACCAGGGACGCCCGGAACCGCCCGACACGACCAGCCCCCGGGCGCACGGGAACGGGGCCCGCGCCGCCCGGCACGGACCCCGTCTCGCGAACGGTGACTAGCGGCTCGTGGCCAACGCGTCGTTCGTCCCCGCTGCGACGCTCACGGGTGCACCCGTGACCGGCGTGGGACGTCCCAGGGAACGGACGGTCCACCCCGCTTTCACCCAGTCGAGGACCGGGAGGCAGTTGCGCGCGTCGATCACGACGCGGCGCCCGACGAGGTCACCGAGGGCGACCGGGTCGGCGGTGATGATGTCGTCCCACTCGGTGAGCACGAGGACGACGTCGGCGCCCTCGATCGCGTCCGTCATCGAGGCGGCGTAGCTCAGCGTCGGGAACGAGCGCTTCGCGGGCTCCATCGCCTCGGGGTCCCAGAGCGTCACCTGGGCCCCGCGGAGGTGCAGCGCGGCGGCGACGTTGAGCGCCGGGGAGTCCCGGACGTCGTCGGTCAGGGGCTTGAACGCGGCACCGATGACGGCCACGCGGCGGTTGAGCACCGATCCCCCGGCCGAGTCGATCGCCATGTCGATGACCCGCTGGCGCTGCCCCATGTTGATCTCGTCGACCTGCTGCATGAGGCCGACGACCTGGCCCGCGCCGATCTCGTTCGCGCGGTACATGAGCGCCCGGATGTCCTTCGGCAGGCAGCCGCCGCCGAAGCCGAGGCCGGCGTTCAGGAACTTCCGGCCGATGCGGGCGTCGTGGCCGAGGGCGTCGGCGAGCGTGGAGACGTCGGCGCCGGTGATGGCGCACATCTCGGAGATCGCGTTGATGAACGAGATCTTCGTGGCGAGGAACGCGTTGGCGCTCACCTTGACGAGCTCCGCGGTGGCGAGGTCGGTGGTGATGACCGGGGTGCCCTCGCTGATCGGTGCGGCGTAGACCTCGCGGATCACGGCGTCGGCGGCCTCGGAGGCTCCACCCCAGACCAGACGGTCCGGGTGCAGGGTGTCCTCGACGGCCTTGCCCTCACGCAGGAACTCGGGGTTCCAGATGAGTTCCGCGTCGATGCCGGCGGGGGTGAACTCGCGGACGATACCGCGGAGCCGCGCTGCCGTGCCGACCGGGACCGTCGACTTGCCGACGATGAGGCCCGGGTGGGTGAGGTTCTCGGCGACGCCACGGGTGGCGCTCTCGACGTAGGCCAGGTTCGCGGCGTGCGACCCGGCCTTCTGCGGGGTGCCGACGCACACGAAGTGGACGTCCGCAGCGGCGACGGCCGAGGCGATGTCGGAGGTGAAGCGGAGCTTGCCGCTGGCGACGTGCTTCGTGATGAGCTCGGGCAGACCGGGCTCGAAGAACGGGACCTCACCGGCGGACAGTGCGGCGAGCTTCGACGGGTCGATGTCGACACCGATGGTCTCGAAGCCCATCTCGGCCATGGCGGCCGCGTGGGTGGCGCCGAGGTAGCCGGTGCCGATGACGCTGATGACGGGTGCGGGGCGGGTGTCGGCCGATGCGGTCGACTTCTTGGACTCGCTCATTGCGTGACCTCCTGCAGGTCGTAGTCGATGTCGTTGCGCTTGATGCCCTCGGCGAAGGCCTTGAGGGAATCGGCGCGGGAGTTGAGACGCCAGTCGTTCGTGGTGCGCTTGCCGTCGATGATGGTGGTCGCGGTCTCGCTGAAGTACGCGAAGCCGACGATGTCCTTGTTGGCGGGGTCCGCCAGCGCATCGAAGAGCGAGTTGATCCACTGCGTCTTCTGCGGGTTCGCGACACTCGTGCCGGTCTCGGTCGCCCCGATCTCGTTGAGCATGATGCCCTTGCCCGGAGCGATCTGGCGGAGCTGCGTGAGCGTCGCTCCGAAGGTCGTGCCGAACGTCGGCTGCTCGGTGGCGTCGCGGTAGTAGCCGCTCATGCCGACCCAGTCCACGTAGTCCGCACCCGGGTAGTACTGCTGCATGTAGTCGAGCGTCTGGTACTTCGGGTTGCCGAGCTTGTCGATGCGGCTCGGGGACCAGTCCCAGATGACGTACTTGTTCGCGCCGTTCGCCTGGAAGACGTCGTGCACGTGCTGCCACATCTTCTTGTAGGAGCCGGCCGGGTTCTTCTGGGCGTCACCCTCGGACCAGTTGTACCAGGAGCCGTTCATCTCGTGGTCGAGACGGATGACCATCGGCTGCCCGTTGGCCGCCAGCGCCTTGGCGTACTTCGTCAGGTAGGCGTCGAACGACCCACCGGAGATGTCGTCGTTGGTGTACCCGGGGACGTACTTCTGGTCGTTGCCGGTCTGTGCCGGCACCGTCTCCCACGTCATGAGCGGGACACGGCCGTTGGCCCAGGAGCGCTGCACCGCGGGGGCGTTGAACTCCTGGTCGAAGCCCTGGAAGAAGCCGGTCATGTTGGACGCGGTACCGACCTGACGGGAGACCTCGTCGTACTCGGCCCAGTTGAACGGGGACTGCGCGGTGTACAGGCCGTACCAGCGCGACTGCTGACCGAGGATCTCGGCCTTGGTCGGCGTGACGACCGGGGTGCCACCCGGGTCGGTCGAGGGACCGGGGTTCGGCTTCGAGCCACCGCCGTTGCCGGAACCGGAGCCGGACCCGGATCCGTTGCCGGAACCGGAGCCGCTGCCGGACCCGTTGTCGGACGAGCCCGAGCCGGACCCGGACGCACCGGCCGAACCGGCACCGGACCCGCCGGAACCCGAGCCACCGCTGCCGGAACCCGCGGCGTTGACGTTGGACGAGCCTCCCGAGTCCTTCGCGGCACCGAGCTGGGACTGCAGCGACGCGATCTGCGCCTTGAGTTCCGAGATCTGGTCGCCACGCGACCCGGCCTGGGCCGTGCGGGAGTCGAGCTTGCCCTCGAGCGACCAGATGCGCTCCTGGGCGGCGTCGAGCTGCGTCTGCAGCTCGGCGGCGGACACCTTCTTGGCCTTCGGCGCCTCGACGCCCAGAGCCTGGTGCACGGCGGTCGAGACAGGGCCGGTGGGTGAGATCCACACCGACCAGGTGATGAGGCCGAGCGCCAGCACGATGGCCGTCGTGCCGATGGCCGTCCGGCGGGCGTGCTTGCTGGACTGCGCCCACCAAGCACTCGAGGAACGGATGATGTCAGACAATGAGGAACGCCTCCAGGGCGAAGATCGCGATGCCGATCACGTACGGGATCGCTGCGTACGGGTTGTACCGGCGGGCTCGGGCGGGGGCCGGCGCGGCTGCTCGCTGGGCCTCCTGCTGCGCGACCGCGGCTGCGGCCTCACGGCGGGTGGCGAGGACGGTGGTGGTGGAGTTGGTCGCCGCGTCGGCGCCGAAGAGCTCGTCGAACGCACGGTCCACGGCCACCTGGTCGACCCCGGCCGACCGGGCACGTTCGGCGTCGATAGGACTGACCGGGACCTGCGCCGTGGAGGACAGCGGCTGGACGGCGTCCGCCGGGTCCTCCTGCATCGGGCCCCCGGCGTAGGCGCCGGCCCGGGTCCCCCAGCCGGAGGCGTGCGCCAGGCGGAAGAAGCCGATGAGCCGGATCGGCATCAGGAAGAACGTCGACACGATGATGAACATCGGCAGGCGGAAGAAGTCGCTCGGCTTCTCGGACAGGTGCCGCATCTGGCGGATCGCCATGCTCAGCACGCTCGAGATCACCATGAGCGCCGCGACGTAGACGAACCCGGTCGAGAAGCCGTACTGCGACAGGATGCCCTGGTACAGGTTCTCGCCCTGGCCGGTGAAGGCACGGTAGATCCAGCCGGCGATCACGCCGAAGAGCATGAACGGCAGGATGATGTCGGTGATGAAGAACGCCGCGAGGACCGGCGCGTGGCCGAGCATCCACGGCAGCATCCGCAGCGTGTTGTACTGCGAGCCGCGGGCCCAGCGGAGCTGCTGCTTGAACAGCTTCTTCACCTGCAGCGGGGCGTCCGTGTAGACCAGCGACGTGTACTGGTAGACGGTCCGGTACCCCTCCTTGAGCGTGAGGTTCGTCAGTGTCCGGTCGTCCGAGACCTCGAGGAACACGCCCATGAACTTCTCGTGCATGAACCGGTCCATCACCCGCACGAGGATGCTCCGGCGGAACGCGATGGTGCGCCCGGGCAGGCAGCCGATCTGCCCGAGGACACTCTGTGCCGGCATCGAGTAGAGCGCCCGCGAGTTCTCGAGCCAGTCGGCCCAGCGGGTGATCCAGCTGCGCTCCGGTTCGAGGATGCGCTGCCGGGTCGTCACGCCACCGACGGACTCGTCGGCGAACGGCTTGAGCAGCTCCTCGAGCGCGCCGGGGGTCCAGACGGTGTCGGAGTCGACCAGCACGGTGATGTCGCCGTTGGACATCTCGGTGCCGACCTTGACGGCGTTGCGCTTGCCCGGGATGGGCGTGTGGGTCCAGCGGACGAGCGGGGCGAACTCGTCGCAGACCTCCTCGAGCGCCTCGTTGCGGGCACCGTTGATGACGACGATGATCTCGCCGGGCTGCTGCTCGACCATGCGGCCGATGACGTCACGGAAGAGGTCGAGCGGTTCGTCCACGACGGGGACGACGACGCTGGTGGTACCGACGAAGGTGCCGGTGAAGGGGCGGTAGCGGGCGGAGATGACGACCTTGAGCAACCAGAGCAACCAGATCACCGCGGAGTACACGGCGAACAGGTAGAACTCGGGGTGGCCTTCGACCATCTGCCTGATCTGCAGAATGAAGGTGAACACTGATCCCTGCTTCAACGTTCGAGGTGGAGATTCCGCTTCATCGGGGAATCAGGGCCGGTTCGGGTGATGCAATTGATGCAGAACCTGAACGCGCGCGCAACGCGGCCCCCGTCCGGGGGCGTTACGGGCACGTTACGGGGTACACACCGGTCCCCCTCTCGGCCGGTCGGAGCGGTCCCCCGTGGTGCTGACAGCACTCCTGCGGACCACGCCTCGACGCAGGGTCGCCCTGATGGGCGACAGGTGCGGCCTGGAGGCACGGGTCGGGTCCGACGGAAAGCCCAGGTCAGCAGGTGGTCACGCGGCGTGTCGGGGGACGTCGGAAAAGGTCCCCTGGCGTTCCGGTGGGAGTTCGGTCACGGCCCGGTAACGAGCCGGGCTCCGTTTCGAACAGGGGTACGAAGAGGGTGCCGTCGGGGGACGTCGTGCGACACGGAGAATTAACCTTCGATGGCTGCTCGGGTCGGGTCCGTCCGCGGACGCTCGGGCGTGTCGCGAGGTGCTCGGCGCTGCATCGGTGGCGGGTCAGGCGCCGTAGAACTCGCGTTCGAACACCTGGCGCGCGCGGCGCGTGACGCCGAGGTAGTCGTCCTCGAGGCGGCTCGCGGAGCCCGGCGGGTACTCCATCAGGCGGGCGACGCCCTCGAGCTGCACGCGGTCGACGGGCAGCACGTCGGTGGTCTTCCCCGACCACAGCACGAGGGCACTGCGGGTGCGCGACGCGAAGCGCCAGGCGGCCCCGAGTCGCTCGCCGTCCTCGGGGCCGACGAGTCCGGCGTCGACCGCGGCGTCGAGCGCCTCGAGCGTCGACGTGGTCCGGAGCGACGGGATCTCGAGCGCGTGCTGCAGCTGCAGGAGCTGCACGAACCACTCGACGTCACTGAGTGACCCGCGGCCGAGCTTGAGGTGTCGGGCCGGGTCCGCGCCGCGGGGCAGCCGCTCCGACTCGACGCGGGCCTTGATGCGGCGGACCTCACGCACCTGGTGGTCGTCGATCCGCTCCGGGTACCGGGTGCGGTCGGCGAGGTGCTCGAAGTCACGCAGGAGCTGTGCGTCGCCGACGGCCCCGCGGGCGCGGAGGAGCGCCTGCGCCTCCCACGTGAGCGACCAGCGGGCGTAGTAGGCGCCGTAGGACTCGAGCGTCCGCACCACGGGACCGTTCTTGCCCTCGGGGCGCAGGTCGATGTCGAGGTCGAGCGGGTGGATGGTGTCCTCGGTCAGGCGGTTCAGCTCGCGCACGATGGTCTGGGCGGTCCGGGACGCGACCTCGGGGGCCAGGTCGGGTGCGCGGTACACGTACAGCACGTCGGCGTCCGACCCGAAGCCGAGCTCCCGACCGCCGTACCGGCCCATCGCGATGATGCCGAACTCGAAGCCCTCGGGCGCATCCCGGCGGGCGAGCGCGAGGGCGCCGGCGAGGGTGGCCTCGGTGACGTCGCTCAGGGCCGGGCCGAGCCCGTCGACGTCGAGGGAGCCGAGCACGGCGGCCATGCCGAGCCGCAGGGTCTCCCGACGTCGGGCCGAGCGCAGCAGAGCCGCGGAGCCGTCGACGTCGTTGCCGTGCCGGGCGGTGGTCGCGGTCATCTCGGCGAGCAGGGAGTCGATCGGCCGCGGACGCAGGAGCGCCTCGGGTTCGTCGAGCCAGGCGACCGCTTCGGGGAACCGCTCGAGCAGCCCGGACAGGAACGCCGACTCGGACAGCACGGTGGTGAGCGAGTGTGCGGCGCCGGACGAGTCGCGCAGCATGCGGAGGAACCAGCTCGACTCCCCCAGCCCGTCGCTCAACCGCCGGAAGGCCAGCAGCGCACGGTCCGGCGCCGGCCCCTCGGCCATCCAGCGCAGGAGCACCGGGAGCAGGTTCCGCTGGATCGCCGCGCGCCGGCTCGTGCCCTGCGTGAGGGCGCGGATGTGGCCGACGGCTCCGGCGGGGTCGACGAACCCGACGCCGGCGAGCCGGTCGACGACCTGGTCGTTGGTCAGGACGATCTCGTCCTCGGTCGAAGCCACCGCGGACAGCAGCGGCCGGTAGAACAGGCGCTCGTGCAGCCCGCGGACCTCGAGCTTCACGGCGCGCCAGCGGGCCTCGAGCGCCGGCGCCGACGCCGCGACGCCGCTCGACCGGGCGAGCACCCGCAGTTCCTCTTCGTCGGAGGGCATGAGGTGCGTCCGCTGCAGGCGCCGGAGCTGGATGCGGTGCTCGAGCACCCGGAGCAGCGCGTAGTCCGGGCCGAACCGAGCGGCCTCAGCACGGCCGACGTACCCGGCGTCGGTCAGGGCGTCCATCGCCTCGAGCGTCGACCGGACCCGCACGGACGGGTCGTCACGGCCGTGCACGAGCTGCAGGAGCTGCACGGTGAACTCGACGTCCCGCAGGCCGCCGGGGCCGAGCTTGAGCTGCCGGTCGACGTCGGCGTCGGGGATGTGCTCGGTCACCCGCTCGCGCATGCGCTGCACCGACTCGACGAACCCCGGCCGGGTGGAGGAGTTCCACACGAACGACGCGACGGCCTCGGCGTACCGGTCGCCCAGGTCGGCGGACCCGGCGATCGGGCGGGCCTTGAGCAGCGCCTGGAACTCCCACCCCTTCGCCCAGCGCTCGTAGTACGCCACGTGGGAGTCGAGGGTGCGGACGAGTGCGCCGTCCTTGCCCTCGGGCCGGAGGTTCGCGTCGACCTCCCACAGGGCGGGCTCAGCGGCGAGGTCGGTGATCGCGTGCATGGCCGCGATCGCGATGCGGGTGGAGACGAGCACGGCCCGGTCGGTGGGGACGTCGTCGGTGGGCTCCGTGACGAAGATGACGTCGACGTCGCTGACGTAGTTGAGCTCGCGCGCACCGGCCTTGCCCATGGCGATCACCGCGAGCGGGGTCGCCGCGACGTCGGCCGCCGGGAACGGGACCTCGCGCCGGGCGATGTCGACGGCGGCGTCGAGGGTGGCGCCCGCCAGGTCGGCGAGGCCCGCCGCGACGGCCGGGAACGCGTCCGTCGGCACGGGGTGCAGCACGTCGAACAGGGCGATCTGGGCCAGGTGTCGGCGGTAGCGCACCCGCAGGCGCATCCGGGCGTCCTCACCCGTGGCACCGTCGACGGCCTCGGTCAGCGACGCCGTGTACCGCTCCTGCGACCACGGTTCACCGACCGGTTCGAGCAGCACTGCGAGCTCGGCCGGACGCCGGTGCAGGAACTCCCCGAGACCGATCGAGGCGCCGAGCAGGCGGATCAGGCGCTCGGTCGCCGCGTCGTCCGTCAGGACGGGGCGGAGCTCGTCCGGCGCACGCTCGAGCAGCCGCTCGAGCATCCGCAGGGCGCCGTCCGGATCAGCGGTGCCGCCCCAGAGCGCGGCAGACCCGGCGACCGGCAGCGGCACGTCGGGGCCGAACCGGGCCTCCAGGTCGGCAGCCCGCTCGAGGCTCTCCGACAGCTCGGCGAACCCCAGACGGGCCAGCTCCGAACGTGACGTCGTCGTCCGACCGGTCATGTGGAACGTGCTCCCGAGGGGTCAGGGCGCTCGGTTCTAGAGCGCGCCGAGGTTGGTGTCGAGCTCGAACGGGGTGACCTGGTCGCGGTAGCGCTTCCACTCCTGCCGCTTGTTGAGCAGCACGAAGTTGAACACCTGCTCGCCGAGGGTCTCGGCCACCAGCTCGGAGTCCTCCATGAGGCTCAGCGCGTGGTCGAGGCTCGCGGGCAGCTGGCTGTAGCCCAGGGCCCGGCGCTCCGAGTCGCTGAGGCTCCAGACGTTGTCCTCGGCCTCGGCGGGGAGCTCGTACTCTTCCTCGATGCCCTTGAGGCCGGCGGCGAGCAGCAGCGAGTACGCCAGGTACGGGTTCGCCGCCGAGTCGATGCCGCGGTACTCGATGCGCGAGGACTGGCCCTTGTTCGGCTTGTAGAGCGGCACGCGCACCAGGGCCGAGCGGTTGTTGTGGCCCCAGGTGACGAAGGACGGGGCCTCGTCACCACCCCAGAGGCGCTTGTACGAGTTGACGAACTGGTTCGTCACCGCGGTGATCTCCGGCGCGTGCTTGAGCACCCCGGCGATGAAGTGCTTGGCGGTCTGCGACAGCTGGTACTGGCCACCGGCCTCGTAGAAGGCGTTCTGGTCGCCCTCGAACAGCGAGACGTGGGTGTGCATGCCGGAACCGGGCTGGCCGGAGATCGGCTTCGGCATGAACGTCGCGTAGACGCCCTGCTCGATCGCGACTTCCTTCACCACCGTGCGGAAGGTCATGATGTTGTCCGCCATCGTCAGTGCGTCGGCGTAGCGGAGGTCGATCTCGTTCTGCCCGGGGCCGGCCTCGTGGTGCGAGAACTCGACCGAGATGCCGAGGTCCTCGAGCATGCGGACGGACCGGCGGCGGAAGTCGTGCGCGCTGCCGCCGGGGACGTTGTCGAAGTAGCCGGCCTGGTCGACGGGCTGGGGGCCGCCGTCCTTCCACTCGCGGCTCTTGAGCAGGTAGAACTCGATCTCGGGGTGCGTGTAGAACGTGAACCCGCGATCGCTCGCACGCGCCAGGGTGCGCTTCAGCACGTTGCGGGGGTCGGCCACGGCGGGCTGCCCGTCCGGCGTCGTGATGTCGCAGAACATCCGCGCGGTGGGGTCGATCTCGCCGCGCCACGGCAGGATCTGGAAGGTCGAGGGGTCCGGGTGTGCCAGGACGTCGGCCTCGTAGGAACGGGTGAGGCCCTCGATCGCGGAGCCGTCGAACCCGATGCCCTCGGCGAACGCGCCCTCGACCTCGGCCGGGGCGATCGCCACCGACTTCAGCGTCCCGATGACGTCCGTGAACCAGAGTCGGATGAACTTGATGCCGCGCTCCTCGATGGTGCGGAGCACGAAGTCCGTCTGCTTGTCCATGCACGACCTTTCCGTGTATCGGGTGGCCGCTGGCGGGCCTCGTCCCAGGCTAGTGGTCCGGCGGTGTGCGCGGGGCCGTGCGACGCGCCGTCACCGGGGCGTCGGCGGGGCGCCGGCCGCGGTGCTCAGCGGTCCTCAGCGTCCCACTTCTCGTTGTTCGCGGCGATGCGGTCGAGCGCGTGCTGCGCCTCCTCGCGCGTCGCGAACGGGCCGATCCGGTCGCGCTGCGGGGACTGCGGGCCCTGCTCGACCTGGCCGGTCTTGTCGTTGAACCACCACTGGGACTCGATGCGGTCTTCGCTCATGCCGCCCACCGTACCCACGTGACTGCCTGGAGGCCCGGTGCCGGTCCGCCGGACCGGCACCGGGCCTCCAGGCAGTCACGTCCACCACGTCGGGCCGCACCGTGAAGCGGTTGCGTTCGGCGCGTCGCGCCGCGGGGCGGTTGCGCTCGGCGCGTCGCGCCGCGGCTAGAGTGGTCCGCATGCCCCGGGACGAACACGGACACCTGACCGCCGGCCGCATCTCCCCGCACCGCGCCGTCCCGAAGGACATCGAGCGTCCGGAGTACGTCGGGAAGGTCGAGCCCCACGAGCACGGTCTCGGTGACACCTACACGCCGGACGAGGTCGAGCGCATCCGCGTCGCCGGACGCATCGCGTCGCAGGCCATCGACGCCGTCGGCGAAGCCATCCGCCCCGGTGTGACCACCGACGAGCTGGACCGGATCGGGCACGAGTTCGTCGTCGCGCACGGTGCCTACCCCTCCACGCTCGGGTACCGCGGCTACCCGAAGTCGCTCTGCTCGAGCCTCAACGAGGTCATCTGCCACGGCATCCCCGACGACACCGTCCTGCAGGAGGGCGACCTCGTCAACATCGACATCACCGCCTACAAGGACGGGATGCACGGCGACACGAACCGCACGTTCGTCGTCGGGCAGGCAGCGCCCGAGGTGTCGGACCTGGTCACCCGGACCGAAGAGGCACTGCGTCGCGGCATCAAGGCCGTCGCCCCGGGCCGGCAGGTCAACGTGATCGGCCGCGCGATCGAGGCGTACGCGAAGCGCTTCGGCTACGGCGTCGTCCGCGACTACACCGGACACGGCGTCGGTCGGGCGTTCCACTCCGGCCTGATCATCCCCCACTACGACGCACCGCAGTACGACACGGTGATCGAACCCGGCATGGTGTTCACCATCGAACCCATGCTCACGCTCGGCGGCATCGAGGCCGACATCTGGTCCGACGACTGGACGGTCTCGACCCGTGACAAGTCGTGGACCGCGCAGTTCGAGCACACCCTCGTCGTCACCGAACGCGGCGCGGAGCTCCTCACCGTCTCCTGACCGGACACCTCCGGCAGGCAACCGAAAGGCACGACAACCTCATGACCTCCCTCGCAGTCGGCGTCGACATCGGTGGTACGGGCATCAAGGGCGCGATCGTCGACGTCGCGTCCGGCGCCCTCACCACGGACCGCATCAAGAAGGCCACGCCCGAGGGCGGGAAGCCCCAGGACATCACGGCGGTGGTCAAGGAGATCATCGGTGAGCTCGCCCCCGGTGACGACGTGCCCGTCGGGGTCTGCTTCCCGGCGATCGTGCGGGACGGCAAGACGATGTCCGCCGCGAACGTGTCGAAGAAGTGGATCGGCTTCGAGGCCGAGGCGCTGTTCGAGAAGGAACTCGGCCGCTCCATCCACTTCGTCAACGACGCCGACGCCGCCGGGTTCGCCGAGCAGCAGTTCGGTGCGGCCAAGGGCAAGGACGGCCTGGTCATCGTGACGACGCTCGGCACCGGCATCGGCACCGCGCTCATCAACGACGGCGTGCTCATCGTCAACTCGGAGCTCGGGCACCTGGAGATCGAGGGGCACGACGCCGAGTCCCGCGCCTCGTTCGCCGCCAAGGAGCGCGACGACCTGTCGTGGAAGCACTGGGCGAAGCGTCTGCAGAAGTACTACTCGACGCTCGAGGCTCTGCTCTCCCCCGAGCTCTTCGTCGTCGGCGGCGGGGTCTCGAAGCAGTACGAGGAGTTCCTCCCGCTGCTCGACCTGCAGGCCGACATCATCCCCGCGACGCTGCGCAACAACGCCGGCATCATCGGTGCCGCGACCCTGGCGGCGCGCAGCGTCTAGTCCTGGTCGCGCGTACCTGGTCGAATCGGGCGTACCCGGTCGGAACTTCCGACCAGGTACGCCCGTTCTCATCAGGTACGCGTGTGCGTGAGGCTCACCTCGCATCGGGCACCGCGGAGCCGGGTAGACTCGCTCCAGCGAATGGGTCGGTGAGACGGTCGCGTCGCTCCCCCGGGAGCGCCGAGGAACGTCCGGGCTCCACAGAGCAGGGCGGTGGGTAACACCCACCCGGAGCAATCCGCGAGACAGTGCCACAGAAAGCAGACCGCCGGCGGCAACGTCGGTAAGGGTGAAACGGTGGTGTAAGAGACCACCAGGGGTCCGGGTGACCGGATCCGCTCGGTAAACCTCGCCCGGAGCAAGGTCAGACAGAGGACGTTGAGGCTGCTCGCCGAGTCCTCGGGTAGACCGCTGGAGGCCGACGGCAACGTCGGTCCGAGAGAGATGGCCGTCACCGCCGTGCAAGCGGCGGGACAGAACCCGGCGTACGGCCGGCCCATTCGCCCCTCCTCCGTGCCGCGTTGGCCCGCGTCGCGCGGACGTCGCGCGCGGTCACGACTCCCCGCTCAGGTTCGCCGAGTGGTCACAGAGTGTCGTCCGGCACGGCCGCAGCCGACGGTTCGTGACCGCTCGGCGGCACGCACGCGACGCGTTGCGACCAGCCCACGACGGACGGGAGGCGCGGTGCGGCGCCGCCACGGGCCTCCCGTCTGGCGGCGCAGTCGGCGCGCACGGTCACGACTCCCCGCTCAGGTTCGCCGAGTGGTCACCAACCGTCGGCCGGCACGACCGCAGCCGACAGGTCGTGACCGCACGGCGGCACGCACGCGACGCGTTGCGACCAGCCCACGAACGGACAGGAGGCGCGGTGCCAGCTGGCACCGCGCCTCCGCCACGGACGTCGCTCGCGACTACAGCCCGGACTCGGCCGTCCGCACCAGGATCGCGTCGCTGTCGGGGCACAGCACCACGTCGTCGGGCGCAGCCCGGCGGATGGTCTGCAGGTCGGAGTTGTTGAGCGCCACGCCCGAGGCCGTCGACACGCCACCCTGCAGCAGCGAGGCTCCGAAGCCGTAGCGCGCGCGCTGGCGGTCGTACAGGGCCAGCAGCTCGGCCGGCACCTTGGCGGCGACGTCGGCGCGGGCCTGCTCGGCCGACTCGCGGTCGGCCGTGAGCCGGGCGATCTCCGCGTCGCGCTCGGCGACCAGACCACCGCGGGCAGCCTCGACGTCGGCGAGCTTGGCCTCGATGTCACCGACCCGGGCGCGGAGCCCGTCGAGGTTCTCCATGATCTCGAGCTCAGCGGTCTCGAGGCCGCCGATGCGCCGCTGCAGCGAGTCGAGCTCGCTCTGCAGTCCGGCGGCGTCCTTCGCGTTCGCGACGTTCTGCAGCATCGTGGTGTCGCGTTCGACACGGGCCTGTGCCACAGCGGTGTCGGACTCCAGGCGGGCGAGGTCGCGCTCGGCGTCCTCGACCTCGCCGGTGGCGGCGACGAGTTCGCTCCGGAGCGCCGCGGCCTGCTTGCTCAGCTCGGTCAGCTGGTCGCCCTTCTGCAACGACGTGATGCGGTGCGCGATGCGCGTCACGTCGTTGTCGAGACGCTGGACGTCGAGGAGGATGACCTGGTCCTCGGGTGCTGCCTTCATGGTCAGGCTCCTTCTGTGGGGGTGGTGGGTTCGGCGGCCGGCAGGACGGCGAAGTCCCACGGGTCGGTGCGGAGGTCGCTCACGGTGACGCGGACCCCGGCCCGGGTGCGCAGCTGCTCTGCGGCGACGTCGAGCCAGAGCCACTCGGTGGCCCAGTGCGAGGTGTCGATGAGCGCCGGCCCGCCGCCGAGCAGCGCCTGCTCGCGGAACTCCGAGGCCGGGTGGTGCCGCAGGTCGCTCGTGATGTAGACGTCGGCGTCGAGCACGGCGGGGTGGCCGAGCAGCGAGTCGCCCGCACCCGCGCAGAGCGCCACGGTGCGAACGGGCTGGTCGAAGTCACCGGAGACGCGGACCCCGGTGGCCGTGGGCGGCAGCAGGTCGACGAGCTTCCGGGCGAGGGCGCCGAGGGTCGTCCCCTCGGGAAGCACCCCGACTCGGCCGATGCCCGTGTCGGGGTCGGCTCCGGCGTCGAGCGGTCGCTGCTCGGTGAGCCCGAGTCGGTCGGCGAGGACGGCCGAGGTGCCGGTCGTCACGACGTCGGCGTTGGTGTGCGCCGCGAGCAGGGCGCTGCCGCCACGCACGAGGGTCGCGAGGACGCTGCCCTTGTAGGTCGACTCGGCGATCGTCGTCACCCCACGGAGCAGCAGCGGGTGGTGCGTGAGCAGGAGCCCGGCACCGTTTTCGACGGCTTCACGGGCGGTGGCCGGCACCGCATCGACGGCGAGGTGCACGTGCTCGACGGTGGCGTCCGGGTCGCCCGCCACGAGCCCGACGGAGTCCCACGACTCGGCACCGGCGGCGGGCCACAGGTCCTCGATCACGGCCTGGAGTTCGCGGAGCGTCGGCATCCCGTCAGTCTACCGAGGCGACCGCCCCGCACGGGGCAGCCGGTCCGTGTGGGGTGATCCGGGCCTCCAGGCAGTAGGGCCGGAAGCGGGGTGACCGGAAGCGATGCAGCCGATCGCACCGCGGCCGCGGGTCGTCAGCGACGACCGAGCAGGCCGAGCAGCCGGTCGACGAGTCGCGACCACCAGCCGGCCGGGGCCGGCGCTGCCGCCGCGGCGGAGTCGGTGTCGGCTTCCGTCGCGTCCACGACGGGGGCCGGGACGACGGGGGCGGCGACGGCGTCCGGCAGGACGACCGGCGTGCTCGCGGTGACGCCCTGGTGCGCGGTGAGCGCGGCGGCGAAGGCCGCGCGGTCGATGACCGTCGGCCCGGTGGCGGGCAGGACGAGCGGGGTCGGTCGCGTGGCCGCGGACACCGGGGACACGGCCGGGAGGCCCAGCACCGGTCGGACGGGTTCGTCGCGTTCCGGGGTGACGAGTTCCACCACCGGCGCGGCTTCCGCGGTGCGTGCGGGTGCCTGCTCTGCTGCGGGGACGCTCCGTGGTGCGCGGGTCGACACGGGGGCCGCCCGGGTGACGAGCGCCACGGGAGCGGTCGCTGCGCGGCGGGCTGCGGCGCGGTCGCGGCGGTCCGCCTCGGCGGCGGCATCGGTCAGCAGGTCGGCGAAGACGGTGTGGGCGAAGGCGCGGGCGGCCGTCACCTCGGGGTCCTCCGAGCCGGCGACGGTGGCCTCCCACGCGGCGAGGCGAGCGAGGTCCTCGTCACGGCGGCGGACCTCGTCCTCGAGCAGGACGATGCGCTCGATGCTGCTGCGGCCGGTGGACGACGACACCTCCACCGCGAGGTCATCGATGCGCAGGGCGAGACGCTCCGGCGGCTCCGGGAACGACGGGGCGCAGACGGCGGCGTGGCGGGCGCGGTCGCGGCGGAACGCGGGGGCGGCGACGGGTGCCGGGGCGGCCGACTGGTCGGCGGTCGTCGCGTCAGCCGGCGCCGGGGTGGCGACGTGCGCCGGGGCGCTCGGCTGGGCGGCGGTCGTCGCGTCGGAGGTCGCTCGGTCGGCGATCGTGGTGGTGTCCGCGGCGTGTCCGGGGCGCTGCACGGGGCCGGTGACAGGCGGGACGACGAGGTCCGGCACGTAGGGGGCACGGGTCGCCGGTGCGTCGCGGAGCCACTCCTCGAGCTCGCGGCCGAACGGGTCCACGAGCGGGGTGCGTGCGCCGGACTGGGTCTCCATGTCCGAAGGATAAATATCGCGCGGGCCGAAACGCGGGACATCCGCGGTGTGTCGCTGCACCGCCTGCCATATCGCGGCGGAGTTGAGCGGCGTGTCGCGCCCGTCGTCACCGAGGTGGGCGCAGGCCGTCCTCGAACGCCTGCAGCAGTTCCCGGCCCGCGGGCCAGGCACCGACGCCGCTCGCGACGTTCACGTGCCCGAGGGCACCGACGCGGAGGACGTCCGCGCCCATCGCGTCAGCGAACACGAGTGCCCGGTCCGCGCTGCAGTACGGGTCGTCGTCGCTCACGACGAGGCGCGTCGGGACCCGCTGGGCCGAGGGCACCGGGCGCGGCGCCACGAAGCCCGCTGCCTCGTCCGGGAACGTGTCGCCGAGCGGGTCGGGTGGGGCGACGAGGAAGGCACCGGCGACGAGCGCGGGAGCATCCGCCGTGGTGGCGAGCCAGTCGGCGACGGCCAGGACCCCGAGGCTGTGGGCGATGAGGACCGGGGGCTCCGGGCACGAGGCCGCGGCCGTCGAGATAGCGTCGCGCCAGTCGTCCGGGTCCGGGTCGCTCCACGAGGTGGGGGCGATGCGGACGGCGGCGCGCTGCTGCTGGTGGTGGTCGCGCTGGATGTGCTCGTCGTGCTCGTCCTCCTGCTCCCAGACGGACTGCCAGTGGTCCGGGCCCGAGTTCCAGATGCCGGGGACGATCACCCACGGTCGCGGTCTGCTCACCCGGGCAGCGTAACGAACCGGCGGGGCACCGTTCCGGAGTGTGACGCGCGGTGCGCTGCCCTGTTCAGAGCTGCGGGACCGCGCCCCGGGGCTGCTGCAGCGTGTCGCGCGGGTACTGCCCGAAGCGGGACGCGTACGCCGCCGAGAACCGGCCGAGGTGCGCGAAGCCCCAGCGCAAGGCAACGCTCGCCACCGTCAGGTCGCCCGCCGACGCGCGGCGGAGTTCCTCGTGCACGCGGTCCAGCCGGATCCCCCGCAGCAACGCGTTGGGCGCCGTGCCGACCTGCCGCTGGAACGCCTGCTGCAGCCCCCGCACGCTCAGGCCGACGTGCTCGGCGACGTCCGTCGTCGTGACGGGGGTGTGGGCGAAGGCGTGCATGAACTCGACGGCCTCGCGGACGCGACCAGTGGCACCCTGTGGCAGCGCGACGTCGGGGGCGATGGTCTCGTGCGGGAACGCGTCGAGGAACGCCAGCGCGGTCTCCCGCACGGTCTCGGCGAGGGCCAGTGCGGTGAGCGGTGCCGGGCCGAGCACGATCGCCGCGGCGCGCTGCACCCGGGCGTTCCAGGCGCGGAGGTCCTCGGGCCGGGGCGCTGCGGTGTGGTCGAACACGAGGGGGCCGGGCCGGGTGCCGTGCACCTCGGCGGCGACGCCCTCCAGGTACGTGCGGTCGAACTGCACGAGGCTCTGGCGGACGTCCTGCAGGTCGAACACGAAGGGACGCCGCGTCGGGAACACCCGTGGGGTCCCCGGTGCGAAGTCGACCTCCTGGCGACCGACGTCGACGCGGCCGCCGCCGTCCGACGTCCACATCACGACGTACTCGTCGGGGACCTCGACCTCGCCCTGCATCCGCCCGTCGAACCGGGTGGAGCGGAAGGTCATCGATCCGTCGCCCACGACCTGGAACCGGTACGCGAACGGACGATCGGTCCGGGACGCCGAGAACCCCGTGCTCTCGTAGGCCTCTTCGTACAGTTGCACGGCCGCGTCGAGTCCGGCGCCGGACGTCTCGAACCGGATCCGGGGATCAGGCTCGACAGTCATCGCGCGAATCGTGACACGGTATCCGGGAAACGCGACAATCGCCGACCCGTCATTGCGGTTTACGGCCCACGGAGTGCGCTGGGCGGACGACCGTTGCGACTCGGCCGATCGATGACGGCCGTGCTCCCGCTCAGTGCCGGGAGCGCAGCACCGTCCAGCGGTTCCGGTCGGCCACGCGTTCGTACCGCAGGTCGTCGACGACCATGCGGACGAGCGCGAGCCCGCGACCGCCCTCGGCGAAGTCGTCGGGCAGCACGGCGGCGTCGGGATCGACCGTCGCCGCGACCCCGTCGTCGGACAGCAGCGCCTGGAAGCGCTCGTCGCCGATCTCGAGCCGGAGCTCGCACGAGACACCGTCCGGGCGGGCGCCGTGCTCGATGACGTTCGAGGTGAGTTCGACCAGGGCGAGCTCGAGGGCCATCCGGTCCTCGGCGGCGACGGACGGCTCGTGCTGCCACACGCCTGCGAGGAAGTCGTGCACGGCGGACACGTCGTCCGGGGGGCACGCCAGTGCGAGCATGTGCTCGGCGACGGGGGCGGTCATCACCAGTCGGTCACCGCGGCGTCCCCGTCGGGGTACGTCCGCAGGATCTTGTCGATGTTGGAGAGCTTGAGCACCATCTGGACCTGTTCCGACGGCGCCGCGATGCGGAGGTCGCCGCCGGCCTGGCGTGCGGTCTTCAGGCTGCCGACCAGGGCGCCGAGGCCGGAGGAGTCCATGAACTCGACCCCGGAGAGCTCGACCACGAGCCGCGAACGCCC
Organism: Curtobacterium sp. MCPF17_021; assembly: GCF_003234605.2. Lineage (NCBI taxonomy): Bacteria > Bacillati > Actinomycetota > Actinomycetes > Micrococcales > Microbacteriaceae > Curtobacterium > Curtobacterium sp. MCPF17_021. Next base: position 1,758,261 of record NZ_CP126252.1, on the reverse strand, counting down.
GTTGCCGACGATCTGGGCGACGGTCTCGCGGAAGGTGGGCGCGGAGACCATGTTGAGCCGGCCGCTGCACTCCAGGACGGCGGTGTCGGTCTCCGCCTCGTGTACGACGATGTCCATCTCGGTGGGTCTCCTCAGATCGGTGCGCCTTGCAACCAGCAACCTACCGGCTCAGCCCCTCAGTTGTGGGACCGGTTTCGCCGCGTCGCCGTCACCTGGACCACGACGGCGGCGGCCATGAGCGCTGCCATCACCCCGCCCATCGCCAGCGCGGTGCCGCCGAGGGCGCCGGCGAGCGGGGTGCCGAGACCGCCGATGCCGAAGGTCAGCCCGCCCTGCAGGGCAGCGGCCGTGCCCGGGTGCGCCGCGCCGACGTGCTGCGTGCGGGTCATCGCCGCCGGCAGGACGAAGCCCCACGCGGCCGTCACGACCGCGAGGGCGCACCACACCGGCACCGGCCCGAGCCCGAGGAGCGCCGACACCAGCACGGCGGTGGCTCCGACCGTCCCGACGACCAGGCCCAGGGTCAGCAGGGCGTCCTCGCTGAACCGCCCGACGAGCCGGCCGAACAACAGCGTCGTGACGATCATCATCGACGCGTTCGTGGCGAAGACCAGCGTGTACAGCCCCTCGGAGAACCCGAACTCCGACTGGAACACGAACGAGCTCGTCGCGATGTAGGCGAAGAACCCCACCGTCGACAGCACCCCGCTCAGCACGTAGGCCCGGAACCTCGGGATCGCCAGGAGCTCGCGGATCCGCTGCCCGTTGGCCGCGAACCCGACGCCGCCGCGGCGCTCCGGCGGCAGGGTCTCGCGGAACCGCAGGACCACGGCCAGGAAGAACACGGCGCCGAGCACGGCCAGCACGACGAACATGAGCCGCCACGTGCCGACCGTGAGCACCGCTCCCCCGGCCAGCGGGGCGACCACGGGTCCGATCGCGTTGATGGCCGCAAGCGTGCCGAACACCTTCGCCATCCGGGTGCCGCTCGTCACGTCGGACACCATCGCCCGACCCGCCACGGCACCCGCGGCTCCGGCGAGTCCCTGGGCGACGCGGGCCACCACCAGCGTCACGACGTCGGGGGCGAGCGCGCAGCCGACCGACGCGAGGGCGAACAGGGCGGTCCCGACGACGAGCATCGGCCGACGACCGATCCCGTCGCTCACCGGTCCGACGAGCAGCTGCCCGACCGCGAAGGCCACGAGGAACGCCGTGAGCGACAGCTGCACGGCGCCGGGCGTGGTGCCGAGGTCGCGTGCGATGGCCGGGAGTGCGGGGATGTACATGTCCGTCGCGAACGGCGATACCCCGACGATGAGCGCCAGCGGCACGATCGGGGGCAGCACGGTCGTCGTCGGTCCCAGGCTGCGCTCCGTCGTCACCTCCGACACGCTACGCGTCCCCGAATCGATTCGACGGGCACTTCGTGAGCAGCAACGGTCGGTTCGCGGTGCCGGACGCGACCGTTCCTGCTCACGAAGTGCGGCCCGGGACGTGCGCGGGGACGGCGCCGCGAGCGGTCACGACACCCCGCTCACGTCCGCCGAGTGGTCGCGTTCCGTCGCCCGGCGACGGCGCAGACGACGCTTCGTGACCACTCGGCAGGCGCCACCCGACGTGTCCTGACCGCTCGGGCCGACCGACGGCGCGAGGCGCGAGCGGTCACGACACCCCGCTCACGTCCGCCGAGCGGTCGTGTTCCGTCGCTCGGCGACGGCGCAGCCGACGCCTCGTGACCGCCCGGCCGGGGCCGCCCGACGAGTCCTGACCACTCGGCGGAGCGGCGACGCGAGGCGCGGCAGACGCTTCGTGACCGCTGGGCGGTGCGGCCCGGGACGTGCGCGGGGACGGACAGGAGGCCCGGTGCCAGCTGGCACCGGGCCTCCTGTCCGTCGGGTGGGGGCGTCAGCCCGTGTTCTGCAGGCCGGCCGCGATCCCGTTGACGGTGAGCAGCAGGAGCCGGTGGTCGGCGTCCGTGGGGTCCGTGCTGCCGGACGTGCGGATGGCGCGCAGCGCACGGAGCTGCAGGTGCGACAGTGCGTCGACGTACGGGCTGCGGAGGCGCACGGCGCGGGCGAGGACGGGTCGGTCCTCGAGCACGTCGCTGCCGCCGGAGACGCGGAGCACCCAGTCGCGGGTGCGGACCATCTCGTCGAGCACCTTCGCGGCGAGGTCGTCGCGGTCGGCGAGCTCGAGGTACCGGCGGGCGATGTGCTCGTCGGTCTTCGCGAGCGACATCTCGACGTTCTTGATCATCGCGGCGAAGAGCGGCCACTCGGCGTAGGCGGCGCGGAGCACGTCGACGTCACCGACGGCCTCGAGCGCGGAGCCGAGCCCGTACCAGCCGGCGAGGTTGATGCGCGCCTGCGTCCACGAGAACACCCACGGGATGGCGCGGAGGTCCTCCAGCGACTCCACCGACAGGCCACGACGGGCCGGGCGGGAGCCGAGGGGAAGCAGGCCGATCTCCTCCATCGGGGTGACCCGGGCGAACCAGGGCGCGAAGCCGTCGGCCTTGACCAAGTCGTAGAAGGCGACGCGCGAGACGTCGTCGAGCTGCTGGGCGAGGTCGGCGAACCGGGCGGCCGCGGCGGCGGTGCGCGCCTCGTTCGACGGCGTCGACGCGAACAGCGTCGCCGAGGCCATCTGCTCGAGGTGGCGGGCGGCGATGTCCTGGTCGCCGTACTGGGCGAAGATGACCTCGCCCTGCTCGGTGAGCTTGAGCCGACCGTCGATCGATCCCGGCGGCTGCGCGAGGACGGCCTCGTTGGCGGGACCGCCGCCGCGGCCGAGCGAACCGCCGCGGCCGTGGAACAGGGTCAGCTCGATGTCGTTGTCTCGGGCCCAGTCGGCGATGCGGGCCTGGGCGTCGTACAGCGCCAGGTTCGCGGACACCGGGCCGACGTCCTTCGACGAGTCGGAGTAGCCGAGCATGACCTCGAGTCGACGGCCGGTCGCAGCGAGGCGTCGCTGGAACGCCTCGGTGCGGACGGCCTCGTCGAGGATGTCGACGCTGGCGTGCAGGTCGGCGAAGGTCTCGAACAGCGGGATGACGTCGAGCACCGGCGCGGCCTCGGCGGACCCGAGCGCGGCGACCGCGAGTTCGTGCACGTTCGCCAGGTCCGCCGGGGACTGCGTGAACGACACGATGTACCGGTTGGCCGCACGGACGCCGTAGCGGGACTGCAGCCCGGCGATCGTGCGGAAGACGGCGAGGACCTCTTCGGTCGTCTCGCTCAGTTCGCCACCGGCGCGGATCTCCGCCAGGGCGGTGCGGTGCACCTGCGAGTGCTGGCGGACCTCGAGCTCGGCCAGGTGGAACCCGAAGGTCTCGACCTGCCAGATCAGGTTCTGCAGCTCGCCGTTGGCCGGGCGGATCGCGCCGGCGGCGATGAGCGACGCCTGGATGGTGCGCAGGTCGGCCAGCAGCGCCTCGGGACCGTCGTAGGCCAGTGGGGTGGTGCCGGTCCGGGTGGCGTCGATGCGCGCGGCGACGAACAGGAGCGCACGACGGTGGGTCTCGTTCGGTGCGCGGACGCCGATGCGCTCGGCGATGCCCGGGTCGAGGGACTCCTGCGCGGCGACGAGGGCGGTGAGGCCGGCGTCGGCGGGGGTGTCGCTCGCGTCGAGCGTCAGGGCGCTGCCGATTCGGGTGGTCGCGCGGGCGAGGCCGAGCAGGATGTGCTCCGCCGCGATCTCGGCGGCCTGGCGGGTGACGTCGGCCGTCACGTGCGGGTTGCCGTCACGGTCGCCGCCGATCCAGGTGCCGAACCGCACGAACGCGGGCGCGATCACGGAAGCGCGGCCGGCGTCGTCGCCCTGCAGCCGGTCGTCGAGCAGGCGGTACACCTGCGGGACGATCTCGAACAGGGTCTGGTCGAACACGCTCATCGCGGTACGGACCTCGTCGAGCGGGGTCGGCCGGGTGGTCCGGAGCGGCGAGGTGCGCAGGAGGGTCGTGATCTCCTCGAGCAGGCGGCGCTCGTTCTCGGCGCGGGCCGTCGCGTTCCGGGCGCGGTCACGCTCGTCGATGAGGTCCGTGATGCGGCGGACACCCGTGGTGACCGCGCGGCGGCGGGCCTCGGTCGGGTGCGCCGTCAGCACCGGGTGGAACCGCAGGGTGCGGAGGCGCTCGGCGGCCTCGGCCTCGCCGACCTCGGCGACGAGCTCGGCGTAGGTGGCGGGGAACGAGTCGCCGGCCACACCACCGTCATCACCGCGCTGCCGGAGGACCCGCACGCGGTGGTGCTCCTCGGCCAGGTTGGTCAGGTGGAAGTAGGTGGTGAACGCCTGTGCCACGGCCTCGGCGCGTTCGGCCGACATGCCGGAGACGATCGCCTGGGCACGCGCTGCACCCTCGGCGTGGTCGCCCTCGTAGGCGTCGATCACGGCGGCGCGCAACGACTCCACGTCGTGGAGCAGTTCGTCGCCCCCGTTCTCCCGCAGCACCCGGCCGAGGAGGTTGCCGAGGTACCGGACGTCGGCGCGCAGGTCACTGTCGACCGCACCGCTGACGTCGTCCCGCGCGCGCTCGTGGCGTGCAGATCCGTCGATCGCCGTCATGGAGTCCTTTCCGGGTCGTCCGGGAGGCTGGTCCCGGGTCCCAGCAGCGTATCGGCACCCGGGGGCGCATGACGTCGACCGTCCGGACGGACGCGGGGCCGGGTCCGGACGGACGCGGGGCAGGGTCCGGACGGACGCGGGGCAGGGTCCGCGCTGGCCTGCCTCGACGACACTCGCTGTGTGGTCAGGCCGTGACGGCGGCAACCGTCGTGTCCCCCGGCTCCTGACGGAACGGCGCACGGCGGGCATCGAGGCCGGCGAGCAGCCCCCGGTTCAGGTCGTAGGCGAGCTCGACCTCGGCGATCACCCGCTCCTGCTCGTCGGCCGTCCAGGGCGCGGCGTCGAGCTGGGCCCGGTAGGTGTGCTCGAAGTCGCTCGGGTCGGCGACCTGGTCGAAGATGTAGAACAGGACACCGTTCGTGTCGAACCCGAACCGCTCCGCCAGCACCTGCCCGATCACGTGCCCGCCGGACACGTCGCCGAGGTACCGCGTGTAGTGGTGCGCCACGAAGCCGCCGGGCCACTCCGCCGCGACCTCGTTGAGGCGTCGCACGTACGCGGTCGTCGCGGGCAGCGGGCACACCAGCTCGGGCCAGTCCGGGCCGATCAGGTACTCGAGGTCGGCACGGATCGCCGGCATCCGGGTGAGCTGCGCGGTGACGAACGGCGCCGCGACGGGGTGGTCGGCCATGCGTTCCGCCGCCCGCTCGAGCGCGTCGTACACGAAGGCGTACTGTCCGAGCAGGTCCGCGTAGTCGGCGACGTCGCAGTCGCCACCGAGCAGGTCCTGCATGAAGCCGCTCGTGGCCGAGGCACCGTGCGAGCGCCGCGTGCGACGCCGCAGCAGCTCGGAGAACGGAATGACGGTCGAGTCCATGAGGTAAGGCTAACCTTAGTGATGCGCGCGTCAAGCAGGGATCACCCAGGTGGCGCCGAACCCGCGAGAGGAAGCTCCCCCACGATGAGCTCGAAACCCAAACGCCCCCAGCACGTCTTCGTCGTCGACCGCACCGAACGGCTCTCGCCCCACATGGTGCGCGTGCACCTGGGCGGCTCGGCCTTCGAGGACTTCGTCGCCCAGGCCGACCCCGACCGGCTCGGCTCGACCGACAAGTACGTCAAGCTCCTGCTCGCGAAGCCGTCGCTCGGACTCGTGCCGCCGTACGACCTCGAGGCCCTGCGCGAGACCCTGCCGAAGCACGACCGCCCGGCCCGCCGCACCTACACGGTGCGTGCGGTCGACCACACCACGCGGACCATCGCGATCGACTTCGTCGTGCACGGCGACGAGGGCCTCGCCGGTCCCTGGGCAGCGTCCGCGCAGCCGGGCGACCGGCTCGCCCTGTCCGGGCCCGGTGGTGGCTACGCGCCGACCACCGACCCGGCGGTCACGCACGTGCTGCTCGGTGACGACAGCGCCCTGCCCGCGATCGGCGCGGCACTCGAGTCGATGCCCGACTCCGCCACCGGGGTCGCCCTGGTCGAGGTGGCCGGGCCCGCGGACGAGCAGGACATCCGGCACCCGGCCGGGGTCGACCTGCGGTGGCTGCACCGGGACGCCACCGGCGCCCAGCCGGGCACGCTCCTGCTGGAGACGGCCCGCGGGCTGCCGCGTGCCTCCCGGCCGGTCCAGGTATTCGCGCACGGCGAGCGGACCGCGATGAAGGCGATCCGTCGGCTGTTGCAGGACGACTGGGGGCTGGAGAAGCGCGAGATGTCGTTGTCGGCGTACTGGGCGCTCGGTCGTGGTGAGGACGAGTTCCAGGAGGAGAAGCGCGAGCCCGTCGGGGTGATCTTCAGCGACTGACGGCGGGCCTGCGTCCCCGTTCTTTCCCATGGCGGGCGCGATGGCTGGTGGGAACGGGCGTACCTGGTCGGACGAACGGACCAGGTACGCCCGATTCGACCAGGTACGCCCGTTCTCGGTCGGTACGCCCGGTTCGGCGGACGTGCGGGGTGCCCGGTTGCCGCAGGTACGCCCGTTCTTTCCCAGAACGGGCGCGATGGTTGGTGGAAACGGGCGTACCTGGTCAGAAGAACGGACCAGGTACGCCCGATTCGACCAGGCACGCCCGGCACGCCCGTTCTCGGTCGGTACGCCCGGTTCGGCGGACGTGCGGGGCGCCCGGTTGCCGCAGGAACGCCCGTTCCTTCCCAGAACGGGCGCGATGGCTGGTGGGAACGGGCATACCTGGTCGGAAGATCGGACCAGGTACGCCCGATTCGACCAGGTACGCCCGGTTCGACCAGGTACGCCCGGGACGCCCGGTGGGCCCAGCGCGCGCAGCGGCCGGGAGGCCCGGGGCACGTCGGTGGGTCGGGCTAACGTTCGGCGCATGGTCACCTCCTCGTGCTGCGTGCCTGGTTGCGCACGCGTGCTCGCGGACGGGCTCGCGGGCGTCCCCCTGTGCGGCGCGCACGTCGCGTTCGTCGCCGACCTCGCGGCCGAACACCCCGGCATCGAGGACGCACTGCCCGGCCCGTGCCCGGCGTGCGGTTCGCGGATCGGGGTGCGGTACCCCTCGGGGATGGTGTGTGCCCGGTGCGAGTGGCGGTGGGGTGACGTGCCGGACGGCGACCTCGCTCCCCCTCGGGTCGACGTCGTCTACTACTTGCGGATGCGCGACGACTTCGGCGACCGCATCAAGATCGGCACGACGATGAACCCCCGGCAGCGGCTCGCGGCGATCCCGCACCAGGACCTGCTGGCGTTCGAACGCGGTGACCGGACCCTCGAGCGGCGCCGGCACGCCACGTTCGCGGGCAGCCGCTACCCCGGCACCGAGTGGTTCCGGGTCACGCCCGAGCTGCTCGCGCACGTCGAGGCCGTCGCCGCCGGAGTCGACGATCCGTGGGACCTGCACGCCCGGTGGACGAGCGAGGCGCTGGCGCTCCGCGGCTGACGTCTGCTGCTCAGGCGGCCTGCAGCATGCGGTCGGCGGTACGGAGCGAGAGCGCCATGATCGTCAGCGCCGGGTTCGCGATGACCGCGCTCGGGAACACCGAGTTGTCGGCGATCCACAGGTTCGGGACGTCCCACGAGCGGCCGTCCTGGTCGACGACGGAGGTCTCGCGGTCCTTGCCCATCCGCGCGGTGCCGATGGTGTGCGCCGTGCGTTCGAGCACCCGGACGTCCTGACCGCCAGCGGCCTCGACGATGGTCGTCATCGTGCGGACCGCGTGGCGGCGGATCGCCTCTTCGTTCGAGCCCGGGGTGAACGAGACCCGGGCACGTGGGACACCGTGCTCGTCGAGTTCGTCGGTCAGCTCGAGGCGGTTGTCGTCGTACGGCAGGCACTCGGCGTTGATGCCGACGCCGGCCGAGAACGGGTAGTCCTGCAGCGCCCGGACGAGCTCGGCACCGCGGAGTCCGCCACCCCGCACAAGCGAGGTCGCGAAGGTCTGTGGCTGCACGCCCAGGCTCTGGATGAGGTAGCCGCCCGCGAAGTCGGCGTCCGCCGGTCGGACGAAGTCCTCGGTGATGATCGACGACGGGTACCCACGGTACGAGCGCATCGAATCGTCGAACCGCGCCCACACCTGGGTGGCTCCGTGCGCGGTGAAGTTCCGGCCGACCTGCCCGCTGCCGTTCGCGACACCGGTGTGCAGCAGCAGACGCGGCGTCTCGACACCACCCGCGGCGAGGACGAGTGACCGGCAGCGCTGGCGGTGCTCGCGGCCGTCGGCGGTGTACAGGACCGCCTCGACGCGTCCCGCCGCGTCGAGCTCGATGCCGTGCACGAAGGACTCCGGACGGATCTCGGCACCGAACGCCACGGCGGCGGGCAGGTAGGTCGTGTCCATCGACACCTTCGAGCCGTTGCGGCAGCCCTGGTGGCAGGAGCCGCAGGACACGCAGGCCTGACGCAGCCCGTGGTGCTCCTGGTGCCGGTCCTCGGTGGTCAGGCCGACCGGGGCATCGGTCGCGGTGATCCCGGCCGCCGCGGTGCCGCGCATCATCATGTCCGACGAGGCGTTCCGTGCCGGCGGGCGCATCCGGTAGCGGCGGGAGGGGTCCCACGGGTAGTGCTCGGGGCCGGCGACGCCGACGTCGTGCTCGACCTGCTCGATCCAGCCGGTGAGCTCGGCGTGGCTGATCGGCCAGTCCTGCCCCGCGCCGCTCTCGGTCCGCAGCCGCAGGTCGTGCTCGCTCGGCCGCGGGGTGAACGCGCCCCAGTGCAGCGTCGATCCGCCGACGCCCGTGCCGCTGTTGTTCGGGCCGAAGGCCGTGGGGGCTCCACCGCCGCTCAGCCGCTCGTCCATCCAGTTGATGTCACCGGGGGCGGCGACCTCGTCGGGCACGTGGTCGCCCGGCTCGGTGTTGCGCCCGGCCTCGAGCGCGACGACCGTCAGGCCACGGCGGGCCAGCGATGCGAGGAGCGGTGCTCCCCCGGCCCCGGTGCCGACCACCACCACGTCGACGACGTCGTCCGTGCCGTACGTGCGTTGTCCGTCGAGTCTCATCGTGCAGCTCCGGTCGTCGGTGCGGTGTCGATCGTTGTGGCGGTGCCGGGGTCGGCGGGGGCCTCGGGTTCCCAGGCCTCGCGCTCGCCCGCCGCGAGCAGTTGGAAGCCCTGCTTGCGGACGCCGTCACCGCCGTTCGCGTACCCGTCGAAGTCGATGGCGGCCATGGTGGCGGGGTGTGCGAGCCAGTGCTTCACGAGGTCGACGCTGGCGTCCTCGAACCACGCGCGCAGCTGCTCGGCGTCGAGGTCGCCGTCGGCGCGGTAGCGCCCGACAGCCACGGACTCGAGGGCCTGGTCGAGCACGCCGTCGCGGGCGGGTGCAGCGAGGACGTCGAGCGCGGCACGGTAGGCCTCGGCGTCCACCGGCAGGCCGTCGGGCCGCCAGCCGTCGCCGAGCCCCGCGGCCAGCTGCGCGTCGACCCGCAGCGCCAGGTCGACCTGGTCGGTGCCGGGCTGCGGGACGACGATCCGCGCGACCGCACGCAGGGTGTCCAGCTGCGTCGGCGTGAGCGCGTGGGGTGCCGCGGCCGGGTCGTCGGGCAGGGACCGCTGGGCCAGCAGCCCCCGCGTCCGGGCGCTGACCCGCGGCGAGGCGATCACGCGGGCGTGCTCCACGGGGACGACCGGCGATCCCGTGACCCGGCGTTGCCAGAAGTCGCGGATGCGCTCGGCCACGGCCTTCGGCTGTTCCCAGGGCAGCAGGTGGGCGGCCCCGTCGACGACGTGGAGCTCGCTGTTCGGCCAGTGCGGCAGGGTCAGGCGGCGCTGGGCGTCGGCATCGAGGTCGCCGTCCTCGGCGCCGGCGAGCACCAGGGCGGGCACCGGGTTCGGGGCTGCGTCCGACCAGTCCTCGCGGCTGCCGCGGGACAGCCAGTCCGTCCAGGCGGCGGGGTCGGTCCGCTCGACGTCCTGCACCGCCGCGATGTGGCGCGCGGGCGCCAGGGGTGCCGCGGTGTTGGCGCCGATGAACTCCTCGGCGTCCTCGGCGCCGATCGGGCCACCGGCAGCCCACGACAGCATCGTCCAGCGGCGGTCGTCGTCCATCGGCTCCGGGGCGAGCGGGGAAGCGGCGAGGAGCACCACGGCACGCAGTCCGAACAGGCCGTTCGCGCCGGAGATCGTGCGGTCGGCCACCACCGTAGCGACCTTGCCGCCCATCGAGTGTCCGAGGAGCATCCACTCCGTCGAGCCGCTCGCCCCGATCGCGCGTTCCACCAGGACGGCCATCTCCTCGACGGTGGTGCCGGACGACGCCGGGCTGCGGCCGAAGCCGGGCAGGTCGATGCCGATCAGGTCGAGGTCGCCGAGGGGTTCGGCGCGCAGCAGCGCGAACTCCTCGGAACTCGCGCCGAGGGCGTGGAGACAGAAGACGGTGGTCACCATGTATACCTACCCGTCGCTCGCGACCGCTCCCAGCCGGGCCGTACCCCGCCGGGCCGTGCGTGTACCCCGATCGACGGCGTCACCGGGCGTACGCGTCGACGAACAGCGCGCCCCGGAGCTCGCGCAGGGTGTCCGCCAGCCGGTCGACGGTCCGGCCGGAGATGCCCGAGACCTGCAGGTCGTGCGGGCCGAGCGCCGGCAGCCGTCCGGTGCGGATGCGGACGACCTCCCACCCCACGGCGCGGACGGCGCGGTCCTTCTTCCGGTCGGTCTCCTGCCGCGGGCCCACGTGCTCGAGCCCGTGCCGACCGGTGGAGTCGTACTCGATGGCGACGCGGAGCTCGGGCAGGATGATGTCCGGCCAGGCCTCGACGTGGTCGAAGAACGGGCGGTCGAGTCGGATCGCGGAGTGGTCGTACGTGAACGCGAACCGCTCGGACAGCATGCCCCGGAGCTCGGCCTCGACCGCCGAGGCGGTCGCCGGGGCGCAGACGCTCGTGAACGACTCACCCGACGGCAGCCGCGGGGTATTCGGACAGATCGTGCGGGGCACGGACTGGGCGCTCCGCCGTGGCGCCCCACCGGCCGTCCCTGCCGAGCCGGCCGAGCCGGCGGACCCGGCCGTCCCGGCGACGGGCCGACGGGACCGGGAACGGCTCGACGCGACGGCTCCGGCCGGCACCCCGCGCACCGGAGCCGCCGGCAGGGTCTGTCGTCCCGCACTCCGGACGACCCGCTGCGGCACGGGCACGGCCTGCGGCCAGTCCGACGGCAGCACCGGCCACCGCTGCGGCTGGGCCTGCGCCGCGCACTCGGGGCACCAGACGGAGCGGCGGCGTTCACGGCCCGGGCGGGACCGCTGTTCGGACGGGGTCGCGACGAAGACGTGCCCGACGTCGCACTCCCAGGTGAGCAGGACCTCGGCCGCCGGGGGGACCTGGGTCAGGACGACGCCGTGGTTCCAGTCGGGGTGGTACTGCCGGATGAGCACCGGGTACGGAGCCCAGTCGGCGCGGAACTGTCCGACGGCGTACGGCACCGCATCGCCGCGCGACCACTGTCGGCGGCGCCACCACGCATCGACGGGTTCGGCCACGCCCCCACGCTAGGAACGACCACCGACACCCGCCGCACCACGCGGCCAGCAGCGCGACCGACGCCACCGACACCCGCCGCACCACGCACTGCGACCGACACCCGCCGCACCACAAGCGAGCGACGCGACCGCTCAGGAGGCCAGCGCGTGCTTCACGTAGGCGACCAGGGCGTTCGCGTGCCCGTGCCCGAGGCCGTGCTCGGCCTTGAGCCACCCGACGACCTCCATGTGCTGGTGGTCGTCGAGCCGGTCGGCGACCAGGTCGAGCCACTCCTGCACCGGGCGTCCGTACGTCGTCTCGATGCTCGGGAAGTACGACGCCGGACCCTTCACCTTGGTGCCGTCCGCCGGGGGCACCGGGGCGGTCACACGATGCGCTGTCATGGCGCAACGGTAGCGCTCCGTCGGCCGTCACGGAACGTCACGCAGGACACCGTTCTGTGACGCCGCGTTGCGCCGCATGGCCGGGTGTTGCGCCGCGTGGCGGGGTGTTGCGCGAGGCGTTGTCGGCGGCGTCCGGCCCTCCTACGGTCGCGACATGACCGACACCACCAGGGCCCCGCAGTGGGAGGCGACCAGCGTCGACGACGCTGGCCGGACGACCGGGGCGAGCCGCGCCTCCAGGCCGGAGACCGCGACCATCGACGCTGCCGGACACGCCGCACTCGACCGTTCCGTCGTGCCGTTGCGGCACCCGCTGCGGTGGATCGCCGCGGCCCTCGTGCTCGTCGTGCTGCTGAACTTCGGCGAGACGCTGTTCACGAACGAGCAGTGGGGCTGGCCGGCCGTCGGCAAGTGGCTGTTCAGTCCCGCGGTCCTGACCGGCCTGCAGCTGACCCTCACCGCCACCGCGCTGAGCGCCGTGATCAGCTTCGCCGGCGGGATCCTGGTGGCCATCGCCCGGCTGTCGCACAACCCGGTGCTGTCCGGGCTGGCGTGGGGGTACGTGTGGCTGTTCCGGTCGGTGCCGCTCATCCTGGTGCTCGTCTTCCTGTACAACCTCGGGTCGCTGTACCCGACCATCGGCATCGGGATCCCCTTCGGGCCGCAGTTCGAGGTGCCGACCGCGAACCTGCTCGGCGACCTGGCGATCGGGGTCATCGGGCTGAGCCTCAGTGAGATCGCCTACGCGTCCGAGATCGTCCGCGCCGGGGTGCTCGCCGTCGACCACGGGCAGCACGAGGCCGCGCAGGCGCTCGGGCTCCCCCGTCGCCGGCAGTTCCTGCGGGTGATCATGCCGCAGGCGCTGCGGTCGATCGTCCCGGCGTTCGTGAACCAGGTCGTCGGACTGCTGAAGGCCTCGTCGCTGCTGTTCTACGTGTCGCTGCTCGACCTGTTCGGCGTGGTGCAGAACCTGTCGAGCACGTACCCGGGCGACATCATCCCGCTGCTCGTCGTCGCCACCATCTGGTACCTCGCGCTCACCAGCGCGGTCTCGATCGTGCAGTACTACGTCGAGCGGTGGACGGCCCGCGGGTCGGTCCGTGCGCTGCCGCCGACACCGTGGCAGCGGGTGCGGAGCGCGCTGCGGGGCGGCGGGACCGGACGTGGTCCGGGACGGCCTGGAGGCGCGGGTCGCCGCACACGGGCAGCCGCCGCCGAGCGCGCGGTCGCGTCCGGGTCCGCTTCCACCGTCGACGACAGGAGCATCTGATGAGCGCCGCCATCGCGATCCACGGAGCCGTCAAGGCGTTCGGGGACAGCGTCGTCATCGACGGCATCGACCTGTCGCTGCCGTCGGGCAGCGTGACCGTCGTCCTCGGCCCCTCCGGTTCCGGCAAGTCCACGCTGCTCCGGGCGATCAACCACCTCGAACCGCTCGACCGCGGGGTCGTCACCGTCGGCGACGAGCCCATCGGGGTCCGCCTGCGCACCGGCCGCGACGGGGTCCCCCGCTGGAAGGAGCTGCCCGAGCGGCACATCCTGCGGCAGCGTGCCCGGATCGGGTTCGTGTTCCAGCATTTCAACCTTTTCCCGCACCTCACCGCGCTCGAGAACGTCGCCGAGGGGCCGATCGCCGCCGGGGTCCCCGTCCCCACGGCCCGAGCCCGGGCACGGACCCTGCTCGATCGGGTCGGACTCGGCGACCGCGGCGCGGCCCGCCCCCGGCAGTTGTCCGGCGGGCAGCAGCAGCGCGTCGCGATCGCCCGGGCCCTGGCGCTCGAGCCGTCGGTCGTCCTGCTCGACGAGCCGACCTCGGCGCTCGACCCGGAGCTCGTCGGCGAGGTGCTCGGCGTCATCCGGTCCCTCGCCGAGTCCGGCACGACGCTCGTCATCGTCACGCACGAGATCGCCTTCGCCCGCGAGGTCGCCGACCACGTCGTGTTCCTCGACCACGGGCGGGTCGTCGAGCAGGGGCCGCCGGCCCAGGTGCTCGACCACCCGCAACACACCCGCACGCGCGACTTCCTGTCCCGCGTCCGCTGACCCCCGAACCCTGATCCCCGCACGCACCCCAAGGAGAACCATGTCCACGATCACCCCCGCCCGCTGGCGCAACCGCGCCGGCTTCCTCGTCCTCGCAGCCGGCGTCGTCGTCGCCCTCGCCGGGTGCTCCGCGGGCGCTTCCGCCGACACGAGCGGCGCACCCGACGGCTCCGTCACCATCGGCGCCGCCTCGAACGGTGCGGCGAAGGAGACGACCGTCGAGGTCACCGAGGACACGAAGCTGCACGACGCGCTCCCCGCCGCGGTCCGGAAGTCCGGCAAGTTGACGATCGGCGTGGGGGCCCTGCCCGCCGGGTTCCCGCCGCTCGCCTTCACCGGTGACGACCAGAAGACGATCACCGGTTCGGAGCCCGACCTCGGACGGCTCGTCGCCGCGAAGCTCGGGCTGCGCGCGGACGTGCAGAACGCCACGTGGGACAACCTGTTCGTCGGCATCGACAGCGGCAAGTACGACGCCGGGTTCTCGAACGTCACGGTGACCGAGGAGCGCAAGGAGAAGTACGACTTCGCCTCGTACCGGCAGGACAACCTGGCGTTCCAGGTGCTGGCGTCGAGCTCGCTGCGCTTCGACGGCGACCCGTCCGTGCTCGCCGGGAAGACCCTGTCCGTGAGTTCCGGCACGAACCAGGAGAACATCCTGCTCGAGTGGCAGAAGGAGCTCCGTGCGAAGGGCGAGGACTTCATGATCAAGTACTACCCGGACGGCAACGCGATCAAGCTCGCGCTCGACTCGGGCAAGATCGACTCCTACTTCGGCCCGAACCCGACGATCGCCTACCAGAACACGCAGAGCAAGGGCACCGCGAAGCCGACGAAGACGGCGGGCACGTACTCCGGCGCCGGCTCGTCACTGCAGGGGCTCATCGCCGCGACGACGAAGCAGGGCAGCGGGATCGCGAAGCCCGTCGCGGCGGCGATCAACGAGCTGATCGAGGACGGCACCTACGCGAAGTGGCTCGCGGCCTACAACCTGTCGAACGAGGCCGTGAAGACGTCCGAGGTGAACCCCGAGGGTCTGCCGCTCGACAACAGCTGAGGTGCGCTGTGACACCCCCGTGGCCGTCGTGGTCGCGGGGGTGTCGTGCGTGCGGGGCGCACCCGATGCGTGGGCAACGAACGACGTCCCACCCGTCGAACGACAGGTGGGACGTCGGAACATGCGCACGCAGCGAGCTATCGCGCAGCCAGAGCGGACTCCCCCTCGACGACAGGCGCCGCCCACTCCGCGGCGAGTAGCTCGTAGGAGCGCACCCGGGCGTCGTGGTCGTGCGCGATCGTCGTGACGAGCAACTCGTCCGCTCCTGTGACCCGCCGGAGCGTCTCGAGCCGTTCCGCGACGTGTGCCGGGTCGCCGACGAACCTCGTCGCGAGCCGGTCCGCCACCGACGCCTCGGCCTCAGCGGGGAGCCGCAGCCCCCGAGCCTGGTCCGGGGCGGGGTACTCGATCGCCCCGACGCCGGAGCGGATCGAGTGCACCCACTGGGCGTACCCGAGCCCGAGCTCGTCCGCCTCGGCCGCGGTCGGCGCCACGAGCACGTCGGCCGACACGATGACGTGCGGCGCGTCGAGCACACCCGGGCGGAACGCGTCGCGGTAGGCCTGCACCGAAGCCAGGACCGTGCCCGGGGACGTGTGGTAGTTCGCGCCGTACGGCAGCCCGAGCGCGCCGGCGATCCGGGCACTCTCGCCGCCGGTGGAGCCGTGGATCCACAGCTCGACGGGTGCGCCGGAGGCCGGGGGCGCCTCGACGACAGCATCGTCCCGCGACCACGTGCCGGCGAACAGCCCGCGGATCAGGTCGAGTTCGCCCGCGAACCGTTCGACGTCGCCCGGCACCCGCCCGAGCAGTTCACCCTGCAGCGCGAACCTGCTGCCCGGCGCGATGCGGAACTCGAACGGCGCGGGGACGAGCAGGCCGTCGACGACCCGGTCGGTCCGCGGGGCGAGCGACGGCGGCTTCGGGGCGCCCGGTGCTGGTGCTCCTGAGCGGCCGAGCCCGAGGTCGATGCGCGGCCCGTACAGCGCGGCGAGCGTGCCGAAGGTCTCGGCGATCTGCAGCCCGCGGGTGTTGCCGACGAGTGTCGCGGCGCTGCCGACGCGGATCGAACTGGTGGCAGCGGCGACCGCACCGATGACGACGGTCGGTGCGCTGCCGGCCACGCCGGGGTTGAGGTGGTGCTCGGCGAGCCAGTAGCGGGCGTACCCGGCACGTTCCGCGGCGACGGCCAGGTCGACCGTGTTCGCCAGGGCCTGGGCCGGGGTCGACCCGCTGCTCACCGGGACGAGGTCGAGGACGGAGAGCGGGACCCGGCTCATGCGAGCACCCGCTGCCGGTCGAGGACCCGTCCGGGCAGGTCGAGCGTCTGGCGGAGCGTCGCACCCTCGTCGTACGACTGGCGGTACACGCCGCGCTCCTGCAGCAGCGGGACGACCCGGTCGACGAACTCGTCGAGCCCGTACGGGTTGGTGTGCGGCACGACGACGAACCCGTCGGTGGCGCGCTCCTGCACGTACCGGTCGATCTCGGCGGCGATGTGTGCGGGCGTGCCGACGAAGCCGCCACGGGTCGAGGCGCGGATGACCAGGTCACGGATCGACAGGTGTTCGGCCGCGGCGAGGTCACGCCACGACTGCACCAGCGCGGGGACGTCGCGGGTGTGACGGACGCGGCCACGGGTGATGTCGGCGCCCTCCAGGTCCGGCTCGATCGAGGGCAACGGCCCGTCGACGTCGTACGACGACAGATCGCGGTTCCACACCTGTTCGAGGAACGCGATCGCCGTCGCCGGGCTGACCTGGGCTCGGCGGATCGCCCGGGAACGTTCCTCGGCCTCGTCCGCCGTGTCGCCGAGCACGAAGGTCGCGCCGGGCAGGATCAGCAGCTCGTCCTTCGACCGTCCGACCCGTTCGAGTCGCTCGGTCACGTCGCGGTAGAACGACTGCGCGTCGTCGAACTCGGTGTGCAGCGAGAAGACCACCTCGGCGTGCCCGGCCGCGAGGTCGCGGCCCTCGTCGGAGTCGCCGGCCTGCACGATCACCGGGTGGCGCTGGGGGCTGCGCGGGACCGGGAACGTGCCGGTCACGTCGAACTGCGGGCCGTGGTGGTCGACGTCGTGGATGCGGGAGCGGTCGGCGAAGGCCCCGGCGCCCAGGGTCCCGGCGGCGCCCGCTCCGTTCGCCACGATCGCGTCCGACTCCCACGAGTCCCAGAGCTCGCGGGACAGCTCCACGAACTCGGCGGCCCGCGTGTACCGGTCGGCGTGGTCGAGGAACCCGCCGCGGCGGAAGTTCGCACCGTGGAATGCGTCCGAGCTCGTCACGACGTTCCACCCGTCGGTCAGGTGGTCGAGCGTGGCGAGCTGCTTCGCCAGTTCGACGGGCTCGTTGAAGGTCGTCTGCAGCGTGCCGACGAGCCCGATGTGGTCGGTGACGCCGGCCAGCGCGGCGAGGATCGCGAGCGTGTTCGGGCGCCCGACGACGTCGAGGTCGTGGATGCGTCCCTTCTGCTCGCGGAGCCGCAGCCCCTCGGCGAGGAACAGGAAGTCGAAGCACCCCCGCTCGGCGTTCCGGGCGAAGTGCTCGAACGACGAGAACGCGATCTGGCTCTCGGCGCGGTCGTCGCTCCAGACGGTGGTGTTGTTGACGCCCGGGAAGTGGGCGGCGAGGTGGACCTGACGCTTGACGCTCATGCTGAGACCCCCGAGGAGACGGAACCGACACCGGAACTGACACCGACACCGGTGACGGCAGGACGCGCGTACCGGCTGACCGCCGGCGCGATGCCGAGCCGCGTGCGCAGGTCGGCGGTGGGACGGGACGCCACGTCGGCGCGGAGCCCCGCGGTGACGAGCGCCGGGACGAGCTGCCGCGCGATGGCGGTCGAGTCGATCGGGATGCGCAGCGGACGGAGCCGGACGCCGGCGTACCCGAGGGCCCGCAGGTCCGCGATCCGTGCCACCAGGTCCGGCACCGTCGTCGCGAGGACGGACGTGTCCGACCCGGAGCCGACGGCGTACTGGCCGCCGGCGGCCGCGTCGAGTGCGGCGAGCTCGTCGGCGGCGGCTGCCGGCGACGACCCGATGAGCACCGCGAGGTCCGCGAGGACCGGACGACGGAGGTCGGACCCGGCCGCCTGCTCGGCGTCACGGACGAGTGCCAGCGCACCCCGATCCTCCAGGCCGTCGAAGCCGGGCGTGACCAGCACGACGTCCGCAGCGTCCACGGCGAACGCGGCCGCGTCGGCGCGGTGTGCCAGCGCGAACACCGGCGGCTGCCCCTGCGGCGACCGCGGCACGATCGACGCGCCGTGCACCGAGACGAACGAACCGGAGAACGCCGCGTTGTGGATGCGGTCGCGGTCGATGAAGCGGCCGGTCGTGACGTCGCGGATGATCGCGTCGTCGTCCCAGCTGTCCCAGAGGCGGGAGACGATCTCGGCGGCCTCGCGTGCCTCGTCGAACAGCGTGGCCGCGTCGTCGCCGCCGGGACGCCGGCCGAACAGTGCGGCCTCGCGGGTCGTCGGGCTCACCTGGATCCGCCACCCGGCTCGCCCCAGGGAGACGTGGTCGAGGGTCTGGAGGCCCGTGGCGACGTGGAACGGTTCGGTGTGCGTGACCGAGACGGTCGGCACCAGACCGATCGCGCGGGTCGCGGGGGCGACCGCGCTCGCGACGAGGAGCGCGTCGAGGCGGCCGACGACGGTCGACGTGTCGAGGTCGCCGTCGGGGTCGGTGGGGCCGGCGGTGAAGGAGTCCTCGAGGGTGACGGCGTCGACTCCGAGCCGGTCCTGCTCGACGACGACGTCCCGCCAGTGCCGGAGGCTCGTGAGGCGCTGTGCTGCCGGGCCGGCGGCGCGCCAGGCGGCGGGGTGCCAGCCGGCGCCCTGCAGCGCGGTGACGAGGGTGATGCGGTCGGGCACGGTCATGGGGCGACGCTAGGACGGTTCGGCCGGGCGGCGAAGTGGTGTTGCGGAACGTGACCGACGGTGTCGCCGTGTGACGCGCCTCGCACCGTGCGAGGATCGCCGGATGGCCTCGTCGTTCCTGACCCACGCGGAAGTGGTGGTCGACCCCGCGGTCCCGATCGAGTCGTGGGGGCTGTCACCCGAGGGTCGCGTCCGGACCGCCGCCGCACACCGGCTCGCATGGACACCGGGCTCCCGGCGGATCGTCTCGAGCACCGAGCGCAAGGCCGTCGAGACCGCCGACCTGCTCGCCAGCGCCGTCGGACTGCCGGTCGAGAACGACCCTCTGCTGGGCGAGATCGACCGGAGCGCGACCGGCTACCTGCCGCCGTCCGAGTTCGAGGGCGTCGTCGACACGTTCTTCGCCGAGCCCGAGCGATCGGTCCGCGGCTGGGAGCGGGCGGTCGACGCCCAGGAGCGCATCGTCGCGGCCGTCCGCCGACACTGCGCCACCGGCGACGTCACGATCGTGTCGCACGGTGCGGTCGGCGCGCTGCTCCTGGCCCACCTGCGCGGCGTCCCGATCACGCGCACCCTCGACCAGCCCGGCATGGGCAGCGTCTTCCACTTCGACGCGCCCGCCTGGCGGGCGACCAGCGGCTGGAGACGCGTCCCCGCGACCTGACGGGAGGCGCGGGGCGGGGCCGCCCCGGGCCTCCCGTCCGCCGCCTGCGCGGCCCGACCGCCCCGCCCGTCAGACCACGCGCGTCGCGCCCGTCACGGGGCCGGGGGCGGCGTCCTCGTCGTCGGCGTCGTGCAGGGTCCGCTCGGCCTGCCCGAGCAGGTGGTGCACGGCGAGCCCGATCGAGCGGGCACCGACGACCGCGACGAGCACGCTCAGCAGCGCCAGCAACGCGGTGGTGGGGATCCAGGCGGACGGCAGCGCGAGTGCCCGGAACCACTCCACCGCGGCGGTGGCGACCGCGGCGGCCGGGAACACGAACGACCAGAACCCGAGCGAGAACGCCAGGCGGACGTACCGCGGCAGCAGGGCCAGCTGGACGAGGACCATCAGGACGCCGAGGCCCGCGATGGCCTGCACGGGCAGGGTCACAGCGCCGTCGGTGAGGGCGAACACCGACAGGGTGGCGACCGCCGGCGGCGCGACCAGGATCGCCATCGTCGGCACGAGCGGCCCCGGCAGCGCCGGCCGGAACGCCAGCCGGATGAGCAGCAGGCCGGTCATGACGCCCCAGAAGAACACGCCGACACCGAGGGCCGGCCAGGACAGCCAGCCGACGCCGACCTCGTGCGTGGCGACCGAGGCGACCAGGGCCGCGGCGACGGTCGGCAGCAGGTAGCCGCCGTGCACGGACTCCAGGGCGAGTCGACCCTCGAACCAGGTGCTCAGCAGCCAGGCGGCGAACCCGGCCGCGGTGGCCACGGCGGCGAGTACGACGACCTGCCCGGCGACGGGGGCGAACCGCGCCAGGTCGACGCCGAGCAGCATCGCGGTCGCGGGCACGAGCGCGGCGATCGGGCCCTGCGCCGGGTGGCGGAGCTGGTCGACCAGCCGTTCGCTGACGCGTGCGCCCCGGACGATGTGCGCACCGAGCAGCCACACCCACGCGACGGCGGCGATCGCCCAGAACACCTGCGGCACCACGGTGGGCAGGTGCAGCACGGGGGCGGCGTACGACCACGTCTCGGCGAAGCCGGCGAGGCCGAACGGGACGGCGAGGGTGTTGAGCGGGATGCGGGAGGTGGGTCGTGGCATGGCTCCCCCATTCTCGTGGACGGGTCGGCTGCGCCGGTGCGCGGCTGGGGCCGTGCGCGCCCGCGGGCCGTGCGTGCTCGGCGGAGCGTGCGTGCTCCGCGGTCAGGCTGCGGGCAGCTGCTCGCCCGCCTCGATCGCCACGTCGAGCCGGTTCTCGGCGGGCGGCAGCGGGCAGGTCGCGTGCGGGGTGTACGCGCACGGCAGGTTCGTCGCCCGGTTGAAGTCGATGCGGGTGGCACCGTCTGCATCCGGTGCGGCGATGTCGAGACTCCGGTTCGCCGCGTACGTCGTGACCCCGCTCGTGCGGTCGGTGAACAGCACGTGCAGGCCGCCGGCGTGCCCGTTGAACGCCAGGAGCGACCGCGGCCCGTCGAGGTCGAACGCCAGGACGCCGGGGGCCTCGTACACGTGCAGCAGGCCGTCGACGACGCTGCCGACGGTGACCTCACGCGGGGTGTCGAACGGCTCGAAGAGCGCGTCCACGACGAAGCGCTCAGCGGGGGCGTACGCCGGGGTGCCCTGGTACTCGACGCGGGTCGGGTTCGACGGGTGCCGCGGGCGCAGCAGGTCGCTACCGCCGCGCCGGGCGACCTCGATCACCACGGTCTCGTCGCCGTCGCGCCACACCACGTTGGTGCTCGAGCGCTCCGGCAGCGGGCCGAACCGGTGCGTCCCGGTGACCTGCTGTCCGTCGACCTCGATCGTCTCGCCGTCGGCCAGTGCGACCACCGGGCCGTCCTCGTCCGTCGACCAGCTGCCCGGGGCGTCCTCGAAGCGTTCCGGCGTGGCGGTGAGCCAGCGGATGCTCGTGATCGCGAGGAAGCCGTGTTCGCTCGCCCGGGCCTGCTCGTGGTCGTCGTGCCAGGCGGTCCACGATTCGGCGAAGGTCGGTGCGGCCGGGGGCGTCGGGTTCGTCGTGGTGGTGTCGCTCGTCGGGGTCGTCGTGCTCATGGGTCGACCGTACGACGCGTGGCCCGGTGGCGCGACGATCGTGTCGCCGTGCGTCGGCGGGCGGGCGGCGGGGCGGGGGCGCGGGCGGGGGCGGGGGCGGGCGCGCACGGGCGGGTCGATGCGGAACGACACCGTCGACGTCGTACGACATCGACCCTGTCGTTCACACGCGCCTGCAACTGTCCGCGCACGCAACAGGTGACCGAGTCGGTGTCGTACGACATCGACCCTGTCGTTCGGCGTCCGCACGAAGCCACAGTCGCGCAACGTAACGGGCCCGATCCCTCGTGGCAGAGTGGCACTGCAGCGCACCGCGAAGCCTCGCGCGCGGCCCCCGACTCCCGACAGTCCGCACCCATCGAGAGGAAGGCAGCGCATGCCCTTCGAGAACACCGACCGCATCCAGGCCACCACCGCCGGATCGCTCCCCCGCACCCCGGAGCTCATCGCCGCGAACGCCGCACGGCCCGTGGCCGACGACGGCTTCACGCTCGAGACCACCGACGAGGTCCGAGCCCTGACGAGCGCGGCCGTCGACGACGTCGTCGCACGGCAGAGCGCGCTCGGCATCACGCAGCCCGGTGACGGCGAGTTCGGCAAGGCGATGTCGAACAGCGTCGACTACGGCGCCTGGTGGGGCTACTCGTTCCAGCGCGTCAGCGGCCTGAGCCTGACCGACGAGAACATCTTCTCGCAGCAGCCGGTCCGGTCCACCCCGGGGAACATCCGGCTCACGAGCTTCCCGGACCGCCGCGACTGGACGATCTTCCACGACGCCTACACCGACCCCGAGTCGGGCATCGGCACCGGCAAGAACGCCACCGCGTTCCCGACCACCACCGGCCCGATCACCTACACCGGCCACGAGGCCGCGGCCACCGACGCCGCGAACCTCAAGCACGCGGTCGAGGCCGCCGGCGCGGACAACGGCTTCATCACGGCGCTCTCCCCCGGTTCCGCCGCCCGCATCGCGAACGAGTACTACGCGACCGAGGAAGAACACATCTGGGCGTGGGCCGACGCCCTGCGCGAGGAGTACACGACGATCCTCGACGCCGGCCTCGTGCTGCAGATCGACGACCCCTCGATCGCCGAGAACTGGGACCAGATCAACCCCGAGCCGAGCATCGAGGACTACCGCGCCTTCACCCGCATCCGTGTCGAGGCGCTCAACCACGCACTGCGGGGCCTCGACACCAGCCGCGTGCGCTTCCACCTGTGCTGGGGCTCCTGGCACGGCCCGCACACCACCGACATCGAGCTCCGCCACATCGTCGACCTGATGCTCGACATCGACGCCGGCGCGTACTCGTTCGAGGCCGCGAACGCCCGCCACGAGCACGAGTGGACCGTCTGGCAGGACGTCGCCCTACCCGAGGGCAAGGTCATCGTCCCGGGCGTCGTCGGCCACGCCACGAACGTCGTCGAGCACCCCGATCTCGTCGCGCAGCGCATCGAGCGGTTCGCCTCGGTGGTCGGGCGTGAGCGCGTCATCGCCGGCACCGACTGCGGCCTCGGCGGCCGCGTGCACCCGCAGATCGCCGCGGCGAAGCTCGAGTCCCTCGGCGAGGGTGCCCGGCGCGCGAGCGCGAAGCTCTTCTAGCCGCCCGTTCCTTCCCAGAACAGCTGCGATACCGGGCGAGATCGGGCGTACCTGCCAAGAAGAACACGGCAGGTACGCCCGATTCCGCTAGGTACGCCCGGTTCGGGCAGGTACGCCCGTTTCCGCCAGGTACGCCCGGATCGGGCAGGTACGCCCGTTTCCGCCAGGTACGCCCGGTTCGGGCAGGTACGCCCGGATTCGGACGCACGCGCGGACGGACGGGAGGCCCGGTGCCAGCTGGCACCGGGCCTCCAGGCCGTCAGCGGATGCGTCTACCGACGCGAGCGGCCGAGCACGACGGCCGCGCCCGCAGCCGCGACGCCGAGCCAGACGAGGGGGCGCGTGACGCGCCGTCGCTTCGCGACCCAGCCGCCGTCCGTCGCGTTCGCGGCGTCGGCGGGGGCGTAGAGGTTGCCGTCGGTCGGCGCGCCCTCGCCACGGAGCGCGAACGTCTCCACCATCGGCTTCGTGATCTTGTGGAACAGGCCCGGGAACACGTACTGCAGCGGCACGAGCGACGCCTGGATGCGTCCGACGAAGCGGTAGCGCTTGGGGTGCGTGGCGGCCTGCACGACGGCACGGCCGGCCCGCTCGACCGAGACGGTGGGCGGCAGCGGGTGCGAGGTCTTGCCGGTGTAGTTGGCACCGTTCTGGTAGATCGGGGTGTCGATCGTGGACGGCAGCAGCGCGGTGAACTTGATGCCGGTGCCCGCGAACTCGTCACCGAGCACGTCGACCAGGCCGAGCGCAGCGTGCTTGCTCGTCACGTACGCCGACTGGTACGGCGCCGAGAGCAGCGACTGGATCGAGCCGACGAGCACGTAGGTGCCCTTCCCGCGCTGCTTCCAGTGCGGCAGCAGGTGCGTGATGGCGTTGAGGTGCCCGTACAGGTTCGTGTCGACGACGCGCTTGAACGCCTCGGTGGGCGTCTGCTCGAACAGGCCGTAGACGAACAGGGCCGCGTTGCCGACGAAGACGTCGATGCGACCGAAGCGGGTCGTCACCGTGCCGATGAGGTCCTTGACCTGGTGCTCGTCGGCGACGTCGGTCGGGATCGCGATCGCCTCGGCGCCCAGCTTCCGGCACTCGGCTGCTGCGGCCTCGAGCGAGTCGTGCCCGCGTGCGGCGAGCACGAGTGTGGCGCCCTGCCGGGCGAACTCGTGTGCGGCGGCCCTCCCGATGCCGCTCGATGCTCCGGTGATGACGACGATCTTCCCGCGGTACCGATGTCCCATGTGTCCTTGGTACCCGGCCGTGGTCCGTTCCCGCACAGCCGGGTCGTACCCCTGCACGCGGTGCGAAGATGGAGCATGCGCAAGGACGACCTGACCGTCGACGAAGCCGCGGTCATCGCCGAGCACGCCCGCGCCGGTGTCCTCGACGTCGACGACCCCGAGGTGCGGAAGGTCGTCGAGCAGGCGAACCGGGTGCTGGTCCGTGCACAGATGTGGGGCGAGGAGCGGAGCCCGAAGCTGCGGCGTCGCCGACGGCTCATCGCGGTCGGCGCCCTCGTGATGGTGCTCGTCTGGGTCGCGGGCCTGCTCGTGCCGCTGGCGATGCGCTTCGGCTGACGGGTGCGTCCCGCGGACGAAGCGGGATCCG
This sequence comes from Curtobacterium sp. MCPF17_021, assembly GCF_003234605.2. Lineage (NCBI taxonomy): Bacteria > Bacillati > Actinomycetota > Actinomycetes > Micrococcales > Microbacteriaceae > Curtobacterium > Curtobacterium sp. MCPF17_021. Next base: position 1,733,466 of record NZ_CP126252.1, on the reverse strand, counting down.
GGCCTGTTCAGGTGCAGCCGGATGGTGCATGATCCGACGACCACACCACCATCGCGCTGCAGGGAGCACGACATGGACCAGCACATCGATCGACGGCGCTTCATGACGCTCGGACTCGCCGGGGCCGCGACGACCGCCCTCGGCGCGACGGCGATCCCGGACGGCTCGGCACAGGCCGTGACCGGAGCTGCGGCGCCGACCGCTGCGCCCGTGCTGCTCGCCGCCGACGAGTTCGACGGCCCGGCCGGCAGCGCGCCGAACCCCGGGATCTGGCGGTACGACCTGGGTGCCGGCGGCTGGGGCAACGCGGAGCTGCAGACCTACACGGACTCGCGGCGGAACGCGGCGCTCGACGGTGCCGGCAACCTCGTGATCACCGCACACCGCGAGGCCGACGGCTCGTACTCGTCGGCTCGGCTGAAGTCCGAGAGCACCTACACCGCGCAGTACGGCCGCATCGAGGCGCGGATCCGCATCCCCCGCGGCCAGGGCATCTGGCCGGCGTTCTGGATGCTCGGCGCGGACATCGGGCAGGTCGGCTGGCCGGCGTGCGGGGAGATCGACGTCATGGAGAACGTCGGGTACGAGCCGGGGATCGTGCACGGCACGGTGCACGGGCCCGGGTACTCCGGCGCGCAGGGCATCTCGGCGGCGTACACGAACCCGTCCGGAGCAGCGTTCGCCGACGACTTCCACGTGTACGGGGTCGACTGGCGCCCTGGCTCGATCACCTGGACGGTCGACGGCGTTGCGTACCGGACGGTCACCCGGGCCGACGTCGGCTCGGCGACGTGGGTGTTCGACAAGCCGTTCTTCGTGATCCTCAACGTCGCGGTCGGCGGGAACTGGCCGGGTTCGCCGGACGCCTCGACACGGTTCCCGCAGCAGATGACCATCGACTGGCTGCGGGTCCACCAGAACGCCTAGCCGGGGATCGCCGAAGCGGACGAGCGTCAGGGACGGCGGTTCGCCCGGGCGACGAGCCACAGGTACGTGCTGTGCCCGACCAGGGCGAGTCCGAAGAACACCGCGGCGACCGCGTAGACCCGGTCGAGCTTGCCCTGCCCGATCACGAGCATCACGACGCAGAACGCGACGGCGATCGCGAGGACACCGACCTGCACGGTCGACCAGATCCGTCGGAAGCGCGGCATGCCCGTCTCGTTCACACCACCCATTCTGCCCGATGCCGTCAGTGCTTCTCCGGGTCGTGGCCCCAGTTCATGAGCGGCTTCTCCGGGTCGTGGCCCCAGTTCATGAGCGAGTACCGCCACGGGGTGTCGCGCACGTCGCCGTCGGGACGCTGCTCCGAGTGCCGGGCGACGTAGCCGACGACCTTCCGCATGTGCGCCAGGTCGTCGTCGGTGCGGTCGGCCTTGTGCTTCTCGAGGATGCGGACGATGTGCCGACCGCTCTCGTGCCCGGTCGACTCGCCGCCGCCCGAGGGCTTCTGCCCGACGGACTTCGACTCGTCGGTGTCGAGCCACTTCCGCAACTCGGTGGCGGTCATGTTCACCGCGTCGTCGAAGTCGGCCCGGGTCTGCTCGTCGTCGTGCTCGCTCATGCCCTCGAGACAACCCGGCGGTGCTGGACGACTGCGCAGGGCGGGGCGGGTCAGATGGGAATGGAACGGCCCCGCCCGGTGTCGAACTCTCCACCGACCACGAAGGAGCACACCATGAGCCTCGACCTCCACAAGAGCACCGGCGCCGGAACCGTCACCGACGAGCGCGCCTGCCTGCCGAAGCCCGTCCTGCCCACCCTGCACGACGAGCGCACCCCGTCCTTCGGTCGCTGGCTCGGACAGATCAACCACACCGACTGACCCACCGTCGGGAGCGACGGCACGCACGGTCCGCCGACGGCCCGGCCCCTCGCCGCGCACTGCTACCGTGCACCCATGTCCTGGGGCCGGCGGTACTACGCGCTGCAAGCCGTCGGTGGAGCGGCCTGGTGGATCGCCGTCGCGACGCTGCCCTGGATCCGCACGGCCACGCTCGGCTCGCTCGACCCGGTGCTCGTCGCCGTGTTCGACGTCCCGCTGTTCGTCGTCGCCTCGGCGCTCGCCGCCGCCGGCGTCCGGGCCGCCGCGGTGGTCACGACGGTGTGGACCGCCCTGGTGCTCGTCGCCCTGAGCGTCTGGGCCACCGTCACCGGCGAGGCCGGCTGGGGGGTGCTCGTCATGCTGGCCGCCACGATCGGCTCGGCCCTCGCCCTCGCCCTGGTGCTGCTCGGACGGGTCCCGACGGAGTGGGTGACGAGTGGTCCGCTGCGGATCCGGACCGCCGACGCCAGCGCCCCACGCTCCCGGCACGTCACCGCGACCGTGCTGCAGATCGTCGTCTTCTGGGGCCTGTTCCTCGGGGTGTTCCCCCTGCTCATCGCGTTCGCCGAGCACCGCTGGGGCCTCCACCCGCAGCTGCCGGCACCCTTCGTCACCGCCCTCACCGTCGTCGGTGTGGTCGTGCTCCTGCTGGCCAGCGCGCTCGGCATCGCCTCGGCGGCGACGATGTCGACGAAGGGCGAGGGCACGCCGCTGCCCTCGGCCACCGCGAACCGCCTGGTGGTCGCCGGGCCGTACCGGTCGGTGCGGAACCCGATGGCACTGGCCGGCATCACGCAGGGCGTCGCCGTCGGTCTGCTGCTGTCGTCGTGGCTGGTCGTCGTCTACGCGGTCGCCGGTTCCGTGGTCTGGAACTGCATCGTCCGCCCGCTCGAGGAATCCGACCTGGAGGAACGGTTCGGCGACGACTTCCGTCGCTACGCCGAGCAGGTGCGGTGCTGGGTGCCGCGGTGGCCGGTGCCGGCACGCGTGGGTTCGGTGCCGCTCAACTCGTCGCGCCGCTGATGTTGACGAGCCACGACACCCCGTGGCGGTCGGTCAGCATGCCGAAGGTGTCGCCCCACGGCGCAGTGGTGAGTGGTTCGACGATCGTCGCGGCCTGGGCCAGGCCGTTCCACCACCGTGTCAGCAGTTCGGGGTCGTCACCGCTGAGCGACAGCGAGATGCTGCTCTCGGCCGGCGTCGGCATGCCGGACGGCGCGTCCGAGGCCATCAGGAGCAGGCCCTGGTCGCCGTCGAGCTGCCCGTGCATCACCTTGTCGGCGTCGGCGGGGTCCTGGCTCATGCCGGCTTCACCGAACGTGCCGATGGTGAGCGTGCCGCCGAAGACCGAGTGGTAGAACTCGAGCGCTTCGCGGGCGCCGCTCCGGAACCCGAGGTAGGGGTTGAGGCGAACGGTCATGACGGTCTCCCTCGTCCTGCGCGGGCGCCGTCGCCCGCGTCGTGATCATGCTGGCAGAGTGCGCGTCCCCGCGGAAGGAGACGCCGTCGTCTTCGTCCGGCGCCGCCAGGTCGTCGAGACGCCTCCACATTCGGCGGCGTCTTGACGACGGCACGGCGTCGCAGCAACACACCGGCGTGTTCGAAGCAGCACCAACGCCGGACGGGAGGCGCGTGGCGGCGCCGCCACGGGCCTCCAGGCCGTCACCCGGCGGGGTCCACCACCGGCGGTCGCGCGGATGGGGCGAGCTCACGGATCCGCTTCGCGGGGACGCCTGCGTAGACGCCGTGCGCCGCCAGGCGGCCGACGACCACGGCGCCGGCGGCGACCACGACGTCGTGCTCGATGTGGGCGCCCGGCAGGATCGTGGCGCGGCCGCCGATCCAGACGTGCTCCTCGACGACCACCGGACGGCCGGTCGCGACGTCGCTCCACCGGCCCTCGGCGTCGATCTCGTGGTGGCTCGTCATGATGAGCACCTGCATCCCGATCGCGGTGTTCGCACCGATCGTCACGGGGGCCACGGCCTCGACGGTCACGTTGCGGTTGCAGAAGACGCCCCGGCCGATGGTGAGGTGCTTCGGGTCGCCCGTCAGCGAGAACCCGGTCCCCACACCGGACTCGGCGCGTGCCCCCGCGGCACGGAGCAGCAGCCGCCGGACGATCCGGGGCAGCAGCGGGGATCCGAGCAGTGCCGTGAAGACGAAGTGCTCACGGGCGTAGGAGGCGTCCTCGACGAGCCGGCGGCCGAACGTCGACGGATCGGTCGTCGGCGGGACGGCCGTGGTCGGGACGGGTGGTGCTGCTGAGCCGGCCATGGGGTCTCCAGTCGTCGTGGCTGCGTGTCCGTGCAGCGCAAACGTAGGGCGACGATCGTCGGCGATCGGCCGGACGGCGGGCGGTTGCGGGATTCTTGCGGGCCCGCGCGGCTGCTCGCTAGGCGCGGGCGCCGTCCCGCGCGGTGGACGCGGTCTGCCGGGGCAGCTCGCCGAACTCCTCGCGGTAGCTCCCCGCGAACCGGCCGAGGTGGGCGAACCCGGTGGCCCGGGCGATCTCGGCGATGCTCCGACCGTCGCCCGACTCGAGCTGTTCGCGGGCGAGCAGCAGCCGGATGCGGCGCAGGTACATGGTCGGGGTGATGCCGTGGTGCCGCTGGAACGCCGCCTGCACGCCACGCACGCTCAGGCCTGCGGCCTCGGCGACGTCGTCGACGGTGATCTGCTCCGTGGCGTGCTCGAGCAGGAAGGTCTCGGCACGGGCGAAACGGGCGGTGGCGGCCATCGCCGGCTCGTGCTGCCCGACGGGCCAGTGCGGGATCGCGGTGAGCAGCCCACCGGCGGCGAAGCGCGCGAGCTCCCGCTCGCGTTCGACCGGGACGGCCTCCGGTCCGGCCAGCACCTCTTGTGCGACGGACCGCACCATGAGCCACCAGGCAGCGAGCGGCGCGCCCTCGGGGACGTGCCGCGGACGGAACTCGATGGGACCGGGGGCCCAGTCGCCGCGTTCGGCCGCGACCTGTTCGACGATCGAGCGGTCGATGCGCAGGACGTCCTTGTTGCACGCGATCCAGCGGAAGCGCTGGGGCCCCTGCCGGAAGAGCGTCGGGCGGCCGATCTTCACGATGTTCTCGTCGACCTGGGCGACCCCGGACTTCATCCAGAAGATCATCATCGCGTCGCCCGGCTCGATCGTGCCGCTCAGGACCCCGGTGCAGCGGGTCGACTCGAGCGACAGCAGTGCCGTCCCGCGCACGCGCTCCTCGAACACGAACTCGGCGTCCGTGGGTTCGACCGACAGTCCGTGGGTGATGTGCGTCCGAGCCATCGCCTCGGCCGCGACCGACGGCTCGGCGGTCTGGGTCTCCCGCAGCAAGCGGTGCATCGTCTCGGGCACGTGATGATCCTGACGACAAGTCGGCGTCCGCGCAACGAGCGACGCGCCGCGTTCCTGTACGGCGGCCAGCCAACGCGCTGTTGGCTGTGCTCCAGGAGGTCGAACATGAAGTACATCCAGTACGACCGCTCGACGATCCTCACGAGCGACGACGTGGCCGATGCCGTGATCGAGTACGCCGCCGCACTGGCCGGGGGCAGCCGTGCGGACACCGTGGCGATCCCCGCCGTGGCCGCCGACGGCACCATGACGACCACCAAGGTGCTCATCGGTCCGTCGAGCCAGCTCGTCGTCGAGGACGCCGACGAGGACGAACTCGAGGCTGAGGACACCGTGTTCGTGGCTCGCCTGCGCGCCGCCGCGCTGACGTTCGACCACGACGAGGTGATCCACGCGGACACCCGGTCGGACCTGACCGAGGAGCCGGTGGCGTAGGGGCGCCGGCTCAGCGCCCGAAGTCCGGCGGCGACGCGTTGGTGTCGACGGCGAGCACGGCCTCGGTGCGCCGACCGAGTTCGAGCAGGAACGCCTCGCCCTCGGGTTCGAGGTCGTCGTCCGGAGCGGGCTCGAGGGCAACCGGGATCGCCGGGGCCAGGAGCACCTCGATCGTGCTCGCCACCCCGAAGTCGTCGGCCGTCGGGATCGACACGACGTCGCTCAGCCGGCTCTGGTGCAGTGCTGCGGCGTACCGGATCACCGCGTCGGCGATCGTGTCGCTCGTCAGGACACGGACCGTGCCCGCGTAGTTCACGTATTTCACACTTGCTCCCTGGTGAAGAGGAGCATCCGTCGCGGTGACGGTTCCCTGATCCACTGCCACGGTATGCCGCCGTTGCGCGCCGCACACATCTTCGCTTTCCGGACGGGGTACGCCCGGAGCTGAACCGGTACCCAGTGGGGGTCGCAGACGATCGGGGACGTCCAGGGAAACCGACCACAGGGAGAGACATGACCGAGCAGCAGCAGCAGCCCCCGGGGAGCGACCAGGAACTCACCCCGAAGGCCGACCACGGCGAGGAGTCGTACCGCGGCTCCGGCAAGCTCACCGGCAAGCGCGCCGTCATCACCGGCGGGGACAGCGGCATCGGGAAGGCTGTCGCGATCGCGTTCGCGCGCGAGGGCGCTGACGTCCTGATCAGCTACCTGCCGGAAGAGGAGGACGACGCGCAGGACACGAAGCGCTGGATCGAGGAAGCCGGTCGGAAGGCCGTGCTGTTCCCGGGCGACGTGAGCGATCCCGCGTACTGCCGATCCGTCATCGACCAGGCGGTCTCGGAACTCGGCGGGCTCGACGTCCTCGTGAACAACGCCGCCTACCAGATGACCCACGAGACGATCGAGGAGATCAGCGACGAGGAGTGGGACCACACCCTCGCGACGAACCTCAGCGCCTACTTCCACCTCGTCAAGGCGGCCCTGCCGCACCTCGGCCCGGGGTCGTCGATCATCGGCTCGAGCTCGGTGAACTCCGACAACCCGAAGCCGAACCTGGCGCCCTACGACGTCACGAAGGCCGGCGTCGCGAACCTGTCGGCCGCGCTGGCGCAGCTGCTCGGGGAACGCGGCATCCGCGTGAACAGCGTCGCCCCCGGTCCGATCTGGACGCCGCTGATCCCGTCGACGATGCCGCCGGAGCAGGTCGAGCAGTTCGGCAAGCAGTCGCCGCTCGGCCGTCCCGGCCAGCCGGCCGAGCTCGCACCCGTCTACGTGCTGCTCGCCAGTGACGACGGCAGCTACGTCTCCGGCGCGCGGGTCGCCGTCACCGGCGGTACCCCGATCCTGTGAAGGGACGCCGGTCCGGCAACGGGACCACGTGACGGACGGGAGGCCCGGGGCACGACGTGCGCCGGGCCTCCCGTCCGTCGTCGGGGAACGCTCCTGGCTGAATCGCCGCCCACCGGGGCTGGCCTACGTTCAGGGCCATGTCCACGCGAGCGAAGACCGTCACGGCGCTGTTCGGCGCCGCCACCGTAGCCCTCCTGCTCACCGCCTGCGACCCCGGCGGAGCCCAGAACATCAACCCCGTCGGCAAGGTCCCCGGCTCCGAGGAGAAGTCCCAGTCGGCCCAGTGCGACGTGGCCGCCAGCGCCGCCGTCGACATGATCGACAAGGCGGTCGGGTCGCACGACACCACCGAGTTCGCGAACATCCAGAAGGGGGACGGCGGCTGGTACCTCGGTGCCGCGATCGTCCCCGCGGACAGCAACGACTCGAACGACGACGAGGTCACCATCTGGGCGACCACCGCCGACCCCACGGCCGACGACTTCGACGGTCCGCTCTACGCCGTGAACGACGTCGCCAAGCAGGCCGTCGCCGACGAGACGACCACCACCTCGGACGCGCCGACGCCGTTCGCCGACGACTCGAAGGCCGCCGAGCAGGTCGAGAGCTGCGTCGTCGAGGCGTCCGACCGCTAGTCGTCGGACACCGCGCAGTGGCCGATCAGTCCTTGGGCTGGTCGGCCACTTCCACGTCCACGTGGTAGTCGTCGCCGCCGTCGGTGCTGATCGTGGACACCGAGTCGTAGACCACGTCGTAGCCCGCCGTGTTCACGTCGCAGTGCACCTCGGCGCCGTCCTCGATCGCGATGTCGTCCGCACCGCAGTCGACCTCGGGCGTCGCGTCCGAGACGTCCGCCAACGCGTCGACGACGACGCGTTCGAAGGCGTCCGGTGTGACGGTCCGTGACGACGACGTCGACACCGTGCACCCGCTGAGCGTCACCGCCAGGGCGATCGTCGCGGTGAGCGTCGTGAGTGCGGTGATGGCGCGCTGGTGCTGCATGGTGTCCCCCGTGGTCCCCTGGCCGCTGCTCGCCCCGAGATCGGGGACCGGCAGTTCCTCGACGATAGCGGGAAGGTGCGAGGACGTCTGCCACGAGTTCGGGTCAGGAGCAGACGTCCTCGCGCTACGACGCCGTCGGGTTCGACGCGGTGGTCATGACGAGGCCAGCCCGGGAACGGGGGGTCGGGCACCCGCCGGTAGGGTCCGGCGGGGTAGCTTCCGGAGACTGTACGACGACCACGGCTCAGACGTGTACAGGATCCGCCGGAACCGGACAGGAACCGGCGGGTCCCGGATCAGCCCGTAGCCGCTCAGCCGTGCTGCAGCCGGTCCGCGACGCGGGCCCACTGGTCGTGCTCCCACTGGGCGTAGGCCTGTCGCCGACCGGATGACCCGAAGTCGTTCTCGACGTTCGCACTGACGGTCATGATCGTCTGCCCGTCGGTGGCTCGGACCGTGAAGTCGATGTTCAGCACCGATCCGGCCCCGCCGATGTTCTGATCGGTCGCGGTCAAGATCAGGCCGGAGTTCACGCCCGGTCGCACCGTCGGATCCGAGTAGTCGTACAACGTGCTCACCCGGAAGCTGTCGTCCCCGAACCGGTTCAGGGTGAACGGCACCACGTCACCCACCTTCGGGAACGCGGTCGGGGCGCCGGTGATCGGGATCCCGCACGAGAAGCAGGTGTGGAGCCGGTTCCAGATGTCCGTGGGGCTCGCGTGCCCCAGGGGGTAGGTGAACGAGTAGTTCCAGTGCTGCGACGGGGTGGACGGGGCCGTCGCGGTGGTCGAGGTGGAGGGCGTGGTCACTGTGGGCAGGGCGGCAGCCGCCGGTGCGGCGTCTGCGGAGGCCGGCGCCGGAGCCGCCACCAGGACCGAGCCCAGGACGAGCGCGACGCCGGACAGCAGCGCGGAGACGTGGTGCGCCCGAGAGGGCATGGAGATGGACATGTCGTCTCGTTCCTCGGCGTGTGCCGTCAGCTTCGCCAGACGATCGTCTGGTGGCTCCACGGTAGGCGAGCTGGGACCGCGCCCGGCTGGGCGTCCGCCCGGGGAGTCGTGAAGGCCTGCTCAGCAGCACAGCGGCTCACTAGACGATCGTCTTCTGAACGCCTACGGTTCCCAGCACCCCGTTCCGCTCCCGAACCGTGAGAGACCGCATGCGCAGCCCCCGCCAGACCACCGAGCTCGAGACCGGCCGCTGACGTGGCCGCGGCGAAGGCGACCGTCCTGCTCGTGAGCGACTTCCCCCTGTCGGCAATGCGGGGTGAACGCGCCGCGCTGGTCGAGCAGGCGAAGGCCTTCGCGGAGTCCGGTCACGTCGTCTGGGTGGCGACTCCGCGCTCGAGCGAGACCGCGGACCTGCGGAAGCACGGCGTCCGCCTGTTCGAGGTCGAGCCGTCGATCAGCGCCCCGGAGAGCGACCTACCCGTGGTCCGCAACTCGGTCCGTGTCCGCAGGTGCCTCGGCACGCTGATGGTCGAGGAACGGATCGACCTCGTCGTCACCCACTCGGACTTCGGCCTCGCCGCGGCAGCGCTGACGACGGCGCGCTCCCTCGAGCTGCCGACGATCCACACCGTGCACGGTTCGGCGCCGGTCCGGGGCTGGACCGCGGCGGCGATGGCACCCCTCGCACGGCACGCGCACCGCGTGGTGACCGGGATCCGGCCCACACGGCACCGCTTCACGGGGCATCCCATGGACGACGCGCGCCGCAACATGGCAGTGGCCGTCTCCGGGGCGGCCGACGTCGTCGTCACCCCGACGACGCGGCAGGCCCGCGTCCTGCGCGAGGCCGGCGTCGGCCCGGTCCACGTCGTGCCCAACGCCCTCGGCCGCCGACCGGTCGAACCGCCGCCGGCGCCGGAACTCGGCCCACTCCGGCTCGTCTGGGCGTCCCGGTTCACCCCGGACAAGCGCCTCGACGTCCTCCTCAACGCGATCCGGCTGGTGGAGATCCGACTCGGCGCACACGCCGTTCGGGTCGACGTCGCCGGCGGGACCGTCCCCCCGACCCGCACGCCGGTGTCGGTCCGTGTCCACGGCCGCCTGTCGTCGCAGGCCGTCCACGACCTGCTGCTGTGCGGGCACGCGGCGGTGGTCTGCTCGCTCGAGCACGACGGCCAACCGATGACCGCACTCGAGGCGTTCCGGGACCACCGTCCGGTCATCGTGTCCGACATCCGCCTGGCGAGCGAGTTCGGCTCCGCCGCTGTCCTGACCGACGACGAGACCGCGTTCGGGCTCGCCACGACGATCATCGAACTCGCCTCGGACCGGACCCTGCTGCGGCCGCACACCGCCGCCGCCATCGAGCACGCGCGGCTCGCGACGGCGGAACGGCACACGGATCAGGTCCTCCGGCTGGTCGCCGGCAGCTGCCGTCCCTGAGTGACGGCTCCCCCGCGAGCGCGCGCCGCCCTGGGCGCACCACGGGACGGACGGGAGGCACGGTGCGGGCCCGTCCCGCGCCTCCAGTCCGCAGGCGGTCGAGCAAGGAGAACGCCCCGATGAGGAGGGGGGATCTCATCGGGGCGTTCCGTTCGTGGGGCCGCGTCAGGCGGCGAGGCGCGCAGCGAGCGCGGTGGCGCGGGACCGGAGGTCCGCGTAGGTGGCCTCGTACGCGTCCGGCGTGCCGACGCGGGAGGGGTTCGGCAGCGACCAGTGCAGACTGTCGCCGTCGTCGATCGACTCGTGCGCGCGGTCGCAGACCGTGACGACCAGGTCACCGTCGGCGACGAGGTCGCGGAAGGCACGCGGGACGTGGCGGCCGAGGTCCAGGCCGTGGCGTTCCCCGACGGCGACCGCCCCGGGGGCGATGGCGGCCGCGGGACGCGTCCCGCCCGACAGCGAGCCGATCTCGCTGACCTGCGCCCAGACGCCCGCGGCCAGCGGGGAGCGCGCGGAGTTGCCGGTGCAGACGAACAGCACGCGGGACACCGGGCCGGGCACCGCCGCCGAACCGTGCGGGACACCGCTCGGTTCGAGGTGCAGGTAGCTGCGGCGCCCGTCGCCGTCGGAGCGGCGTCGCGTGACCAGACCGGCCTGCTCGAGGACGCGCAGGTGGTGCGCCAGGAGCGGGCCGGAGATCCCGAGGGCAGACCGCACCTCGCTCGGGCTGGCGTCAGACGCGGCGAGCAGGTCGACGATCGCCAGGCGGGCGACGTCGCCGAGTGCCGCGTGCTGCGCCGCACGCCGCTCGAGGTCCTGCCGCCGGGTGTTCATCGGTTCAATGTTGACTGAACCATCTGCCGTCGTCAAGATGAGCGGGTGACGACGAGCCCCGAGCCCCTGCGGTCGTCCGCGGGATCGGTGTTCCTGGTGTTCCTGCGGCTCGGGCTGACCTCGTTCGGCGGGCCGGTCGCGCACCTCGGGTACTTCCGTGAAGCCTTCGTGGTGCGTCGCCGCTGGCTGCGGGACGACGCCTACGCCGACCTCGTCGCGCTGTGCCAGTTCCTGCCCGGACCGGCGTCGAGCCAGGTCGGGATGGCACTCGGGCTGCAGCGCGCCGGACTGCCCGGGCTCCTCGCGGCGTGGTGCGGGTTCACCCTGCCGTCCGCGGTGCTGCTCGTCGCGTTCGCCCTGCTGGTCTCCGGCACGCCCGACCTGGCCGGCGCCGGGTGGCTGCTCGGGCTGCAGGCCGCCGCAGCCGCGGTGGTGGCGCAGGCGGTGCTCGGCATGGCGCGCTCGCTCACACCGGACCGCCGTCGGGCGACCATCGCGGCCGCCGCCGCGGTCGTGGTGCTGCTCGTCCCCGGCCCGGCGGCGCAGGTCGCGGTCATCGCGGTGTGCGGTGTGGTCGGCGTGCTGTGGCTCGGTCGGGTGGTCGACTCGGTCGAGGATGTCGGAGACACCGAGGACGCCGGCTCCCAGATCGCCGTGCGCCTCCCCCGCTGGGTCGCCGTGTCGGCGCTCGTCGCGTTCGCCGCCCTGCTCGTCGCGGCACCCGTCGCCGCGAGCGGCACCGGGGCAGTCCGCCTGTTCGGGGTCTTCGCGCAGGCGGGCTCGCTCGTCTTCGGCGGCGGCCACGTCGTCCTGCCGTTGCTCGAGTCACAGACCGTGGCCACGCACCTGGTGGGCCACGCGGACTTCCTGGCCGGGTACGGCGCCGCACAGGCCGTGCCCGGGCCGCTCTTCACCTTCGCCGCCTACCTCGGCGCCGTCGCCGACGGCAGTCCGAGCGGGCTCGTCGGCGCTGCGGTGGCACTCGTCGCGATCTTCCTGCCGGCGGCACTCCTCGTCATCGGCGCCCTACCGTTCTGGCACGTGCTCCGTGCCCTGCCGTGGGCCCGACGCGTGCTGGCCGGCGTGAACGCGGGCGTCGTCGGGCTCCTCGCCGCGGCGCTCTGGGACCCGGTCATCAGCGAGGGGGTCCGCTCGGCACCCGCACTGGCGCTCGCCGTGGCCGCCTTCACCGCCCTCACCCGCTGGTCCGCTCCCCCGTGGGCCGTCGTCATCGGAGCCGGCCTGCTCGGCGCCGTCGTCCTCTGATCGGAGCACTCCGCATGCCCACCGTCCTGTTCGTCTGCGTCCACAACGCCGGCCGCTCCCAGATGGCCGCCGGCTTCCTGCAGCACCTGGCGGGTGGCCGCGTCGACGTCCGGAGTGCCGGCTCCGAACCGGCCGACCAGCTCAACCCCGTGGTCGTCGCGGCGATGCTCGAGGAGGGCATCGACATCCGGACCGAGCAGCCCGCGCTGCTCAGCACCGATGCCGTCCGCGCCGCCGACGTCGTCATCACGATGGGGTGCGGGGACGCCTGCCCGGTGTTCCCGGGCAAGCGCTACGAGGACTGGGAGCTCACCGACCCCGCGGGGCTCGACCTGGACGCCGTCCGGCCGATCCGCGACGACGTGCGCGCACGGGTGCAGGACCTGCTCGCCGGGCTTGCGATCGCCTGAGCGGCGACGTGAGCCGTCCCACAGGTCCGGACCGTCGATCACCAGCGGGAACGGGTCACCCTGGCAGCGTGCCCACAGGCCACCCTGGAGGCGCGCACCGCGACTGAGAAGCCGGTCACGGTCGCAGCGCGTGGCGGCTCCAGGGCGCGCGTGGGCTTCCAGGGTCCGGTTCCATCGTTCTGCCGTGCAGACGACATCACTTCTCCCCATCATCGCCAAGGCGTGTGCGGTGGCAGCTCCGGTCGCCATCGCCGTATCGCTCGTGGCCGGTCCGGCCGTGGCGGCACCCCTCCACACCTCCACCTCCACCTCCGTCACCACGGCGACCTCCGCGCGCCACACGGTGGACCGTGCGGCGCGGACGACCTCGGGCGGCACGGCGGTCTCGCGGCTCGACCGTCGCGCCGAGCAGCGCAACGAGGCCACGGTCCGGCACCTGTTCCGGTGCGCGTTCCGGTCCCCGGCGTCCGCGAAGGCCCGTGCGGCTGCACGGACCGCCGTCGCGACCGGTGCCGTCGCGCACGGTGCGACGAGCGCCTCGGGTCCGTCCGCGTTGCTCGCCGAGTTCACCGCCGACCGCTCCCGGGTGCCCGGCGCCCACGCCGTGATCAAGCACATCGCCGGTGACGCGGACCTGGTGGCCGTGCACTGGCAGATCACCGCGAAGCCGAAGGACGAACGCACCGGTGACGCTGCCGTCGACCTGTTCCGCATGCGCAACGGGCGCATCAGCGAGTGGTGGGCACTCCGTCAGACGGTCCCGACGGGCACGCCGGCCAGCGGCAACACGAACAGCATGTTCAGCGACCTGTACCCGGCCGCGAAGCGTGACCGCCACCTGACCGAGCGACAGGAGGAGCACAACCGGGTGCTCGCCGTGACCGCGTACGACCGGCTGTTCCGCGACCACGACGTGTCCGTCCTCGACGAGAAGTTCGACCCGGCGTACCTGCAGCACAATTCGGTCGCCGCGAACGGCACGGCCGCGCTCAAGCAGTTCTTCGCCGGCAGCGCCGCGCAGAGCCTGCCGAAGCAGGAGTCCGTCATCTCGCTCGCCGACGGCGACCTGGTGTGGACGTTCTCGAAGCCGGTCGGGGCGAAGGCCGACGCACCGTTCGGCGCGGCCGACCTGTTCCGGGTCGACGACAACCTGATCCGCGAGCACTGGGACGTCGTCCCGACGAGCTGAGGCTCGGCCGAAGGAGCCGCGCGTCTCAGGACGCGCGGCTCCGTCGTGCCCGCTCCTTGATCGCGCTGATGACGGCCGTCTTCGCCTCGGCGTAGGCGTTCATGTCGTCCCAGCTCCGGTCGAGCAGCTCCCGCTTGGTCCGTTCGTACAGTGCCCGGTCGTCGGCGTCGGCGCGCAGGTGGTCCCGGAGGAGCAGGTACTCGTCGACCGCCGTCGCGCCCCGCTCGTAGACGTGCACGTGGACGTCGCGGGCGGGCGTCCGGACCAGGCGGTGACCCGGCTCGCGGACACGCAGCTCGTACCCGGCGGCGAGGAGCTGGTCGAGGTACGTGGCCTCGGCGGTGATGTCGGCGACGACGACCACGATGTCGACGATGGGCTTCGCTGCCAGGCCGGGGACGGCCGTGGAGCCGATGTGCTCGACGACCGGAGCGTCCGTGCCGGAGCCGGGGAGGGCCTCCAGGATGCGTCGACGGTGGTCGGCGAAGACCGCAGCCCACGCGCTGTCGGCGGGGTGCAGGGTCACCGTGACCGGTTCCGGGCCGCCGATGATCTCGACGGTCGTGACGTCCGGGCGGGGGTGGTCCTCGTCGTGCTGCACCCGGACATGATCGCAGCCGCCGGTCGCTTCCGCGGTCGCTTTCGCGGTCGCGGTCGCCGTCGCGGTCGCGGTCGTCGGTCGTCGTCGTCGATCGCGTCAGAGCTTCGCCGGGAACGCCGATCCGCGACCGATGACGGTGAGGAGCGCCGCGGCCGCCCCGAACACGATCATCACCACGGCGAGCACCAGCCCGTCGAAGGCAGTCAGCAGGGCGGCGCCGAACAGGCCGGCCGCGAAGATCGCGATGTTGAACGCGACCGGCAGGAACGCGCTCGCGACGTCGGCGTCCTCGCCGCCGGCGGTCGTCAGGGCCGCCTGCAGCTGCGTGGAGGAACCGCCGAAGCCGATGCCCCACAGGCCCGCGGCCACCAGGACCGCGACCGGCGACGTGTGGCCGACGAGCAGCACCACGCCGGCCAGGACGAACAGGCCGACGCTGCCGTGCAGCAGGGGTCGGGGGTGCCGGTCGAGCAGGCCACCGGTCACGACGACGCCGAGGATCGCGGCGATCCCGTAGACGAGCAGCACCAGCCCGGCGCTCAGGTCGGTGCCGGTCGCCCGCAGGTACGGCGAGATGTACGTGTAGATCGTGTTGTGCGCCACCATCCACGTCGCGATCACGGCGAGGATGACCGCGATGCCGCGGATCCGGAACACCCGCACGACGGACAGCTTCGCGGCGCTCGTCTGCCCCGGGGCGTCCGGCACGAACAGCGCGATCAGTGCCAGGACCACCACGCCGACCAGGCTCAGCCCGATGAACGACGACCGCCAGCCCAGGGCGTTGCCGATGAAGGACCCGAGCGGGGTGCCCAGCGCGAACCCCACCGGCGCGCCCGTCGCGACGATCGCGAGCGACACCCCGGCGGAGCGGGCCGGGCTGATCCGCCGGGCGTAGGTGGCGAACATGCCCCAGATCGTCCCCGACATCGCGCCGGCGACGAACCGGGTGACCAGTGCGACCGCGACGTTCGGCGCGAACGCGGTCAGGGTGTTCGCGACGAGCAGCGCGGCGATGGCGGCGACGATGAGCGGCTTGCGACGGAACCCGCGGGTCAGGGCGATCGCCGGGACCGTGGCGATGACCGTGCCCATCGCGTACGCGCTGACGAACAGGCCGACCGTGCCCTCGCTCGTGCCCATCCCGTCGGCGATCGCGGGCAGCAGCCCGGCCGGCATCGTCTCCATGGCGACGAGGAGGAACCCGATCGCGGCGAGCAGGGCGAGCGGGAACCAGGGCAGTCGGCCGTCGCTGGCCCGGTCGGTCGTGGGGAGGTCGGAGGTCGTCGTGGTCACGGACCGACGGTAGGGGCATGGTCCGGCGGACAGGGAGGTTCGGCTGGACCCCGTTTCGCCGGAGCCTCACTGGGCGGGTGGTGGTGGGGCTTCGATGGTGGTGTCCACGAACGAAGGAAACACCATGACCGGAACCAGCACCTTCCTCATCACCGGCACGAGCCGCGGGATGGGCACCGACTTCGCCCGAGCCGCCCTCGACGCCGGGCACCGGGTCGTGGCGAGCGGACGCGACCCCGAGCGGGTCCGCGCCGTCCTCGGCGACCACGAGCGCCTGCTCACCGTCGCGCTCGACGTGACCGACCCCGAGTCGGTCCGAGCCGCAGTCGACGCCGCGACCGACCGCTTCGGCGGCGTCGACGTCCTGGTGAACAACGCCGGGAGCTTCCAGGCCGGGTACTTCGAGGAGATCTCGGCCGAGCAGTTCCGCGCGCAGATGGAGACGAACTTCTTCGGGGCGCTCGCGGTGACGCGTGCCGTGCTCCCGGTCATGCGACGGCAGCGCTCCGGGCACGTCATCAGCATCAGCTCCACCGCTGGCATCGTCGCCGGCGCCGGTGGGAGCGCCTACTCGGCGTCGAAGTTCGCGCTCGAGGGCTGGATGGAGGCCCTGCACGACGAGGTGGCGCCCTTCGGCATCCACACCACCGTGATCGAGCCCGGCTTCTTCCGCACCGACCTGCTGGCCGAGGGCGACTCGACCTTCTGGGGCGACGTCGCGATCGACGACTACGCCCCGCTCTCGGCCGGGTCGAAGGAGTTCTTCCGCGGCATGCGGGGCAACCAGTCCGGCGACCCCGCGAAGCTCGCGCAGGTGCTGCTGACGCTGATCGCGATGCCCGAGCCGCCGCTGCGGTTCGCCGCCGGCGCGGACAGCGTGGCGGGGATCGTGCAGAAGGGACAGCAGCTCGTCGACCAGGCGCAGGCGTTCCCCGAGCTGTCGACGACGCTCGACCTGGATGCGTGACGACTGCCCCTTGCCAACTTTGGCTACGGGTATTAGCCTCTGAGTTACTACCCGTAGCCGAAGGAGCCACGTCATGCTCGAACACCTGGACACCGAGGGCGACACGATCGCCTACGACCTCTCCGGAACAGGCCCGCTCGTGGTCCTCGCCCACGGCATGGGCGACAGCCGGCACGCCTACCGTTTCGTCGTACCGGAGCTCGTCGCGGCCGGCTACCGGGTGGCGAACGTCGACCTCCGCGGCTGCGGCGACTCGAGCACCGGGTGGGACGGCTACCAGCGCACCGACATCGCACGTGACCTCGTCGCCGTGGCCCGCCACCTCGGTGGCCCGGCCGTGGTCGTCGGGCAGTCCATCAGCGGGGGCGCGGCGACCATCGCCGCAGCCACCGCACCGGACCTGGTCGCGGGCATCGTCGAACTGGCGCCGTTCACTCGCAAGCAGTCCGTCGACCTGGGCGGACTCCTGCGCAACCGCCGACACCGCGCCGGCACCGTCCAGCTCGCGCGGGTCATGACGAGCGGCAGCCTGCCCGGCTGGCTCGCGTACCTCGACATCGCGGTCCCCGCCAAGCCCGCCGACTGGGCGACGGAGCGCAACCGCATCGAGACGACCCTGCGGCGACCGGAGCGGATGGCGGTCCTCCGCGCCATGACCCGCACGTCGCCCGCCGACGCCGGCGAGCAGCTGGGTGCCGTCCGGTGCCCCGTGCTGGTCGTCGAGGGCAGCGCCGATCCGGACTGGGCCGTGCCCCGCGCCGAGGGCGAGCGGATCCTCGCCGACCTGCCGGACGGCCTCGGCGAACTCGCCGTGATCGACGGCGCCGGTCACTACCCCCACACCGAGACGCCGGCGGCGCTCCTCGCCCTGCTGCTGCCGTTCCTCGCCCGCACGCTGCCCGTCGCAGGTCCCGTTGCCTAGGGCGGGGCTCGACCCGGCGACCGTCACCGAGGCCGCCGCGACGCTGGCCGACGAGATCGGCCTGGCCCAGCTGAGCATGAGCGTCGTCGCCGACCGCCTCGGGGTGAAGGCACCGTCGCTGTACAAGCACGTCGACGGACTCGGCGACCTCACGCGCAGGATCGCGATCCTCGGTGCGAACGAGCTCGGTGACGCACTCCGCGACGCCATGCAGGGCCGCAGCGGTCGGAGTGCGCTCGAGGCGGCGGTGCAGACCGTGCGCCGGAGCGTCCGGGAACACCCGGCGCGGTACCAGGCAGCCGTCGGCGTCCGGCCGACCGGTGCCGATGACCCCCTGGCGGTCGCACTCGGCCGCACCCTGGCGTCCTTCGCCGCGGCGCTCCGCGACTACCCGCTCGACCCGGCCGACGAGGTCCACGCGCTCCGGGTGCTCCGCAGCGTCCTGCACGGTTTCGCCACGATCGAGGCGTCCGGCGGGTTCCAGATGGACACGGACGTCGACGCGAGTGCCGCGTGGATGGTCGACTTCCTGGATCGCGGCTTCCGTGCCGCGACGACACGGTGACCGTGTCCACGGCGGCGCGTCCGTCGAGGCCCGTCGGTCACGACCCGCTCCGTGGCGGCCTGCGGTTCCTGGCGGAGCTCGTCGCGTGGGTGGCCGTTCCCTGGGCGCTCTGGCCCCACTCGCCGGTGCTCGCGATCGCCGCCGTCCTGGTCCTCGTCGTGCCGCCGGCGGTGTTCGGGACCCCGGGCGACCGCCCCGGCGGTGACCCGCCGGTCGCGGCACCGGGAGCGGTCACCATCGCGTCGGTCCTCGCGCACCTCGTCGGGGCGGTCGCTGCAGCCTGGGTCCTGTGGCCGACGGCGGTCGCGATCGTCGTCACCGCCCTGTGCGTCGCCGTCGTCGTCTCGGAACAACCGCGGTGGCGCGCGCTGGTCGGACGCGGGCGCTGAGCCGTTCGTAGGCTGACGCCATGGCAGCAGCAGACGAGACCGGTCCGTTCTGGCACGGCACAGTGGCAGCCCTGCGGCCCGGGGAGTTCCTCTCCCCCGGCTTCCGCTCGAACTACCGCCCCGACGTCGTGATGAACCACGTGTACTTCACGGCGACCCGCGACGGAGCCGGGCTCGCGGCCGAACTCGCGGCCGAGCTCGTGCCCGGCGACCGTGAGCCGCGTGTGTACCGCGTCGAGCCGACCGGTCCGTTCGAGGACGACCCGAACGTGACCGACAAGAAGTTCCCCGGCAACCCGACCCGGTCGTACCGCAGTGCCCTCGCGCTCCGTGTGGTCGGCGAGGAGACCGGGTGGACACGGCTCACCCCGGAGGCGTTGCGCCAGTGGCGGGAACGGCTCGTCGCGCTCCCGCCCGAGGAACGCGGCGAGATCGTCAACTGACCGACGTCAGGCCGCGATGATGTTCGGGGCGAACCGGCACCAGTAGTCCGTGATCGGCCCGTCGGACTCGCGGATGCCGACTCCGAAGGACTCGCCGCCCACGACCCACGACCCGAGCACCGGGTGGTTGTGTCCGTTCGACCCCGGGAAGTCCGGGAGCTCGTGGTACTGCTGCCACACCCGTTCGGCCCCGGTGCCGGGGCGCCGGTACTCGCGACCGTTCGTCGTGACCGAACCGTCGGCTCGGTGCACCGCGATGCCGTCGCCCTCGCGCCCGAACACGGGCTTCACGACGAAGTCGCGCATGCCGTTCGGACCGTCCGCGAAGGCCGGCAGCAGGTTCGGGTGGCCAGGGAACAATCGCCAGAGCGCGACGAGCAGCAGCTTGTTCGACAGGAACATCTTCCACGCCGGCTCGTACCAGCGGCCGAGCCGCCCGCGGTCGCTGACCAGGAAGGCGCCGAACTCCTCGTCGCCCTGCGCCCGGTCGTCCCCGGAGACGAGGTCCTCCCACGGGTACAGCTTGAAGAGGTTGCGGATCACCGGGTACTGGGTCCCCGGCTCGTCCCCGGGCAGCGTGAACACGCTCCGCGACGAACCGGCCGGCTCCTGGTCGCCGACGAACTGGCGGGCCGTCGGGTGCCAGCCGATGTCCTTCATCTCGATGCCGGTGTGCTCCCACCCGGCCTCCCCCGCCAGGTCGCGCATGTAGGCCACGGTGTCCCAGTCCTCGCCCGCAGTGTCGAGGTCGGAGTGCGCCACGAACAGTCGGCCACCGTCCTCGGCACGCAGGGATTCGTGCAGCAGTGTCCGCCAGCGCGCCACCATCGCCTCGTGGATGCCGTTCCACTGGTCGGTCTCGGCGGACAGTTCGCCGGTGGTGAGCCGGTCCTGCATCCAGTGCCACTGCGTGACCGATGCCTCGATCAACCCGGTCGGGGTGTCCCCGTTGTACTCGAGCATCTTGGCGGGTGAACCGTCTCCGGCGTACGCCAGGTCGAACCGCGCGTACAGGTCGGGCTCATCGTGCTCGAGCGACCACGAGGCGAGGTCGAACCCGGCTCGCGTCAGGCCCAGCGTGCCGAGGGCGCCGGTGGCGAGGTACCGGGCGGCTTCGAGGCACATCCGGTGCAGTTCCTCGGTCTGCCGCTCGAGCGCCTCGACCTCCGGCAGCGTGAAGACGTACGCGGCGGTGTCGTTCCAGTACTCGACGGGCGTGCCGTCGTCGCGGACGGACCGCGAGTAGATCAACCCGGTCTGCTGGATCCGGCGCCGCCAGTCCGGACGCTCGGGGAACTCGATGCGCTCCATCAGCCGCCGAACCCACCGTGACCGCCGGCTCCGCCGAAGCCGCCCTTGGTGACGGAGCTCCCACGGGACGAGACGCCGGCCTTCGCGGTCTTCCCGGCGGGCAGGGCGCTCGTGCCGCCGGAGACCGCGTCCCCCACGCCGGGGACCCTCGTGGCACGGTTGGCGAAGAGCGGCAGGAAGTACCAGCCGGCGTGCCCGCCGTGGTTGTTGCAGTCGTCGTCCGGCAACCGCTTCTCGGTCGCGTTGTCGCGGCAGATCTTCGCGTAGTCGCTGTCGACGCCGGCTCCCTCGCCACACCCGGTCAACGACGCTGCCAGGGCTGCGACCACCCCGATGGAGACGACACGGGAAGCACGGCGACGAACACTCACGAAGGGGAACAGTACCGCTCCCCATGGACCGGTGTCCGCGTCGGCACCTCGACCAGCGCAGACGATCGTCTGGCGAACCGGTAGCGTGTGCGGTGGCGGCAGCCGCCGCACACCGTCCACGAAGGGGCCGACCATGCCGCGGAGCACCGATCGGGTCCCGGCGTCTCCGATCGTCCTCGCCGTGGGGATCGCCGCGCTCGCCGTCGCCATCGCCCTGCCCGCGCCGTCGGCGACCACGCCGGGTCCCGAGACGATCGGCCTCGGCGCATCCGGCACACTCGGCGCCGCACTCGGGGTACCGCCCGTGACGAGTGGCGCGCACCGGTTCGCGATCCGCCCACCACGGACGGTCGGCACCAGCGGAGTCGTCAGGGTGCGGTTCGCCGGACTGGGCACCCCCGGTGCCGTCGTCGTCGTCCACTACGGCAGCCCCGGGGACGACTCCGGGAACGAGCGCGTCGCGGAGATCGAGCCGGGCAGCAGCGCCGTCGGCTCGACCGGCCGGTTCGCCTTCACGGCGGCGCTGCCCGAGCTGCCCCGTGGAGCCGACCGGGCCTCCTGGAGCGCCCGGCTGATCGACCCCGCGTCGCTGGCCGTCCTCGGCCGCGTCGAGGGCGTTCACCTCGTCGAGCACACCGAGCGCTGACCACCGATCCACGGCCGGCACGATGAGAGGGCGCGCAGGGTGCTGGCTCCCGGCCCGTCCTGCGGATACGTTCGCTAGACGAACGTCTGGCCAGCAGTCAGCGGCGAGACCTGACCTCGAGGAGCCCCCGTGTCGACACCCCATCGCACCCCGTCATCCCGACCCGCGTCCATCGCACTCGGGGCCGCGCTGCTCCTGACCCTCGGCCTCGCCGGCTGTTCCACGTCCGGATCCGCAGCACCCTCTCCGTCCCCGTCCCCGGCCGCGCAGGGCGACGCTCCCGCGACGACCGACTCGTCACCGTCGGTCGACGTGACCATCGCCGCGACGACACTCGGCAAGGTCGTCGTCGACGGCAAGGGCATGACCGCCTACTACTTCGACGCCGACGTCAAGGACTCCGGGAAGAGCACCTGCACCGGCGGCTGCGCGACCGCGTGGCCCGCGATCGAGGCGACGACGGCGACACCCAAGGTGTCCGGCATCACCGGCAAGGTCGGCACCATCACGGGCGTGGACGGTGGACGGCAGATCACGATCGACGGCCGACCGATCTACACCTTCATCGGGGACAAGAAGGCCGGTGACGTGACGGGTCAGGGCGACAAGGGCGTCTGGTACGTCGTGAACCCGGACGGCTCCGAGCAGAAGAAGTAGGGCAGGCACCCCGGCGGGACGGCAGGGATGCCACGCCCGCCGGGGTCAGCTCTCACCCTCGGCCGGGTGCCCGCCCACGCGCACGGGCTCCACCTGCTCGAGCAGCGCGTGCACACCCGGCAGACCGAGCCCGGTGAACAGCGCCGCCCACAGATCCCGGAGCTGCCCCTCGGTGTCCCGCGTCAGCCGGGCGCTCGTCCGGGCCCACATCACCCCGAAGGTCGACGTCAGCACGAGGTCCGCCGCACGTGCCCACTCGGGGTCGGTGGCCGGTCCGGTGCCACCGCTCGAAGCCGACAGGTGCCGACGGACGTAGTCGTCCCACGTGAAGACCCGTGGAATCACTTCCCCCGCACCGCGGAGTTCGTGACTCAGGCGGATCGCCCCGGCAGCCACCGGGCACCGTATGGCGTCGGAACAGGCGGACGTCAGCATGACGAGCAGGTGCTCGAGCCCCTCGGGCTGCCGGATCAGCGAGTCGATCGCCGCCCAGCGAGCCTGCTGCCGCTCGATGACCGCGAAGGCGAGTTCGTGCTTGGACGAGAACACGTGGTAGCCGATCGCCGACTTCGGGCGGTCCATCGCGGCGGCGACCCGTGCGAACGAGGTCCCCGCGTAGCCGTGGCTCGCGAACACCGCCGCCGCAGCCTCGATGATCTGCTCGCGGGTCCGGGTCTTCGCCTGCTGCCGCTGGTTCATCGCACTCCTCGGTCGGGTCTTGGTTCATCATACGAACGTCTGGCCAGGAGTCGGCAGCGGTCACGCCGGGCGCAATGCCTCTGATCTCCTCAGCTTCAGGATTTCGCTAGACGATCGTCTTGCGCGTTGTTAGCGTTCACGCACACCGGGCCACCCAGGCCCGCACCCCCACGAACCAGAGGAGTCCCCATGCGTTCGACCCCGTCCACCCACCGCTCCCCGTCGGTCCGCCGACTGACCGTGCTCGCGACGTGCGTCACCCTCGGCGGTGCGCTCGCCGCAGGCGTCCTGGTCCCCGCGCAGGCCGGAGCTGCCACGATCTCCCACACGGCGCACGCCACACACACCTCGACCCGGGCTGCGGCCGTGGCGTTCACCGCGAAGACCCACGGCGGGCCCGACCGGAAGAGCTTCACCGGCATCACCTTCGCCGGGACCGGGAAGCCCGGCGCCCTGGTCATCGTCTACTACGACGCACCGGGCAAGCCGCGCGGCCTGTTCAACAAGCACATCGCCGAGGTCACCTCGGGGGACGACGTCGTCAGCGCCAGCGGCCACTACCGCTTCACCGCCGCGTTCCCGGACCTGCCGCGCGGCACCACGACGCTGCACTGGCACGCCCGTCTCGGCGACCCGGACACCCTGTCGGTGATCGGACGCGTCAACGGCACCCGCACGCTCGGCTGACCCGTGACCCGCCACGCGCAACCGGCGCTCGTCCGCACCCTGGCCGTCGCCGTGTCCCTGGCGGCCGTCGCCGGGGCCACCCTCACCTGGGCTCCGTCGGCCTCGGCCACCACGAGCGACCCCGACCGGGTCGCAGCGCCGATCATCGCCGGCACCGAGGTCGGGGTCCCCGGCGGCACCTGCACGGTCGGTGCCGTGCTGGCCGCCAAAGGGTTCCGGAGCCAGCGCAAGCAGTACCAACGGGCGACCCGGTGGGTCGTGCTCGCGAAGCACTGCGCGCCGCTGCAGGCACCCGTGCAGCTCGCCGGCGCGACCGTCGGCCACGTGGTCTGGCAGTCCGCGGAGTCGGACCTCGAACTCGCCGTCGTCCCGCCCCTGGCGTGCACCCGGGCCCGGGCGGCGACCGGGTCGTGCGACCCGTCCGTCGCGACCTGGACGCCTCGGGCATCGGGTCGCGTGTTCAACCGGGTCGGCGGGGTCCGGGCACGTCCCGCCGTGACCGGCATCGGCCAACCGGATGCCGATCCCTTCTGCACCAGCGGGGCGTCGAGCGGGCTGCTGTGTTCCTGGGCGGCAACACGTCTGTCGGCAGCAAGCCGTCCCGGCGCGCGGCACCTCGCCGCCGCGCGCGCCGAGGCCGGTGTCGGCGCCGGCATCGAGCCGGGTGACGCCGGTGGACCGGTGATCAGCGCCACGAACCGGTTGTACGGGATCATCTCGGGCAGTCCGACGACGAGCACGACGGGCCCGACGGGCAGAACGCGCTCGACAGTGCTGCTCTACACGCCCGTCCGACAGGTACTGACCGAGCTGTTCCGGTACCGGCTGGCCCCGGCGTCCTGAGGCGCGAGCCGCTGGGTGGGCGACTGAGCGCTGCCTCATGACCCGGACACGCCCCGGCCACCTCGCCGCCACACCGCCGACGACCCGCGCCGCGATCCTGCGGGGAGCCGGACGCCACCACGTCCGGCTCCCCACGACCCCCGGGTCCTGATCAGATCGAGGTTGTCCCGTGTCCCCGCTCCGCCGCTCCGCACTCACCCGCTCCCCACGCATCCACTCCCCGCGCACCACCCGCGTCGCCGCGACCGCCCTCGCCGGCCTGGCCGTCGTCGCCTCCGCTGCGTTCTCCGTCCCCGCTGCTCATGCTGACGACACCCTGCAGCCGACGTTCACCGCCGCCGACCACCCGATCGCCGACGTCCCCGGGCTGGTCAACGGCCGTGAGCTCGCCGCTGCCCACGGCCGGTCAGGTCAGACCGTGAACGCCCCGCGGCTGATCCGTTCCGAGTCGCTCGACAAGATCACCGCGGCCGGGGCCGCGACCCTGGCCGACGAGTACCACGTCGACCTCGTCGTCGACCTGCGCACGCCGTCCCAGATCGCCGCGAAGCCGGACGTCGCGGTCCCCGGCGCACGACACGTCGACATCTCGATGTTCGGCGCGGACGGCGACTACAGCGACGACACCGCGATGTACCACGACCTGGTCGACAAGGGACGGGTCGACCAGGCGACACCCGGGTCGATGATCACCGCGTACCGCCGGGTCCTCCGGATCCTCGCCACGCACACCAGCGGCACGGTCCTGATCCACTGCTCCCACGGCATGGACCGCACCGGCACCGTCGTGGACCTGCTCGACCGGGTGCTCGGCGTGGACAGCGCGGACATCCTGCACGACTACCTGCTCTCGAACACCCAGCTCGGGGTGACCTGGGCGACACCGCAGCTGCTGCAGGGCACCTTCGAGCAGGACATCGCCACCGAGTACGGCGGCATGGGCTCGTACCTCACCGACACGATCGGCGTGACCAAGCACGAGGCCGCCGCCCTGCGCGAGCGTTTCCTCGTGTCGAACGACCCCACCGTGTCCTCGATCACGGTCGCAGGTGTCCGCGTCCGTGTGGCCGCCGCAGCGTCGTCGCGGGGCGCGACGGTGACGGCCCCGGTCCGGACACTGCGCGTCGCCGACGTCCACGTGCACACCACGAACCCGAACGCGGTCACGAGCGTGCACGTGTCCGGGCGGACCGCGCACATCACCGTGACGGCCCAGGACGGCACCACGACCAAGGGGTACCGACTGACGGTGCGGCACCGCTAGCCCGACGCCGACCGCCCGCGCGCCGCGTCGGGCGGTCGGCGTGACCAACTGTTCACCACGACCGTCGCCCGGTCCGGGCGTCCCTCCGGCTACCGTGACACTCGTGCAGTCCTCCAGACAACGGCGCCCGCGGTGACCGGACACCCCGCCGTCCCGACCATCCACGACGTCGCCGCCCTGGCCGGTGTGTCGAAGTCGGTCGTCTCCCGCGCCCTCGCCGGCGCGTACGGCGTGGCTCCGTCGACGACCGAGCGGGTCAAGCGGGCGGCGCTCGACCTCGGCTACGTCGCGAACGCGAACGCCCGCGGCATGTCGGCACACCGCACGCACACGCTCGGGGTGTTCGTCCGCGACGCCTCCACCCCCTTCTACGGGCACCTGCTGACCGCGTTCCAGCTGCAGGCCGCGGCCCGCGGGTACCGCGTCGTCACCGCCACGGGTGCGGGGTCGTTCCCGGTCAGCGAGGAACGCCGGGCGCTCGAGACCCTGGTCTCCCTGCGCGTCGAGGGGCTCATCGTCTGCAGCGGCGCCCTGCCGATCGCCGACGTCCTGCCGTTCGCCCGCCGGATCCCGACCGTGGTCTCCGGGCGCCCCGAGACGAACGATGCGGTGAGCAGCGCGTACTGCGACGAGCGCGGCGGCGGACGCGGGCTCGCCGACCACGTCGCCGATCTCGGACACCGTCGCGTCGCCGTGCTGACCGTCACACCGTCCGGATCCCTGACGCAGTCGGCACGCACCGACGCGATGGTGCGTCGACTCCGTGCGCGCGGCGCCGAGGTGCTCCGGATCCGCTCCGAGGACCACGGAGCAGACCCCGAGGACCTCGACTCGTTCCTCGAGCAGGTCCTGCGGGCCGGTGGCGTCACGGCGATCATGGCACCGAGCGACCGCTGGGCCGTCGGTGTGCTCGAGTCGATGCGCCGCCGCGGCCTCCGTGCACCGGACGACCTGTCGGTCACGGGCTACGACGGGGTCGCCCCGCTCGCCACCGAGCTGCTCGGCATCACGTCTTGGCGACAGCCGCTCGGCCTGATCGGCCGTCTGTCCGTCGACGACGTGGTCGACCAGATCGACGGCCGCTCGACGGGCGTCACCCACAACGCGGTCGACGGCACCCTGGTACCGGGCCGGACCGCCGCCCGGGTCTGAGCGCCGGGCGGAGCGCACCGACGAGAACGGCCGGCCCCGCGCCGCCGACACCCATCGTTCACCGTTCCGTCACGGACCGACGGGTGAGATCCGAGCCCGTCCGGTCGATCATGGGGAACGTTCCCGACGATCGGGAACGTTCCCCATTGACCAACCCCGGACGGACCCATGCCCCAGAACGTCACCGCCAAGCTGCCGCGCGACCCGAGCGACCCGTACCGCCACGGCATCTACCTGCGCCCGGACGCCCGCACCTGCCGGGCCGTCACGGTCGTCACCGACCAGCTCCGCGCGCAGTACGGCCTGCTGTCGGCCGGCGCCTTCCCGCCGCACGCCACGCTCGTCGGCAGCCAGCCGTTCGGCAGTCACGAGGACCAGGTCGTCGCGGCCGTCACGGCACTGCTCGACGGCCGACCGGCGTTCGACGTCCACAACGCCGGCGTCCGTGAACAGGGCATCGGGTTCGTCTACGACGTCGCGACCCGACCGGACGGCTCGCACAACGACGACTTCGTCCGGCTCGCCGCCGACATCGAGGCCGTGGTCGCGCCGTTCCGGCAGCCGATGCAGGTCCCGTTGGCGAACGACTACGACCCGGAGCAGTACCGCGCGCACCTCTCCCTCGCCTCGCACGACCTGTACGGCCGGCCGGACCTGCACGACGAGGTCGGTGCGTTCATCCGCGAGCTCGACGTCGACGTGCCGACCGGGTTCCGCGGCGACACCGTCGTGCTCTACCGGACCGCGAGCCCGGACTGGTCCGGTCGCTGGTGGCAGACGATGACGTGGGAGCACGTCCGCACCTGGAAGCTCGCCTGACCGTGGCCGCGACCCTCCGCGACGTCGCCGAGCGGTGCGCCATCTCGCGATCGCTCGTGTCGCTCGCCCTGCGGGGCGACGACGGTGTGTCCAGGCCACGTCGGGAACTCGCGGTGCGGACGGCGGACGAGCTGGGCCTCCCGGTCGGTTCGCTCGCCAGGCGACGCGCGCAGGGCGCGCCGCTCGTGCTGGGCGCACTCGTCACCGAAGCCGCGAACCCGTTCCACGACGAAGCACTCCGGAGCGCACGCGCGACCGCGCAGACCCTGGGGTTCGCGCTCCGGGTCGTGGACGGGTTCCGTGACCCTGCCCGGTTGGCCGACGGCCTGGAGGCCCTGCACGCCTCCCGCGGATCGGCCGACGGTGTCCTCGGGGTCGCGGTCCTGAGCAGTCGGCTCGCCCCGGCACGGCTCGCGGCGGTCGCGCGCGACCTGCCGGTCGCGGTCCTCGGCTCGAGCGGTTCGGCGCTCGACGGCCTCGGACTCGACACCGTGCGCGCAGACGAGGAGTCGGGCATGCGCGCGCTGGTGCTCCACCTCGCCGCACTCGGGCACCGGCGCACGTGCTTCGTGGCGGAGTCCGACCACCCCTCGACGACCCGTCGTGCCGTCGCGCACGCCGCGGTCACCGCGCAGCTCGGCGAGCCCGGCGACCACCGCGTCGACGACGTCGAGGCCCTGGCGGCGGACCCGGCGCGGATCGCCCGGCACCTGGGTGACGGGGTGACGGCGTTCGTCGCGACGAACGACGCGACCGCGGCGCGGCTCGTGGCGATCGCCGACGGCGCGGGGCTCGCGCTCCCCCGGATGGCGGCGGTGACCGGGTTCGACGGCACCGGTCTCGGCGAGCGGCTCGACCTGACGAGTGTCGACCAGCCGCGCGTCCGGATGGGCGCGCGGGCGGTCGAGCTCGTGGTCGAGCGGCTCCGGGGTCGTCGCGGCGACCGGCACGAGGTGCTCCCGACACGCCTGCTGCCGCGTGGGTCCACCGCGCGGGCGGTCGCCGGGCACCCGCTCGGCTGACCGCTCGCGACGGCCGCGTCGAATCGGTCGGCGGGCAGCCCGGCGGCTCGCTCGGCGGCTCAGTCGGCGGAGGTCGTCGCCGACAGCTCCTGCACGCGGCGCACCAGCTCGGCGTGCGATCCCCCGGCGCCGGAAGCGACGTAGTCGTCCGCCAGGTGGGCGCGGCCGACGACCTCGCCCCGGCGGAAGCCCCGGAACCACCCGCCGGCCCGCTCGAGCACCAGGGCTCCGGCGGCGACGTCCCACGGGTGCGTGGCGAAGCCCATCGTGACGTCCGACCACCCCGCGGCGACGTGCACCAGGTTGAGGGCGCCGCTGCCGAGGCTGTGGTGGTGGCGGTACCGGAGCGTCAGGTCGCGCAACAGGTCGAACGCGGCGGCCTCGCCGAGCAGGTCGAGATCGTTCTGCACCGGGAAGCTCGTCAGCACCGTCGCAGCGTCGTCGAGCCCCGACGACGAGTGCATCGGGGCGCCGTCGAGCCAGGCGCCGACGTCGTCCGCCGCGAAGAGGTGGTCAGCGACGGGATCGAAGACCACCCCGGCGACGACCTCGCCGTCGACCTCGGCCGCGATCGAGATGCACCAGTACGCGAGTCCGCGGGCGAAGTTCGCGGTGCCGTCGATCGGGTCCACGATCCACCGGACCACGGGGTCCGCGGTGCTGCCGGTGGTGCCGGTGTCGCCGGTGGTGCCGCCTTCTTCGCCGAGCACGACGGAGCCCGGCACGGCCGAGGTGAGCACCGCCGTGATCGCCTCTTCCGCGGCGCGGTCGTGGAGGGTCACCACGTCGTGCGCATCGCGCTTCGTGCTGATCGTCATCGGGGCGCGGAACACCGCGAGCAGGTCGGGCGCGACGGTGCGCGCGGCCTCCTCGGCGATCGCCCGGAGTGTCTGGGGAGCAGGAACGGTTCGCATGGTCCCCGGTTCTACGACGTCGCGGCCCCTGGACGGCGAACCACGCCGGTCGACGGGCCGAACCCGAGGTGAACGCGCGGCGTGCGGCGGTGAACGTCGGCACCCGATCGGCGGAGGGGTTGAACGCGGCGTGAACGGGTGACGGCGGGTGGTCGACGTGCCTTGACCGGTCTCCGACCCCCGCCGCACAGTGGAGTCGTTCCCGGTTAGGGAACGTTCCCTACTCGGAGGAGTCCGCCCCATGACGGTCCCCGTCAGGTCCGGCCTGGTCGCCGGTCCCCCGCGTACCGCAGGGTCGCCGCGGTCATCGCAGTCGCCGCGGCCACCCCGGACGACCCGGACGACGCGGTCCTCGTTGCGCTCGGACCGCCGGCTCGGTCTGGTGCTCCTCGCACCGGCGCTGCTCGCGTTCGCGGTCTTCGTCTTCTACCCGCTCGGCCGCGTCCTGGTCCTCAGCACCCAGGGCACCGACATCTTCGGTCAGCCGGCGGGCTCGGTGGGGCTGCAGAACTACGTCCGCACGTTCACCGACCCCGCGTTCGGACGGACGATGCTGACCACCGCGGTCTTCTGCGTCGGCGTGGTCGTCGGCCGCATCGTGTTCGGTCTGCTCGTCGTGATCCCCCTGACCGTGAAGCTCCGCGGCCTGCCGGTCTTCCGCGCACTCCTGACGGCACCCATGGTCGTGTCCGTGTCAGCGGGGTCCGTCGCGTTCGCGGCGATGCTCGCACCCGGCAACGGGCTGCTGAACACGGTGATCACCCAGTTCGGCGGCGCGCCCGTGCCGTTCCTGACGAGTACACAGTGGGCCCTGGCGAGCGTCATCGTCGTGACGATCTGGGGGTCGCTCGGGTTCACCGTGCTGCTCCTGCTCGGAGCGTTCGGCGCCATCGACCAGGACGTCATCGAGGCGGCGCACCTCGACGGTGCCGGGCCCGTGCGGACGCTCTGGTCGATCTCGTTGCCGCTCGTCACGCCGACGCTCTTCTTCGTCGTCGTGACCGGAACCGTCGAGGCACTCACGACCTTCGGGCAGATCCAGATCCTCACGGGCGGCGGTCCGGCCGACTCCTCGAAGACCCTCGTCTACGCGATCTACCAGCAGGCCTTCGGGTCCGGCAGCGCGAACTTCGGCCTCGCGGCCGCGCTCGGGGTCGTGCTGTTCCTGCTGGTCCTCGGGCTGTCGCTCGTGCAGTTCGGCGTGCTCGAGAAGCGGGTGAACTACTGATGCGCCCCGTCACCGCACGCCGACTCCGGAGCGTCTTCGTCTACGCCTGGCTCGTCATCGCGGTCGTCGTCGTCTGCTTCCCGCTCTACTACGTGTTCGAGGGCGCGCTCACCCCGACCCGGTACCTGGACCAGGGCCTCGCCGGTCTGGTGCCGATCCACCTGACGCTCGACAACATCGTCCGGGCCACGCAGGTCGTCCCGCTCGGGCAGCAGTTCCTGAACAGCGTCGTCGTCACCCTCGCCCAGACGGTGCTGCAGGTCGTCATCGGCATCATCACCGCCTACGCCCTGGTGTTCTGTCGGCTCCGGGGCACCCGTGCCCTGTTCCTCGTCCTGCTCGCCAGCATGATGATCCCCGGCGAGACGACCCTGATCGCGAACTACCTGACCGTCGCGTCCTGGCACCTCATCGACACGCTCCTGGTCGTCTTCCTGCCGTTCGTGGCCTCGGCACTGACGATCTTCCTGTTCCGCCAGGCGTTCCTGAGCTTCCCGGACGAGCTGCGCGAAGCCGCGGTGCTCGACGGCGCCGGACACTTCCGATTCGTCCGGTCCATGCTCCTGCCGCTCACCCGCCCGACGCTCGTCTCGGTCACCCTGGTGAGCGCGACGGCCGCCTGGAACGGGTTCTTCTGGCCGCTCCTCGTCACGAACTCGCCGGAGCACCGCACCGTGCAGGTCGGCATCGCCCAGCTGTCCGACGCCGAGGCCGCCGACATCGGCGTGGTCCTCGCCGGCGCCGCCATGGTGACCCTCCCCGTCCTGGTCCTCGTCCTCGTCGCCCAGCGGTTCCTCGCCGGCGGCCTCACCGCCGGGGCGCTCAAGTGACGACACGCTCGATCCCCTCCCCGACCCCCGCCCGCCCCACACCCGAAGGACGCACCATGCCCGCACGTCGTTCCACCGCCCTCACCGCACTCGCCACCGGGGCCGTCGCGGTCCTCGCCCTGACCGGGTGCTCCACGTCGAGCTCCGCATCGGACAGCTCCGGCCCCGTCACCGTCGACTTCTGGCACGCCATGTCCGGGCCGCCCGCGACCGAGCTCGACGCGCTCGTCGCCCGCTTCAACAAGGAGAACGACCAGCACATCACCGTGAAGTCGTCGTTCCAGGGCGACTACGCGGCCGTCCAGACGAAGTACACGGCGGCGGTGCAGTCCGGTTCGACGCCCGATCTGCTCATGATGAACGACGTGTCGACCGGCTTCATGATCGACTCCGGCCAGACGGTGTCCCCCTCGACGGTGAGCGGCTCGACCTCCGGCACCGACACGATCGCACCGGCCGCCGCGACCTACTACAGCGACGGCAAGTCGCTCGCCGCGATGCCGTTCTCGGTCTCGATGCCCGTGCTCTACCTGAACAAGGCACTCGTCGCGAAGGCCGGCCTCGACGCCGCCAAGCCGCCGAAGACGCTGGCGCAGGTCGCGACCTGGGCCGAGAAGATCCACGCCGCGACCGGTGGCTACGGCATGAGCATGAACATGGGCGACTCGTGGATGCTCGAGGAGCTCAGCGCCTCGGGCGGCCAGCCCTTCTGCACCCCGGACAACGGGCGGAAGGGCAAGCCGGTCACCGGTGTCTCGCTCACCTCGGACACCCAGGTGCAGTTCATGACCACGCTGCAGAAGCTCTACCAGGACGGCGCCGCCCTGAACCCCGGCACCGACTCGACCGTGCAGAACTCGGCGTTCTCGAGCAACAAGGTCGGGATGCTGCTGACCTCGTCCGGCGCCTACACGACGGTCGACCCGGACGGCTCGAAGTCCGTCGTCGCCCGGTTCCCCACCACGTCGGCCTCCGACGACGCGGGGCAGGTCATCGGCGGCAACGCGCTGTGGATCTCCGGCAAGGGCCACTCGTCCGCCGAGCAGCAGGCGTCGTACACGTTCGCCAAGTGGCTCCAGACGCCGGACGTGCAGGCCGAGTGGGCGAAGGCGACCGGCTACGTCGCGATGAACACCGACGCCCAGGACACCACCGTGGGCAAGCGCTCCCTGTCCGACCCGGACATCGCCACGATGTACCAGCAGCTCGCCGACAACCCCACGAGCGTCGTCGCGGCGGGCTGCATCACCGGAGCGTTCCCGACGGTGCGCGCCACCGTCATCGGCGCCTTCAACCGGATCGTCGAGGGTGCCGACGTCGAGTCGACGATGCAGGACGCGGAACAGCAGGCCGGCAAGCAGATCGAGTCCTACAACGAGGCCGCCGGCAAGTGAGCACGGTCGGCGCGTGAGCGCCCCGCGAGGCTGACCAAGGGTTCATGGAGCGCGACCGTCGTTCGTCATACGGTTGTCTGATGAAGCGGGCGGGGAGCCCGCGCGACGATCGGAGCCCTGTGGTGTCTGCTGCGAACGGCCGGCCCGGCTACGGGGATCCGGAATCCCTGCGCATCGTGTTCTCGTTCCCACGGGGGCGGGGACACCTCGCGCCGATGCTGCCGCTCGTCCGCGCGGCCAGCGCTGCCGGACACCGGACCGCACTGAGCGGCGCGCGCGAGGCGGTCCTCGAACAGACCGGGTTCTCGCACCGGCAGCCGCGGGACGTGGAGCTGCCGGCGAGCAGGCCGGGCACCGGCACCCTGACCCCGATCGACCCGAGCACGGTGCTCACCCGCGTCCCCCAGGTGTTCCTGGGGGACGCGGCCGCCGGGGCCGTCGTCGACGTCGGACGGCTGGTCACTCGGTGGACGGCCGACCTCGTGGTCTGCGGGGAGTTCGACTTCGGCGCGATGACCGCCGCCGAACGAGCCGGGGTGCCGTGCGTGGTGGTCCTGGCCTTCGCCTCGGCCGGCGGGACCTGGCGCGACGCGGTGCGAGAGCCGCTCGAGGCGCTCCGCCGACGCGCGGGACTCGGGCCCGACCCGCAGCAACACATGCTCGGCGGCGCGCTCACCGTCATCCCGTTCCCGGCGTCGATGCGATCCGGGCACGAGCTGCGTGGTCCGGTGATCCGGATGCGACCGGACACCTGGTCGTCACCCCCGTCCGATGCCGCGGCGTGGTTGGCCGCCGGCGACGGACCGCGCGTCTACGTCACGCTCGGCACCGAGTTCAACACGAAGTCCGGCGACCTGTTCGCTCGGCTCATCGACGCCCTCGCCGCCCTGCCGGCGCGGATCCTCGTGACGACCGGACCCTGGGTCGACCCGACGACCTTCCCGGTGCCGGCGGGCCCAGGGGCGATCCGAGTCGAGCAGTACGTCCCGCAGGACTCGGTGCTCGGGCTCGTGGACCTCGTGGTGAACCACGGCGGATCCGGATCGGTGACCGGGGCGCTCGCGCACGGCGTGCCCCTGCTGGTCCTGCCGCTCGGTGCGGACCAGTTGCCGAACGGCGGCTGCGTCGAGGCCCTGGGCGCCGGACTCGTCCTCGACGCCGCGACGGCGACCGCGGAGGACATCCGCACCACCGCGTCGCGACTCCTGACCGATCCGTCGTTCCGCGTCGCAGCGGATCGGGTCAGGACCGAGATCGTGACAGGTGAACCCCCGGCTGTCGTCCTGGCCGCCGTCGAGCGTCTGGTCGGCCTGCCCCCGACCCGTGCTGACGAACGCTGAGCGGCGACCAGGCGACCCGAAGTCGCTCGGGTCAGCGCACCAGGCAGATCGTGCTGAAGTCGACGCCTGGGCCGGGCCGTGTGTACGACGAACCGCTCTCGAGCCAGTCGGCTGTGGGTGAGATCTGGCCGGGGACCAGGCCCGCTTCGGAGCGGGCACCGATGCCCTCGGATGCCCAGTACGCGCGGACGCCGGCCACGTCACGGTTCGCGCCCTCGATCATCGTGTGGTCCTCGGGCAGGAGTTCCTTGCCGTGTTCGTCGGTGTAGTTGTCCGGGTGGTACCAGTACCGCCACCGGACTCCCTGGTGCGCGTTCGACAGCTGGCACTCCTCACTGTACGCACCACCGGCTCGCTCACCATCGCGGTAGGCGGACTTCCGGTCGCCGCCGAGGATCCGCACGGTGCGGTCCCCGATCCGCTCGAGTGTGGCCCGGGCGTCGCCGTCGGCGAAGTGCCGCTCGGCGGCGGTCGCCGGCTGCGCCCGCTGCCGGGCATCGGCGGCCATGCTCCGCACCTGCGACGTCAGGACCAGGCCGTTCCACGGCACGGCGATGACCAGCACGACGATCGCCGCGACCACGGCGGCCAGCGAGTGCCGCGGTTCGCGCCGACGAGCCCGGACCTGCACGACGAGCACGACCACGGGGATCCCCACGGCGAGCACAGCGCCGACCACCAGCCGTGCCAACACGCCCCCGGCGCCGAGCCGGTCGTCCATCGACCCGAAGTCGCGAGCCAGGTACGCCCCGATCTGAACCGCCCAGCTCACGACGAGCAGCACCGGCAGCACCAGCGCAATGGCGATCGCGTTGCCCCGCCCCGTCGTCGGGCCCGTCCCCTGGTCACGCCAGTCCTGCTGTTCCGTGCCCATGCCGGCCCCCGCCCCCGTGGTGTCGGGGACCATCCTGACAGCAGAACGCGCCCCAGGCCCGAGCGACGCCTCCGCCCACCCCCGAATCGGTGGTGTCGCAGCGGCCCTGGTTGCTGCCAAGATGACCGACGTGACCACGACCACGCCCCGCGCCGATCCCGACGTCGCTGCCGACGGCTTCGAAGGCGGCTGGTTCCGCATCGACAACGACGTGGAGCACCTGGACGACGTGGTGTGGCGGCCCTCCACGGGAACCGAACCGGGATCCGCGACGACTCCCGCTGCCGTCGTCGTCGGTGGCGATCCCCGCGAGCACATCGGATCGACGCTGCCGCTCGCCCGGCTGGACGAACTCGACACCGCCCGACAGTGGTCAGTGCGCAAGCTCTGGCTGACCCCGATCTTCCTGGTCACCACCGCCCTCGTCACCACAGCACTCGAGCTGTCCGGACTCCCGTGGCGAGCCGATGTCGGACGTCATGTCATCGTGTCACTCTGCGTGATCCTTCCCATCGACGCGATCTGTGTCGGCGTGTGGTGGCGCATCACCCGTGACCCCTCGGGCGCTGTCGTCCGCAAGATGGGCGGACACCGGACCCGCCAGCAGTACGACCAGCAGCGCGCCGTCCTCGAACGCTGACCGCGCCGAGAGCCCTCACCGAACCGGTGCCGACACCGCGGCTGCACCCGCAGCACCCGCAGCAGGTTCCGGCTCCGACGACGGCCGCACCCCGCGCCCGGGCCGCAGCACCGCGTCCACCCGATCACGGTCGAGCTCGCCCTGCCACCGCGCCACCACGAGCGTCGCGACGCAGTTGCCGAGCAGGTTGACGCTCACCCGCATCGCGTCCATGATCCGGTCGGCCCCGAGCAGCAGCGCGACGCCCGCCACCGGGAACAGTCCGAGGCTCGTCGCCGTCGCGGACAGCGCCAGGAACGACGATCCCGGCACCCCGGCCATGCCCTTCGACGTCAGCAGCAGCACCCCGAGTGCGGCGACCTGCTGCTCGAGCGTCAGCGGCACCCCGAACGCCTGGGTCAGGAACAGCAGCGAGATCGACAGGTAGATCGCGGCCCCGTCGAGGTTGAACGAGTACCCCGTCGGCACGACGAGCCCGGCGACGCTCCGTGAGACGCCGACCTCGGTGAGCCGCGTGATCATCCGCGGCAGCACGGCCTCGGTCGACGCCGTCCCCAGGGCCAGCCCGAACTCCGCGCGGGTGTGCCACACGAACCGCCAGATCGGCACCCCGGACAGCAGCCGCCCGCCGACGAGCAGCGCCACGATGAACACCGCCGCTGCGCCGTAGCAGGCGGCGATCAGCAACCCGTACGACCCCAGGGTGTCGATGCCGTACTGCCCGACCACGTACGCCATCGCGCCGAACGCGCCGAGCGGCGACAGGCGCATCACCCAGCCCAGGATGCGGTAGACGACCTCGAGGCACAGGTCGAGGCCCCGCACGAGCGGCCGCGCACGGTCGCTCCCGATCGCGGCGATCGCCGCTCCGACGAACACCGCGAAGACGAGCACCTGCAGGATGTCGTTCGTTGCGAACGCGTTCACGACGCTCGACGGGATGAGGTCGAGGATGAAGGTCCCCGCGTCCGGCGCCGTGCCGCCGGCGGTCTTCGCCGCCACGGCCGAGGCGTCGAGCGACGACGGGTCGATCCGCAGGCCAGCCCCGGGGCGCACGAGGTTGCCGACCAGCAGCCCGAACACGAGCGCGCACGACGACGCGAGCAGGAAGTAGACCATCGCCTTGCCGGCGATCCGTCCCACGGACCGCAGGTCGCCGACGTGCACGATGCCCGTCACCACGACGATGAACACGAGCGGCGCGATCACCATCTCGATCAGCCGGATGAACCCCTGCCCCACCACGTTGAGCACCGGCGCGGCCGCGGGGAAGCAGACCCCGACGGCGATGCCGAGGGCCACCCCGATCGCGATCTGCACGAACAGCGAGTGGTACCAGCGAGCGGGAGCACGATCCGTGGTGGTGACGTCCATGCATCCACCCCACAGGGCGCGTGTTTCGTCGACGTTGCGAGTCTGTTCCCACCTGCCGCGCCGCGCGCCCACCGAAACAGGTGGCCGGCCCGCGCACGCCGGCCCGCGTCCTGGGGTGCCACGTGACGGACTGGAGGCCCGGTGCCAGCCGGCACCGAGCCTCCAGTCCGTCACCCGCCCACGTCGCGGGCCGCACGCGCGACCGCGGGCAGCTAGCTGCCGTTCGCCTCGACCACGCGCCACACGAGCATGCCGACCGTCACGAGGGTGCCGAGCACCGAGACGATCGCCGCGACGACGCCGAGCCGGCGTCCGCGACCGGGCCGCGCGATCGCGACAACCGCGAGGATCGACGCGACGAACTGGAACGGCCACCCGAGCACGAACACCGACGGCCAGCAGCTGCTGTACAGGCCGGTCAACGCGAGGAACAGCGCGAGCAGGGCGATCCCGAGCCGGTTCGCCCCGGCGGTCTCGGCGGTCTCGGCGGTCCCGCCGTCCGAGTCGTCGCCGAGCGGGCCACCCGGGTACGGGTTGTCGGGGCGGAGCGCCTGCAGCGCCCGGATCCGTTCGGCATCGAGCGCACCGTCGCGGGCACGGGCCGCATCGGCCAGCGCGAGGGCATCGTTGCCGTGCCCCGCGGCCTCGTGCTGCGCGATGGCCCACGCGAAGAGCGCGCGCTGTCGGGGGTCCGAGCGGGTCGCGGCATCGACCGCCCAGCCGAGCGTGGTGAGGAAGAGCAGGCCCCCGAACGCGAGCAGGACCGCTCGCCCCGGCTCGTCGGGGTCCACCCGGAAGAGCACCACGCTGCACACCACCAGGCCGACGCCGAACAGTGCCGTCGCCCCGATCTGGCCGCGCCAGTAGCCGTTGCCCGAACTCGCCCCCGCGGGTGTGGTCATGCAGCGACCCTAGCGTCCGGGTGCCGACGCTCGCCGATTCTCAGCCCGTGCCGCGCGCCCGGGAACCAGGACCATCGCTGTGGCCAGACCACGGAGCACCCGTCGGCAGCCGGGTCGTCGTCGTTCAGGCGGCGGGTCGCACTCCGTCGAAGGTGACACGGAGCGCACTCGGGCCGCGGAGGAGCGCGTTGCGGCGGTACGGCGGCGGGTCGACCACGAGCCTCGGGTTGACGAGCCGTCGGAACAGGGTGGCGAGGGCGATCTGCGTCTCCAACCGGGCCAGTGGCGCGCCGAAGCACGCGTGGCCGTCAGGTCGCGGCGTCGATCACGGCCCTGCCGGACCCCGTCGACGTCATCGAGGCCGGTTTGGCGGCGGCCGCCGCCGCGGACGACGCACAGCAACGCTGACCCCGCCTGCCGGCCCACGTCGTGGGGTCGCGTGGAGACGGACGGGAGGCCCGGTACCAGCTGGCACCGGGCCTCCCGTCCGTCTCATCCCGCGTCGTCGTGCCCGGTGCCGGTCAGCGGTGTCGGTGCTGTTGCGGACGCCGTCCGGATCCGGAGCGGCACGGTCCCGGCGACGTACCGGTCGTCGCCCGCCTCGAGCGGGCGGCCGTCCTCGGCGGTGCTGGACCGGCGCACCTGCAGGAGCGCCGCGCCGG
Source organism: Curtobacterium sp. MCPF17_021 (assembly GCF_003234605.2). NCBI lineage: Bacteria > Bacillati > Actinomycetota > Actinomycetes > Micrococcales > Microbacteriaceae > Curtobacterium > Curtobacterium sp. MCPF17_021. The sequence continues at coordinate 1,694,598 of NZ_CP126252.1, read as the reverse complement.
GCCGGACCCCGAGGAGCGCGGCGTCGGCGTCGTCCGCGAGCAGCGCGTCCACGGTGGTGACGGCGGAACCGACCCGGATGCCGAACCGGTCCTGCAGGGTCGCCGACACCGACGTCTGCCCGCCCGGGATCGTCCGGATGACGGCGGCGACCCACGGCGCGTAGGCGGTGCGCTCGAGCATGACGTCGACACCGTCGAGGGAGCGCACCCGCACGACGTGCAGGACGGGCTCGTCGTGCGCGGCGCGGAACAGGCGCCGCTCGCGCACGGTGGCCGGCCGTTCCTCGACCGCCACGACCCGACCGCCGGGCTCGTGTCCCCTGGCCCTGGCCAGCTGACCGAACGACTCGAGCGCACCGGCGTCGTGGCCGAGCGTCGTGGTGCGGACGCGCCAGCGGGAGCCGGCACGTGCCGTCAGGACCTGCCGGTCGCGGAGGAGCTCGAGCGCGTTCCGCACGGTGCCGCGCGCGACGGCGTAGTCGGCCGCCAGGTCGTGCTCGGCCGGCAGGACACCCGTGGCGTCGAACTCACCGCGGAGCACCCGGTCGGCGAGGTCCTCGGCGATGTCCCGGAACAGTGGTCGCACCCGGTGATCCTCCCCCGCTGCAGCCCGAGCTGTGCAGGTGCGTCGGAGTCCTCGCGGGATCGACACCGGAACCACAGGGCCCAGCCGCGGCACACCTGGACAGGTCGATCCCGACTCCACCGGACGCGTTCACCCCGCAGCCACGGCCGGGCAAGGCACGGTTCAGCGCACCTCGTTGTCATGCTGACGGGTGCTCCTCCCCCGCAGCGCCCGTACTCCCACCGACCTGGAAGGCCTGCGATGAGCACGAGGAAGCCCGAACACGGCGCACCCGACGTCAGCTTGGACGCCGCACCACCGCTGACCCCGGACGCGGCGTACACCGCAGCGGTCCGCCCCGGCCTGAGCCGCCGGACGGTCCTGGTCGGCGGCGCAGCAGCGATCATGGCCGGCGTCGCGGCAGGGTCCGCGTTCGGACCGGGCGCGGCCGACCGTGCCAGCGCCGCGACCGCCCGTGCCGTCCCCACCGGCACGATCGCCGACGTCAAGCACGTCGTCGTGCTGATGCAGGAGAACCGGTCGTTCGACCACTACTACGGCACGATGCCCGGGGTCCGCGGCTTCTCGGACAAGCAGGCGCTCGAGCTGCCGACCGGACACGACGTCTTCCACCAGCCGGCGGCGGCCCGCACCGACGGTGGCGCGATGCTGCCGTTCCGGCTCGACACCACCCGGTTCAACGCGCAGAACGCCGACGGCCTCGACCACTCCTGGGGCGGTGGGCACACCGCGTGGAACGGTGGGGCCTGGAACCGGTGGGTCGATGCGAAGAGCGCCCAGACGATGGGCTACTTCACGAGCGAGGACATCCCCTACCAGCGCGCACTCGCCGGGGCCTTCACGGTCTGTGACGACTACCACTGCTCGCTCAACGGTCCGACGACGCCGAACCGGCTGTACCAGTGGTCCGGCACCATCGACCCCCGCGGTGCCCAGGGCGGACCGGCGACCGACAACCCGGCGGACTACGAACCGGTTTTCGCCTGGACCACCTACGCCGAACGACTGCAGGCGGCCGGCGTCACCTGGAAGACCTACGCCAACGACGAGGTCGGCGACAGCTCCGCCGACCCGTACGTCGGCGACTACGGCGACAACCCGCTCTGGCTGTTCGAGCAGTACCACCGCGCGCTCGCGTCCTCCGATCCCGCGCAACAGGAGCTCGCCGCGCGTGCCGGTCTGCACGACGGGTGGAAGCCGAACTCCGGCAAGGGCCTCGACGTCACCCACCTGCTCAGCCAGTTCGGGCAGGACTGCGCGACCAACAGCCTGCCGACCGTGTCGTACGTCATCGCCCCCTACGGCTGGAGCGAGCACCCGGCCGCCAGCCCGGACTACGGCGCCCACTACACGAACGCCGTCGTGCAGGCCCTCTTCAGCAACCCGGACACCTGGGCCTCGACCGTCCTGCTCGTCAACTACGACGAGAACGACGGGTACTTCGACCACGTCGTCCCCCCGTTCGCCGAGCCCGGCACCCCCGACGAGTACGTCGACGGACTGCCCATCGGCATGGGTGCCCGCGTGCCGATGACCGTGGTGTCCCCGTGGAGCCGTGGCGGGTGGGTCAACTCGCAGGTGGCGGACCACACGTCCGTGATCCAGTTCCTCGAACACGTCACGGGCGTCCGCGAGCCGAACATCTCCGACTGGCGGCGGACCGTCTCCGGAGACCTGACGAGCTGCTTCGACTTCAGCGCCCCCGACGCGAGCATCCCCGGTACCGACGTCGTCCCCGGCATCGAGCAGACCCGCGCGCTGGTCGCGGCCGCCGACGCCGACCAGGCGAAGCCGCCCATCGAGGAACCCGCGATCGGCGCGCAGACCGTGCCCGTCCAGGAGCCCGGCACCGTCCGCCGCCGGAGCCTGCCCTACCGGCAGCACGCGGACGCGACCGTCGACCGGAGCACCGGTCGGGTCACCGTGACGCTCGCGAACGACGGTCGCCAGGGGGTCAACTTCCTGGTCTACCCGAACACCGCGATGCCGTTCGCCGCTCACCCGAAGACCGTCCCCGTCGGCGCCACCGCCGACTGGGCATGGGACACCACGACGACCGACGGCGCCTACGACGTCAGCGTCTACGGGCCCGACCGGTTCCTCCGGCGCTTCGCCGGCACCGTCGCCGTCGGTGGTCGGGCGACCGGCGGCGTCCCGCACGTCTCGGTCGTCCGGGACACCCGCGGTCGGCGCACCCTGCAGCTCCTGCTCGAGAACACCGGCAGGGCCGAGCTCCGCTTCGTGCTCGTGGCCAACGACTTCGTGCAGCACCGCGAGACCGCGCACGTCCGCGGCTCCGGGCACAAGACGATGCACTGGCCGCTCGACGAGTGGGGGTACTACGACGTGGTCGTCACCGCGGACGGTGTGCCCGGGTTCCGGTACCGCTTCGCCGGACGCGCGGAGCACTGAGGCGGGCCGACCCGCGTGGGTCGGCAGGGGCGGTCAGGCCGCGTCGACGACGGACGGGAGGCCCGGTGCCAGCTGGCGCCGGGCTTCCCGTCTCGTCTCGTGACCGCCTCACGTCCGTGCCGCGTGCCGTCCCGCGTGCCGTCTCGCTTGCCGTCTCACGCGTCGGCGGCGGTCCCGGCGGGTGCCACCGGTGTGACCGGCGTCGCGGCGTCGGCGTCGGCGGCGTCGCCGTCGGCGTCGGCGTCGGCGTCGGCGTCGGCGTCGGCGTCGGCGTCGGCGTCGGCGTCGGCGTCGGCGTCGGCTCGCACAGCCTGCCGGGCCAGCGCCGCGTCCAGGAAGCGTTCGACGAACGGCAACGCCACCACGATCGCACCGATGACGGCCGCGACGGGGACGATCACCGTCCAGCCGCGCAGGATCGAGTAGATGGTGGCGCCGAGGACGACCCACACCACGACCGTGAGCGGGCGCACCGGACCGCCGCCGGCGGGCAGGTTGATCGCCTCGACGGCCGCGGGCATCGCTCGCCGTCCGAGCAGTGTCAGCATGACCCCGATGACGATGAACCCCATCGCCCGGACGGTGCCGACCCACGCGACGTCGCTCGCCGGATCCGCCAGCACACGCTGGATGAACACCACCGCCGATAGGACCCCGACGGCGAACAGGGTGACGATCACGAGGACGGTCAGGAGACGGACGGAGCGGCGCACGAGGTCTCAGCATAGGGACCCGTCCCGGCGGCCCGACGCGGCGGCCCGTCGCACCGGCTCGCTAGGCGACGACCACCTGCGCGTTGACCAGGATGTCGTGCAGGTCGGGACGGAGCGCATCCTGCGAGGTCGTCGGGACCTTCACGATGAGCGCCGCTCCGGGCTTCGCGAAGGCACGCGCTACCGTCGCCGACCAGGACCCGTCCGTGTTGTGCCCGGCGATCGACAGGAACTGCGCCGTGCCGCCCGTGATCGTCGGCAGCAGCTGCTCCTCGAGCCGGTCGGCCGGGAGACCCGCCGCGGTGAACAACTGCTCGGTGGCGGCGCGGTCCCCGATCGTCGGGTCGAGGTCGGTGAGCCGCTGCTGCGTGATCGTCGCCACGGAGCCGTCGGTGTTCGTGTACTCCCGCGACCCGGTGGTCGGGTCCTCGCCGGTCTGCTCCCAGCCGTCGAGTGCCGAGACCTGGAGCCCGAAGGCGGGCAGCGTGCTCGCCGAGAGCGCGTCGCCGTCCTCGAACGTGAGGTCCTTCGTGACGGAGTCGGCGGTGGCCGGCGCGGTCGGCGTCTCCGTCGGTGCCGGCGTCGGTGTCGGTGCCTGTGTCGGTGCCGACGACCGTGGTGTGGCCCGTTCCACCCCCGGTGCCGTGGTGCCGGTTCCGGCGCAGCCGGAGAGCGCGAGCACGACGATCACGGTCGCCGTCCCCGCGGTGGTGATCCTGGATGTGCTGGACACGTGGTTCCCCCTTGGCTCCCACCGTGCGCCCCGTGCACCGGTGGGTCCACCTCGGAGCCTACGGGTCGGAAGCGGCGGCGCGCCGCCCGGGTCACACGTCTCGGGTCGCCGTCGCAGCACCGAGCCGACTCCGGAGCACGCGAGCGATGAGCCAAACTGTACCTTTTGTACGGTACGATGTGGATGTGACCATCAAGACCACTTCCCCTGCGACAGACCGACCGACCGCACGGCGCCGCTGGGCCGTCCTGGCAACAGTCGCGGCTGGCCTCCTGCTGATCACCCTCGACAACTCGATCCTCTACACGGCTCTCCCGACCCTCGTCGAGGAGCTCGGGGCGAGTAGTTCCGAGAGCCTGTGGATCATCAACGCGTATCCGGTGGTCATGGCGGGCCTCCTCCTGGGGGCAGGCACCCTCGGGGACCGTGTCGGACACCAGCGCATGTTCCTCATCGGCCTCGTCATCTTCGGTACCGCGTCCCTGGCTGCAGCCGTCTCCCCCACACCCGAGTTCTTGATCGCCGCACGAGCCCTGCTCGCGGTCGGCGCCGCGTCGATGATGCCCGCAACTCTCGCGCTGATTCGCATCACGTTCGAGGACCAGCGAGAGCGGAACATCGGGATCGGTGTCTGGGGAAGCATGGCCGTCGTGGGCAGCGCCCTCGGCCCCATCATCAGCGGGTTGCTGCTGTCGCAGTTCCCCTGGGGATCGGTGTTCTTGATCAACGTGCCCGTCGTCATCGCCGCGATCATCGCCACGCTGGTCCTCGCTCCGCACAACGACGCCGACCCGTCGAAGACATGGGACCTGCACTCGTCCGTCCTCGCGTTGGTGACCCTCGTCGGCCTCGTCATCGCGATCAAGGAAGTCGCGAAGACCGACCGGCACATGACCGTCATCGTCATCGCGTTGGTCGCTGCGGTCATCGGCGCTGGCCTGTTCGCCCGCCGTCAGAACGCTCTGCCCTACCCACTGCTGGTGTTCGGGATCTTCCGCAACCCGGCGTTTCTCGCGGGCACCCTCGCCGCCGGCTTCTCGATGTTCGCCGTTGCCGGCGTGCAGCTCGTCACGACCCAGCGCTTCCAGCAGGTCGCCGATTTCACGCCCCTCGAGGCCGGGCTGCTCGTGTCCGCGGTCGCGGTCGGGTCCCTTCCGACGTCGGTCCTCGGCGGCGCATTCGTCCACAAGACCGGTCTGCTCCCCCTCATCAGCGGAGGCCTGGCCTTCAGCCTCATCGGCGTCACCATCAGCGTGCTGACCTTCGACACACAGTTCGCCCTGTTCGTCGCGGGCCTCGTCCTCACGGGCATCGGGCTCGGTGCGGTCATGAGCGTCGCGTCGACAGCGATCATCGGCAACGTTCCCGCGAGTCGGGCAGGCATGGCATCCTCCGTCGAGGAGGTCTCCTACGAGTTCGGGACGCTGACGGCCGTGGCGTTCCTCGGCAGCGTCGTCACCGCCGTGTTCACTTCCACCATCCGGCTCCCCGAGGGCACCGACCCGTCGGCCGCCGACAGTATCGACAGCGCCTTGGCGGCCGCCAACGGCAACGACGGCCTGCGAGACACGCTCGTGCAGGCAGCCGGGCAGGCCTACGACAGCGGCTACACGACTGTCATGATCATCGTCGCGGCCGTTCTCGCCCTCGGCGCCGTCATCACCGGGGTACTCCTCCGACAGCACGGGCCAGGATCCGACGTCGCCACCGACCACTGACCGGGAAGGACCTTCCATGCGAGAGAGCAAGCGAGCACTCATCCTCGACGCCGCCGCACGCGTCGTGCAGCGCGAAGGTATCAAGAGCGTCACCTACGAGACCGTCGCTGCAGAGGCTGGCCTCACCAAGGGCGGCCTGGTCTACCACTTCCCATCCCGCGAAGACATGATCACCGCTGTCCACGAGCACCTCGCCGCAGAGTGGGAAGCCAGCATGGTCCGCGCCGCCGGCAAGACTGCTGAGGAAGCGACCCCCACCGAACGGATGCAGGGCTACGCCCGCGCCGCGACCCAGAGCGCAACCCGTGCAGAACTGCTGTTCATGCTGGAAGGGTCGACGACGGACGATCACGCAGTCGTCTGGAACGCCGTCCTCGAGCGGTGGACCGCACCGCCACCCGTGACGACCGACGATGAGCACGCGACCAACCAGTTCCTTGCCCGCCTCGCGGCGGACGGCCTGTGGCTCTTCGAGTCGCTGTCAGACCGTCCACTCGCCCCCGAGCTTCGACGTCAGCTCGCGGACCTCATCGCCGACCGTCTCACTGCACCCGGCTCCTGAGCCCAGCACGATCATCGGTCTCCATCCCCGATGAGCGCCCGAGCCTCGCGCCGGAGCGCCTCCTGCTGCCCTCGATCATTCGATGCGGTTCGATCTCGGATGAGCCTGCAAGAGGCCGGCCCGGCAGGCGAGGATCGCGAGGTGTTGAACCGGTCCGGGTTCTCGGCGTGGCTGCCGACTGTGCGCTCTGGATGATCGACCACCGGACTCGGCGCAGGGTTCGCTCCCCTGCTCGGAGCCGAGGGATGACGTCACGGAGGTCCTCGATCTCGGTGGCCACTGGTGCGCGCCGCAGGCGATGACCGCTCTCAAAGCCGGTCTTGATCAACACGGCCTAGGGGCGGCGGTACAGGGTGTCGCGCGCCAGCACGGCGAAGTCGCGCAGCAGTTCGAGCTCCACCGTGTCCTCCTGGCGGGGGGTTGGGTCGAACACGCAGACCGCGCCGACGCGCGTCCCGTCCAGGCTCTCGAGCGGGTGGCCCGCGTAGAAGCGGACCGGTCCGCGTCGCGCGAGTTGCGGGCCGTTCCCGTTCCACGCGTCTCCGATGACCAACGGGCCCGAGCTCAGGACCGTTGAACGGCAGAAGGAATCCTGCAGCGCTCCGGTTCCACGCGGGACCCACATGCTCGCCGCTGCCCACTGGCGTCCTTCCGGCAAGAACGTGATCGCGGCTCCCCGCGTGAGGAAGAGTTCGGCCATCTGCTGCACGATCTGCTCGAGGGCGCTGTCGCTCGGCGCATCGACGATGCCCAAACCGCGAATCGCGTCGTACCGCTGTTGGAACGGCTGGGGGGTCGAGCGAAGCCACTGCGGGCTCCCGGCGCGGGCGCGCTGCTGCTCGAGCAGCAGGTGCCCGACTTCGAGCAGCAGCGGCGGCGCGGACGTGATCTCGTCGCTGTCGACGCTGAGCACGACCAGGTCTCCTCGTGCCTGGCGCAGTGCTGCGGCGAGAGCGGCCTGGTCTTCCTTGTAGGCGAGGGCCACCACGATCTGCACGGTCGGAGCCAGCAGCGGTCGAAGCTGATCGACCAGAACGAGCGCCTCTTCGGCAGCGCCGATCACCGCCGTGTTCGTCGTCCGGCTCTGGACGACGCTGCCGGACAGGCAGACCACCACGACGTCGTAGTTGGCGAAGCGGACCCCGCTTCCAGCCGACAGCAGCGACTGCCCGGACCAACTCGACCACGGCACCGCGGTGACGTCGACACCACGCCCCGACCGCGCGGCGAGGGCTTCCGCCATTTTCCGTGCAGCGTCGTGCAGCGGCTCTTCAGGCGCGAAGACGGCATCTCCGAACACGAGGATGCGGTCCGGGTCGAGGCCGCTCGCCGACGCGGTCAAGACACGGCTCGAGTGTGGACGGTTCGGCCGTCGCGACGCTTCGAGCATGCTCATGGCGGACATCCCAGGGTGAGACAACTACTCCCGGACCTGCGTGGTTCCGGAAGGTCTTCGGTAGTGCCCTCGAATTGTTCTCTCCTGGTTCTCGGACACCTCATCCCCAGCACTGGGGGTTGACTTCGATCCAGGACGTTCCCGCGGCCGCGCGTCCGCCCACCGGCGGACAGTCGACTCCGCGGGGATCACCTCGCGTCCGCCTCGTTCACCGATCGGCTCCCGACGTGGCCACCTCACCTGATGCGAAGGCGCTGTTCGATGAACAGGGCTGCCCGGGCGATCGCTTCGTCGGCTTCGTCGATCACTCCGACGAACGCGGGGAACACGTGGGGCACGTCGGCGACGACGTCGAGGATGACGTCCGTTCCGGCGGCGCGTGCCAGGTCGGCGAGTCGGACGGCGTCGTCCAGGAGCAGCTCGTTCGTCCCGACTTGCAGGAGCATCGGCGGGAACCCCCTGAGGTCGGCGTGCACCGCTGGAGCGAGCAGCGGCTGCTCCGGGTCGTGACCGTCGAGGTACATGGTGCCCGTGTGCTCCATCCCGGCGCGGGTGAACAGCGGGTCGATGCCCTCCTTCGACGTCATCGACGCACCGGTCCGCGTGTGGTCCAGTCCGGGTGAGAACGCGACGATCCCTGCAGGGACGGGAAGCCCGGCATCCCGGGCGGCGAGGGTCGTCGTCACCGCGAGGCCCCCTCCTGCGGAATCGCCCGCGAACACGATGCTCGCTGGGTCGACTTCATGATCCAGCAGGTCGCGGTAGGCGGAGAGGCAGTCGTTGATGGCCGCTGGGAACGGGTGCTCCGGAGCGAGCCGGTAGTCGACCGAGACCGCCGGCACGCCGGTGCGTTCCACGAGGTGCGCGGTCAACGCCATCGCGGTCTCGGGTGAACCAAGCGAGAACGATCCACCGTGGAAGTACAAGATGATGCCGGGCCGCACGGCAGCGCTCGGATCGACGCGGACAGCGCCTCGTCCGCCGAGTTCGATCGGCGTTCGCGTGACGCCCTCGGGGACGGGGAACTGGCTCATGAAGCGCGCGAACCCCTGCCGCATCTGCTCGACCGACACCGGCCCGCCTGCCTGCGGCGCTGCCCGAAGCGTGTCGTCGAGTGCCTGTCGTTGTTCTCGGCTCATGGTGCTCCTCCCGCCGGGCGGTTTGGTTGCCGCGGCATGCAACGCTAGACTGTATGCCGTGGCAACCAAAACGGCAAGCGATGACCTCGTGCAGCTCTTCGATGACCTGGTTCGAGTCGAGACTCGCCTCTACAACGCCGTGAGTGACACCCTGCGTCGCGAGCACGGCATCGTGGCGACGCAGTACGAATTCCTCTGCTACTTCCGGGACCACCCGGAGTCGCGGATCGCAGACGTCGCCGCGAACTTCGCTGCCGGAGTCGGGGCGATCAGCAAGGGGGTGGATCGACTCGCAGCGCGCCACTGGGTCGATCGTCGACCAAATCCCGCAGACGGACGATCGACTCTCGTGTCCTTGACCGACACGGGAGCCGCGCTCGTCGCTGCGGCGGAGGTGACGTTCCGTCGCCGCCTTGCCGAACTCGTCGCCCGGACCGTCGACGACTCTCAGGTGGAAGCCGTCGGCGCGCTCCTTCACACCCTCCGAGCCGGTCTGGAGCGTGACCGGATCGGCCTGCCCGTCGGATGATGCCCGTCGACCAGCCCCGCCTTTGCAGGGCCTCGGGTGGTGACCGACGGGCGGTCTTGCGTCCGGACCTTCACGCACCCAGAAGTCAGCGCAGGAACCACCCCGCCGAACGCACGACTCGGCCGTTGCAGGAGCCGTCGCGCGGGCATGGGGTTCGCTCGGTGGGCCCTGCCGGGATCGAACCGACGACATCCACGGTGTAAACGTGGCGCTCTACCAGCTGAGCTAAAGGCCCTCACCCCGATCCTAGGGCGTCAGCGCTCGATCGTCGTCGAACCGGGCGGGCACGTCACGACACCCCGCACCGGGCCCGTTCGCAGCGGATCACGAGTCCCTGTCCGTCCTCGTACCGGTCGTCCGACACGCCAGCGGTCAACAGGATCGGGCTGTCATCGGCGGTCAGGCCGATCGCCAGCGTGCTGGTGCTCGACCGTTCGTCCTGCACCGGGGGAACCGGGCGATCTCGCTGCAGAAGAGCGATCGGCTCGAATGGTTTAGCCCAAGCCTTACTTTCGGCGATATGAAGCTCTACGCTTAACCCATGCAGTCCGAGCCCGTGATCGCCGTGATCGTCGACCTGGTCGACTCCCGCACACTCGACGACCGCTCCGCAGCCCAGCAGGACGTCGAGCACGCCTTCGACAGTACCGCGGACGTCACCGCACTCGACCCCCTCCGTGCCACCGTCGGCGACGAGTTCCAGGTCATCTACGCCACGCTCACCGACGCACTGCTGGCCACCACGGCCGCGACCCTCGCACTCCCCCCGACCGTGCAGATCCGCCTCGGCATCGGCCGCGGGCAGGTCCGGACGATCGGCACCGGCGGCGCCGGACCCCTGCAGGACGGCCCGGGCTGGTGGTCGGCGCGGGACGCCATCAACGAGACCCACCGGCGCGAGGACGGCCGGACCGCGTTCCTGCGGTCCTGGTACCACGACGCCGACGATCGTCACGGAACGACGGAGCGACTCGTGAACGCCTACTTCCTCAGCCGCGACCACGTCGTCTCGCGACTCGCACCCCGCGCGCGCCGGATCGCACTCGGTCTGGTGCAGGGTCGCACGCAGGCGCAGATCGCCGCGGACGAGGGCATCACCCCGTCGGCGGTGTCCCAGTCCGTGCAGAAGTCGGGCGTCGCCGCCCTGGTCGAGGGCCTGCGTGTCCTCGGGGACGGGGGCCGCTGATGCTCGCCGGAGTCCTCCTGACCCTCGTCGGGCTCGCCGACGTCGTCCGCGCACGGACCGGGACCGACGCGGCACCACGGCGCGTGCTGACCACCACGGTGATCGTCCTGCTCTGGGCCGCCGCGACGACCGTGGCGGTGCTCGGCCTCGGCCTCGCCGTCTGGTCGGTGCTGGTCGCGGTCGTCCTCGCAGCCCTCTGGGTCGCGACGACGATCCCGGTGCGGTCCGGCGGTGCACCGGGCGGTCGCGATCGGACACTCCCCTGGCTCCGACGCTCCGGGTCCTGGCCGGCCGTCCTGCTCGCGGTCGCCGTCGCCGTGCTGCTGCTCTGGGTACCGGCTGCCGACGCCTCCGGCTTCGTGGTCGACTGGCACCGTGACGCCGGCCCGGCGTTCGTCGGAGCGGTGCCGCTCGCGGCGCTCGTCGCCGGCATCGGGTCCGCACTGTTCCTGGTCGACTCGGCCAACGTGGTCGTCGCCCAGGCGCTGCCGACGGGGCTGTCGCCCGACGCACGGCTCGGTGCTGTGGCGGCCGAACCGACCCGCCGGAAGCGCTTCGACTGGCGCCGCACCACCCGGGCGCCCGCGGCAGACACGGACACAGACACAAACACGGACACAGACGGCACGGTCACCCTCAAGGGCGGACGCATGATCGGCCCGATCGAGCGCCTGCTCTTGGCCGGGTTCTCGTTGGCCGGCGCCTTCCCCGTCGTGGCGGCGCTGATCGCCGCGAAGGGGATCGTCCGCTTCCCTGAGATCCGCCGCGAGACGACCGGGTACCAGGCCGAGTACTTCCTGATCGGCAGCCTGGTGAGCTGGGCGATGGCCTTCGCCGCCGCCGGCATGTGCTGGTTGCTGGCACTGGGCTGACGAACGCCCCGCCCCTCGATCACCGCAGGTACGCTCTCCCCGTGAACGGTGTCGGAGTCGGTGTCCTCGACGAGGCCGGGCGACTCCGCCTGCTCGGCGCCGGTGTGACGGGCGCGGCCTTCGCCGTCGTCCTGGTCATGCTGGTCCTGTCCTCGTGGACCGAGGCGACCACCGCCGTCCTGGTCTCGGTCGGCATCCCGACCGCTGTGGCGGGTGCCGAGATCGCCGTCGTCCTGCAGCGCCGCGCCTGGCGCGCCGAGGGCGGCTACGAACGGTCGATCGTCGTGCGCGAGTGGATCGCCGACGGCCAGGTGCCCGACGGTGTGCCGGCCGACCAGTGGATCCCGCTCGTGCAGGCCCAGGCCGACCGTGAGGGCGCCGGCTGGGGCAAGGTCGTCCTCGGCGTGCTGTGGATCGCGATGACCTGGTCGATGCGCGACCAGCACGGCACGCTCATCACGATGATGCTCATCCTGCTGTGGAGCGCGATGGCCCTGTGGGCAGCCGTCTGGGTCATCCCCCGCGCCCGGGCAGCGCGAGCGCTCCTGCGCCGCGGGGTCGCCACGATCGGCTGAACCCCGCGCGGCTGAACCCCGCCCGCGCGCGCCTGACTACGCTCGGATCCATGCAGAGTCGCACCCTCGGCCGCACCGGCCGCTCCGTCTCCCCCATCGGTCTCGGCACCTGGCAGTTCGGCGGTGACTGGGGTCCCGTCTCCGAAGCCGACGCGAACGCCGTCATGGACGCCTCCGTCGAGTCGGGCGTCACCCTGTTCGACACCGCCGACGTCTACGGCGACGGCCGGAGCGAGCAGCTCATCGGCGCGTGGCGTGCTGCGAACCCCGACGTGCCGCTGACGATCACCACGAAGATGGGCCGTCGCGCCGACCAGGTCCCCGAGAACTACGTCGCCGCGAACTTCCGCGAGTGGGTGGACCGCTCGCGGAAGAACCTCGGGCAGGACACCCTCGACCTCGTGCAGCTGCACTGCCCGCCGACCCCGGTCTACGAGGACGACGCCGTCTACGACGCCCTCGACGCGCTCGTCGCCGACGGCTCGGTCGCCGCCTACGGCGTCAGCGTCGAGACCGCCGACCAAGCCCTCACCGCGATCGCCCGGCCCGGCGTCGCGAGCGTCCAGATCATCCTCAACGCGTTCCGCCTCAAGCCGCTCGACCGCGTGCTGCCGGCCGCCCTGGAGGCAGGGGTCGGCATCCTGGCGCGCGTCCCGTTGGCCTCGGGGCTGCTCTCCGGCAAGTACACGACCGACACGTCGTTCGCCGAGGGCGACCATCGCAACTACAACCGCAACGGCGAGGCCTTCGACCAGGGCGAGACCTTCAGCGGCGTCGACTACGACGACGGCGTGCGCGCCGCGCAGACCTTCGCGGCGTCCCTGCCGGACGCCGTCTCGGTCCCGCAGGCGGCGCTCGCGTGGATCATCGCGCAGGACGGCGTCACCGCGGCGATCCCGGGCGCGCGCAACCCGGAGCAGGCGCGCTCGAACGCCGCTGCCGGCGACCTGCCGCCGATCGAGGGCCTCGACGCCACCGTGCACGACCTGTACGACACGTGGTTCCGCGCGAGCGTCCACGACCGCTGGTGAGACGCCGGAGCGTCGCGGTCGCGGTGGCCGCACTCCTGCTGCTGTCCGGGTGCGCCGCATCCGGACCGGCCACCGCCCGCGACGCTCCGCCCTGGCCACGGCCGACCGATCTGACGGCCCGCGCCGAGTCCGCGGGGCTCCGGAACGTCTGGGGTGAACGGCTGGCCGAGCACGTGCACACGCACCTGACGATCCTGGACGGCGACGAACCGGTGACCGTCCCGGCGAACGTCGGGCACTCGGACAGCCGGAAGTTCGCCGCCGAGATCCACACGCACGACACGTCGGGCATCGTGCACGTCGAGTCCCCGACGGAGCAGACGTTCACGCTCGGCCAGTTCTTCGACGAGTGGGGCGTCTCGCTCGGTCCGGAGCACGTCGGTGGCCTGCGCGGCGAACTGACGGTGTGGGTCGACGGGCACCGGAGGATCGGCAACCCGCGCTCGATCGAGCTGACGGACCTGCGCCAGATCGTCCTCGTCGTCACGACCGTCGGCGAGGTCCCGCACCTGCCGGCGCCCTTCGACTGGCCGCCGCAGTACGACTAGCGCCGGAACCGGCTCGGCTCAGGCCTCCTTCGCCGCGACCCACGACAGGTCGAGGTCCCACTGCGCGACCGACCCGGCCGGCAGCTGCCACACGTACTCGTTCTTGAGCTTCTTGCCGTCCTCACGGAACGGTCCCGTCCGGTACGGGTAGAACGCCACCGTCGGCAGCGTGCCGGGCGGCGCCGTGCGGATCGCGTTCGAGAAGTCCTTGTTCAACCGCCGCAGCTCGGCGATCACGTCGCCCCGGGCGGCATCCGCGTCGAACCCGCCAGCACCCGAGGCGAGCTGGAACGCGATGTGCAGCTGCCGGTCACCGCGGTCGTCCTCGTAGCTGATCAGCCGGTGGTTCTCGACGGCCTCGAGCAGCTCCGGGTCGCCGTACACGACGTCCCGCACCACGTCGGGTGCGACGACGGCGCCGTTGTAGTCGACCGACAGGTCGGACCGGCCGTAGTGGAACAGCAGCGGCAGGTCGAGCTCGGCCTCGGCGGCGAGCGCCGCGTGTCCGGTCGCCCGCAGCACGGACCGCAGTTCCCTCATCCGCACGACGTGTCCGCGGTCGTGGATGTTGTAGCGGATGCGGGGGCTGATGTTCTCGGAGCGGGCGATGGTGACGACGAGTTCGCCGAGGTCGTTCGTCTCGATCAGGTAGCCGAACGGGTTGAACTGGAACACCATCGGCAGCACCCCGTACTCGCCCTGCTTGGTCAGGGCGGCGGAGAGCTCCGGTGAGGCGGCGATCGCCCGGCGCAGCTGCACGCTGAACGGGGTCTCGATGCCGAGGTTGATCTCGAGGTCGCTCGCCCCGTAGGAGCCGAGCACGGCCTGCGCGTATTGCTCGATGTGGGCGCGCATGTTCTCGCTGATGCCCTCGCCCCCGAACGCGGCGACGATCGTGTACTGGCTCCAGTCGAGCCGGTCGTCCTCGAACAGGGCCTTCAGGAACGGCGGGTAGCTGCAGATGATGTAGGTGAAGTCGGTGCCGAACTCGCGCATCGTCTGCACGATCTTGTCGCGGTCCGGGCCGATCGACTTGATCATGGAGGACTCGGTGAGCGAGGCGGTCACGTTCATCCCGGTGGCCCAGGCCCCGAGCGAGAAGGCGTTGAGCACGAACGGCTGCTTCGACAGGTCCTTGGCGGTGCGGGAGAACCCGAGCTGCAGCAGCTGTCGGGTGGCCTGGCGTTCGTCGGGGCCGCGCACCCAGCTGGTCGGGGTGCCGCTCGACCCGCTGGACTCGTCGACGACGACGCCGCGTCGGGGCAGGCGTCCGTCGATGCAGCGCTCGGGGATGCTCCAGCGCTTGACGTAGGAGTCCTTGTCCATCTCGGGCAGTCCCGAGATCGCTGCGGCGATCCCGCCACGGGTGTCGAGCCTGGAGGCGCGTCCGGACTCCGCCAGGAACGCGCGGTACGCGGGGACCCGCTTCGCAGCCCGTTCCGCGGTCCGCCAGGCGCGCCAGCGTCCGAGGGTCCAGCGGAGCGGCTCGATGCCGGGCGTGAGCAGGAGCTTGTGGGTGCCGACGCGGGGCATGAACAGTGCGACGAAGGTCTCGACCACCCACACCACCGAGAACACCGCTGCGCGCTTCACCGGGCACCGCCCACGGTCATCGCTGCTGCGGGTCGGCGGTGTGCCAGGGGTGGTGGGTCACTGTGTCCGAAGCGGAACAGCATCCAGGCCATCCGCCCGTCGGACTCGTCGACGCCCGCGCGTTCCACGAACGCGGCGTGTGACCGCGGGTTGGTGATCACGGTGCCGAAGGGGTGCATGGCGATGCCGCGTGCGGAGAACTCGAGCCAGATGCGCATGAAGACCCGTCCGGCCTCGACGTACTCGGCCGGGGTGCTGAACGGTCCCTCGAGCCAGGCGAGCTGTCGGACGCCCCGCATGGTGGACAGGTACACCTTGCGGAAGACCCCGCCGATGCCCGGGGCCTGCCAGAGTCCGCGGTGCTCCATGGCGAACCGGAGCACCGGGCCGGGCATGAGCATCGTCTCGGCGGACAGCCCGTCTCCGGCGGCCGCTGCCTGTCGCTTCGAGAACCGCAGCCAGTGCAGGATCTCGTCGTGCACGGCGTCGTGCTGCAGGTCGTCGAACAGGGTCTCCTGGTTGACGCGCACGATCTCGTCGACGGTGGCCCGGTCGTCGGTGGTGCGGAAGCGCTGCCCGGCCGCCGATGCGATGGCGGACGCGGCCTCGATCGCGGTGGCGTCGACCAGCGTTGCGTCGTAGGGCTTGCGTGAGGTGCGCCGTGCGAGGAAGCCGGCCAGGGCCTCCCGGTCGTCCGCGGTGACCACGTGCGGACGCAACGTCACCGTGCCCAGCCGGTGCAGGTGGTCGTCCGCACTCCTGTCGTTCGTCGGACCGTCGTCGAGCCGACCGAAGTCCATCTCGGCGTGGTCGAGCCGTTCCTGCACGGTGAACCCGTGCGCCCGTGCCACCACGTCGAGCCCGGCCAGGAACACCCCGGCGCAGACGTGCCCGAACGGGATGCCGAACGACTCCGCCGGCAACCCCCGTCGCAGGTCGTAGAACACAGTCGCGGTGCGGTCGTCCTCGACGCGCACGACGATCGGTTGCGAGTTGTGCGGCGACGGGTAGTGCCGCGCGTCCTCGATGATGCCCGTCCACGGTGATGCCATCGTTCCCCCTCGGTGGTCCCTGGCGACGATCATACGAACCCCCGGCGTCCCCCATGCCGGTCAGGGCATGCACTGTGGACAACCGGTGCGTAGCCTGCTCCTCGTGATGACCATCCGCACCGGCACCGACCTCGCCGCGGTCGAGGACGTCGTCGACGCCGTGACGGCGCACGGCGAGCGGTACCTGGACCGGGTGTTCACCCTGCGGGAGCGCACCGACACCGGCGACGACCCGGAGCGTCTCGCTGCCCGGTTCGCCGGCAAGGAGGCCGTCGTGAAACTGCTCCGGCCGGCTCCGGACCAGGCGATCCCGCTGCGTGACGTCGCCGTCGTGCTCGACGCCGGCGGTGCCCCCACGGTCGAGCTGTCCGGGGCGGCCGCGGCCCTGGCGGAGTCGATCGGGTGCGGCCCGATCGCGGTCTCGTTGGCACACGAACGGGGGCTCGCGGTGGCGACGGCGGTGGCCCTCTCGGAGCGCTGACCCGGCGCTCCGGACAGGGGTGCGGTTTCCCGCACCCGCACGGCGGTTTCCCGAGGGCCGTTCCTCTTTACGGTTGCAGTCATGGAACAGGACCCGAACCCCTCCAGCAGCACCGCGACGATCGCCGACCCGGCCACCGACCGGGCCGTCCGTCGCGCCCTCGCCGAGCACGGCCGGCTGACGGTCGACGCGTGGGACGTCGCGTCGATCGCCGACCTCTACGCCCTCGGCCTGACCTCGCACGCCACCGTGAACGTGATGCTCGCAGTGGAGTCGGACCTCGACGTCGAGTTCCCCGACTCGGTGCTGAACCGGTCCACCTTCGCGAGCGTCGAGTCGATCACCGCCGCGGCGGAGCTCGCCGCGGAGCTCGCCTCGTGACCCTGGTCCTGCCGGCACCGTCGGTCGTCGACCGCTTCGCCGAGCGTGCGAGCGCGGTGGCCGAGGTCGCCGCACAGTTCGCCGACGAGGTCGACCGCGACGCCCGGCCCCCGCGCGAGGCCATCGCCGCGATGCGGGAGTACGGCCTGCTCGCGGCAGCGGTGCCGACCGAGCACGGTGGCGAGGGAGCCTCCGTGGCGGAGCTCTCCGCGATCGCGACCGAACTCGGCCGGGCCTGCGCCGCGACCGGCATGGTGTTCGCGATGCACCAGGGCCAGGTCATGGCGCTCTGGCGGCACGGCGGCGACGGTGCCGGCGTGCTCGAGACGATCGAGGCCGTCCGGGGCGGGGCACTCGTCGCGTCAGCCACCACCGAGCGTGGCGTCGGAGGCGACGCCCGGCGGTCCACGTGTTCCATCGAGCCGACCGACGACGGCCGGATCCGCCTGCGCAAGGACGCGCCGGTGATCTCGTACGCCACCGAGGCCGACGCGGTGTTCGTCACCGCCCGTCGCGACCCCGACGCCCCGGCGTCGGACCAGCGGCTGCTCATCTGCCGCACCGACACGATGGTCCTGTCGCAGACGTCCACCTGGGACACCATGGGGCTCCGCGGCACGTGCAGCAACGGGTGGATCCTCGACACCGAGACGACGACCGACCGGGTGTTCCGCGACGACTACGCCGCGATCTCCGCCCAGACCGTCCTGCCGGTGTCGCACGTGCTCTGGGCCTCGGTCTGGCTCGGCATCGCGGTCTCGTCCGCAGAACGTGCCCGCAGCGCCGTCCGGAAGCAGGCCCGCGCCGCCGTCGGGACGACCCCGCCCGGTGCCCTCCGGCTCGCCGAGCTCCTGGTCGACCTGCAGGCCCTCGCCGATTCGGTGCGCCACGCCGCCGAACGGTTCGACGCCGCCGCCGACGACCCGGACGTGCTGGCCTCGAGCGCGTACGCCCTGGCCGCGAACGCCCTGAAGATCGGTGCGTCCGAGCGCGTCACCGACATCGTCACGAAGGCGCTGCGCATCGTCGGGATCGCGGGCTACGCCGCCTCGGGTCCGATGAGCATCGCCCGACACCTCCGAGACGCCCACGGGGCCGCCGTCATGGTGAGCAACGACCGTCTCCTCAAGAACGACGCCGACCTGGCCATCATGACGGGAGTGATCCTGTGACGATCACGGACACCACCACGCACACCACCGACACCACCACCGCGGACACCGCCGCCGACGCAGCCGCGCTCGACGCCGCCCGCGCAGCCCTCCGCACCCGCCTGCTCACCGACGGCGTCCTCCTCGACCTCGGCACGCCCGGCCTCTACGGCCGCACCGGGGTCTTCGAGCGCGTGTACGCCGCGGTCGACGCCGCAGCGGTCCGCAGCCAGCAGCACCTCGGCGCCGAGGTCCTGCGCTTCCCGCCGGTCGAGCCGCTCGCGTCGTTCGAGCGCACCGACTACATCGCGTCGTTCCCGGACCTCGCCGCGTCGATCTCCGGGTTCACCGGCGACGACCGCACCCACCGCGCACTGCTCGCCGCCCGCGAGCGCGGTGAGCGCTGGGAGGGGTTCCTCGAGCCGGCCGACCTCATGCTCACCCCCGCGGTCTGCCACCCGGTCTACGGCCTGATCGGCGACACCGTGCCGCAGCAGGGCCGGTTCTTCGACGTCCTCGGCGACTCCTTCCGCCGCGAGCCCTCGCTCGACCCGATGCGCCTGCAGGCGTTCCACATGCACGAGTTCGTGCACGTCGGCACCCCCGCGTCCGCAGCGGCCCACCGGGACGGCAGCATCCCGGTGATGCGCGCGCTGCTCGAGTCGTTCGGGCTCGAGATCGACGTCGTCCCCGCCAACGACCCCTTCTTCGGCCGCGTCGGGCAGATGCTCGCCCGCAACCAGGTCGAGCAGGCGCTCAAGTTCGAGTTCGTGACGAAGGTCTACGGCCCCGACCACGACGCCACCGCGATCAGCTCCGCGAACCTGCACGAGGACCACTTCGGCACCTCGTTCGGCCTCCGCACCGAGGACGGCCAGGTCGCGCACAGCGCCTGCATCGCGTTCGGCCTGGAACGCATCACCATCGCCCTGTTCGCCGCCCACGGCACGGACCTCGACGCCTGGCCGGCGTCCGCCCGCGCCGCCCTCGCCCTGTGACCACCCTGCACGGCTGGTCCGGATCGCCGGCGATCCGCGCCGCGGTCCAGCTCCCCGCCGCCGCACGCGCCGGAGTCGTCATCTGCCCGCCGCTCGGGCAGGAGGGCGTCATCGCGTACCGCACGCTCCGTCTGCTGGCCGACCGCCTGGAGGCCCGTGGCATCGCCTCGGTGCGCTACGACCCGTCCGGACGTGGTGACGGCGCACCCGACACCGCGCCCGACGCGCAGGTCCGGTCCGCACGCCACGCCGCCGCCGTGCTCCGCACGACGGGGGTGCAGCACGTCGCCTTCGTCGGGCTGGCCTCGGCGGCCCTCGTCGCGGCGAACGCGGCCGCGGACACCGACGGCCTCGTCGTCTGGGACGCCCCGGCATCGGGCAAGGGGTGGCTCCGTCGGCAGCGCGCCCTCGCGACCATCACGATCGGTCCCGACCGCGTGGTCGACGGCGTCGAGAGCCTCATCGGGTTCGACGTCGAGCCGGACGAGGCCGCCGCACTCGCGGACCTCGCCTTCGCCCCGCGCACCGGGCCCACCGTCGCGCTCGTCCGTCCGGGCGCCCGGCCGCCGAAGCCCCTCGGTGACGTCGACGTGACCGAGGTCACCGGCAGCGCCGAGCTCCTCGACGGCACGAGCATCCACGCCCGCATCCCCGGAGCCGCCGTCGACACCGTCGTGGCCTGGCTCGACACCTGGGCGCCCGAGACGGCGGTGCCCGTCCGCACGCCCGTCCTCGACGAGGTCCTCGACGTCGACGGCCGCGTGTCGGAGCGGATCGTGCACCTCGGCGATCAGGGGCTGTTCGGGATCGAGACCGTCTCGTCCGCCCAGCACCACGACGCCCCCGTCGTCGTGCTCCACAGCGGCGGCGCCGAGCACCGCGTGGGGGCCACCGACTACCAGGTCGAACTCGCCCGCGCCCTCGCCCGCGACGGCGCCCGGGTCGTCCGGGTCGACCGTCGTGCCACCGGCGAGAGCACCGGCGTGCACGAGGACGAGCGGAGCTTCCTGTTCGCCCGGGAGTGGGTGGAGGACCAGTCCGCCGTCGTCACCGCACTCGCCACCCCCTCGGACCGGCTCGTGCTCGTCGGCATGTGCGCCGGCGCCTGGGTCGCGGGCCGCGCCGTCGAGGAGGCCCCGCGCCTGGTCGTCGAGATCAGCCCGAACGACTACCGTCGCGTCCCGGCCGAGCCCGGCTCGTACGCCGACGGAGTCCGGGCGATCGACGCCCCGTCGCCCGCCCGGATGTGGGTACGCGAGCGGTACAACCGCTTCGTGCCGAAGGCCGTCCGCGACCGCATCGCCCGCCGCGACCGGATGGGCGGCGTCGTCGGCCACGTCCGCCCGCTCGTCGAGCACGGCACCGACGTCGTCGTGATCGTCGCTCCCGAGGACGCCGCCCTGTTCGACCGGCTCGGTGGGCAGAAGGCCGTCCGGCGCTGGCCCGGTGACGACCGTCGCGGCTCGGTGTCCGTCGTCCGCGTCGAGGACGGCGACCACGCGTTGTTCTCCCCGACGATGCGCGAGGCCGTGGTCGCCGAGGTGCGCTCCCGCGTCGCGGCGACGTTCCCTGTCCACACCTGACGCGCCCCGACCAGCGGGCAGACCGTGCGGGTGCATGTTCCGACGATCCACGCGTCGAACGACTCGTGTGGTGTCGCCACATGCACACGCATCCGATGCGGGTGCATGTTCCGACGATCCACGCGTCGAACGACTCGTGTGGTGTCGCCACATGCACACGCATCCACGTCGGTTCAGCGGAGGCCGACCTCCCGCGCGACCGCGTCGGGACGCTCGACGTGGGCGAAGTGCCCGCAGTCGTCGAGCAGCACCGTCCGGACCTGCGGCACGAACGCCCGCAGCGCCTCGAGGTCCGAGACGCGGGCGAACACGTCGTCGCGCCCGGCGATCGCCGTCACCGGGCAGGTGATCGCACGCCACCGGTCGACGTCGTACGCCGCCGCCGACCGTGCCGCCTCGGTGAACTGCTCCGGCCGGAGCTCCTCGACGAAGGCCTCGAGCACGCTCGGGTCCAGACGTCGCACGTGCGTGAACACCGGCGCCGCGACGAGCGGCAACAGGCCGATCCGCGCGATCCCCCGGAGCAGCGGACGAGCGGCGACCCCGGTCACCGTCAGGCCCGCACGCAGCAGGGTGAACGCCGGCAGGGTGCCGAGCGCCCGCACCGGGTGCCGAGCCGCACCGGCGGTCGCGACCGTGGTGCCGGACACCAGGGCGAGCGACCGCACCCGCTCGGGCGCCACCACCGCCAGGTGCAACCCGACGAACGCGCCCATGGAGTGCCCGACCACGTCGACCGCGCCGATGCCCAGCGCAACGAGGACCGCCGACACGGCACCCGTGACGGCGTCGAGACCGAGCGGACCGTCCGGAGCGGGCGAGGACCCCCAGCCGGGCAGGTCGACGAGCACCAGCCCCCGGTCGCCGACGCCCTGTGCGGCATGCAGCAGCGGCGTCCACGTCGACCAGGAGCCGGCGACGCCGTGCAGCAGCAGGAGCGGGTCCGGGCCGGCGCGGTGGTGCACCACGACGGGCCCGGTCGGGGCCTCCACGACCGTGCGGGTCAGCCCCCAGACGCCGGGCGTGACGCGCACCGGGTACGGGGCGTACGCATCAGCGGCGACCCCGCGACCACGCGGGTCGGTGTCGATGGCGTGCACCGGGCCTCCTGTCCGACCGTCGACGCGGACGCGTCGTTCAGGAGGGATTCGGAACGCTAGCCGACGGGGACGGGTGCCGAGCAGGCGGCGAGCCGGTCGAGGGCCGCCTTGTACTCGGCGACGTCGCGCTGCAGGCCGGGCTCGGTGATGATCGAGGCCTTGATCCGACCCTGCACGTCGATGACGAAGGTCGCGCGGGTGGCGAAGCCCTTGTTCTCGAGGAACACGCCGTACTCCTTCGAGACCGCGCCGTGCGGCCAGAAGTCGGCGAGCAGCTCGAAGTCGTATCCGTTCGCCTCGGCGAACGACCGGAGCGTCGCCTTCGAGTCGACCGAGATGCCGAGCAGCTCGATGCGCTGGTCCTGGAACATCGTGATGTTGTCCTGCAGGGTGCAGAGCTCGTTCGTGCACCCGGACGAGAACGCCAGCGGGAAGAAGACGAGTGCGACCGGGCGGTTGCCGCGGAAGTCGCTGAGTCGGACGTGCTCACCGAACTGGTTCGGGAGCTCGAAGTCCGGCGCGAGTGAGCCGATCTCCAGTGCCATCGCTACGTGTGCTTCTTCCTCGGGCGAGGGGTGTGCCCGTCGGTCCGTGCGCCGCGGATCGCGTGTGCACGATCGGCCATGCTACGCCGACGACACGCGAATGCAAGCACCCGTCCACCTGCACGTCACCATCAGCATCAGCGTCGGTCCTGGGGCCTAGAGTGGACGGGGCCCCAGCCGGTCGCGACCCGACCACCGGAGCCACCATGTCCACCACCACGAGAACGAACGAGGTCAAGGGTGACGGTGAACGACCAGGACCCGTACAGCGCCGGGGCGAACGACCAGGATCCGCAGGAGACCGCCGAATGGCGTGAGTCCCTCGACGGGCTGGTCCAGACCCACGGACACCAGCGCGGTCGCGAGATCATGCTGAGCCTGCTCAAGCGGTCCAAGGAACTACACCTCGGTGTGCCGATGGTCCCGACGACGGACTACGTGAACACCATCGCGCCGGAGAACGAGCCGGAGTTCCCCGGCGACGAAGAGCTGGAGCGCCGGTACCGCCGCTGGATCCGCTGGAACGCGGCCATCACGGTGCACCGCGCACAGCGTCCCGGCATCGGGGTCGGCGGCCACATCTCGACGTACGCGTCCAGCGCTGCGATGTACGAGGTCGGTTACAACCACTTCTTCCGCGCGCAGGACCACCCCTCCGGTGGCGACCAGGTCTTCTTCCAGGGCCACGCCTCCCCCGGCATGTACGCCCGCGCGTACATGGAAGGTCGCCTCTCCGAGGACCAGCTCGACGGGTTCCGGCAGGAGAAGTCGCACGCCGGCGGCGGTCTGTCGTCGTACCCGCACCCGCGCCTCATGCCGCACTTCTGGCAGTTCCCGACCGTGTCGATGGGCATCGGCCCGATCAACGCGATCTACCAGGCGCAGCAGGCCAAGTACCTGTCGAACCGCGGCATCAAGGACGCCATGGACCAGCAGGTCTGGGCGTTCCTGGGCGACGGCGAGATGGACGAGGTCGAGTCCCGCGGGCAGCTCCAGGTCGCCGCGAACGACGGCCTCGACAACCTGAACTTCGTCATCAACTGCAACCTGCAGCGACTCGACGGCCCGGTCCGTGGCAACGGCAAGATCATCCAGGAGCTCGAGGCGTTCTTCCGCGGTGCGGGCTGGAACGTCATCAAGGTCGTCTGGGGCCGCGAGTGGGACGACCTGCTCGCCCGCGACACCGAGGGCGCGCTCCTCAACCTGATGAACCAGACGCCGGACGGCGACTACCAGACGTACAAGGCCGAGAACGGTGCCTACGTGCGCGAGAACTTCTTCGGGCGCGACCCGAAGGCGCTCGAGCTCGTCAAGGACTACACCGACGACCAGATCTGGAACCTCAAGCGCGGTGGCCACGACTACCGCAAGGTCTACGCCGCGTTCAAGGCCGCGACCGAGCACAAGGGCCAGCCGACCGTCATCCTGGCGAAGACGGTCAAGGGCTACGGCCTCGGTCCGAGCTTCGAGGGGCGCAACGCGACCCACCAGATGAAGAAGCTCACGCTCGACAACCTCAAGCAGTTCCGCGACGAGATGCGCATCCCGATCTCCGACGCGCAGCTGGAAGAGAACCCCTACACGCCGCCGTACTACCACCCGGGCAACGACGACGAGGCGATCCAGTACATGCACGAGCGTCGTCGCGCTCTCGGTGGCTACGTGCCGGAACGTCGCACGAAGTACACGCAGTTCACGCTGCCGGACGACTCGAAGTACCAGGTCGTCAAGAAGGGCTCCGGCAAGCAGGAGGTCGCCACCACCATGGCGTTCGCTCGCCTGCTGAAGGACCTGCTGCGCTCGCCCGACTTCGGCGACCGCGTGGTCCCGATCATCCCGGACGAAGCACGCACCTTCGGCATGGATGCCTACTTCCCGTCGGCGAAGATCTACAACCCGAACGGCCAGCACTACACGTCGGTCGACCGCGAACTCCTCCTCGCCTACAAGGAGAGCCCGCAGGGCCAGATCATCCACGTCGGCATCAACGAGGCGGGCGCCCTCGCGGCCTTCACCGCGGTCGGCACCTCGTACTCGACGCAGGGCGAGCCGCTCATCCCGGTCTACGTCTTCTACTCGATGTTCGGGTTCCAGCGCACCGGCGATGCCATCTGGGCCGCCGGCGACCAGATGACCCGTGGCTTCATGATCGGCGCAACCGCCGGCCGCACCACGCTGACGGGCGAGGGCCTGCAGCACGCGGACGGTCACTCGCCGCTCCTCGCCACGACGAACCCGGCCGTCGTCTCGTACGACCCGGCGTACGGCTACGAGATCGGCCACATCGTCAAGGCCGGCCTCGACCGCATGTACGGCACGAACGAGGACGGCTCGCCGAAGCACGCCGACCCGAACGTCATGTACTACCTGACGGTCTACAACGAGCCGCTGGTGCAGCCGGCCGAGCCCGAGGGCGTCGACGTCGAGGGCATCCTCAAGGGGATGTACCTGCTCAAGGCCAGCGAGCACGACGGCCCGAAGGCCCAGCTGCTCGCGTCCGGTGTCGCCGTGCCGTGGATCCTCGAGGCGCAGCAGCTCCTCGCCGAGGACTGGGGCGTGTCGGCCGACGTGTGGAGCGTCACGAGCTGGGGTGAGCTGTACCGCGACGGTGTGGCCGCCGAGCAGCAGGCGTTCCTCAACCCGAACGAGCCGGCCCGCACGCCGTTCGTCACCGAGCGTCTGCTCGGCACCGAGGGCCCGGTCGTCGCCGTGAGCGACTTCATGCACCTGGTGCAGGAGCAGATCCGCCCGTTCGTGCCGACCGACTACGCCACCCTCGGCGCCGACGGCTTCGGTTTCTCGGACACCCGTCCGGCCGCTCGCCGCTTCTTCCACATCGACGGCCCCTCGGTCGTCGTGCGGACGCTGCAGCAGCTCGCCCGCCAGGGCAAGGTCGACGGCGCGCTCGTCCAGCAGGCGATCGACAAGTACCGCCTGCACGACGTGACCGCCGGCACCACCGGCAGCGCGGGCGGCGAGAGCTGATCAACCCGTGACGACGGTCCGCCCGGACCACGAGAGCCAGGAGAGCGCGCGTGAGCGTGCGCTCTCCTGGCTCCGTCAGGTGTCCGGAGAACTCTCCACCGCCACGATCAAGCGGCTCGAGGACACGCTCCCCTGGTACAGCGAGATGCCACCGGGGCGCCGCTCCGCCGTGGGCCTCGTCGCCCAGGCCGGCATCACCTCGTTCATCAGCTGGCTCGAGGGCACCGCGTCGACGCCGTGGATCGCTGCGGCCGACGTCTTCGGGTCCGCCCCGCGGGAACTCCTGCGCTCGGTGAGCCTGCAGCAGACCCTGCAGCTCATCCGCGTCGTGGTGACCGTGGTCGAGGAACGCGCCGCCGACGACGAGATGCTGCAGGAGGCGATCCTCAAGTACTCCCGCGACATCGCGTTCGCCGCAGCCGACGTCTACGCCCGCGCGGCCGAGGCCCGCGGCCTGTGGGACGCCCGGCTCGAAGCGCTCGTGGTCGACTCGATCCTCTCCGGCGAGTACGACGACGAACTGCCCTCCCGCATCGCCGCCCTCGGGTGGCACGGCCACGGCGAGGTCGCGGTGCTCGTCGGCACCGCACCGAAGCAGCTCGAGGTCGACCAGGTCCGCCGCACCGCACGGCACATGGACGCCGACGTGCTCGTCGGGGTCCAGGGGTCGCGGCTCGTCGTGGTGATCGGCCGCGCCACCCCCCGTGACGACGTCCCCGAGGGCGAGGAGCCCGTCTCCTTCACGACCATCGCGCAGGCCCTCGAACCACTGTTCGGCGAGGGCCACCTGGTCCTCGGCAACGAGGTCCCCGGGGTCGTCGACGCCTCGACCAGCGCGAAGGCCGCCCTCGCCGGGTTCGCCGTCGCGCGTGCCTGGCGCGGCGTGCCCCGCCCGGCCCTGGCCGACGACCTGCTGCCCGAACGTGCCCTGGCCGGCGACCCCCTTGCCCGGTCCGCCCTGGTGCAGCGCATCTACGTCCCGCTCAAGGACCAGTCCACCGAGCTCCTGCAGACGCTGTGGTGCTACCTGGACACCGGCCGGTCGCTCGAGGCCACGGCGCGCGAGCTCTTCGTGCACCCGAACACCGTGCGCTACCGCCTGCGCCGGGTCGCCGACATCATCGGGTGGGACGCCACGCACGCCCGGGACGCCCTGATCGTGCAGTCGGCGCTCATCCTCGGCGCGATGTCCGAGTCCGCGACCGGCCGTCGCCGCATCACGCCCCGACGCTAGAGCGCTCCGGACGCTAGAGCGCTCCGGACGGTAGAGAACCGACAATGTCCCGCGGGGATTCGTGTGGGAAGTCCACACGGGCCCCGCGGGACGAGAACGCGAGGATTGTCCGGTGATCGTCGTCGTCGCGCCCGGACAGGGCTCCCAGACCCCCGGCTTCCTCGCCCCCTGGCTCGAGGACGCCACCGTTCGTGAACGAGTCGGGCAGTGGTCGGAGTCGATCGGCGTCGACCTCGCCGAGCACGGCACGAACTCCGACGCGGACACCATCAAGGACACCGCGCTCGCACAGCCCCTCATCGTGGCCGCCGGCCTGGTGACCGCCGACGCACTGCTCGCCGAGGGCCGTCGTGCGCTGGTGGGCGGGGTCGCCGGACACTCGGTGGGCGAGTTCACCGCCGCCGCGGTCGCCGGGATCCTCGAGCCGACCGACGCCGTCGCCCTGGTCGCCGAGCGCGGCCGGGCCATGGCGGACGCCGCAGCGCTCGAGCCGACCTCGATGGCCGCCGTCCTCGGTGGCGACGCCGACGCGGTGGCCGCAGCCCTCGCCGAGCACGGCCTCGTGCCCGCGAACCACAACGGTGGCGGCCAGACCGTCGTCGCGGGTGCCGCAGACGCCATCGCGGCCCTCGCCTCCGACCCGCCCGCCAAGGCCCGGGTGATCCCGCTCGCCGTGGCCGGTGCGTTCCACACCCGCTACATGGCCCCCGCCGTCGAGCGGGTCGCCCCGGTCGCGGCCGCCACCACCGTGCAGGACCCGACCCTGCCGATCTGGACCAACGCCGACGGCTCCCGCGTCGACGACGGGCGCCGCTTCGTCGACCTGATGGTCCAGCAGATCGCGAGCCCCGTGCACTGGGACGCGGTCATGGAGTCCTTCTCCGCCGCCGGCGTGACCGGCATCATCGAGCTCGCACCCGCCGGTGCCCTCGTCGGCCTGGCGAAGCGCGGCCTCCGCGGCACGCCGACCGTCGCCATCAAGACCCCCGACGACCTGCCTGCAGCGATCGACCTGCTGCAGCGCGCGGGCCAGGAAGCAGACGCAACCGCATGACCGACCCGACCACCCCGACGGACGCCCCCACGGGCCTCCCGACCGGATCCGCGCGCCCGCTGCTCCAGCAGCGCCGCGGCCACGAGTTCACCCGGATCCTGGCGTTCGGCGCCGCCCGCGGCGAGAACGTCGTGCCGAACGACGACCTCGTCGGCCCGATCGACTCGTCCGACGAGTGGATCCGCCAGCGCACCGGCATCATCACCCGCAAGCGCGCGGGCAAGGACGTCGAGGCCGTCGACCTCGCCGAGGCCGCCGCACGCGAGGCCATCGAGAAGGCCGGCATCGAGCCGTCCCAGATCGGCGTCGTGCTCGTGAGCACCGTCACGCACACCGTGGCGACCCCGTCGATGGCGTCGCTGCTCGCCGAGCGCATCGGCGCCACCCCGGCCGCCGCGTACGACATCAGCGCCGCCTGTGCCGGGTACGCCTACGGCATCGCCCAGGCCGACTCGTTCATCAAGTCCGGGCTCGCCGACCACGTGCTGGTCGTCGGGGCCGAGAAGCTCAGCGACGTCGTCGACCCGACCGACCGCTCGATCTCGTTCCTGCTCGGGGACGGTGCCGGCGCCGCCGTGATCGGCCCGAGCGACTTCCCGGGCATCGCCCCCACCATCTGGGGTTCCGACGGCTCGAAGTGGGACGCCATCGGCATGACCGCGACCTACAACGAGTGGGAGGCCGGCGCACCGCGTCCGACCATGCGCCAGGCCGGGCAGACGGTGTTCCGCTGGGCCGTCTGGGAGATGGTCAAGGTCGCCCGCCAGGCGCTCGAGACCGCCGGCGTCCGCCCCGAGGACCTCGCCGCGTTCGTGCCGCACCAGGCGAACATCCGCATCATCGACGAGTTCGCCAAGCAGCTCGGCCTGCCCGAGACGGTGACGATCGCCCGCGACATCACCACCACCGGCAACACCTCCGCCGCGAGCATCCCGCTCGCCACGCACCGCCTGCTCGAGGAGCACCCGGACCTGTCGGGCGGCCTCGCCCTGCAGATCGGCTTCGGCGCCGGACTCGTGTTCGGTGCCCAGGTGGTCGTCCTCCCCTGATCCCCGTCCGGTCGCGCAACCGCGCGCCCGGTCCCCATCCCGACGAGCCTCCGCGCACCCGGACCCCGCGTGCCCTAGGCTGGTCAACGGTCAAACGACACCCCCCTTCAAGGAGAACACTCATGGCCCTGTCCAACGAAGAAGTCCTCGCCGGCCTGGCCGAGCTGATCAACGACGAGACCGGTATCGCCACCGACACCGTCGCCGCCGACAAGTCCTTCACGGACGACCTCGACATCGACTCCATCTCGATGATGACCATCGTGGTCAACGCCGAGGAGAAGTTCGACGTGAAGATCCCGGACGAAGAGGTCAAGAACCTCAAGACCGTGGGCAACGCGGTCGACTACATCGTCAAGGCCCAGGCCTGACACGAGCTTCCTGAGCGCCGCGGCCCGCGGACCCCTGCGGGCCGTGGCGCTCATCTTGTTCACCCCAACGAAAGAACACGTCGTCCCATGACCAAGAAGACCGTCGTCGTCACCGGGATCGGTGCGATCTCACCCCTCGCCGCGACCGCCCCGGACACCTGGGACGCGCTGCTCGCCGGCAAGTCCGGCATCACCCGCATCGAGGACCCCCGCTACGCCGAGCTCGAACTCCCGGTGGAGTTCGCCGGCCAGGCGCGCCGGTTCCTCACCGACCAGCTCACCCGCCCCGAGTCGAAGCGCCTCGACCCCTCGTCGCAGCTGTCGCTCGTCGCGGCGCGCGAGGCCTGGGCCGACGCCGGCATCGACGACGAGTCGGTCGTGCCCGAGCGCCTCATCGTCGACTGGGCGACCGGCATCGGCGGCGTGAACACGCTGCTCGACGCGTGGGACACGTTGCGCGAGAAGGGTCCGCGTCGCGTCCTGCCGATGACGGTCCCGATGCTCATGGCGAACGGACCCGCCGCCGCCATCGAGATGGAGTTCGGCGCCCGTGGTGGTGCCCGCACCTACCTGTCCGCCTGCGCGTCGTCGACCGAGTCGCTGGCCGAGGCGTACCGGCACATCGCCGACGGCGACGCCGACATCGTCATCACCGGTGGCGCCGAGGCCGCGCTGCACCCGCTCCCGCTGGCCGCGTTCGCCGCGATGCAGGCCCTGTCGCGCCGGAACGACTCCCCCGAGACCGCGTCGCGTCCCTACGACGTCACGCGTGACGGCTTCGTGCTCGGTGACGGCGCAGCGGCGCTCATCCTCGAGTCGAAGGAGCACGCCGAGGCCCGCGGCGCGACGATCTACGCCGAGGTCGCCGGCTCCGGCATAACCTCGGACGCCTTCCACATCACCGCGCCGGACCCCGAGGGCAGCGCCGCCGCCCGTGCCGTCCTGCAGGCCCTCGAGCACGCCGACGCGAGCATCGAGGACGTCGTGCACGTCAACGCGCACGCCACCTCGACCCCCGTCGGTGACGTCGCCGAGTACCACGCGATGCGTCGGGTCTTCGGGGACCACCTGGACGACGTCGTGGTGTCCGCGACCAAGGCCTCGACGGGTCACCTGCTCGGTGGTGCCGGTGCGATCGAGGCGGTCTTCACCGTCCTCGCGCTGCACAACCGCGTCGCCCCGCCGACGATCAACCTGCACGACCAGGACCCGGAGATCGTCATGGACGTCGCCCGCGAGCCGCGCGCGCTGCCCGAGGGTGACCTGCTCGCGGTCAGCAACTCGTTCGGCTTCGGCGGCCACAACGCCGTGGTCGCGTTCCGCAGCGTCTGATCCGTCCCACCCTGCCAGGAGGCCCGTCCCGCGTCGTCGGGGCGGGCTTCCGTCGTTCCGGTGCCGGTTGGAGTCCCGGCTACACGCCGTCGTGTCGCTGAGGCGCCCCGGAAACGACGAGACGCCGCCGTATTCGGCGGCGTCTCGAGTCTTCGGCGGCGTCAGGACAGCACGCCGGCGTGTTGCGCACCCGACGTCGGCGTCCGGCGCACCCGAGACGCCGGCGTGTTGCGAGTTGGCTCAGCCGACGCGGTGCAGCCAGACGACCGGGTTGCCCTCGGCCGCGTGGCGGAAGGGCTCGAGCTCGTCGTCCCAGGCCTGCCCGAGTGCGAGTCGGAGCTCACGGTGCAGCTCGAGGGCGTTGCTGCCCGCGACCTCCATCGCGTAGCGCACCCGGTCCTCGGGGATGACCATGTTGCCCGTGACGTCGGTCTGTGCGTAGAACACACCGAGGTCGGGCGTGTGCATCCAGCGACCGCCGTCCGAGGCGCTCGTCGGCTCCTCGGTGACCTCGTACCGCAGGTGTTCCCATCCGCGCAGGGCCGACGCGATCGCGGCGCCGGCGCCCACCGCACCGGTCCACGTGTACTCGGTCCGGCGCGCACCGTCCTGTGCGGGCTGGTCGAGCCACGAGAAGTTCACGGCGCGGTTCATCGCGCGACCTGCTGCCCATTCGACGTGCGGGCAGAGCGCGCGGGGTGAGGAGTGCACGTAGAGCACTCCTGTCGTCGTTCCGTTCACGGTTCCTCCGATACGTCAGGTGCGACTTCCCCATCGACCTGGTGCGGAGGATCCTGACCCGAGGGGCCACGGAACCATCGGTATGCGATTGTGATGTCCCGACGGGACACGCCCATTATGCAGCGCCGCGGCTGGGAACGGCAAGGAACCGACCCCGATCAGTGCAGGACGGCACCGTCCGCGTCGACCGGGTGTCGCTCCCCCGCCGTGATCGGCACCGGGACGCGGTTGTCCTCCGGTGGGATCGGGCACGCGTACTGGTACGAGAACGCGCACGGCGGCAGGACCAGCAGGTTCCAGTCGAGCTCGACCGTGGCCTCCGTGCCGGGGTCGTCGAGGTACAGGAACCGACCCATCGAGTAGGTGCTGCCCGGGTCGTCCTCGGGCAGGGTGCTCGTGGCGTCCTGCACGATGAGCTGCAGCCGTGGGGCTCCGCGGTGGGCAGCCGACCGGACGGCGACGAACCGCACCGTGGCGCCACCCACGACGGTCTCGACGTGTCCGGCGACCGGCAGGGCGTCGCCGGCGGCGTCGCGGACGCTGCCACGGGCCTCCAGGTCGTCTCCCACCAGCGGGACGTACGTGCCGGACGTCACCCAGTCGCCGGACCACGCGAAGCGGGCGATCTGCGCGAACCGGGCGATCGCCTCGGACGACGGGTCCCAGACGCGCAGCGTGCCGCCGCTGACGGTGCCGGCGAAGCCGTCCGGCAGCGCGACGGTCGACGGCACGACGGCGGTGTCGCCGGCCACCAGGACCGTGCCGTCGACCGGGACGCCGTCGACGACGACACCGTCGGACGCCTCGGCCGTCACGGTGAGTCCGCCGACCGCCGGGGCCCACGTCCCGGGGACCGGCCAGACCGGCTGCGGGTGGTCGACGTGCTGGGCGTTCACCAGGGCGAGCGGCCCACGGGCACTGCGCGCCCAGCGGTCACGGTCGTGGACGTGCTCGGCGAAGGCGGCGACGACCGCGTCGTCGGCTGCGCCGGTGCCGCTCGTCACGCCTGCTCCTGGCGGGGGTAGATGACCTTCTGCACGATGATGATGACCGACGCCGCGACGGGCAGCGCCACGAGCGCGCCGAGCACGCCGCCGATCGTGCCGCCCGCGACCGCCGCGATGACCACGAGGGCGCCGGGCACCTGGACGGCTCGCGACATGATGCGCGGGGAGATCAGGTAGGCCTCGACCTGCATGTAGACGAGGTAGTAGATGGCAGCGGCGAGGGCGGTGGCCGGCGACGCGAAGAAGCAGAGCAGCGAGATGACGATCGCGGCGGCGAGCGTGCCGACGAGCGGGATGAGCGAACCGAGGAACGCGAACGACGCGAGCAGCACCGGCAGCGGCGCGCCGATGATGAGCAGGAAGAAGAAGCTCAGGATGCCGTTGATCAGTGCCTGCGAGACCTGCCCGACGACGTAGCGGCCGACAGCCTGCGTGATCTGCTCGCTCACGTCGATGAAGTTCTGGCGGCGCGACGCGGGCACGAACCGGTACGTCGCACGCTTCATGCCCCGCATCGACGCGAGGAAGTAGAGCATCAGGATGATGACGATGAGCGCCCCGGTGACCCCGGACAGGATGCCGCTGCCGACCGCCAGGATCCCGCCGCCGACGCTGAGCAGGTTGCCCGGCTTCTCGACGAACGACTGCAGCGACTGCAGGGCGTGGTCGATGTCGAACGACCCGGCGAACTGCTTCGACAGGTCCTGCACCCACTGCTGCTGCGAGATGTCCTGCACGATGTCGGGGAAGTTCTGGATCAGGTTCGACGCCTGCTCCACCAGGATCGGCACCACGGCGAACACGATGCCGGCGAAGGCCCCGAGCACCGCGACCACGACGATCGTGATGGCCGACCAGCGCGGAATGATCCGCTCCAGGAACGACACGAGCGGGTCGATACCGAGTGCCAGGAACAGCGCGACCCCGATGTAGACCAGCACCGTGCTGAGCTCGTTGATGATCGCACCGGCGAGCAGCGCGACGAGCACCCCGATGGCGCCCATGAACCCGAGGCGGAAGGCGTTCACGCGCACGCCGGTACCGCCACGGGTCACCTCGAAGGTGACGTTCGGTGTCGGTGCGTGGTCGTCCTGCGACGTGTCGCGCTTCCTTGGCATGTGCACGTAGGGCGGGCGGGACTCGAACCCGCGGATCGTTCGGTTATGAGCCGACTGCCTTGACCAGCTTGGCTACCGCCCCTCGTCGGAGACCCTCAGGCCACCGACTCACCACGATACAGCGACTCGAACGTCGACAGCGTGCGGTTGATGTCGTGTGCCTCGATCATGGTCAGACTGCGATCCCGCATCGCGACGTACTCCGACTCGGGCGCGGTGAGCACCGTCGTGAGCTTCGCCGCCAGGTCGTCCACGTCGCCCGGGGTGAACAGGTACCCGTTGCCGTCGATCAGGTGCGGCAGCGCCATCGAGTCGGCGGCGACGACGGGCAGCCCGGACGCCATCCCCTCGAGCGACGAGATGCTCTGCAGTTCCGCCGTCGACGGCATCGCGAACACCGTCGCGTTGGTCAGGGCCTCCTGCTTGCGCTCGTCGGAGACGAACCCCAGGAACCGCACGCGGTCCTCGAGCCCGAGCTCCTTCGCCAACGCGGTCAGCTTCGGGATCATCTCGCCGTCGCCGACGATGGTCAGCGTCGCCGACAGCTCGGCGGGCAGCAGCGCCACCGCGCGGACGAGCACGTCGAGGTTCTTCTCGGGGGCCACGCGACCGACGAAGACGATGTCGTTGTTGACCGGGCGTCCCTCGCGCGCCACGTACCGGGACGCGTCGATGCCGCACGAGATCGCGAGGACCTGCTGGCCGGCGATGGCCTTCCGCAGGTAGTCGGCGGCCAGGTTCGTCGGCGTCGTGATGGTGTCGGCCAGCCGGTAGGTCTTGGCGGCGTCGCTCCACGCGATCTTCAGCGCGAGGGGCAGCGTCCACTTGCCGAACGGCGTGTACTCGAGCAGGTTCTCCGGCATGAAGTGGTTCGTCGCGATGACCCGGATGCCGCGGTCGTTCGCCTCGTGCACGATGCCGCGGCCGATGACCACGTGCGACTGGATGTGCAGCACGTCGGGCTTGACGGCGTCGAGGATCGGGCCGGTCCACTTCCGGACGCTCCACGGCCAGACGAAGCGCAGCCACGGGTGCAGCGGCCACTTGTACGACTTCAGGCGGTGCACGACGAGCGTGACGCCGTGGTGCTCCTCGTCGAAGGTGCCGTGGTGGCGGCTCGAGGCCGGGGCCACGACGTGCACCTCGTGCCCGCGCTCGGCCAGGCCGACGGCGAGCTGCTCAGCGAAGGTGGCGGCGCCGTTGACGTCGGGGGCGAAGGTGTCCGCTGCGATCAGCACGCGCAACGGTCGGTGACCGCCCGTCGCTTCCGTCGGTCCGGCGGTGGCGGTGGTGGCGTCTCCTGACACGGCTGAGTTCGTCCTCTCGTGGGCGATGGCTGGTCGGCAGTGACGCTATCGCACCAGGATCGACGGTCGCGTCAGCCGCGCGGATGAGGGCGGCGACCACCCGGGGTGCGCGGCGAGTGCACCGCCGCGTGCGCGCCGGTCGCCCGCGCCGGCCGGCGTCAGGCCCGGGTCTGCGGGTGGTGCTTGGCGAGCAGGAACACCCCGGTGATGGCGATGCCCGCGGCGACCACGAACCCCGCCACCGCGAACCACGGCGCCCCCGAGGCCTCGCCGAGCACGATCACGCCGATGCCGACCGCGACGATCGGGTCGATCACCGTCAGCCCCGCGATCACGAGGTCGGCCGATCCGCTCGAGTACGCGTTCTGCACGAAGTACCCACCGAGCGACGCCGCCACGACCACGCCGGCGATGGCGAGCACGGTCAACCAGTCGAAGGTGCCGTTCACGAACCGGTTCAGCACCACCTTGGCCAGCGTCGCCACGAACCCGTAGAGCACCCCCGCCCCGACGATGTAGTACAGCGCACTGCGGTGCTTGGCGACCAGGCGGAAGGACACCAGCACGAGCACCAGCACGACGGCCAGGATCACCAGCACGGTGACGAGCTGCTGACGGGTGATCGCGCTCTCGTGCCCGACGAACGCGGCGATCCCGACGAAGATGCCGACACCGATGATGCACGTCCACACCGCGCGCCGCGCACGCCGGCCGAGCGGCACACCGGACGACCGCGACGAGAACCACGTCGTGATGACGAGGGCGACGGCACCCAACGGCTGCACCACGATCAGGGGCGCGAACGTGATGCTGATGAGCTGGAGCACCACGGCAATGCCGAGCATGAGCGTGCCGAGCACCCAGTAGCCACTCGAGACGAGCCCGACGACGTGCCGGACGCTCAGCCCCTTCGACTGCCGACCGAGACGTGCCTCGACCCGCTGCACCCCGCGGCTCTGGAACTGCGCCCCGAGCGACAGGAACACCGCACCGATCAGCGCCACCGGGATCATCAGCGCCTGGAACGGCGTGAGGTTGCTCACGGCGTCGGGCAGCTGGAGGTCCGTCGTCACGCGTCGAGGCTACCGTCCCCCGCCGGATAACCTGGGTGAATGGCCGTTCTCCCGATCCGCATCACCGGCGAACCCGTCCTGCACGAGCGTGCAGCCGAGGTCACCGCGTTCGATGACGACCTCCGCACCCTCGTCGCCGACATGCTCGAGACCATGGACCTGGCACCGGGCGTCGGCCTGGCCGGACCGCAGGTGGGTGTGGGCAAGCGCCTGTTCGTGTACTCCTACACCGACGACGACGACGTCCTGCACCGGGGCGCCGCCGTGAACCCCGTCCTGTGGATCACGGCCCCGGTCCCCGAATCCGTCGAGGAGCTCGACGAGGACGAGGAGTCCGAGGGGTGCCTGTCGATCCCGGGCGAGCGGTTCCCGCTCCGCCGCTCCGAGGGCGCCCTGCTGCGGGCCTTCGACGAGCACGGCACCCCGTTCGAGGTCGAGGCGCACGGCTGGCTGGCCCGGATCTTCCAGCACGAGTACGACCACCTGGACGGCTGGCTCTACGCCGACCGCCTGGTGCACCCGTACGGCAAGCAGGTCGCCAAGGCGATCCGCAAGAGCAGCTGGGGCGGCCCCGGCCAGTCCTGGTTGCCGGGTCGCGACCACCCCGAGGGCTGACTGACGCCCGTCGGCGTCGGCACCCGGTGCCGTCCAGCCCGTCGCTGGTCCGGCGGGCGGCCTGGAGGCCCGGCTCAGCCCCGGTAGGCGGCCAGTGCGTCGCGCAGGCGGTCGGTCTCCGGGTGCCCGGGGCAGTACCGCAGGAGCCCGGCGGCCACGTGCGCACCGCGCGCGTCGGCGACCGCCGACGTCCACGGCGCCGAGCCGCGGACCGCGCACGTGCTCGCGAGCTCGACCAGGGTCGCGTCACCGCGCGCCGCCGCCACCGCGGCCTGCTGCTGGCTCGACGGCACCGACCCGGTCAGGCGCTTCGCCGAGCAGTCGGCGCGCTCGGCCTCCCACACCGCCGAGTAGGTGGTGTAGGTCTCGCTGTCCGATCCGTCGGCGGCGCAGACGAACGCGAAGACCACGGGCGACGCGCCCGAGCCCAGGCCGGTGTCCGAGCTCGTCGGGTCCTCGGACGCGTCGGTGTCCGGGCCGACGCTGCTGCAGCCGGTGAGCACCGCCGTCACGGCGACGACGACGCCGAGGAGCGTGAGTCGAGGCGAACGGGAACGGTGCACCTGTGAACGCTAACAGCTTCGACCGGGTGGCAGCCGCACGATCGACCTCGGTCAGCCGGTGGGGCCGCTGACCGTGATGGTCGCCCGCTGGTCGAGCCGACCCTCGCGCGCGTCGGTGCTCATCCGGCACCGGACCTCGGTCACGCCGACCTTCGCGTGGAGCAGACGGTCAACGCAGCTGCGTGAGGTCACACCGCGCGGCAGGTCCAGGTCGACGCGCACGGCGATCCGCTCGCCGTCGGGACTGCGCAGTCGACGGTCGGCGAGTTCCATCGGCGTGCCGCGGACCGTCAGCCCCTCGATCTTCGCGCTGGTCAGGTCGACGCCGTCGAGGCGCGCGTTGCTGATGTCGGCGCCGACGAGGTTCGCGCCGGAGAGGTCCGTCTGCCGCAGGTCCGCCCCCGTGAGGTCTGCGCTGTACAGGTCGACCCCGTGCAGATCCGCCCCACGCAGGTCGGCGTCCCGCAGGTCCGCGCCGAACAGGACGGCCTGCCGCAGTTCGGCCCCACGCAGGTCCGCGCCGTGCAGGTCGGCAAGGCGGAGGTCTTCGGTGGCGAGGTCGACGCCGCCGAGGTCCTGGCCCGCGCACGTCGTGACGGACCCCGGCTGCGGGGCGATGCGCACCGTGCAGGACCCGACCTGGCGTTCGCCGGCGCTCGTGCCCCCGGTGCGGGCGAACGCCGCGACGCCGATGACCACGAAGAACAGGACCGTGAGCGCCACGACGATGACGCTGCGGGTGCGCGGTGCCGCGGTCACGAGCGGACCCCGGTCAGCCAGTGCGGCAGGACGTCCTGCGCCCAACCGGAGTACCAGGCCGGCGAGGAGGCGTAGGGGAAGAAAGCGCTGATCGGGTTGTACAACGCGAACAACGCGACGCCGACGGCGATCACGACGACCCACGCGGCCGTTGCGGCGCGCCCCTGCAGCCGCCGGAGCCACGCGGTCAGGCCGAGCAGGACCACCGCGACGATCATCGGCAGCACCGGGAGCAGGTACCGACCCGAGAACGCGAACTCCTGACGCAGGTTCACGGTCGTCGCAGCGTTGAAGCAGAGGACTGCCAGGGTGTAGGCGACCGGGACGACCGCCAGCCACCACGTCGCAGCCGAACGCAGCACCCGACGCAGCTGGGTGGCTGCGATGACGGTGCCCGCGAGCACCGCGGTCGCGCCGAAGGCGACGACGCCGAGGTTCGGTCGCCACGGCAGGGTCGGACCCCAGAAGAAGAAGAGGGACCGGAAGTAGGTGGTGGCCCACGTCCACAGGAACGCGAGCGGGTGGAACGGTTCGAGGGTCCCGGCCGCGACGGCCAGGTCGTGGGAACGTGTCGCGTTGTAGTTGCGGCGGAAGATGTCGAAGTTCATGCACGCCGCACGGCTGTGGATCTCGGCGCAGTCGGGGTTCAGGGCACGGTAGACGAGCAGGTTCACGCCGAAGCGTTCGAGGACCAGCGCGAGCAACACGCCGCCGATCACCACCAGCAGGACGGACCGCCCCGGACGCTCCCGGAAGCCCGACACGGCTCGCCGCACCGGGTGCCGGAGCCACGAGAATCCATCGACGCGGTACCGGAACAGGATCGCGAAGAACGCTCCCGCGAGGACGAGTGGCGCCTGAGAGTACTTGAGCATCAATGCGAGCATCGCGGTGACGACCAACCAGGCGAGCGTACGGAGGCCACCACCGCGTGCGACCTTGACCGCGACGGCGGCGAACAGGAAGAACGCCGCCATCGACGGCGCGTCGTAGCTGATCGTGGCGGCCTGCCAGACGTACCGACCGGTGAAGGCCGTCGCGACGATCGCGAGCAGGCCGATCGCCGTCGGGACACCGGCGTTCCGGAACATCACCCGCAGGGCGTACAGACCGGCACCGGCCGCCAGGACGTCGATCCCCCGCAGGACCATCACGGTCCGCTCCTGGTCCAGCCCGACCGCAAGGGCCATCCTCGCCGGGAACGACATCACGTAGTAGTACAGGTACGCCGGGAACCGCGTGACCTCACCGAGCCGGAGCGTCGACGCCGCGGCGTCGTGCACGAACGGCCCGGCCGTCCAGGGCCGCTCCGCGTAGAACAGGATGTTGCCGATGTGCCGGACCTCGTCGGGGGCGGCCGATGCCGGCACGTGGATGGTCACGGCGAACAGGAAGCCCATCAGCACGAAGGCGACGAGCACGACGACGAATGCTGTTCGGGACGCCAGCATCTGGTTCACCCGACCGAGGATCCGCTCTGCGCGACCGCCGACCGTCGGCCCGGTGACGGACTCGGTGGTCAACGACATCGAACAGTGGCCTTCCGTGGATCGGGGTGCGCTGGCTCAGGCTAGCAGCGGGCCGCACCAAGCCCGACGAGACTGCCGGACCGGCGGGAACGCAAAAGGTCCCCACCCCGGAGGGATGAGGACCTGTCGCTCCCCGAGTTGGACTCGAACCAACAACCTGCCGGTTAACAGCCGGCTGCTCTGCCAATTGAGCTATCGAGGATCACTGTCCGCTGGCGAATGACGTGCGAACAACGGGTAACAGCATAGCAGGAGGCTGAGGCCCTCCACCGCATCGGACACGCCGCCCGGGCGCGCCGCGCTTCGAGGCCCCCGTGTCAGTACCCGGCGACCGGGTCGACGACGCCGACGAAGCCCTCGCCGTCGCCCCCGAGGAACGCCGCGGCGTTGAGCCGGACGCGCTCGGCGAGCAGCGGTGCGACCATCTCCGGGGTGTCGGCCTGGTGCGGGGTGATGACCGCGCCGGGCTCCGACCAGAGCGGGTGCCCGTCGGGCAGCGGCTCGGGGTCGGTGACGTCGAGGCCGACCGCGGCGATCTCCCCCGCGCGCAGGGCGGCGACCATTGCGTCGGTGTCCACGAGTCCGCCGCGGGCGATGTTCACGAGCCGGGCGGACGGCTTCATGATCCGGAACTGCTGCTCACCGAAGAGCTTCGCGGTGCCCGAGGTCATCGCCGCCGCGATCATCACGACGTCGGCGTCGGGCAGGACCCGGTCGAGCTCGTCGGTGGTGACGGTCCGCGCGGCTCCCGGCACGGGCTCGGGCGAGCGGCGCACGACCGTGACGTCGACGTCGAACGGCGCGAGCAGCCGGAGGTACTCGAGGGCGATCCCGCCCGCACCGATCACGACGACGTTCCGCCCGTACAGCGAGACACCCTCGGGCTCGGTGGCCCACGACGATGCTCGAGCGCGCTTCTGCAGGACCCGGAGCGTGCCGAGGGTCAACGCGAGCGCGTGCTCGGCGACCGGCTCCGCGTAGGCACCCTTGGCCGAGGTGAACAGCACGCGGTCGCCGTGCTCCTGGATCAGGTGCGCGAAGGCGTCGACGCCGGCGAACGGTAGCTGCACCCAGCCGACCCCCGGCGCCGACGACAGCGCGTCGGCGAGGCCGGCCGGGTCGCGGGGGTCGAGCCAGACGACGCCGCGGGTGTCGGCGTCGAGCGGCGCGACGGTGCCGCCGGCCTCGGTCACGGCGCCCACGTGCAGGTCCGTCGGTTCCGGCAGCACGGCGACCGGCCCGGGCTGCGGGGCGTCGATCGGCAGCGGTGCACCCGACGTGGGGACGACGGCGCGGTGGCCGCGGGGGCCCTGGGAAGTGGCACTCACGCGTTCTCCTGACGGTCGGTGCGCGGGCCGGTGCCGGCGGCGAGCGGACGGCGCGGCGCGGACGAACGGCGGGCCGTCGTCGGTGCCGGACGACGCTTCACCCCGCGGGCCGCGGTCGAGGCGAGGGTCTTCACGTAGGGGTCGACGGGGTTGTCGAGGACCTCGTCGAAGGTGCCGAGCCCGACGAGCCGGGCATCGGCCATCACGGCGACGCGGTCGGCGAGGGCGCGGGCCTCGCGCAGGTCGCTGGACACGACGACGGCGGAGAACTGCCGGCCGCGCTGCAGCGTCGCCAGGGCCTCGAGCACGGACTGCCGCACGAGTACGTCGACGCCACGCGCCGGTTCGTCCGCGACCAGGAGCTGGGGCTCGAGCACGAGCGCCTTCGCCAGGGCGACACGCTGACGCTGCCCGCTCGAGAGCTCCCAGGTGTTCAGGCGCATCGCCCCGAGCGGTAGGTGCACCGCGTCGAGCAGCCGGGCCACGATGAGCCCGGCCTCGCGCCGGTCGAACCGGCGGTCGCGGGCGTAGATCGGTTCGGCGACGGCCTCGCCGACGGTCAGGTCCGGGCTGAGCCGGTCGGCGCCGTCCTGCGGCAGGTACCCGATCCGGCCGCTCAGCCGTTCGAGCTTGCGCGACGAGGGACGGAGGCCCCGGGTCTTCTGGCCGAGCACGGTCAGCTCGCCGCCGACGATGTGCCGACGGAGGGCGCCCTCGCCCTCGCCGTGGGATCCGAGCTGGCCGGCGATGGCGGCGGCGAAGGTCGACTTGCCCGATCCCGACTCACCGAGCAGGGCGAGGATCTCCCCCTGCCGGACCGTGAGGCTCACGCC
Source organism: Curtobacterium sp. MCPF17_021 (assembly GCF_003234605.2). Taxonomy (NCBI): domain Bacteria; kingdom Bacillati; phylum Actinomycetota; class Actinomycetes; order Micrococcales; family Microbacteriaceae; genus Curtobacterium; species Curtobacterium sp. MCPF17_021. Next base: position 1,652,816 of record NZ_CP126252.1, on the reverse strand, counting down.
GTCGACGGCCCGGATGGACTCGCCCCCGCGTCCGCCCCGGTACTCGATCGACACGTCGTCCGCGACGACCGCCGGTCCGTTGACCGCGATCATGGGTCCCCTTCCACGCCGCCCCCTGGCGGCGGTTCGCGACGGGCCGCCCTGGCAGGTCCGTCGTGCGTGCAGCAGTGGAGACGACCGCCCTGGAGGCGCGGCGTGCGTCGACGACGCTGGCCGGGCCTCCAGGGCGGGTCACGTCGGGTCAGGACCCGACGTTCTCCAGTCGCTCCAGCGTACGCCGTCGCTCCGCCTGCTCCGCTGGGTCCGGCACCGGCAGCGACGCGAGGAGCCGCTGCGTGTAGGGGTGCTGCGGCGCGCCGAGGACCTGCGCCGTCGTGCCCGTCTCGACCAGGTCACCGCGGTACAGCACCGCGATCCGGTCGGACAGCGCGCCGACGACCGCGAGGTCGTGGCTGATGAACAGCGAGGCGAAGCCGAGGTCCTGCTGGAGCTCGAGGAAGAGCTCGAGCACGCGGGCCTGCACGGAGACGTCGAGCGCACTCGTCGGCTCGTCGGCGATGAGCAGCTTCGGCCGGAGCGCGAGCGACCGGGCGAGCGATGCGCGCTGGCGCTGCCCGCCGGAGAGCTCGTGCGGGTAGCGGTCGCCGTAGGCGGCCGGCAGCTGCACGGCCTCGAGCAGCTCGTCCACCCGCTTGCGCGCGGCACGGGGGCTCGAGACCTCCTTGTGCACGACCAGCGGCTCGGCGACGCACTCGGCGATCGTCAGCAGCGGGTTGAACGAGGTCGCCGGGTCCTGGAACACGAACCCGATGTCCTTGCGCAGGTGCTTGAAGTCGCGTTCGCGGTACCCGAGCATCTCGGCGCCGAGGACCTTGAGCGAGCCGCCGGTGACCTTCGTCAGCCCCGCCATGGCCCGGCCGATGGTGGTCTTGCCCGAGCCGGACTCCCCCACCAGGCCGAGGACCTCGCCCGGACGGATCGCCAGGTCGACGCCCTTGACCGCCTTGAACGCCGGCGACCCGAGCCGGCCGGGGTACTCGATCTCGAGCCCCTTCGCCTCGACCAGCGGGGTGACGTCCTCGGAGATCGCGGCGCGCCGGGCCACCCCGGTGGACGCCTCGAGCCGGGGCACCGCAGCGAGCAGCCGCTTGGTGTAGTCGGCCTGCGGCGTCGCGAACAGTGCCGTCGCCGTGGCCTCTTCGACGATCTCGCCCTGGTACATCACGGCGACGCGGTCGGCAAGGTCGGCGACGACGCCCATGTTGTGCGTGATGACGACGATCGCGGTGCCGAACTCGTCGCGGCAGCGACGCAGCAGGTCGAGGATCTCGGCCTGCACCGTGACGTCGAGTGCCGTTGTCGGCTCGTCCGCGATGATGACGCCCGGCTCGAGGGCCAGTGCGCTCGCGATGACCACGCGCTGCTTCTGCCCACCGGAGAACTGGTGCGGGTAGTGGTCGACGCGGGTCTCGGGGTCGGGGATGCCGACGCGGCCGAGGTAGTCGATGGCCTTCGCCCGTGCTTCCTTCTTGGACACGCCGCCGTGGGCACGGAGCCCCTCGGCGATCTGCCACCCGACGGTGAAGACCGGGTTGAGCGCGGTCGACGGCTCCTGGAACACCATCGCGCCGGCCGTCCCGCGGAGCTCGCGGAGCTTCTGCGAGCCGACCGACACGACGTCGGTGCCGTCGAGCAGCACCGCGCCGCCGAGTGTCGCCGTCTCCGGCATGAGCCGCAGCATGCTGCGGGCCGTGACGGACTTGCCCGAGCCGGACTCGCCGACCAGGGCGAGGACCTCGCCGGGGCGGACGTCGAGGCTGACGCCCTTGACCGCGTCGACGGCGCCGCCGTCGGTCGCGAAGGTGACGGTCAGGTCGTCGACGACGACGACCGGCTCGGTGGTGGTGTCGCCCGGTTGCAGGCGGGTGGTCGGGGTCATGCGCCCGTCCCTTCCGTGTCGTTCCCGGCGGTGCGCGGTGCCTCGGCGTCGCGCGTGTCGCGCGTCGACACGAGCTGCTTCAGGCGTCGGCGTGCACGCAGGCGGGGATCGGAGATGTCGTTCAGGCTCTCGCCGATGAAGGTCACGCCGAGCACGAGCACCACGATCGCGACACCCGGGTAGACACCGGTCCACCAGACGCCGCTCGCGACGTCCGAGAGTGCACGGCTCAGGTCGTAGCCCCACTCGGCGCCGGACGTCGGGCCGATGCCGAACCCGAGGAAGCCGAGGCCGGCCAGGGTCAGGATCGCGTCGCTCGCGTTGAGCGTCAGGATGAGCGGCAGCGAACGGGTCGAGTTCCGCAGGACGTGCCGCGTCATGATGCGCCACGGGTTCGTGCCCATCACGCGCGCCGACTCGACGAACGCGTCGTTCTTCAGCCGGACGGCCTCGGCGCGGACCACGCGGAAGTACTGCGGCACGTAGACGACGGTGATCGAGATCGCCGCCGCGATGATGCCGCCCGAGTAGCTCGAGTTGCCGCCGGAGATGACGATGGACACGATGATCGCGAGCAGCAGCGACGGGAACGCGTAGATGGCGTCGGCCACGACCACCAGGACGCGGTCGAGCCAGCCGCCCAGGTACCCGGAGACCATGCCGAGCAGGACACCGACGATGATCGAGACGATCACGGCGACGATGACGACGAGCACGGCCGTGCGGGCGCCGTAGAGCACGCGGCTGAACACGTCGAAGCCGCCGACCGTCGTGCCCCAGATGTGCTCGGCACTCGGTGCGCCGGTGCGCGGGAAGCTCTGCCCGTCCGCGCCCTGCAGCTGGCCGAAGCCGTACGGGGCGAGGAGCGGGGCGAACACCGCGACGAGCAGGTAGAGAGCGCAGATGACCACGCCGACGATGAGCATGGCGCGCTGCCAGCCGGTGCTCCGGCGCAGCTGGACCACCACGGGGAGTCGCTTCCAGAGCGGCTCGTGGCGATCGACGAGGGTGGTGTCGGCCATCGTCAGAACCTCACTCTCGGGTCGATCAGGGCGGCGACGACGTCGACGATGAAGTTGGTCACCGCGACGATCACCGCCAGCATCGCGACGATGCCCTGCACCGCGACGAAGTCACGGGCCGACAGGTACTGGTTGAGCTCGAAGCCCAGACCGCGCCACCCGAAGGTCGTCTCGGTGAGCACCGAGCCGCCCAGGAGCATCGCGATCTGCAGCCCCATCACGGTGATGATCGGCACGAGGGCCGGACGGAACGCGTGGGTGCGCACCAACCGCGACTCGCGCACACCGCGGGACCGGGCGGCGTCGACGTACTCGGAGCCGAGCGACCCGATCATGTTCGCGCGCACCAGGCGCAGGAAGATGCCGGCGGTGAGCAGGCCGAGCGTCAGCGCGGGCAGGACGGCGTGCTGGAGCACGTCGCCGATGACCTGGGCGTTGCCGGTGCGGAGCGCGTCGATGATGTAGATGCCGCTCGCGCCGGGGATGCCGTCGAGGATGAGCGACACCCGGGTCGAGGCCCGGTCGCCGAGGGGCAGCCAGCCGAGCCACACCGAGAAGACGAGCTTGAGCAGCAGACCGCCGAAGAACACCGGCGTGGCGTAGGTCAGGATCGCGAGCGCACGGAGCAGCACGTCCGGCCACTTGTCACGCGTGTACGCGGCGAGCATGCCGAGCGGGATGCCGAGCACCAGCGCGACGATGAGCGCGTAGAACACGAGCTCCGCGGTCGCACCGCCGTACGTGACGATGATGTCGGTGATCGGACGGTTGTCCGTCGACGAGGTGCCGAAGTCGCCGCGCAGGATGTTGCCGAGGTACTCGAAGTACTGCACGAGCACCGGCCGGTCGTACCCGGCGGCGTGCAGGCGTTCCTGCAGCTGGCTCGGGGTGAGTCGGCCGCCGACCGACGCGGTGATCGGGTTCCCGATGACGCGCATCAGGAAGAACACGAGCGTCACCAGGATGAAGACGGTCGGGATGATGAGGAGGAACCTGACGAGGATGTACCGGCCGAGTCCGCCGCCACTGTTCTTGGCACTGCGTTGTGCCTGTGGCTTGGTGGGATCGGTGCCGTTCACGTCCTGCGTCGCCTCGGGAGTGCTGAGGGTCACGGGGTGTGTGCCTTTCGTCGCCGTTGCACAGGCACGCGGGCGCTCCTCGTGGGAACGCCCGCGGCCTGCACGTGGGGCTTGGTGCTACTTGCTCAGGGTGGCGTACCGGAACTTGAACGAGGCGTCGAGGGTCAGGCCCTTGACGTCCTTGCCGGCGACCGCGACGGACTTGCCCTGCAGCAGCGGCAGCGTCGAGATCTGGGTGGCCTCGCGCTCCTGGGCCTGCTCGATCAGGTCAGCACGCTTGTCCGGGTCGGACTCTGCCTGCTCCTTCGCGATGAGGTCCTGGATCTCCGGGTCGTCGTAGTGGTTCTGGACGAAGTTCTCCTTGGTGAAGAACGGCGACAGGTAGTTGTCGGCGTCGGAGAAGTCCGGGAACCAGCCGAGCTGGTACACGGGGTAGGCGTCCTTGGTGCGCTCCTGGGCGTAGGTCGTGTAGACCGTCGACTGGATGTTGACGGTGAACAGACCGGAGTCCTCGAGCTGCTGCTTGAGCAGGGCGTACTCGTCGTCCGAGGCCGAACCGTAGTGGTCGGGCGCGTACTGGATGTCGAGCTGCACCTTGCCCGTGACGCCGGCGTCCGCCAGCGTCTTCTTCGCCTTGGAGACGTCCGCACCGCCGTCGCCGTCGCCGTACATCTCCTTGAACGGCTGGACCGCGCCGGTCAGGCCGTCCGGGACCATCGAGTACAGCGGGGTGAAGGTGTCGTTGTAGACCTCCTTCGCGAGCTGGGCGCGGTCGACCACGTCGGCAGCGGCCTGACGCACGGCCAGGGCCTTCGCCTCGTCGGCGTCGTCCTGCCCGGTGCCGAACGGCTGCGTCTTGAAGTTGAAGACCACGTAGCGGATCTCGCCGCCGGGGCCGTCGGTGACCTTGAGGGAGTCGTCCTTGCGCAGGTCCGAGATGTCGGTCGGCGTCAGGGAGCGGTACGCCACGTCGACGTCGCCCTTCTGCACGGCGAGCTTGAGGTCGGTCTCCTTGGTGTAGTAGCTGGCGGTGACCTCGTCGGTCTTCGCCTTGCCGAGCAGGCCGTCGTACTTCGGGTTCGTCTTGTACTGGATCGTGTCGTTCTCCTTGTAGGAGCTGATCTGGTACTGCCCGGCGAAGGCCTTGCCCTTGACGATGTCGTCGGCGCTGGTGAGCTTCGTCGCGCTGAACACGTCCTCGTCGACGATCGGACCCGCGGGGCTCGAGAGCACCTGCGGCCAGGTCTGGTCGGCGTGGTCGAGGTTGAACACCACGGTGGTGTCGTCCGGGGTGTCGATGCTCTTGAGGTTGGCCAGCAGCGACTGCGGGCCGTTCTCGTTGTTGATCTTCAGCTCGCGGTCGAACGAGAACTTCACGTCGCTCGACGTGAGCTTGTTGCCGTTCGCGAACTCGAGCCCGTCCTTGAGGGTGACCTCGTAGGTGGTCGGGTTCGTGAACTCCGCCTTCGTGGCGATGTCCGGCTCGACGTCCGGGCTCCCCACGGGCGTGTTCATCAGGAACGGGAACACCTGGTTCTGCACGGCGAAGGAGCCGTTGTCGTAGGAACCGGCCGGGTCGAGGGACGTGATCTTGTCCGTCGTCCCGATGCTCAGGCCGTTCAGTTCGGTGTCACTCACGCTGCTGCTCGCACAGCCGGTCAGCACCAGCGCCGTCGCTGCTGCACCGGCGCCGAGCGCGATGCCGCGCTTGCCCCACTTGGTCACGGATGCCATGTCCGCTGCCTCTCTGGTCATGATTGCAAGAGTCCTGAGCCGGAGGGTGGAACGTCTGTGTGCCCGGCCAGGAACGCTCATTGGTATCACCCTGTCACGGAACAGAACGAACCGGGGGCGATTTGTTTACACCGCTGTAATGCACGGGCCCGCCGCGTGATGCATGATTCCGCCGGCGTCAAGCGGCGCGTCACGCACGAAAGTTGCGTGGTGCAACCGAGGCGGTCTGGCACTCGAAAGCGCCTGTCGAGCGACGGTTCGTGCGATCTCGGCGAAGCGCACGCGGCGCGTCGTGAAGCCGTGCCGCCGGCCTGGAGGCCCGCCCCGCGTCCGTTGCGCCCATCGCCCCCGCCGACTGGTCACGACTCCCCGCCCGCCCCACCCCGAGCGGTCACGTCCCGTCGGCCGGACCCCGGCCAGCCGACGATCTGCGACCACTCGAGGCGAGACAGATGGCACGTCCTGACCACTCACGGAGCGCCGAGGTCGCACGAACTGCCGCTCGCAGCCCCGCCGTGTGACAGTTCGCGCGACCTCGGCGACACGCATGCGGCGCGTCGTGCGACCTCGCGCACGCCCGGCACCGACAGCGCGAAGAGCGCTAGGACGCCTCGGCGTCGGCGCGCAACCGCATCCGCTGCCCGTCGATGTCGACGAGCTGCCGCTGGATCTCGGCGCGGCGCTCGGCCTGCTCGTGCGGGTCGGCGCGCTGCAGCTGGCCGAGCAGCGAGGCCTTGCGGGCGAGCAGGTCGCGCTCGACCAGGGCCACGACGATGCTCCGGCAGTAGGCCGCCAGGTCCTCCGCGTTGCGCGCGGGGATGGGTGCGAGGGCGAGTTCGTGCGTCAGGGTGCGAAGGGGCGCCGGCACGTCGGCGAGCAGCCGGTCGAGCCAGTCCCCCGCGCCGATGACGTCGACGTTGGCGACCACGGCGTCCCGCACCGCGGCGAGCATCGGCGTCGAGAACGTGGCCGACGCGGCGAGTCCGAGCATCGGTGCGCCGACGGACGTGGGCTGCTGCACCATCGCCATCACGGCGTCGCGTTCCATGCGGCTGATCGGGTCGTTCGGCAGCGAGCGGATCCCGGCGACGGGCTCGTCCGGGGTGTCGGCGCCGTCGGTGCCGTTGCCGGCACGGCCGTCGCGCCCTGCGCCTGCGGACCGGTCGTCCTGCCCGGCGGAGCCCGCACGGCGTCGGGCGGTCTCGACCGACCGACGGACCTCGGGGATCTCCATGCCGAGCCAGCCGGCGAGTTCGCGGACGTAGCCCTGTGTCAGCGAGCGGTCGCGGATGCCAGCGAGCACGGGGGCGGCCGCACGCAGGGCACCGACGCGCCCCTCGACGGTCTCGAGGTCGTGGCCGTCCAGGGTTCGGCGGATCATGAACTCGAACATCGGGCGCTTGTTCGTGACCAGGCGTCGGATGGCGTCGTCACCGCGGGCGAGCCGGAGGTCGCACGGGTCGAGCCCTCCGGGTGCCACGGCGACGTAGGTCTGCGCCGCGAACCGTTGTTCTTCCGCGAAGGCACGCGAGGCGGCGCGCTGCCCGGCCTCGTCGGGGTCGAACGTGAACACGACCTCACCGTTGGCGTTCGGGTCGGCACCGGCCAGGTCACCGAGCATCGGGCGCAGCACCTTGATGTGGTCGACGCCGAACGACGTGCCGCAGGTGGCGACCGCGGTCGTGACGCCCGCGACGTGGCACGCCATCACGTCGGTGTAGCCCTCGACGATGACGACCTGCTTCTGCTTCGAGATGTCGCGGCGTGCCAGGTCGAGACCGTAGAGCACCTGGCTCTTGTGGTAGATCGGGGTCTCGGGCGTGTTGAGGTACTTGGGGCCCTTGTCGTCCTCGAGCAGGCGGCGCGCCCCGAACCCGATGGTGGCCCCGGTGACGTCGCGGATCGGCCACATCAGGCGCCCGCGGAACCGGTCGTACGGCGAGCGGTCCCCCTGGCTGACGAGGCCGGCGGACACGAGCTCTTCCATCGTGAAGCCGCGCCCGCGCAGGTGGTCCTTGAGCATGTCGTAGGACTTCGGCGCGAACCCGACGCCGAAGTGCTGGGCGGCCGAGGGGTCGAACCCGCGCTCCCCCAGGAACCGGCGGGCGGGGTCGGCGGCGGCCGTGGTGAGCTGCCCCGTGAAGTACTCGAGCGCGGCTTCGTTCGCCGCGATCAGCCGGGCACGGGTGTTGTAGTCGGTGCGCGGCCCGTCGCCCTCTTCGTAGTGCAGGGTGAAGCCGATCTTCGCGGCCATGCGCTCGACGGCCTCGGCGAAGGTGGTGTGGTCCTGCGCCATGATGAAACTGAAGACGTCGCCGTCCTCGCCGCAGCCGAAGCAGTGGTACCGGCCGACCTGGGGCCGGACGTGGAACGACGGGGAGCGCTCGTCGTGGAAGGGGCACAGGCCCTTCATCGACCCGACGCCCGCGTGCTTCAGCGTGACGTAGTCGCCCACGACGTCGGCGATGTTGACACGCGAGCGGACCTCGTCGATGTCGTTCCGCGCGATCCTGCCAGCCACCCCTCGATCCTAGTTCGTGGGACCGACGTCGGCGGACCGGTCAGACGGCGATGTGGACCGGGTCACGGTCACCCACCACCAGACGTCGGTGCCAGGCGAGTGCGCCCTGGTCGGTCAGGCTCGCGACCTGGTCGACGACGGCGCGCAGTCGGCCGGCGTCGTCGTCCGCGGCGTGCCAGTCGGCGGCGAAGCCCGGCTCGAGGTCGGACGCACCGGTCGCCGCCAGCGCGTCGAGCAGTTCGGTGAGCACGCGACGCTGGTCCTCGTACACGGGCTGACGGTCGCCCTGGGTCATCACGAAGGCCGCGACGATGCCCTTGAGCACCGCGATCTCGCCGATGATCTCGGGCGGGGTGACGACCGACGCGGCGAACCGCACGAGCGATCCCGAGGCGTAGGACTCGCGGGTGGCCGTCGTGGCGGTGCGCGCGAAGCGTCCGATCAGCTGCGACGTCAGGTTCTTGAGGCGTGCGGCGTCACGGCGGGAGCCGTCGTACGCGGTCATCCAGAGCGGCAGCGCACGCAGGCGGTCGAACGCCTCGAGCAGCTCGTCGCGGCTCAGGTCGTCGCCGACCCAGGCGTGCATGGCGGTCACGATGTCGTTCTCACCGACGCGGTCACCCAGGGCCGCGACGTCGATGAACCCGGCGACGACGGCGTCCTCGAAGTCGTGCACCGAGTACGCGATGTCGTCGGCGAGGTCCATCACCTGCGCCTCGATGCACCGCTGGCGACGCGGGGCGCCGGCACGGAGCCACTCGAAGGCGTCGTGGTCGTCGTCGTAGAAGCCGAACTTGGTGCGCCCGGACGACGACTCCGACACCCCCTGCGCAGCGGGCCACGGGTACTTGCAGCTGGCGTCCAACGACGCACGGGTCAGGTTGAGCCCGAACGGACGGTCGACGTCGGCGCCGGGCCGGACGCCGTAGACCTTCGGCTCGAGCCGCGTCAGCAGCCGGAGCGTCTGCGCGTTGCCCTCGAAGCCACCGATGCCGGTTGCCCAGGCGTTCACCGCGGTCTCGCCGTTGTGCCCGAACGGCGGGTGGCCGATGTCGTGCGCCAGGCACGCCGTGTCGACCACGTCGGGGTCGAGTCCGAGCGAGTCGGCGAGTTCGCGGCCGACCTGCGCGACCTCGAGCGAGTGCGTCAGCCGGTTGCGGGCGAAGTCGAGGCCCGCGGTCGGGCTGAGCACCTGGGTCTTGGCGGCCAGACGCCGGAGCGCACTGGAGTGCAGCAGTCGGGCGCGGTCACGGGCGAAGTCAGAGCGGCGGTTGCCGTGCTCCTCGGGGAGCCAGCGTTCCGCGTCCGCCGGGCCGTACGAGGCGGTGGCGCTCATCCGCCGCTGTGGTGCAGCTCGGCGGCGGCCAGGACCTTGCGGAACTCGGAGTCGACGTCGCGGCTCTCGAGCCAGCGGTCGGGCAGGGCGGTGCGCTTCGGGTGTCCGGCACGACCGCGCGGCCCCTCGGCGTCGGCACCCGGGTAGGGCGCGTCGTGGTCGAGCTGGCCGAGGAAGTCGTCGATCTCCTGCAGGCTCGACGCCATCGCCAGGCCGGCCCGGACGTCGCTGCCGATCGGGTACCCCTTGAAGTACCAGGCCACGTGCTTGCGGATGTCGCGGCAGGCGTGCTCTTCGTCGCCGAAGAACTCGACGAGCAGCTCGGCATGCCGGCGGAACCCGTCCGCGACCTCGCCCAGCGAGGGCATGTACCGCAGCCCCTCGCCGCGGAACGCCGCGGCCAGGTCACCGAACAACCACGGGCGGCCGAGGCAGCCACGCCCGACGACCACGCCGTCGGCGCCGGTCTCGTCGATCATCCGGAGCGCGTCGGCGGCCGACCAGATGTCGCCGTTGCCGAGGATCGGGATGTCGGTGACGGTCTCCTTCAGCGTGGCGATCGCCGACCAGTCGGCGTGCCCGGAGTAGTGCTCGTTCGCGGTGCGGGCGTGCAGCGAGACCGCGGCGACCCCGGCGTCACGCGCGATGCGGGCGGCGTCGAGGTAGGTCAGATGGTCCTCGTCGATGCCCTTGCGCATCTTCACCGTGACGGGGACGTCGCCGGCGGCGCGCACGGTCTTGGTGACGAGTTCGCGGAACAGGTCGAGCTTCCAGGGCAGGGCCGCGCCGCCGCCCTTGCGGGTGACCTTGGGCACCGGGCACCCGAAGTTCAGGTCGATGTGGTCGGCACGGTCCTCGCCCACCAGGATCGACGCCGCCTCGGCCACGGTGTTCGGCTCGACGCCGTACAGCTGGATCGACCGCGGGGTCTCGGACTCGTGGTGCTGGATGAGCTGCATCGACACGGGGGTCCGTTCGACCAGCGCACGCGAGGTGATCATCTCGCACACGTAGAGCCCGGCGCCGTACTCGCGGCACAGCCGGCGGTAGGCCATGTTCGTGATCCCGGCCATCGGCGCGAGCACGACCGGCACGTCGACCTCGATCGGGCCGATGCGCAGGGGGCCGCCGACTCGCGAGGCGGGTGCTTGTGTGATCGTCATACCTGTTCCATCTTCCCACGTCGGTGCGCGCCGGTAGCGTTCTCCACATGACGACCGACGCCAGCACCCGGTTCGACGCCGACGCCCAGGCCCGCGGCCTGCCGGTCGAAGTGGTCGAGCGCCCGGCCGCGAACTCCCTGCACGAGGCCGCCGAACTGCTCGGCATCGAGCCCGGCGACATCGTCAAGACCCTGGTGGTGAAGCGCCACGACGGCGGGTTCCTGCTCGCCCTGGTGCCCGGCGGCCGCAGCATCGCCTGGAAGAAACTGCGCACGGTCGTCGGCGTCAACAAGCTCTCGATGCCCGACGCCACCACCGCGCTCGAAGCGTCCGGCTACGAGCGCGGCACCATCACGCCGATCGGTGCCACGGGCGACCTGCCGGTGTACGCCGACGAACGCATCGTCGGCCGCCGGGTCGCCCTGGGCGCCGGCCGGCACGGTGCGAGCGCCTTCGTCGACGCCGACGCGCTCGTCGCCGCCTACGGCGCGACCGTCGCCGACATCACCGACGAGGAACCGCAGCGCGACTGACGCAGCCGTCAGTCCGGCACCTCGGACCAGTCGCCCTCGGCCCCGGCGAACGAGCCGGCGTCGATCAGGCAGGCGTCGCCTTCACAGACCGGCGCACCGCCGGGCGTGACGAGCGTCAGCAACGCGGGACGGGCCTCCAGACCGGGAACGCCGGAACCACCGGAGACGCCCGGCAGCCCCGTGAGCGCGTCCGGCACGGACGGTACCGACCTCACGGCCTGGAGGCGCACCGCGCCCTGGTCACTGATGGTCATGTCCGTCATCGGGTCACCGCCACGTCGGCGCTCGCGTCGTCCGCAGCGCGCTCGGCCGCCGAGGCGACCTCCTCCGGCGTGGTCTCGCGGAGCGCGACCACCTGGCGGAGCACCTGCTCGAACGCCGTGGGGTCCTGGGCGCCCGAGACGCCGTACTTGCCGTCGATCACGAAGAACGGCACGCCGTTGATCCCGTATGCCTGCGCCTGGGCCTGGTCGGCGCGGACCGCGGCGAGCTGGGCGTCGTCGCGCAGGGTGCTGAGGACCTCGTCGCGGTCGAGACCGATCTCCGCCGCCAGGTCGGCGAGCGAGGACTCCTGTCCGACGTGCTCGCCGCGCTCGAAGTAGGCGGTGAACAGGCGCTCGACCATCTCGAGCTGCTTGCCGTGCTGCTTGGCGAGGTGGATGACCTGGTGGGCCTTCACGGTGTTGGTGTGGTGCATCGCCTCGAAGTCGTACTCCAGGCCGACGCCCGCGGCGATGGCCGTGACCTGGTCGAGCATCTGCTGCGCCTGGTCGACGGGCATGCCCTTGTGGCCCGAGAGGAACTCGGCCTCGGTGCCCTCGAAGTCGACGGGGGTGTCCGGGCTGAGCTCGAAGGAGTGGTACTCGACATCGACGGGACGGCCCTCGGTCGAGGCGCCGAACGCGGCGACGCCGGCCTCGAACTTGCGCTTGCCGATGTAGCACCAGGGCACGCGATGTCCGACCAGACATCGACCTTCACGGAGTCGTTCATGCTGACCCCAACGCGCTCGTGCGGCGCGCATTCCCGTCGCTGGCAGCGAAACACCGGTGTTCGCAGGTCGAACACCCGATTGGGGGTGTGCGACGCACGAACACCGGTGTCTTGCGGAACCGAAACGCCTAGGCGCCGAGCAACCGCTGCGCCAGGTACCCCTGCAGCTGGTCGAGCGAGACGCGCTCCTGGCCCATGGTGTCGCGCTCGCGCACCGTGACGGCCTTGTCCTCGAGCGTGTCGAAGTCGACCGTGATGCAGAACGGCGTGCCGATCTCGTCGTGGCGACGGTAGCGACGTCCGATGGCACCGGCGTCGTCGAAGTCCACGTTCCAGTTCTTGCGCAGGTCGTCGGCCAGGCCGCGGGCGACGGGCGAGAGCTGCTCGTTGCGCGACAGCGGCAGGACGGCGGCCTTCACCGGGGCCAGGCGCGGGTCGAGGCGCAGGACGGTGCGCTTGTCGACGCCGCCCTTCGCGTTCGGGGCCTCGTCCTCGTGGTACGAGTCGAGCAGGAACGCCATGAGTGCACGGGTCAGACCGAACGACGGCTCGATGACGTACGGCACGTACTTCTCGTTGGCGGCCTGGTCGAAGAACCGGAGGTCCTGGCCGGACGCCTCGATGTGGTTGTTCAGGTCGAAGTCGGTGCGGTTCGCGACGCCCATCAGCTCGCCCCACTCCGAGCCGGTGAAGCCGAAGCGGTACTCGATGTCGGCGGTGGCGTCGGAGTAGTGCGCCCGCTCGCCGTCCGGGACGTCGAATCGACGCAGGTTCTCGGGGTCGATGCCGAGGTCGGTGTAGAACGCGACCGAGTCGGCGATCCACTGCTCGTAGTGCTCCTGGGCCGAGGCCGGCGGGACGAAGTACTCGATCTCCATCTGCTCGAACTCGCGCGTGCGGAAGATGAAGTTGCCGGGCGTGATCTCGTTGCGGAACGCCTTGCCGACCTGCCCGATGCCGAACGGAGGCTTCATGCGGCTCGTCGTGACGACCTGCGCGAAGTCGACGAAGATGCCCTGGGCGGTCTCGGGGCGCAGGAAGTTCAGGCCCTCTTCCGACTCGACCGGGCCGAGGTAGGTCTTGAGCATCCCGGAGAACTCGCGGGGCTCGGTCCACTCGCCGCGGGTGCCGCAGTTCGGGCAGGCGATCTCGGCCATGCGGCCTTCGGGGTCGCGGCCCTTCTTGGCGACGAACGCCTCGATCAGGTGGTCCTCGCGGAACCGGTGGTGGCAGTGCAGGCACTCCACCAGCGGGTCGGTGAAGGTCGCGACGTGGCCGGAGGCCTCCCACACCTTGCGGGGCAGGATCACCGCGGAGTCGAGGCCGACCATGTCCCCGCGGCCGCGGACGAACCGCTGCCACCACTGGCGCTTGATGTTCTCCTTGAGCTCCACACCGAGGGGCCCGTAGTCCCATGCGGAGCGGGAGCCTCCGTAGATCTCACCCGACTGGAAGACGAAGCCGCGGCGCTTGGCCAGGGCGATGACGCTGTCGAGACGGGAGGGCTGTGCCAAAGGGTGCTCCAGAGGTCGCCGAGCTGGGTGCTCGGTGCGGAAACGGTCCGGGCAAGACTACCGGCGATCCTGGCCCGGGAGGCCCGCCACGGGTCCGCCCTCCCCGCTCACCTGCCCGACGTGGTCGGCCCCACCCCGCCCAGCGCGGCCACGACGTCGGTCACGTCGGACTCGTCGTTCCACAGGTGGAACGCGATGCGCAGTCGGCCGGCACGCCCCGAGGCGGTGAGCCCCGCGGCGGTGAGGGCCCGGAGGGCCGACCCGTCGGCGTCCGCGAACGTCACGATCGCCTGCCCGTCACCCTGCCGAGGCGACCCGAGGGCGTCGCACAGCCGATCCGCGAGACCGGTGGCGTGCCTCCAGACCGCCCGCTGATCGAGCGCGACCGCGTGCTCGAGCGCGGCCACGGCACCGGGCCACGCCTGCCAGGCCGGCGAGACGTCGAAGCGACGCGCGTCGTCGGCCAGGTGCATGGCTGGGCCGTAGCAGGAGGACCACACGTCCGCTCCCGCGTACCAGCCGGCCTGCACGGGGCGGAGCCGGCCGAGGGCGGTGTCGGAGAGCGTCATGAAGGCGACGCCGCGCGGAGCGCAGAGCCACTTGTAGGTGTGCGTGAGCGTCACGTCGAACGGGGCGGCGTCGACGGGCAGGACGCCGGCGGCCTGCGTGAGGTCGCAGAGGGTCAGAGCGCCGACGCGTCGGGCGGCGGCCACGACCGGGTCGGGGTCGGTGACCACGCCGGTGGCGGACTGCACCGCGGACCACGCGACGAGGGCGGTGTCGGGCCCGACCGAGGCGGCGAGCCGCTCGAGCGGGACGCTCCGGACCCGGACGCCGCGGTGTGCCTGGGCGAGGAACGGGAAGACGACCGAGCTGAAGTCGCTGTCGGGGACGACCACCTCGGCGCCGTCCGACAGCGCGTCGGCGACGACCGCGGCCATCACCGACGTCTGTGAGCCCGTCGCGACCCGCTCCGCCGGGACGCCGACCAGCGCGGCGAAGAGCGCACGCCCCTGCTCGACCAGCGCGCCGTACCGGGCGGGCGACGTCTCGGCCCGCGACCACGCGTCGAGGTCGGCGCGCTGGGCGGCGAGGGTGCCGCGGGTCGGCAGGCCCGCGGTGCACGCCGCCAGGTAGCCGCGGCCGGCGGGGAAGGAGTCCATGCGGACAGCGTCCTCGCTCCCTTCCCATCACACCAGGGCCGGTTCGTTGTGCCACCGATAACATCGGGTGATGGACGAGATCGATCCCCAGTTGCTCCGGGTCCTGCGCGCCGTGGCCGACGGCGGGTCGATCACCCGTGCTGCCGCCGCACTCGGGTCGAGCCAGCCGGCCGTCAGCCAGCTGGTGGCCCGGGCCGAGCAGCGTCTCGGGCACGCGCTGGTCCTGCGAGGCGGGCGGGGCGCGACCCTCACGCACGCGGGGCAGGTGCTCGCCGACCACGCCCTGCACGTCCAGGCCGCGCTGACCGCGGCGCGCGAGGACCTCGACGCCGTCGGCGGACTCAGCGGTGGCCGGGTGCGACTCGCTGGGTTCCCGAGCGCGTCCTCCGCCCTCGTGCCCGCGGTGCTCGCCCGGCTCGCCGCGACGGCGCCGGGGGTGACGACCTCGTACGTCGAGGTGGAGCCTCCCGAGGCACTCGACCTGCTGCGCGGTGGCGAGGTCGACGTCGCCCTCACCTTCACCTACGTCGGCGACGAGGTCGGGACCGCCCCGGACCCCGGCCTCGTCACCCGGGCGCTCGGTCGCGACCCGCTCGCGCTGGTGACGCCGGTCGAGCCGGGAGGCACGGAGCGACTCCGCGCCGCCGGCTCCACCGTCGTGGACCTCGCGTCCCACCACGACGCCCGGTGGATCGGGGGCTGCCCGCGGTGCCGAGGGCACCTGCTCGCCTCGTGCGCGAGCGCCGGGTTCACGCCGGACATCGTGCTCGAGACGGACAACGCGGCCGCGGTGGTGGGACTCGTCGCCGCCGGGCTCGGGGTGGCGCTGCTCCCCCGGCTGGCACTCGCGACGACGGTCATCCCCGCCGGTGTCGCGATCGACCCCGTGGACGACGAGCTGGCCCGGCGTGTCGAGGTCGTCGTCGCCCGTGGTGCCGACCGGGTGCCGAGCGTCCGTGCGGCGCTCGACGCGGTGCGCTCGGCCGGCCACCTGCTCGAGGGGCCGCTGCCGGGCTGAGGGGCCGGGCTCGGGGGCTTGGGCTCGGGCTTGGGCTAGGCCGTCGGGGTGTCGACGGCGCCGCCGTAGCGTCGGTCACGGCTGGCGTACTCCTCGATCGCACCCCACAGGTCGGTGCGACGGAAGTCCGGCCAGAGCCGGTCGAGGAACACCATCTCGGCGTAGGCGGACTGCCACAGCAGGAAGTTGCTGGTGCGCTGCTCCCCCGAGCTCCGGAGGAACAGGTCGACGTCGGGCATCTCGGGCACGTACAGCCGCTTGGCGAGTGCCTTCTCGGTGACCTGGCTTGGCTTCAGGCGTCCGGCTGCGACGTCCTCGGCCATGCCCCGCACGGCGTCGACGATCTCGTTCCGGCCGCCGTAGTTCACGCACATCGTCAGCGTGAGGACGTCGTTGCCCGCCGTCATCCGCTCGGCGGTCTCGAGCTCGTCGATGACGCTCCGCCACAGCCGCGGACGCCGGCCTGCCCACCGCACCTTGACGCCCCACTGGTGCAGCTGGTCACGGCGACGGCGGATGACGTCACGGTTGAAGCCCATCAGGAACCGGACCTCTTCCGGGGAGCGCTTCCAGTTCTCCGTCGAGAACGCGTACGCCGACACGTGCCCGACGCCGATCTGGATCGCCCCGGCGACGACGTCGAGCAGTGAGGCCTCGCCCGCCTTGTGCCCCTCGATCCGGGTCAGGCCGCGGCCGTTCGCCCACCGGCCGTTGCCGTCCATGACGATGGCCACGTGCTCCGGCACGAACCGGGCCGGGATCGCCGGGGGCGTCTCGCCGGTCCAGTCGATCGGACGGAACGGTTCGACGTCGTCGGGGCGGCGGGGGCTCATGCGGTGGGGGCTCCTTCGACAGCGGGATCAGGATCGGGTTCGGGCACGGCGGGTGCCGGGGTCGAAGCCACCGCGCGCGCCGTCGCCTCGGGTCCGCCGTGGGTCTGCGGCACCGGCATCGGGTGCTCGGAGCGGTCGACGTGCGGCAGGGACCGGAGCGATCGTTCCAGGTGCCACTGGGCGTAGGCCGCGACCACGCCGGAGGCCCGCGAACGCGTCCGCTCGTCGGTGGCGTCGACCGTCGCCCAGTCACCGGCGAGCAGGGAGCCGAGCACCCCGAGCGTCGCCGGGTCGAGCCGCGGCGTGCCCGGGGGTGCCGCACGGTCGGCGACGACACCACCGAGCTGCACCACGAACGCCGAGTGCGGGCCGGGCTCCCCCGTCACCGCACAGTCGCTGAACGAGGGCGCCCACCCCGCGATGCTCATCGCGCGGAGCAGGTACGAGTCGAGGGTCGCGCTGGACTGGTGCTCACCGCGCGACAACGAGCGGAGCGCCCCGACGAGCAACAGGTACTGCTGCAGCCCGGCGTCGGCCTCGCTCAGTCGGTCGGCGGTCTCGACCATGGCGCTGGCCGCGGTGTACGCACCGTAGTCGGCGACGATCTGGGCCCCGTACGCGCCGAGGGACTCCGCCTGGGTGACGATGTCGAGCGACCGGCCCTCGTAGAACTGGGCGTCGACGACCATGAACGGCTCGAGGCGGCTGCCGAACTTCGACGCCGTCCGCCGCACGCCCTTCGCCACGGCGCGGATCTTGCCGTGCTGCCGCGAGAGCATCGTGACGATGCGGTCGGCTTCACCGAGCTTGTGGGTGCGCAACACGACGCACTCGTCCCGGTACAGCGGCATGTCCCCAGTATCCCCCGCCCCGCCGACAGCCGCGTGCGGTCCGGGGTGGGGGCGCTGCGACAAGACGCCGTCGTCTTCGCCGGACACCGCGCACTCGTCGAGACGCCGCGATTTTCGGAGGCGCCTCGGCAACACGACGGCGTCTTGCGTCAGGCAGCGAACGTGCGCACAGACAGGAGGCGCAGTGCGGGACGGACCCGCACCGCGCCTCCAGGCCTGGTTGCGTCTCAGGCGGAGACGAGCTCCGGCGCGTCGGCACCGGCCGCGGCACCCGCGCGCACCGCGCGGTTCACCGCGGACACGATCGCCTTGAGCGACGCCGTCGAGATGTCGGCGTCGATGCCGACGCCCCACAGGCGCACGCCGTCGACGTCGAGCTCGACGTAGGACGCGGCCTTCGCGTCACCAGAGGCGCTCATGGTGTGCTCCGAGTAGTCGTACAGCGTGACCTGGACGCCCTGCTCGGCGAGCACCTTCAGGAACGCGTCGATGGGACCGGTGCCGACGGCCTCGGCCGTGACCGCACCCTCGTCGACCCGGAGTGCCACGGACAGCGAGGTCGTTCCCTCGAAGTCGCTCGACGTCGCGGTCTTGGTGAGCTCGTACCGGCCCCACTTCTCGTCGTCGATCGACGCGGGCAGGTACTCGTCCTGGAACACGTCCCAGATGCGCTGCGACGAGAACTCGCCGCCCTCGGTGTCGGTGTGCCGCTGGACGACGCCGGAGAACTCGATCTGCAGCTTGCGGGGCAGGTCGAGGGCGTGGTCGGTCTTGAGCAGGTACGCCACACCGCCCTTGCCGGACTGCGAGTTGACGCGGATGACGGCCTCGTACGAGCGACCGATGTCCTTCGGGTCGACGGGCAGGTACGGCACCGCCCACTCGATCTCGTCGATGTCCTTGCCCGCGGCGGCGGCCTTGGCCTTCATCGCCTCGAAGCCCTTGTTGATGGCGTCCTGGTGCGAGCCGCTGAACGCCGTGTACACGAGGTCGCCCGCCCACGGCTGGCGCTCGGGCACCGGCAGCTGGTTGCAGTACTCGACGGTGCGCTTCACCTGGTCGATGTCGGCGAACGAGATCTCCGGGTCGATCCCCTGCGTGAACAGGTTCATCCCGAGGGCGACCAGGTCCACGTTGCCGGTGCGCTCACCGTTGCCGAACAGGCAGCCCTCGATGCGGTCGGCACCGGCCATGTAGCCGAGCTCGGCGGCCGCGACCGCGGTGCCGCGGTCGTTGTGCGGGTGCAGCGACAGGATGACGTCCTCGCGGTGGGCGAGGCGGCGGGACATCCACTCGATCGAGTCGGCGTAGACGTTCGGCGTGGCCATCTCGACGGTGGCGGGCAGGTTGATGATGACCTTGCGCTCGGGCGTCGGCTCGAAGACCTCGAGGACGGCGTTGCAGATCTCCAGTGCGACCTCGAGTTCGGTGCCCGTGTAGGACTCCGGCGAGTACTCGTAGTAGATCGTCGTGTCGTGCTGCAGCGTCGCCTCAGCCGCCTTGCAGAGCTTCGCACCGGTGACCGCGATGTCCACCACGCCCTGCACGTCGGTGCGGAAGACGACCTCGCGCTGCACGATGCTCGTCGAGTTGTACAGGTGCACGATGGCCTGCTTCGCGCCGTCGATCGCCTCGTAGGTGCGCTGGATCAGGTGCTCGCGCGCCTGGGTCAGGACCTGGATCGTGACGTCGTCGGGGATCGCGCCCTCGTCGATCAGCGACCGGACGAAGTCGAAGTCGGTCTGCGAGGCGCTCGGGAACCCGACCTCGATCTCCTTGTAGCCCATCCGGACGAGGAGGTCGAACATCGCCCGCTTGCGCTCGGCGTCCATCGGGTCGATGAGGGCCTGGTTGCCGTCACGCAGGTCGACGGCACACCAGCGCGGTGCCTTGTCGATGCGCTTCGTGGGCCAGGTCCGGTCCGGCAGGTCGACGCTGATCTGCTCGTGGAACGGGACGTACTTGTGGATCGGCATCCCGGAGGGCTGCTGGGTGTTCTGCATCGTTCTTCGCTTTCGTCGCGTGTTCGTGAGCTGTTGTGGTGCGGCCACGACGGACTCCGCGACGAGGTGGGCCGGAGTGTCAGGCCTCGTCGCGGCAGCGAAGGAGGAGGAGTGCCGAGTACATCGGGACCAACGGTAGCACCGGAGCAGCGGGCTGGCGCAAGCGTGTGACGCGGGACTGCCCGCTGCTTCCGAACGGGGTGCCGAGTGGGGTGCCGAGTGGACGCCGAGTGGGGTGCCGAGTGGTCGGGACATGCCGCGGGCCGGTCGCCGAGTGGTCACGTTGTGTCGCCCGGGCCGCGTCTGGACGACGGTTCGTGACACCTCGGCGGACGGGAGCGGCGTGGCGGGGCCGGGCAGGGCACGTCGGCGCGACCCCACGACGGACGGGAGGCCCGGTGCCAGCTGGCACCGGGCCTCCCGTGTCGTCGCGTGGTGCGACCAGGGCGACGGGTCAGTCGACCGCGAGGGCCTCGGTCGGCGGGACGCGCATCGCGCGCCGCACCGGGGCGATGGTGGCGACGACCGCCAGGACCAGTGCGCCGATCACGACGATGCCGATGGTCAGCGGCGGCAGCACCGGTGCCACGGGCGTCCCGAGCGAGCCGAGCAGCGTCTGCCCGCCGACCCAGCCGTACAGCGTGCCGAGCGCGAGCCCCGCGACGACGGCCGCGACGACCATCTGCACGGCCTCGGTCACGATCATCCGTCGGACCTGCGCACCGGTGAGGCCGAGCACCCGCAGCAGTCCGAGCTCGCGTCGACGCTGGAGCACCCCGAGGGCCAGGGCGTTCACGACCCCGACGGCGGCGATCACGGCGGAGAACCCGACGACCACGCTGACGACGGCGTTGATCTGCACGAAGAGGTCGCGCTGCGCCTCGATCATCTGCGGGGTGGCGCTCCCCGCGCTCATGGCCCGCATCTCGGTCTCGAGCACGTGCTGCATGATGCCGAGCGCGACCGCGAAGGTGACGAGCAGGGTGACGCCGATGACGAGCCCGATGGTCGCCCGCGAGGACCGTCCCGGCGCCCGCATCGCGTTCCGTCCGGCGAGCAGGACGACGGGGTCGTGCGAGCCGATGCGGCCGATGAGCTGCAGCACCGGCGGCATCACGATCGTCGCCCCCACGGCGACCCCCGCGAAGGACACGAACCCGCCGAGCGCCGCCGGCAGGACCGCGACCGGGGACAGCGAGCTCACCGCGAGCCCGAGCAGCATCAGCACGGCACCGCCGGCCATGAGCACGATCGCCCAGACCTTGCGGGCCGTACCGGACCGGACGTCGTCGTGGCTCGGCTCGACGGACGACGACAGCGCTTCGAGCGGGGTGACGGTGAGCACGCGGCGCGACCCGGCGGCGAAGGCACCCCAGGTGGCGAGGACGACGGCCACGACCGGCAGGACGAGCTCCCACGGCACGTACGTGTACTCGGTCTCGGGCAGGACCCCGTTGCCCCGCAGGACGATGACGAACAGGGCCGAGAGCGCGGTCCCCACGACGGCGCCGATGACCCCGCCGAGCACACCGACCACCAGGCCGGTGCGGGTGATCCGCGCCCGCAGGGTCGCACCGGTCGCGCCGACCAACCGCTGCAGGGCGATGATCCGGGTCTGCCCGGCGATCAGGGTGGCGCAGGTGTTCGCGGTGACGATCGCGCCGACGTAGAGCGCGATGCCGAGGAACAGCCACCCCACCACGGACAGGATCGCCTTGATCGGACCGAGGTCGGCAACCCCGGCGGCTCGGAGCGCCTCGGTCACGATCCCCGGTGCGATGACGAGGGCGGAACCGAACGTGGTGCCGAGGGCTGCGACCAGGACGGTGGGGGCGAAGGAGCGGACGCCGTTCACGCTGCTGCCTCCATCCCGAGCATCGTCGTGGAGATCGCGCCGGCGTCCATCGCGGGGCGGTCGGCCACGATCCGGCCGTCGGCCAGGAACAGGATGCGGTCGGCGTTCGCGGCGGCCACAGGGTCGTGCGTGACCATGACGACGCTCTGCCCCCACTCCTGGACGGCACCGCGGAGGATCGCGAGCACGTCGCGCCCCGTGCGGGAGTCGAGCGCGCCGGTCGGTTCGTCGGCGACGACCACCGCCGGTCGCGATGCGAGGGCACGTGCGATGGCGACGCGCTGCTGCTGCCCGCCGGAGAGCTGGTGCGGACGGTGGGTCAGCCGGTTGCCGAGCCCGAGCATCTCGACCAGCCGGTCGATCCAGGCGGTTTCCTCGTGCGAGGGCTTGTGCCCACCGAGCAGGAACGGCAGCCGGATGTTCTCGCTGACGTCGAGCGTCGGGACGAGGTTGAACGACTGGAACACGAAGCCCAGCCGACGACGACGCAGCTCCGTGAGGTCCTTGTCGCCCAGGGCCGTGATGTCGACGCCGTCGATCTGGATCCGGCCGGCGGACACGGCGTCGAGGCCGGCCGCGACGTGCATGAGCGTCGACTTGCCGGACCCGGACGGGCCCATCACGGCGGTGAACTCGCCCGCACCGATGTCGACGCTGACATCGTCGAGCGCCGTCACCCGCCGGGCGGCGTCGCCGTAGTGCTTGGACACGTGGTCGAGACGGATGATCGGGGCGTGGCTCGTGGTCATGCATCCACGATGGCGGTCGGCGGTCATGTCCCGCGTCGCTCGGTCGGCTCCTGTGGATCGTCCGCTCGGCTCGGTTGCCTGTGGAGGGGTCATCCCCGCGGATGACCCTGCCTCAGTCGGCCTTGGTGACGAGCCCGTGTTCGTGGGCGAAGACGACGAGTCGCACCCGGTCGCGGAGCTCGAGCTTCGTCAGGACCCGCGAGATGTGCGTCTTGACGGTCGCCTCGCTGACGTACTCGTGCTGGGCGATCTCGCTGTTGCTGAACCCCCGGGCGGCCAGGTCGAAGATCTCGCGCTCACGCGGGGTGAGGTCGGCGAAGGCCGCGGGGACGGCGGCGGCGCGTCCGACCGAGTCGTCGTACCGCCGCAGGAGCTCCCGCGTGGCCGACGCGGCGAACACCGCGGTGCCGGCGTGCACGGTCCGGACCGCCGCGAGCAGGAACTCGGGGTCGGCGTCCTTGAGCACGAAACCGCTCGCACCGGCGCGGATGGCCTTGGCTGCGGCCTCGTCGAAGTCGAACGTGGTCAGCACGAGCACCTTCGCACCGTCGGTGCCGGACTGCTCGACGATGTGACCGGTCGCCGTGATGCCGTCCATCACGGGCATCCGGACGTCCATCAGCACGACGTCGGGACGGGTGCGTCGGACGAGTTCGACCCCCTCGGCACCGTCGCCCGCCTCGCCGACGAACCGCAGGTCGGGCTGCGAGTCGATGAGCATCCGGATGCCGGTGCGGAACAGCGCCTGGTCGTCGACGAGGGCGACACGGATCCGGTGCTCGTCGGTCGGGATCGTGGTCATCGGGCGGTGCGCTCCTGCTCGGTCGGGGTGATCCGGCCGCGGGGCATCTGCCCGCTGGCCGGGACGGTCGGCATCCGGACGGCGACCGCGAAGTCGTCTCCTCGGGCCCCGGCGGTCATGGTGCCGCCGGTCATCACGGCGCGCTCGCGCATGCCGACCAGGCCGTGGCCCGTGCCGGGGCCGCGGACGCCGTCGTCGGCACGGCGGTTCACGACGGCGATCTCGACGGTGTCCGGCCGGTAGGTCAGAGCGGCACGCACCGGGCTGCCGGGCTCTCCGTGCTTGTACGCGTTCGTCAGGCTCTCCTGCACGATCCGGTAGACCGCGAGCTGCGTGGTGGTGGGCAGTCCGGCGGGGTCGCCCTCGCGTTCGACGCGCACGTCGAGCCCGAGCTGCCGCATCTCGTCGACGAGCCGGTCGATGTCGTCGATCTCGGGCGTCGGCGCGGTCCCCTGCTCGTGCCGGAGCGCGCCGAGGAGTTCGCGCACGTCGCCGAGCGCCCGCCGGGCGGTGGCCGAGATGGTGCTGAGTGCCTGGTCGGCGACGGCGGGGTCGGCCTTCAGGGCGTACCGGGCACCGTCGGACTGCGCGATGACGACCGCGAGCGAGTGCGCGACGATGTCGTGCATGTCGCGGGCGATCCGAACGCGCTCCTGCTCGACCGCGACGGCCCGGTCGGCCCGCGCCGCATCACGTTCGGCGAGCAGCTGGGCCTCGCGACTCATGCTCGCCGAGCGACGGGTCCGGACCACGAGTCCGGCGAGCCACGGCAACAGCAGCAGGAGCAGGACGACGGCGAAGAACGACAGGGTGACCTGCAGCGACTCCTGCAGCGGCGTCGACGCGGTCTCGTAGGTGAGTCGGTTCTGGTAGTCGTCGAAGCCCATGTAGGCGGCCGCGGCCACGGAGCCGACGATCGCCGACACGAGCCCGGCCAGCCGCACACGGCGGCTGCCGTACGCACTCGTCGTGTACATGACGCCGGCGATGAACGCGTTCGACACGTCCGGCACCTGCAGGGTGGCCATCTCGAAGACCGCGAACACCCACGCCACGGCCAGGGCGAGTCCGGGTGACAGACGCCGGAGTGCCAGGGCGGCGGTCATCCCGACCACCGTGATCACCGACAGCGGCCCGTCGAGCCCGCGCCCGCTGGCGACCAGCACGAGGCCGCCGAGCAGCACGGCGATCAGCAGGTCGGTGATGACCTGCGCGCGCAGCATGGGACGGAACACCCGTCCACGGTACGGCGGGCCGCTCGTCCCCGCGTCCCTCGGTCGGATGACCCGGGGTGCGAGCGGCGGACGGTCAGAAGCCGAGGCGTCCGAGCTGTTTCGGGTCACGCTGCCATTCCTTGGCCACCTTCACGCGGATGTTCAGGTAGACGTGCCGGCCGCCGAGCAACGACTCGATCTCGACGCGGGCCCGCGAACCGACGTCCTTCAGGCGCTCGCCCTTGTGTCCGATGACGATCGCCTTCTGGCTGTCCCGCTCGACGAACAGGTTCGCGAAGATGCGCAGGGGGCCGTCGGCGTCCTCGTCGGCGTCGGGCTCGACGATGTCCTCGATGACGACGGCGAGCGAGTGCGGCAGTTCGTCACGGACACCTTCGAGCGCGGCCTCGCGGATGAGTTCGCCGATGCGCTCCTCGTCGGTCTCCTCGGTCACCGCGCTCGAGTCGTACAGCTGCGGCGACTCGGGCAGCAGGCTCGTGACGACGCCCAGCAGGTCTTCGAGCTGCATGCCACGGGTGCCCGAGGTCGGAACCACGGCGTCCCAGTCGCGGAGCTTCGAGACGGCCAGCAGCTGCTCGCCGACGCGGTCCTTGGAGGCGCTGTCGATCTTGGTGACGATCGCGATCTTCTTCGCCCGCGGGTACTGGTCGAGCGTGTCGTTGATGAACCGGTCACCGGGACCGACGGGCTCGTTCGCCGGCACGCAGAACCCGATCACGTCGACGTCGCCGAGGGTGGACTGCACGAGGTCGTTGAGCCGTTCGCCGAGCAGGGTGCGCGGACGGTGCACGCCCGGCGTGTCGACGATGATCACCTGGCCGTCGGGCCGGTGCACGATCCCGCGGATGGCGCGCCGGGTGGTCTGCGGCTTCGACGAGGTGATGGCGACCTTCTCGCCCACCAGGGCGTTGGTCAGCGTCGACTTGCCGACGTTCGGACGGCCGACGAACGAGACGAAGCCCGCGCGGTAGGGCTTGTCCGAGCCGGCCTGGGTGGTGTCGGTGTCGGTCATGCGTGCGTGGTTCCCGTCGTGGTGGGTTCGGCGTCGTCGAAGGCGTCCTCGACGTCGGCCAGGGCGTGGGTGCGCTCGGCGAGCACGGTGATGAGGTGGCGGCGCTTGCCCTCGACCCGGTCGGCGGTCAGGACGACCCCGGACACGGTGACGGTGTCGCCGGAGACGGCCAGGTGTCCGAGCTCCTTGGTGAGCAGGCCACCGGCGGTGTCGACGTCGTCATCGTCGAGCTCGATGCCGAACAGGTCGCCGAGCTCGTCGATCGGCAGTCGGGCGGAGATCCGCCAGATGCCCGGTTCGACCTCGGTCCGGTCGACGACGGCGCGGTCGTACTCGTCGGAGATGTCACCGACGAGCTCTTCGATGAGGTCCTCCATGGTCACGAGCCCGGCGACTCCGCCGTACTCGTCGACCACCAGCACCAGGTGGTTCTTGGCGACCTGCATGTGCCGCAGGGTGTCGTCGGCGTGCTTCGACTCCGGCACGAACTCGGCGGGCCGCAGCAGCCGGCTGACCCGCTCGCTGCGGGACGCCGGTCGTTCGTACAGCGACCGTGCGACGTCGCGCAGGTAGAGCACACCCCGCACGTCGTCGCTGTCCTTGCCGGTCACCGGCATCCGGGACACTCCGGCGGCCAGGAACTGCTCCATAGCCGCGGCGAGCGTCTCTGCACCGTCGACGGTGAGCATGTCCGTGCGGGGCACCATGACCTCGCGCACCAGGGTGTCGCTGAACTCGAACACCGAGTGGATGAGTTCGCGGTCCTCGTCCTCGAGCACGTTGCTCTCGGTGGCCTCGTCGACGAGCGAGAGCAGCTGCTCCTCGCTCGACACGGTGGAGGCGCTCCGGCCGCGGCCGGGGGTGACCCGGTCGCCGATCCGGACGAGCAGCCCGGCCAGCGGACCGAGCACGATGCGGACCCCACGGACGATGCCGCCGGTCGCACCGATCAGCCGCTCGGCGTGGGCGCGTCCGACGCTGCGGGGGCTCGACCCGACCAGGACGAACGACACCGCGGTCATGATCGCGGCGGAGAGCACGAGTGCGAGCCACCAGCTGTCGAAGGCGCGCACGAGGGCGATCGTCACGAGCACCGCGGCCGCGGTCTCGGCGAGGACGCGGAAGAAGTTCAGCGCGTTGACGTGCGCCCCGACGTCGTCCGCGATCGCCTCGATGGCGCGGCGGCGCTTGTTGCCCCTGGCGATCTCCTCGAGGTCGGCACGGGAGACCACCGAGAGCGCGGCGTCGCTCGCGGCGAGGAGTCCGCCGAGCACGACGAGCCCCAGCGCCACCGCGAGGAGTCCGGCGACGACGACCACCGGCTACCGCCCTCGGTGCTGGGCGGCGAAGGCGGTCAGGATCTCGCCCTGGATGCCGAACATCTCGGCCTTCTCGTCGGGCTCGGCGTGGTCGAAGCCGAGCAGGTGCAGGATGCCGTGGCAGGTGAGCAGCAGCATCTCGTCGGTGCTCGAGTGCCCGGCGGTCTTCGCCTGCTCCTCGGCCACCTGCGGGCAGAGCACGATGTCGCCCAGCAGCCCGGCCGGCGTGGGGTCGTCCTCGGTGCCGGGACGCAGCTCGTCCATCGGGAAGCTCAGGACGTCCGTCGGGCCGGGCTCGTCCATCCACCGCACGTGCAGCTGCTCCATCGCGCCCTCGTCGACCAGCACGATCGCGAGCTCGGCATCGGCGTGGACGTGCATCGCGTCCAGGGCGAAGGCCGCGAGCCGCTGGATCGCGGCCTCGTCCACCTCGACGCCGGACTCGTTGTTGAGCTCGATGCTCACCGGGTGCCTCCTCGGGCGTCGTTCTGGGGGTACGGGGGTCGTGCGCGATCCTGCGGCGGGCGCCCCCGGCGTTCGGCGCGGTTCGCTCCGTCGGGGTTGCCGACCGGGGCGGTGCCACGGCCACCGGGACGCTGCCCGGCCTGCTCGGCGAGGCGCTCCTCGTCGTAGACGGTGTACGCGTCGACGATCCGGCCGACGAGGGTGTGGCGGACCACGTCCTCGCTGCCGAGACGGGCGAAGTGGATGTCCTCGACCTGGTCGAGGATGCGCGTCACGAGCCGGAGACCGGAGACGTTGCCCGGCAGATCGACCTGGGTGATGTCACCCGTGATGACCATCTTCGAGCCGAACCCGAGCCGGGTCAGGAACATCTTCATCTGCTCGGGCGTGGTGTTCTGCGCCTCGTCGAGCACCACGAACGAGTCGTTGAGGGTCCGGCCACGCATGTACGCCAGCGGGGCGACCTCGACGGTGCCTGCCGCCAGGAGCTTCGGGACCAGCTCCGGGTCCATCATCTCGTTGAGCGCGTCGTACAGCGGGCGCAGGTACGGGTCGATCTTGTCGGTCAGCGTGCCCGGCAGGAAGCCGAGCCGCTCGCCGGCCTCGACCGCGGGACGGGTGAGGATGATCCGGTTGACCTCGCGCCGCTGCAGCGCCTGCACGGCCTTGGCCATCGCCAGGTACGTCTTGCCGGTACCGGCCGGACCGATGCCGAACGTGATGGTGTGCTCGTCGATGGCGTCGACGTAGGCGCGCTGCCCGTCGGTCTTCGGCCGGACGGACTTGCCGCGGCTCGACACGATCGGGGTGCCGAAGGTGTCGGACGGCTTGCGGTCGTCGTCGAGGATGCGTGCGGACATCGGGATGTCGGACGGGCCGATCTCCTGCCCGCGCCTGACCATGCCGACGAGCTCGTCGACGAGCGCCTTCGCGCGTGCGACGTCGCGCTCGGGCCCGGTCAGCGTGACCTCGTTGCCACGGACGACGACCCGGACGCCCGGGTACTGGCGCTCGACCGTCTTGAGCAGACGGTCCTGGGGACCGAGCAGCTGCACCATGGCGATGCCGTCGACCTGGAGCGAGACCGACACCGGCTCGTTGTCGGCGGCGGTGGGCTGTACTGGTTCGTTAACCGGCAAGGGTGCCTTCCTGCAGTTCACCTGCGAGTACGTGCGCGTGCACGTGGAACACGGTCTGACCGGCGGCTTCGCCGGTGTTGAAGACGAGTCGGAACTGGCCGTCGGCGCGGTCGTCGGCGATGCGCTGCGCGGTGGCGACGACGTGGGCCAGCAGGTCGGGGTCGCCCGCTGCGAGTTCGCCGACGGTCGCGTACTGCTCGGTCTTGGGGACGACGAGCACGTGGACGGGAGCCTTCGGGGCGATGTCCTCGATCGCGATCACACGGTCGTCCTCGGCGACGATGGTCGCCGGGATCTCACGCGCGATGATCTTGGAGAAGACGCTGGGCGTGCTGCTGCTCATGGCTCCATCGTAGGACGCGCCCGACGGCGTGGTCCGGCTCACCAGCGACCCAGTCGCGCCTGCAGGACAGCGAGTGCCGCCGGTCCGGCGGTGGACGTGCGGAGCACGCTGTCGCCGAGTCGGACGCGCACGGCACCCTCGGCCTCGAGCCGGCCGAGCTCCGCGCCGTCGATGCCGCCTTCGGGGCCGACGACGAGGGCGATGTCCTCGGCGTCCGTCGGGGGTTCCCAGGTGGCGAGCCGCACGGTCGCGGTCGGGTCGAGCAGGACGAGGGCGGTCCCCGCTCCGAGCGCGGACACGAGCTGTCCGGTCGCCACCAGCGGCGCGACGACGGGCACGCGCGGACGGATCGCCTGCTTCGCGGCCTCGTGCGCGATCGCGGCCCACCGGGCACGGCCCTTCTCGACCTTCGCGCCGTCCCACCGGGAGACGCTGCGCGCGGCCGACCACGGGACGACCCGGTCGACGCCGATCTCGGTCGCCGCCTGCACCGCCATCTCGTCACGGCCGCCCTTGGCCAGGGCCTGCACGAGGGTCAGCGACGGGCGCGGCGCCTCCTGGTGCTCGACGGTCTCGACCGCGAGCTCCAGCGTGTCCTTGCCGAGCGTGGTGACCGGCCCGGACACCACGGTGCCCCGACCGTCGGCGATCCGCAGGACCTCGCCGACCCGGACACGCGCGACGGAGACCGCGTGCCGGCCCTCGGCGCCGTCGAGCGACACCGGGTCACCGACGGCGACGCCGTCCAGCGAGTCGACGAGGTACAGCGAGGCCATCAGTGGTTGAAGAACCGGTCGCGGAGCTTGCCGAACATGCCCTGCTGGAACCGGGCGAGCTGCGGGGCGGTGGTCTTGTGCGACTTCGCGAGCTGCTCGACCAGCTGTCGTTCCTTGTGGGACAGCTTGGTCGGGGTGACGACCTGCACGCCGACCCGCAGGTCACCGCGGCCGTTCCCGCGCAGTTTCGTGATGCCGCGGTCCTTGATGACGAGGACGTCGGCGCTCTGCACGCCGGGCCGGATCTCCAGCTCGACCGGACCGTCGAGGCCGTCGATCGTGGTGGTCGTGCCGAGGACGGCGTCGGTCATGCCGACCTCGAGCGTCGCCAGCAGGTCGTCGCCGTCACGGCTGAAGACGTCGTCGTGGCGCACGCGGATCTCGAGGTACAGGTCACCGGACGGGCCGCCGGCCGGGCCGACCTCGCCCTGGCCGGGCATCTGCAGGCGCAGGCCGGAGTCGACGCCGGCGGGGACGTCCACCGGCACGGTGCGACGTGCGCGGACGCGGCCCTGACCCTGGCAGGTCGGGCAGGGGCTCGGGATGACGGTGCCGTACCCGCGGCAGGTGCCGCACGGGGCGCTCGTCACCACGTTGCCCAGGAGCGAACGGACCTGGCGCTGGATGTGCCCCGAGCCGCCGCAGATGTCGCACGTGCGCGGGCTGGTGCCCGGTGCGCAGCAGGAACCGTGGCAGGTCTCGCACAGCACCGCCGTGTCGACCTCGACGTCCTTGTGGGTGCCGAAGACGACCTCGTCGAGGTCGACCTCGATGCGGAGCAGGGCGTCCTGACCGCGCTCGGCACGGCTGCGCGGGCCCGAGCCACGGCCGCCGCCACCGCCGCCGCCGAAGAAGGCGTCGAAGATGTCGCTGAAGCCGCCGGCGCCACCGCCGAAGGGGCTGTCGGCCTGCGGGCCAGCGTCGTACCGGCGTCGCTGCTCGGGGTCGCTCAGCACGTCGTACGCGTGCGTCACGTCCTTGAAGCGCTCGGCGGCGTCGGGTGCCGGGTTCACGTCCGGGTGGAGCTCACGCGCCAGGCGGCGGTAGGCCTTCTTGATGTCGGCATCGGAGGCGTCTCGCTGGACGCCGAGGACGTCGTAGTGGTCTGCCACGTATCCCTCAGTCGGTTGGGTTCGGTCGGTTGGTCAGTGTTCGCCCAGGAGCTTGGACAGGTAGCGGGCGACGGCGCGGACGGCCGCCATGTTCGTGCCGTAGTCCATGCGGGTCGGTCCGAGGACGCCCAGGCGGGCCACCTCGCCACCGGCCAGGTAGCCGCCGGCGACGATGCTCGTGGCGTCGAGTCCGTACTCGGCGTTCTCGACGCCGATGCTGGCCGCCACCGCGATGTCGTCCACCTGCATCTCCCCGAACAACCGGAGCAGGGTGACTTGTTCCTCGATCGCTTCGAGCACCGGGAAGAGGCCGCCGGAGAAGTCCTGCTCGCTCTTCGCCAGGTTCGCCGCACCGGCCATCAGCAGGCGGTCCTGCCGGTTCGCCGCGACCTGCTCGATGAGCGTGGCGACGACGACCCCGCCGAGCGTCTGGGCGTCGGGGCGGAGTTGCTGCGGCACGGCTCGGAGCGCGGTCGGGACGTCCTGCAGCAGGAGCCCCACCGTCGCGCCGTTCACCACGGTGCGGAGTTCGCCCAGCGAGTCCTCGTCGAGCGGGACGTCGGTCTCGACCACGCGCTGTTCGACGCGGGCGGTGTCGGTGATGAGCACCACCATCAACCGTGCGTCTCCGAGCCGGACGAGCTCGACGTGCTGCACCCGGGCGCGCACCATCGAGGGGTACTGCACCAGGGCGACCTGGTTGGTGAGCTGGCTGAGCAGCCGGACGGTGCGCCCGAGGACCTCGTCGAGGTCGTTCGGGGCGCCGAGGAAGGTCTCGATGGCGTGCCGCTGCGCGCTGGAGAGCGGACGGGCACCCGCCAGGTGGTCCACGAAGACGCGGTACCCCTTGTCGGTCGGCACGCGCCCGGACGAGGTGTGCGGTGCGGCGATCAGCTGCTCGTCCTCGAGCAGGGCCATGTCGTTGCGGATCGTCGCGGCGCTGACCCCGAAGGCGTGCCGCTCGACGATGGTCTTCGACCCGACGGGTTCACGCGACGCCACGTAGTCACGCACGATGGCCTTGAGGACCTCGAGGCTGCGTTCACTGACCACGAGCGCCTCCTTTCCCGATCGACCTGGCACTCGGACGTGTCGACTGCTGATCCTACGCCCGACCGCTGACGGCCCGGGACTTCCGGGCGGTCGGCCGATACGCTTCCGCCATGACCTACGGACAGCAGCCCGACGGCCCCGGACCCGAGCAGCCCGGCGGCCCGTACGGCCACGGCCCCGGTGGCCCCCAGCAGCCCGGCGGGACCCAGTACCCCGGCGGGCCGCAGTACCCCGCCGGCTACACCCCGCCCCAGCCGATGAGCCCGGAGGACCAGCGCCTGTGGGCCACGCTGACGCACATCGGTGGCATCTTCTTCAACTTCATCGCGCCTTTGGTCGCCTACCTGGTCCTCCGCGATCGAGGCGGCTTCATCCGGGAGCACACCCGGGTCGCCCTGAACTTCCACATCACGATGGGGATCGC
This sequence comes from Curtobacterium sp. MCPF17_021, assembly GCF_003234605.2. Taxonomy (NCBI): domain Bacteria; kingdom Bacillati; phylum Actinomycetota; class Actinomycetes; order Micrococcales; family Microbacteriaceae; genus Curtobacterium; species Curtobacterium sp. MCPF17_021. Next base: position 1,620,830 of record NZ_CP126252.1, on the reverse strand, counting down.
CTACGTGGTCGGTTCGCTCACGTCGGTGTTCGGCGTCGGGGTCCTGATCATCCTCGCCGCGGGCATCGTGTCGCTGATCTTCAGCATCAAGGCCGCGATCGCCGCGAACCAGGGCCAGTTCTACCGTTACCCGCTCTCGATCGAGTTCATCAAGCAGTAAGCGGTGAGCAGTGCGAAGCGAGCAGTGCGCACGCCGGTCAGTCGAGCAGCTCCCGCACCACCGCGTCGGCGAGCAGGCGACCCTGCAGGGTCAGGTCGATCCGTCCCCGCACCGCGGCCGACCCGTCCACGAGTCCGCGTGCGATGAGGCCGGCGACCCGGCCACGGGCCTCCTGGCGGATCTCGCTCGTCGCGAGCTCCCCGCGGACCCGCGCCGCCAGCAGCAGTCGCTCGACGTACCGCGTCTCGTCGTCGATGGTCTCGCGGCCGGCGGCCGGCGACTCCCCCGACAGCACCCGGTTCGCGTACGCGGCCGGGTGCTTGACGTTCCACCAGCGCGTGCCGGCGACGGCGGAGTGCGCGCCGGGGCCGACGCCCCACCAGTCGTGGCCCTTCCAGTAGGACAGGTTGTGACGACTCGCGTGCGCGTCGCCGCGCGCCCAGTTCGACACCTCGTACCAGGAGTAGCCGGCGTCGCCGAGCACCTGGTCGGCGAGCTCGTACATGTCGGCGGCCAGGTCGTCGTCGGGGGCTGGGAGCTCGCCGCGGGCGACCATGCGGCCCATCGCGGTGCCGTCCTCGACGATGAGCGAGTACGCCGACACGTGGTCGGGCTCGCAGGCGATCGCGGCATCGAGCGAGGTCCGCCAGTCGGCGAGGGACTCCCCCGGCGTCGAGTAGATGAGATCGAGCGAGACGTCGAGTCCCTGCTGCTTCGCGAGGTCGACGACGACGGGGACCCGGAGCGGGTCGTGCGTGCGGTCGAGCGTGGCGAGCACGTGCGGCACGGCGGACTGCATGCCGTAGCTGATCCGGTTGAAGCCGCCGGCCCGCAGGGTCTCGAGCGACGCCGCGTCGACGGAGTCGGGGTTCGCCTCGGTGGTGACCTCTGCCCCGGGCAGGATGCCCCAGGTGTCGTCGATCGCACGGAGGATCATCGCCAGGTCGGACGCCGGCAGCATGGTCGGGGTGCCGCCGCCGAAGAAGACGGTCGACACCGGCCGCCGCGGCACACCGGAACGATCGAGGACGGTCGCGGCCCACTCGATCTCGCGCACGGCGTGCCCGGCGTAGTCGTCGCGACGGACGCCGCGGAGCTCCGACGCCGTGTAGGTGTTGAAGTCGCAGTAGCCGCAGCGCACGCGGCAGAACGGCACGTGCACGTACACGCCGAAGGGGACGTCACCGGCGGCGGGAGCAGCCCCCGGCCCGGCAGCGGAGCCCGCTGCCGCCCACGGGGTGATCAGGCCGTCTGCTGGTGCTGGATCGGCGATCGGGAGAGCACTCGGCATGGAGTCCATTGTCCGTCATGATGGGAGTCATGGAGCACCATCCCGTCCCCACCACGGTCCTGTGGGACATCGACGGCACCCTCGTGATGAACGCGTCGTCCCCGGGCAACCTCTACCACCTCGCCCTCGAGCGGGCGGTGGGCCGCGACCTCACCCTGCGGGTCGGGCACCAGCACGGTCGGACCGACGCCGGGCTCATCGCCGAGCACGTGCGCGCCCACGCGTTCGAGGACACCCTGATCCCCTCGGTCAGTCGGCACCTGCACGACCTCACCGCCGAACGGCACGCGTCCGGCGACCACCGCAGCCCGGTCCCCGGTGCGAAGGCGCTCCTGGCCCGGTTCGCCGAACTCGGCTGGCGCAACGGCCTGCTCACCGGCAACTCCGAGTACCGCGCCCGGGTGAAGCTCACCGGCGCCGGGTTCGACGCCGACGTCTTCGACTGGGAGCACTCGTACTTCGGGGACACTGAGGTCGAGCGGGCCGGGGTCACCCTGCGCGCCGCCGCGGAACTGGTCGGCACCCGGGCGGTCATCGTCGGCGACACCCCGCGCGACGGCGAGGCCGCGGACGCCGCGGGCATCCCCTTCCTGGCCGTGGCGACGGGTGTCTACGACGTCGATGCGCTGCGGCACACGAACGCCGTGACCGTCGCACGCGACTGCCAGCAGGACGCCGCCCTCATCGAGGACGCGATCGCCGCACTCCCACCGCTCCGCTGAGGAGCGGGCTCGGGCGGGAGCGGGCGGGGTCGCGAGACCGCGAGCGACCGCGACCGCGACCGCGACCGAGCGACCAGTCGCCTAGTCGCCTAGTCGCCTAGTCGCCCCGCAGCGCCGCCAGGTACTTCTCCGCCATGACCTTCTGCTGCCGCCGCACGAACGGCGCCACGAAGCGCCACTTCCGGCTCGCCGGCTGCGAGAACTGCCGGACCTGCAGCCACACCGAGCCGTCCGGGGTGCGCTCGACGACGAACGACTCCTCGCCGGAGAGCGGGTGCCCCTCGAGCGTGCCGTAGGCGAACCCCTTGCGGTCGTGCTCGTCGATGATCGACACGACGCGAACCGGTGCCAGCACGGTCTGCCCGAACGCGTGGATCGTCAGCGTCGCGCTCGTGCCCGCCGTCAGCAGCGGGGTGCCGTCGGGGGCGAACTTCTCGACCCGGGGCGTCCCGATGGACGCCGGCGCGATCGGCACACCGTCGTCGTCGAAGGTGACCGGGTTGTACCGGACCTCGTCGTCGTCGGGCTGCTCCTCGACGCGCACGCGGACACCGCTGCGCTCCTGGATCTGCCACGTCAGCGCCTGCACGACGGCGGTCTCGAACCGCTGGTCGCCGTGTCCGATCCGCGCGCGCGACTCGGCCGGCGTGAAGCCGTCCGGCGGGTAGGTCATGAGGTCCGACGCCTGGGTCGCCCCCACCGCGCCGTACGTCAGGGCGGTCCGGTAGCTCCCGCGGATGCTCATGCCGCCATGGTACTTGGGCGGGCCGCCCCGGATCGAACCGATCCACGCTCACCTCCGTCGGATCGGCCCACCCGCCGTGCACCCCGAACTGGAGGCCCGACAACCGTCCGCCCCGCGGCTATCGTCAGCAGGTGCCCCGCCCCACCCCCGCCCGCCCGCGGTCCGTCGACCGCCGGACCGCCGTCCTCGCCGCGCTCACGCTCGTCGCGTTCGGCGTGGCGGCGACCGCCCGGGTGCTGGTGGACGTGACGACCTCGGCCGCAGCGTCGCCCGCGCGGTACGCCACCGCTGCGATCGCCCCCGAGTCGTGGAACGGCTTCGACACCGCGAACGTCATCGCCGCCGTCGGGGCGAGCTGCGCCGGTGCCGGGGTGCTGCTGTTCGGTGCTGCGCTGGTGTCGGCGGTGCGGCGTGATCGTGGCCACCGGCTGGCACTGGCTCTCGCGGTCGTGACGCTCGCGATGGTGGTCGGCGCCGTGGTCGCCGGGGTGGCCTCCGGCGAGCAGACCGACTTCGACGCGGCTGCCCACTGGGCCATCCTGCGGACCGCACTGGCGGGACTGGCCGCTGCGAGCCTCCCGGCCCTCTGCCTGGCCGCCCTGCGGGCGCGCGCCCGCCGCACCGGCTGACCCGCGCCGAGCTTTCGCGCTCACCGACAGATCTCGGCGGTCGCAGTGCGTGAGCTGTCGCTCAGCGCGAAACGCGCCGCGCGCTCGGCGCTACTTCTTCTTCTCTTCGACGTCGCCGGAGAGCGCCGCGATGAAGGCCTCCTGCGGGACCTCGACCCGACCGATGGTCTTCATGCGCTTCTTGCCCTCCTTCTGCTTCTCGAGGAGCTTGCGCTTGCGGGTGATGTCACCGCCGTAGCACTTGGCCAGGACGTCCTTGCGCATCGCGCGGATGCTCTCGCGGGCGATGATGCGGGCGCCGATGGCGGCCTGGATCGGCACCTCGAACTGCTGGCGCGGGATGAGCTTGCGCAGCCGCTCCGTCATGAGCGTGCCGTAGGCGTACGCCTTGTCGCGGTGCACGATCGCGCTGAAGGCGTCGACCTGGTCGCCCTGCAGCAGGATGTCGACCTTGACGAGGTCGGCGGCCTGGTCGCCGGTGGGCTCGTAGTCGAGCGACGCGTAGCCCTGGGTCTTGCTCTTCAGCTGGTCGAAGAAGTCGAAGACGATCTCGCCGAGGGGCATCTCGTAGCGGATCTCGACGCGGTCCTCGCCGAGGTACTCCATGCCGAGCAGGGAGCCGCGGCGCTGCTGGCAGAGCTCCATGATCGCGCCGACGTAGTCCTTCGGGGCCAGGATCGCGGCGCGGACCATCGGCTCGCGGACTTCGACGATGCGCCCGGTCGGGAACTCCGAGGGGTTCGTGACCTCGGTCACGGCGTTGTCCTCGGTCGTGACCTCGTAGATCACGCTCGGGGCCGTGGTGATGAGGTCGAGGCCGAACTCGCGGGACAGCCGCTCGGTGATGATCTCGAGGTGCAGCAGCCCGAGGAACCCGCAGCGGAACCCGAAGCCGAGCGCCACCGAGGTCTCCGGCTCGTAGACCAGTGCGGCGTCGGAGAGCTTGAGCTTGTCGAGCGCTTCACGGAGTACGGGGTAGTCGCTGCCGTCGATCGGGTACAGCCCCGAGAACACCATCGGCTTCGGGTCCGTGTAGCCGGGCAGCGCCTGGGTCGCGGGCTTCTGCGCGCTCGTGACGGTGTCGCCGACCTTGGACTGACGGACGTCCTTCACGCCGGTGATCAGGTAGCCGACCTCGCCGACGGACAGCCCCTTCGTGGGCTTCGGCTCCGGGCTCGAGACCCCGATCTCCAGGATCTCGTGCGTCGACTTGGTCGACATCATCTGGACCTTCTCGCGGGGCGAGATGGTGCCGTCGATCATGCGGACGTAGGTGACGACGCCGCGGTAGCTGTCGTAGACCGAGTCGAAGATCATGGCGCGGGGCGCCGCCTCGGCGTCGCCGACGGGGGCCGGCACGCGACGGACGACCAGGTCGAGGAGCTCGGGCACCCCGACGCCGGTCTTGCCGGACACCCGGAGGACGTCCTCGGGCTTGCCGCCGATGAGCTGCGCGAGCTCGGCGGCGTACTTGTCCGGTTCGGCCGCGGGCAGGTCGATCTTGTTGAGGACCGGGATGATCTCGAGGTCGTTCTCGAGCGCCAGGTACAGGTTCGCGAGCGTCTGCGCCTCGATGCCCTGGGCGGCGTCGACGAGCAGGATCGCGCCCTCGCAGGCGGCCAGGGACCGGGAGACCTCGTACGAGAAGTCCACGTGCCCGGGGGTGTCGATCATGTTCAGCGCGAAGGTCTCACCGTCGAGTTCCCACGGCATGCGCACGGCCTGCGACTTGATCGTGATGCCGCGCTCGCGCTCGATGTCCATGCGGTCGAGGTACTGCGCACGCATCGCGCGGTCCTCGACGATGCCGGTGATCGACAGCATGCGGTCGGCCAGCGTCGACTTGCCGTGGTCGATGTGCGCGATGATGCAGAAGTTGCGGATCGCGTCGGCCGGGGTCGCTGCGGGCTCCAGCGGTGCGGATGCTTGTGGGCTCACGGTTCCTCAGGTGGGTCGGACGGTCGCAACAGTCTCCCACGCTTCACCCGACCTGGAGGCACGGCGCGCGTCCGCCACGCACGGTGCGCGTTCGGTGCGCGTTTGGTGCGCCCTCGCGCCGGCGTCCTGGACCCCGCACGGTGCGAGGGCGGCGGGGCCGTGCGCACTTGACCGCCCGGTGACCGGATGCTGCGCGGCACGGGGCGAGCAGCCTCGCACCAGGTGGAGGACCACGCACCGTGCGCCGTCCTGCCGACCGGCACCGGGCCTCCTGGCCGTGTGGACCGCGCGTCAGACGGTCGCGTGCACCGGAGCCGGCAGGGCACCGAGGCCGCGCCGGAGGTCCTCCGCGGTGGCTGCGAGGCAGACGCGGATCCACCCCTCGCCGGTGCGTCCGAAGGCGCTGCCCGGTGCGACGGCGACCCGCTCGCGCTGCAGGAACCCGAGCGCCCACTCGGCGATGTCCCCGTCGGAGGCGTGCGACATGTCGACCCACAGGTAGAACGCCCCGCGCGGGTCGAGGTACCGGATGCCGGCGGCGTCGAGCGTCTCCTTCGCGACCTCGAGGTTCGCGCGGTAGTGCTCCCGGGCGTCGCGCACCGCGGAGTGGTCCCCCACGATCGCCGCGAGGGCCGCGTACTGGTCGGGTTCGGCGACACAGCTGATCATGGCCTCCTGCGTGGTCCGCATCGTCGCGCCGAGCCCCTTCGGCGTGACGAGGTAGCCGACGCGGACGCCGGTCATCGCGTACGTCTTGCTGAGCGAGAACGCCGAGAACACGCGGTCGTCCTCGTCGAGCGCCGCCAGGCTGACGTGCCGGGTGCCGTAGGTGAAGTACTCGTAGACCTCGTCGCTGATGACCCAGAGGTCGTGCCGCTTCGCGAAGGCCAGCAGCGCGCGCAGGGTCTCCTCGCCGAAGACCGAGCCGAGCGGGTTCGACGGCGAGTTGACGACGATCACCCGGGTGCGTTCGGTGACGCTCGCCTCGAGGGCCTGCAGGTCGGGTTCGAACCCGTGCTGCGGCTCCAGCCGGTACGGCACCGGGGTCGCCCCGATGATGTGGGCGTTCATCGTGAAGGTCGTGTAGCCGGGGTCCGGCACGAGCACCTCGTCGCCCGGGCTCAGGGTCAGCGTCATCGCCTGGAACAGTGCCTGCGTCGCACCGATCGTCATCCAGATCTGCTCGAGGTCGGCCTCGATCCGGTTCTCACGGCGGAGCTTGTCGCGGACAGCTTCGCGGAGGGGCGCGATCCCGCCGTTCGGGGTGTACCCGGTGCGGTCCTCGGTCCAGGCACGACGGGCTGCCTCACCGATGTGCGGTGCCACCGGGACGTCCGGCTCGCCGATCACGAGCATCGTGACGTCGGCGCCGCTCGACTGCAGCAGGGCTGCCTGCTCGAAGACCCTCCGGATGCCGGAGGCGGGCACGGTGTCGATGCGCGGTGCGAGGGAGGGCATGTCCGTCACGGTATCCGGTGCGTGTTGCCGTGGGGTTTCGGCGCGGTCGGCCGCGGGCTTCCGCCGATCCGGCGGTGTTTCGTGCTTTGGTGGCAGCCCGCTTGCCTGGTAGTGTTGGTGGCTGGCTTCCGCGTTCCCCGCCCACGGGTGGAACGCGATGCGACCAAGGGCCCCTCTACCCTGCGGTCGCGCCCACCCGTACGAGACGAGCAGGAGCAATTCATGGCGAACATCAAGTCGCAGATCAAGCGCATCAAGACCAACCTCAAGGCCACCGAGCGCAACAAGGCGTACAAGTCGGAGCTCAAGACGCACATCCGTCGTGCCAACGACGCCGTCGCCGCCGGTGACAAGGACAAGGCCGTTGCCGCCCTGGCGCTCGCGTCGAAGAAGCTCGACAAGGCCGTGAGCAAGGGTGTCATCCACAAGAACCAGGCCGCGAACCGCAAGTCGGCCATCGCGAAGAAGGTCTCGTCGCTCTGACGTCCTGACCCTTCTGGTCCGAAGGCCCCGCACCGTTGGTGCGGGGCCTTCGTCGTGCGTGGGGCTTTTGGTTTGGTGCGGTGGTCGGCGTGGGGTGCGTTGGGTTCGCTTCGTGAGCAGAAACGGTCGGGTCGCGAGGGCGCACCCGACCGTTTCTGCTCACGAAGTGCCGGCCGACAGGCGCGGGACAGCCGGGAGGCCGACTCGCCTCAGCGGGGTTCGCCGCGTCGGGCGATGGTGCGGACCATGACCTCGAGCGCGTAGTGCGCGTCGCGCGAGCCACCCTTCACCGCGGTGTCCGCCTCGGCGATGCTGATGATCGCGTTGGCCAGCCCGGACTCGCTCCAGCCGGCGACGTCACGCTGCGCGCGCTGCACCTGCCACGGCGCCATGCCGAGCGCCGAGGCCGCCTGCCCGCTCGGACCCCGGAAGGCGCTGACCTTCGCCATCGTGCGGATCTTGCTCGCGAACGCGGCGACGATCGGCACGGGTGCCTCGCCGGTGGCCAGGGCATGCCGCAGCTCGACGATCGCCGGTGCCGACCGGCCCGCGAGGGCGATGTCGGCGACCTTGAACGCGTTCGTCTCGACGCGACCGCCGTAGTACTTGTCGACGACCTTGTCGGTGATCTCCTCGGCCTCATCCGCCAGGAGCTGTCGGCACGCGGCGGCGAGTTCGGCGAGGTCGTCGGCGAACGCGGTCACCAGGGTCCGGACGGCGGAGGGCGCGATCCGGCGGCGTGCGGCGCGGAACTCGGCGTTCACGAAGTCGATGCGGTCGGTCTCGCGCTTGAGTTCGTCGCACAGCACCTCGACCCCGCCGCCGACACCGCTGCGGATCGTGTCGAGGAGCTTCTTGCCGCGCACACCACCCCCGTGCCGGAGCACCAGGGTGACGTCGTCGGCGGGGGCTTGCAGGTACGAGATCGTCTCGGTGATGAAGGCGTCGGTGCACTTCTCGACGTTCGTGACCTGCACGAGTCGCGGCTCGCCGAACAGCGACGGGCTGGCGAGGGTCGCGAGGAGCCCGGGGGCGTACTGGTCGGCTTCGAGGTCGTGCACCTCGAGCGCGGGGTCCTCGCCCTGCAGCAGGTCCTTCAGCACCCCGCGGGCGCGGTCGGCGAGGAACGCTTCGGGCCCGGTGATGAGCACGACGGGCGCCGGACGGATCCCCGACCAGGGCACCTGGTCGATCTTCGCTGCGGCGCGCGCGGGCTTCTTGGCGGCCATGTGGTCCTTCCGGTGGTGCCGGCCCGGACGGTGCCGGGTCGAGTGGTGCACCGTCGATCCTACGGGCGGCCGCCGACGACGAGCGCTCCGTCCACACCCGCACCTCGTCGCTGCCGGACCGGGCGAGCACCACGGTGCCGAGCTCGTCGGTGCGGAGCGGCAGCGTGCCCGCGGCCGCGAGCATGCCGAGCGCCGACGGCGTCGGATGCCCGTAGGTGTTGTCCGCGCCGACGCCGATGAGCCCGACCCGCGCGGCGAGCCCTCGGTAGAGCTGCGGGTCCTGGTCCGCGGAGCCGTGGTGCGCCACCTTCACGACGTCGATCGGCCCCACCGGCAGTTCCCCGGCGTTCCGGAGCCGACGTTGCGACGACTCCCCCAGGTCGCCGAGGAAGACCCCGGTCAGGCACGTCGCACAGGAGGCTCCGTCGGCCGGCCCCGTGACCAGCACGATGCTCGCGTCGTTGCCGGCGGCACGGTCGTCGCTCGGTGGCCACACCACGCGCCAGGTGAGCGGCCCGAGGGTGCCGGAGACCCGGTCGTCCGCCGTCCGGACGTCGACACCGGCACGCCGGAGGTCGTCGACCACCCGCTCGTCCGACGCGCGGCCGACGGGTCCGACCAGGGCGGTCTCGACGGTGCCGGCCACAGCGCTCACCGCACCGACGTGGTCGCGGTCGAAGTGCGTCAGGACGAGCAGGTCGATCCGGGTGACCCCCAGCAGGTCCAGGCAGGCCCGGAGCTGTTCCTCGTCGTCGCCGGTGTCCACGAGGGCGACGGCCCCCTCGCCTCGGAGCAGCACGGCGTCCCCCTGCCCGACGTCGCAGGCGGCGACCGACCAGTCATCCGGTACCGAGCCCCGGACGACGAGCACCGGGACGGTGACCGCGGCGACACCGACCACGACCACCACACCCGCGGCGAGCAGGAGCCGGGAGCCGAGCCGCCCCCGGACCAGCACGGCGACCGCGATGCAGCCGCACACCAGCACGGCGGCGGCCACACCGAGCACCCCGGCCGGCCAGGGTGCCGAGGCGTAGGGCAGGGCCGCCGCCCCGTGCGCGATGCCCCCGAGCGCGGCGGCCGGGACCCACGCGACGGCCGCGAGCCCCTGCGCGCCCACCGGCCACACGGGAGCGAGGCCACACGCGGCGAGCCCGATCACCGTGACGACCGGCGCGAACGGCTCCGCCAACAGGTTCGCCGGCACCGCGTAGGTCGGGAGCGCTGCCGACAGCGGGATCGTCACCGGCCAGCACGCCACCTGCGCCGCGACGGGGATCGCGAGTGCTGCGGCGACCGGTGGCCACACACGACGAGCCAGGAGCTCGGTGAGCGGCGGGCCGAGCACCACGATCCCGCTCGTGGCGAGCACGGACAGGGCGAACGCGAACGACCGTGCGAACCAGGGGTCCACGACGAGCATGCCGACCGCGGCGAGGACGACGAGCGGGACGCCCCGCACCGGTCGTCCGGCCAGGTGCACGACGAGCACCACGACCGCCATCACCGTCGCCCGGACGATCGAGGGGTCGGGCCGCACGAGCACGACGAACACCAGGAGCACGCCGACGGCCGCCGCGGCCCGGGGGCCTCTCGGCAGACCACAGGCGCGGCCGAGGACCACGACGAGCCCGACCACCACCGCGCAGTTCGCCCCGGACACCGCCGTCAGGTGTGTCAGCGCCGAGGTCTCCATCGCCGCCTCGGTCGTCGGGTCCAGGCCGGAGCGGTCCCCGATCGCGAGTCCGCGCAGCAGTGCCGCTCCGGGCTGCGGCAGGTCGGCAGTGGCCCGCACGAAGGCCTGTCGCGCGGTGTCGGTGGCGCCGAGCAGTCCGTCGGGCGGCACCGACGACGGCGTGCCACGGAGGAACGCCACGAACGCGGTCGCCGATCCGGGGTCGTCCGGCTGCACGGCGGCGGTCCCGGTGACCCGGGCACCGGCTGCCAGCACGGCACCCGGTGCACCGCCGTGCTGGTCGGGGACGAGCCGAACCGGCACGCGGAGCCCGTCGAGGTCGTCCGCACACACCAGCGTCGCGGTGACGGAGCGGTCCCCCGGCACGAGGTCGCGGGTCAGCACGGCCTCGACCTCCACGTGCCCCGCCCCCGGACCGGCGACGAGCGTACGGAGCGGCTCCGGAGCCCGCCGGGACTCCCCCACGGTGACCGACACCGCGAGCAGCGTCGTCAGGGCCCCCGCGACGAGCAGCAGCCCGGCGACGGCCGGTACGACCCCGGTCCCCCGACGCCACCGGAGCACGATGCCGCTGACGCCGGTCAGGATCGCCGCGGCCCCACCGACCACGGGTGCCACGTCGGGCACGCCGATGAGCAGGGCGGTCGCGATCCAGGCGGCGGCGACGGGCACCGCGACCCGCAGGTCGATCGCACTCGGCGCGAGCTGCACCGTCGCCCCTCAGACCCGCACGCGATCACGGAGCTCGGCGAACCGCACGTCGCCGATGCCGCTGACGTCGAGCAGGTCCTCGACCGCGGTGAACCGGCCGTGCTCGTCACGCCAGGCGATGATGCGCCCGGCCAGCCCCGGTCCGATGCCGGGCAGGGTCTCGAGCGCGGTCTGGTCGGCGGTGTTCAGGTCGACGACGGCCGACCCCTCGCCCCCGGTGCCCGCCGAGCCACCGCCGCTCCCGGCCCCGGCAGCGGCAGCGGCAGTCGGCCCGGCGGCAGCACCGTCTGCCACCGGTCCGAGCGCCTCAGGTACCTCCTGTTGCCCGACCCGCGGCACGTACAACCGCTCGCCGTCCGTCAGCACCCGGGCCAGGTTCAGGCGGTCGAGGTCGGCGTCGTCCGTGGCCCCGCCGGCACGTTCGAGCGCGTCACCGACCCGGCTCGATGCCGGCAACTCGACCACACCGCTCCGCCGCACCGCCCCGAGCACGTGCACCACGACGCGCCCGGCACCAGGAGCGGACGGAGCAGCACCGGCAGACGCACCAGCCGACGGCGACGGGCCGCCCGACGCCGCACCGGCCGTCGGCGCCCCACGCACGACGACCCCGCCGGTTCCTCCAGCACCCTCGCCACCACCCGACACCAGCGCCCCGACGAGCACCACGAGGACGGCGACCACCACCACGACCGCCGCCAGCACCACGGCGGCCCGCGGTGACAGCGCGAGACGGGACCACCAGGGTCCGGGAGACGACGGGGACGACATGCCCCGAACGCTACGGAGCCCGGCCGATCGGCCGGGCTCCGGAGTTCACACCCGTGGACGGGTGCCGCGAACGCCCCTGCTGTGAGGGACGACGCCAGCGACGGTCGCTACCCCTTGATGGCGATGTTCACGAGCTTCGGCGCCCGGACGATCACCTTCACGATCTCCCGGTCACCGATGTACCGCTGCACGTTCGCCGACGACCGTGCGAGCTGCTCGAGGTCGTCCGCCTCGATCGACTTCGACACCTCGAACGAGTCACGCACCTTGCCGTTGACCTGTACGACGGCGGTCAGGGTCTCCTGCACGAGCAGCGTCGGGTCGGCCTTCCGCCAGCCGTACGTGGCGACGGTGGCCTCGTAGCCCAGCCGCTCCCACATCTCCTCGCCGGTGTACGGCGCGAAGACGCTCAGCCCGAGCGCGATGGTCTCGACGGCCTCGCGCACGGCGGGGTCACCGGCACCGGGGCCGCTGTCGATCGCCTTGCGGGTGACGTTGACCAGGTCCATCAGTCGCGCGATCACGACGTTGAACTTGAACGACTCCATCATCCCGGGGGCGTCCGCGAGGAACCGGTGCGTGACCTGGCGGAGAGCCCGGTCGCCGTCGGCCCACACGACGTCGCGTGCGGACGTGACGTCGAGCGCCAGGCGGTACGCCCGCGCCAGGAACCGTGCGGAGGCGGACGGGGAGACGTCCTCCCAGTTGATGTCGTCCTCCGGCGGGCCCGCGAAGCCCATCACCAGGCGGATGGCGTCGACGCCGTTCGCGTCGAGCTCGTCACCGAGCGAGACGCCGCCCTTCGACTTCGACATCTTCGAGCCACCGGACAGCACCATGCCCTGGTTGAGCAGTGCCGAGAACGGCTCGGTGAAGTCGAGGTACCCGAGGTCGAACAGGACCTTCGTGACGAAGCGGGCGTAGAGCAGGTGCAGGATCGCGTGCTCGATGCCGCCGATGTACTGGTCGACCGGAGCCCAGCGGCGCGCGGCTGCCGGGTCGAACGCCTGGGTGTCGTCGTTCGCCGACAGGAACCGCAGGAAGTACCACGACGAGTCGACGAAGGTGTCCATCGTGTCGGTGTCGCGGAGCGCCGGGGTGCCGTCGACGGGGTTCGGGACGTTCACCCAGTCGGTCGCGCCACCGAGCGGGGACGTGCCCTTCGGCTTGAGGTCGAGCCCCTCGGTGTCGGGCAGCACGATCGGCAGCTGGTCCTCGGGCACCGGGTGCTCGGTGCCGTCGGCACCGTGGATGATCGGGATCGGGGTACCCCAGAAGCGCTGGCGCGAGATGAGCCAGTCACGCAGGCGGTAGGTCTTGGCGGCACGGCCGGTGCCGCGCTCCTCGAGCAGCGCGATGGCAGCGGTGATGGCGTGCTGCTTCGACATGCCGTCGAGCGGCCCGGAGTTGATCATCCGGCCCTGACCGGTCAGCGCTTCGCCGGTGGCGACCGGGTCGAGGGTCGGCACGTCGAAGTCGTCGAGCGTCGCGCCCTCGGGGATGACCGGGATCGCGCCGGTGACGGCGGCGTTCGTGTCGACGACCACCTTGACGGGCAGGTCGAACGCCCGCGCGAAGTCGAGGTCGCGCTGGTCGTGCGCGGGCACGGCCATCACGGCGCCGTGCCCGTAGTCGGCGAGCACGTAGTCGGCGGCCCAGATCGGCAGGCGCTCCCCCGTCAGCGGGTGGATCGCGGAACGGCTGAGCGGCACACCGGTCTTCGGGCGGTCGGCGTTCTGCCGGTCGATCTCGGACGTCTTCTGCGTCGCCGTCAGGTAGGCGTCGAAGTCGTCACGGACCGAGGCTGGCACCGACGGGTCGGCGACCAGCTCAGCCGCCAGGTCGGAGTCCGGCGCGACGACCAGGAACGTCGCCCCGTGGATCGTGTCCGGGCGGGTGGTGAAGACCGTGACGGGCTCGTCGCGGCCCTCGATCACGAAGTCGACGTCGGCACCGACCGAGCGGCCGATCCAGTTGCGCTGCTGCGCGATGACCTTCGCCGGCCACCGCCCCTCGAGCTGGTTCAGGTCGTCGAGCAGCCGGTCGGCGTACTCGGTGATCTTGAAGTACCACTGCGTGAGCTTCTTCTTCACGACGACGGCGCCGGAGCGGTCCGAGGTGCCGTCGGGCAGGACCTGCTCGTTCGCGAGCACGGTCTGGTCCACCGGGTCCCAGTTGACCCAGCTGTCCTTGCGGTACGCCAGGCCCTTCTCGTACATCTTCAGGAACAGCCACTGGTTCCACTTGTAGTACTCGGGGTCCGAGGTGTGGATCTCGGTGGTCCAGTCGAACGACGGCGCGTAGCGCTTGAAGGACGCCTTCTGCTGCTCGATGTTCGCGTAGGTCCAGTCCTTCGGGTCCACCCCGCGCTTGATCGCCGCGTTCTCGGCGGGCAGCCCGAAGGAGTCCCAACCGATCGGGTGCAGCACGTTGAAGCCCTGCTGACGCCAGTAGCGCGCGACGAAGTCCCCGAGCGCCCAGTTCTCGGCGTGCCCCATGTGCAGGTCGCCGGACGGGTACGGGAACATCTCGAGGATGTACTTGCGCGGACGGGTGTCGTCGAGGTCGGTGGTGAAGAGCCCGAGCTCTTCCCAGCGGGGCTGCCACTTCTCCTGGATACGACGGAAGTCGTAGGCGTTCGGGTCCTCGGCGTGCTGCTCGGTGGTCACGGTCGTCAACGATACAAGCCGGGAGGCCCGTCCCGCGTCCGCCTGTCGGCTCACCCGGCGAGCAGGCGCCCGTCCCGCATCCGCAGGGTGCGGTCGACCAGGTCCGGCGCCACCGGGACGTGCGACACGATGACGACCGTCCGGCCCGCTGCGCGGGCCGTGGTGACGAGGTCACGCAGCACGGTGTCACCGAGGTCCGGGTCGACGTCGGCGGTCGGTTCGTCGAGCACCAGCACCGGGAACGCGTGCAGCAGTGCGCGGGCGAGCGCGAGCCGGTGCGCCTGGCCGCCGGACACGAGCACGCCGCGTTCCCCGACCGAGGCGTCCAGCCCGCCTCGCCGGACGACCCACTCCCCCAGGCCGACCCGGTCGAGCACGGCGAGCAGTTCGTCGTCGGTCGCGGTCTCACGGGCGAAGAGCAGGTTCTGCCGCACCGACTGGTCGAACACGAACGGGTCCTGTTCGATCAGGCCGACCCGGGCCCGCACCGCGTCGGGGTGCATCGCCTTCGCCTCGACGCCGTCGAGCGTGTAGGAGCCCTCGTGCTCCACGAACCGGACGAGCGCGTCGACCAGGGTCGACTTGCCGGCACCGCTCGGCCCCTGGAGGACGACGACCTCGCCGGGGGCGAGCGTGAACGAGACCCCGTCGACCGCCGGCTCGGCCGCTCCCGGCCAGCGGACGGTCAGGTCCTGCACGGCGAGCGTGACCGGCCCCTCGACCACGAGCGACGCCGGGTCGGCGTCCTCGTCGGGCTCGGGGACGATGCCGACGGGCACCTCGGCGGGCACGACCTGCTCGACCCGTTCGGCCGCAGCACGCACCCGGCGGAGCGTCAGGACGGCGAGCGGGACGGTCCCGACGACCTCGAAGAGCGCCAGCGGCACGAAGACCGCCAGGGCCCAGAGCGGACCGTCGAGCGCACCGGACACCACGGCGGGGGCACCGACGGCGAGGATCCCGATCACCGCACCGCCACCGACCAGACCGACCAGGGCACCGACGAGCGACTCGACCGTGCCACGGCGCCGGACGGCCCGGGTGACACCCGCGTCGAGCCGGGCGATGTGCGCGAGCCGCTCGTCCAGGGTGCCGTAGGCGGCGAAGACGTCGAGCGTCCGGACGGTGTCGAGCACCAGGTCCGCGACGCGACCCCGGTCGGCGGCGGTCTCGCGGTCCGAGCGCTCGGCGATCGCCCGGGTGACGATCGTGCCGACCAGGGCCGCGACCGCCAGCGCGAGGACGAGCACGAGCGCCGCCGGCACCGACACGAGCGCCACGGCGACGACCGACAGCACCGCGACGACCCCGGCGGAGACGAGCGGCCCGACGACGCGGATCGGCAGGTCCTGCAGCCGGTCGGTGTCGGTCACCAGGCGCGTCATGAGGTCGCCGCGTCCGGTCCGCCCGAGCCCCGCGGGCGCGATCGACGCCAGCCGCCGGTACATCTCCGTCCGCACCACGGCCAGTTGCCGGAAGGACGCGTCGTGCCCGGCGAGCCGGTCGACGTACCGGAGCACGGCACGCCCCAGCGCGAACGCGCGCACCCCGACCATCACGAGCGTCAGGTACAGGATCGGCGGGTGCTCGGCGGCACGGGTGATCAGGTAGCCGCTCGCGGCGAGGAGCGCGACCGCGCAGACCGCGCTGAGCGACCCGGCGGCGACCGCCTTCGCCCAACCCGACCCGTGCGGCATCGCGAGCCGCAGGACGGAGCCGCCACGGGCCTCCCGGCTCATGCGCGCACCCCCCTGCGGACCGTCACGGACCCGCCGACGCCGACGTCCACGCGGACGTCGGCCGCGGCGACGACCGCGGGTCGGTGGCTGGCGACCACGACGACGACGCCGTCGGCCGCCAGGCCTCGGGCTGCCGCGATGACGCGTTCCTCGGACTCGGCGTCCAGCGCGGACGTCGGCTCGTCGAGCAGCACGAGGGGCGTGGCGGCGCGGCGCGCGCGGTACAGCGCGCGTGCGACGGCGACACGCTGGGCCTGGCCGCCGGACAGTCCGCTGCCACCGGCGCCGACCGGGAGGCCCGGGTCGAGTCCCAGCCCCGAGTCGCCCAGGGCGGTGCGCACGTCGGCGTCGTCGGGGGTCGCGCTGAGCGCGACGTTCTCGGCGATCGTCCCGCGGACGAGACGCGGCCGCTGGTCGGCCCAGGTGGTGCGCTCGGCGACGGAGGCACCGGCCGGGCCGGGCACGGTGACGGTGCCGTCGTGCGGCAGGACGCCGCGGAGTGCGGCGATGATGCTCGACTTGCCGGAACCGCTCGGGCCGGCCAGCACGACGACGGTGCCGGGCTCGGCGTGCAGGTCGAACGGCCCGATCACGACGTCGGGCCGGCGGACGATGAGCCCGCGGACGTCGAGCCCTCGGACGTCCACGGCGGTGGCGGGTGCTGCGGGGTCCGTGTCGGTCCCGCTGCCGCCGCTGCTGCCGGTCGCGGACGGTGATGCGGTCTCGTCGTCGGCCAGCACGTCGAGCACCGCGGCCGAGGCCTCGACGCCGTCCTGGGCGGCGTGGAAGTCGGCGCCGACTTGGCGGATCGGGGCGAAGGCCTCCGGTGCCAGCACGAGCACGAACATCGCGGCACCGAGGCCGAGCGAGCCGTCCACCAGGCGGATGCCGATCGAGACGGCGACCAGTGCGACGGACAGACTCGCGGCGAGCTCGAGCGCGAAGCCGCTCACGAACGACAGCCGGAGGACGCCGATCGTGCCGCGACGGTACTCGTCGGTGACCACCCCGATGCGACCGACCTGGCGGCGCGCACGGCCGAAGACCTTGAGCGTGGCGAGCCCTTCGACGGCCTCGGTGAAGGCGCCACCCAGCTTCGCGAGGGCGTCCGACTGCTTCCGCTGCAGCGACTGCGTGGCCAGGCCGATCAGGATCATGAAGACCGGGATCACGGGCAGGGCGAACAGGATGATCAGCCCGCTGGTCAGGTCGCCCAGGCCGATCGCGACCAGGAGCATCGGCGTCGCGATCGCGGTCAGCGCGAGCTGCGGCAGGTACCGGCCGAAGTAGGCGTCGAGTGCGTCGAGCCCGGGGCCGAGGGTGGTGGCGAAGCCGGCGCTCGACCGGCCGGCGAGCCACGACGGACCGCGCTCGGCGGCGCGGGCGAGCACCGTCGTGCGCATCTCGCTCTTCACCTTCGCCGCAGCGCGCGCCGCCAGGTCGTCCGTCGCCCACGCGGCAACCGCACGCAGGACGAACGCCCCGCCGAGCAGCGCGAGCGCCTGCCCGAACGCCGCCGGCACCCTGCCGTCGCCGACGGCGTCGACGCCGAGGGTGACTGCCGCAGCGATCCCCCACGCGATCGCGATGGTCGCGAGCGTGCGGAGGACACCCGTGCCGGCGGCGGCGACGATGAAGCCGCGCGCCGTCCGGGACAACCGCAGGAGTCGGGGGTCGAGGGGCTTCATCGTCGTCCGCCTAGTGCGCGGCCGCGGTGACGTGGGCGCGGGAGACGCGCTTGCGGAACACCCAGTAGGTCCAGGCCTGGTACGCGAAGACCAGGGGCACGAAGATCAGCGCGACCCAGCTCATCACGGTCAGCGTGTACGACCCGGACGAGGCGTTGTACACGTTCAGGCTGTTCGCGACGTCGTTCGAGGCCGGCATCACGTCGGGGAAGATCGCCGTGAACATCGCGAGCACGATCGCAGCGATGGTGACCGCCATCAGCGTGAAGGCGCGCCCCTCCTTGCCCCAGGCGTTGCAGAGCACGGCGAGCACCAGGGCCAGGGCGGCGACCACGGAGAGCACCAGCGAGGCCGGGGTGGCCCGGACGAAGGCCATCGACACCAGGAACGCGGCGCCGACGACGATCGTGACGATGCCGGCCCGGGTCGCCAGGCGCTTGGCGCGGACGCGGATGTCGCCCTCGGTCTTCAGCGCGACGAAGACGACCCCGTGGGTGAAGAACACCAGCAGCGTCGCGGCACCGGTCAGCAGCGCGAACGGGTTGAGCAGGTCGAAGATCGTGCCGGTGTAGTTGTGCCCGGCGTCCATCGGGATGCCACGGACCACGTTGCCGAACGCGACGCCCCACAGGAACGACGGCACGGCACTGCCGACGATGATCATCAGGTCGAAGCGGCGTTTCCACTCGAGGTGCTTGTTCTGGTGCCGGTACTCGAACGACACCCCTCGCAGGATGAGGGCAGCGAGGATGAGCAGCAGCGCCAGGTAGAAGCCGGAGAACATCGTGGCGTACCACTCCGGGAACGCCGCGAACAGGCACGCCCCGGCGACGATGACCCAGGTCTCGTTGAGGTCCCACACCGGGCCGATGGTGTTGATCAGGACCCGACGGTCGGTGTCGTCCTTGCCGAGGAACGGCAGGGACATGCCGACACCGAAGTCGAATCCGTCGAGGACGAAGTAGCCGACGAAGAAGACGCCGACGATCGCGAACCAGAGAACGGGGAGATCCATCAGGCAGCGTCCATTTCTAGTAGACCGTCACTTCGTGCTTGACCTCGCCGGTCTCCTCGTCGACCTCGTCCGGGTCGGCGGGCCCCTCTTGCGCGACCTTCTTGATGAGCTTGAACTCGACGACGGCCAGCGAGCCGTAGATCAGGGTGAAGACCAGCAGCGAGATGAGGACCTCGAGTCCGGTCACGTTCGGCGACACACCGTCCTTCGTCTGGAGCAGCCCGAACACGAGCCACGGCTGGCGGCCCATCTCGGTGAAGACCCAGCCGACGATCATCGCGGCCATCGGCAGCGGCACCGTCCAGGTGGCGATGCGCCACACCCAGCGCTGCGTCGGGAACCGGCCCTTGCGGGTCAGCCACAGCCCGACCAGCGAGACCATGACCGCGCCGACACCGAGGGCGATCATCCAGCGGAACGACCAGTAGGTGACCCAGATGATCGGCTTGTAGTCGCCGGGGCCGTACACCTGCGTGTACTGCGCCTGCAGGTCGTTGATGCCCTCGACCGTGCCGTTGAACGTGTGCGTCGACAGGAACGACAGCAGGTACGGCACCCGGATCGAGAACAGCTCGTGCACGCCGTCGGGCGTGCCGAGCGTGAAGATCGAGAACGAGGCGTCCTTGCCGGTCGCGGTGTTGTACAGCGCCTCGGCCGCCGCCATCTTCATCGGCTGCGTGTCGACCATCGTCAGGCCGAGCTGGTCGCCGGTCAGGACGGTCAGCGCGCCGGCAGCGAGCATGGTCCACATGCCGAACTTGAGCGCCGGCAGCATCGTCTCGAGGTTCTGGTTGCGGGCCAGGTGGTAGGCCGCGACCGAGATGATGACCGCCGCGGCGACCATGAAGCAGGCGAAGAGCGTGTGCGGGAACGCGGCCAGGGCGACCTTGTTGCCGAGCACCGCCCAGATGTCGGTGAGCTCCGCACGGCCCTTGGCCTCGTTCATCGCGAAGCCGACCGGGTGCTGCATGAACGCGTTCGCGGCGATGATGAAGTACGCCGACATGATCGTGCCGGCGCTCACGCACCAGATGCTCGCCAGGTGCAGGCCCTTGGGCAGGCGGTCCCAGCCGAAGATCCAGATGCCGATGAAGGCCGCTTCGAAGAAGAACGCCAGGATGCCCTCGAGCGCGAGCGGTGCGCCGAAGACGTCACCGACGAAGCGCGAGTAGTTCGACCAGTTCATGCCGAACTGGAACTCCTGCACGATGCCCGTCACGACACCCATCGCGAAGTTGATCAGGAAGATCCGCCCGAAGAACCGCGTCAGCTGCAGGTAGTGCGCGCGGCCGGTCCGGTACCAGGCGGTCTGGAACACGGCCACGACGGCTGCCATGCCGATCGTCAGCGGGACGAAGAGGAAGTGGTAGATGGTCGTCAGACCGAACTGCCACCGCGACAGGAGGAGCGGATCGAGGAGGTCGTTCATGCGGCGATTCCGAGACGGGTGGCCGCGCGCTGTTCGTGCACGTCAGTTGCTTCCTGTGGAACGGATACATCAGGTGTCACAGCCCTTGGGACACCCCAACGCTATCGCGGAGCACCCCACTTCGACAACTTGTAGAACCGCTCCGTGCACAAACGTGCACAGCCCCTGCACGGCACAACCGTGCGGCACCGATGTTCGCGTTGTCCGCTCCGCGAACGACGACAGGCGCCGGGGAGATACCCGACGCCTGTCGCTTTGTTCGCAGTGCAGCCGCGGTGCAGATGCTGTGCGGCGGTGGTGCAGTGGTGGTGCAGTGGTTACAGCAGACCCTCGGCCTTGAGCCAGTCCTCGGCGATGGTGGACGCCTTCTCCTTGTCGACCGTGCTCTTGGTGTTGAGCTCGATCAGGGCCTCGGTCGAGAGCTTCTCGTTGACCGAGTCGATCGCGTCCGCAGCCTTCTCGTTGACCTTCTTCGAGACGACCGGCACGACGTTCTGCGGCAGGATCAGGTTCTCCGGGTCCTTCAGCGTGACGAAGCCGTTCGCCTTGATGCTCGGGTCAGCGGTGTAGATGTCGGCCAGCTGGACGGTGTCGTCCTTGAGCGCCTTGACGGTCAGGGCCCCGCCGCCGTCCTCGATCGCCTTGAAGTCGACGTCGACGCCGTAGACCGACTTGAGCCCCTTCGGGCCGTACGGCCGCGTCTGGTTCTCGGAGTTGGCCCCCACGGTGAGCTTCTCGTCGACGTTCTTCAGGTCAGCCAGGCTCGTGACGTCGTTGTCCTCGGAGAACTTCTTCGTGACGGTGTAGCTGTCCTGGTCGGTCGCGTCGGCCTCGTCGAGGACCCGGAGGCCCTTCGGCAGGGCCGTGTCGAGCCCGTCGTCGATCTGGTCGGCGGTCTTCGCGTCCGAGTCCTTGTCGAAGTACTGCAGCAGGTTGCCGCTGTACTCGGGCATGACGTCGATGGCGCCCTTCTCGAGCTGCGGGATGTAGACCTCACGCTGCCCGATGTTGAAGTTGCGCTTCACGTCGAAGCCGTCCTTCTCGAGGACCTGGGCGTACAGCTCGGCGATGATCTCGTTCGAGTAGTACTGCTGCGAACCGACGACGATCGTCTTCGAGTCGGACGAGTCGCTGGAGCCGCTGTCGAGCGGGTCGCTCGACGCGCAGCCGGCGAGGGCGGCGACGACGCCGACCGCCATCGCGGCGGCGACACCGGCGCGGATCTTGGGTGCTGTGATCACGAGGGATTTCCTTCCGGGAGTGGATTGCGGGCTCGCTCACGCGACCCCTGACGCTGTCGGGCCGACGGGTCCGCGGTACCCTTCGGCACCGCCGCCCGCTGCAGCACGGCGAACACGATCTCGAACGCAATCGCGAGGGCGATCACGAGGATGGAGGCGCCGAGCATCTCGGCGTAGTCCTGGGTCTTCAGGCCGAGGAAGAAGTACCCGCCGAGGCCACCGGCCCCGACGTACGCGGCGAGCGTGGCCGTCGCGACGACCTGCAGCACCGCGGCGCGGATGCCACCGATCAGCAGCGGGAGCCCGAGCGGGATCTCGACCTTCCACAGGATCTGCCAGCCGGTCATGCCCTGGGCCTTCGCGGCGTCGACGACCCCCGGGTCGACCGACTCGATGCCGGAGTACGCACCGGCGAGCACCGACGGGATCGCCAGGATGACGAGGGCGAGCAAGGGAGCCTGCAGCCCGATGCCGAGCAGCAGCCCGAACAGCGAGAGCACGCCGAGCGTCGGGAGCGCCCGCACCCCGCCGGACACCGCGATCGAGAAGCCACGAGCACGGCGGGTGTGGCCGATCGCGTACCCGACCGGCACGGCGATGACCGCGGCGATGAGCACCGCGAGCAGGGTGATCCAGACGTGCTCCCAGAGGCGCGTGGGGATGCCGTTGTACCCGCCGTAGTTCGTGGGGTCGAACACCCACGCGAAGGCCTGACCGATGATCACGAGGAGACCTCCGCTGCTTGCAGGACTCGGCGAGCCTGTCGGCGTGACACCGAGTTCGTCCGGGTCCACGGCATGACCAGGCGCCCGAGCAGCACGAGGAGGCCGTCGAGGGCGAAGGCGAGCACGAGCACCATCACGATGCCGGAGAGGATCTCCTCGTAGATCCCGCGCCCCAGGCCGTCGGTGAACAGCAGGCCGAGACTCGGGATGCCGAGGACCGCGCCGACCGTGGTCAGCGAGATCGTGGAGACGGAGACGACTCGGAGGCCGGCCAGCAGGACCGGACCGGCGAGCGGCAGCTCAACACGGAAGAACCGCTGCGCCGGCGAGTAGCCCATGGCGGTCGAGGCGGACTTGGTCTCGGAGTCGACCGAGGTCAGCCCGTCGACCGTGGAACGGACCATCAGAGCGAGGCCGTACAGCGTCAGACCGATGACGACGTTGATCGGGCTCTGCAGGCCGGTGCCGATGATGCTCGGCAGCGCCACGAACAGGGCGAGCGACGGGATGGCGTAGAGCAGACCGGCGAGGGTCACGATGCTGCTGCCCACACCCGAGGCGAAGCGCGACCCACCAGGGCGCTGCAGCCGGACCACCAGCCACCCGATCGGGATCGACAGCAGGAACGCGACGATGATCGGCGGGATCGCGATCGCGAGGTGGGAGACCGTGTTGTCCCAGATCGTGTCGAGGTTCGCCAGCACCCACTTCACCGGGTGCCCCCACCCTGCGCCGGGGCACCCGGTGCGTCGTGGGACGCTCCGGCCTCTGCTGCTCGGGAGTCGGACTGCGGAACGGCCTCGGCGGCGTCGACGACCCCGACGGGGCCCGTCAGCACGCCGGCTGCACGACCTTCGCCGTCGACGACGATCGGACCGGTCGGGGTCTGCTCGACGCGGAGCGCGCGGCGCCCGCGGCCGGCGCCGATGAACGTGGCGACGAAGTCGTCGGCGGGTGCGGCGAGGATCTCGGCCGGCGTCCCCTGCTGGGCGATCTCGCCGCCCTTCTTGAGGATGACGACCTGGTCGCCGAGCTTGAACGCCTCGTCGATGTCGTGCGTCACGAACACGACGGTCTTGCCGAGTTCGCGCTGCAGGCGGATGAGCTCGTCCTGCAGGTCGTTGCGCACCAGCGGGTCCACCGCACCGAACGGCTCGTCCATGAGCAGGATGTTCGGGTCGACGGCCAGCCCGCGGGCCACACCGACGCGCTGCTGCTGGCCGCCGGAGAGCTGTGACGGGTAGCGGTCGGCGAAGGCACGGTCGAGTCCGACGGTGTCCATGAGCTCGAGGGCGCGCTTGCGGGCGTCGGCCTTGGAGACGCCGGTCAGCAGCGGGACGGTCGCGATGTTGTCGACGACCTTGCGGTGCGGCAGCAGCCCGGAGTTCTGCATCACGTACCCGATGTGGCGACGGAGCTCGACGGGGTTGATCCCGGCGACGTCCGATCCGTCGATCTCGACGGTGCCGGACGTGGGGTCGACCATGCGGTTGATCATGCGGAGCAGGGTGGTCTTGCCACAGCCGCTGGATCCGACGAAGACGGTGGTGGTCCGGGACGGGATGACCAGATCGAAGTGCTCGACCGCAGTCGTGCCGTCCGGGTAGGTCTTGCGCACCGAGCGGAACTCGATCATGGGGTGCCCTTCTGTTCGGAGGTAGCCCGACTCCGGATGAGAGTACCCGGGGGTGCCGACATCGGTTCGCTGTGACGATCCGTGACGGACCCGCGGCGGTGCACAGGCCGGTGGGGATGCCGACGGGCACCACGGGATCGGCGGGGACGACGACGCCCGCGCCTCGGTGTTCGGAGGCGCGGGCGGATCGGTTCGGTCCCCGGCGTGTCGCGCCGGTTCGACGGGACGGTCAGGAAGCGGCGATCACCGATTCCAGGTGCGCACGGTTCATCCGGCGGTACTCCTCGATCAGCTCCGTGTCGGGGTGCTCGCGGTCGCGGTGCGCCCGTGCCAGCACCGCGTGACCGGACTCGGCGAGGACGACCCACGCGCGGGTGATGTGCTCGTCGTCCGGCAACCCGAAGCGGTCGCGCATGATCTGGCCCACGGTCGCGCCGAGCGCGCCCATGCGGTCCTCGGCGTCGCCCGTGCCGGTGTCTGCCGGGTCGCCGAAGCGGATGGCCCGGAAACCGGGCTCGGTGCGGTACATCTCGGCGGTCATGTCGATGAGCGCGTCGTTGGCGTCCTGCCAGGTCTCGGCGCCACTGGCGTCGAGCGCCTCGACGAAGCGGGAGGCGAGCCGCTGGGTGCAGCGGATCGCGAGTGCCTCGACCACGGCGATGCGGTCCGGGAAGTACCGGTAGACGGTGCCGATCGACGCCCCCGCGCGCTCGGCGACCATGGCGGTCGTGAGCCGTTCGAACCCGATCTCGTCGATCACCGCGGCTGCGGCGTCGAGGAGGCCGGCGAGGCGCGCCGAACTGCGGGCTTGGACCGGCTCGTTCCTGAGCAGTGATGATCCCCCCGGCAGAGCGTTCGTTACCTCGGTGACGAGCACGTGTTCTCCTCTTGCGCTCCAGCGCGGTTGGTTGGTGTGACGGGGACAACTTTCGCAGAACGCACCTGGAACGTGGCTGCGACTCACCAGTTGCGACGCACCAGTTCTGTGCAGCGCGCGGGTTTCGTCAGCCGCCCGTGGGAGGATGACGCCATGCCCGACCCGACGCCCCACGAGCCGTCGTTGGCCGAGCCGCTCCTGCACCGTGCGGCCCGCATCGAGGACGCCGTCCAGGAGTTCCGCGAGCACCGTGCACGCCGTCGCGGACTCGTCCCGACGGTGGTCCCGTACACCGGCTACGGCGCGCCCGGTTGGGTGCGCATCCTCTGCCGTGTGCTCCTCACGCGCCGGGGTCTCGCCTCGGACGTCTCCTACGCCGGAGTCCGCGGCTGGAAGAGCTTCACGAGCGTCGCCGTCGACCACGCCGAGGTCACCGTCACCGCCGGCGGCGTCTCCCACGTGGTGCAGACCGACCGTGGCGGTGTCGTCGACACCATCGTCCCGATCGACCTCGAGCCCGGCTGGCGCACGGTGCGGCTGTCGGCAGGTGGCGGGCGCGACGTCGAGGCCGACGTGTTCGTCGTGCACCCGGACACCCGCTTCGGGCTGCTGTCCGACATCGACGACACCGTGATGGTGACCTCGCTCCCCCGCCCCATGCTCGCCGCCTGGAACTCGTTCGTCCTGACCGAGCACGCCCGCCGCCCCGTGCCCGGCATGTCCGTGCTGTACGAACGGATCCTCGCGCAGCACCCCGGTTCACCGACGGTCTACCTGTCGACCGGAGCGTGGAACGTCGCGCCGACGCTGCAGCGCTTCCTGTCGCGCAACATGTACCCCTCCGGCACACTCCTGCTCACCGACTGGGGTCCCACCCACGACCGGTTCTTCCGCAGCGGGCAGCTGCACAAGCAGGAGAACCTGCGGCGGCTCGCGAAGGACTTCCCGGACATCCGCTGGCTCCTGGTCGGCGACGACGGACAGCACGACGAGAGCCTCTACGGCGACTTCTCGCGGGAGCACCCGGACAACGTCGCGGGCGTCGCCATCCGGCAGCTGTCCACGAGCGAAGCGGTCCTGGCCGGTGGGCGGTCGCGGGCGCAGGAGCGCTCCCGTGACTCGTCGGCGCCCTGGGTGTACGCACCGGACGGCGCCGGCCTGTGGAGCGAGCTCGCGCGGGTCGGCATCATCGAGTCCGACGCCTCCGACCCGGCCTGAGCGACCCTTCATCACGTTCTCGGCCCGGAGCACCCGTGGCCGACCGCGGCGCTCGGGCACCGGGTGTTCGATCGGTCCATGAGCACCGAGCCGGCCGCACCGCCCGAAGCCGCACCACACCCAGCCGCGCCGCACCCAGTCACACCGCACACACCGCACACACCGCACACACCGCCGAACCGCATCGAGGACCATGCCCTGATCGGCGACACCGGCACCGCTGCCCTGGTCGGCCGAGACGGGACGATCGACTGGGCGTGCCTGCCGCGCTTCGACAGCTCGTCCACCTTCGCCTCGCTGCTCGGCACCGAGGACCACGGCCACTGGACCCTGCGACCCGTCGACGACGAGGCCACGGCCCAGTGGCGGTACCACGGCGACACCCTGGTGCTCTCGACCGTGTGGACCACCCGTGACGGTGTGGTCGAGGTCACCGAGTTCATGCACGTCGGCGCGCACCGCCCCTCGATCGTCCGCCGGGTGCGCGGGCTCCGCGGCACCGTCGAACTCCGGCAGACGCTCCGGATCCGGTTCGACTACGCACGGGCCCTGCCGTGGATCCGGCAGATCGGGGACGACGACGAACCGGCGCTGCTCGCGACGGCGGGCCCTGGCTCGGTGATCGTGCGGGGACCGCAGTTCCGCGCCGACGACCACCGGCACACCGCCGTCACGACGATCCACGACGGCGACGTGCTCGACACGGTGCTCACCTGGTACCCGTCGCACCGCGAGCCGCCGGAGCCGCTCGACGTCGACGCGGCCCTCGCCCACACGGTGCAGTGGTGGACGGCGTGGACCGCCCCCGCGCAGACCACCGGTCGGTACGCCGTCGCCGCTCGACGGTCGCTGGTGTTCCTCCGCGCGATGACCCACGGCGAGACCGGTGGCGTCGTCGCCGCCGCGACCACGGGCCTGCCGGAGGACCCCGGCGGCGAACGCAACTGGGACTACCGCTACGTGTGGCTGCGCGACGCCTCCCTCGCGCTCGCGTCGCTCATCGCCCACGGCTACCGCGACGAGGCCACGCACTGGCGCGGCTGGCTGCTGCGCGCGATCGCCGGCGACCCCGCCGACGTCCAGATCATGTACGGCATCGCCGGCGAACGCGAGCTGCCCGAACGGGAGCTGCCCGAGCTGCCCGGGTACCTCGGGTCGACGCCCGTGCGGGTCGGCAACGGCGCCTCGACGCAGTACCAGGGCGACGTCTTCGGCGAGGTCCTCGCGGCACTGCACGACGCCCGCGAGCTCGGGGTCGAGGAGAACGCCGACTCCTGGGCGCTGCAGCGGGCACTGCTCGGCTACGTCGAGGAGCACTGGCAGGAACCGGACAACGGCATCTGGGAGATGCGCGGCCCGCGGCGCAGCTTCACGCACTCGCGGGTGATGATCTGGGCCGCGTTCGACCGCGGGGTCGCCGCGGTCGAGGAGTTCGGCCTCGAGGGCCCCGTCGACCGCTGGCGTACCCTGCGCGACACCGTCCGCGCCGAGATCGAGGAGCACGGCTGGAACGCCGAGCGCGGTTCGTTCCGCCAGCACTACGACACCGACGAGGTCGACGCGAGCCTGCTCGTCCTGCCGCAGGTCGGGTTCTGCCGCGCCGACGACCCCCGGATGACGGGCACGGTGCGCGCCATCGAGGAGGACCTGCGGGTCGGGGACGACGGCCTCGTGCTCCGCTACCGCACGACGGCCGGCTTCGACGGACTGTCCGGCGCCGAGCACCCGTTCCTGGCGTGCTCGTTCTGGCTGGTGGAGCAGTACGCCGCCTCCGGCCGGGTCGAGGACGCGGAGCGCCTGATGGACGTGCTCGTCGGGTACGCCAACGACGTCGGCATGCTCTCCGAGGAGATCGACGTCGCCACCGGGCACCACATCGGCAACACCCCGCAGGTGCTGTCGCACCTGACGCTCGTGTCGGCAGCGGACGCCATCGAGCGCGCCCGTGGCGCGACCGTCGGGCACCGCACGCGGTTGCCCGTCCACGACGGCGGCACCCGGTCGTGGACGGGCGAGGGTGAGCGCGCCGGCTCCCCCGCCTGATGCGTCTTGCGATGCCCTGATGGCGACCCCACGACGGACGGGAGGCCCGGTGCCAGCTGGCACCGGGCCTCCCGTCCGTCAGGCGTCCGTTCAGGACGTCAGCAGCGCGTCCGTCAGGACGACGACTCCCAGTCCGCCGGGCCGCGCGAACCGGCGCGGTACTCCTCGAGCGGGACCTCGTCGGCCTTCCAGGCGGCGACGACCGGCTCCACGATCTCCCAGCAGCGCTCGGCCACGTCACCGCGGATGGAGAGCAGCGGGTCGTCGTGGAAGATGCCGTTCAGGACCTCGCCGTACGGGGTGAGCTCGCCGTCGCTGAACGACGATGACAGGGTGACCTGGCCCATCTCGAACGGGTTGCCACCGCCGTTGGCCGACACGGTCAGCTCGATCTCGTCCGGGTTCAGGACGATGCGGAGCGTGTCCGCCTTCGGGCGACCGCTCAGGCCGGAGGGCAGGCGGGTGACCGGCTTGAAGGTGATCAGCACCTCTTTCCGGCTGTTGCCGAGTGCCTTGCCGGAGCGCAGCGTGAACGGAACGCCCTTCCAGCGGGCCGTGTCGACCTCGACCGAGATCTCGGCGAGCGTCTCGGTGCTCCGCGACTTGTCGACGCCGTCCTCGTCCTGGTACGACGGCAGCTCCTTGCCGTCGATCGTGCCGGCCGTGTAGACGGCGCGACGCGACGCGATCTTCGGGTCGCCGCCCTTGAGCTGGGTCGAACGGAGCACCCGGGCCAGGGACGAGCGGAACTCGACCGCGTCGATGTCCGCCGGGGCGTCCATCGTCACGATGCCGAGGATCTGCAGCAGGTGCGACTGGATCATGTCGACCATCGCCCCGGCCTCGTCGTAGTACTGGGCGCGGTTCTCGAGCCCGAGGGTCTCGTCGTAGAAGACGTCGACCTTCTCGATGTTGTCGGCGTTCCAGATCGGCTCGAACAGGCGGTTCGCGAAGCGCAGACCGATGATGTTCAGGACCGTGGTGCGGCCGAGGAAGTGGTCGGTGCGGTGCACGCGCTCTTCCGGGACGAGCTTGAGCACCGTCTCGTTGAGGGCCTGGGCGCTGGCGACGTCGGTGCCGAAGGGCTTCTCGAAGGCCAGGGTCGTGCCCTCGGGGAGCTCGACGTGCTCGAGCGCCTCACAGATGTCGGAGGCGATCTGCGGCGGGAGGGCGAAGTAGAGGATCGGCTCGGAGTCGGCCGCGGCCAGGAGCGCCTCGAGGTGCTTCGGGTCGGTGGGGTCGCCCTGGATGAACTGCGTCGACTCGATGGTCGCGTCGACCTCCGGCCCCTTGACGTCCTGCGACGCGAAGGACTGCGTGACGATGTCCTTCCACTTCTCGGGGCTGCGCTCGCTGCGGCCCGTGCCGATCAGCTGCACGGGGACGGCACGGCCGCTCTGCAGGAACGTGCCGAGGCCCGGCAGGAGCAGGCGGGAGGCGAGGTCGCCCGTCGCGCCGAAGATGATGAGGGTGCGCTTGTCGGTCACCTGAGGTGACTCCTTTCGCTGTGGTGGGAGGTCCGCTCCAGTCAAGTCGCGGGCGGGCCCGTTTGTTCCGGATCGGGACCGGAGTTCGTCTCCTGGACGCACTTCGGGCGGCACCGTTCTGGTGCCGCCCGAAGTGTCAGGTGCGCTGCAGCGCCGGGTCAGTGCCCGAAGTTGCCGCGGTAGTACTCGTAGACCCAGCCGACCAGGGTGATCGCCACGAGGACGAGCCCGATCGGGACGATCCACAGGCCGGCGGCCACGCCGAGGAAGCACACGGCGACCGCGGCGGCCAGCAGGATGGGCCACCAGGACCACGGGCTGAAGTGCCCGAGCTCGGCGTCGCCGTCCTCGATGTTGGCGTCGGGACGGTCCTCGGGCAGGACCCCGCCCTGGGACGACATGACCTTGCCGAGGTAGAAGGCGATGAACGCCGACATCAGGCCGGTCAGGCCGATCGCCACGGTGCCCACCCACTCGGGCTCGCCGTAGTAGATCATCGCCCACGTGGTGTAGGCGGCGTCCGCCAGGATGAAGAACCCGAAGAGGATCCAGAACAGGTTGGTGTTCGCGCGCATGGCGTTACTTCACCTCGCCCTTCGCGGCGTCGTAGGTCGGGGCATCGGGGGCGTCCTTCGCGGGACCCACACCGATCGGCACACCGGCCTCGGGGTGGTTCAGGTCGAAGGCCGGGGACTCCGAACGGATACGCGGGATCGACGTGAAGTTGTGGCGCGGCGGCGGGCAGGAGGTCGCCCACTCGAGCGAGCGGCCGTAGCCCCACGGGTCGTTCACGGCGACCTTCGGTGCGTTCCGGGCGGTCACGTAGACGTTGAAGATGAACGGCAGGAACGAGACCGCGAGGATCATCGAGCCGATCGTCGACAGCTGGTTCATCCAGGTGAAGCCGTCGTTCGGCAGGTAGGTCGCGTAGCGACGCGGCATGCCGATGACGCCCAGCCAGTGCTGGATGAGGAACGTGGTGTGGAACCCGATGAACAGGAGCCAGAAGTGGATCTTGCCGAGACGCTCGTTGAGCATCTTGCCGGTCCACTTCGGCCACCAGAAGTAGAAGCCGGAGAACATCGCGAAGACGACGGTTCCGAAGACCACGTAGTGGAAGTGCGCGACGACGAAGTACGAGTCGGACACGTGGAAGTCGAGCGGCGGCGACGCCAGGATGACACCGGTCAGACCACCGAAGGTGAAGGTGATCAGGAAGCCGAGGGCCCAGAGCAGCGGCGTCTCGAACGTGACCGAACCGCGCCACATCGTGCCGACCCAGTTGAAGATCTTCACGCCGGTCGGGACCGCGATGAGCATCGTCATGAGCGAGAACCACGGGAGCAGGACTCCGCCGGTGACGTACATGTGGTGCGCCCACACCGTGACCGAGAGGGCCGCGATGGAGATGGTCGCGTAGACCAGGGTCTTGTACCCGAAGATCGGCTTGCGGCTGAACACCGGGAAGACCTCGGAGACGATGCCGAAGAACGGCAGCGCGATGATGTAGACCTCGGGGTGCCCGAAGAACCAGAACAGGTGCTGCCAGAGCAGGGCCCCGCCGTTGGCCGGGTTGAAGATCTGTGCGTCGAACACGCGGTCGAGCCCGAGGCCGAAGAGCGCCGTCGCGAGGACCGGGAAGGCCATCAGGACGAGGAGCGCCGTCACGAGTGTGTTCCACGTGAAGATCGACATGCGGAACATGGTCAGACCCGGGGCACGCATCGTGATGATCGTCGTGATGAAGTTCACCGCGCCGAGGATCGTCGAGAAGCCGGTCATGCCGAGCCCGAAGACCCAGAGTGTTCCGCCGAGCCCTGGTGTGAACGTCGTGTCACTCAGTGGCGCGTAGGCGAACCACCCGAACGAGGCAGCGCCCTGCGGGGTGAGGAAGCCGCCGACCGCGATGAGCGAGCCGAACAGGTAGAGCCAGAAGGCGAAGCCGTTGAGTCGCGGGAAGGCGACGTCGGGCGCACCGATCTGGAGCGGCATGATCGCGTTCGCGAAGCCGGAGAACAGTGGCGTCGCGAACATCAGCAGCATGATCGTGCCGTGCATCGTGAACAGCTGGTTGTACTGCTCCTTCGTCGCGACCACGTGCAGGCCGGGTTCGAAGAGCTGGGCACGGATCACGAGGGCCATCACACCTGCGAGCAGGAAGAAGATGAACGACGCGATCAGGTACATGTACCCGATGGTCTTGTGGTCGGTGGAGGTGATCCACCGGACGACGATGTTGCCCTTCCGACCCACCTTCGACGCCTGGAAGTCCGGCGACGAGGTCTGGGTCGGTTGGCCGACGAGTGACGTTGTCATCTGACGAGCCCCTACTTGTTCTCGCTGGACGCCTCGACCGGCGCCTTGTTGTTCGGTTCGTTGGTGTTGGTGTTGTACTCGTCACCGAGCAGACCGACCTTGCCCTGGTCCTTCAGGGTGTCGAGGTAGTCCTGGTACTGCGCCGGCGTGACGACCTTCACCTGGAAGAGCATCAGCGAGTGGTACTCACCGCAGAGCTCCGCGCACTTGCCCTGGTACGTGCCGAGCTTCTCCGGGATGAAGTACTCCCAGTTGGTCTTGCCCGGGAGCATGTCCTTCTTGTACAGGAAGTCGATGACCCAGAAGGAGTGGTCGACGTCGCGCGAGGAGAGCTCGATCGCGACCTTCTTGCCCTTCGGCAGGTAGAGGGTCGGCAGCTGCGACTCGTCGATCGCCCCGTTGGCGTTCTCTTCTTCCTGGGCCTGGATGCCCTGGTAGTAGACGCTCTCTTCGGGGTTTTCCTTGTTGATGTAGTTGAAGTCCCACGCCCAGCGCTTGCCGTACACGTGCACGGTGGCGTCCGGGTCGGCGAAGGGCTTCTCGATCGCGGCCTGGTCCTTCGCGGTGAAAGCGAAGAAGCCCAGCACCAGGATCAGCGGCACGATCGTGTAGAAGATCTCGAGCGGCATGTTGTACCGCATCTGCACGGGAAGGCCGGTCTGGCCCTTCCGGCGGCGGTAGACGATCGCGGCCCAGATGACGAGGCCCCACACGATGAGACCGACGGCGAGGAGAACGACCCAGCTGGTGGTCCACAGGCCGACGATGCGGCTCGTGTGGTTGGTGACGTCCTTCGTCTCCTCCGTGCCGGGGAGCCATCCGTTCATCTGCTGCTGCGTGCAGCCAGCCAGTGCGATGACCAGACCGACGGCCACCGGGACGGCCGCCCAACGTATACGGCGATTCGAACGCACTGTTACCTCTCGCAAAAGACGTGAGCTTCGGAGGTCAGCCCGTCGAGTCCGACGGCGAGCCGCACGAAGGCGGCGCATGGCTGGCTCCCAGCTTGATTGGAACACTCCTAGCTTACTCGCAGCTCGGTACCGCTCGCGCACACACGACACGGTTCTGGCCTCGATCCGCACGTCTGCGGGCACGATTTCGCCCGGTCGCACCGCGCCCCGGCGCGCCACGTCCGGTCACACGAACGCGAGCGGGGAGCGACCCTTCCGGTCGCTCCCCGCTCGCGTGTCGGATCGCTGGCGATCAGTGGAAGCTGTCACCACAGGCGCAGCTGCCCTGCGCGTTCGCGTTGTCGATCGTGAAGCCCTGCTTCTGGATCGTGTCCTCGAAGTCGATCGTCGCGCCGTCGAGGTACGGGACGCTCATCTTGTCGACGACGACCTCGACCCCGTCGAACTCGGCGGTGACGTCACCGTCGAGCAGGCGCTCGTCGAAGTAGAGCTGGTAGATCAGGCCCGAGCAGCCACCGGGCTGGACGGCGAGGCGCAGGCGCAGGTCGTCGCGGCCCTCCTGCTCGAGCAGGCTCGCCACCTTGCCGGCAGCGGCGTCGCTCAGGAGGACGCCGTGCGACTGCGTTTCGGTCGCCGGTGCTTCGGTGATGGTGTCGCTCATCGCGCGTCTCCCTCCGGGCGGTGCTGGTCACCGCGCCTGGCGTCGATTGTAAGCACCCTCAGCTGCGCGTCGCGAGCCTGGCGAGCAGGATCGTCTCCGACGCGATGGCACGGTGCAGGACGCCGAGGTGCTGCGACTCGTTCGGGCTGTGGGCGCGGGTGTCCGGGTCCTCGACGCCGGTGACCAGGATCTGCGCGTCCGGGAACTCCGCGGCGAGGTCGGACACGAACGGGATCGACCCACCGATGCCCTGCTCGACCGCCTCGGCGCCCCACCCCTCGCGCATGGCCGTGCGGGCCTCCTGGACGGCCCAGCCGGCGGTGTCGACGAGGAACCCGTCGCCGCTGTCCGGCTCGGTGATCTCCATCCGTGCGCCGAACGGGACGTGCTCGCGCAGGTGCCGCTCGACGGCAGCGGACGCCTGCCGGGCGTCCTGACCGGGGGCGACGCGGACCGATACCCGTGCCGAGACCGTGGGCAGGAGGGTGTTCGAGGCGTTCGCGACGCTCGGCACGTCCATGCCGGTCACCGTGATCGACGGCTGGAACCACATGCGGGACAGCACGGCGCCGGTGCCGATCGGGCGGACACCGGGCACGAGCGCGGCGTCGACGGCGAGTTCGTCCTCGGTGCGCTCCGGCACGTCGGCCTCGTACGAGGACAGCCCCTCGACGGCGACCGAGCCGTCGGCGTCGTGCAGCGAGGCGAGCAGCCGCACCATGGGGATCATCGCGTCCGGGGCTGCTCCCCCGAACATCCCGCTGTGGCTGGCGTGCTCGAGCGTGGTCAGGGTGAGCTTGAAGGTGACGTTGCCGCGCAGGGAGACCGTGATCGACGGGACCTCGGTGGACCAGTTGTCGCTGTCCGCCACGACGATGACGTCGGCGGCGAGGTGCTCCTTCTGCTCGCGCAGGAACGTGCGGAACGAGCGGGAGCCGAACTCCTCCTCACCCTCGACGAAGAGCACGATCCCGAGGTCGAGGTCGTCACCGAACTGGGCGTGCACCGCGCGGAGCGACGCGATGTGCGTCATCACGCCGGCCTTGTCGTCCGAGGCACCGCGGCCGTACAGGCGGTCACCGCGGAGGGTCGGCTCGAACGGCGGCGTCTCCCACAGGGCCTCGTCGCCCTGCGGCTGCACGTCGTGGTGGGCGTAGAGCATCACCGTCGGCTTGCCGTTCCGCGCCGGGCGCACCGCGAGCACCGCGGGCTGGCCGAGCTCGGCCTCCGCGTCGGCCTCGGCGACGTCGGCCGTCGAGCCGGACACCGCCGACCGCACGATCCGGACGTCGTCCGCCCCGAAGACCCCGGTCGACCGGGCGAGGTCCGCGACGGCCTCGGCACTCGCGCGCACGTTCGCCGGGTCGAAGGCCGACCAGGACACCGACGGCAGGCGCACCAGCGCGGACAGGTCGGCGATCGTCGTGGGCAGTGCCCCCTGCACGTGTTCGCGCAGGGCGTCGAGGAGCGCGGGGTCGGTCGCGGGGCTGTGCTGTTCGCTGTCGCTCATGCCCGGTAATCTAGAGGAGATCCCGCACGCACACCGCCGTTAGGAACGCACCGTGGCGAAGGCAGCCCCCAAGACCAACACGACCGTCAACCCGACCGAGGCCGAGCTCCTCGAGCAGGGCAAGGGCCGCCCCACGCCGTCCCGCCGCGAGCGAGAGGCAGCGAACCGCCGCCCCCTCGTCGGCAACACGCCGGTCGACAAGAAGGCCGCCCGTGCCCGCCTCAACTCGGAGCGCGAGCGTGCACGGGTCGGCATGGCCAACGGCGAGGAGCGTTACCTGCCGGCGAAGGACCGCGGTGAGCAGCGACGCTTCGTCCGCGACTGGATCGACGCCCGCTGGAACGTCGGCGAGGTCATGATGCCCGTGCTCGTGCTGTTCCTCATCGTCGGGTTCGCGGCCGCGCAGACGGTCATCGCGTCCTACTCGCTCCTGCTCGTGTGGGCGTTCGTGGCGCTGTTCGTCATCGACTGCGTGGTGCTGTGGCTGTCGCTCCGCCGTAAGCTCACCAACAAGTTCGGCGAGCTCCAGCGCGGCACGTTCCTCTACATCCTCACGCGGGCGTGGCAGCTGCGCTTCCTGCGGCTGCCGAAGCCCCAGGTCCGGCGTGGGCAGTACCCCACGCTCTAGCCACACGCACACCACGAAGCGCCGCCCGGCCTGCCGGGCGGCGCTTCGTCGTTCCCGCTCCCCTGCTCCCCACTCCCCCGTTCGTGCTTCGTGAGCAGGAATGGTCGGGTGGGCGCGGCGCACCCGACCATTGCTGCTCACGAAGCGGCCGTGGGCGCGCCCACAGGACGGACTGGAGGCCCGTGGCGGTGTCGCCACGGGCCTCCAGTCCGTCAGGTGGTCGCGTCTACCGCGCGGCGCGACGCAGCCGCCGACGGCGCAGCCGGTTGATGCGCCCGGCCCAGGTCGGCCCCTCGTAGAGGAACGCCGTGTAGCCCTGCACGAGCGTCGCGCCGGCGTCGATGCGGTCCTGCACGTCCTGCTCGGTGGTCACACCACCGACGGCGATGACGCAGAAGTCGGCGGGCACCGCGGCGCGGACGCGACGCAGGACCTCGAGCGAGCGAGCGGCGACCGGCGCACCGGAGAGGCCCCCGGCACCCATCGCCTCGACGTCGGACGGATCGGCGGTCAGCCCGTCGCGGGAGATCGTCGTGTTGTTCGCGATCACCCCGGACAGCCCGAGCTCGACCGCGAGGCCCGCGATCGCGTCGATCTGCTCGTCGGTCAGGTCCGGTGCGATCTTGACGAGCACCGGCGTGCGACCGGCGGCGTCACGCACCGCGGACAGCAGCGGTCGGAGCTGGTCGAGTTCCTGCAGTCCGCGCAGACCGGGCGTGTTCGGCGAGCTGACGTTGACCGCCAGGTAGTCCGCGAACGTCGCGAGTCGACGGGTGGACTCGAGGTAGTCGTCGATGGCGTCCTCGACGGAGACGACCCGGCTCTTGCCGATGTTCACGCCGATGACGGGGCGACCGGGGTTGCGGCGGGCGCGCTCGAGGCGCCGGGCGGCCGCTGCGGCGCCGTGGTTGTTGAAGCCCATGCGGTTGATCAGGGCGCGGTCGCCGATCAGCCGGAACAGGCGCGGGCGCTCGTTGCCGGGCTGCGGCTTGGCGGTGATGGTGCCGACCTCGACGTGGCCGAAGCCGAGCAGGCCGAGACCGGCGATGCCGCGGGCGTCCTTGTCGAACCCGGCCGCGAGACCGAAGCGCGACGGGAAGTGGATGCCCATCGTGGTGATGCCGTCGGCCGCCGCGGGACGGCAGTACCGCTCGACGACGCCGCTCAGGAACGGCACGCGGGGCAGCCCCGCGATGACGGCGAAGGCCAGGTGGTGGGCACGTTCCGGGTCCATGTTCGCGAACACGGAGCGGAACACGACGCGGTAGCCGCCGCGCACGATGCGTTCGGCGATGCCGCTCACGCGCGCGTGCCGGACGGTGTGGACGACCCGGCGGCCGTGTCGGATGCCGCGTGGTGGTCGCGCCGGAGCTGGCCGATGGCGTCCTCGAAGTCCTCGAGCGAGTCGAACGCCTGGTAGACGCTCGCGAACCGCAGGTAGGCGACCTCGTCGAGCTCCCGCAGCGGCGCGAGGATCGCGAGGCCGATGTCGTTCGCGTCGATCTGGCTGGACCCGGAGGACCGCACGGTCTCCTCGACGCGCTGCGCGAGCACGGCCAGGTCGCCGTCGGTGACCGGACGGCCCTGGCAGGCCTTGCGCACGCCGGAGACGATCTTGTCGCGGCTGAACGGCTCGGTGACGCCGTTGCGCTTCACGACGTTGAGCGATGCGGTCTCGGTGGTCGAGAACCGTCGACCGCAGTTGGGGCACTGACGACGGCGGCGGATGGAGGTTCCGTCGTCGCTCGTCCGTGAGTCGACGACGCGGGAGTCCGGGTGGCGGCAGAAGGGGCAGAACATGTCGTGCCCCAGGCTATCGGTTCGTGCGCTCCGTCACGGCGGCCCCGTGCGCGGGGAGCTGCTCCTCGGTGGACAGCGCGACGATGTGCGGCGCCACCTCGGCCAGGGCCTGGGGCGTGTACCGGACGATCTGCTGGGGTCGCAGGAACGTCGACGCGGACAGTCCGGACCCGAAGCGGGCCTGGCCGCCGGTCGGCAGCACGTGGTTCGACCCGGCCAGGTAGTCCCCCAGGCTCACCGGCGTGCTGGGCCCGACGAACACCGCACCGGCGGCGTCGATGTCGGCCAGCACGGCGTCGTCGTCGGCCGTCTGGATCTCGAGGTGCTCCGGCCCGTACGCGTTGCTCACGATCGCCGCGTCGGTCAGTGAGTCCACCAGGACGATCGCGGACTGCGGCCCGTCCAGGGCGGCCTGGAGGCGCGCAGCCGTCCCGAGCACCGCCGTGCGTTCGGGGATGGCGGCTTCTACCGCGTCGGCGAACGCCGCGGACGTCGTCACCAGCACGCTGCCGGCCTGCTCGTCGTGCTCGGCCTGGCTGATGAGGTCGGCGGCCACGAATCCGGCGTCGGCGGTGTCGTCCGCGATCACGAGGATCTCGGTCGCCCCGGCCTCGGAGTCGATGCCCACCACCCCGCGCACCAGACGCTTGGCGGCGGCGACGTAGTTGTTCCCAGGCCCCGTGACCAGGTCGACCGGCTCGAGGTCGATCTCGGCGACGCCGTACGCCAGCGCGCCGACGGCTCCGGCGCCGCCCATCGCGTAGACCTCGTCGATGCCGAGCAGCCCCGCCGCGGCGAGGATCGTCGGGTGCACCGCGCCGCCGTGGTCGCGCTGCGGCGGCGACACGACGGCGATCGAGGGCACGCCCGCGACCTGGGCCGCGACGACGTTCATCACGACGCTGGACGGGTAGACGGCCTTGCCACCGGGCACGTAGAGCCCCACGCGGCGCATCGGCTGCCAGCGCTGGTGGACCTCGGCGCCGTCGGCCAGGGTGGTCACGGACGGGGCGGGGATCTGCGCGGCACTCGCGGCACGGACGCGGCGGATGGCCTCGTCGAGGGCTGCCCGGACCTCGGGCGTGAGCCCGGCCACGGCGGCGGTGATCTCGGCAGCGGGCACCCGGACGTTCGCGGGAGCCCCGCCGTCGAAGCGCTCGGCCTGGTCGTGCAGGGCAGCGGCCCCACGGTGTCGGACGTCCTCGATCAACTCGCGCGCGGCGTCGACCGCGTGCGACACGTCACCCGCGGCGCGGGGCATGAGTCGGAGGAGTTCGGCACGGGCGGGGAGGCCGCCGCGGAGGTCGATTCGCTGCATCATGAGGGGTCCAGCGTACCGGCGGCGTGCTGCACGACCGCGTCGACCACGGGCCGGTGGCGAGCCGTCTGGTCCGCGTCCCACGCGTCGAGCAGGTGAAGCGTGGCGATCCGGAACGCCAGCGCACGGACGAGCAGCTGCGGCCACTCGGGGACGCCGGTGCCGAGCACGCCGAGCCGACCGACGGCGACCCCGTGCCAGCACACGGCGTCGACCGCGGCGATCGCGGCACCGAGGCCCGCCGGGCGCCAGTACGGTGCCCAGTCGATCACCGTGGGCGGCTCCCCCGGCGTGAAGAGCACGTTGCCGAGCAGGTCGCCGTGGACGAGCTGCGACGGGGACGTC
The DNA here is from genome assembly GCF_003234605.2 of Curtobacterium sp. MCPF17_021. Taxonomy (NCBI): domain Bacteria; kingdom Bacillati; phylum Actinomycetota; class Actinomycetes; order Micrococcales; family Microbacteriaceae; genus Curtobacterium; species Curtobacterium sp. MCPF17_021. Next base: position 1,581,738 of record NZ_CP126252.1, on the reverse strand, counting down.
ACCGGCCGGAACGTCGCGGCCAGGCGGTCCAGCGTCGGGTCGTCGGGCAGGGCTGTTCCGCCCCAGGCCATGCGGTCAGCCCGGCTCCAGGGCTCGTCGCGGTCGTCGAGGAAGTCCGGGCGTGGCAGATGGGCGATCGCCCGGTGGAACGCTGCGCCCGCGGCGATCACGTCGTCCACGCGCGTCGGGTCGGTCCGACCGTCGACCCACCCCCAGGCCTCCCAACCGTCGTCGCCGGTGCTGGCGCCGCTGCCGTCAGCGCGGGCGTCCACGACCCAGTCCCCGGACGCGGCGGCGACGGGGCACAGCGTCCGGAACCCGGCCGTGTGGACGAGCCGTGCCAGCGTGGCGGACCGCCACCGGGCCTCCAGGCGGTCACCGGACGGGCGGAGGACGACATCCCCGGCGCGCCACGTGCGTCCGCGCCCGCCGCCGAGGCGCTCGAGCGGCCGGTCGTGCACGCCGAACGCCCGCAGGACGTCCGGACCCGGCGAACCCGGCGGCCCGGCCATGGTCGGTGCCCCTACACCAGGCAGCGCGGTCCGAGCAGGCTCTTCAGCTCGCCGAACAGGTCGGGGGTCAGGTTCACCGGGAACGGCAGCTCGAAGGTGCGCGCGACGTCGTCCTTGAGCAGCTTCAACCGCACCTCGGTGTCACCCTGGTGGCGGCCGAGCACGGCGGCGAGTTCCGTCACCGTGGTCGTCGTGGCCTGGCGTTCCGGCAGCGACAGGGTGAGCGGGCCAGAGCCCATCGCGTCACCGACGTTCGGCTGGAACATGCTCACCGCGTGCAGGGCCTTGCCGTCGTCGCGGACGTTGACGCGGCCGCGCAGGACGACGATCGAGTCGGGCACCAGGGACGGGCCGAACTCCTGGTAGGTCTTGCCCAGGAACATCACGCCGATCTGGCCGCCGAAGTCCTCGATGTCGACGATGCCGTACGGGTTGCCGCTCGTCTTCGCCACCCGGTGCTGCACGCTCGTCAGCAGGCCGGCGACGGTCACCGTCTCGCCCTCGATCGAGTCGTCGGCGGTGAGCAGGTCGGCGATGGTGATCGACTGGTGCTTCGCGAGCTCGATCTCGAGCCCGGCGAGCGGGTGGTCGGACACGTAGAGCCCGAGCATGTCCCGCTCGAACGCCAGCTTGTCGCGCTTGGACCACTCCGGACGGTCCGGCACCTGGGACACCGCGGCACTCGGGGCGTCCTCGGCTGCCTCGGCGAAGAGCGAGTCGAAGTCGAACCCGACGTTGCCGTGGGCCTCGTCGCGCTTGACCTTCACCGCGCCCTCGACCGCGCCCTCGTGGATCTCCACCAGGGCTCGGCGGGTGTCACCGAACTCGTCGAAGGCACCGGCCTTGATGAGCGACTCGACCGTGCGCTTGTTCGCCGACGAGATCGGGATCTTGCGCAGGAAGTCGTGGAACGACTCGAAGGCGCCCTTCTCGGTCCGCGCCTTGACGATGTCGTCGACGACGTTGAACCCGACGTTGCGGATGGCACCCATGCCGAAGCGGATGTCGTCGCCGACTGCGGCGAAGAAGCCGATCGACTCGTTGACGTCCGGCGGCATCACCTTGATGCCCATGCGGCGGCACTCGTTCAGGTACAGGGCGAGCTTGTCGCGGGCGTCGCCGACGCTCGTCAGCAGCGCCGCCATGTACTCGGCCGGGTAGTGCGCCTTGAGGTACGCGGTCCAGAAGGACACCACACCGTAGGCCGCCGAGTGCGCCTTGTTGAACGCGTAGTCGGAGAAGGGCAGCAGGATGTCCCACAGCGTCTTGATCGCCGCGTCGGAGTACCCGTTGTCCTTCATGCCCTGCTGGAAGCCCGCGTACTGCTTGTCGAGCTCGGACTTCTTCTTCTTGCCCATCGCGCGGCGGAGGATGTCCGCCTGGCCGAGGGAGAACCCGGCGACCTTCTGCGCGATGGCCATGACCTGCTCCTGGTAGATGATCAGGCCGTAGGTCGTGCCGATGATGTCCTTGAGGGGCTCCTCGAGCTCCGGGTGGATCGGCGTGATCGGCTGTTCGCCGTTCTTGCGGAGCGCGTAGTTCGTGTGCGAGTTCGCGCCCATGGGCCCCGGTCGGTACAGGGCGATGAGCGCGGAGATGTCCTCGAAGTTGTCGGGCTTCATCAGCCGCAGCAGGCCACGCATCGGCCCACCGTCGAGCTGGAACACGCCGAGCGTGTCGCCGCGCTGCAGGAGCGCGTACGCCTCGGGGTCCTCGAGCCCCATGTTCTCGAGGTCGAGCTCGGTCCCACGGTTCGTCTTGATGTTGTCGAGGGCGTCACTGATGATCGTGAGGTTGCGGAGCCCCAGGAAGTCCATCTTGATCAGGCCGAGCGACTCCGCTGCCGGGTAGTCGAACTGCGTGACGATCTGGCCGTCCTGCTCCCGCTTCATGATCGGGATGATGTCGATGAGCGGGTCGCTCGACATGATGACGCCGGCCGCGTGCACGCCCCACTGGCGCTTCAGCCCCTCGAGCCCGAGCGCGGTGTCGAAGACGGTCTTCGCCTCGGGGTCGGTCTCGACCACGGTACGGACGTCGACGGCTTCCTTGTAGCGCGGGTGGTCCTTGTCGAAGATCCCGGTGAGCGGGATGTCCTTGCCCATCACGGGCGGCGGCATCGCCTTGGTGAGCTTCTCGCCCATGCCGAACGGGAACCCGAGGACGCGCGAGGAGTCCTTGAGCGCCTGCTTCGCCTTGATCGTGCCGTACGTGACGATCTGCGCCACGCGCTCCGACCCGTACTTCTCGGTGACGTACTTGATCGCCTCACCGCGGCGCCGGTCGTCGAAGTCGACGTCGAAGTCGGGCATCGAGACGCGGTCCGGGTTGAGGAACCGCTCGAAGATCAGGCCGTGCCGGATCGGGTCGAGGTCGGTGATGCGCATCGCGTACGCCACCATCGAGCCGGCGCCGGAGCCACGACCCGGACCGACGCGGATGCCGTTGTTCTTGGACCAGTTGATGAAGTCCGCGACCACCAGGAAGTAGCCCGGGAACCCCATCTGGTTGATGATGCCGACCTCGTAGTCGGCGCGGTCCTGCACCTCTTTCGAGATGCCGTCCGGGTACCGGTAGTCCAGCCCCTTCGCGACCTCTTTCTCGAACCAGGAGTGCTCGGTCTCGCCCTCGGGCACCGGGAACTTCGGCATGTAGTTGGCCGAGGTGTCGAACTCGACGTTGCAGCGCTCGGCGATGAGCAGCGTGTTGTCGCAGGCCTCGAGGTTGTCGCGGAAGACGTGCCGCATCTGCGCCGGGGTCTTCAGGTAGAACTCGTCGGCGTCGAACTTGAAGCGGTTCGGGTCGTTGAGGGTCGAGCCGGACTGCACACAGAGCAGTGCCGCGTGCGACTTGGCGTCGTGGGCGTGCGTGTAGTGCAGGTCGTTCGTGCCGACCAGCGGGATGTCGAGGTCCTTCGCCAGGCGCATCAGGTCGCTCATGATCCGGCGTTCGATCTCGAGGCCGTGGTCCATGACCTCGGCGAAGTAGTTCTCCTTGCCGAAGATGTCGCGGTAGTCGGCGGCGGCCTGCACCGCTTCGTCGTACTGGCCGAGACGCAGACGCGTCTGGATCTCCCCCGAGGGGCAGCCCGTCGTGGCGATGATGCCCTCGTGGTACTCCTGCAGGAGCTCGATGTCCATGCGGGGCTTGAAGTAGTAGCCCTCGAGCGACGCCTTGGACGACAACCGGAACAGGTTGTGCATGCCCGTGGTGTTCTCGGCGAACATCGTCATGTGCGTGTACGAGCCGGCGCCGGACACGTCGTCGCCCCCGCCGTCACCCCAGCGCACACGGGTCTTGTCCGAGCGGTGCGTGCGGGGCGTGATGTACGCCTCGGTCCCGATGATCGGTTTGACGCCACCGGCCTTGGCGGCCTTCCAGAACTCGAAGGCGCCGAACATGTTGCCGTGGTCGGTCACCGCCACGGCGGGCATCCCCTGCGCGGCGGTCTCCGCCACGAGGTCGGAGAGCCTGGCGGCACCGTCGAGCATCGAGTACTCGCTGTGCACGTGCAGGTGGACGAAGGAGTCGGAATCCGACACGGAACCTCCGGTTCGTACGGTGTGCTGCAGGGTGGGAACAGCCTAACCGCGGCCGCCCACATTCCCGCGCGCGTCGGGGCGGACTGGAGGCACGGGGCGGGGCCGCACCGCGCCTCCAGACCGGCAGCGGGTCGCGACGCGCGCGGGGCGCCACGCCGAGGGGGCAAGACACGCCGCACGCGCTCCGCCGCGGGCGCAGAAAGCGTCGCCTGGCGGCGCCGCAGCCGACAGTTCGCGACCCCTCGGCGCAACGGTCCGGGCGCGTCGGCCTGGAGGCGCGTGGCGGGGCCGCACCGCGCCTCCAGACCGGCAGCGGGTCGCGACGCGCGCGGGGCGCCACGCCGAGGGGGCAAGACACGCCGCACGCGCTCCGCCGCGGGCGCAGAAAGCGTCGCCTGGCGGCTCCGCAGCCGACAGTTCGTGCCCCCTCGGCGCAAGCGGCCGGGCGCGCCGGGACACGCGCGGGGCGCGCCGCCGAGCGGGCAGGACACGCCGCACGCCAGCCGCCGCGGGTGCGAAACGCGTCGCCTGACGGGCCCGCAGCCGACAGTTCGCGGCCCCTCGGCGCAACGGCCCGGGCACGGCGGACGGGAGGCGCGTGGCGGGGCCACACCGCGCCTCCAGACCGGCACCGGGTCGCGACACGCGCGGGGCGCCCCGCCGAGGGAGCAGGACACGCCGCAGGCAGGCCGCCGCGGGCGCAGAAAGCGTCGCCTGGCGGCGCCGCAGTCGACAGTTCGTGACCATTCAGCGCAAGCGCCCGGGCGCGGCGGTCTGGACCCGCGGGCCGTGCCGCCGAGCGGGCAGGACACGCCGCACACGGGCCGCCGCGGGCGCAGAAAGCGTCGCCTGGCGGCGCCGCAGCCGACAGTTCGTGACCACTCGGCGCAAGCGCCCGGGCACGTCAGAGCGACGCACTCCGGATCTGCTCCAGCGCTGCCTGCAGGTCGTCCGGGTACTGCGCCTCGAACGACACCCACTCGCCCGTGCGGGGGTGGTCGAAGCCCAGCCGGACGGCGTCGAGCCACTGGCGCGTCAGCCCGAGCTCGGCCGCCAGCACCGGGTCGGCGCCGTACATCGTGTCCCCGACGAGCGGGTGGCGTGTGGCAGCCATGTGCACCCGGATCTGGTGGGTGCGCCCGGTCTCCAGGTGCACCTCGAGCAGAGTTGCAGCGCGGAAGGCCTCGAGCGTCTCGTAGTGGGTGACGCTCGGCTTGCCCTCCGACGTGACCGCGAACTTCCAGTCGCTCGACGGGTGCCGGCCGATGGGGGCGTCGATCGTGCCCGAGGTCGGGTCGGGGTGGCCCTGCGCGAGTGCGTGGTAGACCTTCTCGACCGTGCGCTCCTTGAACGCCCGCTTCAGGTGCGTGTACGCCAGCTCGGTCTTCGCGACGACCATCAGGCCCGAGGTCCCGACGTCGAGGCGGTGCACGATCCCGGCGCGTTCGGCGGCACCCGACGTCGCGATCGTGAACCCGGCGGCGGCGAGGCCCCCGGGCACGGTCGGACCGTCCCACCCCGGCGAGGGGTGCGCGGCGACACCGACGGGCTTGTCCACGACGACGATGTCCTCGTCGTCGTGCACGATCGTCATGCCCGGAACGGCCGCCGGGACGATGCGCGGCGGCTCCTTCGGGGTCCACTCGACCTCGAGCCAGGAGTCCGCGTGCAGCCGGTCCGACTTGTCGACGGGCACACCGTCGACGCGGACGCCACCGGCGGCGACGACGTCGGCCGCGAACGACCGGCTGAAGCCGAGGAGCTTCGCGATGGCGGCGTCGACGCGCTCACCGGCGAGCCCGTCGGGCACGGGAAGAGAACGGGTTTCGCTCACGTGGCGTCGTGGCCCAGCGTGTCGCGACGGTCGCGGTCCTCCGGCCTGGAGGCGCGGGTCGGCTCGTCGAGAGCGGCATCGGCCGACGAGAACGCGGCCCCACCGTCGAGCGGCTCCGCCGCGTCGACCGGCTGCGCCACGTCGAGCTGAGCCTGTCGCTTGGCCGAGAGCGTGCGGGTGCCGTCGAGGTTCACGCCGAGGATCACCAGCAGCACGAAGACCACCATGCTGATGCAGATGAAGGAGTCGGCGACGTTGTAGATCGCCGGCATCATCCACGGCGTCGAGATGAAGTCGACGACGTGGCCACGACCGAAGCCGGGCTCACGGAAGAGCCGGTCGAGCAGGTTGCCCAGCGCGCCGCCGAGCAGCATGCCGAGCACGATGGCCCACCACATCGACCGGATGCGACGCGAGTACACGATGATCGCGACGACGACCGCGGCCGAGATGACCGAGAACACCCAGGTCATGTTCACCGCGAACGAGAACGCGGCCCCCGGGTTCCGGACGTACAGGAACTGCAACGCCCCGCCGAGGACCGGGACGGGAGTGCCGTAGGGCAGGTTCGCGACGACCAGCGTCTTGGCGACCTGGTCGAACGCCACCACCACGACAGCGGCGAAGGCCAGTGCCGCGATCGCGCGGACACTGACCTTCGCTCGTGATGCTGGTCGCGACAACGTCAGTTGCCGAAGCCCTGCGCCGAAGCCGGCGCCGGGGTGAGACCGGACTGCTCGCCCGAGGTGTCGAGCTCGGAGAGCTGACCCTGGATGTAGCTCTTGAGCTGCGCACGGTAGTCGCGCTCGAAGGTCCGGAGCTCGTCGATCTTGCCCTCGAGCTGGCGCTGCTCCTGCTCGAGCACCGCGACACGCTGACGATTCGTGTTCTCGGTGTCGGCGATGATCTGGCGCTGCTTCGCCTCGGCCTCGGAGACCAGGCGAGCCGCCTGGGCCGTGCCCTCGGCGATGAGCGCGTCGCGCTTCTCGATGCCCTCGCGGACGTGCTCCTCGTGGAGACGACGCGCCAGGGTCAGGAGGTTCGTGGTGCCCTCGGTGTCCTCGTCGGCGGGGACCGTCGTGGCCGGAGCCGCCGCGGCGACCGGAGCGGGCTCCGGTGCTGCCTCGACCGGGGCCGGGGTGGGCTCCGGCTCGGCTGCGGGAGCGGGCTGCTCGGCCTGCGCCGGCTGCGGGGCCGACTCGGCCGCCTGCAGGCGCTGGCGGAGCTCGTCGTTCTCCGCGGTCAGGCGACGGAGCTCGACCACGACCTCGTCGAGGAAGTCGTCGACCTCGTCCTGGTCGTAGCCCTCGCGGAACTTCGTCGGCTGGAACCGCTTGTTGACTACGTCTTCCGGCGTCAAAGCCATTGCCGTCACCTCAATAGAACTGCTGAACGTGTGGAACCGCGTGCGGTGCGACCGAATCTACCAGTCGTACCGTGCGGTGCGGATGCGCCACCGGAGCGGGCATCGATCCCGACCACCGTACACCGACGATGGGGCGGAACCGTGACCTGCGCCGGGCGTGGCGCGTGTCGCGGACGGGAGTCCGCTCAGATACCGCGTGCCAGAGCGGCGACCACGAACCGGGCGATGATGACGACGAGCATCACGATCGTCCAGCCGAAGTCGAGCGCCACCGGCCCGAGGCGGAGCGGCGGGAGGACCCGTCGCACCGCTCGGATGGGCGGATCCGTGACCGTGTAGACGAACTCGGACACCACGAGCATGCCCCCGCGCGGCCGCCAGGAACGGTTGAAGCTCTGCACGAGGTCGAGCGCGAAGCGCCCCCACATCACGAAGAAGTACAGGAGCAACGCGAGGGAGATGATCCCTAGGATCACGGACACGATGGGGCTCGCTCGTCTCGGGCGAGCGTCGTCGGACGACGCTCAGGGGCGGGTGTGCCGGGTACGGCTCAGGACTGGGCGAAGAAGTTCGCCTCGATGTCGGACTCTACCTCAGCGGGCTCACCGCTCACTGCGACGTGGGCCGGCGACAGGAGGAAGACCTTGTTCGTGACGCGCTCGATCTTGCCGAACAGGCCGAGCGACAGCCCGGAGGCGAAGTCGATCATGCGTCGGGCGTCACCCTCGGTCATCTGCGAGAGGTTGATGATGACGGGGATGCCGTCGCGGAAGCTCTCGGCGATGGACTGGGCGTCCTTGTACTCGCGCGGGTGGACGGTGAGGATCTCGTTCATTTCCTGGACCGGGGTCGCCTTCTGTGCGGTCGTGTGCGAGCGGCGGAGCGGAGTGACCTGGGCGCCGCGCTGGTGGGTGTGCGTCTTGGTGGGAGCCGGCGCCGCTGCGGGAGCGGCCGTCGGGGCTGCTGCCGCGGCGGGGGCTTCCTGCGGTTCGGCGGGCGCCGGAGCAGCCGCTGCAGCCTGGCGAGCAGGGGCTGCCTGCTGGCGCGCGGGCTCGGCCTGCTGCTCGTCCTCGTAGTCGAGTTCCTCATCGGCGAGGCCGAGGTAGACCATCGTCTTCTTCAGCGGGTTGGCCATGGTTCCTCCGGGGTTCGTGCTCGTGGTGCCCTGCAACGAGGCTAGGGTGCGGGCGGCCGGTTTCCGGTGATTGCGGTGCCGATCCGCAGGTGTGTCGCGCCCTCGTGGATCGCCTCTGCGTAGTCCCCGCTCATGCCGGCCGAGATGTCGGTGGCGCCGGGCTCGAGCGACACGACCCGTTCGGAGATCGAGCGGAGTCGGGCGAAGGCGGCTCGGGGCTCCTCGTCCAAGGGCGCGACCGCCATCACACCCCGCAGTCGGATGGTCCCGGTGGCCAGGACACGGGCCACCATCGCCTCGACGTCGTCCGGCTGCACCCCGCCACGCCCGGGGTCGTCGGTGAGGTTCACCTGGACGAAGCCGTCGATGACCGGCGGCTCCGGCTCGGCCTCGGTCGGGGCGAACGCGTCGACGACGGAGCCACGGTCGAGCGACTGCACGACGTGGGCGTACCGCCGGGCCTGCCGGGCCTTCTTCGACTGCAGCTGCCCGACGAAGTGCCAGGTCAGGCCGAGGTCCGCCAGTTCGGCGGCCTTCGCCTGCGCTTCCTGGTGGCGGTTCTCCCCCACGTCCGTCACGCCGAGTGCGGCGAGCTCGCGCACGAGCGACGCCGGGTGGTACTTCGTGACGACGACGAGCGTGAGCTCGTCGGGCGAACGCCCTGCGGCGCGCGCCGCGTCGGCGATGCCGCTCCGGACGGACGCAACGCGCGCCTCCAGTCCGTCGTCGTGAGACGAGGCCTGGAGGCGCGTGTCGGCTACCAAGGGTGGGTTACTTCAGGAAGTCGGGGACGTCGAGCTCGTCGTCGTCGTCGAACGCCGGGTCGGCGGCGCGCTGCACCGGCGGCTGGTGCTCCTGCGAGGCCCAGGACGGGCTCGACGTGGTCGAGTCCTCGATCGCGCCGGTCGAGGCGGCGACGGGCGCCGCTGCGCTCGACTCCGGGTCGACGTAGCTCGAGCGACGTTCCTTCTGCTGCTGGGCCGGCTCGCCGCCGTCGAAGCCCGCGGCGATGACGGTCACGCGGACCTCGTCGCCCAGGGTGTCGTCGATGACCGCACCGAAGATGATGTTCGCCTCGGGGTGCACGGCTTCCTGCACCAGACGCGCGGCGTCGTTGATCTCGAAGATGCCGAGGTTCGAGCCACCCTGGATCGACAGCAGCACGCCGTGCGCACCGTCGATCGAGGCCTCGAGCAGCGGCGACGCGACGGCGAGCTCGGCCGCCTTGATCGCACGGTCGGCGCCGCGCGAGGAGCCGATGCCCATGAGCGCCGAACCCGCACCCTGCATGACGCTCTTGACGTCGGCGAAGTCGAGGTTGATCAGGCCCGGGGTCGTGATGAGGTCGGTGATGCCCTGCACACCGGCGAGGAGGACCTGGTCGGCCGTGGCGAACGCCTCGACCATGGAGATGCCGCGGTCGCTGATCTCGAGCAGGCGGTCGTTCGGGACGACGATGAGCGTGTCCACCTCGTCCTTGAGGCCCGCGACGCCGTTCTCGGCCTGCGACTGGCGGCGCTTGCCCTCGAAGCTGAAGGGCTTCGTGACGACACCGATGGTAAGTGCGCCGATGGACTTCGCGATGCGCGCGACGACCGGTGCGCCACCGGTGCCGGTGCCGCCGCCCTCGCCCGCGGTGACGAACACCATGTCGGCGCCGGCCAGGGCCTCTTCGATCTCCTCGGCGTGGTCCTCGGCGGCACGACGGCCGACCTCGGGGTCCGCGCCGGCGCCGAGGCCGCGGGTGATCTCGCGGCCGACGTCGAGCTTGACGTCGGCGTCGCTGAGCAGCAGTGCCTGGGCGTCGGTGTTGATCGCGATGAACTCGACCCCACGGAGACCGAGCTCGATCATGCGGTTGACGGCGTTGACGCCGCCGCCGCCGACACCGACGACCTTGATGACGGCGAGGTAGTTGTGGTTCGTGGTCACGTCAGTCAGGCCTCCGGTAGAACCCTCAACCTCTACTTGAAGTTCAGGGGCAATGCTGGTAGATGTGGTGCTGGCTCCGACGCTACGGGTGCGTTCGGCGCAGTGTCGCCCCGCCACGCCGCGTGTCGCCGATCAGGTCCGGCAATTCAGTCCTTGGCGCGGATCACGCCGTTGTCCGGTGCCGAGACGTCGTACTCGACGACGACGCCGGGGTTCCGCGCCGCGTGGTCCTTGACCAGCGCGGCGAGCAGTTCGGCCTTCGCATCTGAGTCGTCCGGGCTCCCCCACACGACGGTCGAGCCGTCCTTGAGGGTCAGGGTGACGTCGTCGGCCGTCGACCCGGCGACGCGCGTCACCTGGGACCGGACCGTCGAGGGCAGCGCCAGCACGACCTCGGTCATGGTGCGGAAGCTCGAGGACCCCAGGCGCGCTCGGGCGATGTCGGCGAGCGGCATCGTCGCCGGGCGCTTCGGCGACGACTGCACGACGATGCCCGCGGGGTCGACGAGGTCGAAGGTGCTGCCGGAGCGCACCGCGACCACCGGCGTGCGCTCGGTCACCGTGACGACGAGCGTGTGCGGCGGCGCCTCTTCGGTCACGTAGCTCTCGATGAGCGGGAACCCGGCGACGTCCCGCTTGATCGCGTCGAAGTCGAGCCGGGCCAGGGGCGTTCCGATCTGGTCGGACAGCGCCTGGCGGAGCGCGGACTCGTCGACGCGGTTCGTGCCCTTGACCTCGATCGTGCGGAGCGCCATCAACGGGGAGAACACCGCGACGAGGATCGAGACCCCGAGCACCAGGACGACGCTCGCCGCCGTGATCCACGCGGCGCGGCGGTGCCGGCTGCGTCGGGTGAACCGGCGGACCTCGGCACGCTCGAGCAGCCGGCGGCGTCGCTTCGCGATGCGCGCCTCGCGGGCGGTCTCGGCAGCGCGCACCCGCGCCCCGATGGGCGCCTCGGCGTGCTGGTCGGTCCGGGAGGCACTGCCTGCGTCGAGCACGTCGGTCACGGTCGCGTCGCGGTCGCGTGCACTGCCCGCCGCGCCCCCGGACGGTCGTCGCGCCCCGTCTCCTCGGGGCGCGTTGCCCGCGTCGGGGCGCGGATCGCGGTGGTCCTCGTCCGGTGTGTACTCGCGCAGGCGGTCGGCGACCGCCCCGAAGCCGGCGCCGACGCGACGGCCGGCCGCGCCCGCGAGGGCGCCGACGCGGTCGCGCGTCGAGTCGGCGGCATCGGTGGTCGGATCCGCGCCCGCGGACGGTCGTCGCGCCCCGATGCTCGAGGGCGCATCGACCGCTGGGGGGCGCGATCCGGAGGGACCGGGTGCCGGAGCGATGGCCGGGGTGGTGGAGGCCGGGGCCTCGTCGACCGGGGCGTCCGGGGCGGACGCGGGACGGGCCTCCCGGTCGTCGGCGACGCGTCCGCGGAACGGCAGCCGCGGCTTCGAGGGACCACGACGCTGCCGGGGCGCTTCCGCGGCCTCGGCCGGGGCGTCCCTGCGGGCGTCCCCCTCGTCGAACCCCTCGGGGCGCTTCACCGGGACGACGCTCCGTCGGTGCCCAGGGCGCCGAGCACCTGCGGGATGATCCGGTACACGTCGCCGCAGCTGAGCGTCATGATGATGTCGCCGTCACGGGCGACCGCGGCCGCGCGGGCCGCCGCTTCGTCCCAGTCGGGCAGGAACTCGACGCGCGACTGGTCGGCGAAGCGCTCCTGCACCAGGGCACCGGTCACGCCGGGCTCCGGGTCCTCGCGGGCGCCGTAGACGTCGAGCACGACCGTGTGGTCGGCGAGCTCCTCGTACACCTTGGCGAAGTCGCCGGCCATCAGGCGGGTGCGCGAGTACAGGTGCGGCTGGTGGATCGCGATGATGCGACCGTCACCGACGACGTTGCGGGCTGCCTTGAGCGCCGCGGCGACCTCGGTCGGGTGGTGCGCGTAGTCGTCGTAGACCGAGACGCCGCGCTCGACACCGTGCAGCTCGAAGCGGCGCTGGGTGCCACCGAACGCCTCGAGCCCGCGGACCGCGTCGGCCGGGGCGACGCCGAGGCCGGTCAGGACCGCGAAGGCGCCGACGGCGTTGATCGCGTTGTGGCGGCCGGGCACGCGGAGGGTCAGGTGGTACGCCTCGCCACCGGCGCGGAAGTCGACCTCGACGCCCGCCGACTCGGTGATGCCCTCGATGCGGACGTCCGCGTCGACGGCCTCGCCGAACGTGACGATCTCGGGGGCGTCCGGGCGCTGGCGGATGCCGGCCGTGACCGTCTTCGCGCCGGCGTCGTCGCTCGAGATGACGACGCGCTCGCTCGCCTTCGCGGCGAACTCGACGAAGGCCTCGGTGAAGGCCTCCTCGCTGCCGTAGTGGTCCAGGTGGTCGGCGTCGACGTTGGTGATCAGGGCCACGGCGACGTCGTAGAGCAGGAACGAGCCGTCGGACTCGTCGGCCTCGACCACGAACAGGTCGCTGGACCCCGGGGCCGAACTCGTGCCGAGGGACTGGATGACGCCGCCGTTGACGAAGCTCGGGTCGAGGCCGAGCTCGACCATCGCGGTGACGATCATGCCGGTCGAGGTGGTCTTGCCGTGCGCACCGGCGACCGCGACCAGACGGTGCTCGGCGATCAGGGCGGCGAGGGCCTGCGAGCGGTGCAGCACCGGCAGACCGCGGCGCTGCGCCTCGAGGAGTTCGGGGTTGTCGGGCCAGAGGGCGCTCGTGACGACGATGGTGTCGGCCTGGCCGACGTTCGCGGCGTCGTGACCGATGTGCACGGTCGCGCCGAGGTCGCGCATCGTGCCGGTCGTCTCCGTCTCGCGGGAGTCGCTGCCCGTGACGCGGTGCCCAGCGGCGAGGAACATCCGTGCGATCCCGCTCATCCCCGCGCCGCCGATGCCGACGAAGTGCACCGTGCCCAGGTCGTCCGGGATCGGCTGGGTCAGGTCCGGCTTGATGGTCATCGTTCCTCCGTGGTGCTGGGGGCCTGCTTCGCGGCGTCGAGGACCAGGTCGGTCATCCGGTCGGCGCCGTCGCGGTGGCCGACGCTGCCCGCCCGCACGGTCATGTCCGCGATGCGGGAGCGGTCCTGCAGGACGCTCAGCAGCTGGAACGTCACCCAGTCCTGGTCGAATTCCCCGTCGGCCACCAGGACGGCTCCCCCGGCGTCGACGACGTCCTTCGCGTTGTGGCGCTGCTCACCGTTGCCCACCGGGTACGGCACGAGCACGCTCGGCAGCCCGACGGCGGTCAGCTCGCACACCATGCCGGCGCCGGAGCGCGACACGACGAAGTCGCTCGCCGCGTACGCCAGGTCCATCCGGTCGCAGTAGGGCAGCACGTGGTAGCCGTCGAGGTCGCTCGGGCCGATGTCCGACGCGGCGCCCACGACGTGCAGGACCTGCCAGCCGGCTCCGACGATCGCGGCGGCGGACTTGTTGATCGTCCGGTTGATGCTCCGTGCGCCCGAGGAGCCACCGGTCACGAGCAGCACGGGCCGGTCGGGGTCGAGCCCGAACTCGGCGAGCCCCTCGGCCCGGACGGCACGGCGGTCGAGCGACTCGATCTCGCGACGGAGCGGCATGCCGACGACGCGGCCGTGACGCAGGCGGGTGTTCGAGAAGGTGAGGCCGACGTGCTCGGTGAGGAACGCGGCGAGGCGGTTCGCCAGCCCGGGCTTCGCGTTCTGCTCGTGCACGACGATCGGGGTGCCGGTGCGGCGGGCGGCGATGTACGCCGGAGCGGCCGCGTAGCCACCGGCACCGAGGACCACCTCGATCTCGTGGTCGCGGATGATCTGCTCGGTCCGCTTGACCGCCGCCGCGAACCGCTGCGGGAAGCGCAGGGCGGCTCCGTTCAGCTTCCGCGGGAACGGCAGGCGCGGGATCGTCAGCAGCTCGTAGCCGCGCATCGGGACGAGACGGGACTCCAGGCCCTCGGCGGTGCCCAGCACGAGCACCTCGGCGCCCGGCTCCCGCTCGGTCAGCCGGTCGGCGACCGCGAGCAGGGGGTTGACGTGGCCGGCGGTGCCGCCGCCGGCGAAGAGGTACTTGCTCACCGCAGTGATCCGTTCGTGGAGGTCCGGCCGAGTGGGGCGTTCGTCAGGCCGGGGTCGTTCTTGCCGGGCAGGTCACGGGCGAAGGAGAGCACGACGCCGATCGCCACCAGGGTCATGATGAGGGCCGAACCACCGGCCGAGATGAGTGGCAGGGGCACACCGAGGACGGGCAGCAGGCCGAGGACGACCGCGATGTTGATGAGCGCCTGGCCGATGATCCACGCGAGGATGCCACCGGTGACCGTCTTCACGAAGGGGTCGCGGGACTGCCGGATGATCTTGATCATGCCGACGGCGAGCACCACGAACAGGCTGAGCACCACGACGGCGCCGATCAGGCCGAGCTCCTCGCCGATGATCGCGAAGATGTAGTCGTTGTCCGCCTCGGGCAGCCACGACCACTTCGCCTTCGAGTTGCCGAGGCCGACGCCGAACACACCGCCGGACGCGAGCGCCCACATGCCGTGCACGGGCTGCCAGCAGATGTCCTGGTACTGGCTGGTGTCGGTGCACCCCGACAGCCAGGCGCTGATGCGGGTCGAGCGCGAGGCCGAGGCCATCGTCACGAAGGGCAGCATCACGGCGAACGCACCGAGGCCGACGAGCAGGTGCCGGGCGCGGACGCCGCCGATGTACAGCGCGCCGAACACCAGGATGAGCATGACCATCGCGGTGCCCTGGTCACCGCCGAGGACGACGAGCCCGAGCGAGAGCATCGAGGCGATCCCGATCGGGATGAACACCTCTTTCCAGTCGTCGAGCTTGTCCCGCTTGACGTAGATGATGGCGCCGATGCCGAGCACCAGGCCGAGCTTCACGACCTCGGACGGCTGCGCGGTGAACGACCCGAGCTCGATCCAGTTCCGGTTGCCCTGGATGTCGATGCCGAGCGGGGTGAACACGAGCAGCTGCAAGACGAGCGCCGCACCGAGCAGCCGCATCGCCCACTTCCGCCAGATCCGGGTCGGGACCCGGCTGGCGATGAGCATGAGCGGCACGCCGAGCACGGCGTACAGGCCCTGGCGGGACGCCGCCCCGAAGAAGTCGTGGGTCGCCGCGTACTCCTCGACGCTCGACGAGGACAGCACCATCACGACGCCGAAGACGACGAGGAACAGCGTGACGCCGAGGATCGTGTAGAAGGTGCTGGACTCCGCGACGAAGACGTTCTTGACGGCGACGATCGCGCCGTTCGTCCGTCGTGGGGTCGTCGCGGTCCGGCCGTTACGGCTGTTCGGAAGATCCGTCGGTGTCGTCGCCATCGACTTCTCCTCCCAGGTGCTCGTTGACCGCGGCCGCGAAACGCTGCCCCCGGTCGGCGTAGGAGCCGAACTGGTCGAACGACGCAGCCGCCGGGGCGAGGAGGACGGTGTCGCCCGGCCTCGCGACCGATGCGGCATGCCGGACCGCCTCGCGCATGACCTGATCAGTGTCCGTCGTCTCCACCTGGAGCACCGGGACCGTGGACGCGTGTCGCGCGAATGCCTCGAGGACCGGGGTCCGGTCGGAGCCGATGACCACGACGGCGCGGACGCCGGGGCCGAAGCGCTCGACCAGCCCGTCGACGTCGACGCCCTTGAACAGACCGCCGACGATCCACACCACGGTGTCGAACGACGCGAGCGACGCGGTGGCGGCATGCGGGTTCGTGGCCTTGGAGTCGTCGACCCAGGTGATGCCGTCCGCCTGGGCGACGAGCTCGGTGCGGTGGTGGTCGGCGCGGAACGCCCGGACAGCCGACTGGATGGCGCTCGGCTGGACGGTTCCGGCACGGGCCAGGGCAGCGGCGGCCAGGACGTTCATGGTCATGTGCGGGCTGGCGAGCCCGGCGGCCTCGAGGTCGGCGATGGTCGACAGCTCGAGCGCGCTGTTGCGGCGGTCCTCGTTGAAGGCCCGGTCGCACAGGACGTCCTCGACGATGCCGACGTCACCGGGAGCGGGGACGCCGGGGGTGAAGCCGACCGCACGGCAGCCCTCCACCACGTCGGCCTCCTGCACCATCTGCCGGGTGGCCTCGTCGGAGGTGTTGTAGACGCACGCCATCACGGTGCGCTCGTAGACCTTGGCCTTCGCCGCGCGGTACGCCTCGGCGGAGCCGTGCCACTCCAGGTGGTCGTCGGCGATGTTCAGGCAGGCGCTCGCGAGCGGCACCACGGCGCCGTCACCGGAGGTCGCCGCGTAGTGCAACTGGTGGCTCGAGAGCTCGACGACGAGCACGTCGTAGCCGACCGGGTCGCGGACGACGTCGAGCACCGGCACGCCGATGTTCCCGCACGCGACGGCGCGCAGGCCGCCGGCCTCGTACATCGCGGTCGTGAGCTGTGTCGTCGTGGTCTTGCCGTTCGTGCCCGTGATCGTGATCCAGGGGGCCGCGACCGGGCCGCGGACGACCTTGTCGCGCACGCGCCAGGCGAGCTCGATGTCGCCCCAGACGGTGCTGTTCGTCACCGACCACTGCACGGTGGCGTTGTGCGGGGGCAGCCCCGGCGACACGATGACCACGTCGGGTGCCTGCTGCACGAGGGCGTCCGGCACGGTGTCGAGCGGCGCCTGCAGGAACCGGGCACCGATCACGTCGAGCAGCTCGACGCTGTCGGCGGGGGCGTCGGACGAGTAGACCGTCACCTCGCTGCCGAGCTCCACGAGCGTGTCGGCGACCGAGAAGCCGGTGGCACCGAGGCCGAGGACGGCGACGTTGAGCCCCTTCCACCCCTCGGAGTACCAGCTGTCGAGGGACTGGAGGCGGGACGGCGAGGACACCGGGTCAACCAACGCGTGCGATCCATTCGAGGTAGAAGAGTCCGACCCCCGCCGCGACGAAGAGCCCGGCGATGATCCAGAAGCGGACGACGACGGTCACCTCGGCCCACCCCTTCAGTTCGAAGTGGTGGTGCAGCGGACTCATCAGGAAGATGCGCTTGCCGTGGGTGATCTTGAAGTAGGCCCGCTGCAGGATGACGGAGCCGGTGACGATGAAGAACAGGCCACCGATGAGGATGAGCAGCAGCTCGGTGCGGCTGAGGATCGCGAGGCCGGCCAGGGCACCGCCGAGGCCGAGCGACCCGGTGTCACCGAGGAAGATCTGCGCCGGCGAGGTGTTGTACCAGAGGAACCCGATGAGCCCACCGCAGACCGCGGCCGCGACCACGGCGAGGTCGAGCGGGTTCGAGACGGTGTAGCAGGCGTGTGCGGTGTTCGAGTCGAGCCGTGCCCCGCCGCAGATCTGGTTCGACTGCCAGAAGCCGATGATGACGTACGAGCCGATCGCCAGGATGCTCGACCCGGTGGCCAGGCCGTCGAGCCCGTCGGCCACGTTCACGCCGTTCGACGTGGACACCGTCAGCAGGACGATCCAGGCCAGGAACAGCACGGTGCCGATGACGGTGCCGAGCGCCATGAAGTCGAGCCACGGCACGTCGCGGATCGCCGAGATCATCGTGGACGCCGGCGGCTTGCCGTTCGACGTGGGCACGACCAGGGCGATCGTCGCGAAGATGACGCCGACGATGACCTGGCCGAGGATCTTGGCCCAGCCGCCGAGCCCGAGGCTCCGCTGACGGCGCACCTTGAGGAAGTCGTCGATGAAGCCGACGAACCCGAGCCCGACCATCAGGAACAGCACGAGCAGCCCGGACAGCGTGATCGAGTCGCCTCCGATCAGGTGGCCGACGAAGTAGCCGATCACCGCACCGATGATCAGCACGATGCCACCCATGGTGGCGGTCCCGCGCTTGGTGTGGTGGGACTGCGGACCGTCGTCACGGATGAACTGCCCCCACCCGAGACGGTGGAAGAGCTTGATGAAGGACGGGGTGAGCAGCAACGTGAACACCAGCGACGTGGCGCCGGCGATGAGGAGCGCGATCATTCGGTGACACCTCCGAGGCGGTCGCCGAGGAATCGCAGTTCGGCAGACTTCGAGGACTTGACGAGGACGACGTCGCCGGGGCGGAGCATCTCCTGCATGGCACGGACGGCGTCGTCGACGTCCTCGATGTACACGGACTCGCCGTCCCACGATCCCTCGAGGGTGGCGGCCTGGTGGATGGGCATCGCGCCGCGGCCGACGACCACGAGCTGTCCGATACCGAGGCGGACGACGAGCCGACCGATGCGGTCGTGCTCCTCGACGGAGTACTCACCGAGCTCGGCCATCTCACCGAGCACGGCGACGGTCCGCTCCCCCGGGCGCACGATCTGCGCCAGGGTCCGCAGCGCCGCCGCGGTGGAGTCGGGCGACGCGTTGTACGCGTCGTTGATGACGGTGACGCCCTCGGGGCCGCCCTGGAGCAGCTCCATGCGCCAGCGCTCGGCGCGCGTCATCGACGCGAGCGCCGCGGCGCCGTCGGCGAGCGGGACGCCCCACAGGTGGGCCACGGTGAGCGCGGCGGACGCGTTCATGGCGTGGTGCTCACCCAGGATCGCGAGGCGCACGTCGACGTGATCCGGGCCTCCAGACAGGGTCGCGTCCGTCGGACGGTCGCCTTCGGGGCGGAGGGGAGGCGCGGTGAGGGTGAAGCGGGTGCCGCTGCGGTCCGTCTCGATGCCGGTGATGCGGTAGTCGGCCTCGGCCGACGTGCCGAAGCCCACCACCCGCGCGGCCGTCAGGTCGCGCATCGACGCGACGCGGTCGTCGTCGAGGTTGAGCAGCGCCGTGGCGGTCTCGGGCAGGTCGGTGACCATCTCGGACTTCGCTCGCTGCGTCGCCTCGATGCCGCCGAACTCACCGGCGTGCGCGAGGCCCACCTTGAGGACGACGCCGAGGTCGGGCTCGGCGATCGAGACGAGCTTGGCGATGTGGCCGACGCCGCTCGCGCCCATCTCGACCACCAGGTACCGGGTGTCGTAGGTGACGCGGAGCATCGAGATCGGTGCGCCGACGTGGTTGTTGAACGAGCCCTCGGGCGCGACGGTCGCACCGTGCTGCTCGAGGATCGTGCGGAGCATGTTCTTCGTGCTCGTCTTGCCGTTCGAGCCGGTGATGCCGACGACCCGCAGGGGTGCCGGGCGACCGTCGGCGTCGACGCGGTCCGCGGTGCTCATCCGGACGCGCGTGACGACCTCGTGCGCGAGCGCGGCGAGGGCTTCGTACCCGTCGGCGACGACGATCTGCGGCGCGGTGGTGTCCACGCGCTCGGGCGTGATCACCACGGCGGCACCGGCGTCGACCGCTGCGGGTACGAAGCGTCGGCCGTCGGTGACCTCACCGGGCAGGGCGAAGAAGACGCTGCCGGGGCGGACCAAACGGGAGTCGGTCTCGACCGAGCCCTCGACGACCAGGTCGCCGGGCTCGGCGACGTCGGTCGCCTGCGCGCCGCCGATCAGCTCGCCGCCGACCGCGGTGGCGATCTCGGCGAGGGTCATGGCGATCATCGGACGTCCTCCGCCGGACCGGAGTTCGGCTCCCAGCCGGCCTCGCGCAGGGCCACGCGGGCCTCGTCGCGGGCGGAGTACGGCGTGCGGACGCCCTGGATGTCGCGGTAGTCCTGGTGACCCGGGCCGGCCCAGAGGATCGAGTCTCCCTCGCCGACCAGGCTCACGGCCGTGCGGATGGCGGCCTCGGGCGGGCTGACCTCGTGGATCTCGTGGTCGGGGTACGCCGCACGTGCGGCGTCGACCAGGGTCTTCCGGATCGACGCGGCGTCCTCGAAGCGGGGGTGGTGGTCGGTGACGACGAGGATGTCGCTGCCGGCCGCGGCCACGCGGGCCATGTCGCCGCGCTTCGTGGTGTCGCGGTCGCCGTCGGCGCCGAACAGCATGAGGACCTTGCCGGAGGTGAACTGCCGGACCGCGGCGAGGGTGTTCTCGAAGGCGTCGGCGCTGTGGCCGAAGTCGACGTAGACGCTCGGGCCGTGCTCGCCGGAGACACGCTCGGTGCGGCCGGGCAGGTAGCACTCGATGGCGGAGACGCGGTGGGTCCCGCCGTCACGCTCGCTCGCGTCGTCCTCGTCGGGGTAGCGGCGGTGGTTGCTCTCCAGCGCGTGCGCGATGGCACCCAGCTCGAAGCCGCCCTCGACGAGCATGACGATCGCGAGTGCCGCGTTCGCCGCCATGTGCCATCCGATCAGCGGCACACGGGTGGTCAGTTCGCGGCCCTCGGGGCCGGTCAGACGGAACTCGGTGTAGGCGGCGTGCGCCTCGACGATGTCGACGTGCCACTCAGCCTCGACGTCGTGGTGCACGGTGATCGTGGTGACCGGGATGCGGGAGTCCTGCACCACGCGGTGGCCCCAGTCGGTGTCCAGCGAGACGACGCCGCGACGGGCGTGCTCGGGCTGGAACAGCGGGAGCTTCGCATGGTAGTACTCCTCCATGTCGGCGTAGTCGTCGAGGTGGTCGTGCGACAGGTTCGTGAAGGCCGCGACGTCGAAGACGATGCCGTCGACGCGGTGCCGGCTGAGGGCCTGGGCGCTGACCTCGACGGCGACCGCGCGGACCTCGCTCTCGCGCATGCGGGCGAGGAGCGCGTGCATCTCGCTGGCCTCGGGCGTGGTCAGGCGGCTCGTCACGCTGAGCGAACCGATGTGGCGCTCGGCGGTCGAGCTCAGGCCGGTGACCAGGCCGAGCTGCTTGAGGATGCCCTCGAGGATGTAGGACGTGCTCGTCTTGCCGTTCGTTCCGGTGACGGCGAACAGCTGCGGCAGGTCGGTGGCCTCGTCGGGGTGCGTGCGGTAGACCCACGCCGCGACGTCGCCGAGGGCGGCGCGGGGGTCGTCGACGACGAGCACCGGCAGCCCGGACGGCTCGACCAGTGCGACGCCGTCCTGGTCGGTCAGGACGGCGACGGCGCCGCGCTCGGCGGCCTCCGTCGCGAACTGTGCGCCGTGCCGGTTCGCACCGTGCACGCCGACGAACAGGTCACCCGGCTGCACCTCGGTGGCGCTCAGGGTGACACCGGTGGTCTCGATGCTGTCGACCGAGCCGACGACTCGCAGACCGAACGCGTTGGCGAGTTCGGAGACGGCCCTCGGGGTCGGGTGTTCGGGTCGGAGGACCGGGGGGATCCGTGCGGACAAGTGTTCCTTCTTCCTCACCACGTGGACGGGTAGAGCTTCGCCTCGGACGCGGAGGGGGCTACTCGGTACTTCTCGAGCACCTGGGACATGAGTGTGCGGAACGCCGGAGCCGCTCCGCTGGACCACTTGTTGGTCTGCGGCTTCGTGAACGTCACCGTGACAACATACTGGGGGTCTTCGGCGGGTGCCATTCCGGCCACCGACGTGATGCGCTGACCGCCGTAGCCCTGCGACCCCTCGGCCACCTCGGCGGTCCCCGTCTTCGCGGCGATGTTGTAGCCGGAGATCGGCTTCATGCCCACCAGCGTGCCACCCGTGACGACGCTCTGCAGCATGCCGGTGACCTGCGTGGCGGCGGCTGCGGAGACGACCCGCTGCTTCTGCACGTCGGGCGCGTCGATCGTCTTGCCGTCGGCCGTGGTGCAGCCCTTGACGAAGTGCAGCGGGATCCGGACACCGTCGTTCGCGATCGTCTGGAACACGCTCGCGACCTGCACGGCCGTCGTCGAGATGCCCTGACCGAACATCGAGTTGATGTTCGTCTGCTGGTCCCAGTTCGGGCTCGTGCCGTAGTCCATCGAGGGCTGGCCCGGGTAGTCGATGGCCGTCTCCGGCTCGAACAGCCCGAACTTCTTCATGTAGTCGAAGCGCTGCTGGGCGGTCAGCCGTGCGCCGAGCTCGGTGATGCCGACGTTCGACGAGTTCTGCAGGATGCCGGTCAGCGTGAGGTTCTCGGTGGGGTGGAACTCCGAGTCGTGGATCGTGCCGCCCCAGGGGAACGTGCGCGAGTACGGCACGACCGCCTGGTCGGTGGGGTTCGACTTGCCCTGGTCGAGCAGCGCGGCGGCGATGGCGGCCTTGATCGTGGAGCCCGGCTCGTACGACGCCGTCAGGGCACGGGAACCGAAGGCGCCCTTGTCGGTCGTGGCGTCGACGTCGTTCGGGTCCACCGTCGGGTAGTCGGCGACCGCGAGCAGCTCACCCGTCTTGACGTTCGTAACCGTCGCCGTCGCGGACTCCGCCTGCAGGGTCTTGGCGGCGGACGCGATGGTCTGCTGCGCCATGTACTGCAGGTCGCTGTCGATCGTGGTCTCGAGCGTGCCGCCGTCCTTGGCCTTCTTCGTGGTCACGGTGCTGCCCGGGAGCTGCACGCCGTCCTCGCCGCGCTCGTACGTCTCCGACCCGTTCGTGCCCGCCAGGCACTGGTTGTAGGAGTACTCCAGGCCGGCCTGGGCACCGTCGGTGCCCATGAAGCCGGTGAGGTTGCCCGTGGTCGCACCAGTCGGGTACACCCGCGCCGCCTGCGGCTCCGGGTACAGCCAGGGGATCCCGAGTGCCCGCACGGCCTCGTAGTGCTGCACGTCGAGGCCCTTGACCAGGTAGGCGAAGTCGGACTTCGGGTTCGCGGCGATGTTCTTCCGCATTGTCGCGACGTCGCCCCCGGAGGCCTTCGCCAGCGCGCTGAGGGCGGTGCCGACGCTGACGTCCTTGATGCGGGTGCCGCCGAGCTTGCCCTTGAACTGCTTGACCAGACGCGGCGAGGTCGTGATGTTGTACCGGGTGACGCTGTCGGCGAGTTCGGTGCCGTTGCGGTCCACGATCGACCCCCGGGTGCCGTAGATCGTCACGGGGATGCTGCGCTTCTGGGCCGACGCCTTGTTCAGCTCGGACGCCTGGACGACCTGGATGTCGACGAGCCGCACCACGAACACCCCGACGAGGGCGATCACGGCGAGCATCACGATGCTGTAGCGCAGGCGTCGGTTGCGGATCGTCTTCGTCACGCGGTGCGGTCCTTCCCGGGCGGTGCTGAGGGTGCGGCGGACCCGCCGGTCACCGGGTGGAGGGCGCCTGGAGCGGGTTCGCGTCGGACTCTACGGACGACTTCGCCGTCCCCTGGTCCGACGCGCTGGCGCCGCTCGTCTTCTCAGACGTGGCGGTGCTGTCGGTCGATCCCGTTGTGCCCGTGGTGCCCGACGACTCCTTCGTGCTCGACGTGCCCGACGTGTCCGTCGTGCTCGTCGTGCCCGTCTCCTTGCTGGTGGAGGTGTCCCCCGGCTTCGTGGCCAGCGGGACGTCGTTCAGCAGCGAGTTCGGCACCTGGTTCTCGGTGGACGCCGTGGCCTCGTCGGGCTTCGCCGGCGTCGGCGTGCCGTACACCCGACCGGTCTTCGGGTCGAGGTACACGGGCGTCGAGTTGGCGATCATGCCGAGCGACTGGGCGTTGCGGGCCAGGTTCTGCGGCGAGTCGAGGACCCGGAGCTGCTCGGACAGCGACTGCTGCGTGCGGGACAGGTTCGTCTGCTCGGCGGACAGCGAGTTGAGCGTGTACGCGCCCTGGCTGAGCACCATGCTGATGCCGAGCTGGGCGAGCAGCAGGATCCCGAGCGCGGCGACGGCCACCACGGCGTACCCGATGCGGGGACGTGCCCGGCGCTGGGCCGCGGTCGGGGTGACCTCGACGAGCTCGGGGCGGTGCTGACGGTCGGGGCGCGGGGCCCGCGACGGGACGACCGCAGGGTCGACGAGTGCGAGGTTCGTGCTCATGTCAGTTCCGGATCCGCTCGGCCGCGCGCAGGCGCACGGGGGTTGCTCGGGGGTTTGCGGCGCGTTCGGCCTCGTCGGCCAGCTCGGCGCCCTTGACGATCAGGGAGAAGGTCGGGGCGTGCTCGGGCAGCTCCACCGGCAGGCCGGCGGGGGCGCTCGACTTCGTGCGCTCCACCAGGGCCCGCTTGACGATGCGGTCCTCGAGGGACTGGTACGACTCGACGACGATCCGGCCGCCGACCGCGATGGCGTCCAGCGCCGCCGGGATCGCCCGCTCGAGCACGCTCAGTTCGGCGTTGACCTCGATGCGGAGTGCCTGGAAGACGCGCTTGGCCGGGTGCCCCTGACGCTGGATGGCGACCGGGGTCGCGTCGTGGAGCACCTGGACCAGGTCGCCGGACATCTCGAACGGCTTCGTCGCCCGCCGCTCGAAGATCGCTCGGGCGTAGCGGCCGGCGAGCTTCTCCTCGCCGTAGCGCTGGAAGATGCGGCGGAGTTCGCCCTCGTCGTAGGTGGCCAGGACGTCGGCGGCGGTCTGCCCCTCGGTCCGGTCCATGCGCATGTCGAGCGGTGCGTCCTGGCTGTACGCGAACCCGCGCTCGGCCCGGTCGAGCTGCAGCGAGCTCACGCCGAGGTCGAACAGCACACCGTCGACCTTCGTGAAGCCCTCGCCCTCGATCGCGTCGACGATGCCGTCGTACACCGTGTGCACGAGGCGGACGCGGTCGCCGAAGCGGGCCAGGCGCTCCCCCGCGATGCCGAGTGCGTCGGTGTCGCGGTCGAGTCCGATGAGCGTCAGCTCCGGGAACCGCTCGAGCAGGCCCTCGGAGTGGCCGCCCATGCCGAGCGTGGCGTCGACGACGACCTTGCCCGGGCCCTCGAGCGTCGGCGTGAAGAGGTCGACGATGCGCTGGAGCATCACCGGCGTGTGCGGGAAGCGTGGCGTCTCGTTGTCGTTGTCGGCCATGTGCAGCCCCTCGTCTCCTGGGCCGTGGGTCCGGATCCCCATCCATGCGACCTGACACCGGGGAAGTGGCGTCAGGGCTTCACGGCTGGGAGTCCCGATCCGCGGATCAGAAGATCCCCGGGATCACCTCCTCGTCGTTGTCGGCGAATGCCTCTTCGGCTTCGGCGTAGTAGGCCTCCCACGCGGGGGTGGACCAGATCTCGGCACGGTCACCGCTGCCGATGACCGTGAGGTCCCGCTCGAGCCCCGCGTACTCGCGGAGGTTCTGCGGGATCGTCACGCGGTTCTGCTTGTCGGGCTGTTCGGCGCTGGCCCCCGAGAGGAACAGACGCATGTAGTCCCTGGTGCGCTTCGACGTCATCGGGGCGGTCCGGATGCGCTCGTGGAGTTCCTCGAACGTCCGGGCGCTGAAGACCACGACGCAGCGTTCCTGGCCGCGGGTCATCACGAGCCCGCCGGACAGTTCGTCCCGGAACTTGGCGGGGAGGATCACGCGACCCTTCTCGTCGAGCTTCGGGGCATGAGTACCGAGCAGCACGTCGGGCCTCCCCTCCGCTCCACCGGACCGTTGCGAGCCCCACTTTACTCCACTCCCCTCCCTTCGACCAGGAATTCGCTCCCTTTTCCGCCCGCGACACCCCTACTGGGGGCATCGAGGCCGGAATGCACCGCCCAGGGATGACCGTGGATGCCCGGATCCATGCGGTTCGCGCGTGCCGGAGCAGTCGTGGAGGAAAGTGGAGGACTTTCGCAGCCGGTGGAGCACCCCGGGGCGCGCCGCGGGCTCACAACGGCGAATGGTCACGAACTGTCGCTCGCGCGGGTTCGAACCGACAGTCCCTGCACCCTCGGCATCCACCGCGCGGCATGTCGTGACCACTCGCGCACGCACCCGCGGCGGTCCACCCCGGCCTCCCCGGCCTGGAGGCCCGTCCCACCTCCGCCGCGGCGCTCACGCGGGCGCACGGTCGGCTCCACCACGCCCGGCCCCCGGTCAGCGCATGGTCACGACGTCCCGCCACCGCGACGCCGAGTGGTCACGAACTGTCGCTCGCGCAGCCCCCAGCCGACAGTTTGTGCGACCTCGGCGGCCAGCACGCGGCATGTCGTGACCACTCGCGCACGCGCCCGCGGCGGTCCACCCCGGCCTGGAGGCCCGTCCCACCACCGCCGCGGAGCTCACGCGGGCGCACGGTCGGCTCCACTACGCCCGGCCCCCGGTCAGCGCATGGTCACGACGTGCCGCCGCCAAGACGCCGAGTGGTCACGAACTGTCGCTCGCGCGGCCCCCAGCCGACAGTTCGTGCGACCTCGGCGGCCAGCACGCGGCATGTCATGACCACTCGCGCCGGCACGACCCCGGCCCGCCCGACCCACAGGCCACCGGGAACACGAAACGGGGCCGACCCGAAGGCCGACCCCGTGGAGGAGTGTGGAGGGAGTCCTGGCGACCCCCGTCAGCTACTGACTCTGGTCGTTGCGCTTGTCCCAGCGCTCGTTCATCCGGTCCATGAAGGACCCGCCACCACCGGCGGACGGACGCGCAGAACCTCCGGACGCGGGCTTGCCCGGCCGAGCGGGCTTCGCCTTCGGGGCACGCATGCCCGGGCGCAGTGCGAACAGGACACCGGCGAGCATCACGACGAAGCCGAGGATGCCGAGCAGCGGTGCCTTGATCACGAGGCCGACGATGACGATGGCGACCCCGGCGAGTGCGCCGAGGACACCGAGCGTGATGGCTGTGTACGTCGGACGACCCTGTCGACGTGTGACACGCGCCACGAAATCGGAATCGTTCTGGTAGAGGCTGCGCTCCATCTCTTCGAGAAGGCGCTGCTCCTGTTCCGAGAGCGGCATCTTGGTTCCCTCTGTTCCTGGGATCGACGCGGGGTTGAAAAACGCGGGTTGAGTGGACCGATTCTATGCCTCGACCACTCCACTAGGGTAGGGATCGTGGCTGAGAGTACGCGATTAGTGGACCTCGTATCGGCGCGTATCGACCGGGCACTCGACGAGCAGCGTGAACGGCTCCTCGCGATCAGCCCCGACCTCGCGCCGTTCGACCGGTACGCCCGAGACCTGTTGTCCGGCGGCAAGCGCTTCCGGGCGCTGTTCTGCTACTGGGGATGGCAGTCGGTGGCGGGCCGTTCGGGCTCGTTCGACCCGCTGGCCGAAGGGTCCCGGCAGACCACCGCCGAGGCCGTCGTCACGGTCGCCGCAGCGCTCGAGGTCTTCCACGCCGCAGCTCTGGTGCACGACGACATCATGGACCGCTCGGACACCCGTCGTGGGCGTCCGGCCGCGCACCGCCGCTTCGAGTCCCTGCACGAGGAGTCCGGCTTCGTCGGCGACCGCGGGCAGTACGGCACCAACTCCGCGCTGCTCCTCGGCGACCTGCTGCTCTCGCTGAGCGACTCGGTGTTCGACGAGGGTCTCGCGCTCCTCGACCCGGTGCGGGCCCGCATCGTCCGCCAGGAGTTCCACGCGATGCGCCTCGACGTCACGGCGGGGCAGTACCTCGACGTGCACGAGGAGACCGCCTGGCCCGTCATCGACGAGTCCGAGCACCTGCTCCGCGCCCAGCGCGTCATCGTCTTCAAGTCGGCGAAGTACTCGATCGAGGCCCCGCTGGTCATCGGCGCCCTGGTCGCCGGCGCGAGCGACTCCCAGCTCGAGGGCCTCCGCGCCTTCGGACTCCCCCTCGGCGTGGCGTACCAGCTCCGCGACGACATGCTCGGCGTCTTCGGTGACCCCGAGGTCACCGGCAAGCCGGCCGGCGACGACCTGCGCGAGGGCAAGCGCACCGTCCTCATCGCCTCGGCGCGCAAGACGCTGGCGAGCGGCCCGCGGCAGCTCCTGGACGAGCTCCTCGGCGACCCCGACCTCGACGAGGAGCAGGTGCAGATGCTCCGCGCCACCCTCACCGAGTCGGGTGCCGTCGCCGCCGTGGAGCGGTCGATCGAGCGGCACGTCCAGCGCGCCAAGGCGGCACTGGACGCCTCGCCGCTGACACCGTCGGCACGCGAGCAGCTCGCGTCGCTGGCCGACACGGTCAGCCGCCGGTCGTCCTAGACACACCCCAAGAAAGACGGGAGGCCCGGTGCCAGCTGGCACCGGGCCTCCCGTCTGTCCGGAACGCGTCTAGAGCAGCGACTGGGCGATGCGACGCACCTCGGCCTTGCGACCGGCGCGCAGCGCCGCGATCGGCGTGGTGCCCATCGCGTCGTCGACGGTGAGCATCCAGCGCACCGCCTCGTCGTCGGTGAAGCCGTTGTCGCCGAGCACGATCAGCGTGCCGCGGAGTTCGGGCATGGGCTCGCCGTCCTCGAGGAACTCGACGGGCACGCGCAGCACACCGCCGACGCGGGCTGCGAGCAGGGTCTTCTGCTCGAAGAGTCGGTGGATCCGTCCGGGGCTGGTGCTGAACATGTCCACCAGCTCGGGGACGGTCAGCCAGCGTTCGGAGAGGGACAGGTCGTCGACGGGTGCGGCACTCACACGCCCATGGTGCCAGAGTGACCGCCGGAGTGAATCCGCCTCGTTCGTCACATTCGTCACATCCACCCCATCTGACTCTCTGGTTGACTTGGGAATCAGGCCATGCCAGCGTTGTGGCACCTGTGAGTGCGCGCATGCGTGCGCACGGCTCAGTCGAGATCAGGAGAAACCCGTGGACCACGCTGCAGACGAAGTCGCCCGGCGCGCACGATCCGCCCGGTTCGCCACCATGCCCATCGTCCTCGCGGGCACCATCGCCGTGAGCGCAGGCCTCACCGGCCCGGTCGCGCACGCCGAGCCCCGGCACGACGACGCCGACGCGAACCACAAGCGCCACGTCGACCAGGACCGCGCCGTGACCGACCGCCCGGTGTTCAGCACCGCCGTTGCCCGGCCGTCGCAGACCGTCGTGCGGACCGTCGCCGCGACCACGAAGGCCCCCACCACCGCTGTGCCCACGAACTACACCGTCCACCACGGCGACACGGTCTCGGGCATCGCCACCCGCTTCGGCCTGTCGGCGCAGGAGATCCTCGTGCGCAACGGCCTCGGCTGGAACACGATCATCCACCCCGGGCAGACGCTCCACCTGGCGTCGACCCCCGCAGTCACCACCGCCGCGGTCCGGACCTCCGGGTCGACCGGCGGCTCCGGCTCGGACACCTCGAGCTACCACGTGAAGCACGGCGACACCGCCTCCGGCATCGCGTCCCGCGTCGGCGTGTCGACCACGGCGCTCCTCAGCGCGAACAATCTGTCGCAGCGCAGCGTCATCTACCCCGGCCAGACGCTGCGGGTGCCGCACGGCACGTCGTCGACGCCGTCGGTCTCCACCGCCTCGGCCCCGTCGACCAAGTCGAGCGTGCAGATCAGCGCCGGCGACACCGTGGCCTCGATCGCCGCCGCGCACCACGTCTCGGTCAAGTCGCTCCTGTCGGCGAACGGCCTGTCGTACACGAGCACGATCTACGCCGGCAAGACGCTCGTCATCCCGTCGTCGAACGCCACCGCCGCGCCCGCGGTCGCCGCGAGTGCTGCGGTCAGCGGTGCCGTCGGCCTGAGCGCCGAGCAGCACCAGAACGCCGCGACCATCGTCGCCGTGGGTCGATCGCTCGGCGTCCCGGACCGCGGCATCGTCGTGGCCCTCGCCGCCGCGATGCAGGAGTCGAGCCTCCGGAACCTGCCGCACGGCGACCGCGACTCGGTCGGCCTGTTCCAGCAGCGTCCGAGCCAGGGCTGGGGCAGCGCGCTGAAGCTGCAGGATCCGGCGCACGCCACCGCGCTGTTCTTCGGCGGGCGGAACAACCCGAACGCCGGCAAGACCCGCGGGCTGCTCGACGTGCCCGGCTGGTCCTCGATGAGCATCACCGACGCGGCCCAGGCCGTGCAGCTCTCCGCTTACCCGAAGGCCTACGCCACCTGGGCGAGCGCCGCCGAGGGCTGGCTGGCGACCCTCTGAGCCTCATCCGGAAGATCGAGATTGGGTCACGGCCGGTGCGCCGGTGCGTCCGAGTGCGGTCTCGATTCGTAGAATGCCGCCGATGACCACCAACGCCGCCACGGACCCGATGATCGGTCGCATGATCGATCAGCGGTACCGCGTCCGCTCCCGCATCGCGCGCGGGGGCATGGCGACCGTCTACCTCGCGACCGACGTGCGCCTCGAGCGACGCGTCGCGATCAAGATCATGCACGGGCACCTGGCCGACGACCAGGCGTTCCGTGAGCGCTTCATCCAGGAGGCCCGTTCGGCCGCCCGGCTGTCGCACCCGAACCTGGTGGGCGTCTACGACCAGGGCGCCGAGGGCGAGATCGCCTACATCGTCATGGAGTACATCCCCGGCATCACGCTGCGGGACCTGCTGCAGGAGCACCACGCCCTGACGCCCGAGCAGGCGACGGACATCCTGCGCGCCGTGCTGGCCGGCCTCGCCTCGGCCCACCGCGCCGGGATCGTGCACCGCGACCTGAAGCCCGAGAACGTCCTGCTCGCCGACGACGGCCGCATCAAGCTCGGCGACTTCGGCCTGGCCCGGGCCACGACCGCGAACACGGCGACCGGCGCGGCACTGCTCGGCACCATCGCCTACCTGTCCCCCGAGCTCGTGACCCGCGGCGCCGCCGACTCGCGCAGCGACATCTACGCGCTCGGCATCATGCTCTACGAGATGCTCACCGGCGAGCAGCCCTACAAGGGCGAGCAGCCGATGCAGATCGCATACCAGCACGCCAACGACTCCGTGCCGGCACCGAGTGCCGCCGTGTCCGGGGTGCCGCCGGAGCTCGACGAGCTGGTCGCCTGGTCGACCGCTCGCGACCCCGAGGACCGCCCCCGCGACGCCCGCGAGATGCTCGACCACATGTCGGGCAACCAGCAGCGTGCGACCGGCCAGTACCGCACGGCCGTGCTCCGCCCCGAGAACGGGACCGCGATCCTGCCCTCCGGTGGTGCCGGCACGCTCGGCGCCGCCGCGGCCGCCGCCTCGGTCGGGGCTGCAGGAGTCGCAGGTGCGGACGAGACCGCCATCATCGACCGGTCCGGCGACCGGGACACCGGCGACCGCGGTCGAGCGCCCGCCCGTGCGCGTGGCAACGCCCCGGGCCCCCGTCGCACCGGGGCCCAGCCGGGCGTGCTCTCCCCCGCCGGACAGCGGCTCGCCGACCAGTCGGCGAAGCGCCGGAAGCGCGGCTGGATCCTGCTGTCCGTGGTCGTCGTGCTCGCGCTGATCGGAGCCGGCTTCGGCTGGTACTTCGGCCCGGGGCCGGGTGGCAACGTGCGGATCCCGGAAGTCACGGGCAAGTCGGTCTCGCAGGCCCGGCAGCTGCTCGAAGCACAGGGCCTGCAGGCGGCGTCGAAGACCGGGACACGGTTCGACGCCGTCGTCGCGAAGGGGCAGGTCTCCACGACGAAGCCGGCCGCGGAGCGCGAGGTGCAGAAGGGCACGGCGGTGCAGATCGTCGTGTCGAACGGCCCCCGGATGATCCCGCTGCCGGCGATCGTCGGCCAGCCGCTCTCCACCGTGAAGGCCGCGCTCGACGACGACTTCGAGCTGCAGGACGACCGGTACGAGTTCTCCGCCGATGCCCCGAAGGACACCGTGGTCGCGGCGACCGGTCGGGCGTCCGGCGGCAAGGCCCTCGACCTCACGACGGTGCAGGCCTACGGCGAGACCGGGCCGGTCACCCTGACCGTCTCGCTCGGGCCGGTTCCCGACGTGGTCGGCAAGACGGTCGACGAGGCCTCCGCCGCACTCGACGAGGTCGGCCTGATCCTCGGCGCCCGCACCGAGGAGTACAGCGAGACCGTGCCCGCGGGCCAGATCGTCTCGGCCGCCGTGCAGGACTCCCCCGCTGTGCGCGGGTCGGCGGTGGACGTCGTCGTGTCGAAGGGTCCGACGCCGATCACCGTGCCGGACCTCGGAGCGGAGCGGCCCACGATCAACGAGGCGACGAAGACCCTCGAGGACCTCGGCCTCAAGGTGTCCGTGCCCGACTGCACGAACATCCTCTGCGGCTTCTACGACTGGAAGTCGAAGCTGCCCGTCACCGGCACCGATCCGGGGGCCGGCGCCACGGTCTACCGCGGCGACACGATCACCCTGTCGTACGACCAGTAGGTGCGGACACCGCACCCTCGGCCCTCGACGCGACCCCAGGACGGACGGGAGGCCCGTGGCGGCGCCGTCACGGGCCTCCCGGCCGACACGCGAAAGCGACAGAACCCCGCGAACATGCCGCGGGGTTCTGTCGCTTCGACGAAACGGTTCCTGCGTTACGAGCGGTCGGGCTGGTGCGCGCCGAGTTCCTCGGCCACCAGGAAGGCGAGCTCGAGGGACTGCATGTGGTTCAGGCGCGGGTCGCACAGCGACTCGTAGCGCGTGGCGAGGGTGGCCTCGTCGATGTGCTCCGAGCCGCCGAGGCACTCGGTGACGTCGTCACCGGTGAGCTCGACGTGCATGCCACCCGGGTACGTGCCGACCTGGCGGTGGGCCTCGAAGAAGCCGAGGACCTCGTCCACGACGTCGTCGAACCGGCGGGTCTTGTAGCCCGTCGGCGTGGTCAGGCCGTTGCCGTGCATCGGGTCGGTGACCCACAGCGGGTTGGCGTCCATGCCCTTGATCGCCTCGAGCAGCTTGGGCAGCTCGTCGCGGATCTTGCCGGCGCCCATCCGCGTGATGAAGGTCAGGCGACCCGGCTCACGGTTCGGGTCGAGCTTGTCGACGAGCGCCTTCATGTCGTCGACGCTCGTCGTCGGGCCGAGCTTCACGCCGATCGGGTTGCGCACCCGCGACAGGAAGTCGACGTGGGCGCCGTCGAGGTCGCGCGTGCGCTCACCGATCCAGATGAAGTGCCCGGACGTGTCGTAGGCCAGGCCGGAGCGCGAGTCGATGCGGGTCATCGGGCGCTCGTAGTCCATCAGCAGCCCCTCGTGCGAGGCGTAGAACTCGACGTGCTTGAGCGCCTCGAAGTCGGCACCGCAGGCGTCCATGAAGCGGATCGCGCGGTCGATCTCCTTGGCGAGGTGCTCGTAGCGGGCGTTCGCGGGGTTCGAGGCGAAGCCCTTGTTCCAGGAGTGCACCTGGCGCAGGTCGGCGAAGCCCCCCTGGGTGAAGGCCCGGACGAGGTTCAGCGTGGAAGCAGCGGTGTGGTACCCCTGCACCAGGCGGCGCGGGTCGGCCGTCCGGCTCTCCGGCGTGAAGTCGTAGCCGTTCACGATGTCGCCGCGGTAGGCGGGCAGCGTGACGTCGCCGCGGGTCTCGAAGTCGCTCGAGCGGGGCTTGGCGAACTGCCCGGCCATGCGCCCCATCTTGATCACGGGCATCGAGGCACCGTAGGTCAGCACGACGGCCATCTGCAGGATCGTCTTGACCCGGTCGCGGATGGAGTCGGCGGTGGCACCGGCGAAGGTCTCGGCGCAGTCACCGCCCTGCAGCAGGAACGCCTTGCCCTGGGCGGCGGCCGCGAGCCGCTCACGCAGCTTGTCGACCTCGCCCGCGAACACGAGCGGCGGGAGCGTGGCGATCTCGGCCGAGGCGGCCTCGGCCGCGGCGGCGTCCGGCCAGGTCGGCTGCTGCTTGATCGGGAGCGTCCGCCAATAGTCGAGCCCCTCGATGACGTCCGGATCCTGCAGGGCGACGAAGTCGGTCGACTCGGGCAAGGGCGTTACCTCGGTGTTCTGTGCGGGCGGCCCGACGACGCTGACCGGCACCGGGCCGCGCGTCGTCGATGGGCGTCCTGGCGGGGTGCCGGGACCATCAGAGCCTAACGTGCAGGCGTCGACTTCCGTTCCCGCATGACGGCCTCGCGCGCGGAGCTCGCCCGCTCCTTCACGCTGGTCGCGTAGACGTCCACGTACTCCTGACGGCTCAGGCCGGCGAGCTCGTGCATGACCTCGTCCGTGACGCTGCGCAGGATGAAGCGGTCGGTCTCGAACCCCTGGAACCGCGAGAAGTCGAGCGGCTTGCCGAACACGACCCCGACGCGCTTGATCTTCGGGAAGCGCTGCCCGATCTGCTGCACCTCGCGCGTGCCGACCATGGCCACGGGGACGACGAGCACGCGCCCCTCGAGGATCATCCGGGCGATGCCGGTGCGGCCGCGGTAGAGCTTGCCGTCGGGGCTGCGGGTGCCCTCGGGGTAGATGCCGAGCTGCTCACCGCGCGCCAGGACCTGCAGGCCGGTGCGGAGCGACGCCTCGGACGCCTTGCCGCCGGAGCGGTCGATCGGCAGCTGGCCGATGGCGTTGAAGAACGTCTTCGTCGCCCAGCCCTTCAGGCCACGGCCGGTGAAGTAGTCGCTCTTCGCCAGGAACGAGAGTCGACGGTCGAGCACCGCCGGCAGGATCACCGAGTCGATGAACGAGATGTGGTTCGAGGCGAAGATGACCGGGCCCGAGGTCGGGACGTGCTCACGCCCGACGACCCACGGCCGGAACAGGGTGAGGATGAGCGGGCCGAGCACGAAGTTCTTCAGCAGCCAGTAGGTCATCGACGACTCCAGGTGGTGAGAAGGTCCGGGTGGTGCACGGCCCGGGGTGGGCGGTCGTTCGTGTGCGCGTGTGCGCGTGTGCGCGCCGACCCTACGCCGTGCGGGCGTGGATGCGGGCGAGGTCGGCGGCACCGACGACGCCGGCGTCGTTGACGAGTTCGGCGATCACGAAGTCCGGCTCGGGGTGGTACCCGCGGGCCGGCAGGTTGTTGAGGTACGCCTGCTTGATCGGGTCGAGCAGCCGGTCCCCCGCGCTGGCGACGCCGCCGCCGAACACGAAGAGCTGCGGGTCGAGCACCGCGGACAGCGACGCGCACGCCTCGCCGAGGTGTCGACCGAGCCGACGGAGGGCCGCGAGGGCACCCGGGTCGTCGGCCAGGATCAGGTCGCCGACGATCTTGCCGTCGAGCTGGCCGCCGTTGTCGGCGCGGGCGTCGGCCAGGGCCGAACCGATGCCACCGGCGTCGGCGACGTCGTTCGCCATGCGCTGCAGGGCGCGGCCCGAGCCGTACTGCTCGATGCAGCCGCGGGCGCCGCAGCCGCAGGGCAGCCCGTTCGGGACGATGCGCAGGTGGCCGATCTCGCCGCCGGTGCCGAAGCCCCCGCGGAACAGGCGGTCCTCGGTCACGATGGCCCCACCGACGCCCGTGCCGATGGTCAGCATGGTCATGTCGGACACGAGCCGACCGGCGCCGAACCGGAACTCGGCCCAGCCGGCGGCGTTCGCGTCGTTGTCCACCGTGATGTGGAGGTCGCCGAGGCGCTGCTGCAGCTTCTGCCGGAGCGGTTCGTTCCGCCACCGGATGTTCGGCGTGTAGTAGACGATCGACTGCGAGGCGTCGATGAACCCGGGGGCAGCGACCCCCACGGCGCCGACCTGGTGGAGCGAGCTGAGTCGCTCGACCATCGAGACGACGTCGTCGAGCATGGCGTTCGGGTCCGCAGCGTTGGTGGCCACGCGGTCCTCGGCGACGATCTCGCCCAGTTCCGTCACGACCGCACCCGCGATCTTGGTGCCCCCGATGTCGATTCCGATGGCGTGCACGAGCAACGAGCCTACCGGTTCGCCGCGAAGTCACGGAACGCCCGGTGACGCGTCCTATGCTGGCGGTGTCGCCTCGGTGTTGAGGCGCACTCGAGTCGAACCGGCAGACAAGGGAGTCACCGTGAACGATCAGCGTCCTGCACGCAGCAGCGCCTCCACCGACACGTCCACCGTTGGCAGCGCCGCCACCGGGACCACACCGTCGGCCGGGAGGCACGCCACACCGCCCAGCGCCGGTCCCGTCGCCCCGGACCACGGCTCGGCAGCGCGGCTCCTCGGCGACCGCGTCCGGCTGACGCCCGACCGTCCGATCCTGGCCCAGCGCCACGGCGACACCTGGACCACCTTCACCGCGGCGGAGACGCTCGCCCGGGTGCGCGGCATCGCGAAGGGCTTCGTCGCCGCCGGGCTCGAACCGGGCGCGCACGTCGCGATCCTGTCCCGCACCCGTCTGGAGTGGACCCTGGTCGACTTCGCCGTGTGGACAGCCGGCCTGGTGTCCGTGCCCGTGTACGAGACGAGCTCCCCCGACCAGGTGCGCTGGATCCTGTCCGACTCCGATTCGGTCGCGATCATCGTGGAGCAAGAGGAACACGCGCGCCGCGTCGCCTCCATCGCACCCGACCTGCCGTCCCTGGGCCAGCACTGGACGATCGACGGCGGCGGCCTCGACGACCTGACCCGGCTCGGCGAGGACGTCACCGACGACGAACTCGACGCCCGGACCGCGAACGTGCGCGGGCACGACGACGCCACGATCATCTACACCTCGGGCAGCACCGGCCGGCCGAAGGGCTGCGTCCTGCGGCACGACAACTTCACCGCCACGGTGGAGGGCGCGAGCGAAGCCATGCCCGAGGTCGTCGCCGACGGCGCCTCGACCCTGCTGTTCATCCCGCTCGCCCACGTCTTCGCCCGGTTCATCGCCGCGATGTCGGTGTCCGCCGGCGTCCTCGTCGGCCACGAGCCGGACACCAAGGACCTGATGCGGGCGGTGTCGACCTTCAAGCCGACGTTCCTGCTCGCAGTCCCCCGGGTGTTCGAGAAGATCTACAACTCCGCCGAGCAGAAGGCCGACCTCGGCGGCAAGGGCAGGATCTTCCGCGCGGCGGCCGAC
The DNA here is from genome assembly GCF_003234605.2 of Curtobacterium sp. MCPF17_021. Taxonomy (NCBI): domain Bacteria; kingdom Bacillati; phylum Actinomycetota; class Actinomycetes; order Micrococcales; family Microbacteriaceae; genus Curtobacterium; species Curtobacterium sp. MCPF17_021. The sequence goes on along the minus strand of NZ_CP126252.1, from coordinate 1,545,192 downwards.
ACCGCGGTCGCCCACTCCGAGGCCCTCGCAGCCGGCAGGGTGCCGTTCCTGCTCGGGCTGAAGTTCAAGCTGTTCGACCGGCTCGTGTACGCCAAGCTCCGCGACGCCCTCGGCGGCCGGGTCGAGTACGCCGTGAGCGGTTCGGCACCCCTCTCCCCACGGCTCTCGCACTTCTTCCGCTCGATCGGGGTGCTCATCCTCGAGGGCTACGGCCTGACCGAGACCACCGCCCCCGCCACCGTCAACCGTGCCCGGGAACTCCGCATCGGGACGGTCGGGCGGGCGCTGCCCGGCATCGAGGTCCGGATCGCCGACGACGGCGAGATCCTGATCCGCGGCGTCGACGTCTTCGACCGGTACTGGCGGAACGACGAGGCGACCGAGCACGCATTCGCCGACGGCTGGTTCCGCACCGGCGACCTCGGCCGGATCGACGCCGACGGGGTCCTCACGGTCACCGGACGCGCCAAGGAGCTCATCGTCACCGCGAGCGGGAAGAACGTCGCGCCGGCACCGCTCGAGGACGGCATCCGCGAGCACCCGCTCATCGGCCAGGTCGTGGTCGTCGGCGAGGGCAAGCCGTTCGTCGCAGCACTCGTGACGCTCGACCGCGAGATGCTCCCCGGCTGGTGCGAGTCCCGCGGCATCACCCCGGCGCTGAGCGGGCACGAGGCCGCCTACGACGAGCGCGTGCTCTCCGCCGTCCAGGAGGCCATCGACGCCGCCAACGGCCGGGTCTCCCGCGCCGAGTCGGTCCGGTCGTTCACGATCCTCGACACGGACCTGACCGAGGCCTCCGGGCACCTCACGCCGAAGCTCACGATCAAGCGGTCGGTGATCCTCAAGGACTTCGCCGCGGACATCGACCACATCTACTCCGGGTCGAAGGTGCAGACGACGGCGACACCGGTCATCGAGGGTCGGCGCCGCAACCGCGCGTAGCGCCCGCCGGGCGTACCTGGTCGTTCCGGGCGTACCGGGTCGGTTCTTCCGACCAGGTACGCCCGATTCCGGTAGGTACGCGCAGGTGTGGGCGCCACCGCCAGGAGGCCCGGTGCCGGTCCGCCGGACTGGCACCGGGCCTCCAGGCGGTCGCCGCGCGTGCGGCTGGCAGCTTTCGGGCGTACCTGGTCGTTCCGGGCGTACCTGGTCGATTCTTCCGACCAGGCACGCCCGATTCCGCCAGGTACACGCGCGGCCGCCCCTTTGAGCGACCAGCCCCGGGCGTACCGGGTCGATTCGGGCGTACCAGGTCGTTCCGGGCGTACCCGGTCGATCCTTCCGACCAGGTACGCCCGATTCCGCCAGGTACGCGCGCGGCCGCCCCGCTGAGCGACCAGCTCCGGGCGTACCTGGTCGTTCCGGGCGTCCCGGGACGGTTCTTCCGACCAGGTACGCCCGATTCCGCCAGGTACGCGCGCGGCCGCCCCGCTGAGTGACCAGCTTCGGGCGTACCTGGTCGATTCGGGCACACCGGGTCCATCCGGGCGTACCTGGTCGATTCGGGCGTACCGGGTCGATTCTTCCGACCAGGTACGCCCGATTCCGCCAGGTACGCGCGGGTACGGACGCAACGGCCTGGAGGCCCGGATCACATCCGTCGGACGTGATCCGGGCCTCCAGGCCGTTCAGCGGGCGCCGGGGGCGCCTGCGGGGCTCAGGCCTCCTGCGACTGCTCCGTCGTGGGGGCGTCGAGGACGGCGGTGGAACCGGTCGTGACGGTGGTGTCGGCCGGACGTCGGTTGGTACGGGTGCGGTGCGAGCTGAGCTCGTCGTTCTGACTGGTCATGCGGGAGTCCTGGGGGGATGTGATGGGGCGTCGGTGGGAGGCCGACAGCAGCACGGTACCTCCTGGTCAGGACAAAGCGACAATCCCCCGTGGGGGTGTCACACCGGGTTTCACAGCCGGCGGACGCGGGACTGTGCAGGCACTCAGTGGAACCAGTCCTGTGCGCGGATGTCGCGCAGTGCCTGACGGCGGATCTCGGGGTCGAGCGTCATCACGTAGACGGTCCCGTCCAGGTGGTCGCACTCGTGCTGGAGCGCCTCGGCCATCAGGCCGGTGCCCTCGAGGACGACCTCGTCGCCGTCGACGTCGACACCCCGCACCTTCGCGTACGGGGAGCGACGCGTCGGGTAGCCGAGCCCCGGGACGGAGAGGCAGCCTTCCTCCATGAGCTCGGGCTCGCCGGAGACCTCGACGATCTCGGGGTTGAGGACGTAGCCGACCTCACCGTCCACGTTGTACGAGAACGCACGGAGTCCGACGCCGATCTGGGGCGCGGCCACCCCGGCCCGTCCGGGTTCCTTGACGGTGTCGATGAGGTCCTGCACGAGGTCACGGACCCCGGCGCTCCCGAGCAGTTCGGGGCGGATCGGGTCGGCCGGCGAGCGGAGGACGGGGTCGCCGAACAGGCGGATGGGACGAACGGTCAATTTACTGCAGCACCACCAGGAGGTCGCCGGCGTCCACCTGCTGGGTCACCGGGATCGCGAGTCGGCCCACGGCGCCCGACACGGGCGCCGTGATGGCCGCTTCCATCTTCATCGCCTCGATGCTCGCCACCGGCGTACCGGCCTCGACGACGTCACCGACGGCGACCTTGAGCGTCACCACGCCGGAGAACGGCGCGGCCACGTGCTTGGGGTCGGACGCGTCGGCCTTCTCGGCCGCCTTCGTCTCGACCTCGACCGAACGGTCGCGGACGGCGACCGGGCGGAGCTGCCCGTTCATCGTCGCCATGACCGTGCGGATGCCCTTCGCGTCCACCTCGCCGATCGCCTCGAGCCCGACGAACAGGTCGACGCCCTTGCCGAGCGGGACGCTGTGCTCCTGCCCGGGGCGCAGCCCGTACAGGTAGTCGACGGTCGGCACGACGGACAGGTCGCCGTACTGCTCCCGCACGCGCTGGAACTGCTGCGTCGGCTTCGGGAAGAGCAGGCGGTTGAGCGCCTGCTGGCGCGCCGGCCCGGGGGTCTCGAGGTGCGCGCGCTCGTCCGCGGGCACGGGGGTGATCTCGAGTCGGACGTCGCGCCCGGCCAGGACCTTCGAGCGGAACGGCTCGGGCCAGCCGCCGGGCAGGTCGCCCAGTTCGCCGGCCATGAACCCGACCACGGAGTCCGGGATGTCGTACTTGTCGGGGTTCTGCTCGAAGTCGACCGGGTCGGCACCGACCGCTGCGAGCTGCAGCGCGAGGTCACCGACGACCTTCGACGACGGCGTGACCTTCGTGGGGCGTCCGAGGATCCGGTTCGCCTCGGCGTACCAGTCCTCGACCTGCTCGAACCGGTCACCGAGGCCGAGGGCGATCGCCTGCTGCCGGAGGTTCGACAGCTGACCGCCGGGGATCTCGTGCTTGTAGACACGCCCGGTCGGACCGGCGAGCCCGGACTCGAACGGGGCGTACACGCGACGAACCGACTCCCAGTACGGCTCGAGGTCACCGACGGCGTCGAGGGACAGACCGGTGTCGCGCTCGGTGTGGGCCAGCGCGGCGACCAGGGCGGACATGCTCGGCTGGCTGGTCGTGCCCGCCATGGGTGCTGCGGCCACGTCGACGGCGTCGGCCCCGGCGCGCGAGGCTGCGAGCAGGGTCGCGAGCTGGCCGCCGGCGGTGTCGTGGGTGTGCACGTGCACGGGCTGGTCGAAGCGCTCGCGCAGCGCGGTGACGAGCTTCTCGGCCGCACCGGCACGGAGGAGCCCGGCCATGTCCTTGATGCCGATGACGTGCGCGCCGGCGTCGACCATCTGCTCCGCCAGGCGGAGGTAGTAGTCGAGCGTGTAGAGGTCCTCGGCGGGGTCGAGGAGGTCGGCGGTGTAGCAGAGCGCCGCCTCGGCGACCGCCGTGCCGGTCGCGAGCACGGCCTCCAGGGCTGGACGCAGCTGGCTGACGTCGTTCAGCGCGTCGAACACGCGGAAGACGTCGACGCCGGACCGGGCCGCCTCGTCGACGAAGGCGTCGGTGACCTCGGTCGGGTACGGCGTGTACCCGACCGTGTTGCGGCCGCGCAGCAGCATCTGAATCGGGATGTTCGGCATCGCTTCGCGCAGCGAGGACAGGCGCTCCCAGGGGTCCTCACCAAGGAACCGGAGTGCCACGTCGTACGTGGCACCTCCCCAGGCCTCGACGCTGAGCAGCTGCGGGGTGAGCCGCGCGACGTGCGGCGCGACGGCGACGAGGTCCTTCGTGCGGACCCGGGTGGCGAGGAGCGACTGGTGGGCGTCGCGCATCGTCGTCTCGGTCACCGCGAGGGCCGTCTGGGCGCGCAGGGCCTTCGACCACTCGGCCGGCCCCATGGCCAGCAGGCGGTCGCGCTGTCCCTCGGGCACCGGCGCCGTCAGGTCCGTGGCCGGGAGCTTGTCGGCCGGGTCGGTGACCAGCGGCGACCGCTCCCCGTTCGGCTTGTTCACCGTGACGTCGGCGAGCCAGGTGAGCACCTTCGTGCCGCGGTCCTTCGAGACGTGGCCGCCGAAGAGCTGCGGGCGTTCCTCGATGAACTTCGTCGAGACGTCACCGCGGGCGAAGTCCGGGTCCTCGAGTACGGCCTGCAGGAACGGGATGTTCGTGCTGACGCCGCGGATGCGGAACTCGGCGAGGGCGCGCTTGGCACGGGACACCGCCGCCGGGAAGTCCCGGCCGCGGCACGTCATCTTCGCGAGCATCGAGTCGAAGTGCGGGCTGATCTGCGCGCCGGTGGCGACCGTGCCGCCGTCGAGCCGGACGCCGGCGCCGCCGGGGCTGCGGTAGGTGCTGATCCGGCCGGTGTCCGGACGGAAGCCCTGCGTCGGGTCCTCGGTCGTGATGCGGGTCTGCAGCGCGGCGCCGTGCACGGCGACGGTGTCCTGCGACAGTCCGAGGGCGGCGAGGGTCTCCCCCGCCGCGATGCGCATCTGCGACTGCACCAGGTCGACGTCGGTGACCTCTTCGGTGACCGTGTGCTCGACCTGGATGCGCGGGTTCATCTCGATGAAGACGTGCTGCCCCTCGCGCTCGCCCTCGGTGTCGAGCAGGAACTCCACGGTGCCGGCGTTCACGTACCCGATCGACCGGGCGAAGGCCACAGCGTCACGGTGCAGTGCCTGCGCGATCGCGGGGTCGAGGTTCGGCGCCGGCGCGATCTCGACGACCTTCTGGTTGCGCCGCTGGACCGAGCAGTCCCGCTCGAACAGGTGGATCGTGCCGGCGTCGGTGCCGGTCGCGTCGGCGAGGATCTGCACCTCGATGTGGCGCGGACGGATGACGGCCTGCTCGAGGAACATCGTCGGGTCGCCGAACGCGCTGTCGGCCTCGCGCATGGCTGCTTCGAGGGCGTCGCGCAGCTCGGGCTTCGTCTCCACCCGGCGCATGCCTCGGCCACCACCACCGGCGACGGCCTTGGCGAAGACCGGGAACCCGATCGCGTCGGCGCCGGCGATCAGTTCGTCGATGTCGCGGCTCGCCGGGGTGCTCGCGAGGACCGGGACGCCGGCCGCGATCGCGTGCTCCTTCGCGGTGACCTTGTTGCCGGCCATCTCGAGCACGTGCTCGCCCGGACCGATGAAGGTGATGCCGTTCGCGGCTGCTGCCGCGGCGAGCTCGGGGTTCTCGGACAGGAATCCGTACCCCGGGTAGATCGCGTCGGCCCCCGACTCGCGGGCGACGCGGATGATCTCGGAGACGTCCAGGTACGCCCGGACCGGGTGGCCCCGCTCCCCGATCAGGTAGGCCTCGTCGGCCTTGAGCCGGTGCAGGGAGTTCCGGTCTTCGTACGGGTAGACGGCCACCGTACGGGCCCCCAACTCGTAGGCGGCACGGAACGCGCGGATGGCGATCTCGCCACGGTTCGCAACGAGGATCTTCGTGAACACGACGTCCCTTTCAGCCCGGGTTGAGGTGAGACAACCCTAGTGGCGGTAACGTTGCTCAACGTGCATGTACTCAGCGTGAGCTCCCTCAAGGGTGGTGTCGGCAAGACGACGGTGACGCTCGGCCTGACCTCGGCCGCGTTCGCCAAGGGACTGCGCACGCTGGTGGTGGATCTGGACCCGCAGTCCGACGTCTCGACGGGCCTCGACATCAACCTCGCCGGCCACCTCAACGTCGCCGACGTCCTCGAGAACCCGAAGGAGAAGATCGTCCGTCAGGCGATCGCCCCCTCGGGCTGGACGAAGGGGTCGCAGGGCAAGATCGACGTCATGGTCGGGTCGCCCTCCGCCATCAACTTCGACGGGCCGCACCCGTCGATCCGCGACATCTGGAAGCTCGAAGAGGCCCTGGCGAACGTCGAGCAGGACTACGAGCTCGTCCTTATCGACTGCGCACCGTCGCTGAACGCCCTGACCCGCACCGCGTGGGCCGCGTCCGACCGCGTCACCGTCGTCACCGAGCCGGGCCTGTTCTCCGTGGCCGCCGCTGACCGTGCGCTGCGCGCCATCGAGGAGATCCGCCGCGGGCTCTCCCCGCGCCTGCAGCCCCTCGGCATCATCGTGAACCGTGCCCGGGTGCAGTCGCTCGAGCACCAGTTCCGCATCAAGGAACTCCGGGACATGTTCGGCCCGCTCGTGCTCTCCCCGCAGCTGCCGGAGCGCACGTCGCTGCAGCAGGCGCAGGGTGCCGCGAAGCCGCTGCACGTCTGGCCCGGCGAGTCCGCGCAGGAGATGGCGAAGAACTTCGACCAGCTGCTCGAGCGCATCATGCGCACCGGCAAGATCGGTCCGTACGCCGAGGGTGGCGCCGCGTAGGTCGGTGCTCGTGCGGTCGCGTGTTCGCGGTCGCGGTCGCGTGACATGCCGCTCACATCCGCCGAGCGGTCACCAACTGTCGGCAGGCGGCGTCGCAGGCGACAGTTCGTGACCCCCCGGCGCCGCGCACACGACGGTTCGTGACCGCGCGCCGACTGCCGGGAGGCCCGCCCCGGCCCCGGCAGACACGCCCGACCCCGGCTCGCCCAGCGGCTACAACACACCGCTCACATCCGCCGAGCGGTCACCAACTGTCGGCAGGCGGCGTCGCAGGCGACAGTTCGTGACCCCTCGGCGCCGCGCACACGACGGTTCGTGACCACGCGCCGACTGCCGGGAGGCCCGCCCCGGCCCCGACAGACACGCCCGACCCCGGCTCGCCCAGCGGCCACAACATGCCGCTCACGTCCGCCGAAAGGTCACCAACTGTCGGCAGACGGCGTCGCAGGCCACGGTTCGTGACCCCTCAGCGACGCGCACACGGCGGTTCGCGACCGTTGAACCCGGGCCCGAACCCGAAAGGTCAGGAAGCGCGGGAAGCGCGACGAGCGGCGAGCTCGTCGGAGGGGTCGGCCGCGGCGGTGGCGTCGAGCTCGACCAGGGAGCTCTCGACCTCACGCAAGACCTTGCCGACCGCGATGCCGAAGACACCCTGGCCGCGGGACACGAGGTCGATGACCTCGTCGTCGGAGGTGCACAGGTACACCGAGGCGCCGTCGGACATCAGCGTGGTCTGCGCCAGGTCGGAGACGCCGGACTCACGGAGCTGGTTGACCGCGGTGCGGATCTGCTGCAGCGAGATGCCGGTGTCGAGCAGGCGCTTCACGAGCTTGAGCACGAGGATGTCGCGGAACCCGTACAGGCGCTGCGATCCCGAGCCGGCGGCCCCACGGATCGTCGGCTGCACGAGTTCGGTGCGGGCCCAGTAGTCGAGCTGGCGGTACGAGATGCCGGCTGCCCGTGCGGCGACGGTGCCACGGTAGCCGTTCTGCTCGTCGTGCTCGGGCAGACCATCGGTGAAGAGCAGCCCGAGGTCGTACCGGGTCACATCAGACTCGGTGCCAGGGGTGTCGTTCCCACTCATGAGCTTGCCTTCCACGACGATCGAGCTCCCACCCGAAGCTTCAACGACGGGTTGAGAGTTGTTCCGAGGTCCACGGTAGCGACTCCGACCGCTCCCGCGCGGGACATCCGACCCGGCGCGTCCGGCGTGTCGAGGATACGCCTCGGCCACTGACACACAAGCCCTGTCGGAGCACCGGACGGCGTCATGCGTCGAGACGACCGATGGCCTGGCGGATGAGGTTCGACCGGATGATCTCGAGGTGCCCGGCGATCTCGCGCGCGAGCTCCGTGGCCTTCGCGCGAGAGGTGGCGTCGCCCCGGCGGGAGACCGGCATGAGGGCGGACTCGATGAGACCCACCTCGCGCTCGGCGGTGCTGCGCAGCGTGCGGAGGTGTCGCGGCTCGATACCCGTGCGCTGCAGTTCGACCAGGGCCTTCAGCACGGAGACGCCGTCGTCGCCGTAGGTGTCGGTGGCCGGGAGCAGCGAAGCCGAGACCGCATCGGCGAGGAGCATCGGGGAGGCGCCGGCTGCCCGGACCGTCTCGTCGCGGGTGTACCGACGCTCACGGCCGAGGATCGACGGCTTGGGTGCGTCTCCGCCGCCGGGCAGGACGGGTTCGCGCCCGGCATCGAGGTCGGCGAGGTACTCCTTGATGACCTTGAGCGGCAGGTAGTGGTCACGCTGCAGTCCGAGGATCACCCGGAGCCGCTCGAGGTCGCCAGCGGAGAACTTGCGGTACCCGCTGGCCGTGCGGATCGGGGTGACGAGCTCGCGCTCTTCGAGGAACCGCAGCTTGGAGCTCGACAGGTCCGGGAACTCGGGCTTGAGGCGAGCGAGGACCTGCCCGATGGTGAGCAGGTCCGGTGCCGCGGACCCCGCCCGGGCCGCAGCGGACCGTGCGGCCACTACGCGTTCGCCAGGCGCGCCAGGTCGACCCGAGATGCGTAGAACGTCAGGCGGAACTTGCCGACCTGGACCTCGGCCCCGTCGGTGAGCAGCGCTTCGTCGATGCGGACACCGTCGAAGTACGTGCCGTTCAGCGAACCGTTGTCCTTGACGCTGAAGCTCGTGCCGTGGCGCAGGAACTGCGCGTGCTTGCGCGACACGGTGACGTCGTCGAGGAAGATGTCGGCGTCGGGGTGTCGACCGGCCGTCGTGACGTCGGAGTCGAGGAGGAACCGCGCACCCACGTTGGGGCCGCGACGGACCACGAGCAACGCCGACCCGGAGGGCAGTGCGTTGACGGCTTCACGTTCTTCGGTCGAGACACCGGACTCGGCGGTGAGCGCCGCGCCCATGTCCATGCTGAAGGTCAGCGTGGTGTCGACCAGCCGCTGCTCCGGGGTCTTCTGACCGCCCGGCTGCGGGACCACTGGATCTGGCATCGGTGGACCTCCTCCTCTTGGCCCACCAGCGTATCGGAAACGACGGCCCGAGCGGCAGCCCCGATCTGGGACTGTGGAGGGACTTCCGCGATCCGCGAACGCACGAGCCGCGTCGGCGACCCGTGGGACCCGACGTCAGCGCCCCGTGGGACCCGTCGTCACCGTCCCCGCGCGAGCAACCAGAGCAGGTACGGCGCCCCCACGACGCCCGTCACGACGCCCACCGGCAGCGCGGTGCCGGGGAAGGCGAACTGTGCCAGCAGGTCGCTGCCGAGCGTGATCGCGGCTCCGACGGCAGCGGCCGGCGCGAGCGCCACCCGTCCGCCGCCGACGAGGCGTCGGGCGATCGGCGCAGACATCAGCGCCACGAACGAGACGGGTCCCGCGGTGGCGACGGCTGCGGCGGTCAGGCACACGGCGGTGAGGAGCAGGAGCACCTTCGCTCGGTCCGGCCGGAGTCCGAGCGCGGCGGCGACCTCGTCCCCGAGGCTCAGGACCTGCAGACGGGCGGACTGCAGCAGCGCGAGCACGCCGAGCACGACGAACGCGACGCCGAGCACCCCGACCAGGTCGCGGTCGACGGCGTTCAGGCTGCCGGAGAGCCAGAGCAGCGCGGTGCCGGCCTGGGTGACGGTGCCGCTCGTGAGCATCCAGCCGGTAATGCTCAGGCAGATGGCCGCGACGCCGATCCCGACGAGGATCACCCGGTTGCCGGTGATCCCCCGTCGCCAGGCGAGCCCGGCGATGACGATCGAGACCACCACGGCGCCGACGAGCACGACCGAGAAGAGCGTGCCACCGCTCGCACCGAACAGCACGATGGCGGTGAGTCCGGCGGCGCTGGCCCCCGAGGTGATCCCGATGACGTCGGGGCTCGCGATCGGGTTCCGCACGACGCTCTGCACGATCGCGCCGGCGACGCCGAGACTGGCCCCGACGAGGACGGCACCGAGCACCCGCGGCCCGCGGAGCTGCCCGATCACGAAGTCCGAGATCCGGTCCCCCTGGCCGAACAGGGAGGCGAGCACCTGGCCCGGGGTGAGCGGGATCGAACCGGCGCCGAGCCCGACCAGGACGAGCACCACGACGACCACGAGCACGGCGACGAGCACCGCGACCTCACGACGCAGGCCGGCCGAGCGGCGCAGACCGCCGGACCGCGGGCGGCCGGAGCCGAACAACTGCCTCACAGTCCCCGCACCGCCCTCGACCGCACGAGCGCGATGAACACCGGCGCGCCGATCAACGCCGTGACGATGCCGACCTGCAGCTCCCCCGGGTACGCCACGACGCGGCCGATGACGTCGGCGACGAGCAGCAGTGCTGGGGCGACGATCGCCGACAGCAGGATGGTCCAGCGGTGGTCCGGGCCGCTCAGCCGGCGGACGGCGTGCGGCACGGCGAGCCCGACGAAGGCGATCGGCCCGGCGGCGGCCACCGCGGAGCCGGCCAGCAGCACCGCGACCAGACCGCCGACGGCGCGGACGAGCACGACCCGCTGCCCGAGCGACGCCGCGAGTTCGTCCCCGAGCGCGAGGGTGTTGAGCGACCGACCGAGACCGAACGCGATCACCAGCCCGACGAGCACCGGCGCCGTGATGATCCCCGCCGTGCCGAGGTCCTTGCCGGCGAGGGCACCGACCTGCCAGAACCGCAGCTGGTCGAGCAGGCTCTGGTCGGTCACGAGCACCGCGGTGGTGACCGACGACAGCGCTGCGGCGACCACAGCTCCGGCGAGGGCGAGCCCGACAGGAGAGAGGCCGCGTCGGGCGACGGTCGCGATCCCGTACACGAGCACGGCGGCGAGGGCGGCCCCGACGAACGCGAACGGCAGGTAGGCAGCCGTGCCGCTCACGCCGAAGACCGCGATCCCGGCCACCACGGCCAGGGTCGCTCCGGAGTTGATGCCGAGGACGCTCGGGTCGGCGAGCGGGTTCCGCGTCACGCCCTGCATGACCGCCCCGGCCACCCCGAGCGCGGCCCCGGCGAGCAGTCCGACGACGGTGCGGGGCACGCGGTTGCCGAGCACGATGAGCCCGATCTCGTCGCTCCGCCCGGGATGCATCACCGTGTCGAGGACGGTGCCGAGCGGGATCGGCCGCGAGCCGTACGCGATCGACAGCGCACACGCCACGGCGAGGACGACGACCGCCAGCACGGTCGCACCGACGAGTCGGGGGACGGAGCTGGGAGCCGGGGGCGTGGACGTCGATGGAGGCATGGAAGTAAGGCCACCCTAACGCCGGAGCACCACTCGGCGTCCCCCGAGCAAGCCCGGAGCGTGCGCAGGGTTCGTTCATAGGCTCGTCATGGGGAAGCGCCCTGTACTGGTCTCCATCGACGCCCGACCGGGTCGTCGAGGGACGACCGGAGAGCACCGATGAACGAGACCCCGAACCCCGCAGCCGCCGACCACGACGAGGACGGCACCCCCGCCGCGCAGCAGCAGGCTCCCGGGATGTACTGGGAGGCGCCGCACGCCGACCCGGCCTCCCTGCGCCCGGCGTACGCGTTCGACGGCTCGGGTCCCTACCTCTACGGTCCGGACGGCTCCGGCCCCTACGCCTACACGCCGGACGGCCGTGGACCGTACCTGATCGGCAGCCCCGCCCTCGCCGGCGCGAACCACGCCTGGGCGTACTCGGCGGCGACCGCGAACCACCCCGGTACGACGAAGCGTCCGCGTCGCCTGGGACTGATGATCGGCTCCGGCATCGCTGCACTCGCCATCGTCGGTGCGGCCGGTGGCACCGCCCTCGGCCTGTCCTCGCAGGGGACGACCACGACGTCGAGCCAGTCGCAGGGCACCACCACGCTCCCCGGCACCGGATCCGGCACCGACGGGACCGACGGCACCGGCAGCAGCGACGGCACGAACGGCTTCACGGTGCCCGGGGACGGCAGCGGCACCAGCGGCGACGGCAGCACCGGCACCGGCACGACCCAGTCCCCCGCCACCGCGGCGACGGCCGCCGACAAGAAGGGCGTCGTGACCATCAACACCGTCCTGAACTACGACGAGTCGTCACAGGCGGCCGGCACCGGCATGGTCCTGACCTCCGACGGCACGATCCTGACGAACAACCACGTGATCCAGGGCGCGACGAGCATCACCGTCACCGACGAGACCACCGGCAAGGAGTACAAGGCCGACGTGGTCGGGGCCGACGCCACCAACGACGTCGCCGTCCTGAAGCTCGAGAACGCCTCGGGGCTGTCCACGGTCACGCTCGACGACGACGGCGAGCCGAGCACCGGTGACACCGTCAAGGACGTCGGCAACGCGGAGGGCACCGGCAACCTCGTCGCCGCCGAGGGCACCGTCACCGCGACCGACCAGGACATCCAGGTGCAGAGCGAGTCCGGCACCGGCACCGAGTCCCTGACCGGCCTGATCGAGATCTCGGCGGACATCGTCTCCGGCGACTCCGGCGGACCGGTGCTCGACAGCGAGGGCGAGGTCGTCGGCATGGCCACGGCAGCGTCCTCCGGCACGGCCGACGTCACCGGCTACGCCATCCCGATCACCACCGCGAAGACGATCGCCGAGAAGATCCTCGCCGGGGAGTCCTCGAGCACGATCACCATCGGGCTGCCCGCGTTCCTCGGGGTCGAGGTCAGCAACACCTCCGGCACCACGGGCGGCGTCGCCGTCGCCGGCACGGTCGAGGGCTCCGGCGCCGCGAGCGCCGGCCTGACCGCCGGGGACACGATCACGAGCATCGACGGCACCGCGGTCACGAGCTCGGACCAGCTGACCAAGGTCGTCCAGTCGCACTCGGTCGGCGACAAGGTGAGCGTCCGGTACACCGACAGCACCGGCGCCGCGAAGACGGTCACGATCACCCTGACCGCCGGCCCCGCCGCGTAGCGCGGGAGAACCCGGGCGCGCTCAGCCCAGCAGCGCCCGCACCACCGACCGGTAGACGTTGGCCGGGGAGTCCGTCCGGAAGGCGGTCTCCCCGGCCTTCGTCGCGCCCACCCGCGCGAACCCGTGCCCCTCGGCCCGCACGATCGTGATCGGCTTCGGCTTGCCCGGTCGACGCAGGTACGAGACGGTCCACGGCGCGGCCCAGAACCGCGCGAGGCGCGGGTCCGCCTCGGCGAGGGCCTCCGGCAGGTCCGGTGCGTCCGGACCGCCGGCCAGCTTGCGGCCGAGCAGGTGCCCTGGGAGCGACCCCGTGCGGAACGGGAAGGTCCACGTCGGACCGATGCCGAGCCTCCCGGCCAGCAGCGCGACGGCCCGGTCGGGCGTGACGGACGCGACCACGGCACCCGCCGCGTCGGTCCCGTCGACAACGGTCTGCGACCAGGCCTGGAGGCGCGGCTCGCCCCCGTCGGGCAGGTGCTGTTCCAGCGTGACCGGCTGGGCATCGCCCTGCCAGGGTTCGAGGAGTGTCTGGGTCGACTCCGGCAGCGTGCCGAGCCGGCCGACGAGGCCCGCCTCGATGAGTTCGCGGCCCGCCGCGGTGCGGAGGAGCGTGGGGTTCCACCGGCGTCCGGCGAGGCTCTGCAGGGTGCCGATCGCGTCCGTGCTGAGCCGTGGGCCGTCGAGCGGTGCCGACGGGGCGGGGGCCGGCAGGGGTTCGAGGTCACGCTCGGGGCGGACCGGGGCCGTCTCGGTGGCGCGGACGCTCTCGAGGACGGCGAGCACGAGGTCGTCGGTCTCGAGCAGCCGGGCGAGCGGGCGTTCGATCGTCAGGTCGACGCGGTGCCGACCGGTGACGAAGAGCAGGTGGGTGCCGGCGACGTCGCCGTGCTCGTCGGGCCGGACGTACTCGACCAGCCGGGCCGGGGCGCCGGCGGTGGTCCACGGGTCGCAGCCGACGAGCAGCAGGCCCTCGACGGAGCCGGGCAGCCGTTCGAGCAGCCCGGTGTTCTCGTCGCCGATCGCGCGGTCGCTGGGGCGGGATCGGACGGTGAGGACGACGTCGTCGCCGGTGACGCGCAGGTCCGCGTGGGCTGAGTCCTCGCGGCGCCAGGAGTCCGGGCGGCGGAGGGTGAGGCGGGCGGTGCGGTCCTCGGTGCCGAGCGGGACGGGGACTGCCATGGGATGAGCGTATGTCGGGAGCGGGGCGCGGGGGCCTGCGGCTCGCCGGGGTGGGCGGGGCCGGGTGGCGCGGCGGGGTGGGGTGGGGTGGGGTGGGGTGGGGTGGGGTGTACGGGGGGGGCGGGGCGCGTCGGGTTCGCACGGTGCGAGGTTCGTCAGCCGGTGCGGGGCTGGTGGCTCCGTGCGGCACCACAACCCCGCACCCAGCCTCCGACGACGCACCCGCCGACGAAGTCCGCACCGTGCGACCCCGGCTCCGCGAATGCCGCACGGTGCCGCCTCCGCCACACCGTGCGGGGCTGGTGGCTGCGTGCGGCACCACAACCCCGCACCCGGCCTCCGACAACGCACCTGCCGACGAAGTCCGCACCGTGCGACCCCGGCTCCGCGAATCCCGCACCGTGCCGCCTCCGCCACACCGTGCGGGGCTGGTGGCTCCGTGCGGCACCACAACCCCGCACCCAGCCTCCGACGACGCACCCGCCGACGAAGTCCGCACCGTGCGACCCCGGCTCGACAGCACGACAAGTCCGCACGGTGCGAGCCGAGCGCGTCAGCGCCGCGCGGGCCGCGCGGGCGGGGGCGGCGGGACGGGCTTCGCGGCGACGACGTCGGCGAGCCGGACCTCGACCGGGCCGCGGCGGGTGGCGATCGTCACGGCGTCGGGCGTCTGGGCGACCAGGTCACCGAGGGCGTCCTGCGCGCCGTCACCGTGGTGCGCCCGGACCACCAGGCGGTCCCCGATCGCGGCGTCGTGCAGCACCCCGAGGGCACGGGCCCGGGCGATCGCCGCCTGTTCGTCCGCATGCACCGCCCCAGGGTACGGGCCGCCTAGAGTGTCGGCATGGAGAAGGCCCGGGTCGACAGCTGGATCTGGGCCGTCCGGATCACCAAGACCCGGTCGGCCGCGACCGCCGCGTGCAAGGCCGGTCACGTCCGGGTGAACGGGGAGCGCGCGAAGCCGGCGCAGCCGATCGGCCCCGGCGACGAGGTGCGGGTGCGCCAGAACGGCTTCGACCGGATCGTCATGGTGACCGGCATCATCCTGAAGCGGACGAGCGCCCCCGAGGCCGCGAAGCACTTCGAGGACAAGACCCCGCCGCGGCTGTCGAAGGAAGAGGCCGGGTTCGTCCCGATGCGTGATCGCGGCGCCGGACGGCCGAGCAAGCGGGAACGCCGCGACCTCGAGAAGCTCCGCGGCTACTGACGCTTCCCGGGCCCCGACCCGGGCACGTGGACATGGACCACGATCTCGAACGTGTCGGACTCGACCTCGATCCGTTCTCCGGTCCAGGGCACCTCGAGGTGCCCGTCGTCGTCCGGATCGGATCCGCCCAGCGCGCGACCGGACGGGATGCGGTGGACGGGGATGCGGGTGCCGTCCTCCGCGACGACGAGCAGATCGGCCACCCGACCACGGAACTCCGTGATGCCGAACGGGTCGTCGTGGTGCCGGGACTCGGCGAACCGCGGCGTCCTGCCGTACGCGGTGAACGCCGCCGTGGTCTGCCGTTCGTAGGCGGGCCCACAGCAGTCGTGCTCCCACCCGCCGACCACGACGACGACCTCCTTGCGCATGCCGTGATCGTACGACGCGTCGGACGGTGACGGTCGGAGCCCGGAGCCCGGAGCCCGGAGCCCGGGGCCAGCGCCACGCGTCAGGCCGCAGGCGTCAGGGTCAGACGAAGCGGACGGTCTGCTGCAGGCGGTCGCGGATCTCGAACACGTCGACGGAACCGGCCGGCGACCAGACGCCGTTCAGCACCTGGGCGAGCGCACTCCGGCGGACGACGAGCGCGGTGGGCTTCTTCGGGGAGCCGACGAGCTGCACGTCCTCGGTGACGGCGGCGTCCGGCACGACGAGCAGCCGCCCGGAGAACCGCACCCGGGTCTGCTTCTGCACGGCACGGGCGGCGCGGACGAGTTCCTTGACGGGTCGCTCCCCCGGCGCGAGCGTCTCGCCGACGATCTCGCCGTGCTCGACGCGGACCGGAGCGCCCCAGTCGATGGACTCGACGGCCCAGAGTCCGCTCGGGGTGAGGACGGCGTGGTCGAGCTTGCCCTCGGCTCCGGCGTCGAGGTCGTGCCACACCGTGACGCCGATCCCCATGTCGGAGACGATCAGCGCGGTCGCTTCTTCGGCCAGGGCCTCGGCGAGCAGGCGCCGGATGTGCCGCGGCGCGGAGCGGATGAGCGTGGGGTCGTAGGGGTCCTCGATGGGGTCGCCGAGCCCGACCCACTCGCGTTCGGCCTGCAGGAAGACCTCGCGCGACCGACCGCCGGGGTGTCCGTGGGACCGGGCCCGGGGGCGGGTGTCGCGACGCGCTGCCGGGGGCGCGTAGGCGTCGCGACCGGTGTCACCCCTGCCGGCGGTCGCCCCGGACGCGCCGTACGCGCGGGACCCGACGTCGTACGCCCGCCGGGCTGCCGGCGTGCCGATGCGCTCCCATGCGAGCTGGACCTGGCGGAAGCGCTGGGCGTCGCCGCCGAGGTCGGGGTGCGTCTCGCGGGCGGCCCGCCGGTAGGCACGGCGGAGCGCTTCGTCGTCAGCCGTCGCGGGGACGCCGAGGACTTCGTAGGGGGTGGCGTCGGCCGGGCTGTCCGTCATGGCCCTGCGACATTACCGGAGGCAGTGTCGGAGTCCGCCGCATGGTTGCTGGGTGCGGTCTGGAGGGGCGGTGCGGCCGGGCAGCCTCGGCACACGGTCCGCAGGTGGTCGCGTCAGACCACCGTGGTCGCGACGGGCGCACCGAGGAACGCCGCGTACCGCGCGGCCGCCGCCTCGAGCGCGCGGACCGATGCCGCGTCGAGGGCACCGAATTGTGTGACGGTGACGAGGTGCCCGGCCCGGCGCTCGGTGCGCTTCCAGGTGCCGACGACGCGACCCCGGACGACGGCCATCGGCAGGAACATGCCGTTGGCCCCGGGGACGACCCGGTCGGCGTGCGCCGGGTCGAGCTGCGCGGACCGGTCGGCGTACCCGAGCAGGTACTCGTCGAAGCCGGGGAGCAGGTGCCCGGTGGGGACGCGCGCGGCTGCCGGCCGGTCGGCGAGGTCGAGGAGCCCGTCGCCGAGGTCCTCCACCGCGTTCCCCGCCGCCGACCGCGCTCGGCGGAGGTCACCGAGCGGCAGCTTCGTCCAGCTCGCGGCGTCGGCCTCGGTCGCGGGGCCACGGCCGCGCAGGTACCCGAGCAGGACCCGGCGGAGGGCTTCGTCGCGGTCCGGCAGCTCAGCGGTGGCGGGTGCCCACTCGTTGAGCAGCACGAGCCCCTGCCCGACGCGGGCGGTGGGGCCCCAGGCGACGAGGCCCTCCTGCGCGAGCTGCAGGACCAGGTGGTAGCCGCGGCCTCCGGCCGGGTCGATGCCCGCAGCGCGGTACGCCGCGAACAGGTCGTCCCGGACCAGCGCACGACCACCGACCAGGGCCGCGATCGTCGCGTCCCGGGCCCGGCCGAGCAGGGCGTCGTCGATGCCGAGCTCGGCGGCGCGTCGGGCGATCGTGCGGAGCGTCCGCTCGGCGGTGAGCGAGAGCAGCAGGCGCAGGTCGTCGGACCGCAGGGCGTGCAGGGTGCCGCGCATCGGCCACGAGCGGACGAGTTCCCCGCGGTCGAAGGCCTCGCGGACGTCGTCCCGCGTCGATCCGGGAGCGCGGACCCCGATGGCCCAGAGCACCTGGCCGAGGTCCTGCCCCTGCACCGCCAGCATCCGCTCGACGACCTCGGTGGGTCGCAGCCCGGGCACCGCGATGCCCTGCGCCGCGAAGCGCGCCGTGCGGAGCCGCGCGGGGCTGGTGGTCACGCGACGGCGGCGGTGACGGCGTCGGCGTGCTGCTCCAGGTAGGCGACGTCGGCGCGGTACAGGTCGGCGTGGCCGTGCTGCAGGTCGCTGACGAACTTCGGGTTGCCGGCGGCGGCCTCGTGCTCGATCGTCGTGACCAGGGCGACGAGGGACGCGATCATCGTCTCGGCCAGGACGCCCCGGGAGCGGTCGTCGAGGGCGTAGGCGCGGCAGAACTCGGCGGCCCGCGCGAGCCGCTCGTCGAGGTCGGGGGCGGTCGATCCCTCGACAGCGCCGGTGGTGAACGGCGCGAACCGGTAGACGGCACTCGCGACGTCCCAGACGCGGGGCCCGGGGTGGGCGGTGTCGAAGTCGATCAGGCCGACGGCGGCGATGCCGTCGTAGACGCAGTTGTACGGGGCGAAGTCGCCGTGCACGATCGTCTCGACGGGGGCACGGTCGGCCTGCGACCAGAGGTCGTCGGTGGCGCTGCGCGGGAAGCTGGCGGCAGCGTCGTGGAACTGGCGGAGCAGGCGGGCGCTGGTGACGAGGGCGGCCTCGCTGGCGATGTCCTCGGTCCAGGGGTACTCGCCCGCGACACCGGGCACGAACGAGACCGTCTCGAGGGTGTCACCGAGGGCGATCGGTTCGGGGGCTGCGACGAACCCCTGCTCGTGCAGGTGGGCGAGCAGCCGGTGCACCGTGGGGGTCCACGGCCCGGCGGGGCGGTGGACTCGGTCGTCGGCCCTGGTGATGCGCTCCAAGGGGAACCTCCTGCGTGTTGCGTCTCCGTTGACGGAGGGTCAGCGTACCGGCAGCGACCGACGGCCGCTCGGTCACCATCCGGAACACGGCGGTCCAGGCGGCTACAGCTGGTCGCGCAACCAGGACGGCCCGTGGACGACCGCGCCGAGGGCCTCGACGCGGTCGCGGAGTTCGCGGTCGGCCGTCACGACGACGACCGGCCCGTCGCCGGCCTGCACCGCGGCCCGCGCGGACTCGACGATGGCGTCGTCGCCGGAGGCCGGAGCACGGACGACGTCGACGGCGCCGGTGGCGGCGCCGGTGGCGGCGCCGAGGCCCGCGCCGGCACCGCGATCCGTGTCGGCACCGCGGTCTGCACGAGCACCGCCCACGTCTGCGGCGGCCCGGGCCTCTCCCTCGAGCACCACGGTCCACCGCGGCCACCACCGTGCGAACGGCAGGTCGAGCAACGATGCGGAGACACCGCCCGCGGCGAGCGCCGACACCTGTGCGAGCAGGCGTGACGCGGCGCCGGCTCGGTCCTTCCACCAGCCGTCGGGCACGCTGCCGACGACGTTCGCCGCGTCGACGACGACGTGCGGGGTGGTCGCGACCGTGGCGCGGAGCGCCGGCCACGACCTGCCGAACCCGGGGTGCAGGGGCAGGTCGTCGACCTGGTCGATCGGGATCCACGACAGCGCGAGGCTCTCGCGGTCGGCGATGACGGGTTCGAAGGGTCGGGAGGCGCGCCCGACGACGGTCGTGTAGGTCCAGAACCCCAGGTCGAGCAGCGCGGTGTGGCGCAGGGTGATCGCGTCGTCGGGGACGCCGGCCTCTTCGGCGGACTCGCGGAGGGCGGCGGTCACGGCTGCTTCGCCCTGGTGCCGTGCGCCGCCGGGGATGCCCCAGGTGCCGCCGTGGTGGCTCCACTCGACGCGGTGTTGCAGGAGCACGCGGCCGGCGCCGTCGTCGACGAGCAGGCCGGCGGCGCCGAAGCGTCCCCACGCCCTGGTGCCGTCGGGGCCGACCGCCCAGGCGTCGCCGGGATCGCGGGGGCCGGGTGGGGGCCCGGGGGGCGTTGCATCTGGCACGGTCCAACCCTGGCACACGGTGCCCGGAGCGGGCCTCGAAGTGGTCACCGGGCGTCGTGTACGGTGTCGCTCGAGACACGGGGTGCCGCATCCAGCGGCTGAGATCACACCCGTCGAACCTGCTCGAGCTCGTACTCGCGAAGGGATCGTCCATGGAAACCGCTGCGCCCTCCCCTGCCTGGGCCCACCGAACCGCCGAACTGCTCGAGGCCGTGCGTGCCCGGGCGCCGCTGGTGCAGTGCATCACGAACACCGTGGTGCAGAACGTCACGGCGAACGTGCTGCTCGCACTCGGGGCCTCGCCCGCGATGGTCGACGTGCCGACCGAGGCGGGGCCGTTCGCCCGCGTCGCCGATGCCCTGCTGGTGAACACCGGTACCCCGCACGCCGAACCGCGGGTCGCCGCGCTCGAGGCCGTGCACGCCGCCCGTGACGCGGGGACCCCGTGGGTCCTCGATCCGGTGGCGGTCGGCTCGCTGCCGGTGCGGACCGCCCTGGCGCGCGATCTGCTCGCGCTGCGCCCGACGGTGCTGCGGGGCAACGCGTCCGAGGTGCTCGCCCTGCTCGGCGACTCGGCCGGTGGCCGCGGGGTCGACAGCACGGTGGGCACGGAGGACGCCCGGGTCGCGTCCGTCGCCGCTTCGGACGGGAGGCTCGTGGCCGCGGTGGCCGTGTCGGGTGCGGTCGACCTGCTGGTCGCGCCCGGCATCGGTGTGGTCCGGGTCGCGAACGGGACCGACCTGCTGACGCGGATCACCGGTGGCGGGTGTGCGCTCGGCGCGGTCGTCGCCGCGTTCACGTCGGTCGCGCCGGAGGACGCGGGTGCCGCTGCCGTCGCCGCCACCGCCGTGCACACGATCGCCGCGGAGCTCGCGGCGCGGGATGCCGGTGGGCCGGGGACCTTCCAGCCGCTGTTCCTCGACCGGCTCGCGTCGCTGACCCCGGAGGACGTCGTCCGCGAGGCCCGGATCACGGTCGAGACGACTCCGGTGGTCGATGCCCGGGCGGTGTCGGCATGAGCGGGCTGCAGTCTGCGGGGTTCGGCGTCTACCTGGTGACCGACGGCGCTCTGGCCGACCGGCACGGCATCGGGGTGCTCGGGGTCGTCCCTGCCGCCGTGCACGCCGGGGTCCGGATCGTGCAGGTGCGGGACAAGGACGCCTCGGCGCGTGACCTGCTCGCCCTGACCGCCGCGGTCGCCGGCGCCGTCGGGGACCGTGCGACGGTGGTGGTCGACGACCGGCTCGACGTCGCCCTCGCCGCACGGCACGCGGGACACCGGGTCGCGGGCGTGCACCTCGGCCAGTCCGACGTCCCCGTCACCGCTGCCCGTGCCCTGCTCGGCGCGGACGCCCACGTCGGTCTCACCGCGAACACGCTCGCGCACCTGGCTGCCGTCGAGCGACTCCCCCGCGGCACCTTGGACCTGCTCGGCGTCGGGGTCGTGCACCCCACGGCGACGAAGGCGGACCACCCGCCGGCGCTCGGCCACGACGGGTTCGCCCGGCTGGCCGCCGCGACCGACGTGCCGTGCGTGGCGATCGGTGGGGTGACCCTCGACGACGTCGCGCCGCTCCGGGCTGCCGGTGCCGCGGGCGTCGCGATCGTGTCGGGCATCTGCGCCGCAGCCGACCCCGGATCCGCGGCGGCGGCGTACGTGGCCGCGTGGGGCCCTGGACCCGGCCACGGGACGGAGGCGAGGCCGTCAGATGCCGGCGATCCGTCCCTCCAGGCCGACGCCACGCACCACGGGGCGGACGCATGAGCGTCCCACGGGTGCTGACCATCGCCGGGACCGACCCGACGGGCGGGGCCGGGATGCAGGCGGACCTCAAGGCGATCGCCGCGCACGACGGGTACGGGATGGGGGTCGTGACGGCGCTCGTCGCGCAGAACACGCACGGGGTGCGGTCGGTGCACGTGCCGGACGTCGGGTTCCTGCGGGAACAGCTCGACGCGGTGTCGGACGACGTCGTGGTCGACGCGGTGAAGATCGGGATGCTCGGCACCGCCGACGTCGTGCGGGTCGTGACGGACTGGCTGCGGGAGCACCGGCCGCCGGTGGTCGTCGTCGACCCGGTGATGGTGGCGACGAGCGGGGACCGGCTGCTCGACGAGGACGCAGCCTCGGCGATGGGTGCGCTGTTCGGGCTCGCCGACCTGGTGACGCCGAACGGGGCCGAGCTCGTGGTGCTGGCGGAACTGGCCGGGTCCGGTGTGCCCGGTCGTGGTGCGTCGGCGTCGGCTTCGTCGCTGGCGGCGGCGCGTGCGGTGGCGGCGCGCTGGGACGTCCTGGTGCTGGCGAAGGGCGGGCACGACGAGGGGCCGACCTCGGACGACGTGCTCGTGGCACCGGACGGCACCGTGCGGGTGTTCACCGGTCCCCGGGTCACGACGACGAACACGCACGGCACCGGGTGCTCGCTCTCCAGTGCGATCGCGACGCTCGCCGCGCGGCACGGCGACTGGGAACTCGCGGTCGGCGTGGCGAAGGAGTGGCTGACGGCGGCGCTGCGCGGGGCCGACGCACTGTCGGTCGGGAGCGGCAACGGCCCGGTCGACCACGGGGCGCAGGCGCGATCAGCCCTGCCGGCGCTGTCGTACACGGACGTGTGGTGGGCGGATGCGGCGTCGGTGCTGCAGGAGACGATCGGCTGCGCGTTCCTGGTGGGGCTCCGGGACGGGACGCTCGAGCCGGAGGTGTTCGCGGGCTACCTGGCGCAGGACGTCCACTACCTGCGGGCGTACGAGCGGCACCTGGCGGCACTCGGGGTCGGTGCGCGCGGTGCTGGTACTGCTGGCGATGCTGCTGCGTTCTGGGCGGCGGCTGCGCAGGGGTGTGCCGACGAGGCGCGCGACCTGCACCACCGTCGGCTGGCCGATTCGCACGCCGACGATCCCGTGCACCCCACGTGTGCCGGGTACCTCGCGCACCTACAGCAGGCCGCCGACTCCGGCTCCCGTGCGGTGCTCGCCGCCGCGGTGCTGCCCTGCTTCCGGGTCTACGCCTGGGTCGGGTCGCAGCTCGGGGTCGCGCCGGACGGGCACGCCTTCGCGGACTGGATCACGGCGTACGGTGACCCGGGGTTCGCGGCGTCGAGCGCCGAGGCGACCCGGCTCGTCGAGGAGGCAGCCCGTGCGGCGACACCCGACGAGCGGGGGCGGATGGCGCGGGCGTTCCGGCGTTCGGCGGAGTGGGAGCTCGCGTTCTTCCGGATGCCGACGGCAGGGGCTGCTGGTGCCGGGGCCACCGCGGCTGCGGGCGACGCGGTCACGGCGGGCGGTGCGGTCGGTGCCGCCGCGGCTGCGGGCGACGCGGTCACGGCGGGCGGTGCGGTCGGTGCCGCCGCGGCTGCGGGCGACGCGGTCACGGCGGGCGGTGCGGTCGGTGCCGCCGCGGCTGCGGGCGACGCGGTCGGTGCCGCCGAAGCGACACTGCTGCACTGACGGCCGTCGAACACCCCGCGAAAGCGACAGATGTCCGGAGAAGTTCCGCGGGGATCTGTCGCTTTCGGGAACGGGGCGCGCCGACACAGGCCGGCGACCTGGGCTAGCGGGCGACCGGGGGCAGCCGCACCAGTTCGACGGAGAGCTCGGCACCGTTGACCGTGCCGCGCATCCACGTGTGGTCGGGCTGGCGACGGCGGTCGGTCGGCGAACCGGGGTTGAGCAGGCGCATCCCCGACGGCGCCACGGTGTCCCACGGGATGTGCGAGTGGCCGAAGACGAGCACGTCGGTGTCCGGGTACTCGGCGTCCATCCGGCGCTCCCGACCGGTCGACGCCCCGGTCTCGTGCACCAGGGCGAAGCGCAGGTCCTCGACACCGAACCGGGCGACGAGCGGCAGCCGGTCGTCGAACTCCGGACCGTCGTTGTTGCCCCGCACGCCTTCGAAGCGGCTGGACCGCGCCTGCACGGCGTCGAGGGTGGCCAGGTCGACCCAGTCCCCCGCGTGCACCACGAGGTCGGCCGCGTCGACGTCGTGCCACAGTCCGGGCGGCAGGTCCTTCGCGCGTTTCGGCAGGTGCGTGTCGGACAGCAGGACGAACGACGTCGTCACGACTCGGTGGGTGCCGGCATCGGGAGCCCGGCCTCGTCCGAGGCGCCGAGGCGCTCCAGCAGCCCGGCGAGCAGTGCGATGTCGTCGTCCGACCAGTCGGCGAGCCGTTCGTCGAGCGCGTCCCGGTGCAGCTGCACCGACCGCTCGAGCGCGGCGCGGCCGGCGTCGGTCGCCTCGAGCGGCTTCGCGTTGCCGCTGCCGCCGTCGGTCGTCCGCACCAGTCCGGTCGCGAGGAGCCCGGACAGCTGCCGCGAGATCGTCGAACGGTTCAGGCGCAGGTAGCGGGCGATGTCGATGGCCATGCAGCCCGGGTGCTGGACGACGAAGTCGACGAGGGACTGGTCGACGACGCTCAACACCTGGTCGGAGCCGCGGGCACGGATGCTCGCCCGACGGGTGATGCGGGCGAGCTCCGTGTACGCCCGGCTGATGTCGCTGTTGCGGACCCTCGAACTCGGGTGGTCCATGGTGGCTCCAGCCTGTCTGTGCCGGCGCCGGCCGGCGGTCTTCTGGTCCGGTCACACTACCGGCGGGTCCGCGGAGAGTGGGGTCAGCGACCGGCCGCGGCAGCCTGCAGTGCGGGGATGTCCAACTTGACCATCTGCATCATGGCCTCGAACACGCGGGCGTTGGCCTCCGGATCACCCGATCCGCTCATCAGCTCCCCCAGCATCGACGGGGTCACCTGCCACGCCAGACCCCAGCGGTCGGTCAACCACCCGCACGCCGTCGGGCTCCCGCCGTCGGCGAGCAGGGCGTCCCACAGCCGGTCGAGCTCGTCCTGCGTGTCCACGTCGATCTGGAACGAGACGGCGTCGGTGTGCGGGTGCCCGGGGCCGCCGTTCATCGCGCGGTACGGGGCACCGAGCAACGTGAACTCGACGACGAGCGCACGGCCGTCGGGCATCCGGCTCACGCTGTCGACGTGACTGTCGGGGAACAGTCCGACGTAGTACTCGGCCGCTTGTTCGGCCTGGTCGTCGTACCAGAGGAACGGGGTGATGGTGGGCACGGGAGCCCCTTCGTTCGGTGCTCAGTCCGCGGCGCTGCGGCTGAGCAGGTCGGCTTTCTCGGGGTGTTCGTCGAACCACTTGCCGACGAACCAGCACATCGGGACGATGCGCTTCGTGGTCGACGACTCGACGTCGGCGACGGCGTACTCGACGAGCTGCGCCGCGTAGCCGTGGCCGCGGTGCTTCGGGACCGTGTAGGTGTGCGGGAAGGCAACCGCGTCACCGTTCACCCGGTAGTCGAGCACGCTCACGAGCTCGCCGCCGACGTACATCGCGTAGCGGTCCTGGTCGGTCTCGTCGCGGAACTCGTGGTCCATGCCGCCATCATGCTCCCGGCGGGGCGTTCGCGCCTCCCGGGGAATGCACGACGGCGGGCAGCGTTGCAGGGACACCATGACAACCATCGGAATCATCGGCGCCGGCAACATCGGATCCCAGCTCGCACGACTCGCGGTACGGAACGGCCACCAGGTCGTCATCGCGAATTCCCGCGGCCCGGAGACCCTGACCGACCTGGTCACGGAACTCGGCGACGGCGCACGCGCAGCGACCCGCGACGAGGCAGCCGCAGCGGGCGAGATCGTCGTCGTGACGGTGCCGCTCGCCGCGATCGAGACGATCCCCGTCGAGCCCCTCGTCGGCAAGGTCGTCATCGACACGAACAACTACTACTGGGAGCGCGACGGCCACATCGCCGCCCTCGACGACCAGTCCACGACCACGGCCGAGATGCTGCAGGACCACCTGCCCGGCGCCCGTGTCGTGAAGGCGTTCAACCACATCGGCGCCGACGACCTGACCGGCCACGCGACGCCCGCCGGCACCCCTGATCGTCGTGCCCTGGTCATCGCCGGCGACGACGACTCCGCCAAGCAGACCGTCGCCGAGCTCATCGACGCGTTCGGCTTCGACGTCGTCGACGCCGGACCGCTCGCCGAGGGCTGGCGCATCCAGCGAGACACCCCCGGCTACGGCCCGCGGATGACCGCCGCCGAGCTGCGCGACGCCCTGGCCGCCGCGACGCGCTAGTCCGCAGCGCCGCGCGGCACCGCACCGCCGCTGTACCGCGCCGCCGACGCCGTTTCGCGCTGAGCGACACCTCACGGGCTCCGCAGCCCGTGACCTGTCGCTCAGCGCGAAACAACCGGGCGCGAAACCACCCGGCGCGAAGGCCCGCTCAGGCCCGGTCGAAGATCGTCGTCATGTCGGCGATGTCGTCCTCGGTCGGCGTCCACGTTGTGCCGGCCTCGACGTTCTGCGTGATCTGCTCCGGCTTCGTCGCCCCCGCGATGACGCTCGACAGCCCCGGCTGCGCCAGGAGCCACGCGAACGTCGCCTGCAGCATCGTCACACCCCGGTCGTCGCAGAACCGCTGGTAGTCGTCGAGCACGTCCCACGGGGCGTCCTCGAGCACCTGCGGCTTCGAGGTCGTCAGCCGACCGTCGGCCGGGCCGCCCGCCTTCGTGTACTTGCCGGTGAGCAGCCCGTTGTACAGCGGGAAGAACGGCAGGAACCCGAGCGCGTACGCCCGCACGGCCGGCAGGACCTCGGCCTCGGCATGCCGGGCGAGCGGGCTGTACTCGTTCTGCGCGGACACGAACGCGGTGGTGCCGGCGATCGATGCGGTGAGCTCGGCCTCGGCGATCTGCCACCCCGCGAAGTTCGAGTGCCCGACGTACCGGATCTTGCCCTCGCGGACCAGGTCGTCGAGGACCGACAGGGTCTCCTCGATCGGGGTCACCTCGTCGGGCCGGTGCATCTGGTACAGGTCGATCCAGTCCGTGCCGAGGCGGCGGAGCGACGACTCGACCGCGAGCCGCACGTACCGGCGGGACCCGCGGACGCCCCAGTCCGGGCCGTTCGCGCCCTGCATGTCCATGCCGAACTTCGTGGCGAGGACGATCTCGTCGCGGCGGCCGCGGATCGAGCGTCCGAGCATCTCCTCGGACATGCCCGGCACGCCGCCGTACATGTCCGCGGTGTCGAAGAGCGTCACCCCGGCGTCCAGGGCCGCAGCGACGACGGCGTCGGTGCCCTCCTGCGACTCGGACGCGGTTCCCCGCCGCCCGAAGTTGTTGCAGCCGAGGCCGACGGTGGAGACGACGAGCCCCGAGGGGCCCAGCGGACGGTGTTCGATTCCGGTCATCACCCGAACGTACCGGCGACCCCGAACTGGGGCTGCGATCCACACAGCGGTTGCCGCTACAACTGAGCATGGATCAGTCGACGGAAGGAGCGCCGCAGTGGCAGCGCATCGCATGCCCGAATCGGACCGGCCCCGTCGGCCCGTCCCGGCCTGGGTGACCGCGCCGCCCGTCGACGAGGTCGCGCCCGAGCGGGTCGCCGCCGCCGGTCACGTGAACGCCTCCGGCCGGGAGGCCCGCCCCACCCCCGCCTCGTCACGCGCCGCCCACGCGGCGCCGGTCCCACCGACCACGGTCGCCCCGGCAGGGAACGCCGCGGCTGAGCAGGCACCCGCCGCGCATGTGCCGGTCGCGCACGCACCGACGTCCGAGCCCGCGTCGATCGCCGCCCTGGTCGAAGCCGACGCCCCGGTGCCCGACTTCCCGCCGCAGCAGGACCTGCTGCCCCCGGCCCCGACGTCGCCGAACGTGCACACCGTGCCGTTCGAGACCCCCGCGGTGCCGCCGTCGTCGGTCGTCCCCGCCTCCGGGCTCGTGGTGCCGGTCTCCCCGGTCGCCGCCGCACCCGCCTCGGCGGACGCCGCACCACTCGTCGCGCCGCTCACCACCCCCTCGCCGGAGGCGTCCCCGGCAGCGCCGACCGCCACACCCGCGGTGCCCGTCGCCGGACAGCCCCGGTTCTCGGTGCCCGGCCTCGAACACGTGGTCGTCGAGGGCACCGAACCCGAGCCCGTCGGCCCGATCGGCTACCGGACGCCCCGACGCTTCGCCCACCAGCAGGCCGCCGCACGGTCGGCCGCACCAGCACCCGCAGCCGCGGGGTCGTTCGACGCCGTGCTGCACGCGGCGCCGACCACCGCCGCTCCCGGCGGCACCGCCGTCGCGACCCCGAAGGCCCGGGCGACCACGGCTCTGGTCGCACCCACCCCGGTGCCGCAGGGTGCCGGCGGGGGCGAGGCGGGCCTCCCGACCGAACTGCTCGACCAGCCCGTGGCCGCAGCCGCCCTGCCAGAGCCACGCCGTGCGCTCGGTGCGACCGCCGGCGCAGTGCTCGGCGCCGTCGCCGGGATCGCGACGATCGGTCTGGCGGCCTGGTGGTTCACCGCTCCCGCGATCGTGCACGGCGTCGGCGTGGTGCTCGGACTGCTCGCGTTGGTGCTCTCGATCGTGACACTTCGCGACCGGACGGCCACGTGGCAGCGGCCGGTCGCGCTGCTCGGCGCCGTGCTCGGTGGCGTCGGCACGATCGTGCTGCTGTGGGCGGTCGCGGCGGCGCTGCTGCCGCTCGCGGGCGTGACGCTGCCGGACGTCACCGGCACCGGCACGACCCCGACGCTCGCCCCGTAGCGCGGCGAGCGCTCAGACGCCGTCGTCTCGGCAGGACGCCGCGTCGACGTCGAGACGCCCCCGAAAGTCGCGGCGTCTCGACGGCTCGGCGGTGTCGAGACAACACGCCGGCGTCTCGTCGCGCTCTCCATCCCGGAACACGCCGGCGTCTCGCCGCCCATGCACGCGCTCAGACGGCGCGGACGACCCCGCGGGACAGGATCGCGTTCGTCAGCGCGTCGATCGGCTCCCGCTGCACCGTCGGGTTCGCGATGAGGACGTAGTCCACCGCAGGCAGGTCCGGCAGCCCGAGCCGCTGCGACACCTTCACCAGGTCGGCCGGGATCAGCGAGTGCGGGAACACCGCGACGCCGATGCCCGCGCGCACCGCGGCGAGCACCCCGTTGACGTCGCGGGTGTTGCAGGTGATCCGCCAGGTGCGGCCGGCGGCCTCGAGGGCGTCGATCGCCATCTGCCGGCTGATGCTCGGCGCCTGGTACGCGATCAGCGGGACGGGTTCGCCGGGTTCCAGGGCGATGCCGTCCTGCGCCATCCACACCATCTGGTCGGTGGCGACCCGGGTGCCCTCGGCGGACTCCCCCGCCGTCTGCTTGATGAACACCAGGTCGAGCTGGCCGGCGTGCACCCGGCGGAGCAGCGGTGCCGACTGGTTCACCGTGAGCTCGAGGTTCACCTGCGGGTGCAGCCGTCGGAAGTCCCGCAGGATCCGCGGCAGCTGGGTGATGGCGAGGTCGTCCGCCGCCCCGAACCGCAGCCGCCCGCGGGTGGCCGCGCCGGAGAAGTAGGCGTCGGCGGTGGCGTGCGCGGCGAGGATCGTCCGTGCGAACCCGGCCATAGCGTCCCCGTTGTCGGTCAGGGCGACGCCGCGGGTGTCCCGGGCGACCAGGGTGCGCGCCACCGCGGTCTCCAGGCGCCGGACGTGCTGGGACACCGTCGGCTGGCTGATGCCGAGCCGGGTGCCGGCCTGCGTGAAGCTGCCGGTCTCCGCCACGGCCAGGAACGTCTGCAACAGGACCGGATCGAGCACGTCGCGCCTTCCGTCGGTGCGACCTCATTCGACATCGCAATGGAGTGATAGCCACCATAGGGGTATCGAATGGCCCGGCGCCACGTAGTTTCGTTGGGGTACCAGATCCACACCGACGTCCGGAGAACCCCGCACCGTGAGCGCGTCACCGACGACCCTCCCCCCGCCCACCGAACCGCTCCCGATCCAGGCCACGCGACCGCCGTGGCGCCACACGCTCATCGCCCTGTCCGTGCCGAACTTCCGGCTGTTCACGGCGACCAACCTGGTGGCGATGACCGCCGGCTGGATGCAGCGCATCGCGCAGGACTGGCTCGTGCTGCAGCTGACCGGGTCGGTCGCGCAGGTCGGCATCACGGTCGCCTGCCAGTTCGCGCCGATGCTGCTGTTCGGGCTGCTCGGCGGCGTCCTGGTCGACCGGTTCTCGAAGCGCGCGCTCATGATGATCACGCAGGGAGCCTTCGCGGTGCTGTCCGCGCTGCTCGCCGTCCTGACACTCGCCGGCGTCGTCGAGGCGTGGCACATCTGGGTGATCGCGTTCCTGGTCGGCATGGTCACCGTGATCGACAACCCGGCACGGCAGGTGTTCGTCACCGAGATCGTCGGGCACAAGCACCTGCGGAACGCCATCAGCGTGAACTCGTCGGTGTTCCAGCTGGGCGGCATGATCGGTCCGGCACTGTCCGGTGCCCTGCTCGTCGCGGTCGGCGCGGGGTGGTCGTTCGGCGTGAACGCGATCGCCTGCGTCGCCGTCGTCGTGACGCTCGGGTTCCTGAAGGTCTCCGAACTGCACCGCACACCCCCGGCGCCCCGCGGCAAGGGGCAGCTCGTGGAGGGCCTGCGTTACGCCGTGCACAAGCCGACGATCATCGTGCCGGTGATCCTCGTCGCGTTCTTCTCGGTGTTCGCGCTGACGATGCCCGTGCTGCTGTCCGCCTTCGCGTCACAGGTGTACGACGTCGGCGCTGGCGGCTACGGGGTGTTCAACTCCGCCGTGGCGATCGGCGCCCTGGTCGGTGCACTGCTCTCCACCCGGAGGGCCGTCGTCCGGCTCCGCACCATCGTCGGCGGGGTGTTCTGGACGGGCGTGCTGCTCGTCGTATCCGGGTCGATCCCGGCGATCGCACCGTTCACCGTCGCGCTCGTGGCGGTGGGGATGTCGCAGCTGCTGTTCCAGACCGCGTCGAACTCGCTCGTGCAGCTGTCGTCGAACGTGGCGATCCGCGGCCGGGTGATGTCGCTCTACGTCCTCGTGCTGCTCGGTGGACAGGCGATCGGCGGACCGCTGATGGGCCAGATCGTCGACCGCTTCGGTGCGCACGTGGGGATGATGGTCGCCGGAGGCGTGCCTGCTGCTGCCGCCGCCGTGATCGCGCTCGTGCTCGCCCGCCGGGGCGGCCTGCACCTGGCGGTGCGGATGCGCCACCACCTGCCGGTGCCGGCGATCGTTGCGCACTGACGCGGGCCCTGGCGGTGACCACCCGCCGGCCTGGAGGCCCGTGGCGGCCCCGCCCCGCGCCTCCCGGCCGCCCGTTGGTCGGGTCCGGCGGTGTGCAAAACACCGGTGTTCACGCTCGACACCGCGGGATCCCGCGGTGCGTTGCGTGAACACCGGTGTCTTGCGAGGGGCAGTGCCTCAGTAGGCGACGCCGAAACGCGTCTGGTGGTGCGCCGGGGTCACGATCTCGTCGACGAACGCGATCGCGTAGTCGGCGCCGGAGATGTCCGAGTTGCCCTCGGCGTCGGCGAGCAGGACCTCGTCCGAGGCGCGGTAGGTGCCGCGACGCTCGCCCGGGTTGTAGCTGCCGAAGGCCGCGGCGGGGCTCACGTAGAACCAGTCGACGTCGGTGTCCGACGCACGGAGGGCGTCGAGGATCTGCGCGTGGCTCTTCGCCTCGCCCTTGAAGGCGTCCGGGAAGCCGTCGGTGTCGAAGAGGCGGGGGCCGTCCTCGGACACGCGCATCGAGCCGGCACCGCCGACGATGCCGAGCCGCGCACCGGCTGCAGCGGCGGCGTCGACGAAGTGCTGGAACTTGTCCTTCAGCTCGCTGCCGTCGGCCTGCACGGCGTGGAGCGAGACGATGACGACGTCGGCACCCTTGGTGACCTCGGACACGAAGTCGGCGTCGAACGCGTCACCCTGCGCCAGGGTGAGACCCTCGGCCGGCTCGAGCTTGCTCGTGTCGCGGGCGACCGCGGTGACGGTGATGCCGCGGGAGAGTGCCTCGTGGGTGATGGCGGAGCCGGCGTAGCCGGTGCCTCCGAAGACGACGATGTTGGTCATGGTGTTCCCTTCGTGGACGTGCTGGGCGTCGGTGACGTTGACAGTCACCGTACAAGAGTTACTCTCTTTGAGTAAGTAGGCACCTGGCGGTGCGTGACGGAGGACACCATGTCAGCACTCGAGTACAGCCCCTACGCGGCGGACTGCCCTAGTCGGCAGCTGCTCGACCGCATCGGCGACCGGTGGAGCGTGCTGACGATCGGCGCCCTCGCCGACGGTCCCGCACGGTACTCGGCGGTGGCAGCCCGGGTGCAGGGGGTCTCGCAGAAGATGCTCACCCAGACGCTGCGGGCCCTTGAGCGCGACGGCATGGTGACGCGGACGGTGTTCCCCGAGATCCCGCCGCACGTGGAGTACGAACTGACCGAGCTCGGGCGGTCGCTGCGCACGGTGCTCGTGCCGCTGGAGGACTGGGCCACCTCGCACATGCCCGACGTCGCCGAGGCGCGCGAGGGGTACGACGCGCGCTGAGGCGGTGCGCGGGCGCGGGGCGCGCTGGGCGCTTGGTGAGCAGAAACGGTCGGGTCCGAGGACCGCACGCGACACCTTCTGCTCACGATGTGGCCCCGCGGCCCACGCACTCGGAATCCCCGACGGCGACGAGTGGTTGCCTGGGGACATGCGATCGATCGTCTACACGAAGCCCGGTGCCAGCAGCGTCCTCGAACTCGTCGAGCAGGAGATCCCGGAGCCCGGTGCCGGTGAGGTCCGCGTCCGCGTCGTCGTCTCCGGCGTCAACCCGACCGACTGGAAGGCCCGTGCCGGCGGCACGTACGGCGACGGACTGCCGTTCCCCGAGATCACGCCGAACCAGGACGGCGCCGGTGTCGTCGACGCCGTCGGCCCCGGAGTCGACGGGCTGACCGTCGGTGACCGCGTGTGGCTCTTCATGGCGGCTGCGTCACGGCCGACCGGCACGGCACAGGAGTACACGGTCGTGCCCGAGTCGCGCGTGGTCCCGCTGCCCGACGGCGTCTCGTTCGACGTCGGCGCCTCGCTCGGCGTCCCCGCGATGACTGCGCACCGAGCGCTCACCACCCACGAGGACGGCCCCGCACGCCTGGGGCCCGGAGCCCTCGACGGCTTCACCGTGCTCGTCGCCGGTGGTGCCGGTGCCGTGGGGCACGCCGCGATCCAGCTCGCCCGCTGGGCCGGAGCGACCGTCATCACGACGATCAGCTCGGACGCGAAGGCAGCCCTTGCCACGGCAGCCGGCGCCCACCACGTCGTGAACTACCGCGAGGAGGACTCCGCCGAGCGCATCCGGGCGATCGCGCCGGACGGTGTCGACATCGTCGTCGAGGTGTCGATCCCGCAGAACGCCGCGCTGGTCGCCGACGTGCTGGCGAACCACGGTGTCGTGTCGATCTACGCGAACAACGGCGGCGACGAGGCGAGCCTGCCGATCCGCCCGAACATGAGCGTGAACGCCCGCTACCAGTTCCTGCTGCTCTACACGATCGGCGACGAGGCGCTGTCCGCGGCGGCCGAGGACGTCACCGAGGCGCTGCACGACGGTGTGCTGCCGGTCGGCGAGGACGCCGGGCTCCCGCTCACCCGCTTCACGCTCGGGCAGACCGCCCAGGCGCACGACGCGGTCGAGCAGGACACGGTCGGCAAGGTGCTCATCGACGTGACCGAGGCGCCGTAGCTGCGACACCGGGGCCGGCTCCGGCTCCGGCTCGCAGACGACGAACGGCTCCCACGCATGCGTGGGAGCCGTTCGTCGTGGACGATGCGGGAGGGGTCAGCGACCCAGACGCGCGGCGATTGCTGCGGTGACCCGGAGCCGGGCTGCAACGCGCTCGCGTTCGATGTTGGCGGCGATGACGTCGAGGTCTTCGTAGTCGGCGTCGGTGGTGGTGTCGTTCCAGTTCGGCGAGGAGATCCGGGCACGCCCGAACGACGGCGGAGCAGGGTTCACGGTCGTCATGGGGGCATCGTACGTCGAGCGTCCGACAGAGCGTGTGAGCATCACGGGCCTTTCCTTGGATTGCGGTCGCGCTCGGGGAACGAGTAGGTCAACGAGAACGCGACGGCCATGAACGACGCCATCATCGCGATGTTCTTGGCGTCGAGTTCGGTGAAGGCGTCGGGGACCGGGGAGTCGACGGTGAGCATGCCGAACGAGTACTGGTCGGACCGGATCACCACCGAGACGTACGAGGTGTACCGCGGCTCGAAGCCCGGCAGGTCCTGGTCGACGTCCACGTCGGCCGAGCGGTCACCGACGATCCGGGGTGATCCCCCGACCAGCACCCACTCGAGGTTGCGGTCGCCGTAGGGCGTGCCCGCTCGGAAGACCCCGGCGGTGTCGCCGGCGCCACCGTGACCGATCGGCTCGAGCGCCCGCAGATCGGTGGACAGCTGGTACACGTTGGCGCGGACGTCGGGCACCTTCGGCAGCAGGTAGAACGCCAGGGCCACGGCGACGCGGTCGGCGACGACCGAGAGTTCGCCGTGGCGCTCGGACCGGGGCAGCTCGGTGAACCGGACGAGCCGGGTGGCGATCTGGCCGAACGCGTACCGGACCGCCGTCGACTGCTCGAGCTCCGCCGCGGTGGCGTTGTCCTCGGCCACCGACCGAGCTGCGTCGCTGCGCCGGGTCCGGACCACCTGCACGGTCACGGCGCCGACGAGCACGACGAGCCCGAACGCGACGAGCGACAGCCGGACCGCCGGCGTGACGAACAGGTTCGGCAGCTGGAACGCCGCGGTGGGCGCAGCAGCCACCACGATCGGCCACACGACCGTGCCGACCCGTCCTGAACGCTGGTTCCCCATGACCACGACGCTAGGTCACGCCACCGACGCGGACGGAGTTGTCCACAGGCGGGTTCTCCACAGGATCCATCGGCCTCCACCGGCCCGTCGCACGCAGCTGGTAAGCAGGACCCATGACCGACGTCAGCACGCCCGTTCCCGGATCCAGAGCCCTCGTCCTCGGCGGCGGAGGTGTCGCCGGCATCGCGTGGGAAGTCGGTGTCCTCGTCGCCCTGCAGGAAGCCGGCGTCGACCTCGACGCCGCCGACCTCGTGGTCGGCACCAGCGCCGGCAGCGTCGTCGGCGCGTTCGTCCGGAACGGTGCCGTCCAGCAGGCCTACGACCAGCAGCACACCCCGGCGCCCACCACCTACGAAGAGCCGGCCCCCATCGACGTCGAGGCCGTGCAGCAGCACATCGGCGCAGCACTGCAGGGTGCGACCGGCGAGCAGGACGCCCGCGCTCGACTCGGCCAGGCCGCCCAGCAGGTCGTCGGCGGGCAGAGCGACGACGAGCGCACGGCGACCTTCGGCGAGACGCTCCCGTCCACCGAGTGGCCGGAGAAGCCGCTCGCCGTCACCGCGGTTGACGCCACCGACGGCACCTTCCGCCTGCTGACGGCAGCCGACGGCGTGCCGCTCCCCCGTGCGGTCGCGGCCAGCTGCTCGGTGCCCTTCGTCTGGACCCCGGTCACCATCGACGGCCGCCCGTACGTCGACGGTGGTGTCCGCTCGGGCACCAACGCCGACGCCGCCGCCGGGTACGAGCGCGTGCTCGTCATCGCCTGCGGCCCCGAGGGCCCGTCACCGTGCGGGCCCTGGCTCGACGTCGCCGTCGAGACCCTGCGGGCCGGCGGTTCGTCGGTCGAGGTCGTGGTGGCGGACAGCGCGTCCCAGCAGGCCTTCGGCACGAACTCGCTCTCGCTCGCCACCCAGGCACCGTCGGCCGAGGCCGGCCACGCCCAGGGCACCGCGGTCGCCGAGCAGGTCGCCGCCTTCTGGGCCGAGGACCTGGCGAGCGTGCACGCATGAGCACCCCGTTCTCCGACCTCGACCAGTACATCGCGCTCCCCCGCGTCGACGGGATCGACATCAGCCCTGACGGCACCCGCGTCGCGCTGACGGTCGGTGCGCTCGACACGGACGCAACCGGGTACCGCCGATCGATCTGGCAGGTGCCCGCGACGCCGACCGTCGACACCCCCGCGCGCCCGGTCCGCCTGACACGCTCCGCCAAGGGCGAGGGCGGCATCGCCTTCACCCGCGCCGGCGACCTGCTCTTCGTCTCCGCCCGGCCCGACGCCGACGCCACCGACCTCGAGGCAGCCCAGCTCTGGGTGCTGCCGGCGACCGGTGGCGAGGCACGTCCGCTCACCCGCCTGGCCGGGGGCGTCGGTGGGGTCCTGTCCACCGCGGCGTCGTCGGACGTCGTCGCGCTGACCGCCGACCTGCTGCCGGGGGCCGGCTCCGACCCCGCGACCGTGCTCGAGGCCGACGCGGAGCTCCGGAAGAGCCGGAAGGACAAGCAGGTCCGCGCGATCCTGCACGAGACCTACCCGGTCCGGTCCTGGGACCACGACCTCGGGCCGGCCCAGACGCACGTGCTGACGCTCGACACGGCCGACAGCGACACCGGCAGCGACGCCGTCGGCGCCAGCGCCGAGCCCGTCCAGCCCGTCGACCGCACACCGGCCCCCGGCCGCTCGCTCGACCACGTCAGCGGGGCGCTCACGCCCGACGGCTCGGTCCTGCTGGCATCCGTCGGCGTCCGGGAGGCCCGTGGGGACCGCTCGACGCTCGTCACCATCGACCTGTCCAACGGCCACCGCACGGTGCTGTTCGACGACGTCGACGTCGACCACGAGATGCCGGCGCTCAGCCACGACGGCCGGACGATCGCCTGGGTCCGCACCGTCCGCTCCACCCCGGCCGGCGCGAACCAGCAGGAGGTCTGGGTCGCCGGCATCGACGGCTCCGACGCCCGCCGCGTCGCGACCGACTGGGACCGCTGGCCGGGCGAGCTCGTGTTCGAACACGGCGACCGCGCGCTCCTGGCGGTCGCCGACCAGGACGGCCGCGCGCCGGTCTTCCGCATCCCCCTCGACGGCGGCGCCGTCGAGCAGCTGACGCACGACGACTGGGCGTACTCGAGCCTGCGCGTGGCGGCGGCGACCGGCGTGGTCGTGGCGCTCCGGGCCTCCTGGGCGGCCCCGCTGCACCCGGTGCGGATCGCGACGGACGGCACGGTGACCCCGTTGGCGACTCCGGCGCCCCTGCCGGACGTGCCCGCCCACCTGGAAGAGGTCGAGACGACCGCAGCCGACGGCGCCCGCGTGCGCGGCTGGCTGGTCGTGCCCGAGGGTGAGGGGCCGCACCCGCTCGTCCTGTGGATCCACGGCGGACCGCTCAACTCGTGGAACCAGTGGTCCTGGCGCTGGAACCCGATGCTGCTCGCAGCCCGGGGCTACGCCGTGCTCCTGCCGGACCCCGCGCTGTCCACCGGTTACGGACTCGACTTCGTGAACCGCGGCTGGAACGCCTGGGGGCAGGCGCCGTACACCGACCTGATGGCGATCACCGACGTGGTCGAGGCGCGGGCGGACATCGACGCGACCCGGACCGCAGCGATGGGCGGGTCGTTCGGCGGGTACATGGCGAACTGGGTCGCCGGGCACACCGACCGGTTCCGCGCGATCGTCACCCACGCCAGCCTGTGGGCGCTCGATCAGTTCAACGGCACGACGGACATGTCGCAGTACTGGTCGTCGATCTTCGACGCCGACGGGATCGCGGCGAACGACCCGCACCGGTTCGTGGCCGAGATCACGTCACCGATGCTCGTGATCCACGGCGACAAGGACTACCGGGTACCGATCGGCGAGGGGCTGCGGCTCTGGTCCGAGCTCGCGGAATACCACGCGGCGCCGGACGGCTCGATGCCGCACCGGTTCCTGTACTTCCCGGACGAGAACCACTGGGTCCTCGCCCCGCAGCACGCCGTGGTCTGGTACCAGACGGTGTTCGCGTTCCTCGGGCAGCACGTGCTCGATCAGGAGTGGGAGCGGCCAGCGCTGCTCGGGTAGCGCGGGCGGGCCGGGCGGGCCGCTAGACGAACGCGGCCTGCCCGGTGATCGCCCGCCCGACGATCAGGGTGTTGACCTCGCGCGTGCCCTCGTACGAGTAGATCGCCTCGGCATCGGCGAAGAACCGGGCCACGCCCTTGTCGAGCACGATGCCGTTGCCGCCCTGCACCTCGCGACACCAGGCGACGGTCTCCCGCATCTTCGCGGTGGCGAACGCCTTGGCCATCGCCGAGTGCTCGTCGCCACCGACCCCGGCGTCCTGCATGGCCGAGGCCTGCGTGCAGAGTGCGATCGAGGCCGTGATGTTCGACAGCGACTTGACGAGCAGGTCCTGGACGAGCTGGTGCGCGGCGATCGGCTTGCCGAACTGGACCCGCTCGCGGGCGTAGGCGAGCGCGGCCTCGTACGCACCGACCGCGATGCCGACGGCCTGCCAGGCGACCTCGGTGCGCGTCAGTCGGAGCACCTCGGCGGTCGAGCGGAACGACGTCGCGTCCTGCAGCCGACGCGACTCGGGCACCCGGACGTCGTGCATGACGATGTCGGCGTTCTGCACGCCGCGCAGTGCGATCTTGTCCTCGATCTTCGTCGCGGTGAAGCCCGCGGTGTCGGTGGTCACGAGGAAGCCCTTGACCTGGCCGTCGGCGACGTCCTTCGCCCAGATGACGACGACGTCGGCGAAGGTGGCGTTGCCGATCCAGCGCTTCTCGCCGTCGAGCACCCACTCGTCGCCCTCGCGCCGGGCGGTGGTGCGCAGACCCTTCGCCGAGTCGCTGCCCGAGTACGGCTCGGTGAGCCCGAACGCCCCGACGACCTCACCCGTGGCCATCCGAGGGAGCCACTCGCGCTGCTGCTCGTCGCTGCCCGCGACCGCGATCGAGTTCATCGCCAGGCCGGACTGCACGCCGATGAAGGTGGCGACGCTCGCGTCCACGCGTCCGAGTTCGAGGGCCGCCCAGCCGCGGTACACGGCCGAGTTCTCGAACTGCCGCACGAGCGGGACGCCCGGCCCGTACATGCCGAGCTCGGCGAGCGGCGCGATGACCTGCATCGGGAACTCGGCGCGCGCCCAGTACGCGTCGGCGATGGGCGCGACCTCGCGCTCGAGGTACTGCCGGAGCTGCCCGAGCGACGCGCGCTCCTGCTCGGTGAGCTGTTGCTGGAAGCCGTAGAAGTCCGATTCGAGCAGGGGCGTCGCGGGCATCGTCGTTGACATGGGAACCACGATGCATCATTCTCGAAAACGTTGCAAGAGAGGATCGCGTGTACACATCAGACTCTGCGCTGCGCGCCTTCCGGGAGGCCCGTCACACCTTCATCGCCGGCTCGCGGATCGACATGGGGGCGTTGGCTGCTGCACTCGGCGTCGACCGCACGTCGCTGTTCCGCTGGGTCGGCAACCGTGACCGGTTGCTGTCCGAGATCCTGTGGTCCCTCGCAGTCCCGACCCTCGACGGAGCCACTCACGCCGCCGACGAGATCGGGGCGTCCGGAGCAGCCCGGCTCGTCGTCGTGCTCGACCGGTTCACCGCCGACCTGATCGACGCCCCGTACTTCCGGGCGTTCCTGACGCGCGAACCCGCTCGGGCGATGCGTCTGCTCACCACCTCGGACAGCGACGTGCAGAGCCGGTTCGTCGCCCGGGTGACCGCTCTCATCGAGCAGCAGGAGTCGTCCGGTACGTTCGATCCGGCACCGTTGTCGGCTGAGGAGCTCGCACGGCTGCTCGTCCGGATCTCCGAGTCGTTCACCTACGCCGAGTTCATCTCCGGTGAGACCCCTGATCCCGACCGGGCACGTGCGGCGTTCGAGTACGTCCTGCGGCCCGACGCGGTGCACGCCACACCCGCACCACCGATCGGAGACCGATGACCATCGACGAGTACCCGTTCCGCCGCTCCTACCCCACCAGGTGGAACGACAACGACATGTTCGGGCACGTCAACAACACGATCTACTACTCGGCGATGGACAACGCGTCGACGTACTGGTTCCGCGAGGCCGCCGGGCTCGACCCGTTCTCGTCGGAGTGGATCGCCGTGCTGGTGTCGTCGAGCTGCCGGTTCGTCGAGTCCGCCGTCTGGCCGGACGTCATCGAGGTCGGGATGCGCTCGAAGCACCTCGGCACCACGAGCCTGTCGTGGGAGTTCGGGCTGTTCCGGCAGTCCGACGGCGCCCTGCTCGCCACCGGTGAGTTCGTGCACGTCATCATCGACCGCGAGGGTGCGCGCCGACCGATCCCGCTGCCCGCCGAACTCCGCGAGCTCGTGACCGGGTCGATGGTCGCGCAGCAGCCCGCCGTCGCCGACTGACGACCTCAGCCCTTCAGAGCGGCCAGCTCGAGGTTGATGTCGTCGGGGTCCTGCACGGACAGGATCACCATGCCGGCGTCGCCGAGGTCGGTGACCTCGCCGTGCTCGACACCCGCGGCATCGAGTCGGGCGGCCGCTTCGTGCAGCTCGTCGACCGAACCCACGACGAAGCTCACGTGGTCGAGGCCGACGGTGTCCGGATCGAACGTCTGCCCCGCGGGAGCGACCGGACGGAGTCCGAACACCTGGTCACCGAGCCGGAACACCGATCCGCCGTAGAAACGCTCGCGGTCCTCGCGGACACCCGGCTCGTCGACCTGGTCGCTGAAGTCGATCGCCGGATCCGTGCCGAGCAGCAGCTGGTAGAAGGCCTTGCTCCGGTGGATATCGGTCACGGTGACACGGACGTGGGCCAGGGCGGTCGGGCGTGCGAACGGCTCGGTCATGGTGGAGCTCCTCAGGGGTTGCGCGCCGTGGTTGCGACGCGCACCCGAGGCAACGCTCGGTCCCTCCGAAGCACCCGAGGCGGTGCGGCGACCGGACAGCCCCGTGCACGGCGTTCCGCACGCCGCTCAACCGAAGTGCCCCCGAACCACGCGATCGCGCGGTTCGGGGGCACTTCGGTTGTGCAAGCGGCGCTGGACCCGAACGCCAGCGCCGCAGTCCGGGGTCAGATCAGGTCGTCGGTCAGGTGGTTCGGCGTGCCGAAGCGGTGCGCCGTGATGGACACCGCCTGCTCGCGGACGAAGGGCAGGATCTCGAGCCGCCCGGCCTCGGTCACGGGGCCGCCGTAGACCGCGACGTCCGGGCGACCACCGACGGCCGAGTACAGCGCCGAGGTGTCGCCGCCGATGAGCCGCACCCGGGTCGACGGACCCGAGGCGACCGAGCTCGCGAAGGCCGCGTCGGACACTGTCTGCGACAGCGAACGGACGATCGGCAGCGAACGGATCGCCGCGGCGACGGACGACGGCAGCGTCGCGGCCGTGGAGACCTCGATCGTCGTGCCGGCACGGAGCGCTGCGGCGACGACGCGGACGAGGTCGACCACCGAGGCCTCAGCGTCCGTGTCCGAGTCGGCAACCGCGGCCAGCCGCACCTGCACCGACGGGAACGGCAGGTACCGGGCGATGTTCCGCTCGGCGGAGAGCGCCGAGACGTCGGTCGCGGTGCCGAACAGCGTCGACCACGCCTGCTCGTCGGAGGCCAGCGCACGGTCGAGCATCGGCGAAGCGACCTCGGCAGCCCGGGCGAACGCCGAGACCGGACCCGACACGGCGACACCGGACGCAGCGACCGCCGGTGCGGGCGTCCAGGACCCGAGCCCGAGCAGGTAGTTCAGCCCACCGGCCTTCGTGCCGGCGCCGACCGCCGACTTCTTCCACCCGCCGAACGGCTGGCGGCGGACGATGGCGCCCGTGATGCCGCGGTTGACGTAGAGGTTGCCCGCCTGGATCCGCGACAGCCAGGTACCGATCTCGGCCGGGTCGAGCGAGTGCAGGCCCGAGGTCAGGCCGTAGTCGACCTCGTTCACGATGTCGATCGCCTCGTCGAGCGAGTCGGCGGTCATCATGCCGAGGATCGGGCCGAAGTACTCGGTGCGGTGGAACTCCGAGCCGCGGCGGACGCCCTGTCGGACACCCGGGCTCCAGAGCTTGCCGGTCTCGTCGAGCGGCTTCGGCTCGACGGCCCAGGACTCCCCCGCGCCGAGCTTCGTCAGGCCGTCGAGCAGCTTGCCCGAGGCCGGCTCGATGACGGGGCCCATCTGCGTCGCGGCGTCGGTCGGGTAGCCCACCGTGAGCGAGGCCACCGCGTCGAGCAGCTGGTTCCGGAAACGCTTCGACTTCGCGACCGAGCCGACCATGACGACGAGGGACGCGGCCGAGCACTTCTGGCCGGCGTGCCCGAACGCCGACGCAACGACGTCCTTCACGGCGAGGTCGAGGTCGGACGACGGCGTGACGATCACGGCGTTCTTGCCCGAGGTCTCGGCGAGCAGCGGCAGGTCGGGGCGGAACGAACGGAACAGCTCGGCCGTCTCGTACGCACCGGTGAGGATGACCTGGTCGACCATCGGGGACGCGATGAGCTGCTGCCCGAGGTCGTTCTCCGACACCTGCAGGAACGCGAGCACGTCGGCCGGGGCCCCGTGGGCGTCGAGCGCGGTCTCGATGATCGAGGCGAGCACGGCGCCGGAGCGCTCGGCGGGCGGCGCGGGCTTCAGCACGACGGCGGACCCGGCCGCCAGCGCGGCGAGGGTCGATCCGGCGGGGATCGCGACGGGGAAGTTCCACGGCGGCGCGACCAGGGTCAGCGCAGCGGGCGTGAAGGTGGCGCCGTCGACGTCGTCGAGCGAGGACGCCAGGGTGCCGTAGAAGTGCGCGAAGTCGATCGCCTCGGACACCTCGGGGTCGGCCTGGTCGATGGTCTTGCCGGTCTCCGACGCCATGACCTCGATGAGCGCAGCGCGGTTCGCCTCGAGTGCGTCGCCGACGGCGTGCAGCACGGCACCACGCGCACCACCGGACCAGGTCCCCCAGACCGCACCGGCGGCCCTGGCGCGGCCGAGCGCGGAGTCGAGGGCCGTGGCGGAGTCGACCCGGGCCTCCTGGACGGCGCGGACGCCGAGCGTCGACGAGGCGACCCGTGCGGTGATGGCGTCGCCCCAGGCGCGGACGGCGCCGACCGAGGGGTCGCTGTCCGGGGTGTTCTCGAAGTGGCCGGGGCCGGGGCGGCCGACGGCGGCGTAGCGGTCGGCGACACGGTGGGAGGCCGGCGCTTCGAGACCCTCGGGCGTCGCGAGCGGCACCAGGGAGGCGCGGAAGCGCTCCTCTTCGCGGGCGAACAGTGGCGGCGAGGACACCAGCGAGAAGACCGCGGACATGAAGTTGTCCTGCGAAGCGCCCTCCTCCAGGCGGCGGATCAGGTACGCGATCGCGACGTCGAACTCGCCCGGGTGGACGACCGGCGTGTAGAGCAGGAGCGAACCGACGGTGTTCTTCACGGCCGATGCCTGACCCTGCGCCATGCCGAGCAGCATCTCGAACTCGATGCCGTCCCGCACGCCGCGCTCACCGGCGAGCAGCCAGGCGTGCGCGACGTCGAACAGGTTGTGCCCGGCGACACCGACGCGGACGTTCTCGACGCGCGATGGGGTGAGCGCCCAGTCGAGCACGCGCTTGTAGTTGGTGTCCGAGTCCTGCTTGGTGTGCCAGGTGGCGAGCGGCCAGCCGTGGACCGAGGCCTCGACCTGCTCCATCGGCAGGTTCGCGCCCTTGACCAGACGGACCTTGATGCCGGCACCACCGCGGGCACGGCGGGCGGCGGACCACTCCTGCAGCTCCTGCATCGCGGCGAGCGCGTCGGGCAGGTACGCCTGCAGCACGATTCCGGCTTCGAGGCCGAGGAACTCGGGCTCGTCGAGGAGCTTCGTGAAGA
Organism: Curtobacterium sp. MCPF17_021; assembly: GCF_003234605.2. Taxonomy (NCBI): domain Bacteria; kingdom Bacillati; phylum Actinomycetota; class Actinomycetes; order Micrococcales; family Microbacteriaceae; genus Curtobacterium; species Curtobacterium sp. MCPF17_021. Next base: position 1,501,887 of record NZ_CP126252.1, on the reverse strand, counting down.
CCGCGATGGTGAGGTCGAGGTCCTTGTACTCCTCCATGTCGAGGTTGATGAACTTGGCCGGGGTGGCGGCTGCGGCACGCTGGAAGAGCGGTCGGAGCTGCTCGACGATGTCGTCCACTGCGTGGCCGAACGCCCACGGCGAGTGCGGGTGCACGGTCGAGGACACCTTGATGGAGACGTAGTCGACGTCGTCGCGGGCCAGGAGCTTGTGCGTGCCCTCGAGTCGGCGGGCGGCTTCGCGCTCCCCCAGGACGGCCTCGCCGAGCAGGTTGACGTTGAGGCGGACGCCGTCGCGCTTGATGCCGGCGATGGCCGGGCCGAGCTTGGAGTCGGTGGCATCGACGATGAGGTGGCCGACCATGTTGCGGAGGACGCGTCGGGCGATGGGGACCACGACGTTCGGCAGCACCGGGGCCATGCCGCCGCCGAGCCGGACGAGTCCGCGGAGCGCGGCGGGCAGGAACCCCGGGGCATCGGGGGCGATCTGGCGGAGCTTGCGGGCGGCGACGGCGAGGTCTTCCGGTCGCACGACCCCGTCGACGAACCCGACGGCGAAGTCGAGTCCGGCGGGGTCGGCGAGCACGCCGGCGAGCTGCTTCGCCGAGCCGTCGACCGGGTAGGTCTCGGCCTCGGCGAGCCACTGTCGGACGAGCGCGACGGACTGGTCCGCCAGGGCGTCGTGGTCGATGGCGGAGTCCTCGTGCAGCGTCGTCATGGGTTCAGTGTGGAGGTTGGGGATGCGGTAGCGGAAGTGAGCGTTCCTGATGGATACCGTTCAGTTCCGCTACCGTTCCGGTCCTGATCCGGCTAGCGTCGGACCATGCTCGACGTCCGCCGTCTCGTGCTCCTCCGTGAGCTGTCCATCCGCGGCACGATCGCGGCCGTCGCCGAGGCCGTGAACTTCACCCCGTCGGCGGTCTCGCAGCAGCTGAGCGCCCTGGAGCGGGAGGCCGGCGTGCAGCTCCTCCGCAAAGCCGGTCGTCGGCTCCAGCTCACCCCGCAGGCCGAGGTGCTGGTGGCCGCAGCGGGCCAGGTGCTCGACGTCCTCGAGCACGCGCAGTCACAGGTCGAGGACACCCTGTCGTCCGTGCAGGGGCGTGTGCGGGTCGCGGTGTTCCAGTCCGCGGCCCTCGCCCTGATGCCGAGCGCCCTGCACGAGATGGCCACGGAACACCCCGACGTCCGGGTCGAGATGGTCCAGCGGGAACCGGAGACCGCACTGAACGAGACGTGGGCTCGTGACTTCGACATGGTCATCGCCGAGCAGTACCCGGCGCACGCCGCTCCGCATCTGCCCGGGCTCGACCGCTCCGACCTGACGACCGACGCCGTCCGGCTCGCCCTGCCCCCGCTCGACACGGCCCTGCGCCCGGTGTCGTCGCTGGAGGACGCCCGCACCATGCCCTGGGTGATGGAACCCCGCGGCACCGCGTCGCGGCACTTCGCCGAGCAGGTCTGTCGGCGCTGGGGCTTCGAGCCCGACGTCCGGTACGAGACCGCCGACCTGCAGACGCAGATCCGTCTGGTCGAGTCGGGCAACGCGGTGAGCCTGATGCCGGACCTGATGTGGACCGGGCGGACGACGACCTGTCGGCTGCTCGAGCTGCCGGAGGGCCCCCGACGCACGATCTTCACCGTGGTGCGGTCCGCGGGGTCGTCGTCCCCGGCGGTCCGCGCACTCCGTGACGCGCTCGAGCGTGCGGCGGCGGCCGTCGGCGACTGATCCGCCGGCGCGCACGCCATCCGGCGCACTCCAGCCGACGCGCACGCCAGCCAGCGCGCACGCGAGACGGCGCCGTGACCGGATCGAGACCTGTGCATCCGTCAGGATCTCGTCGACGCAGACATCTCCTGGATGAGGGCACCTCCCGGTGCCCCGACCGGCATCCGAGGGGGATCCCATGAACCAGCCCTGCACCTCCACCACGCGACGGGTCGCTGCCATCGGCGCAGCGGTCGCCATCGTCACCGCGTCGTCGGTGTTCGGCATCGGCACCGCGACCGCCGTCGCGGCCGAGCCCACGGCCGCCACGAGCACGGCGACACCCGGGACGCCGGCCGAGCCCGGTACGCCGGCCGAGCCCGCCGCGCCCGTCGCGACGGTCGACACCGACGAGCAGCCGGGAGGCCCGTCCACCGACCCGACGCCGACTGCGGTCCCGGAAACGGCGACACCAGAGCCCACGGCACCCGCCGCACCGGCGACACCTGCGGCACCCGCGGCACCCGCGGCCGACGACGGCAGCGACCTCGCCTTCACGGAACCGTCGACCGCCGAGGACCCGATCGAGCTCACCGCCACCAGCGGCACGCCCTTCACTCGCACCTTCGAGACCACCGGCGGCGACGGCACCGTCGGCTACGCCATCCAGGACGCCCCGTCCTCCGACTACTGGGTCAACGTCGACACCGGCGTCCTGAGCGGCGACCCGAAGGAGGCCGGGACCTTCCGGTTCCAGGTCGTCGCCCTGAGCGCCTCGACCGAGATCACGCAGTACGTCGAGCTGACGGTCGCACCCGGCGACCCCGTGGGCGTGACGTTCGGCGTCGCCACCCCCGACTACAACGGGCTGTGGCAGGTCGAGACCGACGGCACGATCTGGGAACAGGCAGCCGGTCAGGGCCGCGTCCGCATCGTGCCGAGCATCCCCGTCGCCGAGGACACCCCGCTCACGCTCGCCGGGCTCGCGGTCGACGCGTACGGCAACCGGACCACGCCGGGTCTGGACTACCCCCGGTCGACGGTCACGAGCACGGACGACTCCGACTCGGCGGTGTGGAACGACGGGGACTCCTCGAACACCGTGACCTTCGGTGGCACCGGCACCCGGACCGTGACGGTCTCCGAAGGGGGCGTCTCCACGTCCTTCGAGGTCGTGGTCGGCGCCGAGGACACCGACGAGCCCGCCGCCCCGGACACCATCACGTTCACCGAGCCCTCGACGCCCGAGTCACCCATCCGCATCGAGACCACCGCGGGCGAGCAGATCGAGCGCACCTTCACCGCGACGGGGTCGTCGACGGAGCTGCGCTACGTCCTGCTGACCGGCCCGACGGCGTTCCCCGTCCCGGGCAACGAACACCCGATCGCACCGCTCGGCCTCGCCGTCGGTGACACGAGCGGGGTCCTGAGCGGCGCTCCGACGGTGGCCGGCGAGTACGACTTCCAGGTCATGGCCATGAACGGGTCCCGCGCTGCCACCCAGTACGTCCACCTGTCCATCCGTCCCGCCGCGACGGAGGAACTCAGCCTGCTCGTCGGCACGATCGGGTCGCCGAAGGGGTGGCTCCGTGACGCCGAGGGCCTGCGCGAGATCTTCGCGGAGAGCCCGAAGTCGATCCCGGTCGACGCCGTCCCGGTGGCCCAGGGGGCGACGATGGTCGTCCGGGTGACGGCCCTCGACGCGTTCGGGAACAGCACGAAGGAGTCCGACGGCGCGCAGCCCGTCGTGACGAGCAGCGTGGCCAGCGACGAAGTGACGCTGCCGTACGGCGAGTGGGAGCCCCGCGTCCGGTTCCCGCGCGCGTCGCCGCACACCATCACGGTCGCCCTCGGTGACGTCTCGACCACGTTCGACGTGGACGTGCGGCCGTCGGTCGCGACCGTCGGCGACACGACCCCGACGGCCGGCGGCGGTGGGCACCTCGCCTACACGGGCGCTGACGCCTCCGGGCCGCTCGCGTGGGCGCTGGGCCTGCTCGCCGTCGGCGGCGGTCTGCTGGTCCACCGTCTGCGTCGCCGTCGCGCCTGAGACGCGGCCCCGGACGGACGGGAGGCGCGGTGCGGGCCCGCACCGCGCCTCCCGTCCGTCCTGCCGCGCCCACAGGGCGCGCCGCGCGTGCGGGGGTCCGGCGGTTTCCCGCACGCACCCCCAACCCGGGTCACATTCCGGTGAATCGTCACAGCCCGGCAACGTCATCCCGCTACGATCCGAGAACGCCGACATTCTCGGCAAATTCACATGATCTGGGCGATGAGCCCGGACCGAATCCCTGGGGGATCCCGTGCACCGCAGCACCTCCACCGTCCGTCGCGCCTGCGCCGTCGGCACCACCGTCGCCCTGGTCGGCCTGACCACCGGCCTCGGCATCATGACCGCGACGGCCGCCAACGCCGAGACGCTCGACACCACGCAGCCGATCGTGGCCGCCGAGACGCCGGCCCCGACCCCGGCCGAGGGCAGCGAGACGCCCACGCCGACGGACCCGCCCGTCGAGACCGCGCCCGAGACCCCGGCTCCGGCCGAGGAAGCCCCGGCGCCCACCCCCGAGGCCACCGAGCCCGCCGCGCCGGAGACCACCGCGCCGGCCGCCACCGAGGCTCCGAAGCCGACCGAGACCCCGAAGCCGGACGTCACGGCCAAGGCCGCCGACGCCGCCGTCACCATCGAGGGCACGGCCAAGGTCGGCACCCGACTCGTCGCCGTCGTCACCGGCTTCGACGACGAGGCGGGGTACAAGTACTCCTGGACCGACCAGGACGGCAACGTCCTGTCGAAGGCCGCGAGCTACGTCGTCGACCCGACCGACGTCCGCAAGACCATCACGGTCGCCGTGACGGGCACGCTGCCCGGCGCGACCGAGACCTCCACGGTCGAGTCCGAGGCCACCGCCGCCGTGACCCAGACCCCGGCGTTCCTCGGCGAGGACGGCCAGCCCACCAAGGCCGGTGCCACGCAGGACAGCCCGCTCGAGCTGAGCACCGCCGCCGGTGACGCCTTCTCGCACACCTTCCGTGCGCAGGGCTTCCCGGAGCCGAAGTACAGCCTCGCCTGGTTCGACGACGAGGAGCTCGAGGACACCACGTACTTCGACGAGAACGGCGACGAGTACATCCCCGAGCCCGACGAGCAGCTGCCCTACGGCATCTCCTTCGACGCCTCGACCGGTGAGCTCAGCGGCGTCACGACCGACGCGTGGGACTACCAGTTCGCGGTGACCGCGACGAGCGGCACCGAGTCCGTCACCCAGTACGTCTCAGTGACCGTCGAGGCGGGTGCGCCCGCGGGCGTGATGGTCTACACCACGGATCGCGCGACCCTGCTCGCCGACGAGGAGAGCGATGACCAGAAGACCTGGATCATCGAACCGGACGGCAGTGTCATCACGCTGACCCCGGACGAGTTCATCATGGGCGGCCGACCGACGATCAAGCAGGGCGGCACGCTCGTCGTCACCGGCGATCTGGTCGACCGATGGGGCAACTCGATCGAAGACGGTGACGATGAAGAGGTGCCGGAGTCCGCGATGACTCCCCCGACGGTCACGTCCGACGTGGCCAGCGACGTGATCGCGCCCGATCCCGAGTACGGGCCCGACCTGGTGAACGTCACGTTCCCGCACGCCTCGATCCACAACCTGTCCGTGACTGCAGGCGCGTTCAGCACCACGTTCGCCGTGGACGTCCAGCCGACCGCGGTCGCCGGCATCGCCGACCCGACCCCGGTCGCGCCGGCAGCAGCCCCGGTCGCCCCGGTCAACACCGGCGGCCAGCTCGCCTACACCGGCTCGGACACCACCGACGCACTGCCGTGGGCCCTCGGCCTGCTCGTCGCCGGTGCCGGCCTCATCGGCGCCCGCTTCGCGCGTCGTCGTCGCGCCCAGCGCTGACACCCTGAGACGTCTCCCGTCCGTCGCGTGCCCGCGCGGTGGACGGGAGGCCCGTGACGGCCCCGCCTGCTCCTCCACCGGAGCAGGCGGGGCCGTTTCGCATCCGCGCCCGGCCGGGTCCGCGCCGGTAGCGTTGGCGACATGCCCACGCTGCTGCACATCGACTCCTCGGCCGACCTCTCCCACTCCCGCTCGCGCGCACTGACCGCGGCCTTCGCCGACGCCTGGCGCACCCGCGGCCCGGAGTACACGGTCGTCCGGCGGGACCTGCACGTCGACCAGCTCCCCCACCTGGAGACCTCGGCGTTGCACTGGGCCGCAGCCGACCGCACCGCCGAGGAGGCCGTCGCGCCCGAGGCCGAGGCCCTGCGTCAGGAGGTCATCGACGAGCTCCTGGCCGCCGACGTCGTCGTGGTGGGTGCGCCGCTGTACAACTACACGGTGCCGTCGACCCTGAAGGCCTGGATCGACCGCATCCACGTGCCCGGCATCCTGACCGGCGGCGTGCAGCCCCTGGCCGGTCGACCCGTCGTCACCGTGGTGAGCCGCGGCGCGACCTACGACGCCGGCACCCCGACCGAGGGCTGGGACCACGGCTCCCCCGTCCTGCACATCGTGCTCGGCACCGCGCTCGGCATGAAGCTGTACCCGATCACCGTCAGCGCGACCCTGGCCGACCGGCTGCCGGACCTCGCACCGCTGGCCGACCACGCCGCCGCGGAGTTCGCCGACGCGAAGACGACGATCGAGCGCCTGGCGACGACACTCGGCTGACCCGCGCGGCTGCGGCGCTCGTCAGACGGGTCGCACCTCGTCTGCCCGCCCGAGCAGGTCCGCGTGGAAGGCCGTCTGCGTCAGCGCGCTCGCGAGCAGGAACCCGGTCATCGACTCGATCCCGCCGCTGAAGGGCACCCGAGCCGCGACCTCGAACAGGGTCGGTCGGTCCATTGCGTCGAGGGCATGGGCGACGTGGCGGGAGCGTTCCTCCCGGTGCCGGGCCAGAGTCCGCGCACGGGTGACGACGTCGCGGAACCGGTACTCGTGCCCCGGGCAGACCTCGAGATCGGCGTAGGGGTCGAGCCGCGCGAGCGACGCCAGGTAGTCGCCGAGCGGGTTCGTCCCGGTCCGGCCGCCGAGTCCGATGCCGGAGTTGATCCGCGGCAGCACGTGGTCGCCGGAGAACAGCAGGCCGTCGGCCTCGTCGAGGAAGCACACGTGCCCGCTCGTGTGCCCCGGGGTCCAGAGCGTGCGGATCGTCCGGCCGGGGATCGGCAGCAGATCGCCGTCCTCGAGCAGCACGTCGGCGTACGGCGCCTCGATCCGGCCCATCCCGATCCGGCGTCCGCTGCCCCACGCCTCAACGACCCCCGCCCGCAGGTCTTCCGGCAGCCCCCACGTCGCGATGTCCGCGTCGTTCCACTCGGCGTCGGCGCGTTCCCGTTCGAGCGCCCGGACCTCGAGGCCGTGCATCGCCACGCGTGCACCCGTCGCCCGACGGATCGCGGCCGCGGCGCCCAGGTGGTCGGCGTGCAGGTGCGTCACGGCGACGAGCGACACGTCGTCCAGGGTGCGTCCGATCGCGGCGAGCCCGTCACGCAGCTCGGCGAGTCCGCCGTCGGCCGACCACCCGGGGTCGATCACCGCGAGCGAGCCGTCCGCCCCCTCGACGACGTACACCAGGGTGGCGTCGGGCACCCCGAACCGGAACGGGACCGCGAGGGTCCAGATGCCCGGCCGGACCTGCTCGACGGGTGGCAGGACGCCGTCGCGGAGCGCGGCGGCCTGCACGGGGCTGATCGGTTCCGGGGCCGGCGCTGCCGGCGGGGGCACGGTCGTCACGCCGGCCACCCTACCGACGCTGGCCGACCTGCCCGGGGTGATCCGGGCCTCCCGGCCGCGCATCGTGAGCAGAAGATGTCGGGTCGTCGAGCCGAACCCGACCATTCCTGCTCACGAAGTGCGCAGCCCCGCCGACTCTCGCGAGTAGACAGGACCCATGGAGATCGCACCGATGCTCGCCAAGGCCGTCGCCACCGTCCCCGACCCGGACAGCACCAAGGGCGGGCTGCGGTACGAACCGAAGTGGGACGGCTTCCGCGGGATCGTGACCATCGACGGTGACGACGTCGAGATCGGCAGCCGCGGCGCCAAGCCACTCACCCGCTACTTCCCCGAGCTCGTCGAGGCCTTCCGTTCGCAGTTCGGCGGCCGCGACCACCCGGTCGTCCTCGACGGCGAGGTGATCCTGCGTTCCGGCGAGCCCGGTGCCGAGCGCCTGGACTGGGAAGCCCTGTCGCAGCGCATCCACCCCGCGGCCTCGCGGATCGCCAAGCTCAGCGTCGAGACGCCGGCGCAGTTCGTTGCCTTCGACCTGCTGGCCGTCGACGGACAGGAGCTCCTCGACCTGCCCTTCGACGAGCGGCGCGAGCGCCTGGAGCAGCTCGGCGGCGACATGACCGATCCGCTCTTCGTCACCCGCACCACCCTCGACGTCGAGCAGGCCCGTGAATGGCTCACCACGTTCGAGGGCGCCGGGCTCGACGGCGTCGTCGCGAAGCCGCGAGCGCGGCCGTACGAACCGAACAAGCGCTCGATGCTCAAGATCAAGCACCACCGCACCGCCGACGTCGTCGCGCTCGGCTACCGCGTGCACAAGAGCGGCTCCGGCGTCGGGTCGCTGCTGGTCGGCCTGTTCGACGCCGACGGCGAGCTCCGCCAGGTCGGCGGCGTCTCCGCCTTCTCCGACAAGCGCCGGGCCGCGTTGATCGACGAGCTCGAGCCCGTCGTGCTCCTCGATGCGGACGGGAGGCCCGTCACCGGTGACGGGGAACGCTCGCGGTTCTCGTCGGGTCGCGACACGTCGTTCGTCCGGCTGGAGCCGGAGCTGGTGCTCGAGGTCCGGTACGACCAGATGGAGGGCGACCGGTTCCGGCACACCGTGCAGTTCGAGCGGTGGCGGCCCGACCGAGAGGCGACGTCGTGCGGGTTCGAGCAGCTCGAGGTACCGAGTGCGTACGACCTGAGCGACGTGCTGTCCTGACGCGTTCTCTGCCGTGTCCTGACGGCCGAACGCACTGCGGTGTCCGTTTGTCGCTGTTCTGTCACGTTCCGGGTTGAGTAGTTAGCCGAACTAGCGAAGCCGTGTCAGGATGTTCCCAGCAGCACGAGGCACCCAGTCCGGATGCCCAGATCGAAAGCGGTCGACATGAGCACCAGCACGCTTGTCCGCCACCCTCAGCGGAGCCCCTTCACCGAAGTCCGAGAGGCACGGCGCCAGCGCGTCCTGCAGCTCAGCGCGGTCATCAGCGCCATCGCCGGCGTGACCGCCACGGCACTCGCACTCGTCACCATCGGACTCGGCGCGTGATCGTCGACGGCATCACCGACGCGCACCGCGGCACCTGGTCGCGGCTCACCCGCCTGCACACCGCGAGCGTCGGGCTGCCGACGCACACCACCCGCGTCGAGGACCCGGACCGCCAGCGGGACGTCTCCTCCGCAGCCTGAGGCTCGGCACGGCCGGCTGCCCGGCCGCTCGGCCTCAGCTGGGCTTCTTCGCCCGTGAGGGCTGCACGCGCGGCGGCTCCCCCGGCATCTTCGGGAAGTCGGGCGGGAACGGCAGCTCACCCTCGCCGTTCGCCAGGTCACGCTCCCACCACTCCAGGAGCGGCGCGATGCTGCCCGGCTGCTCCCCCATCGACTCCCACGGGTCGCCAATGGTGTGCAGCCGCTCCGGCACCGTCCGGATCGTGAAGGTCGTCGGGTCCGCGGTGCGCAGTTCGTCCCACGCGATCGGCGTGGACACCGACGCGTGCGCCAGGGCACGGGGGCTGTAGGCGCCGGCCATCGTGCGGTCGCGGTTCGCCTGGTTGAAGTCGACGAAGATGCGCTGCCCCCGCTCCTCCTTCCACCACGCCGTCGTGACCCGGTCGGGCATCCGTCGTTCGAGTTCGCGCGCCGCAGCGATCACCGCGTGCCGCACGTCGAGGAACTCGTGCTCGGGGCGGATCGGCGCGAACACGTGCAGACCACGGTTGCCGCTCGTCTTGATCCAGGTGGTCAGGCCGACCTCGTCGAGGACCTTCCGCAGTTCCTCGGCCACCGGCACCGTGTCGCCGAAGTCGGTGCCGGGCTGCGGGTCGAGGTCGATGCGGAGCTGGTCCGGGTGGTCGCTGTCCTCGGCACGAGAGGCCCACGGGTGGAACACCACCGTGTTCATCTGTGCGGCCCACACCGCCACGGCCGGCTCGTCGATCACGAGCTGCGGGTGCGACCGGGCACTCGGGTAGGTCACCGTCACCGAGCGGACGTAGTCGGGGGCACCCTTCGGCGGGTTCTTCGAGAAGAACTGCTCGCCGTCGACGCCGCCCGGGAACCGCTGCAGCGAGATCGGCCGGTCGCCGTTCGCCCGGACGAAGGCGTCGCCCACTGTGACGAGGTACTCCGCCAGGTCGAGCTTCGTGATGCCCGCCTCGGGCCAGAGCACCCGCGAGGGGCTGCTGATCCGGACCTCGCGGTCACCGTCGGGGCCGGGCACCCGCACCGTCGTCGCTTCGCTCGCCATGCAGCGGACCGTACACGTGTGCCGGATGCCCGCCCGCAGCCGGGACCGCTCTTGTTCCCGCAAGACACCGGTGTTCCCTGGTCGAACACGCGCACGCCGGTGTTCAGCGCGCGGACACCGGTGTCTTGCGGGCAGGGTCGGCAGGATGGGCGGGTGAACGCGTACCTCGGCATCGACCTGGCGTGGGGGCTCGGCTCCGAGCGGAAGGCCGCGAACGAGACGGGGCTGGTGGCGATGGACCACGACGGCACGATCACCGACGCCGGGTGGGCCCGCGGGGTCGACGCCGTCACGGACTGGATCGCCGAGCACCTCGGGCCACGATCCCTGATCGCCGTGGACGCCTCGCTCGTCGTGACGAACCCGACGGGCATCCGCGAGTCCGAGCGGCAGGTCGGGCAGCGGTACGGCCGGTGGAAGGTCGCCGCGAACCCGACCAACCAGGCATCCGCGGCGAGCGCCGGCTCAGCGCTGCTCGACCGGCTGACCACGCTGGGCGTCGGCTACGTCTCCGACACGGACTCGATGCGCCGACGCACCGGTCCTGCGATGTTCGAGTGCTACCCGTACACGACGCTGGTCGGCGTGGAGGAGCTCGGGTACGACGTGGAACGACCCCGGTACAAGCGGCTCGACCTCCGGATCCCTGCCGCCGAGGCTCGTGCCCGTCGCGCCGAGGCCTTCGACGAGCTGGTGCTGCGGCTGCGCGAGACCCCGCTCGACCCGCCGCTGCTGCTCGACTCGCACCCGCTGACGCGGCGGCTCGCCGACCCGTCGGTGCTGCACGGTCCGACGCACAAGCACCGCGAGGACCTGCTCGACGGGGCGCTGTGCGCGTGGACGGCGGCGTTCTGGGAGCGAAACGGCGACGACCGCGTGCAGATCCTGGGAGGTGATCGGGGCCTCCCCGCCGACCCGCTGGACGAGGCGGGCCGCCGGCCCGTCGTGGTGGCACCCGCACGCCCGTCGCAACGGAGGCCGCGCGGCTAGGGTTGAGCGGTGAGCGCGACGACCGAACCCCTGCACATCGGGCTGGTGTCGCTGCACACCTCCCCCGGAGACGAACCCGGTTCGGGCGAGGTCGGCGGCATGAACGTCGTCGTCCGGCACCAGGCCGAGGCACTGGCCGACCTGGGCCACCACGTGGACATCATCACGCGCCGGTCAGCCCCGACGCAGCCGGACTCGGTGTCGCTCGTGCCGGGCGTGTGCCTGCGGTTCCTGTCCGCGGGGCCGGCCGAGCCAGTGCCGAAGGGCGAGCACGACGCGTTCATCGAACCGTTCCGTCACGAGCTGCAGCAGCTCGGGCCGTTCGACGTCCTGCACTCGCACCACTGGTTCTCCGGTGCCGCCGCGCTGCCCGTCGCCCGCGAGCGCGGCATCCCCCATGTGCAGTCGTTCCACTCCATCGCCGCCGACCCGGCCACGCCGCTGTCCGAGGGCGAACGCCCCGAGTCCGCGGGCCGCATCGCCGGCGAGGAACTGCTGGCCCGCGAGTCGGACGCCGTCGTCGTGGTGTCCGAGGCCGAGGCGTCGACCGTGCGCACCCGGCTCGGCGGCGACGACGCCCGCATCTGGATCGTGCCGCCGGGGGTCGACGGGTCCGTCTTCCGGCCCGCGGCGGTCGGTGCGCGCCGCGCCGCCACCCCCTACGTGGTCGCGGCGGCCCGCGTGCAGCCGCTCAAGGGCCTGGACCTGGCGATCGAGGCGATCGCCGACATCAGCCTGGAGGCCCGCCCCACCCTGGTCATCGCGGGCGATGTCTCGAGTGAGGCGGGCGACTACGTGGACGAACTGCGTCGGCTCGCCGACGCGCGGGGCATCGCCGACCACGTCACCTTCATCGGGCCGCAGTCGCGTGCCGACCTGGCGTTCCTGTTCCGTGGCGCGGCAGCCGTGCTCGTGCCGTCCCACTCCGAGACGTACGGGCTCGTCGCACTCGAGGGCTCCGCTTCCGGGGTGCCGGTCGTGGCCGCCGCTGCCGGGGGCCTGCGTGAGGCCGTGGTGGACGGGGAGACGGGCGTCGTGCTCGAATCCCGCGACCCGCAGGCGTGGGCGGACGAGATCGAGCGGATCCTGACGGATGCGCCGTACGCCGCCGGGCTCGCCGCTGCAGGCCGGGAGCACGCGGAGCGCCTGAGCTGGGAGCGGTCGGCCGCGGGACTCGAGGACGTCTACCGCCGGGTGCTCGGGCGCTCGTGAGCGGGACGGGCGGGCGGTTCGCGGCGTTCTGGGCCGCGCTCGACGCCGTGCCCGTCGAGTCGGACGCCGAGGCGCTCTACGACGTCGGATCGGCCGAGGGACGGCTGCGGCGCGCGAACCTGACGCGGTACCTGGAGCTGTCCGGGGCGGGGGCCGACACGTTGCTCGTGGCCGAGGCCCCGGGGTGGCGCGGCATGACGAACACGGGTGTGCCGTTCACGAGCATGCGCGAGCTCGGGCCCGGGTTCTCGTCTCCACCGGAGCCGACGGCACCGTGGGAGGCCTCGTCGCGCGTCGTGCACGCTGCGCTGGAGGGCTGGCGCGGTGCGCTCCCGGTCGCGTGGGCGATCTTCCCGCACCACCCCTTCGTGACACCGGACCGGCTGACGAACCGGACGCCACGGCCCACCGAGGTCCGCTCGGGCGCACCCGTCGCGCTCGCGCTGCTGGAGGCCCTCGGCGGTGCGGACCGGCTCCGCGTGGTCGCGGTCGGTCGGAAGGCGCAGGGAGCGCTCGCCCTGGCCGGCATCGAGGCGATCGCCGTGCGGCACCCGGCGCAGGGCGGCGCGACGCAGTTCACCGAGCAGCTGCGGGCGCTGGACCGCTAGCCAGCTGGTCGATCGCGCGGGCGTCCCGGTCGTGTCCCGGTCGCATCCCGCTCAGGCGGAGCGGACCTCGACGCCCTTGGCCGCGAGCCGTTCGGCCACGTGGGCGGGCAGTGGAGCGGCGGCGTACACGGTACGGAGCTCCGGCAGGTCGAGCAGGTCGTCCCAGTTCTGCGGGTCGAAGCGGTCGTCCGAGCCGTCCCAGCCGGGGTGGACGTCCCGCAGCACCTCGAGGTCGGAGTCCACCGTGATCTCGGTGACGAGCGACAGGTGCGACGGCAGCAGGTCGAGGTCGTCGTAGTACTCGCGCGCCCGGTCGTCCTGCCCGTCGACGTCGAGGTCCTCGTCGGTCTCGTCCTCGGCGTCCGGGTCGTAGGGGTCCAGGACGTCGAGGTCGTAGCAGAGGACGTCGAGCACCAGGAGCTTCGCGTTGAAGTCCGCGAACTCGATGGGCTCCTCGGTGGTGTTCGACTGCTGGTCCATGGCCGGAGCGTATCCGTCGCCGAGCGACCGTGTTGCGATCGCGAGAAACCTTCCTGTGGGACTGGACAGAAAGGCATTCCGCGCGCAAGGGTGACGCATGGCCACCACCAAGACGGACCGCCCACAGCAGGAGCAGCACGAGCTCCGCCGGGTCATCGGTCCCAAGCTCCTGCTGCTCTTCATCGTCGGCGACATCCTCGGCACGGGTGTCTACGCGCTCACCGGCCAGGTCGCGGCCGAGGTCGGCGGGGCAGCGTGGCTCCCGTTCCTCATCGCGTTCGCGGTCGCGCTGCTGACGGCCTTCTCGTACCTCGAACTCGTGACGAAGTACCCCCAGACCGCCGGTGCCGCGCTCTACGTGCACAAGGCGTTCGGCATCCACTTCGTCACCTTCATCGTGACGTTCATCGTGATGTGTTCCGGGATCACGTCGGCGTCGACGGCATCGCGGGCGTTCGCTGCGAACCTCGGCGCCGGGTTCGGCATCGAGCTGCCGAACGGCGTGGTGATGCTCATCGCGATGGGCTTCATGCTCGCGGTGATGTTCATCAACTTCCGCGGGGTGAGCGAGAGCGTCAAGACGAACGTCGTGCTGACGCTCGTCGAGCTGTCCGGTCTCGTCATGGTGATCCTGATCGGGTTCTGGGCGATCGCGGGCGGCAACGCGGACTTCTCGCGGGTCGTGATGTTCGAGACGCCGGAGGACAAGTCCCTGCTGCTGTCGATCAGCACCGCGACGTCGCTGGCGTTCTTCGCGATGGTCGGGTTCGAGGACTCGGTCAACATGGCCGAGGAGACCAAGGACCCCTCGCGCATCTTCCCCAAGATCATGCTCACCGGCCTCGGCATCACCGCCGTGATCTACGTCCTCGTGTCGATCTGCGCCGTGGCCGTCGTGCCGATCGGTGAGCTGGCCGGCAACGAGACCCCGCTCGTCACCGTCGTGCAGACCGCCGCGCCGGACTTCCCGATCGCCGACCTGCTGCCCTTCATCTCGATGTTCGCCGTCGCCAACACGGCCCTGATCAACATGATGATGGCGTCGCGCCTGCTCTACGGCATGAGCAAGCAGGGTGTGCTGCCGGGCTTCCTGTCCCGCATCTCCCCCGCCCGTCGCACCCCGTCGACCGCGATCGTCTTCACCACGCTCATCTCGCTGCTGCTGATCGGGTGGGTCTCGCTCGACCCGGACTCCCCCATCGTCGTCGTCCTCGGTGGCACCACCTCGCTGTTGCTGCTGACGGTGTTCGCGGTCGTGAACGTGACCGTGCTCGTGCTGCGCCGCGACAAGGTCGACCACAAGCACTTCCGCGCGGGCGTCATCATCCCGGTCATCGGCATCATCACGTGCCTCTGGCTCGTCCTGCCGTTCTCGTCCGGTCGTGACCCGCAGCAGTACCAGATCGCCGGCGCACTGCTGGCCCTGGGCGTGCTGCTCTGGATCCTGACCTGGTTCACCCACGGACGGAAGCAGGCCGAGAAGGCCCCGACCGGACTCGTGACGGAGCCGACGAAGGTGCAGCGCCCGCCGCACGACCACCGCGACGTCTGATGGACGCGACCAGTGTCATCTGGACCGTCGTCATCGCGGTGATCGCCGCGCTGTCGCTGTCCGCCGGAGGCTGGCGCCTGCGTCGGGGTCGACGGGCCGACCGACGCGACCGGTGACCGCCGCGCACGAGTGACCCGTGACGGTTCTGGTTCGCGAAGCCCCCGCTTCGTGAACCAGAACCGTCACTCGTTGCCGGGGAGGCACCTTCCCCGCGGCGAGCAACCCGCGGCGAACCCCGAACGCCGAACGCCGAACGCCGAACCCCCGAACGGGCGATCACGGCGGGCCGCCGCAGGCTTCCCAGGAGGCGCCCGTACGCTCGTGCTGCTCTTCCCGCTCCGCCCGCCCAGCACCCGCCCAGCCCCTCGAGAGGTCCCGTCATGCGCCGTGTCGGCATCACCCTCGCCTCGGTGTTCGGCGCCGGGATCGTGGCGGTCGGCATCGGCGTGGTCGTCCTCGTGGTGATCGCGGTCAACTCGCTCGCCGGCATCGCGAAGTCGAGCGCCGCCACCCCGACGCCCGCGTGCCCGGCCGTCGCCTCGAAGACGATCGGCGGGATGGTCGTGCCGGCCGGCCCCGTCGGTGGTTTCTGCCAGGACCGCCTGGTGAACGCCGCACACGTGATCGAAGCCGCCCAGGCGCTCGGCATCGGCCCCCACACGCAGGCCGTCGGGGTGATGACCGCGATCGGCGAGTCGAGCCTGGTGAACCTGGACCACGGCGACGCCGCGGGCCCGGACAGCCGCGGCCTGTTCCAGCAGCGCGACAACGGCGCCTGGGGAACGTACGAGCAGCGGATGGACCCGTACACGGCCGCGACGATGTTCTACACGAAGCTCGTGAAGGTCCCCGGCTGGAAGACGATGAGCCCGACGCAGATGGCGCACGCGGTGCAGATCAACTCCGATCCGGAGCACTACGCAAAGTCGTGGCCGCAGGCGAAGGCGATCGTCGAGGAGCTCACCGGCCAGGACGTGCCGGACGCCGCTCCCCAGGGCTGACCGCTCACGAGGCCACCGCCTGCGTCTCCTCGTCGAACTCGACGATCGCGGCTCCCCCGGAGTGCACGACGACCTGGGCGCGGAGCCGGACCGACTGCTCGTCGAGGGCACAGGCGCAGGCGTCGACCCACTCCCAGTCCACCGGGTAGAGCCGGTCGGCGTCGGGGCGTTCCCACACGAGCACGACGTCGACGGCCCCGAGCTGCGCCACGATGTCGGCGACCAGGGCCGCGAAGTCGTCGACGTGTTCGTCCGGGGAGTACGGCAGGTCGGCGATCGGCAACAGGAACGGGATCGACATCCCGCGGTCGTCGAGGAACAGCACCCAGCACTGCCGGCGCAGCGGCCGTTCGACGACGGCTTCGACGAGTCTGACGACGTCGTCGTCGGTGCGGACGGGTTCACGGATCAGGCGGTCGAGCATCTCGGTGTCAGGCATGACTCCAGCGTGGCTGCCCGACCGCCGCCACCGAGGCGCACCCCGGCTTCTGTGGAGAGACACGCGACTCTCCCCCACCTGTGGAGGAAGAAGCGTTCAGATGCCGTGCGTGACCGAGCTGTCGACGAGCAACAGCGAGGCGAAGAACACCGCGACGATCGCCGCCATACCGACGAGCACCACCGGCCAGGTCAACCGCCGCCGCACGAGCCGCAGCACGCACACCACGATCGTCGCGACGAGCACCGCCGCCACGATGATCGGCCCCGCGACGACCACGGAGTCACCCAGCGTCTCGTTGCAGGTGTTGCCCGGCGCCGCACACGACACGAACGCCAGCGACATGAGCTTGATCCCCCACCCCGCTGCCAACGCGCCGACCGTGAGCACCACGAGCAGGGCGGTGGAGGCGACCACGTCCGCGACGCGGCTACGGCCTGCCAGGGGGTGGCGGGCCTCCCGACCGAAGCGTGCCGGACCGGACCCGAGCGGATCGGGGCCCGACCCGGGGCCCACGCCGGAGGCCGGGCCGGTCTGCCGCGCGGGCGCGCCCATCAGGAGCGCCGACCGCGCGTCGACCACAGGGCGAGCGCGATGAGGACGGGCTGGCCGAACAGGCGGACGAAGCGCTTCTCGTCGCTGTCCAGGCCGAAGGCGTCGCGCCGGTTGACCCACTGCGACAGGTTGCCGGGGAAGATCACCGTGAAGAACAGGGCCGCGACCGAGCCGACGAAGCGGCGGGCCGGCTTCGGCGCGAACACCAGGGCCGAGCCGAGTGTGATCTCCGCCACCCCCGAAGCGAGCACCGTCGCGTCGTCGTCCAGGGGGACGAACTCGGGCACCTGCGCCGTGAACTCCTTGCGCGCGAAGGTGAGGTGACTCGTGCCCGCGACGACGAGGGCCAGGCCGAGCAGGACGCGGAAGACAGAACGCATGCCCCCATGGTGCCCGTTCCCGCGATCGGGTGCCCGCGCTGCGCGACCTGGACGCGCACGAAGCGAGGTTCACTCGCTACCATGCGGTCCATGGGAGCAGTCGCTCGGGACCACGAACCGCCGGCAGCTCCGGCGACCTTCGCGGTGGTGCTCGGACCGGTCGCGTTCTACCTCGGCATCATCGTGCCCGCCCAGTCGACCGTGCAGCACGTGCTGCTCGGTGCGGTGTTCGGGCTGGTGTGCGTGCTCAGTGGCTGGCGGGCGATCCGGATCGCCGGCCGTCGCCGGGCCGTGCAGGTGTGGTCGTGGATCGGCATCGTGATCGGGAGCGCCGGGCTCGTCATGCTCGTCTGGCAGGTACTCGTGATCGTGACCGGGGGCGCGTTCCCGCCGCCGTTCTGGTCGCCGTACGCCAACCGATGACGCCGGGTCACCAGCCGAGCGTGCCGGGGGCGCCCTTGAACGGCCCGACGATGTCCGCCGTGATCCAGCCGCCGTAGAAGTCGCCGTCCTGCGCCTGGACCCGTTCGCCGCCGACCTCGCACGAGTCCATCGCCGACGGGTAGATCGCGACGCGTTCCCGCAGCGACTCGTAGCCGGGCACGGGCGTCGGGTAGTTCCAGGCGGCGCGGCTCGCGACCGTCCCGTCACTGCCGACGACGTCGAAGTAGCGCGCCAGGCCCTTGAACTCGCACATGCTCGAGCCGGGTGCCCCGACGAGCGCACCCTCGGCCAGGTCGGCCATCGGCAGGTAGTAGACCGGCGGGTGCGAGGTCTCGAGCACGCGGACGGCGTCGGTCGTGTCGGCGACGACCGTGCCGCCGAGACGGACGACGACGCGGGCGGTGACCCGCTCGACGGCGGGTGGGCGGGGGTAGTCCCAGACGGATTCCTGGCCGGGGCCGGGCTCGATCCTCTTCGGGTGGCGCATGCTCCAGGTGTACGCCCGGTGCCTGCGGTGCAGCCGCGTGCGTGCGGGTGCGGGCGGGCCGGGGCGTTCTTCGCCAGCCGCCGGAACGCCCGCAGCCGACCGTGCGCACGACCGCCTCCGGGTGCACCATGGGCGGGTGACGACGACGACACGCACCCTGTTCCGACGGAAGCCCATCGACACGATCGATGACGAGGCCGGGGGCGAGGGCGGCCTGAAACGGCACCTCGGCCTGTGGCAGCTCACCGCGATCGGCATCGGCGGCATCATCGGCGCCGGCATCTTCACCCTCGCCGGCACCGTCGCGAACGGCGTCGCCGGGCCCGCGGTGCTGATCAGCTTCCTGGTCGCCGGGGTCGCGAGCGCCGCCGCTGCCCTGTCGTACGCCGAGTTCGCCGGGCTCATCCCGAAGGCCGGCAGCGCGTACACGTACGGCTACGCGGTGCTGGGCGAGATCGTCGGGTGGTTCATCGGCTGGGACCTGCTGCTCGAGTACACGGCGATCGTGGCGGTGGTCGCGATCGGCATCTCCGGCTACGTCGGGTTCCTGGTCGGTCAGTTCGGCATCGACCTGCCCGCGTGGATGCTCGGCGCCCCGGGCACCGGTGACGGGCACGTGATCGACGTCTTCGCGATCGCGTTGTGCCTGCTCACCGCGTTCGTGCTCACGCGCGGCATCCGCAGCGCCGCCCGGTTCGAGTTCGTGGCCGTCGGCATCAAGGTGGCGCTCGTCGTGCTCATCGTGGTGCTCGGGGTGTTCCACATCAACAGCGCGAACTACTCCCCCTACTTCCCGTTCGGCTTCGGCGGCGTGATGACCGGTGCCGCCACAGTGTTCTTCGCCGTGTTCGGCTACGACGCGATGTCCACCGCGGCCGAGGAGTCCACCGACGCCCGCAAGCACATGCCGAAGGCGATCCTGCTGTCCCTCGGCATCTCGATGGTGCTGTACGTGCTCGCGACGCTCGTGCTCACGGGCATGCAGGACTACAAGGACATCGACCCGGCCTCGGGCTTCTCGTCGGCGTTCGCGTCGGTCGGGCTCGGCGGTGTCGCCAACGTCATCGCGATCGGTGCCATCGTCGGCATCGTCACGGTGCTGGTGACGTTCATGCTCGGTGCCTCCCGCGTCTGGTTCTCGATGAGCCGCGACGGCCTGATGCCGAAGTGGTTCGCGAAGACCGACCCGAAGCGGCACGTCCCGACCCGGGTCACGTGGATCCTCGGCATCGCGTCGGCGATCCTGGCCGGGGTGCTGCCGATCGGTGTCGTCGCCG
Source organism: Curtobacterium sp. MCPF17_021 (assembly GCF_003234605.2). Taxonomy (NCBI): domain Bacteria; kingdom Bacillati; phylum Actinomycetota; class Actinomycetes; order Micrococcales; family Microbacteriaceae; genus Curtobacterium; species Curtobacterium sp. MCPF17_021. The sequence continues at coordinate 1,482,288 of NZ_CP126252.1, read as the reverse complement.
AGCTCACGAACATCGGCATCCTGCTCGCGTTCGTGGTGGTGTGCTCGGCCGTGGTGGTGCTGCGCTACCGGCAGCCCGACCTGGACCGCCAGTTCCGGCTGCCGTTCATGCCGGTCATCCCGATCATCGGCGTCATCGCGTCGCTGTGGCTCGTGACGTTCCTGCAGTGGGAGACGTGGGTGCGGTTCGCGATCTGGTTCGCGATCGGGCTCGGCGTCTACTTCGGGTACTCGCGGAAGCACAGCAAGCTCGCCGCGCCAGCGAAGCGCTGAGGACAGCAGCCGTAGCAACCGACGTCGGCAGCGCCCACGCCCCCGCCGTTCAGCGCCGCAACGTCTCCCGCGGGTACTCCCCGAACCGGTTCGCGTACACCGAGGCGAAGCGCCCCATGTGCGCGAAGCCCCACCGCCGGGCGACGTCCGCCACCGAGGTGGCCTGCGGGTCCAGGATCCGCAGTTCCTCGTGCACCCGGCCGAGCCGCACCTCGCGCAGGTACGTCATCGGCGAGCGCTCGAACGCCCGCTGGAACGACTCCTGGATCCCGCGGATGCTCAGTCCAGCGGCCTCGGCGATGTCGGCGACGGTCAACGGCTGGTGGGCGTGCGCCTGGATGAACTCGACCGCGGCCCGGAGCCGACCGTCGCTGCGCGTGCCGTAGCCGGCGGGGAACCGTTCGGCCTGCAGCGGGTAGATCCGGAACAGCGCACGGGCGACGTCGCGCTGCGCCTCGTGCCACGCGAGCGAACCCTCGCCCTCCTCGCGCAGAGCCCGGAGCGCTCCGGACACGGCGGTGCGCCACAGGGCCACCGCGGAGGGGTCCGGCGCGACGGTGGTGTCGAAGGCCATGGTGCCGTCGACCAGGTGGTCCTCGGCGGCGACGTCGAGCACCAGGTCACGGCGCAGGTGCACCAGGCGCTGGTCCCAGTCCTGGTACTCCATCTCGAACCGGCGCTCGACGGGGAACATGGTGGGGACGCCCGGCTGCATGCGCACCTCGTCGCGGCCGACGTCGACGCGGGCCTCGCCGCGTTCGAGCCACTGCACGACGACCTCGCCCTCGGTGGCGACGTCCCCGCGCAGGTACCCGTGCATCTGCGAACGGCGGATGCTCAGTCGTTCGTCACCGACGCCGACGTACTTGAACCAGTACTCCTGGTCGAGGGCCCGCGAGTACCAGGCCTTGCCCGCGTACATCCCGGCGAGCGAGCTGATGGCTTGGTCGATGTCCTGTCCCGCCACGGCGACGAGCGAACGCGGCGGAGCGGGCAGGTGTGCTGGTGACTGCGACGGGGTCGTGTCGGTCATGGGAACACCTCTCTCTCCTGGAGCAGAGCGGTGTGGTCACCTCCGGGTGACCCCCGGCCTGCTCTCTCACGCTAGGGAGCAGCGGGTGGACGTACAACCGGGTTGCGCTCTGCGGCCTAACGGCCGGTCCAGCGAACCCAGCCGTGCACCTGAGCCGCCGCGCTCTCGAAGGACGAGTGCCCGCCGGTCAGCGAGTGGTCCGGGGAATCGACGGTGTACGTGTCCGTCCGGGTGATGTCGCACACGACCTCGGCGTCGATCCACCCGTTCCAGTGGTCGGCTGAGTCGCGTACCCACCGCAGTCGGTCCGGCATGCGTTTCCAATCGGTTCCGTGGACCGCAGTCGTCGCGCTCCGAGTCGGACGGTAGTCCTGTCAGATGTTCGTCGCACAGGGTGGCGGCCCGGATCGTCGGTGGTGACTGGCACGATGGTCCCGTGCCTGCTGCCCCGATGATCGACGCCGTGGACGTCATCCGCTTCGTCGGGCCGCAGACCTTCGGTCGCGCACGCGACGTCGTCCGCGCCGGCCTGGTCGACGACGCCACCTGGCACGACGACGACGGCACGGTCACCGCGGTCGTGTCCGGCACCGCCGACGACCCGTACGAACTCCGCGTCGACACCACCCCGGCGCGCGGCGACTTCGTCCGCCCGGTCCGCAGCACCTGCAGCTGCCCGCTCGGCGGCGACTGCAAGCACGTCGCGGCCGCGCTCCTCACCATCAACGCGCGTGCCCTCGCCGCGAACGCCGGCCCACGCCCGGAAACGCCGGCTCCGCCGCCCTCGGACTGGAGGCACGACCTCGCCCGCCTCGCCGGTGACGACGAGCGGGCGCCCACCCCGCAGGGCACCCGGATGGGACTGCAGTTCGAGTTGCGTGACGCGGTCCCCGCCAAGCTCGCCTCGCGAGCCCGTGCCGCCGGCCGCGCCCTGCCGGCGCCCTCCCGCAGCGTGCGGCTCGGGGTCCGTCCGGTGACCCGCAGTGACGCCGGCAACTGGGTGCGCGGGCAGCTGACCTGGGGCACGCTCCCCTACTCGCAGAACCGGCTCGGTGTCGGTGCCGAGCAGCACGCCTGGTTCCTGCAGCTCGCCGCCCTGCACCGCGCCGGGCAGCTCGCGGGCCTGCCGGGTGAGACCGATTGGCTGCACCTCGACGACTTCCGGAGCCCCCTGCTCTGGCCGCTCCTGCAGCAGGCCGCGGCGCTCGACATCGCGTTCGTCACCGGGAAGCGCGAGGGCGGTGCGGTCCTCGGCACGCAGGCCCAGGTGCTGCTCGACGTCGCCCGGCACGACGACGCCGTGGTGATCGGCGCGAGTGCCGTGCTCGACGGCCGACCCGTGGTGCCCGGAGCAGCGCGGATGATCGGCGACCACGGCGTCTACGTGTTCCGCGAGAGCCCCGAGTTCACGGTCGCCGTCGCCCCGACCCCGGCGCCGGTGCCCGAGGACCAGCGGCGGATGCTCGTCGAGGGCACCCGGATCACCGTGCCGACCGCCGAGGTCGACGAGTTCCTGGCCGACTGGTCACCCCGGTTGCGCGGTGCCCTCGGCCTGGTCAGCTCCGACGGCTCGGTGGAGCTGCCCGAGCGCACCCCGCCGGAGCTCGTGCTCACCGCGACGTTCGAGCCGGCCCGGGCGCCGCGCACCGACGACCGCGTGCACCTGCACTGGCGCTGGCACGTCGACGGCCGGAAAGACCCGGTGTCCCTGCACGGCCCGCTCCCCGACCTGTCCGGGCTCCGTGCCGCCGACGATCCGACGGGCGCCGACGACGCCCCCGTGTCGGATCCGGCCGCGGCGGTGGAGCCGACCACGGCGACGACGCCGGCCGACGACGCGACGCAGGCCGGGCCTCCCGTCCGCCCTGCCGGACCCGGTGGCGGACTGGACTGGTTCCAGGACGGCACCATCGACGGGGCCGACGTCGCGGTGTTCGCGAACGAGTTCCTGCCCGAGCTGCCGTCGCTCGGCGTCCGCACGGTCGTGCAGGGCGAGCGGCTCGACTACGAGCGGTTGAGCGGGCGGCCGCACATCCGTGTCACGACGATGCCGTCGGACAAGCACGACTGGTTCGACCTCGGCATCATCGTCAGCGTCAACGGCAAGCAGATCCCCTTCACGCCGCTGCTCACCGCGCTCGCGGGTCGGCAGCGACGACTCAAGCTCGTCGACAACTCGTACCTTTCGCTGGCCGACCCCGCGTTCGACCGGCTCAAGGAGCTCATCGACGAGGCCCGTGACCTGGACGAGTGGGAGCCCGACCAGCCGATCGCCGTCACGCCCCTGCACGCAGGGCTGTGGTCGGAGTTCGACCTGCTGGCCGACGAGACCTCGCACGATGAGCGGTGGCAGGCGATCGCCTCGGGGCTGCTCGGGGCGACTCCCCCGGCTGACGTCCCCGTGCCGGACACCGTGCACGCCGACCTGCGGCCGTACCAGCACGCCGGGTACGCGTGGCTGTCGTTCCTGGTGACGCACGGCATCGGCGGGGTGCTCGCCGACGACATGGGGCTCGGCAAGACGCTGCAGGTGCTCGCGATGGTGGCCGCCCGTCGTGCCGCGGAGCCCGACGCGCCCCCGTTCCTGGTCGTCGCACCGACCTCGGTCGTCGGCAACTGGGCGGCCGAGGCGGCCAAGTTCGTGCCGTCGCTGCGGGTCGCGACGGTGACCTCGACGTCGTTGAAGGACCCGGGGCTCGTCGCGCGCACCGCCGCCGCGTCGGACATCGTCGTCACCTCGTACGCGCTGCTCCGGCTCGACGCCCGCGCCTGGACCGACCTGCCGTGGTCGGCGCTGGTGCTCGACGAGGCCCAGTTCGTGAAGAACCCGCAGTCCCAGACCCACCGTGTGGCCTCGGAGCTGCAGGCACCGGTGAAGTTCGCGATCACCGGGACCCCGCTCGAGAACGGCCTGACCGACCTGTGGGCACTGTTCCACATCGTCGCGCCCGGGCTGCTGTCCACCTGGACCCGGTTCGGCGACGACTACGTGAAGCCCCTCGCCTCGCCCGAGCTCCGCGGCGAGGCCCGGCAGGAGCTCACCGGGCGGCTGCGCCGACGGATCCGGCCGCTCATGCTCCGCCGCACGAAGGAAGCCGTCGCGGCCGACCTGCCCCCGAAGCAGGAACAGGTCGTCCGGGTCACGCTCGACCCGGCGCACCGGGAGCTGTACGAGCGCACGCTGAACCGGGAGCGCCTGAAGGTCCTCGACCTGATCGACGACCTGTCGAAGAACCGGATGATCGTGTTCCGGTCGCTGACGCTGCTGCGGATGCTCGCGCTGTCGCCGGCGCTGGTGTCGGCCGGAGCGTCCGCATCGGCCTCGTCCGACACGGACGTCACGTCGGGCTCGACCCCGATCCCCTCGGCGAAGCTCGACCTGCTGCTCGACGAACTCGAACAGCTCGCGGCAGAGGGCCGTCGCGCCCTGGTGTTCAGCCAGTTCACCTCGTTCCTGCGGATGGTCTCGGACGCCCTCGACGCCCGAGGGATCGGCTACGAGTACCTCGACGGCTCCACCCGCAAGCGCCCCGAGGTCATCGAGCGCTTCCGGCAGGGCACCGCCCCGGCGTTCCTCATCTCGTTGAAGGCCGGCGGGTTCGGGCTCACCCTGACCGAGGCGGACACCGTGTTCGTGCTCGACCCGTGGTGGAACCCCGCCGCCGAGTCCCAGGCTGTCGACCGTACGCACCGCATCGGCCAGACCCGGTCGGTCAGCGTCCAACGGTTCATCGCCGAGGACACCATCGAGGAGAAGGTCCTCGCCCTCGCCGCGCGCAAGGCCGAGCTGTTCGCCACGATGATCGACGACGACGCCCTGTTCGCCGACGACCTGACCGCCGACGACATCCGCTCCCTGCTGACCTGAGGCGCCTCCCGCCGCCGCACCACCGTTCCGCCCGCACCACGTTCCGCCCCGCACCACTGGAGTCCCACCGCATGACGTCCCGCCGACGCCGCAGCCGCATCACCCTGACCTCCGTCCTCGTCGTCCTGGCCCTCGCCGTCGGCGGGTACGCGCTCGACGCCACCGGTGTCCTCGGACCCGACACCGACGCCGATGCCGCGGGCGGTCCCACGGCGGTGGAGACCACCACCATCGGACCGCAGCAGGCGTCGGCGGGGGCGAGCGCGGCCTCCAGTCCGACCGTCAGCCGCGGAACCGACGCCGACGCGGTCCGCGCACGCACCCAGCTCGCCGACCTGCCCGTCAAGGGCAAGGCACCGGCCACCGGCTACGACCGCACCGGTGACTTCGGCAGCGCCTGGCTCGACGTCGACCACAACGGGTGCGACACCCGGAACGACGTCCTCGCCCGCGACCTCGCCGACATCACCCGCGAGGGCCGCTGCAAGGTCCTCACCGGCACCCTCGTCTCGCCGTACACGGGTGCGACGGTGGACTTCGTGCGTGGCAACACGACCTCGACCCTCGTGCAGATCGACCATGTCGTCGCACTCGAGAACGCCTGGCGCACCGGAGCGCAGCGGCTCACCGAGACCGAGCGGCACGCGCTGGCGAACGACCCGGTGAACCTGTTCGCCGTCGACGGCCGGTCCAACTCGCAGAAGGGCTCCGGCGACGCGGCGACCTGGCTCCCCGCGAACAAGGCGTTCCGCTGCACCTACATCGAGCACCAGGTCACGGTGAAGGCGAAGTACCGCCTGTGGGTGGCTCCGGCGGAGCGGGACGCGATGGTGCGGGTGCTGGACGCCTGCTGACGTCCGGCAGGCTGCCGCCGCTGGGTGTCGGTTCGGAGGCCCGGCGCACCTCCGCCCCGCGTGGCAGGCTGCGGGCATGGCTGAGCAACTCACGGTCCCACAGGCGTTCGCGCTCCTCCAGGTCGAGCCCGACGGACGCCACGCTCTCGATGGTTCGACGCTCGACACGGGTCTCGCGGGAGCGGTCCTCGCCGACCTCGCGCTGCGCGGCGTCGTCTCGCTGCAGGACGGACTCGTGGCCGTCGTGAACGGCACCGCAACGGGCGACCACGTGCTCGACGGCGTGGTCGGCTCCATCGCGGCGGCCGGTGCACCGCGCAAGGCGAAGTGGTGGGTGAGCCGACTCGGCAAGCGCCAGCTGCGCGACGACGTGTTCGCCGGACTCGTCGAGCGCGGCGTCATCAGCATCGAGCAGGGGAAGGTGCTCGGCCTCTTCCCCACAACGAAGCACCCGGAGCGGGACGGAGCTCCGGAGGCGCTGCTGCGATCGGGCATCGCGGACGTGCTGGCTGGCCGGGCGCGACCCACGCCGTTCTCTGCCGCGGTCATCGGCTTGCTCGACGCGACGAACACCCTGCGCAAGCAGTTCGGTGCCGTCGACAAGGACCTGGTCAAGGAGATCACCTCGGGCACCTGGGCGAGCCCGGCGGTGAAGGCCGTGCTCGAGGAGATCGAGGCCGCGACGATGGTCGTCATCATGGCGGGCACCATCGCAGCGACGGGTTCGATCACCGCGAGCTGAGGTCGGCAGCGCGACGGGGCGCCTGCACGCCGGCTGACTGCGTCGTTAAACGACAGGTGTAGTCTAGGCATCTCGATGCAGATGCATCGATCGGACTCGCTGCCCCACCGCGGACCCCGAGCCCTTCACCGTCGAAGACCTCAGGAGGCCTCCCACCATGCCCGAAACCACCACCGGCACCACCCGCTTCGCCGACCGCGTCGTCCTCATCACCGGCGGTGGCTCCGGCCTCGGCCGCGCGACCGCCGTCCGCCTGGCCGCCGAGGGCGCTGCGCTCTCCCTCGTCGACGTCTCCGAGCAGGGACTCGAGGCGACGAAGGCCGCCGTGCTCGAGGCCACCCCCGACGCGCAGGTCCTGACGACCGTCGCCGACGTGTCCGACGAGGCCCAGGTCGACGCCTACGTCACCGCCACCACCGAGCGCTTCGGCCGCATCGACGGCTTCTTCAACAACGCCGGCATCGAGGGCAAGCAGAACCCCACCGAGTCCTTCACCGCCGCCGAGTTCGACCGCGTCGTGTCGATCAACCTCCGCGGCGTGTTCCTCGGCCTCGAGAAGGTGCTCAAGGTCATGCGTGAGCAGGGCTCCGGCATGGTCGTGAACACCGCGAGCGTCGGCGGCATCCGCGGCATCGGCAACCAGTCCGGGTACGCGGCCGCCAAGCACGGCGTCGTCGGGCTCACCCGCAACTCGGCCGTCGAGTACGGCCGCTACGGCATCCGCATCAACGCCATCGCCCCCGGCGCCATCTGGACGCCCATGGTCGAGAACTCGATGAAGCAGCTCGACGCGGAGAACCCGCGCAAGGCCGCCGAGGAGTTCATCCAGGTCAACCCGACGAAGCGCTACGGCGAGGCTCCCGAGATCGCTGCCGTGGTCGCCTTCCTGCTGTCCGACGACGCGTCCTACGTCAACGCGACGGTCGTCCCGATCGACGGCGGGCAGTCGGCCGCGTACTGAGTCCGTCACCTCCGACGCCCGGCTCACGTCCGCGTGCGCCGGGCTTCGGCCTGGAGGCGCGGCTCGGCCCCGCCGTGTCCGCCGACCGTGACAGCATGGCTGGTGTGAGTACCGATCAGACCAACGGGTCAGCCTTCGGCCGAGGCGTCGACAAGGCCCCGCCGACCGCTGCTGCCGAACTCCGACGGAGGATGGCGGCCTCGCCTGCGGGCTTCCTGCGCAGCGCGGCGTGGGTCCCCTGGAAGGCGGCGGGTACCCCGGAGGCCGGCAGCGTCGCCCACGTCATGATCCGGGACAAGCCGTTCGTGCCGGTCTTCACCGACCCGGGCGAACTCGCCGCTGGGCTGCCCGACGCCGAGGGGCGTCCGGTGCCGATGTCCGAGCTCGTGTCCGCGCTCCCCGAGGAGTTCGGCATCGTGGTCGACCCCACGAGCGCGGCCGAGGCGAACTTCCTGCACGCCGACGTCCTCGCCGAGATGCGGGCGCAGATGCAGGGCGGCGTCCCGACCAGCGACGACTGACCCGCTCCGTCGGAGAGTCAGACCGTTCGGCGGTGGCACGCTCGCCCTCGACCAGCGCAGGGTGCAGGTGTTCCAGGAGGACGCTTGGTCCGGCCAGCCCTCGTTCTGGCGTCACAGCGCGGCGGGCGGACCCATGGTTTAGCGCCGTTGACGGTTCTGGTTCACGATCCCCGGGGTTCGTGAACCAGAACCGTCACGCAGCGCTGACTCAGCCGGCGTGCTCCGCGACGACCACCCAGGTCACGGAGACCACGATCGCCATGACGGTCGCGGTGCCGAAAGCGACCGCCCATCCCTGCGGCCTCGTCCGCCGAACTCGGGCGGCCACGATCGCACCCCCGACGAAGACGGCGACGAGCACGATGCTCTCGACCAGGCTCGGGAGCCACGCGACCCACGGCGTGCACGGACGCGTCGACGTCTCCCAGTCACAGCTGTACTGCGACAGTCCTGCGAACACCCACCCGATGAGCACAGCGGCGATCCCAGCCAGCGCTGTCGCGACGAACAGTGAAACCGTCACGACGAGGTCCGCCGTCGACGCCCGAGAGCGCCACGGCGAGCGTCGGCTTGCCCATTCCTCCAGCATGTCCCTTGCCTTCGCGATCAGGCTCGGACAGCCTGCGGGCGCGGCTCGACGAGCTCGATGAAGCGGGACAACAGGGACAGGCCCGCGATCGACGGGGGCAGTCCGGTGGTCAGCGCCGGTGAGTGCACGAGGTAGGCCGCCCACTTCGCCCGCGAGATCGCCACGTTCAACCGGTTCGGCATGAGCAGGAAGTCGAGGCCGCGTGGGATGTCCGCCGCACTCGACGCCGCCAGGGACACGATGGACACGACGGCCTCGCGACCCTGGAACAGGTCGACGGTGCCGACCTGGGTGCCGGTGAAGCCAGCGCGGTCGAGTTCCTGCCGGATCAGTGCCCCCTGCGCGTTGTACGGCGCCACCACGATGACGTCCTCGTCGGTCAGAGCCCGTGTATCGGAACCGTCCGTCCACGTGCGACCGACGACGTCGCCCACGAGTGCGACGACCCGGGCGGCCTCTTCAGCAGAGGACGTCGTGTTGCCCACGTGCACGACCGGCACGGGGTGCACCCCGGCGTCGATGCCGTCGAGGTGCCGCCCGGAGACCATCGAGGCGAGCTGCCCGTCGTAGGACAGGGCCGAAACGGACTCGGTGAGCGCAGGCTCCATGCGGCGGGTGCGAGCCAGGAAGTACCCGAACTTCGGCGGCAGGACGTGCTGTCCGTCAGCGAGCCAGCCGAGCGCGGACTCGTCGACGGGCTCCGGGTGCGAGCCCTGGGACACCTGGGGCAGCTGCTGGGGATCCCCGAGCAGCAGGAGCCGGGTCGCGGCGACGGACGACGCGATGGTCGGGGCGAGGGAGAACTGCCCGGCCTCGTCGACCACGAGCAGGTCGAGGGAACGGCGCTCGATCGTCGACTCGTTCGCGAACGTCCAGGCCGTGCCACCGACGACACCGCCGGTGCCCGAGGCCTCGCACGAGGATAGGAACGCGGCGACCGCGGCGCCGTTCTTCACCGGGGTCCAGGCTGCGGAATCGAGCTCGTCCTCGGTCGCGCCGGACTTCGGCACCTTCACGACCCGGTCCGCGAGGACACCGGCGTTCACGACCGAGGTCAGGAAGTTCTCCGACGTCGCGTGGGACTGCCCGACGACCCCGACGCGCCAGCCGTACTCGCGGACGAGCCGGGCGACGACGTTCGAGCCGACGTAGGTCTTGCCCGTACCGGGAGGGCCCTGGACCGCCAGGTACGACCGGTCGAGGCCGAGCAGGGTCGACACGACGGCCGACACCGTGTCGTCGCCCTGCACCGGGACGATCGGGCCACGCGGGGGCACCCGACGCAGCAGGTCGAGCGCCGGGTCGGGCAGCATCGCCGGCAGCTCGTCGAGCACGGCCTGGCCCCACCACGCGATCGCCTCGGGCTGCGGCTTCGCGCGGGGCGGTGCCGACGGGGCGAGCGCGACGGGGAACTCGTGGTGCGGCTCGCCACCGACGGGCAGCCCTTCCTTCACGAGGACCTCGACGGCATCACCGTTGTCCCACACGTCCACGATGACGGCGCGCGACGACGCGCCCTTCGACCCGGGGCCCGGTGAGGCGACCGATGGCGGAAGCGGGTCGTCGTAGACCAGGGGGGGCGTGCCTCCCGGCCGGAGCCGCGAACCGGGCGCGAGCGTCCCCGACAACCGGAGTTCCCGCGACTGCGAGCGGGCACGCGGCAGCGTGTCCCAGTCGCGCTCGACGGACGCCCGCTCCACGACCAGGACGTCACGCGTGTCGGCCCAGTCGTCGACCGGGTTCCGCAGGCGGTCGAAGTGGTCCTGCCAGAAGGTCTTGGCCTCGCGGCGGTGGTAGTCGATCGCGGCTGCGGCGAGCGCCAACGCGGTCTGGTCAGGGGTGCGGTCGAGGGCGTCGACGTCCTCGAGTTGCGCGGCGAGCGCGACGTACACCGGATTGGGCTCGCGCTCGACGGGGATCGGCGGGACCTCGAGCTCGAGCACGGGGTCGGCCGCGTCGGGGTCGTCGGTGCGCAGCGAGCGGAGCCAGTCGCGCAGGCGCAGGGTCGAGCGGCAGTCGTAGGCGTTGTAGTCGGCGACCTGGTCGAGCATCCGCTGCCCCTCGACGGCGTCACCGTTCCGGAGCTCCTCGATCGCGTCGACGTAGGCGGTGATGCTGTCCGCGGCGTTCGTGACGTCGCTCTCGCGCAGGTCCGAGCCCATGTACAGCGGTTCGAGTTTCTTGATCGAGTAGCTGTGGCTGCCGACGACCAGGGCCTTGCGGACGATCGGGTACAGGTCGACCAGGACGCCGGCTCGCAGCAGGTCGTCGACGGCCTCTTCACCCACCCCGTGCCGGGCGGCGAGCGACAGCAGGTGCGTCCGCTCATAGGCCGCGTAGTGGTAGATGTGCATGCCCGGGTACTGCTGCCGCCGGGCCTCGATGAACGCGAGGAACTGCTCCAGCGCGACCCGTTCGTCGCGGATGGTGTGCGCCCAGAACGCGGTGAACTCGGCGCGGTCGTCGACCAGGCCGAACAGGTAGTCGAGGCCCCAGTGCACGCCGTCCTCGGTGTGCAGCGGGTCGCCCTCGAAGTCGAAGAACACGTCGCCCGGGTCGGGTGCCGGGATCGCGTCGAGCGCACGGGCGTCGAGGACCTCGAAGCGCGGCTTGACGGGTTGGCCCGGCCCGTCGGCGCCCGTCCGTCGGGCGTCTTCCGATTCGATCTGGAGGCTCGCCTGATGTACCAGCCGATCCAGCGTCGCGCGGGACAAGCCCGGTACTGCCCGGGTGCGGACCGCCAGGTCGTCGATCGTCCGCACCTCGTGCTTGATCAGCTTCGCCCGTTGGTCCAGGCGCATGCCCGCGACGAGGACGAGGTCGCGGTGCTCGGCAACCTGGGTCGAGCAGACGGCGCATCGGCCACAGCTCGAGTAGCGCGGGTCACCCCATCGCAGCGACTCGTCGGCGGCGATGCGCTCGGCGATGACCCGCTGCAGTTCGGCGCGCTGCATGCGGTACACCGGCGCGATGTCGGCGAGGTCGTGCGTGGTGGTCGTCCGGTCGCCGAGCACCAGGTGCACCTGCTGCCCGGTCGGGATGCCGTGCGCCTGCATCTGCTCGGCGTACGCGGCGAGCTGCAGCAGGGCGCTGATCTTGGCGTGGCGGGCGAGCTTGGTGTCGTAGACCTCGTACTCGCCGCGGTCGTTGCGGATGATGAAGTCCGCGAAGCCGATGAAGCCGGGGGCGTCGGCGCTCGGTGCTGCGTGGAACGTCGGCTGGTACAGGACGTCGGCACCGTCGGCGAAGGCCTGTCGCGCTTCGGCTGCGGCGCGTGCGTAGGCCGGCGGTGCGGGACGGTCGAACTCGACGACGTCACGGGTCTGCTTGAGGATCTCGAGGTAGTCGAGCTCGTGCTGGTCCCCCAGCCGAGCCGTGCGCTCGAGCATGTCGTCGTGCACGTCCGGCAGGGCCTCCCCGCGGCCGAGCTTGGCGTCGAGGCGGCGGAGGAACGCCCACTCGCAGGCCGACCACGTGCTCAGGTCACTCGGGCTGAGCAGCACGTGCCCGTCGACGCCGATCTGCATGCGCTCCCCCTTGCTGTCCGGTGCGCTGAAAGCCTAGGGGCGGCGTCAGACAACGGGACGGGTTCCTCGAATTCGCTCTTGACATACTAGATTCCGTCGGTGATACGTTAACGCTCGACCAGAAAGGGGATGGTTCATGTCGAACCTCGTGCTCAACGGAGCGCTCTATTCACAATCGGCGATCACCGACAGAGTCGAATCGATCCGTGATCGGCTCGCTCTCAAACAGGACCGAGTCGTTGTGCTCGTGCTCATCGCGATCGCGCTGTTGCTCGCGGTCGGCCTCATCACCGCGTGGTGGATCACCTGCCAGAACAAGGGCATGTACCCGGCAATGGACATGCCGTCCTTCAGTGCCGGCGGCACATGGAAGGTGTACTGCCGAAAGTGAACATGCACGAGGAGCCCGTGAATCCTGTCCTGGAGGTGATCGGAGTCGACAAGTCGTACAGCGGGCGCCCTGCACTGGTCGACTTCTCGATGACCATCGTCCCCGGAAGCATTCACGGGCTCCTCGGCTCGAACGGCTCCGGGAAGAGTACAGCCTTGCATGTGATCACGGGCATCATCGACCCGGACCGCGGATCAGTCCTTCACCATGGCGTGACGGTCAGCCAAGCCGTCGCTCGGATGCGGTTCGGTTTCGCACCCGATGATCTCCCGCTTCCCCAGTCTTTGACGGGCCGCGAGTACCTGCGCCTGCATGATTCACTCCGTCGCCGCGATGACTCGTCCCGAGCAATGTCCCTCGCACGTGTCCTCCAGGTACGAAACGCACTCTCAAAGCCGATCTCCTCGTACTCCCACGGCATGAAGCGAAAGCTTCAATTGGTGTGTGCGCTCGCGCACAGTCCCTCGCTCCTCATCCTCGACGAACCGTTCAGGGGGTTGGACCCGGACACAGCGCAAGTCCTCCAAGAATGCCTCTCCTTGTTCACCGCGGCAGGCGGAGCGGTCCTCATGGCGACGCACGACCTGTTGCGCGCCGAGACGCATTGTGAGGCCATAACCATGCTGCACAACGGAGCAATTGTTGCTTCAGGTCGCACCCGGGAGATCGTTTCCAGCCATGGCTCGGTCGGCCAGTGCTTCTCCGCGCGGATCAGCAGCGCTTCGTCGATGGCTACCCGCGCCGACCGGCTCCGTGCCCTGTTCACCCCCGACGAAAAGGAAATTCATGAAGACCGCTAGCGTGACGTTCATCGGGCTCGTGCTCGGCATCGCTATCACTTTCCTTGCCATCGCTGCCACGATCGCCACCTCAGCCGTCAGTGGGACACCCGCTGAGATTCCGTTCGTGTTCTCGGCCACAGTCGGCACGGAGAACGGGCTGCCATCGGTGGAGTTCACGCCGAACGGGTTGGGGCTTCTCGTGACGGTCGTTCTCATCACGGTCGGCTACGCCGCCCTGCGCCTTCGCGCTCGCCCCCACCCGTGAGTCAGACCATCACGGTCGCGCGCGCCACCGCGTTGGTCTGGATGTCAGAACTCGCTGGAGCCTTCAACGTCTCACGTCGGCGAGTCCTCCTCTGCGCTGCGTTCACAGTTGCAGGCATCCTTGCACTCGGACTTGCCCTCGGGTTGACGACAGTCTCGACGTTGAGCGGCCAAGTGCCGGCACCGATCGCAGCGTTCATGGTGGAGACCGCGGCGAGTGGTGCTTTGCTGAGCGCGGCGCTGGTGACGGTCGTCCTCGCGCTCACTGCCCCAGCGGGCTCGGCCCTCGACCACCTTCTGTGCCTCCTACCGGTGACGAACAGCGCTCGAGCAATGGGCAGATCGCTTCCACTGACCGTGCTCACCACAATCGGCTCGACGGCGCTGTGCGTCCCGGCGATGCTCGTGGCAGGCCGTGTTCTCGACCTCAGCGAGGCGACGCGATACGTGGTCGCGCTTCTCGCGGGCGTCGCTCTCGTTGAAGCGCTCGCCCAAGGCCTGCTGCACGCAGTAGGGAGCTTGATGCAGTCTTGGCTCCGAACACCCTTCGCCGTCTCGTCGACGATCAGTGGCGCAGTGACGATCGGCGCTGCGCTCGTCGCTTTCGGCCCCGGCGTCATCGTGCCCTCGGGTTTGGCTACCGATGACGCGCCCGCATTGTCCCTCCCAAGGCTGATCAGCGATGTCGCGACCAGCCGGAGGCCTGATCTGGCGTGGCCGGTCTTCGTGAGCTACTTCGTCGTGACGATTGTGTTCGTGTGGGCAGTCAGCAAGATCTCGACTTCAAAGGCGGTCCCGTCCGCGTTCGCGCTTCTCCCTGCCGATCGGATACTCCGTGGACCGCAGGGGCCTTTCCTCTCTCAGCTCCTGGTGATGATTCGTGCGCCGCAGACTTCCCTAGCGATTGCTGGCTCAATCTGCTTGTTGGCGACAACGGCGTGGGCGCTCCCGCCGAACGTTCCAGCAGAGGTACGCGACGGCTTGGCCATGGCGGTTCCTTCGGCGGGATGTGCTCTCGTCCTCTTCGGCCCGGGGCGCGTCCTGCCATGGGCTTGGACCGGCACCGCGCTCGGTCGTCGCCGCACGTGGTGGTTCGCGCCCGTTGCAGTGGCGCACATCGTCGCCGCTGCCCTTGCCTGGACAGGCTTGAGCGGCGCAGCCCTCCTCCTGGGCGTCGTCCAATTCGACGAGCTCCCGGGGATGGTCTTCCGTGCGACGCTGCTCTTCCTGTCAGCGGCACTCGCTGGCGCCCTCGTCCCGTGGAGCGACACACAGCCCATGTCAGGCAGCGTCGGCCTGATGCTGACGACCGTGCTGTACCTGGGATGCAGCTCCCTCATCTCCTATCTGGATCAGCTCGCTGGACCATTGAAGGTGCTCGGAAGTATCTGCTGTATCTGCCTGCTGGTAGCAGGGTCGGTGACCACGTGCATCCGACTGACCTCGTCCCGATGATCTCCCGACTGCTGCCGCCGTGCTGTAGTCCGGAGGGCCCTGCCGTTCGATGTGAAGAGTTCGCACTGTCGCTCCGGACCGACACGAACGCGAGGCGTCGCGCAGCGATCGACCACGGATTCATCGCTGGAGGCGAGAGCCGATGGAGAACGGCCTTCACTGCGGGAGCGCTTGTGGATTCTGGCGATGCGAAGAGATTCTCGGTGTACGTGCGCCTCGTCCTGGCAGTCGTCGGTTCTGCGGCACTTCCTTTGACGGTGACGACCGCACTCGCAATGGCGACGCTTCTCGGCAGCGGAGCGACGTACGGACCGTTGCTGGCGGTGCTCGCGTTTCTCGTCTCAAATCTCTGCCATGAACTCGGTCATCTCCTCGCCATTGGCCTGCTGTCGGCGCAACGGTCGCACGTCCACGTCGTCGCGAGGCTCGGTTTCGCCCACGTTGTGCGCAACTCCTTGCCACCTCTCCGCGAGGCCGTCGTCGCGGTGAGCGGGCCGCTCCTGGTTGCGTCGTGTTGCGCCGCCGGGATGATCTTCGCGACCCACGTCATCGAGGTGGTCGTTCTCGCCTCGATCGGGGTAGGTCACCTTGGCACCCTGCTTTTCCCGGTCGGGGACGGCGCCAATCTGCGCGACGCCGTCAGGTCTGCCCGCTCGTCAAAGGTCCCCGAGCGCCGAGAACAGTCCAGCCGACAGTGAACCCTCGCGAACCGCCGGACATGAGCGCTCTCAGCGGGCCGGCAAACAGTCCGGCCTCCGCGATCAGTCGGTCAAGGGTACGAACCGCGGGCCGTCGTACCCGTCACGTGTCACGTGTGCCGTGAACTCGGCGAGCGAGCGCACCCAGTGCCCGCGTTCGCCGTACAGCGCCTGGTACACGACCACGGGCTCCTCGGTTTCCACGTCACGAGCGACGAGCAGCACCTCGTAATCGTTGCCCTTGAAGTGCCGGTAGCGGCCCGCGGTCACGTCGTCAGTCACCCGACCGAGGGTACGGCGCGAGCGGTGGGACCATGACCGCGCGTTCTGCTTGACTGAGCAGCACGGGGAACGAGCACCACGGGGGAACCAGATGACCGCACTGAGCACGCGCGAGCGGGACCGTCGCGCACAGCGCGTCTTCTTCGTCGTGATGGCGGTCGTCATGGCGGGGGCGGACGTCTGGCTGCACTACCACGCCGGCGCCGTCCGCCCCTCGGCCTTCTGGGTCCCCACGGTCGTCGGACTCGTGTACGGCGCCGTGCTGTGGCCGCTCGGCCTGCGTCAGGAGTCGAGGTGGTGGCCGAACCTGGTCTGGGCGGGGTTCCTCGGTGGCTTCCTCGTCCTCATCGCGACGAAGACGTTCTCGCCGTACGCCTGGTTCCTCGCGGTCGTGATCGGGACGTTGCTGTTCCAGGCCGTCCTCACGCCGAGACGACCCGCGGCGCGGGTCGCCGCCAGGCTCCCCCTGACCGAGGTGCGACCGTGGACCGGCTCGGGAGTCAAGGCCACTGCCGTCGAGCACCCCTTCGGCAAGAGTCGGACGAAGCCGGCCGTCGCCCTCACCACGCAGGACGGGGCCACCGCGTTCCTGGTGATGGAGCTCGCCTCGTTCTTCGACGGTGAAGCGGCGATCGCAGAATCGACGAACGGCGAACAGCTGACCTTCCTCACCAGGAAGGGCGTCGCGGCGAAGTCGTCCATCCTCAGCGACGCGACGCCGGGGATGGCCGACGGCACGCTGTTCCTGCACTCGGCGAAGGACGAGTCGCGGCCTTCCGCCGTCTTCAGCGACGACGACGCCGCCGCGTTCGAGCAGTGGGTCCGCACGCTCCCCGAGGACTGAGCCCCTGCCAAGCCCGGCACGACGCGCACACCTCGGCGTCACATCCGGTCACGTTCGACAGCAGTTCGTCGGCTGCGCGTACCGTCGCCGTGTGACCTTCGGAACCGCAGTGGCCGTGCTCGTCGGGGTCATCGCGCTCGCGACGGTCCTCGGTCTCCTGCTCCGCCACCGGACCGGTCGAGCCCGATCGACGGGCACCGCCTCGTCGACGAGGCAGGACGCAGACGGTCTCGCGCTCGACACCGACTACGGCACCGCCGCCACGTTCGTCCAGTTCTCCACGCCGACCTGTGCGCGGTGCCCGGCCACCCGGCGCCAGCTCGCCGTCGTCGCGGACCAGCACGAGGGCGTTCGCCGCATCGAGGTGGACCTCGTCGAACACCCCGAGCTCGCCCGGCGTTTCGACGTGATGCAGACCCCGACGGTCCTGCTGCTCGACGCCGACCGCTCGGTCCACACCCGCTTCGGAGGCCCACCCCGCCCACCCGAGCTCGCCGCAGCCCTCGACACCGTCCTGACCGCAGGAACCGCAGGCACCGCAGACACGACCGGCACCCAGGAGTCCCGATGACCACCACGAACGACACCGACCGCGGCATCGACCCGCGCTCCCCACGCTTCGGCGCCGCCATCACCACGGTGCTCCTCGCCGCGACGATCGTCCTCACGCTGATCCCCGAGACGTGGGTCGCCGGCATCGTGCTGCTCGCGGTCATCGTCGCGCTGTTCGCCGTCGGAGGCATCGCCGGCATCCGCCGCCACCCCTACGGCGCACTCTTCCGACGGGTCGTCCGCCCACGCCTGGCCCCGCCCGCCGAACTCGAGGCCCCGGAACCCCCGACCTTCGCCCAGCAGGTCGGCCTGTTCGTGACCGCGGTCGCCCTGCTCCTCGCGCTGCTCGGCGTGCCGTACGCCGCCCCGATCGGTGCCGCGGTCGCCCTGGTCGCCGCGTTCCTCAACGCTGCCTTCGACGTCTGCATCGGCTGCCTGCTCTACGTGTGGCTGGTCCGGGCGGGCGTCTTCCGTCCGCGGCGCGGCGTCGCCTGACGGCGTCCGGCCTGGAGGCCCGCCCCACCTCGACCACACCGCCAGCGTCCGACAGGTGCTCGGCTCCAGAACACGGCTCTGCCCCGCCCCGTAGGGTGAGCGGGTGGGGGAAGACGAACAAATCATCCGGCGCGCGTGGCGTCGTACCGCCCTGGTCGTGGCGATCGCCGCGGTCGCGGGGGCAGTGGCCGGTTGGGCAACCTCGCGGGACGAGGACGGTTGGACCGTCGCCCTGGCGATCTGCACGTGCGTCGCCGTGCTCGTCGGCTTGGCCGGGATGCTCTCGTTGCTCCCCACCACAGCACGCGCGTCGTCGATCATCACGCAGGCGACCGAGGACCTGACGAGAGACCGTCGCAAGATCATCAAGGGAGCCATCCGCTCGGGCGTTCCGCTCAAGGAGGACGCAGGCCCAGAACTGCAGCACCGCGCGCTCACCCTCGCCCGCGGGACCGCCGCGTTCAACGGGCTGATCCTCGTCCAGAACCTCATGCTGTTCGCAGGAGCCGCAGCTCCCCAGTTCGCCCGGGTCGTCACCGGCGATGGCAACGCGATCATCAGCCGGATCTTCCTCGCGCTCTTCGTCATCGAGATGGTGTTCGTCGCGCCGTTGCTGGTCGTCCGAGGCCGCCGAGCTCAGCGCTACGCGGATGCCGCGACGGCCGAGAACGATCGCCGCGCCACTACTGCGATCCCTCTCGCATGACCGCCGTGTCGGAAGCGACAGCCACCCCCGAGGCCGTTGCCCGCCGAGCCTGGCGCAGAACCGCCGTCATCGTCACGATCGGTGTGGTCCTCGGTGCGGTCGGCGGGTCGCTCTTCGCACGGCAGGACAGCGCGCTCGAGACCACCCTCGCGATCGTCGGCATCGCTGCAGGAGTGGGTGGTCTTCTCGGCACCTTCTCGATGCTCACCACGACGCTCCGCCGATCCTCCGACATGCAGGCGCCGATCGATGGGCTCTCACGCTTCGGCCGGAAGACGCTCGCGCAGGCGATCGCGAGCGGGACCCCGATCGAACCAGCCGACTCCGACCTCGCACGACCGGCATTCGACCTCGCCCGTCTCCGCGCCGCCTACCAACCGGTCGCGCTCGGCCAGTTCCTGCTGCTCTACGTGGGGATTGCTGGCCCGCAGATCCCGAACCTGTTCGACGACGACTCGTTCGTAGCTGGGCTCAGTCGCATCATCTGCGGAGCACTCCTCGTCGTGGCTGCCGCCATGTCCCCCGTCATCCTCCGCCGGATCCGGGCTGCCCGACGCTACGTGCAGGCGGCCACCGAAGCAGCCGCCCGCCAGCGCTGACTCAGGAGGCCTGCCGCACCTCGTGCTCCTACGGTGATCCTTCACCTTGTACGGTGAAACACCAGTACAAGGTTTCAAGGGGGCGCAGTGGGCATACAGATCGACGAACTCACCTTCGGGTACCGGCGCGACCACACGGTGCTCTCCGGGTTGTCGACGGTGTTCCCGACCGGAGCGAGCGTCCTGCTCGGGCCGAACGGCGCTGGCAAGTCGACCCTGCTCGGGCTCGTCGCCGACACGCTCCGCCCCCGCGCCGGGACGATCAGCATCGAGGGACTGGGGGAACCGGGGACGCGCGGAGACCGCCGACGGTACCGCCGAGGGGTCGCATGGCTTCCGCAGCGGAGCGGCGCCTTCCCGGGCCTGACCGCTCGAGAGCACGTCGCCTACTGCGGCTGGTTGAAGGGCTTGTCGCGCGCCGACGCCTGGGATCGCTCGACGGCCGCCCTGACCTCCGTCGATCTCGCCACCCGAGCCGACGCACGAGCGTCCTCGTTGTCGGGCGGCCAGATCCGGCGGCTCGGCGTTGCCGGGGCGCTGGTGTCTGGCGCACAGTGGATCCTGCTCGACGAACCGACGGCCGGACTCGATCCGGCACAGCGCGCGCGGTTCGCTCGGGTGATCCAGAACCTGCCGACGGAAGTGTCCGTCGTCGTCTCGACGCACCAGACCGAGGACGTCGCCGCGACCTACGACCACGTGACCGTCCTCGTCGACGGCCGGGTGCCGTTCGCTGGTTCGGTCGGGGCGTTCGCCGAGCCGTTCGCTGGCTTCTCGCCCGCCGAGGCGATGACCGCTTCGTACGCGCGGTTCACGGGCGAGGACGACTGATGCGCCCGATCATCCCGTGGCGCAGCCGAGCGGCAGTGTGGCTCCTCATTCCTGGGCTGCTCGGCGTCGTCGCGTACAGCGTGCAGTTCGCAGATGAGACGACGGTCGCCGGCTACTGGCCCGCGGCGATGGCCGGCTCCGCGATCTACCTGGTGTTCTCGTGCGGCGTCGCTGCCACGGCTGGGGCCTGGGAAGGGAAGCGCTTCCGGGCTGCGGCGCCCGCAATCGAGACCAGCAGCCGATCCAGTGCAGCAGTCGTCACCGATCACCTGTGGACACCACTGGCCGCCGGGCTGTTGCTCCAGCTCGTCGCGGTCGCACTCATGAGTCGGGACACCTGGGGCGCTCCCGGTGGCCCGTCGCCCTCCGTCGGCCTGGCCTTCGCGGGGATCCTGTTCTTCCACAGCTGCATCGGATTCGCACTGGGGCGGTGGCTCCCGCCGGTGGCGTCCATCCCCCTGAGCCTGCTCGTCTCGTACAGCTGGCTCGGCTTCACCTGGTCCGTGGACTACTTCCCACTCCGGTACCTCGCCGGTCTCGTGATGGCGGACTGCTGCTCGGTCGAGACCGCGCTCGACATCCGGGCACCCGTCATCGCGACGGCGTTCAGTCTGCTCGCCGGGTGCAGTCTGCTCGTCATCGCGGTCGCCCGACGCTCGAGTGGTGACCGTGCGCGCCGGTTCGGACTCCAGATCGGCGCGAGCTCGTTCGTCGCGATCACCCTCGTCGCGCTGACCGCCGGCTCCGGCCTCGGTGCGGCACCGATCGTCGACCGCCCGCAAACGCAAGCGATCTGCAGCGGCGCAGCGCCGACGATCTGCCTCTTCCCGGAGCAACGCACCGCCGACGACTCGCAGTCGGTGATCCGGAAGGCCGTGGAGAACCTCGGCCGCTCGGGCATCACGGTGCCGTCGACCATCCGGGCGAGCAACGCACCGTCGTCGCCCGACGTCCTGAACATGATCGTCCAGGTCGGGATGACCGACGCGGACGTGCTCCACAGCATCACCACCTCCTTGCTCGGCGACGCCGAGGTGGCGTACTGCGGCACCGAGCAGGACGACGCCGAACGCCTCAACGATGCCGCTGTCGCCAACCGATGGCTCATCGACGTCGCTGCCGAGGGCATCGTGAACGCCGACCAGGTGGAACCCGCCCTCGAGCTGGATGACCCCGACGTTCTGCGAGCCCTCCGTCGTGCTCCGGTCCCCGCTCAGGCCGCGTGGGTCACCGCGACGGTCGACCGGCTGACGGATTGCTCGGTCGGCCACATCCCGGTGCCGTCCTCGTGATCTGGTGGCTGCGCGTCCACCGCACCCTGCCGTTGCTCGGACTCACGACCGCCCTGACGGTGCTCTCGATCGCGCTCGGCCCGATCGGCATGCTCTTCCCCTCGTTCGGCGGCGGCGCACCGTTCGCGCTGATCCCCGTCGCGGCCGTGCTCCCGCTGGTGATCGCCATCGCGACGAGCGCTTCGGTCACCCGCGCACCGTTCCCCGCGCCCACTCGGCGGACGGACTTGCTCGAGCTGGCCACCGTCATCGCGGTGGTCGCGCTGGTGAGCGTCACCGCGAGCATCGGCCTCGCGGTCGGCGCCGAACCCGAGGCCGCGGTCGCGACCGCCCGGAACACGATCGCGTTCTGCGCACTCGCACTGGTCAGCCGAGCGGTACTCGGCGACCGGTACCAGTCCGTGCCGGGCGTGCTCTACCTGTTCGTCGCAGCGCTGTACGGTCGCGGGATCCCGGATCAACCAGCCGGATGGGCCGGAGTCGTGTCGACGAACACCGACCCGGCGTCGTGGGCGTTCGTCCTCCCCCTGGTGATCGCCGCCACCGTCAGTCTGCTGGCACACAAGTCGGGCAGAACGACGTAACACGCAATTTACTTTCAGCACTGGCGCTCACCTGCGAAAGACGCTTTCATAGCGGGATGACGATCACCGAGCGGCCCGAGCGGTCCGAGCGCGCCGACGCCTTCGCCCTCGTCCGCACCCAGTCGGCGAGCATGCCGTCGAGCATGCGCGCCATCGCCGACGCCGTCCTCGACGACCCGGCAGCCGCGGCCACCACGAACGCCACCGACCTCGCCGGCCGAGCCGGGGTCTCCCCTGCCACGGTCTCCCGCTTCGCCCAGCACCTCGGCTTCGCGAACTTCGCCGCCCTGCAGCGCAGCATGACCCGGGCCGTCGAACGCGGGATCCACGAGCGTGAGTCCACCGAGATCCACGCCGGGGTCGCGGTCGATGACGACGTCGCCACCGTCATCGCGAAGGTGACCGAGGACGTCCGCGCCGTGATGGCCGACACCCGCGCCGCGCTCGACCCGCACGCGCTCGAGGCAGCGGCAGCCGCCGTGAGCGATGCCCGCCGCGTCGTCCTGTACGGCGTCGGCGCGAGCGGCATCGTCGCCCGAGACCTGCACCTCAAGCTCGAACGCATCGGCATCGTGAGCTCGATCGCCGATGATCCGCACAACGCCCTGACCCTGGCGAGCGTCATCGGCGAACACGACGTCCTGGTGCTCGTCAGCCACTCGGGCTCCACCGTCGAGACCCTCGAGGTCGCCCACGCCGCCCGCGCCCAGCACGCCACGATCATCGCGATCACCGGCCACGCCTCCGCTCCGCTCGCCACGACCGCCGACCACGTCCTGCTCGGTGTCGCCGGTGCCGAGAGCGCCCTGCGCCCCGCGGCCATGGGCAGTCGGATGAGCCAGCTCGCCATCGTCGACACCCTGTTCATCGTCGTCGCGCAGCGCACCGACGAGCGCTCCCAGCCGCTCCTCGCCCGCAGCCGCGATGCCGTCCGCACCCACCACCGGAACTGAGCACCACCATGACCACAAGGCACGAGACCCACGACACCCTCCGCGACGAACTCGCCGCCCTCACCACCGAGGCGACCGACCACTCGCTGGACGACATCGACACGATCTCCACGCTGGAAGCTGCCCAGCGCATGAACGCCGGAGACCGCAGCGTGCCTGCGGCACTGGAGCCGTGCCTCCCGGCCATCGCCTTGGCGGCAGACTCGATCGCCGCAGCCTTCGCGCGTGGCGGCCGACTCGTCTACGTCGGCGCTGGCACGCCGGGCCGGCTCGGCGTCCTCGACGCCAGCGAGTGCCCGCCCACCTTCGGTACGGACCCGAGCCAGGTGGTCGGCGTGATCGCCGGCGGCGGCCCCGCCCTGACCACCGCGGTGGAGGGCGCGGAGGACGACGCAGCGGCCGCCGTCCGCGACCTCGACGCGCTCGGCCTGACGGCCGACGACGTGGTCGTCGGGATCAGCGCGTCCGGCAGGACGCCCTACGTCATCGCAGCCATCCTGGAGGCCCGGCGCCGCTCCGCCCTTTCGGTCTCCGTCGCGTGCAACCCCGACTCGGCCGCGGGGCGGGAAGCGGACATCGCCATCGACGTCGTCGTCGGCCCCGAGTTCATCGCCGGGTCGACCCGCCTGAAGGCGGGCACCGCGCAGAAGCTCGTCCTGAACATGCTCACCACGCTCGCGATGGTGCGCAGCCACAAGACGTACGGCAACCGCATGGTCGACGTGCGGGCGACGAACGCGAAGCTCGTCGCCCGGGCGTTCTCGCTCGTGCAGGACGTCACCGGCGCTCCCCCCGCCGAGGTCCAGGCAGCGCTCGACGCCTCGGACGGCGAGGTGAAGACCGCCATCGCCGTGATCCTGACCGGCGCCTCTGCTGCCGACGTCCGTTCTCGCCTCGATGCTGCTGCCGGCTCGTTGCGCGCCGTGCTGTAGACCCCGTTCCCTTTTCCGTTTCCTTTCCCCCGAGGAGCACGCCATGCCCGATGCACAGCAACTCGCCCAGCAGATCCTCGACGCCGTCGGCGGTTCCGCGAACATCGCCGATGTCGAGAACTGCATGACCCGCCTGCGGGTCGAGGTCGTGTCCGACTCCTCCGTCGCGCTCGAGGACCTCAAGGCCACCGACGGCGTCATGGCCGCCATCGCGGCCGGCTCGAACCTGCAGATCGTGCTCGGCCCGGGTCTGGTCGACCGCGTGGCAGACGGACTGGAGGCCCTGCGCGCGACCGCCCCGCCGGCTGCGGCTGTTGGGCCTGGTGCGTCGCCCGAGGAGCTCGCTGCTCGCGGTGCGTCCATCAAGGCGACCGCGCGGTCCCGTTCCGACGGCCGCACGATGCGCGCGATCCGGAAGATCTCCGCGATCTTCATCCCGCTCATCCCCGCGCTGATCGCCTGCGGGCTCATCGCCGGGATCAACGGCATCCTGACGAACCTGGGGTGGGTGCCCGGCGTGACGCCGTTCCTCGGGGTGCTCTCGTCCGGCTTCCTGTCGCTGCTCGCCGTGTTCGTCGGGATGAACGCCGCGAAGGAGTTCGGCGGCACGCCCATCCTCGGTGGTGCGGTCGGCGGCATCATCGTCGCGGCCGGCGTCGCGAACGTCACCGTGTTCGGCGAGACCCTGGCCCCCGGGCAGGGCGGTGTGCTCGGCGCGCTGGCCGGTGGCATCCTCGCCGCCTACGTCGAGCGCTTCATGCGGCGCGTGACTCCGGACGTGATCGCGCTCATCGTTGTGCCGACCGTCACCGTTCTGGTCGCCGGTTCGGTGACGCTGGGGATCCTGATGTCCGTCGCCGGTGTCGTCTCGGTCGCGATCGGGACCGCTGCGACCTGGCTGCTCGCGAACGGTGGAGCCTTCGCCGGCTTCGTGCTCGGAGGCCTCTTCCTGCCGCTCGTCATGACCGGGATGCACCAGGGACTCATCCCGATCCACACCACCCTGATCGACCAGACCGGGTGGACCGTGCTGCTGCCCGTGCTGGCGATGGGTGGTGCCGGGCAGATCGGTGCGTGCATCGCGCTGTGGGTGCGGTTCCGGTCGAACGCCTCGCTGGTGCGGACCATTCGGGGTGCGCTGCCGGCCGGGTTCCTCGGTGTCGGCGAGCCCCTGATCTACGGGGTGACGCTCCCCCTGGGTCGGCCGTTTATCACCGCATGCATCGGTGGTGCGTTCGGCGGTGGCGTCGTCGGGCTGTTCGACCAGCTCGGGCACTCCGTCGGGGCGATCGCCATCGGGGCCTCGGACCTGTCGCTGATCCCGCTGCTGAACGGATCGTCCGGCTACGGGTGGGCGCTGCTCGGGTACGGGTCGGGGCTCGTGGTGGCGTACGTCGTGGGGTTCGTGGCGACGCTGCTGTTCGGGGTGTCGGCGTCGGTGCGGGCTGATCTGGAGGCGCAGTCGTCCGCGCCGTCCGGCGACCCCGTCGCTCCGCACGCCCCGCTGGACGTCCAGGTCACGCCGGCCGACTCCGTTGAAGCTGCGCGCTGATGCGATTGGGCGCGAGCGCGTGCCTGGCGCACGGTCCGCTGGCTGGTCCCACCTTCGAGGCCGCCGCGACCGCGGGTACGACGCTCGCATTCACCTCGTTGCACATCCTGGACGACTCGCCTTCGGGCGCCCGAGCCGCTGCGACCACGATCGTGCGGCCGCTGCCTCCTCGGGGCTGTTAGCCGTCGCCGGTGTCTCCCCCAACACCGCCCGGTTGCTCGGTGCTTCGCCGTGGGAGTTCCTGCGGTCGATCGGAGTGGCGCGGGCGCGGATCGACTTCGGGTTCTCGGTCCCTGAGATCCTCTCGATCGCTGCCGTCCTGCCGATCGCCCTCAACGCGAGCACGCTGCGAGCCGCCGACCTGGCGCCGTTCGCTGACCTGGACGTCGAGCTGATCCACAACTTCTACCCGCGGGAGTGGACCGGGCTGGCGTTGTCCTCGGTCGCGGCGTCGGTGTCAGTCGCCCGCGAGTTCGGGTGGCGGGTCGGGGCGTTCATCGCCGGCGACTCCGTGCGGCGTGGGCCGCTCGGCGAGGGGCTGCCGACCGTCGAGGGGCACCGAACCATGCCGCCGTTGTTCCAGGCGCTCGAACTCGTCGACGTAGGTGCGGACGATGTGTACGTCGGGAATCCGGCGCTGACGGATCACTCGTGGTCTCGGTTGGGGTCGTTCGTGCGCGATGACGTTATCGTGCTCGACGGGACTGCTGCCTCGGGTGTGCACCCGGCGGTCATCGAGGCGCTGGCGATCCCCGATCGGAACCGGCCCGATGCTGCCGAGGCGATGATCCGGCTGGAGCATTCGCGGGAGCGGTTCGCCGGGTTGCCGCTGCCCGAGGTGGGTGGGCAGTCGAGGCCGACGGGCTCCGTCACCGTTCAGCTGCCGTCAGCCGGGAGGTACTGCGGCAAGGTGGCGATCACGCTGCGCGGTTTGCCCACCTACGACCGCGTCGCGTTCCTTGGCTCAGTGCCGATGGGAGTGCGCGCGATCCATGCCAGCGGCCGGAACCTGATGTTGGCGATGGCTTGCGGCCCGCAAGCCTCCGGAGGGCGATAGCGCCAGGAGCCTGTCTGCCGGTGATCGCTCTGCGACCTGGCCGGCCTAGCCTCCGCTGCGCGATACCGCAGATCTCGTGAAATACCCCGTCTTGGGGGCGACCGTCCACTTTCGTGAGTGGACGTCAATCCGTAAGGTGAGCCCGTCTGCTCATCTGCTCTTCTGCTCGAACACGGAGTCGCCATGTCCGGGATGTACCCGCCAAACGGTCAGCCGCCCATGCCGCCGAACGGGCAGCAGCCATATACGACCAACGGACCTCCGCTGTACCAGCAGAGCAATCAGCCGCCGTTCTCTCCCGGGTCGCCGTTCCCTCCAAACGGACGACCGCCATTTCCGCAGGACGGCCAACCGCCGTTCATGCAGGGCCCGCCTCCTCAGCCCCGCGGCAACGGCTTTGCAACGGCGGCCCTGGTGCTCGGCATCCTCACGCTCCTCTTCGCCTTCGCCTCGGCGGCAGCGTTGGCGGTTCTTCTCGGGGCGCTGGCGCTGACGTTCGGCCTCATTTCGCTGCGGCACCGAACCGGTCGAGGAATCGCGGGAACGATCATGGGTTCCGCAGGCCTCGTCATCGCGATCGCGATCGGAATGATCAACATCAGCAGCAGCGACGAACCCGTGGACGCCTCTGAACAAATCGTTGCTGAGCCAGATGGCAGCTCTGGTGACAGGACTGTCCCAAGCGTCACCGGCAAGACAATCGACGAAGCTCGCGCAGAGCTCGAGAAAGCGGGCTTCGAAGTCGCGTCACCGGGCGCGGGCAGCGAAGACGAGGTCTCGAGGCAGAGTCCGACCGCGGGCACGCCGGCCGAAGCCGGCAGCACGGTCACCCTAAAGGCGACCAGCTCTGCCGGCATCTCGGTCACAAACCCCGCGAAGGCCGGAACGAAGTTCGGGATGGATTCCTGGGGTCGACCTGGCGACGACGACCCGGAGTATCGGATCTGGTTCGACGGGTATACCGGGAGTCAGCCGGCAACTGACTCCTGGAACGCTCCGGACACCGGCATGAAGTACGTGACGGTCGTTGTACACGTGGAGGCGCTCCAGGCAGGCGTGCACACCGGCGTCGAGACCTGGGACGTCAACCTCACGGACAAGCAGGGCAAGGTCTACGAGGAGTCGTACCTGTCCGGTGTGGAGGACATCCCGAGTGTGACGCTCGGCAAGGGCCAGTCGTCCAGCGGCCGCATCGCGTTCGAGGTTCCGAACGACTTCAACGGCGGGGTGCTTTCGTTTGCAGACGCAACAATCTTCGTGCGAACGAACTAGAGCCCAGCTTTCGTGCTTTGCCCGGCAATGTGCCTCCGACCGGTCATCGTTTCGGCTCGTTCATTACCGGACATCGGAGGATGCGGCAATGGGACGCGGACGAAGCTCGGCGATGACAAAGGCGGGTTTCGGCCGACGAGACACCTCACCCAAACGCGGACTGCGACTAGAGCTGCAGGGTGTCGCCCTGGCCGGAGACATCTGGCCAGCCCATCAACTGGACGGTGAGCCCCGGCGTGGGCGGTGTTCGAGTCCACGGCCCTTAGGGTGAGAGATGGTGCAGCCAACCAAGCTGGCTACACAGGGGCGAGAGGGAAGAACGCGTGTCGTTGATCGACGTCGATTCGACAACTGCCAGCCGAGCGTGGCCGAATATCGCCCCGGGCAGCGTGGTGCTCGTCCGCGACGCCGAGTGGCTCGTGCTGTCGACTGCGCCGACGGGCTCCGGCCTCCTCGTCACCGCGCAGGGACTGTCCGAGCTCGTCCGGGACACCACCGCGACCTTCTACAGCGACCTCGACGCCATCGAGCCGCTCGACCCCGCTCAGGCGAAGGTCCAAGCTGATGACTCGTCGGGGTACCGCCGCGCGAAGCTCTGGCTCGAGGCCACCCTCCGGAAGACCCCGGTGCCACTCCACGAGGATGCTCTGACGGTCTCGACGCAGATGCTCGCCGACCCGCTCGACTACCAGCGCGCAGCGGTCCGCAAGGCCCTCGACCGAGACAATCTCCGACCTCGTCTGCTCATCGCTGACGCAGTCGGACTCGGCAAGACGATCGAGATCGGCATGATCCTCTCCGAGCTCGTTCGTCGCGGCCGCGGCGAGCGGATCCTCATCGTGACGCCGAAGCACGTGCTCGAGCAGATGCAACAGGAGATGTGGACGAAGTTCGCACTCCCCTTCGTCCGCCTCGACTCCCTCGGGATCCAACGCGTGCGCCAGAAGCTCCCCGCGACACGCAATCCCTTCAGCATGTACAAGCGCGCCATCATCTCGGTGGACACTCTGAAGCAGAGTCAGTACCGCAGTCACCTCGAGAAGCAGCGATGGGACGCGGTCGTCATCGACGAGGCGCACAACGTCATGAACAACACGACGTTGAACGGCGAACTCGCGGTTCGTCTCGCACCGCAGACCGACGCACTCATCCTGGCGTCCGCGACGCCGCACAACGGCAAGAAGGACTCCTTCGCACGACTCGTGCGCTTGCTCGACCCGACAGCGGTGACGCCCGAGGGCGACCTCATTGAGGACGAGGTCAAACGGCTCATCATCCGCCGGCACCGGAACAGTCCCGCAGTCGCGATGGAGGTCGGCGCCGCCTGGGCGGAACGGCAGGAGCCGAACAACGTCCTGGTGGCCCCGTCAGCGGCTGAGGCTGTTATCGCTGCCGAGCTCTCCACGACCTGGCTCCACCCGAAGGGCGGGCACTCCCCGTACTCCGGGGAGAACGCTTCGCTCTTCCCGTGGACGCTTGCCAAGGCCTTCCTGTCGTCACCGAGTGCGCTCGACGAGTCGGTGCGCGAGCGTCTCAAGCGACTCCGGAAGGGCGATGCTGACGCAGACGTGCAGCAAGAGATCGACGCGTTGGAGCGGCTGGAGCAGCTGATCGTCACTGCGCTCAGCTCGAGCTCGGGCAAGTACGACGCACTCCTGCAGCACGCGAAGAGCATCGGCGTTGGACCGAAGTCCGAGGAACGCCTCGTGGTGTTCTCGGAGCGCGTGGCCACCCTGCACTGGCTCCGGCAGAAGCTCGCGAAGGACCTCAAGCTGTCGGACAAGCAGATCCGTGTGATGCACGGTGGTCTGACGGACCAGGAGCAGCAGGAGCTCGTCGACAGCTTCAAGCAGTCCGCCTCCCCCATCCGCGTCCTGATCACCGGCGACGTCGCGAGTGAGGGGGTGAACCTCCACTCGCAGTGCCACGAACTCGTGCACTTCGACATCCCGTGGAGCCTCATCCGCATCGAGCAGCGCAACGGCCGCATCGACCGGTACGGCCAGAAGCACTCCCCGCGCATCACGACCCTGCTGCTCGACGTTGACGACGACGAGTTCTCGGGCGACATCCGCGTGCTCAGGAACCTGCTCGAACGCGAGACCGAGGCACACACGGCACTCGGCGACGTCGCATCGCTGATGGGCGAGTACAGCGCCGCCGCTGAAGAGTCGGCGATCCGCGACGTGCTGCTCCGCAAGCGCACCTTCGATGACGCTGTGCCGTCGGTGGAAGCGACCCTCGAGGACGGCGACGAGATCACGAGGCTCATGGCCGAGCTTGCAGCGGAGCAGGCGAGCGAAAGCAACAAGGACTCCGCAGGTGCGCCCGGGAGCGCGCCGGTGGTCACCACGGGTGGCGGAGAGCAACACGACAACGTAGACATCGGTACCGGCCTGTTCCCGGACCTCGTTTCGTTCCTCGACACAGCGTTGGCCGAACGCTTCACCACGCCGACTGCCGACGTCGACCACGGCGGCGTCGCCTGGTCTCGCACCAACGCCATCGCGCAGATCGAACCCACGGCCGATCTCCGACAGCGGCTCGAAGTCCTGCCGCAGTCGTACCTCCGCGACCGGCGCGTCACGGAGCGACTGCTCCTGGCGACCACATCGATCCAGGGCAAGGCCGAGGTCGTCAACGCGATCAACGACAAGTCGAGCCCCTCGACCTGGCCGCACGCGCACTTCCTCGGCCCGCTGCACCCAGTCCTCGACTGGGCGGCGGACAGCGCGCTCTCCCGACTCGGCCGCAACCGGGTCTACGCCGTCCGCGGTGCCGTCGATCATCCGGTCGTGGTGGTCCACGCCACCCTGACGAACCGCGCCGGTCAGGTCGTCGCAGGGTCGTTCCTCACCGTCGACTTCCCCGACGTCGAGCAGCACTCGTTCCACTTCACCCAGCCGCACGCCGATGCGCGCGCGGCGCTGGCCCACGTCGGGTTCACGTCCGAAGTGAAGACGAACCCGGGTGCGGTCGACGCCGCACCGCTACAGCGGTTGATCCCCACGGCAGTCGAGGCCGCTCGCAGCCAGGCGGTCCAGCAGATGGAGGCAACGGCAGACGACATCCGCCGTCGCGTGCACCAGTGGGCCGCGCGGATCGACGACTGGCAGGGCTCAGCCGCCGAACAGACACAACTGCGCGGGCTGCGCGAACACCGCGACCGTGTCGACGACGAATCGAAACTCGTGGACCGCATGACGCCGAACCAACACTTCGTGCGCCCCCTGCTGGTCGTCGTCCCCGCGGACAGCCCCACAGCCCCCGAAGAACACCCTGGAAGCGAGCACTGACGCGTGGGAAACCTAACCTCGGAAGCGATCGTCGTCGGCGAAGACTGGATCAGCGAGCACTACCTCACCACCGACGCGAAGTCGCAGTCCTTCCAGAGCCGGGTGCTCGAGCGTCGGGCGGCCTGGGACGCCGAGGACGCAGAGGGCGGTGCATCGACGCGCTCTCGCTTCACGGCGAAGCGCGCCGAGCTGATGGACCTCCTCGCCACCGTCAACCCGGAGGGCGCCGATGACGCTGCTGACGGCCAGGAGGCTCTCCACGCCCTGTCGACGCACCTGCGGTCCGTCCTTGGATACGTCCAGGGCGTCTTCCACCTCGACGAAGCAGGTCCGGTCCGACACGTGGCCATCCACGGGCTCGAAGACGCTGCGCCGCTGGCCCTCATCGATGCCAAGCCAGTCGCGCAACTGGAGGACGTGCTCGCCAAGGACGGCGACACGCTGTTGGCCCCGTGGACGCCGGACGACGACGACCCGAAGCCGCTGACCTCGGTCGTCCGCGCACTGTCCGTCGTGTTCGAGGGCAGCGCGAAGTTCGCGCTCGTCTTCGCCGGCCGGTGGCTCCTGGTCGCCGAACGCGACCGGTGGTACGAGGGCCGCCACCTCGCACTCGACCTGCAGCTCGTGTGCGAGCGCAACGACATCAAGCGCGGCGGCGAGATCGACCGCGTCCTGACCTGCGTGGAAGCCGCATCGCTCGCACCCGACGGTGATGGCGATGTCTGGTGGACCTCAACGCTCGACGACGCGGTCAAGCACACGGTCGGCGTCTCCGAGGACCTCCGTGAGGGCGTCCGCGAGTCGATCGAGATCATTGCGAACGACGTGGTGCAGCGTCGACTCGAGCAAGGACTCGAGCCCCTGCCGAAGGACCAAGCACAGCCGCTGGCGAAGCAGTCGCTGCGGTTCCTCTACCGGATCCTGTTCCTCCTCTACGCCGAGGCTTCGCCACAGCTCGGCGTCCTGCCGGTGAACGCGCCGGAGTACGAGAACGGCTACAGCCTCGATCGTCTCCGTGAACTCGCGCTCGTCGTGATCGAGAGCCCGCAGGGCGAGCGTGCCACGCACCTGTACCAATCACTCGACGTGCTGTTCCGCCTGGTGGACCGCGGCCACACAACCGAGGCGAGGGATGACGACGGAGCCGAGCCGGGCCTCAAGTTCGAAAGCCTGCGAGCAGACCTGTTCAAGCCAGAGGCGATAGCCCTGATCGGCGAAGTCGGTCTCAGCGACCGCAACCTGCAGCAGGTGCTGCGCCGACTGCTCCTCAGCAAGGAGACCAAGGGCAGGGACCGGGGCTACATCAGCTACGCCGACCTCGGAATCAACCAGCTCGGCGCGGTCTACGAGGGCCTGATGTCCTACACGGGCTTCTTCGCCGATGAAGACCTGTTCGAGGTGGCGCCGAACGGCGACCCGTCGAAGGGCTCGTGGGTCGTCCCCGTCGGGCGTGAGAACGGCATCGAGTCGCACCACTTCGTGACACGGGAAGATCCGATCACGGGCCAGCCGAAACGGGTGCGTCATCCCGCGGGCTCGTTCGTCTACCGGCTCGCCGGCCGTGAGCGCCAGCAATCGGCATCGTTCTACACGCCCGAGGTGCTGACGCAATTCACGGTGTCGCAGGCGCTTGAGGAGTTGCTCGACCAGGACGGTCAGCGGACGAGCGCGGAGGACATCCTCTCGCTGACGGTCTGCGAACCGGCGCTCGGCTCAGGCGCGTTCGCGATCGAGGCCGTCCGCCAGCTTGCTGAGCAGTACTTGAAGCGCCGAGAGGAGGAGCTCGGCGAGCGCGTCGATCCGGACGACCGGCCGCGCCAGCTGCAGAAGATCAAGGCTGCGATCGCGCTCCACCAGGTCTACGGCGTCGACCTCAATGCGACCGCCGTCGAGTTCGCCGAGATCACGCTGTGGCTCGACACCATGTCGGAGGGACTCGACGCTCCGTGGTTCGGCCTGCACCTCCGCCGTGGCAACTCGTTGATCGGTTCCCGCCGCGCCGTCTACGACCGCTCATCGATCTCGAGCAAGGCGTGGCTCAAGCAGGTGCCGCGGGACGTCCCGCTCCTCAACGAGACGGAACTCGGCGAGGGTCAGCTCTGCGCGTCGATGGCAGGCGCTGTGCACCACTTCCTCCTCCCCGCTGAGGGCTGGGGTAGCGCGGTCGACGCGAAGGAAGCAAAGGAACTCGCACCGGAAGCGCTCGCGGCGTTGAAGACGTGGCGGCGCGGCATCCTGGCGAAGCCGACGACAAAGCAGATCGACCAGCTCGTTGCGCTCGCCTACCGCGTCGAGACCCTCTGGGACCTCGCGCGTCGCCGACTGACCATCGCCGAACAGGAGATTCGACGCGAGATTCCGCTATGGGGCCGCGATCGACCGGACTCTGTGCGGAAGCCCGTCGTTTCTCGTGAGGAGATCGAGCGGACCCTGAACGACCCGGACGGCGCGTACCAGCGACTCCGTCGGGTGATGGACGCGTGGTGCGCGATGTGGTTCTGGCCGCTTACGAACGCGCTCACCGACGGCGCAACGCCACCGAGCCTCGACGAGTGGATTGCGACCCTTCGCGAGATCCTCGGGGAACAGACTGTCTCGAAGCCTAAGGCAGTCGCCCATGGCCAGGTCACGCTCGGCTCGTCTCGGTCCGGATGGGACGCACTCAACGACGAGGAGCGCGACGACCTCGATTTCGCGAGCGCACGCCACGTCGATGACGTTCTCCGGGACCACCCGTGGCTTGCGGCCTCGCAGCGGATCGCCGAGCAGCAGGGCTTCTTTCACTGGGAACTCGACTTCGCGAGTGTGTTCGAGCGCGGTGGCTTCGATCTGCAGGTTGGGAATCCGCCGTGGGTGCGACCCCGCTCGGACGTCAATGCGCTCCTCGCCGAGGGTGACCCGTGGTGGCAGCTCGCGGTTAAGCCGACGCAGTCGATCGTTGCCTCGAGGCGGTCGCAGACGCTCGAGTTCCCTGGCATCCGGGACCTGCTGGTGGATGGCACGTCCGAAATCGCGGCCCTGTCGAGCTTCGTCGGTTCGCCCGTGAACTTCCCCGTGCTGTCAGGGCTTCAACCGGACCTTTACCGCTGCTTCATGGCACAGACATGGAGCCACAGGAGCGGATCAGGAATGATTGGGCTCATCCACCCTGAAACACATTTCACGGATGAGAAGGCCGGCGCACTCCGTGCCGCCACGTATGCGCAACTTCGACGCCATTGGCAATTTGTCAACGAGCTGAAGTTGTTCGATATCGACAATCACGTCACTTATGGCACGCACGTCTACTCGAGTCCCGGCGAAGTCGGCTTCTCGCAAGCGACCAACCTTTACCACCCTCAGACCGTGCTCGGATCGCTCCGCCACAACGGTGAAGGGGAAGAACCAGGTTTGAAGAACCGTGACGGCAAGTGGGACCTCCGACCGCATCGCTCCCGTCTCGTCCGCGTAAATCTTGATGAACTCGCGACATGGCATGCAGTTTTGGAGAACGACTCCACTCCGATCATCCAGTCGCGCATGATTTACACCGTCAATCGCTCCATCGCGGCCGTTCTCGGCAAAGTCGCCCGTTCGCCGCGGACAGCAAGTGATGAACATCTCCTCTTCTCCCCGGGCCTCACCGAAACACAGGCCCGCGAAGACAAGGTCATCGCCTTCGACTGGGGCGAGGCACGCACACCGCGCGATGTTGTCCTTCAGGGACCGAATATCTTCACATTGAATCCGTTCTATAAAGCACCCAATGAATCAATGCGGAACAATAAGGATTGGGTACAGCTAGATCTGGAGCAACTCGCAAGGGACGCTCGACCAGTTACCTCATACACCCCAGAAGCCGGATTCGACGCTTACAGAAACAGTTACACGAACTGGGGGCAAGGAAGGCCGATCGACTACCCTCGAGTGAGCTGGCGCGCCATGGCAGCAAACACGGGGGAACGCACGTTGATACCGACCGTTCTTCCTCGCAGCTACGGGCACGTGAATGTTATATTCAGCGCCGGAAGCCCCGCTGCGAAAGTAGAAGACCTGTTGCGGATTGCGGCCGGTATGAGCTCAATGATCGCCGACCTAAGCGTGCGAGCCGCACCGAAGAGCAACATTTACATGTCAGTCACGAACAGGCTCCCGGTGCCAGCGCAATCTTTTCGAGGGAACCCCGGCCTACGCTTGAGGGCAGCGCGGCTTGCTGCCCTCACCGAGGACTTCGCCGAATTCTGGGTTCCGAGCGCCTTCGCTTCCGGCACGAGGCTCGGAGAGTGGGCAGGAGGAATTCCTTACGAAGGACGCCCGCCACTCAGCATCGAATCAGCCTCCTGGGATGCCGACGTGCCGCTTCGCCGAGCGTCCGACCGGCGTCAAGCTCTCGTTGAGATCGACGCGCTTGTCGCGCTGGCGCTTGGCCTGAGTGCCGACGAACTGTGCACGGTCTATCGAACCCAGTTCCCCGTGCTGTACGGCTACGACCGCAACGTGTACTTCTACGACGCGAACGGACGGCTGGTGCCGAACGAGGTGCTCAAGGTGTGGCGTCAGAAGCAGGACGCGATCAGTGAGGACGAGCGCACTGCGACGAACGCGTCGGGCAACACCTACACGTACGAGCTGCCGTTCCGGACACTCGACCGCGAGGCTGACATGCGCCACGCGTACGCCCACTTCGAACAGCTCTTGAAGGACGAAGAATGAGCGAGCTGCTCCCCTCCGTGCAGGCTGGCGAGATCACCAAGGGCCTCGTCGACTTCCTGACGACCACGTTCGCGCTCTCGGAGCCCGAGGCGCAGGCGACGCTGGAGCAGTTCCTGCAGACCCCTGAGGACGGGATCTTCCGTGGGCCGTACGTCCGGCTACGTCTGCCGTTCCGCGCAGCAGATCCCGGCTGGGAAACGGCGCTCGAGTGGACTCCCGCGTTTCCGCCCTACGGGCACCAGGCAGAAGCAATCGCCCGGCTCTCCAGCTTGCGGACGCCCGAGCACGACGGCCCGCAGCCGACGCTGGTCACGACCGGGACCGGTTCGGGCAAGACCGAGGCGTTCCTCTACCCGATCCTCGACCACGTCCTCCGCGCGAAGCGCCAGGGCGTCGAGGGGATCAAGGCGCTCATCCTCTACCCGATGAACGCGCTGGCGAACGACCAGGCGCGACGCATTACCGACCTGATCACGACCGACCCGGCGCTCGGCGGAATTCGTGCAGCGCTCTACGTCGGTGAAGAGGGCCCGCAGCGATCGACCGTTACACCGGACGGCCTCATCACCTCGCGTCCCGCGATGCGTGAGCAAGCGCCTGACATCCTGCTCACCAACTACAAGATGCTCGACCAGCTGCTGCTGCGTCCATCGGACGCGACCCTGTGGGACCAGAGCGCCACGAGCCTCCAGTACCTGGTCCTTGACGAGTTCCACACCTACGACGGTGCGCAGGGGACGGACGTGGCCATGCTGCTGCGGCGGCTCGGCCTCGCACTGAAGGGGCGCTGGGCCGACGATGACTTCGACGCTGCGGCGCGTCAGCGCCCGCTCGGCGTCGTGACGCCGATCGCGACGTCAGCGACGCTCGGTGACGGCAGCGACCCGAGCGCGATGGTCGCGTTCGCGAACACGGTGTTCGGTGGAGGGTTCGACGAGTCGAGCGTCGTCACCGAAACGCGACTGTCGGTGGACGAGTGGGCTCGTGAGTCCATCGAGTCGATCGAGAAGCTACACCTGGCACCGGTTCCGGTGATCGACGCTCGCGCCGCGCAGCTCCAGGAGCGACTCGGTGGGCAACGCCGCAGCCCGGAGGAGATCACGGCCGCGGTGCTCGAGCTGTTCTACGTCGCGATGGAGGCTGAGGAAGGTCAGGAGCGCTACGAAGCCGCGCTTGCTTCGGCGACCGACGACGCAGACCGACTCGAGCTCGAGTTCGCGCTCATGCTGGCTCATCCCTTCGTCCGCACGCTCGTGAGCGCGAGTGAGCAGGCGACCTCCCTCGCAGAGCTCGCGCGGACGCTGTTCCCCGACGAACTCGTCGCCGGCGAGCGGCCCGCAGACCGTGACGACGCTCGCCGAACCACGATCGTGATGGTGCTCGCCGCGCTCAGCCACCTCCGTAAGGAGTTCGGACGCAGGTCCGTGTCGGTCGATCTCCATCTCTGGGTCCGCGCGCTCACACGCGTCGACCGGGCGGCACAGTCGCTGCCGGAGTTCCGCTGGGCCGACGATGGGGAGCTGCGCACCGATGTGGGGGCTGGAGACACCGCCGCCCTGGTCGCCCCCGCCTTCCCTGCCCTCTACTGCCGGCACTGTGGTCGGAGTGGCTGGGGCGTCGAGCTGGCACCGACCGGCTGGGACTTGGCGCAGACCGACGCGAACATCCGCCGGAACCACGCCACCAAGCAGTCGAAGAGCCGGTTCCGCGCACTCATCCATGCCCCCCGCGAAGGAGAACTGGCCCTCGCTGGGGCGAGTGACGACGACGGTCTGACCACCGGCCCATGGTGGTTCCGCATCGTCGACCGGCAGATCACCAGCGAGCGCCCGAGCGCGGACGACGAGGGCGTCGCCGTGCCGGTCCTCACCCTGACGGGCAACGACGCGGACGAGGAGTCACGCGACGACGTCTGCCCGAACTGCGGCAAGACGAACGGCGTCCGGTTCCTTGGATCGGCGATCGCCACGCAGTTGTCGACCGTCGTCACGACCCTCTTCGGCGATCGGCACCTCGACGACGGCGAGAAGAAGGCGCTGGTCTTCACCGACAGCGTGCAGGACGCCGCGCACCGAGCCGGCTTCATCCAGAGTCGGGCGCGCGTCTTCAACTTGCGCAATGCCGTGCGACAGTCCGTCGCAGAGGAGACGACGCTCGATGACATCCCGGCGGCGATGATGACATCCGCCCGGACGCCGAGCGAGCGGTACCGGCTCCTCCCGCCAGACCTCGCTGAGCGCGAGGGCTTCCGTGCGTTCTGGGACACGGAGAAGGCAGCGTCGGCAGTCGTCAAGAAGCGCGTCCAGCGACGGCTCGCGTTCGACCTCGCACTCGAGTTCGGTCTCGAGTCGCGGGTCGGGCGGACTCTCGAAGAGACCGGCAGCCTGGCGGCGCACGTCGAAGCGGGGCCAGCCACCCGACTGGAGGCTGTTGGTCGCGTTGCCGTCGAAGGTCTCGAGGTCGACTGGTCACTCGACGATGCCCGTGACGGACTGATCGACGCCGCTTCCGTCGTTCGATGGGTGCGCGGCACATTGGAACGGTTGCGTGAACGCGGCGCGATCGACCATCCGTGGCTGAACAAGTACGTCGAGAACGACGGCAACCGCCATTGGGTCTGGAGCGGCCGTCCGCGCCAAGAGGGGATGCCTGCGTTCCCTCGCGGACGCGAAGCGCCGGCTTTCGCCCGGGTGGGCAAGAAGACGACTGGTGCACGCGAATCAGCGCTCGACACGGTCACCTCCTCGCAGAGCTGGTACGCACGATGGACCGCTCGCTGCCTCGGCGTCGTCCCGTCCGCGGGTGAGAAGCTCGCTCGACGGCTCTTCGAGACGCTCGACCGCGAAGGGATCGTGACGTCGAGACCGATCGCAGGCGGTGACACCCGTGCCTACGGGCTGGCGCCGAGCAGCATCATCATCGGACCGGTCTCCGGAGCCGGAGTCGGCCAGACACTCGTGTGCGACACGTGCGAGACCGAGACGCCGTCCGCTCACATCACCGCCGATCAGCTCGCTGGTGGCCCGTGCACCACGGCGCGGTGCCCGGGAACGCTCCTGCGCAAGGACGCGAAGCCGGAGAACTTCTACCGGGACCAGTACGACAACGGGCAGATGCGCCGGGTCGTCGCTCGTGAGCACACGAGTCTGCTCGCGGACAAGCTCCGGCTCGACTACGAAACCCAGTTCAAGAACAGCGAGGCGAAGCCGGACGCCCCGAACGTGCTCGTCGCGACACCGACCCTCGAGATGGGCATCGACATCGGTGACCTCTCGACCGTGTTCCTCGCGGGGCTCCCCCGCACCGTGTCGTCGT
The DNA here is from genome assembly GCF_003234605.2 of Curtobacterium sp. MCPF17_021. NCBI lineage: Bacteria > Bacillati > Actinomycetota > Actinomycetes > Micrococcales > Microbacteriaceae > Curtobacterium > Curtobacterium sp. MCPF17_021. Next base: position 1,443,077 of record NZ_CP126252.1, on the reverse strand, counting down.
ACCTGCAACGGGTCGGTCGCGCCGGCCGGCTGACGGGAAACGCTCTCATCCTCGCGTTCGTCCTCGGACGCGGTGACCAGCTCCCGAAGATCGGCGATCCGTCGTCGGTCATCAACGGAGTCGTACGGCCTCCTGCGACCTACCTGAACGCGGTCGAGATCCTGCAGCGTCAGTACACCGCCTTCGTCATTGACCAGCTCGCCGCGGACGGAGCGTTGCCAGAGATCCAGTACGCGCCGAAGGTCTTGAACGACTCCGAACCGGGCTCGTTCCTCGACCTGGTCATCACGAGTGCCGAGCAGCACGTGGACCAGCATCTGGCACGCTTCACCGGCGCCTTCGACTCGCTGAACGAGGAAGTGGTCAGTGGGCTGTCCGACTGGGCCCGGCCCGTCGGTTCAGAGGCTCGGTCGAGCCAGCTCGCTCGGTCGTTGCTCGACGCGAGCCTGCACTGGAACCAGGAGCTCGAGCGGCTCCGGGTCCGGACGAAGGCCATCGAGGAGTCGTTACCGGAGCTCAAGCGCATGGCAGAGCTGACGAAGGAGAGCGAGGACGTGTCGGCCCACAACGCGGCTCGGGCCTCGCTGCGCTTGACGAAGAAGCAGGCCGGCCAGCGACGGACGGAGTTCTGGGTCGCGGCCCTCGAACGGTACGGAGTGCTCCCGAACTACACGCTGCTCGACGACCGGGTCCAGCTGGACGTCGGACTCACCTGGGTCGACCCGGAGTCCGGTGAGTTCGCGGAAGAGCAGCGGAGCTACGAGCGAGGACGCAGCCGGGCGATCAGCGAATTCGCCCCCGGCGCACACTTCTACGCGCAGGGGCTCGACGTGACCATCGATGCCGTCGACCTCGGGACCGACGGCGAACGCGTCCGGACCATGGCCTTCTGCCCAGACTGCGGTTTCGCCCGAGACCTGGACGAAGGTGCGGTCGCGACGTGTCCGCGGTGTTCGAGCACCGCCATCGCAGACGTCGACCAGCGGCTGCGGGTCGTCGAGATCGAGCACGTCTCGGCGGAGGTCCGCCGCGACGAGTCGAGCATCAGCGACTCCAGCGAGGACCGCGAGCGGGTTCGCTTCACAGTCCAGCTCGCTGCCGACCTGGACGAGGCGACCATCTCGGCGCAGTGGTACGTCGACGAGGTCGGGTTCGGCTGCAAGTTCGCGCGTGCGATGACCTTGCGCTGGGTGAACCTCGGTCGGGCAGGCCTCGGGGCGACGCGGTTCATCGCCGGCGCCGAGCACGCTTCGCCACTGTTCCGTTTGTGCAAGGGCTGCGGGAAGCTCGACCGCGAAGGTGACACGAACTACACGTGGGAACATCGCGTCTGGTGCCGCTATCGGAAGGACCGGTCCGAGCACACCGACACGATCGCGCTCACGCGGACCCTCACGACGCAGGCGATCGTGCTGCGCATCCCGCCGTCGATGACCGTCGGTGACGCGTTGTCCATGCCGAGCCTGTCCGCCGCGATCCAGCTCGGTCTGCGCGAGGTGATCGGTGGTGACCCCGACCACCTCCAGCTCAGCACCATGGCCGAACCCGTTCCGGGCGAGGACGTCAACAATCTCGCGCTGCTGATCCACGACACCGTCCCCGGTGGGACCGGCTACCTCGCCGACCTCGCGGACCCGTCGCGCATCCGCGAGGTCTTCGAGCGGGCCCTCGCCGCACTCGAGCGCTGTGACTGCGCCACTGACCCCGTCCGAGCAGCATGCGACAAATGCCTGCTGCCCTTCGCTCCTGGTGGGGACGTGGGCAGCGTGTCGCGAACGAGCGCGCTGCACAACCTCCAGGTGCTCCTACAGTTCCGGGATGGTTCCGCGTCGGGCTGGTCGACGACGGAGATCGATCCGGGCGTCCAGGACCCGGAATCGCATCTCGAGCAATGGTTCCGCAAGGTCTTCAAAGAGCGCGTGACCGCCCTCGGTGCGAGCCTCAAGGAGATCCCGGGTGAGTGGGGTTCGACGATCCAAGTCACTCTCCCTGGGCAGCACCGCACGTGGTCGTTGCGACCGCAACAGCTCGTTGGAGGCACTCGACCGGACTTCGTGCTCGAGGCATCGGGAGCTCATGTTCCACCGGTCGCGATCTACACCGACGGGTTTGCCTACCATGCATCACCGGCGAATCTTCGACTCGCGGACGATGCGATGAAGCGCCAGGGTCTGCGCGATCTCGGCTACCGCGTCGTTGCGCTGACATGGGACGACCTGCGCCGCCTGCGGGACGGCGAAGCGGAGCCCGATCTGAACGTCTTCGACCCCAGCTCCTCGTTGAAGTTCGCCGGGCCGTTCCAGCTCACCCCGGCAGACGTGGGAATGCTCGAGGAGAACCCCGTCACGATGTTGATGGGTTGGATCCAGAACCCTGAAGAAGCCGCTGCGCGAACGGAGCGTCTTGCAGATGCGCTCCCGATCCTCGCGATACCGCGCGGCCGGATGGTCGCCGAGTCCGGCTCGATCGTGGAGCAGGCCATCGTGCTTGCGCTCGACAGCGCGGGCTCACTCTCGGCCGGTCCGACGTCCTGGACGCTCCGCTCTGCGCATCTCGCGATGCTCGCGCGGCGTCCCGTCGGTGTGAAGGGCTCGACGCCGCCCGAAACAGCGCTCGTGCTCGACGACGGCCCAGAAGCGCTGACCGCGCCCGACTTCCGGGAGGCTTGGCAGCGGTGGCTCCGACTGTCGAATCTGCTCGGTGCCCGCCTGGCGGAACCAGTGACCATCACAACGGCCAGCGCCGCTGCTGTCGTTCCGGTGGGCCATGCAACTCTGGTTCCTGAGGAGACGCGTGATGATCTCGCGTCGGAGTGGAAAGAGTTGATCGCGCTGGCTGAGCCAGAAGAGGCATCGATCCTCGGACGACTCGCCGAGCTCGGCGTCTCAGTTCCCGTCCTCGGTCACGAGACGACCAGTGGGCTCCCGGTCCCAGTGGCCTGGCCGGGGGAACTCATGGCACTCGACGCAGGGTTGAACGACGCGGACCGCGACGAATTGCTCAGCGACGGTTGGTCGCTCGTGTCGCCGTTGGACAACCCCTCGCTCCTCCGACTACCGCGCAACCGGAAGGACTCCTGACATGCCCTTGCTCGTCATGGCGAACATGCAGCAGAAGCTCGAAAAGGTCGTCCAGTTGAAGCTGTTCGCTTTCATGGCGAAACTGCAGACCGACGATGCCCTGCCCGGGCTGCACATCGAGCCGATGGTGAATGCAGCGGACCAGCGCGCTCGTACCGGTCGTGTCGATCAGGGCCTCAGGGCTGTGCTCTACAAGATCGAAGTGCCGTCTGGACCGACCACGTACGTGTGCGCAGGTGTCTACGAGCACGACGAAGCCATCAAGATCGCCAAGTCGCAGATCCTTCGGGTGAACCCGGTCAACGGGGTCACAGAACTGATCGCTGCGCCAACGCCCGTGACGCCGGCGCCGCAAGACGCGTGGAATGCGCCGAAGCTGCAAACGGCGTCGCCGCAGGTGTTCCTCGACCAGTTCGGGTACACGATCGACGACTTGACGACCTCACTCGGGTTCGAGGCCGAAACCGCGGAACGTCTCCTCGCGATCCGTGCCGAGGACGAGCTCCTGGCATTCGCCGAGTCGCTGCCCAACCAGTGGCAGCAGAACGCGGCGCTCGGCCTCGCGGTCGGGGACTCGATCGAGGGGATCAAGACGTCGCTCGGCCTCGGCGATCCGGAAGCAGACGCGGCCCGCCCGGGAACGGACGAGCGTCTCGACGAAGTGGCGCCCGGCGTCACTACGGATGAGGCCGAGGCCTCGAAGCTCTTCGTGTCGCTCACCCGCCCTGCATCGCAGATGCAGTTCACGTTCGTCGAGGACGACGAAGAACTGCGGCGTGTCATCGAAGGTGGTGATTTCGGAGCGTGGCGGGTCTTCCTGCACCCCGAACAACGCGCCTACTCGACGCGCGCGTACAAGGGGCCGTTCCGCCTCACAGGCGGCGCAGGCACCGGCAAGACCGTGGTCCTCCTCCACCGTGCCCGCGAACTCGCTCGGGACGACAAGGCACGGGTGGTGCTCACCACCTTCACTAGAACTCTGGCCGGGATGCTCGACCGTGACCTACGACGGCTCGATCCGCAGCTCCCGCGCGCAGCGCAGCTCGGCGAGACCGGTGTCCTCACCGCCGGAATCGACCAGCTCGCTCACTCGGTCAGGGACGCCGCGGAGCCAACTGGGTGGGAACGGGCGTCGATCGAGGCCATCGGTTGGGACGCCGAACGTTCGGCTTCCCTGGTCTCGAACGCCACCGGGTGGGACGAAGCCCTGTTCGATGCCAAGCCCGACCTGCCCGGTGAGCTGCTGTCGCCCGCCTTCATGGAGAGCGAGTACCTCCAGATCATCCTGCCCAATGGAGTGACGTCACGAGCGGACTACTTCGCTGCCCGACGTCCCGGCCGTGGGGTGGCGCTTGACCGGACGAAGCGCGCGCAGGTGTGGTCCGTCGTCGAGCAGTTCCGGCGCAACGCACGAGCCCATCGCCGGCTCTCGTGGGCGGAGCTCTCGTCCGTGGCGGCTGCGTACCTCAATGCGCACCCCGAGGAACGGCCTGCAGATCACGTCCTCGTCGATGAAGCCCAGGACCTGACCCCGAGCCACTGGGCAATGCTCCGCGCTCTGGTCGGGGAGCACGGCAACGACCTCTTCGTCGCCGAGGACTCGCACCAACGGATCTACGGGCAGCGCGTCGTGTTGTCGCGTCTCGGGATCAAGATCGTGGGGAGGTCGCGGCGCCTCACCCTCAACTACCGGACGACGCAGCAGAACCTGCGGTACGCACTCGGTGTCCTCGAAGGCGGCGAGTTCACGGACGGTGAGGGCGGGCCGCAAGACGAGCACGGATACCGGTCCGCGCGGCTCGGGCCCGAGGTGCAGGTCCGCGGACATCAGACGCCTGCGGCACAGTACGACGCCCTTGCGGCACAGCTCGGGGAATGGACAGCGAAGTCGGGCGACCCGGAGTCGATCGCCGTGCTCGTACGGACCAAGACCGCGACCGAGACGGTCGTCCAGCAGCTCACCACGCGCGATGTGCCCGCGACGGAGAAGTCCGCACGCGGCAAGGTACGGGTGATGACGATGCACAGCGCCAAGGGCCTCGAGTTCTCCCGGGTCGTCCTGTTCGACGTGTCGGAAGGTGTCGTCCCGAACAAGCTAGCCCTGCAGCATGCTGCCCCTGAGGAGGGGGCCGACGCCGAGCTCCGCGAGCGATCACTGCTGTACGTCGCGGCCAGCCGTGCGCGTGACGAGCTGATCGTCAGCTGGCAAGGAGCACCTTCTTCGCTCCTGGCGCGGTGACGAGTTCGCTGTGGCTCTGGACGAAGTTGCGCTGACGCGCTTGGTGACGGGGCTCGTGCCGACGATGTCGAGGAGCCTGGCCGAGCAGTTCAACGTGTTCCGGGTGATGCACCACGGAACCCACGAGAAGCAGTTGTCGAACGTGTTCGCATGGCTCCTGCGCGCGGAGGCGACGCACCACCTCGGAGACCTGTTCCAACGCATCCTGCTCCTCCGCGTCAACAAGGCGCGCCCCTCCGGCGACCAGCTGCCGCTCTCAGGTTTCCGCGTGCTGCAGGAGGTGGACACTACGATCTCTGCCGAGCCTGGCAAGGACATCGCCGACATCGTCCTGCTGGGTGACGACACGGCAGTCATGATCGAGAACTTCGAGACGTCGGACGGCCATGGGCACGACTACGAGAGCTACCGCACGTACGGCAGCGCGAACGAAAGACGGAGCGTCGTCGTGATGCTCTGCGCGCGCCGGGAACGTCAACGCTTGTCCATGGGTTGGGAGGACGCCGTCGTGGTCACCTACTCCGAGGTGCTCGACGATCTCCGCACCCACCTCGACACAGATCGCGGTTGGCGCGAGGAGAACCCCCGGCAGAACGTCTTCATCAACGAGCTCGTCGACCAATTCGTGGAAGGACCGCAGGCGATGACGGTGCACGATCAGTTGGAGTTCATCAAGACGATGTGTGAGACCGGCGAGTCCGCTCGCTACGGGCGGCGCAACCGGGAAGCAGTGGCGGCCGAGTTCGCCGCGCAGGTCGCTCAGCACGCGCAACGACAGTTCGAGGACAGCCGCAAGACGCTGGGCCTGATCAAGCAGTCGTTGCGTCGGTACGCGGAGCCAACGCTTCGCGTGCTGGTCAGCGAGGCAACCGGCGGCGTGGTCCAGTCCGTCTCGGCAAACTTCCAAGGGCGGTGGGAGTGGAGTACGACTCTCGTGACAGGGGACGGTGAGCCGAACATCTTCCTGGCGTTCGGCCCGACTGCCGCGACGGAAAACGAGCGAGCACCGGAGCCTGTGAGCGATCCCGACTACTCGAGGGTGTTCGTGGCGAGGCAAGCGGGAGCGCGAGCGGGGATCGACCGGATCGTACAGACCGAGGTGACGCTCGAAGAAGTCCTCGCGGGGCTCGCCGACGACGACCAACGCCTTTCCCGAGCCGTCATCACGCTGGTCCAGGATCGTCCGACCGATTACTGATCAGGAGAGTTCTACTTCCGGCTCGAAGAGCGACCACAGCCGGGTAGTGATGCGGTCGACTGGTTGGTCGAGGTCGAACGCATGCTGTCGCACGTCAGGCCCGTCGATGACTACGACCTGACGCGGTTCGGCATCCCCCGCCGCGTACACAAGGTGCCCCTCCGCCAACCCGAACCGCCTGCAGTAGGCCGCCATCTGGTACAAATCCGCGTTCGGGTACTGCCCGTGCTTCTCGACCTTGTACTTCACGTCGATGCACGCCCGCACCTCCCCGTCGACGAGCCACACGAGGTCCGGCGCGATCTTCACCGTCCCCTCTACGTCGAGCGTCGACTTGTACTGCGACACCAGCACTCCCCCGTACGGCCTGAAAGCCTCACGCAGGGCAGCCGACACGAAGTCCTCGAACACCGACCACATGTCCACCAGGAACCCCGACGCGACGACCGCCCCGGCGCGTTGCTCGACCGACGACCCTGACAACACGAGGGACGCCAGAGCTAACGCCGATGAGTACCGCGCGTTCCGTCGATCCGGCCGGACGACCGGCACCGGCGCCCCGACGGGGATCACCGACACCCCATCGAGCACCCGCAAGATCCGCCGCAGCGCCCCGAGCACGTCGGCAGGCACACCCGGCAGTCGCAACAACCGCGTCGCTGCGGACAGCAGCACCTGGTTCTCCGCGATGTCCTCGACGTAATCGTCGAACGACACCTCGACCGGCAGCGGCTGCCCGCCTCGACGCGTCAGCTGGTCTCCGATTCGCCACCGACCACGCACGAGCGGCAGCGCGTCCTCGCGCGTGACGTACCCGCGGAGCGGTCCTCCGGCCAACGTCCGCGAGGCCTGCCGCACGAATGCGTGCGCCAACGCTGGCACGAGGTCCTCGTCCTCTTCGAACTCGAAGTCGTCATCCGTCCAGATCGCGCTCACGGCACGCGCGTACCCGAGCATCGCGAACAGCCGCCGCACCGGCGTCTTCGGCTTCAGCCACACCGTGTGCTCGGCGATCCGCACGACGCCGACCTTCCGGACATCGCTCACGCGGTACTCGTCTTCTCCAAGAGTCGGCGCGACCGTCGCGATGCTGGCCGATGCGAGTCCGACGGCAACAGCGCGCGGCAGCCGGTGCACCACCGGCTGGTCTGCTTCCCGCAGCTCAATCGTCGAAGGAGGCACCTTCGGCCCCGTCCGCAGCCTCGCGCGTCGCCTGGTGACGCAGCGTTGCCAGGCGTAGCGTGCCTCTAGGTCGACGCCTTCGCCGTAGTGGTGCTCCGCCTGGAGCGGCAGGATCTCGTACCGCCACTCGTCCTGCAGACCGGTCCCGGGGAGATCGCGCATCAGGAACGACGGCCCGACCTTGGCATCGTGGTCCTGGATCTGCGCGTTGACTCGCGTCAGCAGGTCGACGCCGCTATGTGGATCAGCTTCGAACTGAGCGCAATCCTTCATCTGAAGCGGCGGCCTCGAGCAGGCTGACCGCCGGGATCTCCTCCGCAGGCAGGTTCATGAAACTGGCGATCAGCTCCCCGAAGCCTGCCGCGGATCGGCGCGCTGGACCCGTCTTCGCCCACGCGGGGAAGCGGAGGGTTACGTCCGCGTCCTTGGTGATGATCTCGACGACGGGTGGCCGCTCCGGAGCGTCCGAACGACGGACGTACCGGATGTTCGCGAGGCTCAACTCGGAGTCGATCGCACCAACCCGTCGCAACGAGTCCTGCTTGGTCAGGAGCAGACGTCGGTCGGTAACGGCAACCCATCCGTCGCTCAATCGGGGAAGGGTGATCCGGTCGAACGAGACGTCAGCAAGCGCGAGGACCTGCTCCCCGGGCTGGAGGCGGAAGGGGAGGATCCGAGTGAGCTCCTCCGGAACGTCGCCCTCGAAGACCAGCAAGGACGGAAGCTGAAGGGGCTCTCGGTCGCGGGCCGCCTCGAGGCCTCGGATGTGCCCGAGGGCGTCCTGGAGCTCGCGCACCATGAGGTGCGACTCCTTCGCCGCTCGTGCGGTGCCCCCGATCTTGAACGTCCGCTTGCCCGGCAGTTCGGCGATGATCGCGAACTCTCGAGCGAGTTGGTCCAGCAGTTCGTCTGTCTGGGCAAGCGACTGCTCGTGCAGGTCGCGGGCGTCGGTCACCAATCCATCGAGCAGCTTGGCGTCTGCGTCGTTCGTCTTCGCACTCCGCAACAGGTGGCCGGCGCGGAGGGATTGGTAGACGAACCAGGATGTCTGCGAAAGCAGCAGCGCCTGGACATCGGCGATGATCGCCTGTCCGTTGTCGGCGAGGTACTGCTGGCGGTCCTTATGCCCGATCTTCTTCTCGAGCTCGTCGGCATATCGCTTCACTGCATGCTTGTTCGCATCCCACTGCGAAGTGAGTTCACCCTGGTAGCCGCGCACCTCAGCGAAGACCGCGTCGGTTACTTCCCCGATCCGTCGGGCGTGCCGCAGCTCGCGGATGAGAGTCTCGTAGTGGCCGGTCACCGCGGACCACTGGCCCTGGCGCACGACCTGCAGCACCTTCGAGGTCAGTTCCAGATTGTGCTGAGCAACGGCAGCGATCTGGTTCAGCTGGAACTGGATGACCATCAACGTGATCGCGGGCCCCATCGAGGCGAGGACCGAGGCAGTCGTCGCCGCAGTGGCGGGGAGCCAGCGGACTGACGCTGTGAACGAACCGCCGCCGCTCGCGAGGGTCCCGAGGTTCCAGCCGTCCTTGACTATCGGAGTCGCTGTCTTGAGCGCTTCGAGAGTCTGCGGTGCAAGTCGCACGAGTCCCTGGGCCTGCATCGCTGCGGTGACGCCCTGCGCGCCGACGCTTCCGAGGCCGACGGCGTTTCCGACGGCCGTCGAGACCGCGCGCAGCGTTGGCTCGTCGATGAACGAGAAGGGAACGACCTCGAGTCCATCCGGGACATCGGTGCCGAAGAAGATGGCGAGACCGTCCTCGAACTCGACCAGCGCCGACGAGGGTGCCTCGTCGTTCTGTGGCTCATCCTCGTGCACTTGGTCGTGGAGCTCATCGCTCATCGGTGTCTCCTTCAGCGTTCTGTGTGTTGGGGTTGAGCTGGTCGACAAACCACCGCAGCGCATCAATGACCTGCTCGCGGGCAGCGGTCGCGTTGAGCACGTCGATCGGGAACGACGGCCTCTTGTCGATCCTGCTGGCTGCGAGGTCGATCCCTGGCACGGCGTTGAGCCGGCTACGGAACTCCTGTCGCAGTGAGAGGTCATCGAACGGCGGGCGGACTCGTAGGTGCTGGAACACCACCTCGATGCTCCCGGAGATCGGGTAGATCGCGAAGGGCCAGTGCGACGGCCCCTCTTCGGAACGACGCGGTGCCGTCATGAACGCGCTGCTCTCCCGGTTCGACCCGAACTCGACAGTCCCGCCGAGTTCCTTCCACGCGACGAAGAGCTCGGAGACCGCGTGGAACGTCGTCGGAGGGTTCGCGCTGGAGAGCTGTCCCATGAAGGTGCCGTCTGACTCCGCATCCGTCCCGTTGCGTCCATCGGCGACGAGGCCGACGCGCTCGGCGAGCGCCGCGGTCGAGAGACGGGCCGCCTCGTCAGCAGCGCCGTTCGTCCAGAATCGCAGGCCCTCTTCTTCGAGCACGTCACGTGGGTCTCGATCATCTGACGGATCCGGCCAACGGAACCCCGGTGAGATCGTCCCACCACCCTGAAGGACTCGGTGTGCACCCGCGACCTTGGTGGTGCTCAAATGGTTGCCGAGCGGAACCGGGTGCGTGCCGATGAGCGCCGCGACGTCACCGTACGACGACCAGTGGCCGGCGGGGATGGCCATGATCGCCTGGTGCACGAGCGACCAGTCGCGCCCGGTGTCGGATGACTGCATCCGTTCGTTCGGGCCGGCCCACTGTTCGACGATCCGTTCGGCGAACCATTCACCACGAGCAAGGATCTCTGCGCGTCCCCACGTCGAAGCTTCGAGGACAAGCCGATTCAGACCGCTGAAGCTGCTCTTCCGGAAATCTTCCTGCTTCGAGGGGAAGGGCCGGTTGCTGAGCTCGGAGTTGTAGCCGGTGAGGGTCAGGTTTCCGAGCGAGTGCACGAGCTGCTCGTGCACCAGGTCCACGGTCTCGTCGTCGGCGAGGTCGACATCGAGTGCTGCACGCCATTCCGGGGTCAGCGTCTGCGGCAAGATGTGCTCGATCGTCGACTTCTCGACGTCGACGGGTTCCTTCGCGTTGAGTTCCTCCTGCACCCACTTCAGGATCAGCTTCTGCTGGGTCCGCAGACCACGCAGGTAGAACGGCTGGGTGCGGACCGCGTCGCGGATCTGGTCGTCGGTCGAGAAGTACTTTCGCCCGGTCGAGAAGTAGTCGACGAGAACCCGGTCGACCGGTCGATCATCAAGGACGCCGCACGCCTGCAGGATGGTGCGGTTGAGGCCCTGGCCCGAGCGCCCACCGATGGTCCGGCGAACGATGTAGGACTCGACCGCTGCGAGCGCGCCCGCGACCTGCTCCGTGCTGCTGGCGCCGGCGGCGCGCCGTGCGAGGAGCCGAAGGGTGAGCGGCACGGTGGTCGTCGATCCCCACTCCGCCAGGTGCTGCAGGTGCTTGCGAACACCGGCGTCAGGCTCGCGGGAAGGCTCCCGGATCACCTCGAGCTGCTCGGACAAACGGCTGAAGCGTTCGATCTCTGCGAGGATCTGCTCGTCGTCCATCTTGGCAAGCCGCGCCTGCTGGTAGCTGTAGATGTCGCCCTGCTTGAGCAGCGGTTCGTCTGCGACGGCGTCGAGCCAGAAGATCAGCTCGAGGTCGTTGACGCTGAGCCGGCGCTGCATCGGGAGCCACCACGACGTGTACACCGACTCCCCACGGGACCCGAGTCGCATGAACAGGTAGTTGCGGACGAGGTCACCCTGCGTCAGTCGGAGGCCCGTGTTGTTGAGCGACTCGAAGATCCGGTAGACGTTGTCTTCGTCGCGAGCAGTGATGGACACGAAGCTCAGACCGCCGAGGACGGCCTCGCGGATCCGTTCGATGTCGTGGGGATCATCCGGGTCGTCGGCGAGCTCGAGCTCGCGACGGAAGAACGAGTAGGCGTCGCCCACCCCGGACGTGGAGTCGGCACCGACTGCGCCGTCGACGACGGCTCGGAAAGAGTCGCGATCCGCCTGCGTGGGCAAGAGCTTGAGTCGGGCGTCGCCGGGCTTGAAGCGGTCCGCGATGTACTGCTCGTGGATGCTCTCGGCAAGCATCGGTTGGTCGGTCTGGTGCATCCGCTGGTAGTCCCGGAGCGCGCACAGCAGGATCGACAACGTCGTCAGTCGCTGCTGGCCATCAACGACGAGGAACTCCATGCCGGTCGGCACGATTGCTCCGGTCGAGAGCACGAGTGAGCCCATGAAATGCGTCGCGCTCGGGTTCGTCCGGCGGGTCTCGGCGAGTTCGAGGATGTCGCTCCACAGGCGCTTCCGCTGACGCACCTCCCACGCGTAGGGCCGCTGGTAGAGCGGCACCAGGTACTGCTTGGGTCCGCCGAGCAGTTCCTGCAGGGTGGTTTCACGTACGTCCATGTGTCGTCCTCCGTCATCGAGATCCTAGGGACAGAACCGAGTCCTTCTCGACACTGGCGGCCGCTGTCCATGCTTCGTCTCGGCACTTCGGCGGGAACCCGCAAGCGATCGTTTACTGATGTGTAACGTATCGATTGGAAAGCCGTCGCGCCGAAGCACCCCAGAACAGGTGCTCCCGGAGCGGCGTCGCATCCACGAGGATGAATCAGCACCGCACGCTCCGGGGACGGCGAACGGTCGAGACGAACAGATCCTCCGAGGGGCAACACCATGACGATGGCCGGAGAATCCGCAGGGGTCGAGGCACACCGCCAGCGCAGCCATGCACGCGAACTCCGCCGCCAGGCGGACGACGCCGAGCAACGCGCTGCCCGCTTCGAGATCGCCCACCGCACCGAGAGCGAGACCGCGCGGATCCTCGCCCCCCTCGCCGGCATCGGCTACCACCTGCTCGCGGACCGCAGCTGGCCAGGCAGCCGCACAGCGCAGGTCGACATGGTCGTCGTCGGCCGCGCCGGCGTCTTCATCGTCGACACGAAGGCCTGGCGCGAGGTCGCGGTCCACGGCGACCGGATCACCCGCGGCCAAGAGGACGTCACCGACGACATCGCCCGACTCGCCGATCTCGCGTACAGCACCGAGGCAGCACTGGCGGACACGGGCCTGGCGCCCGGCGAGGTGCATGCGGTCGCCGCACTCGCAGGCCAGAAGCGCATGCACGCTCGCGTCGCCTCGGTCGATGTCATCGGGGCACACGACCTCGTCGGCCACATCACGAAGCGTGGAGCCCGATTGTCCGCGTCCCGCGTCGACGAGGTCCTCGCCGCGATGCTGCACCACTTCCCCGTGATCGGCGACGGCGGAGCAACACCGCCACAGGTCGTCGTCCCGGCACCGGTACTCCCCCGCGAACCCGACGTACTCGTCCCGACGGTCGACACCGCGGACGACGAGCTGACCGACCAGCTCCTCGACGGCGTGCTCGAAGCGCCGATCGAGGACTGGATGGCGTTCCTCGACCCGGCACAGGCCAAGCTCGTCCGCCGCAGCTTCAACGGCCCGGCACGCATCCGCGGCGCTGCCGGCACCGGCAAGACCGTCGTCGGCCTGCACCGGGCCGCGTACCTCGCACGCGCGACCGGCGGTCGCGTGCTGTTCACGACGTACATCAGCACCCTGCCGAAGGTCCTCGAGTCCCTCCTCGAACGCCTCGCGCCCGACATGGTCGGTCGCGTCGACTTCATGGGCGTCCACGCGTTCGCCACGCGCCTGCTGAAGGAACGCGGCATCGCGTTCCGCACTCCTGGACGGGAGGCCCAACGCGACGCGGTCCGCGCGGTGCCGCTCGAGCGGTACGACGCGGTCATCGTGGACGAGGCGCAGGACCTGTCCTGCGCGATGGTCTCGCTGGTGCACCAGCTCGTGGGTGACCGGACCGACGGCCTGACGCTCATCGGCGACGGCCAGCAGACGATCTACCCCGGCGGGTACACGCTCGGCGAGGTCGGCATCAGCCTGTCCGGACGCGGTGTCGTGCTCGACGTGAACCACCGGAACACCGCCGAGATCCTCGAGTTCGCGAAGGAGATGGTGGCGGACGACCAGTTCGTGGACATCGAGGGTGTCGACGGAGTCGGTGACGCGGTGTCCGACGTCTCCCGCTCCGGTGCCGCCCCGACGACGACGCAGTTCGCGAGTCGTGCGGACCACGACCGGGCGATGCTCGACCGGTTGACCGAGGTCCTCCGGCTGGTCGGGACCGGTCACGGTGACGTCGGCATCCTCACGGCGACGAACCGGCAGGCGAACGATGTAATGGAGGCGCTCGGGCGAGCTGGCGTCGCGACCGTCTCACTGCAGCAGTACGCGGGGCGGAGCTCCGACGGGGTTCGAGTGGGGACCGTCAAACGTGCGAAGGGTTTGGAGTTCAAGCAGGTGCTCCTCGCGCACGTCGACCCCCGGCTGCTCGATGCCGCGGGCGAAGGATGGTCCGACGCAGCCCGTGAACGTCACGAGCGCGGAAAACGAGAGCTGTACGTCGGTATGACACGAGCACGGGACGGGCTCTGGGTAGGAGTCCGCGCCCGGGAAGGAAACAACCGGTGACCAACAAGGGCTTCGCAGTGGTCGACCTCGAGACGACGGGGCTGTCTCCCAAGACAGGCCACCGAGTGATCGAGATCGCCGTCGTCCTCGTCGACGAACACGGGCGGATCGAGCGCGAGTTCGAGACAGTCGTCAACCCGAACCGAGACCTCGGGCCCACGCGCATCCACCGTCTCCGCGGAGCGGACGTCATCGGTGCGCCGACGTTCGGGGACATCGTCGGCGACCTGACCGACCTCCTTCAGGGACGGACGCTCGTCGCCCACAACGTGCGCTTCGAGGTCTCCTTCCTGCAGGCGGAGTTCGCTCGCGCCGGCGCGCCGTTCCCGTGCACGACGGACAACTCGGTGTGCACGATGCGGCTCGCGAGCACCTTCCTGCCCGGCGCCGCGCGGAACCTCGCCGACTGCTGCTCCGCGTTCGACATCGACCTGGTCGACGCGCACGAAGCACTCGCGGATGCCCGCGCGACCGCTCGGCTCCTCGGCGCCTACATGCAGGACCCCGCGGAGGACCGGCGGCGCTGGGACGAACGTCTCGAGACCGGCGTCACACTCACGTGGGGACACCCCCGAGCGAGTGGACCGGAGTGGCTGCCCCGACGCCGCACCTCGGCCGCCCCAGCCACGAGCGCGATGGACCGCGCGGTCGAACTCCTGCCGGCGAGCACCGACCACATCGAGCGGGAGTACCTCGCACTCGTCGACCGCGCCGTCGCGGACGGGTTCCTCAGCATCGACGAATCAGTCGCGCTCGACGATCTCGCCGAGCACCTCGCGATGCCGGCGGATCAGCGTGCCCAACTCCACCAGGAGTACGTGCACACGCTCGCCCGCGCCGCCCTGTGCGACGGCGTGCTCGATCCCTCCGAACGGGCGCAAGTCGACCTCGTGGCCGAACTGCTGCGCGTCCCGTCCGACGTCGTGCGGGCGGCGCTCGCACGGTCCGCCGGGAGCCCGATGCCGTTCGGCACACCGGCTGCTGAGCCGCGGCCACAGCTCGACGCAGCGACGATCGTCGTGCTGACGGGCGAGATGCGTCGCCCCCGAGCGGAAATCGAAGACGAGCTGCGCGCGCTCGGTGTCACCGTGGGCGCCGCGGTGACGAAGAAGACGACCCTCCTCGTCGCGGCAGACCTGGACAGCCTGAGCGGCAAGGCGAAGAAGGCGCGGCAGTACGGTGTCCCGATGGTCGACGAGGCGACGCTCGATTCAGCGCTCATTTCAGCCCGTGCCAGTGATGACGGCGGCTCGTGGCAAGGTGAGTCGGTGTCGGCGGGGGTTCCCGTACAACCGTCGGCTGCTCCGGAAGCGCCGTTCACCGAACCGCGCTCACGACCTGCACGAGAGGACGCTGCGATGATGAACGGCCCCGAGGACGTCGAGTACGTCGGAGCAGCGCTACGAGTCGCGGTCGCCGGCCTGGAGCCGTTCGTCAGTGACGTCCTGCAGCCCCGCATCTCGTCCGGAGCGCGGTGGCCCCAACTCATCCAGCTGCTCGACCAGCAGAAGCACGGCCGGTCGAACACCCAGTACGACGAACACGACCTGCAGGTGGTCCTCCGTGCCCTGACAGAGAAGTTGCCGCAGCTCGGATTCCCCTTCGACCTCGACCACAACGGGCGACGACTCGCCGGCGAGCTGCGCGATGTCCGGAACCGATGGGCACACAACGCCGTCTTCGACGAAGCAGACACCTACCGGGCCCTCGACACGACAGTCCGCCTCCTCGAGGCCGTGGGTGCCGAGGAGCAAGCTGCGGAGGCGACCGAGCTCCGGCGGGCGTTCCAGTCGTCAATGGCAGAGCGGACCGCGACGCGCGCGACCACGGCGCCCGTGGAGGCGACGCACGCAGCCTCGGCAACCTATTCTGCCTCGGCTGCATCGGCATCGGGCGCGGCAGGGGCCGCGACGAGGTCCACGAAACTCGCGATCGAGTGCGCACCGCTCATCAGCTACGCGATGGCGCACAACCGGATCGCGGTGGTGAACGCTGTCCGCATCCGTCACGACGGCGCGAACGTCCGAGACGCGCGGCTCACCATCGAGGTCTCCTCTGCCGGGCTCTCGCTCGGCGAGCCGAGGGAGCACTTCTTCGACCTCGCGCCCCAGTCCGAGATCGAGAAGCACGACCTCGGGTTCCGGCTCGACCCGGCCGTCACCGCGACGGTCGAGGCCGCTCGTCCTGCCGTCGTCACGGCCACGCTTCGCGACGGCGACGAGCTTCTCGCCACGGCCGCCGCTGAGGTTCACCTCGTTGCCGCCCACCAGTGGGTCGACGGCGGCACCCAGCTGTCGGAGGAGATGCTCGCGGCACACGTGCAGCCGAATCATCCGGCGCTGACCTCGCTGCTCGACGAGGCGTCGACGATCTTGGCGGCCGAGACGGGGCGAGCGAGCCTGAGCGGCTACCAGGAGGGGCCGGAGCGCGTCGATGAGACGGTCGCTGCGATCGTGCGGGCGATGCGGGACCGACAGGTCCGCTACAGCATGCCGCCCGCGAGCTGGGCCGGCGCGGGTCAGCAGGTGAGGACCCCGGCAGAAGTGCTCGAAGGCCGGTTCGGCACCTGCCTCGACACGACGGTGGTGTTGGCTGCTGCGCTGGAGTGGGCGGGGATCCGCCCGCTGCTAGTCGTCATGCGCCGGCACGCCTTCCTCGCCTACACGCGCTTCGACACACCGATGCCGTCACTCGTCTCCCCCGGGGTCACGCTGAAGAACCTGGTCGACATCGGTGCCGTGACGCCGATCGAGACCACGATGCTCACCACGGACGGCTTGGCGGCTTCGCTCGCCGACGTGATCGCCGCCGGGGCACGTCACCTGTCGGAGGAGCTCCACGACATCCAGGGTGTCGTCGACGTCTTCCTCGCACGCCGGAGCGAGATCCTCCCGTTGCCGGCGAGGACCGTCACCGAGGACGGAGAGGTGCGAGTCGTTGAGTACCAGGTCGAGCACGCGCGTCTCGCTGAGTACGTTCCAGCGAACTCCGGTGCAGCGACCGAGTCCGCAGAGGACTCCACGCCCCCTCGCGTGAAGCAGTGGAAGAACAACCTGCTCGACCTGAGCCTGCGGAACCGCCTGATCAACTTCACGGACCGGGCCCGCTTTGAGCTGCACCTGGCGTCGAATGGACTCGCCGAGTTCGAGGACTACCTGAACTCCGGCAAGCCCTTCACGATCCGGGCCTCGAACGACCTCCCCGAGGTGCTCCTGCAACGCGGAGTGCGGTCAGCGGCGTCCCTCCCCGATGATGACAAGACCGAGCTGTTCCGAGGCAATAAGACGGTCTACGGGGACGTCTCCGTCGACCGCTACTCACGCCACTTCCAGACGCTCGCGCACAAGGCGAAGACCGTCGTCGAGGAGACCGGATCCAACAACCTGTACATCGCACTCGGGTCGATGGTCTGGACGGTCAAGAGCAAGCAGGTCCGTTCCCCGCTCATCCTCGTGCCCGTCACGCTGAAAGCCCGGACGCGCGGCGGCGCGTATGAAGTCGTCCTCGACGAATCCGGCATGTCCACTCCGAACTACTGCCTCCTCGAGAAGATCTGGGCCGAGCACCGCATCCGGATCCCTGCGCTCGCCGACCCGAAGTCCGACGCGTCGGGCATCGACGTGGAGCAGGTCCTGGCGGGCACGCGAGCGGCGATCCTCCGTGCCGGCATCGACGCCGTCGTCGAACCCACGGTCGACCTCGCCATCCTGCAGTTCGCGAAGTTCCGCCTCTGGAAGGACCTCGACGAGAACTGGGCGGCACTGTCGACCAATCCGCTCGTGCAGCACCTGATCGAGTCACCGACCGAGCGCTTCGTCGGCGACCAGGTCGACCTCGAACACGCCTCGGCCGGGACGGACGAGCTCGACGAGCTGTTGTCCGACCTCCCCGTGCCGGCTGACTCTTCGCAACTCGAGGCGGTCGCTGCTGCGATGGCCGGCCGCACGTTCGTGCTCGAGGGCCCGCCTGGAACGGGGAAGTCGCAGACCATCACGAACCTGCTTGCGAAGTCGATCGCCGACGGCAGGCGCGTGCTGTTCGTTGCAGAGAAGCGCGCCGCCCTCCAGGTCGTTCAACGACGACTCGACGCGGTCGGACTCGCGCCCTTCACCCTCGACCTGCACGACAAGGGAGCGAAGCCCGCTGAGGTTCGCGCTCGTCTCCGAGAGGCTCTCGCGCAACGGCCGCGGGTCGACCAGGAAGCAGTGGTCCGCACCGGCGACGCAGTCTCGCAGAACCGCCGCGGCCTCAGCCGGTACGCCCGGAGGCTGCACGAGACGAACGAATCTGGTCGCTCGTTCTACATGGCACGCAACTCGGAGCTCGCGACCGCAGACATCACGCGGACACTCGAGATCCCGGTCGACGTCGCGGCACGCATCACCGAGTCGGACATCAACTCGATCCGTCGAGCGCTCAGAGAAGCGCCGGACGTCGCACTGCGGGCGCGCCCGGTCGCCGACCACCCATGGGCCTTCGCCTCGGCCGGTACTGATCCCGAAGTCCTGCGTGCCCGCGCCGTTGCGTTCGATCGTGCGGTCGACATGGTCCCGGCGCGCGACGACCCGACGCTCGGCTCCTACGCCGAAGCCCTGACCAACGCTACGAGGCCAGAGCACTTCCGAGCCCTCGCCTCGATCGTCGAGGCACCGCCGGTCACCGCGGCCGTCCTCACCGAAGCCGGGACGCAGCGGTGGCGTGATGCGACAGCCGCCGTTCAGGACCAGGTCCACTCGTTCTCGCAGCGCTACGCCGACGTGCTCGCAGTGATCCGCCCGGAGTCGCTTCGAGCGGATCTCGCTGCGATCGCCAGGGAGGCCGCCACCGCCGCGACGTCGAGCATCTTCGGTCGCAAGAAACGCCTTCAGAGCGTTGCCGACGAACTCGCGCCGCACGGGGTTCCGGGTGTGGTCGTCGACCCGGACCGGCTCGTGGCGCTGACGGCGCGCGCGGCGGACATGCAGCAGGCTGCTCGGGACCTCGCGAGCAGCATCGCTGTGATCCCGGGCCTCGTCATCCGCGCGGGATGGAGTCCGCTCGACCAGGACGCCCCTGCGTCGCTCGCGACCGAGGTCCGGTGGTTGAGCTGGTTGGCCGATGTGACCGGCGGTACGAGCGAGGATGCGAAGGACCGACAGTTCCGTCGATCGTTGTTCGCCTACACGACCCGTTCCGGTGCTCCGCAGCCCGAGCTCCGCGACCAGGTCGTCGCATTCTCGTCCGCTCTCGAAGTGCTCGCCTCGAGCGCGGCGTGGCTCCGCTGGCTCGGCGAAGAGCTGCCGACCAACCGCTGGAACGCGACCCGCGACGGGCGTTCGGGAGCATCTCGTGAGGGGTGCACTCCCGAGGCCTGGGCGGACTGGCTGTCGGTCCTCGAGCCGCTCCGCGTCGCGGGACTGCTCGACGCGTACGAGGTCCTGCTGACCGGCGCCCAGGGATCCGAGGACGCGCTCGAGGCCTTCGACCGGGGGCTCGCGACCGCGATGCGACTCGAACGGGCACGCGCCACGGGGCTCGACCAGTTCGACCCTGCCGCCCACGAACACAAGATCGGACGGTACGTCGACGCCGCTCGTGACCTGCGGGAGCACCTCCCGCGTGTCATTCCCGAGAAGGTCGTCACCCGGCGGACGTTCAACGAGACCACCGCGTCCGGCGGCGCCGGGCAGTTCCTCGCCGAGGTGCGCTCGTCGAAGGTGCGCAAGCTCATGCCAGTCCGCGAGCTCATGTCGCGATACGGCCAGTACGTGACCGAACTGACCCCTTGCGTCCTGGTGAGCCCCGACTCAGTCGCACGGTTCTTCGAAGCAACACCGGGCCTGTTCGACCTCGTCGTCTTCGACGAAGCCTCGCAGGTGCGAGTGGCGGACGCGATCGGTGCCATGGGGCGGGCGAAGGCGGTGGTCGTGGTCGGTGACTCGAAGCAGATGCCACCGACCTCGTTTGCGGAGACCTCGATCGACGACTCGGACGACGACGAGAACGGCGCCGCCGAACAGGTGGCGGTCGACGAGGAGTCGATTCTCGCCCAGTGTGTGCAGGCCCGCGTGGACCGTTTCCAGTTGACCTGGCACTACCGCAGCCAGGACGAGTCGCTCATCGCGTTCAGCAACCGGTACTACTACGACGACCAGCTCACGTCCTTCCCCGCACCTGCTCTCGGTGAGGCATCCGCAGGCGTCGACGGTCACGGGGTGTCCCTCCGACGCGTCGACGGCCAGTTCATGCGCGCAGGGCAGGAGGGTACGACCCGGCAGAACCTCCGGACGAACCCGGTCGAGGCCCGCGCGATCGTCGCGGAGATCCAGCGGCGGTTCGCGGCTTCGTCCGACCTCGTCCCGTCGCTCGGTGTCGTGACCTTCAACGCGCAGCAGCGGTCCCTGGTGGAGGAACTCCTGCGTGCGCTCGAAGACCCACGCATCAACGAGGCGCTCGATTCGGCCGTGGACGGCTTGTTCGTGAAGAACCTCGAGAACGTGCAGGGCGACGAGCGCGACACGATTCTGTTCTCCACCGCCTTCAGCAAGAATTCGCGGGGCATCCTCCCGCTCAACTTCGGGCCGCTCACGAGCCCTGGCGGTGAGCGGAGACTGAACGTGGCGGTGACCCGTGCACGACGGCAGGTGGTGCTGTTCTCGAGTTTCGACCCGCAGGACCTCCGCGCTGACGAGACGACCTCATTGGGCATCAAGCACCTGCGCGCGTACCTCGAGCTCGCACAGCGCGGTGCCCGAGCGGCCCTCGGCGCACGGGACGACGCCATCTTGACGGATCGGCATCGCGACGAGATCGCCTCGGAGCTGGCTGCGCGCGGGCTCGCCGTCCAGACGGACGTGGGTCTGTCCGACTTCAAGGTCGACATCGCGGTGGCCCACGCGTCGAACCCGACGGAGCCGCTGCTCGCGGTGTTGCTCGACACCCCCGCCTGGGCAGCACGCGCTACGGTCGCTGACCGGGACGCACTCCCCCTGGAGGTCCTCGAGAACCTGATGCACTGGCCGAGCGTCCGACGGGTGTGGATGCCGCAGTGGCTGGCGGACCACGACGTCGTGGTCGACTCGATCGTCGACTCGCTCCAGAAGGCGCATGAGGAGCGAGTCGTTGCCGCTGAGGCGACAGCCGCCGTTTCGACGGCGATCGACGAGGCGCTCGAGGAGCTGCGAGGGGAGCTGGCGTTCTCAGGAGGTCCGGACGGGTCCACTGTTGACCACTCGCTTCCGGTGTCCCCGATCGACTTCGCAGCCCGGGCAGACCTCGTCGAACCAACTCCCGAGCCCTCGGATGACCCAGTCGACGTCCGCCTCGACGCTCGCGCTGGGGGCGGCGGCCCCGATGGGCCAGGCACGTCGCGCTCGCACGTCGCCCCTGCCACGCAGGTCGAGCAAAACGACCTCGCTCGTGAAGTGGTCGCGACCGGAGAGGTCGAACGGTTCCGTCCGTGGTCGCAGGCTGATCTGCACGGGGATGTCTCCGTCCTCGACGCGATCGATCTTCCGCAGAACGCTGCTCGTGTCCAGGCGCTGTTGGTCGAGGTGGTCCAGGCGGAGGGGCCGATCGCCGAGGAGCGTTTGGTGCGCCTGGTCGCGAACTCGTTCGGGCTGGATCGCGTGCACGCTGCTCGGGCGCTGGCGATCTCGGCGCTCGTGCCACCCATGCTGCGCTGGAGTGCGTTGGAGCGCTTCGTCTGGCCGATCGGCGTCGACCCCGAAGGCTGGTCGGGCTTCCGGGCATCCACTCCTCAGGACTCCCGGCCGGTCGAGGTCGTCGCGCTCCGGGAGATCGGCAATGCGATGGTCCACCTGGTCCGTCACGGCGGACCTCGGTCCGAGACGTCACTCTTGCGCGAGACGCTCGCGCTCTTCGGTGGAACGAGGATGACGCAGAACGTCAGCGACCGTATGACGATGGCGTTGATGGTAGCGCTGACCTCTCAGCGGGTCGCTCGGACTGCTCAAGGCGATGTTGACCTGGGCCGGATGGCTGATCGATGAGGAGAAACGTGGCAACGCAGGAAGTCGCCGGGAGCGCCGGCGCGTCAGCTGCGCAGGCAGCAGTGCTCGACCACGCAGTCGGCTACCGGGCAGTGCTTCGTCTGCCAGAGGACGTCTCTGCGCTGGACTTGTCCGATGAGGAGCTGCGGCAGTGGCTGCGCTCCAAGCTTCGCTCAAAGCACCGCGGAACTCTCGAATCTGCGGACTGGGACGGCGAAGGCGACGTCCGGCTCGGGAAGAGTGCAGTTGTATCGGTCACCATCGACGACGATGCTCACGGGGCCCGGAGGCGCCTTACGCGTTTCGTCGAGACCAACGATCGTGGTACCTGGCTCATCTCGGTGTTCGCGCTGTCGTCTCGGTCGAACGGCGAGGCGGTGGTGATCGAGGCGGGCATGCTCGACGTTGAGCCGGAGCGAGCGATGCGAGATGTCGCACCTCCTCGCATCGTCAAGAACCTCCTCGCTCGGACCATCGTCCGCGACGGGGCGGCTCACCTCACATCGGCGCCGGTCCGTGTCGATGTTGATGACGTCGCAGCGCTCGTGGCCGTCATCAACGACGCAGAACGCCGAGTACCGGTGGTCGTGGCGACCTCCCTGAGCCGCGACACGGACGAGGTCTGGCAACGGACGATCGCCGACTTGACCACGATGAGCGTCGGCGTGGCGGCCACGTATGTCGTGACAGATGCCGCTGCCGTTGCTCTCGCTGCAATGCTCCCGCCGTCACATGCTGTCTCACCGGGACGGGTCCGCACCTTTGTGACGGACGTCGACTTTGCACTTCCCGCCGACGGTGCTCGACACCGTGTCCTCGGCCCGGCGACCTTTGCTCGCTCGATCCGTGGCGGCCGAGTTGCTTTGCCCCTCCAGTCTTTGCACGCGGAAGGCATCCGGAAGCACTTCCTCGGCCACGAACTCCCGAAGGACGTTCGCCGTGGAATGCGACTGCTCATCGACGCCGAAAGTCGGAGGATTCGGGACGCTCGGATCAGTACGATCGTCGCGGAGCGCGTCGAGACAACGCTCGCGACGGACGAGGCTCACGAAACGCCCTCGGCCACGGACACGGGGACGACCGCGACGACGGTCGGTTCTTCGATTGAGTCGCCAGAATCCGGTGCCTTCTCCGTCGGGCTGAAAGACCGGATCGCCCGATTCGTGCGACGGTGGCTCGGTGCTTCGAACTTGGAGCACGACCACTTCGATGCTCTGGATTCGCTCCTCGCGAAGGCTGCGGGCGAGAAGTCAGCCTACGAAGAGCTGTTCGCTGAAGCCGGTGCCCGAGAGGGTCGGCTCGCCGATCAACTTCTCGCGCTCAACGAGCGCATCGATGAGCTTGAGTTGGTCGCGGCCAGCGAAGCGCAGGATGCCCTGGACCTGAGGCGGGAGCGGGATTGGCTCCGCACTTCGATGACCAGCGAGCAGCGTGCCGAACTGGCGATCGTGCCCGATGACAGCGCCTGGGCGGATCCTGAAAGCGTGAGGGAGCTGGTTGCGCGACTGACGCCCGGTGACGAAGAACACGCGGCGATTGCAAGAGTTCAGTTCACCGGCGACGATGCTGGTCCCCTGTCTGTCGACGAGCGAGATCCCATCGGGCGCTACGCTTCCGCGCTGTGGTTGTACGTTCGCGTTCTTCACGACTACGCCGAGGCGAAGGCGGGCGGCTGGAGCGGAAACCTACACATGTATCTCACCAATGACGATGGACCAATCGGAACCCGATGCCCACGCGATCGGCACGCCTCCACGGAGAGCGATTCAGTTCTGCAGAACAAGGGCTGGCGTCAGGAACGCGTTTTCGCTATCCCCGATTCCACGGGCGCCCTGGTCCCCAGGGAGATGTTCGCGCACTTCAAACCAACCCATCGCGACACGTTCGCTCCACGCATGCACTACTTCGATGACACGGACCGGACCGGCAAGGTCTTCGTCGGCTACATCGGGCCGCACCTCACGAACACGAAAACCAACTAGCCCTCGTCCGCGTACGGCGCGCCCGCCGCAATCTCTCGCTGACGACCGAGAGCCACAGCACCAACCGGCACCGCGCCTCCCGTGCATCACCGCATCATCAACTCACCACCTGAGCACGAGCCGCCCCCGCGTCCCCCCAGCCTCCAACCGCTCATGCGCTTCCACAGCCCGAGCAGCCGGCAGCACCTCGGCGACCCGCGGAGTCAACGTCCCACTCTCCACCGCATGCCGCAGCTGCTCGAGCTTGTCGAAGGACCGGTACTCCGAGAAGACCATGATCTGCACGAACTCGATCCCCCGGTCCCCGTTGCCCTGCCACCCCCGCACGTCGAAGAACACTCCCCCGTCGCGAACGGCGTCCACGACCTCGTCGCGCTGCACGGCAGCATCGGCGAGCGCATCGACCCCGTCCGGCACGAGGTCACGGACAGCGGAGGCGAAGGAAGCACCTCGCGGCACCACGTGGTCCGGCCCGAGCGACCGGACCAGAGCCTCGTCCGCCGGAGCAGCATCCGCGATCACGGTCAGCCCGGCGGCCTTCGCCAGCTGCACCACGTAGTTCCCGAGCAGCCCAGCAGCCCCGGTCACGGCGAGCGTCTGGCCCGGCGCGAGCGAGGCGTGCGACAGGATCTGCAACGCCGTCAGCCCGTTCATCGGCACCGTGGAGGCGAGCGGAAGAGACGTCCCACGAGGAATCCGCGTGAACGACCCGACCGGCGCGACGAGCTCCTGCACGTAGGCGCCACCGTGGGCGCTGAGCGGCAGCGCCATCGCCATGACCTCGTCGCCGACCTGCCATCCGGTGACGTCGGGCCCGACCTCGTCGATGACGCCGGCGGCGTCCATCCCCGGCACGTACGGCGGCGAGGCCTGCGAGCTGTCCCGCTGCCCGGCACGCACCCCCGTGTCGGTCGGGTTCACGGCGAACGCCTGCACCCGGATCCGCACGGATCCCGCACCGGCGTGCGGCTCCGGCACCTCGTGGACGGCGAGGGCCTCGGGCCCTCCGAACTGTTCGACTCCGACAACCTGCATCCTCCCCGTCTACGCGCACGTTGCTTGACGCAACCTGACGCGAACACCCCACGGCCTGGAGGCACGGCGCCAGGTCACCACGGGCCTCCAGTCCGTCACGGGGTGACGTCCACTGCGCGTGGTGCGCCATGCTGACAGCGTGCGTTTCGACGAACTCCTCACGCAGTCCGACGGTCCCGCGATCGCCGAGGAGCTCGCCGCCCTCCGCCGACGCGCCCGGTACGTCCTCGAGGGCATCCACCAGGAGTCCCGGCAGCAGCACTGACAGTTCCGCGTCGACATCGACGAGCCCGCGCAGACCTGGACGCTCGTCCGCCAGCGCGCCAAGCCGGTCTCCTACTGCGACGGCGTGCTGCACGACCCCGACGACGGCCCGCACGAGGTGTCGTTCGCCCGGAGCATGGTCTCCGATCCCGTCGTCCGGATGGCCGTGCTCGACCTGATGCTCCGATGGGGTCGCGGCCCCGAGAGCTTCCACCCCGTCCTGGTCCAGCACATCGGCGAGCACTCGATCCTGGTGACCTCCGAGCACCGCGGGGACCCGGCGACCCGCGCGACACTGGTGATCGACGAACGCGACGGCATCGCCCGCCTCTTGTCGGAGTACGGCGAGGACACGATCATCACGAGCGTGCGGACTGCCGAGCCGGACGAAGTCCTGCCCCGCGCCCGCTTCGTGCAGCCGACGGACTGGATCCGGCCGCAGTACTGAGACGGTGACGGTTTCGGTTCACGATCCCCGACGATCGCGAACCAGAACCGTCACCGGCCGGAAACCGAACCACCTCCCCCGCCGGCACCATCCCCCGATCGGACGATGCCGAGACCACCGCCCCGGCCGATCCCCCACGGCCACCGGGCGGCGAAGCTGGACCCATGCCCGAGTCCCCCGCCATCGAGGTCCAGCACCTCGGCAAGCAGTACGCCACCGGCAAACGTGTCGTGGACGACGTCTCCTTCACGATCGAACGGGGCGAGACCTTCGCCCTCCTCGGCCCCAACGGTGCCGGCAAGTCCACGACGGTCGAGATCCTCGAGGGCTACCGCTCCCGCACCGCCGGCGAGGTCCGCGTCCTCGGCCACGACCCCGCCCGCACGAGCCGCAGCCACAACGCACGCATCGGCATCGTCCTGCAGACCAGCGCGGAGTCCCCGAACGTCACCGTCGCCGAGCAGCTGAACCACTTCGCCACGCTGTACCCGAAGCACCGCAGCTTCGAGGAGCTCCTCACCGCGACGGGGCTCGAGACGCAGCGCAACACCCGCATCAGCCGCCTTTCTGGTGGCCAGCGCCGCCGCGTCGACGTCGCCCTCGGCATCATCGGCCGCCCGGAGGTCCTGTTCCTCGATGAACCGACCACGGGCTTCGACCCCGAGGCCCGCCGGCAGTTCTGGGATCTCCTGCGCCACGTGCAGCACGAGGGCACGACGATCCTGCTCACCACGCACTACCTCGACGAAGCCGCCCAGCTCGCCGACCGGGCCGCGGTCATCGCCGACGGGAAGCTCCTCGACCTCGCACCCATCGACGAGATCGGCGGCGCCGAGGCCCGCACGCCCCGGGTCCGCTGGCGTGACGACGACGGCGGACACCACGACGAGCGCACGACCGACCCGACGGCGCTCATCCGAAGCAGCACGACGCCCATGCACGACCTCGAAGTCATCCGTCCGTCCCTCGAGGACGTCTACCTCGACATGGTGGGACAGCAGTGAAGACAGCAACCAGCCGCATCTCGTACGAGATCCGCACCTACTTCCGCGCTCCCGACGCGGTCTTCTTCACCTTCCTGTTCCCGATCATCATGCTGGCGCTGTTCTCGGTGGCGTTCTCCGGCGCCGCCGACATCCAGGCCGGCCCCGACGTCAGCGTCGACTACGCCACCTACTACCTGCCCGGCCTGGTCGCGACGGGCATCCTGCTCTCCGGCACGCAGTCCCTGGGCGTCGACATCGCCACGGAGCGCAGCGACGGCACGCTGAAGCGTCTCGGCGGCACACCGCTCCCGGTCCTGTCGTACTTCGTCGGCAAGATCGGCATGGTCCTCGTCACCACGCTCGTGCAGACCGCGCTGCTGCTGGCGATCGCGAGCCTGGTGTTCGGCGTCGACCTGCCGACCGACGCGAGCAACTGGGGTGTCTTCGCCGGCGTGATGGTCCTCGGCATCGCCACCAGCTGCGTCCTCGGCATCGCGGTCTCGGCACTCCCCCGCGAGGGCCGGCGCGCCACCGCCACCATCGTCCCGATCGTGCTGGTGCTGCAGTTCATCTCCGGCGTCTACCTGCCCTTCACGCAGCTCCCCACCTGGTTGCAGGACGTCGCCTCCGTCTTCCCCCTGCGCTGGATGGCGTCCGGCATGCGGTCCGTCTTCCTGCCCGGTGCGTTCGAGTCGGGTGAGCCGGGAGGCGCGTGGCACCTCGGCCTCGGAGCCCTCGTGTTGGCAGCGTGGCTGGTCCTGGGCACGGTGGCCTGCCTGCTGACGTTCCGGTGGAACCGCAAGGACGCCTGATGGCGCCCCGCTGGTGGGATGCTGGGCACATGAACGGCGAGACGTGGATGCGCAACCGGTGGTTGCACGTCTTCTTCGCGGGCACGATGCTCCTCACCGCCGTGATCACCGTGTTCGGCTGGTCCCCGTGGTCGATGCGCTGGCCCGCGTACACCGCGGTCGTGGTGCTCGTCGTCGCCTACGCCGTGTTCGGCCACCGCGGCTACGACAGCCCCCGTGCCGCCGCGGCCTTCCTGCCGCTGGTCCTCGTCGCGGCCCCGGTGCTGCCCGCCGTCGTGCCGAGCACCGCGTTCGTGCAGTGCATCGCGTTCCCCCTCGTCTGGGTGCAGTCCGAACGGGTCCGGACCGCCGTCCTGCTCTCGGTCGCGGTCGGCGTCGCGAGCGGCATCGGCCTGCAGGTCTCCGGCGGCCCGGACGCCCTCGTCAGCACCGTGCTCATCGAGGGCATCAGCGTCATCGGTGCCTGCGCGATGGGCGTGTGGATCTCGAGCGTCGCCGGCCTGTCCGAGGAGCGCCGCCAGCTCCTCGACGAACTCCGCGCCACCCAGCAGTCCCTGGCGAATGCCCACCGCAGCGCCGGCGTCGCGAGCGAACGGGAGCGCCTGGCCCGCGAGATCCACGACACCGTCGCGCAGAACCTCGCCGGCATCGTCATGCTCACCGAACGTGCCCGCAAGGACCTGGCGAACGACCGCGCCGATGCCCTCGACGAACGGCTGGCGGTCCTCGAGGAGTCGGCACGAGCGGCGCTCGAGGACTCCCGCGCCCTCATCGCCGCCGGGGTCGCCGGTGCCACGAGCGGCAGCCTCGCCGGGGCCCTGCACCGCCTCGCCGAGCGGTACACCCGTGAGACCGGCACACCGGTGACGGTCGACGCGACCGACGGCCCGCTCGACCGCGACGCCCAGGTCGTGCTGCTCCG
Source organism: Curtobacterium sp. MCPF17_021 (assembly GCF_003234605.2). Taxonomy (NCBI): domain Bacteria; kingdom Bacillati; phylum Actinomycetota; class Actinomycetes; order Micrococcales; family Microbacteriaceae; genus Curtobacterium; species Curtobacterium sp. MCPF17_021. Next base: position 1,414,465 of record NZ_CP126252.1, on the reverse strand, counting down.
GGTCGTCCAGGAGTCCCTCGCGAACATCCGTGCCCACGCCGATGCCAGCTCGGTCCGCATCGTCCTGCAGCACGCGCCCGAACGGGTCGGCGTCCGTGTGACCGACGACGGCGTCGGGTTCGACACCGGCGTTCCGACGGCCGGGCACGGTCTCCGGGGCCTCCACGAACGGTTGGTGCTCTCCGGCGGTGCCTGCGCCATCACGAGCAGCCCGGGCGGCGGCACCGTCGTCGACGCGAGCCTGCCCACCGGACCCGAGCCGAGCCTCCCGGCCGTCGATCGTCACCCCGTGGCAGAGGTGACCCGGTGATCCGCGTCGTGGTCGCCGACGACCACCCGATCGTCCGGTCGGGCATCGTCGCGCTGTTGCAGGACGCCGACGACATCGACGTGGTGGGGCAGGCCAGCGACGGCCGTGCAGCGGTGTCGGTCGTGCTGGCCGAGCGCCCCGACGTCGTGCTGATGGACCTCAGGATGCCCGAGCTCGACGGGGATGCGGCGACGGCGGAGATCCTCGCGGCGGAACCGGGTGTCCGTGTCCTGATCCTGACGACGTACGAGTCCGACGACCAGATCCTGTCGGCGATCGAGGCCGGGGCCACCGGCTACCTGCTCAAAGCGGCCCCGGAGTCCGAGATCCTCGCCGGCGTCCGGGCGACCGCGCGCGGCGAGACGGCGCTCGCTCCTTCCGCGGCCGCAGCGCTCGTCCGTCGAGCGACGGGCACGCTCCCCGCCGCGGCCGGCCCGTCGCTGACCCCGCGCGAGCTCGACGTCCTGCGCCTCGTCGCCCAGGGCAACAGCAACCCGGCGATCGGCCGGGCGCTGTTCCTCAGCGAGGCCACGGTGAAGACCCACCTCGGCCACGTCTTCGAGAAGCTCGGCGTGAACGACCGCACCCGCGCCGTGACCCGGGCGATGGAGCTCGGTCTGCTCCGCTGACACCTCGTCGACCTATTTTCGAATAGTCGACTACGGGATCGAGGAACGCGCCTCCGGAACGAGAGGAACCTCACCGCAGTCATCGCTCTTGACGAAGCAGAGTTCGAATGGCATGGATCCGCCCGGACTACTGAGCGTTCGACCCGTCCGGCGCGCTGAAGACCGCCAGCACGGATCGGAGGACGGACCCGGACGGCATCGGCTCCAGACGCACCCGTCCGTCGTCCAGCACATCGCGGCGGAACCATCCAGCAGCACCGGCAGCGATGACGTCCAGCCCGTACGGCGTCCGGTCTCCCCACAGACGGAGGCGGATCCAGACGGGCTCACGCCACAGGCGATCTGCGACGAACCCGGAGATCGGGGCGGCACCGTCGGGCATCCCGATTGACGCGATCCGTGCGTCGACGACCTGCGCCGGCAGGACGAGTTCGTCGTCGCTGGCGATCGCCCAGGCCGGCGATACCCGCGCCCAGGCGAGCAGGTGCCCGACGGCGCGGCCCGCGGGCACCACGTCGTACTGCGCGATGGTGTCGTCACGCAGCCGGTCGTCGACCAGGTCGGCGACGTTGCCTCGTGCGCGCACCAGCGCGGTGTCGCCGCCGAGCCACATGCTCCACTCGACCGAGCGACCAGCGTGGTCCGCCGCGGCTCCGTACCGGTAGCCGGGTCGTTCGAGCAGGTTCGCGATCCGCTGCCCGTCGCCGGCGAGCGCACCGAGCGCGCCGGTGAGACCTGCCTCGGCGAGTTCGACGCCCTCGGGCGACCGACGCTTCCCGCGCGAGATGATGCCCCGGCCCCGTAGCGACCACAGGTGCTGGAGCGCTTCGTCGCTGAGCATCCAGCGGCCCACCGGGCGGGGCTGGGCGAGGACGACACCGTCGAGGGCTTCGAGTGTCGCGCCGATCCGGTCCGATGCGCCCGGATCGATCCGTGGCGACGCCGACGGGCTGTCCTCGGGGACGTCGGAGTGGTCGATGCGTCCGGTCGACGGGTCGTCGTCGTCCGTCCCGGTGTCGGCGATCGATGCCGCTGCCAGCACACTCCGGAAGAACGGGACGAAGTCGATGAACTCCTCGACCGCACAGCTGCCGGTGACGTGCACCTGGTGTCGACCGATCACGGCGATCCACTGGCGCACCAGCACCGTGGTGTGCTCCGCTTCGTAACCCCACTCGACGGTCCGGGACGGCACGCCGAGCACGTCGTCGAGGTCGTTCGGTTCGACCGCGAACACCTGTGCGCGAGGCTGCAGCGCGAGGATCGACGCGATCGCGTTCGACGACACCACGTGCAGTGGCGCCTCGGCGAGCGCCGTGGTCAGCACGATGTTGGGGCGGAACCTCGCCTCGGGGACCTCGGGCGCGGCGAGGACGACGACGTTGTCGGACGACTCGATCCGTTCCCAGTTCGAGGGCAGCGGCAGGCTCATCGGTCCGACCTCGGTCGGGGCGCTCACCGTTCACGCTCCACTCGGTACCAACGGGGCTGGAGCCGTCGCGGAACGCCGGACAGCAGGATCCACAGGCCGAGCGCACCGGTCACGGCGGCGGCGACAGCGAACACGAAGGAGAACCCGAAGACCGGCGTCCGGATGAAGCTCGCCGCGAGTCCCATCGACAGCACCGCGAGTCCCAACCAGAACCACCCGAAGACGACGTTCTGGTGGAGCCGACCGATCCACGAACGCCAGACGCCGGCGTAGGCCAGCGCTCCGAGGCCGCCGAAGAGGAGCCCGATGGCGAACAGCACGACGACGAACCCGAGCGGGGTCATCCGAACACCTTCTTCCACGTGTCTCGCACCCATCGCTGGGCTTCGGACCCATCGTAGAAGTTCTCCTTGCCCCAGGTGCCGAGTGCTTCGCCCGCTTCGCCGCCCGCCCAACCTCCGGCAGCACCGCCGACGACCCCGCCGACGGCTCCACCGAGTGCGCCGACACCGATCGTCCCGATGACCGGCAGGACGACCGTGCCCCCGCCCGCTCCCGCTGCCGCACCGGCAGCGGCACCGACCGATGCGCCGACGGACGCTCCGATGGTTCCGAGGATGACCGAGGGCCCGCCGACGATGACGACGTTCTCGAGGCTGCTCTCGATGCGCTGTGAGGTCGACCACTCCGGGTGTTCTTCCTCGTCCTCGACCCACTGCTCCTGGCCGGCGGAGTAGAGGGTGAGCGCGGCGCCACCGATGCCGAGCGCTTTCCCGAGGTGCTTCGCCCAGGTCGGGAGCGCTCCGCGCGACACCTCGGGATCGGTGACGACCGTGCTGTGACTCGACGTCGGTCCGGTGAGCCGGAGTTCGGGCGGCGTCGGAGGATGCGGCGACAGCACACCGCTCGGCGTCTTCCAGTACTTGACGCCGTTCTCCATCTCGTCCCACATGGGGATCGTCAGCTGCACGTTGATCGACGATTCCGGCACGATGTGGATGCGTCGCCACCGCTCGAGCGCGCCCTCCGCGACCGACGATCCGACACCGACACCGGTGCCGACGACACCCGATCCGCCGACGACTTCGACGAAGGACTGCACGGCGGTCTTGCTGTACTTCTCGAGCCGACCGAGTGCGTCGGCGCAGTCCTGGTCGGCCTGCTGCGCGTTCGCGTTGAAGGTCGCGATGAGCTCTCGGACGTGACTCGACGACGTCGCGGGATCAGGGCCGGGGGTCGGGGACGGTGTGGGTTCCGCGGTGTTCGAATCGGGCTGCTGCGCCACTTGCCGCTCCGCCTCGTTGGCATCGGCGATGTCCGTGAGGATCGAGGCCCGTCGGGTCTGCAGCCCGGACACGGTCGACGCGTAGGTCTGCAACGCCGTCGCCGCGAAGTCCGCGTTCTGCTTGATCATCTCGGCGATGAGTGCAGGGTTGTTCATCGCGTCGAGCACGATGTCACGTTCGGGCGTCTGGTAGACGTCGGCGGCGGCGAGTCCCTTCCACTCGGTCGACACCGCCTCGACCCGCGCGACGACGTGTGATCCGAAGGTACCGAGCGCTGTGGCCGCCGATTCGAGTGCAGCAGGGTCGGGCAGTTCCTGCAGGTCGCTCGTGGAGATCACTGCGGGATACCGTTCTCGTAGGTCGCCGCCATCTGCTCGTCGCCGGCCTCGTAGGCGCCGATGGCTTGTCGCGTGGCACTGATCGCCCGCTCGATGTGCTGCTGGGCGGCGAGCAGGTCGATCTCGAACGGGTTCGACTGGATCGACGCGAGCTTCGCCGCGGTCGAGGGCCCGTGTCCGCCGAGCGCCGCGAGGGCGTCGCTCAAGGCCGACACGAGGTCCGTCTCGAGGGTCGGGAACTCCTGGGTCTCCCCTTCCGCGTTGTCGATGGCACCGCGCGCGGGTCCCGGGTCGATTCGCCAACCATCAGTCACGTTCTGCTCCCCCTGTCGTGATGCCCGTCCACGATAACGAGTCCGGCGCGCGCGGGCGAGCTTCTGTCGCTCACCGCTGGTCGAGCACGTCGCGGTACCAGCGGGGTGTCATCCACCGTGGCACCCCGAGCACGAAGAGGAAGACCGACGTGACGATGAGGACGAACGCGAGCACGATGGCGACCGCTGTCACGACGAACAGCCTGGTCTCCAGCAGTGCGGCGAACGTCGCCAGGAGCATCCCGCCGACGTGCACGAGCGGGGATCCCGTCCTGCGCCCCCCCCCCCCCCCCCCCCGCCGTGGACGCGACCACCGACGAAACGCGAGGCACGGTGCCTGCCCGCACCGTGCCTCCCGTCCGCTCCAGCACGCGCCCTGCCATCGCGACGCGCGCCCGCTCAGGCCCCCGCGTCCGCCTCCTGCGACCGGACGCGGAGCACCCGCGCTGTGGGGGTCGATCCACCGTTCGCGACCTCGAGCGAGCCCGAAGCGGCGTCCCACGCCACGGACCACGACCCGAGTGCCGTCGGGAACAGCGGCTCGACGACCACCGCCTGCCCGGCGAACGCCGGCAACGGCAACGACACCGACGCTGACGCCGACGCACCGGGCAGCGACCACACCGACAGGTACAGGTCGCCCGAGGCGGCGTGCAGACCGAGTGCGGTCCAGGGGTCCTCCCAGGCGGGCAGCCCGAGGGGCCAGACCGGGACGGACGCCTCGACGACGTCCAGGATCTGCCGGTGTGCCGCGACAGCGTCACCGACCACCGCCCGCTGCGACGACGACATCTCGTTCAGGTACCCGGACAGGTACATCCGCCCGAGCACCCCGTTCACGAGCGACAGCGTGAACAGCTCCGGGTCCATCGTCGGCGCCGGGTACGCCCAGTTCCCCGCCTGTTCGGGCAGCATCGCAGCGGGAGCGGCGGCGGCGATCGTGGCGGACAACACCGGGTCCTGCTGGTCCGACGTCGACTGCATGTGCAGGCGGGACAGCATGGCCCAGTCGGCGCGCATCGCTCCCGAGGCGCAGTTCTCGATGAGCAGTGCCGGGTACCGCTCCTGCACCGCGTCGAGCCAGTCGAGCAGCGCACGCTCGTGGTCGAGCATCCCGGCGAACGACCCGGTCATCGTGTTGTTGTCCATCTTGAAGAACGTCACCCCGAGCTCTCCGACGAGCCGGTCGACCACCGAGTCGAGGTGTGCGCGGGCCTCCGGCGAGCGCAGGTCGAGCAGGTGCCGCCCGTGCTCCGCGACCCGGACCCCGTGGTGCTCGACGAACGCGGACGACGGCAGGGTCGAAGCCAGCGGCGAGTGGATGCCGATGACCTCGGGTTCGAGCCAGAGGCCGGCCTGCATGCCGCGCGCACGGATGTGGTCGATGACGGCCCCGAGCCCCGTCGGGAACCGCGACGCCGCTTCCTCCCACGCTCCGACGGTGTCCCACCAGTGCCCCTCGGCGTACCAGCCGGCGTCGATGCAGAACAGGTCCGCTCCGGCGTCGGCGGCCGCGTCGATCAGCGGCAGGAGCTTCTCGGTGGTCGGGTCGCCCATGAGCGTGTTCATGTAGTCGTTGAACACCAGGGGCAGGGCACGGTCGGCCTCCCGCACGTGCCGGAACGCCCGACGCTGCCGGGTGAGCACCCCGAAGGCGTCGTCGATCGACCCGGCGATGCCGACGGACACCGGCACCGAGGTGAACGGCTGCTCCGGCGTGACGACGGTGGTCCACTGGTGTTCCTGGTCGGTGGGGCCGCTGAGCAGCACGTACGCGTGCCGCCGGGTCTCGCCGAGCTCGTACAGCCACGGCCCGTTGTGCTCGACCTGCCAGACGAGTGCGTACGGAAGCGACACAGCGCCCTCCGCCCGCAGCACCCCGATCGGCAGCGCCTCACCGGTCGACCACGAGCCGCGGTTCTGCACGACGGCGCGGCTGCGGGGCGGGTGGTGCTGGGCCTCCCGGTCGATGCGCGCGAGCCCGATCGATCGCAGCGGATCGGTCCGCCACCGGCTCTCCGCTGCCCAGTCGTTGTCGGCGTGCACGAGGGAGAGCTCGTCGACGGTGGCGCCCGAGTCGGTCAGGAACGCCCCGGTCGCGAACGACGACACGGAGTCGATGACGTGCTCACCGTGCTCGGCCGACACCTCGGTCCACGTCTGGAACGCGGGCACGCCGGCGCGCGCCCGGAACACCGACTCGGCCTGGAGGCCCGTGGCCGCGTCCGCCTGCACGATCCGGAACCACAGGTCGGTCCCGTCGTCGTGCACGTGGTGCGACACGGGGCGCAGTCGAGCCCCGATCGTGGAGTCCACGTGCCGGAACCCACCCGGGAACCGCCCGTGCCCGATCGTCGTCAGCTCGACGAGCGGCTGCGGGTCGTCCGGCCCGTCGGCGAGCACTCCGCCGCTCGGCACGAACGACACGAGCGCCGCGGGCTGGTCCGCACCGACCCGGAACCGTGCCGCGAACCCGTCGGTGACCCAGTCGACGAACGTCGACCCGTCGCTCATCGCGCCCCGACCGGTGCGGGCTCGCTCGACACCCAGTCCCCGACCGTGTGGTCGTAGCAGGTGGTGTTGTCGATCTTCGTCCGGTCGAGCGGCGGCCCCGCGGTGATCCGGCGCTCGATGCGCTCCGGGTCGGGGGCGGCCTCGGCGAGCAGCCGGGTGTAGTCGTGGTGCGGGTCGAGGATGACGGCGTCCGACGGACCCCGCTCGACGACCCGGCCGCGGTAGAGCACGAGGATCTCGTCGGAGAAGTGCCGCGCGGTCGCCAGGTCGTGCGTGATGTAGAGCACGGCGAGCTCGTCCTCGCGCTGCAGCCGACCGAGCAGGTTGAGCACGCTCAGGCGGATCGAGACGTCGAGCATCGACACGGGTTCGTCGGCGATGAGCACCTGCGCGCCCGGGGCGAGTGCGCGGGCGATGGCGACGCGCTGCCGCTGCCCGCCGGAGAGCTCGTGCGGCCGCCGCGACGCGAAGTCCTCGTCGAGGTTCACCCGGCCGAGCAGTTCCCGCACCTTGTCGGCGGTCTCGTCGGCGCCGCGGGCCCGGTGGTGCAGCTGCAGCGGCCGGGCGATGTGGTGCTCGATCGAGTGGAACGGGTTGAGCGAGGCGAACGGGTCCTGGAACACCATCTGCACGTGCCGCCGGTACATGCTGCCCTCGACGGGGGTGCCGTCCTCGAGCCGCACGTCGATCGAGCCGCGCGTCCGGGTCTCGAGCTTGGCGAGCATCCGCGCGATGGTGGACTTGCCCGAGCCGGACTCCCCCACGAGCGCGACGGTCCGGCCGGGCAGCAGGTCGAACGACACGTCGTCGACGGCCCGCAGGGTGGTGCGCTTCAGGCCCTTGCGGGTGTGGAAGTCCTTGCCGAGGTGGCTGACGGTCACACTGGTCATCGGTCCGTCTCCTGTGCTGCCTGGACCACGACGGCCCGGGTGTCGGTCTCGGGTTCGGCGCCGTCCTCGACCCCGGTGCGGATGAACGCGCCGCGGGCTCCGGACAGGCTCGGGAACGACTGCAGCAGCTTCCGCGTGTACGGGTGCTGCGGGTCGTGCTGGATCACGCTGGCTCGGTCGCACTCGACGACCTCGCCGCGGAGCATGATCGCGATCCGGTCGCTGATCTCGAGCAGCAGTGGCAGGTCGTGCGTGATGAACACGACGGCGAACCCGAGCTCGTCCCGCAGTCGGACGATCTCGCGCAGGATCTCCCGCTGCACCACGACGTCGAGCGCGGTGGTCGGCTCGTCCATGATCATGATCTGCGGTTCGAGCAGCATGGCCATCGCGATCATCACGCGCTGCCGCATGCCGCCCGAGAGCTCGTGCGGGTACGCGGTGATGCGGGACGGGTCCACGCCGACGCGGCGCAGGGCGTCCTCGGCGATCGCCCGACGTTCCTTGCGCGGCAGGCCCTTGCGGTGTTCGACCAGGGCATCGTCGAGCTGGGCGCGGATCGTGGTGACCGGGTTGAGCGCGTTCATCGCTCCCTGGAACACCATCGACAGCTTCGACCACCGCACTGCCCGGAGCTGCTCGTGCGGCAGGCCGAGCAGGTCGACGTCGGTGCCGTCCCGGTCGTGGAACGTGATGCTGCCCGATGTGACCTTCGCCGGCGGCCGGTGCAGCCGGGTGATGGCGTACGCCAGGGTCGTCTTGCCGCAGCCCGACTCCCCCGCGAGCCCGAGGATCTCGCCGGGTGCCAGGGTGAGCGAGACGTCCTTGACGGCGTGCACGGGGTGCTCGGTCTCGTAGACGACGTCGAGGTGGTCGATGGTCAGCACGGCCGGCCGGCGGCCGTCGCCCGTGACGTCGGAGGTGACCGGTCGTGCGGTGTCGGTGGCGCTCATCGGGCGACCCCCTTCGTGTCGTGACCGGCGGTGGCGACGCGGGCCGGGCCTCCCGAGCGGGCCGCACGCTTCGCACGACGGTCGCGCCGTCGCTGCGCACGCACGTTCGCGAGTCGCGGGTTGATGACCTCGTCGATCGAGAAGTTCACCAGGGACAGGCCCATGCCGAGCAGGGCGATGAGCAGGCCCGGCGGCACGAACCACCACCAGGCGCCGTTCGCCAGCGCGAAGCCGTTCTGGGCGTAGAAGAGCATGGTGCCGAGCGTCGAGGAGTTCGACGCCCCGAGCCCGAGGAACGACAGCCCCGCCTCCCCGAGGATCGCGGCGATCACCGCGAACACGAACTGCGACGCGAGCACCGGCAGCAGGTTCGGCAGGATCTCGACGGCGATGACCCGCCAGGGCCGTTCGCCGGCGACCCGGGCGGCGGACACGTAGTCGCGGTTGCGGATCGACATCGTCTGCGCCCGCAGCACCCGGGCGGACCCGGCCCACGACGTGATCGCCAGGACGACCGCGATGGTCCAGAGCCCTCGGGCCTCACGCGGCACCAGGCCGGAGATGACGATGACGAGCGGCAGGCCGGGGATGACGAGGAACACGTTCGAGAACAGCGAGAACGCCTCGTCCATGATCCCGCCCAGGTAGGCGCCGAGGATGCCGAAGAACGCGGACAGCACCGTGGCGAGGACGCCGACGATGAGCCCGATCTGCAGGCTGCCCCGGGTGGCGAAGGCGAGCTGGGCCAGGACGTCCTGACCGGTCTGGGTGGTGCCGAGGACGTTCGAGCCGCTCGGTCCCTGCAGCCCGGTGTCGCGGATGGTGGTCGGGTCGCCGACGAGCAGCGGTCCGATCACCCCGAACAGTGTGACGCCGGCGACGAGCGCGATGCCCGTGACGAGCCACGGCGTGAGCGTCGGGAGGAACCTGCGGATGCCGCCCTTCGACGCGCGCCGGGTGGCGATCGACGTGGTGCTGTCGGCCTCCTCGGTCAGTGCGCCGATGGTGGGCTCGGTCTCCTGCTGGATGTTGGTCATGGTCGTCTCCTCCCCTAGCTCCGGGCCCGCGTGCGCGGGTCGATCAGTCCGTACAGCAGGTCGACGACGAGGTTCGCGCCGAGGACCGCCAGGGTGATGAACAGGAAGATGCCCTGCATGAGCGCGTAGTCGTTGTTCGTCACCGCGGACAGCAGCTTCGACCCGATGCCCGGGTACGAGAACACCTGCTCGGTGACGACGGAGCCGGACACGATGAACCCGAGGGAGATCGCGAACCCGGCGACGGACGGCAGCACGGCGTTCCGGGCGGCGTAGTTCCGCAGGATCTTGCCGTCGGACAGGCCCTTCGCCTGCGCGGTGGTGATGTAGTCCTCGGACAGCGTCGACACCATCATGTTGCGCATGCCGAGCAGCCAGCCGCCGAGCGACGCGAGCACGATCGTCACCGCCGGCAGCACTCCGTACTGCACCGCCGAGACGATGAAGTCCCAGTTGAACCCGGGCGTCAGGATGACGTCGTAGCCGCCCTGCGCCGGGAACAGGTGGAGCCCGGTGGCGAAGAAGTACACCAGGATCAGCGCGAGCCAGAAGTACGGCACCGCGGCGAGCAGGGTGGTGGCCGGCACGAACGAGTCGAGCCAGGTGCCGGGCCGCCACCCGACGAAGGCCCCGAGGCCGACGCCGATGATCGCGGCCACGATGGTGGCGATCCCGACCAGGGCGATGGTCCACGGCAGCGAACTGCCGATCACCTCGGTGACGGGTGCCGGGAAGTAACTGACGGACACGCCGAGGTCACCGCGGAACACGTTGACCAGGTAGTGGCCGTACTGGGAGATGAGCGGCTCCGAGGAATCGCCACCGAGGAGCAGCTCGTACGCCTCCCGGGTCGCCGGGGTCACCTGCCCGCCGCGCTGCTGGAGCTTGGCGAGCAGGATGTCCACCGGGTTGCCGGGTAGGAGCCTGGGGATGATGAAGTTCAGCGTCAGGGCCGCCCACAGTGCGACGACGTAGAAGCCGATCTTGCGCAGGAAGTAGGTCATCGTCGAGTGCCCCTCGGTCGCGATCCCATCGGTGTCAGCCCTTCGCCGGCTTGAGCGCCTTGAAGATCTCGGCGTTGTCCGGGCTCGCCCAGACCGCCGGGAACGCGTACAGGTCGTCCTCCGTCGGCCAGCCGGTGAACTTCGCCGCGTGGAACTCGCTCGTCGTGCCGCCGGTCATCACGGGGATGTAGGGCAGGTCCTCGACGATGTGCTCCTGGATCGTGTCGAGCTCGGGCTGGGTCGCCGCGGTGTCCTCGGGGTTGATCGTGGCGAGCTTCGCGATGGCCTTGTCGACGTCGGGGTTGCTGTACCGCGAGATGTTCATCGGGGCCGCTTCACCGACCTTCGCGGTGTTGGCCGTCGTGAAGTAGTTGTTGTACAGGTAGTACGGGTTCGCCGTCGGGCCCTGGCCGAGCGAGTCGATCGCGAGCTCGAAGTTGCCCTTGGTCTTCTTGTCGGTCCACTCGTTCCACGACGACTGCTGCGCCTTGAGCTCGATGCCCGCGGCCTTGAGCTGCTGCGTCATCGTGTCGATCGCGGTGATGTAGTCGGTCCACCCGGTGACGACCTCGACCGTCAGGGACAGCTTCTTGCCGTCCTTGGCGTAGATGCCGTCGGAGCCCTTCTTCCACCCGGCGTCCTCGAGGGTCGAGGCGGCCGCATCGGTGTCGGCGGTCTCCGGCATCACGGCGGGCTCGATGTCCTTCGAGATGGTGTCCTTCTGCGTCGTGGTGAGCGCGAAGGTCGGCGAGATCTCGCTCGCGGTGTTCTCGAACGCCAGCGAGTTGAGCTGCTTGCGGTTGATGGCATCGGCGATCGCGTGGCGGACGGCCGGGTCGGTCTGCGGGCCGGCGCAGCCCAGGTCGGTGTTCGCGCAGGTCAGCAGGGCCATCTGGTTCTGGCCGACGGTGATGCCGTCGTAGCCGTTGTAGTTCGCGGGGATGTCGTCCATGTTCGGCACCGGGCCGGTCTGCCAGTCGATCGACCCCTGCTTCAGTGCGTCGGCGCCGGCGGTGTTGCCGGAGAGCGACAGGTAGCGGATGGTCTTCACGGCCGGGGCGCCGTCCCAGTACTTCTTGTTCGCCTCGAGGGTGAACGCCTGCGCCTTGAAGGTGCCGAGCGTGTACGGGCCGGTGCCGACGGGCTCGCGCACGACGTCGGTGGTCGGGTCGATGTCCTTCCACAGGTGCTCGGGCACGATCCAGGTCTTGCCGAGCAGGTTCGGGCCGAGCACGAACGACGGCTTGTCGAACGAGACGACCACCTTGTCGTCGCCGTCGGCCTTCGCGGTGCCGTCGTAGCCGATCGAGTTCAGGGCCTTCTGCTTCTTGAGCATGTCGAGCGTGAACACGACGTCCTTCGAGGTGAAGGGCTCGCCGTCGCTCCAGGTGGCTCCGTCGCGCAGCGTGATGGTGAGCTGCGTGCCGTCGTCGTTCCACTCGTAGGACTTGCCGAGCAGCGGCTTCGGGTCCTTCGTGTTGACGTTGGTGATGAAGAAGAGCGACTCGTAGATCGTGCCCACGCCGCCGATGTTGGACGGCGACCACGGGTTGAAGTTGATCTGGTAGTCGCCGGACTGGCCGGTGTACGCCACCAGGGTCGAGGCAGCGGCGTCGTTCGTGCTGGCGGTGCCGCTGGAGCTGCAGCCGCTGAGCGCGAGGCCGGCTGCGAGGAGAACGGCGCCGCCGATGGCGAGCCGTGAACGGGTTGGGTTGAACATCGTTGTCCTCTCGGTCTGCGTCGTCGCAGGGTCCACGTTGTGAGCGTGATTGTTACACGCGTAAACTAAGGCGGTCAAGGGGTCGGGTCACGGCCCCGTAACGATGAGGAGACGCAATGGAGCGGACCACCCTGGACGGCACGTGGACCCTCGAGGCGGTGACCGGGCCCGAGCAGTCGGCGGAGCACCGCGAACCGGTCGAGGCACAGGTCCCCGGCTGCGTGCACACCGACCTGCTGCGGGCCGGCCGGATCCCCGACCCGTTCGACGGTGACGGCGAGGCCGCCACGCAGTGGATCGGGGACACCGTCTGGCGCTACCGCCGCACGTTCGAGTGGACCGCGCCGGACGAGACCCGCCACGACCTCGTCGCCGAGGGCCTCGACACCCTCGCCACGATCGAGCTCAACGGCATCGTCGTCGCGACCACCGCCAACCAGCACCGCTCGTACCGGTTCCCCGTCGGGCACCTGCTCCGACCGGGCACGAACGAGCTCGTCGTCACGTTCGACGCGCCCGTCCCCGCAGCCGAGCGCCTGTCCGCCCTGCACGGCGGCGAGCTGCCGCACGTCAACCACCACCCCTACAACGCACTCCGCAAGAACGCGTCGAACTTCGGGTGGGACTGGGGCGTCGACGTCGCCACGAGCGGCATCTGGAAGTCGATCGGCATCGAGTCCTGGAGCGGCGTCCGCATCGCGGCCGTCCGCCCGCTCGTCGACCTCGACGGCACCACCGGGGTGCTGACGGCCCACGTCGACGTCGAGCACGCCGGCTCCACCGGCTCCTTCTCGCAGGCCATCGGCAGCGCGCCCGTCGAGTCCGCGGACGGTTCCGCGGGCACCGGCCTGGAGGCCCGGATCACCCTGGCCCCGCACCCCGCGTCCGCAGGACACACGGTATCCGACACCGCCGGCCGGGTCGTCGGCGCACGTCCCGTCGTCGACGGCGCCGCGACCGTCCGCCTCGAGGTCCCCGACGTCGCCGTCTGGTGGCCCCGCGGCGAGGGCGACCAGCCGCTGTACGACGTCCGGGTCGAGGTCGGCGACGACGTCTGGACCGGCCGCGTCGGCTTCCGCACCGTCACGCTCGACACCGCCGCCGACGCCGGCGGGGCACCGTTCCTGCTCCGCGTGAACGGCCGTCCCGTCATGGTGCGCGGCGCGAACTGGATCCCCGACCACGCCTACCTGACCGAGATGACGCCCGCGCGCTACGCGGACCGGATCCAGGACGCGATCGACGCGAACATGAACCTGCTCCGCATCTGGGGCGGCGGCATCTACGAGTCCGACGACCTGTACGACCGGTGCGACGAGCTCGGCGTGCTCGTCTGGCAGGACTTCCTGTTCGCCTGCGCCGCCTACGCCGAGGAGCCCTGGCTCGCCGACGAGGTCGAGCCCGAGGTCCGCGAGGCCGTCACCCGCCTCAGCCCGCACCCGTCACTCGTGGTGTGGAACGGCAACAACGAGAACCTCGTCGCCTACGCCGAGTGGGGCTGGCGGCCGTCGCTCGTCGGCCGGACCTGGGGCAACGGCTACTACCGTTCCCTGCTGCCGTCGGTCGTCGCCGAGCTGGACCCGACCCGGCCGTACACGCCGGGCAGCCCGTTCTCGTTCGACGAGTACCTGACGCCGAACGACCAGCGGAACGGCAGCGTGCACATCTGGGACGTCTGGAACCGCCTCGACTACCGCGCCTACGCCGACTGGGAGCCGCGGTTCGTCGCCGAGTTCGGGTTCCAAGGTCCGCCGGCGTGGTCGACCCTGACCGCGGTGGTGCACGACGAGCCCCTCGACCCGGACGGCCACGAGATGCTCGTGCACCAGAAGGCCGACCGGGGCAACCGGAAGCTCGCCGACGGCATGCGCGGGCACCTGCCCGAGCCGACCTCCATCGAGGACTGGCACTTCGCCGCGCAGCTCAACCAGGCGCACGCGATCCGCTTCGGCATGGAGTGGTTCCGCTCCCGCACGCCCGACAACACCGGCATGGTCGTCTGGCAGCTCAACGACGACTGGCCGGTGGTGTCGTGGGCCCTCGTCGACCACGCCGGCATCCGGAAGCCCGTCTGGTACGCCGTCCGGCAGGCCTACCAGCCCGTGCTGCTCACCGTGCAGCCGTCGTCCGGTGCCCAGGGCGGTGACGGCGACGGCGAAGGAGGTCTGGACGTCGTCCTCGTCAACGCGTCCGGGGCGCCGGTCGCCGACGAGGTCACGGTCTCCCGCGTGGCCTTCGACGGCACCGTGCTCGAGTCGTCGTCGTTCATGCTCGCGGCCGCTCCCGCCGATGCCGACCGGGTGCCGCTGCCGTCGTCGCTCGCGGCACCGGGCGACCCCGGTTCCGAGGTCCTCGTCGTCACGGGAGCCGGCACCCGCACCGTGCACGACTTCGCCGAGGTCGTCGACCAGGCACTCGAGCCCTCGCCCCTGTCCACGGTGGTGTCGGCGACGGAGGTCGGCGCAACGGTCACCGTGACGGCGACCGCGTACGCGCGCGACGTCTCGCTGTTCCCCGATCGCGTGGATGCGTCCGCCCGCGTCGACGACGGCCTGGTGTCCCTGCTCCCCGGCGAGTCGGTGACCTTCACGGTGACGGGTGCGCCGGGCATCGCTGCACAGGAGCTCGTCCACCCGCTCGTCCTCCGCCACGCGGGTTCGCTGCTGCCCTGACTCGGGCGCCCTAGGGGGGACGGCGACGTTCCCTCGCGCCGCTGACGGTTCCGGTTCACGATCCCCCGGGTTCGCGAACCGGAACCGTCAGCCGAGCACGCCCGCACACCTCCGCTGCACCCGCAACCCGGCAGCCCGCAGCACCGCAGCCCGCGGACGGAGGGGCCGTCCCGCACCGCCGCCTCGTTCACCGCGCGACACCCCACACCGAGCGCCCCGGGACGGACATTTCCTCTCGACGCGTGACGGTTCTGGTTCACGATCCCCGAGGATCGCGAACCAGAACCGTCACGTCGCCGGTCAGGGAACGCTTCCCCCGCCGAAGGAGCGCGGCTGACGGCGCTCAGTCGATCGCGCGGAGCTCCAGCACGATCGCGGTCGCGGGTGCGAGCAGCGGGAGCCGTGCGCCGACGTCCTCGAGCACGGCGCCGGTCAGCTCCAGGTGTCCGCGCACGAGCCACTCCGGCGGCACCATGTCGAGCCCACGCGGCACAGCGAGGCCGGACACCGGAGCGAGCCGGTAGCGCCGCGACCGGTCGAGTCCGCGCACCCGGAGCGGCACCGGCAACGACCTCGGCCCCGTCTCCGTCCGCGCCACCCGCACGAGCGCCCGCGAACGGTCGGTGGCCACGACCGACGTCGCCACCGTCCCCGGGTCCCCGAGGTCCAGGTGCCGCAGCCGCCCGGAGTGCAGCAGCCCGCGCTCCCGTCGGTACAGCGCCGTCCAGGCCCGGAGCCGGTCGAGCTCCTCGGGCGACAGCTTCGTGATGTCGGTCTCGATGCCGGCCGAGCCGAACAACGACACCGCCATCCGGAAGTCCAGGTCGAGGTGCCGGCCCGTGGTGTGCGAGATCTCCGGCCCGACGTGCGAGCCGATCAGCTCGAGCGGGAGCAATGCCTCGGTCCAGCGCTGGATCGGCAGTCGCTCGAAGGCGTCGTTCGAGTCCGACGGCCACACCCGGTCGGTGCGCTCGAGCACGCCGAGGTCGATCCGGGCACCGCCGCTCGCGCACGCCTCGATCTCGAGCCACGGGTGCCGCGCACGCAGCTCGTCCATCAACGCGTACACGCCGCGGGTGTGCGCGTCGATGCCGGCGCGTCCCGCGTGCACCGCGTGCACGATGTCCCGGTTCTGGTCCCACTTCACGAAGTCGACGTGGTGCTCGCCGATCACGCGGGACATGCTCTCGAGCACGTGGTGCCGGGCCAGTGGGTTCGCCATGTCGAGCACGTACTGGTTCCGCCACGTGCGGACGTCGTCCTCGGGGCGCTGCAGCATCCACTCGGGGTGTGCCTCCGCCAGCTCGGACACCGGGCTGACCATCTCGGGCTCGAACCACAGCCCGAACTCCATGCCGAGGGCACGCACCCGGTCGACGAGCGGTGCCAGCCCGTCCGGCCACACCGTCGGGTCGACGCGCCAGTCCCCGAGCGAGGTCGAGTCCGACCGCCGGCCGAGGAACCACCCGTCGTCGAGCACGAACCGCTCGACGCCGATGTCCGCCGCCGTCTCCGCCAGCGCCACCAGGGGCTCGAGCTCCTGCCGGTAGTAGACGGCCTCCCACGTGTTGAGCACCACGGGCCGGGGTCGTCGCGGGTGCCCCGGACGGCTGCGCAACGAGTCGTGCAGGCGGTCGGACAGCCCGTCGATCCCGGTGTCGCTCCACACGAACACCGCATCCGGGGAAGCGAACGAGTCCCCCTCGCCGAGCACGACCTCGCCGGCGCGCAGCAGTTCTCCGGCACCGACCAGTGGTCGTGCCTCGGCGAGCTGGTCGTACCGGTACACGGAGTCCGCGCTCCAGGCCAGGTGCACCGCCCACAGCTCACCCTCGGCGTCCGAGAACCCGGGCGTCCCGAGCACGAGCAGCGTCGGCGAGTCGTGGCCCGTCCGCCCGCGACGACTCTCCCGCGCGTGGCTCCCGGCCGTCGCCGCCCGGCGCTGCGGTGTGCGCTCACGGGTCCACCGTCCGCCCAGGTCGAGCACCTCGGCGATCCGCTCCCCCACGGGCAGCGTCGCCTCGAGCGCCTGCACGTGCACGGGTTCGGCGTGCGTGTTCGTCACCGTGTGCCGCACGCGCAGCACCCCCGCGGTGTCGAGCGCGAACTCGCTCCGGAGCGCCAACGAGTCCGACTCGGCGGTCACGACGATCCGTTCGTCGTCACCGATCACCACCACGTCGCGCCACCGCGGCACGAGCGGCATCCCGTCCACGTGCCCGGCGATCCCCGGTCGGCCCTCCCACCCGTCGCGCTCGGTCGGCAGCACCGTGAGCGGCCACCGCGCGTCCAGCGCACTCGGCCCGAGCGGCCGGCCGAGTGCGAGCAGCAGATCGGCCGCGTCCTCCGGTGCGACGGGCCCGACGTCCCGACCCCAGTGCAGCACCTCGGGCAGCCCGTCCGCCGCGGACGCCAGCACCAGCGACACCCCGGCTGATCGCAGCACGTACACACGTCGATCGCGTGCACCGACGGCTGTCGACTCGCGCTCCACGACGGTCACGAGGCCCGCTCCTCGCGCAGCACGCGGACGCGTCCGGCCGGCACGATGGTGTCCGGCCCGTGGCCGGACCCGTCGAGCAGGTCCGTGCCGGACGCGACGACCGTGACGTCGTCAGCGCGGTGGTTGACGAGGAACAGGAAGGCGGAACCGTCGTCGCCGACGCGACGCACCGCCTCCAGGCCGGGAGGCCCGGTGACCGTCCGCAGGATCCCCCGCTCCGCGATCACCCCGTCCACGAGCCGTTGGATGCTGTCGTCCGCGAGCATCGCGGACACGTACCAGGCGCCGCCGCCGACGGCGCGGCGCGTGACGGCGGGCCGGCCCGCGAGCGGGCCGTCGGTGTACCGGAGCACGGACTCGGCGTCCTCGAGCACGACCGCTTCGGCCCAGTCGGTGACGACCTCGCCGTCGTCGAGGGTCCAGCGTTCGTCGCGCTGCAGCGGGGTGAACTCCTCGCTCCAGGCGCCGAGCACCTGGCGGAACGCTCCCGGGTACCCGCCGGTACGGATGCGCGCGGTCTCGTCGGCGACGCCGGACAGGTACGTGACGATCAAGCTGGCGCCGCGGTCCACCACGGCGGACAACCGCGCGGCGGTCACGTCGTCGACGATGAGCATCGTCGGCACGACGACCACGTCGTAGCCGTCCAGGTCGGCGTCGGCGGGGACCACGTCCGTCAGCACCTGCCGGTCGTGGAACGCGCGGTGCCAGGCGCGGAGCTCCCGGCCGTAGCGCAGGCCCCGGTGCGGCTTGAGCCCCGACTGCACGGCCCACCCGGAGGCCTCGTCCACGACGATCGCGACCCGGGCCGGCTCGACGCGGGTGCCCTGCACGGGTGCGAGGTCCTGCAGCGCCCGGCCGAGGGCGAGGACCTCGTGCCAGATGCGTGTGCGGGTGCCGGCGTGCGGGAGCATCGCCGAGTGGAACTGCTCCGCACCCGCGGTGGAGGCCCGCCACTGGAAGAACAGCGCCCCGTCGGACCCGTGCGCGACGTGCGCCAGGGCGTTCCGGACGAGCTCCGCGGGTTCCTTGGCGCGGTTGCGCTGCTGCCAGCTCGGGCCACCCGTCGAGTGCTCCATGAGCAGCCAGGGACGACGGTCCGCCGACATCCCGCGCATCCGGTCACCGGCCAGCGCGAGGTCCTGCTCGCGTCGGGCGTCGTCGACGAGCGTGTAGTGGTCGTTCGCGACGATCGCCACGTGCTTCGCCCACCCGGCGTAGTCGACGACCTGCGAGCCGGCGCCCACCATGAAGTTCGTGGTGACCGGCACGTCCGAGTGCTGCTCGATGACGGCCTTCTCGGCGTCGTACTGGCGGAGCAGCGCGTCGGAGGAGTACCGCTCGAAGTCCAGCGCGAGCCCGGGGTTCGGCGCGCCGCCCACCCCGCGCGGCGGCGAGACCTCGTCGAACGAGGTGTACGTGTGCCCCCAGAACGCCGTGCCGCAGGCGTCGTTCGCGGCCTCGACGTCGCCGTACTTCGCAACGAGCCAGTGCCGGAAGTCCGCTGCCGACTCCTCGCAGTAGCACCGGCCGTTGCCGCCGCCGAGCTCGTTGCTCACGTGCCAGAGCCGCACCGCCGGGTGTCGGCCGTACCGCTCGGCCAGCGCGTCGACCATGCGGAGCGCGTGCTCCCGGAACAGCTGGGAGGCCGGGCACCACCCGAGTCGCCCACCGGGACGTTCTCGCCGTTCCGTGGCGTCCACCGGCAGGATCTCCGGGTGCGCGGTCAGCAGCCAGTTCGGCGGGGCAGCGGTCGGCGTCGCGAGGTCCACCGCGATGCCGTTCTCGTGCAGCAGCGCGAGGACGTCGTCCAGCCACTCCCACGTGAAGTCCCCCGGCGACCGCTCGAGCAGTGCCCACGAGAACACCCCGACGGTGACCAGGTTCACCCCGGCCTCGCGCATGAGCCGGACGTCCTCGAGCCAGGTCTCCCGGGGCCACTGCTCGGGGCTGTAGTCGCCGCCGAACGACAGGCCGTCGGTCGGCCACGGGACGGTGGGGGCTGCGGTCACGGCATCTCCTTCGATGGTGTGGACCGCTCAAGCCTCCCGTCTGCGTCCGTGTTTGTCAACGTGTGTAACTAACGCGCCGAGACCTCTGCCTGATGCCTCGGCCGCTCACTCCCCCAGCAGCCGACGGATGGCGAGGACCGCCCCGGCGCGTGCCCACTCCGAGAACTCGAACGGCTGTACCTCCACCGTCACCGGCTCGGTGTACGGCGCCAGTGCGGCCCGCATCGACTCGTCCACGGTCGCCCGCGCCAGGTCGTACACGGGCAGCCCGTCGCCCGTCAGCACGATCGCCGAGGGGTCCGCGATGTGCACCGCGGTGGCGAGCAGGACCCCGAGGGCGCGGCCGGCATCCTCGAACGCTGCGAGGGCGCCCTCGTCGCCGTCCCGGGCGAGCTCGACCACCTGGTCGTAGGTCTTCCCCGCGTGGCCGGCGTTCCGCACGATGACCGGACTCGGCAGGTAGCTCGAGGCGCACCCGGCGTGACCGAGGCCACAGTCCGGACCGCCCCCGAGGACTGGAAGGTGCCCGATGCGCCCCAGT
Organism: Curtobacterium sp. MCPF17_021; assembly: GCF_003234605.2. Lineage (NCBI taxonomy): Bacteria > Bacillati > Actinomycetota > Actinomycetes > Micrococcales > Microbacteriaceae > Curtobacterium > Curtobacterium sp. MCPF17_021. The sequence continues at coordinate 1,394,310 of NZ_CP126252.1, read as the reverse complement.
CGCCCGTGCTCCCCGGTGGAGACCTGCCCGTTCGCGATGAGCCCGAGGCCCAGGCCCTCACCGACCGTCACGAGCACCATCGACCCGCGACCGGCACCCGCACCGAACCAGTGCTCCTTCGCAGTGAGCGCGTGCACGTCGTTCGCGGTGAACGTGGCGATGCCCGTCCGCTCCTCGAGCATCCGGGCGAACGGCACCTCGTGCCACCCGAGGAACACCGACGCCGCGACGACGGACTCCCCCGCGCGCACCATGACGTCACCGGGCAGCGAGACCCCGATCGCGCAGATGTCTGGATGCGCAGCACGGAGTCGGCCGAGCACCGCCGTGATCTGCTCCGCGAGCGGCTCGGCGGCGGTGTCGTCGATCGCCTCTTCGTGCAGGGCGAGGACCCGTCCGCCCAGGTCCGTGACCGCGGCGTACAGGCGGTCCTTCGTGAGCTTGATGCCGAGGAACTCCCACTGCCCGCTGCTCACCTGCAGGAGCTCCGACGGGCGACCGGTGGCGCCGCGCACATCAGTGCCGACCTCGACCACGAGCCGCTGTGACACGAGGATGCGCATGGCCCGGGTGAGGCTCGCCCGCGAGAGCCCGAGTGACCGGGCGATCTCGGCGCGGGAGAGCACCCCGTGGATGAGGATCTCCCGCAGCGCCAGTCGGGAGCCATCGGGCAGGGCCGGCCAGGCTTCGGTCATCGTTCCTCCGTCGTCGGCTGATCCTACGGCCTCACCGGACCCCTTCGACAAGGACCCCAAACGGGCCGGGAACGCAGAAAACCCCTGACCACGAATGGTCAGGGGTTCCCTGGTTCTTCTACGTTAAGTCCGGCGGCGTCCTACTCTCCCACAAGGTCCCCCTTGCAGTACCATCGGCGCTGAGAGGCTTAGCTTCCGGGTTCGGAATGTGACCGGGCGTTTCCCTCTCGCTATGACCACCGGAACACCTTCGACCATGATCTGGTCTCAAAGCTGTCCCAGCTGCTGCCCTCCGTGAAGAGGGCAGAGCGGTGTATTCAGTTTCGATTCCCGATCGTCTGTCGGGAACCACAAAGTGGACGCGAGCCCGTGCAACAAGTGCACGGAAATCAGTGTGTTATCAAGTCTTCGGCTTATTAGTACCGGTCAGCTCCACGGGTCGTTAGTCCCCGCTTCCACATCCGGCCTATCAACCCAGTAGTCTGCTGGGAGCCTCTCACACTCAAGGTGCATGGAAATCTCATCTCGAAGACGGCTTCCCGCTTAGATGCTTTCAGCGGTTATCCGGTCCGAACGTAGCTAATCAGCGGTGCCCTTGGCAGAACAACTGACACACCAGAGGTTCGTCCATCCCGGTCCTCTCGTACTAGGGATAGATCTTCTCAAATTTCCAACGCGCGCAGCGGATAGGGACCGAACTGTCTCACGACGTTCTAAACCCAGCTCGCGTACCGCTTTAATGGGCGAACAGCCCAACCCTTGGGACCTACTCCAGCCCCAGGATGCGACGAGCCGACATCGAGGTGCCAAACCATGCCGTCGATATGGACTCTTGGGCAAGATCAGCCTGTTATCCCCGAGGTACCTTTTATCCGTTGAGCGACAGCGCTTCCACAAGCCACTGCCGGATCACTAGTCCCGACTTTCGTCCCTGCTCGACCTGTCAGTCTCACAGTCAAGCTCCCTTGTGCACTTACACTCGCCACCTGATTGCCAACCAGGTTGAGGGAACCTTTGGGCGCCTCCGTTACTCTTTGGGAGGCAACCGCCCCAGTTAAACTACCCATCAGGCACTGTCCATGAACCCGATCAGGGTCCTACGTTAGACATCCAAAGTGACCAGAGTGGTATTTCAACAATGACTCCACGAACACTAGCGTGCCCGCTTCACAGTCTCCCACCTATCCTACACAAGCCACTCCGAACACCAATACCAAACTGTAGTAAAGGTCACGGGGTCTTTCCGTCCTGCTGCGCGTAACGAGCATCTTTACTCGTAGTGCAATTTCGCCGAGTTCGCGGTTGAGACAGCTGGGAAGTCGTTACGCCATTCGTGCAGGTCGGAACTTACCCGACAAGGAATTTCGCTACCTTAGGATGGTTATAGTTACCACCGCCGTTTACTGGGGCTTAAATTCAGAGCTTCGCCCAAAGGCTAACCCTTCCTCTTAACCTTCCAGCACCGGGCAGGCGTCAGTCCGTATACATCGTCTTGCGACTTCGCACGGACCTGTGTTTTTAGTAAACAGTCGCTTCCCACTGGTCTCTGCGGCCTTCAACGCTCACGGAGTAAATCCGGTCACGTGTCCGGCCCCCCTTCTCCCGAAGTTACGGGGGCATTTTGCCGAGTTCCTTAACCACGATTCTCTCGATCTCCTTGGTATTCTCTACCTGACCACCTGAGTCGGTTTCGGGTACGGGCGGCTGCAACCTCGCGTCGATGCTTTTCTCGGCAGCATAGGATCACTGATTTCCCCTTACGGGTACGCGTCGGATCTCAGGCACACAGACGACGGATTTGCCTATCGTCAGCCCTACATCCTTACACCAGGTTCACCTTACGGATACCATCGCCTGGCTCAGCTACCTTCCTGCGTCACACCTGTTCATACGCTAACCGCACCAGCATGGGGTCGAGCGTTAGACCGGCCACCATCACCCCGAAGGGATCCGGTTGTACCGGGTTAGGACTCTTAGCACCACTGGATTAGCTTGGGCGGTTGTTCGCCGGTACGGGAATATCAACCCGTTGTCCATCGACTACGCCTGTCGGCCTCGCCTTAGGTCCCGACTTACCCAGGGCGGATTAACCTGGCCCTGGAACCCTTGGTCTTTCGGAGGACGGGTTTCTCACCCGTCTTTCGCTACTCATGCCTGCATTCTCACTCGTGTAGCGTCCACGGCTGGATCACTCCGCCGCTTCACTCGCCACACGACGCTCTCCTACCACTCCGCACGACTGAACCACGAAGGCTTGTCTATAGTGCGAAATCTACAACTTCGGTGGTGTGCTTGAGCCCCGTTACATTGTCGGCGCGGAATCACTTGACCAGTGAGCTATTACGCACTCTTTCAAGGGTGGCTGCTTCTAAGCCAACCTCCTGGTTGTCTGTGCAACTCCACATCCTTTCCCACTTAGCACACGCTTAGGGACCTTAGTTGGTAGTCTGGGTTGTTTCCCTCTCGACGATGAAGCTTATCCCCCACCGTCTCACTGCTGCGCTCTCACTCACCGGCATTCGGAGTTTGGCTGACGTCAGTAACCTGTTGAGGCCCATCGGCCATCCAGTAGCTCTACCTCCGGCGAGAAACACGCAACGCTGCACCTAAATGCATTTCGGAGAGAACCAGCTATCACGAAGTTTGATTGGCCTTTCACCCCTATCCACAGCTCATCCCCTCCATTTTCAACTGAAGTGGGTTCGGTCCTCCACGACGTCTTACCGTCGCTTCAACCTGGCCATGGATAGATCACTTCGCTTCGGGTCTAGAACATGCGACTCAAACGCCCTATTCAGACTCGCTTTCGCTACGGCTGCCCCTCACGGGTTAACCTCGCCACATATCACTAACTCGCAGGCTCATTCTTCAAAAGGCACGCCGTCACCCCTACTAAGGAGGCTCCGACGGTTTGTAAGCAAACGGTTTCAGGTACTATTTCACTCCCCTCCCGGGGTACTTTTCACCTTTCCCTCACGGTACTTGTCCGCTATCGGTCATCTGGGAGTATTTAGGCTTATCAGGTGGTCCTGACAGATTCACACGGGATTTCTCGGGCCCCGTGCTACTTGGGATACACATCCGGCCATAACACCATTTCGTCTACGGGGCTGGCACCCACTACGGCCCGGCTTTCAAACCGGTTCGACTATGATGCGCTGTAACCGTCCCAGTCCGGCAGAACTGAGTGACGTGTCCCACAACCCCGACCATGCAACGCCCGCCGGCTATCACACATGATCGGTTTAGCCTCATCCGCTTTCGCTCGCCACTACTCACGGAATCACATGTTGTTTTCTCTTCCTGTGGGTACTGAGATGTTTCACTTCCCCACGTTCCCTCTACCCGCCCTATATATTCAGGCGGGAGTCACCAGGTCGCAAAAGCGCCTGGCGGGGTTTCCCCATTCGGAAATCCTCGGATCACAGCTCGATTATCAGCTCCCCGAGGCTTATCGCAGATTTCTACGTCCTTCATCGGCTCCAGATGCCAAGGCATCCACCGTTTGCTCTTAGAAACTTGACCACAAAGATTAAAATTGCGATCCAACGTCACACCACACCAACCCGAAGGCTGATCATGGATGACGCGAATCAAAGATGCTCGCGTCCACTGTGTAGTTCTCAACATACGATCGGCACCAGCACTCCCCCACCACAACGGTAGGTTCACCCTGGCCCGACGAAGGACCCGTAGGCCCAACCCCCACCATCACTCACGTGACAGTAGGAAGCCTGGTCCCTCAGGACCCAACAACGTGCACCAGCCAGCAGCTCCACCCACGACCCGTCCCAACCCTGCAAGCAGAGCGTACTGAGGTCGGAAGCATCACTCCCAACTGCACTGTCAATGTTCCACCCATGAGCTACCCGTCGGACACGTTCGGTCCGAAACAGGCGCCTGGACCAGCAACCAACCACCCCTAATGGGCGACCAGCACTGACCAGATGCTCCTTAGAAAGGAGGTGATCCAGCCGCACCTTCCGGTACGGCTACCTTGTTACGACTTAGTCCTAATCACCGATCCCACCTTCGACGGCTCCTTCCACAAGGGTTAGGCCACCGGCTTCGGGTGTTACCGACTTTCATGACTTGACGGGCGGTGTGTACAAGGCCCGGGAACGTATTCACCGCAGCGTTGCTGATCTGCGATTACTAGCGACTCCGACTTCATGAGGTCGAGTTGCAGACCTCAATCCGAACTGAGACCGGCTTTTTGGGATTCGCTCCACCTTACGGTATCGCAGCCCTTTGTACCGGCCATTGTAGCATGCGTGAAGCCCAAGACATAAGGGGCATGATGATTTGACGTCATCCCCACCTTCCTCCGAGTTGACCCCGGCAGTCTCCTATGAGTCCCCGGCATAACCCGCTGGCAACATAGAACGAGGGTTGCGCTCGTTGCGGGACTTAACCCAACATCTCACGACACGAGCTGACGACAACCATGCACCACCTGTACACCGACCACAAGGGGGCGACCATCTCTGGCCGTTTCCGGTGTATGTCAAGCCTTGGTAAGGTTCTTCGCGTTGCATCGAATTAATCCGCATGCTCCGCCGCTTGTGCGGGCCCCCGTCAATTCCTTTGAGTTTTAGCCTTGCGGCCGTACTCCCCAGGCGGGGCGCTTAATGCGTTAGCTACGACACAGAAACCGTGGAAAGGTCCCTACATCTAGCGCCCAACGTTTACGGCATGGACTACCAGGGTATCTAATCCTGTTCGCTCCCCATGCTTTCGCTCCTCAGCGTCAGTTACGGCCCAGAGATCTGCCTTCGCCATCGGTGTTCCTCCTGATATCTGCGCATTCCACCGCTACACCAGGAATTCCAATCTCCCCTACCGCACTCTAGTCTGCCCGTACCCACTGCAAGCCCGAGGTTGAGCCTCGGGATTTCACAGCAGACGCGACAAACCGCCTACGAGCTCTTTACGCCCAATAATTCCGGACAACGCTTGCACCCTACGTATTACCGCGGCTGCTGGCACGTAGTTAGCCGGTGCTTTTTCTGCAGGTACCGTCACTTTCGCTTCTTCCCTACTAAAAGAGGTTTACAACCCGAAGGCCGTCATCCCTCACGCGGCGTTGCTGCATCAGGCTTTCGCCCATTGTGCAATATTCCCCACTGCTGCCTCCCGTAGGAGTCTGGGCCGTGTCTCAGTCCCAGTGTGGCCGGTCACCCTCTCAGGCCGGCTACCCGTCGTCGCCTTGGTGAGCCATTACCTCACCAACAAGCTGATAGGCCGCGAGTCCATCCCCAACCAAAAAATCTTTCCACCACCAGACCATGCGGCCAGTGATCATATCCAGTATTAGACGTCGTTTCCAACGCTTATCCCAGAGTCAGGGGCAGGTTACTCACGTGTTACTCACCCGTTCGCCACTAATCCACCCAGCAAGCTGGGCATCATCGTTCGACTTGCATGTGTTAAGCACGCCGCCAGCGTTCGTCCTGAGCCAGGATCAAACTCTCCGTAAAAAAATACAGACCCAACACCCGAAGGCATCAGACCGAGTTGATTCTGACTGTTGACTGTCTACTGACAATCTTCAATCCAAAAGGAATTGCTTCATGACCCAGTCAGCAAGCCGACCAGGCACGAGGTCAATCAATAAATTGGCATTGACAATGTGCACGCTGTTGAGTTCTCAAGGACCAGACGCACTCCCCGCTCGACCCCGAAAGGTTCCGCCAGAGAGGCATTCGTCTTGTTCCACCGTCAGACACGTCGAATCACTTCGACTTCTTCGGGGGGATGTTGCCTGAGCGGGACCCCGTCCGGACTGCGCATCCAGGACTTGCACCCTGTGACCGTCTCGGCCGTTCCGTTCTCCGCCTCAGCGGCAACGAGTGATTACTTTACACACGCCCCGGGGGCCCTGCCAACCGTCGTCCCTCCCGGGCGTGTCGCAGCTGGGTGAACGGCACGTGTCCCCCGGGTTTCCGGGGATCGAAGGGGGGTGAGCGCGACCCCTGGAACGACGGAAGGCACGGTGCGAACCCGCACCGTGCCTCCCGAACGAACAGGACCGACCTACTCGGCCGCGGCCAACTGGCCGCACGCCCCGTCGATCTCCTTGCCGCGGGTGTCGCGCAGGGTCGTCGGGATGCCGGCGGCGTTGAGTCGGCGGACGAACTCGTCCTGCACGTGCACCTCGGACGAGGTCCACACCGAGCCCGGCGTCGGGTTGAGCGGGATCGGGTTGACGTGCACCCACCCCTTGCCGCGCTTGTTGAGCTTCTCGGCGAGCAGGTCGGCTCTCCAGGCGTGGTCGTTCATGTCCTTGATGAGCGCGTACTCGATCGAGACACGACGGCCCGTCTTGACGTAGTAGTTGTGCGCGGCGTCGATCGCCTCGTCGGCCTTCCAGCGCGAGTTCACCGGGATGAGCTCGTCGCGGAGCTCGTCGTCGGGTGCGTGCAGGGACAACGCGAAGGTGAGCGGGATCCCTTCGTCCGCGAGCTTGATCATCGCCGGCACGAGTCCGACGGTCGACACCGTGATGCCGCGGGCACTCATGCCGAGACCGTTCGGCTGCGGCGCGACCATCAACCGCACGGCGTCCATCACCCGCTTGTAGTTCGCGAGCGGCTCCCCCATGCCCATGAACACGATGTTCGTCACGCGCTCGGCGTCGACGCGGTCGTTGCCGCCCTTGCGGGGATCACCCCCGAGCTCACCAGCGGCGATCGCGGCGTTGGCCCGGACGATCTGCTCGATGATCTCGGCGGTGGACATGTTGCGGGTCAGCCCCGCCTGGCCGGTGGCGCAGAACGGGCAGTTCATGCCGCACCCGGCCTGGGACGAGACGCACAGGGTGATGCGGCCCGGGTAGCGCATGAGGACCGACTCGACCAGGGCGCCGTCGTGCAGCTTCCAGAGGAACTTGATCGTGTCGCCGTTGTCCGTCGCCAGCCGCCGGGTCTCGGTGAGGAGCGGCGGCAGCATCCCGGCGACGAGCTGCTCCCGCTGGGCGGCGGGCAGGTCGGTCATCTTGGCCGGGTCGGACGTGTAGTGCTGGAAGTAGTGGGTCGCGAGCTGCTTGGCGCGGAACCCGGGCAGGCCGAGTTCCTTCACGCGGGCCTCGCGTTCCTCGGCCGTCAGGTCGGCCAGGTGCACGGGCGGCTTGCCACGCTTCGGGGACGCGAACTGCAGCAGCGGGCGACCGTCGGTGTCGGTGGCCTGCTTCCAGCCCTCGGTGCGCGGGCGCACCTGCGGACGAGCAGACTGCTGCTGTTCGAACGGGGTGCGGGTGTCGGAAGCCATCACTCCAGGATACGGGAGGCCCGTGATCGGTGGGGACGCCCCGTCCGGGTGGTCCTGGTGGTCACCACCAGGGCCGCGCCACGGCTGGTCGGGTCAGCTGCCGGCGGGCAGGACACGCGCGAAGTGGTGCGCCGCCGAGTACATCGGGACGATGTCGACGACCTCGCCCGGGTGCGGTGCCTGCAGGACGAGTCCCTGGCCGAGGTACAGGCCGACGTGGTCCTCGTCGTCGTACACGACGAGGTCGCCCGGCAGTGCCTCGGACTCGGGGATCGTGGTGGCGACGGCGTCCTGCGTCGGCACGTAGTGCACGAGCTGGATCCCCACGGCCTGGTACGCGACCATAGTGAGCCCGGAGCAGTCGATGCCCTCGTGGCTCGCTCCGCCTTCGACGTACGGGTCCCCCATGTACTGCAGGGCGGTCTGCACGATCGTGGCCCGGTCGCCGCCGGCCGAGAGTGCGGCGGACAACGCGGACTGTGCCTGCGCGGTCGTCACCCCGAAGCGGAGGTCGAGCGTCGGGTACGACACGATCGTCGTCGTGGTGGTCATGCCGTCGGTGGAGACCACGGGGACCTGGACGTCGTGCGCCACCGTGAAGGTCTGGGCGGCCTGCGCCGTGGTCGTGCCCGAGCGGGTGTCCGCGGGCAGGGTGTCGGCGTTCGCGGGCAGGGCGAGCGTCAGGCTCGAGGTCACTGCGATCGCGGGGGCGAGCAGGATCGCGGCACGCTTCGCGTTCGCGGAACGACGGATGTGCCGCGGGTCGACGGCGCGCTCGGCACGCAGGGTGGCGGTCCGGCTCAGCACCGCACTGCCGGCCGACGACGCGACGGGGGCGGGACGCGGCTGCATCCGCACGGTCCGGGCCGGCTTCGGGTGCTCGACGAAGGTGGAGCGGGCGGCCGCGGGGCCGAGGGCCGAGCGGCGACCACGGGGACGGGACTGCTGCGTGTCCGGCGTCAGCGGCGCGGGGTCGACCGCGGGGTGCGTGTGCGTTCGCGCGGGCTGACGGTCGTCGGCTGCTGCAGGCAGGGTGTGGCGTCCCATGGGTCCTTCCGGGTCGGGACCACTCGGCGGTCCGGAAAGTAACGTATTGGTCACGACGGTGCTCGCGGCTGGGCAGCGCCGGAGTGTTCCTGCGGCTGGTCACAGGAACGAGCACCGCTCGCAGGCCACTCCGACGGCACGCACCGGCGTTCCGGAGCCGGCCCGCGGCGGTGGACCCGGGCTCAGACCGGCGTGACCCGCATGACGGCGGCGATCCGGGCCTCCCGGTCGGCGGCCAGGCGGTCGAGGCGAGCCGACAGCGCGACGACCGATGCGTCCACCGGGCTGTCCCCCGAGATGTCCCCCGGGATCGGGACACCGGCGCGCACCGCGAGTGGCAGGACGCCCGCCCAGACGGAGTGGTCCTCGCCGTCGGCCGGGTCCTCGCCGACACCGTGGGCGCGGACCTTGACGCTCGCGCGGTCGAGGGGCAGCTGGAGGACCTGGGTGGCGCGGACCTCCTTCGCGGTCATCTCGCGCACCTCGGCTCGGCGGCCCGGCATGAGGTGGTCGGCCACCTGCCAGAGGGCTTCGGCGCGGAGGTCGGTCGGCACCACGGTCGCGCGCCCGGCGATCATCGCGCTGCGGTAGTTCGCCGAGCTGTCGTTGGTCGAGCGTGCGAAGACGAGGCCGTCCAGGTGGGTGACGGTGGCGGCGACCGGGACGCCCTCGGCGCCGGCGTCGAGGAACAGACCGCCACCGGTCGAGCCGTGCAGCAGCAGGACGGGACCGTCGCCGAGGTCCCCGACGGCGCAGAGGAACGGCAGGACGACGGGGTGGCCGCCGCGGACGATGCCGACGTGGGCGAGGTGGGCCTCGGCGAGGATCGCGCGCAGGACGGCGGGGTCGTCGGACTGGCGGTCGCGCAGGCGGCGGACGCGGAGCGAGGGGTCGTCGGCGGTCGGTTCTGGTTCGGGGCTCGAGGTGGGCATGTCGTCACGCTAGGGTCACCAGTGGTCCGGCGCCTGGACCAGATCGGGGCGATCACGGTGGACCAGTCGAGCAAGGTGTCCGGTGTGGTGGCACGGGTGCGTGGGATGGTGCACGACGGCACCCTGCGCGAGGGCGATCCGTTGCCGTCGACGCGGGCGCTGGCGGCGGAGCTCGGGGTGGCCCGGGGCACGGTCGTCGCGGCGTACGAGCAGCTCGACGGCGAGGGGTACCTGCGGACGCGGCACGGTGCCCTCGCCCGGGTCGCGGCGAGTGTGACGGTGGACGCGGGCATGACGCCGGATTCGGCTCCGGTCGGCGCCCGCTCCCCCGATCCGGACGGTCCGGACCCGACGTCCTCGCTCATCGACTGCCGTCCGGGCATCCCCGCCGTCACCGCCATCCCGCAGCGGGACTGGCGGGCAGCCTGGCACGCAGCGGCGTCGGCACCGCTCCGGAACGCGATCGCGGACCCGCTCGGCTCCCCCGACCTGCGCGCACAGGTCGTCGCCCAGCTCGGCCTGACCCGCGGGTTCACGACGTCGGTCGACCGGGTGCTCGTGACCGCGGGGACCTCGGAGGCGCTGTCGCTCGTCACCGAGGCGCTGCGGGGGCTGCTGGGTCGCGCTCCCGTCGTCGCCGTCGAGGACCCCGGCTACCGCACCGGACACCGTGCGGTCACGAGTGCGGGCGGGTCCCTGGTGGGCGTCCCGGTCGGCGAGGACGGCCTCGACCTCGACGCACTCGAGGCCGCCGGACCGGTCGACGCCGTCCTGGTCAGCCCGACCCACCAGTACCCGCTCGGATCGGTGATGCCCGTCGCCCGGCGCCGGCGGCTCCTCGCCTGGGCCGCCAGCACCGGCACCGTGGTGGTGGAGGACGACTACGACTCCGAGTTCCGGCACCGCGGCACGCCCGTGCCCGCGCTGGCCGCACTCGACGCCGAGGGCGTGGTGCTGCACGTCGGCGGCTTCTCGAAGACCCTCGACCCCCGGCTGCGCTGCGCGTACGTCGTGCTGCCGATGGTCGCAGCGACCGGTTCCCCGGTGACGGAGGCGGTGCTCGCCGCTCGTCGGGCTCGGGGCGCGGTCGTCGCCGAACCGGTGCAGGCCGCGCTCGTGCACCTGCTGCGGACGGGTGCGCTGCGGCGACACCTGGGTCGGGTCCGGCGGGACTACACGCACCGCCGGGCCCGGATTGCGGCTCGGCTCGGCGGCGTCGCCGGCCTGGAGGCTCGTGCTCTGAACGGCGGGCTGCACGCGGTGGTCACGTGGTCGGGTCCGACCACCGGGGCGGAGATCACGCGTCGGCTGGCGGACGCCGGGGTGCTCGTGGCGTCGCTCGAGGAGTACGGGCTCGCTCCCGGCAGCACGCCGCCGGGCATCGTGTTCGGCTACGGCGCCGTGACGATGCCGGAGCTCGACCGGGCGCTCGACGCGCTGGTGGCAGCCGTCGCGCAGGGCTGACCGTGCGCCCGACGCGGCCTCTGGCCAGTCCGCGTCAGCGGGAGTCTGCGGTGCCGTTCTTCCGGGCGTTCACGAGGTCGGCGAGCGAGGGTTCTCCGGCGTCGCCGGGCAGTGCGTGTCCGCGACGGGCGGCCTTGCGGACCTGTCGGTAGGTGGTGACGTGCAGGGGGTCCACGCCGTCGGCGGACTCGTAGTTCGACGGGGCGGTGGTGGTGGGTGATTCGGTCATCGCGACGGACGGTACGCGTGCCGGGAGCCGCGGAACCACGTGCTGCGTTCCGCGGCCAAACGGCGGGCGCGGCACGGCCTGACGGGGCCGCCCCGGGCCTCCAGGGTGGTGTGGCGGGGTCGGTGGCGGGTGCAACGTGTCCGCGGAAGCGACAGACCTCGTCACCGCTGCGGCGACTGTCCCGTCAGGGCGACAGTGTGCCGCGAACGTTCGGTGGAACACTGTCGCTTTCGCAGGACGGGCGGGGCGTGAGACGGGTCAGAGGCTCGTCATGCCGCCGTCGACGCGGAACTCCGCTCCGGTGGCGTAGGACGACTCCGGGCTGGCCAGGTAGACCATGATGCCGGTGACGTCGTCGGGGGTGCCCGGGCGACCGAGCGGGGAGCGGGCGACGATCGCGGCTCGGGCCTCGGGGTCACCGGAGATCGCCGACACGAGGCCGGTCTCGGTGTAGCCCGGCACCACCGTGTTCACCCGGATGCCGTCCCGCGCGTAGGCCATCGCGGTCGCCCGGACGAGTGCGTGGATGCCGCCCTTGGTCGAGGAGTACGCCGCGAAGTCGGCGCCCTCACCGTTCAGGCCGGTCGGCGACCCCGTGGCGATGACCGACCCGCCGGTGCCGCCCGCGAGCATCGCCCGGACGGCGTGCTTGATCGTCAGGAACGTGCCGGTGAGGTTGACCGCGACCGTGCGGTCCCAGGTCTCGAGCGACAGGTCGGCGACCTTCGCGTCGTGGCCGAACAGCTGCACACCGGCGTTCGCGACCACCACGTCGGGGCTCGCACCACGGTCGGCCAGATCGGCGAACCCCGCGGCCACGCTCGCCTCGTCGGCGATGTCCATCGTCAGGCCGATCGCGGTCGGGCCGGCTGCGGCGGCGGCACCGGCGGCCGCATCGGCGTCGCGGTCGGCGTAGACGACGGTGGCCCCCTCGGCCACGAACCGGTCGGCGATCGCGCGGCCGATGCCGGCCCCCGCTCCCGTGACGAGTGCGGTCCGGCCGTCGAGTCGTGCGGTCATGTGGGACTCCGTCCTCGGAGCAGCGCTGCTCCGTCACACCCATCATTGCCCAACCGGTTGACCGGTGCTAGGCATGCACCATGACCGCGACGTCGAACGACGAGATCGTGTCCGTCGGACCCTGGCGTCTGGCCCTGCGCGGAGCCGAACTCGCCGACGTCACGTTCCGGGGCGTGCTCGTCCTGCGTGCCGTCCGGTTCGTCGTCCGCGACCACGACTGGCGTACGGCCGACGACACGGTGTCGACACGGACGGTGGACGGCGACGAGGGCCGCATCCGCATCGAGACCAGTGCACGATACGACGGCGTCGAGGTCGTGCGCGCCGTCCTCGAGGTCACGCTCGACGACGACACCCTGCGGGTCGCCGCGGTTGGGACGGTCACGCGGGCCTTCCGCCGCAACCGCATCGGACTCGTCGTCCTGCACCCGCCGACCCTGGCCGGGCAGCCGCTCACGGTGCGGCATCCGTCCGGTGACACCACCGCGACGGCGTTCCCGTTCTGGATCGCGCCGCACCAGCCGGCCGTCGCCGTCGCCGGGCTCGACTGGTCGGTGGGCGCGACCGCGCTGTCGCTCGACCTGACCGGTGACGTGTTCGAGACCGAGGACCAGCGGAACTGGACCGACGCCTCGTTCAAGACGTACTCGACGCCGCTCGCCGAGCCGTTCCCGATCGCCCTCTCACCGGGGACGACGGTCCGTCAGGGGCTCACCCTGCGTGCAACGGCGGTCGGTTCGGCAGGTGGTCCGGGCACCCGGTCGGGAGGCGCGGCCTCCCCCGCCCCGGACCTCGCGGCGCTCGACGGGCCGGGTCCCGGTGCCGTGGTCACGCCGCCGCCGACGCTCCAGCTGCTCGCGGGTTCGGCGCCGGTCGCTGCGCGCCCGGACGACGCCGACCTGCTCCGCGGGTTCCCGATCCTGGTCGAACCGGTCCTCGGTGCCCCGAACGTCGAGGCGGTGCTCGCCTCGGCCCGGCGGGACGCGGGTGGTGCACCCCTGGACGTCCGGTTCGTCACCGACGACCCGGCACTGCTGCGCGCGGCGATCGACGCGGTGCTCGACGGCGGGCCGGTGGCTCGCGTCGGGGCGTTCGACCCGGTGTCGCACGTGACGACGCCGGCGCTGCAGCGGGCGCTGCGCGAAGCGGTGGCAGCGGTCGGCACGCTGGAGGTCGTCGCCGGTACCCGGGCCCACTTCACCGAGCTGAACCGGTCGATCGCGCTGTTCTCGGGCTGGGACGGCCCCCTGACCTGCAGCGTGACGCCACAGATGCACGACCGGTCGTCCGAACAGGTGACCGAGTCGATCCGGATGCAGCGCTGGGTGGTGAGCAGTGCCTCCAGGCTGGCCGCCGGCAGGGCGCTGCACGTCGGACCGGTGACGCTGCGACCACGGTTCAACGCGGTGGCGACGGCGCCGACCCGGGTCGTGACGCACACGACCGTCGAGCACGGGTACGGGCCGGAGACCGTTCCGGACGCGACCGACCCGGCGCAGCACACGCCGGCCGCCGAGCGGTGGTTCGCCGACGCGGTGCGGGCGCTGACCGTGCCGGGCGTGGCCTCGATCACGCTGACGGAGGCGTGGGGGCCGCGCGGGTTCGTGGCCGCCGACGGCACGGGGAACGCCCCGCCGGAAGGGGGTCGGCGGGGCGTTCCGGTCCGGGCGCGCTGACGGGTCGGCGCGGTGGTCGGTGGCGGTGCGGCTCAGCGCCGGACGGCGTCGATCTTGAGCATCTTCGCGATGACCGAGTCGAGCTCGCTGTCGTCGAAGACCTGCTTCCAGTCCTCCTTGATGAGCTTCTCGCGGCCGTAGCCCATCGCGATGTGGCAGGCGTCGGAGAACGGGTTCGAGCCGCGCAGGCCGTTCGTGAGCGCGATCCAGGTGTGGCCGTAGAGCATGGCGCGGGCGGCCTCGCGGGGCACGCCGACACCGGTGACGGTCTCCTCGAGGGCGTCGTTGAGGAAGTCGCCGATCATGCAGGCGATGGTCTCGACCAGGGTCGGCTCGAGCACGGCCAGCTGCTTCACCGTGACCCAGTGCACCTGGATGACCGGGGCGTACATCGTGGTGATGACGGCCTCGGCGACGGCCTTGGCGCGGTCGCCCTCGTCGCCGAGCGACTCCGAGGCGTCGAAGGCCGCGATGACCTCCTGCGGGGCGGCGATGCCACCGAAGGTGTCGTCCCACTCGGCCTTGGTGGTGCGCTCGAGGAACACCGACGGGTGGCACGGGTGCGCCACGGCGTAGTGGATGTCCTCGCGCTTGGCGAGGAGACCCGCGTAGGCGGCGGCCGGGTCGAGCGTCAGGATCGACGCGCCGGGCTTCATGACGGGGACGAGCTGCTCCGAGATGGTGCCGAGCAGGACGTCCGGGACGGCGAGGATGACGACGTCGGCGGCCTTCGCCGCGTCGAGGCTGTCGGTGATCTCGCGGCCGAGGGCCTGGATGCGCTCCTGGCCGGCGGGCGAGGCCTCGCTGTACAGGGTGGTGTACTCGCTCTTCGCGAAGTTGTTCGAGACGCGGGTGCCCATCTTGCCGCCGGCACCGATCACGGCGACGGTGACGTCGGCCGTGCCGGATCCGGCAGCGACGGTGTGGGTGGTGGTGACGGTGTCGGTCATGATTCCTTGCTCCTGATGTACTCGATGGTGTGTTCGGTCCACGCCGCTTCGATGCGGGTGGTGGTCTGTGCGGGGGTCTCCCCCGGCAGGGGTTCGGCGCCGGCGTGCTCGTCCTGCCACGGCAGCCAGAACTCGATGACGCGGTTGATCCCCCGGGTGTCCGGCTGGAGCGCGGCACGGACGGCGTCGTGGTCGAGGACCCCGGTGCCGATCGGGACGCCGGTGTACTGGAACCCGACCCAGCCCGGTGAGCGGGTGAAGGCGGAGTCCTTGACGTGCCAGTTGACGACGTGCGGGGCGGTCATCGCCACGACGTCCCCCGGGTGTTCGAGCCGTGCCACGGTGTTCGCCGGGTCGAGGCAGATGCCGAGGTGGTCGGAGCCGAACGCCTGGACGACGGCGACGAGGTCGGCGGTGGCGACGACCTCGTAGGTCTCCAGCGCGAGGGTCACGCCCGCGCGCTCGTAGGCGGGGAGCGCCTGCCGCAGGCGTCGTTCGGTCTCGGCCGCGTCGGGCTGGTCGTCGCCGCTCGTCCACATGCTCCGCACGAGGGTCGCGCCGAGCTGCTGTGCGACGTGCAGGTACCGGGCGAGGTGCTCCGGCCGGGTGCCGCGGGTGCCGACCTCGAGCGTGAGACCGAGGTCGGCGGCCAGGGACCGGATCGAGGCCAGGCGCTCGTCGGTCGCGGTGTCGAGCGGCAGGTGGTCGCAGATCTGGAACAGGTCGACGCCGTCGTGGGTCGCGGCGTCGCGCAGGGCGTCGTCGAGGGACATCGGCGACGGGACGCGGTCGGACATGCGCCAGAAGTAGGCGTAGGTGGAGAGGCCGAGCAGGGAGGTCACGCCGGTGCTCCGTCCTGCGTCGCGTCCAGCGCCTCGGGCTTCGTCGAGGATCGTGCGGATCGCCTCCGGGTCGTGGGCGAAGCGGCCGAGGAACAGCCCGCCGATGCGTCCGGCACCGCGGGTCAGCAGGCCCGGGCCGGCACTGCCGCCGTAGATCGCGGCGGAGCCGGCGAGCTCCGGCCGGGTCGCCAGGTGCTGCTCGATGCCGGCCAGGACCGCGACGATGTGCTCGTCGGGCGCGGGCTGCGGGGCGCCGATCGCCCACACCGGCTCGTACGCGGCGATGAGCGGTCCGGCCAAGCCGTCGGCGGTCGCAGTGGCGGTGAAGCGGTCGAGCTGCGCGGTGACCTCGGCGATTGCTGCCGCGGGGTCGCCGTCGGCGGCGCGCTCGGTCTCGCCGATGCAGATCAGGGGCCGCAGGTGGTTGCGGTACGCCGCGTGTACCTTCCCGGCGATCTCGTCGTCCGTCTCGTGGAACAGTTCGCGTCGCTCGGCGTGTGCGATCTCGACGAGGTCGACCCCGATCTCACGGAGTTCGGCGCCGGAGACCTCGCCGGTGAAGGCGCCGCTGTCCGCCCACGCCAGGTCCTGGGCGCCGAGCGTCACGGGGGCGTCCCCGATCACCGCACGGACCGGGACGAGCGACGGGAACGTCGGCACCACGAAGAGCTCGACCGCGCCGGACCGAACCGCCGGGTGGCTCCGGGCGATGTCGGCCACGGCGGCCGCCCACTCGAGCGTCCGGGCGTGCGAGAAGTACATCTTGAGCGACACCCCGATCGTCACCGGGGCGGCCGCCGTGGTCGCGGGCATCAGGCGTCGGTCCCGACCGGGGCGGAGCCGTCGTAGGCGCAGATCGCGTTGACCTTCTCGGCGCTCGCGCTCGTCTGGTCGAAGGTGTAGCCGAGCCACTCCTTCGCCATCCGGCGCGCGACCTCGACCCCGACGACGCGCTGCCCCATGCAGAGGACCTGGGCGTCGTTCGACAGGATCGAGCGCTCCACCGAGAACGAGTCGTGCGCGGTCACGGCGCGGATGCCGGGGACCTTGTTCGCCGCGATCGCGACACCGAGGCCGGTGCCGCAGATCAGGATCGCGCGGTCGGCCTCGCCGTTCGCCACCAGACGGGCGGCGTCGACGGCGACGTGCGGGTAGGCGGTGTGACCGTCGGCGTCCACGCCCACGTCGACGACCGAGGCCACGCGGGGGTCCTTCGCGAGGTCGGCCTTGATGACTTCCTTGTAGTCGAAGCCGGCGTCGTCCGAACCGACGACGATGCGGAACTGCTGCTCACTCATGCGGGTGTGCCTTTCGTGGTGGGGGTCAGGCGGGGACGGCGATGGTCGCCAGGACCGCTGCGGTGATGAGCGCGAAGGAGATCGCGCCGGCGTCCGGGGTGCCGACGGCGTCCTCGCCGTGGGTGCGGGCACGGCCCATCCGGGGCAACAGGTCGGCCGTGGCGTCCGCCGCGGTCTGTGCTGCGGCCGAGGCGGCCGACCAGGCGTCGACGAGTTCGTCGCCGGCGTCGACCCGGGCGGCGAAGACCTGGTCGAACGGCACGAGCGCGTCGACCATCGTCTTGTCGCCGGGGACGGCTCCGAAGGCCAGGACGGCTTCGGCGGCGGCGTGCACCGCGCTCTGGACGGTGGCGGGTGTCGGACGGGACTCGTCCCCGAGGACGCGACCGAGGGCCTCCAGGGCGGCACCCCAGATCGCACCGGACGTCCCACCGGCCTTGTCGGACCACGCGTCGCCGGCGATCGCGAGGACCGAACCGGCGCCGGCGCCACGGGCGGCGGCGTCCTGTGCCGCACGGTCGGCGGCGGTGGAGCCGCGCTGCATGCCGATGCCGTGGTCGCCGTCACCGGCGACGGCGTCGATGCGGCCGAGCTCGTCGGCGTGGTCGTCGATGGTGGCGCGGATCGCTGAGATCGCGCTCGCGACGCTGACTGCTGCGGCCTGGGACTCCTCGGTGCCCGGCGTCACGGGCACGACCACGCCGGCTTCGAGGACCTCGACCGGCACCGGCTGCTGCGGGACCGCGCCGCCCTTGCGGTACGCGGGGGCGTCGGCGGGGGCGGCCCAGAGCTGCTCGAGTTCGTCGTCGAGCCAGAACAGGGTGAGCGAGACGCCCGCCATGTCGAAGCTGGTGACGAGTTCGCCGACCTCGGGCTCGACGACGACGATGCCGGCGTCGGTGAGCTTCCGCTGGACGGCGCCGAAGACGACGAAGAGTTCCTCGTACTTGACGGAGCCGAGGCCGTTGAGGATCGGGACGACGCGGGGGGTGGCGGGTGCTGTTGCGGTGTCTGGTGCGGTGCGGGTGCCGGTGCCGGTGCCGGTGCCGTCGGGTCGCTCGGTGAGGAGTTTGTCGACGAGCAGGTCGGCCAGGCCGTCCGCGGTGGGGACGTCGGCCTCGGCGATGCCGCGTTCGCCGTGGATGCCCATGCCGATGGCCATGCGCCCCTCGGGGACGGTGAAGAGCGGCTCGTCGGCACCGGGCAGGGAGCAGCCCGAGAACGCGACCCCGAAACTGCGGGTGCGGTCGTTGGCCCGGGTCGCGATCGCGGTGACCGCGTCGAGGTCGTCGCCGCGTTCCGCGGCCGCGCCGGCCACCTTGAACACGCAGAGGTCCCCCGCGATGCCGCGGCGCTTGTGCGCCTGGTCGGCGGGCGCGCATGCGACGTCGTCGGTCACGCGGACCGTGCGGACGTCGATGCCCTGCGCCTCGAGTGCCCGTGCCGCGGCGTCGAAGTTGAGGACGTCGCCGGCGTAGTTGCCGTAGCTCAGCAGCACGCCGCCACCGTGCTCGGACGCCTTCGCGACCGCGGTGACCTGCTGGGCGCTCGGGCTGGCGAACAGGTTGCCCATCGCGGCACCGGCCGCCAGGCCGTGCCCGACGAGGCCACCGAAGGCCGGGTAGTGGCCGGAGCCACCGCCGACGACGAGCGCGACGGTGCCCTCGGGGCTGGTGGTGGAGCGGGCGACCCCGCCGTGCACCTTGCGCACCCGGGCGTGGTTGGCGGCGACGAAGCCGTCCACCATCTCGTCGGCGAAGTCCGCCGGGTCGTTGAACAGGCGGGTCATGCGCCGGCCTCCTTCGCGATGGCGGTCGGTCCGTCCGTGGCAGCGACCGCGGTGTCGGCTCCGGACGCCGCGGCGGCCGCTTCGTTGCGCTTCGTGTTCCGGCCGAGCACGAACATGAGCACGCTCGACAGCACCATGAAGAACCCGACGATGAACATCGGCACCTGGTACCCGCCGGTCCACTCGCTCACCGCACCCGTGATGTACGGGGCGGCGAACCCACCGAGATTGCCGACGGTGTTGATGAGGGCGACCCCCGCGGCTGCGGCGGCACCGGTCAGGAACTGCGTGGGGACCGTCCAGAAGTTCGGCAGGGCCGCGAAGATCGCACACGCGGTGATCGCGATGACCGCGACGGTGGCGGCCGGGCTGTTCATGTAGAGCGCGACCGGGATGCTCAGGCCACCGACCAGGGCCGGGACGGCGATGTGCCAGACCCGGACACCACGACGGAAGGCGTCACGCGACCAGAAGTACAGGACCACCGCGGCGGGCACGTACGGGATGGCCGTGATCAGGCCCTTCTGGAACAGGTCGAACGTGGTGCCGAACTGCTCCTGGAAGCCGTCGATGATCGTCGGCAGGAAGAAGCTGAGCGCGTAGAGGCCGTAGATGAAGCCGAAGTACACCGCGGCGAGCATCCAGACGCGGCCGGAGCCGAAGGCCGCACGCAGGCCGCCCTTGCCGTGGCCGTCGCCGCCGCCCTTCGCGGCGCTCTCGGCAGCGAGCGTCGTCTCCAGCCAGACCTTCTCGTCCTCGTCGAGCCACTTCGCCTGCGACGGCTTGTCCTTGAGGACGAAGAGGCACAGGACGCCGACGATGATCGCCGGGATCGAGACGCAGAGGAACATGAAGCGCCATCCGGCCAGGCCGCCGAGGATCCCCTCGTGGGTCATCAGCCAGCCGGCGAGCGGGGAACCGATGACGCTCGTGAGCGGCTGCGCCAGGTAGAACAGCGCGAGCATCTTGCCGCGGTGCCGTGCCGGGACCCAGGTCGACAGGAACAGGATCGCGCCGGGGAAGAAGCCGGCCTCGGCGATGCCGAGCAGGAAGCGCAGGCCGACGAGCTGCGGGTAGTTCTGCACCCACGTGAAGAGCAGGGACACGATGCCCCACGTGATCATGATGCGGGCGAGCCAGATCCGGGCGCCGAACTTGTGCAGCGCCAGGTTGGAGGGCACCTCGAGCACGAGGTAGCCGATGAAGAACACACCGGACGCGAAGCCGAACTGGGCGGCGGTCAGGCCGAGGTCGGCCTCCATGCCGTTGGGGGCGGCGAAGGAGATCGCGGTGCGGTCGAGGAAGTTGATGAAGAACATCAGTGCCACGAACGGCACGATGCGGATCGCGATCTTGCGGATGGCCGTCTTCTCGACGACCGAGGTGGGGATGCCTCGCGTGGCGGGGATGTCCACGATGACTCCTGCTCGGTGGGGGTGGTACGACTCCCGTCCCGGCGGCTGCGCCGGGATGGCCCGTGCTGCTGGGCCGGGGTGTTCCGGTCGGCTTCGCGGGGACGCTCCGTGCTGCTGCGCGGATCGAGAGCGGGCGCATCGGCGCGCCTGATCCAGTGTGCGTCGCGGTCGGACAACTTGTCAACCGGTTGACCATTTCGCCCGCGCCGCTGCCTTCTTCGCGACGCTGGTCGCCTCGGCGCTGCTCCCGCCGCAACCGGTTGACCGACCGGTACGCTCACTCCATGCCCGCGTTCAGCCCGGACGACCCCCTCAACATCCGACTCGAGCTCGAGTCCGTGCCCGTCGGGTCCCCCGCCTCGGTGGTCGCCCGACAGCTCGTCTCGCTGCTCACCGCCGGCGAGCTGGCCCCCGGCTCACGACTGCCCTCGGAGCGGATCCTGTCCGAGCGGCTCGGCGTCGGACGCTCGGCCGTCCGTGAGGCACTCGCCGCGCTCGAGATCCTGGGCATCGTGCAGATCCGCCCCGGCTCGGGCACCTACCTGCGCGGAGGCACCTCGGACCTGCTCCCGACGACCCTGTCGTGGGGCCTCATGCTCGCGTCGAACCGCACCCGCGAGCTGCTCGAGATCCGGTCCTCGCTGGAGCGCACGGCCGCGATCCTCGCCGCGCAGCGCGCCACCGACGAGCAGATCACCGAGCTCGGCGAGTACCTGGTGCGGCAGGAGGCGACGCTCGACGACCCGCAGGCCTTCATCGACGCCGACGTCCGGTTCCACGTCCTGCTGGCGCGGGCGTCGGGCAACGACGTGCTCGCCGACCTGCTGCAGAGCCTGCGCTCGATGCTGAGCGTCTGGGTCGCGCGGCGCGTGCAGACCCGGCAGGCGACCGAGGCCGCGTTCCACGAGCACCGCGCCGTCTTCGAGGCGTTGCGGGCCCGCGACGTGCCCGCCGTGCAGCGCGCGATGGACGAACACATGGCCACGGCGAGCGCCCGCATCGAGCACGCCGAGCCGTTGCCCGCCGACGAGTAGGGGGCGCGCGCGCCCGTGCGCGCGCTCGTGCTCGTGCGCGCGCGCTTCGTGAGCAGGAATGGTCGGGTCCGTCGAGCCGACCCGACATCTTCTGCTCACGATCGGGGCGGACGGGAGGCCCGGGTCGCGCCCGCCCCGCACCGTGCGGTGTTGCCGGGTCGGCAACACCGCTTGGGTCCGGCCCGGCAGGTGCGCTGGAGTACGTGCATGCACACCCACCACGACGGCTCCGCCGCCGGAGCCAACGACGCCACCGCCGCACCGTCCGCCCGGGAGTGGTGGGAGACCCGCTACGCCGAGCGCGACGGCATCTGGTCGGGCCGGGTGAACGCCGTGCTCGCCTCGGTGACCTGGGGGCTGCCGGTGGGGCGGGCGCTCGACCTCGGCTGCGGCGAGGGCGGCGACGTGGTGTGGCTCGCCGAGCAGGGGTGGGACGTGACGGGCATCGACCTGTCCGTGACGGCGCTCCAGCGCGGTTCGCGGGCCGCCGTCGCCGCCGGGGTCCAGGAGCAGACGGCGTTCGTCGCCGCGGACCTCGCCCGGTGGGACACCGCCGCGCGGTTCGACCTGGTGACGGCCTCGTTCCTGCAGTCGTGGCCGGTGGAGATCCCCCGAGCCGACATCCTGCATCGGGCCGCCGGCTTCGTCGCCGCCGGTGGGCACCTGCTCGTCACCGCGCACGCCGCTCCCCCGCACGACGAGCTGCCGCCCGAGCTGCGGGAGTACCGGTTCCCCGTGCCGGCCGACGACCTCGCCGCCCTGCAGCTCGACGACCGGTGGGACGTCCTGGTCGCCGAGGTCCGGCCGCGCACTGCGACGACGCCGGAGGGTGATCCGCACGAGGTGCTCGACAGCGTCGTGCTCGCCCGGCTGACGCGCGGGTAGCGTCGGTGGCGTGAGCACCGACGACGGCATCCGCGGACTCGTCGTGGACGGCGTCGAGGTCGCCGTCGAACGCAGCGGCGCCGGCACGATCGCCACGTCGTCCCCTCGTCCGTACCTGCACCCGGTCCGGACCCTCGGTGGCACCGTCGTCAGCGAACACCACCCCGGCGACCACGACTGGCACTGCGGTGTCGGCGTCGCGATCCCGGACGTCGACGGCGTGAACTGCTGGGGTGGCCGGACCTACGTCCGCGGCTCCGGCTACGTGTGGCATGACGACCACGGCTCGGTCGAGGTGGTGCACGCGGAGCAGCACGACACGACGTCCGCCGAGCAGCTCGTCTGGCAGGGCCCGGACCGCACGGTGGTCCTGCGCGAGGACCGCACCCTTCGCTGGCGCGCCGTCACCAGCGGGTGGGAACTGTCCTGGTCGTCGTCGTTCCGGGCCCCCGGTGACTCCCCCGTGCACCTCGGCGGTCCGGGCAGCAACGGCCGGACCGGAGCGGGCTACGGCGGCTTCTTCTGGCGGTTCCCCGAGTGCACGGGAGTGGTCATCCGGACCGCCGATGCCGAGGGCGAGGCCGCCGTGCACGGCTCGGCCGCACCCTGGATCACCTGGTCGGCGGTGTTCGACGGCGGCCCGGCGACGATCCGCGTCGAGGCCGTCGACCACCACGATCCCTGGTTCGTCCGCGCCGAGGAGTACCCCGCGATGGGCTCGGCACTGGCGTGGGACGCCCCCGCCGTCGTGCAGCCCGGCGCTCCGCTGATCCGCTCGTTCCGCGCGACGATCACCGACGGCGGTACGCTCGCCGGATGAGCACCGGGGACTGGGAGTCACGCGTCGCGGCGCTGTGGGACGACGAGACGATCGACGATCAGCAGCGGATCGAGCGGATGCGCGACCTCGCCGGCGGCGCTCCGCACCCTGCACTCGGCGCGTTCGAGCTCGGCGGCGCCTTCGACTCGGGCGGCCACGAGGCCGACGCCGACGTGCAGTATGCCGCCGCGACCATGGCCGGCCTGGACGCCGTCGACCCAGATCGCGCCGCCAGGATGGTCGTCCAGCACGCCTCGACGCTCCGCAACCTCGGCCGGATCGACGGCGCCATCGCGATGCTCCGGGACGCCCCGGAGCACCCCGCCACCGGGGCGGCGCCGAGGGTGTTCCTCGCGCTCGCACTGCACAGCGCCGGACGCTCCGCCGAGGCCCTGCGCGTCGCGATCGAAGCCGTCGAGCCGACGCTCCCCCGGTACCACCGGTCCGTCCGTGCCTACGCTGCGGCCCTCACCGAGGACTGACGCGCGTCAAGCGTTCCGGCGCTGGAGCGCGTCCGCAGCCTTGCCGAGCAGCCAGTTCACGGCCCACCCCAGCACGCCGATCACGGGCAGCGCGAGGATGACCACCGTCCACAACACCTTGACCACCTGCGTCCGGCGACGGTTGCGCCAGACCTGCACCAGCGCCACGGCCTCGAGCGCCAGCAGCACGAGGAGCACCACGGCGTGTGCTCCCGACACGTTCGTCAACACGAGCGGTCCTCTCCGCGGCGACGGTCGTCGCCCGCATCGATGACAGTAGGGCCTGCCCGGACTCGTCCGCGTCATCCGTCCGACTGACCGCGCGGGTCGGTCTGGCGATCACGCTGGCAGATCAGGCGATCGCGACCTCACCCCGCGCGAGCAGTTCACGGGCCCGACCGGCGTCGGCAGCCGGTGGCCGACCGTGCAGGGCGCGGTAGTCGCGCGAGAAGTGCGAGGCGCTCCGGTACCCCACCGCGACCGCAGCCTGGGCGGCGGTGTCACCGAGCACGATCATCCGACGACGGGCCTCTCCGAGTCGCAGCCGCCGCAGGTACTGCACCGGGCTCATCCCGGTGACCTGCCGGAAGCGGGCGAACAGCGTCGACTCGCTCGTCCGGACCGCCGCGGCCAGGCCCGCCACCGACCACGGGTCCGCCAACCGGTCGGTGAGCAGGGCGGTGGCCGCTGCGACGACGTCGCCGTCGCGGTTGCCGATCGCGGCCAGGATGCGCGGTGCCTGGTCGGTCTGCAGCAGACGGAGCACGACCTCGCGGGTGACGAGCGGGGCGAGGACCGTCATGTCCTCCGGAGCATCGAGCAGTCCGACGAGTCGGGCGAACGCGTCCGCCAGGGCCGGGGTCCAGCTGCCGAGTCGTGCCGGCGGCGCCTCGTCCTGGTGGGGGCGGGACATCGCCGTCGCGACCTCGGCGACCACCGCGGGGTCGAGCTGCCAGACGACCGCGACGAACCCCGCGGGTGGTTCGACCTCGACCACCCCGGCGATCACGGGCAGGTCGACGGGCGTGATGATGAAGCGTTCCCGACCCCAGAGCTGGTCGTCATCCCCCACTACCGAGCGCTTCCGCCCAGCGAGCACCACCGACACCGACGGCGTGTAGCGCTGGTACCCGAGGTCGGTCGGACGGTCCACCCGGGCCAGGCGGAGGCCGATCCGTCCGGCGCGCTCCGTGTCGTCCAGGTGGGCGAGGACGCTCTGCAGCGCACGGTCCAGCCGGTCCGAGGTGACGTCGTCCATGTGCCCATTCTGTCGAGGCATCCGGCGCGAGTGGTGCCCGTGCGGGATCCGGCAGGCACTCCGGAGTCCTGGGCAATCACCGCCGGGTCCGTCGGACCGAGCATCGGAGCATGCAGACCAACGAAGCACTCCTCGACTCCCTGACCACCGACGACCGACTGGCCGGCCGCACCGCACTGGTCACCGGCGCCTCGAGCGGCATCGGTGAAGCCGTCGCCCGTGTCCTCGCCGCCTCCGGCGCCACCGTCGCCGTCGCCGGCCGCGACCCCGAGCGGACGCAGGCCGTGGTGGACGCCATCACCGTGTCCGGAGGAACCGCCGTGGCTGTGATCGGCGACCTGAACACCCACCCCGATGCCGTCCGCGACCTCGCCGCCCGCGCCACCGAGGCCCTCGGCGGCCGGGTCGACGTCCTCGTCAACAACGCCGGCGTCTACCCGGTCGGCCCCACCGCACTGCTCGCCGACGGCGACGCCGAAGCGCTGTGGGCCACGAACGTCCGCGCGCCGCACGTGCTGGTCGGAGCGCTGGCTCCTGCGATGGTCGAACGCGGCTCGGGCGTCGTCGTGAACATCGGCTCGTGGATGTCCCGCGTCGGCGTCCCGTTCACGGCGCTCTACCCGGCGACGAAGGCCGCGGTCGAGCAGCTGACCCGCGCCTGGGCAGCCGAGTTCGGACCGCACGGCGTCCGGGTGTCGACCGTGTCGCCCGGGGCCACCGCGACACCGGGCAACGCGGACTCGCACGACGTCCTCGCGCAGATGACGGCCGGCACCCCGGCCGGCGCACCCGTCCGACCGGTCGACGTGGCGTTCGCCGTGCGCTGGCTGGCCTCCGACGAGGCGACCTTCGTGCACGGCGCCACGATCGACGTGGACGGCGGCCTCGCCGCGACCCGCCTCGGCTGAGCGCGCCCCGCACGAGCGGGCGAAACACCCGGGTCGGCGCGCGGAGGCACCCCAGCATTCCGCCCGCTCGGCAGCGCCAGCCGACGCGAGCGAACCCCCACCACCACGAACGGGCGAAATGCCCCGGTCCTCTCGCGGAACCACCCCGGCATTCCGCCCGCTCGGCAGCGCCAGCCGCCCCGCGCGAACCCCCACCACCGCGAACGGGCGAAATGCCCCGGTCCTCCCGCGGAACCACCCCGGCATTCCGCCCGCTCGGCAGCGCCAGCCGCCCCGGGCGAACCCCCACCACCGCGAGCGGGCGGAACACCTGGGTCGGCACGCGGAGGCACCGGGCATTTCGCCCGCTCGGCAGGAGTCGGTCAGCCGGGCATCGGTCCGCGAGTGGTCACGACGCGCCGCTGGCGGGTGGTCGTGCGGTCACGGACCGTCGCGCGGGAGCGCGCCAGGCGACGGATCGTGACCGCTCGGCGGACGGCGTGGGCGGGGCGGTGGGCGACGGGGCGCGACCGCTCGGCGGACGGCGGGGCGCGGCGGTGGGCGCGACCACCACACGGTCTGGAGGCGCGGTGCGGGCTGGCACCGGGCCTCCCGTCAGGCGGTGTGGTCGCCGACCACCCGTGGGACCGGCAGCGAGTCGCTGGTCGTGCGGAGGGACTCCTGGCGGATCTCGAGCTGCGACACGGCGAGCGCCGCCAGGTCGCGGAGGTTCGCGAGGTCGTCCTCGGTGGCCTGCCGCGGACGGGTGTCGAGCACGGCGAGCGTGCCGATCGGCGAGCCGTCGTGCTTGACGAGCGGGACGCTGACGTAGAAGCGGATGCCGAGCGGACCGGTGACCAGGGGGCTGTTCCGCATCTCGGGGTGTGCGGAGCCGTCCGGGATCACGACGGGGACGGGGACCGGGGCGAAGCCGTTGCGGAAGCTGATGCTGCGGGCTGCCTCGTCGACGCCCTCGGCGATGTACGACTGGGACCACTCGCGGTCCTCGTCGAGGACCTCGACCAGGGCGATCGGTGCGTCGAAGAGCCGGGCGGCCATCGCCGTGGTGCGCTGCAGCGACTCGTCGGGCAGGGTGTCGAGGGTCGCCGGGCGGTCCGTCTCGGGGCGCGTCGGTACCGGGGCCGTCTCGTCGGTCGGCTCGACCACGTGGTCGGCCGTGGCGGTCTCGGCGATCACGACGTCGCGGAGCATCGTGACCAGCTCGGCGCCGAGTGGGCGGGCCGCGGGGTCCTGCGCGGTCATGGCGCGGAGCAGGTGCTTCCAGTGCTCGGGCAGGGGCTCGGGGACCACGGGGTCGCGCGACAGCCGGGCGACGGCGGACTCGACGAGCGAGCCCGGGAACTCCCGGCGGCGGGTGAAGCACTGCAGCAGCACGAGGCCGAGCGAGTAGACGTCGCTCGGCGGGCCGACCTCGCCGCCGCGCGCCTGCTCGGGGCTGAGGTAGGCCGCGGTGCCGGTGGTGACGCCGTCGGCGGTCAGGCGTTCGACGCCGGCGGCGAGCGCGATGCCGAAGTCGGTCAGGCGTGCGCGGGCCCGCTCGGAGGCGTTGCCGTAGTCGACGAGCAGGATGTTCGACGGCTTGATGTCGCGGTGCACGACGCCGTGGGCGTGGATGTAGTCGAGGGCCTCGGCCATGTCGTAGCCGATCTCGGCGATGTGCCGTGAGGCGAGCGGGCCGACGGCCAGGCGCTCCTCGAGGTCCTGCCCGACGACGAGCGACATCACGATGTAGCGCTGCTGCGTGCCGTCCTGCCCGGTGACGACTCCGGCGTCGAGCAGGCTGACGAGGTTGTGGTGCTCGAGCGATGCCAGTACGCCGAGTTCGGCCTCTTGCCGGGCGATGTCGACGATGCCAGCGTGGAAGAGCTTGATCGCGACCGGGCGGTGCAGGCTCTCGTCCACACCCCGGTAGACGACGGACATGCCGCCCTGGCCGATCGCTTGCTCCACGCGGTACCGACCGTCGAGCAGCGGCGCGCTCGCGTCGTGGTCTTCCGTCGGGATCATCCAACCCTCGTTCTCGGCTCCGGCACCAACGATGCATCTTCGCATCCCGACGGGTACCTCGTTCACCGGTGACGTTCTCCGGCTGAACCTGCCCGTCGGGGCAGGCTCGTCGGGACGCCGCACCGTGCAGGCAGGCGGGCCGTCGGCTGTCCGCACCGCGCGGGCGCCGGCGGGGTCTGCGTCGGGGTTGAACCGGAACCGCGTACGCCGGGGAACCGGACAGACCCATGACCCTGAGGAGGATCGACATGACCACTGCACGCGAGATCATGACCGAGGGCGCCGAGTGCGTCGGTGAGAACGACACGCTTGTCGACGCGGCGAAGAAGATGGCCGACCTGGACGTCGGCGCCCTGCCGATCTGCGGCGAGGACGACCGACTGAAGGGCGTCGTGACCGACCGCGACATCGTGGTCGGGTGCGTCGCGAAGGGTGGGAACCCCGGTGACTTCACCGTCACGGACCTGGGACTCGGCGAGGTCGTCACGATCGGTGCCGACGACGACGTCCGGGAAGCTCTCACCACGATGGAGCAGCACCAGGTGCGGCGCCTCCCCGTGATCGACGGGCACCGGCTGGTCGGGATGATCAGCCAGGCCGACGTCGCCCGGAACCTCGAGGCGGCGGAGACCGGTGACACGGTGAGCGCGATCTCCGAGGACGCCTGACCGGACCGCCGACGAGGCAGCCGCGACGGTGCGGGGCGGCAGCGGCGGCTGCGCGGCAGCGGCGAGGCACGGCGGGGCTGCGGCGGCAGCGCGGCGCGGCTGCAGCGGCAGCGCGGCGGGGCAGCACACCGGTGTTCGCCGATCGAACACGCGCGTCACCGCGGTTCGATCTGCGGACACCGGTGTTCTGCAGCCCCGACCCGCGCCGTCAGCGACGCGTCGCGACCGTGCTCACGCGGAGATCCTCGAAGGTGCTGGTGAAGCCGGGGCCCCCGAGCGAGATGAGCCCGACGCGGGGTGCACTGCCGAGGTCCGCCGTCCAGGTGCCGCCCCGGACGAAGTGCCGCCCGTCCAGGCTCGTGTAGGCCGTGTACCGGTCCTCACCCCCGACCTCGCGGTGCACGATCCGGAGCGTGGTGGTGTCCCCGACCGGACCGACGACCATGTTGCCGTAGCTCGGCGCCCCGGCCGGTTGCCCGGACACCTGCTTGCCGAACTCCGTCTGGCGCGTGTTGAAGATCGAGTTCGACGTGAGCCGGACGTAGTTGCCGTCGTCACCCCAGACGATCAGGCCGCCCTGCACGTAGTTCAGGCCGTCGCCGGTGGCCGGGGTGTCCACCCCGACCGTGGTCTGGAGCACGTAGTCCCCACGGGGCGCCGGTTCGGACAGCACCGATGCGAGCGGCGTCACCGGCGGGTGGATGTCGGCGTCCTGCGTCTGCCAGCGGAACGTGCCGTCGGCAACGGTCCAGGTGGACGGGTCGGGCGCACGCGTCCAGGCGAGCTGGGCCGGCAGCGCTCCGGGCGCTGCCCCGGGCGCCGCCCCCGGCAGCGCGGCACCGTCGAACGAGGTCGACAGTGCCCGGATCGTCCGCCCCGGCACATCGACGGGAGCGGTCGACGCCCGGTACGTCGGCCGTTGCCCCGGCTGCGCGACCGGCCCCGGCTGCACCGTGTCGGACGGCCCGGCTCCACCGCGGACGACCGGCCAGCCGCCCTGCCAGTCGAGCGGGTCGATCAGCGCCGGCCGCTTCGTGTAGGTCGGCTGCCCCGCGTAGTACGGGTCGGTGCGATCGGCCGCGTGGTAGATGATCCAGTCCTGCCCGGCGTAGTCGGTGACCACGGTGTTGTGGCCGGTCCCGACCCAACGGTTACCGTTCTGCGCGAGCAGGGGTGTGCCACCGACCCGGGTGCTCGTGATCGCTACGCCGTCGCGGTCGGTGAACGGTCCGAGCGGGCTGCGCGACCGGGCGACGAAGACGCCGTAGCCGGTCAGGGCGCCGTTGCAGCAGTTCGTCGCGGAGCCCATGAAGTACCACCAGCCGCCGTGCCGCATCAGGTACGCGCCCTCGTAGCGGTTGTCGATCGCGATCTGCCGCTCGGTCGACGGGTCGGAGCGCAGGCCGTCCGCGCTGAGGCGTCGGACGTTCACGCCGCCGAAGTAGCTGCCGAAGTACAGGTAGGTCGTGCCCTTGTCCGTGATGACCTCGGGGTCGAACGCCCACCGCGCTCCGTCGCCGTTCGGTGCGGTCTGCGGCGCCACGACCGGTCCGCCGGAGTCCTTCCACGGCCCCGTCGGGCTCGAGCTCGTCGCCACCCCGACCGCGGAGCCGCCGCCGGTCGGCCCCGTCGCCGACGGGGTGTCCGAGGCCGCGTAGTACAGGTACCAGGTGCCGGCCCGGCCACGGTCCCCGGCACGGTACACGACGTCCGGCGCCCAGATCCCGTTCGCGTCGCCCACCCAGGCGGGCTTCGTCGGGAAGGCATCGTTGACGTACGTCCAGTGGGTCAGGTCGGTCGACCGGTACGTGGGCACCGCGTGCTGCACCAGGGACCCGTCCGGGTTCTGCTCCGTCGCGGTGAGCGCGTCGGTGGTGCAGTACAGGTACCAGTTGCGGTCGCGTCCGGCTCCGTGGATCACGGTCGGGTCCGCGCAGCTCGACGCCGTCTGCCCGTCGGGCAGGCTGAGCGCGACCGGGTTCTGGTGGCTGGGCGCCGCGCGGCCGTGCCGGCTGGCGGCGCTTGACGCCACGGTCGTGGTCGTGGTCGCCCGGGTGGTCCCGCCCGGCACCGCGGACGCATCCGCTGGTGCGGCCTGGAGGCCCGTGGTCGCGACGCCGAGGAACGTCACGACGGCGAGGAGTGCGGTGGACGATCGGCGCATGCCTGACCTGCTCTCGTCGTTGAGGGAGGTGCTGCTGGAGGGACTGCGGGTGTCGACGGGCGACGTGCGCGAGCGTACGCTCGGCTCGACGAAGGAGTCATGCCATGCCCGCGAGGTTCGTCTACTGGATCAACGTCTCCGTCGACGGGTTCGTCGAACGGGCCCCCGGCGAGCACGACGGACTCGACGGACCCGACTGGATCCGCATCGACGAGCCGCTGCACCGCGAGTTCAACGCCCGCGCCGCCGCGATGACCCTGTCCGTCGAGGGCCGGGTGGTCCGCGACATGATGGACCCGTTCTGGCCGGATGCCCGGCACGACGAGTCGATGCCGCAGTACCTGCGCGAGTACGGCGAGATCTGGACGGCGCAGCCGAAGATCCTGGTGTCCCGCACACGGACCACCGCCGACCACGACACCCGGGTCATCGGCGGCGACGACGACGCGATCGCCGAGCTGGCTGCGATCCGTGCCGCCGGCGAGGGCGACATCGGCGTGGGCGGACCGAGCATCGCGAGTCAGCTGCTCGATGCCGGGCTGCTCGACGAGGTCATGCTCTTCACGCACCCGTCGGTGCTCGGCGCCGGCCGCCCGTTGTTCGATCCGCCGCGCTCGGGGCACCGCCCGCTCGTGCAGCTCGACCTGCTCGAGCAGCAGCGCTACGACAACGGCGTCACCCTGCACCGGTACGACGTCCGGCGGTCCTGAGCGCTCGGGGGGTCAGTCCTCGACGGGCTCTGCGCCGATCACGCGAACGTTCCAGGCGCTGTCCCGGTCGCTGTCGAACCCGTTGAAGGAGACGCTGTCGACCTCGGCACGCCAGGTTCGCCGCAGGTCGATGCGTTGCTCTCCGTCGCCGCAGGGCATCGCCTCGGTGATGTGGTTCCGAGAGGTGCCACCGGAGACGATCATGACGGAACCGCTCATGTGCCCGTCACCGAAGCACGAGAACTCGAGGTGGTCGACCGTTTCCGGGTGCGCGAACGTGATCGTGACGCCGCGGTCGATCTCGTCGTCGTTCCCCGTCGCGCTCTGCCCGGCGGACTCGTCGGCGGACATCGCCCCGAGATCCCGGTCCGAGTGGGTGGCCATCTGGCGCTTCTCCCAGGCGGACAGCGCTGCCTCGTCGACGGGCGGCGGCCCGGCGCAGCCGGCCAGCAGGAGCACACCAGCGCTCGCGGGCAGGAGCAGGGCGGGGACGGAACGCACGCTGTGAGCCTAGTGACGCGGTGGACCCGCCCGCGGAACGACGGGAGGCGCGGTGCCGGCTGGCACCGCGCCTCCCGGCCGTGGGGTGGTCGCGTCAGACGTCGCGACGGCGCGCGAGCGTCAGGGCGAGGCCACCGACGACGAGCACCTCGGCGGCGAGGACGCCGAAGCCGCCCCAGCCGTTCAGCACGACCCCGCTGTTGTCGACCGTGCTCGCGCCGTCGTACGAGTAGGCGTAGAGCTGGCCGCCGGCCGAGTCGGGCAGGAATGCCGCGATGTCCATCGGCCAGTCGACCTTCATCAGTCCGCTCATGAGTGCGAGCACCCCCGGAACGACCAGCAGGAGGCCGAGCGTGATCGCGATGCCGCCGGCGCTCGACCGGACGAGCAGACCGATGCCGTACGCGAGGAGCGCCAGCAGGGTCAGGAAGACCGACGAACCGAGGATCGGCAGGAACACCGACGGGTCACCGAGCTCCGGCTCGACACCGTTGCCGGCCAGTAGCGGGAGCGAGATGAGGACGCCGATCCAGGTGGCGACGGCGCTGACGACGAAGGTCGCGATGGCGAGGACGGTGGCCTTCGCCAGGATCACGCCGGTGCGCCGCGGGTCTGCGGTGAAGGTCGAGCGGACCTGGCCCGTGCCGTACTCACCGGTGATGATGAGGACGCCGAGCACGCCGACGACGAGCGACGAGAGCAGGACACCCACGGCGTTGGCGTTCACGAAGGTGCCGTTGGCGAGGTCCGTCGGCAGCTCCTGGCCGCCGCTGTTCGTGTTCGCCCCGATCAGCGCGGCCATGCCGATCGTGAGGACGACCAGGATCGCGTAGCACCAGAACGTGGACCGGATGCTGCGCAGCTTGATCCACTCGCTCCGCACCAGGTGCGGGAACGACAGGCGGGTCGAGCCGGACATCCGGGTCGACGGCGTGGTGGGCGAGGTGGTGGCGCTCATCGGGTGCCCTCCGATCGGTACTCGACGTCGTCGCGGGTGAGGGCCATGTAGGCCTCCTCCAGGCTCGCGCCGGTCGGGGTGAGTTCGTGCAGGGGGACGCCTGCCTGTGCGGCGATGTTGCCGACCGTCGGTGCGTCGGGCCCGACGACGAGGAACGAGCCGTCCTCGCGCTGGGTGACCGCGGCGTTCGGGCCGATGGCGTTGAACAGGCCGTTCGGGTCCGGCGTGCGGACGATGACACGGCTGACGGCGGCATCGGTGCCTGCAGCGGCGCCACCACCGGCGACGAACTCGGCGATCGGGGCGTCGGCGAGGACCTTGCCCCGGCCGAGCACGACCACGCGGTCGGCGGTCTGCGCCATCTCGCTCATCAGGTGGCTGGAGAGGAACACCGTGCGGCCGTCGGCGGCCATGCGGCGAGCGAGCTGACGCACCCACACGACACCGTCGGGGTCGAGGCCGTTGACCGGCTCGTCGAGGATCAGGGTCTTCGGGTCGCCGAGCAGTGCGGCAGCGATTCCCAGGCGCTGCCCCATGCCGAGCGAGAACCCGCCGACGCGCTTCTTCGCGACGGAGTCGAGGCCGGTCATGTCGATGACCTCGTGCACGCGGGACTTCGGGATGCCGTGGGTCGCCGCGAGCGAGAGCAGGTGGTTGTAGGCGCTGCGGCCCGAGTGCACGGCCTTCGCCTCGAGCAGGGCGCCGACCTGCCGGAGCGGGTCGCGGAAGCTCGTGTACGGCTGGCCGTTCACGGTGGCTGTGCCCGACGTGGGCCGGTCGAGCCCCATGATCATGCGCATCGTGGTGGACTTCCCGGCGCCGTTGGGCCCGAGGAAGCCGGTCACACTGCCGGGACGCACGACGAAGGAGACGTCGTCCACGGCGGTCTTCGGACCGTACTGTTTGGTGAGATGGCTGACTTCGATCACGGCCTCGACGCTACGGGAGCGGCCGTCGGCGCCGCGTCCGCCGTTGGGGGGAGATGTGTGCTCCCACAGGGTGACGCGGGGGGTGCTGGGGCGCTGGGGCCGGGGCGCGGCGCGTGGGTGCGGGCGCGGGTCGGCATCGGCGTCGCGCGGGTTTTCGTGCTGGGCGACAGTTCACGCGCGCGGCCGGCCGTGAGGTGTCGCTGGGCGCGAAAGGTCGCAGCGCAGATCAGTCCGGACGACCCCCAAAGAGCCATTTGACGGTACCGGGTGCGGGGGCAACGATGGGCACATGTCCAGCCTCCAGTCCCTCCGGGCGACCGCCCACCCGATACGGCTCCGCCTGCTCTCGCTGGTGACGAGCTCCGCGATGAGCGCAGCCGAGGCCGCACGGGAGCTCGGTCTCTCGCAGGCCACCGCGAGCTACCACCTGCGTGTCCTCGAACGGGCCGGGCTGATCGCCGTCGTCGAGGTCGTCCGGCTCCGGGGCGGCGAGGCGAAGCGGTACCGGCACGAGTCGTCGTCGCGGGCGTTCGACCCCGACGCCCGATCCGGCAGTGGCGCCGAGGACGTCTCGATCGAGGACCAGCTCGTCTACGTCGAGGCGCAGGTCGAGGAGCTCCGGCGACGCGTTCGACAGCGGACCACAGGGCCCGGCGTCTCCACCGACGCCGAACTGTGGGTCGGCCCCGAGACGTGGCGTCGCGTGGTGCACCACGTCGGCCAGGCCTCTGCCCTGCTCCACGCCGCAGCGCAGCGCCCCCGTACCCCGGGCACCGTCCCGGTGTCGATGACCGTCTCGATGTTCCCGATGCGGCGACCGTGAGCACGCCGACCACGGGCGTCCTCCGGCACGCGCCGTTCCGTTGGCTGCTCGCCGCCCGCACGGTGAGCATCCTCGGCAACGCCGTCGCCCCGATCGCGTTGGCGTTCGCCGTCCTCGACCTCACCGGCTCACCCGTCGACCTCGGCCTCGTCGTGGCCGCACGTTCGGTCGCGAACGTCGCGGTCCTGCTGTTCGGCGGGGTCATCGCCGACCGTCTCCCCCGTGACGTCGTGCTCGTCGCCACGTCACTCGGTGCTGCCCTGACGCAGGGCGCCGTCGCCGCGCTGGTCCTGACCGGCACCGCGACGGTCCCGCTCCTCGTCGTCCTGAGCATCCTGAACGGTGCGGTCGCCGCGGTCAGCCTGCCGACGACCGCTGCCATGGTCCCCGAGACCGTGCCCGAGTCACTGCTCCGTCCGGCGAACGCCGTGATCCGGTTGAGCATCAACGCCGGCACCATCGTCGGGGCCTCCGCCGGCGCCGGCATGGTGGCGCTCGTCGGCGCCGGGTGGGGATTGGCGGTGGACGCCGCCGGCTTCGCCGTCGCTGCATCCCTGTACGCACGGATCCGACTGCCACGTCGCACGTCCGTCGCGCCGGCCGACCGCCCGTCGGTGATCGCGGACATCCGGGAGGGATGGGTCGAGTTCGCGGGACGACGCTGGGTCTGGACGGTGGTCGCCCAGTTCGCGGTGCTCAACGCCGCCTTCGTGGGTGCCACCACCGTGCTGGGTCCGGTGGTCGCGGACGGTTCGTTCGGCAGGGCGGGTTGGGGACTCGTCGTCGCCGCGCAGACCGTCGGTCTGGCGCTCGGAGCGCTGATCGCGCTGCGGTGGCGGCCGCGGCACGCCCTCGGCATCGGCGTCGCCCTGATGGCCGTGACCGCGCTCCCCGTCGTGGCGCTCGCTGGCGCACCGGCCCTGCCGACCCTGCTCGTCGCGTTCGCCCTGGGCGGGGTGGCCATCGAGCTGTTCGCGATCGCCTGGGACCACGCGCTGCAGTCGAACGTGCCCCGGGCCGTGCTGTCGCGGGTCTACTCGTACGACATGGTCGGGTCGTTCGTCGCCGTCCCGCTCGGCGAGGCCCTGGTGGGACCGCTGGCGCACGCGGTCGGCACGCCCGCGACCCTGATCGGTTGCGCCGTCGTCATCGTCGTCGCCACCGTGGTCGCCGCGTCCACACGGAGTGTCCGGCGCGTGACCACCGAGGTGGCCCTGCCGGTCTGATCAACCCGGGGAAGCGTCCGCGTCGACCTCGTACGCCTCGAACCGGGCGTCGGCGAGGACCGCGTCGACGAGTGACCGTGAGCCTGCGACGATCGTCGAGTCCCAGTCGATCTCGGTGGCGAGCACCCACTCGTGCCCCTCGGGCCAGAGCATCTGCGGGGTGTGCCCGAAATCGACGTACGTGCCCACGCGGGCGTCGTCCGTCCAGGACGGGTCGCTGAGCTGCGGCAGGGACATGGAGAGCAGGAAGCACTCGCGTGCCGGCCACAGGAAGCGCGGACCCGCGAGCGACTCCCGGAGCGCAGCCTGCTCCCGCCGGTGCTGCGCCTGGGCCCGGGCCATGTGCGCCTGCATATCCACGCGCTCGGCCGCCGTCGGCTCGCCGCTCCCCTGCCACCCGAAGCCCAACGTCGACGTCCCGTTCAGGTCGCCCCATCCGTCCCAGACCGCCCCGACCAGGTCGTCCGGCGTCGACGTCGCGTCGGCGAGAAGCTCGGTGAGCGCGGCGAGTTGCGTCGGCTCGTACCACCCCTCTTCGGGCGGATGGACGACCCAGCCGTCCTCGAAGGGCAGGTCCGACTCGTCGTCCCGACCGCTGAGCGTCTGCCACGACACGAGCGGGTCGATCGTCCGACGGGTGCGCTCGGCGACGTCGGCCCAGCGCCACTCGGCCGACTCGAGGACCGGGTGCTCGTCGTGCTCGTCCACGGTCGTCCGGTCCTCGCGATCCGCTCGGAGCGGGTGCAGGATCCGGGCGTACGCCTCGAACCCGGTGCCCGCGACGCCGCCGAACGTGGCGAACGCGCCGGCTCGGGCCAGCAACCAGTCGCCGCGCGTGACGTCCTTGATCAGTTCCACGTGCCGAGCCCTCGGTGCCCGTGCGGGTCAGCTCGCCTGCGGGCGGGGTGCTCGGAGGCCGGGGAACTCGTCGTCGCGCCACTCGCCCTCGGCGCGCGTGCCGTTGCTCACCGACTGCTCCTCGCGCTCCCGCAGCTCCACGCGGCGGATCTTGCCCGAGATGGTCTTCGGGAGCTCCGCGAACTCGACGCGGCGGACGCGCGCGTAGGCGGGGAGAGCCGTGCGTGCGTACTCCAGGACCTGCCTGGCGGTCTCGGCCGACGCCTCCCATCCGGTGGCCAACGTGACGTACGCCTTGACGACGTTCAGACGGGCGTCGTCAGGGGCCGGGACGACCGCGCTCTCGGCCACGGCCGGGTGCTGCAGCAGGGCGCTCTCGACCTCGAACGGCGACACCTTGTAGTCCGAGGACTTGAACACGTCGTCGGTGCGGCCGATGAAGGTCAGCTCGCCGTCGGCGTCACGGACGGCGATGTCGCCGGTGTGGAACAATCCGTCGCGCATCGACGATGCCGTGCGGTCGGGGTCGCCGAGGTACTCGGCCATCAGGTTGACGGGCCGCTCGGTGAGGTCGAGGCAGACCTCACCCTCGTCGCCCGGCTCGCCGGTGACGGGGTCGAGCAGCGTCACGGTCACGCCGGGGAGCGGCTTGCCCATCGCGCCGGGCGTCACGGCGGCGCCCGGGGCGTTGCCGATGATCGCCGTGGTCTCGGTCTGCCCGTAGCCGTCGCGGATGGTGAGCCCCCACGCCGCTTCGACCCGGCCGATGACCTCGGGGTTGAGCGGCTCGCCGGCCGAGATGAGCTCGCGGAGCGCCCGCGGCTTCACGCCGAGGTCGGACTGCAGCATCATCCGCCACGCGGTCGGCGGCGCGCAGAACGTATTGACCTCGGCCCGCTCGAGCTGCGCGAGGAGTGCGGCGGGGTCGAAGCGCGCGGTGTTGTGGATGAACACGGTGGCCTCCGCGATCCACGGCGCGAAGAAGCAGCTCCAGGCGTGCTTGCCCCACCCGGGCGAGCTGATCGTCAGGTGCACGTCACCGGGCCGGACGCCGAGCCAGTACATCGTGCTGAGGTGCCCGACCGGGTACGACGTATGGGTGTGCACGACCATCTTCGGCTTCGACGTCGTGCCGGACGTGAAGTAGACCAGGCACGGGTCGGTCGTGCGGGTGACGACGTGGGGACGGACCTCGTCGGCGGGAGCGGGCTCGCCCAGGTCGCTCGGGTACTCCGTCCACCCGTCAGCGGGACCGCCGATGACGATGCGTGTGAAGGACCCGCGGACGTCGTCGTACTTGTGCGTCTCGCTCCGGTTCGTGACGACGTGCGCCACTGAGCCCCGGTCGACGCGGTCCTGCAGGTCGGCCGTGTCGAGCATGGTCGACGTCGGCAGGATGACCGCACCGAGCTTGATCACGGCGAGCATGGTCTCCCAGAGCTCGAGCTGGTTACCGAGCATGACGAGGACGTGGTCGCCCTGCTGCACGCCGAAGCCGTGCAGGCGCGCGGCGAGCCGATCGGACCGTGCGGCCATCTCGGCGTAGCTGAACCGCTGCTCACGGCCATCCTCCTCGACGATCCAGAGCGCGGTGCGGCTGTTGTCGGTCGCGATGACGTCGAACCAGTCGGTCGCCCAGTTGAACGTGTCGCCGACGTCCGGCCAGCGGAACCCGGCGCGTGCCGCTTCGGGAGAGTCCGCGGCAAGGAGCTGGTCGCGGGCGGCACGGTACGCGGCAGTCGGGTTCACATCAGGCACGGACCGATCATGCCGCATCCGTCTCAGAGCCGATCGATCAGGCGAGTTCCCGGAGCCAGCGGTCGAGCCAGGGAACGATGCGCCAGAGGTCTTCCGCGTCGATCGCGTCACTCGCGGCCGCACGTGCCGCCGGACCCGCGTTGAGCGCCAACGCACTGGGGAGCGCCTGGAAGAGCGGGATGTCCGAGCGGCTGTCGCCGATGGCGCAGCAGTGTTCGATCGGCACACCGAGGTCGCGAGCGAGCGCGAGCGCCCGGTCCCGTTTGTCGAACTCGTCGAAGTGCTCGGCGACGGTGCCGTCGTGGATGCCGCGGTGCTCCCCCACGCGGGGCCCGCCGTTCGGGACGAACCCGAACCGCCGCGCGAGGGAACGGGTCACGGGCTGCCACGCGAGCGACGCGAGCACGGGTTCGACGTCGTGGGCACGGCACCACGCGACGACGGTCTCGGTTCCGGGCAACACCGGCAGGCCGTCGAGCCACCGGTCGACCGTCGCGACGGACGTGCCACGCCACCCGCGTGCGTCGACCTCACTGACCTGCTGGTTGGTGAGACCGCCGTCGGCGTAGCGGGCTTCTGCATCGTCGAGCGCGTCCTGGTGCCCGAACCGGGCGGCCAGGAAACTGCTGCTGGAACCGGGGCTGACGAGGGTTCCGTCGACGTCGAAGAACACGATGCCGACGGTCAATGCTGACCGCTCCCCCGCACGACCGCCTCGAGCACCCGGATCGTCTCGTCGGTGTCGACATGCAAGTGCGCCCCGATGCCGAGCGCACGTGCGGCCTCGATGTTCTCGGGCACGTCGTCCACGAAGAACACCTCGTCCGGGTCCGCCCCCAAGCGCTCGAGCGTGATGCGGAACGCCTCGGCGTCGGGCTTGTTCACGCCGATCTCGTGGGAGTAGCAGATCGGATCGAACACCGCCGAGAACCGGAAGCGCCGCTCCTCTTCCTCGCGAGCACCATCGCCAGAGTTCGACAGGATCGCGAGGCCGATCGTTCCGCGGAGTCCGGCGAGGAAGTCGTACAACGGCTGGTTCAGCGTTCCGCAGTACGCATCCCAGAAGTCGGCCCGCATGACGGCGAGCTGGTCGGCCCCCAGCCCGAGCGCCGTACCGATCGCACACCAGTACCGGTCGACGACGCCGGTCTGGCGGGAGGCGTCCGGCAGGTCGGCCGCAGTGAGGCGTGCGGAGAAGTCGTCCGTCGTCATCCCGAGACGCTCGGCCCACCGCGCCCGGAAGCGTCCGGGCCAGGCGGCGTCGTCCACGAGTTCGAGGACGCCGCCCACGTCGGACAGCAGCCACCGCACGGCGGACCCCGCGGCCCTGGCCGTCCCGCCGGTCACAGCGATCCCCGCAGCTGCCGGATCATCTCGAGCTCGAGTTCGCTCGGATCGAGGACGTACGCCTCGGTCGCACCTGTCGGCTCGTAGCCACGTCGGGCGTAGAAGGCCTGCGCGCGGGTGTTCCCCTCGTGCACGTGCAGCCGAAGGGCCGATCCGTGCGCCGCCGCCCACACCTCGATCTCGTCGAGCAACGCATCGGCGACACCGGCGGAACGACCCCGGTGCGACGGTGCGACGTAGACGCCGACCAGGAGCGGCCCGACGCGGGGGCCGGGGACGAACACCCCCATCGTCCCGATCCACCGGCCGTCGGCACCGATCGCGGCGAGAGTCGTCCCGCCGACGTCGTGCTCACGGCGGCCGCGTCGACGCCAGTCACGCTCCTGCAGCCGCTCCGCGTCGGCAAGCCGCTCCCCGTACGCCTTCGGGGTGTCCCGGAGCATCTCCAGCCGCAGTGCCCGCACGGACTCCCAGTCGTCCTCCGTGGTCGGTCGGATCGTCGTTCCCCGCATGACCCGAGCCTAGGGGTGGCAGGCCCGGAGAAATCGTTCCAATCCGACTGGCGGACGACGCCGAATCACCTGCAACGACCGGGAAACACCCGGAGCGCTCACCAGCCGCACATCGCTGGTTCTCCACCCCATCCAAGGGTGTGTTCGGCGCGCACAGCAGCCGCGCCGAGCGCGACAACAGCAAAGGACTGATCACGATGCGTAAGAGCCTCAAGACCTCCATCACCCTCGCCACGACCGGCGCCCTCGTCCTCGGCGGTGCCGCGTTCGGGATCTCCTCCGCCCAGGCCGCGACCCCGAACGTGCACACGGTGTCCTCGTCGTCCGAGTCGAAGATCCCCGCACCCGTCGCCTCGGTCCCCGAGGTCCTCGGTGGCTCCACCGCCGTGAAGCTCGACTCCGGCTTCACCGACGCCCTCACCGCCCTCAAGCTCACCCCCGGCGTCTCGGGCGATGCGACCCTGGCTGACGGGTCGGTGTCGTTCCCGATCACCGCCGGGTCGGTCACCTACTGGTCGCCGGATGGCAACTACCGCCCGTACGTGCAGGGCCTGCTGAACCACGACGACTCGGGTCTGACCCTGAAGGCCGGCGACACCACCGTCACGCTGGAGAACTTCGTCGTGAACCCGGGCTCGTCCAAGCTCTACGGCGACGTCCTCGTCAACGGCAAGGTCGCCGCGGCCAACGCGTTCCTGTTCGAGCTGCACGGCGGCTCCCTCAAGCCCCTCCAGCTCGAGGGCGACAACGCCATCCTCACCGGCACCACCGTCCACATCTCCGAAGACGCCGCCGGCCTGCTGAACAAGACCTTCGGCACCGACGCCGTCAAGCGCGGCCTCCTCGTCGGCACCGCCACCATCACCGCCCAGATCAAGTAACACCCCGCACCACCACAGTCGGCCCGGACCACGCAGCAGCGTGGCCCGGGCCGACTTGCGTTGCGGCTCGTGCGTCGAGCGGTACCGGGCGTACCTGGCGGAAACGGGCGTACCTGGTGGGACCGCGTGTACCCAGCGGAACCGGGCGTACCTGGCGGAATCGGGCGTACCTGGTCGGTTCTTTCGACCAGGTACGCCCGTTCTTGCGAACCAACACGCGCGCGATGGGAAAGAACGGGCGCACAGACGGACGGGAGGCCCAGTGCCAGCTGGCACCGGGCCTCCCGTCCGTCGTGTGGGTACGCCGGGCCAGCGGCCGCCGCCGTCGTCACGGGCTGGGCGGCACCTCACGCGGTCGCGTCCGCGTGGTCTGTCGCTCAGCGCGAAAGACAGCCCAGCCCGCAGCCGTGGACTGCGCGCAGGCAGACGGGAGGGCCCATCCGCCGGTTCCGCCGTCACTCGCCAGCGGCTCGACGGCCGTGCCGGGAGGGACGGTGCCAGCTGACACCGGGCCTCCCGTCCGTCCCGTGGTGCGCCGGGCCGGCGGCCCCTGCCGAGACTCGGTTCCGCCGACACCCTGCGGATGCCGGGTCACGCAACGTGTCCGGCAGGGCGAGACTCGGTCGGCCGCGGCCGCGGCCGCGGCCACGTCCGCGCAACGAGCAACGCCCCGACCGGACCGGTCGGGGCGTTGCTCGTGGTGGTGCCGATCAGCGGATGATCGAGATGTTGTCCGCCTGCGGGCCCTTCTTGCCGGGCCCGATCTCGTACTGCACGTGGTCGTCCTGGGCGAGCGGCCGGGAACCGGTCGCCGCGACGATGCTGGAGAAGTGCGCGAACAGGTCCTGGGACCCGTCGTCGGGGTGGATGAAGCCGAACCCCTTGCTGTGGTCGAACCACTTGACGGTGCCCGTGGGCATGGCGGTCAGCACGGCGTCAGTGGATGCGCAGCTGCGCGACCATGGGGCACGCGAAGGGGTCGCGGGCGGCGAGGCCGACGCGGTTGAGGTACCGGACGACGATGCCGTACGAGCGCAGCAGCGTGGTCTCGGTGTACGGAACGTCGAGGGTGTCGCAGTGGTCACGCACGAGCAGGCGAGCCTGCTTCAGCGCCGGACGCGGCATCGACGGGAACAGGTGGTGCTCGACCTGGTAGTTCAGCCCACCCATCAGGAACGACACCCACCAGCCGCCACGGATGTTGCGCGAGGTGCGCACCTGGCGGGAGAAGAAGTCGACCTTCGCGTCGTGGGCGATGGTCGGCATGCCCTTGTGGTTCGGGGCGAACGAAGCGCCCATCATCACGCCGAACACGGCCAGCTGCACCCCGAGGAACGCACACGCCATCCCGAACGGCAAGAACCAGAACACCACCGTCAGGTAGATCGCGAAACGGGCCACCAGCAGGGCGCCTTCGATGAGGCGGTGCTTCTTGTCGGCCTTGGTGCCGTTGCCGGTGACGATGGACATCACGGCGTAGCGGTGCAGGTTCAGGCCCTCGAGCGTGAGGAGGGGGAAGAAGAGCCACCCCTGGAAGCGCATGAAGGTCTTCATGGCGCCACCCTTGACGGCGGCGGCGTCCTCCGGCAGGAAGCGGATGCCGTCGGGGGCGATGTCGGGGTCCTTGCCGACGGTGTTCGGGTTGCCGTGGTGGCGGGTGTGCTTGTTCATCCACCACGAGTAGCTGAGGCCCACGAGGAACGTGCCGAGCCAGCGGCCCGCGCGGTCGTTCCACTTCTGGGACTCGAACACCTGGCGGTGCGCGGCTTCGTGCGACAGGAACGCGAACTGTGTGAACAGCACGCCCAGCGCACCGGCCACGATGAGCTGGAACCACGAGTCGCCGAGGAACGCGAACGCGACCCAGGTGAGGGCGAGGCTGCCGACGAGTGCGCCGAACAGTGCCCAGTAGAAACCGGTACGACGGCGCAGGAGGCCGTTCTCCTTCACCTGCGCCAGGAGCGCGGAGTAGGTCGAGGTGCCCTTGCGGGCACCCGT
This sequence comes from Curtobacterium sp. MCPF17_021, assembly GCF_003234605.2. Lineage (NCBI taxonomy): Bacteria > Bacillati > Actinomycetota > Actinomycetes > Micrococcales > Microbacteriaceae > Curtobacterium > Curtobacterium sp. MCPF17_021. Next base: position 1,350,957 of record NZ_CP126252.1, on the reverse strand, counting down.
AGCGGGACGAGTGCGGGTGTAACCCGGAGCGAGCGGAGTGGTGGTCATGTGGACCGCCTTCCGGTACGGATCGGTCCTTCAACCGGTTCGAGGGAGTTCACGCGATTGCGCTTGCGGCGACCCTAGGGGCCGAACTTGCGTGTTCACCGTGGTGTCCAGAACACGTTGCGTAGTGCACGAATTCAACCCGTGTGGCGCTCCGGACCGTCCGCGCACCGACCGGACGATGCACGCAACGTCTGCCCCGGGTACTCCCCGAACCGACGGAAGTACGTGCCCGAGAACCGCCCCAGGTGCCGGAACCCCCAGGCCATCGCGGCCTCGCTCACACTCGTCTCGTGCCGGCTGCTGGACTCCAGTGCCGCGTGCACCCGGTCGAGCCGCATCCGCAGCAGGAACGTCATCGGCGAGACCCCGTGTTCCCGCATGAACGCCGTCTGCAGGGTCCGCGGGCTCACGCCCACGGCGTCGCAGATGTCGGCCAGGCACAACGTCCGCTCGCAGTGTCCGTCGAGGTAGGCCTCGGCGAGCTCGACCGTCGACGGCGTCACCGCCCGGCGGAGGACCGCGGGCGTCCGCACGCCGAAGGCTCCGAGTACGGCCTCGACCAGCGCGACCTGCGCACCGGTCCGGGCACCGGACGTGAACCCGTCGCGCGTCGCGGTGACGGCCACCTGCTCGACGCACCGGCGCAGGTGTTCGAGGGCAGCGACGGCGGGCTCGGCACCCCGCGTCGGCAGTTCGGACGCTGCTCCCAGCGACGAGCGCACCTGGTCGAGGAGCGACCGGTCGATGCTCACGAGCTGCAGCGTGCCCTTCGGGGCGCGCACCGAGAACTCCCCGGACGTCGGCATCAGGACGGGCGTGCCCGGGCGGGTCTCGAGGACGACGCCGTCCTCGACGGCGATGTGGACACCTCCGGTGCTCGACCACCCGACGACGATGCGGTCGATGGGCTCGAAGACCCCGGAGAAGCCGGAGGTCGCCGACGCGGTGACGAGGCTCACGCAACCGTCCCGTCGGGTCCGGTAGCGGAACCGGAACGGCAGCCGGAAGGCGTCGTCCTCGACGTCGAAGCGCACGTCACGGCCGTGCCCGGCCTGGGCGAGCACGCGTGCGGCGAAGGCCCGGTCGGTACCGGATCGTTCGGTGCGGCGTCGCTGCGCGTCGATCCTCGCGGTGACGGTCCGGGCGGCGTCGGTCCCGTGGACCGCGGTCAGCACGGTGCCTCGTCGAAGCGCTTTCCGCAGCGGTGTTCGAACCAGGCGCGGGCGTCCTGCAGGCTCGCTCGCCGGTCGTGCTCGTGCAGCGCCGCCATGAGCGTGCAGTCGAAACCGTCCACCGTGCGCTCGATGAAGCCGAGGAGCATGTCGGGGTCCCCCCATGCAGCTGCGGCGTCGACCACCCGCCAGCACCCGGCGTCGACCGGCTGGACGCGGATGTCCGTCGGGTCCGTCGCGGCGAGCGCGCGGATCCGATCGGTGTGGACGACCTGCTGCCAGACGGCGGAGTCGGTCACCGTGGTCGAGATTCCCTGTGCGTGTCCCATCGCGCCTCCCTGTCGGTTCGATGTGGCGCACTGCTTCCGCAGCAGTGCACGAGACACTTTCAGTATTGACAGGACAGTTCCCGTCACGTCAGGGGTTGACAACAGACCGCGTAAGGCGGACCATCCGCGCCCCGTTCGGCGGCGCTGGGAGTGTGCGCCGCGACGGTGTCGTACGGTCAGTCCATGAGCGACGGGAGCACCGCGGTGCCGGACGGACCGCCTCGGATCTCCCGCGCAGTCCGCGATGCCGTCCGGTTCGTGCAGGAACGTGCCGCGACCCACATCACCGTCGCCGACGTCGCCGCGGCCGTGCAGCTGTCGCCCCGGAGCCTGCAGAAGCGGTTCCAGGCCGAGCTCGGGCAGACGCCCGGCGTGTACCTGCGGGCGGTCCGGCTCGAGGGCGTGCGCCGTGATCTGCAGGCAGCGTCGGCAGCGCCGGACCGTCGGACCATCGCGGAGATCGCCGAGCGCTGGCAGTTCAGCAACGCGGGCCGGATGGCTGCGGCGTTCCGTGCCGCCTACGGGATCGCGCCCTCGTCGGCGCTGCGCTCCTTCGTGCCCGAGGACGACGAGGACGGCGCACCGAGCCTGTCGGACCGGAACCAGCGGCGCTTCCGCCTGGTGCTCGACTGCGAGGTCGACGTCGACGACGCGAAGGCGGTGCTCGCCGGTGCGCTGCAGCGAGCGGGGGCCGGTCCGTGGCGGGACTACCGGCCGGACGGCGGCAGCGAGGACCTGATGGCGTTCCTGCTCGGCAACGCGGTGCGGACGGTGGTGCGCGAGACCTCCGGTGTGACGCTGCTGGCGCTGGACGCGATGCTCCGGGTGCAGGACGAGCAGGGGTCGTACCCGCCCGCAGAACTCCCCGCCTGGCGCGCCGGCCCACCGCCGAACACGCCTGCGCCGTCCGGATCGTCCGACACCGACCAGCGCGTAGGATCGACAGACGGCAGGGAAGGCGCCCATGGATGACGCATTCGAGCGTGCACTCCGTGCGCTCCGGTCGGCGGAGATCGCCGACGATGAACTCAGTCGGCCGCTCGCGCTCGCGCTGCCGATGGGCGGTGTCTCGATCTCGACCTTCGGTGACCTGTGCCCGAGCGAGACCGTGTCCGCGACCGACGAGGTCGCCACCCGGATCGACGAGATCCAGCTCGACCTGTCCGAGGGACCGTGCTGGACCGCGCTCGCGACCGATGCCCCGGTACTGGAGACGGATCTCGTGCGGCGCCCGAACGCCGCGTGGCCCGCCTTCAACGATGCGGTTCGGAGCGAGCCCCTCGGCGCGGTCTTCGCGTTCCCGGTCGCCTTCGGGCCGTTCCCGCTCGGCGCGATCGACGTGTACGTGCCGGAGCCCGCGACGATCGAGGACGACACCGTGCGGCAGGCCATGACCCTCGCCTCGGCCGTCAGCCGCCGGGTCCTGCGCCGGGCGCTCCGCTCCATCGCGGACGAGGACGACGCCTTGCTCGATCGGAGCCCGTCGTCGCGGCGTGTGGTGCACCAGGCCACAGGGGTCGTGCTCGCGCAGCTCGACATCAGCCCCGAGGACGCCTACCTGCTGTTGCAGGGGCACGCCTTCGCTCGCCGGACGACGATGCGGCGGGTGGCGGAGGGGATCCTCGACGGCACGGTCCGGTTCGAGAAGCGAGGCGACCTGATCGAGGAGGTCCAGTGACGACGGCAGGCCGAGAAGCCCGGATCCTCGAGACGTTCACGTCGCTCGCCGACACCCTGGTGGACGCCTACGACGTCGTGGAGCTGCTGCAGACCCTGGTCGAGACGTGCGTCGACGTGCTCGGCATCGACGCCGCGGGCATCCTGCTGGCGAACGACGACCAGGAGCTCGAGGTCGTGGCCTCGACCTCCGAGGCGACCCGGCTCGTCGAGGTGCTGCAGCTCGACGCCGAGGCCGGCCCCTGCATGACCTCGTTCGCGACCGGACGGGTCGTGACGTGCCCGGACATCGAGGTCGCCCCGGCGGAGTGGGCGATGTTCCGCACGGGTGCGCTCGCGCTCGGGTTCCGGTCCGTGCACGCCGTCCCGCTCCGGCTGGGGAGCAACGTCATCGGCACGCTCAACCTGTTCGGTGCCGGCGTCGGTGCGCTCGTGGAGTCGGACCTGCGCGTCGCCCGCGCCCTGGCGGACGTGGCGGCGATCGGCATCCTGCACGAACGCTCCCTGCGCGAGCACGAGGTCGTCCGCGCGCAGCTGCAGCGGACCATCGGCTCGCGCGAGGTGATCGAGCAGGCCAAGGGCGTCGTGTCGTACCTGCGCGGCGTCTCGATCGAGGACGCCTTCGCGGTGATCCGTGGGTACGCGCTCGAGCACCACGAGCAGCTCTCCGAGGTCGCCCGCGCGATCGTGCAACGCCGACTCGTCCCCTGACGACCGCGGGCGAGCAACCCCGACTGCGGGCGAGCACGCACGACCGCGGGCGAGCAACCACGACCCCCTCCGCCCGCTACGGTGAGCGGATGGGCAAGGTCACGCTGCAGGACGTCGCCGCACACGCCGGCGTCTCGATGAAGACCGTGTCCAACGTCGTCCGCGGCTACCAGCACGTCAGCGACCCGATGCGCAGTCGGGTGCAGGCCGCGATCGACGAGCTGGGCTACCGCCCCAACGTCTCGGGCCGGTCCCTGGCGACCGGACGCTCGAACATGCTCGCCTTCGCGTTCCCCGACCTGCGGCGTCCGTACTTCGCCGAACTGGCCCACGTGTTCTCGCGGGTGTGCGCCGACCGCGGCTACCAGCTCCTGCTCGAGGAGACCGGCGGCGACCCCGACGGTGAACGCTCAGCGGTGCGGGGACGTGAGGCCGGTGTGGTCGACGGGGTCGTTATCCACCCGCAGGTGCTCACGCCCGAGGCCATCGACCGGATCCGCGGGGACACCGCCGTGGTGTTCCTCGGCGAGGACGTCCGGCCCCCGCACGCCGACCAGGTCGTCATCGACAACGCCGGGGCCGCCACCGAGGCCGTCGCACACCTCGTGGCGCTCGGCTGCCGCCGCATCGGGTTCTTCGGGCACGAGACCGGTCCGTCGTCGCGCACGTCCGGACTGCGTCTGGACGGCTACCGTGCCGGACTCGTCGCCGCAGGTCTGCCGCTCGACGACGCGTTGCTGGTCCCCCGCGAGGTCGGTGACGCCGCCGGTGCCGAGGTCGCCTTCGGCGCCGCGCTCGACGCCGGACTCCGCGTCGACGGTCTGCTCTGCCGCGACGACCTGGCCGCGCTCGGGGCGCTCCGGGCGATGCGCCTGCGCGGCCTGGACGCCCCCGGCGACGTCGCCGTCGTCGGGTGGGACGCGGTCGGCCTCGGGTCGAGCCTGGTGCCGAGCCTGACCTCCGTCGCGCCCGACACGGTCGCCCTCGCCGACACCGCGCTCGACCTGCTGGTCGAGCGGATGGACGGCTCCGACGTGCCCGGCCGGCTGGTCACGGTCGGCCACCGCCTGCTCGTCGGCGAGAGCGCGCCGTACGCGGACGGCACGTCCGACCGGGCGGCGCACCGGGGCGCCTGACGACGGACGGGAGGCCCGGCGCGCGCCCGGCCACGAGCCTCCAGTCTGCAGTGCGGCCGGTCCCACGGCACGTGGCGGGCCCGGCCACGAGCCGCCCCTCCGCCTCGTCCCCCGTCGCGTGCCGTCAGCGGCCTGCGGGAGCCGACTCCCCCGGGTGCACGCTGCCGAGCAGCTCGACGACGACGTCCCGCAGGGCGTCGGGCAGCCCGACGGTGCCGAGCTCGACGATGCGGTCCGCACGCGGCAGGTCCTTCGCCACGACCTCCCACGCCTCGAGCTTCTCCGGGTTGCAGGCCTGCGCGCCCTCGAGGACCCGCCGCACGGCCTCCCGCGCGTCGACACCGACGACCGGAGCGCCGACCAGCGTGACCGATCCGCCCGACGCCGAGTCGACGGACACGTCGACCGAGAACCGGTCGGCCCAGCGTGCCGATGTCGGTTGCCCGTCGGCCGGTGCGGCGAGGAACGTGATCCGCCAGTCGCGGTGGGCGGGGACGACGTCGAGGGCCCCGGTGGTGGCGTGCACCCGGAACTCGGCGTGCTCTGGGTCCCAGGTCAGACGGGTCCGGGCGGTGCGGCTGCCCTCGCCCTCGTGGTCCTCGACCAGGGTGAAGTCACCCGCCGCACCCGGTGCGACGAGGACCTCGAACGCCGTCGGGTTGACGGTTGCGTCGAGCTGATCGGCCGCCGCGAGTGGCAGGATCCCTCCGGCGCGCAGCAGGACCGGCACGGTGTCGAGCGTGCGGTGCAGGTCGACGAACCGGTCACCCGCGTACACCGTGCCGGAGAAGACGTCGGTCCAGGTGCCCGGCGGCAGCCAGGCCCGGGCGACCCCGTGTCGGCTGACCGGGTCGCGCGGCGCCACGATGGGGGCGACGAGCAGCTCCGAACCGAACGCGTAGGTGTTCGGCACCCGGTACGCCTCGTCGCGGCGCGGCTCCAGGTGGTACAGCGGCCGGACCAGCGGAGTGCCCTCGGCGGTGCCGTGGTTCATCGTGTGCAGGTACGGCACCAGGCGGTGACGGAAGCGGAGTGCCTCTCCCATCGCGGCACGGGCCTCGGCCGGGAACACCCACGGCTCCTTGCGGATGAACGGGTTGTTCGCGGAGTGCAGGCGCATGATCGGTGAGAACACCCCGAACTGCACCCAGCGGGTGGCGAGCTCGTCGTCGCGGACGCCGCGGGTGTGGCCGCCGATGTCGTGGCTCCACCAGGGGTAGCCGATGTTCGCGGCGGTGGCGGTGAACTCGGGCTGGAACGCCAGGGACGTCCACGACACGACGGCATCGCCGGAGAACCCGACGGCGTACCGGTGGCTGCCGGGGCCGGCGTAGCGCGAGAAGGTCATGCCGTCGACGGGGGCTGCAGCTTCGTCTTCGTCTGCGTCTGCGTCTGCGCCTGCGCCTGCGCCTGCGCCTGCGCCTGACGCGGCGTGTCGCGCCGAGTCGAGCAGGTGGAAGTGGTTGAGCAGCCACAGCGGGTCGACCCCGGGCAACCCGGTCTCACGACCCTGCTGCCAGTCGATCCACCAGAAGTCGACTCCCTGCTCCTCGAGCGGGCGGTGCAGCTGCTCGAAGTAGGCCTGCAGGAACCGCCGGTCCGTCGGGTCGAACGGGATCGGCTGCTCGGTCTCCGGGTCGACGCCCATCGCCCGCGCCACCGCGGGGTAGGCGTCCTCGAACGCCCGCACGCCGTCGGCCGGGTGCAGGTTCAGCGTCGTGCGCATCCCCCGGCGGTGCAGCTCGGCGAGGAAGGCCTCGGGGTCCGGGAACAGCGACGGCTCCCAGGAGTACCCCGTCCAGCCGTTGCCGAAGCGCGGCGGGACCGAGTCCACCCGGTGCCAGTCCATGTCGATGACGGCGACCGAGAACGGCAGGTGTTCGGCGGCGAAGCGGTCCAGCAGCTCGAGGTACGAGGTGTCGCTGTACGGGTGGTACCGGCTCCACCAGTTGCCGAGTGCCCACCGCGGCATCCGCGACGGCGGGCCGGAGACGGCGTGGTACGTGCGGAGCGCGGCGTCGTAGTCGCGGCCGTACGCGAAGACCGTGACGTCACGGCGCCCGGGGACCCGCGTGCCGATCCAGCCGTCGTCGGCGAACAGGAACGACTCGCTGTCGTCGAGCGCGGTGATGCCGTCGCGCGCCAGGATCCCCGGCTCGAGCGGCATCCGGCCGTCGACGTCGTCGAGGGTGCGGCCGGTGCCGCCGAGGTCGCGCGGCTCCTGCCCCCAGCGCCAGCGGTTGGCGTCCGGACCGGTGGTCTCGACGACCAGGCCGCTCGGGCTGAAGGGACGGCCGTCGTAGCGCAGTCGGGCACGGTCGGTGGTGACGACGACGCCGGCGGTGCCGGTGCCGGTGCCGTCGGCGCCGTGGCCGTCGGCGGCTGCCGTCTGCTCCACGGTGAACGCCGGCACGGGCAGGCGTCGGCGCATCGCGAAGGTCGATGCGCGGTCCTCGAACCCGCCGTCGTCGCTCCACTCGACGCGGAACGCCCCGGCGTCGAGCACGGTGATGCGCCAGTGGTCGCCGGTGACGACGGCTTCGGGGTCGGCGACCGGGTCCGAACCCGGGAACGGACGGATGGTGGGGAGGACGGCGTCGGTGCTGCCGGTGGTGCTGCTGCTGCTCACGTGGTGCCTCTCAGCTCTTGACCGCGCCCTGCGTCACGCCGCTGATGACCCAGCGCTGCGCGAACAGGTAGACGATGATCGTGGGCGCCATCGCCATCAGGTACGAGGCGAAGGCGACGTTGTAGTTGGTGCCGAACTGACTCTGGAAGATGTTCTGCACCACGGGCAGGGTCTGCAACCCCGGATCCGCCGTGATGAGCGACGGCATCATGAAGTCGTTCCACGATGCCAGGAACGCGAAGATGCCGACCGTCGCGTTCATCGGGCCGAGCAGCGGCAGGATGATCCGCCAGAAGATCTGCCACGTGGACGCCCCGTCGATGCGGGCGCTCTCCTCGAGCTCGACCGGGATCGACCGCAGGTACGCCGAGTAGAGCAGCACGCTGAACGACAGTTGGAACATGGCGTGCAGGATCCCGACGCCGATCGGGTTGTCGAGGCCGATCTCGGCGGTCAGCTTGATCTGCGGCAGCGCCACCACCGGGAACGGCAGGAACATCGCCGCGAGCAGGTAGACGAACGAGTACCGGAAGAACCGCTTGTGCCAGTTCCGGACGATCGCGTACGAGGCGAACGAGCTGAGCAGCAGCGTGGCGACGACGGTGAGCGCCGCGACGCCCAGCGACACCGAGAAGGACACCGGGAACCGGGTCAGCTGCCAGGCCTCGGCGAACGAGCCCGGGTTGAACGGGAACGGCAGCGAGAGTGCATTGCCGTCGACGGACTGCTCGGTCGTCTTGAACGCCATCGAGAGCGTCACGTACAGCGGGATGAGCACGGTCAGCGACGCGAGGCCGAGGACCACGGTCAGCGTCCAGTTCGTGCCGCCCAGTCGTCGGCGGGGGCCGCGGCCGGAGCGACCGGTGCCGCCGGTGGTCACGGCGCGGGTGTCGGTCGGGGGTCGTGTGTCGATGGCGGTCATGCGAGTCGCAGGTTCCTTCCGCGGGTCGCCGCGAGCTGCAGCACGGAGATGAGGACGGTGATGATGAAGAACACGGTCGCGTTCGCCATCTGGTAGGCGTAGTCGCCGCCGGTGAAGCCACCGAAGATGGTCATCGCGACGCTGCTCGTCGCGCTGCCGGGGCCGCCGTTGGTCAGACCGACGATCACGTCGTAGGCGCCGAGGTAGCCCTTCACACCGAGCACGGTGTTGATGACGATGAAGCCGCCGAGCAGCGGGAGCGTGATCGAGCGGAGCTGCTTCCAGCCGGTCGCGCCGTCGAGCGCACTGGCCTCGTACAGCTCCTCGGGAATGGACGTCAGCCCCGCCGTGTAGATGAGGAGCGCGCCCGGCACGGTCTGCCAGGCGGACACGATCACGATCGCGAGCCAGGCGAGGTTCGGGTCGCCGAGGATGCTCTGCTCGAGCGGGCCGAAGCCGACGCTGGTGGCCAGGGCCGGCACGGTGTTCGAGAACAGGAAGTTGAACACGTAGGCGACGATGATCCCCGAGATCACCATCGGGATGACGAACACCGACCGCAACCCGGCGGCGAACCGGATCTTCTTCGCCAGCGCGATCGCCAGGGACAACGCGACGACCTGCGTCACGACGACGGTGACGGCCGCGAAGCCGAGCGTGAAGCCGTACGACGCCAGGATCGCCGGGTCGGAGACGAGCGCCTTGTAGTTCTCGACGCCGATGAAGTCCCACTGCCCGAACCCGAGGTAGTCGGTGAAGCTGTAGAAGACGCCGACGCAGGCGGGGGCGACGACGAACGCCGTGAACAGCACGAGGGCCGGCACGAGGAACAGGTAGTACATGCCCTCGGTGCGGCTGAGTGAACCGACACCGCGGGAACCCACACGCCGGTGCGTGCGGGCTGCGTCGGTCGCCGGTCCGGAGGTGTCCGGGTCGGTGTCGCGGGAGAGCGGGGTCTGCATGGTCATGGTGGCTCCTGTGTCCTGGTCCGGCTCAGACCGTCGCGGAACGGCCGGCGAGCCGCCGCCAGTCCGAGTCGAGCCGCTGCAGCATCGAGGTGAAGTCCCCGCTCCGGATCGCCGACTGCAGGTAGTTGCCGAGCGGGATCGACGTGGGGATGAAGGTGCCGGCGCCCTGGTAGAACGCGGCGTCGTCGACGTACTGCTGCAGGCCGGCGAGGCGCTCGTCCTGCTGCGGGGGTGCGTCGATGCGGGGCGAGTACGCCAGGTTGTCGCGGTTGTAGGCGTCGATGACCTCGGGCTGCATGAGGAACTCGACGAGCTCCTTCGCCTGCTCCGGGTGCTCGGACGCCGTGGGGATCCAGAGCCCGAGGTCGATGTTGACCCGGGCCTTGCGGTCGGCCGGGTCGTTCGACACCGGCAGGGCGAAGGTTCCGACGGGCAGCTTGTCGTCGATCAGCGCGATCTGCCCGAGCGCCCACGGGCCCTGCAGGTACATCGCGGCCTCGCCCTTGCCGAACGCCAGGTTGCCGTCGGCGTAGGCCCGGGTGGCGTGGTCGCGGTTGAAGAACGACGAGATGGTCTTCGCGCGCTCCATCGGCACCGCGAAGTCCTTCTCGAACGACACCTCGGAGTCGGGGCCGACGTCGGCGCCGAGGGCCTTCATCTTCCGGAAGAACGAGCCGGTGTCGACGAGGCTGCCCACGGAGTAGTCGAACAGGCCCTGCCAGAGCGTCCAGGTGTCCCGGTCGGTGGCGTAGATCGGCGTGACGCCAGCCTTCTGCAGTGTCCGGCAGACCTCGACGAACTCGTCCCACGTCGTCGGGACCGGCAGGTCGTGCTCGGCGAAGATGCGCTTGTTGTAGATCACTCCCGCCGCCGCGAGCGAGTACGGCAGCACGCTCGTGCGGTCCTCGAACTTCGCGTACTGGTTCGTCAGGGTGTCGATGTCCGGTCGGACCCGCGCCGCGGACGGCAGGTCGCTGAGGTCGCTGAGCACGCCGCGCGAGATGTACCGGGCGAGCTCGAGGTTGTCGTTGAAGCACCCGACGTCCGCCGGTTCACCGCGCACGAACTGCGGCGCGATGGCCGCTGTGCTGTCGTGCACGACCGACAAGCCGGCGTGCTCCCCCTCGAACTTCCGCAGCAGCTTGTCGAAGTACGCGATGACCTCCTGCTTCTGCTCGTAGAAGCGGAGCGTCGTGGCACCACCGGCGGCACGCCCCGGGGTCGCGCACCCGGCGAGCGCCATCGTGCCGAGTGCGATGCCACCGGCCGCGCCCGCGAGGAACCCCCGCCGGCTCACCGCCGCCTGGAGTGTTGCGGTCCTGCTTCCCACCATCGGGTCTCTCCCTCGTCGCGCATCGTCGCGCAGGCTCTTGTTTACAGCGCTGTAAAGCGTACGTCAACGTTGTAATCGCATGTGGCAGTGGTCCGTGCGCCCCACGGACGGGAGGCACGGTGCCAGCCCGCCCCGCGCCTCCCGTCCGCCGCGCAGCGCGTCCACCGCCGCGCGCCGCCGCTTGGTGCGAGGTTGCACACTCCGTGCGAGGGCCGGAGCGCCGCACCGAGTGCGGAACCTCGCACGGAGCGCTCCGGGGGCGCACCACGGCAGCGCCCACGACACGCCTGGGCGAACGCACAGGAACGCGAGCAGGCACCATGGGCTGCATGGCAAGCACCACTCCTCCCCTGCCCGGACCCGCGACCACGACACCGCAGTTGCGGCGGTGGGTGTTCTGGCCCGCCGCCGTCATCGTGCTGGGGTTCGTGGCCTTCACCCTGATCTCCCCCTCCACCGCCGAGGCGCTGTTCCTCGGTCTGCAGGACGGCATCGTCAAGAACTTCAGCTGGTACTACGTGCTGATCGCCGCGTTCTTCGTCGGCTTCTCGCTGTTCGTCGGCTTCAGCCGCTTCGGTGACATCAAGCTCGGCAAGGACCAGGACGAGCCCGAGTTCTCGACCGGTTCGTGGTTCTCGCTGCTCTTCGCCGCCGGCATGGGCATCGGCCTCGTGTTCTACGGCGTCTCCGAGCCCCTCAGCCACTTCGCCTCCCCGCGCCCCGGCGTCACCGGGAACGAGAAGGAGCTCGCGCAGCAGGCACTGACCCAGACGTTCCTGCACTGGGGCCTGCACGCGTGGGCGATCTACGTCGTCCTCGGCCTGGCCCTGGCGTACGCGATCCACCGCCGGGGTCGCCCGGTGTCGATCCGCTGGGCCCTCGAGCCGCTGCTCGGCAACCGCGTCCGCGGTGGCTGGGGCAACCTGATCGACGTGATCGCCCTGGTCGGCACGCTGTTCGGTGTGGCGACCTCGCTCGGCCTCGGCGTCATCCAGATCGGTGCCGGACTCGAGAGCGCCGGCATCGCCGACAGCAGCATCGTCAGCCAGATCGCGATCATCGCGGTGATCACGGCCGTCACGATCGTCTCGCTCGTCACCGGTGTGACCAAGGGCATGAAGATCCTGTCGAACTTCAACCTGCTGCTCGCCGCCGCACTGCTGTTGTTCGTGCTCATCGTCGGCCCGACGCAGTTCCTGCTGCGGGACTTCGTGCAGTCGATCGGCTCCTACCTGCAGAACATCGTCGGCCTCTCGTTCAACGTCACCGCACAGCAGGGCGCCGAGGGCGAGGCCTGGCAGGGTGCCTGGACCACCTTCTACTGGGGCTGGTGGATGTCGTGGGCCCCGTTCGTCGGTGTCTTCATCGCCCGCATCTCCAAGGGCCGCACGGTCCGCCAGTTCGTGTTCGGTGTCCTGCTGGTGCCGACCGCGCTCACGTTCCTGTGGTTCGCCGTCCTCGGTGGCACCGCGATCCACCGCCAGACCGACGGTTCGGGTGGCCTGATCGGCTCGGACGGCTCGGTCGACATCGAGGGCTCGCTGTTCGCGGTCCTCGGCGACCTGCCCGCCGGCATGGTCCTGACCTACGGCGCGATCCTGCTCATCGGCGTGTTCTTCGTGACCTCGTCGGACTCCGGGTCGCTCGTGATGGCGATGATCGCGTCGGGCGGTGACATCGAGCCGAAGAACTGGCTGCGGGTCTTCTTCGCCGGTGTCGCTGCGCTGCTCGCCGTCGCCCTGCTGCTCAGCGGTGGACTGAACGCCCTGAAGACGGCGGCGATCACGACCGCGTTGCCGTTCAGCATCGTCCTGCTGCTCACCTGTTGGTCGACGATCATCGCCTTCACGCGCGAGCGCCGGGCCTACGACAAGGCCGAGCGCGAGGTCCTGCTCGAGCACGTCGGCGCGTACTACGGCCTCGAGGTCGAGGCGCCGACCGAGCGTCCGGCACGGTCCGGCCTCGGCCGTCCGTGGGCCGCGGTGAAGAACCGCGTGCGCGGCGGTCGCGGAACCACGTCCCCGACGGTGGGCGCGGGTGCGCTCGACGGCTTCCCGGTACGGCCGGAGTCGGTCTCGGCCGACCCGGCGGTGGACCCGAGCCTCGACGCGCGACCGGCGTCGGACGACGGACCCGCGACGGCGCAGCCGGAGCGCTGACGGGCCGTCGACACGACCACCTGACGGACGGGAGGCACGGTGCCAGCTGGCACCGTGCCTCCCGTCCGTCAGTGCGTCAGGTCTCGGTCCGTGCGGACGCGACCTCGAGGGTCACGACGACCGCCACCACGGCGAGCGCCGTGACCGGCAGCGACACCGTCGGCACCGCGATCGACGCGAGGACCACGAGCACCAGGACCACCACGACGGCGTTGGCCCGTGCCGACAGCGACGGCCGGATCGCGAGCGCCCAGATCGACAGCACGAACACCGCGACCGGCACCGCGACGGTCGCGGCGACCGAGGCGGACGACAGCGCAACGTGTCCGGCGTCGGCGCTGACCGCGACCTCGATGCCGGCGGGCAGGGCACCGGCGGCGGCGAAGACGAAGTAGTGGCCGTAGCCGAACACGAGCGCGGTGGGCAGCGAGCGGATGTGTGCGTGCTGCTCACGGGAGAAGTAGATCCACCACATGCCCACGGTGATCACCAGCCCGCACCCGGCGAGCGCCAGCAGGGCCCCGAGGTGCTCGGTGTGCGAGAGGGCGTCGATCACCGCGCCGGCCGAGGCCACCAGCCCCTCGCCCAGGACGATGAGGGTGAACAGGGAGAACCGCTCGGCCAGGTGCCGGGTGTGCCACGGGGCCGTCCCCGTCGAGGTCTGCGCCCAGATCGGCACGGACAGCTCGGCGAGCACGAGGAACGGTGCCGCATAGGACCAGACGTCGTCGGGCAGGGCCAGGGAGACCACCCAGAGCACCTGCACGACCGTGATGCCAACGGCGTGCAGGGTGGCGGTCCGCCGGTAGCGGGTGGAGGACGCGGCGGCGCGGATCCACTGCCCGACCAGGGCCAGCCGCATGACGACGTAGCCGATGACGCCGATCGTGAAGTCGTTCTCGACCATGGCCGCATGCACCCCGGCGGCGAGGACGAGCACCCCCGCCATCTGCACGAACGTCATCACCCGGTAGAGCCAGTCGTCGGTGTCGAACGACGTGGCGAACCAGGTGAAGTTCATCCACGCCCACCAGATCGAGAAGAACACCAGCCCGTAGGCCAGGACGGCGGAGGCGACGTGTCCCTCGAGCTCGATCTCGTGCAGGTTCGTCGCGGCGAAGCCCACCGCGACGACGAACACCAGGTCGAACAGGAGCTCCAGGGGGCTCGCGGCGCGGTGTCGCTGGTCGGGGTCGCGCGGCACCATCCGGCGCAGTCCGATGGTCGGCATGGGGCCAACGGTAGGGCATCCCGAGAACGCGGACTGCTGACGGCGGGACCGGTGCGGCCGATCTGTCCGGGTGCAGGCCCCGCACCACCAGACCCCGCCGTCCACGGCCGTGTACGTCGTGCACGGCCGAACCGTTCCGACAGGAGTCCCGGTGACCTCACCGCGTCCCGCCGTCCGTCCCCGGTCGTTCCGCGCAGCGGCGGTCAGCGCCGCTGCCGGCGCGCTGACCGCTGCCACACTGCTGGCGTTCGCCGTCACCCCGGCGAACGCCGCGACCTCGGACACCCCGCGCTCACCGGCCGATCCGACCGCTGCGGTGGCCGCACCGGAGGGCCAGCCTGGAGGCCCGTCCAGCGTCGGTCCCGCCGCCGACGGCGTGCAGGTGGGTTCCGGCTCCTACGCGCCGACCCCGCCGGACGAGATCACCGACATCGCGGACGTGCGGAAGACGCTGGACCAGCGGCTGTACATCGACCCGTCGAAGGCCGGCGAGCCGGTGCCGACGAACCAGTGGTGGACGGACCTGCTGGTCAGCAAGTACTCCGGCGACATGTGGGCGTACCCGTTCGTCTCGTCGAACAGTGCTGCGGGCACGAAGCTCACGATCCCGACGCGGTGGAACAGCGACGGCACGGCGATGCGCCTGGAGGCCCCGGTGACGGTGGGCGGGACCGTCGAGCCGAGCCCGGACGCGAGCGATCGCACCCTCGCCGACTTCGAGGACGGCGTGCCCGACGGCTGGACCGCGACCGGTGACGCGTTCACCGGCACGGCCACGGGGACGGCCGCCGGGCAGAGTGCTGTCTCCGGCTGGCTCGGCGGACGCTTCCTGAACTCGTTCAGCGACGAGGACGGCGACGGCGCGACGGGGACGCTCACCTCGCCGACCTTCACCATCGACCGGTCGACCCTGGCGTTCCTGGTCGGCGGTGGCCGGCACCCCGACCACGAAGCCGTGCAGCTCCTGGTCGACGGCGACGTCGTGGCGAGCAGCACCGGGACGGACAGCGAACAGCTGCGCTGGGACAGCTGGGACGTCTCCGCCCACCGGGGGCAGTCCGCGCAGCTGCGGATCGTCGACGACCTGCGGGCCGGGTGGGCACACGTGCTGGTCGACCAAGTCCTGCTCACCGACGCCCCGGACGGTCTGGCCGACCGCTTCGCGACCACGTTCCGGGCGAAGCAGGCCGATGCGCTCCGCTGGGGTGACTGGAACGTCAGCTGGCGGATGCCGCAGGACGGCCCGGGCGGGCAGTACATGGACGTCACGAGCGTGCAGGGTTCGCCGTACGAGTGGTTCGAGTTCCACGGCATTACCCCGCGCCTCACCCTGCAGGACGGTGCCGAGATCACCGACGGGGACGGCGAACCGCTCGACCTGCCGGTGACGACGGACCGGTTCGAGATCCGCCAGGACGGCCACGTCTTCGGCGTGCACGCCCCCGACAGGACGACCTTCACGCGTGTCGGAAACGCGCTGGAGGCCTCATCCGGCACGCTCTACCTGGTGCTCAGCGCGGTGCCCGAGCGGGGCCTGTCCCTCGACGACCTGCACCGCACCGCCTTCGCGGTCCCCCGTGACACGACGATGACGTACTCGTACGACCCGGCGGCGGCGAACGTCCGCCAGCAGTGGGCGATCCGCACCGACGCGCTGCAGGGCGACGACCACGACACCGTGCAGGGCTGGCTGCAGCACCAGTACGCCGACGCCACCACGAACCTGCGCTTCACCGGCGCCACGTACGAGACCCCGCGCGGCACCATGCGGACCACCGTCGGCCACGGCGGCTGGACCCTGGACTACGCGTTCACGGGCATGACCCCGATCGGCGCCACACCCGAGGCGGTCGGCGACGACCCGTACTCCGAGCAGGTCATGCGGGAGTACCTGCACGACTACGCCGCGAAGACGACGTACGGCGGGGACACCTACTGGGGCGGCAAGGACGTCTTGCAGCTCGCCGAGTACATGACGATCGCGCGGCAGATCGGTGCCACCGAGGACGCCCGGACGCTGCAGGACACCCTCGAGCGCGCCCTGACCGACTGGTACACGTACACGGACGGCGAAGCGGAGCACTTCTTCGCGATGTACCCGACGTGGAAGGCCCTGATCGGGTTCGCCGACTCGTACGGGTCGGCCCAGTTCAACGACAACCACTTCCACTACGGGTACTTCGCCGTCGCGACCGCCATGCTCGGCCGGGTCGACCACGAGTGGGCCGCGAAGTACCAGGGCATGGCGACACTCGTCGCGAAGCAGTACGCGAACTGGGACCGCGACGACGCCCGGTTCCCGCACATGCGCACGTTCGGCGTCTGGGAGGGCCGGTCGAACGCCGGCGGTGTGTCGTCACCCGGCGGCAACAACCAGGAGTCGTCGTCCGAGGCGATCCAGTCCGAGGCGGGGCTCTTCCTGCTCGGCTCGGTCCTGGGCGACGACGAGATGCAGGCCGCCGGTGCGGTGCAGTACGTCACCGAACGCGCGGCCGTCCGCGACTACTGGCAGAACGTCCGCGGCAACCCCGCCTCGGCGTCGTACGACGGCAACGGCGCGTTCCCGGACGAGTACGAGCACGGGCAGGCGGGGATCCTGTTCGACTCCGGGCAGGCCCACGCCACGTACTTCTCGGGCGACCCCGCCTGGATCTCCGGCATCCAGTGGATGCCGATCGCCCCGTGGTTCGACTACTTCGGCTGGGACCCGGGCTTCTCGAAGGCACTGATGCGCGAGATGATGGCCGCCCGCCCGGAGTCCATCGGGCAGGCCGGCGTCACCGACGGCAACGCGGCACGCATCCAGATGCTCACGAAGAAGTGGTGGGGCGTCGGCAGCTACGGCGACGTGAAGATCACCCGCGACCGCCCGGCCGCGATCGGTGAGCTGCAGGACGCGATCCGCGCGGTCGAGACGAACCACCCCGGGTACGTCACCCGGCGAACCGCGGCGAACCCCCTGTACGACCCGGCCACCGACACCCTGCTGGTGAGTGTGGACGACGACGGACGGGTGGTGTTCCCGGACCGGTACTGGACCCCGGAGAACCTGCCCGACTCGCTGGTGCCCACCGAGCTCGACGGTCCCACCGCCGACCGGAAGCCCCAGGACTGGCCGACGCCGTCCCCGCTGATGCCGTTCCTGGTGGACGACTTCCGCGCCGACACCGCGACCATCGACCAGCTGTACGGCGTCGACCTCACCGACCACACCCCGGGCGAGGACACCGAGCACGCCGCGCGGGTGTTCAGCGGCATGGGTGACGCCCTCGGCAACGTCGTCCTCGGGTTCCTCGGGCAGTACGACCCCGACACCTACGCCGACGTGCACGCCGCACTGTGGGCCGCCGACGACCCGGCCGTGACCGGACAGTCGATGGCCGGCCTCGTCTACCACCAGGCGATGTCGAACCGGACCGTCGGCACCGAGGTCACCGACCGCCACACCTCGGACCCGCTCAGCCAGGTGTTCCGCGCACCGGACGGCACGATCAGCTACGTGCTCGACAACCCCGACATAGTGCAGCACACGTACGACGTCTACGAGGGCACCGAGGTGATCGGCCAGATCGCGGTCCCGGCGCAGACGCAGATCACGTCGCACCTGGACGCGCGGCTCACCGAGGTGGTCGTCAGCACCGAGGGCGCCCCGAAGACGATCGTCCCCGGTGCGACCACGACCTTCACCGCCACCGGCTACGACCAGTACGGCGCCACCGTCGCGCTGGACGACGTCACCTGGTCGACCGACACCGGCACGATCAGCGCCGACGGCGTCCACCGTGCATCGGAGCGCGCGGAGCGGGCGACCGTCACCGCCACGATCGGCGGCGTGCACGGGTCGTACGCCTTCCGGGTCGCACCGGCACCGGTCCTCACCGGGTTCGATGTCACGCCCGGCTTCGACCGGCTCATCGTCGGGACGCCACAGCGGTTCCGTGCCGCCGGCCACGACCAGTACGGCGACCCGGCGGCCCTGCCCGCCGACGTCACCTGGTCGTACACCGGTGCCGGAAGCGCCGGGACCGACGGCACCGTGACGACCACCGCCGCGGGCTCCGGGTACGTCGTCGCGACCGGTGGCGGTGTCGAGGGCTCGGCGGTCGTCGCCTCGGTGACGTCGATCCCCGACGCCGCAGCGGGTGCCGACGTCGACGCGAGCTCCTCGGACGGCGGGAACGTCGCCGGGAAGGCCGTCGACGGGGACCGCAGCACCCGGTGGGAGAGCGCGCACGGTGTGGACGAGGTCGACTACACGATCGACCTCGGGCGGCTGACCGACGTCGACACCGTGCGGGTGGACTGGGAGAACGCCGCCGCCGCACGGTACGTGCTGCAGGTCCGGGACACCGCCGACGGCCCCTGGCGCGACGTGCGGACCGTCGACAAGACAACGGCCGACATGGACACGGTGCCCGTGGGCGAGACCGCCCGGTTCGTGCGCCTGCACCTGACCGACCGCCTCACCGGGTACGGGTACTCCATCTGGGAGGTGCACGTGTCCGGCACCCCGGCGGCCTCGACCGTCGACGTCGAGGACGTCCTCGTCGCGCCGCGCACCGCGACCGTCCGCACCGGTGACACGGTCCGGATGGCGGCCTACGGGTTCGACCGCCACGGGTTCGGCGGGCGGCTCGCCGCGGACCGCCCGGAGTGGGCCGTCGACGGCGGCGGAAGTGTCGAACCGGACGGCGTCGTCACCGCAGCGACCGAGGGCGGCGTGACCGCGACGGTTACGGCCACCGTGCCAGGAGCATCCGGGACGGCCACCGTCACGACCCTCGACGAGGCGACCGACGGTGACGACGACGGCGGAACGGCACCCGCCCGCTCTCGTGACGTGGCCGCCGGCAAGCCCGTCACCACCTCGTCGGACGAGCGCGGCGACCTGTCCGGCGGCAACGCGGTGGACGGCGACGACCGGACCCGGTGGGCCAGCGCAGCACGCGACGGTGAGTGGTTGGCGGTCGACCTCGGGCAGGTCGTGCCGATCGACCAGGTGCAGCTCGACTGGGAGGCCGCGTGGGCCGAGGCCTACCGCGTCCAGGTCCGTGACGACGAAGACGCCCCCTGGCGGACCGTCGCGGAAGAAGCCCACGGGACCGGCGGCGAGGTGATCCACCGGTTGGAGGGCGACGACGTCACCGGCCGCTGGGTCCGGGTCGTCGCAGACCGCCGGCACACTGCGTTCGGTGTCTCCCTCTGGGACCTCCGCGTCACCTCGACGCAGGGCGAACCGACGCCGGACCTGGCACGACGGGCGACCGTGTCGTCATCGGCCGACGAGGGCGACGGCGTCCCCGCACGGAACGCCGTGGACGGCGACCCGGGATCGCGCTGGGCGAGCGGGCACACCGACGACCAGTGGCTCGCCGTCGACCTCGGCGCGCCGCACCGCCTGCACGGCGCGGTGCTCCGGTGGGAGGACGCCTTCGGACGCTCCTACCGGATCGAGGCGCGGAACGCGGGCGACGACGGGTGGACGACCCTCGCCACCGAGACCGACGGTGACGGCAGGACCGACCGGCACGCCCTGGACGGCTCGTGGCGGTACGTCCGCGTGCACGGTGTCGAACGGGCGACCCCGTACGGCTACTCGCTGTACGACCTCGAGATCCGGTAGCGCTGACGCCCCCGCTTCACGCACACTCGACCGAACAGCCGACAACCGACGGAGACACGATGTCGCAACCGCTCGAATCGCTCATGCACGCGAACCTGTTCGAGGTGTTCGGGGAGCGGGACCCCGAGCGTCGCCGCGCCGCGATCGAGCGGACGTACGCTCCGGACGTCGAATTCCTGGACCCTGACGAGGTCGTCACCGGCCACGACGCCCTGCACGCCAAGGCGCAGCGCCTGCTCGACGACGCCCCCGGGTTCGTGTTCTCGCCGGCCGGCCCGGTCTACGAGAACCACGGGATGGGATACCTCGCCTGGCACTTCGGCCCCGAGGGAGCACCGCCCGTCGTGTCCGGCATGGACATCTGCTTCATCGAGGGCGATGTCATCGCGAAGGTCTACACGCTGCTGACCGACTGACCGCCACCACCCGCAGGTGGTGGCGATCAGTCGGGCGCGAGCGATGCGGTCACCGTGAGCGGCTGACGGACGGGAGGCCCGGTGCCAGCTGACACCGGTCCTCCCGTCCGCCTGTCGGTACGGTCGAGTCGTTGCCGGATCGAGACACCGGTCCGGCCCGGCGTGCGGCATGGTTGAGCCACCGATGGCAGGCAGGACGGAGCGCACGGTGGAACGAGTGGTGGGGTGGGCCACGGTCGCGGTGGTCGTCACCGTGACGGTGTCGATGTTGCTGCTGGTCCAGACGACCACCTGTCTCGACGCCGTCCCCGGAGCGGGCGCGACCTCCTGCACGACCACGCCGATGATCGGAGTCGCCGGCACGTGGGTCGCGGCTGTCACCGGCGCGGTCGTGCTCGCGGTCTGCGGCTGGCAGATCGTCCGGGCGGTCCGGTCTGGCAGGGCCGTCCGATGACGCGCACAGGCCCTGCGGCAAGTCCTCGCCCGTGGACATTGATCGCCGTCGTGGTGCTGGTCGGCTGGGCGGTCGTGACGGCACTGCTGTTCCCGGTCACGGGGATGGACGAGCACGAGGGGCCCGGCGACCAGGTCTGGCGGACCTCGTCGAGCACGCTCGGCGTGCCGCTCTCACCGGAGTGGGACGTCCTCGTCTGGCTCGCCGCACTCGCGCTGGTGCCGGTCGTCGTCGTCGGGCTCGTGTTCCTGCTCCGTCGCCGACGACCGCACACCGCGCCCGTCAGTCCGTCGCCGGGTGGCCCTGTCCGCTGAGGTGCGCGCGGAGCACGTCACGGACACTCGTCCACGACTGCACGCCGTAGCGGTCGTTGTCGACGTGGTGCAGCTGCGCCTGCCCGCTGAACATGCTCACGAAATACTGCATCCCCTGCCATGCCGGGAACGTCTCGTCCGGGTCCTTCGACAGGCGCCTGCCGACGGCGCTCATCGCGGACAGGGTGCCGGTGGTGCCGGCCCACTGCAGCCGGAAGCGCTCCCCCGTCAGCTCGCTCATGGTGCGTGCGACGTCGCGTGCGGTGACCTGGTCGCCCGCCATCTCGATCACCCGCGGAGCATCGTCGTCCAGGGCGGCGAGGGCCGTGACGCGGGCGACGTCGTCCTTCGTGGTGAAGTCGAGCACCTGGTCCGCCGACGACCAGAACAGCACGAGCCGACGGCCGGACAGGATCATCGGGGCCTCGCCGGTCAGCAGGTCGGTGAACATGCCGGTCAGGATCGAGGTCGCCTGCACCGGGGCCGCATCGAGGTCGGCGGCGAACTCGCGCCGCAGCTCGAAGTTGCGGTTGGTGCCGGGTGTGATCCGCCGGTAGTCAGCCGAGTAGTCGGACGGGATGAACCGCCGGACGCCCGCCGCCACGGTCGCCGCGAGCAGCGCGCGCTGGGCGTCGACGATCACCGGGCGGGTCCCGCTCACGGCGGAGACCACGACGTCGGCGCCGCTCACGGCCCGGGTCAGGGCGTCGTGGTCGCCGTACTCGGCGGCGACGACGTCGACACGGGCGTCGTCGCCGAAGCGTTCTGCGGCGGTCCTGCTGCCGGGCCGGGTGAGGACCCGGACCCGCACGTCGTGCTGGGTGAGCTCGCGGACGATGCGGTGCCCGAGGTCGCCGGTGGCGCCGGCGACGAGGATGGTGGTGGTCATGGGCGGGGCCTCACTGCAGTGGTGGTCGACGTGGTCGTCGCGGTGCGCCGTCGGGATCGCTCCGGGACGGCGAGGGGGTGTTGGAACGTGGGGTCCGCCTGGTCCGGTCCGGCGGTGCCGAGCCCGGCGGTGAGCGCGACGCGGGCCAGCAGCCGGCGCAGTGTCGTCTGTTCGTCGTCGTCGAGGTGCCGCATGAGCACGCCCTCGGCGCCGCGCAGGGCGGACCGCGTCCGGGCGAGCAGGGCACGCCCGGCGTCGGTGGGGTGGACCTGCCGCACCCGCCGGTCCGTCGGGGCAGGGCGGCGTTCGACGAACCCGCCCGCCTCGAGCGCGTCGACGATGTAGGTCATCTGGGTCTTGTCGATCCCGAGGCGCTGCGCGAGCCCGAGTTGCGACGACGGCTCCTCGGTCGTGGTCGCGACGAGCACCTGGTAGCCACGGGGACCACCCGGCACGTCGGCGACCGCCTCGCTGCCCAGCCGCGTGAAGCCCTGGAGCGCCAGCGGCAGCGCCCACCCGAGTTCGGATTCGATGCCCTCGGCACCCCAGTCGATCTCGGGGAGCGCGTCGGTCGGCGTCGGACTGTCCATACCGGAGACCGTACCGGAACAAGATCGTCTTGTGCAAAGATCATCTGCGGTCAAGACGGACAACCGCCCTGACGCCGAGCAGCCGAGGACCCCATGTCGGACACCGCAGCCATCACCCCGTTCACCCTCGACGTCCCCCAGGCGGAACTCGACGACCTGCGCCGCCGTCTCCTGACCACCCGCTGGCCCGATGCCGAGACCGTCGAGGACACCTCGCAGGGGCCCCGACTCGAGAAGGTCCGCGCCCTCGTCGAACACTGGACGACGGAGTACGACTGGCGCCGGACCGAGGCACTGCTGAACGGCTGGGGCCAGCACACGACCCACATCGACGGGCTCGAGGTCCACTTCCTGCACGTCCGGTCCGCCGTCCCCGGTGCCCGTCCGCTCCTGCTCACCCACGGCTGGCCCGGTTCCGTCCTGGAGTTCCGCCACGCGATCGGTCCGCTCACCGACCCGGTGGCGCACGGCGGCGACGCGGCGGACGCTTTCCACGTCGTGATCCCGAGCCTGCCCGGGTTCGGCTTCTCCGGGAAGCCGACGTCGACCGGGTGGAACACCGCCCGGACCGCGAGTGCCTGGTCGGTGCTGATGTCCCGGCTCGGGTACACGGACTGGTTCGCCCAGGGCGGTGACCTCGGCGCCACCGTCACCGCGGAGCTCGCGGCACTGCAGGCCGCCGACGACATCGGGCTCGCCGGGATCCACCTCAACATGGCGCTGTTCATGCCCACCGACGACGAAGCCCGGAACGCGTCCCCCGACGAGCAGGTCATGCTGCAGGAGAGCGGCCACTACTGGCGGGAGCTGTCGGCCTACTCGCAGCAGATGTCGACCCGCCCGCAGACCATCGGCTACTCGTTGGCGGACTCCCCCGTCGGGCTGGCGTCGTGGATCTACGCGATGTTCCAGGACGTCGGCGGCTCCCACGACGAACACGGCGATGCCGAACGGCTCTTCCCGCTCGACGAGATCATCGACGACGTCATGCTGTACTGGCTGCCGAACACCGCGGCGTCGTCGGCGCGCATCTACTGGGAGGCGACGCGGACCGGCTGGGCCACCCCGGGCACCGTCGAGGAGCCGCTGACCCTGCCCGTCGGCCTGAGCATCATGCCGGGCGAGTACGTCCGCCCGTCGCGCCGCTGGGCAGCGCGC
Organism: Curtobacterium sp. MCPF17_021; assembly: GCF_003234605.2. Lineage (NCBI taxonomy): Bacteria > Bacillati > Actinomycetota > Actinomycetes > Micrococcales > Microbacteriaceae > Curtobacterium > Curtobacterium sp. MCPF17_021. The sequence continues at coordinate 1,327,198 of NZ_CP126252.1, read as the reverse complement.
CGGTACACCGACCTGGTGTTCTTCAACGAGGTGGCGCGCGGCGGGCACTTCGCGATGCTCGAACAGCCGGAGCTGCTCGTCGACGACGTCCGTGCGACGTTCCGCGGGCTCCGGTGACGGCGACCGAGCGGATCACCAGCAGCAGGGCGTAGCCGATCATCACGCCGCCCAGGGTCGGCACGAGCCAGGCCCGCGCGTCGCCCGCGACGGCGGTGTTCACGAACCCCAGGCCGGGGATCGAGTACCAGACCCGGCCCATGACCTGCGCGGCGACCACCCGTTCGGGATCGACGGCGGAGTTGTTGTCGCCCTTGAACGTGAACAGGCGGCGGCCGTCGGCCCCGATCGCGACGGCGACCACCCGGTGCGAGATCACGCCGGGCCGGTCGACCCGGATCTGGTAGGTGACGATGTCGCCGACACCGATGTCGGAGGGGTCCACCGGGCGGACGACCGCCAGGGTGCCCGGTGGCATCCCCGGCTCCATCGAGCTCGTCAGCACGGTGAGCGGCACCGAACCGGTGATCCGCGGCACCAGGATCGCCAGCGCCGCGAGCCCGACCACGACGATCAGGAGCAGGACCGCGGCCGTCTGGCCCAGCAGCCGGAGGGCGCCCGACCAGCGGGCACCCAGCGGCTGCGGCTCCCGCTCCGGCTTCGCCTGCGGCACTGCGGTCGTCACGACGTGGCCCGGAGGGAGAACAGCTGGAGTCCGGACGTGCTGCAGTCGGCGACCGTCATCGGGTTGGTGGCGGCGGACCCGCTCGACGCCGTCAGGCAGAGGTCGTTCCGGTTGCGGAACCGGAAGAGCCCGCTGCCCGCGCCGACCGCTTCGGCCGTCCACTTCTGGGCACTGATGTCGTTGTCGGGACGGAGCAGGGCGGACCGGTCGCTCGGGGCGTCCCAGTACAGCGACGGGTTCGAGGGCGACGTGATCCGGAGCCAGTCGTCCTCGGGCGTGAAGCGCCAGGTCTGCGTCGCGCTGGTCGTGCAGGACGTCGTGGTGATCGGCGAGCCGGACGCCGACCCACCACTCGCGACGCACGTGCCGGTGGCGTCGTTCCGCAGGACGTACCGGCTCGTCGACGTGTACCAGCCGGTGGCGTGCTGGATGCCGGGAGACGACGGCGACGCGTGGCCGCCCGCCCCGCTGGCGACCGCTCGCACCGTGTACGCGTAGTACTTCGAGACCTGCAGACCGGTGTCGGTGAAGGACCGGACGGACGCCGACGTCACGCTGACCAGGACGCCGTCGCGGTACACGGCGTAGGACCCGATGCCGCTGGTGTCCGCGGGCGCTGCCCAGGTGACGGTGATGCTGCTGTCGGTCTCGGCGGTCTTCGACGGCACCGACGGGGTGACGGTGTCGGCGACGCTCTGGGCGGCGCGGGCGTGCGCGGTGCCGACCCAGGCCCCCTGACGGGCGGTGACGGTCGCGTCGAGGGTGGTCGAGCCTCCGGAGAGGTCGAAGCGTTGGCCCTGGTTGACCGACGTCCGCACACAGGTCGAACGGCCCGCGCCGGCGGCGAGGGTGGCGACCACGGGGGCGATCGTCGTGCCCGAACCGGTGATCGCCGCACTCGACGGAGCACCGGAGCAGGGGTTGGCGTTCGTGGACTGCCAGACGTCGACCCGGACGGCGCTCGACACCGCTGACCCGGCGGTCGCCGCGAGCGAGAGCGAGGTGGTGGCGGGGACGGACCCCGAGTTCGACACCGTGACGAGCGCCGTGTGGGACAGCGCGGCCGATGAGTACGTGGTGGCGAGGTCCTCGACACCGCGGATGACGACCGAGACGGAGCCGGTCGTCGCGGCGGCCCGGACGGACTGCGCGGGGGCGGTCCACGTCGCCCACGCCGTCCCGCCGCTCACGAGTTCGAGCGCGACGACCGCGGCGGCCGTCGCTCCGAGCAGGAGCACGCGTCGACGTGGAGTGCGGTCGGTCATGATCCTGCCTGCGTCCCGCTGATGGTCGTGGTGAAGTCGGTGGCGAGGCCCTGCTGCGAGGCGGCTGCATCGGCCGGCATCGCGACGGCGAGGCAGAGGACGACGGCGGCACCCGGGGGCAGTGCGATGCCCGCGGACCGTGGCGAGGTCGAGTCGAGCGTGCCGGACCACGTGGGGCGCACGCCGCCGGCCCGGCACACGGCCGCCGACGTCGCAGCACCGACGGTCACCCGCAGGTCACTGCGGACGCCGGAGGTCGACGTCGTCGTGCCGGCTCGCGCCATCGCGACGCCGAGGTCGAGGGGGACGTCGCCGGTGTTCGTCGCGGTGACCACGCCGAACTCGGTGGCACCGGGGTAGAGCGGTGCGGACGGCAGCGCGAGACTGCTCAGCGACAGGTCCGCGGACCCGGCGGTGATCCTCGCGGGCTCGGTCGAGGACCGGGCGCTGAGGAGTGCGAACGTGCCACCGTCGGTGGAGATGGCGACGACCGCCACGATCCCCACCGCGGCGACGGCGAGCAACGTCGCCGTCGGCCAGCCGGTCATCGCGCCCCCTCGGCGCCGGCGGCTCACGCCTGGGTCAGGGTCACGGCGATGGCGTCGAGGTCGACCGACCCGTTCTGCGTGCCGTCCTCGACACCGGGGGTGGTGCTCTTCGGGAAGGCGATGGTCACGCCGACGCGGACGTCCTGCTGCGAGCCGGTCTGCCCGGTCACCGTGTACGGCGCAGCGGCACCGGAGACCCCGTCACCGGACGCGGTGAGCACCGCGTTCGCCGACAGGTACTTCGCCAGTGCGACGTCCGCCGGGGCCGACGTCGAGGTGGCCTCGACCGAGGCCGGGTCCACGGCCAGGGTGGCCTTCAGGCCCTTGCCGTTCGCGGTGACGACCATGTCCTGCGAGTAGGTGACGACGTCGCCCGGCACGATCGGGTAGCCGTCCAGCGTCGAGAGCGGCGACCCACCGTTGACGGTCCAGCTCGCCGCCTGCGTGGTCGGCTTGATCGAGAGCGCGCCGGCGACGATGGTGCCCCCGGCGGTCTCGGCGCTGGAGTTCCAGAGCGCGAAGGTGCCGGCGCCTCCGAGCAGGAGGGCGACGCCCGCTGCGCCGATGATCGAGGCGGTGATGATCTTCTTCATGGTGTGCTCTCTGCGACGTCGAACGTCGGATCTGCGTCGACCACGTGCGGGCGGACAGCTCGATGAGCTGCTGGCAGCCAGGCCCCGGGGAAGGGCGCGGCGCATCGACCGGAGAACGTGGTGCTCGACCTGCTGGGAGCGGCAAGTGCAGGAGACGAAGCCCTGCGAGCAGGGACCCGCCGACGGCCGGTCGTGCTGCTTCGCCGAGTATGACATGACAATGCCCCGCGTGCCGATCTGCGCGGAGGCACAGGCGGACTGGCAGGTTGACATACCCTCACCTGCCTCCTCGGAGGCGAGAGCCTTGTGGACTGAGAGTAGATACCACTACTCTCCGATAGTGCGAATATCTGAACTTGCCCGAGCGGCGTCCACGCCGGTCACCGCCGTCAAGTACTACCAACGCGAAGGCCTCCTGCCCCCCGGCGAGAAGTCGGCGCCGAACCAGACCGCCTACGACGACCGGCACGTCGAACGGGTCCGGCTCGTCCGGGCACTCCTGGAGACCGGCGGGCTCTCGGTCGCCGTGACGAAGCAGGTCCTGGCCGTGCTCGACGCCGAAACCGCACCGCTGGCCGAGGTCTTCGCCGTCGCCCAGTACGCCATGACCACCCCGCGCTCCCCCGAGTCCGAGGCGACCCCGGAGGCCCGCGCCCGGATCGAGGAACGGGTGTCGGCCGCCGGCTGGTGCGCGACGTCGGACAACCCGGGACTCGAGACCGCGGCCCGGGCGCTCGACGGGCTGCGCACCATCGGGTTCGACGCTCCGGACGACTACCTCGACGCCTACGTGTCGGCAGCGGCGAGCGCGGCACGGGCCGACGTCGCAGCACTGCAGCACCGCGACGGCCGGACCGCGATGGCGGAGCTGATGGTGATCGGGACCGTCCTCGGCGATCCGCTCTTCGCGGGACTCCGGCGCCTGGCGCAGCAGGACGCCACCCACGACCTGTTCCCCGTCGCCGACACGGACGAGGCTGGCGCATGACCGCTCCGCTGCACGTCGTCCTGGGCGGCAACGGTGTCGTCGGGCGCGAGACGCTCCGTGCACTACGTGAGCACGACGTCGCCGCCGTGTCCGTCGGCCGGCGCCCGTCGACAACAGCAACGGCAGGCAACAACGAGAGCGAGAGCGGCAACGCCCGCACCGACCACGTCATCGCCGACCTGCTCGACCCCACCGCCGTCCGCCGCGCACTGCACGGCGCCGACGTCGCGTACCTCGTCGCCGGACTGCCGTACTCGTCGAGGGTCTGGACGGACCAGTGGCCGCGGATCGTCGACAACACCGTCGAGGCAGCCCTGGCCGAGGGCACCCACCTGGTGTACTTCGACAACGTCTACGCCTACGGCCGCGTCACCGGACCGATGACCGAGGACACACCGGTCAACCCCTCCGGCCGGAAGGGTGCGGTGCGCGCGGCCGCCCTCGAACAGCTGCGGACCGCGGCCGACCGCGGACTGGCCGTCACCATCGGGCGGAGCGCCGACTTCACCGGCCCCGGGGCGACGACGAGCGTGTTCAACGGGTTCGTCGTCGACCGGATCGCCGCCGGCAAGCGCCCGACCTGGCTGCTCGACGCCGACCAGCCGCACTCCCTCACCGCCACGACCGACATCGGCGACGCGCTCGTGGTCCTCGGCACCGACGACCGCGCGACGGGCCGGACCTGGCACCTGCCGACCGCCCCGGCGCTGACCGGGCGGCAGTACGTCGAGCTCGCCGGGATCCCTGCCGCTCGCACGGTCGTGATGTCGTCGGCCACGCTGCGCTTCGGCGCCCTGTTCAACACGTCCGCCCGCGAGACGCTCGAGCTGCGGTACCAGTACACCGCCCCCTACGTCTTCGACTCGTCGGCGTTCGAGCAGACCTTCGGCGTGCACCCGACCCCCACCGCTGACGTCGTGGCCGCCGCCCTGCTGCACGCCCGGAGCGTGACCAGGTGATCGCCGCCGTCCGCCGAGCGGTCGCGTGGCACCCGGCACTCATGGCCGTGGCAGGCCTGATGGTCGTGTCCACCGCGGTCTGCCTCGTCGGACTCGTCGTGGATCCCAGGACCATCCTCGGGGCACCAGCATGGATGAAGCCCCTGAAGTTCTCGCTGTCGATCCTGCTCTACGCCGTCACGTGGGCGTGGCTCATCGCCCACCTGCCGAAGTGGCGGACGCTGGCTCGCCGACTCGGCACCGTGGTCGCCGTGGCCCTGGTGGTGGAACAGGTGCTCATCGCGTGGGCCGCCGCGACCGGTACGACGAGTCACTTCAACGTGTCGAACAGCGTGCACGTGGTGGTGTGGGCCGTGATGGCGACGGCGATCACGACGCTGTACCTCTGCACCTTCGTCACCTCGATCGCGCTGTTCTTCCTGCGCCTGCCGACCCCCGCACTGACGGTCGCCGTCCGTGCCGGTGCCGTCATCGCGCTCGGCGGCATCGGGGTCGCCTTCCTGATGACCGGCCCGACCCCCACCCAGCTCAGCGCTCCGGACGGGATCGTCGGCGCCCACACGGTTGGGATCGCGGACGGCGGACCCGGTGTACCGCTGCTCGGGTGGAGCACGGTCGGCGGCGACTACCGGGTCGCCCACTTCGTCGGCATGCACGCCCTGCAGGTGCTCCCGCTCGTGGCGCTCCTCGCCGCCGCCGCGGGTCGGCGCCTGCCGTGGCTGGCCCACCAGACCAAGCAGGTGCGGATCGTCGTCGTCGTCGCGGTCGCGTGGGCGGCGGGCACCGTGCTCCTCACCGTGCAGGCCGCGGTCGGACAGTCGGTCGTCCACCCCGCCGGCGTGGTCGCCACGGTGGCGTGGGCGCTCGTGCTCCTGGCCGCGGCCGCGAGCGCGGCCGTCCTGCTCCGCGCCCGCGGCGTTCCGGTGGCGCGATCCCGCTGACGGTCGGCTGCCGGGCGGCGGCAGCGGGCTCCGGACGCGACCACCCACGGCCTGGAGGCACGGTGCCAGCTGGCACCGTGCCTCCAGGCCGTCACGGCGAGCGTTCCGGACCCGCCCGTTACGCTGTCCCCGTGTCAGAGCCGCGCCGCAGTCCGGGGAACCAAGCTTCACTGCGTGAAGCCAACCGGGGCCGGGTCGTCAGCGCGGTGAAGCGGCACGGCGGACTGACGCAGGTCGAGCTCGCCGGGGTGACCGGGCTCTCCCCCGCGACCGTCTCGAACATCGTCAAGGAACTCGTCGCGACCGGTGCCCTGCACGCGACGCCGAGCACCTCGAGCGGCCGGCGGGCGCTCCGCGTGACCCTGCCGCACGGCCTCGGGCTGGTCGCCGGGGTGCACGTCTCGCCGCGGCACCTGCGGCTGGCGCTGTCGGACCTGAACGGCGCCGTCCTGGCCGAGCGGCACATGCCCCTGGCCCGTGACCACCGCGCGGACGCCGAGCTCGACAAGACCGCGCTGCTCGTGCTGGACATGGTGGAGTCCATCGAGTCGTCGATGGACGAGGTGCTCGCCGTCGGCTTGGCCGTGGCCGCCCCGATCGACGCCCGCACCGGGATGACGGCGCGCGGTGGGATCCTGCGGGGTTGGGACGGCGTCGCGCTCGGCCAGTCGCTCGCCCGGCGGATGGACAAGCCCGTGCAGGTCGACAACTCCGCCAACCTCGCCGCCCTGGCCGAACACCGGAGCGGAGCGGCACGCGGCCGCGACACCGTGGTGACGCTCGACGTCGGCAACGGCATCGGCGCCGGACTCGTGCTGGGCGGGCACCTGTTCCGTGGGCACCACGGCATCGCCGGCGAGTTCGGGCACACCCCCGTCCTGCCGAACGGGCCCCTGTGCCGGTGCGGGAACCGCGGGTGCCTCGAGGCGATCGCCGGCGCGCCCGCCGTGCTCGAGGGCGTCCGCGACGAGGTCGGCACCCTCAAGCTGGCGGACCTGATCCTGCGCGCGATGGGCGGCGACCAGGTCTGCATGCGTGCCGTGGCGGACGCCGGGCGGGCGATCGGTTCGGCGGCGGTGGGGCTCTGCAACGTCCTCGACCCGGAGCGGGTCGTGGTCACGGGCGAGTTCGCACGTGCCGGGGAACTCCTGCTCGGCCCGATGCGGCACGCCCTCGAGTCGTCGTTGATCGTCGACGTGGACGGCACGCCGGACGTGGTGCAGGGGCAGCTCGGCGAGAAGGCCTCGGTGACCGGCGCGCTGGCGCTGGCGATCGAAGCAGTGGACGTGACGCGCGCACGCTGAGCGAAGACGCTCCCTGCCGGGCCCCACGCGCCCGCCGACGTGGCCGCCCCGCCGCTGGCCTGGCCGCCCCGCGCCCTCCGGATAACGTTTTCGTCACGGCGCGCGGTCCTTGCGTTCAACTCTTGCAGCCAAGAACGCTCGCTGTCACACTCAGGGCACCGCCGATGGGGGCGGTCCACTGTTGGAGGACGTTTCAATGAAGAAATCCACCACACGAGCGATGCTGGGCGTCAGCGCCCTGCTGCTCGCGATCACCACCCTGGCGGGCTGTTCCAACGGCGCGGACGCCGGGACCGGTTCCGGCGGGGGCGGCGGGGACGCGTCGAAGGCCAAGATCGGCCTGCTCCTGCCCGACTCCGTCACCGCCCGCTACGCCAGCGCCGACCGCCCGCTCTTCACCGCCGAGGTGAAGAAGCAGTGCAGCGGCTGCTCGGTCATCTACGCGAACGCCGACGGCGACGCGTCGAAGCAGCTGCAGCAGGCCCAGTCGATGCTCACGCAGGGCGTCAAGGTGCTGGTCCTCGACCCGTTCGACGGCGAGGCCGCAGCGTCCATCGTCCAGCAGGCGAAGGCGAAGAAGGTGCCGGTGATCTCCTACGACCGGCTCATCAACAGCCCCGACCTGAGCTACTACATCTCGTTCGACAACGAGAAGGTCGGTGAGCTGCAGGGCCAGGCACTCGTCGACGCCCTCAAGGCGAAGAAGGTCCCGGAGGGCTCGGGCATCATCATGGTGAACGGCTCCCCCACCGACAACAACGCCTCGCAGTTCAAGAAGGGCGCCCACTCGGTCATCGACGACAGCGGCTACAAGGTGCTCGCCGAGTACGACACTCCCGGGTGGGACCCCGCCAAGGCGCAGGATTGGGCAGCCGGCCAGATCAGCAAGCTCGGCAAGGACAAGATCACCGGCGTCTACGCGGCGAACGACGACACCGGCGGCGTCATCGCGGCCCTGAAGTCGGCCGGCGTCACCGAGCTCCCGCCCGTCACCGGGCAGGACGCCTCACTCGCGGGCATCCAGCGGATCCTCGCCGGTGAGCAGTACATGACCGTCTACAAGGCCTTCAAGCCCGAGGCGTCGAAGGCCGCCGACCTGGCGATCCAGTTCGCCAAGGGTGAGACCCCGAAGGGCGACACCACCGTCGACACCGCCGGCGGCGCCAGCGTCCAGTCGACGCTGCTCGACCCGGTCGCCGTCACCACGGACAACGTCCAGTCGACGGTCGTCAAGGACGGCCTGTACGAGGTGTCGAAGATCTGCACCGCGCAGTACATGTCGGCCTGCGACAGCGCCGGCATCAAGTAGGCCCGACCCCCTCTGCCCGCCCGGTCCGACTGCGGACCGGGCGGGCCTCACCGATCGAGGACGACACCCGTGAGCACGACACCCGTGAGCAACGCGTCACCAGCAGCACACCCCTCCGCCGACCCGGTGATGTCCCTGCGCGGGATCACCAAGCGGTTCGGCGCCGTCCAGGCCCTCAGCGACATCGACTTCGACGTCTACCCGGGCGAGGTGGTCGCCATCGTCGGCGACAACGGCGCCGGCAAGTCGACGTTCGTGAAGATCCTCGCCGGGGTCTACACACCGGACGGCGGCACGATCACCTTCGGCGGCGACGAGGTCACCGTCCCGAACCCCGCCGCGGCCCAGACCCTCGGCATCGCCACGGTGTTCCAGGACCTCGCCCTCGCCGACAACCTCGACGTGGTCTCGAACCTGTTCCTCGGTCGCGAGATCGCCCACCCGTTCCTCGACGAAGAGGAGATGGAGCGCCGCTCGTGGGAGCTCCTCCAGCAGCTCGCCGCCCGGATCCCGTCGGTGCGGATCCCGATCGCGTCGCTGTCCGGTGGGCAGCGGCAGACCGTGGCGATCGCCCGCTCGCTGATCGGCGACCCGCAGGTGGTCGTCCTCGACGAGCCCACCGCAGCACTCGGCGTCGCACAGACCGCCGAGGTCCTGAACCTCGTCGAACGCCTGCGCGAGCGCGGACTCGGCGTCGTCCTCATCAGCCACAACCTCGCGGACGTGCAGGCCGTCGCCGACCGGGTCGCGGTCCTTCGGCTGGGGCGGAACAACGGCACGTTCCGCATCGACGACGTCTCCTACGAGGAGATCATCGCGGCCATCACCGGCGCCACCGACAACGCCGTCACCCGTCGCGCCGCCGCCCGCACCGAGCAGGAGACCAGCGCATGAGCAAGACCGACGAGACCCTCACCGCGGCGACCCCGACTCCTTCGGCCGCGGACCTGCAGGACGAGCGGCTCCTGCGCGACCAGGGGATCGGCGGCGCGGCGAAGGCCTTCGTCCGCCGAGTGCGCGGCGGTGACATCGGTTCGCTGCCGGTGGTCGTCGGGCTCATCGTCATCTGGGCGGTGTTCCAGGCGCTCTCCCCCGACTTCCTGTCCCCGGGCAACCTGGTCAACCTCGCCCTGCAGTGCGCCGCGGTCGGCACGATCGCGATCGGCATCGTCCTCGTGCTGCTGCTCGGCGAGATCGACCTGTCCGTCGGCAGCGTCAGCGGGCTCTCCGCCGCGATCCTCGGCCAGGGGCTCACGACGCTCGGCTGGCCCCTGTGGCTCGTGCTCACCGTCGCCCTGGCCGTCGGTGCCGCCGCCGGTCTGCTCTACGGCCTGCTGTTCACCCGCTTCGGGGTGCCGAGCTTCGTCATCACGCTCGCCGGTCTGCTCGGGTTCCTCGGGCTGCAGCTGCTCATCCTCGGCCCGAACGGCTCGATCAACCTGCCGTACGACTCCCCGATCGTGCAGTTCGCGTCGGCGTCGTACCTGCCGCCGTGGCTCGCGTACCTGCTCGCCGTCCTGGCCGCCGGAGGACTCTTCTTCACCGAGATCCGACGCGCTGCCCGCCGCCGCCGTGCCGGGCTGTCGACCGGGGCGATGTCGCTGACCATCGTGAAGGCCGTCGCCCTGTTCCTCGGCCTCGCACTGATGGTCTGGTACCTGTCGCGCGACTTCGGCACCGGCACCTCGTTCGTGTTCTTCATCGTGCTGGTCGTGCTGATGAACTTCGTGCTGAAGCGCACCCGCTGGGGCCGTTCGGTCTTCGCGGTCGGTGGCAACGTCGAGGCCGCACGGCGCTCCGGCATCCGGGTGAACCGCATCTACATCTCGGTGTTCATGCTGACCTCGCTCTTCGCCACCGTCGGCGGCATCCTCGCCGCCGCCCGCCTGAACTCGGCGAGCCTGTCGTCCGGGGCCGGTGACACGAACCTCAACGCGATCGCCGCCGCCGTCATCGGCGGGACCAGCCTGTTCGGTGGCCGAGGCAGCGCCTGGTCGGCACTGCTCGGCATCATCGTGATCCAGTCGATCTCGAACGGGCTCACCCTGCTGAGCCTCGACTCGTCGATCCGCTACATGATCACCGGCGCGGTCCTGCTGCTGGCCGTCATCATCGACTCGCTCTCGCGGCGCAGCCGCGCCAGTCACGGCGCGGCCTGAGCGGGGCCCTGGACCCCGCCACGCGGACGGACGGGAGGCACGGTGCCAGCTGGCACCGTGCCTCCCGTCCGTCTCGGCGCGCGTCTCGGATCCGGAAGACGCCGTCGTGTTCCCGCGACGCCGCCTCGTGCGCGAGACGCCTCCGAAAACGGAGGCGTCTCGGCGACTGGGCGGCGTCTCGGCGCGCTACTTGCTCTTCGAACCCGAGGTCCCCGGCAGGCTGAGGATGTTGTCGGTGCCCTGCGGCACGACGATCAGCGAGCCGTTGTCGCCGGCGCTCTTGAGCGCCTCGATCTCGCGCTGCTTGAGGGCGGCGTCGGAGAGCGGGTGCTCGTTGAGGACCTCGTTGGCGTCGGCCTGACCCTGCGCCTCGGCGACCTGCTGCTGCGCCTGCACCTTCTTGGCATCCAGGAGCGCGCGCTCCTTCGTGACCTGGATCTGCGCCTGCTGCGCGGTGGCGTACGCGTCGATGACCGACTTCGGCGGGGTGATCTCCTGCAGGGCGAAGTTGTCGACGTGCACACCCGAGCCCTTCCACCGCGTCTCGAGCGCCTGGATCATCGCCTTCTCGACGGTGCCGCGCTTGGTGATGAGCTCGATGGTGGTGAAGTCGTTCGGCACCTGGCGGACGACGCTGCGCACCGAGTTGCCGATGAACTGCGTCTTGAAGTTCTCCTCGGTCTTGTACGACCGGTAGATGTCGGTGACCGACTTCGCGTCGATGCTGTACTGCAGGTTCAGGCTGACGTTCGACGAGACGCCGTCCTGGTCCTGCACCGTGACGTACGGGCCGGAGCGGACGTTGCCGTTGTTGTCCGAGTCGGAGCCGTTGACCGCGTTGATGTAGGTGACGGTCTGGTTCCGGATGTTGAACGTGTGGAGCGTGGCCCACGGTGCCTTGAAGTGGAACCCGGAGTCCGTGGTCTGCCCGACGATGTTGCCGGAGATGTCCACCTGCACCTTCGACTCGCCCGTGTCCTGCGCGTACAGGGTGCTGCCGAGCGTGAGCCCGACGAACAGGACGCCGGCGGCGGCCGCGGTCCACGTCGCGATGAGGTTCGGGCGGCGGGTCGGGACGGCGGGACGTGCCTCGCGACCGGGTGTGGCCGGTCGTGCGGGGGTGGAGTAGGTGCGTGTTCGGAAGAAGAGCGCGACGAGCGCGATGACGAGGAAGACGATGGCGGCGACGAACATGACGATCACTCCTGGATGCTTGTCCGTGCAGTCTGCCGTACCCGGAGGGGTGCGGGTGACGCGGGGGTGCGTGGTGGCGGGCGGTGCGCGCCGTCCGTGTCGCCCCGGTCGCCTGGCGCCGGTTCCGTCTGGTGCGAGGTTGCACACGTGGTGCGACCCCGGATGCCTCGCACCACGTGTGCAACCTCGCACCGCGCGGACGCGCTCGGGTCGGGGCCGCGTGGGCTAGGCCGGTCCGACGATCTCCTCGATGCGCTCGAGTCCGATGCGGCAGCGTCCGAGGTACTCGTCGTACAGGTCCGGTCGCCGGTCACGCGCCCACCGTGTGACGTCGAGCAGGTGCAGCGCAGTCATCGACGCGAGCCGCCGGTGGTCGTCGTCCGACGTGAGTCCGGCAGCCGTCATGAAGTCGTCGTGGTCCGCGCGGGTGACGGACCCGTCGATGAACGTCCACGTGAACACCCGGCGGGCATCCGTCCACGGTGCCGGCCCGGTCTCCGCGGCGCCCCAGTCGATGAGCACCGGCCGCTGGCCCGGACCGCGGGAGATCAGGTTGCGAGGTGCGAGATCGCCGTGGGCCAGCCCGAACTCGAACTGCGCCTCCGACAGCGGAGCGAGACGATCACGCAACCGGTCCGGCGACGCGTAGGCACCGTCACGGAGCAGCGGATCGTCGTCGCCGAGCGCATCGAGGTTGTAGTCGAGGTGCGCCGTCCAGGCGAGCCGGAGGTCGTCGCCGAACCTCGTGAACAACGACCGAGGCGCATCGACGAGCGGGATCATGGCGACGGCTCGCGCGGCGCTACCGAGCCACCGCCACGGGCGGTCGATCGGTCGTGGGTCAGGTGCGACGTACTCCGACACCGAGAAGGGGACACCGCCCTCCGACCCGTGGGCGAGCGGTTCGGGGACCGGGATGCCGACCCGGCTCGCGCTTCGTGCGGCCCACGACTCGACGGGGTACTCGTCCTGCCGGAGCGGGTCAACCGGGAAACGCAGCACGACCGGAGCAGCACCCGCACGGTCCACCCGGTAGGTGTGGTTCACCGCCCCGCCGGGTAGCCGTTCGATCCGGTCGACCGATCCGCCGACGGAGCGCAGGACGACTCGGAACCACTCCTGCTCGACCACCTCGTCCGACATGGGACCAGCATGGCCGCTCCGATCAACCGTCGCGCGGAACGCTGTTCGCAGCGCGGGATGCGGCAGCGACCGACACGATGCCCCAGATCGCCGCGTCGACGATGAACAGGAGCACGGCACACCCGATCGCCGCCCACCAACCTGGACTGTCCATCACGACCTCCCCGCACCACGCTGACGAGCGCGAGGAGAACGACCAGCACCACCAGGTCGACGACGCGGCTGCCCCGACCGGTCGTCGGGAGCACATGATGACGTGTGCGAATCCTGACGATCAGTGCGACGACGATGCGTGTCTCCGCACAGCAAGAAGCTGTATGGCCGCAGCTGGCTGATGCGGCGCTCCACGACGCCCGGGCAGGTCGGACGCCCGCACCGATGGTCTGGTTCAGGACCGACCTCGGAGTGTCCGGCGTGATCCCGATCTCCCCTGCCGACCCGGTCCGCTTCGACGAGGTCGACAAGGAACCGGAACGGTTCCTCGGCACGGTGATCGCACTCGGGCCGGGAGCGCAGCCGAGCGACTGACCCGGCTCAGGAGACGGGCGCGCCCGCCCGATCGATCTGGGCCAGGACTCGGCGGCTTCGACGCACGCCGATCACCGTCGCGACCGTGACGAACACCACGACGACGGCGATGAACACCAGGAACGCCAAACCCCAACCGAACGTCGTGGCCGCGGCGCCGCCGAGTCCCAACAGGCTCAGCCCGGTGCCGACCAGGGTCGGGGCCGAGGTCCGGGTGGACCGACGCTGCCACGCGAGCATCGCCCGTACGAGCGGCACGGCCTCCGGCGGCACCGGTGCCTGACCGCTGACCTGTCGTCTCACGGACTTGCGGTCCGCCGGGGTGAGCGCGCCGAGCGGCTGTTGCGGCGTCTCGACGAGGTAGGGCAACAGCCTGCGGTGGCGTCGAGCACGGCCCCATGCGGTCACGTTCACGACCGCTCCGGCCAGGGCGAACAGGAACCAGATCACCGATTCGGTGCGGAGCACGGAGGGAACGCTGGTGAACGCCCACAGGATCGACAGGCCGGCGAACCCCGCCTGCTGCGACATGGCGACCACCGTCGGCCCGTGCTCGACCAGGTACTCGGCACGACGCGTCGCCTCGGCGAGGTCGCTCGGGTTCACCACCCCGGCACCTCGACGCGCACCGAACTGATCCGACCGGCGCGCGTCGTCGCCGTCACGGCCGGGTCGTAGCTGTCGGCGGTCGCCAGGTAGAGGGTGCGGCCGTCCTCGCCACCGAGCGCACAGTCGATCGCGCAGTCCCCGGGTACGTCGATGCGGTCCGTCACCTCGCCACCCTCGACGACCCGCAGGAACTCCCCCGTGTCGACCGAGCAGACCCAGATCGCGCCGTCACGGTCGACGGTGCTGCCGTCCGGGGTCACGCCACCGGGCAGGGCTGCCCACTCGCGCCGCCCGGTCAGCGAACCGTCGTCCTCGATGTCGAACGCGGTGAGCCGGCCACCCCACGTCTCGCTGACCACCAGGGCCCGGGTGCCGGGCAGGATGTTGGCGCTGTTCGGGAACACCAGGCCCTCGGCGGCCAGGCGGACGGAGCCGTCGGGGTCGATCACGTAGAGGGGGCCGGGGCGCAGTTCCTCGCCCGCGTACAGGTCGTAGCCGAAGGCACCGATGTAGGTCCGGCCGGTCTGGGCGTCGACGACCAGGTCGTTCACGAGCGACGACTCGATCGTGGACAGGTCGGCGAACACCGAGGTGCTGCCGTCCGGCTCGACGGCGACGACCGTGCGGGACTCCATCGAGCTGACGATCAACCGCCCGTCGGCGAGCCACCCGAGCCCCGACGACTGCCCGTCGACGGTGGCCTCGAGCCGGGGGCCGTCGGTCGAGGACGGGTCGACCGAGAACACCTCGCCGGTGTGCATGTCCGAGTACCAGAGCCGTCCGTCGTGCCAGCGGTTCCCCTCCGGGAAACGGATGCCGGAGATGACGATGTCGGTCGCGGAGTCCAGGGTGATGTGCACGGATCCAGCCTGCCAGCGGGACCGGGAAGCTGCCCGGACGGATGCCGTGACGGCGGCCTAGGGTCGTCCCATGCCGGGTCGTCATCTCATCCACCACCTGGGCGTCTTCGCCAGCGACTTCGCCGCGAGCGACGCGTTCTACACCGCCGCCCTCGCGCCCCTCGGCATCGGAGCGGGCTACCGCACGGACGCCGTCGCCGAGTTCTGGCAGCACGGGGACGACACCCCGAGCGTCTCGCTCGAGACTGCCCGGACCCCCGAGGCGACGACGCGCGGACTCCACCTGGCGTTCGAGGCCGGGTCACGGAGCGAGGTCGACGCCTTCCACCGCGAAGCCGTCGCCGCCGGCGGGGTGTCCCGGCACGAACCGCGCTACTGGCCGGAGTACCACGCGTACACCGCGTTCGTGTCCGACCCGGACGGGAACAACGTCGAGGCGCTGATCAAGGAAACCCGGCCCTGACCCACAGGACCGAGGTCTGCGCGACGGACCGGGCACGACGGCCCCGGCACCACGGATCTGGCACGATCGACCCATGCCCCTCGACGGAACTCCCCTGCACCGGCTCGGCTTCCTGACGATCGGGTCGTTCGACCCCGCACGACCGTCCGAGGGCCACGAGGACACCCTGCGCGTGATCGAGCGCGCCGAGGCCCTGGGCTTCGACAGCGCCTGGCTGCGCCACCGGCACCTGCAGCACGGCATCTCCTCCCCCGTCGCGGTGATGGCGGCCGCCTCGCAGCGCACCTCGCGCATCGACCTCGGCACCGCGGTCACCCCGATCGGCGCGGAGAACCCGTTCCGCCTGGCGGAGGACCTCAGCACGGTCGACGTCCTGCTCGGCGGCCGTCTGAACCCCGGGTTCTCGGTCGGCACGCCGATGAACTTCGACCTGTACCGCGACGCGATCTACCCCGACACCCTGGAGCACGAGGACCTCGGCAACGACCGGCTCCTGCGCTTCCGTGACCTGGTGCGCGGTGACCCGGTGACGGCCACCGCGACCGTCGAACGCCGCGGCATCGAGGAGTTCGCGAGCACCGTCCAGCCGCACAGCGCCGGTCTGGCCGAACGGATCTGGTACGGCACCGGCAGCACGAAGTCGGCCGTGTGGGCGGGTGAGAACGGCTTCCACCTGCTCACCTCGAGCGTCACCCGCAGTGAGAACGGCACCGACTTCGCCACGAACCAGCGCGCCCAGATCGACGCCTACCTCGACGTCCACCCCGACCCCGCTGCCGCCCGCGTCTCGCAGGGCCTGGTCGTCATCCCGACCGACACCGCGACCGCCGAGCAAGCGGCCCGCTACCGCGCCTACGTCGAGAGCCGCTCGGGTCGCGTCGGCGTGCCGCAGGGCCCTGCCGGGATGCTCTTCGCCGCCGACCTGGTGGGCACGTCGGCCGAGATCGCGGACCGGCTGCGTGCCGACGTCGGCTACCAGGCGGTCACCGAGGTCGCCTTCGCGCTCCCCTTCTCGTTCGAGCCCGACGACTACGCGCAGATCATCACGGACATCGCCGAGCGGCTGGGTCCGGAACTCGGCTGGGCGCCGAAGCGCGCGGCCTGAGAACGGCGCCAGACCGACGGACGGGAGGCACGGGGCCAGCTGGCACCGTGCCTCCAGGCTCGGCCGTCGCCCCGCTGGCGCGGTGCGCCGGTACCGGCTGGTGGGGCCCACCTCCCGTCCGCCGTCGACTCGCGCCCAGGGCGCGCGCTCTGGGCACCGGGTCAGTCCTGCTGGTCCGCCTCCACCGCGTCCCGCAGCCGGTCGAGCACGTCCGGCACCGCTGAGCGCACCCGGCTCCAGCTCGGGATGAACGGCTTGTCGTTCGGCCGCGCCGTGAAGGCGCCGCCGGCGTCGAGGATCGCCTTGGTGAAGAGCTCCACGGCGGCTTCCTCGGCGTGCTGGTCGAACGCGAGCCCGCTCATCTCGGCTTCGTGCCGGTACACCTCGACGATGTCGAGTGCGTTCCGGTAGTACGTCGCCTTGAGCACCCGGAACGAGTCGGAGGTGAGCGGGACGCCCATCGTCGCGAGCTTCCGGAGCAGCGACTGCACGATGTCGTTGCCCATCCGGGCGAGGCCGCCGGTGCCGTCGGCCTCGGCGAGGGGCTGGTGCTTGTGGTCGTACGCGTCGGCGATCTCCACCTGGCACACCTGCCGGGTCGCGTAGTCGCGGTAGACCTCGGAGAGCATGCCGATCTCGAGTCCCCAGTCGCCGGGGATCTTCAGGCCGTTCAGCACGTGGGCGCGCATCGCGAACTCACCGGACAACGGGTACCGGAAGCTGCTGAGGTACTCCAGGTACTCGGACTCCCCGTAGACCTGGCGGAGCGAGCGGAGCAGTGGCCCGACGAGCAGCCGTGCGGCGCGGCCGTTGATCCGGCCGTCGGCGACGCGGGCGTAGTAGCCCTTCGAGAACTCGTAGTCGAACGCGGGGTTCGCGACCGGGTAGAACAGCCGCGCGAGCATGCCCCGCTCGTAGGTGGTGATGTCGCAGTCGTGCAGGGCGATGCAGTCCGCCCGCTCCGACGCCAGGGCGTACCCGGTGCAGTACCAGACGTTCCGGCCCTTGCCGGGCTCCCCCGGCGCCAGACCAGCACGCTCCAGTTCGGCGTCGAGCTCGCGCAGTCGCGGCCCGTCGTTCCACAGGATCCGGTGCCGCTGCGGCAGCCGCGAGAAGAACTCGCGGGCGTGCTCGAACTGCGAGCGGTCGGCGCGGTCGAGCCCGATCACGATCTCGCTGAGCCAGTCCGCCTCGGCCAGCTCGTCGACGATCCGCGACAGTGCCGGACGCTCGAGCTCGGAGTACAGCGCCGGCAGGATCAGGCTCATCGGGCGCTTCTCGGCGAAGCCCCGCAGGTCCTCTTCGAGACTCGCGGTGCTGCGGCGACCGAGGTCGTGGAACGTCGTGATGACGCCGTTCTGGTGGAAGTCGCTCATCGGTGGCTCCTGACGGACGGGGTGGTGAACCGGGTGAGTCCCTCGGTCCAGCCCTGCGGGCCGGGGGCGGTCGTGCGGTGGACGCGCTCGGGGCGGTCGTCGGCGAGTGGTCCGGGTGCCGGGCCGTGTCCGCGGACCACGACGGCGAAGTCGACGACGTCGAGCAGCGCGGTGTCGTTCGGGCCGTCACCGAGTCCGACCGTGCGCGGGACCGAGCCCGTCCGACGCTCGTGGTCGGCGATCAGCGTCCGGACGGCCGCGCCCTTGTCGCGGCCGGCCGGCAGCACGTGCCAGAACCGGCCGCCGCGCACCAGGTCGAGGCCGACCGCGGCGAGCGCCGCGCGGAACGCGTCCGCCCGGTCGTCGTCCTCGGCGTGCCAGAGCAGCACCTCGGACGCCTCGCGCTGCTGTGCTCGTCCGGCCGCATCGAGGTCGAGTCCGGTCCACGCGGCGACGACCGCGTCGATCACGCCGCCGAAGGTCTCGAACCGCAGCTGCAGTGACTGGCGGACGCGATCGAGTTCTGCGTGCAGCCGCTCGAGGTCGCCGTCGCGCGGTCCGACCAGCACGTCGCCCGCCGGCCCGACGACGACCGCGCCGTTCTCCGCCACGAACGCGTGTCCGTCGAGCCCGGTGCGTGCCTGCAGCGCCGTGATCTCGGCACGCGTCTTGCTGCTGCAGAACACCACGGGGACGTCGTCCGCCCGCAGCTGTTCCAGCATCGGCAGGGCCGCGTCGAACGAGTAGTCGTGGTGGTCGAGGAACGTCCCGTCGAGGTCCGTGACGATCATCAGGTCGGGTGTTGGCATCGTGCTCCGCTGGCGGCTGGCTGGGCTGCGGGCGACGATGCCCCGGACCACCCTGCCACGCGCATGCGTCGGTTGGGTGAACAAGCCGGCGTCGGTCGCGCGACGTGACCAGCGGACGGACTGGAGGCGCGGTGCCAGCTGGCACCGCGCCTCCAGTCCGTCACGGCGTGGGGACCGCCGCGCCGTCACCAGGGCAGGGTGCCCTCGCGATCGGTGACGGTGCCGGTCGGCGTGTCCGCGCCGAGGGTCGCGACCCGGACGGCCGCGTCGGCGCCCTCCTCGACGCTGTGCCCGAGGTTCCCGGTGAACTCCGTCGCGGTCTGGCCGGGGTCCACCGCGTTGAAGCGGACGTCCGGCGTCGTCTTCGCGTACTGCATCGTCAGCATCGTGACCGCGGTCTTCGACGACCCGTACGCCGCGAGCGGGTACTGCGACTCCACGCGTTCGGGGTCGTGGATCATCGTGAACGACCCGAGGCCGCTCGTCACGTTG
This sequence comes from Curtobacterium sp. MCPF17_021, assembly GCF_003234605.2. Taxonomy (NCBI): domain Bacteria; kingdom Bacillati; phylum Actinomycetota; class Actinomycetes; order Micrococcales; family Microbacteriaceae; genus Curtobacterium; species Curtobacterium sp. MCPF17_021. The sequence continues at coordinate 1,307,871 of NZ_CP126252.1, read as the reverse complement.
ATCACCGAGGGCGCAGCGGACCGCCGGAGGACCGGTAGGAACGTGTTCGTCACACGGACGACGCCGAAGACGTTCGTCTCGTAGACCGCGCGCAGCTGGTCGACGGTCATGCCCTCGGGTGCGGTGACGTCCCCGAGGATGCCGGCGTTGTTGATCAGCACGTCGAGGTGCCCTGCCTGGTCACCGATCGTCGCGGCGGCCGCGGCGACGGAAGCGTCGTCCGTGACGTCGAGCTGCACGAACGAGGCGCCGAGTTCGTCAGCGGCTCGCCGACCGCGATCGGTGTCGCGGGCGCCGATCCACACGGTGTGCCCGGCGGCGATCAGCCGTCGCGCGGTCTCCCGGCCGATGCCCTTGTTGCCGCCGGTGATGAGGGTGTTAGTCATGGTGTTCCTTCGAGCTCGTTGTGGTGGTGAGGTGACCAGCGTGCGGCGCTGCCGGATCTCCAGCCACGGAAGGACAGTCCTACCCAGCGGCGGGTCCACACGCGGAGAATGGTTGGGTGTCCGCAGACCAGGTCGAAGCCCTCGGCGATCTCCTCCGATCGTGGCGGGGGCGGCTGACCCCCGAGGACGTCGGGATGGAGTCGTACGGTCGACGCAGGACGGCGGGACTCCGCCGTGAGGAACTCGCGCAGCTCGCCGGTGTCAGCGCCGACTACGTGATGCGGCTCGAGCAGGGCCGCTCCCGCACCCCCTCGGCCCAGGTCGTCCAGGCACTCGCTCGTGCGCTCCAGCTCGACCGCGCCGAGACGGACCTGTTCCACCGCGCCGCCGGCCTCGCGTCGCCCCGGGCCGGTGTGGTGTCCCGCCACATCCCGCCCGGGGTCCAGCGGATGCTCGTCCGGATGGGTGACCTGCCGCTCGCCGTGTTCGCCGCCGACTGGACACTGCTGCACTCCACGCCGCTCTGGCAGGCACTCTTCGACGCGCCGTCGGTGCGCAAGGACCCCGAACAGAACCTGATCGTGCAGACGTTCCTCGACAACAGCGTCGCCGAGATCGCTACGGCGCACGGTGGACCGGAACCGTTCGAGCGGGCGCTCGTCGCCGACCTCCGGCGCACCGCCGGAAGCCTCGGCGGCGACCCGGCGTTCCGCGCGTTCATCGTCCGGCTCCGGACCGAGAGCGAACGCTTCGCCGGGTACTGGGACGAAGGACGAGCCACGGCGCACCAGTCGCTCGTGAAGACGGTCCACAACCCGATCGTCGGTGACGTGGTCCTGGACTGCGACGTCGTCACCGTTCCCGACTCCGACATCAAGCTCGTCGTCTACTCCACGCCCGAGAGCGGCCCCGACGCCGACAAGCTCGACTTCCTGCGGGTGCGCGCCATCCGCGCAGCGGCGGCCCCGGTCGCGACACGCCCGGTGGCGACCGATCTGTGAGGATGTCCCCTCCGTGCACACTGCGGAGTGAAGGGGGTGGACATGAACCGATCAGCCGAGCCGGACAGCGCGCTCGTGGCGGCAGCAGCGCGCGGCGACCGCAGTGCGGTCACCGCGTTGTTCGACCGTCACGCCGAGACCATGACCCGCTACACGTGGGCACTGGTCACGCGGCGCATGGACGTCGAGGAGATCGTGCAGGACGCGTTCCTGACCCTCTGGCAGAAGGCCGACACCGTGGAGGTCCCCGGGGAGTCGCTCCTGCCGTGGCTGCTCGTCGTGTGCCGGAACCACGCCGCGAACCTGCGGCGACAGCAGCGGCGGCACGAGGGTGTCGACCTGCCCGACGAGCTCGCCGCGCCCGAGCCGGACGACGACGCCCGCGAGCGACTGCGGTGGGTCCGCGCCGAGATCGACGCGCTTGCACCACTCGATCGCCAGGTGTGCGAGCTCTGCCTCATCGAGGGCCGCTCCTACGCCGAGGCCGCCGACCTGCTCGGCATGAGCGTCGGCGCCGTCACACAGCGCGTGTGGCGGTCCCGTGCACGGATCAAGAAGGCGGTGACGAACGATGAACGATGAACGACGAACCGACCACGGGTCCCCGATGAGCAACGAGCCGCCCGGAGGTGACGAGATGCAGCGGATGCTCGCCGGCATGCGGCAGCAGGTCGTCCGGGGCATGCACGACAAGCCACGCCCGGCTTCCACACACCGTCGCGTCGGCCTCATCGTGGCGTTGATCGCCGTGCTCGGCATCGGCACCGCGAGCGGTTCGGTGGCGCTCGGACTCGTTCCGACGCCCTTCGCCGCAGCACCCGCACCCACGCCGTCCTCTGCACCGCCGACACCGGCACCGACCGGGTCACCGTCCCCGTCCGCGGCCCGCATCACGCCGACCCCCGCGCCGGCCGACACCACGGCGACGATCCCCGGGGCGTGCACCGATGCCGTGCCGGCCGCCGATGCTCCGCGCTTGTTCGGTTCGCTGGTGCTCGACCAGCTCCGACCCGCGGTTCCCGGTGGGAAGACCGACTACTACGTCCACCCGGAGGAACCGTTCACCGCGGACGCCACGCTGGTCTGCCACTGGTCGCCGAGCGGCAGCACCGAGGACGTCGACAACCTCTTCCTCGAGATGGGCACCGTCGACCGAGGCGTCCTCCAGGCCCGGCTCCAGTCGCTCGCAGGCAAGGGCTGGACCTGCACCGACACGCTCGCTGGACGTTCGTGCCAGCAGACCGAGACGGCGATGTACTACTCGGACCGGGTGGAGACGACGCACACGTTCTTCGTGCGCGGCGACACCTGGATCTCGATCACGCAGTCGAACGTCCCGACCGACGGCCTCCTGAAAGCGCTCGTCCAGCAGACCTGGACGGACTGACCGGCGGACTGGAGGCACGGCGCCACCTGGCACCGCGCCTCCAGTCCGTCATCACGCACGCTCAGAGCCAGTGCCGCCGCTTGAACACCGCCCACAGCACGACCGCCAACAGCACCATCGCGACGATCGCCGCCGGGTACCCCCACACCCACCGCAGCTCGGGCATGTGCTCGAAGTTCATGCCGTAGATCGACGCCACCAACGTGGGCGCGAACAGGATCGCCGCCCACGACGAGATCTTCTTCACCTCTTCGCCCTGCTCCATCGACGCCCGCGCCAGCCGCCGGCTCTCCTCCCCCTGTGCCAGGCTCGCGCTGGTCATCCGGCGCATCGCGTCGTTCTGCTCCTGCGTCACCAGGGTCGAGTGCAACGTGAGGGCGTTCTCGAGCAGCGTCCGGAACGTGTCGACCCGCTCGGTCACGCGGATCGCGTGGTCGAGCACGTTCCGCAGCTGGTTCTGCACCTCGGTGTCCGTGCCGTACTTCTCAGCACCGCGCAGCAACGCGTTGAGCATCCCGGGCAGCGGGCCGATGGCGCGCTGGAACCCGATGACCTCGCTGAGCAGCTGGTAGATCCGCCGCGAGGACGCCGGGTCGACCTCACCGTCGAACAGGTCGTCCTCGATGTCGTCGATGTCGTCCTGCAGCCCGGCGACGACCGGGGCGTAGCTGTCGATGACCTCGTCGAGGACCGCGCAGAGCACCGCCTCGGACCCGCGCCCGAGGGCGTCCGGATCGGCTTCGAGTCGCTTCCGCACGTCGGCGAGGTTCGGCTGCTCCGCATGCCGGACGGTCACGACGAAGTCGCGCCCGGTGAACAGGTGCACCTCACCGAACTCGACGGTCTCCTCGTCCTCGTCGTACCAGGCGGGTCGCAGCACCACGAACAGGGTGTCGCCGTAGCGCTCGAGCTTCGCGCGCTGGTGCCCCTTGTGCGCGTCCTCGACCGCGAGCGGGTGCAGCCCGAACTCGTCCGCGACCGAGGCCAGCTCGGCGGCGGTCGGTCGGAACAGCCCGATCCAGGCCATCGCGCCGCTTCCCGCGGCGTCGAGCGCCTCGTCGGTCAAGCTGAGGTCCTGCGGCGACTCCGTTCGGGTTCCGTTGACGTAGATGCCGTTGTCGATGAGGGCCACCGGTGTCCTCCTGGTTCCGTGGTGCATGCGGGCAACCTGCCGATCATGCCGGACCGCCGACGGCGGGCGCGCTTCCCTGACGGAGCCCTCACGCTTCGCGCCGGATTCCTGTCGGAGTCCTGACACGCCCTGGGCGCGACCCCGGGACGGACTGGAGGCACGGTGTCAGCTGGCACCGTGCCTCCAGTCCGTCAGCCGTCGCGTTCAGGACCGCCGGCAGTCCGATCCGCTCGTTGCGTTCAGGGCACGTCCTCGCCGAAGGCGAGCAGCGTCCACGGCTCCAGGTCGTGCATCCCGACGCTGGTCTCCCGCTCGGTACGATCCGGCCGGAACTCCCGCTTGACGTAGTCGACGAGATCATCGCCGTAGATGATCACGTCCGTCTGGTGCACCGAGAAGACCGGCGCCCCGCTGCCGAGCGGCGCGGCAGGCAGGTAGCGGTGCGAGTACAACGGCACCAGCTGCGGCCACTGCCGCAGGTGCCGCTCAGCCACCTCGAGACGCTGCGACTCGTCGCCGGGTCGCTCGCCCCACGACCCGGGCCAGAAGGCGTCGTGACGGACGTCGAACAGGGCACCCTCGACCGGCCACCGGATCGCTCGCCGCAGTCGCTCGTCGTTCCGCGCGCGCCAGTCGAACCAGCCGTCCCCGCTCGGCAGCGCGAGGGAGAGCAGGGCTCGGTGGTCCGCGCCGAACCGGACGCCGTACCGACGCTCGGCCCGCGCCAGTTCCCGTTCGGACAACCCGGGCTCGAGAGCGACGCCGAACCTCCGGAGGAGTTCGACGGTCAGGGCTGCGGACACCCCCGCAGCCTAGGCCGACGGACGCGAGACCCACGAGCACGTGGCAGACGAGACGGCGTGGATCTGACGGAACGTCGGGACGACAGCGAAGATGGCGTGGTGAATCGCACCGACCGGCTCTACGGCATCGTGGAGGAGTTGCGCGCCGTCGCCCCGCAGCCGCGGAGCGCGCGTCGTCTCGCGGAGCGGTTCGAGGTGTCGGTCCGGACCATCGAACGGGACATCTCCGCGCTGCAGCAGTCGGGTCTGCCCATCTGGGCGGAGCCCGGCCGGACCGGCGGGTACGTCATCGACGCGTCCGCGACGCTCAGCCCGGCGGGCTTCACGCCGGACGAGGCCCTCGCGGTGCTGATCGGGCTCGGCTCGCTGGGGCGCAGTCCGTTCCGGCACGCGGCGCAGACCGCGGCCAGGAAGACGCTCGCGGTCATGCCCGCCGGCGACGCCGCACGAGCCAGCGCACTGGCGTCCCGGGTGCACTTCCTGGAGGACGACGAGGACACGGTCGCCCCGGCCGAGTTCGCGGCTGCCCTGCGTGCGGATCGAGTCGTGCGGCTCCGGTACCGGGATGCCGGCGGAGCGGAGTCCGTCCGCGACGTCGAACCGCTGCGGTCGATCGGGAAGGACGGTCAGTGGTACCTGATCGCCTGGTGCCGGACCCGCGACGGGGTGCGGGCGTTCCGCGGCGACCGGATGTTGTCGGTCGAGGTCACCGACGAGCGGCCGGCGCAGCGCGTCCTGCGATCCGAGGACCTCGCGATCCAGTACGGACGGCTCCGGCCGGTCCTCGACGACTAGCGCGGTCGGTCCCCGGAAACGCGGTCGGTTTCCGGAAACGCGGTCGGTTTCCGGAAACACCGACAGGACGGTGTCGCGGCGGCCGGTGAAGCTGGTCGCTCCGAGTCAGCAGCACCACCGTGAGGAACCCCATGTCGTTCGCATCCGTCCGCATCATCACCGACGACCTCGAGGGCATGGTCGCCTTCTACGAGCGGATCACCGGCCAGCCGGCCGAGCGCCCCGCACCGGTCTTCGCGCAGTTCACCGGCCCGGGTGGGACCCTCGCGATCGCCAGCACCGCCACGGTCGCCATGCTCAGCGGCGCGCTGACGCCCGCGACGAACCGTTCCGTGTTCATCGAGTTCGAGGTCGCCGACGTCGACGGCGACTTCGCCGGACTGCAGCTCGGCAGCGACGACGTCGTCCTGGAGCCGACCACGATGCCGTGGGGCAACCGCTCCGCACTGGTCCGCGACCCGGACGGCAACGTCGTCAACCTGTTCAGCAGGCCCGACGCCGCCAACTAGGCGGAGCGGCTCAGGCGGCGGCGGCGTTCGCGGACGAGCGGCACTCCTCCGGTGGTCGCCCAGCAACGGACTCCGCCGCGATGTCGCGGAGCCGCGCGAGGCGGTCATGGGTGGCACCGAGGGACTCGATCTGGCGTCGGATGCGATCGCTCTCCTCGTCGAAGTGGTCGAGCATCGTCCGCGTCGCGACCCCGGTGTCGAGGAAGGGCAGGAGTTCGACGATCCGACGACTCGGCATGCCCGCCGCGTAGAGCATCTGCATGAAGCGCACCCGCGCGACATCGGGCTCGCGGTACTCCCGGTGTCCGCCCGTGGTCCGCTCCGACTCGAGGAGCCCCTGCTCCTCGTAGTACCGCAGTGACCGGACGCTGACGCCGGCCCGTTCTGCGAGTTCACCGATCCGCATCGTTCTGTCCCTCGGCTTGATTCTCACGTTGACGTCAGGTTCTACCGTAGCGGGCATGAACCTCTCTGGAGCCACTGCCCTCGTCACCGGCACGAACCGCGGTATCGGACGCCACCTCGCCGCGCAGCTGATCGCCCGCGGGGCGAAGGTCTACGCCACGGCCCGACGCCCGGAACTGATCGACCTCGAGGGCGTCGAGCGTCTCGCCCTCGACATCACCTCCCCCGCGTCCGTCGCAGCGGCCGCCGCGGTCGCGACCGACGTCGATCTCCTGATCAACAACGCCGGGATCGCGACCACGGCGACCCTGCTGGGCGACCTGGACGCAGCGCACGCCGACATGGACACGAACGTCTGGGGCACCCTGTCCGTGATCCGCGCATTCGCACCCGTCCTGGCGGCGAACGGCGGTGGGAGCATCGTGAACATCGCCTCGGGTGCCTCGTGGCTCGCCATGCCCGGAGCCTCCGCCTACGCAGTGTCGAAGGCCGCCCTGTGGAACATGGGCAACGCGTTGCGGCACGAGCTGGCCGGCCAAGGGACCGCGGTGATGTCCGTACACCTCGGAGTGGCCGACACCGACATGACCGCGGGGATCTCGATGCCCAAGACCGACCCGGCGGACGTGGCGCGCGCGACCCTGGACGGGGTCGAGCGCGACGACTACGAGGTCGTCGTCGACGAGCAGACCGCGTTGATCAAGCAGATGCTCGCCGGCCGCCCCGAGGAGCTGTACGCGGTGGTGGCGCAGATGCTCGCGTCGTAGGAGTCGGCTTCACGCAGCCTTCGGCACGGCCGCCAACGTGCGGCCGTGCCGGGCCGCCTGCTCTTCGGCGCGGACCCGCAGCTCGTCGGCCAGCTCCGTGAACTGGTCGAGGGCGGGGTTCACCCCGACGAGCGTGAACTCGCGCGTCACCACGTCGAGGTCGAGCTGCCAGACGTCCTCGAGGATGCGTCGCATCCAGGCCGTGGCGTGGTCCCAGCCCTCCCGGGGTGTGCCGGCGGAGTAGTTGCCACCCTGCACCGTGACGAGGACGGCCGGCTTGCCCGCGGTCGCGGGCACGGCGCCGGGTGCCATGCGCGGGTCGGTCAGCACGAGGTCGACGTAGGACTTGAAGTGCTGCGAGACGCCGAAGTTGTAGAGCGGCACGGCGAACAGCAGGGCGTCGGCACCGGCGAGCTCATCGGTCAGCTCGGCGGCCAGGGCGACCGCGGCGACCTGGGCCGCCGTGCGCTCGGACTCGGGCGTCGCGGATGCGGCGACGGCGTCGGCCCAGCTGTCGGCGGGCACGGGATCGGTGCCGACGTGACGGCGGGCCACCTCGGCACCCGCGTGCACGGCACTCCACTCGGTCTCGACGATGTCGCCGAGTGCTCGACTGGTGGAGCCCTCGGTGCGGATGCTGGCGTCCAAGCGGAACAGGGTCATGACACTCCTTCGATCGTTCCCGAGTCGACGACCCGGGCTTCGGTTACGATGAGTAACCCTGCCCGCCGGGTTCCCGTTACCGCAAACGATCCCCTGTTACCCGGCAGTAACCACGGGAGACCCCATGACGGACCAGACCGCGCTGGACCAGTTGCAGGCCCGGCTCCACCAGTCGATGCCCACGATGGCCGAGCTGTGCACGAGCGAGGACCCGGAACTCTTCCGGTCGCTGCTGTCCCGGATGGGCGACAAGTGGACGTTGTTGGTGATCGGGGTGCTCGGTGACGAGCGGCGGCGGTTCACCGAGCTCTCCGAGGTCATCCCCGGCATCTCACGCCGGATGCTGACCGTGACGCTGCGTGCACTCGAGCGCGACGGGCTCGTCTCGCGGACGGTCCATGCCGAGGTGCCGCCGCGCGTCGAGTACGAGCTCACCGACCTCGGACGGTCGCTGCAGTACGTGGCCCTCGCCCTCGCCGACTGGGTGCGGGAACACCAGCAGGTGATCGCCGGCAACCGGCAGGTCTTCGACGGTGACGGGGACGCCCGAGATCGATGACGACGGCGACGCTCGCGCGCGACAGCCGAACGACCCCACCAGCCGGTACCGGCGCACCGCGCCAGCGGGGTGACGGCCGGACTGGAGGCACGGTGCCAGCTGGCACCGTGCCTCCAGTCCGTCAGCGTCTCGAGTCCAGGGCCACGGACGACGCGACCACGCCGCTCACGATCGCGGCGGAAGCCGCGAAACGAGCCGACGCCCAGCTGCCCCTTCCTCGGGAGCCCTCCGGGTCGTATGGTTTACAGCGTTGTAAACGGGCCGCCGCAGGGACGGCCCGCAGGTCACGGCCGTTGCACGGCCCGATGGACGACGACGTCCACGAGGAGCACCCACTTGCGCCCCATCTCCTTCCGATCCCGAGGGCTGCGCCGTGCGCTGTCGTCGGGCATCGTCGCTGCGACCGCCCTCGGCATGCTCGGGATCGCCGCGATCCCGGCCGCCGCGGACCCGGCCGCTGACCGCACCGTCGTCTCGGGCCAGGCCCGGTTCGAGGTGCTCTCCCCCACCCTGATCCGCACCGAGTACGCGGGTGACTCGCAGTTCACCGACGGCAGCACCTTCAACGTCATCGGCCGCGACGACTTCGCACCGACGACGTTCACGAAGACCGAGCGGGACGGCTGGCTGACCCTCGACACGGGCGCGATGACCGTCCGGTACAAGGAGGGCTCGGGGGCCTTCACGCAGGACACCCTGCGGACCACCGTGACCACGGCGTCCGGGCAGCGGGTCACTGGCACGCCGTGGGTGTCGACGCCGACCCCCTCGTGCACGATCGGGTCGCTCTGCGAGGCCGAGACGCTCGGACTCACCGGCCTGTCCCTCGCGACGGACCACGCGGGCTTCACCGGAGCCGGGTTCGCCGCGGGCTTCGAGTCCGTCGGCAACGCGATGACCTTCACGACCACGACAGAACGTGCCGGCCTGTACGACCTCGCCCTGCGCTACGCGAACTCGCAGGGCGGCGACGGCCAGGTCGCCACCCGCACCCTCAGCGTGACCGTCGACGGCGGTGCCGCGAAGACGATCCGGCTCGCTCCCGGCGCGAACTGGGACGACTGGAAGACCACCGCCGCCACGACCCTCGACCTGACGGCGGGCGAGCACCGCGTGCGCATCGAACGCACCGCGGACGACTCCGGCCGGGTGAACGTCGACAGCCTGGCCCTGGTCGGCACCGGCGCCGCCTACCCGGCACCGTCCACCACGGTCACCGGCGAGGACTGCGCGTTCGGCACCGTGTGCCAGGCCGAGGACTCGGCACGCACCGCTCCGGCGACGACCGCCACGAACCACAACGGCTTCGCCGGGGACGGCTTCGTCGCCGGGTTCGAGCGTGCCGGGGCGCAGCTGACGACCCACGTCACCGGGGTGCCGGCCGCGGGCGACTACGCCCTGCAGGTCCGTTACGCCAACGGCTCCGCCGGGGCGCCGACGCTCACCGCGGCCCCGACCGGTCAGCAGTCGACCACTGCACCGCTCCCGAAGACGAGCGGCTGGGACTACTGGAACACCGCCACTGTGCCGGTGCAGCTGGCCGCCGGCACGAACGACGTCGTGATCGGGTGCCCGACCGTGGCGAACAACTGCAACGTGAACTTCGACACCGTCGCCGTGGTCGACACCGCGTCGCCGGTCCTCGCCGCACATGCACCGCTCGGCGGGTACCGACGCGACCTCGACACCGCCAACGGGTCCGTGAAGACGAACCCGGGCCTGCTCTACCAGGACGGCTGGTCGCTCCTCGACGACAGCGCCTCGGCGCTGTACGACCAGGCGACCGACACCATCACCCCCGCGGGCGACCACGGCGGCGAGCGCTACCAGGACGGCTACGTCTTCGCGTACGGCTCGGACTACCGCCATGCCCTGCAGGAGCTCGCCGTCCTGACCGGTCCGACGAAGCTGCTCCCCCGCTGGGCGTACGGCGTCTGGTACTCCGAGTACTACGACCGCTCACAGGCCGACTACCTGGCCATCGCGAAGCAGTTCGACGACGAGGACGTCCCCGTCGACGTCATGGCGATCGACACCGACTACAAGATCGGCAGCCCCACCAACCAGGGCGACAGCAAGTGGAACGGCTGGTCGGTCGACCCGTCCCGGATCCCGGACATGACTGGCCTGCTCGCCGACTGGCACGCCGAGGGCATCCACAACACCCTCAACATCCACCCGTCGATCTCGAGCCAGGACCCGCAGTTCGCGAAGGCGCAGGCCACCGCGAAGGGCAAGCTCACCAAGGGCGACGGCGACCGGTACCTGTTCGACTGGTCCGACCCCGACCAGCTGAAGGCCTACTTCGACCTGCACACCTCGCTGCAGCCGAAGGGCGTCGACATGTGGTGGCTCGACTGGTGCTGCAGCGAGAACTCGAAGTACTCCGCGAACGGCGTCACCCCCGACGCGTTCATCAACCAGCAGTACGCGAAGTACACCGACCAGGCGCTCGGCGGCCGGGGGCTCGCGTTCTCGCGGGCGTACGGCTCGCTGACCGCCGGTGGCTACGGCAACCCGCAGGCGGTCCCGACCGGACCGTGGGCGGACAAACGCACGACCGTGCACTTCACCGGCGACACCACGTCGTCGTGGGACATGCTGCTCGCCGAGGTCGGGTACACCCCGGGTGAGTCCGCTGCGACCGGCCTGGCCTCGGTCAGTCACGACATCGGTGGCCACAACGGCGGGCAGTACGGCATCGAGGGCGCCGAGGAAGGCACGACCCAGCTGCCCGAGGACCTCTACGCCCGCTGGGTGCAGCTCGGGACCTTCCAGCCGATCGACCGCCTGCACAGCAACCACAGCGACCGGCTGCCGTGGCAGTACCCGGCCGCCGCCGAGGCCTCGGCCAAGCAGTTCCTGAACCTCCGCGAGGCCCTGGTCCCCCTGACCTACACGCTCGCGGCCCAGGCAACCGAGACGGGCACCCCGATCCTGCAGCCGCTCTACCTGCAGTACCCCGAGGCGCAGGAGTCGTACGCCCAGGCCGGCTCGGAGTACCTGTACGGGCCGGACGTGCTCGTCGCCCCGGTCACCACCGCGAACGACGACTCCGGCACGGCAACCCGCTCCGTCTGGTTCCCGGCCGGCAGCTCGTGGACGGACTGGTTCACCGGCAAGACGTACGCCGGAGGCACCACCACCGACGTGACGACCGACCTGAACAGCATGCCGGTGTTCGTGAAGAGCGGTGGCATCGTCCCCACCCGGACGGAGCAGGTCAAGAACGACGCCGCACCGCTCGACGCCGTCACCCTGACGGTGGCGACCGGCGCGAACGGTTCGTTCGACCTGCACGAAGACGCCGGCGAGGACAGCGCCGCGGACAGCGCTGCGAACGGCGCTGCGAAGTCGAGCGCGATGACCACGGCCAAAGCGTCCGCGAAGGCCACGGCGGGCAGCGCCTCCACCGCCGTCCGCTACACGCAGCAGGCGACCGGCGGCTCGCTCGCCATCGCCCCCGCCGACGGTTCCTTCGCCGGCCAGGTGCAGGACCGCTCGTGGACGGCGACGTTCACGAACGCGGACCGCCCCCGCACCGTCACCATTGACGGCCGGGTGATCGCGGACACCGCCTGGACGTACGACGCCGACACCCGCACCATCAGCGTGCCGGTCGGCGAACGGTCCGTGACGAAGCGAACGGTCGTCGCCTTCAGCAGCAAGGCGGCGGCGACCCCGGTCCTGCGGGTCGAGTCGCCTCGGGTGGACGCGGGCGACACGCAGACCGTGACCGGCACCGGGTTCCCGGCGGACACCGACGTGGCGCTGGCGACCGCGCCACGCATCGGTGGTGCCACCGCGCACACCGACGCGACTGGTACGTTCTCGACCGACCTGCGGGTGCCGAACACGGCGTCCGGTCGGGTGACCGTCACCGCATCGGTCGGCGGTGCGGCCCTGGCTCGGGCCGCCTTCACCGTGGTGGCTGCGGCTGCTCCGGCGCCGACCACGTCGCCGGGTGCGGGCACGCCGGGCAGCGGCGCTCCGACGCCGGGTGGCATCGGATCCGGTGCACCGGGCGCGGCAGCGCCGGGCAACGGCGGCGCGGATGCGGGTAGCGACCCGGGCGGCGCACTGGCCTGGACGGGCGCGAACCTGCTCCCCCTCGGGCTGCTGGCGGCGGCACTGCTCGCGGCCGGTGGACTGGTGTGGACGCTGCGGAGCCGACGACGGCGCGCGCGTGCCTGAGACCGCCTGAGCGGTCACCCGTCACGGGCGGATGACGGACGGACGGGAGGTGGGCCCCACCAGCCGGTACCGGCGCACCGCGCCAGCGGGGTGACGGCCGTGCCTGGAGGGACGGTGCCAGCTGGCACCGGGCCTCCCGTCCGTCCGTGGTCGCGCTGCAGATCCCCGATCACCGGACCGCGATGCGGCGGCAGCGGCGACCGCGGGCATCGCCCGCTCGCTCGCGTGCGCCGCGTCCGTTCTGCCGCTGATCGACGTCACGATGGCGACGGAGGAGCCACCTGCGTCTGTGCCTGGAGGAACGCGACCGCTGCAACACTCTCGGGCGAGGAGGGGAACAGTGGCGTGATCGTCAGTCCGTCCGTCCCCGGGACGACGAGGAGCTCCCACTCGAAGTCGAGCCGCCCGAACGGCGGCACGTCCTGGACGAACGTGCCGTTGGTCAGGATCGCCACGTCGTGCCGTTCCCAGAGGTCCGCGAACTCGTCGGAGCGCGTCATCAGCCCTCTGAGCACCTCGCGCATCCGCTCGTCGCCGGGGTCGGCGCTGAGCCGGAAGACAGCGACGATCTGCGCGGCCCGTGCACGCCATTCCTCGACCGGGTACTTCGCGCGGCAGGCCTCGGAGAACACGTACTCGATCCGGTTCTGCCCACGGCTCAGGACACCGCCGCCGATCGCTTCGCACAGTGCGTTCGACGCGACGATGTCGAGGTTCCGATCGGCGACGAAGACCGGGGTGCCGTCCCAACGGCGCACGAGCCGTCGGAGTTCGTCGCCGCTCGGCTGCCGGCCGCGCACCGTGGCAGCCGGTGCCGGAGCAGGTTCCGCCACGCTTCTGAGGTACGCCGCGCCGTCGGCGTCCAGTCGCAGGGCGCGCGCCAGGGCCGCGATCACCTGGGCCGAGGGCACGTGCTCCCGGCCCTGCTCCAGCCGCACGTAGTACTCCGTGCTGATGCCGGCGAGCTGCGCGACCTCGGCCCGCCGGAGGCCCTGGACGCGGCGCCGGTCGTCCGCCGGAAGACCGACGTCGGACGGACTGAGCGCCGCGCGTCGCGCCCGGAGGTAGCTGCCGAGCAGCGAGGCGTTGGCCGTCAAGGGGACCCGTGCTCGCCGTCAGATCCGACCATGCGCCGATCCTAGACGGACACCGCTCCGTCGCACGCTCGCAGCTCGGTCGCCACTGACGACGCGCTTCCTCGACAAAGAGCTCTCGGTCTGACATGTTGACGGTCGTACACCGGTCAGTGAGGAGAAGCCGTGACGAAGCAACAGATCACGGCAATCGCGGGCCTGCTCCTGTTGGCCATGCTGTTGACGGTCTTGATCGGGGTGTTCGACGCTCGCCGACGTGTCATCGCCGCGGAAGGCAATGACCTCCGTACGGGCCAGAGCGCGTGGGTGACCGCGACGCTCGACGATCTCGAGCGTGCGCGGAGCGCGTTCGAACCGGGGACGAAGGTGTTCGTGGGTCTGGACGGTGACGTCCGCGCCGTCGTGGTCCTGTCCGGACAGTGGACAGACGTCCCATTGCACGACGGGCACGCACTGACCGGGCGCCCCGGCGAAGCCCTCGCCGGCGCTGACGTTGCCGTCCGCGGCGAGGACATCACCGTCGGTGGCACGACGTACGAGGTGGTGGGGCGTCTCGGTGTGCGGGCCGACAGCCTGCTGTCCGATGACGTGGTCCTCGCCGATCCGGCGCAGTTCTCGGCGTCACCACAGCGACTGCTCCTCGACGGCCCGAGCAGCGCCCACCACTACAGCGCACAGTTCCCCGGCCGAAGCGTCGAGATCATCGACGACGGCACGAACCGCAGGACGAACGTCGACGCCGCGTCGCCGGTCCTGGTCGCGCTCGGTTCCCTCGTCGTCGTGCTCATCGCCGTGGTCGCCGGGCTGCAAGCTGGACGATGGGAACTCCGCGCTGCCGCCGTACGCTTCACCACGGGGATCCGACCGTTGACCACCCTTCGCAGCGCCGCCATCCGAGTCGGCGTGATCAGCATCGCCGCCAGTACGACCGCGCTCGCGGGCGCGGCAGTCGTGAGGCAGACCACCATCCTCGACCTCGACGTCACCACCGCAGTCGTCGCGGTCGGAACCGTCGTGCTTGCCGTGTCCGTCACTTCGCTCTGGCAGGGAACCCGACGATGGAACTGCTGAACGATCTTCGATCCAACTGGACGATCATCGTCGCCAAGATCGTCTTGCTCGTGCTGCTCGCACTCTGCTGGTACAACGTGGCGTCGTTCACCCAGTCCACCTCGCAGGCAGTGGCCCAGGGCCTGTCCGCTGATGCCGACGTCGACCTCTACACCGTGATCGACGATCTCGACCCGGGTGCTTTCGAAGCGATCCGGCGAGACCAGCACGCGGTCGACGGAGTCGCCTCGTTCGTCGACCGTATCGACGATGAGCCCGGATTCGACTTCATCTCCTCGTACGACCAACCCGTCACCGTCCAGGACTTCCGCGGCGACGACCGCTTCGACGTCGGTTACGGGACCGAGTACACGCTCAACGGGAAGTACCAGGACGAGTCCGGACGGAGCGTCCAGGACATCAAGTCCATCCAGCTCAACGAGACCGCGTACGAGTTCGCGGGGCTCTCCGTGCAGGACGGCAAGCCGATCGAGTGGGACGGCGTCGACTGGGGATCCGGCCGGATCCCGGTGCTGCTCGGCAACGAGTACCGCGGCGTGTACGAGCTCGGGGAGCGATTCACCGGAGCGGTCATCCTGCAGGAGCAGGAGCTCGAGGTCGTCGGATTCCTCGAACCGAACAGCGCCATGTACTTCCGCGGTGAAGCGAACCACTACCTCGATGACACCGTCATCGTGCCCTACCCACCGACAATCGCCGGACTCGACCGAGCAGCACTCGACCGGCTGGATCCCGAGCTGTTCGGACGCCTGGTGTTCCAGGTGCTGAACTCCGACCTCGCCGTCGATCACAGCCTCGATTTCGGAGGCGTTGTCGCGCGACTCGACGCACTCGGAGACGACACCGGCTTCCGGTCGTACACGTTGCTCGGAGTTCCGACCTACCTCGTGCAGCTCTCCCTCGTCCGCCAGCTCATCCAGGACAACCTGGTGCTCGTCAGCGCGCTGCTCGTCGTCCTCACCGCGGGCGTGGGCATCATCACGGCGTTCCTCAACCGGCTCCTGCATCACCGTCGAGCGCCAGTGGCACGGGTGCACCATCTCCTCGGGAGGAGCCCGGATGCCACGAACCGACTGTTCCGCGCCAGCCGCCTGACCGAGTACACCGCCGCGCTCGGGCTGTTCCTCGCGTCCAGCGCGCTGCTCCCCAACGACAGTGCGATGGCACGACTCGGAGCCGGCACCGCCCTGCTCCTCTGGTGCGTGGTGGACGGCGTACTCGGTCGACGAGCCGTTCGCATCGAACTGACCACCCAACGCCGAAGAGGTACCCCACGATGATCGTGCTGCGCGACGTCTCGAAGACCATCACCGAGCCCGACGTCTCGACCCGAGCACTGTTCGACCGACTCGACTTCGACCTCCGCGAAGACGATCGCTCAGTGGCGATCACCGGGCGCAGCGGATCCGGCAAGAGCACGCTGCTCCGGATCCTCGCCGGCCTCGACACCGACTTCGGCGGGACCTACGAGCACGACGGGCACGTGCTCGAGCGCACCGCACGCAGGATGGCGGCGCACCGACTCCGACACATCGGCATCGTCACCCAAGACCACAGCCTCCTCGGCGACCGCAGCGTGCTCGACAACGTCCGGCTCGGCGTTCCTGCTCGCGCTGACTCCGCCGACCGAGCACATGAGGCTCTCGAGGCGGTCGGCATCAGCCACCTCGCTGGCAAGCGCCCACGACGACTGTCAGGAGGAGAAGCGCAGCGCGTCGCGATCGCTCGAGCCATAGCGAAGCGCCCTACCGTCGTCCTCGCCGATGAGCCCACCGGCGCACTGGACGAGACGACCGAAGACGACGTGCTCGCCCTCTTCGACCGGCTACAGCAAGCGGGAACCAAGTTCGTGATCGTCACCCACAGTGAGCGGGTTGCACAGCGATGCGGACGGCAACTCCACCTCCACCACGGGCAGCTCCTCGCGCGCGGCACGTGATGGACTGGAGGCTCCGTGCCAGCTGGCACCGGGCCTCCAGTCCGTCAGCGGTTGCGCTCCAGATCCTCGATCACGCGTGCGCGGTACGGTCGCGGCTGAAGAACTCGGCGTACATCTCCCGTTTCGCCGCGTGCGCATCGGGCTCGAGCTCGAGTCCCTCCATGTTGAGGTCGGTCCCGAACAGTCGCAGGATTCCCGGGCCGTTCGGCTCCGCGGTCTCGAGGGACACCGAGAACAGTGTCGGCGACATCTCGCCTGCAGCGATCCGTCGGGCCTCCGCAAACGCCGCACGGTACGTCGCGTCGGTGACGCGGATCACACTGACCGAGATGCTCGTGGCGTCCCAGTCGGGCGCGACCACCTCGCCGCTCGGGCCATGGAAGAAGTGCACGACGAACGTGTCGCGCTCGCCTTCGGCGCCGTAGTGCCGCTCGTCCACTTGTTCGATCTGCACGAACTCATCCTGTCAGCGTCAGCCGGGGCGTTCGAGGGCGCGGAGCAGCCGAAGAATGCACCTTCGCCGGTACCATCTCGCCATGGCTGAAGCAGGTCTGCTCGCAGCGAGCATCGCAGTCCTGGTGGGTACGGTCGCGATCCTCGTGCATCGTGTGCGGACCCCGGCCTGGGTGCGTGACGCGCAGCTCACCTTGAACGCCAGCCCCGTGACCAGCCTGCTGCTGCTCCTCTGCGGTGCGCTCCTGGTCGCCCTCGTCCTCGCCTTCGGGATCTTCTTGCTCGCCACCGGGCACAGCGTCGTCGGGTGGGCCATGGTCTGTCTCGCTGCGACCGGCATCGCTCACCTCGGGGTGACCGTGTGGATCCGGCGACAGCCGCTCTCGTGATCAGGTGCAGAGCTCGCCGGTGGAGAAGAAACGATCGAGGTGCTCGTCAGTGAAGACACGCACCACAAGTCCACCTCAAGGAGGGCATGCTGCTCGCGGCGACCTGGTCATCATCCGGGCTCTCGTCATGGTCGGGATCGTCGCCGTGATCATCTCCGCCGGCTACGTGTTCAACGGGAACCTGTACGCCTACGGGCTCTGCTCAACACCTCCACACACCGGGTGCTCGGACGCACCCTGGTTCAGCAGCATAAGCCTTTCGTTCTTCGGAGGCATTGCCGCGGTGGGTGTCGGCGCTTTCCTCGGCCTCCGCCGGCACGGAAATGGCCGTCACGGCATGTTGTTCCCGCTCGCTGCACTCGGAGCGGTGGCTGCGCTAACGGGACTGTCGATCGCCATCCTCAAGATCGCGACCCCGCTGTAGGGCTGTCACGCCTCCGCGCGCGCAATACAAGCCATCGCCTATTGGCTCCCTGAGTAGCCCGGCTCGCCCGTCGAAGCGTGGGCGACGAAGTTCGAGGGTTCCGCCCCCGAGGTCGCAGACGCCCTTCGGCAAGCCAAGTCTGGAGTCGCGCGCGACACATGTACTTCTGACGCTGTCCACGAGGAGGACGCGCGAAGGGCCGCGCGCTGAGCGGTCCGCTACGGGCAGCACGCGAGCGGAAGAACTAGTCTGAAAAGACGACTCGTCGAGGGATTAGCTCGGCGGATTGCGATCGATCGGAGCGTCTTGTTCACCCCAACCTCTCACTACCTAGCAGTGATGAACCCTGGCGGGGGCATGCCGTTTCCCATTTGGATCGTCATCGTCCTGGCACTCGTGGCGGTAGGCGGTGTCCTCGCCTTCACACGAGGACGACGCAGGTGACGTCATTGGCCTGGCTCCAGCCGGCTGAATGCGGGGCGGTTGGCTCCGTGCTCATTCGAACCCTTGCCCGTGTGTGGTGCACACTCCGAGTAGCACTCCGACAGCGGCAAGCACCCAGCCGCTGATTATGATCGGGAACCAGGGAAGCTTTTTCCGGTAGAGCTTGCCTGTCCGGCGGTAGTCGACGAGGTAGTAGACGATGCCGCTCGCGAACGGCAGTGCGCCGACGATGAACAGCGTGATGGCGAGAGAACGCATGCTTTCGACTTTGCCGAAGCGGTCGCGTCTTCGCCGCCGACGTCCTGACGGACCGCCCCCGGCGTTTCTCGATAGCCGATCGACTACCGGACACGGGCTTGTCTGGCTCACACCTCCCAGTCCGACCGGTAGGTTCTGCCCCGGAGCAGACTCGCGAGCTCAGCGTGCACCGTCATGGTCTTGCTCAGGCGGGCTGCCCGCTCCTCACTGAGCGCGTCTGCTTCCCAGTCCCGCTCCGAGAAGTACGCCGTGTATGGGTTCACCACGCACTTGAAGTCCAACATCAGGGACTCCGCGAGGGTGCCGGTCGCCATGTAACTGTGCGGCAGCCCAGCAGCGCACACGAAGGTAACGACCTTGTCGAACCAAGCCGCGCGACGTCTGCCGCCGGTCGCGCCTGTGGCCTCGATCAGCGATTTGACGGTGGACGACGGAGCCCAGTTGTAGACCGGGAACGCCAGCACCACCCCATCAGCCTCACGAATGAGATTGTGAAGCGCGCCGAAGGCATCACTGTCGAACACCCGGTCATTGTCGAAAGCCGGCAACGCGACCGTTGCGAGATCAACGACATCGGACCGGTGTCCAAACGCTGTGAGGAGGGCTGCCGATTGCTCGGCGAGCCGGCGGCTGGAGCTGACGGGGTCGAGGCTGCATGAAATGACGGGCAGACGCAAGGAGACCATCAGGTCACGGTACCGAGTGAGTCGCAGCCCGAACTGGCACGATCTGCGCGGCCGGTGGCACGACGTACGACGGTGGGGCCTCCTCGAGCAGAAGCAGCTCAGCCCCTTCGTGAGGGGGTTCAGCATCTTTCGAGCTCACGACATCGTTGTGACGCTCGCAACGCTCTTCAACGCGGCGCTCAATCTTGTCGCCCGCTTGATTGAGCTGCACGAGACCCGAAGCGCGTCTCGATAGCCGATGGTCCTATGAGACACGAAACCGGACGAACCAGTCAGCGGGCCCGGCACCCGTTCCGAGCTGTCCGCACGGCCCTCGAAGCGGTCGATCCTCTGCTCGACGTCGTGGCTGTTGTCGCCGTGATCGTGGTGGGTGCCGGGCTGATGATCGGCGCACTCACGGGCCACCATCCCGGAGGCCCGCTGTAAATCGTTGGTGACCTACTCGGAACCAGACGTCGCGTTCCAAGATCCGGGAGCCCACCCCGTGACGTCGCTCAAAGCACCGCGCCAGAACGGCACCAGCACCGTGGCAGCGTTGGGACCTGTGCCGATTCGGACGTCCTTCATGTGGAGGAACTGGCGAGCGAGGACCGGCAGTTCCGCATCGAGACGGTGCTTCACTTCCGCTGAATCGCCGTCGTGGAGTTCCGCGAACGTCTCTGCGAGGGCGCTGTTCTCAACGCCGGATTGCTTGAACTGATCGATGATCCCGGTGACCCAGGCTTGGCGGCTGATTGCGCGGCCGGACACGACGACTCCGTTCGAGATGACGGTCAGGGACACAAACGAATCCATGCGGTCCTCGGCGGCACCAGTGACGAGGCTGAGGAAGGTGTCGAGGTACCAGTCCTTGGGTTCGACGTCTTCCCATGTGTACCCGTCCGGGTCAGTCTTGGGATCCCACTTCTCCACGGGCTCGTCAGCGGGGCTGGTTGCGGTGTCGTCAGTCATGTTGCTCCTATCGGGATGCCCCGAACGACAGTCACGATGAGGGGCGTCGGATAGACGACTCTCACCCAATGCGTTCGTTGACGTCGCTCCTCGAGGCAGTGATCGCGGACGGTGTCCGATAGACGGTCCTCCCACGGACCTCGGTGTCCAACTCGGACTCGGGCTCGAACCGGACGATCCGCGAGAAGACTCGTGTCGCACATAGGCGGTCCGCTGAACGTCGCGATGAGGCAGCCCTATGCGAACGGCCCCACGACAGGCACAGGAACGAAGAAGCCCACCGAGATCCTCGGTGGGCTTCTGTCGTCGTGTCAGACACGTTTCGGTGGGCTGTCTTAAGAACCTCCAGATCCTTGAGGCGACGCGGTCGTCCGTCGGTCGATGGGAGCCCGTATCCCCTCACGCGCACCTGACTATCCTCTGACGCAGGCGGCCAGACGGACGAAGCGGTTCTGATCGGGCATTCCTTTGAGGGCTGAACCGTGCTGCCACACGCGGCACAGCAGCCTGCGACAGGCAACGGATCACCGTGGGACCCACAGCATCCGACCGCCGCGGTCGCCCACGAACCGGCGTCTGGCACTGGTGCACCGGCGCTTTCCTCGATGACGTTCGACCGACACCGGCAGTGATGCTCGCGAGCGTGCACCCCATCGGGGGGCTGAGGCTGAGCACCCGTCACCTCTAAACTCGCAATATGGGGTTCTCGGTGAAGATGGCGCCCGGCGTTCGAGTTCGAGTGTCAAGCCGTGGGGTGCGGACGAGTGTCGGTCCGCGCGCCGCGCGAGTTCACATCGGCGCTGGGGCAACCGGGTTCTCCTCGGGTGTGGGGCCCGTGACGTACTCGACGAGTCTCGGGGTAGGGCGCCGCAGTTCCTCCGGGAGCTTGACGCGATCTGTTGCTGCTTCGAGTCGAGCCGAAGATGCCGAACAGCTCGTGGATGTCTACACGCGGATCGCCGCCCTGCACCACGAGACGTTCCGGCCTGCCGCGCACCTGACCGAACCGCCTGCAACTCCCGTGTACGAGGCAGATGTCTTGAAGCGAGTGCAAAAGGAGAAGCTGAAGGGTGTCAGCGTGTTCGCGCGTGCACGCCGGCGAGAGGCTCTTGCCGACGCCGCTGTCGAAGCTCAAAACGAGCTCAGCGCGCGCCGGAACGAGAACGAACGACAGCAGCGAGCACGCCAGGCGCAGCTCGACTACGATTGGGCCCGACTCGTCGACAATGACTCCGACACGGTCATGGCCGCCCTCGCCGCTGCGTTCGAAGACAACGATGCGGCAGCGGCGCCCCTTGGCATATCCGGCGACGAAGCGACTCTAGTCGTCATCGTGCCCTCGGCGTCCGGAATGCCGCAGAAGAAACCAGACGTCACCGCAACGGGTCGGCCAACGATCAAGGCTGTGCCGAAGAAGGAGGCTGCCGATTGGCACAAGATCGCCGTCGCAGGCTGCATTCTCGTCTCCGTGAAAGAAGCGTTCGCGGTCGCGCCTGGCCTGCGGAGCGTGCGCATCGTCGCAACGACGATGCCGACGCCTGACGCATACGGGAATCGGAAGCCAGAAGTGCTCGTCGCCGCACAGTTCGAGCGGAGCCGGCTGGACGGGGTGAAGTGGACGTCGGTCGACTCCATTCGCATCCTGAACGACGTGAGCAGCGAGCTGCAGCTCAAACAGGTCGGAGTGACAAAGGCCCTCGCGCCACTGATGATGGACGATGAGCCAGACCTGCAGGCCCTTCTCGCGGTCATCGACTTCGCGGAGCTGGGCAAATGAGCACGGGCCGTCCGCAACAGGCCGAGCCCAACCGTGGCGCGTCCGCCTTCGATCTGGACCTTGACGAATCCAACCCGGAGGCTGCTCGCGCGCGAGCGTCCGCAGCCGCGGTGCCCGCATTCGACTCCGATGACGAGGAGCTGAGCGATGAGGCTGGCGAGGTTCACAAGACCCTCGACGGCGATGAAGTCGTCGTGACGTGGGAGCCGCGCAGCAGCGGCGACCGAATCGAAATGATGCGATTCAACCCCACCACTCACCTCGCTCGGATCTTCCCCCGAGCACGCGGAGGGGCTCTATACGAGAATCCCTTCGAACGCGTGACCGAGCTGCAGTTATTCATGCCGAAGTGGACGGACACGCCCCCGACTGAAGTAAGCGATCTCAACTTCCTCGTCCGTCTGCAGGGTCTGCCGCGTGGATTCAACCCCGTATTCGTGTATGGCCTCGGCATTAGCCGCCCCTACCGAGGGATCATTCAAGAAATCGAAACGGAATCTGCCTGCACCGTGGTGCGTCTCACCCTCGACGGTTCCGAAGGCGCGCACGGTGAACGATTTGACATCACGGTGGACCGATTCGAACGTTTCCGACAGGCAGTCGAACGAACGAAAGGTCGCGCGGCGACTGCGGCGAACCGGGTCATCGAAGCGGAGCAGCGTAACTCCGTCAACGAACTCTTCGGGAAGGTCGCCGCCACACCCAAGTTCGGGAAGAATCCGACTATTCGCGCGTTCACCGAGGAAGTGGCAACAGGTTACGTCACCAACGCCGCTGATAGGTCTGCGCTCGTCGACGAAGTTGCCCGTCAAGCACCCACCGTCGCACAGGAGAATCCCGAGCGCTTCGGGAAGCTGCGCGAAGACATCGAGCTGGTGTCTCTCGAGACCCTCATCGAGCAGTACGGGAGGGGACTGACGGGCGCACGAGCGAAGGACGAAGCGCACTGGCAATCGTTCTTCATGACGAATCCGTTCTCACTGCAGCAGATCTTCTCCGCTCCGATCCTCATCGTCGGCGAGCAAATTCACGTGCAAGGAACGAATCCTCTCGGCGGCGAGAGCCGAATCACAGACTTCCTCTGCGTGAACGCCGTCACCCGCTCAGCGATCGCGGTCGAGATCAAGACGCCAGCCACGAAGCTGATGACATCGACGCAATACCGCGGGGAGGGCGCTGCGCGCATCTACCCGACGCACAAGGAGCTCAGCGGAGCTGTCGCGCAGGTGGAAGCCCAGATGGAATCTGTGATGCATGAGCTCAAGGATCATCCGAGTTTCGGCACAATCGACAAGTGGCATGTGAGCGGTGCAGTCGTGATTGGGACGGTCAGCTCCCTGAGTACCGAGCAGAATGAGTCCTTCCTCCGGTTCCGGGAGGGCCTCGGGAAGGTTCAAGTCATCGGATTTGACGAGATCAGTGAACGACTCAAGCATCTACACACGCTTCTCTCGGATCCTGGCGCAGGCAGCACAGCGTCGTAGCTGGCCAAGCCGTGAGCGATGCACAATCCTGAAAATCGCGCTTTGAGCGCTGCGCTCGCCATCGTGTGGGACGTCGGACGCGCGTTCGCCCCCGAACCAGGGTTCCCGCGGCTCACGACCCCGCTCACGATTCGACGGGACGCTGCGGCACGCCCTGAGGCTGCAATGTCCGAGACCGCAGGTATTCTGTCGCTGTGACAAACGCGGCAACCCCTTCGACTCCGAGCACGCTTGCGTCCGGACCGGATGACGGAGTTCCGACTCTCTCAACCCTCTCTGCCACTTATGAACCGCAGCACCATCAGCTCTACTACGACTTGCTCAACTCCGCGATCGGGCATCCGTCAAGCCGGAACATTGCGCTCACGGGCCCCTACGGCTCAGGCAAGAGCAGCGTGCTCGAGAAGCTTCGAGTCGACCACATCGACCGCATCGTCAGTATCTCGCTTTCCACGATCGCTCCTGACCTTTCCGATGAAAGTGACGAGCCAACAGTCTCCGCCAGATCGAATCTGATTCAGAAAGAGATCGTCAAGCAACTGCTGTACCGGCTCGCTCCTCAGCGGGTCCCCCGCTCCCGCTTCCGACGCGCAACAGTGCAGCCGCACCTGCTCGACCTCCTGAAAGCGACCGTCGTCGGCGGAGTCATCTTCCTCATCGCCGAAGTTCTCGGCCTGGTCAGCACGCTGGCGGCGACGCTCGCGCCGGCGGACAGTATCCCCGCAGCCGCCGTAGCGCGTGGGGTCATTGCAGCGTTCTGCATCGGCGCGACATGGATCGTCTTCCGAGTAGCCCAGGCCCGGCCGCATCTTGATGCCGCACTGCGAGCCGGTCCCGCCACTGTCAACCTCTCCCGCACCTCGAACTACTTCGATGAGTACCTCGATGAAATCGTCTACTTCTTCGAATCCAGCAAACGTGACATCGTCGTCATCGAAGACATCGACCGCTTCGATGACGCTCGAGTATTCGACACGTTCCGAGCATTGAACAACCTTCTCAACGAGTCCGAACAAATCGGCAGCCGCATCGTTTTCGTGTATGCGATCCGGGACAGCATCTTCGAGACTATTGGCACCAGTGCCGCTCCGACCGAAACAAAAAGCGAAGCGCGTTCAGATGCAAAAGACCGGGCCGTGGCAACACTGGAACACGCAAGCCGGACAAAGTTCTTCGATGTCATCATTCCAATCGTGCCGTTCGTCAGCGGCGACAACGCACGTGATGTCATGACCGACGCGATGACGAGCCCCGACTTCACCATTAACCCGGCACTCATCCGCGTCGCCGCCCGCCACGTCCCCGACATGCGTCTAATACGCAATCTGAGGAACGAGTTCGAGGTGTACCGTCGCCGTCTGATCCTCACTCCGGATCGCTTGCCGGGAATTGACGACGACCTCGTGTTCGCAATCGTCGTTTTCAAGAACACGCATGCGTCCGACTTTGAGGCTATTCAAAAAAAGACGAGCAGTCTCGACACGTTGTATGCGGTGTGGCGGGAACTCGTTCGACAAAACGCCCGCAAGCAGACAACGGTGATCAACAACCTGCGAATTCAGCAACGGAATGGGGCGCAGGCCAGGGTCGTCGAACGCCTCGCACAGAAGTACGAAGCGTTCATCGATGACCTGACCTCATCGGCCGATATCGACAGCGGCCGCTACACAACGACAGTCGAGTCGGTTGGCCCGCTGACGACCGGTACCATGCTCGATCCAGCCGCATGGAGGGAGCTCGCCTCCGGAACATCACAGAGGGTGACTCTCCGGAATTCGAGAACAAATTGGACGATTGAACTGCAATTCACCGCGGACCAGTTGAGGAGCCGTCTGGGGGTGAACGTCGACCCCGACGCGGGAGTCAATGAAGAAACACTTGAGCAGTCCCGCGTAGCGGAAGCGGACCTTGAGTTTCTCCACCACCACACCTGGGAGCAACTCAGCGCTCGCGACGACCTCACAGTCGACCTTACCGCGCTCAAGATGGTACCCACGGGCGCCAATGACCTCGGCCCGATCAGTTTCCGAACTGCCGTCGACGCCATCCTCGAGTCTGCACTCGCGAAGGAACTCGTTCGACGCGGCTTCATCGATTCACACTTCGCGTTGTACTCCTCCACGTTCTACGGCGGTCACGTCAGCCAGGATGCGATGGAGTATATCCGCCGAAGCATCGAGCCCGGCGAGCCGGACGCCTCTTTCTCGCTTTCACCTGAAGACGTGCGACAGATCCTTACCGAGCAAGACGCCACAGAGAGCGATACGGCAGAGTTCTTCACCGACCCGAGCGTTTTCAACGTCAGCATCGTCAACTACTTGATCGAGCATCGCGAGGGCGCGGCTTGCACCGTTGCCCGTCGCCTCGCCCGAGCGCAGGACGTCGAAGTTGACTTCTTGGAAACATATGTTCGCGAAGGACAGAAACCTGATCGGCTTCTCGCACTGATGACGCCGGAGTGGTCGAACGCTTTGAACTTCGTAGCGAGATCGGAATCGATCCGCGCCGAGGACCGCGTTCCATACCTCAACATCGTCCTCGCAAACGCTTCCGTCGAGACAGCGGCCCCTGATGAGCACACCGCCGCGGTCATCAGCGACGCATACAGCTCTATGTCCTCCATCACGCATCCATCAAATGCGGCCGCGGCTCGCACGGTGCTGACACTGCTCGACCGCGCTCACATTCGGTTGACAACTCTGAAGCCGCTATCCAAGGCAGCCCGCCGCGAGGCGCTTCGGCTCCGCATGTTCCCGCTTACTCCGCAGAACCTTCGTCTCCTGCACCCTGAGGGCCCAATCGGTCTCGACACCCTTCGAGCTGACGAAGATCTCTACGGCTACGTGTCGGACAACCTCGACACCTACCTTGACATGGCCCACAGTCGCCGCCGAGAGATCGGCGCAGTCACGAGCAGCCAGAACTTCATCGCCGTCCTGACAGATCTCTCTCCGATGGCTAGCGCCGAGCAACTCGATCGGATTGTCGCGTCCACGCCGCGGACCTTCACTGTCGACTCGCTGGCCGCTGTGCCCGCAAACTCATGGCCCGCGCTGGCCCACCATCGACGCATTCCTCCGACTTACACGAACGTGCGCAGTTACATCGACGAGCACGGCCTCGACCATCATCTTGGGCGAATCTTCGGACGGCGCCGAGTCGTCATCGACGGTCTGGAACAAGATCCAGCAGAGCGGTCGGCGCTCGCGATCGAGCTCGTCAACGCGGCAACGGCGATTCCATCAACCGCACTTCGTGTCGCACTCGCGAAAAGTCTGAAGCCCGGTCCGCTCGCGCCCGTTGACGTTCAGCCAGAGCCCGGGGACCTCGTCGCCCGCCTCCTGATCAATAAGCTTCTCCCGGACGCCGCCGCAACCTTCGAGCCGCGACTGATGACCGACTGGGCCACACTCGAGGCGACCATGGCGAAGTCAAAAGAACTCGCGTCTTTCATCATCCCCGGGATCCTGCCGACCGAGCGTGTTGCTCCCGCGCTCCGGAGCCCTGCGGTCCCGTACGAAACGAAGCAGGCGGTAGTCAAGGCCCTCCCCGACTGGTTGAGCGCAGTCAAACCCCGACACGCGGAAGACATGTCGCGCGCGCTACAGGAACATGGTTGGAGCTTGCCGCCCAACCTCATCCTTGCCCTAAAGACCGCAGGCGCCTCACCCCAAAGCCTGATTCCGATCATTGCTCAAAGCGAGGACAAGGTCGACATTGACGACCTTCGCGAACTCCTCCGAGGGTTCGGCGCCAACTGGACACGGGTCGCGAATGGAGGTCGCGGTCGACCCACCTTCACAGTCACGGAATCGAACCGACAGGTGCTGCAACGTCTGGTAGGCAGAACCATCAAAGCGGTCGAAGACCAAGCATTCAAGTCCGGGCCGCTGCTCGTCGCACCGCTGCGTTGACCCCTCTGGGTGTCCTCGATCGCGTTAGAATACGGCTTCGGTGTCCGCTTCCCCTCTGGTCCGAGCTTCGCACAGCTATCGGCCTCACTCCTCGCCCCGTCGAGTGTTGGCTGAAACGCTCGCCGTCATCAGCTGTCCTTGGTCGCTGGCCGCCCGTCAGTCGTCCGAAAGTTCGCTGCGCCGGCGCGGGCGCGTTCGCGGGCCGCGAGCCGCGAGCCGCGGTCAATAAGTCGGGTGCCGCTCAGTGACACGCAGCCAGTCGTCGAAATGCAAGATCACAATCCGCTGCGCGGAGCGTTCACTCCACTCGTTCTCCCACTCCCGGATCCGCGAGAGGCACAGCGCGAGGTAGTCGGCGGCGTAGCTGGACCATCGGGCGCTGTAGTCGATGGAGTCGCTGAGGACGTCGTCTCCGGTGTCGAGGAAGATGAGTCCGTTGCCGAGCGCTTCACCAAGGCAAGCGCGTGTGGAACGCTTGAGGTGTCGCCATTGACGTGGGAGCCGGATCTTCATCGCGTCCAGGCTGCGGTAAGCAATCGGGATGTGCTCGACCCAAAACGCGGTGTCGCGACGGTCGCGCAGGTGAGCTACGAAGCAGGGCTGAGCCCACAAGACCCAGAACAACGAAGAGAGGCCCGCAGCCAACCGGCTGCGGGCCTCTCTTCGTTGTTGGGTTCTTAAGACAGTTCTTAAGACGCCCCTTCGGTCGGGCTGACAGGATTTGAACCTGCGACCCCTTGACCCCCAGTCAAGTGCGCTACCAAGCTGCGCCACAGCCCGCGAGTTCCGGAGAACTCAGGACCCCGGAGGATCCTCGCCCACGTCCGACCGGAGCGCGAGCGACCGGTCCAGCATAGCGGACGTCAGACCCCCTCCGTGCCACGGCGAGTCGGCCGCACCACCTCGCGCTGCGCCGCCAACCACGGCAACCCGAGCCCGACGAGCAACCCACCGGACCCGTCCGCCGCCAGGTCCCCGATCGTGTCGTCGTACCCGACGAAGATCTTCGAGTCGACGAAGTTGTGCCCGAGCCACTCCCCCATCTCCCAGACCGCCCCGACCGCGAGTCCCGCACACAGCGCGAGCACCGCGACGACCACCCGGCGCTCGGCGTGCGGGGCCGGTACCGCCCGCAGATCGGCACCGATGACGTAGAGCACCGCCGCGAGCAGCCCGGTCAGCACGACGTGCATGAACTTGTCCCACAGGAAGACGGTCGTGTACCACTCGAGCACGCTCGACCACCCGGCGAGGAGCACGAGCACGCACACCGCCACGTCGAACGCGGGCCGCAGCCCGAGCATCCGCGGCACGACGACCCCGAGCAGCGCCAGCGCCATGACCGGGAACGCCGTCCCGCCCCACCCGACACTCGCCACGACGACGCTCACGAGCGTCAGCGCCCGCACCACGTCGGCCACCAGGAACCGCGGCCGCAGGAACGTCGGTCCGAGCGTGCGGATCACGACGCCCACCGCACCACCGCGTGCACGGCGGCGTGGTCGGACGGCCACACGCCGCCCGGCCGCCGCACGTCGACCGCGACGCGGTCCACCTCCGCCTCAGCGGTCACGAGCACCCCGTCGATCCGCCGGCCACCGACGCGCGGACTCCCGTAGTGCGGGTACGTCCCGGAGGGCTCACCCACCTGCCTGGAGGCCCGCCCCCAGCTGTCCTCGACACCCGCCTCCGCCAGCGCTCGCCATGGTGCGGAACCGGCGGGGCTGTTCCAGTCGGCCATGACCACGGCGGGCAGGCCGCGCTGCCGGACGATCCGGCCGAGCAGTTCGGCGGAGCGGAGTCGGGCCCACGGCGAGGCGACGTCGAGGTGGGTGGCGACGGCCAGGAACCTGATGCCGGTCGCGCGGTCGTCGACGACGGCTCCGACGGCGTGCCGAGGGAAGGACGTGGCCCACGACCGCGAGCCGGGGCGGTGGGGTGTGCGGGAGAGCGCCCAGGTGCGGCGCTCGACGACGTCGAGGCGGGAGCGGTCGAGGAACAGGCCGACCTGTTCGCCACCGCCGCGCGCTCCCCGTCCGGCCAGGACGGGCTCCCAACCCGACCCGAGGCCGGACGTCAGGTCGTCTGCCTGCGTGGGCAGGGCCTCCTGGACGGCGAAGACGGTCGGCGCTTCGGACGTGACGAGCGCGAGCACGGCATCGCGGCGACGATCCCAGGCGTCCGGGTGGGTCGGCTGTCGCGGCACGCGGCGACGCACGTTGAGCGTCATGCAGTGCACCTCGGGCGACCCGACCGGTCCGATGAGCGGGCGGTCGTCGGGGTGGTGGGGCATGCCTCCCTTCTACGAGACGACACCCGTCGGATTCCCAGGGACCTCTCCGTCTGGCTCGTATGGTGGCTCGATGCGTTCTCGTTCCACCCCTCGTTTCCTGGTCGCGATCGCGGTCTCCGGGCTGCTGCTCGGAGCCGCCGGGTGCACGTCAAGCGGACCGGACACGAGCCGCCCGACCCTGGCGAAGGCCTCGGCCGACACCGTCACGGTGGCCGATGCCTCGGACGCCGCCGCCCGGTCGGTCCGCGTCAGCAAGGCCCTGTTCGCGAGTGCTCCCGGAACGGTCGTCGCCCGGGCCGGCGATGCCGACGGCATCCGCGATGCGGCCGAGGCTGCGGCGAGCGCCCACGTCCCGGTGCTGCTGACGGCCAAGGACACGAGCGCTGCCGTCGCCCGCGAGCTCGACCGGCTCGGTGCCGACTGGTACCAGGCCGAGGGCGACGTGTCGGTCGACACGGACGTCGAACAGCGGCAGGCGCCGGACGGCGGTGACGCGCCGGAGTCGACCCGGGCCTCCCGGCAGGCGACCGTGGTGGTGGCGGACGCGAGTGCGGACGCTGCTGCCGTGGCGACCGCGAAGGCCGCCGGCGCCCGCGTCGTGACCATGCCGGAGGGCGTGACCGACCCGGCTGCCGCACCCGACGTGGTGACGGCGCTGCACGAGCGGGCGAAGCACCCGACCGTCCTGGTCGGCGCGGCGTTCGACGCCCTGCCGGACGCGGAATGGACGGTGCGGGCGGCCGAGGGCGGGTTCCAGCTGCGGAACGGCGGCCAGCGGCCGTTCGACGGGCACCGGTACGTCGCGCTGTACGGGGCTCCCGGAGCGCCTGCGCTGGGCGTGCTCGGCGAGCAGGGGCCGAAGGAGACCGTGCAGCGTGCCGAGCAGGTCGCCAAGCCGTACCGGGCGGAGTCCGACGAGCTCGTGACGCCCGCGATGGAGGTCATCGCGACCGTCGCCGCCGGGGACGCCGGAGCCGACGGCGACTACTCGACGGAGCTGCCGGTGTCGACGCTCGAGCCCTACGTCGACGCCGCGCACGAGGCGGACATGCCGGTCATCATCGACCTGCAGCCCGGGCGGTCGGACTTCCTGTCGCAGGCCAAGAAGTACGAGTCGCTGCTGAAGAAGCCCGGCGTCTGGCTGGCGCTCGACCCGGAGTGGCGGCTGACGAAGGACCAGGTGCCCCTGCAGCAGATCGGGAGCGTCTCGGCGTCCGAGGTGAACGAGGTCTCCTCGTGGCTGGCTGCGCTCGTGAAGAAGGAGGGGCTGCCGCCGAAGGCCCTGGTGCTGCACCAGTTCCGGCTGTCGATGATCCAGGACCGCTCCGCACTGCAGACCCACCCGGAGCTCGAAATGCTCGTGCACGTCGACGGGCAGGGGTCGCAGCCCGACAAGCAGGCGACGTGGAAGGCACTGCACCAGGGCGCGCCGGAGGGGTTGCACTGGGGCTGGAAGAACTTCACCGACGAGGACACGCCCATGCTGACGCCCGCGCAGACGATGCGGGACGTGCGGCCGACGCCGTCGTTGGTCACGTACCAGTAGGGCCCGGTCGGTCCGGTTGTCCACAGCCTGGGGGCGCGGGTCGGGTTTCGTCGGTTGCTCCTGACAGCATGGGGGCATGTCTGGTCTTGGTGTCGGGTCCACCGCGTCGTCTTCCGTGTCCCCCTCTGCGGACATCGCCGCCGAGGCGCAGCAGGCGCTCGCTGCGCTCACGGGGCGCCCCGACGCGGTGTTCCACCCCGGCCAGCTCGAGGCGATCTCGGCGCTGGTCGAGCACCGGCAGCGCGCCCTGGTCGTGCAGCGCACCGGGTGGGGCAAGTCCGCGGTGTACTTCCTCGCGACGCTGCTGCTGCGCCGACGCGGGGGCGGCCCGACGGTCCTGGTGTCGCCGCTGCTCGCCCTGATGCGCGACCAGGTCGCCGCCGCCGCGCGGGCCGGTGTTCGTGCGGTGTCGATCAACTCCGCGAACGCCCACGAGTGGGGCGAGACCCAGGCGGCCCTCGCCCGTGACGAGGTCGACGTACTGCTGGTCTCCCCCGAGCGGCTGAACAACCCGAAGTTCCGCGACGAGCAGATGCCGACCCTGATCGCCCGGATGGGCATGCTCGTGGTCGACGAAGCACACTGCATCTCGGATTGGGGCCACGACTTCCGGCCGGACTACCGGCGACTGGCCGAGCTCATCCGGTCGCTCCCCCATGGCGTCCCCGTCCTGGCCACCACCGCGACGGCGAACGAGCGCGTGGTCGAGGACGTCGCCGAACAGCTCACCGCTGGCCCGGCCGACCCGGTGTTCACGATCCGTGGGTCGCTCGCCCGCAAGTCCCTGCGCCTCGGTGTGCTGACGCTGCCCGATGCCCGGCAGCGCCTCGGCTGGCTCCTCGCGCACCTCGGCGACCTGCCCGGCAGCGGCATCATCTACACGCTCACCGTCTCGGCGGCCGAGGACATCGCCCGGCTGCTCCGCGACAACGGGTACGCCGTCCGCGCCTACACGGGGCGCACCGACACCGACGAGCGCGAACAGCTCGAACAGCAGCTCAAGGGCAACGAGCTGAAGGCCCTGGTCGCCACGAGTGCGCTCGGCATGGGGTTCGACAAGCCCGACCTCGGGTTCGTCGTGCACGTCGGCGCTCCCTCGTCGCCCGTCGCCTACTACCAGCAGATCGGTCGTGCGGGTCGTGCGACCGACAACGCCGACGTCCTGCTCCTGCCCGGGCGTGAGGACCGCGAGATCTGGCAGTACTTCGCCAGCGCCTCGATGCCGACCGAGGCCCGTGCCGCCGCCGTGCTCGGCGCCCTGTCCACCGACACCGCGATGTCGACCGTGGCGCTCGAGGGCCTGGTCGACATCAAGCGCTCCACGCTCGAACTCCTGCTCAAGGTGCTCGACGTCGACGGAGCCGTCCGACGCGTCACCGGCGGCTGGGTGTCGACCGGGCAGCCGTGGGAGTACGACGCGCCCCGGTACGAGCGGGTCGCAGCGGCCCGTGCTGCGGAGGCCGCGTCGATGCTCGACTACGAGTCCACCTCGGCCTGCCGCATGCAGCTGCTGCAGCAGGACCTCGACGACCCCTCGGCGGAGCCCTGCGGCCGGTGCGACAACTGCGCCGGCGCGTGGTTCCCGACCGCCGTGTCCGACACCGACTCGTCCGGAGCGGCGGCCGCGCTCGACAAGGTCGGCGTCGAGATCGCCCCTCGTGCCCAGTGGCCCTCGGGGATGTCGTCGCTCGGGGTCTCGGTGCGGGGCAAGATCGGCGCGGACGAGCTCGTGCAGCCCGGCCGTGCGGTGGCGCGTCTGACCGACCTCGGCTGGGGCGGTCCCCTGCGTGCGCTGTTCTCGCCGTCCACCCCCGATGCCCCGATCTCGCGGGAGCTCGTCGACGGCTGTGTCAGGGCGCTCAAGGACTGGCCGTGGGAGACCCGGCCGACCGGCGTCGTGGCGATGTCGTCACGGTCGCGGCCCGAGCTCGTGGGGTCCCTCGCCCAGGCGCTGTCCACCATCGGGCGGCTGCAGTTCCTCGGCACGCTCGGCCGCGCTGGCGGGACCCCTCGTGGCGACGGTGCGACGAACAGCGCCTACCGACTGTCCGGCGTGTGGGACACCTTCGTGGTCGATCCGTCGCTCGCCGCCGCCCTGCAGTCGCACGAGGGCCCGGTGCTGCTCGTCGACGACCTGGTCGACAGCCGGTGGACGATGACCGTCGCCGGCCGGGAGCTCCGGCGCGCCGGGGCCTCCGCCGTGCTGCCGTTCGCCCTGGCCACGGTCGCGTAGCCCCCGCACCGCCCCCTGCACCTGTTTTGCGACAGAACGCGCGTCGATCGACTCGTGTTCTGTCGCAGATGCGGTCCGCCGGCTGACGGCGCCCTACCGCCGCGCGGGCTTCGGGAACGTGGCCCGCATGTGGTCGCTCGTCAGCACGTCGCCGATGCCGACCATGAGCACCGAGAACAGGATCTGCTCGATGACCATCCAGAACGGGTAGAGCCCGGGGATCGCCGCGACGATGAGCGTCACGATCGGGAAGATCCGGCTGAACAACCGCAGCCGCTGGTACGCCCAGTAGTACCCGAGCTGTGCCCGCCAGGCGAACACGTAGAGCGTCAGGGTGATGAGCAGCACCACGGTGGACCGGAACCACACCGCCCACGACAGGGACTCCCCCGCGCGGGTCAGCAGCACGGCGACCACGATGGCGGTGAGGCCGACGACGGTCTCCGCGACGAGCAGCCACCGGATCCACCGGAACGAGCGGACGGTGTCGGGGTGTTCGAGCATGTCCTCGCGGATCACGTACCCGGACTGCCGACCTCCGGCCAACCGGTCGAGCCGCAGACGGCACCACACGCGGTCGGCGAGAACACCGAGTCCGTCGTTCTGCTGCGTCACCAGTACATCGTGCCCCATCCCGAGACCGACAGCAGACGCAGACCCGAGCGGGGACGGCTCAGTCCGACGGGACGAGTGCCGCGCCGCCCAGCACGGTGCCGGTGTCGGCGTCGAGCAGGACCAGGGAACGGACCTCGTCGGGCAGTGCCCACGGATCGCTGAGCACGACGGTCAGCCCCTGTTCGACCCCGGCAGCCTGGAACAGGTCGTAGGACTCCCCGGCGGGCGTCCACACCGGCTTCGAGCCACCGCGCACCGTCCCCGCGGACAGCACGACGTCGACCGGGCCGTCCCCGCCGGTCTCCAGGTGGTCGATCTGCACCGCGAGGGTCTCGTCGCCCGTGTTCCCGGCGATCCGGACGTGCCCGGAGGCCGCAGCCCCGATGCCGACGATGTCACCGGAGACCGGCGGGACGCGGCGCCACCACGGGTCGATGGGCGAACCGTCGACCGGACGGACGGGTTCCTGCTCGATCGGTTCCTCGAGGCCGTTGGACGGCGGCAGTCGGACGTCGGGCGACTGCGCCGGCTCGGAGGGCACGGAGTCGGCACGGGTGACCGAGTCGCCGTCGTCCGGTGCGTGCGAGATCGTCCACACGGACACCGAACCCACGACGACCACACCGACGAGGACACCCACCAGGGCGAGCCGACGTCGGTCCGCTGCCCACGGCCCGGTACGCACGCACCCATGATGCCGCACCGGCGCGCCGGACCGGCCCCGGGCCTCCAGACCGACCGCGAACGCAGAACGCGCCCCGACGGATCGAGGCGCGTTCTGCGTGACGGGTGGGAGCGCTCAGCGCTTCCGGCGCTCGCGCACCCGCATGTTGACGTTGATCGGCGTGCCGGAGAAGCCCCAGACCTCGCGGAGGCGACGCGTGATGAAGCGTCGGTACTGCGGGTCGAGGAACGCCGACGTGAAGAGCACGAAGGTCGGCGGCTGGCTCGACGCCTGGGTCCCGAACAGGATGCGGGGCTGCTTGCCGCCGCGCACGGGGTGGGGGTGTTCCTGCACGAGCTCGGCGATGAAGGCGTTGACCTTGCCGGTCGGGATGCGGGTGTCCCACGACTCGAGGGCGGTCTCGAGCGCGGGCACGAGCTTCTCGAGGTGGCGGCCGGTGCGGGCGGAGATGTTCACGCGCGGGGCCCAGGCAACGTGCGCCAGGTCCTGCTCGATCTCGCGCTCCAGGTAGCGGCGGCGCTCGTCGTCGAGCAGGTCCCACTTGTTGTAGGCCAGTACGAGGGCACGGCCGGACTCGAGGACGAGGTCGATGATGCGGAGGTCCTGCACGGACACCGGCTCGGTGACGTCGAGGACGACGACGGCGACCTCGGCCTTCTCGAGCGCTGCGGTGGTGCGGAGCGAGGCGTAGAAGTCGGCGCCCTGCTGCATGTGGACGCGCTTCCGGATGCCGGCGGTGTCGACGAAGCGCCACACCTTGCCGCCGAGCTCGATCTGCTCGTCCACCGGGTCGCGGGTGGTGCCGGCGATGTCGTTCACGACGACCCGCTCTTCACCGGCGGCCTTGTTGAGCAGCGAGCTCTTGCCGACGTTCGGGCGGCCGAGGATGGCCACGCGGCGGGGGCCGCCGACCTCCTGCTTGGCGACGGCCGAGGTGTCGGGCAGCGTCTTGATGATCAGGTCGAGCAGGTCCGCGACGCCACGGCCGTGCAGGGCCGACACCGGGTGCGGCTCGCCGAGCCCGAGGTTCCAGAGTTCGTAGGCGTCGAGTTCACGGCGCTCGTCGTCGGCCTTGTTCGCGACGACGATGACGGGGCGGTCGGTGCCGCGGAGCATCTTGACGACGTGCTCGTCGGTGGCGGTGATCCCGACCGTGACGTCCACGACGAACAGCACGGCGTCGGCGAGGTCGATCGCGACCTCGGCCTGCGCGGCGACCGAGGCGTTGATGCCCTCGGCGCCGGGCTCCCAGCCGCCGGTGTCGACGAGCGTGAAGCGCTTGTCGTTCCAGTCGGCCTTGTAGCTGACACGGTCGCGGGTGACGCCGGGGACGTCCTGCACGACGGCCTCACGACGACCGAGGATGCGGTTCACGAGCGCGGACTTGCCGACGTTCGGGCGGCCGACGATCGCGAGCACCGGGTAGGCGGGCAGGTAGTGGACGCCGTCCTCGCCGACCTGACCGGCCTCGAGCAGGGCGAGGTCCTCGTCCTCGAGGTCGTACTCCTCGAGTCCGGCGCGGAGCGCGGTCGCGCGCTGCTCGGCCTCGGCCTCGTCGAGTCCGGCGAGCCGCTCGCCGAGGGCGTCGTCGTACCGGGGGAAGTCGTCGTTGTCCGGGTTGTCCAGCTGAGCCATCTTGGGTTCCTCGCGAGCGGCCGGGGCCGCGGTGTCGGTGGCCGTTGCCGGCCGGGGCCGGGGGTCCGGCCGTGGTGTGACCAGGCGGCCGAGGCCGTCCGGTCGTGCGTCAGTGCGTGGCCGCGCGGGCCAGGTCGACGACCGCCTGCACGGTCTGGTCGAAGTCGAGGTCGGTGGAGTCGAGCGTCGTGACGCCGTCGGCGGCGTTCATGAAGTCGACGACCTTCGCGTCCGCCGCGTCGCGACGAGCGAGTGCTGCGGAGGTCTCGGCGGCCGACTGGGTCGTGACCTCTGCCGAGCGTCGGGCCATTCTAACGGACTCGTCGGCCGTCAGCAGGATCCGGACCTCGGCGTCGGGTGCGACGACCGTGGTGATGTCGCGGCCCTCGGTGATGATGCCCGGGGCGTCGGTCTTCCGCATGACGTTGCGGAACAGCTGGACCAGGCGCTTCCGGACGTCCGGGAGCTTCGCGATGTGGGCGACCGCACCGGTGACGTCGGGGGTGCGGATGGCCTCGGTCACGTCGGTCTCCCCCACCTTGACGTAGTAGTCGTCGGGGTCGGTGCCGATGGCGTAGTCGAAGGTGTCCCAGCTCGCCAGGATCGCCGCGGCGTCGTCGAGGTCGACCCGCTGCTGCAGGACGTGCCACGCGAGCGCACGGTAGGCGGCGCCGGTGTCCTGGTACCCGTAGCCCAGAGCGCGTGCGGCCGCGCGGGAGACGCTCGACTTGCCGCTGCCGGCGGGACCGTCGACCGCGATGACGATCTTCGCCACGTAGGCACCGTCGGCCAGGCCGGACGGCATCGGGGCGCTGGTCGAGCCGGGCTCCCCGCCGGGTTCGCCGAGGCCACCGGCCGGACCGCCGAGCGGACCGCCCTCGCCGCCGGAGCCGTCACCCGGGCCACCGAGCGGGCCGCCGGCACCGCCGGTACCGGGCGTGGGGAGGCCCGAGTCGGGCCCGTCGGTCCCACCGGCCGGAGCGCGTCCACTGATCACGCCGGAGTCGTTCGTGTCGTCGTTCAGGCCCATGCTGCTGCGATCCTCCATCCGCGCCCCTCGAGTTCCTCGACGAGTCGCTGTTCCTGCTCGGGCAGCACCGACACCTCGACGATGCCGATCTGTGCGCCCGGTGAGTGCTCGAGGCGCATGTCCTCGAGGTTGATGCCGATCTCCCCGATGAACGTCAGGAGTGCGGCGATCTGCCCGGGGGTGTCGTCGACCAGGACGACCACCTGGGCGAAGCGCTTGGTGGTGCCGTGCTTGCCGGGGAGCCGTTCGACCCCGCGGTTGCCGTCGGCGATGGTCTCGGCGATGGTGCGCGGCGATCCGGCACCGTCCGGGTCGCCGAGCGCGTCGATCACACGGGACAGGTCGTCGCGCAGGTCGGTGAGCACCGGCCGGATGTGCCCGGCGTTCGCCCCGATGATCTGCACCCAGAGCCCCGGGTCGCTCGCGGCGATCCGGGTGACGTCGCGCACGCCGCCGCCGGCCAGGCCGAGCGACCCGTCGGGGGCGTCCCGCAGGCGCGAAGCCATCAGCGTCGACACGAGCTGCGGCGCGTGCGAGACGTAGGCCACGGCGAGGTCGTGCGACTCGGGGTCCATCGGCACGACGGTGGCGCCGACGTCGAGCGCGAGGTCCTCGACCACCGCGGCACGCTGGTACGTGATGCCGTCGTGCCCGGCGATGACCCAGGGGCGGCCGACGAACAGGTCGGCGCGGGCGGCGGTCGGACCGCTGCGCTCGCGTCCGGCCATCGGGTGCGACCCGATGTAGCGGGAGACGTCGGCCCCGGCCGCCATCAGGGCGGCGAGCGGCCCGGACTTCACGCTGGCGACGTCGGTCACGACAGCGTCGGGGTGGGCAGCGAGCTCACGCTCCACCACCATCGCCACGACGTCCGGCGGCACCGCGACGACGATGAGCTCCGGCTGGTCGCCGGCGGCCGGTCGACGCCCGGCGCCGTAGTCCACGGCGAGCGCCAGTGCGGCGGGCGAGACGTCGTCGAGGACGACGTCCACGCCCTTCTCGCGCAGGGCGAGACCGATCGAGGCGCCGAGCAACCCGGCACCGACGACCCGGACCGGGCCGCGCAGACGGCGGTCGATGTCGGTCGGGGTCACGTCGGTCACCGGGCAAGCCTACCGATCGAGGCTCGGGCATCGGTCGATGCCCGAGCGTCGGGTTCGGTCAGTCCGCCGACTCGTCCTCGTACTCGTCGTCGTCCTGGTCGAGCGCGACGTCACGGTCGTCACGAGCGGACGGCTTCGCGTCACGGACGGTGCTGAGCAGCTTGCCGACCTCGACGGTGCCGAGCTCGCGCATCTTGCCCGGCGGCAGGCTGCCCAGGTGCAGCGGTCCGAACGACCGGCGGACGAGTTCGAGGACCGGGTGGTCGACGGCCTCGAGCATGCGACGGACGATGCGGTTGCGGCCGGAGTGCAGCGTGATCTCGACGAGCGACTCACCCCGCGAGGACTCGAGCAACCGCACCTTGTCGGCCTTGATCGGACCGTCCTCGAGCTCGACGCCCTCGGTCAGGCGCTGCACCACGGCGGGGTTCACGTTGCCGTGGACCTTCGCGATGTACGTCTTCTGCACGCCGAACGACGGGTGCGCCAGCACGTGTGCCAGGTCGCCGTCGTTCGTCAGGACGAGCAGCCCGGAGGTCTCGGTGTCGAGGCGGCCGACGTTGAACAGGCGCTCCTCGTAGCGGTCCACGAACTCGGTCAGGTCGCGGCGACCGCGCTCGTCCTGCAGGCTCGAGACGACACCGGTCGGCTTGTTCAGCACGATGTAGCGCCGCGACGAGTCGATCTGCACGGGCACGCCGTCGACGCTGATCGCGTCCTTCTCGGGGTCGACGCGACGCCCGAGGGCGTCCACGACCTCGCCGTTGACCGTCACGCGGCCCTCGACGATCAGGTTCTCCGCGACCCGGCGGGATGCCACGCCGGCAGCGGCGATCACCTTCTGCAGGCGCTCACCCTCTGCCTGGAGGCTCGGCTCGGCCCCGGCAGGAGCCGTTCCGTCCGCCGCGTCCCAGTCCTCGATGATCGGCCGTTCGGGCGTGCCCTCGGCCGGGTTGCCCCGGTCGTCGCGCTGCCCGCTCGGCTTCGGCGTGGTGCGGTCGCTGTTGCGGACGCTCGTGGTGCCGCCGACGTAGCGGCGGCCGTTGTGCCAGACGCGGCTTTGCTGGCCGTCCGGCGTGCGGCGGTCGTCGCGGCCGCGGTCGTCGCGCCGGTCGTCGCGGGGAGCGGAGCTGCCACGGTCATCGCGGCCGCGGTACCCACCACGGTCGTCGCGGGGAGCGGAGCTGCCACGGTCATCGCGG
The DNA here is from genome assembly GCF_003234605.2 of Curtobacterium sp. MCPF17_021. Lineage (NCBI taxonomy): Bacteria > Bacillati > Actinomycetota > Actinomycetes > Micrococcales > Microbacteriaceae > Curtobacterium > Curtobacterium sp. MCPF17_021. The sequence continues at coordinate 1,268,044 of NZ_CP126252.1, read as the reverse complement.
CCCCGGTACCCACCGCGGTCGTCGCGCGGAGCGGAGTTGCCGCGGTAGCCACCACGGTCACCGCCACGGTCACCGCCACCGGAACGGTCATCGCGACCCCGGTAGCCGCCACGGTCATCGCGCGGTGCGGAGCTCCCACGGTCGTCGCGGCCCCGGTACCCACCACGGTCGTCACGCGGCGCGGAGTTGCCGCGGTATCCACCACGGTCATCGCGCGGTGCGGAGCTCCCGCGGTCGTCGCGACCCCGGTACCCACCACGGTCGTCACGCGGAGCCGAGCCCCGGTAGCCACCACGGTCGTCACGCGGAGCCGAAGCCCCACGGTCGTCACGTCCGCGGTACCCACCGCGGTCGTCACGCGGAGCCGAGTTGCCGCGGTAGCCACCACGGTCGCCGCCACCGGAACGGTCATCGCGACCGCGGTACCCACCGCGGTCGTCACGCGGAGCCGAGTTGCCGCGGTAGCCACCACGGTCGCCGCCACCGGAACGGTCATCGCGACCGCGGTACCCACCACGGTCGTCACGCGGAGCGGAGTTGCCACGGTACCCACCACGGTCGCCACCGCGGTCGTCGCGCGGCGCGGAAGGCCCACGGTCGTCACGACCGCGGTACCCACCGCGATCGTCACGCGGAGCTGAGTTGCCGCGGTAGCCACCACGGTCACCGCCACCGGAACGGTCGTCACGACCCCGGTAGCCACCACGGTCGTCACGCGGCGCCGAAGCCCCGCGGTACCCACCACGGTCGCCGCCGCGGTCGTCACGCGACGGGTACCCGCCACGACGGTCGTCGTCACGCGGCGGGCGTGCGCCCCCGCGGTCGTCGCGACCGTACCCGCCGGAGCGGCCACCGGCACTGGAGCCGGCCCCACCGCGTCCGCCGGCCGGGCGGCCGGAGCGATCCGGGCCTCCCGAGCGTCCGTTGCGGTCGTCTCGGTCTCGGGGCGCGCCGCGCCCCCGGTCGTCAAACCCTGCCATCGGGGATCCCTTCGTTCTGCTCGAAGCCGTCCGCACCGTCGTCCAGGAGGGGCGAGATGAGCGGCAGCTCGTCGAGCGAGTTGATGCCGAGCTGCTGCAGGAGCAGGTCGGACGTGACGTAGTTGATGGCGCCGGTCTCGGCGTCGGTGAACGACTCCTCGATGAGGCCGCGTGCCACCAGGGTTCGGACGACGCCGTCGACGTTGACGGCGCGGATCGCAGCGATCTGCGAGCGGGTGATCGGCTGCTTGTAGGCGACGACCGCCAGGGTCTCGAGTGCGGCCTGCGACAGCCGCGAGGGGCGCTCGGCCTCGACGAACTGCTCGACCACGGGGTCCAGGTCGGCGCGGACGTAGAAGCGCCAGCCGCCACCGACCTCGCGCAGTTCGAAGCCACGGCGGATCGTGCCGTCGACGCCGTCGAAGTCGGCGACCAGGCGTTCGATCGCCTGGCGGACGACGGGGACGGGCGACCCGACGGCAGCGCCGAGGGCGACGAGTGACTGCGGCTGGTCGGCGATCATCAGGATGGCCTCGAGCTGCCGGTCGATGGGGATGGTGGGGTGGGACTGCGATGCGGCGCGCTCGTGGATCTCGTGCTCGATCGCGCGGGCGTCGGCCATCTCGTCAGCGCCGCCGGGTTCGGCGCCGGACGTGTCGTGCACGTCATCCGTCATAGTCGGCTCCCAGGTTCGCGAGGCTCTCGTCGGACCAGTCCTCGGCGGTCCACCGCAGTGTCAGCTCCCCGAGCGGCTCGAGCTGCTCGAACGAGATCGACGCGTTCCGGTACAGCTCGAGGATCGCGAGGAAGCGAGCCACCACGATACCCGTCTGGTCGACGCCCGCGACCAGTTCGCGGAACGAGACGCCCTCACCATTGCGGGTGCGGAGGATCGAGACGACGATCGCGGCCTGCTCGCGGATGCTGATGAGCGGGGCGTGCAGGTGGTCGAGGCCGACGGTCGGGATCTCCCGCGGAGCGAAGGCCAGCGCGGCCAGGGCGGCGAAGTCCTGCACCGACAGGGTCCAGACGAGCTCCGGCGTCCGCGCGCGGAACCGCTCCTCGAGCCGGACGCTGCGGACGTGCCGGCGCGACTCGACGCCCCAGCGCTCCCCGAACCAGTCGGCGGCCTGCTTGAATGCCCGGTACTGCAGCAGTCGGGCGAACAGCAGGTCGCGGGCCTCGAGCAGGGCGACGTCCTCGGCGTCCACGAGCTCACCCTGGGGCAACAGCCCGACGATCTTCAGGTCGAGCAGGGTCGCCGCGACTACCAGGAACTCGCTGGCCTCGTCGAGCTCGTCGGCGGACTCGGCCTGCCGGACGTACTGGATGAACTCCCCCGTCACGGCACCGAGCGACACCTCGGTGATGTCGAGCTCGTGCTTCGTGATGAGCGACAGCAGGAGGTCGAACGGTCCGTCGAAGTTGGCGAGCCGGACCCGGAACCCCGCGTCAGGCGACGGCGCCACGCTGGACGAGCTCTCGTGCGAGCTGCCGGTAGGCGTGGGCGGCAGGGTGGTCCGGCGCGGTCTGCGTGATCGGACGTGCGGACACCGTGGCGTCCGGGAACTTCACGGTGCGGCCGATGACGGTGTCGAGCACGCGGTCGTCGAAGGTGTCGACGACCCGCTCCATGACCTCGCGCGAGTGCAGCGTGCGCGAGTCGTACATGGTCGCCAGGATGCCGTCGAGCTTGAGCGCCGGGTTGAGACGGTCGCGCACCTTGTCGATCGTCTCGATGAGCAGCGCGACACCGCGGAGCGCGAAGAACTCGCACTCGAGCGGGATGAGCACGCCGTGCGCCGCGGTCAGGGCGTTCACGGTGAGCAGGCCGAGCGACGGCTGGCAGTCGACCAGGATCACGTCGTAGTCGTTCGCGACCTTACGCAGCACGCTCGCCAGGATCTGCTCGCGGGCGACCTCGTTGACCAGGTGCACCTCGGCCGCGGACAGGTCGATGTTCGCCGGGATGACGTCGAGGCCGGGGGTGTTCGTCGGCTGGATGACCTGGTTCGGGTCCTTCACGGCACCCATGAGCAGGTCGTACACGGTGTGGATGTCGTGCGTCCTGACGCCGAGGCCCGCGGACAGCGCGCCCTGCGGGTCGAAGTCCACGGCGAGGACCTTGCGGCCGTACTCGGCGAGCGCGGCGCCCAGGTTGATGGCGGTCGTGGTCTTGCCGACGCCGCCCTTCTGGTTGCAGAGCGCGATGATGCGGGCGGGTCCGGTGCTGTCGAGCTCCTCGGGCACGGGGAAGTCCCGGACGGGACGCCCCGTCGGACCGTGGGTGGTCGCGCCGGTGGGGTTGGTCGTCGGGTTCGGGCTCACCCCGTCATCGTACCGGCGACCTCGGGCTGGGCCGGGTCGCACCGCCGCACTGCTGCTCGTCAGGCAGCGCGCAGGGCGACGCGCATGCTGTCGACCCGCTCCGCGATCACGGGGTCGGTCGACCACCGCTGCTGCAGCCGACCAACGAGCTCGCCGACCCGCTCGCGGTCGAGCCCCGGGTGCAGCGCCAGGCCCACCGTCAGCTCCGGCCCGGCGAACCGGCCGACCGGGTCGCCCGGCGCGAGTTCGACACGGGCGACGCTGGGCTCCCCCTCGACCGAGGCCGCGAAGGCCCGGGCCACCTCGGGGTCTTCGAAGCACGGGGTCCACGGCAGGTCCTGCCCGAGCGCCCACACCGCCGGACGTCGCAGCACGAACTCGGTCGGCGACTTCGGGTCGAGCACGACGAGCTGGGTGTCCTCGCTCACCGCTGCCATCGCCACACGGCGGGACTCCACCGGCACCGGGCGCGCGTCCGGGTCCCACGCGTGCATGGCGTCGACCGAGGTGAACGCCGGCATCACGCTGCGACCGTCCGGACCGGCGACCGTCACGATCGAGAGTTCCTGGGTCTTGTCGACGAGCTTGCCCTCGTCGGTCTCCCCCACGTCACCAGCCTCGGCGATGAGCGGGATGAGCAGGCGGGCGGTCCGGAGCGCCTCGACGATCGCCGCCTGGGACGCACCGTCGGCGATCGCACCGATGGCCGCGACCACCGCGGGGTCGGCGAGTCCGTCGTCATCGGCGAACGCGGTGTCGTGGTGGTCGAACGTGCGGCCTTCCCACGAGAAGCCCGCCGAGTCCGCGGCCCCGCCAGGGGTGTGCGCGTCGTCGGCGTCCGGCCCGGTGCCGCGGCCGTTCGAGATGCCCGCCACGGCGCTACTCGGAGGCGATGTCGAGTGCGGCCGGCAGCGTGAACGCCCCGGAGTACAGCGCCTTGCCGATGATCGCGCCCTCGAGCCCGTACGGCACGAGTTCGCGGAGCGCACGGAGGTCGTCGAGCGTGGAGATCCCGCCGGAGGCCACCACGGGCTGGTCGGTCCGGTCGCACACCTGGCGGAGCAGTTCGACGTTGGGCCCCTGCAGCGTGCCGTCCTTCGTGACGTCGGTCACCACGTAGCGGGCGCACCCGGCGGCTTCGAGCCGGTCGAGCACCTCCCACAGGTCGCCGGCGTCCTCGGTCCAGCCGCGGCTCGACAGCGTGGTGCCGCGGACGTCCAGCCCGACGGCGATCTGCTCGCCGTACTCACCGATCACCCGCGCGGCCCAGTCCGGGTTCTCGAGCGCCGCGGTGCCGAGGTTGACGCGTGCCGCACCGGTCGCCAGTGCCGCTTCGAGCGAGGCATCGTCGCGGATGCCGCCGGACAGCTCGACCGAGACACCCTCGACCTCGCGGACGGCGTGCGCGATCACCCGGCGGTTGTCGCCACGACCGAAGGCTGCGTCGAGGTCGACGAGGTGGATCCACTCGGCACCCTGGTCACGCCAGGTCCGGGCAGCGGCGACGGGGTCGCCGTAGCCGGTCTCACTCCCCGCCTCACCCTGGGTGAGTCGCACGGCCTGTCCGTCGACGACGTCGACAGCCGGCAGCAGGACGAGGGGCGGGGTGTCGGTGAGGTCGGTCATGGTCCTGTCGGTTTCGTTGCGGTGGAGAAGGGGCTGCGGACAGCCGGGAGGCCCGGTGCGCGTCCGGCACGGCCGTCGCGCCCGGTGCCGGCCGGGTTCAGAGCGAGCGGACCCAGTTGGAGAGCAGGCGGATGCCCGGCTCGCCGGACTTCTCGGGGTGGAACTGCGTGGCGGTGAGCGGCCCGTTCTCGACCGCGGCGATGAACGGCTGCCCGTGCTCGGCCCAGGTCAGACGGGGCGCACGGAACGGCCCGTACGCCTCGAGCGGGAAGTCGGTCACCCCGTAGGAGTGCACGAAGTAGAAGCGCTCGTCGTGCAGCCCGTCGAACAGCACGGAGTCCTCGGGCGCCCGCACGGTGTTCCACCCCATGTGCGGCAGCACCTCGGCCTGGATCTCCTGCACGGTGCCGGGCCACTGGCCGAGCCCTTCGACGTCGGCACCACGCTCGATGCCCCGCGAGAACAGGACCTGCATGCCGACGCAGATGCCGAGCACGGGTCGCCCGCCGGCCAGACGGTGATCGACGATCTCGCCGCCCTGCACGCCCTCGAGCTGGTCGATCACGGCGGCGAACGCCCCGACGCCGGGGACGAGCAGGCCGTCGGCCTTGAGCGCCGCCTGCTTGTCCGAGGTCAGGGTGACCTCGGCGCCGGCGCGCTCGAGCGCCTTGGCGGCGGAGTGGACGTTGCCCGACCCGTAGTCGAGGACGACGACGTTCGGCTTGGCGGCGGTCACAGGGCGCCCTTCGTGGAGGGGATGCCGTCGACGCGCGGGTCCAGCTCGACCGCCTTGCGCATGGCTCGGGCGAACGCCTTGAACTCGGCTTCGGCGATGTGGTGGGGGTCGCGGCCCTCGAGCACGCGGACGTGGACGGTGATGCCGGCGTTGAACGTGATCGCCTCGAACACGTGGCGGACCATCGAGCCGGTGAAGTGGCCGCCGATGCGGTGGAACTCGAAGCCCGCGGGCTCGCCGGAGTGCACCAGGAACGGACGCCCGGAGACGTCGACGACGGCCTGGGCCAGCGCTTCGTCCAGCGGGACCAGGGCATCGCCGTACCGGCCGATGCCGGAGCGGTCGCCGAGGGCCTGCTTGATCGCCTGACCGAGCACGATGCCGGTGTCCTCGACCGTGTGGTGCACGTCGATGTCGGTGTCACCCGTCGAGCGCACCCGCAGGTCGATCAGGGAGTGCTTGCTGAACGCGGTCAGCATGTGGTCGAAGAACGGGACGGAGGTCGAGATCGACGAGGTTCCGGTGCCGTCCAGGTCGAGCTCGAGTTCGACACTCGATTCGCTCGTCGAACGGCTGATCGAGGCGGTGCGGGCGGTCATGCCTCAACCCTAACCGGCGGCTGCTCGGCGGCGACCTGCCGCATGGCGTCGAGGAAGGCGGTCGTCTCGGCTTCGGTCCCCGCACTCACCCGCAGGTGGTTCGGGATGCCGAGGTCGCGCACGATGACGTCGCGCTCGAGCAGCGCCTCGAACGCGGCGTTCGGGTCGGCGACACCGCCGAACAGGACGAAGTTCGACCAGGTCTCGTATGTGCGGTACCCCATGGCCCGCAGCTCGGTGACCATGCGGTCGCGCTGCGCCTTGATGTCGTCGACCATCGCCAGCATCTCGGGGGCGTGCCGGAGTGCCGCGATCGCCGCCGCCTGGGTCAGCGCGGACAGGTGGTACGGCAGCCGGACCAGCCGGACGGCGTCGACGACGGCGGGGTGCGCGGCCATGTACCCGACCCGGGCACCGGCGAACGCGAACGCCTTGCTCATCGTGCGGGAGACCACCAGGCGCTCACGACCGGGCAGCAGCGTGAGGGCACTCGGGGCGTCGGACGGCATGAACTCGGCGTACGCTTCGTCCACCATCACGATGCCGTCGGTCGCGTCGTAGGCGGCCGCGATCGTCTCGATGTCGAGCGGGGTGCCGGTCGGGTTGTTCGGCCCGCACAGGAACACGATGTCCGGCTGGTGCTCTCGGATCGCCGCCACGACGGTCTCGGGCGAGATGCGGAACTCGTCGTCGCGCTGGGCAGGGATCCACCTGGTGCCGGTGCCCGACGCGAGGATCGAGTGCATCGAGTAGGTGGGCGGGAACCCGAGCACCGAGCGACCTGGTCCGCCGAACGCCTGGAGGAGCTGCTGCAACACCTCGTTCGACCCGTTCGCCGCCCAGAGTTGCTCGGCGGTCAGGTCGTGTCCGAGGTAGTCGGCGAGCGACTGCCGGAGCTCGGTGAACTCGCGGTCCGGGTAGCGGTTGACCGTCAGCAGGGCCTGCCGGATCGACTCGACGATGTCAGCAGCGACGTCGTCCGGAACGGGATGCGTGTTCTCGTTGACGTTGAGCTGCACGCGGACGTGCTTCTGCGGGGCGCCGTACGGGCTCTGCCCGCGCAGGTCGTCTCGGATCGGGAGGTCTTCGAGCGTGAATGCCACCGATCCATCGTAGGCCGCTGTCACCGTGCGACGACCAGCCGTCTGGACGGCGCTGCCCGAGTGGCTACTCGCCGTCGGTGTACTTGGTGGGGATGGCGAGCTCTTCGCCGGCCTGCAGCGCGGAGCCGTCGAGCGCGTTGAGGCTCACGACGTCCTGCACGAAGTCACGCGGGTCCGAGTTCGGCGCGGTCTGCTCGGCGAGCTGCCAGAGCGTCTCGCCCGGCTGGATCGTCACGGTCTCGAACTGGGTGCGTGCGCCGCCGGCGGTGGCGTCTCCGGCGGAGGCCTGCCCGCCGTTCAGCACGCCGAGGGCGACGACGATGAGGAGCGGGAGCGCGGCGAGCGTCGTGAAGACGATGCGGCCGCGACGCGTCAGACGCAGGCGGGTACGCACGGCGGGCGCCGCGGTGCGCTGGATGTCAGCGATGGCGATGGTGCTCATGTCGTTCTTGCCTTCCCGTTCGGTGGAACCGAAGTCGTGTACCGAACATAGTTTCGAATCAGACGACGCACAAGTCCCGGGAGTGGATTTCTGCGGGGTTTTCTTGCGACACGCTCGAACAGGTGTTTGTCCGGCCCTGTCTGGTCGGATACTGTTTCGATCGACTGGGACAAGCCTGACGGGGACCACCGACATTCCCGCCGCGGCCGGACCGGCACCGACGAAAGCGAGACGACGTGGTGGACGAACTGCGGGGCCAGAAGCCGCTGACGCCGAAGCAGCAGGCGATCTTCGACGCGATCCGTGCGTCGATCGCTTCACGGGGCTACCCGCCGAGCATGCGCGAGATCGGCGACGCCGCCGGGCTCTCCTCGCTCTCCAGCGTCTCCCACCAGCTCGGCCAGCTCGAGCTCGGTGGCTGGATCCGCCGCGACCCGAACCGCCCGCGCGCGCTCGAGGTCCTGGTCGACGAGCCGTCGTCCGACGTCGGCGGCCCGGACATCGATGCCACCACGCTCGTGCCGCTCGTCGGCCGGATCGCCGCCGGTGTCCCGATCACCGCCGAGCAGCACGTCGACGAGATCATCCCGCTCCCCCGACAGCTCGTCGGCACCGGCGAGCTGTTCATGCTCAAGGTCGTCGGTGAGTCGATGATCGACGCCGCGATCTGCGACGGTGACTGGGTCGTCGTCCGGTCGCAGCAGACCGCCGAGAACGGTGACATCGTCGCGGCCATGCTCGACGAAGAGGCGACGGTCAAGGTCTTCCGCCAGCGCGACGGTCACACGTGGCTGCTGCCGCGCAACTCCGCCTTCGAGCCGATCCTCGGCGACGCGGCCTCGGTGCTCGGCAAGGTCGTCGCGGTCCTCCGCTCTCTCTGACCGCGGCTCGCGCTGCACCGACGCGAGACGCCGTCGTCACCGCACGACGCCCCCGGAACACACGAAACGCCGCCGGATCCGGCGGCGTTTCGTGTGTTCCGGGGCGTCTCGGCGACGTGACGGCGTCCGGCGGACCCGTGACGGGCCTCCAGGCCGCGCGGCAGCGCTTCCCAGCGCCAGCGCCCGCCGGAGGTGACCGTCAGACGGTGGGAACCGGCGTGACCACGTAGGGCTCGAGCTCGGAGACCTGCCGCTGGAAGACGCGCACTCGCAGGCGCGTGCCGTCCTCGACGTAGTCGACGGACTCGACCGAGCCGGTGTCGTGCAGCGACGACACCAGGTCGCCGCGGTCGTACGGCACCACGATCGTCAGGTCGACGTCGGGCTCCGGCAGGCGGTCCTCGATGACGCTGAGGAGCTCCGGGATGCCCTCGCCGGTGCGCGCCGACACGAACACCGCGTCCGGCACGAGTCCGATGAGCACGAGGCGCTGCGCGTCGTCGATCAGGTCGGCCTTGTTGAAGACGACGATCTCCGGGATGTCACCCGCACCGACGTCGCCGATGACCTCGCGCACGGTGGACAGCTGCGCACCGGGGTCGGGGTGCGAGCCGTCGACCACGTGCACGATCACGTCGGCGTCGCCGACCTCTTCGAGGGTGGAGCGGAAGGCCTCGACGAGCTGGTGCGGCAGGTTGCGTACGAAACCGACCGTGTCGACGAACGTGAACTCCCGGCCCTTGGCGCTCTCGGTCCGACGGACGGTGGCGTCCAGCGTCGCGAACAGCTGGTTCTGCACCAGCACGCCCGCGCTCGTCAGCCGGTTGAGGAGCGACGACTTGCCGGCGTTGGTGTAGCCCGCGATCGCGACACTGGGGACCTCGTTGCGGTTGCGCTCGGCACGCTTGGCCTCGCGGGCCGGGGTGAACCCGGCGATCTGCCGGCGGAGCTTCGCCATCCGCGTGTGGATCTTGCGGCGGTCGAGCTCCATCTTCGTCTCACCGGGGCCGCGCGAACCCATGCCAGCGCCTCCGGAGACCTGGCCACCTGCCTGTCGGGACATCGAGTCACCCCAACCGCGCAGTCGAGGCAGCAGGTACTGCAGCTGGGCGAGTTCGACCTGCGCCTTCCCCTCGCGGGTCTTCGCGTGCTGGCTGAAGATGTCGAGGATCACGGCCGTGCGGTCGATGACCTTCACCTTCACGACGTCCTCGAGCGCACGACGCTGCGAGGGTGCCAGTTCGGTGTCGGCGATGACCGTGTCGGCGCCGGTGGCCTTGACGACCATCGCGAGCTCCTGGGCTTTGCCCTTGCCCAGGTAGGTGGCCGGGTCCGGGTTCGGCCGACGCTGGAGGAGCCCGTCGAGCACCACGGCGCCCGCGGTCTCGGCGAGTGCCGCGAGCTCGCGGAGGGAGTTCTCGGCGTCCGAGGCGTCGCCCTGGGGGTAGACGCCGATGAGGACGACCTGCTCGAGCCGCAGCTGGCGGTACTCGACCTCGGTGACGTCCTCGAGTTCGGTGGAGAGGCCGGCGACACGGCGCAATGCCGCACGGTCCTCACGGTCGTACTGGTCGCCGTCGCCGGTCCAACTGCGGTCGTCGACCGACTGCGTCTGGATGGCCTGGGCGGGTGCGAAGATGGACGATGCTGCGCGGTGGTCTGCGTTGCGCAACACCCTCTCGACGACACCGTCTGCGCTGTCGTCGTTGGTCTGGTGGTTCTGCTGATGGGTATCCGTCATCCTGTGCACAGGCTACCTCTGGAGGCCCTGCGACACACTCAGTTGCCGGTACGGTTCATCCATGGCGAACGACCACTACTTCTCGGCCAGCCCCGAGAGCGAACTCCGGCCGCGCCAGGTGCACGTCACGCTCGCCGGTCAGCCCCTCACCCTGTCGACCGCGGCGGGGGTCTTCAGCCCCGACGGCGTCGACCGCGGCACGAAGGTTCTTCTGGGTTCGGTGCCCGCACCCGCCGCCGACGGAGCGCTGCTCGACATCGGCTGCGGCTGGGGCCCGATCGCGATCACGATGGCCCTGCAGTCCCCCGACGCCCAGGTGTGGGGTGTCGACGTCAACGAGCGGGTGCTCGGGCTCGCGCGCGCCAACGCTGCTGCTGCGGGGGCATCGAACGTCACGGTCGCGCTGCCCGACGACGTGCCGGCCGACCTGCGCTTCCGCACGATCTGGTCGAACCCGCCGATCCGTGTCGGCAAGGACGAGCTGCACCAGATCCTGCTGACGTGGCTGCCCCGGCTCGAGGTCGGGGGCGACGCCTGGCTCGTCGTGTCGAAGGACCTCGGGGGTGACTCGTTGCAGAAGTGGCTCGTCGGGGCGCTCGGCTCGGGTTTTGTTGTCACGCGGGAGTCGACGGCGAAGGGGTTTCGCGTGATCCGGGTGCAGCGCAGCGCGTAGGGCGCGTGCGCACTTCGTGTGCGTGCACTTCGTGAGCAGGAATGGTCGGGTCGCCGCTGGGCACCCGACCATTTCTGCTCACGAAACGGCAACGAGCCGAAGCGCCGCCGCTCCGCGTCAGACCGTCAGACCGTCAGACCGTCAGGTCGCCGGAGAACACGAGCTCGGCGGGACCGGACAGCGAGACGTGCTCGCCGTCCTCGGTCGCCGTCATCCGCACCGTCAGCAGGCCGCCCGGCACCCGCACGCGCCAGGTGTCCGGCGCCCCCGCACCGACCCAGTAGCGCGTGGCGAGGGCAGCGGCGACCGCCCCGGTGCCGCACGAGAGCGTCTCACCGCTCCCCCGCTCGTGCACCCGCATCGTGATCTCGCCGACGCCGTCCTTGATCAAGGGGTCGCCGGGCAGCACGAACTCGACGTTCGCACCGTGCTCCGGTGCCGGGTCGAGCACCGGAAGGAAGGTCAGGTCGAGGTCCGCCAATTCATCCTCGGTCTCGACGGCGACGACCACGTGCGGGTTGCCCACGTCGATGCCGATGCCGGGCCGCGCCCCGTCGAGGTTCTTCGCCCGGACGAGCACGTCGTCGGAACCACCGCCCTCGATGCCCAGGCCCCAGCGGCCGAGGTCGGCGGCGAAACCGTTCGTGGTGCGCTGGATGTCGACCAGCCCCTTGCGACTGCCGACGGTGAGCGTCTCGCCGGGAGCGAGCTCGACCAGGCCGGACTCGGTCAGGTACCGGGCGAACACGCGGATGCCGTTGCCGCACATCTCCGCGACCGTGCCGTCAGCGTTGTGGTAGTCCATGAACCAGGTCGCCTCGGGCTCGACGGCCACGAGCGCCCGCCCCTCGGGGATCGCCTCGGACCGCACGGCGCGGATCACGCCGTCGCCGCCCACGCCGAAGCGCCGGTCCGCGATGGCGCGGATCCGCTCGGGGGTCAGGTCGACGGTGGCGTCGGGGTCGGCGAACAGGACGAAGTCGTTGCCGGTCCCCTGGCCCTTGGTGAAGTGCAGCTCGGTCACGGCACGATCCTACGGGCCAGTTCCGTCAGGTCGCCGCGGTCCGCGCCCGTGACGTCGAGCGTCTCGGCATCGGCGTACCGGCGGAACCACGACACCTGCCGCCGGGCGTACTTCCGGGTCGCGATGCCGGTCGCCTCGACCGCCTGCTCGCGGGTCGCCGTGCCGGTGAGCACCTCGAGCGCCTGCGAGTACCCGATCGCGCCCCGCGCGGTCTTGCCCTGCTCGAGTCCCTGCTCGCGGAGCGCCGCGACCTCGTCGACGAGTCCAGCCTCGAACATCCGCGCGGCCCGCTCGTGCAGCGCCGACACGAGCTGCTCGCGGTCACGCCGCAGGTGCAGGATCCGGGACGGTCGCCAGGCGCGGGGCGCGGCCGGGAGGCTCGGGGTCACGACCTCGGATCGGCTCGCGATCTCGAGTGCACGGATCAACCGCCGTGGGTTGCGCGCGTCGATCGTCGCGGCGGCCGCCGAGTCGAGGGCGCGGAGTCGCTCGAGCAGGATGCCCGGGCCGAGCTCCTCGTGCTCGCGCTCGAGCTGCGCACGGAGCTCGGGGTCGGTGCCCGGGAACGCCAGGTCGAACAACACCGCGGAGACGTACAGGCCGCTGCCGCCGACGAGGACGGCCACGCCACCGTCGGCCTGGATCCGGTCGACGTCGGCCCGGGCGGCGACCTGGTAGGCGGCGACACTCGCCTCGTCGGTGACGTCGAGCACGTCGAGCTGGTGGTGCGGGATGCCGTGCCGCTCGGCCGGCGGCAGCTTCGCGGTGCCGATGTCCATGCCCCGGTACAGCTGCATGGCGTCCGCGTTGATGATCTCCGCGTTCCGGCCCGCAGCACGCAACCGTTCCGCGATCGCGATGCCGAGGTCGGACTTCCCGGTGCCCGTCGCCCCGACGACTGCGATCAGGTCCGCGGCGTCACCGGATGCGAGCAACGCGGCGCTCGTCGGCACAGCCCCGGGGACCTCAGCGCCCGACACGGAGCGTGGGCAGCCCGAGCGAGACCGGACGGGGCCCGTCGCCCGCAGCGGCAGCGGGCGTGGGCACCCCGCAGCTCTCGGCCTGCGCGCGGTCCCAGGCGTCACCGGCCCGGGTGCGTCGGATGCGCAGCGGAGCGTCGTCGTCGGCGAGCAGGAAGTGTGGCGCGGCACGGGTGATCTCGACGGTGACGACGTCGCCGGGACGCGGGACCGCGGACCCGGCGGGCACGGTGAAGTGCACGAGCCGGGAGTCCTCGGCGCGACCGGAGAGCCGGCGGGTGGCGTCGTCCTTGCGGCCCTCACCGGAGGCGACGAGCACTTCGACGCTCCGGCCGACCTGCAGTGCGTTCTCTTCCGCGGTGATGTGTTCCTGCAGGGCGACGAGTCGCTCGTAGCGCTCCTGCACGATGTGCTTCGGCAGCTGGTCGTCCATCGTCGCGGCCGGGGTGCCCGGGCGGATCGAGTACTGGAACGTGAACGCCGAGGCGAACCGTGCCTGCTCGACGACGCGCAGGGTGTCCTCGAAGTCGGCGTCGGTCTCGCCGGGGAACCCGACGATGATGTCGGTGGAGATCGCCGCGTGCGGGATCTTCGCGCGGACGCGGTCGAGGATGCCGAGGAACCGCTCGCTGCGGTAGCTCCTGCGCATGGCCTTGAGCACCCGGTCGGAACCCGACTGCAGCGGCATGTGCAGCTGGGGCATCACGTTCGGGGTCTCGGCCATCGCGTCGATGACGTCGTCGGTGAACGCCGCCGGGTGCGGGCTCGTGAAGCGGACGCGCTCGAGGCCCTCGATGGCCCCGGTGGCCCGCAGCAGCTTTCCGAACGCCTGACGGTCGCCGAACTCGACCCCGTAGGAGTTCACGTTCTGCCCGAGCAGCGTGACCTCGATCGCGCCGTCGTCGACGAGCGCCTGGATCTCGGCAAGGACGTCACCGGGACGGCGGTCCTTCTCCTTGCCACGGAGCGAGGGGACGATGCAGAACGTGCAGGTGTTGTTGCAGCCGACGGAGATGGAGACCCACCCGCTGTGCGTCGAGTCGCGCTTGGTGGGCAGCGTCGACGGGAAGACGTCGAGCGCCTCGAGGATCTCGATCTGCGCCTCGTCGTTGTGCCGCGCCCGCTCGAGCAGGGTCGGCAGCGACCCCATGTTGTGCGTGCCGAAGACGACGTCGACCCACGGCGCCTTCTCGAGGATGACGTTCTTGTCCTTCTGCGCCAGGCACCCGCCGACGGCGATCTGCATCCCCGGGTGCTCGCGCTTGATCCCCGCGAGCTGCCCGAGGTTGCCGTACAGGCGGTTGTCCGCGTTCTCGCGCACCGCGCAGGTGTTGATGACGACGACGTCGGCCTGCGCACCGTCCGCCGCGGTGTAGCCCGCGGCCTGCAGTGACCCGCTCAACCGCTCGGAGTCGTGGACGTTCATCTGGCACCCGTAGGTGCGGACTTCGTAGGTGCGGGGGCGCGCTTCGACGGTGGCCATGGTCGTCCCAGTGTAGGTCGGAGCGGCTACTCGAAACGGACGGTCCCGCGGCCGGAAGGCGGCCGTTTCCCGCCGCCGTCGAGTGCCCGCGCAACGGCGATCCGGACGACACCGGAGCTGTAGCCCTTGCGCATCAGGAAGCCGGACAGCCGGCGTTCCGCAGTGGCCCGGTGGAGTCCGCGCATCTGCGGTGCCCGCTTGTCGGCGAGTTCCTGCGCGCGGAGGAACTCGTCGTCCTCGTCGTCGGCGGCCTCGTCGAGTGCGGTGTCGATCGCCACCTGGTCGATCCCCCGGCGACGGAGCTCCGTCACGACACCCTGTCGACCGAGGCCCTTGCGGGCGTGCAGTCGATCCACCAGGTCGGTGGCGAGGGCGACGTCGTCGAGGAGCCCGACACGGGTCAACCGCTCGATCTCGTGCTCGACCACGTCGGGGTCGAGGTCCTGCTGCAGCAGCAGGGTCCGCATCTCGGACTCGGTCACGCCCTTGCGCCCGAGGGCACGCAGGCTGAGCCGTTCGGCGTCGGCGCGCTGTTCGTCGAGCGGACGGGGTGCGTCGGCCGGGTCGATCTCCCCGCCGCCGGCGATGGAGAACACCGACGCCGTGGTGGCGTCAGCCGTCTCCGAGTCGTAGCCGTCCTGCTCCGCACGGGTCGAGCGCCCGCTGCCGTCACCGATGACGGGCGACACCCATGCTGCCGGCCCGCGGGCACCGTGCAGGGGCACCGGCGAATCGGCGTCGAACGATGCGGGGAACTCGTCCGCACGACCTTCGTCCGACTCGGGCAGCGCCCAGCCGTCGGTGTCGCGCGGTTCGTCCGGTGACACCGGAGGCTCGGGGATCGCGGGCGTCACCGGGGTGACGGGGGCACGGCGACGCGACCTCGCACCGAACAGGTCGGTGACCGGTGCGAGGCCGTCGTCGTCGTGGTCGGTGCTCACGCGCCCTTGCGCTCCGCGAGCTTCGGCGCGATCGACTCGACCGGGGCGTCCTCGGCCTTGGCGCCGCCGACGCCGAGCTTGGCGAGGATCTTGCCTTCGATGTCGGCAGCGATCTCGGGGTTCTGGATCAGGAAGGAACGCGAGTTCTCCTTGCCCTGCCCGAGCTGGTCGCCGTCGTAGGTGTACCAGGCACCCGACTTCTTGACGATGCCGTGGTCGACACCGAAGTCGAGCAGCGAGCCTTCGCGCGAGATGCCGACGCCGTACAGGATGTCGAACTCGGCCTGCTTGAAGGGCGGTGCCATCTTGTTCTTGACGACCTTGACGCGCGTGCGGTTGCCCACCGCGTCGGTGCCGCTCTTGAGCGTCTCGATGCGGCGGATGTCGAGGCGGACGGACGCGTAGAACTTCAGCGCCTTACCGCCCGAGGTGGTCTCGGGCGAACCGAAGAACACGCCGATCTTCTCGCGCAGCTGGTTGATGAAGATCATCGTGGTCTGCGTCTGGTTCAGGCCACCGGCGAGCTTTCGCAGGGCCTGGGACATGAGGCGGGCCTGCAGACCGACGTGCGAGTCACCCATCTCGCCCTCGATCTCGGCACGGGGCACGAGGGCCGCGACGGAGTCGATGACGATGAGGTCGATGGAGCCGGAGCGGACCAGCATGTCCGCGATCTCGAGCGCCTGCTCGGCGGTGTCGGGCTGCGACACGAGCAGGGCATCGATGTCGACACCGAGCTTCTTGGCGTACTCGGGGTCGAGCGCGTGCTCGGCATCGATGAAGGCCGCGATGCCACCGGCGCGCTGGGCGTTGGCGATGGCGTGGATGGTGAGGGTCGTCTTACCCGACGACTCCGGGCCGTAGATCTCGACGATGCGGCCACGGGGCAGGCCACCGATGCCGAGCGCGACGTCCAGCGCCACCGATCCGGTCTGGATGACGTTGACGGGGGCGCGTTCGTCCGAACCGAGGCGCATGATCGCACCCTTGCCGAACTGCCTGTCGATCTGTGCGAGTGCGGTCTCGAGGGCCTTTTCGCGGTCTGCCGGTGATGGCATGGGGTGCTCCTTCGTGCTCGTGTTCGGCCGCCTGTAGGCTGTCGCGTCCACGCCAACCGATGGTGCAAGGCCGATGGTTCTGCGACAAGGCTTCGGGCTGTTCCCGATGTCCATCAACCTATGGCGAGCCACCGACATCACTGCCGACGGTCACGCGATCTGTGGATGGAACATCCGGGCGACGCCGCTGTGGAGGAAGCTACCACCGATCGAACACGCGTTCGAGCAACACGCCGAACACAGTTTCGGGTGCGCGGCCCCGCGGGACCCGCTCAGTCCTGGGGTTCGGCGAGGCCCTTGCCGTGCCGCCGGTCCATCGGGACGTCCTGTGAGTCGCACAGTGCGTCCCACACCCGGCGGGCCTCGATGCCAGCCGCGAGGGCGTCCACGGCGGAGCGACCGCCCAGCCCCTCGAGCACGACGTCACGGGTGACCACGGAACCGTAGGCCTCACCGAACACCTGGTCGACGGCTCGCCAGAACTCACTCACGCGCATCCGACCAGCCTAGGCGCGTGGTCGTGGGCCGGAACGCAGAACGCCCCCGCCGGGAAGGACCGGCGAGGGCGTTCGGTGCGATGCGCTCAGCGCACCGCGAGGTCGTTGTCGAACTCGGCGACGAGGTCGTCCGGGAGCGTATCGGGGACGGGGGTCAGCCCCTCGACGATCGCGAGGCGGTCGCCCACTTCGCGCATGATGGTCGAGATGGGCGTGTCCAGAGCATCCGCGACGGACGCGAGGATCTCCGAGCTGGCTTCCTTCTGCCCGCGCTCGACCTCACTGAGGTACCCGAGCGCGACACTGGCCTTGGACGCGACCTGACGGAGGGTCCGGCCCTTCTGCAAGCGGAAGTCCCGGAGCACATCGCCGATTTCCTGACGAACGAGAACCATGAGAACTCCTCCTCTCTGTCGTCTCCGCGCCCGCTCGGTCCGGTGGATCGAGTTCGGGTTCAGCAACAATAGCGTTGCCGGTTGCAGCATGTTAGCCAGGCTGGCTGCCGTACTGCTGGAGATTTCGTGAGATGTAACCCAGTGGAAACGGGACCTATTCCCGGCCCCGGACCTCGGACGACATCCGTGCAAGGAGTTCGGAGACGGTGGCGTGCCGGATTGCTCCCCGGTCACCGTCGAGGTGCAGCTCGAAGGCCTCAGCCCCCGCGGCGGAGGCGATCCCCACGTACACGGTGCCGACGGGCTTGCCGTCCTGCGGGTCCGGGCCGGCGACGCCCGTCGTGCTGATCCCCCACGTCGCGGGTTCCCCGTCGACGGACAGCGCGATGCGGACACCGGCGGCCATCTGCCGGGCGACCTCCGGGTGCACGGCGCCCTCGGCCTCGAGCAGCTCCGCCGAGACCCCGAGCACGGAGTGCTTCACGGGCGTGGCGTAGGCCACGACGCCGCCGCGGACGACGGCGCTCGCGCCCGGCACGTCGACGAGCGTCGCGACGACGAGGCCCCCGGTCAGCGATTCCGCCACGGCGAGGGTCTCGCCCCGTGCCGTCAGCTCGGCGATGAGTCCCGGTGCGACCGGGACGGGAGGCGCGGCCTGCGTCGAGCGGTCGGGCCCGGTCATGCGGTGGTGCGGTTGTGCTTCCATGCCTGCCAGAGGTAGTCGATCCCGCTCAGGATCGTTGCCAGGAACGCGGCCGTCATCAGGATGCCGTTGACCCAGTGCGCCCAGTCGCCGACCAGGTTCCACCACGGGAACAGCGCGGCCGTCAGGGCGACGGCCTGCAGCACGGTCTTGATCTTGCCGCCACGGCTGGCCGGGATCACCCGGTCGGAGAGCACCGCGAACCGGAAGACCGTGATGCCGATCTCGCGCACCATGATCAGCACGGTCACGTACCACGGCAGTTCCAGCAGGATCGACAGGGCGACGAGCGCACCGCCGATGAGCACCTTGTCGGCGATCGGGTCGACGAGCTTGCCGAAGTCCGTGACCAGGTTCTGCCGACGGGCGATGATGCCGTCCGCGCTGTCCGTGACGATCGCCACGACGAAGACGACCGCCGCCCAGATGCGCAGGGGGCCGTCGTCACCGGCGTCGGTGAGCAGCAGGACGAAGAACAGCGGCGCCATCAGGATGCGGATGACCGTGATGATGTTCGCGACGTTCGCGGTCGACGCCGGGCCGGGGCCCTTGCGCAGCAGCCGCCCGCGCCACGGGAACCGTGCGCCGTGCGTGGTGTTCGTGCTGTCCGAGGCGGTCATCGCCGTCACTCCCTGCCCGTCAGTCCCCACGCGTCCTCATCGGGCTCGTCGTGGACTTCATCGTACCCGCGGGTCATGTCCCCGACGGGGTCTGCTCCGTAGCGGTCACCGTCGCCGGACGGCGTCGGGGCCGGCGCTGCCGGAGCGGCCGCGGCGGGCGGCCCCTCGCCACGGAGCTTCGCGAGCACCGCGGGCAGCTGGTCGGCGGTCACCAGGACGTCGCGGGCCTTCGAGCCCTCGGACGGCCCGACGATGTCGCGCGACTCCATCAGGTCCATCAGGCGACCGGCCTTGGCGAAGCCGACGCGGAGCTTGCGCTGCAGCATCGACGTCGAACCGAACTGGGTCGAAACGACCTGCTCGACGGCCGCGAGCAGGAGTTCGAGGTCGTCACCGATGTCGGCGTCGATCTCCTTGCGCTCGACCACGGCCTGGACGTCCTGGCGGTACTCGGGCTGCGCCTGCCGCGTGACGTGCTGGACGACCTCGGCGACCTCGCCCTCCTGCACCCAGGCGCCCTGCACGCGGAGCGACTTGGACGAGCCCATCGGCAGGAAGAGCGCGTCGCCCTGACCGATGAGCTTGTCGGCGCCCGGCTGGTCGAGGATGACGCGGGAGTCCGTGACGCTCGTGACCGCGAAGGCGATGCGCGACGGCACGTTCGCCTTGATCAGGCCGGTGATGACGTCGACCGAGGGACGCTGCGTCGCGAGCACCAGGTGGATGCCGGCAGCACGGGCGAGCTGGGTGATGCGGACGATCGACTCCTCGACGTCACGGGGCGCCACGAGCATGAGGTCGGCGAGCTCGTCGACGACGACGAGCAGGTACGGGTACGGCTTGAGCTTCCGCTCACTGCCCGCCGGCAGGACGATCTCGTTGTTCTCGATCGCCTTGTTGAAGTCGTCGACGTGGCGGAACCCGAACGACGCCAGGTCGTCGTACCGCATGTCCATCTCCTTCACGACCCACTGCAGCGCTTCGGCCGCCTTCTTCGGGTTCGTGATGATGGGCGTGATGAGGTGCGGGACACCGGCGTAGATCGAGAGCTCGACGCGCTTCGGGTCGACCAGGACCATGCGGACCTCGGACGGCTTCGCACGCATCAGCAGCGACGTGATCATCGAGTTGATGAACACCGACTTGCCGGAACCGGTGGAGCCGGCCACGAGCAGGTGCGGCATCTTCGCCAGGTTCGCGACGACGAAGCCGCCCTCGACGTCCTTGCCGACGCCGATCGTCATCGGGTGCTTCGACTTTCGGGCGGCGTTCGAGCGCAGCACGTCACCGAGCGAGACGATCTCGCGGTCGGTGTTCGGGATCTCGACGCCGATGGCGCTCTTGCCCGGGATCGGCGACAGGATGCGGACCTCGTTCGAGGCGACCGCGTACGACAGGTTCTTCGACAGGGCAGTGACCCGCTCGACCTTGACGCCGGGGCCGAGCTCGATCTCGTACCGGGTCACCGTCGGCCCGCGGGAGAACCCGGTGACCTTCGCGTCGACCTTGAACTCGGTGAGCACCCCGGTGATGGCGGCGACGATGTCGTCGTTCGCCTGGCTGCGCGCGACCGAGGGCGTTCCGGAACTCAGCGTCGTGGCGGCGGGCAGTCGGTAGGGCTTCGACGGATCGTCATCGGAACCGGCGGCGGCCGCGCTCAGCTCGGCGGCGGCGTCGATGTCCTCCGGCTCGTCGACGATCTCAGGCTCGGACAGCACCTCGGGCACCGCGGGACGGATGTCGGCGGTCGGCTCCGGCCGCGCGGGGACGTCGGTGCCGAACGCGCGGAGGGCCTGCTCGGCGTCCTGCAGGTCCTGCTCGACGGAGTCGTTGAGGTTGACCGACGCGGGCTCGGCCGGCGTGAGGTCGACGAGCCCGGCGGCGGCACCGGCGTTCGGGCTCACGGCGGGCGCAGCGGGCACGACGGGGGCAGCTGGTGCGACGGCAGCGGCAGCCGGGGCGACCCCGCTGGCCGGGGGCAGCACGGGGCTGTCGTACGCCGGGTCCTCTTCACGCCCGGACTTGTTCCGGCGCCACCACGGCACGTTGTCGCCACCGGCTTCGGCGTCGGCAGCGGCCTGCTCGTCACCGAACCCGAGGTCGTCGAACAGCTGGAAGTCGGTGTCGCCCTTCTTGCCGCGCTTCGACGTGCGGGCACGGGCGGCGGGCTCCGCCACGGCGGCGGCGTCGGCCTCGGGTTCTGCTGCGGGGGCCGGGGCGCCGAACAGGTAGGCGTAGAGCTCGTGCAGGCGTCGCCCGAGCTTGTTCGGCGGCGTCTTGGTGATGATGAAGAGCGAGAGCACCAGCAGCACGATCGCCACGGGGACGGCCACCCAGGCGGTCGCGATCGTGACGAGCCAGCCGATGACCACCCAGCCGAGCACCCCACCGGCGGCGGCCAGCGCGGGCATGCCGTCGGCCGCGCTCGGTCGGCCGCCGAAGACGTGGCAGAGCGAGGCGATCGACACGATCAGGATGCCCAGGCCGATGCCGATCCGGGTGTTGTCGTGCACCGAGGCCGGGTGCCGGAACAACCACCCGGCGAACACGATCATGATGACGGGCAGGGCGAAGGCCAGGCGGCCGAACAGCCCGCCGAACGTGTACGCGTCGAGTGCGACGGAGACGCTGTTGGTCGGGTTGAGCCACTCGACGACCCCGCCGGCGATGGCCAGCAGGAACAGCAGGAACGGGAACCCGTCCCGCCGCTGGTCCTTCTCGAGGGTCTCCTTGCCGAGCAGCCGGAACATCGCGCCGACGCCGTGCGCCATCGCGAGCCAGAAGGTCACGAGCGGGTTCTGCTCGCGGAACACCGGCGTGGGTGCGGCCTGCGGCAGCTTCTTCGTCGTGGCCTGGGTGCGCGACGAACCGCGCGTCCCGTTGCCACGGGACGACGTGGACGCGCGCGAGCGCGTGGTCGACTTGGTGCCTCCGGCCATGGGCAGAACCCTAACGCCCGCTCAGGACAAACGCAGGAAGGCCCGCCGCAGCGTCCGTGACGGACGCTGGACGGGCCTCCCGGGCCGGACGGACGCGAACGCGCGCCCACCCTGCGAACGGGCCCTACGCCTCGATGACCACCGGGACGATCATCGGACGACGGCGGTGCTTGGTGTTCACCCAGCGACCGACCGTGCGACGGACGACCTGCGCGAAGGCGTGCGAGTCGCGCGTGCCGTTGGCCGCGGCCTCGGAGATCGCCTTGGCGATCTGCGGGCGGACGTCGTCGAACACGGAGTCGTCCTCGGCGAAGCCACGCGACTGGATCTCCGGGCCGATCACGCACTGCCCGGTGGTGAAGTCCACCGCGCAGAAGATCGAGATGAAGCCCTCTTCCGCCAGGACGCGGCGGTCCTTCAGGTCGGCGTCGGTGATCTCGCCGACGGTGGAGCCGTCGACGTAGACGTAGCCGATGTCGAGCTGGCCTGCGACCGTCGCGACGCCGTCCTTCAGGTCGACGACGATGCCGTCCTGCCCGAGGATCACGTTGCGCGGCGGGACACCCGTCTGGATCGCCAGGTCGGCGTTCGCGTACAGGTGGCGGTGCTCGCCGTGGACGGGGAGCACGTTGCGCGGCCGCAGGATGTTGTAGCAGTAGAGCAGCTCGCCGGCGGAGGCGTGTCCGGAGACGTGCACCTTCGCGTTGCCCTTGTGCACGACCTTCGCACCGAGCTTGGTCAGCCCGTCGATGACGCGGTACACGGCGTTCTCGTTGCCCGGGATGAGCGACGACGCGAGGATGACGGTGTCGCCCTCGCCGATCTCGATCTGGTGCTCGAGGTTCGCCATGCGGGCCAGGACGGCCATCGGCTCACCCTGCGACCCGGTCGACATGTAGACGATCTGGTCGTCGGGGACGTTCTTCGCCTTCTTCGTGTCGATGAGCACGTTCTCCGGCACCCGCAGGTACCCGAGGTCGGCGGCGATCGTCATGTTGCGGATCATCGAGCGCCCCATGAACGCGACCTTGCGGTTCCCGGCCGCGGCGGCGTCGAGGACCTGCTGCACGCGGTGCACGTGCGACGAGAAGCTCGCCACGACGACCTTCTTGCGGGCGCGCATGATGATGTTCTCGAGCACCGGGCCGATGTCGCGCTCCGGAGCGGTGAAGCCCGGCACGTCGGCGTTCGTGGAGTCCGGCAGGAACAGGTCCACGCCGGCCTCGCCCAGACGGGCGAACGCACGGAGGTCGGTGATGCGGTCGTCCAGCGGGAGCTGGTCCATCTTGAAGTCACCCGTGTGCAGCACACGACCGGCGGGGGTCGTGATCGCGACGGCGAGGGCGTCCGGGATGGAGTGGTTCACGGCGACGAACTCGAGGTGGAACGGGCCGATCTGCTCGGTCTGGTCCTCGGCCACGACGAGCGTGTACGGCTTGATCCGGTGTTCCTTGAGCTTCGCCTCGACGAGCGCGAGGGTCAGCGTGGAGCCGATCAGCGGGATGTCGTCGCGGAGCTTGAGCAGGTACGGGACGGCGCCGATGTGGTCTTCGTGGCCGTGCGTGAGCACGACACCGAGGACGTCGTCGAGGCGGTCACGGATCGGCGAGAAGTCCGGCAGGATCAGGTCGACACCGGGCTGGTGCTCCTCGGGGAACAGCACGCCGGCGTCGACGATGAGCAGCTTGCCCTCGTACTCGTAGACGGTCATGTTGCGACCGATCTCGCCGAGGCCCCCGATGGGGACGACGCGGAGGGTGCCGGCTTCGAGCGGCTGCGGTTCGGAGATCTGTGTGGGCATTCGGTCCTACGGATTCGGGCGACGCGCGTGCTGCGCGCCGCGGTGTTCGCTAGCGGGTGGTGCCTGGCACCTTCGGTAGTGCACCGCCGGCCGCCGCGTTGCGGTCGGGGCGGAAGTTCGAGAAGTCGGCGCCGGGCACGTCGCGCACGGCTTCGAGGGAGGTCTCGATGGCGTACGCCTCGGAGTCCTCGGGGCCGACGAGCGGCAGTCGGACACGCGGGCTGCCGATGCGGCCGAGCCCGTGCAGGATGTACTTGGCGGCCACGGTACCGGGAACGTGCGTCATCACGGCGCGGACGAGCGGCTCGAGTCGCTTGTGCTCGGCCGTCGCGGTGGCCAGGTCGCCCCGGTTCACGGCGTCGACGATGGTGCGGTACGGCGCGCTCGTGATGTTCGCGGTCACGCCGATCAGGCCGGTGGCGCCGATCGACAGGTGCGGGAGCACGTTCGTGTCGTCGCCGGAGAAGTACATGAGGTCGGTGTTGTTCAGCACCCGCGAGACCTCGGCGAAGTCGCCCTTGGCGTCCTTCACGGCCAGGATGTTCGGGTGCTTGGACGCACGCAGGATCGTGTCGTACGTGATCGGGATGCCGGTGCGGCCCGGGATGTCGTACAGGATCACCGGCAGGTCGGTGGCGTCCGCGATCATCCGGAAGTGGGTGAGGACACCCGACTGCGTCGGCTTGTTGTAGTACGGCGTGACGATCATCACGCCGTCCGCGCCGGCCTTCTCGCTCTGCTTGTACAGGTGGATCGCGTGCGCGGTCTCGTTCGAGCCACCGCCCGTGATGATCTTCGCGCGGCCGGCGGCGACGGACTTGCCGACCTCGACCAGACGGAGCTTCTCCGGGTCGGTCAGCGTCGACGTCTCGCCGGTCGTGCCGGTGACGACGATGCCGTCGGCGCCGGCGGTGATGCAGTCGTCGATGTGCTGCTCGACGCCGGGCCAGTCGACCTCGCCGTCGGCCGTGAACGGGGTCACGAGGGCGACGAGGACCTGACCGAAGGGATTCTCACGCGGGGACACGGGCACCAGCGTACCGGGGATGCGCGCGAGGACCGCCGTCCGTGTGGACGGTGGACAGCCTGCGGCGCGGCCGGGAGGCCCGGATCACGTCCGTCCCGCCGGTCACGCCCGGCGCGTGCGGGCGCTCAGGCGCGGCGTTGCCACTCCAGGAACCGGTAGCGGGTGCCCGTGCGGGATTCCTGCCACGGGCCCTCGTCGGCGAGCGTCCAGCCGGCCGCCTCGTCGAGCGTGGGTGCGACGGTGTCGCCGGGCACGTCGACGTCGATCAGCGTCTCGGAGACGTGGTCGGCCGCGTCGAGTGCGGCGGCGTAGACCTGACCGCCGCCGATGACCCACACGGTCTCTTCGGCGCCCTCGGCACGCTCGAGTTCGGCCTGTAGGTCGTGCACGACCTCGGCGCCGTCTGCCGTCCACGTCGTGTCCCGGGTGAGCACGACGTTGCGCCGACCGGGCAGCGGCCGGAAGCGCTCGGGCAGGGACTCCCAGGTGCGCCGGCCCATCAGCACGGTCGCGTCGCCGGTGACCTGCTTGAAGTGCGCCAGGTCCTCGGGCACGTGCCAGGGCATGCCGCCGTCGGCACCGATGACGCCGGTGGTCGAGCGGGCCCAGACCATGCCGATCATCAGACGGCGACCGCGGCCTTGATCGCCGGGTGGTGCTCGTAACCGACGACGGTGAAGTCCTCGTACTCGTAGTCGTCGATCGAGTCGCGCGGTGCGAGTTCGAGCGTCGGCATCGGGTACGCCGTGCGGGACAGCTGCTCCTCGACCTGTTCGACGTGGTTGTCGTAGATGTGGCAGTCGCCGCCGGTCCAGACGAAGTCGCCGACCTCGAGCCCGGTCTGCGCCGCGATCATGTGGGTCAGCAGCGCGTACGAGGCGATGTTGAACGGGACGCCGAGGAACATGTCGGCGCTCCGCTGGTAGAGCTGGCACGAGAGCTTGCCGTCGTTGACGGAGAACTGGAAGAAGGCGTGGCACGGGGCGAGCGCCATGTCCGGCACGTCGGCGACGTTCCACGCCGAGACGATGAGCCGACGGCTGTCCGGGTTCGTCCTGATCTGCTCGATGACCTGGGCGATCTGGTCGACGTGCTCACCCGAGGGGGTCGGCCACGAGCGCCACTGCACGCCGTACACCGGGCCGAGGTCGCCGTCGGCGTCCGCCCACTCGTTCCAGATCCGGACACCGTGCTCCTGCAGCCAGGTGGCGTTGCCCTCGCCACGGAGGAACCAGAGGAGCTCGTACGCGACCGACTTGAAGTGCACGCGCTTGGTGCTGACGAGGGGGAAGCCCTTCGACAGGTCGTAGCGGAGCTGTGCGCCGAACAGGCTCCGGGTGCCGGTGCCGGTGCGGTCACCCTTCGGCGAGCCCTCCGTCAGGACCCGGCGGAGCAGGTCTTCGTAGGGCGTCGGGACGGAGGCGTCGGGCTGTACGGTCTCGCTGTCGGTCACACACAGAAGCCTACGTCGGTGTGAGTAGCGTTGCGGGCATGCCCGACACGACGGAACAACCGCTCTCGATCCTGGTGGCCGGCTCGTCCGGGTTCATCGGGACGCCCCTCGTCCGCGCCCTGCGCGAGGCGGGGCACCACGTCACCACGCTCGTCCGCCGCGAAGCGCGCACCGCGACCGAGTTCCGCTGGGCACCGGGGCGGCGTCCGCTCGATCCGGCGATCCTCGACGGTGCCGACGTGGTGATCAACCTGGCCGGCGCGAACATCGGCAAGCTGCCGTGGACGGACGCGTACCGCAAGGAGATCCGCAGCTCGCGCATCGACGCCACCGACACCCTGGTCGAGGCGATGCGGCACGCCGCCACTCCCCCGGCGCTGTTCCTGTCGGGCTCGGCCTCGGGCGTGTACGGCGATCGCCCGGCCGACGTGCTGCAGGACGACGCCGCCGCGGGCACGGGCTTCCTCGCCGACGTCTGCACCGCGTGGGAAGCCGCCGCGAACGCCGCTCCCGCCGGGGTCCGGGTCGTCACGCTCCGCACCGGCATCGTCATCGGCAAGGGCGGCGGTGCGCTCGCGCCGCTCGTCCCGCTGACGAAGCTCGGCGTCGGCAGCCGGCTGGGCACCGGCGGCCAGCACTGGCCGTGGATCGCGCTCGAGGACGAGGTCGGCGCCATCGTGCACCTGGCGACCGCGGCACCGGACGTGTCCGGCCCGGTGAACCTGGCGGGCCCCGAGCCCGTCGTGGCCGACCGCATCACGAAGCACGTCGCCGAGGTCCTGCACCGCCCGTACCTCTTCCGGATCCCCGAGTTCGCCCTGCGCCTGGCGCTGCGGGACGCCGCCGACGACATGCTCCTGTCGAGTCAGCGGATGGTCCCCACGAAGCTGCTCGAGTCCGGCTACACGTTCCGGTACACGCAGGCGGCGGACGCGATCGACGCCGTCTTCTGATCCGCCTCCGGCCCCGGGGTCAGCGGTCGGCGGCGCGCGCCAGGGCGGTGCGCATCGCCGAACGCGCGCGCTTGCGGTCACCGGCGGCGTCGTAGACCACACCGAGCCGGTACCAGGCACGCCAGTCGGCCGGGTCCTGCTCGACCGCGTCGCGGTACCGCGGGAACAGCTCGTCGGCGGCGTCGCGGATCGGCCGGCCCGACGGTCGCACCGGGACGACGTCGTCCGGGGTGCCGCCCTCGGCCTCGAGCCGCGCGCCGAGTCGGGTGATGCGGATGCCGAAGCGGAACTCCAGCACGAGCAGGAGCGCCCCGATCGCGGCGACGACGAACAGCGCGACGCCGATGCCGATGCCGATCGGGATCCCGGTCGCGATGAAGGCGACGGCGCGCTGCCCGACGAGCACGATGTACAGGGCGAGCAGCACCGCCATCAGCGCTGCACCCCAGAACGGCGAGCGGATCGTGCGTCCGGCCCGCTCCATCCGACCCACGGCGGTCAGCCGATGCCGAGGACGCTGCCGAGGCCCACGGTGAGGCCGCGCGCCGACACCACGTTCGCCAGCGCCGCACGGATGCCGGCGACGTAGGCGACGTCGTCGTTGGTGTCGTGCCGGATCGTCAGCGTCTCGCCGGGGCCGCTCAGCACGACGTCCTGCACGGCCTTCACCCCGGGCAGGCGGAGCGAGTGGATGGGCACGCTGGCGACCTGCTGGCCGCGGGCGCGCTGGTCGACGTGGGGGGCGTCCACGGGACCGACCTCGCGCCGCGCGTCGGCCATCAGCTCGGCGGTGCGCACCGCGGTGCCCGAGGGCGAGTCGATCTTGCCGGCGTGGTGGGTCTCGACGATCTCGGCGGCGGGGAACCACGGTGCCGCGATCGTCGCCAGGTGGGTGCCGAGCACGGAGCCGATCGAGAAGTTCGGGACCACGAGCACCCCCTGGTCCGGGCGTTCCCGCAGCCCGGTGCGGAGCTTCGCGAGCCGGTCGAGCGACCAGCCGGAGGTGCCGACGAGCACGTTCGCGCCGCTCGACAGCGCGTTCTCCACGATCGCCGGGCTGAGCGACGGCACCGTCACGTCGACCACCAGGACCGCGCCGCCGAAGACCGACGGCGGCGCCTCGTGCGCGCCGTCCTTCGACGACAGGCGGGCGACGAGCTCGAACTCCGGGAGTTCCTCGACGACGGACGCCACGAGGCCCCCGAGACGACCGGTGGCGCCGACGACGGCGACGGGAGTGACCATGCGGTCCATCCTAGGATCGACGCATGTCAGTCGAGGTCAGGACCGTGCCGGCCGATCTGCCCGAGGTCGACGCGCTGCTCGACGCGTACCTGGACGAGCGCGAGGCGACGTTCCCGAGCAAGCAGGGCACGTACTCGCGGAAGCGCACCCCCGCGGCCGAGTTCACGCCGCCGAACGGGGTGTTCGCGGTGGCGTACGACGACGACGTCGCGGTCGGCTGCGGCGGCATCCGTCGGATCGCGGACGGCGTCGACGCGACCGGTGCCGTCGACGTCCGGTTCGAGGTCAAGCACGTCTTCGTGGCGCCGGCCGGGCGCGGCACGGGCGTGGCGACGGCGGTGATGGACCTGCTCGAGCGGGCCGGGGCGGACCTCGGCGCGACGAGCATCGTCCTCGACACGAACGACTCGCTCGTGGCGGCCGGCGCGATGTACCGCGGCCGCGGGTACCAGCGGGTCGAGCCGTTCAACGACAACCCGAACGCGACCGCCTGGTACCGCAAGCCGATCGTCTGAGCCGCCACGGGCCTCCCGGCCGCGCCGCCGCGGACCGGACGGGCAGCCGCTAGACGGGCTGGTCGACGGGCAGACCCGTGCGCAGTTCCACCGGCAGGTGGGCCAGGTCGTTCAGCGTGACGACCTCGGCGGGCTTCGCCGACCGGATCCGGATGATCGTGAGCGCGGTGTGGGCGACGTTCGTGCCCATCCAGCGCCACTCGGGGGCCTGGAACGCCTCGCGCACGAACCAGCCGATCACGGCGTTGTGGGTGATCAGCAGGTCGTGCCGGTCCTCGCGCGCCGGCGTGAACCACTCCGACACGGCGTCGCCCATCTGGGCCTGCCCGGCGACGATCTCCTCTTCGGTGATGCCGCCGTACCAGCCCTGGTAGGCGTGCGGCATGTCCGGGGTCGGGCCCGAGGGGATGCAGTCGAACAGCAGTGTCGAGGGCTCGGGCTGGATCGACAACAGGCGCTGCGACAGGAACGCGGCGGTCTCGCTCGGGGCCTCGAGCGGCGAGTGGTAGACGCCGTCGAAGGGCACACCGCCGAGACGGTCCGCGATCAGGGTCGCCTGGCGCTTGCCGCGTTCGGAGAGCTTGCCGTCCCGCAGGCCGTGTTCGGCGTCCTGGTGTTCGCCGTGCCGGACGAGGTACAGGTAGTGCGACATGTCCGTGCTCAGCTGCCGATCCCGATGGCCGCGGCGAGTTCGTCCTGCTGCACGGCACCGACGACCGAGGTGATCGTCGGCCGGGTGAGCAGGTCGCGCGCGAGTTCGAGCACGCCGTCGGTCGTGACACCGTCGACACGCTCGAGTGCCGTCGACAGGTCGGTGTACTCGCCGGTGCCGAGCTCGGAACGGCCGAGCCGGGTCATGCGGGCGTCGGAGTCCTCGAGCGAGAGCGTCAGCGCGCCCTCGATCTGGCCCTTGGCACGTCGGAGCTCGTCGTCGGTGATGCCGTTGTCGACCATCCGGCGGAACTCGGCGTCGACGATGTCGATGACGCCGGCGACGTTGTCCGGCGCGCAGCCGGCGTAGACACCGAAGGCACCGTTGTCCAGGTACGCGGGGGCGAACGACGACACCGCGTAGGCCAGACCGCGGCGCTCGCGGACCTCTTGGAACAGGCGCGAACTCATGCCCCCACCGAGCACGGCGTTCAGGACGCTGAGCGAGGGACGGCGGTCGTCGCGCAGGTCGAGGCCCTGCGAGCCGCGGAGCATGCTGACCTGCTCGGTCGGGCGGTGCACCACGGACAGCTTCGCCTCGACCGGGTCGGCCACGGTCTCGGGCGTGCGGCGAGGCAGCGGCTCGGCATCCGGGGCGTCGTGGAAGACGCCGTCGACCAGTTCGCAGAACCGGTCGTGGTCGACGGCCCCGGCAGCGGTCACGACGATGCCGTTCGGCGCGTAGTGCTCGCGGTAGTGGGCCAGCACCTCGTCGCGCTGGACCGCACGGATGCTGTCCGGGGTCCCGCCGATCGGACGGCCCAGGGGGTGTCCGCCGAAGGCCGCGGCGAAGAACGCCTCGCCCGCGACGTCGGCCGGGTCGTCGGCGGCCATCGCGAGTTCTTCGAGGATGACCCCGCGCTCGACGGCGAAGGCGTCCGGTTCGAGCACCGAACCGGTGACCATGTCACCGATGACGTTCACGGCCATCGGGACGTCGGTGTCCCGGACCCGTGCGTAGTAGCAGGTGTACTCCTTGGCGGTCGCGGCGTTGTGCTCACCGCCGACCGAGTCGAACGCGATGGCGATGTCGAGCGCCGATCGGGTCTCGGTGCCCTTGAAGAGCAGGTGTTCGAGGAAGTGGGTCGACCCGAACTGCCCGTCGCGCTCGTCACGCGAACCGACGCCGACCCAGAACCCGATGCTCGTCGACGCGGCACCCGGCACCGCCTCGGTCAGCACACGGACACCCGAGGGCAGCACGGTGCGACGGACGAAGGCCCCGCCGGACGTCAGGAACGACGTGTCCGGGGCCCCGAGCGGCAGTGGCACTGGCTGGTTCATCGCAGACGAGCCTACTGATCCGTCGATGCCTCCCGCCCAGTTTTCCGGTCTCGGTCGCGTGCCACTCGAAGTGGGGTACAGAAAATGTGGACAGACCGACTCGTCTGTCTGTCCTCCTTGTGCTACTGTTGGTCACGCCGGATCGAAAGCCCCCCTAAGTTCCGATCCGGCGGCTCGGGACATCAGTCCTGCGCGACCACCGAGTCCCCCCACTCCGGTCGCGGAGCCGATGAGTCCGAGGAGTACACGCTGTGACGGTCGATTCCCCCCAACCGGCCGTCCAGCGTCTCCCCGGCCCGAGCACGAACCTCGCGTCGCCGGACGGGTCGAGCGTCCCCCCGACTCCCCGCTCCGGCGGCGCGAAGGTCCGTGTCCTCGAGACCGCCACGCGACTCTTCTACGAAGAGGGCATCCACAGCGTCGGCGTCGACCGCCTCATCTCCGAGGCGAGCGTCACGAAGGCGACGTTCTACAAGCACTACGGGTCGAAGGACAACCTGATCCTCGCCTACATCCGCACCCAGCACGAGCGCGTGCAGGAGCGGATGGAGCAGCTGATCGCCGATGCTGGCTCCCCCGACCGTGCCGTGCGTGCGTGGGTCGCCGCACTGGCCGACGACGTCAACGACCCGGCGTTCCGCGGCTGCGCGTTCCTGCACGCCGCCGCCGAGTACCACGACCCGCGCGACCCGGTCCGCCAGGTGGTCGCCGTGCACCGCGACTGGTACACCGAACGGCTGGCGACCCTGCTGCAGGAGGCCGGACACCCCCTGCCCGGCGACGGCGCCGACGAGCTCATGCTCGCGCGCGACGGTGCGATGGCCGGCGCGTACGCCGGTGACGCGATCGCCGCCACCGCTGCGCTCAACCGCGTGGTCGACCGGGTGCTCGCGGGCTGACGCCCGGCTCGCCGCCAGCGCTGTCGCCGTCGGCTGTCGGCTGTCGGCTGTCGGCTGTCGGCTGTCACTGTCGCTTTCGCGAAAGCGACAGATCACCGCGAACAGTTCGCGGCATCCTGTCGCCTTCGCGGCACCGACGCACCCGCGCGACGCACATGTGTCGCTTTCGTGGGGCGGTCGAGGCGACCGCGGCCGGACGGGAGGCCCGTGGCGGGCCCGCACCGCGCCTCCAGGCCGTCACGTGCGAACTCCCACAGCCCCGCGCGCGCACCGAGCGCAGCCCGAGCCGGCGGGTGTTGGCTGGAGGCATGGCCAACGACCCCAACTGGAACCTGCCCGACGTCCCGTCCTTCACCCTGACGAGCCCCGACTTCACCGACGGAGGCGAGCTGCCCACCTCGGCACGCGGCTCCGACGTCGGCGGTGAGGACCGCTCCCCCGCACTCGAGTGGTCGGACGCGCCCGAAGGCACGAAGAGCTTCGTCCTGACCGTCTACGACCCCGATGCCCCGACCGGCTCCGGCTTCTGGCACTGGAGCCTGACGGACATCCCGGGCTCGGCGACGTCGCTCCCCGCAGGCGCCGGTACCGATGACGCCCTGCTGCCCGCGGAGGCACTCCGCCGCCGCAACGAGTTCGGCACGGACACGTTCCTCGGGGCTGCTCCGCCCGCGGGCCACGGTGTGCACCGCTACTTCTTCACGCTGAGCGCCCTCGACGTCCCCGTGCTCGAGGTCCCCGCCGACGCGACCCCCGCGGTCGTGGGCTTCATGCTCCGCGGGCACCTGCTCGGGCGCGCGCAGCTCGTGGGCACGCAGGAGACCCCCGCGGCCTGACCGGCACGCGTGGCACCTGCCCTGCAACGGCGAACGGCCGCCGCCCCGGAGGGGACGGCGGCCGTTCGTGCGTCAGGACGCGGAGAGGATCAGCCCTCGGCCGGGTCCTCGGCGTGGGCGCGGACCGTCTCGGCCGAGGTGGAGTCACCCTCGGTCTCGTCGGCCACGACCGGCGCGAGCGACAGCTTGCCGCGGTCGTCCACCTTGGTGACCTCGACCAGGACCTTCTGGCCGACGCCGAGCACGTCTTCGACGTTCTCCACACGCTTGCCACCGGCAAGCTTGCGGACCTCGGAGACGTGGAGCAGACCGTCACGGCCCGGGAGCAGCGACACGAAGGCGCCGAAGGTGGCGATCTTCACGACGGTGCCGAGGAACTGGTCCCCGATCTCCGGGTTGGTCGGGTTCGCGATCGCGTTGACCTGGGCACGAGCGGCCTCGGCCGACGGACCGTCGACGGCGCCGATGTAGACGGTGCCGTTGTCCTCGATCGAGATGTCGGCACCGGTGGTGTCCTGGATGCCGTTGATCGTCTTGCCCTTCGGGCCGATCAGCTCGCCGATCTTGTCGACGGGGATCTGCACCGAGATGACGCGAGGAGCGGTGTCCGCCATCTCGTCGGGGGCGTCGATGGCCTCGTTCAGCACACCGAGGATGGCCGAGCGGGCCTCCTTGGCCTGCTTGAGCGCGGCGTCGAGCACCGTCGACGGGATGCCGTCGAGCTTGGTGTCGAGCTGGATCGCGGTGACGAACTCCGAGGTACCGGCGACCTTGAAGTCCATGTCGCCGAGGGCGTCTTCCGCACCGAGGATGTCGGTCAGGGCCGCGTAGCGGGTCTGGCCGTCGACGGTGTCGGACACGAGGCCCATCGCGATGCCGGCGACCGGGGCCTTGAGGGGCACACCGGCGTTGAGCAGCGACAGGGTCGAGGCGCAGACGGAACCCATCGAGGTCGAGCCGTTGGAGCTCAGTGCCTCGGAGACCTGACGGATGGCGTACGGGAACTCGTCACGCGACGGCAGCACCGGCACGAGGGCGCGCTCGGCGAGGAA
The DNA here is from genome assembly GCF_003234605.2 of Curtobacterium sp. MCPF17_021. Lineage (NCBI taxonomy): Bacteria > Bacillati > Actinomycetota > Actinomycetes > Micrococcales > Microbacteriaceae > Curtobacterium > Curtobacterium sp. MCPF17_021. The sequence goes on along the minus strand of NZ_CP126252.1, from coordinate 1,234,519 downwards.
GCCGTGCCCGATCTCGCGACGCTTCGGCGAACCCACGCGGCCGGTCTCACCGGTCGAGTAGGGCGGGAAGTTGTAGTGGTGCAGGTAGCGCTTCTTCGTGACGGGCGACAGCGAGTCGATCTGCTGCTCCATCTTGAGCATGTTCAGCGTGGTGACGCCGAGGATCTGCGTCTCGCCGCGCTGGAAGATCGCCGAACCGTGGACGCGCGGGATCACGGCGACCTCGGCGTCGAGCGGACGGATGTCGGCGAGGCCGCGGCCGTCCATGCGGATCTGCTCGGTCAGGATGCGGCCGCGGACGACCTTCTTCGTGACCGACTTGTAGGCGGCGCTGACCTGCGAGTTGGCGACCTCGGGGAGTTCGCCCGCTGCCACCTGCGACGCGATGGCCTCCTTGACGCGCGACTTGAGCGCGTCGTCGGCGTCCTGGCGCTCGGTCTTGGCGGCGATCTTGTAGACGTCACCGAGCTCGGAGAGCGCGAGGGCTTCCACGGCCGAGTAGACCTCGGGCGCGTACGGCGGGAAGACCGGGAAGTCCTGGATCTCCTTGGCCGACTGCGCGGCGAGCTTGGCCTGCGCGTCGACGAGGGACTTCAGGAACGGCTTCGCCGCCTCGAGGCCCTGGGCGACGACGGCCTCGTCGGGCTTGGTGGCGCCGCCCTGGATGAGGTCCCAGGCGTGCTCGGTGGCTTCGGCCTCGACCATCATGATCGCGACGTCCTCGTTGCCCGCTTCGTCCGTGACGACACGGCCGGCGACGGTGAGGTCGAACACGGCTTCGGCCAGCTGCGAGGCCTTCGGGAACGCGACCCACTGGTCACCGATCAGCGCGAGGCGCACACCGGCGATCGGGCCGGAGAACGGCAGACCGGAGATCTGCGTCGACGCGGACGCGGCGTTGATCGCCAGCGCGTCGTAGAACTCGTCCGGAGCGATGCTCAGGACGGTGATGACGATCTGCACCTCGTTGCGGAGGCCGTCGACGAACGACGGACGCAGCGGCCGGTCGATCAGACGGCAGACGAGGATGGCCTCGGTCGACGGACGGCCTTCACGACGGAAGAACGAACCGGGGATCTTGCCGGCGGCGTAGGAACGCTCCTCGACGTCGACGGTCAGCGGGAAGAAGTCGAAGCCCTCACGCGGGTGCTTGCCGGCGCTGGTGGCCGAGAGGAGCATCGTTTCCTCGTCCAGGTACGCGGCGACCGCGCCCTGGGCCTGCTGTGCGAGCCGACCGGTCTCGAACCGGACGGTGCGCTTGCCGTACTTGCCGTTGTCGATGACGGCTTCGGCGAACTTGATCTCGGGACCCTCCAAAAGGGCGCCTCCTTGATGTGTTTCCGGCAGGCCATGGCGACGGCACTCGATGGTGCGTGCGCGCCGATCGTTCCGGACGCATGTCTGGCCAGCAGTAGAAGCACTCGGGAAACCGTTCCGGCCCGCGAGCCACCACCGATGACCAGCTCCGTGCCCGGCCTGCGCAGTGTTGTGTGTGACGTCCGGGGAATGAGTCCTCGGACACGATGGACTTTACCAGTCCTCAGGCTGTCGGCGGCGCGGCTCGCTGGACTCCTGGTGAACATCGGTAGCCTGCCGACATGCGCCTCACCCCCTCGCGGGGCGTGCTCGTCGCGGCCGCCGTGGTCGTCGGCGCGCTCGTCGCCCCGGCCCTGACCGCTGCCCCCGCGAACGCCACCGAGTACCCGACCTGGCAGGACGTCCAGCGCGCCAAGGGCAACGAGACGGCGAAGCGCGCCGAGGTGCAGAAGGTGCAGGCGGCGCTGCAGTCGGCGCAGGACGAAGCAGCCGCGAAGTCGCAGGCCGCCCTGGTGGCCTCGTCGAAGGCGGACGCGGCCGAGTCGGAGTTGGCGTCGGCCACCCAGGCCGCCACGAGCCTCCAGGCCCAGGCGCAGCACGCGAGCGAGACGGCGGACCGGGCCCAGCAGCGGGCCGGCCAACTGGCCGCGAACCTGTACCGCGACGGCAGCACGAACCAGATGACCACCCGCATCGCGACCGCGAAGAACCCGGACCAGCTGCTCTACCAGCTCGGCGCCCTCGACCAGCTGTCGGAGACCTGGGCCGGCGTCATGGACGACGCGTCCGTCGCGGCCGGCACGGCGTCGTCGCTGCACGAGCAGGCCGAGCGGGCCGAGACGGAACGCGCGACGCGCGCGCAGGCGGCCGAGGAGCGCTCGGCCGCGGCGAAGTCGGCGGAACAGGCGGCGGACGCCGCCGTCGAGTCGACGGAGCAGCACAGCGACGAGCTGTACGCGCAGCTCGCGTCGCTCAAGGACAGCACCGCGAAGCAGGAGGCCGGGTACGAACTCGGCCAGCGGGTCGCCGCGCAGAAGGCGGAGCAGCAGCGCAAGCGGGCCGCAGCGGCGGCGGCCGAGGCGGCGGCGAACGCGGCCGCGGCGAACGCCGGGAGCAGCGCTTCCAGCGGCGGCGCGACCAGCGGCGGCACCGGCTCGTCCTACCCGAGCACCGGGGGCGTCGCCGTGGACCCCGCGGCCGCGCAGGCCTACGCACGGAGCGCGCTCGGGTCGTACGGGTGGGGCTCCGACCAGTTCTCGTGCCTGGTGTCGCTCTGGACGCAGGAGTCCGGGTGGCGGGCCAACGCCCTGAACGCCTCGAGCGGCGCCTACGGCATCCCGCAGTCGCTGCCGGCCGAGAAGATGGCGGTCGCCGGAGCCGACTGGCGCACCAACGCGAACACGCAGATCGACTGGGGGCTCGCGTACATCAAGAGCGCCTACGGATCACCCTGCGGGGCGTGGGGCCACGAGATGAGCGTCAACCCGCACTGGTACTGAGCGCTGGGCCGGCCGGGCGCCGGTCGCCGGCTGCTCACCGCTCCACCAGTCGGAGCGCCTGCAGGGGGCACATCGCGACGGCGTCGGCCGCAGCGGCCCGCTCGTGCGGACGGACCGGGACGTCGCGGGTGCCGGCACCGGGGGTGCCCGGGTCGCCCGGGTTGCCGGCCCGGACACCGGGATCGCCGGGGTCGCCTCCGGCCCGGGCGCCGGGGGTGCCGGCCCGGGCGATCGGGTAGCCCCACTCGTCGCGCTCGAGCCGCTCGGCGAACAGTTCCGTGCACAACCCCCGGCCCCGGCAGCGCGTCCAGTCGACGTGCAGCGAGACGACACCCGCGCCTGCGCCCGCGCCCCCGCTCACCACGCACCCCCGCGCCGCAGCAGGCACCGGCCACCGAGGTGCGCCTGCACGTCGTCGTGGAACACGTCGAGCGCGCTCCGCACCATCCGCGCCACCCCGTCCGGGTGGTGACACGCCCCACGACCGTCCACCAGCGCGGCCACCCGACGCACCTCGCCCGCCAGGTCCCCCGCTGCTCGCCCCGAGGCCAGGTCCCCGACGACGTCGGCGATCCGCGGCAGTCCGTTCACGCAGGGTCCGCACCGTCCGGCCGACGCTCCGGCGAGCGCCGCCGCCAGCCGTGCCGTCACCGCGATCGGGCAGGTCCGGTCGTCGAGCACGGCGAGCACCCCGGCCCCGGGCGCGGCACCCCACCGAGCCAGTCCCTCGGGGTCGAACGACGTGTCGAGGGCCGCGGCCGGCAGCCACGTCCCGCCCCATCCGCCGACCAGTACGGCGCGTGTGTGCGCCGGATCGGTCACGGGCAGCCGGGAGGCCCGCAGCAGTTCCCCGAGCGGCGCACCCCCGGCGGTCTCCAGCACCACCGCGGTGGTCGGGTCCGTCACGTCGCTCACCGTGACGAGCCGGGTGCCGGGGGCACTCGGGCTGCCGACGCCCCGGGCCCACGCCGCCCCGAAGCGCACGACGAGTGCTGCCTGGGCGAGGGTCTCGACGTTCGACACCAGGGTCGGTCGCCCGCTCGGGCCCCGTTCGGCGAGCCGCACCACGCGGTCCTCGGGCACACCCCGGCCACCGGCGACGGCCGAGGCGAGGGCGCTGGCCTCCCCGGAGACGAAGGAGGCGTGGGGCAGGACCCGCAGGCTGATCGGCACGGGGTCGCCGCCGCGGTCGGCGCGTTCCGCGAGGGCCCGGCGGACCGGACCGGCGAGTCGGTCGCTCGTGGCGAGCACCGCCTCGGAGGCACCGATCGCGGCGGCCGCGACGACGATGCCGTCGAGTACCAGGTGCGGTGCGCGCTCGAGCAGGACGGCGTCCTTGCGGCTGGCGGGTTCGCCGTCGGCGGCGTTCGCGACCACGAGGGGCGCACCCCGACCCCGACGTCGACCATTCGCGGTCACGGCGGCGAGCTTCCGGGCGAGCGGGAACCCGGCTCCGCCGCGGCCGTCGACGCCGGCGCGGCCGAGTTCGTCGACCAGCCACGGGCCGAGCTGCGGCAGCGGGCCGAAGGTGTCCTCGTGGTCGGTGCGGGCCGGACCGGGTGCGGCCAGGAGCCGTCGGGTGCCGGTGGGTGGGACGACGGTGCGGGGGTGGGTCAGGGTCATCGGACGACCTCCAGCTTCGCGGAACGGAACTCGGTGACACGGGCGGTGCAGCGCCAGACGACGGCGCCGACGACGGCCGCGGTGCAGACGCCGGCGAGCACGAGGAACCACGCGGAGGTGCCGTCGGTCCCGGTGCCGACCGCGTGGGCCAGGGCGATCGGCCACATGGCGTAGGCCGCCCAGTGCACGGCGCGGAAGGCCCGCGGCCCGATCACACGGCGGAGCAGTGCGGTGACGACGAGCACGACGAGCAGGTCGACGGCCAGGGTGCCGAGCCCCAGCCAAAACCACCGGTCGGCGCCGACGAACGGCACGACCGTGTCGAGGAGGCGCAGCTCAGCCTCGGTGTCGAGCAGCAGCGAACCCACGTGCACCGCGACGAACACGGTGGCGGCGAGGGCGACGTCCCGGTGCACGAGCTGCACGGCGAACCGGGGCAGCCCGGGCAGCGGTCGTCCGCTCCTGGTGACGATGCCGAGGAGCACTGCGAGGGTGAGGAGCAGGACGGCGGTGACCCCGAAGCCCCGGCCGATCACCCAGAGAGCGGTGTCCATCAGGCGACCGCCGATCGGTCGTCGTCGGCGCGCTGGCCGTCGGTGCCCTGGTCGTCGGGCCAGCCGCCGAGCCGTACGACCGTGCCGTCGGCGGCGACGAGCCGGGCGGCGCGTCCGCTCTGCCGGAGCCACTCGGCGGCGGTGCGACCGCGCACCACGGCGGCGGTCGTCATCGTGTTGGCGGTGGTGCACGACGGGGCGACGACGGTCACCGTGCGCCAGACCGGCTCGGCGGGCAGACCCCACCGGGGGTCGAGGATGTGGTGCCGGGCGGTGCCGTCCTGCTCCCAGCGGCGCTTCTGCGTGCTCGAGGTCGCCACGGACCACCCCGAGGCGATCCGGACGTGGTCGACCGGGTCACCCTCGAGGTCCTCCACCCGCACCTGCCAGCCGCCGGACGGATCCGGGCCGGCGGTCGCGACGTCACCGCCGAGGGACACCAGCGCCCCGATGCCGAGCCGTGCGGTGATGCTCGCCGCGGCCATGTCGGCGGCAGCGGCCTTCGCCGTGGCACCGAGGTCGAGGGTGACGCCCTCGGGGATGCGCAGGAACGTGCCCGACAGCAGGATGCGCTGCCACGCCGGACGGTCGTCGCATGCACGCGACAGGGCCTCGGGCGACGGGACCGGCTGGGCGTCGGCGAAGGCGGCGTCGTACCCGAGGGAGACCATCCGGCGCCCGAGGGTGGGGTCGACGTCACCGTCGGAGAGCCGGGCTGCGTCGAGCGCCTGCTGCACCAGTGCGGCGAGGAGCGGCGACACCTCGGTGCCACGCACGAGGTCGTCGGCGCGTGCGGTGAGTTCGGAGTCGTCGCGGAAGCGGCTGCACGCGGCGTCGACGGCGGAGGTGACCTGCCGGACGCAGGACTCCGCGTCCGCGAGGTGCCGACGGTCCCGGTGGTCGAGGACGACCCGGGCGGTCGTGGTCCAGAGGTCCCACTCGGTGGCGGCGCGCACGGTCACGACCCCGTCGTCGTGGTGTCGGAGGTCCCGCCGGTGGTGCCCTGCGACACCCCGGTGTCCGAGTCGCTGGTCCCGGAGTCGCTCGTGGCGGAGTCGGTCGGCTGGGTCGACGAGTCGGTGCTCGTGTCGGTACTGCTGCTCGAGTCGCTGCTGCTGGACTCGCTGCTGCTGGAGCTGCTCGTGCTCGTGTCACTGCTCGTGCTCGTGCTCGCCTGCTCGTGCCCGAGCCAGAGCCCCGCACCGGTGACCATCGCCACCACGAGCCCGCCCACGCTGACGAGCGCACTCGTGATCCGTGCGGATCGCCTGCCGCTGCCTCTGGTGTCCATCGGTGCTCCTCGTCGTCACGACGAGGTTCCCGAGGGCACCGATGAGCCAGCCGCGCACCCGCCGCGCACCGACCGTACGAACCCTGTGGTCCGTCTAAGAGCACGTGCTCCCGTCGACGACGGCGGGACGCGGGTCAGTGGCCGAGGCCGCCGAGCAGGCTCGCGAAGTCCGGGGTCGCGGGGAGCGCATCGGCTTCCTGCGGGGCCCGCCTGGAGGCCCGGATCGCCCAGGCCAGGTCGGCTCCGGCCCGGCGGATGCGACCGTCCAGGGCGGCCGCGTCACCGTCGGTCCCCCAGTCGTCGGTCGCGGCGAAGACCCCGGTGGGCACGATCGCCGCGCGCAGGTACGCGAAGACGGGCCGGAGGGCGTGGTCGATCGCGAGGGAGTGCCGCGAGGTCCCGCCGGTGGCCCCGAGCAGGACGGGCATGTCGGCCATCGAGTCCTTGTCGAGCACGTCCAGGAACGACTTCGCCAGTCCGCTGACGCCCGCGGTGAAGATCGGCGTGACGAACACGACGGCGTCGGCCTCGACCACGGCGGCCATCGCTGCGGAGAGCGCCGGGGCTGCGAAGCCGGTGAGCATCGCGTCGGTGATCTCGTGCGCGAGCGGCCGGAGTTCGACGTGCACGACGTGTGCCGGGGTGCCCTCGGCGACGAGCGACGCGACGGCGGCCTCGCCCAGGCGGTCGGCGAGCAGGCGGGTGGAGCTGGGCTCGGAGAGTCCGGCGGAGACGACGGCGATGGTGGTCATGATGCTTCCCGACTTTCGATGCGTTTGCATGAACATAGCATCCAACCGGGTTGCCCTCGCAACCATTCCCGCCATCGAACAGCGTGCCGATCGGTCACGACTCCCCGCGCGCCGGCCGCCGATCGGTCATGAAGTGTCGAGTGGGGCCGTGGTGGCCGACGAGTCGTGACCGCTGGACGAGCGCGGGCGACGTGTCGTGACCGACCGAGGACGGAGTGCGGCCGGAGCGGGGCCCCGCCGAGCGTCGAACGCCCCGCGGAACGAAGAACGCCCCGGTCCTCACGAAGAGGACCGGGGCGTTCGGTCAAGCGTGTGTCGGTCGACTAGCGACGCAGGCCGAGGCGCTCGATGAGCGTGCGGTAGCGGGCGATGTCGACGTCGGAGAGGTAGCCGAGGAGACGGCGACGCTGACCGACCATGAGGAGCAGGCCACGACGCGAGTGGTGGTCGTGCTTGTGCTCCTTGAGGTGCTCGTTCAGGTCGTTGATACGACGCGTCAGAACGGCGACCTGGACCTCGGGGGATCCGGTGTCGCCCGGGTGGGTCGCGTACTCTTCGATGATCTCCTGCTTGACCTGTGCGTCAAGTGCCATGGTGATCCCCTTCCTGTCCGTTGCGCGGTGCCCGTGCCTGATGCGCGAGCGCTCTTTGTCCGCGGCCGTTCGACGGCAACCGCACAAGACTACCAGAGTCCTAGGCGGTCCTGGGGTGCAGACGGCGTCGGCGGCGACGCTCCGGCAGCAGACTGCGGACGAGTCCGACCAGCGTGGCGCCGAGCAGACCGCCGAGGCCGTTCGACAGCACGTCGCGCGGGTCCGCGACGCGGTACGGCAGGTAGGTGGCCTGCGCGAACTCGATGCCCGTGGACAGGGCGACCGCGACGAGCGCGCCGAGGATCCACCAGCGCCGGGGCAGCCACAGCGCCGCGAGCATCCCCACGGGCACGAACATCGCGATGTTGGCGAGGAACTCGGTGCGCTCGTACGTGAACCAGGCACCGTGCGGCAGCTGCTGCACCCAGGCGATCGCGTGCAGCACGAGGGAGTTCTGGGCCGAGGTGAAGACCTGCGGGGTCAGCGTCATCCGCCAGATCACCCAGGCGTAGCCCGCGGTCAGGGCGAGGAGGAGGAGTCGACGGAACATCCGCACAGTGTGCTGCACGGTCCTGCGCGGTCGCTGGAGCGCTCCTGTCAGCCGTCGGTACGACACCTGGGCGATCGCGGATCGGCGCTGGTCATGACTCCCCCGCACCTGTCAGCATGGGTCCGGGCGCGATCGGTGCCCGCACCACCGACACCGCACGGTCAGATCAGGAGCACCGCAGCATGCCGGAGCACGAGGCACCCAGCACCCCACGCCGCAACCGCACCGGCGGCCTGCGGCAGTGGGGGTGGATCGCGGCTGCGGCCGTCGTCGTCGCCGCGGTCGTCACGACCCTCGTGGTCGTCGGCCCGTGGAACGGCGGCCAGCCGGACGGTGACCGTACCCCGAGCGGCCGCAGCGTCGCCGAGCGGAAGTCCGCGGCCGAGGCGTTCCCGGGCGGGCTCGCGCGCCAGCCGACCGCCGTGAACCAGGCCGGCCTCCGCGAGCGCCAGGCCCGTGCCGACGGTGACACCCAGACCGCCGAGCAGATCGCGGTGATCGCCGACCAGCCGATCGCGACGTGGCTGACGAACACCTCGCGGGCCGAGACCCGCTCCACGATCCGGTCGGTGGTCAGCACGGCCGAGCAACGCGGTGGCACCCCCGTGTTCGTCCTCTACAACATCCCGGACCGTGACTGCGGCAGCTACTCGAAGGGCGGCACCGAGGACGACGCCTACCTGCCGTGGGTCCGGTCCGCCGTCCGGGCGATGGCCGGTTCGCACGCGGTCGTGCTCGTCGAACCCGACTCGATCGCCCAGGTCCAGAACTGCGAGCGGCTGCGCGACGAACGCCTGCCCCTGCTGCGGAAGGCCGTCGACGCCCTGACCGGCCACGGGCTCACCGTGTACCTGGACGGCGGCAACGAGAACCGTGTGCCGACCGCCACCATGGCCGACTGGCTGCGGCAGGCCGGCGTCGACGAGGTGCAGGGCTTCTTCACGAACGTGTCGAACTTCTACCGGGTCGACCAGGAGCGCGCGTACGCCGACGAGCTCGCCGACGCGATCGGCGGCGACCCGCACTTCGTCATCGACGTCTCCCGCAACGGGCAGGGGTGGCGGGGCACCTGGTGCAACCCCGAGGGCGCCGGCCTCGGCCAGGAGCCGCACGTCACCGGCGGCAGCACCCGGCTCGACGCCCTGCTCTGGGTGAAGACGCCCGGGCTCAGCGACGGCACCTGCAACGGCGGCCCCGCGGCCGGCCAGTGGTGGGAGTCGTACGCGCTGGCCCTCGTCGAGCACCGCAAGCGCGACTGACGACGCCGCAAGACGGCCCGCGCAGGGCCGTGTCGGTGCCCGGTGGTTGCATGTGCGCATGACCGCGACCGACCGCATCCGCTCCGTCGTCCCGCCCTACTTGCTCCGCGCCGTCGCCGACGCCGATGCGTTCCCACGGGCGGCCTCGGCGGCACACACCGCACTGGCCTCGCTCGACGCCGTGCAGGCGCCGAAGCACGCGCACCTGGTCGCACCGCGCAGCGTCAGCGGCGCCGTCGACCGCTCCCCGCAGCGGACGATCACCGACGCGCACGGCACCACGACGCTGCCCGGCACCGTCGTCCGGCGCGAGGGCGACGCCGACTCCGGTGACGCCGCGGTCGACGAGGCGTACGCGGGCCTCGGCGCCACGCACGCCTTCTGGCTCGAGGTGTTCGACCGGGTGTCGATCGACGGCGCCGGACTCCCCCTCGACGCGACCGTGCACTACGGCCAGGACTACGACAACGCCTACTGGGACGGCAACCGGATGGTGTTCGGCGACGGCGACGACGAGGTGTTCCGCCGCTTCACCGTCGCGCTCGACGTCATCGGCCACGAGCTCGCGCACGGCGTCACGCAGTACACCGCCGACCTGACCTACCAGGGCCAGTCGGGCGCCCTCAACGAGTCGATCAGCGACGTCTTCGGTTCCCTGGTCGCCCAGTACGCGGCGGGGCAGACGGCGGAGCAGGCGAGCTGGCTCATCGGCGAGGGGCTGTTCACCGACGCCGTGCAGGGCGACGCGCTCCGGTCGATGCGGGCCCCAGGCACCGCGTACGACGACCCGGTGCTCGGGAAGGACCCGCAGCCGGCGACCATGGCCGGTTTCGTCGTCACCACGGACGACGCCGGCGGGGTCCACACGAACTCCGGCATCCCGAACCACGCATTCTTCCTGACGGCCACGGCCATCGGCGGCCCCGCGTGGCTGGGTGCCGGCGCCGTCTGGTGGGACGCCCTGACGTCGGCCGAGGTGACCGCCTCGATCGACTTCGCGGGGTTCGCGACCGTCACCGTCGACGCGGCCGGGCGGCGGTTCGGGGACGGTTCCGCCGAGCAGACCGCGGTCCGTCAGGCCTGGCAGCAGGTGGGCGTGCTCGACTGAGCAGGCCACCCGGGCGTAGCGTCGAGGGCATGCGCATCGAGGTCCGCCGCTCCGGGGGCTTCGCCGGCACCACACGGCGCTGGCGGGTCGACACCGACACGAGCAGCGACCCCACGGCGTGGTCCGACGTCGTCGACGCGCTGCGGCGCACCCCGGCACCGACGGCACCGCCCGTCCCCGACGACTTCAGCTGGACGATCACCGTCGAGCGCACCACCGTGACGATCCCGGGTCGCCGCCTCGACGGTCCGTGGGCCGACCTGGTCGCGCGGGTGCGGTCCGAAGGCGACACGACCTGAGCCGGGAGGCCCGTGGCGGGCCCGCACCGGGCCTCCCGTCCGCCCCGCGGGGACGCCACCACCCACCGATCGTGCGCAGGAACGGTCGCGTGGGACCGACGGAGCCGACCGTTCCTGCTCATGAAGCGCGCGGGGACGCGCGCACGACCGTCAGTCGACGTCGATGACCGTCAGGCGACGGGTCGGACGCGTCATCGCGACGTACACCGCGGCGGCGGCACGGGCGGCGTCGGCACCCACGCCGTCCGGGTCGACGAGCAGCACGCCGTCGAACTCCAGGCCCTTGGCGTCCGCCCCTGTCAGCACCGTGAGCGAGCCGGCGTTCGGCGAGGCGAGCCCCCGGACGTCCGCCTCGGTGCGGGCGAGCCGCTGCCGGACCGTGTCGACCTGGGCCTCGGGGACGATGACGCCGATGGTGCCGGAGCCGATCCGGGCACGCTCGGCGTCGGCGACCGCCACGACGGTGTCGAGCAGGTCGGCCCGGGCGACGCGGACGCGCTCGACGGGGTCACCGTCGCGAACGGCCTCGTTGCGGGTGACCGTGAGGCCGGCGCTGTCCGCGAAGGCCCCGGCGGCCTCGACGATGGAGCGCGGGGTGCGGTAGTTCACCGTGAGCTGCTCGATGCGGTGGTCGAGCGGCACCTGCGGCGCACGGCCGCGTCGGCGACGCGCGAGCGCCCCGATGACGTCGTCCCAGGTGCGTGCGGCACCCGGCGAGGAGCCCTGCGCCATGTCGCCGACGATCGTGAAGGAGCGCAGCGGGTTGCGGCGGGCGAGCACGCGCCACTGCATCGGCGAGAGCTCCTGCGCCTCGTCGACGACGATGTGCCCGTAGGTCCACTCGCGGTCGTCGGCGGCGCGCTCGGCGGTGGAGCGGGGGTCGCCGCCCTCGGCGAACGAGCCGGCGACCTGCTCGGCGCTGACGATGCCCTCGACACCCATGTTCTCGATGGCCTGGCGGGCGTTCTCGATGTCGCGGTTCCGGCTGGCCTTCGCCGCGCGCTTGGCGGCGCCGCCGGTCGGGTCGAACGGGCCGAGCAGTTCGGCGGCCTCGTCGAGCAGGGGGACGTCCTCGACGGTCCAGGCCGTGCCGCGGGCGCGCTGCAGCAGGGCTCGGCGCTCCGGGGTCCAGTCGGGGGTGAGCGAGGCGAGCCAGTTCGGCCGGGCGTAGAGGTCCTCGAGGAACTTCTCCGGCGGCAGCGGCAACCACGCGGTGTTGAGCAGCACGCGGGCGTCGTACGAGCTCCGGATGTCCTCGCGCAGGACCTTCTCGTCGGCCTCGTCCACCGTGGTACCACGCTCCCGCAGCTGCTCGGCGAGCAGGCGGGTCATCGCGTCGAGGGCGGTCTTGTTGAACGTGACGCGGGCGGCGTTGTGCGGCTTGCCGCGGTCCTGCGCACGCTTCATGGCGTCGGCGACGAGCTGGGGCGGCACGACGAGCCGCTCGCCCTCGATGTCGAGCGTGACCGAGTCGGTCGGCACGACCTGGCGCGAGCGCACGGCCCGGCGCAGCAGTGACGCCATCTGCGCGGCGCCCTTCGCGGCAGCGACGTCGCGGGTGTCGTGCGTCGTCGCGTGCACGCCCGGGTAGAGCGAGCCGAGCGACGCCATCACGACACCGGTCTCGCCGAGCGACGGGAGCACCTGCTCGATGTACGTCAGGAACGCCGGGGACGGACCGACCATGAGCACGCCGGAGCCCCGCAGCCGCTCGCGGTACGAGTAGAGCAGGTAGGCGGCCCGGTGCAGCGCCACGGCGGTCTTGCCGGTGCCGGGGCCGCCCTGCACGATGAGCACGCCCTCGAGCGGAGAGCGGATGATGCGGTCCTGCTCACCCTGGATCGTCGCGACGATGTCGGTCATCCGGCCGGTGCGCTCGGCGGTCACCGCGGCGAGCAGCGCCCCTTCACCCTGCAGGTGGGTGCGCTCGTCGTCGTAGAGCGAGGCGTCGAACACCTCGTCCTCGACGCCGACCACGCGACGGCCCTGCAGGGACAGGTGCCGACGGGAGCGCATGCCCATCGGGTGCGCGGCGGTGGCCTGGTAGAAGGCGCTCGCACCGGGGACGCGCCAGTCGAGCAGCAGCGGCCGGTGCTCGGCGTCGCGCAGCCCCACACGGCCGATGTACCGGAAGGTGTCGTCTGGGCTGTCGGGCTCGGCGACCTCGAGCCGGCCGAAGACCAGACGGTCCCCCACCCGCTCGAGCGTCGCGACGGTGTCCTCGTAGAGCCGCGCGTACGCGTCGCGCTCGCTGCGGCTCTGGTGGTTCCCGCCGACCGCCTGTCGGCGGGTCTCGGCGAGGCGCTGTTCGGCCTCGGCGGTCAGCTCGTCGAGACGACGGAAGAGGCCGTCGACGTAGCCGCGTTCACGGTCGATCTCGGTCGGTTCGGACACACGCAACCCTTCGGGAAGAGGGGGAACCAGTGTACTGCCCACTGGGAGCCCCGCTGTCCCCGAAGGGTCGCGTCGGAGTCACATCTCTTCGTGCGTGTCCGGGTCGCCGTCCCACAGACGACCGCGCTCGAGCGCGGAGATCGCCTGCACCTCGTCGTCGGTCAGCTCGAAGCCGAAGACGTCGAGGTTCTCCTTCTGGCGGGCGGCGTCGCCCGACTTCGGCACCGGCACGGCACCGAGCTGGACGTGCCAGCGCAGGACGACCTGGCCGGGGGCCACGCCGTGCGCCGCGGCGGCGTCGACGATCGGCTGCTCGGTGAGCAGTTCCGAACGCTTCGCGAGCGGGCTCCAGCTCTCGGTCACGATGCCGAGCTCCTGGTGCACCTTCCGCAGTTCCGCCTGGGGGAAGTACGGGTGCAGCTCCACCTGGTTGACGGCCGGGGCGACCCCGGTGGCGTCGACGATGCGGCGCAGGTGCTCCGGCGTGAAGTTCGAGACGCCGATCGAGCGGACCTTGCCGCTGTCGCGGAGGTCGACGAACGCCTTCCAGGTGTCGACGAACTTGTCCACCGACGGGTTCGGCCAGTGGATCAGGTACAGGTCGACGTGGTCGAGCCCCAGGTTGCCGAGGGTCTCGTCGATCGAGCGGTGCGCCTCGTCGTAGCCGTGGTGCCGGCCGGGCAGCTTCGAGGTGACGACGAGGTCCTCGCGCGCCACCTCGGACTCGTGGACGGCCGTGCCGACGGCGTCCTCGTTGCCGTAGTTCAGCGCCGTGTCGAGCAGCCGGTAGCCGCTCGCGATGGCGGTGCCGACCGCGGCAGCGCCCTCGTCGCCGTTCAGGCCGTAGGTGCCGAGGCCGAGCTCCGGGAACCGGTGGCCGTCGTTCAGCTCGATCGTCGGGGCACCGACCTGCATCAGCGGACCCCGAGCAGGTCGATCACGAAGATGAGGGTCTTGCCGGACAGGAAGTGGCCACCACCGGCGGGGCCGTAGGCGAGCTCCGGCGGGACGACGAGCTTGCGGCGTCCGCCGACCTTCATGCCGGGGATGCCCTCCTGCCAGCCGCGCACCAGGGCCGCGAGCGGGAAGTCGATGGGCTCGCCGCGGTTCCAGGAGCTGTCGAACTCCTCGCCGGTCTCGTACTCGACGCCGGCGTAGTGGACCTTGACGGTCGAGCCGGCGGACGCTTCCTCGCCGGAACCCTCGACGATGTCGGTGATGACGAGCTCGGTGGGGGCGGGGCCCTCGGGGGCGTCGAACTCGGGCTTGCTGTTCAGGTCAGTCATGCCGATCAGTCAACCAGAGCGCGCACCGGGCACGCGCAACGAGCGTCCAGCCCGCAGAATGGTTCCACCGTGACACCATCGACTCCCGCACCGCCGCGCCGCCGCCTGCTCGCCGACCTCACCCCGCTCCGCCGCTCCCCCGCCTTCGCTCGGCTCTGGGCCGGCACGGCGATCGCCGGCATCGGCACCCAGATGACCACCGTCGCCGTCGGGCTCGAGGTCTACGAGATCACCCGCTCGACCTTCGCCGTGGCCCTGGTCGGTGTCATCGCGCTCGTGCCGATGATCGTCGCCGGCCTGTACGGCGGCATGCTCGCGGACGCCTTCGACCGGCGCCTCGTCGCGCTCGTGTCGTCGATCATCGCGTGGGTCGCCGTCGCCCTGATCGCCACGCACGCCTGGCTCGACCTGCACAGCGTCGCACTGCTCTACGTGCTCGCGACGGTGAACGCCGTGGCGGCGACCGTCAGCAACGCCTCCCGCTCGGCCATCGTCCCGCGGCTCGTCGGCACCGACCTGCTGCCCGCGGCGAGCGCCCTGGGCGGGATCGCGTCCGGGTTCCAGGTCACCGTGGGTCCGGCGATCGCCGGCGTGCTCATCGCGAGCGTCGGGTTCGCGCCGACGTACACGATCGACGTCGTGCTGTTCACGTTCGCGTTCCTCGGGGTGTTCACGCTGCCCCGGATGGCCGCCGACCACGATGCACTGCGGCCAGGGCTCGGCTCACTCATCGAGGGCGCGAAGTTCCTGCGGCGGTCACGCAACATCACGATGACGTTCGTGCTCGACATCATCGCGATGACCTTCGGGCAACCGCGTGTGCTGTTCCCTGCGATCGGCGCGCTCGTCATCGGCGGTGGGTCGATCACCGTCGGTACCCTGACCGCCGCGTACGCGATCGGGGCGCTGCTGTCGAGCGTGTTCTCCGGGCCGCTCGGGCACGTCCGACGCCAGGGTGAGGCCGTCGGCTGGGCCATCACGGCGTACGGCGGCGCGATCGCGGCGTTCGGTGTGGTCATCGCGCTGGCGCACGTGCTCGGCGGGCGCTCGGGCGAGGCGTTCGGGGTCGAGATCCTGCCGGCACTCGGGCTCGCGGCGCTGTTCCTGGCGATGGCCGGTGGCGCGGACAACGTCAGCTCGGTGTTCCGGAACACGATCCTGCAGGCGGCGTCGCCGGACGGCATGCGCGGTCGGCTGCAGGGCATCTTCATCGTCGTGGTCACGGGCGGCCCGCGGCTCGGCGACCTGTACGCGGGCCTGGTCGTCGCGGCCGGCATCGCGTACCCGCCGGTCATCGGCGGCGTGCTGATCATCGGCCTCGTCGCGCTGCTGCTCCGGATGGTCCCCTCGTTCCGCCGCTACGACGCCCTGCACCCCCACGCCAACTGACCGCGGGCCGCGGTCGAGTGCGGGTCCGCAAGACACCGGTGTTCGCACGTCGAACACCCGCGTTCCGCGGTGCGGAGCGTGAACACCGGTGTCTTGCAGGAGCTCGCGACGCGACCGAAGGGCGGACGGGAGGCCCGGGGCGGGCCCGCCACGCGCCTCCAGGCCGTCACGTGTCGGGTACCGTACGACACATGCCGGACAGCGCATCGCGCGACCTCCAGCGGACGGGAGTCCGCGCCGTCGTCCGGCGCACCTACCACTCGGTCATCCGGCACCGCGTCGTCGACGCGGCCGCGTCGCTGACCTTCTTCGCGCTGCTGACGGTGTTCCCGACCGCGCTGGCGGTCGTGTCGGCGCTGTCGATCGTCGACCGCAAGGGCGACAGCCTGACCGACATCGTCGAGGTCCTCGGGTTCATCGTCCGGCCGGAGACCGCCGAGCACCTCGAGGGGCCGCTCCGGCAGCTGCTGACCCTGGACAACCCGTGGCTCGGGTTCACGATCGGCGTCGTGCTGACGCTCTGGTCGCTGTCCGGCTACGCGACGGCGTTCGGGCGGGCGATGAACACCGCCTACGAGGTCGAGGAGGGCCGGCGGATCTGGAAGTTCCGCAGCATGATGCTCCTCGTCACGCTGCTCGTCATGGTCGGCGGTGCCGTCGCCATCGTCATCCTGCTCGGGACGCCGACGATCTCCGAGGCCGTGATCCGGCAGCTCGGGTGGGCGCCCTGGATCGACGACGTGTGGAACGTGGTGAAGTGGCCCGTGCTGGCAGCCGACCTCGTCGTGATGGTGGCGGTGCTCTACTACGCGACGCCGAACGTGAAGACCCCGCAGCTGCGGTGGGTGTCGGCCGGTGCCGCGTTCGCGATCGTGACCTGGGCCATCGCCACGGTGGGGTTCGCCCTCTACGTGGAGACCCTCGGTGGCGGGAACCGCGCCTACGGGTGGCTCGGTGGCGCGATCCTGCTGCTCGTGTACCTGTACATCTCGAACTTCGTGCTCGTGGTCGGCGGGGAGCTCGACTCCGAGGTGATCCGGATGCGGCAGCTGCTCGCCGGCATCGAGGCGGACGAGTCGATCCGGCTGCCGCTGCGGGACGTCACGCGGAACTTCACGCTCGCGCGCTGGCGGGACCAGGACATCGCGGCCGCCCAGCACGTCCGGGCCGAGGCCGCGCGGGTCGCCGAGGAAGAGGACGCCGAGCTGACCCCGAACGAGGAGCACCTGCGGGCGCTGGCGCAGCAGGTGCGGGTGGGCGAGCGACCGCTGCCCTGACGGGCGTGTGTGCGTGCGGTGCTTGCGTTCTTGGGGCGCGGACGCCCCGCGTCAGCGCTTGCGCGCCTCGGCGTCCAGCATCTCCTCGGTGATGATCGGGATCGCACCCGTCGCCAGCTCGATGCCCGACAGCCGTGCCGGGCTGAGCACGCGCATGACCTGGTCCTCCTCCATCAGGCCCGCGGCCACGACGAGCGTCGAGATCGGCGTCGAGGTGGTCAGCGCCGTGTGCGCGATCGACGCAGCCGCCGCGTACCCGATGTACGGCGTCAGCGCGGTGACGACGCCGACGTTCGTGTCGACCTGGGCTGCGAGCTTCGCCTCGTTCGCCTCGATGCCGACGACGCAGTGCTCGCGCAGGGTCGCACAGCCGCGGGACATCCACTGCAGCGACTGCAGGATCGAGTGGGCGATGATCGGCTCGAAGGCGTTGAGCTGCAGCTGCCCGCTCTCCGCCGCCATCGTCACGGTGGTGTCCGCCCCCGCGACCGCGTAGGCGATCTGGTTCACGACCTCGGGGATCACCGGGTTGACCTTGCCCGGCATGATCGACGAGCCGGCCTGGCGAGCCGGCAACGTGATCTCGCCGAGGCCCGCCTGCGGACCGGACGACAGCAGCCGCAGGTCGTTGCAGATCTTCGAGAGCTTCGCGGCGCTGCGCTTCACGGTGCCGGACAGGGTCATGAACGCACCGGCGTCGCTCGTCGCCTCGATGAGGTCGGGGGCGGTGACGACGTCGATGCCGCTCGCCTCCTGCAGCTGTCGGCGGACCTCGTCGCGGTAGAGCGGGTCCGCGGTGATCCCGGTGCCGATCGCCGTCGCGCCGAGGTTCATCTCGGCGAGCAGCGGCATCACCTTGCGGAGCAGGTCCGCGTCCTCCTGGATCGTGTGCGAGAACCCGGTGAACTCCTGCCCGAGGGTCATCGGCACGGCGTCCTGCAGCTGCGTCCGGCCCACCTTCAGCACGTCGGCGAAGGCGCGGCCCCGCTCGGCGAACGCCGCGGAGAGCTCCTCGAGCTGCACGATCAGACGACGGACCCCGAAGATCATCGCGATCTTGATGCTCGTCGGGTACGTGTCGTTCGTGGACTGGCTGCGGTTCACGTGGTCGATCGGGTGCAGGTACGCGTAGTCGCCCCGCTCCCGCCCGAGGAGTTCGAGTGCCCGGTTCGCGAGCACCTCGTTCGTGTTCATGTTCGTGCTCGTCCCGGCGCCGCCCTGCACGACGTCGACGACGAACTGCTCGCGGAGTGCTCCGTCGCGGACTTCCTGCGCTGCACGGTCGATCGCGTCGGCGCGCTCTTCGTCGAGGACACCGATCGCCCGGTTCGCCCGCGCGGCCGCCTGCTTCACGGTGACGAGCGCCTCGATGAGGTCCGGGTACACGGCGATCGGTACGGAAGTGATCGGGAAGTTCTCGAGTGCCCGCAACGTGTTGATGCCCCAGTACGCGTCGTTCGGGACCTCCCGTGATCCCAGCGAGTCGCTCTCGGTCCGCGTCGTCGTCGTCACAGGTGCCTCCTCGTTGCCGGTCACACGTCGAGGCTAGTCCCGTCCGTCCGGCCGGTCCGAGAACGCGCCGGGGCTGGGCGGAGCGGGCGGCGTGCCGCCCACGGGCCTCCCGTCGCTTCGTGAGCAGAAGATGTCGGCTCGCGCTGCGGGACTCGACATCTTCTGCTCACCAAGCGCGCCGCCAGCGCGAGCGGGCGAAATGGCGTGGTCGCCTTCGCGACGCACGGCGGCATTTCGCCCGCTCGCCCGCGACGGCCTGGAGGCCCGGTGCCAGGCCGCCACGGGCCTCCCGTCCGCCGGCGGTCGCGCCCCGGACGCGAGCGGGCGAAATGGCGGGGTCGGCGGAAGCGCGCACGCGGGCATTTCGCCCGCTCGCGCCGCGGGCGCCTCCCGTCGCTTCGTGAGCAGAAGATGTCGGGTCGCGCTGCGGGACGCGACATCTTCTGCTCACCAAGCGCGCCGCCAGCGCGAGCGGGCGGAATGCCGGGGTCGCCTTCGCGACGCGCGGCGGCATTTCGCCCGCTCGCGCCGCGACGGACTGGAGGCCCGGTGCCAGGCCGCCACGGGCCTCCCGTCCGCCCCGCGGTCGCGGGGAACGCACGACGAGTAAGCAGAAGACGCCGGGTCACGAGGGGCGACCCGGCGTCTTCTGCTCACGCGGTGAGCGCGCGCGTCAGTGGAACTGCGGGACGATGAGGTAGATGCCGTAGAGCACGACGGCGGCGCACACGACGAAGCACGCGATGGCCGCGGCACGGAGCCCACGTGCGGCCGCCGAGGCTCCAGCGGGGTTCGGGAAGCCGGCGGTGGCCGGGCCGATCGTGCCGTCCTCCTTCACGGTGAACTTGCCTTCGCGGGTGTCGGCGGCGCTCCAGAGACGGAGGCCGACCGAGTACACGGCGACGACGAAGCACGACGAGACCACGGCGACGAGCGCCACGGTGAGGAATGCAAACCAGTCGATGCCCATCAGCGACGGCCTCCCTTGCGGGCCGCCATGCGACGGAGCGTGCGCTCGCGGCTCAGTTCGGCGCGACGCTGGGCGACCGCGTCGGCACGCTTCTTGCGCTGCATGTCACGCAGCTCCTTGCGGGTCAGGACCGCGTTCGCGGCGACGTCGACCTCGATCGCGGAGGCCTGCTCGTGCGGCTTGCGGAGCGACCACAGGTACAGGCCGAGGATCACGACGGCGCCGATCACGGCGTCGAGCACGAGCCCGATGACGCCGAGGCGGGCGATGCCCGAAGCGACCGCACCGACCGCGGCGGCCGCGGGCAGGGTGATGAACCAGGCGATGACGATCTTGCCGGCGGTCGACCACTGGATCTTCGAGCCGCGGCGGCCGAGACCGGCACCGATGATCGAGCCCGAGGACACCTGCGTGGTCGACAGTGCGAAGCCGAGGTGGCTGGAGGCGAGGATCGTCGCGGCGGTCGAGGCCTCGGCGGCGAAGCCCTGCGTCGCACGGATCTCGGTGATGCCCGATCCGAGGGTGCGGATGATGCGCCAACCGCCCGTGTAGGTGCCGAGGGCGATCGCGAGGGCACAGGCGACGACGACCCAGAACTGCACGCCCTGGTTCGACGACTGCGCGCCCGAGGCGATGAGGGTCAGCGTGATGACACCCATCGTCTTCTGCGCGTCGTTGGTGCCGTGCGCCAGGGACACCATCGAGCTGGTGAAGACCTGCCCGATGCGGAACCCGCCGCGCTCGTTCGGGAACACCGGACGCTTCGTGATCCGGTACGCGATGCGCGTCGACAGGAACGACACGAGCGCGGCGATCACGGGCGAGGCGAACGCCGGGATGATCACCACCGTCAGCAGCGCGACGTAGTTGACCGACTGGAACCCGGCACCGACGATCGCGGCACCGATGAGCCCGCCGAACAGCGCGTGCGACGACGACGACGGCAGCCCGCGGAGCCACGTGATCATGTTCCAGACGACTGCCCCGATCAGGCCCGCGAAGATCATCTCGGGGCTGATGGCGACGCCACCGGGCCCCTCGTTGATCAACCCGTGCGAGATCGACGTCGCCACGGCGGTGCTGAGGAACGCACCGACCAGGTTGAGCACCGCAGCGACGGTGACCGCCACCTTGGGCTTCATGGCGCCGGTCGCGATCGGGGTCGCCATCGCGTTGGCGGTGTCGTGAAAACCGTTTGTGAAGTCGAAGAAGAGGGCCAACGCGATGACCAGGACGACTATGAGTGTGATGTCCACCGCGGGCAAGTGTCCCAGGCGTCGGCCCTTCGAGCAAACCTGATCGGCAACCTGTTGTTCACCGCAGCTTCACACTCGTTCAGCTTCGGAACCATGCCGATGGGAGAATACGTCCATGGACACCGCTGAGCTCCTCATCCTGCTGATCGGATCGCTCGCGGTGACGGGGTTCGCCCGGGCCAAGGGACTCCCCGCTCCACTGCTCGTCACGGCGGTCGCCCTGGCCGCCTCGTTCCTGCCCGGGCTGCCGCCGATGGAGATCGACTCCGAGGTCATCCTCACGGTGATCCTGCCGCCGCTGCTCTACTCGGCGGCCCTCGACGTGTCGTGGCAGAGCTTCCGCGGCTCGATCAAGCAGATCCGACGGCTCGGCATCTTCCTGGTGATCGTCACCGCCCTGGTCGTCGGCGGGGTGGCGTACCTGCTCATCCCGGACATGACGCTGCCCGCGGCGATCCTGCTCGGCGCGATCGTCGCCCCGCCGGACGCGGTGTCCGCCGCCGCGATCGGCCGGAAGCTCGGACTCCCCCGCCGCGTCATGACCGTGCTGTCCGGCGAGAGCCTGATCAACGACGCGGCCTCGCTGACCCTGGTGCGGGTGTTCACGCTCATCATCGCGGGCACGTCGCTGACCATCTGGCAGGACCTCGGCATCTTCGGCCTGGCGATCGGCGTCGGTCTGGTCGTCGGCATCGTCCTCGGTGTCGTCGTGCACTGGATCCGGATGCGCATCAACGACCCCGTGGTCGAGACGATCATGAGCATCCTGCTGCCCTTCGTCGCGTACATCCTCGCCGAGGACCTGTCCGGCTCCGGCGTCATCGCGGTCGTCACGGCCGGCCTGTACATCGGCTACAACTCGCCGAAGGAGGGCTACGCCACCCGCCTGCAGGAACGTCCGCTCTGGACGAGCATCGACGTCATCCTCGAGGGCTTCGTGTTCGCGCTCATCGGCCTGCAGCTCAACACCGTCGTGCAGGACCTGGTCGACAGCGAGCGGAGCCTCGGGCAGACGCTCACCGCCGCGGCCGTCGTGCTCGTCGTCGTGATCCTGGTGCGACCGCTGTTCGTGTTCGAGTCCTACGCGCGCAACCGCATCAACGGGAAGTGGCTCCGGCCACTGCGGATCAAGCTGTCCCGCGGGCACCCCTCGCTGCGGTGGATGCGCGGTTCCGCGGAGCCGAAGCTCAACTGGCGGGAGCTCACCGTCATCTCCTGGACGGGCATGCGCGGTGTGGTGACCCTGGCCGCAGCGGTGTCGGTCGTGGCCAGCCCGACACAGATCCCGGCACAGGACACGATCTTCATCATCGCCTTCTTCGTCACCGTCGGCACCCTGCTGCTGCAGGGACTCACCCTGCCGTTCGTCATCCGCGCGCTCAAGGTGCAGGACCCGGCCGAGGGCGAGGAGGACGTGCGCAGCGAGATGCGGCTCAACCAGCGCACCACCGAGGCCGCGATCGAGCTGCTCGAGAAGCGGCGTCCGGCGTGGGCGAAGCAGTTCGGCTCGGAGGCCGTCGACTCGGTGGTGAACCGGCTGAAGGCGCGGCTGGAGCGCCAGGCCGAGACGTTCCGTCAGGACGCCGAGGAAGAAGAGGACGAGGGGCGGAACGTCGCACTGCGCCTCCGGGGCTCGCAGATCCAGGACATCCGACGCGAGCTCCTCGACCGCCGCCGCGAGATCGTGCTCGAGGAGCGGGAGAAGGGGAACCTCGACGAGGAGGTCATGCGCCGCGTGCTCGTGACCCTCGACGCGGAAGAACTCGCCATGGACTCGGCGCAGGCGTCGCGCAGTCGCTCCTGAGTACCCCGGGCGTATCCTGGCGCTCCGATCGAGAGCAGGAGCAGAGCGCCGAGTGAGCACGCCGCGGAACGACGTCCCCAGGAACGACGACGGACCGGAGCGCCCCGGCGGTTCCCGTCCCACGCCGCCGAAGCCGCGCGGGACCCGGCCCTCCGCACGTGGGACCAAGCCGCGTCGTGGTGGCAAGGTCGCCGGGCACACGCGTTCGGGCCCCCGGCGACAGGCTCCGGTACCCGCGCCCCAGCAGCACGGCGCCTACCGCCGGTGGTACTCGACCCTGCACCCGTCGCTGCAGCTGATCGGCCTGCAGCTCTGGATGCCGCTGTTCTTCATCGTCGGGTTCTGCCTGTGCTACGTCTTCGCGTTCCATGCCCCGCACCCGCACGACGTCCCGATCGCGCTGATCGGCAGCGACCCGGCGTTCGTGCAGGCGGTGCAGCAGGCGTTGCCGGGCGAGTTCGTGTTCCACACGTACGACTCGCTCGCGCAGGCGAAGCGTGACGTGGTCGGCGGCTCCATGGCGGTCGCGTACGACCCCGCCGCGAACGAGTTCTTCAAGGCGAGCGCGCACCAGTTCCAGGTCGCGAGCCTCGTCCCGGCCACCCTCACCGCGGTACTGACCGGCCTGGGCGTGGCGACCCCGAAGGTCACCGAGCTCGCACCCCTGCCCGCTTGGGACGAGTACGGCACCGTCGCGATGTACGTCATGCTCGCGTGGTGCATCGGCGGCTACATGGTCGCGATGTTCATCGGCATCATGGGCGGCCCGCTCCGGCACCGCACCCGGATGACGGTCATCGTGGTCGGCGGCCTGGTCATCTCGCTCATCACGAACACCCTCGCCGGGCCCGTGCTCGGCGCCATCCACGGGCACTGGATCCAGCTCGTGCTCATCGCCTGGGGCTGGATCGTGGCGATCGGCCTGGCGGTGAACGGCCTGAGCTACTTCGTCGGCCGGTTCATCGCCGCACCCGCGATGATCTGCTTCGTCTTCCTGTCCATGCCGTCGTCCGGCGGCGCCTACCCGAAGTGGTTCATGCCCGAGCCCTTCGCCTGGCTGAACAACGTCGTCGTCGGCTCGAGCATGGTCGACATGATCAAGCACCAGGTCTACGGCGTCGGCCCCGGCCCGGCCCGCGGCCTGATCACGATGGCCTGCTACGCCACGGCCGGCCTGGTGCTGATGTACTTCGGCAAGAAGTGGTGGGAGCGCCGACGGATCCGCGCGATCGTCACCGGCCGGACCACGATGTTCCAGGACGCCAACACCGCCAACCGCGAGTTCCTCGGCGGGCAGCGCGACGCCGAGCTCGCGCGCCACGGCCTGACCTCCACCGAGACCGGCACCCTGAGCGTGCTGCGGGACGACGCCTGGGAGGACGAGCGCACCGGCGGTGACGTCTTCACCGGCGGTCGCGACGGCCTCGAGCCGGACGCGACACCGACCGGTCGCATCGCCGTGCAGCGTCCCGCGGACCGGTAGCTCGTTCCTGACGATCGCACCGCTCCCGCAGACCGAGTGCGTGCGCATGTTGCGACGATGCGCCAGTCGAACGACGCGTGCTCTGTCGCACGATGCGCGCGCATCATCCGTGCCGGCACGCGCACCGGTGCGGTACCGCTGACGCGTATCCTGATCGGATGAACCCGCGCATCACCTGGCACCGCGTCCTCATCACCGTCGTCGTCGTGTTCCTCGTGCTGACGGTCGGCTTCTACGCCGCGAGCGTCCTGCTCGCGCCCGCCGACGGCCGCGGCACCGCCGGGCTGTTCGTGGGGTGGGCGATGTTCTCGATGATCGGCGCGATCGTCGTCGGCATCATCGACTTCTTCGTGCGGCCCCTGGGTGGCCGGAGCGGCGACGCCGACGTCATGGCCGCCGCCGAGGAAGCGCGCACCGGCAGCACCCGCACCCAGCAGCCGCGCTAGCAGCCAGCACCTAGTCTTCCACGCCGACGCCGACACCCGTCCCGGTGAACCCGGCGACGGTCGCGTCGTCCTCGGCGAACGTGAACCGCGCGCGGACGCTGCCGCCCGCGAGCACCCCCGGCAACCAGTACCGGGCGTCGTCCCACATGGCGTCGTACGGGACGGTGTCGACGGGGATCCACCGCGGCTCCAGTTCGTCGGAGCCCGACGGGTCTCCCTGCCAGCGGCGGCAGACGAAGACGTCCGAGACCTGGGACCAGGACGG
Organism: Curtobacterium sp. MCPF17_021; assembly: GCF_003234605.2. Lineage (NCBI taxonomy): Bacteria > Bacillati > Actinomycetota > Actinomycetes > Micrococcales > Microbacteriaceae > Curtobacterium > Curtobacterium sp. MCPF17_021. The sequence goes on along the minus strand of NZ_CP126252.1, from coordinate 1,209,592 downwards.
TCGGTACGGGAACCGGTAGTCCAACGTGCCACGGGCCTCCAGGTCGACCGCGTCGATCCGCAGGCCGACCTCTTCACGCACCTCGCGCACGGCGGTCTCGACCGCCGACTCGCCGGGCTCGCGCTTGCCGCCGGGGCCGACCAGACGGCCCGTGCCGAGGCCGCGGCGCTTCTCCCCCAGCAGGACCTCGGGGCCTGCCTCGCCGTCGCGCAGCAGGTACACGACCACCACCCGGGGATGCTGGGACTTGCTCTCGTCGCGAAGGGTCACGCGTCCAGTGTGACCGATGGAGTGTCGTACGCTTTTCCCATGGCAGGCGTGCTGCGGGGGCACCATGGCTGAGCCCCGCAGGACCGGGCGCAGCCTCGAAGTGCTGCGCGCCGAGGCCGCCGAGGAGATCTCGATGCTCGTCGAGCACCGGAGCCGTCAGGGTGAGGACCCGTGGGAGTTCATGCCGACGCTCCCCACCGTCGACGAGCAGGTCGTGCTGATCCTGCGCGCGGACGCCGTCGACCTGGACGAGGCGATCGGCAAGCGGCACGCACAGTGGTCGAGCCACCCGGCGTCCGGGCAGGGCACCAAGCTGGGCGAGGAGTACCACCGGCTGCGCCGGATCGCGCTGCAGCACCCCGAGCTGACGCCCGCCGTGTGGAAGCTGCTGGGCGCGCTGCCCGAAGCCGGCTGAGCTGCGGTTGGATGGACGCATGACCGAAACCGTGCTCGCCGTCCTCAACCAGCCCTCCCGCGACGCTGCGCCGCACGACCCCGCGGCGGACGCCTTCACCTGGGCGAAGCCGCTCGAGGAGCACGTGCAGGTGCAGGACCTCGGCGTCACGCGCGGCGACGGCGTGTTCGAGACGATCACGGTGATCGACGGTCGGCCCCAGGCCCTCGAGGCGCACCTCGCCCGCTTCGGCCGCTCCGCCGCGATGCTCGACCTGCCCTCGCCCGACCCGGAGGCCTGGCGCCAGGCCATCGAGGCCGTCTGCGCCCGCCTCGACCCGGTGCGGGAGGCCTTCGCCAAGACCGTCCTGACCCGTGGCGTCGAGGGCACCGACCGCCCGACCGGGTGGGTCTACGCCGCGCCGTCGGGCGACTCCACGGCCGCACGTACCGAGGGCATCTCCGTCGTGGTCCTGGACCGCGGGTACCGGCACGACGTCGAGCGCACCTCGCCGTGGCTGCTGCAGGGCGCGAAGACGCTGTCGTACGGCGTCAACATGGCCGCCCTGCGCGAAGCCGTCCGCCGCGGCGCCGACGACGCCCTGTTCGTCTCGAGCGACGGATACGTGCTCGAGGGCACGCGCGCCAACCTGATCATGAAGGTCGGCGACCGGCTCGTCACGCCCCGCACCGACATCGGGATCCTGGCCGGCACGACGCAGGCCGACGTGTTCCGCTTCGCCGAGCAGGAGGGCATCGAGACCGCCTACGAACTCGTCACCCTCGCCGACCTGGCAGCGGCGGACGCGCTCTGGCTCGTGTCGAGCGTGCGGCAGGCTGCGCCGATCCGTTCGGTGAACGGCGACGCGCGTCCGATCGACGCCGAGCTCACGACGCGCATCAACGACTTCCTGCTGGCGCGCGAGGTCTGAGCACGCGGCGCCCCCGGCGCAACGGCCTGGAGGCCCGGATCGCGACCCGCAGGCACGTCGCGATCCGGGCCTCCCGGCTCTGCACCCGCTACCAGCGCGGGGTGGTGACGCCCGCTCCGTCGGTCCACGTGAAGACGGGCTTGCCGTCGATCCAGACGCGCGTCGCGCGGCTGGTCGCGTCGAGCGGATCGCCGTCCCAGAGCACGAGGTCGGCGTCGTAGCCCTCGGCCAGCCGACCGACGCGGTCCCCGAACCCGAGGAACTCGGCCGGGTTGACGGTGAGCGCCTCGAGTGCGGTCTGGGCGGGCAGGCCCTCCTTCACGGCGGCGGTCGCCTGGTCGACGAGCATGTTGATCGGCACGACCGGCGCGTCCGTCGTGATGGCGACCCGGACCCCGGCGGCCGCGATGGTGGCGAGGTTCGGGATGCCGCGGTCGCGGAGCTCGACCTTCGAGCGGTTGGTGAAGAGCGGGCCGTAGATGACCGGGATGTCCTTGGCGGCCAGCACGTCGGCGATCTTGTGCGCCTCGGTGCCGTGGTTCACGACGAGGCGGTAGCCGAACTCCTCGGACAGGCGGATCGCGGTGGCGATGTCGTCGTGGCGGTGGGTGTGCTGGTCCCAGACGAGCTCGCCGTCGAGCACCCGGACGAGCGTCTCCTTCGTCAGGTCGCGGGCGAACGGCTCGTCCTTCGCGGCTGCGGCGTCGCGGGCGGCCTTGTAGTTCTGCGCCTCCACGAAGGCGTCACGGATGATCTTCGCGACGCCGAGCCGGGTCGAGGGCGTCTGGCCCTTGCCGCCGTAGACGCGCTTCGGGTTCTCGCCGAGGGCGCTCTTCACACTGACCGAGTCGGAGATGAGCTGCTCGTCGATCGTCCGGCCGCCCCAGGTCTTGATGGCGACGCTCTGCCCGCCGATCGGGTTGCCGGAGCCGGGCTTGACGACGATGCTCGTGATCCCGCCGGCCAGGGCGTCCCGGAAGCCCTCGTCGTCGATGTCGATCGCGTCGATCGCGCGGACGCCGGCCATGTTCGGGGCGGTCATCTCGTTCGTGTCGTTGCCGGCCTCGCCGTTGGCCTCCTCGTGGATGCCGACGTGGCCGTGCGCCTCGACGAAGCCGGGGACGAGCCACGAACCCGCGGCGTCGATGACCGTCATCCCCTCGGGCGGGGAGACGTCCGGACCGATCGCGGTGATCCGGCCGTCCTCGACGACGACCGCGCCGCCGTCGAAGGCTGGAGCGGAGACGGGGACGACGTGGGCACCGGTGATCGCGAAGGAGTTGCTCATGGCACCAACGGTACGCGGGGGCGCGGTGCGCGGGCGGGCGCGCCGTCGCACGGGCGCGCGCGGCGGGGCCGGGGGGGGTCGGGCGGCGGCGCGGGGCGGGCCCGCGGCGGCAGGCGGCGAGCGGGCGAAATACCGATTCCTGGCGTCGAGCGTCCGGGTGGCTCTACCGTCGCGGGATGGCACACCGGAGCGACACCTGGCCCACGCACGAACGCAGCGAGCGACCGTGGCGGAGCACCGTCCGCGGGTGCCGTGACGACCGGCTGGTGACCACCGTGCGGGTGTCGCTGGCCCCGTCCATCGCGAGGGCTCGGTGGACGCCCGACGACGACACCGTCGCGCTGCTCGACCGGAGCGCCACGGCCCTGCGCGCCCTCGACGTCCACCACGGCTCCCGGCTCGCGCCGCTCGGGTCCGTGCTCGGCCGGACCGAAGCCGTGGCGTCGTCGCGGATCGAGGACGAGTCCGCGTCGATCGACGACCTGGCACGGGCCCTCGTCGGCATCCGGGCGAACGCCGGTGCCGCCGCGGTCGTCCGGGCCGGCGGCGCCGTCGAGCACCTGGTGTCCGGAGCGGACTCGGGCACCGTCACCGAGGCCTCCCTGCTCGAGGCGCACCGCCTGCTGATGCGCGACGACCCGGTGGACGGACGGTACGCCGGCCGGTACCGCGACGTGCAGAACTGGATCGGCGGCGGTGCCACGCCCCGCGATGCCGTGTACGTGCCACCACCGCCCGAGCTCGTGGCACCGCTGATGGCCGACCTGTTCGCGTTCGTGCACCGTGTGGACCTGCACCCGATCGCCCAGGCCGCGATCGCCCACGCCCAGTTCGAGTCGATCCACCCGTTCACCGACGGCAACGGTCGGATCGGGCGCGCGCTGATCGGTGCCGTGCTCCGGCGACGCGGGGTGACGACCACGGTCACGGCACCGGTGGCCACCGCGCTCGCTACGGATCGGCGGCGGTACTTCCGGCACCTCGAGCAGTACCGCGACGGCAAGGTCACCGGGTTCGTGGTCGACCTGGCCCTCGCGATCGGGACGGTCTGTGATGAGGCGACCCTGAGCGCCCTGCTGCTCGCCGAGCACGACGCCGATCGGTCCGCCGGCCCCTGTGCCTCGGGCCCGCACGCGGTCGTCGGCCGTGCGCTCGCCGACGACCCCGTCCTGACCGAAGCGCACCTGGACACCCTGCTCACCACCGACGAGGTCGAGCGCGTCACCCACGACCTGGTGCTGGCGGGAGTGCTCCGTCCGGTCACCGGTCGTCTCCGAGACCGGGCGTGGGTCGCACCCGCCGTGGTCGACGAGCTCGAGGCGTTCGAGCAGCGGGTGCAGGCGGCGGTGGGCGGGCGCGAGCGCACGGCGGCCTGACCGGGGGCGCGGGCGAATAGGGTGGGACGGTGAGCAACGAGCACACCGCATCCACCCCGCCCAGCGCCGCCAAGCGGCCCGTGACACGGACCCACCACGGCATCGACTTCGTCGACGACTACGAGTGGCTGCGGGACAAGGAATCCCCCGACACCCTGGCGTACCTCGAAGCCGAGAACGCCCACACCGACGCCGCCACCGCGCACCTCGCGCCGCTGCGCGACCGCATCTTCGCCGAGGTGAAGAGCCGCGTCCAGGAGACCGACCTCTCGGTACCGGTCCGCATGGGCGACTGGTGGTACTTCACCCGCACCGCCGAGGGCAGCCAGTACGGCGTGCACTGCCGCGTGCCCGTCGCCGGCCCCGACGACTGGACGCCGCCCGCCGTCGTCGAGGGCGAGTCGACGCTCCCCGGCGAGCAGGTGGTCCTCGACGGCAACGCGCTGGCCGACGGCCACGAGTTCTTCTCCCTCGGCACCTACGACATCAGCGACGACGGCACACGCCTGGTCTACGGCATCGACGTCGAGGGCGACGAGCGGTACACCCTGCACGTGCGCGACCTGGCCCCGGGGACCGACCTCGGCGACGCCATCCCGAACACGGGCGCCGGCGCCACGTTCGACCCGGCCGGCCGCTACGTCTTCTACCCCACGGTCGACGAGTCGTGGCGTCCGGACAAGATCTGGCGCCACACGGTCGGCACCGCGGCGTCCGAGGACGTCCTGGTGTTCGAGGAGCCCGACGACCGCTACTGGGTCGGTGTCGGTGTCACCCGTTCGTCGCAGTACATCGTCATCGAGCTCGGCTCGAAGATCACGTCCGAGGCGCACGTCCTCGACGCCGCGGACCCGACCGGTGAGTTCCAGGTCGTCTGGCCCCGGCGCGAGGGTGTCGAGTACGAGATCGAGCACGCCATCGTCGGCGGCAGCGACCGGTTCCTGGTGCTGCACAACGACGGCGCCGAGAACTTCGAGCTCGTCGACGTCCCCGCCGACGACCCGACGTCCGAGCGTGACCGCCGCGTCGTCGTGGCGCACCACACCGAGCGCCGCATCGAGTCGGTCGACGCCTTCGCCGGACACCTCGCCCTGGAGTACCGCTCCGAGGCACTGCCCCGCGTCGCGATCATCCCGATCGAGGGCGACGGCTACGGCGACGCGCACGAGGTCCCCTTCGACGAAGCACTGTTCTCGGCGGGGCTCGGCGGCAACCCGGAGTGGGAGCAGCCGACGCTCCGGATCGGGTACACGTCGTTCGTGACCCCTTCCGAGGTCAGCGACCTCGACCTGACCACCGGCGAGGTCACCGTCCTGAAGCGCCAGCCCGTGCTCGGCGGCTACGACCCGGCCGACTACGTGCAGGAGCGCGACTGGGCGACCGCGTCGGACGGCACCCGCGTGCCGATCTCGCTCGTCTGGCGTCGTGACGCCGTCGAGGACGGCACCCCGGCACCGCTGCACCTCTACGGCTACGGCTCGTACGAGCACTCGATCGACCCCGGCTTCAGCGTCATGCGCCTGTCGATGCTCGACCGCGGTGTCGTCTTCGCCGTCGCGCACGTCCGTGGTGGTGGTGAGCTCGGCCGGCACTGGTACGAGAACGGCAAGACCCTGACGAAGAAGAACACCTTCACCGACTTCGTCGCGGTCGCCGAGCACCTGATCGAGTCCGGCCGCACGAGCGCCGACCGGCTCGTGGCCGAGGGTGGCAGCGCGGGCGGGCTCCTGATGGGTGCGGTCGCCAACCTCGCACCCGAGCGGTTCGCCGGCATCCTGGCCGCCGTGCCGTTCGTCGACGCGCTGACGAGCATCCTCGACCCGGACCTGCCCCTCACCGTCATCGAGTGGGACGAGTGGGGCGACCCGCTGCACGACGCCGAGGTCTACCGCTACATGAGCGAGTACACCCCGTACGAGAACGTCCGTGACGACGTGCAGTACCCGCAGATCCTCGCCGTGACCTCGATCAACGACACCCGCGTGCTGTACGTCGAGCCCGCGAAGTGGACCGCGAAGCTCCGCGAGGTCGGCGCGCCGGTGCTGCTGAAGACCGAGATGTCCGCCGGCCACGGTGGTGTCAGCGGTCGCTACGCGTCGTGGAAGGAGCGGGCGTTCGAACTCGCCTGGCTGCTCGACGTGCTCGGGCTCGCCGACGAGACGCCCGCCGCGGCCACCGCCAACCCCATCGCCGCGGGCTGAGCAACGCCTCGCACTTCGTGAGCAGAAGAGGTCGGGTCCGAACGCGGGACCCGACCTCTTCTGCTCACCAAGCGCACCAAGCGAACGAAGCGCTCGCAGCGCGCACCCCGCTCACACGCGGTTGAGCGCGTGCACCGCCTCGTCGTAGGACTCCTCGGCCAGGCGCACCCGGTCCCCCGCGAGTACCCCGTACCCGAAGGTGCCCTCACCCCCACGCTCGGCGATCGCCGCGTTCGCCCGCAGGATGTCGAGGGCGTGCAGGGACCGCACCCGTTCGGTCAGCACGTCGGCGGCGGTGCCGATCCGCTTCCACAGCGCGTGCGGGAACGCGTCGTCGCCGAGCACGTCCATCGCCATCCGGGCGCGCATCGTCTCCTGCCACGCGGCCTCGGTGGTGGTCCGGTCGGCAGCCTCGCGCTCGGCAGCGGTGTCAGAGGTGTCGTCGGCGACGGCGGCCCGGACGAGCTCGCGCACGCGCGGCTTCACGTCGGCGCCGACGTCCTGCGCGACCTGCTTCGGTGCGCGGAGCGACCACGCCGTCGGAGCCGGTCGCTCGGCCGCGTCGTCGAGGGCGTCGAGCAGTTCGAGGAACGGCTCGCCGTGCAGGAACGCGACGACGTCCCGCACCGCCTGGTCGCGACGTTCCCGGGTCGAGGCGAGGATGCGCTCGCGGGTCATCGCGTCGACCAGGTCGTCCTGCGCCGGCGACGACGCCCGCGGCAGCCGGTCGATCAGGTACTCGGCCAGCGCCGCACGCGCGGTGACGCCCGCCAGGCCGTCCGCCGCCTCGGCGGCGCGGTCGACGGCCTCGCCGTCGGGGAACGCCGGGCGGTAGGCGCCCAGGATCGCGGCGATCTCGAGGGTCGTGTCGGCCGCCTGCCGGAGGTCGGCCGTGTCGCCGGAGCGGAGCCGGGCCTCCTGGCCGAGCAGCGCGACGCGCAGCTTGCGGACGCGCTTCGCCAGGATGCGTGCGGTCGTGCCCTTGGCCGGCTTCTCCTCGGTCTGGAGGCGCGGTGCCGGTGCTCCTGCAAGCCCGCGTGCCAGCTTGGACGCGACGGCGGCGGGGCCGGCGCCGACGGCCGCGAAGCGTCCGTCGAGTGCCGCGAACAGCTCGTGGGCGATCTGCGGGTCGACGCCGTCGACGGTCTCGACCTCGACCTCGCGCCAGGTGCGCGGGGTCTCGGGGGCGTCGTCGTCGAGGCGCTGGGCGGTGACCTGGTCGTCGGCGAGCTCGGCGATCTGGTCGCCGTCCTCGTCGAGCAGTCGGGTGACGGTGCGGGTGGTCGTGATCCGGACGACGGGACGCAGCCCGCGGCCACGACGCTCCGTGAAGAGCGCGGCGAGGACCTCGTCGGGCACCGTGTCGGCGTCGTCGGTCAGGGGGAACTGCTGCTCGTGGCGGACCGTGTCCGACTCCGAGCGCTTGATGTGCCAGCCGGCGTCGGGGCCGCCCGTGCGACGGCGGACGGTCACCCGCGCGGCCACCAGGTCGTACCGCTCGGTGTCCCAGTAGGTCGCGTCCAGTTCGAACGGCTCCTGGTGCTCGGTGCGGAGGATGCCGCCCGCGCCGACGAGGTCGGGGAGGGCACCGCCCTCGGCCAGGTCGTAGGTGCGCTCGATCTCGAGGTGCGTGTGGCTCACACGCTCTTGTCTACCAGGCACTGCGGGGTTTCCCCGCACCCGGGGTTAGCCTGCAGGGATGAGCGACACGATCACCCGCGAGCAGTTCACGCCCGAAGCCGGCGGCGTCACGATGTTCACCACCACGTGGTGCGGCTACTGCGCCCGGCTGAAGAACCAGATGTCGAAGGCCGGTGTGCCCTTCACCGAGGTCGACATCGAGCAGACCCCCGGTACCGCCGAACTCGTCGCCGAGGTCAACGGCGGCAACCAGACCGTGCCGACGCTGGTGTTCCCCGACGGCTCGACGGCGACGAACCCGTCCCTGGCCGAGGTGCAGTCCCGCATCTGAGCAGGTCCTCCTCGCAAGACACCGGTGTTCACGCTCCGAACACGCGCATGACGCGGTTCAGAGTGCGAACACCGGTGTTTTGCTGTCCGGGACAGCGCCGGACGCGCCGGCGCTAGCCGCCGAGCGCCTCGGTCAGCAGCGCAGCCATCGCGTCGAGCTGGATGTCACCGGAGTCGACGACCTCTTCGTCCGAACCGTCGAGCGCGCGGGCGGCCAGGGACGCCTTCGAGTCGATGAGCTCGGCGATCTTGGTGTCGATCGTCTGCGCGGCGATGATGCGCCACGCGGTGACGGGCTCTTCCTGCCCGATGCGGTGCACGCGGTCGATCGCCTGGGTCTGCTCGGCGCTCGTCCACGACAGCTCGGCGAGCACGACGTTCGACGACACCTGCAGGTTCAGGCCGACCCCGGCCGCGGTCAGCGAGCAGACGATGACGGCGACGTCGGGGTCGTTCACGAACGAGTCGATCTCGGCCGTGCGCTGCGTCGGGGTCTGGTCGCCGCGGATCGTGGCGGTGCGCAGGCCGCGGCGGGCGAACACCTCTTCCGCCTGGTCCATCACGTCGAGGTGCTTCGCGAAGAACACGACCTTGCCGACGTTCGAGGCGAGCTGCGCCGCGTAGTCGGCCGCGAGCTGGGCCTTGGCCCGGCCGATGCGGCGGACCATCGAGAACACGTTCTCGCCGGTCGACGAGGCGTCCTGGTCCTCGAGCTCCCAGCGGGCGACCTGGCGGACCAGCTTGTGGTCGATGCCGACGACCGGGTCCTGCCCGGTGCGGGCGTCGAGCGCCTGGTGGTAGCGGCGGACGAGCTTCGCGGTGAGCTCGCGCTCGGCGTCGCGGATGGAGCGACCCTCGTCACCGTCGAGCTCGACGGGGATGTCGGCGATCCGGCGTGCCGGGATGTCCGCGGCGACGTCGACCTTGCGGCGTCGGACGATGCCCTGGTCGATGACGGCACGGCGGGCCTCGACGAAGAACCCGGGGTCGGCCGGCGTCAGGCCGATCTCCTCGAGCTCGTTCATGAGCTTCGCGCGCGGCTTCTTGTCGTCGATCCAGCCGAGGTACTCCCAGATGGTGCGGAAGTCCTCGACCGAGTTGATCAGCGGGGTACCGGTCAGCGCCATGAGCAGCGGCGCGGCGGTGCGCTGGCGGATGCGCTCGGCGATCTGCAGCACGAACCGGGCGCGCTGCGAGTCCCTGTTCTTGATGAAGTGCGCCTCGTCGACGACCATCCCCTTGAACCCGAAGTTGCCGAGCCACCCGGCGTGCCGGTCGAGGATCTCGTAGTTCACGATGACGATGTCGGCGAACCCGTCGAGGTCGTTGCCGTCCCCGTGGATCACCGTGGCGCGGTGGTTCGGCACCCAGCGCTCGGCCTCACGCGCCCAGTTCGTCTTGACGACGTTCGGCACGACGACGAGCAGCGGGAACGCGTTGGCGGCATCGGCGGCGAGCAGCGACTGTGCGGTCTTGCCGAGGCCGGGCTCGTCGGCGAGCAGGAACGTGCGGTGCCCCTGCGCCGCGGCGGCGACGAGTTCCGCCTGGTGCTTCATGAGCGTGGTGCCCGAGCGCGAGTGCAGCGTCGTGGGCTCCGGCAGCGGCATCGTCGCCGCTCCCCCGCCCGCGCCGTACTCGAACGACTTGAACAGCGGTCCGAACAGTTCCCAGTTCGCCAGGCGACGCGGGTGCGCGACGGGCTGGTCGGCGAGGGCGAAGTCCGGTGGCATGAAGGGGTTCGCGAGCTGGCGCTGCACGACCGCCTGCGGCACGACGGCCCGCACCGGGGTCTCGACGACCGCGGCGGGCTCGGACGCGATGACGAGGTCCTCCGGCTGCAGTTCCATGCCGCCGGCGATCATCATGTCGCGCTTGACCGCACGCGTCGCCTCGGACACCTGGACCTCTTCGGCGAGGAGCTGGATGACGCTGGTGTCGCGCGCAGCCGTCTTCGCCAGGATCGTGGCCACGCCGTCGAGCCGCTTGAGCTGCTCGGCGCGCTGCGCGTCGGTGAGCTCCGAGTCGGCCTTCACCCGCGCGCGCTCTTCGCGCATGAGCAGGGCGACCGCCTGGAACTTCGTCCGGTTCGATGCCTTGAGCGGTCCGCGCTGCGCCGCGGCCTCGACCTCGCGCACAGCGCGGGCGAGGACGGGGATGACGCCGTCGTTGTCCAGCGGCCTGGTGCGACGTGACGCGGTCCGCGTCCCGCCGGCAGCACGCCGGGTGCCTGATCGAGCCAACGCTCCTCCTGTTCCGCCCACACGTCGGGGCGATCCGCCCGTGGGGCGGGAAGTCCTGCACCGGTGCCTGGCGCGGCTCCGGTTCAGCTGCGGGCCACCGTGGCCCACCGCATCGCCGGTCCCCGCATCGGGACGTCCGGTGGACTCCCGCGAGCCGTTCCACACGAGCACCTGCCGGGAGCAGGTTCGGACGGTCCGCGCCGGGATCCGGCGTCGTCACACGCACGTGATGCCCCCTCGGGGCGGTCACGGCCCGGTCCCCGCGTCGATCAAGTGATCGACGGCTGCGTCCGGAATCGACGCGGCACGCGGGAACGCGGTGCGTGCGCGCTCAGTTTACTCCCGGACCACCGACGGAGGCGACCGGCGCGTTGCCCGCGCGCGTCGCGACGGCGGACGGGAGGCCCGTGGCGGGCCCGACCCGGGCCTCCAGTCCGTCCTCCGGTCGTGTTCACCCCACCGAAGCGACACGTCTCCGGTTCCCTGCCCCGGTGACCCCGCGAAAGCGACAGGACGCCGCGGATGTTCCGCGCAGAACTGTCGCTTTCGCGACAGCGGCGTCGCGTCTCAGACCTGCGGTGCGGACCGCGGGCGGGTCGAACCACCGGTCGGGAGGCTCGGGGCCGCGTCCGCCAGGGCGGCCTGCGTCGCGGCGAGGAGCTGCTGGGCGGTCTGGATCCCGTTGGCGGAACCGGTGGTCGCCTGGCCGCCGGCGTGGGCGAGCAGCTGGGCGCCGATGGCGGGTCCGATGCGGTCGGCCTCGCGCGGGTTGCGCGCGACCCAGTCGCGGGCGATCGCGTCGGCGAGGCGCTCGGCGGCGGCGCCGCGCTCGGCGTCGCCTCGGGACCGGTGCCAGAGCCCGGTGACCACGAGGTGGGCGACGACGGCACCGACGTCACGGACCGGGAAGCCCCAGCCCGCGGTGTCGATGTCGAGCAGGCCGGAGATGCGCCACGGCTCGTCCTCGTCGACGAAGACCTGCTCCAGGTGCAGGTCGCCGTGCACGACCTGCTTGGTCGAGCTCGACCAGCCGATGGAGCGGCGGCCGATGGCGTCGTACAGGCGGTCGATCTCCTCGGCGTCGTGCGGCAGCGCGGCGATGAGCGTGCGACGGTGCCAGTCGGCGTGGTCCATCGCGTCGGCGCGCGCCTGCTGGGTCATCGGGACGGTGGCGACCCGACCACTCAGCGCGGCGAGCGACGCCACGAAGCGGGGGTCGTCGGCGATGTCGAGGATGCGGCTGCCGGCGGGCACGCCGCGGATGCGCTCGAGCACGAGCAGGCCGTCGCCACGGCTGGACAGCACACGCGGCACCGGCAGACCGGCCGCGACGAACTGCTCGTGCGACTGCACGATCGGCGCGACCCGGTGCGGACGGACGATCTTCAGGAACAGGGTGCGCTCGGGGGCGTCCACGCGGACGACCGCGCGCTTGCCGGGGCGGTACGCCGCCACGGTGAGCACCGGGGCGGTGACGGGCATGCCGAGCGTGGTCAGCAGCTCGGCGACGGCGTCGCGGTAGGTGACCTGCGGCAGCACCGGCAGGCCGGGGTCGTTGGGGTACGCCCACACCGACACCGGGTCGCCCGTCGCCGGGTCGGTGACGATCGCGCTGTTCTGGTCGTGGGTGCCGCCGGTGTCGACGTAGGTCAGGACCGTGGCGCGCTGGCCGTTGCGGTCCACCGTGTCGACCTCGTAGCCGTACAGGTAGCCGTTGCCCGAGGGCTCGACGGAGTGCGCCCGCGCGGCCACCACGGAGGTCCCGGAGCCGGCGAAGGCCTGCGGGATGACGCGCTCATGGTTGGGCCACACGACATCAGTCAACCGTGTCGCGCGGGTTTCGTCGCGTTCGTGCACGGCTCGGCGCGCGGCCGGTGGCTACCGTGGTCGGTGTGAACCCGGTCGCGCGTCTCCGCAGCTCCAGTCGCACGCCGTTCCTGCAGGTCGTGAAGACCGCCGTCGCGGTGGTCGCCGCCGTGCTCCTCTGCCGCCTGGTCATCCAGGGGCCGTTCCCCACCTTCGCGGCGATCGCTGCACTGCTCGTGGTGCAGCCGAGCATCAACCAGTCGTTCGTGAAGGGGCTCGAGCGGAGCGCGGGCGTGGTGATCGGCGTCGTGCTCGCCACCGGGTTCCACCTGCTGCTCGGCGACGGCGTGTTCGTCGTGCTGCTCGTCATCGTGCTCGCGATCCTCATCGCCTGGGCACTCCGGCTCACCCCGACCTCGGCCACCCAGGTGGGGATCAGCGGGATGCTCGTGCTCACCGCCGGGGTCGTGACGCCGAACTACTCCGCCGACCGGATCCTCGAGACCGTGATCGGTGCGATCGTCGCCCTGGTCGTGAACGCGCTCATCGTGCCGCCCGTGCTGCTCGAACCGGCGCACCTCGCCGTCGCCCGGCTCGCCCGTGACACCGCGGTGGCGTTCGAGCGGATCGCGATCGGCCTGACCGAGGGGTGGGACCGCGAGCGCTGGGACGAGGCGCTCGTCGCGGCCCGCGCACTGCGGCAGCAGCACGCCAAGGCCGAGGCGTCCCTGGGGTCGGCGCGCGAGTCCCTGACGATGAACCCGCGCAGTGGACGGCACCGGACGATCCTCGACCGCGACGTGGTGACCACCGACCACCTGCGCGTCCTGGTGACCCGGGTCACCGGGATGACCCGGGCGATCCGCGACAACACCGCACCGGACCTGCGCGACGACCCGGTGGTGCACGGCATCGCAACCGAGGTGGCACGGATCGGTGCGGACGTCCGGGCCCTCAGTGCGCGGGTCGAGTCGACACGGCTCGACCCGGTGGATGGGGTCGGCGGAGCGGACGCCGCTGCCTCCGGGCCGGACGTCGGGCCGTGGGCAGCGGCGTCCGAGCCGGCGCTCACCGCGCCGCTCGAGGTGGTGCGGCCGAACTCCCGGCACTGGGTGCTCATCGGGGCACTGCTCGAGGACATCCGACGGGTGCGTGGCGAGCTGCTCGGCGAGGACGACTAGTCAGTCCGCTTCAGCGCGCTGCGCAGGCCGCTTCCGACGCCGTCCGCACGACGTCCGACCAGATCACCGCGGTCGGCACGACGTCGGTCGCGGTCGCACCCGGGATGCCGGCGTCGGCGTACCGGCTGATCTCCGCGACGACGGCCTCGGTGCCGACCTCGCGTGCAGCACGGCTCGCCACGTCCGGCACGGCCGTCCGCAGTTCCGCGACCACGCGGTCGCGCGGTGCGTCCTCCAGTTGCGCGAGCGCGCCGATGCCCTTCCACGCGGCGTCCAGTTCGGCGCGCAGGCGCACGATGGCCGGGTGGTCGATCGAGTCGTTCATGATCCCCCAGTGCGGGCGGCGCATCGGGTCGCGCTGTCCGCTGCCGGAGCCTAGCAACGAAGCAAGCGGCGCTCACGTCCCTAGAACGTGGGACAGACCGTTCTGCTTTGACCTGTGACGAGATTCAGCGAGTCGGACCCGGAGAACGGCCCTCCGCGCCGGTTCGATGCCACGATGGGTCCGAGGAGGTCCACTATGCGGCTGTTGGTGGTCGAGGACGACGACGAGATGCGTGCCCTGATGGAACGCGGACTCGCGGCCGAGGGGTACCGGGTCACGGCCGTCGAGAACGGTGTCGAGGCGCTCATCGCCCTTGGCGAGCAGGCGTTCGACCTTGCGGTCGTGGACGTGATGATGCCCGGCATGTCCGGCTTCGAGCTCGCCCGGCGGATCCGTGAGCGCGAGGACCCCGTGCGGATCCTGCTCGTGACCGCGCGCGATGCCGTCGACGACCGCGTGTTCGGGCTCGACGCCGGCGCGGACGACTACCTCACCAAGCCCTTCGCCTTCGCCGAGCTCACCGCTCGGCTGCGTGCGCTCGGCCGTCGTGAGTCCGCCGGGGCACCCCGCACGATCGAGGTCGGGGACGTCTCCATCGACTCCGAGGCCCGCCGCATCTCGATCAAGGGCCAGCGCGTCGCCGTGAGCCCCACCGAGTTCGCCCTGCTCCGACTGCTCGCCCGGTCCGCCGGCAGTGTCGTCGACCGCCCGAAGATCCTCGAAGAGGTCTGGGACGGTTCGCAGCACGTCGACCCGAACGTGGTCGAGCAGTACATCTCGTACCTCCGCAAGAAGCTCACCGCGCACGAGGCCACCGTCGCCATCGCCACGGTCCGCGGTCGCGGGTACCGCCTGGATCTGCTCGGGGCGTGAGCGGGGCCGACGACGCCCCACGATCGGACCGCCGACGCGGCGGTCCGATCCGGCCGCTGCGTCTGCTGTCGCTGCGTGCCCGGATCACGATCGGGTCGACGGCGATCGCCGCGATCGTCATCCTGCTGCTCGTCCTGGTGATGCGCTTCCAGGTGGTGAGCGTCGTCGCGAGTGCGACCCGCACCCTGCTCGACGCCGATGCCGACCCGTACGTCGCCACGCTCGAGGTCGACAGCGACCCCGACCTCTCGCCGCCCGGCAACGCGCAGCTCGTCGCCGTCGTGTCCCCGTCCGGCGAGATCGTGCTGTCGACGATGCCCGACCGTGTCGAGCAGGCGCTCGGCAGTCTGCGGTCCACCCCCGCCGGCACCTCGATCATCACGGCATCCGGCTCGGAGTACCGCGTCGTGGTGGAGCACCCCGTCAACGAGGCCGGCCGCTGGACCGTCGTCGCCGCCCGCAACTCGCAGGCCGAGGCCATCGTCGTCGACGACCTCACGACGACGCTGTCGCTGACCGGTCTGGCCATCCTGCTCGCCTTCGGCGTGGCGTCCTGGGTGCTCGCGACCACCGCGCTGCGCCCGGTGAACCGGATGCGCCGCGAGGCCGAACGGCTCTCCGTCGCCCCGGAGCGTGCCGAACTGCCGGTGGGCCCGGCCCAGGACGAGCTGGCGTCCCTGGCGACCACGCTCAACGCCTTCCTCGCCCGTACCCGGCAGGCGACCGAGCGCGAACGCCAGATGGTGTCGGACGCCAGCCACGAGCTCCGGACGCCTCTGGCGATCCTGACGACCCAGCTCGACCTCGCCTCGCTCGACGGCAACGACGCCGCCGCCCTCGCCGCCCACATCGAACGCGCGAAGCACAGCGTCGCGCGGTTGTCGCGGCTGGCGAACGACCTGCTCGCCCTGTCGCGGATCGAGGAGTCGGAGCGCCGTGAACAGGACGGCGACCGGCGCCCCGAGACCGCCTGGTCGGACCTCGGCGACGAGGTGATGGCCGCGGTCGACCGCGTCCGGCTCATCGCGTCGGCGAAGGACGTCACCGTCGACTTCGACCTCGAGCCGCCCGTCGCCGTCGGCGGTTCCGGCCCGGGCATCGGCGGCGGCACCGTCGAACCGCGGTACCGGATCGACACCGGCGGGATGGCCCAGCTCGTCACGAACATCGCGGGCAACGCCGTGGCCGCACTCCCCCGCGGCGGCGGCATCTTCGTGTCCTGGCGGAGCACCGGCGGCGAGGGCGTGCTGCAGATCACCGACGACGGCCCCGGCGTGCCCGAGTCCTTCATCCCGGTGGCGTTCGACCGCTTCACCCGTCCGGACGAGGCCCGGACGTCCCGCCCGAACCCGGACCCGTCGACCGGTGCCGGCGCCCTGCCCGGCGGCTCGGGGCTGGGACTCGCGATCGTGCGTGCGGTGGCGGAACGGGCGGGAGGCACGGCGTCGCTCCGCAACGTGCCCGCCGGTGGGCTCGAGGTCACGATCCGCCTGCCCGAGGTGCGCTGAGCACGACCGCTCACTGGAAGTCCCGCGAGCGGGTGCGGACGGACAGCGACAGGTGCTCGATGCGGTCCGCCACCAGGTTGACCACCCCGTCGGGCGAGCGCTCGAGGATGCCCCGGACGATCACCGCCGGGGACTCCCGCGCCACCCGGCGGAAGCGCCCCCAGACCCCGACGCTGCAGATGACGTTGACCAGCCCGGTCTCGTCCTCGACGTTCAGGAACGTGATGCCGGAGGCCGTCGCCGGACGCTGCCGGTGCGTCACGATCCCGCCGACCTCGACCCGTCGTCCGGTCTCGGCGGTCGCGGTGTCCTGCACGCTGAGCACCCGGCGGGCCGCGAGCCGGTCGCGCACGTGCCGGACGGGGTGGTCGTCGGTCGTCATGCCCGTCGACCACATGTCGGCGATGAGCACGTCCCCGCTCGTCATCTGCCCGAACAGCGGCGGCTGCACGAACACCTGCGTGTCCGGCAACTGGTCCGGACGCTCGGCGGCTGCCTGGGCAGCCGACCACATCGCACCGCGGCGGTCGATGTCGAACGGGGCGAAGGCGTCGGCGGCGGCGAGGGCCTCGAGCTGCGGCGTGGTGAGCCCGACCCGGCGGGCCAGGTCCGACATGTCGCGGAAGGGACCGTTGGCGTCCCGCTCCGCGACGATCTTCTCGGCGCTCTTCCGGCTGAGCGACGCGACCTCGGCGAGCCCGAGCCGCACGGCGAAGGCACCGTCGCGTCGGTGGCTCGCGGTGTCGTCGGGGAGCGCCTTGTCGAAGGGCAGCACCGGTGGCTGCTCGGCGGCCAGGCACGCGTCGTCACCGGCAGGGGCGTCCCCGTCCGGCAGCGGTTCGAGCGTGGCGTCGACCCCGGACCGCAGGATGTCCGGTCGCAGCACGCGGACGCCGTGCCGCCGGGCGTCGGCGACCAGGGTCTGCGGTGAGTAGAACCCCATCGGCTGCGCCCGGAGCAGTGCCGCCAGGAACGCCCCCGGGTAGTGCAGCCGCATCCACGCGCTCGCGTAGACGATGAGGGCGAAGCTGATCGAGTGGCTCTCCGCGAAGCCGAAGTTCGCGAACGCCTGGATCTTCGCGTAGATCGCGTCGGCATCTGCACCGTGGATGCCGTTGTCCGCCATCCCCGTGTAGAGCTTGTCCCGCAGCCGGTCGATCTTCTCGTGCCCGCGCTTCGACCCCATCGCCCGTCGCAGCAGGTCGGCGTCGTCACCGGAGCAGTTGCCGACCGCGATCGCCATCTGCATCAGCTGTTCCTGGAACAGCGGGACCCCGAGGGTGCGTTCGAGCACGGGTTCGAGCGCCGGGTGCATGTAGGTGATCGGTTCCTCGCCCGTGCGTCGGCGGATGTACGGGTGCACCGCGCCGCCCTGGATGGGCCCGGGGCGGACGAGTGCGACCTCGATCACCAGGTCGTAGAACCGCCGCGGGAGCAGTCGGGGCAGGGTGCCCATCTGCGCACGGGACTCCACCTGGAACACCCCGATCGTGTCCGCGCGGCAGAGCTGGTCGTAGACCCCCTGTTCCTCCTTCGGGATGGAGTGCATCTCCCAGCGCTCCCCGCAGTGCTCTGCAGCCAGGTCGAACGAGTACTGCAGCGCCGCGAGCATGCCGAGCCCGAGCATGTCGAACTTCACGAGCCCCATGTAGGCGCAGTCGTCCTTGTCCCACTGCAACACGGTGCGGCCGTCCATCCGGGCGTGCTCGATCGGCACGACCTCGCCCACCGGACGGTCGGTCAGCACCATGCCGCCGGAGTGGATGCCGAGGTGCCGCGGGAACCCGAGGACGTCGCTCGCGAGCCCGACGACCGCCGGCGGGATGTCGTGGTCCTGGCTCTCGGTCACCGACCCCCACCGCTCGACCTGCTTCGACCAGGCGTCCTGCTGCCCGGGGCTGTGGCCGAGCGCCTTCGCCATGTCGCGCACCGCGCCCTTGGGCCGGTAGGTGATGACGTTCGCGACCTGGGCGGCGTTGTGCCGGCCGTACTTGGCGTACACGTACTGGATCACCTCTTCGCGGCGGTCCGAGTCGAAGTCGACGTCGATGTCGGGTTCCTCGTCGCGCATCGCCGACAGGAACCGCTCGAACGGCAGCCCGTACCGGATCGAGTCCACCGCGGTGATCTCGAGCAGGTAGCAGACCGCCGAGTTCGCCGCCGAGCCCCGCCCCTGGCAGAGGATGCCCCGACCGCGGGCGTACTGCACCATGTCGCGCACGATCAGGAAGTACCCCGGGAAGTTCTTCTCCTCGATCACGGACAGCTCACGCTCGATGCGCTCCCGCTTGCGGGGGTCGACGCCGTCGGCGCTGCCGGGGTAGAACCGCCGGGCACCCGTCCACGTGAGCTCGCGGAGCCACGACATCGCGGTGTGCCCGTCCGGGACGTCGAGGTCGGGCAGCCCGGGCTGCACGGTCTTCAGCCGGAACCCGAGCTCGTCGGCGAGCTCCACGGTCCGCTCGATCGCGCCGGGGTAGCGCCCGAACCGTCTGGCCATCTCGGCGCCGGAGCGCAGGTGGGCGGTGTCGGCGGCCGGCAACCAACCGTCGATCTCGTCGAGGCTGCGGCGGGCACGCACCGCCGCGAGTGCGGTCGCCACCGGGAACCGGTCGGGGGTGGCGTAGTGCACGTTGCCGGTGGCGACCAGGGGCAGCGCGTGCTTCGCGGCGAGGGTGGCCAGGGCGTCGTTGCGGGCGCTGTCGAGCGGGTCGCCGTGGTCGAGCAGCTCCACGACGACGTTGCGGCTGCCGAACCGGTCGAGCAGCACCCGGAGCGCGGTCTCGGCGGCGGACTCGCCACCCTGCTCGAGGGCCTGCCGCACGGATCCCTTCCGGCAGCCGGTGAGGACCCGCCAGTGCCCGTCGGCCCGCGCGGCGAGGTCGTCGAGGTCGTACTGCGGGCTGCCCTTCTCGGACCCGGCGGCCAGGTGTGCGCTCGTCACCGCGCCGGCGAGCCGGTGGTAGCCGTCCTGGCCGTCGGCGAGCAGGAGCAGGTGCGAGCCCTCGGGGTCGGGCACACCGTTCTGCGGTTCGGTCAGCCCCAGGGACAGCTCGGTGCCGAAGACGGTGCCGACCTGCGGGTACGACTCGGCGACCTCGGCCATCCGGGCGGCCCCGTAGAAGCCGTCGTGGTCGGTGAGCGCGAGGGCGTGCAGTCGGAGCCGAGCGGCTTCTTCGAACAGGTGCTCGGGCTGGCTGGCGCCGTCGAGGAAGCTGAAGGCCGAGTGCGCGTGCAGTTCGGCGTACGGCACCACGGGCCCGCCGTCGGTGTCGAGCGGCGACGGGACGTACGGCTCGCGCTTCCGCGACCACGCCGGGCTGTCGCCGCCGTCGCCGTCGTGCGCCGTGCCCGGGTTCCGCTTGTCGGACAGCGCGCGCTCGAACTGCGACCACGGGATGGGTGGGTTGCTGTAGCCCATCAGGTCACGCTCCTGTCGGTGGTGGTGGTCGGGGTCACGTCGCGATCGCCTCGGCCCACCAGCGGTGGTCCGCCAGCACCAGGTACCAGGCGCGCCCCTCGGCGTCGACGAGCTGCAGCCGGTGCAGGCGTCGGCCGCCGGACTCCCACCACCGGACGACGAGCGGCCACGGCCCCGCCCAGGCCGTCACGGCGGAGAACCCGCCGCCCCGGTCGCCCTCGGCGCGGAACCGGTCGGGTGCGCCGGACAGCACGCCGCGCTCGTCGACGTCGACGCTCGCACCGCCGACGGCGACGACGTCGACCGGTCGGGGGCGCTCGAGCACGGTGGCGGGGGGCGGGCCGGGCAGCTTGCCGGGCCACGGTCGGTCGCGGACGGTCGCCAGGGCTCGCTCACCGCCGGCGGGTGCGTCGCCCCACGGCACGAGCACCACGCGCTCGGACAGGGTGCGGCCACCACCGATGCGCGGACTCACCACACCGTCGTGGCCGACCATGCCCTGGATCCGGGCGAGGCCGTGGTGCACGCGCTCGTCCGGGCCGGAGCCCCACAGCCCGCGCTCGTGGTTCGCCATGTCGTCGACGGCGACCGGCTCGAGCACGACCGAGGTGACCGGCGCCTCGAGCCCGCTGGGGTCCACCCCACCGGCGAGCTGCCACCGCACCCGGTCGACCACGTCGGCGGCGTCGAACCAGCGCGGGTGCGCCCAGGTCCGTTCGAGCAGGATGTCGCGCTCGTCGACGATCCCCACACGGATGGTCGTCGCCACGAGCCCCGCGGCCCGGAGTCGCTCGGCGAAGTCGTCGGCGGAACGCCGGAACGCGAACGCGATCTGGTCGGCACGGTCCAGCGGGGGTTCGAACGACGCCTCGACCCGGAGTTCCGGCGGGATCTCACGCGCCGCGATCTCGCGGGGGTCGCGGCCCCCGGCCAACCGGTGCAGGAACGCCCCGGCCACGCCGAAGCGGTCCCGCACCTGCTCGTCGCCGAGTGCCGCGAAGTCGCCGAGCGTGGTGATGCCGAGCCGGTCGAGCACCGTCGTGAGGTCGGGGTCGCCGAGCACGCCGAGCGGCAGGTGCGCGAGGAAGTCCGCCGATCCCCCGACGGGCACGAGCCGCACCCGTTCGCCGGGACGCACCGGACGGGCCCGGGCGGCCTGGTCCGCCGCGAACGGGGTGTCGGCCACCCCGGCCCGCACCGCGGGTGCGCCGTGGTCGGCCGCGATGCCGGCAAGGGTCGCCGCCGCAGCGCGCTCACCGCCGTAGTACCGGGCCGGGCCGCGGGCACGGAGCGCGAGGGTGCCCGGCCGCAGCACCTCGACCCCGGGGACGGCCGCCTCGACCGCACGGATGACGGGCTCGAAAGTGCGGTGGTCGAGGGCGTCGTCGTAGGGCTGCACGAGGAGCTCGGGGCACCGCGCCTGCGCCTCACGCACGCGGAGCCCCCGCACGACACCCTGCTCACGCGCGGACGCGGAGCTCGCGAACACGAGCCCCTTCGCGGTCAGGGCGAGGGGCTGCTCCGGCGGGGTGCCACCGGCCCGAGCCGCCGCGATGACCGGCCAGTCCGGGCACCAGAGCACGATCGTCCGGGTCGGGGGTGGTTCGGGCAGTGCCGCTCCCCGCGTGATCGCGTCGGTCCGGACGCGCCCGGAGGCGATCACGACGCCACCGCCACGGGCCGCAGCACGCGGGTGTCCCCGGAGCCCACCATCGGCACCGGTGTGGCGGCCCGGACCGCACCGTCGGCCGCGGGCAGGAGCAGCTCGGCGGTCGCCGGACGCACCGCGCCGGCACGCCCGGTCGCGGTCACGGTGGCCCGGCGCTCCGTCAGGTGGCCGTGGCCCTGACCGATGCCGCTCCACGTCGAGGACGTGACCCGCAGCGTGACGTCCGCCCCGGGCCAGGAGCCGAGCGCGACGAGTGCGCCACCGCGCTGTCGCAGCCGGGCCGACAGCCGTGCCACGTCGCCCGGCACGACCCGGCCGAGCGGTCGGGTGAGGACGATCTGGGCGACGTCGGCCATCGCCGCCGTCACGGCGAGCCACTGGTCACCCGGATCGGGGACGAGCACGAGCCGTTCGAGGTCGATCCCCGCGGCGGCGGCGGCTTCGATCCCGAAGGACGGCACCCCGACGACCGCACACCACGCCCCGGCCGCCGAGGCCGCCTGCAGCATGGTGATCGCGAGCAGCACCGACTCGGGGACGGCGTAGGTGCCACCGACCCGGATCGCGCCGCCGGGCAGCAGGGGTTCGAGTGCCGGGGCGGTGGGGAGCCCGGCGGTGTCGACCCGGGTGGACTCCATGTCGGCCACCCGGGACCGCAGGGACGTGATGCGGTCGAGCGCGGCCCGGGCATCGCTCAGGTGGTCCGGCCCACGGCGCGCACCGCCACCACCCGCACCGCTGCCACCGCGTGCAGCACCGCTCCGCCCGCCCCGGTCCGGGGTGGGCGACCGGAGTGCCGCCGCCGTCTGCATGCCCTCATATTCGAACATGTGTTCGATGATGTCAATCGCGTCCGACATCCGTGGACAGTCCTGGTCGAACGCGTGTTCGGATCAGGGCATCAGCTCACCAGCTGGCGACCGCCCCGACCCCGCCGAGCACCGACCGCGTCTTGGTCTCGACCTCGTCCGCCTCGTCCGCGGGCACCGACGACCAGGTCACCGCTCCCCCGGCTCCGAGGGTCCGGGAACGCACCGCACCCGACTCGTCGAGCACGGTCACGAGGCTACGGATCGCCACCGACAGGTCGACCGCCCCGCTCGCCGAGAAGTACCCGATCGCGCCCGAGTACACCCCGCGCGGCGCCCCCTCGAGCCGGTCCGCGATCGCCGTGGCACTGCTCTTCGGCGCCCCGGTCATCGACCCCGGCGGGAACGCCGCGTGCACCACGTCGGCCCGCGACGTCCCCGGCGGCAGCACCGCCCCGATCGTCGAGACCAGCTGGTGCACGCTGGCGTACGTCTCGACGGCGCACAGCCGCTCGACGTGCACCGACCCGGGCACCGCGGTCCGCAGCAGGTCGTTCCGCAGCAGGTCGACGATCATCACGTTCTCGGCGCGGTCCTTCGGGCTCGCCGCCAGGTCGTCCCGCGCGGCCGCGTCCGCCTCCGCGTCGACGAGCCGCCGCCGCGTGCCCTTGATCGGCTCCGCGAGCACCGCTCCGGCCGCGTCGATCCGCAGGAACCGCTCCGGTGACCGGCTCGCCACGCGCAGCGCGCCGAGCCGCAGGAACGCACCGAACGGGACGGGATCGGCCGCCCGCATCCGCAGGTACTCGTCCAGGTGCGGGTCCGTACCGGGGCCGCCACGGGCCTCCAGTCCGACCGCGAAGGCGGTGGTGAGGCAGACCTGGAACGCGTTCCCCTCGCGGATCTCCGCGCGGCACGCGTCGACCGCCCGCTCGTAGGCGGCGCGCGTGACGCGTCCGGTCGCCGTGGACACCCCGGCCGGGAGGCCCGTGGCCGCGTCCACGACGCCGGTCGACGTCGTGGGGGTGGGCACCTCCTCGAGCCACACGCGGTTCCGCGCACTGGCCGCCGGTTCCACGTCGGCGACGAGCGCGAGCGCCCAGGCGCCACCGGTGTGGTCGACGACGACGGCGCGGTCGACGAACCGCAGGTCGGCGTCGGCGTACCCGTCGGCGGTGCGGTCCGGGCCGCCGGACTCGCGGCCGAGCTCGTAGCCGAGGAACCCGACCCAGCCCAGCGCGAACCCGCACCCGACGACCGGCTCGGGCAGGCGGGGCGTGCGTCGGAGCAGGTCCGCCAGCACCGCGAAGGCCGGACGCTCCTCGGATCGGGCGGGCCCGAACCACCCCTCGGCGGGCGCGGCGACCGTCAGGTGCGCGCGACGGTCCTGGTGCCGGAACCGTGCGGCGAACGGCCCGTCCGTCCACGCCAGCACGGACCACCGTGCCCGGGGTCGAGCCGTGGCGGGAGCACCGTCGGGCAGGCCGGAGTCGAGCCACACCAGGTCCCCGGGGACCTGCGCCGCCAGGGCCGCGAGGTCGGGGACCGGGTCGAGTCGGCGGACCTCGACGCGGACGCCGGGGTCGGGGGTGCTCAGATCGCGGCGATCGTCCATGCGGCGGCGTGCGAGGCACCGGGCGCGAGCACCACGAGGCCGCGGTCCTCGCCGTCGTTGAAGGCGTCGGGGGCGCACGTCATCGGCTCGACGGCGAGACCGGCGCGGTGGTACTCGGGGACGACGTGGTCGGCGGTGTGCACCTGCGCCCAGCCGCACTCCGGCCCGAAGGTCGCACGGACCCCGCGACCGTCCGCCGCCGTGACCGCGATGGTGGCGAGGCCGGCGGTGTCGCGATCGAAGCCGGTGAAGGCGTGGTCGATGAACCGGTCGCCGATCAGCGTGGGCGTGCGCAGGTCGAACTCGTCGTGCACGGGGACCAGGTCGGTCGGGACGAGCCGGTCCGGCGTCACCTCGAGCACCTGGGCGGCGGGGAGCGTCAGGGTCCAGTCGTCGACGGTGCCGGTACCCGCGACGAGGTACGGGTGCGGGCCGGTCCCCCACGGTGCGTCCTCGGCTCCGGTGTTCGTCCCGGTGATCGTCGTGTGCAGCCCCTCGGCGTCGAGCCGGTACTCCACGGTGACCTCGACGCGGTACGGGTAGCCCTGCTGCGCCTGGACGGTCGTGGCGAGCACCACGCGGTCGTCCGCCTGCTCCTGCACGCGGAAGTCCGTCCACGCGACGAGTCCGTGCAGGGCGTGGTGCCGTGCGGGCTCGGTGAGGGCGAGCTCGTGGTCGACGCCGCCGAAGGAGTACTCGCCGTCGATGATCCGGTTCGGCCACGGGGCCAGGACGGCACCGCGGAAGACCGGGCGGACCTCGTCGGCGTCGAACGGGACGACCAGGTCTCGGCCCTCGTGCCGCAGGGTCCGCAGCGTTGCTCCGACGGTGGCGATGTCGGCCGTGTACCCGGCGGAGGCGATCGTCAGCGGGGACCCGGACAGCGGCGCGTCGTTGCTCATGCGCTCAGCGTATCGGGCCGCCGAGGCCTGACGGGCGCACGAAAAACCCCGCCGTTCCGAGGAACGACGGGGTTGAGGGTGGATCTGAGGGGACTCGAACCCCTGACCCCCTGCATGCCATGCAGGTGCGCTACCAGCTGCGCCACAGACCCAGATCGTGTTGCTTTCGTACCAACCGGTTCCCCGGAGGCACCATAGAAGCGTACACCATGCGAACGCCGGGCGACGAAATCGAAGCCGTCACCCGGGCGCGTCGCTGATCAGGCGGTGTGGTCCACCGGGAGCTCGAGCGGGATCGTCGGGCAGTCGGCCCAGAGACGCTCGAGCGAGTAGTACTGGCGGTCTTCGTCGTGGAAGACGTGCACGATGATCTCGCCGAAGTCGATGAGGACCCAGCGGCCCTCGGTACGGCCTTCGCGGCGGAGCGTCTTGGCACCGAGCTCGAGGAGGCGTTCCTCGACGGCATCGGCGATGGACTGCACGTTGCGCTCGTTCCGACCGGTTGCGAGCAGGAACACGTCCGTGAGCTGCAACGGCCCGGTCACGTCGAGAGCGACGAGGTCCTCGGCCTGCTTGGCGTCGGCCGCGAGTGCTGCGGCCTGCACGAGTTCCAGTGCGCGAGTGGAGGCGGTCACGGATTCCTTCCGGTCGTCAAACCGACGGACAGCCGGTTCGCTTGATGGGTCACGATCATAAGCCACCCCGCCGACAGCGGCCAGGCCAGGGTCGGCGGGGTGGTGGAGAACGGACGTCGAGGACGGCAGCGGTCAGCCGCCGAACGCGTGGGTGGTGAGCAGTGCGGTGATGATGACGCCGGCCGCAGCCAGCCCGACCGCGCCGACCGTCACACCGAGGATCAGCGGCGTGCGCGACTCCTTCGGCTTGGCGGCGGCGAGCACGACCTGACGGGTCGAGGTGTGGCTGGACACCGCGCGGCTGGCCCGCACCGGGCTGGCATCGGTCTCGGGCTGCTCGTCCTGCTGCTCGAGCAGGCGGTCGACCTCGGCGCCGTCGATCGGCCGGTGCGACCCCGTCGACGACAGCGACGCCGGCAGGTCGATCGACCCGGTCAGGATCACCTCGCCCGTCGCGTTGAGCGCACCGGTGGGGTCGGCCAGGGCCGAGTTCGGCAGGATGATCGCGTTCGTGTTCGTCACCGCGACACGGCGGGTGCCCGTCTCGGCGTCGTGCACCTCGGAGTCGTTCGAGTCGTGCGCCTGCTGCGACCAGTGGCCGGCGGGCGGCGCGAAGGCCGTGGTCACCGGCTTCGGCTCGGTCGGACGCTGGAACGCCGCGGGGACCTTCGGGGCCTCGGTCGCGGGCTCGGGCAGCGGCACCTCGTTGGTGTCGTCGTCCTCGGCGTCGAGCGAGAGCGGGAACACCGCGGGGGTCGCTGCGGCGGCGTTCGTCGGGATCGGGACCGGCGTGACGGCGGGCTGCGACCCGGCAGCGGGAGCGGGAGCGTCGTCGGCAGACCGGGCCGGAGCGTCCTCGGACGACTCGTCCGCCGGTGCGACGTCGGTCGTCTCGTCCGCAGGAGCGTCGGACTCGGGGACGTCGCCCGCCGGGGCGTCGGTCTCCGGCGCTCCAGACTCCGGGACGTCGGTCGCGGACGCGTCGGACTCGGTGACGTCGGCGGGCGGCGACCACGTCGACCGGTGGCGGCGGGGCTCCTCGGCGTGCGCAGCGGCCTCCTCGAGGGGCTCGAGCGCGTCCGGGGACCCGTCGGCCTCGGTGGCCTGGGCGACCGCGGCCTGGTCGAGGACCGTCGGGGCAGCGGGCTGCTCGTCGTGCGCGGCCTCGGCGTCCGGAGCGCTCTGCGGCGCGGCGGAGGGGTCGATCGTGTCCACCGACCCGAGGACGTCCTCGACGGTGCGGTCGGACGACTGGGGCGTGGGGTCCTGCAGCGGGACCGGCTGCACCGCCTGGCGCTCGGCGGCGCGGAGCTGCCGGATCTGCCGACGGGTGAGCCCACCGCTGCCGGGGACGATCTCGGTCGCGGAGGCCGGCGGGAACGGCGGCACACCGGCCGCGGGTGCCGACACCCGGACGGACGCGGCGGATCCGGGGTCGGTCTGCGCCGATGCCGGCGCGGACGACTGTGCGGGGCCACCGGGGGCCGGGGCGACGTGCGACCCGGGGCGGCGGGACCCGGGGGTCTCGGCGGCGGGTGCGGCGACGGTCGGGGGCGGCGTCGCGGGCTGCGAACCGGCCGCGGCGGCACGCTCCCGCTCGCGCGCCTGGCGCCGCGACAGGGGCGGCTGCGCGTCGGACGAACTCATGCAACGCTCCGATACAGATGGTGCTTGGAGATGTACTGGACGACACCGTCGGGAACCAAGTACCAGACGGGGAACCCCCGTCGAACCCGGTCACGGCAATCCGTCGAGGATATGGCCAGTGCAGGGACTTCGAGCAAGCTTACGTCCCGCTCGGGCAATCCGGTGATGCTCAAGGCGTGTCCCGGACGTGTCACGGCCACGAAGTGCGCGAGGTCCCAGAGACCATCATGGTCTTTCCAGTCGACGATCTGCTGAACGGCGTCTGCGCCCGAGATGAAGACCAGCTGGGCATCCGGTCGCTGTTCGTGCAGGTCCCGCAGGGTGTCGACGGTGTACGTCGGCCCTGGGCGGTCGATGTCCACGCGGCTGACGGTGAACATCGGGTTCGACGCGGTGGCGATCACGGTCATCAGGTACCGGTGCTCGGCGTCGGTGACGTCGGACTTCATGTACGGCTGTCCGGTGGGGACGAAGACGACCTCGTCGAGGTCGAACGCCCGCGCCACCTCGGACGCCGCGACCAGGTGCCCGTGGTGGATGGGGTCGAACGTGCCACCCATCACGCCGATGCGTGGCCGTCCGGTGGTCTCGAGCATCGAGTGGTCGGTCAGATCTTGGTGTGGCCGAACTCGTCGACACCCGTCTCGTGGTGGCGGGTGGCCTCGAACTTCTGGGAGTGGCGGTAGGCCACGTCGCGGAAGCTCCAGGTCACGAAGCCGAGGAAGATGAAGAAGAGGGCGCCGACCATCGGGAACACGAACGCGGGCGCCCCGGAGGCGTGCTCAGCAGCTTCTGCGAGGAAGGTCATCGTTCGTGCTCCGTTCGGTCGGGGAAAGACGCCGTTCAGTCTAGCCGCGGATCTGCCCGGAGCCGCGCACGATCCACTTCGTGCTCGTCAGCTCCGGCAGGCCCATCGGACCGCGCGCGTGCAGCTTCTGCGTCGAGATGCCGACCTCGGCCCCGAAACCGAACTCGCCGCCGTCGGTGAACCGGGTCGACGCGTTCACCATCACGACCGCCGAGTCGACGGTCGCCAGGAACCGTTCGGCGGTGTCGACGTCGTTCGTGACGATCGACTCCGTGTGGTGCGTCGACCACCGCGCGATGTGCGCCATCGCCGCGTCGACGTCGGGCACGACGCGGATCGACAGGTCGAGGTCCATCGACTCGGTCGCCCAGTCGTCGTCGGTGGCGCGGAGCACCCCGGGCACGATCGCCCGCGTGGCGTCGTCGCCACGCAGCGTCACACCGGACGCCCGCAACCGGTCGGCCAGCACCGGCAGGAGCCGTTCGGCGGCGGCCTCGTGCACCAGGAGGGTCTCGAGGGCGTTGCACACGCTCGGCCGCTGCACCTTGCTGTTCAGGACGATGTCGACCGCACGCTGCTCCGGCGCGGAGGCGTCGAGGAACACGTGCACGACGCCCGCACCGGTCTCGATGACGGGCACCTGCGACTCGGTGACGACGGTCTGGATGAGTGCGGCGCTCCCCCGCGGGATCAGCACGTCGACCAGGCCACGTGCGCGCATGAGCTCGGTGGCACCGGCGCGGCCGAACTCGTCGATGGTCTGCACCAGGTCGCGGGGCAGGCCGACCGACTCGACCGCGTCCTGGATCCGGGCGACGAGCACGGCGTTCGTGTGCTGGGCCGCCGATCCGCCACGGAGCACGACGGCGTTGCCCGACTTGAGCGCGAGCGAGGCGATGTCGACGGTGACGTTCGGGCGTGCCTCGTAGATCGCCCCGACGACGCCGAACGGCACGCGCACCTGGGTGAGCTGGAGTCCGTTCGGCAGCTGCGACCCGCGCACGTGCTCCCCCACGGGGTCGGTCAGCCCGACGACGTGCTCGACCGCGGCGGCGAGGGCTTCGATCCGGACGGGGTCGAGTCGCAGCCGGTCGAGCAGCCCGGACGAGAGCCCGCCGTCCTCGCCGGCGACGAGGTCGTTGTGGTTCGCGGCGACGATCTCGTCGGTCGCGGCACGCACCGCCGAGGCGATCGCGCCGAGGGCCGCGTCCTTGACGGCGGTCGTCGCGGTCGCGAGCGCCGACGAAGCGGCCCGTGCCGCCACGAGCTTGTCGGTGAGGGTCGGGGCGGGCGCGATCGACGACATGGACCGATTGTAGGTCCGCCCCTCGGTTCGTGACGGGCGTGCCGGACGCTCGCCGTGCCTCCAGGCCCGGTCCGCCCCACCGACCGGTCACGACACGTCGTCACCCGCCTGCCGAGCGGTCACCGATCGTCGCTCCGTGACGCCCGCGCCGACGGTTCCCGACCACACAACCGCGTCCCGTCGACCGCCTGGAGGCCCGGCACCGGTCCCCGGGACCGGCGCCGGGCCTCCAGGCGGTCGTGTCCACCCCACCGACCGGTCACGACACATCGTCCTGCGCCACGCGAGCGGTCACAGACCGTCGCTCCGCGACGCCCACACCGACGGCCTCCGACCAGTCGGCGCCGTCCCGACGGGGAGTCGTGACCACTCGCTGCCGCCGCTCCGGGCGCGGTGCGGGCTGCGTCAGGAATGCGGTGCGGCGTGGAACCAGGTACCGAGGTGTTCGCCCGCCAGCGCGCGGTCGACCAGCGCCGTGTCGGTCACGAGCACCGCGGTGCCCGCCTCGGCCGCGAGCCGTGCGGCGGCGACCTTGGTCCCCGCTCCCCCGGTGCCGACGCCGGCGGTGCCGATCGAGCCGAAGGTGACCCCGGCGAGCTCGTCGCCGAACGGCACCTCGTCGATGCGGGTCGCGCCGGGCTGCTCCGGGGGTGCTGTGTAGAGCGCCTCGACGTCGGAGAGCAGCACGAGGGCATCGGCCCCGAGCAGTCGGGCCACCAGGGCCGCGAGCCGATCGTTGTCGCCGAAGCGGATCTCGTGCGTGGCGACGGTGTCGTTCTCGTTCACGATCGGCAGCACCCGCAGCGCGAGCAAGCGGTCGATGGCGCGCTGGGCGTTCACCCGGTGCGTGGGGTTCTGCAGGTCACCCGCGGTGAGCAGGATCTGCGCCGCGACGACACCGTGCCGGTCGAGTTCCTTCTGGTACCGGAACATCAGGACGTTCTGCCCGGTGGCGGCCGCAGCCTGCTGCGTGGCGAGGTCGTCCGGCCGACCCTCGAGTCCGAGGAACGGGAACCCGGTCGCGATCGCACCGGACGACACGAGCACGACCTCGGTCCCCCGGCCGTAGGCGGCAGCCAGCGCGTCCACCAGGGGGCCGATCTGGCCGGCGGCGTCACCGCTGACCGAGGACGAGCCGACCTTGACCACGATCCGCCGCGCACGCGGGATGTCCTCCCGCCGTGTGACGGGTCCGAGGTCGGTGCGGGCGGTCGTGTCGGTCATGCCGCGGTCAGTCCTTCTGGTCGCTGGTCTCGACCTGGTCGGCGTCGAACTGGTCGCCGGTGCCGAGCTGGTCGCTGGTCACCACCTCGTCGTCCACCCAGAGCCCGGAGACGCGCTCCTGCTCGAGCTCGGCCCGGGCGGCCGCCTTGGCGTCCATCCGCTCGAAGTACTCCTCGCGCCGCTCGTTGCGGGTCGGACGCGACGTCGCACCGATGCGGGCGTCGGTCCCACGGGCGCTCGTGATGAGCTCCGCGGTCGACGTGAGCGTGGGCTCCCAGTCGAACACCATGCCGCCGTCGCCACCGATGACGACGGTGGAGCCGGCGACGGCTCCGGCCTTGAACAGGCCGTCCTCGACGCCGAGCTTGGCGAGCCGGTCGGCCAGGTAGCCGATCGCCTCTTCGTTGGTGAAGTCGGTCTGCTGGACCCAGCGCTCCGGCTTGGCGCCGCGGACGCGGTAGAAGCGGTGCTCCTCGCCGCCCTCGGCGCGCACGGTGAACGGCTTCTCGTTGACCGAGCGGGGGCGGAGCACGATGCGCTCCGGGACCGGCTCGGCGGCACGGGCGGCGCGGGCCTGCTCGACGATGTCGGCCAGAGCGAACGTCAGCTCGCGGAGCCCCTTGCGGGACGCCGTGGAGATCGGGAAGACGCGGTAGCCGCGGCCCTCGAGCTCGGCGGTGACGAACTCGGCGAGCTCCTGCGCCTCGGGCACGTCGATCTTGTTCAGGGCGATGAGCTGCGGGCGCTCGAGCAGCGGCACCTGGCCCTCGGGGACCGGGTAGCGCTCGAGCTCGCCGAGGATGACGTCGAGGTCGCTGATCGGGTCGCGGCCCGGGTCGAGCGTGGCGCAGTCGATGACGTGGAGCAGCGCTTCGCACCGCTCGACGTGGCGCAGGAACTCGAGACCCAGGCCCTTGCCCTCGGACGCGCCCTCGATCAGACCGGGGACGTCGGCGACGGTGAAGCGGGTGTCACCGGACTCGACGACACCGAGGTTCGGGGTGAGGGTCGTGAACGGGTAGTCCGCGATCTTCGGCTTGGCGGCGGAGACGGCCGCGATCAGCGAGGACTTGCCGGCGCTCGGGAACCCGACCAGGGCCACGTCGGCGATGGTCTTCAGCTCGAGGCTGATGTCCCCCGCCCAGCCCTCGGTGCCGAGCAGCGCGAAGCCGGGGGCCTTGCGCTTCGTGGTGGAGAGCGCCGCGTTGCCGAGGCCGCCCTGTCCACCGGGGGCCACGACGACGCGCATGCCGGGCTCGGTGAGGTCGGCGATGACCTCGCCGGACTCGTCGTACACCACGGTGCCGACGGGCATCGGGAGTTCGAGGACCTCGCCGCTGACACCGCTGCGGTGGTCACCCATGCCGGGCTGCCCGTTCTTCGACGAGCGGTGCGGCGAACGGTGGTAGCCGAGCAGCGTCGTCACCTGCGGGTCGGCCACGAGCACGATGTCGCCGCCGTCACCGCCGTTGCCGCCGTCGGGCCCGGCGAGGGGCTTGAACTTCTCACGGCGGACCGACACGCAGCCGTTGCCGCCGTGTCCCGCGCTGAGGTGCAGGGTCACGCGGTCGACGAAGGTCGCCATGGGTCCACTCCAGGTGTTTCGTTGTGCCGACGGGATCGTCGGCGGGAAAAGCGAAGGAGGGGCGGGCACTCGGCCCGCCCCTCCAGCTGCAGTCGTTCGAACGACTACGCGTTGACGATGTTGATGACCTTGCGGCCACCCTTGGTGCCGAACTCGACCGAACCGGACGAGAGGGCGAACAGCGTGTCGTCGCCACCGCGGCCGACGTTGGCGCCCGGGTGGAAGTGCGTGCCGCGCTGGCGGACGATGATCTCGCCGGCGTTGACGACCTCGCCACCGAAGCGCTTCACGCCGAGGCGCTGTGCGTTCGAGTCACGACCGTTGCGAGTGGAACTCGCACCCTTCTTGTGTGCCATGAGTTGACTCCCTTACGCGATCTTGGTGATCTTGACGCGGGTCAGCTCAGCGCGGAAACCCTGGCGCTTCTTGTACCCGGTCTTGTTCTTGAACTTCTGGATGATGACCTTGGGACCACGGAGGTCGTCGAGCACCTCGGCGGTGACGGTCACGTTAGCGAGCTCGGAAGCCGCCGACGTGATCTTGTCACCGTCCACGAGGAGCACGGGGGCGAGGTCGATGTTGCCCTTGTCGTCCGCCTTGGCACGGTCGATGGTCAGGATGGTGCCGACCTCGACCTTCTCCTGACGGCCGCCGGCGCGCACTACTGCGTAAACCACGTGGAAATCCTTACGTAACTCTGCTTGAGGGAAGTCTCGGGTGCCCACTTCTGCACGAGCGGCTCCCGGAAGGCCGGGCCCGATCGGCGACGCAGGCAGAACGGCCCGCTGACACCAGGGACCGAGAATACTCGATCACCCTGGGTCCGGTCAAACGGCGACACCCGTACGATTGCACGGTGACCGTGTTGATCGACCCACCGACGTGGCCCGCCCACGACACACTGTGGTCGCACCTCGTCAGTGATGAATCCTACGCGGAACTCCACGCGTTCGCTGCGCGGGCCGGTGTGCCGCGCCGTGCGTTCGACCACGACCACTACGACGTCCCGCTCTCGCGGTACGACGAACTGGTGGCCGCTGGCGCCTCGGCCGTGACCGGACGCGAGCTCGTGCTGCGGTTGATCCGCAGCGGGCTGCGCGTGGCGCAGCGGGACAAGCGCGGTCTCTGACCGACCGTCCGGACGCCCGGGAGGCGCGGCGTGCGTCCGCCCCGCCCGGCACCGCGCACGGCGCGCCGCCGGCTCGCAGGGCCGCGCGAACGGGCTCAGCGGGGCGCTGGACCGCCCCAGGGGTTCGCCGGGGGCTGCTGCTGGTCTGGGCGTGGCCCGACGCCGTACTGGCCGCCGTACTGGCCGTGGGGGTCGGGCTGCACGCGCCCCTGCCCGTACGGTGCCGGCGGCTGCTGCTGTGGCTGCTGTGGTGCCTGCGGCTGGATCGTCGAGGGCGGGACCGCGTCGGCGGGTCGGACGGTGCCCGGCATCCCCGGGGTCGTCGACGAGCCACGTCCGCGGCGCGGCCGACC
The DNA here is from genome assembly GCF_003234605.2 of Curtobacterium sp. MCPF17_021. Lineage (NCBI taxonomy): Bacteria > Bacillati > Actinomycetota > Actinomycetes > Micrococcales > Microbacteriaceae > Curtobacterium > Curtobacterium sp. MCPF17_021. The sequence goes on along the minus strand of NZ_CP126252.1, from coordinate 1,176,125 downwards.
GAGCCAGAGCCAAGCTGCCGTGGCGGTCGCCAGGAGCATCACGGTGAACGGCAGACCGTTCTGCAGCGGCCGCGTGAGCACGTCGATGACGAGCTGGGAGCCGCCGGCGGTGGCCGCTCCGAACGAGCCGGTGAACACCCCGACGAGCATCAGGGCCACCGTGCCCGCGGCGCCGGCGAGGACCACGCGGAGCAGGAGCCTCGGCAGCGGGCTGCGGCGGTCGATCGGCGTCAGGAACGCCAGGGCCAGGAACGCGCCGACGTAGTACGGGAACGGAGCCACGAAGACCCCGGTCGTGAAGCTGCCGAGCAGGCTCGTGCCGGCGCCGTAGTGCCGGAACGGACTGACCACGAGCGAGGTGCCGAGCAGCCCGAAGAGCCCGGACACGAACTCGACGAGCACCAGGGCCACCACGGCGATGAGCGCACCGGCCGTGTTCGTCACCGAGGCGCCGGGCGCGAAGGCCCGGCGGGGGTCGGCCGGGGCACGGGGCGGCCGCGGCGGGGCGTACGGCGCGCCGGCACCGGGCTGACGCCCGTACTGCGGCACGCCGCCCTGCTGCGGCGGCACCGGGCCGCCGGGCTGCTGGGCACCCGGGCCGGGCGGTGCGGGCTGGGACCAGCCCGCACCGTAGTACCCACGCTGCTGCTGCGGGTCGCCCGGGTTCGACACGTCAGTTCCCCAGGATCACGGAGCCGTCGGAGCCGTCGGCGTCGTCGGTCGACTCCTCCGTCGGCGTGGCGGGAGCGCTGATGCTCGGCGACGAGACCCGGCGGGAGCGCGAGCGCCCCTGTCCGGGCTGCTTCGGCTCCGGGAGCGCCTGGAGCACCGAGTCGAGCAGGGACTCGGCGTCCGGGGCGACCGCGCGGGGCTCGCGCTTGGGCGCCGCGGCGATCGGGATGTCCAGGATCGCCACGGTGTTGTCGGTCGGCGTCACGGTGGCGCTCGAGCTCACGCGACGGCGGGCCGGGGCCTTCGCCTTCGGTGCGGCTGCGGGCTCGGTGACGGCCGGAGCAGCGACCTTCGGCGCGCGCGCCTCGGGCTCGACGATCACGGCGGGCTCAGCGATGACCGACGACCCAGACGGGTCCGACTGCTCGGCAGCGGGTGCCTGCAGTGCATCGGTGGCCCGAGCGTCGGCAGCGGCCTGCTGGTCGCCGCCCTGCTGGTCTCCGCTCTGCGGCTCTGCCCCGCGGCCGCCACGGCCACGGCGACGACGCTTCGAACCGGTCGGCTGCTCGCCACCCGTGCTGTCCGGGCCGGTCGACGCGTCGGCCGACGACGGTGCCGTGGCCTCCGTCGCGGTCGCGGTCACGGCAGCTGCTGCGGCCTCTTGTTCGTCGTGCGAGAGGGTCGAGGCGGCGATCCGCGACAGCGCGTTCTTCACGTCGTCGGTGATCTGGTGCGCCTGGCCGGAGGCACCGTTCGACGACCCCGAGGAACCGGAGTTCCCCTTGCCACCGTTGCCGTTGCCGTTGCCGTTGCCATTGCCGTTGTCGGATCGGCCGTTCTCGTTGCCGTTCCCGCCGCGGCCCTTGCGACGGCCCTTGCTCGGGCCCGGGTCGGCGTTGTTGTCGTTGATCTTGGCGTTGACCTCGTCGAGGGACTCGCGCAGGCCGACACCGATCTTCTTGCGGGTCATCTGCACGAGGCCGAGCGAGGTGATCTCGGCGACCTGGTGCTTCGTGCGGTCACGGCTCAGGCACTCGACCAGGCGGCGGAGCACGAGGTCGCGGTTCTCCTCGAGCACCATGTCGATGAAGTCGACGACGATGATGCCGCCGATGTCGCGCAGGCGGAGCTGGCGGACGAGCTCCTCGGCGGCCTCGAGGTTGTTCTTCGTGACCGTCTCTTCGAGGTTGCCCCCGGAACCGACGAACTTGCCGGTGTTGACGTCGACGACCGTCATGGCCTCGGTGCGGTCGATGACGAGCGAACCACCGGAGGGCAGCCAGACCTTGCGGTCGAGCGCCTTGTCGATCTGCTCGTTGAGGCGGAACTCCTCGAAGGAGTCCGGGCCCTCGTAGCGGACGACGCGGTCCTTGAGGTCCGGGGCGACGGCCGACAGGTACTCGTCGATGGTGCCGCCGGCGGCCTCGCCGTCGATGATCAGCTTCGTGAAGTCCTCGTTGAAGACGTCGCGGACGATCTTGATGAGCAGGTCGGGCTCGGAGTGCAGCATGACCGGGGCGTGACCACCGGCGACCTTCTTCTGGATGGCCTCCCACTGGCTGGTCAGGCGCTGCACGTCGCGGGTGAGCTGCTCCTCGGTCGCGCCCTCGGCGGCGGTGCGCACGATGACGCCCGCGTGCTCCGGCAGGACCTCCTTCAGGATCTTCTTCAGTCGGGCACGCTCGGTGTCCGGCAGCTTGCGCGAGATCCCGTTCATCGAGCCGTTCGGCACGTAGACCAGGTAGCGACCCGGCAGCGAGATCTGGCTGGTGAGGCGGGCACCCTTGTGGCCGACCGGGTCCTTCGTGACCTGCACGAGGACCTTGTCGCCCGGCTTGAGCGCTGCTTCGATGCGGCGACCGTGGTTGCCGGTCTCGACGGAGTTCCAGTCGACCTCACCGGCGTAGAGCACGGCGTTGCGGCCACGACCGATGTCGACGAACGCCGCCTCCATCGAGGGCAGGACGTTCTGCACCTTGCCGAGGTAGACGTTGCCGATGAGCGACACGTTCTCGGACTTGGTGATGTAGTGCTCGGCGAGGATGCCGTCCTCGAGCACGCCGATCTCGATCGTCGACGAGCTGGAGCGGACGATCATCTGGCGGTCGACGCTCTCGCGGCGAGCGAGGAACTCGTCCTCGCTGACCACCTGACGGCGGCGTCCGGCATCGCGGCCGTCACGACGACGCTGCTTCTTCGCCTCGAGCCGGGTCGAGCCCTTGATGCGCTGCGGCTCGGTGATGAGCTCCGGCTCGCGGCGGCGCGGCTCCTGGTGGTCGCGCGGCTCGCGGGCCTCGCGGTCGGCGCTCGAACCACGGCGACGCGAGCGACGGCGCGAGCCGCCCTGGTCGTCGCGGTCGTCGCGGTCGTCACGGTCGCGGTCGCGGTCGCGGTCGAAGCGGTCCTCGCGGTCGTAGCGGTCGTCCTCGTCGCGGTCACGGTCGCGGTCACGATCGCGCTCGAACCGGGGCGCGCGCTGCGGCAGCTCCGGCAGCACCGGCGCGTGGAAGATCAGGCTGAGCGTGCTCGTGGCCTTCGGCACGAACGGCTCGTCGGCGGGTGCGGCGTCGTCGCTCGCCTCGGCCGTCGGTGCGGCGTCGGCCGGACGGGAGGCGCGGTCCGCGTCCGCCCCGTCGGTCGCGGTGGCCGACCGGTCGCCCGTCACGACCGGCAGGTCACCGGTCAGCGTGCTCCCGTCGTGCGGCTCGGCACCGCTGTCGGCGACGGCCTCGACCGCGACGGAGACCGCCCCGGTGTCGGTCTGCTCGACGGGCGACGCGGGCGAGGCCGGAGAGTCGGGCGAGTCCGGCGAACCGGGAGAGTCCGGCGAACCGGCCGACGCGACGCTGGCCGCGGGACGGGCGTCAGCGCCGCCCGTCAGCGCGAGGGTCTCGTCGGCGTGGGGTGCCTGCTCGGCGCCCCCACGGGCCTCCTGGCCGGACGACCGGGCGCGGCGACCGCCGAACAGGCGGCTCCGGCGCTTCGGCGCGTTCTCGTCGTTGGTCGTGTTGTCGTTGTTCTGCTCCACCATGGACTGGTGCACTCCTCGGCCCCACTCGCACCCTTTCGGGTGGCGGGAATTCTGTGTCGTGGCGGGCGGCGTCGACGCCCCCGCGCTCGCTGTCTCGTGATCGGTCCGCGTCAACTTCTCGTTGCGTCCGCGCCCGTTCCGGTCCGGGCACCCGGCCCGTTCCGGCTCGGCATCGGAGTGACGCTGCCCGACCACAGTGCGCTCTCACCGCACCGGATCGTCCGGGTTCGGCCCGGTGGGGCGTCACTCGGAAAGCTCTCTTCGGTGTGCGGTTGGCCGCACGACCTCCAGGCATTATCGCATGCCGCACCCGGAAAGCACCGGAACCCGCATGCGATGATGACCGCGTGACCGCGTCTGCACCTGCCCCCCGTCGTCCGATCGCGATGGCGGTCTTCCTGCTCGTCACCGGGATCGTCGGCCTGTTCGGCTCGTTCCGGCTCGTCCTCGACGAGTTCACGAAGTACGAGAACCCGAAGGCCGTCCTGAGCTGTGACGTGAACCCGTTCATCAACTGCTCCGACGTGATGGCCAGCTGGCAGGGGCACCTGTTCGGGTTCCCGAACCCGCTGCTCGGCGTCATGGGGTTCGTCGCCCCGATCGCGGTCGCCGTGCTGCTGCTCGCTGGGTTCCGGAACGGTTCGCGCTGGTTCTGGATCGTCTTCAACGCCGGTGTCTTCCTGGCGTGGGTGTTCGTGACCTGGTTGTTCACGCAGACCGTGTTCGTCATCGGCGCGCTGTGCCCGTGGTGCATGCTCGTCTGGTCGATGACGATCCCGATGTTCTGGGTGTTCACGATCTGGAACACGGCCCAGGGTCGCTTCGGCGCCGGGGCACAGCGTGTCGGGCGGTCGCTCCTGCCCTTCAGCTGGGCGTTCGCGCTGGCGAACTACCTGGTCATCATCGTCACGATCATCATCAAGTTCCCCGCGGTCCTCACCAGCTTCTGAGCCGTCCCCGCTGCCCCTACGCTCGGGATCGATGAGCGAGATCGAGAGCACCAGGGCGCGCCGGGACGCCGCACGGGAACGTGCGCGAGCGGCACGGGCGGCGGAGCAGTCGCGCCGTCGTCGCCTCCGCACACTCGGCATCAGCGGGATCATCGTCGGGGGCCTCGCGGTGGTCGCGGTGGTCGTCCTGGTCATCGCGAACTCCGTGCAGCCCGCCGGACCGGGTCCGCGGAACACGGCGAGCGACGGCGTCCTGCTCACCGGGGTGCACGGCAGGATCGCGCCCGTCGAGACGCGAGCGGTGCCCGACGGCGGGACCCCGACGCCGACCGAGCAGGACCGCTCGAAGACCGCGATCACGATCTACGCGGACTACATGTGCCCGTACTGCAACCAGTTCGAGACGGCCCAGATGCCCCGGATCCGGCAGTGGGTGGAGGACGGAACCGCCACCCTCGAGCTGCACCCGCTCGGGCTGCTCGACCGCGTGTCGCTCGGATCGCGGTACTCCACCCGCTCGGCCGCGGCTGCCGCGTGCGTCGCGGACCACGACCCGGACGCGTTCCTGGCCTTCAACAGCTCGCTCTACGACCACCAGCCCTCGGAGAGCACGCGCGGACTCACGAACGACGAGTTGGCGTCCCTCGCGCACGAAGCCGGGGCGACGGACCCGGCCGTGACACCGTGCATCACCCGGCAGGACTTCGCCGGGTGGGTCGCCGACGCCACGAACCGGGCGATGAACGACCCGGTGCCGAACTCGTCGCTCGACGGGATCACGAGCACGCCGACGATCATCGTCGACGGCGAGCAGTACAACGCGGACGGCGCGGCGTCCCTCGCCGACGTCGACGCGTTCGCGGCCTTCGTCCGGGAGCACGGCGGGACGTCCTAGCCGTGCCCCCCCCCCCCCCCTCACGACGAACGGCCCCCGCTCCCGGATGGGAGCGAGGGCCGTCGGTCGTGCGGGGAGTGCTACTTCGCCGCGGCGTCGATCGCGGTGATGACGGTGCTCAGGTCGTCCAGGCGCTTGCCGTCGACGACGATCGTCGGCGTGCCGAAGCCCTGCGTGCCCGCGAGCGCCTCGTTCGTGGTGACGGCCTGCGTCGACTTCGTCACCCAGCCCTTGAACTGCTCGGACGACAGGCACTGGGACAGGTCCGAACCGGTCGCGCCGCCCGCCTTGACGAGCTTCGCGATCTCGGAGTTGGTCAGGCCCTTGGTGCCCTCGGCCGGCTGGTTCTCGAAGAACTGCGTCTGCACGTCGAGGAACTTGTCCGGTGCGTAGTTCGCCACGCACATGGCGGCGTTCGCGGCACGGCTGGCGTAGCGGGAGCCCGCGTAGCTGCGGTCCAGGATCGACACCGGCTGGATCGCCAGGGTCGCGTCACCCGACTTCACCTTGTCGAGGATCTGGTCGGAGTAGGCCGCCTCGAACTGCTTGCAGACCGGGCAGGCCCAGTCGACGTACTCGGTGACCGTCACGGCACCGTCGCTGTTCGCCGTCGGGACCGGCGAGGCCGAGCCCGTCGGGGAGACGGCCGGCGTGGTCACCGGGGTGACCTTGCCGTCCTGGCCGGTGAACTGGATCGCGCCGGTGGCCATGTTCTTCGGCCCGGCTGCGGACACCACGGGCGCGTTGTTCACGTTCACCACGACGATCGCGATGATCGCGGCGATCGCCACGATGCCCAGGCCGATGCCGCCCTGCAGGAACCACTTGTTGCGGCGCTTGCGGCGCTTCTCGGCGTCCGCGCGCTGGCGTGCGACCTCTCGGGCGTGCTGACGCCGCTCGTTCTTGGTGGGTCGGTCGTTGTTCGTCACGTCGTCCCCGTCGCTCAGGCGAACCAGAGCGCGAGCTCGCGCGCGGCCGACTCAGGGCTGTCCGAACCGTGGACCAGGTTCTGCTGCACCTTGAGGCCCCAGTCGCGGCCCAGGTCACCACGGATGGTGCCGGGCGCGGCCGAGGTCGGGTCGGTGGTGCCGGCGAGCGAGCGGAAGCCCGCGATCGCACCGTTGCCGGCGACGCGCACGGCGACGACGGGACCGGACTGCATGAACTCGACGAGCGGCTCGAAGAACGGCTTGCCCTGGTGCTCCTCGTAGTGCGCGTCGAGCAGGTCGCGCGGTGCGGTGAGCATCTTCAGGTCGACGAGCTCGTAGCCCTTCGCCTCGATCCGGCGGAGGATCTCACCGGTCAGCTGGCGGGCGACGCCGTCGGGCTTGACGAGGACGAGGGTCTCTTCGAAGTCGGACACGCAGTACTCCCTGTGTTCGGGGTCGAATGTGGTGGTCAGTCCTCGCCCATGGCCGCTCGGCGCGCGGCGTTCTGACGGTCCAGTTGACCGCCCTTGACGAAGCAGAAGACCCACAGCGCCACGAACACCACGGCGACCGCGAACATGAACGGTTCGATGAACCCGGTGGCGAGGATGGCCGCCTGCAGCAGCCACCCGAACCATACACCGGCCCGGTTGCCCGTCAGACGTGAGGCAGCTGCGAGGACGATGATCGCGCCGATGCCCCCGCCGAAGGCCGCGGCGGGCGGCAGCGTGCCCTTGCCGAAGACGACGAGCATGGGGAAGAAGAACATGATCGCCTCGAGCACGAGCGTGATCGAGAGCAGGCTCTCCTGCGCCCCGCGTTCGCGGCGCGGCTTCCGGGTGCGCGGTGCGCGGCCCGGCCGGGAGGTGGGCCCACGCGAGCCGGTTCCAGACGACCGCGGAGCTTGCGGAGAGGTCGGCTGGCCGTGCTCGTGGGGACGTGGTGCGTCCGTCACTTCGCCTCGCCTTCGCGGTGCACGAGGTCCATGACCGCGCCCACCATCACGATGGAGCCCGCGACGAGCACGAGGGCGTCCTCGGCGTCCGCCTCGTCGGCCAGGCTGCGCGCTTCCTGCAGTGCGGACGCCAGGGACGGCTCGACGACGACGCGGTCCTCGCCGACCTCGTCGACGACGACCCGGGCGAACTCGTCCGCGTCGAGCGCTCGCTCCCCCGGCGGCTGCGTCACGACGAACGTCGCGACGGTGTCCTTGAGCGCGCGGACGAACCCGCGGGCGTCCTTGTCGCCGAGGATCCCGACGACGCCGACGACGTGCTCGGACGGGAACGCCACCGGCAGGGCATCGGCCAGGGCCTTCGCACCGTGCGGGTTGTGCGCGGCGTCGACGACGACGGTCGGGTCGGTCGCGATGGGCTGCAGGCGGCCGGGGCTGGTCGTGCCGGCGATGCCCTCGGACAGGACGTCCTCGTCGAGGGCCTGGGCCCCGCGACCGAGGAACGACTCGACCGCCGCGATCGCCACGGCGGCGTTCTCGGCCTGGTGCCGGCCGAACAGCGGGAGGAACAGGTCGTCGTAGCGGCCGGCGATGCCCTGCACGGTGATGAGCTGTCCCCCCACGGCCGGGGTGACGTCGACGACGCTGAATCCTCCCTGCAAGCTCGGACTGCCCGCCGCTCCGCGACGGTCAGTGACCGGCTCGAAGGGGCCCATGCCTTCAACAGCCAGGGTGGACTCGGTGAGCTCGGCGGCACGCTCGAGTTCGGCGAGGGCCTCGGGGACCTGCCGACTCGACACCACGGCGGACGACGGCTTGACGATGCCCGACTTGGTGCGGGCGATCTCGGCCACGGTGGCACCGAGCTGCTTCGCGTGGTCGATGGCGATCGGCGTGAACACCGACACCTGGCTCTGCACGACGTTGGTGGAGTCCCACTCGCCGCCCATGCCGACCTCGATCACGGCGACGTCCACCGGGGCCTCGGCGAAGCACGCCAGGGCGAGGACCGTGAGCGCCTCGAAGAACGTCAGCGGGAGTTCGCCCTTGTCGGCGAGCTCGCGGTCGGTGATCTCGAGCACCGGGGCGATGTCGTCCCAGTTCTCGACGAACCGGTCGGCCGCGATCGGCTGGCCGTCGACCACGATGCGCTCCCGGATCGACACCAGGTGCGGGCTCGTCATCAGGCCGGTCCGCAGACCGTGGGCCCGGACGATGCTCTCGATGGTGCGCGCGGTCGACGTCTTGCCGTTCGTGCCCGTCACGTGGATCACCGGGTACGCCAGGTGCGGGTCGCCGAGCAGCTCGACGGCCCGACGGGTGGCGGTCAGACGGTGCTCGGGGGCCTGTTCGCCGATGCGGGCGTACAGGGCGGCCTCGACGCGCCGGACCTCGTCGTCGTCGCCGCCGTAGGGCACGGCGTCGGCCGAAGCGTCGCCGGAGGGGCCGACCGGGATCCGGACGCCGTCCTCACTGCGCCCGTCAACACCGTGACCGTCGAGCTCGTCGTGTCCGACGAACTCCTCGTTCGCCTCGTGGTCGTCGTACTGGTCGTCGTCACTCATGCGCGTGCTACCTCCACGGATACCTTCGCACCGTCACCGACGTCGGTGGTGGTGTCGTGCGCCCCGAGGGGCACGATCTCGACGCTCGTCGCCAGGGTCTCCCCCGCGATGAGTTCCTGGTGCGCGCGGACCGCGCCGTCGGCCGTGTCGTCCACCCGGAGGGTCAGGGCGATGCGGTCGCTGACGTCGAGGTCGGCGTCACGGCGAGCCTGCTGGACGGCGCGGACGACGTCGCGCGCGAGCCCCTCCGCCTCGAGCTCGGGCGTGGTCACGGTGTCGAGCACCACGAAGCCGCCCTCGTCGAGGAACGCCACGGCCACCGAGGCGTCGGCCACGGTGAGGTCGAGCGAGTACTCGCCGTCGATCAGGTCGACGCCGCCGACGGTGACGCCGGAGTCGGTCGCGGTCCAGTCGCCCTTCTTGGCGGCCGGGATCACCTGCTGCACCTGCTTGCCGATGCGCGGGCCGGCGACGCGGGCATTCACGGTGAGCTTCCGCTCGATGCCGTACTGCGCCAGCGATTCCTCGGCCTGGGCCTCGAGCACCACGCGCTTGACGTTGAGCTCGTCACGCAGGATGTCGGCGAACGGTTCGACCGCGGCCGGATCCGGTACCACCAGCGTCAGTGTGGCGAGGGGCAGGCGGACGCGCTTGCCGGTGGCCTTGCGGAGTGCCAGGCCCTTCGAGGCGACGTCGCGCACGCGGTCCATCGCGTCGACGAGCGCGTCGTCGGCCGGGAACTCGTCGGGGTCCGGGAAGTCCGTCAGGTGGACGCTCCGCCCGCCGGTCAGGCCCTTCCAGATCTCCTCGGTGACGAGGGGCGCGAGCGGGGCCGCGACCCGGGTCAGGGTCTCGAGCACGGTGTACAGCGTGTCGAACGCCGCGCGGGTCTCGGCCCCGGCGTCCGCGTCGGCCCCGGTCCAGAACTTGTCGCGCGAGCGGCGGACGTACCAGTTCGTGAGCACGTCGGCGAAGTCGCGGACGGCCTGGGCTGCGAGCGGGGTGTCGAGCGCGTCGAAGTGCGTCCGGACGTCGGTGACGAGGACCCGGGTCTTCGCGAGCAGGTAGCGGTCGAGCACGTCGGTCGAGTCGGTCCGGCGCTGGGCCCGGTACCCGTCGGGGCCCGAGGCGTTCGCGTACAGGGTGAAGAAGTAGTACGTCGACCACAGCGGCAGCATGAACTCGCGGACGCCCTGGCGGATGCCCTCCTCGGTGACGACGAGGTTGCCGCCGCGGATCACCGACGAGGACATCAGGAACCAGCGCATGGCGTCGGCGCCGTCGCGGTCGAAGACCTCGGAGACGTCCGGGTAGTTCCGGAGCGACTTCGACATCTTCTGGCCGTCCGAGCCGAGGACGATGCCGTGGCTGATGACGTTCTGGAACGCCGGCCGGTCGAACAGCGCGGTGGAGAGCACGTGCATGACGTAGAACCAGCCGCGCGTCTGCCCGATGTACTCGACGATGAAGTCGGCCGGGCTGTGCGACTCGAACCACGCAGCGTTCTCGAACGGGTAGTGCACCTGGGCGTACGGCATCGAGCCGGAGTCGAACCACACGTCGAACACGTCGGTGATCCGGCGCATCGTCGAGTTGCCCGTCGGGTCGTCGGGGTTCGGCCGCGTCAGGTCGTCGATGAACGGCCGGTGCAGGTCCACTTCGCCCTCGGCGTTCACCGGCAGGCGACCGAAGTCGCGCTCGATGTCGGCGAGCGAGCCGTACACGTCGGTGCGCGGGTACTCGGGGTCGTCGGACTGCCACACCGGGATCGGCGTGCCGAAGTATCGGTTGCGCGAGACCGACCAGTCGATGGCGTTGCCCACCCACTTGCCGAACTGGCCGTCCTTGACGTTGTCGGGCACCCAGTTGATGTCCTGGTTGAGCTGGCCCATGCGGTCGCGGAGCTCGGTGACGCGGACGAACCACGACGAGACGGCCTTGTAGATGAGGGGCTTCCGGCACCGCCAGCAGTGCGGGTAGCTGTGCTCGTAGGACGCCTGGCGGAGCAGTCGGCCGGCGTCGCGGACCGCCTTGGTCAGCGGCTTGTTCGCGTCCGACCAGAGCAGGCCGGCGACCTCGCCGAACTGCGACGTGAAGACGCCGCCCTCGTCCAGCGACAGCACGACGGGGATGCCGGCCGCGGCGCAGACCTCCTGGTCGTCGGCACCGTACGCCGGGGCCTGGTGCACGATGCCGGTGCCCTCACCGGTCTCGACGTACTCGGCGACCAGTACTCGCCAAGCGTTCTCGTACCCTTCCTGGTCGGCTAGGAAGTCGAACAGCCGCTCGTACTCGACGCCGTCGAGCTCGGTGCCCGTCAGCGTGCGCGCGACGGCGGCGAGCGCCTCGTCACCCGAGGCGTAGCCGAGCTCCTTCGCGTGCGCGGCCACGGTGTCCGACGCGAGCAGGTAGGAGACGGAACCGGCGTCGGCACCGTCAGCCGCGCCTCCAGGCCCTGCCGGGACGACCGCGTACGCGATCTCCGGACCGACTGCCAACGCGGCGTTCGTCGGGAGGGTCCAGGGGGTCGTCGTCCAGGCGAGCGCCCGCACACCGGTCAGGTCGAGCGCGGAAGCGCGGTCGCCGTGCAGCGGGAACGAGACCGTGACGGACTGGTCCTGGCGCATCTTGTAGACGTCGTCGTCCATGCGCAGCTCGTGGTTGGACAGCGGCGTCTGGTCGTTCCAGCAGTACGGCAGGACCCGGAAGCCCTCGTACGCCAGGCCCTTGTCCCAGAGCTGCTTCCAGGCCCAGAGCACGCTCTCCATGAAGGTGACGTCGAGGGTCTTGTAGTCGTCCTCGAAGTCGACCCAGCGCGCCTGGCGGGTGACGTACTCCTGCCACTCGTCGGTGTACTGCAGCACGGACTTCTTGGCGGCGGCGTTGAAGACGTCGATGCCCATGGCGTCGATCTCGTGCTTCTCGGTGATGCCGAGCTGCCGCATCGCCTCGAGCTCGGCGGGCAGGCCGTGGGTGTCCCAGCCGAAGCGGCGGTGCACCTGCTTGCCGCGCATGGTCTGGTAGCGCGGGAAGACGTCCTTGGCGTACCCGGTCAGCAGGTGCCCGTAGTGCGGCAGGCCGTTGGCGAAGGGCGGGCCGTCGTAGAAGGTCCACTCCGGGCAGCCCTGTCGCGCGTCGATGGACGCCTGGAACGTGTCGTCGCGCTTCCAGAAGGCGAGGATGCCCCGCTCGACGGCGGGGAAGCTCGGCGAGGGGACGACGCCATCGGCGTCGGCGTTCAACGGGTACGGCACCGGGACTCCTTGTGGGTTCGCTCGATCTCCACGAGGACGGAAACAGGTTCCGCGGTACCACCTCGTTTGCCGCCCAACGTGCGCTGTGCGACCACTCTGTGTCGGGGGTGGTGACGGTCCCGAACCCGCCCGGTTCTACTGACGGAGCCGCTGGTGCGCTCCGCGTTCTTCCGGAAGCTCCCCGGTGATGGCCGGATCGACGCTCTTGGAACACGACTTTACCGGACGGGAGCATGCTTGAGTGATGCCCGCAGAAGAACGCCCCGAGTCACTCGTCACCGTCCTGATCGCGTTCGGGGCGAACCTGCTCGTCGCGATCGCGAAGACGGTCGCCTCGCTCGTCTCGGGTTCGGCCTCGATGGTGGCCGAGGCGGCGCACTCCTGGGCCGACACCGGCAACGAGGTGTTCCTGCTCGTCGCGGAACGACGGGGCGGCAAGAAGCGGGACACCGCGCACCCGCTCGGGTACGGACGCGAGACGTACATCTGGTCGATGTTCGCCGCGTTCGGCCTGTTCACGGCCGGTGCGATCGTCTCGATCTACCACGGCATCTCGGAGTTCGGGGACACCGGGCCGGCCGAGGACGTCGTCCTCAACTACGTCGTGCTCGGGGTCGCGTTCCTGCTCGAGGGCACGAGCTTCCTGCAGGCGTACCGGCAGGCGCACGGCGCCGCGACGAAGCGCAAGGTCCCGGTGCTGCGGCACGTGCTGCAGTCGTCGAACCCGACGCTCCGCGCGGTGTTCGCCGAGGACGCGGCGGCGCTGATCGGCCTGGTCGTGGCGTTCCTCGGGGTGTTCCTGCACCAGGTCACCGGGCTGGCGGTCTTCGACGCGCTCGGCTCCATCGCGATCGGTGTGCTGCTCGGGGTCGTCGCGATCATCCTGATCGACCGCAACCGCCGGTTCCTGCTCGGCGAGAGCACGTCGCCCGAGCTCGAGAACGCGGTGCTCGTCGAGCTGCTGGGCCGGTCGCAGGTCGAGCGGGTCACCTACCTGCACCTGGAGTTCGTGGGGCCGTCGCGGGTGTACCTCGTCGCGGCCGTCGACCTGACGGGCAACGAGACCGAGGAGCACGTGGCGGTGCGGTTGCGCGACGTCGAGCAGTCGCTCGAGGACAGCCCCTACATCGAGGAGGCCGTCCTCACCCTGAGCTACCCGGGCGACGAGTCGCTGGTGCCGACCGACGGCGACGTGCCCGAGGTCGTGCGGGACGGCACGGCTTCGGACGTGGCGTCCGGTGGCGCGGGGACCCTGCGCACGGAGTGAGCGTCGACTGGGTGGGTGGCCGGCGGCGGGGTTCGTGTCGCAAGACGCCGGTGTGTCAGCAAGACGCCGCCATGTGCTCGAGACGCCGCCGGTTTCAGCGGCGTCTCGCCGTCGAGGCGGCGTCAGGTGAAGACGCCGGCGCGTCAGCGGGCGTCGAGGCCCGCGACCACCGGGGTGAGTGCCGCCGCGACGTACTCGACGAGCGCACGGCGGCCGACCCCGTCGGTGACCCACACCCCGAACGCCGCGGCGGCGGCACCGAGCATCGCGCCGGACACCGTCTGCGGCCAGAGTGAGCGCGCCTGCTCCCCCGTGCGGCCCGCGACGAAGGCGGCGACGGCCTCGTGCTGCGCCGTCACCCGGACCGCGACGCCCGCCACCAGCTCGGGCCCGATGCCCATGACCTCGGCCTGCGCAACGGCCCACGGCACCCGCTCGGGGTCGTGGGCACGGGCTGCTGCGAGCAGCGCCTGCTCGACGGCCCGGACGACGCTCGGCTCGGTCGAGGCCGCGAGGTACCCGGGCAGACCGGCGACGGCGGCGTCGAGCTCGAGCCACATCACGTCGGCCTTCGCCGGGAAGTAGTTGAAGAACGTCGCGCGGCTGACCCCGGCGCGAGCGGCGATCTGGTCGACCGTGGTGCGTCCGTACCCCTGCTCGAGGAAGAGCTCGGCGGCGGCGTCCGCGAGCACCTCGGCGCTCGAGCGTCGGGGTCGGCCACCGCGGCGGATCGGTTCGTCCATGGGCCCCAGTAAACCGCTAGACTCGGTCAGCCATGATCTTGGACTCAGTACAGAAAACCCTCACCGCAGTCGCGGGCGCCTCGGCGGTCCTGCTCGTCCTGGCGGCCTGCAGCGGCCCGGGCACGAGCACCGGGAGCAGCACCCCGGTCGCGGGCGGCACGCTCACCTACGCCTCCGGCGACGCCGAACCGACCTGCCTCGACCCGCACGTCGGCGGCAACTACCCGCAGGCACTCCTGGCGACGCAGTACATCGAGGAGCTCGTCGGGCTCGAGGACGGCAAGCCCACGCCCGAGCTCGCGACGAAGTGGACCACGAGCGACGACGGGAAGACCCTGACGTTCACCCTGCGCGACGACGTCTCCTTCACCGACGGCACGCCGTTCGACGCTGCCGCGGTCGTGGCGAACATCGAGCACGTGCAGGACCCGGCCACCGCCTCGAGCACCGGGTACCTGGCGCTGCAGTCCATCACGAAGGCGACCGCCACCGACGAGCACACCGTCACGCTGACGCTGAGCCGACCGGACAGCGCGCTGCTCGAGTCCTTCTCGCAGCCCTGGGTGGGCATGGAGTCCCCGAAGGCGCTCGAACGGAAGCAGGCGACGAACTGCGAGTCCCCCGTCGGCACCGGCCCCTTCGAGGTCACCGGTTGGAAGCACGGCGACCGCGTCACCCTGACGAAGAACACCGACTACTGGGGCGCGACGAAGCCGCGCCTGTCCGGCATCACGTGGCGGTTCCTGCCGGACTCGACCTCGCGCTACGCCGCGCTGCAGTCCGGTCAGGTCGACGTGATCGACAACGCCCAGCCCGACCAGCTCAAGGCCGCGTCGGCGAAGGGCGCCATCCGCGACCTCGACGCCCCGCGCCCCGGCGCCTCGAACCGGCTCGAGCTGAACTCCGGGCACGGGGTGTTCCGCGACGAAGCGGTGCGCCAGGCCTTCATCGCCGGTGCCGAGATCGACCCCGGCCTGCAGTCGCTGTTCCTCGGCACCGCGAAGCGCTCGTACTCGGTGCTCTCGAGCGCTGAGCCGCTCGCGTACTCCGAGAAGAGCCGGTTCGACTACTCCCCCACCAAGGCGAAGCAGCTCCTCGACGACGCCGGGTGGAAGGTCGGGTCCGACGGCATCCGCGAGAAGGACGGCCAGCAGCTCACCGTGACGTTCCCCGTCTCGACGAACCAGTCGGTGCCGGCCGAGCGCAGCCTGTTCCAGCAGATCCAGGCGTCCGAGAAGGCCGTCGGGTTCAAGGTCGTGCTCGACGAACTCGACCTGTCCAGCTGGTACGCCGCCCTCGCCGCGAACGAGTACGACGTCGTCAGCGCCCCGTACACGAAGGTCGGCCCCGACGTCCTGCGCATCCTGTACGACAGCGCGAGCATCGAACCGGCACCGTCGGGCTACTTCGCGAACCTGGCCCAGCTCGACGACCCCGCCGTCGACCGGCTGCTCGAGCAGGCCGCCCGCACCTCGGACGCCGACGACCGTGCCGACCTGTACGAGCAGGCGCAGAAGGCGATCCTGGCGCGCGACACCGTGCTCCCCCTGTACGACCAGCAGAACCACTTCCTGGTGCGCTCGGCCGTGCACGGCATCCGGACCACCCCGGTCTCGACGCCGTGGTTCGGCACCGCCTGGATCGACCGCTGACCCGGATGCGGTGGGTCTGGTGGGCCGTCCGGCGGCTCGCCGGGGGCATCGGCGTGCTCTGGGCCGTCGCGACGATCGTCTTCGTCGCGATCCGGCTGATCCCCGGTGACCCGGCGCTCGCGATCCTGGGCGGACCGGGGTCGCAGGCCTCGGCCGAGGCCGTCGCCCAGGTCCGCCACGAGTACGGCCTCGACCAGCCGGTCCTGGTGCAGTACGCGGTGTTCCTCGGAGGCCTGGCATCCGGGCAGCTCGGCGACTCGTACGCCTTCCGCACCCCGGTCGCGACGCTCCTCGCCCAGCAGCTGCCCGTCACGCTGACGCTCGCGGTCGCCGGCCTCGTCGTCGCCTGGGTGCTCGCGATCGTCGCCGCGTGGGCCTCGACGCAACGCGGCCGGATCGCCGCCGGGCTCACCAGCGCCCTGAGCGTCACCGCGAGCGTGATGCCGCACTTCTGGCTCGGCAGCGTGCTCATCGTGGTGTTCGCCACGTCCCTGGGGTGGGTGCCGGCGGTCAGTGACGGCACCGCGCGCGGCTGGGTGCTGCCGGTACTGACCGTGGCCGTGCCGGTCGCCGGGTACTTGGCCGAGACCGTGCGCGACGGCGTGGTCGACGCGCAGCGCTCGGCCTTCGCACTCGCCGCCCGGGGTCGGGGCGAGACCCGCCTCGGCCTGTTCGGACGGCACCTGCTCCGGCACGCCGCCCTGCCCGGGATCGCGCTGTCCGCGTGGGCCTTCGGGTCGCTCGTCTCCGGGGCCGTGGTCGTCGAGTCCGTGTTCGCCCTGCCCGGCATCGGCCGTGCCTTGGTCACCGCGGTCACCCAGCGGGACATGCCGCTCGTCGCCGGCATCGCGATGGTGTCGGCGGCCGCGTACGTGGTCGTACTGGCCGTGGCCGACCTCGTCGAACGTGCCGTCGATCCGCGCAGCACCGCACGGAACGCGGCCCTGCGCCCCGGTGCTGCGCGACGCCGTGGGCCCGGCCGTCCGGCGGGCGCGCGGTGAGCGGGATCGCCGACCCGGGCCTCCAGACCGGAGCGCCCGGCCACCAGACCGCCGCCGGCACCGAGCGCGTCCGTGGGGGGACGCTCGGCGCCGGCGGCATCGCCGCGGGGGTGGTCGTCCTGGTCGCCGTGGTGGCGGCGGCGTGGCCCGCCCTGCTCGGCGGCGGGGACCCGCTCGCGGTGCATCCCGCAGATGCCCTGGCCGCGCCGAGCGGCGCGCACCCGTTCGGCACCGACGAGTCCGGACGCGACGTCCTGGCGCGGGTGGTCGCGGGGACCCGGGCATCGCTCGTCGTCGGCGTCGCCGCGACCCTGATCGGCGGCGGCGTGGGCGTCCTGCTCGGCGTCGTCGCCGGTCTCGGTGCCGGGGCCGGACGACTCGGACGACTGCTCGACGCCGTCATCGGCCGCGTCACCGAGGTCGCGTTCGCCCTGCCGCTGCTGCTCGTCGCGCTGGTCGTCATCGCCGTGACCGGTCCGGGTCCGGTGCCGGCGGTGCTCGCCGTCGGGTTCGCGACCGCTCCCGGGTACGCCCGGATCGTGCGCGGCCTGGTCCGGGCCGCCCGGAGTTCGCAGGTGGTCGAGACGGCGGTGCTGCTCGGCCGCTCCCCCGTCCGCACCGTGGTCCGGCACGTGCTGCCGACGGCGCTCTGGCCCGCCGTCGCCGTCGCCACGCTCGGGGTCGGGCAGGCGGTCGTGTGGGCCTCGGCGCTGAGCTACCTCGGCGTCGGTACGCCCCCGCCCGCGCCGGAGTGGGGGGCGATGCTCGCCGACGGCCGCACCTACCTGCAGACCGCGCCGTGGATGAGCACGTTCCCGGGGCTCGCGATCGTCGTGCTCGCCACCGCCGTCACCGTGCTCGGTCGGGCGATCCGACGGACCGGGGCTGCGCGGTGAGTGCCGTCCTCGACGTCCGCGGACTCACCGTCGCCATCGGCGGGACCCCGATCGTGCACGGCGTCGACCTGCGGGTCGACGCCGGCGAGTGCGTCGCCCTGGTCGGCGCCTCCGGCTCCGGCAAGACCGTCACCGCCCGTGCCGTGCTCGGCCTGTCCGCACCCGGTGCCACCGTGCACGCCGACGTCTTCGAGGTCGACGGCGTCGATGTCCGCGGGTACCCGGACCGGCGCTGGCGTCGGCTGCGGGGATCGCGGGTCGGCTACGTCGGCCAGGAGGCCCTGGGCGCGTTGGACCCACTGCGTCCCGTCGGGCGCGAGGTCGCCGACAGCCTCCGCCTGCACACCGAGATGCGTGCGGCCGAGCGCGTGGACGCCGTGCGGGACGCCCTCGCCGCGGTGGGCCTCGACCCGGACACCGCGACCGACGGTCGGCTCGCCGGAACGCTGTCGGGCGGGATGCGGCAGCGAGCGCTCATCGCCGCGGCCACCGTGGGGTCCCCCGCGCTGCTGGTCGCCGACGAACCGACGACGGCGCTCGACGCCGGGGTCGCGGTGACCGTGATGGAACAGCTGCGGGCGGCGCAGACACGCGGTGCCGGACTGCTCGTCATCACGCACGACCTGGGGCTCGTCGCGGGATGGGCCGACCGGGTCGCCGTCGTGCACGAGGGCCGGATCGTCGAGCAGGGCGCGGTCGCCGAGGTCTTCGCGGCGCCGCAGCACCCCGCGACCCGGGCGCTGGTGCGCGCGGCCGGCGCTGCCGCGGCGGCTGCGCCCGCGCCGGCGCACGGTGCCGATCTCGCAGACCGGTGCGAGGTCGATGGCTCCGTGCAGCCCTCTGACGATGCACCGAGCGGCCAACCTCGCACCGACCGCACGACTCCGCACCGTGCGCCGATCGGCAGCCGCGGCACCGAGCGGGCAACCCCGCACGGTGCGAGGGACGTGCTCGCGGCGCACGGGCTCTCGCGGGAGTACGACGGGGTGCTCGCGGTCGACGACGTGTCGTTCGGGCTCGAACGCGGCCGGGTGCTCGGGGTGATCGGCGCCTCGGGCTCGGGCAAGACGACGCTGGCGCGGATGCTCCTCGGGCTCGAGCCACCCGACGCCGGCACGGTCACGCTCGACGACGAACCCTGGGTTCCGCTCCCCGAGCGCGAGCGACGCCCGCGACGGCACCGGGTCGCAGCCGTCGTGCAGGACCCCGGCGCGACCTTCGACGAACGGTGGAACGTCGAGCGGGTCCTCGCCGACGCGTTCTCGCGCGGTGACGAACGGCGGGCACGCGGTGCGCTCGGCGAACGGGTCGACGCGGCACTGCGGCAGGTCGACCTCGACCCCGTGCTGCGGTCCCGCGCCCCCCGCACCCTGTCCGGCGGGCAACGACAGCGGCTCGCGATCGCCCGTGCGCTGGCGACCGACCCCGAGGTGATCGTGCTCGACGAGCCGGTGACCGCCCTCGACGCCACGGTGCAGGACGCCGTGCTGCGGCTGCTCGAACGGCTCCGCGACGAGACCGGCGTGGCGATGGTGTTCGTGTCGCACGACCTGCGGGCAGTTCGGCGGATGGCCGACGACGTGCTGGTGGTGCACCGCGGCGCGGTCGTCGAGCACGGCCCCGCCGCCGAGGTCTTCACGCGCCCAGCACACCCGGTGACCGCGCGGCTGCTGCACGCCGCGGAGCGGCTGGCTGCGGGCCCCGCCGCAGGGACCGCAGCCGGCCTCTCGGGCTGAGCGACAGACCACGCGCGCTCGCACCCGTGGACTGTCGCTGCGCGCGTGACGTCACCGACGGCCCGGGAACGGCCAGGAGGCCCGGCGCGCGTCCGTGACGGACGTGCACCGGGCCTCCTGGCCGGGTTGCCGCGGGGCGGCCCCGTGGTCAGGAACCGGAGGGTTCCTTCTTCGCTGCGTCGGCCGAGATGATCGGGATCTCGCTCGTCGAGAAGTCCTTCGCCCAGTCGGACTGCGCGAGCTCCGACGTCGGGTCGTTGTAGTCCTCGATGACGCCCGCGATCTCGTCCTCGGAACCGACCGTCGGACCGGAGCCCATGAGCGGGGTCGAGGCCGTCTCCTTGGTGAAGTACACCGCGACCAGACCGATCACGGCGGCGAGCATCAGGTAGAACGCGGGGATGTCCTCGGCCCAGCCGTACCCGGCGTCCTTCGCCGCGTTGATGAGCGCGGCGGTCGCGAGCGGGGTGGTCCCCCCGAAGAGCGACACCGACACGTTGAACGCGATCGCGAGGGCGCCGTAGCGGATGATCGTCGGGAACAGCGCGGGCAGCGTCGAGGGCATGGTCGAGGTGAACGTGACCAGCACGACGCCGAGGATCAGCAGTCCGGCGAAGACGCCGACGCCGGTGCCCGTCTGGACCAGCTTGAGGGCCGGCCAGGACAGCACGATGAAGCCGATGCAGCCGGCGGCGAGCACGGGACGGCGCCCGAACCTGTCGGACAGCCGGCCACCGAAGGTGATGACGACCATCATCAGCAGCATCACGATGACGATGAGGATCAGGCCGAACGTGGCGTTCTGGCCGAGGTTCTGCTCCAGGTAGGTCGGCATGTACGACAGCAGCATGTAGTCGGTCACGTTGAAGACCAGGACCAGACCGATGCAGATGATGAGCGAGCGCCAGTTCTCGGCGAAGAGCTTGAGGAACGGGGTCTTCTGCCCCTCGCGCTCGGCGGCCTGCTCCTGCTGCTTCTGGAACGCCGGGGTCTCCTCGAGCTTGAGGCGCAGGTAGAGACCGATCAGGCCGAGGGGGCCCGCGATGATGAACGGGATGCGCCAGCCCCAGCTCAGCAGGGCGTCCTCGGAGAGGCCGAACTGCAGGCCGGTGACGATCGAGGCACCGAGCACGTAGCCGGCGAGAGTGCCGAACTCGAGCCACGAGCCCATGAACCCGCGGCGCTTGTCCGGCGAGTACTCGGCGATGAAGGTCGCGGCGCCGCCGTACTCACCACCGGTCGAGAAGCCCTGCACGAAGCGAGCGACGAGCAGCAGGACCGGAGCCCAGAAGCCGATCGAGTCGTACGACGGGATCAGGCCGATCATCAGCGTGCCGGCGGCCATCAGGATCATCGTCAGCGCGAGGACCTTCTGCCGGCCGATCCGGTCGCCGATCGGGCCGAACACGGCACCGCCGATGGGGCGCACGATGAACGCGGCGGCGAAGAACCCGAACGTCGCGACGATGTTCGCGGCCGGGTCGCCCTGCGGCAGGAACACCTGCGAGATGGTCACCGTCAGGTAGGCGAAGATGCCGAAGTCGAACCACTCCATGGCGTTGCCGAGCGCGGCGGCCGCGACGGCACGCTTGAGCAGCGACTCCTCGACGACGGTGACGTCGTCCTTCGTGAGATCGCGACGAGCGCGCTTCGCGGCGCCCTTCGTGCGCAACGGCCGATCGCCGTGCGGGTGGGGTGCGTTGTTCGGTGCCAAGTCGTTCCTCCGGGGTGCGGTGCTTCCTTCGGGCGTCCGGCGGACGGCGACGTTGCAGCTCCTGCGAACTCTGCGCTCGCCGGACAAACCCCGGAAGACTAGCAGGCTCCGGGCGTGTCCGACAGTTGGGTGTGCTAGTCGCAGCTCGGAAGGTACTCCGGCGTTCCTCGGCCGCCGCTACGATTGGGGCACCGCGCGTCAGGCGCGGCACACTCAGGCACCTCATCACGGACTCGGTGCCGCACACACGTACGGAAGGCACACCCATGACCAAGCCCATGCCCGAGAAGCCCAGCGTCGACGGACTGGAGCAGGTCTGGGGGCCGGTCTGGGAGCAGGACGGCACCTACCGCTTCGACCGCGACGCCGCCGGTCACCGCGACGCCGTCTGGTCGATCGACACCCCGCCGCCCACCGCCTCCGGCTCGCTGCACATCGGGCACGTGTTCTCGTACACGCACACCGACCTCAAGGCCCGGTTCGAGCGCATGCGCGGCAAGCACGTCTTCTACCCGATGGGCTGGGACGACAACGGTCTGCCCACCGAGCGCCGTGTGCAGAACTACTACGGCGTCCGCTGCGACCCGACGCTGCCGTACGACCCCGAGTTCACGCCGCCGTTCGAGGGCGGGGACGGCAAGTCCTCGAAGGCCGCCGACCAGCTGCCCGTGTCGCGCCGCAACTTCATCGAGCTGTGCGAGCGCCTGACCGTGCAGGACGAGCAGCAGTTCGAGGAGCTCTTCCGCACGCTCGGGCTGTCGGTCGACTGGACCCAGTCGTACCGCACCATCGACGACACCTCGCGGGCGAGCGCCCAGCGCGCGTTCCTGCGCAACCTCGAGCGCGGCGAGGCCTACCAGGCCGACGCCCCGACCCTGTGGGACGTCACCTTCCGCACCGCGGTCGCGCAGGCCGAGCTCGAGGACAAGGAGATGCCCGGCGCGTACCACGGCATCGCCTTCCACCGCACCGACGGTGGCGACGACGTCGTCATCCAGACCACCCGCCCCGAGCTCCTGCCCGCCTGCGTCGCCCTGGTGGCCCACCCGGACGACGAGCGGTTCCAGGACCTCTTCGGCACCACGGTCCGCTCCCCCCTGTTCGACGTCGAGGTCCCGGTGCTCGCACACCACCTGGCGCAGAAGGACAAGGGTGCCGGCATCGCGATGGTCTGCACCTTCGGTGACACCACCGACGTCGTGTGGTGGCGCGAGCTGCAGCTGCCGAACCGCGCGATCATCGGCTTCGACGGCCGCGTGCGCTCGGACGAGCCCGCCTGGATCGAGTCGGCGACGGGCCGGGAGCTCTACGCCGAGATGGCCGGCAAGACCGTGTTCTCGGCCAAGAAGGTCGTCGTCGACGCCCTGACCGCGTCCGGCGAGCTGATCGGTGACGTCAAGACCATCCAGCACCCGGTGAAGTTCTTCGAGAAGGGCGACAAGCCCCTCGAGATCGTGTCGACCCGCCAGTGGTACATCGTCAACGGTGCGCGCGACGAGCAGCTGAAGAGCACGCTCCGCCAGCGCGGCGAGGAGATCGCGTTCCACCCGGACTTCATGCGCGTGCGCTACGACAACTGGGTCGGTGGCCTGTCCGGCGACTGGCTCATCTCGCGCCAGCGCTTCTTCGGCGTGCCGCTGCCGGTCTGGTACCCCCTCGACGCGGACGGCAACCCGGTGTTCGACCAGCCGATCGTGCCGACCGAGGCGCAGCTGCCCGTCGACCCGGCCTCCGAGCCCGCCCCCGGCTTCACCGAGGACCAGCGCGGCGTGCCCGGCGGGTTCCAGGGCGAGCTCGACGTCATGGACACCTGGGCCACCTCGTCGCTCACGCCGCAGCTCGCGGGCAAGTGGGAGACCGACCCGGCGCTCTACGACCTGGTGTACCCGTACGACGTCCGCCCGCAGGCGCAGGACATCATCCGCACGTGGCTGTTCACGACCGTGCTCCGCAGCCAGCTCGAGGCCGACGTGGTGCCGTGGAAGCACGCCTCCATCTCCGGCTTCATCGTGGACCCCGACCGCAAGAAGATGTCGAAGTCGAAGGGCAACGTCGTCACGCCGCTGTCGATCCTCGAGCAGCACGGCGCCGATGCGGTCCGCTACTGGGCGGCCTCGTCCAAGCTCGGCACCGACGCGGCGTTCGACCCGCAGAACCCGAAGCAGATCAAGGTCGGCCGTCGTCTGGCGATCAAGGTGCTCAACGCGGCGAAGTTCGTCTACGGCTTCCCGCTGCCCGAGGGCGCCACGAGCGTCACCGAGGCGCTCGACGTCGACATGCTCGCCGAGCTCGGTGCGGTCGTCGAGCAGGCCACCGCGGCGTTCGACGGGTTCGACCACGCCCGTGCCCTCGAGATCACCGAGCGCTTCTTCTGGACGTTCTGCGACGACTACCTCGAGCTCGTGAAGGAGCGCGCCTACGGCACCGCGTCCGACGCGACGCACGAGACGCAGGCGAGCGCGGTCCTGGCGCTGCGCGGCGCGATCGACGTGCTGCTCCGACTGCTGGCACCGTTCCTCCCGTACGCGACGGAAGAGGTGTGGGCCTGGACCCACGACTCCAGCGTGCACCGGGCCTCCTGGCCGACCGCGGCCGACCTGCCGACCGACGCGGCCCCCACCGGGCTGCTCGCGGCCGTGGGACAGGCGCTGATCGGGATCCGCGGGGCGAAGACGGCGGCGAAGGCGTCGCAGAAGACGCCCGTGACGCGTGCGGTCGTCGCGGCGCCCGCCGAGACGCGGGTGCTCATCGAGCGCGCGGCGGTCGACCTGGCGGCCGTCGGCCGCATCGAGAACCTGTCGTTCGTCGACGGCGACGAGCTCGCCGTCACCGAGATCGAGCTCGCGGAGCAGCAGGCGTAACGTCGCCTGTCCGGGCCGGGTCGCCTTGGTGACCCGGCCCGTCCACCACCGGACTGGAGGCACGGATGCAGTTGGGCACACGCTGGAACGTGGGTGGGGAGCCGCCTGCGCGACTGCCCGAGACGATGGTCGTCGCCGTGCGCGGGGTCGAGGACGAGCTCGCGGCGGAGTCCGTCGACACGGCGACGTGGGGCTGGACCCTGACGTTCCTGGAGGGCAAGCCGATCGTCGAGCTCGACGACGGCACCTCGATCCACCTCGACGCGCTCGGGCACGCCCAGGTGACGAACCCGGACGACGCGGGCGAAGAGGACTAGCGCGCGCTGCGCGCGGGCGCGCTGCGCGGGGGCGCGCTGCGCGGGGGCGCGCTGCGCGCTGCTCGCTGCGCGGCGCTTGGAGTGCAGAAATGGTCGGGTCCCTGGTGGGGACCCGACCATTTGTGCTCACGATGCGGGCGCCCCCGCCGGGGAGCGCCCGCGTGATCGCCGAGGGATCAGGACTCGGCGAGCCAGGTGCGCAGGACCTCGTTCACCTCGGCGGTGTGCGTGGTGAGCAGGCCGTGCGGGGCACCCTCGATCTCGACGTACTTCGCCGCGGGCAGCGCCTGGGTGAAGCGTCGGCCGGTGGCGTCGATCGGGAGGATGTTGTCCGACGTGCCGTGCACGATCAGTGCGGGGACGGTGACCTTCGGGATGTCCTGACGGAAGTCGGTCGGCCAGGTCAGGGGTGCGGCCGCGGACGCGATCGAGCCGGAGCCGGCCGCGATGTTCCAGGCGTTGCGGACCTGCTCCTCGGAGATGCGGGTGCCGAGGTTCTCCGACAGGTTGAAGAAGTCCTGGTAGAAGTTCGTGAAGTACGCGTAACGGTCCTTCGCCACGTCGGCGGCGATGCCCTCGAAGAACGACATCGGGCCGGCGCCGTCGGGGTTGTCGTCGGTGATGGCGAGGAACGGCTCGAGCGAGGCGAGGAACGCGACCTTCGCGATCCGGTCCTCACCGTGGCGGCCGATGTAGCGGGCGATCTCGCCGGTGCCCATCGAGAAGCCGACGAGGATCACGTCGCGCAGGTCGAGGGTCTCGAGGACCGTGTGCAGGTCGTCTGCGAAGGTGTCGTAGTCGTAGCCGGTGGACGGCTGCGAGGACTGGCCGAAGCCACGGCGGTCGTACGTGATGACGCGGTAGCCGGCCTCGAGGAGCATCGGGACCTGCCCCTCCCACGAGTTGCCGTCGAGGGGGAAGCCGTGGATCAGCACGATCGGCTGCCCCTGGCCCTTGTCCTCGTAGTGGAGTTCGATGTCGACGCTGTTCTCGGTTCCGACGGTGATGGCACCCATGATCGTTCCTTCCCTGAGTATCGCGGAGAACGATCGTTCTCCGCCGATGTGGACTACAGTAGAGAACGCCCGTTCCCGGCGCAAGTCGAGAACGGTGAACACTCAGGGAACGGGGTACACACATGGCCACCAGCACCGTCGAGCCGGACGTCCGAGCACACATCGTCGAGGTCGCGGACCAGCTGTTCTACACGCGCGGGATCCAGTCGGTGGGGATGGACGAGATCCGCACGGGCGCCGGGGTCTCCCTCAAGAAGCTGTACGCGGCGTTCCCCGGCAAGGAGCAGCTCATCGCCGCGGTGCTCGCCGGCCGCCACGACATGTGGGAGCAGGGTGTGCACGGCGCGGTCGAGGCTGCGACCAGCCCGCGAGACAAGCTCCTGGCGGTCTACGACTTCCTGGAGTCGTGGTTCGGCGACGACACGTTCCGCGGCTGCGGGTTCATCAACGCCTTCGGCGAGCTCGGCGCGACCTCGCCCGCCGTCGCCGAGATCGCGCGCGAGCACAAGGACTCGTTCCAGCAGTTCGTGCAGCGGCTCACCGCCGAGGTCGTCGCCGACCCCGAGCACGCCGAGGAACTCGCCGCGCAGCTCGCACTGCTCGCCGAGGGCGCGCAGACCACCGCGGCCATCGCCGGCACCACGGCGCCGGCCGCGCACGCGCGTCGTGCCGCGGTGACCCTGATCGACGCCGCGATGCGCTGACACGCGACCAGCGAGCGGACGGGAGGCCCGTGGCGGCGCCGCCACGGGCCTCCCGTCCGTCCGCTGGTCGCGCCGGGCGCGGGTGCGCGTGCCGGGTCGTTCCGGGCGTCCCTGGTCGTTCCGGGCGTACCTGGTCGGTTCTTTCGACCAGGGACGCCCGATCCCGCTTCCCAGTCCGGGCGTCATGGGAAGGAACGGACTCCAGCACCCGTGCATAGGGTGGGCAGATGGCAACCCCGTTCGACGTCCCGAGCACCCTCCCCTACGCCCTGCCGCCCTTCGGCGACGTGCGACTCGAGCACTACCGACCGGCGTTCGAGGCCGGCATGGCCGAGCAGCGCGCCGAGGTCGAGGCCATCGCCACCGACCCGCACGCCCCGACGGTCGAGAACACCCTGGTCGCACTCGAGCGATCCGGGCAGCTGCTGACCCGCGTCAGCCACGTGTTCTTCACGCTGTCGTCGGCCGACTCGACGCCGGAGCTGCATGACCTCGAGGCCGAGGTCTCCCCGCTC
This sequence comes from Curtobacterium sp. MCPF17_021, assembly GCF_003234605.2. Classification (NCBI taxonomy): domain Bacteria; kingdom Bacillati; phylum Actinomycetota; class Actinomycetes; order Micrococcales; family Microbacteriaceae; genus Curtobacterium; species Curtobacterium sp. MCPF17_021. The sequence continues at coordinate 1,149,452 of NZ_CP126252.1, read as the reverse complement.
CTCGCCGCCCACCGTGACGCGATCACGCTCGACTCCCGCCTGTACGCCCGCGTGCAGGAGGTGCTCGACGGTGCCGAAGCCGCCGGGCTGACCGGTGAGGCGCTGCGCCTGGTCGAGCGGACCCACGCCGAGATGACCCTGGCGGGCGCGGGCCTCGACGACGCGGGCAAGGAGCGTCTGACCGCGATCAACCAGGAGCTCTCGACCCTGACGACGACCTTCGAGCGGAACCTGCTCGAGGACACCAACGACTCCGCCGTGCACGTGACGAGCGAGGACGAGCTCGAGGGGCTCGACGACGGGGCGAAGTCCGCCGCGGCCGCCGCTGCCGCCGACCGGGGTCTGGACGGCTGGCTCATCACGCTGCCGCTCTACACCGGACACCCGTGGCTGTCGTCACTGGCCAACCGTGACCTGCGCGAGCGGATCATGCGCGCCTCGCTCGCCCGTGGTCGTCGCGGCAACGAGAACGACAACCGCGACGTGTTGCTCCGCATCGTCCGGCTCCGCGCCGAGCGCGCCGAGCTGCTCGGGTTCCCGAACCACGCCGCCGTGGTCACCGCCGACGAGACCGCGAAGACCCCCGAGGCCGTCGACGGGCTGCTGTCCTCACTCGTCGGCGCCGCCGCCCGGAACGCCGACGACGAACGCGCGGTCCGATCGCGCACGGTCGGGTTCGACATCGAGTCGTGGGACTGGGCGTACGCCACCGAGATCCTGCGTGGCGAGCAGTTCGCCGCGGACAGCACCGCGCTCCGCCCGTACTTCGAGGCCGACCGGGTCCTGCACGACGGGGTCTTCCACGCCGCCGGCGCCCTGTACGGCCTGACCTTCACCGAGCGCCCGGACCTGCGCGGCTACAACGACGAGGTCCGGGTCTTCGAGGTCACCGCCGACGACGGCGAGCCCGTGGGGCTGTACCTGCTCGACCTCTACACACGTGACGGCAAGCGCGGCGGCGCGTGGATGAACCCGGTCGTCGAGCAGTCCGAGCTGCTCGGCACCCTGCCCGTCGTGGTCAACAACCTCAACGTCGCGAAGCCGTCCGCCGGCTCCCCCACCCTGCTCATCCAGGACGAGGTCGAGACGCTCTTCCACGAGTTCGGCCACGCCCTGCACGGCCTCATCGCCCGCACCACCTACCCGCGGTTCTCCGGCACGAACGTCGAGCGGGACTTCGTCGAGTTCCCGAGCCAGGTGAACGAGATGTGGCTGTCGTGGCCGTCCGTGCTGGCGAACTACGCGAAGCACCACGAGACCGGAGCACCCCTGCCGCCCGAGCTCGTCCTGGGGCTCAGCGAGTCCGAGGGGTTCAACGAGGGCTTCGGCACGACCGAGTACCTCGCCGCCGCACTGCTCGATCAGGCGTGGCACCGGCTCTCGGCGGCCGACGCCGCAGCGGTGACGTCCGTCGAGGACTTCGAGCGGGACGCCCTGGCCGCCGCCGGCATCGCGGTCGAGGCCGTGCCGCCGCGCTACTCGTCGACGTACTTCGCACACACGTTCTCGGGCGGGTACGACGCCGGTTACTACGGGTACATCTGGTCCGAGGTGCTCGACGCCGACACGGTGGAGTGGTTCCGCGACAACGGCGGGTTGGACCGTGCAGCCGGCAGGCGGTTCGCCGAGCGTCTGCTCGGGGTCGGCGGGGCGAAGGACCCGCTCGAGGCGTACCGGGACTTCCGCGGCCGCGACGCCGAGGTCGGCCCGCTGCTGCGGCGCCGCGGGCTCGAGTAGGCGCGCCGGCGCAGGCCGCCGAGCGCCGTCGCACCGCACCGCACCGCACCGCACCACGAAACGGACACAGCACCACGGAATCCCGTGGTGCTGTGTCCGTTCGCTGGTTCCGGAGGGCTACGCCGACTTCTCGACGCGCTTGGCCCGGGGCCGCGGCACGATCGTCGGCGCCGCGTTCTCGAGCACGGACTCGCGGGTGATCACCACGCGGGCCACGTCGTCGTCGGACGGGACGTCGAACATCACCGGGCCGAGGACCTCTTCGAGGATCGCCCGGAGCCCGCGGGCACCCGTCTGGCGCAGCACCGCGAGGTCCGCGATGGCCTCGAGCGCACCCTGGTCGAACTCGAGCTCGACGCCGTCGATCTGGAACATCCGCTGGTACTGCTTGACCAGCGCGTTCTTCGGCTCGGTCAGGATCTGCATGAGCGCCGCCTGGTCGAGCTGCGACACCGTGGTGACGACGGGCAGACGACCGATGAACTCGGGGATCAGACCGAACTTGTGCAGGTCTTCCGGCAACACCTCGGAGTACAGGTCCTGGTGGTCGGTCGCACTGTGGAGGGGTGCCCCGAAGCCGATCCCGCGCTTGCCGACGCGCGAGGACACGATGTCCTCGAGCCCGGCGAACGCGCCCGCCACGATGAACAGCACGTTCGTCGTGTCGATCTGGATGAACTCCTGGTGCGGGTGCTTGCGGCCGCCCTGCGGCGGGACCGAGGCGACCGTGCCCTCGAGGATCTTGAGCAGCGCCTGCTGCACGCCTTCACCGGAGACGTCGCGGGTGATCGACGGGTTCTCGGCCTTGCGGGCGATCTTGTCGACCTCGTCGATGTAGATGATGCCGGTCTCGGCACGCTTCACGTCGTAGTCGGCGGCCTGGATGAGCTTGAGGAGGATGTTCTCGACGTCCTCGCCGACGTAGCCGGCCTCGGTCAGGGCGGTGGCGTCCGCGACGGCGAACGGCACGTTGAGGCGCTTCGCCAGGGTCTGCGCGAGGTACGTCTTGCCGCAGCCGGTCGGGCCGATGAGCAGGATGTTCGACTTGGCGATCTCGATGTCGTCGCGGTCTTCGGCGGCGGTGATCTGCCCCTGCGCCCGGATGCGCTTGTAGTGGTTGTAGACGGCCACGGCGAGGGCGCGCTTCGCCGGGTCCTGCCCGATGACGTACTCCTGCAGGAAGTCGAAGATCTCCCGCGGCTTGGGCAGTTCGAAGTCCCCGCTCGAGGTGTCCTCGCCGGCTTCGGCCAGACGTTCCTCGATGATCTCGTTGCAGAGCTCGACGCACTCGTCGCAGATGTAGACGCCCGGTCCGGCGATGAGCTGCTGGACCTGCTTCTGGCTCTTGCCGCAGAACGAGCACTTGAGGAGATCGCCGCTCTCTCCGATGCGTGCCATTCCCGTGCCTCCCTGATTGGACATGCCGGCCGCGCTGTCGCACCACCGCTGGTGCACCGCTGCTGGTGGGCACCTCGTCGTGGACACGAGCCTAACCGCAACCGGTGACACCGACCGCGATGCCCCTCCGGAATCCGCCCGCGCGTTCGCCCAGGGCGTGCGAGCCTGCTACGGTGATCCGGACTTCTCTACATCTTGTAGAACAGCAGGTGCAGAACCACCCCGGAAGGAACCCCATGCAGAAGCGTCTCGCCGCCGGCGGCGCCGTCACCCTCGGTGTCGCAGCCGTCATCGTCCTCGGCAGCGCCACGGCGGCCAGCGCGCACGTGTCCGCCACGGCCACGTCGACCGCAGCGAACTCGTACACCACGGCGACCTTCTCGGTCCCGCACGGCTGCGACGGCTCCCCCACGACGAAGATCCAGTTCCAGGTGCCGGAGTCCGTCATCGAGGTCACGCCCACCGTGAACCCGAACTGGACGATCACGAAGGCGACCGAGCCCTACACCGACCCGTCGGCGTCGGCATCCGACGAGGACCACGCCGAGACGGCCGCCGAGCGCGTCACCAGCGTCACGTACACCGCGAAGACCCCCCTGCCCGCCGACGAGCGCGACACCTTCGCGCTCTCGTTCTCGCTGCCGGACGGCAAGGCCGGCGACCTGGTCGAGTTCCCCGCGATCCAGACCTGCGAGAAGGGCAGCGTCGAGTGGAACCAGGAACAGAAGGCCGGCGAAGCCGAGCCCGAGCACCCGGCACCCTCGATCACGCTGACCGCCGCCGAGGCGACGGACGACGACGGCGACCCGATCGCCGCGACCCCGACGGCCGAGGCCGCCGGCTCGACCGCCTCGAACGACCCCGACCTGGTCGGCCGCTTCCTCGGCCTCGGCGGCCTGGTGCTCGGCGCCGTCGCCCTGGTCGTCGCCGTCGCCGGCACGCGTCGTCGGAGCTCCGCCAAGTGACGCAGCGCGGCTCGCGTCGGTCCCGGCCTCGGTCCTCTGCCTGGAGGCTCGTGGCCGGGACAGCCGCGGCCGTCGCGATCGCCGGTGGTGCGGTCCTCGGGCTCGCGGGTCCGGCCAGCGCGCACAACTACCTGATCTCGTCCGACCCGGAGGTCGGCGGCACCCTGACCGAGCTGCCGAAGACGTTCGACATCACGACGAACGACAAGCTGCTCGACATCGGCGACTCGGGGTCGGGCTTCGCGTTCCGCATCGTCGGCCCGGACGGCAAGTACTACGAGGACGGCTGCGTCGACGTCGAGGGGCCGTCGATGACCACGGCCGCAGCCCTCGGCGACTCGGGCAAGTACACCGTCGAGTGGCAGATCGTCTCCGCCGACGGGCACACCGTGTCCGACGAGTACCCCTTCACGTGGAAGGCGCCGTCGGGCTTCACCCCGGCCTCGGGTGCGGCGAAGCCCCCGACCTGCGCCACCACTGGTGACGACGATGCCGGTTCGGACACCACCACGGGCACCGCCTCGGGATCGAGCGACTCGGCGGCGTCCGACGCGATCTGGATCGGCGCCGGTGGCGTCGTGCTGGTCGGCGTGGTCGTCGCGGTGCTGCTGCTCCTGCGCCGCAAGCCGGCCCCGGAGTCCGACGACACCGAGGACTGACCACCGCGCTACGACGAAGGCCCCGCACCGTTCGGTGCGGGGCCTTCGTCGTTCCTGCTGGTGCTACTTGACGAGCGCCGGCAGGTTCTTGCGGCTGGTGAGGACCTGGTCGATCAGGCCGTACTCCACGGCTTCCTGCGCGGACATGATCTTGTCGCGCTCGATGTCGTGGTTGATCTCCTCCGGCGTCTTGTTGGAGTGCTTCGACAGCGTCTCCTCGAGCCAGGTGCGCATGCGGAGGATCTCCGCCGCCTGGATCTCGATGTCGGACGCCTGACCGCCACCCTGCTGGGTCGCGGGCTGGTGGATCAGCACACGGGCGTTCGGCAGCGCGAGGCGCTTGCCGGGGGTACCACCGGCGAGGAGCACCGACGCGGCCGAGGCAGCCTGGCCGAGGCAGACCGTCTGGATCTGCGGACGGATGTACTGCATCGTGTCGTAGATCGCCGTCATCGCGGTGAACGAGCCACCGGGCGAGTTGATGTACATCACGATGTCGCGGTCGGGGTCCATCGACTCGAGCACGAGCAGCTGGGCCATGACGTCGTCAGCCGACGCGTCATCGACCTGCACGCCGAGGAACACGATGCGGTCCTCGAACAGCTTGGCGTACGGATCCTGGCGCTTGTAGCCGTAGGCCGTGCGCTCTTCGAAGCTCGGCAGGATGTACCGATTGGACGGAGCCGGGACGTTCTGCGCGCCACCGAGCATGGGGAGATGCATTCTCGTTTCCTTTTCTTCGGTGGTGATCAGGACTGGGCGTCGGGCTCGGCTGCGCTGGTGGGCGTCTCGCCGTCGCCGACGGTGCCACCACCGCCGATGACCTCGGCACTCGAGGCGCGGAGGTGGTCGACGAAGCCGTACTCGAGCGCTTCCTGCGCCGTGAACCAGTTGTCGCGGTCGTTGTCCTTGAGGACCTGCTCGACCGACTTGCCGGTCTGCTCGGCCGTGAGCTCCGCCATGCGCTGCTTCATGTCGAGGATGACCTTGGCCTGCGTCTGGATGTCGGCAGCGGTGCCGCCGAAGCCACCGGACGGCTGGTGGAGCAGCACGCGCGCGTTCGGCGTGATGTAGCGCTTGCCGGGCGTGCCAGAGGACAGCAGGAACTGTCCCATCGACGCGGCGAGGCCGATGCCCACGGTGACGATGTCGTTCGGGACGAACTGCATCGTGTCGTAGATCGCCATGCCGGCGGTGATCGAACCACCGGGCGAGTTGATGTAGAGGTAGATGTCCTTCTCAGGGTCCTCGGCGGCGAGCAGCAGCAGCTTGGCTGCGATCTCGTTCGAGTTGTCGTCGCGGACCTCGGAGCCGAGCCACACGATCCGGTCTCTCAGAAGGCGGTCAAAAACACTGGGGTTCAGTGTTGCTTCGGCCATGGAAAAGCTCCCGTTCAGTTGTCGCTTGTTGTCGAACTTATCGGGTGCAACGCACCAGTTCTCGTCTGTTCGCCGACAGCAATGCGGTGGTGCGGAAATACGGACGGGAGGCGCGGTGCCAGCTGGCACCGCGCCTCCCGTCTGTCGTACTGGTGGCGTCGAGATCGTTACTCGGCGTCCCCTGCCGGCTCCTGCGCGACGCCCGCCGTGAAGGCGGAGAGGTCGACGGCGTCGCCGTTGGTGTCCTTGACGGTCACCTTGGACAGGACGGTCGCGACCGCCTTCGAACGAGCGACCTCGCCGACCATGCCGGGGATCTGGCCGTTCTGGTCGATGACCTTGATGAACTCGGCCGGCTCCATGCCGTACTGCGCGGCGGCCTGGATGAGGTACTGGGTCAGTTCCTCCTGCGAGACCTGGATCTCTTCCTTCTCGGCGATCGCGTCGAGGAGGATCTGCGAGCGGAAGGCGGTCTCGCTGGACTCGGAGACCTCCTTGCGGTGCTCCTCGTCCTCGAGGCGGTTCTCCTGCTCGAGGTGACGGTGCACCTCGTCGGCGATGAGCTGCTCCGAGATCGGGATGTTGACGTCCTCGGTGAGCTTCTCGACGAGCTTGTCGCGAGCCGCGGCGCCCTGACCGAAGGTCTTGGACTTCGCGATCTGCTCCTTCAGGTCGGCCTTGAGCTCGTCGATGGTGTCGAACTGGCTGGCGATCTGGGCGAACTCGTCGTCGGCCTCGGGGAGCTCGCGCTCCTTGACGGCGGTGACGGTGACGGCGATCTGAGCGGTCTCGCCCTCGCGGTCGCCACCGACGAGCTTCGACTCGAAGGTCGTCGACTCACCGGCGGTCAGGGACTCGAGCGCCTCGTCGATGCCCTCGAGCAGGTCACCGGAGCCGATCTCGTAGGAGACGCCGGTGGCCGAGTCGACCTCGTCGTCGCCGATGCTGGCGGTGAGGTCGATCTGCGCGAAGTCGCCGGTCTTCGCCGGACGGTCGACCGTCACGAGCGTGCCGAAGCGGGTGCGGAGGTTCTGCAGTTCCTCTTCGATCTCGTCGTCCGACACCTCGACGGCGTCGACGGTGAGCTCGTACGAGGAGTAGTCCGGCAGGTCGAACTCGGGGCGGACGTCGACCTCGAAGGTGAGGACGAGGTCGCCGGTGAAGTCCGCGACGTTCGGCAGCTCGGCGACGTCGGCCTCGGCACGGCCGAGGATGCGCAGCTCCTGCTCTTCGACCGCCTGGCGGTAGAAGTTGTCGATGGCGTCACCGACGGCGTGGTTCAGGACCTCGCCGCGGCCGACGCGCTGGTCGACGATCGCCGGCGGGACCTTGCCCTTGCGGAAGCCGGGGATGTTGATCTGCTCGGCGATGTGCTTGTAGGCGTGGTCGATGCTCGGCTTGAGATCGTCCGGCGTCACGTTCACGGTGAGCTTGACGCGGGTGTCGCTCACCTTGTCGACGGTGCTGGTGGCCAAGGGATGTTCTCCTGTTGGTTGACGTTCGTGTGGTCGGTGGTGCTCGGAGGACCTGGTCGGGGCGACAGGATTTGAACCTGCGACCTCCCGCTCCCAAAGCGGGCGCTCTACCAAGCTGAGCTACGCCCCGTTGCTTCGTGCCAGGGATCAGCCGCGCACGCCGAGGGGCGCATGCGACCCCGGTGAGTCTAGCGGTCCGACGGCGCGCTGTTCCCGGGGGTTGCTCAGTCGTCCTCCGCGGCGCGTCGCAGACCCCGCCGCCACCGGATCCCGACGGCCACCTGGACCCCGAGGGCAGCCACCGCCAGCAGCAGCCCGACGACGATCCGCCCGACGTGCAGCAGTGCGTGCGCGGGCTGAGACTGCGGGTCACCGAACAGGTCGGGACGCAGGGACAGCACCGCGGCGGCGAGGACCACCAGTACGTACGAGACCACCCGCGACCAGCGGATGGTGCGCTCGGCACCGCCGTCCGGCTTCGGGATGACGCGCGTCGGCATGTCGGTGCTCGTTCGTCCGCTACGATGGTCGGGCTGCGCCTGGTGCGCAGGCGCGGGGATGTAGCTCAATGGTAGAGCCCCAGTCTTCCAAACTGGCTACGCGGGTTCGATTCCCGTCATCCCCTCCACAGAACCCCACGGTGCACGCGCGTCAGGGGTCGGCGAACTCGAGGTTGATCTCCGGGGAGTCGCCGAGTTCCACCCGGGCACGCTTCCGCTCCGCCGCCCGCAACGGGACGAGGTACCCGCCGTCCTTCGGGAACAGCGACGTCGTCCACGTCACCGAGCCGATCGTCACGCGGGCCGGGATCACACCCCACCCGTAGGTGAGCACCGGCGCGAGGTCGGCGATGACCTCGGCAGCGTCCGGTGGCACGACGACGAAGAAGAACGGTGACGGGCCGCGCCACTCGATCACCTCGCCGCGGGACTCGAGCTCCATGCGGCGATCGTACGGCCGCGGCGTCGAGCGCGCCGGGTCGGGATTCGTTCTCGGTGGATGACGGTTCCGGTTCACGATCGCCGGGGTCTGCGAACCGGAACCGTCACGGGCGAGGAGGAACTGGTGCCTCCCCCGGGCCAGCGGGACCTGGACGACGCGCCCCGTGCCTCCAGGCCGGAGCCGGGGAGCACGGGGCGCGAGTCGCCGTCAGGACGGACGCGTCAGCGGTATGACGCGGCCTGTCCGTACAGCACCTTCGTGAAGGAGGAGACGTAGGAGGACTCGTCGCCTCCCGGCAGGTTGTACGTCATGAAGACGCCGTAGCCGTCGGCCTTCGTGCGCTGCGCGAGCGACACTGCCGTGGCCTGCGGGGTGTTCTGGATGTCGACCGCGGCGGCGGAGATCTTCGACTTCGGCAGGCCCGGGATCGTCGGCGCCGTGTAGGTGCCGTAGTACGGGTTCCAGGCGTAGTCGAGCTTCCCGCCGGTCGACGGGTTCGCCGTCTTCAGGGCATCGGAGGACGGGCCGATGTCGTAGAACGAGATGATCTTGCCCGGCATGTCCGCACGCAGGGCGCTGATGAGCCAGCCGATGGACTGCTGGTTCGGCTGCGGGGTGCCGTTCACGCCGTAGTCCGAGTACTCGTCGTCCAGGTCGACGCCGTCGAGTCCGTACTTCTTGACCGTCGCGGAGACCTGCGCCGCGAAGTCCCGTGCCGCGGCCTTCGTCGGGAAGTTCGCCAGGCCGGCGCCCTGGTGGTTGCCGAGCACCGAGAGCGTCACCTTGATGCCCTTGGCCTGCAGCGGGCGGATCTGCGTAGCGGCCTGGTCGAGGGTCCGCTGCACGTTCTCGTTGTTGTATAGGACCGCCTTGCCGTCCTCGTAGTTGATGTTCGCGGCGAAGATGATCGCCACGTCGAACGCGTTCGCGCCGTTCTCCAGCGTGTACCGCCCGACGTTGGCGAGCTCGTCGTTGTTCACCTCGACGTAGGCGATGCTCGTCGGCCCCGACTTGGTGGGCTCAGCGTGGTGCCCGTGTCCATGACCGTGACCGTGCCCGCTGCCGTGGGACGAACCGTGTCCGTGCCCGTGGCCGGCCCCGGACGAGGAGGGCGCCGCGGACGCTGCGGCGGGCACCAGTGGTGCCGCGAGCATGGCGACCAGTGCGGTCGCGATGCTGAACTTCGTGGACTGCTTCATGTGGTTCCTCCTTGGGTGGGACGGTCGGTCAGTCGGTCGGTCAGTTGCGCGGGAACCGGAAGGTGCGGACCTCGTAGGCGTCGACGGCGAACGAGGACGCGGCCGCGTCGGACGACGGCACGGCGTCACCGAGCGGTTCTTCGAGGAGGGTCACCTCGACGGCAGCGCCGAAGGTCGCCTCGTCGGCCGAGACCGCGATGCCCCCGGTCCCCCGCTGCCCGGACGGCTCGTAGACGCGCACGACCAGGTCGCCCGACCGGTCGTCGGCGAGCTTGACACTCGACAGCACGACGTCCCCGGACACCTGCACCAGCGGCTCGAAGCCGTGCGCGCCCGTGATGGTCCGCGCGCCCGCGTTCATCCGCACGCCGGCCGACGTGGCTCCGAGCTGGTCGGTGCCGATGACGATGCCGTACCGGTGCGTCTGCACGCCCTGGTCGGTCTCGGGGTCCGGGAACCGCGGTGCCCGCAGCAGCGACAGCCGCACGGTGGTGGTGACGTGCCCGTCGACGGCGTCGCGCGTGGTGTCGAAGCCGTGGATCGAGTCGTTCACGAGCGCGACACCGAAGCCCGGCTCGGACACCAGCACGTAGCGGTGCATCGAGGTCTCGAACTTCGCGGCCTCCCACGAGGTGTTGGTGTGGGTCACCCGCTTCTGCGCGCCGAACTGCGTCTCGGCGACGGTGTGCTCGGCGCGGACGTCGAGCGGGAAGGCCACCTTGAGGAACTTCTCGGTCTCGTGCCAGTCGGTCACCTGGTCGAACTCCAGGGTGCGGGACCCCGGCGCCAGGACGATCTCCTGCGTCACCGTCGAGTCACCGAACGCCCGGGACACGACGACCCGTGCGGCCCCGGTGTCGTCGACCGACGCGGTCAGCCGGGTGGTCGACACGAGGTCCTCGACGCGGTTGCGGTAGTACCGGTCGACGTCCCACGCGTCCCACATGTTCGGGAAGTCCTGGTGCAGCTGCAGCAGGTTCGCCGCTTGCCCGGCCGCGATCGCCTCGCGCCCGCTCGCCAGGTCGACGGCGCTCATCACGAGCCCTTGCGCGTCGACCACGACCCGCACCAGGTCGTTCGCCAGCACGTACCCGCCGTCCTGCTCGGTCAGGGACACGTCGGTCGCTGCCGCCACGTCGGTCGCCACCACGGCGCCCTGCGCGGGTGCACCGGCCTGGAGGAACGGGGCCGGGTTCACGACGACGGCCGCGTCCCCGGTGCCGGCGAGCGCCGAGAGCGCCTGGTCGATGATCGCGGTCAGCGCCGCGGCCGTCTCGGCGTACCGCTCGACCGCTTCGCGGTGCACCCACGCGATCGAGGTGCCCGGCAGGATGTCGTGGAACTGCTGGAGCAGGACCTGCTGCCACAGGGCGTCGAGCTCGTCGTACGGGTAGGCGAAGTCGGTGCGGGCGGCGGCGGTCGCTGCCCAGAGCTCGGCCTCGATGAGCAGCTGCTCGCACCGGCGGTTGCCCTGCTTCGTGCCGTGCTGCGACGTGAGCGTGGCCCGGTGCAGCTCGAGGTACAGCTCCCCCACCCACACGGGCGGATCGGTCAGTTCGGACTTCGCCCGGTCGAAGAACGTGTCCGGGTGCTCCCAGCGGACCTTCGCGCTGCCCTCGAGGTCCGCCAACCGTGCGGCGGTGCCGGTCATCTCCCGGGTGGTGCCACCGCCGCCGTCACCCCAGCCGACCGGGGCAATCGAGCCGGTCGCGAGCCGGTTCTCGCGGAACTGGCGGGAGGCCTTCGCGACCTCGCTGCCGGACAATCGCGAGTTGTAGGTGTCCATCGACGGGAAGTGCGAGAACACCCGCGACCCGTCGATGCCCTCCCACAGGAACGTGTGGTGCGGGAACTTGTTCACCTGGTTCCACGAGATCTTCTGCGTGAAGAACCACTCGAAGCCCGCGCGGCGCATCAGCTGCGGCAGCGCCGGCGAGTACCCGAAGCTGTCCGGCAGCCAGACGCCCTTGGGTCGGATGCCGAACTCGCGCTCGAAGAACCGCTGGCCCTGCGAGAACTGCCGGACGATGCTCTCGCCGGTCGGCATCACGGTGTCGGACTCGACCCACATGCCGCCGATCGGCAGGAACCGGCCGGCCTCGACCGCGGCCTTGACCCGGGCGTAGACCTCGGGGCGGTGCTCCTTGATCCACGCGTACTGCTGCGCGCTCGACATGCCGTACAGGAAGTCGTCGGTCTGGTCGATGAGCTCGGTCATGGTCGACGTGGTGCGGGCGACCTTGCGGATGGTCTCTCGCACGGGCCAGAGCCAGGCGGAGTCGATGTGGGCGTGCCCGACGGCCGAGATCGTGTGCGCCGAGGCCTCGGCGGGAGCGGCCAGCACCTCGGCGAGCGCCGCACGGGCGTCCCCGGCGGTCTCCGGGATGTGCTGCAGGTCGAGCGCGTCGAGGGCGTCGTCGAGGGCCTGCAGGATCCGCATGCGTCGGGGTCCGGCGGGCAGCTCGGCCTGCAGTTCGAGCAGGACGTCGATGTCCAGGGCGAGTTCGTGCACCTCGGACTCGAAGACGGCGAGCTCCATCCGGCGGGTGGCGTAGAGGCGCTTCGAGGACGCGGTCTGCACGTCGCCCTCCTGCGTCGGCAGGAAGGGGTGGTAGTCGAGCAGGACGGGGTTCGATGCGGCCTCGACGAACAGTTCGACGGTCTCGCCGCCCTCGGCCCGCTCGGTGACCAGGACCCACTGGTTGCGCGGGTTGATCGACTTCACGGGGGTGCCGTCGGCCAGGTAGACGAGTCCCTCGCACTGGAACCCGGGCATGTTCTTGTCGAAGCCGAGGTCGATCACGGCCTCCACCCGGCGTGCGGCCCACTCGGTCGGCACGGTCCCGGTCAGCCGGAACCACGTCGTGCCCCAGGCCGCGCCCCACGGGGTGCCGACCTCGTAGGGCTCGAACGTGAGCGCGAGCCCCTCGGTCGGCGGGACCGGCTCCCCCGGCAGCTCGTGCCAGGCGGCCCGGAGGGCCGTCGTGGTCGCGTGCACCGCGGGGGTGATCCGCTCGTCGAGCACCCGTCGGGCGCGTCCGGTGGTGAGGGGGATGTCGTCGTGCATGGGGCCTTCCGGGGTCAGGGCGTCGTCGCCGGGTGGGCGACGCGGACGGTGGTGGTGTCGAGGTCGGAGGGCACGTCGACGCAGCGGTCGATGCCGCGGTCGGCCAGCAGCGCGGTGTCCGACAGTCGGGAGCCCAGGACGACCTGGGGCCCGCGGCCGTCCGGTGCGGCTTCGGCCAGGGCGAGCCAGGCGGCGGCGAACCGGCCGCCAGGGGCGCAGTCGGCGCGGGTGCCGTGCCGGTCGGTGCCGTCGGACAGCACGTCGTCGAGGACGAGCGCGGTGGTCGGCGGTGCGGCACGGGCGTCGCGGGTGTGCTCGGCGCGGGCGAGGACGGCGAACGCCTCGCCGGCGGGCTTCAGGCGTCCGTCGTTCGTGAACAGCCCGAGGTCGTACTCGAGCTCCGGGAAGTCCGCGAGCGACCGGGCGACGTCGTGGGAGCACCACCACGTCACCCCGAGCACCTGCTGCGCGTCGAGGACGTGCCGGATGGTCTGCTCGGTGAACGCGGCGGCGTCGGCGGGGTCGACGACGTTGGTGGGGGCGCCGACCTCCTGCAGCCAGTTCGGTCGGGCGGCGTCGCGGTTCCAGGCCGCGGCGAGCTGGAGCAGGTACTCCCCGTGCCGCACCGACCCTGCTCCGAGGGCGCCGTGCAGGGCCGCCGAGCCGTTGAACACCCACGAGTGCGTGACCGTGGCGTCACCGTGGTCCGCCGCGTGCTCGGGGCCGAAGGGCTGGGCGTCGTCGTACCAGGCCGCGTCGTACTGCGCGACGGTGACCAGTGGCCCGGGACGCGACCCGGTGGCGGAAGCGACCGACGAGGCGGGGTCGAGCCGCGCCTCCAGGCCGACCGACACGGACGAAGCGGCCGACGCCGACGACCCGTCCGACAGCCCCGCCCGCGCCGCCGCGACCATCGCCGCCGCCCACGCGTGCCCCTGCTCCCCCGTGATCGTGTGCGGTGCGGGGTGCGGGGCGTGTGCGAACTGGTTGACCTCGTTGCCGATGGTGATGCCGAGCAGGTTGGGCTTGTCGGCGACGGCTCCGGCGAGCGCCCGGACGTACGCGGCGGTCGACGCGACCACGTCCGGGTCGGTGAACATGTTGCGGCGGTGCCAGCTGTCCAGCCAGGACGGCACGAAGTCGAAGCTCGACAGGTGCCCCTGCAGCGCGTCCACGTTGACGTCGAGTCCGAACGAGCCGGCGAGGTCGACGACCGTCGCGACGTCGTCGAGGGCCTGCTGCCGGATGAGCGTCCGGTTCGGCTGGACGACCGGCCAGAGCGGGAAGATCCGCACGTGGTCGGCGCCGATCGACGCGATCGCCTCGAGGTCCCTCGCGGTGTCCGACCGCGAGAAGTCGAGCCACGAGTGGAACCACCCGACCGAGGGCGTGTAGTTGACCCCGAACCGCATCAGCCCTTCACACCGCCCTCTTCGACGCCCTTGAAGAAGAAGCGCTGCAGGACGGCGAAGATCACGGCGATCGGGATGAAGGCGATCATGGTGCCGGCCGCGATCATCCGCTGGTCGGTGGCGAACGTGCCCTGCAGGTACTGCAACCCGACGGTCAGGGTGAGGTTCTCGGGCGACTGCAGCACGATGAGCGGCCAGAGGAAGTCGTCCCACGCGCCGATGAACGAGAAGATCGCGATGACCGCGATGGTCCCCTGCACGGCGGGCAGCGAGATGTAGCGCAGACGTTGCATCGCGTTCGCACCGTCCATCACCGCGGCCTGGTCGATCTCCTCGGGGATCTGCCGGAACGCGTTGAACATCAGCAGGACGTTGAGCGCCGCGATCATGCCGGGCAGGGCGACGCCGACCAGGTTGTCGGCGAGGCCGAGGTCCTTCACGGTGACGAACTGCGAGATGATCGTCGCCTCGCCGGGAAGCACGAGGGTGCCGAGGAACAGGCCGAGCACGAGCTTCCGGTGCCGCCACTGCAGACGGGCGAGGGCGAAGCCGGCCAGGGTCGCGAACACGATGTTGCCGAGCACGTCGATCGCGGCGACGAGCAGGGAGTTGCCGATGTACCGCCACACCGGGATCGCGGCGGCGACCTTCAGGTAGTTCTCGATGGTCGGTTCGGACGGGATGAACGACGGGTTCGCCGTGTAGATGTCCTCACCGGCGCCCTTGAGCGACGTGGACAGCTGCCAGAGGAACGGGCCGATCGTGATGAAGAGCACCACGATGAGCAGGACGTAGCGGACGACCTTCTCGCGGGTGGACATGACGCCCCAAACCGCGCGGCGCCGCTTGCGTCCGTCACGTCCGTTCTGCCTGGAGGCCCGTCCAGCGCCCGTCACGCCGGTCACGTCCGGCGTCGGGCTGGCTGCGCCCTGCGCGCCGCCGATGACGGGTTCGGTCGTGCTGGTCGTGTTCGTCACTTGTCCGCCTTGCTGTTCATCCGGGCGAGGGCGAGCATCGGCACGAGCGTCACGACGAAGAGCAGGAGGCTCAGGGCGGACGCGTAGCCGAGGTTGCCGGTGAAGCCGCGGGCGTACTGCTGGATGAGCATGACGAGCGAGTTGTCCTGCCCGCCGGGTCCGCCGGTGCCGTTGGTGAGGATGTAGAGCTCGCTGAACACCCGGAGCGCGGAGACGCACACCAGGATCCCGACGAGTGTCATGGTGCCGCGGACCCCGGGCATCGTGACCGACCAGAAGCGTCGGACGGCGCCGGCACCGTCGAGGGCGGCGGCCTCGTGCAGGTCCTTGCCGACGTTCCCGAGGGCGGCCAGGAAGATGATCATGTAGTAGCCGAGCCCCTTCCACACCGTCAGGCTGATGGCACTGAGGAGCAGCAGCCACCGGTCGGTCAGGAACGGGACGCTGCCCTGCACGACGCCGAGGGCCTGCGCCATCTCGTTGATGACACCGCGGTCGTCGAGGATCCACGTCCAGATGAGCCCGACGACCACCGCGGACGCGATGACCGGCGTGTAGAACGCGGTGCGGAAGAACGCGATCCCGGGCAGCTTCTGCTGCACGAGCACCGCGATGAGGAGCGGGAGGACCGTCAGCAGCGGCAGGCACACCGCCATGTAGATGACGCTGTTGAGCAGCGCCTCCCACACCTGCGGATCGGCGAGCAGGGTCTCGAAGTTCTGGACCCCGACCCACTGGCTGACGCCGCCGAGCGGGCTGGCGTTCGTGAACGACAACCGGACCGTGTTGATCGAGGGCCACAGGCTGAACGCGACGAGCCAGATCAGTGCCGGCAGGACGAGCAACCAGGGCGTGTACCAGCGGTTCGCACGCATGACGATCCTCCCTCTTCCTTCTCCGGGGCCGGATCAGCCGTTGGCCAGCAGGCTGTTCATCTTGGTCTGGGCGGTCTGCAGCGCCTTCTCGGGCGCCACCTGGCCCTTCATCGCGAGGGCGATCTGCTGGTCGAGGAAGTCCGTCATCGCGGAGTTCGCCTCGACCGGGTTGATGACCTTCGCCGTCTTCAGGGCCTCGTTCGCGAGGACCCGGGCCTCGCCGTTCACGGTGCCGTCGTCCTTCGAGAAGTACGGGTCGGACTGCGACGACGTGGTGGACGGGAAGATGTTGACCTTGTGGGCGAACGCCTCCTGGTTCTTCGCGTTCGTCATGAACTTCGCGAAGGCCTCGGCGGTGGCGAGGTGCTTCGACTTGCTCGAGACCGACAGGCCCTGCACGTAGAGCGGCGGGGTGTCGAGTGCGGGGCTGACGGTGACCTTGCCCTTGAGCGACGGGTTGTTCTTCTCGAAGTCGGCGAGCGAGGTGGCACCACCGGTGGTCCAGGCGACCTTGGCCTGCGTGAACAGGGTGGAGTTGCCGAGGTAGTCGCTGTTCAGCACGTTGGAGGGCATGTAGCCGTCCTGGTACGCGTCCTTGTAGCGGTCGATCAGGTCGGCGGCCTTGGACGAGTCGGCGAAGGTGAACTTCGTGCCGTCGGCGTTGAGCACCTTGACGCCGGCGAGCGTGAAGTCACCGAGGCCGGGCTTCCGGCTCATCAGGTAGTCGGTCGGGCAGTTGTCGTGCATGGTCTTCGCCTGCGTGAACAGCTCGTCGGTGGTCTTCGGCGGGTTCTTCGCGTCGAGGCCGCACTTGGCGAACATCGTCGAGTTCCAGTAGTTCACGTCGGTGTTGAGGTACCAGGGGTACCCGAACGTGCCGTCGACGCCCTTGTACTCGTACGAGTCCAACGCGCCGGCGACGTACGTGCTGTCGAGCTTCGAGTCGTCCTTCGCGACGTCCTGCAGGAACCCGCGCTTCGCGAGCGGCAGGGCGATGTCCGGCGGCAGGTTGATCACGTCGGGCAGGCTGTTCGACGAGGCCTGGCTGAGCACCTTGTCGGCGTACCCGTCGCCGGGCTGGTCCTGCAGCTTGACCTTCGCGTCCGGGTGGGCCTGCTCGAAGTCCTTGATGACCCCGTTGAGGTAGCCCGTGTAGGTCGGCGTGAGCGCCCAGGTCTGCAGGGTGATGGCGCCGCTGATCTCGCCGCCGCCGTTGTCGGCCGCGTTCCCGCCGCTCGAGCAGCCGGTCAGGACGAGCGCCGTGGCGGCGGCCGTCGCGAGCAGCGCGGTGGCGCGGCCCCTCGTCATGCGTGTGGTGGTCCTCATGGCGTCTGACTCCCTCGTCATAGCTGAACCGGTTCAGCAGCAGTCACCGAACCCGTGTGTGGCAGCCACTGTGAATGACTAAAGCGCTATAGTCAACCCCGTGGCCACCAAGCGTCGAACGACGATCGCCGACATCGCCGCGCGGGCCGGCGTGTCCATCAGTGCGGTGTCGTTCGCGTTGAACGACCGCCCCGGCGTCTCCGACGAGACCCGTCGCCGCGTGCGCGAGATCGCCCGCGAGCTCGACTGGCAGCCGCACACCGCGGCCCGGGCACTCGGCGGCGCGAAGGCCGGTTCCATCGGCTTCGTGCTGAACCGCCCGGCCCGGACCCTGGGCACGGAGTCGTTCTTCGGCGACCTGATCTCCGGCATCCAGCTCGGGCTCGCCGGCACCCACGTCGGCATGAACCTGCTCGTCGCGCGCGATGCCGAGGAAGAACTCGAGACCTACCGGGACTGGTGGCGCGGACACCGTGTCGACGGCGTGATCGTGATCGACCCTCGTCGCGACGACGCCCGGCTCGCCCTGCTCGCCGACCTCGGCCTGCCCACCGTCGTCGTCGGCTCGCACCCCTCCCCCGACGGCGCCGCCCCCACGGTCTGGATCGACGACTCGGACGCCACCGACACCGTTCTGCGGTACCTGCACGCCCTCGGGCACCGACGCATCGCGCACGTCGCCGGCCGGCCCGAGTTCGAGCACACCGCCATGCGCATGGACCGGCTCCGGGCGTTCGCTGCCGACGAGGGGCTCGACGACACGGTCTCGGTGCCGACGGACTACTCGGCCGAGGCCGGCGCGAGCGCCACCCGCACCCTGCTGTCCCGGAGCGTCCGACCGACCGCGATCGTCTACGACAACGACGTGCTCGCCGTCGCCGGGCTGGGCGTGGCGAGCGAGATGGGCGTCGCGGTGCCCGGCGACGTCTCGATCGTGTCCTTCGACGACTCGGCGATGATCCGGCTCGTCCGCCCGGCGATCACCTCGCTCACCCGCGACACCGTCGAGCTCGGACAGCGTGCAGCGACCCTGCTGCGCGCGCAGATCGACGCCAGCGCCCCGCTCCCCTCACGCCCGGGCCCCTCGCTCACCCTGAGCGTCCGCGAGTCCACCGGCCGCGCCCCCGCCTGACCCGCTCCGGACGTCGGCGCCGACGACCCGCTCCCGCTCCCGCCGCTGATTCCGCCCGCTCCCGCTCCCGCCGCTGATTCCGCGCGCTCCCGCTCCCGCCGCTGATTCCGCGCGCTCCCGCTCCCGCCGCTGATTCCGCGCGCTCAGGCGCCCGCCGTGCTCGCCGGTCCGGCTCCCGCTGCCGCCGCTCCCCCTCCCGCAGCGCGGCGCGGCTGCCTGCAACTGGCGCACGCACCGCACTGCACTGCACCGACGCGGGACGACGTGGTCTTCTCCGCGCCGTGACGGTTCTGGTTCACGAAACCCGAGGATCGTGAACCAGAACCGTCATCGATGCGGATCGGAACCTCCTTCCCCGCGGTCGACGGTCACCGGCGGTTCGTCGGGGGTCGGACCCGCTCGAGGGCTCGCCGCATGGACGACGTCGTGCTGAAGCCGAAGCGGGTCGCGACGTCGGACGGGCGGTCTCCACGGGTGAGTGCGCTCCGGACGGCGAGACTGCGGTACCAGCGGCCGAGCTGCGCGGGCGAGCATCCCGTCGCTGCGGCGCACCGGCGCTCGAGGGTGCGCTCCGACATTCGGACACCGACGAGGAGGGCCTGCGGAGACGACGGACCGGCCGGATCGAACAGGCGGTCGAGGACCCGCGCGAGACCTTTGTCGCCGAGCATCGGGGGCGGGTTGTCGCGGAGCACCGTCGTGACGACGAGCCGGGCGAGGGCCTGCTGCTGCGCGCCGTGCCACCTCCCGCCGTCGAGGTGCCCGACGTGGCGCAGCGCGAGGCCGACGTCCGGCGAGGGCGCACCGGGTGGGCCGGTGCTCGCGATGGGCGGGAGTGCGAGGACCTCGTCGGCGAGCGGGCCGAGCGTTGCGGCACCGACGAGGACACCGGTGAGCGCGAAGAGTGCCTCGTGCGGGAACGCGTACGTCTCCGCGATTCGGGGCGGGCCGGAGCGTCCCGGGCCCGTGCTGATCGAGATCGCCGTGTGCCCTTCGACGAGTGCGGCGGTGCCGGCGTCGACGATCGCGATGTCGTCGCCGCGGCGGAGCCACACGGGGCGGGACCGCGTCGCCACCCAGACGTGGGTGCCCGTCGTTTCGACGTCGAGCGTCCACGTCTCGTCGTCGGACAGGACCTCGGTGCCCGGCCCGACCTGGAGCCCGACGGCGTCGATCAGTGCTCGGAGCGCGTCACCCATCCGACGAGCGTGGTCCACCGGCAGGACGCGCGGGCGTGGATCGGGCGGCCTGTGGAAGAGGGGGGATAACCCCACCCGGGGTGGGGAGAGGGCAGGATGGGGGAACGGCTCCGCGATCACGAAGCTGGATGCATGACCGACACCGACCGCCTCGACCAGGCGCGAACCGTCCCGCTGGACGACGTCACGCCTTCGCCCGACCAGGCTCAGACCGTCCCACTGGGCGACTCCGTGCCCCCTGGAGTCACCAAGCCGATGCCCCAGTACCCGCGCCAGCACCACCAGGACGCCCAGGACGCCCGGCAGTCGCCGCCGGCTTCGTGGAGCGCCACCCCGCGCGTCGGGTCCGGTCCGGTCGGGTCGGCGCCGGTCGGTGGTTCCGGTCGTGGTTCCGGCATGACCGCCGGACAGTTCTACCGCGACGCCTGGAAGCGCCTGCCGCGGGACTTCGGGTACATGGCGCTGACCGCCGTGCTGCTCTGCACGCTGTACTTCGCGTTCCCGACGGCGATCTTCGGTGGCGGGTTCCGGGACCTGTTCAACCCCTTCGTCCTGCTCATGTTCTTCATCGCGCTGTTCGTGGCGCGGTGGCTCGGACAGTTCGAGAAGCTCCGCATGAGCTGGGCCGACCCGAGGCCGATCCGCCCGGTGGACTGGACTCCCAGGTGGCAGCAGAACTGGTGGACCCGCACGGGGTCGGCCGTCGCCAACCCGCACTACTGGCTCTACCTGCTGCACGCCGCGGTCGTGTACCCGCTCGTCGCGCTCTTCACCGTGGGTGCCGGAGCCCTGCTGTTCGCCGGCTTCCTCTGGCCCGTCGGGCTCGCGGTGGTGGCGTTCGCCAACGGCCTGAGCGCGCAGTACTTCGGCTGGGACACGACGGCCGTCGTCGGGTTCGGTGCCCTCGGGCTGCTGTCGATGGCCGCCTCGGTCGTGCTCTTCCCGCTCTGGGCCCGCGGGTCCGTCCTGGCGCACTACTGGGTCGACTTCGGCCTGCTGGGCGGCTTCCGGGCCGAGCAGCTCGAGCAGCGCGTCGCCGGCCTGCAGGCCTCCCGCGCCGGTGCCGTCACCGCCGAGGGCCAGGCACTGCGCCAGATCGAGCGCGACCTGCACGACGGCCCGCAGCAGCGGCTGGTGCGACTCCGCATGGACCTGTCCGCCGCCGAGCGCGCCTTCGAGAAGGACCCCGAGAAGGCCAAGCAGCTCATCGGTGAGGCGTCCGAGCACGCCCAGGACGCCCTCGACGAACTGCGCGCCCTGTCACGCGGCTTCGCCCCGCCGATCCTGCTCGACCGCGGACTCGTCGCGGCGCTCGAGGCACTGGTCGCCCGCACCCCGATCCCGGTGGGCCTGGACGTCCGGCTGCCCGAGGGCCTGGAGCTCGCCACGGAGATCCAGCGCAACGTGTACTTCACGGTGAGCGAGCTGCTGACGAACACCATGAAGCACGCCGGCGCCACCACCGCCGGGGTGTACCTCGGGCTGGTCGTCGACGCCTCGGGCCTCTGGTACCTGACCGTCAGCGTCACCGACGACGGCCGGGGCGGTGCCCGACCGCAGCAGGGCCACGGGATCGAGGGCCTGATCGGCCGCATGCGGGCCCTCGACGGCGACCTGGTCGTCTCGAGCCCCGAGGGCGGCCCGACCGAGGCCACCGCCCGGATCCCCCTCGGTGCCCTGAACGGCGTCCCGACGGCGGCGAACCAGCGGCCGTGACCCCACGGGGGCGTCCGCGCTCCCACTAGGCTGGTCGGCATGACAGACGGCCCGGATGCAGCACGCATCCGGGCCGTCGTCGTCGACGACGCCGTCCTGCTGCGCGAGGGCCTGGCCCGCGTGCTCGACGAGGCCGGCATCGACGTCATCGGGCAGTACTCCGACGCCCGGGCCTTCCTGGCGACGCTGCCCGAGGGTGCACCCGACGTCGTGGTGATGGACGTGCGGATGCCGCCGACCTTCACCGACGAGGGTGTCCGCGCCGCCGTCGAGACCCGCCGGATCGCTCCACGGACGGGTGTGCTCCTGCTCTCCCAGTACGTCGAGGCCACCTACGCCGAGGACGTCCTCGCGGCCGGCGCGACCGGCATCGGCTACCTGCTCAAGGACCGCGTCACCCGGCTCGAGGAGATCGACGACGCCGTCCGCCGCATCGCCGCCGGGGGCACCGTGCTCGACCCCGAGGTCGTCACGCAGCTGATGAGCCGCCGCCGCGACCCGCTCGCAGCCCTGACCCCGCGCGAGCGTGACGTGCTCGGGCTGATGGCCGAGGGCCGCACGAACGCCGCGATCGCCCGCGCCCTGGTGATCGGCACCGGAGCCGTCGAGAAGCACGTGTCGAGCATCTTCGGCAAGCTCGCCCTCGAGGACACCGGAGAGGACCACCGCCGCGTCCTCGCCGTCCTCGCCTACCTCGGATGAGCCGAGCCCGAGGATGAGCCGAGCCCGAGGATGAACCGGGTCCCCGCACCCCTGCTGGCCCTCACCGCGATGGTGTCCGTCCAGCTCGGCGCCGCGATCGCGAAGACCCACTTCGACGACGTCGGCGCGGTCGGGGCCGCCACGCTCCGGCTCGTCATCGGTGCCGTCGTGCTCGCCCTGGTGGTCCGTCCCCGCGTCCGGCACTGGACGCGGGCGCAGTGGCTCGGTGCGGTCGGCCTCGGCCTGGCGCTCGGCGGCATGAACGTCTTCATCTACCTATCGTTCGCGAGCATCCCGATCGGTGTCGCCGTGACGATCGAGTTCCTCGGGCCGCTCGCCCTGTCGCTCGTGCACACCCGGCGCTGGCGCGATGCCCTGTGGGCCGTGCTGGCGCTCGCGGGGGTCGTGCTGCTCGGCGTCGGCCCGACCGCGGTGACCGAGGTGGGCGGGGTCGTCTGGGCGGTCCTCGCCGCCGCGTGCTGGGCGGGCTACATCGTGATGAACCGGCACGTCGGCGCCGCGATCCCCGGCGTCGACGGGCTCGTCGTGTCGATGGTGGTCGCGATGCTCGTGTCGTTGCCGTTCGGGCTCCGGTCCGCGGTGGACGGCGTCCTGCGCGAACCGACGCTCCTGCTCGTCTTCGGCGCCGTCGCCGTGCTGTCCAGCGTGCTGCCGTACGCCCTCGAGATGCTCGCGCTCCGCCGGATGCCGACACGCGTGTTCGGCGTGCTGCAGAGCCTCGGCCCGGCGATCGCTGCCCTGGCCGGCCTCGTCGTGCTGGCCGAGGGGCTCTCGGTGCTCGAGACGGTCGCCCTGGCGTGCGTCACCGCCGCGAGCGTCGGCGTGACGCTCTCGGCCCGTCGCCGACGCGGCGGAAGCACGGGGTGAACGAAGAGGAGGCCGTCTACTCGTCGCGCAGGAAGTCTGCGTACGTGGGTTCCGACTGCTCACCCGACAGGAGGGCCGGATCGTTGATCCGGCGCTCGACGTAGGCGCTGATGACCTCTGGCGGGGTGAGCACGTGGGCGACCCAGGACGGCACCGCTGTGTTCTTCATGGTGCCTCCTTCTGCGGAACAGCCCTCGGACCGAATGCCTCGATCAGTGAGTTACTTGCTGAACCGGTGTTCGCTAAACCATCCTCGGGGTGGCGGCGGAAGTCAACGCAGTGCGTCCTGCGGACTCCGGTTCACGCGGTCCCGGTCGGCCCGGAGCGTGCGGTGCTTCACCGCCGAGCGCCACACCCACGCCTCGGCCTGCTGCCCGAACTGCGCCCACTCCACCAGTACGGCGTCGCGGGTCCAGCTCTTCGCGAAGGCCTTCACCCGGACGTGGAAGGTCGGGAACTGGATCCAGGCCCAGACCGGCTTCGGGGTGACCGCGTGACAGACGTCATCGCCTCGGGCGTCCTCGGACAGCGAGTACGCGCGCGGACGCTCGACCTCCGGGTGTTCCGGGGGCTGCCACCGGTTCTCGCGACGCCGTCCCACGACGGTATTCGAACGTGTGTTCGAACGACAGTCAAGTCGACCGCGCCGTCTGGACGACGACCTGGCGTCGGACGGGCGTGTCGTCGGCGAGCGGCGAGCCGGGGCGGATGGGAACGCGTTCCCACCTCGTTGACGGTTCTGGTTCACGATCCCCGGGCGGCGCGAACCGGAACCGTCATCGCGCGGACACGAACGTCCGTCCCTCGCCGGGCAGAGCAGCGGGAGTCGACGCACACTCCGGCTCCGGCTCAGCCCGCGCGGGCCGCCAGACGCTCGGAGCGTCGGCGTGCCTGCTCCCCGGGGTCCGGCACCGGGGCTGCCTGGATGAGCCGTCGCGTGTACGGGTCCCGGGGCGAGCGCAGGATGGCGTCGCGCGTCCCCTGTTCGGCGACCCGGCCCCCGTGCAGGACGACGACCCGGTCGCACAGGGTGTCGACGACGGCCAGGTCGTGCGTGACGAACAGGCACGCGAACCCGAGGCGCTCCTGCAGCTCGCGGAACACGTCGAGCACACGGGCCTGCACCGACACGTCGAGCGCGCTGGTCGGCTCGTCGGCGATCAGGAGCGCGGGGTCGAGCGCCACCGCGCGGGCGATCGCGACGCGTTGCCGTTGGCCGCCGGAGAGTTCGTGCGGGTAGCGCTCGGCGTACCCGCCGTCGAGACCGACGTCGGCGAGGAGCCGTTCGACACGCTCCTCGACCTGCACCGCCGGCAGCCGGAGGATCTGGCGGAGCGGCTCGGCGACGGTCTGCCCGACGGTGTACCGGGGGTTGAGCGACCGGAGCGGGTTCTGGAACACCACGCCGACGTGCTGGCGCATCTGCCGGCGGGCGGCTCGTCGTGCGCCGGCGACGTCGGTGCCGTCGACGACCACCGAGCCCGAGGTGATCGGCGCGAGGCCCACCGCGGCCCGGCCGATGGTGGTCTTGCCACTGCCGGACTCCCCCACCAGGCCGACGATCTCGCCACGGCCGACGGTGAACGACACGTCGTCGACGGCACGGAAGCGCCCGCGCAGGGCGCCGCCGTACTCGACCACGAGGTGCCGGACGTCCAGGACGGCGGCCGGGGGCTCCGTGGCGGAGCCGAGCCGGGCCTCCAGGCCGGACCCGGTGCCCATGCGCGGGACCGCAGCGAGGAGTTCGCGCGTGTAGTCGGCGGACGGTGCGGCGAAGACCGCCTCGGCGGTTCCGGTCTCGACGACGCGGCCTCGGCGCATCACGACCACGCGGTCGGCGAGGTCCGCGACGACGCCCATGTCGTGGGTGATGAGCAGGATCGCGGTGCCGGTGCGCTCGCGCAGCGCGCGGAGGACGTCGAGCACCTCGGCCTGCACGGTGACGTCGAGGGCGGTCGTCGGCTCGTCCGCGATGAGCAGGTCCGGGTCGGCGGCGAGCGCCATCGCGATCATCACGCGCTGGGCCTGCCCGCCGGAGAGTTCGTGCGGGTACTGGCCCAGGCGGCGTTCGGGTTCGGGGACCTCCACGGCGCGGAGCAGCTCGAGCGAGCGCTCCCGGACGGCGGCGCGGTCGTGCTGGCCGTCGGTGCGTCGGACGGCCTCGGCGAGCTGGAACCCGATGGTGAACACCGGGTTCAGCGCCGCGGACGGGTCCTGGAAGATCATCGACACGCTGCGGCCCCGGACCGACCGGAGGGTGCGCTCGTCGGTGCCGATGACCTCGAGGTCGCCGAGCCGGATGCTCCCCGAGGCGCCCGCACCGTCGGGGGCGATGCCCATCGCGGTCATCGCGGTCATGCTCTTGCCGGAGCCGGACTCCCCCACGACCGCGACGACCTCGCCCCGGGCCACGGTGAACGAGGCGTCGTCGACGGCGCGGACCACCTCGCCGTCCACGTCGAAGGTGACGGTGAGGTGCTCGACGGTCAGGACGTCGGTGGTGCCGCTCATGGGGTCTCCGGGGGGTCGGTGTCGTCGCGGGCGGCCTTGAAGGCCTCCCACTCCTCGAGCATCTTGCGGTGGTAGCCCTGCAGCCACTGCATGTAGTCGCGGCCGTTGAGCAGACGCTCGCGGACCTCGGCGTCCACGTCGCCCGTGCCGGTGCGGCCGGCACCCTCGACGACGGCGAGCCCGCGGCCGATGATGTCGCGCTGCCGGTCGAGGTACTTCCGTTCGCTGGCGAGCCAGGAGCCCCAGACGTCGGCCTCGGCCCGGAAGTAGTGACTGCGCTCGCCGGGGACGATGTGGCGCTTCACGAACCCGGAGTCGACGAGCCGTCGGGTGGCCATCGACACCGACCCCGAGCTGGCACCGAGCGCTGCCTGCAGGTCGGACGACGACGAGTGCGGTGCGCGGGTCATCATCAGGTAGCCGAGCACCCGGGCGTCGGTGAGGGGCATGCCCGCGCCGTCGTTGAGCATCAGGGCGAACTCCTCGACGAACGCCTGGCGCTCCGGTCCGAGCAGCCGGTCGTCGTCGGCGTCGGTGCCGGCGCCGTCGGTGCCGTCGGCGCCCCTGTCGTCCGTCACGAGGCCAGCCCGGCGGCCACCTCGGGTCGCTCGTCCGGGATCGACCACGGCTCCTGCGACATGCCACCGCCGCCACGGATCGCCCGCACGGTGCCGTCCTCGTCGCGGGTGTAGGTGATGTCCTCGTCGACCGAGCCGAAGCGGTTGCCGTGGGTCATCCGCAGCGTGTCGGCGTCGACGACCTCGAGTCGGGTGGGGGTGTCCATCGGCTCGGCGCCGGACGGGTCGACCTCGACGAGCCGGTCACCGATCCGGGCGACGTCGGTGACGCCCCACGGGTTGGCGAAGCGTCCGGTGAACGTGGCGGTGTCGACGTCGTCGGGTACCGGGGTCCCCGGGGCGTCGGCGTCGGCCGCGGCGTCGAGCATGGCGATGACCGCGGTGGCGATGAGCGTGGCGGGTCCGGCGGCGGCACTCGTGAGCACGGACACGACGAGCCCGGACGCCGGGTCGAACATCGACTGGGTGATGTGGCCGGGGAACCCACCCGAGTGGCCGCGGATCTCGCGTCCGTCGATCCGGTCGACGATGAACCCGGCACCGTAGCCGCGGGCCGCGGGGTCGTCGGTGGCGCTCCAGGCCTTCCGCTGCGCGAGGCGCTTGGAGTGGTCGTCGAGCAGGGTGCCCTGCCCGATCACGTGCTGCGAGAAGTAGCGGACCAGATCGGACGCGGTGCCGTGGAACCCGGTGGCGGCGGCCATCGCGCGGGTGTCGACGTGGTCGATGCGCTGCCGGTGCCGGGCGGTGTGGAAGCCGGTGTACCCGACCACGAAGTCGTCGGCGCGTGCGGGGTCCCAGTCGGGGCCGGTGTTCCGCAGGCCCAGGGGTTCGGTGATCGACTCGCGCACGAAGTCGTTGTACGACTGCCCGGACACCGCGGCGATGACCAGGCCGAGCAGGGAGTAGCCGAGGTTCGAGTAGTTGAACGACGAGCCGGTCGGCACCTTCTGGCCCCGGTCGAGCACGAGCGCCAGGAGTTCCTGCTCGTCGGGGAACGGGCGGAGCAGGGACCAGTAGTCGCCGTCGTGTCCGTCGCGGATGACGCCGGCGCCCATCTCCATGAGCTCGCGCAGGGTGGCGTCGGCGAGCGGCGAGCCGCCGTCGACCAGGGCCGGGACGTACGTGCCGACGGTGTCGTCGAGCCGGAGCGACCCGCGCTCGGCGAGCTGCAGCAGGGCCGTCGCGGTGAAGGTCTTCGAGTGCGAGGCGATGCGGAACAGGTCGGAGGTGGTCAGGCGGCGCCCGGCCTCGACGTCGGCGTAGCCCCAGGCCTCGTCGAACAGGACCTCGCCGCCGAAGCCGACGGCGACCTGCACGCCGGGCACCCGCAACTGCCACACCTTGTACGACACCCACTCGCGGATGTAGGGCAGGGTCTTCCGGTACGCGGAGAGGGTGTCGGTCACGGTGGTCCTTTCGAAGGGCGGTGGTTCGAGTCTGGCGCGTCGGTCGCGACGGTGCCCGCCGCGACGCACGTCAGCGCCGACGCGGGTCGAGTGCGGCGCGCAGCGTGTCGCCGAGCGCGATGACGGCGAGCACGGTCACGGCGAGGAACGCCGCCGGCGCGATGAGCATGTGCGGGGCCCGGAGGAACTGCGACGTCGCCGCGGACAGCTGCAGCCCCCACGAGATCGCCGGACGCTCCAGCCCGATGCCGAGGTAGGTCAGCGACGACTCGGACACGATGACCCCACCGACGGTGATGGTGGCGAGCACGAGCAGCGGCGAGATCGACGACGGCAACACGTACCGGGTGGTGATCCGCCACGTCGACAACCCCATCGTCCGGGCGGCGAGCACGAACTCGGCGCCCCGGACGCTGCGGACGCTCGACCGCACGAGCCGGGCCATCGTCGGCCACCCGAACAGGGCGAGCACGAGCGACACGGTGAGCACCGACCGCTCCCCCACGCTGTTCAGCACGACGACGGCGCCGAGCAGGAACGGGAACCCGAGGAACACGTCGGTGAGCCGGGCGAGGACGGCGTCCACCCATCCGCCGACCATGCCCGCGACGGTCCCGACGACGACCGCGACCATGCCGGCGAGCAGGGTCGTGAGCACCGCGACGGCGATCGACGACCGGGTGCCCCAGATGACGTTCGCGTACACGTCGCAGCCCTGCAGGTCGAAGCCGAACGGGTGCCCGGCGGTCGCTGACGCCCCGCTCCGGCCGAGGTCGCACACCCGGGGGTCGCCGTGGCCGAACAGCCCGGCGAACAGCTGCGGGAACGCCGCGATGAGCAGGACCACCACGAGCACCGACGCGGGCACCCAGAACCCCGGCGTCCGTGCGGCGGCGAGCAGTGGCCGACGCCGGACCCCGACGACGGGGTCGACGGTGGCGCCGAGGGCTTCGGTGGTCATCGGGAGGCTCCTGTCCGGACGCGCGGGTCGAGGGCGGCGTGCAGCAGGTCGACGAGCACGCTCGTGACGAGGAACACCAGGATGAGGGCGGTCGAGATGCCGACGACGACGGCACCCTCGTGCGAGCGGATGCCCTGGAACAGCAGGTTCCCGACGCCCGGCAGGTTGAAGATGCCCTCGATGATGACGGTGCCGCCCATCAGGTACCCGAGGTCGGTCGCCAGGTAGGTGGCGGTCGGGATGAGCGAGTTCCGCAGCACGTGCACGCCGACGATCCGGCCCGGCGCGAGCCCCTTGGCGCGGGCCGTCCGGACGTAGTCGGCGTCGAGCGTCTCGATCATCGACGTCCGGGTGAGCCGGGACACCGCGGCCAGGCCGAACAGGGCGATCACGAACGCCGGCAGGACGTACGCGGTCGGCCACCCGGCGGTGACGCCCGCCACCGGGAACCAGTGCAGCCGCACCGAGAACACCAGCTGCAGGGCCACGCCGAGCACGAACACGGGGACCGCGCCGACGACGATGGTGCCGACGAGCACGGTCTTGTCGAGCACGGTGCCGCGCCTGAGCGCCGAGACCACGCCGAGCCCGATGCCGAGGACGATCTCGAGCGCCCACGCGCTCAGCGCCAGCGTGATCGTCACCGGCCACCGTGAGGCCATCTGCTCGCCGACGGACTGCCCGTTGAAGTCGGTGCCGAAGTCACCCCGGAACAGGCCGCCCAGGTACTGCACGTACTGCAGCCACAGCGGCTGGTCCAGGTGGTACTCCGCCCGCAGCGCCCGCACGACCGAGTCGGTGAGGGGGCGCTCACCGCCGAGCGCCTTGATGGGGTCGCCGGGCAGCGCGAACGTCATCGCGTAGATGAGGAAGGTCACCCCGAGGAACACGATGACCAGGCCGCCGAGTCGGCGACCGACGGCGAGCGTCGGACGCATCACGCGCCTCCCGACACGGCCGCCGACACCGGACGGGAGGCGCGGGTCGGGTCCGCCACGTGCGCCGCGCAGGCGAGGATCGCCCCGTACTGCACGCCCACGAGCTTCCCCACCGGGATCGGCTGCGCACCCGTCGACGCGTCCGCCTGCCAGCGCGCGTAGCGCTCCGCCAGGCGGTCGCGGAGCCGCCGGAGCGGCGCGGACGCCGTGCCGGCGGTCGTCTCCGCCTCGACGGCGCGCAGGAGCATGCCGCCGTAGCGCAGGCGGAAGCAGCGGACGAGGTCCTCGCAGCCGAAGCGCTCCGCGACGGTGGCCGTCCGGTCGGCCGGTTCCCGTTCGGCACGGCGGCGGTCGGTGTCCGCCATCCCGACGAGCATCGGCACGAACGCCCGGGAGGCCTCGACGAACGGGGACGGGATCGTGAGCATCGGCGATGCCTCGTCGAGGAACGCCTGCAGCTCCGCACCCGAGGCGCCCAGCTCGTCCGCGCACCGGCGCAGCAGGTCGGCGTACGGCTCGCCGGTCGGGGTCTGGTCGTCGGCGTCGGGGTGGCTCCAGTACGGCAGCTCGGCCACCATGCAGAGGGCGCCGTGCCGCATCGCCCACGCCGCGCTCGATCCGCCGTGGATGTGCTCGCCGGGGTCGACGCCGAGTTCCTCGAGGTAGGCGTACGCCGTCTCGATGCCGTCCATCGCGAACACGGCCGGGGCGAGCTCCCGCAGGTACGGGGACTCCGGCTCCCCGGTGTCGAGCGGCAGCCCGAGTGCGGCCGGCACCGCGTGCAGGGTCTCGACGACGTCGGGCAGGTCCTCGGACAGGTAGTAGTAGACCCCGCCCATCTCACCGTTGTGCAGGCTCACGAGCAGGTCCGGCTCGGTGTCGTCGATGAGCCGCATGAACGCGAGCGTCTCGGGCAGCACCTGGTCGAAGTACACCGACTTGTAGCTGTTCGGGAACGTCCACTCGACCTGGCTGTCCGGAGCGGGCCGGTAGAAGTGCCGCGAGTAGAACACGCGGTCGTGCGGGTCGTGGAACCACGCCTCGTTGAGCCGCATGCCGTCCGGGTCGATCGTCGGGACGATGTGCCAGGTGACGTCGAGCGCCTGCACCCGCTCGTCACCGAGGGCCGTCTCGGCGAGGTGCAGTGCCGTCCACGAACCGATCGGCTCGTTCGGGTGCACCCCGCCGACCACGACGGCCGCGTGCGACCCGGTGCCGATGCGGTAGCTGTGCAGGGGTTCGCCGAGGCGGCTCGTGCCGATCCGGGTGACCGTGACCCGGTCGGGGTGCGCCGCGGCGAGCGCGGCGAACCGGGCGTGCAGGTCGTCGACGAGCGGGAAGCCGTCGCGGTCGGGGACGTCGCGGACCAGGTCGAGGACGGTGTGCTGCTCCATGCCCCGCCCTACTTCACGGCGATCTGCGCGATCACGGGGCTGCCCGCCACCGCCGGCAGCTTCGCGATCTTGTCGCTCGTGACGTACGAGTACTTGTCGAAGAAGGTGGGGACGATCGGGAAGTCCTGCAGGACGGCCTGCTGCGTCTTCGTGTAGTACCCGTTCGCCTCGTCCTGCGACCCGGCGGAGTCGGCCTTCTCGAGCAGCGAGTCGACGTCGTCGGACTGGTAGTAGCCGGTGCACGGGGAGCAGCCGCCGGCCGTGGTGAACAGCGCACGGAGCGTGTTCTGCTGGCTGATGTACAGCGCGCCCCAGTGGCCGAAGTGCGGGCCGGCGACGGTCTTGTCGGTGAGCTCCGAGTAGTAGGACGCCCAGTCGGTGGTGGCCTTCGCCTCGGCGTCGACGCCCAGGTTCTGCCGGATCTGGTTGGCGTACGCCTCGTACAGGGAGTCGAGGCCGGTGCCGCCCGGGTAGACGAGCGTCATGGTGCCGTCGAAGCCGCCGGCGCTGGCGAGGAGCTTCTTCGCCGCTGCCGGGTCGAACTCGCAGGCGTCGCCGCAGATGCCCTCTTCGGTGCCGGACATCGACGGTGGGGTCAGCGCGGTGGCCGGGTCGTACAGGCCGCCGTAGATCGCGTCGTTGACCTCGTCACGGTCGATCGACATCGAGATCGCGCGGCGCACGTCGGGGTCGGAGTACCGGTCGTCCCACAGCGGGAACCCGAGGTAGTCGATGCCGGGGGCGTCGAAGGAGTGCAGGCGGTCGCCGAAGTCGGCCTTCGCGCTCGTCATCTTGTCGGTCGGCAGGAACAGCACGTCGGCGTTGCCGGCCAGGACGTCGGTGTACGCGGTGTTCATGTCGGAGTAGCTGCGGAAGGTCACCTCGTCGGTGGCGGGCTTCGTGCCCTCGTAGTCCTTCCAGGCCGTGACGGTGAACTCCTGGTCCGCCTTCCACGCCTTCGTCATCTCGTACGGGCCGTTGCCGATCGGCTTCTTGTCGTACGCCTTCAGGTCGTCGTACGCGGCCTCGGGCATCGGGTAGAACGCCGTCTGGGCCTGGCTGAGCTGCAGGGGGAACTGGCTGTCCGCGTGGGTGAGCGTGACCGTGAAGGTGTCCTTGCCGGTGACCTTCAGCCCCGACATCTCCTTGGTCTTCGGCGTGCCCTTCGCCGGGTTGAGGTCGGTGTACCCGACGATCCCGGCGAGCTGACCGCTGTTCTCCCACGCGTTCGGGCCGTAGGCGACGTGGTTCCAGGCCTTCACGTAGCTCTCCGGTGTGACGGCCTCGCCGTTCTGGAACGTCCAGCCGTCCCGCAGCGTGATCGTCCACGTGGTGGCGTCGTCGCTCTCGACGCTCTTCGCCGCGACGTACCGCAGGTCACCGTCGGCGTCGGTCTGGGTGAGCGGCGCGAACACGCTCATCACCTGGTCGAAGGCCACGGTCTGCCGGCCCGGGGTCAGGTGATCGGGCTCGCCGGTCGCGTAGACCAGGCTCGAGGGAGCGTCGTCGTCAGCCGCGCCGCCCGCCGAACAGCCGGTCGCCACCAGTGCCAAGGTTGCCGCCGCGGCCAGCGCGGCGATCGTCCTGCGTCGCATGATCTCTCCTCGATCGGGTGCGGCCGGATCCCTGCCCGGTCGTCGTGGTGGGAAAGCTAGGACGGTTCGAATCCGACCACAAGACTTCTTTCAATGCGCTCTGAGAGTTTTACCGCGCAGAAACACTGACGAAACGACACCCGTCGCGCGACCGGGCCCGTTGTGCCACGCTCGGAACATGCGCCACACACCGCACTTCCTGATGACCGACGTCGACGAGGTCCGACGCCTCATCACCGGGAACCCGTGGGCGACGATCGTGTCGCACACCGCGGCCGGGCTGGTGGCGTCGCACTACCCGGTGCTGCTCGAGACCCCCGGCCCCGACGACGACCCGGACGCCCTCGTGCTGGTGTCCCACGTCGGCCGCCCCGACGAGGTCGCCCACGAACTCGGACGGCACGAGGTCCTCGTCGTGTTCCAGGGTCCGCACGGCTACGTCTCCCCCGCCTGGTACCCGCCGGAGCAGTTCGTGCCCACCTGGAACCACGTCACCGCCCACGTCTGGGGCACCCCCGAGATCCTGTCCGACGACGAGAACTTCCGGGTGCTCGGCGAACTCGTCGACCACTTCGAGCGGGTCATGCCCTCGCCCGTGTCGTTGCAGATCGACGAGGAGACCGCTCGCCGGATGGCCAAGGGCACCGTCGGCATCCGGATCCGCGTCACCCGGTTCGACGCGCGCGCCAAGCTGTCGCAGAACAAGGCTCCCGAGGTGATCGACCGCATCGTCGCCGGGCTGCGGGGCGACGGTCCCTACGCGTCGCCGGCGCTCGCCGACGAGGTCGAGCGGGTCCGGCCCGTCCCGTCCCCGGCGAACGGCCTGGAGGCGTCGTGACGGACATCCTGCTCCGCACCGTCCGGCGGGTGGGCACCTCCGGGGCCCCTGCCGACGTCCGCGTCGTCGATGGTCGCGTCACCGAGATCGCGCCGACCGGCACCCTCGACCCCACGAGCGTCGACACCGACGTGGTGGAGGCCGCCGGCGCCTGGCTCGGCCCGGGGCTCCGCGACCACCACACGCACTTCGACCAGTGGGCGCTCGTCCGCCGCCGCGTCGACGTCACCGGCTGCGACTCCGCCGAGGCGACCGCCGACCTGCTCGCCGCCGTCGCGCGGGCGGGCGTGACGGACCGCGTCCTGGTCGGACACGGCTACCGCGACGGGATGTGGCCGCGCCCTGCGCGACGCGAGCTGCTCGACCAGGCCGCACCGGGCCTCCCGGTCGTCGTGATCAGCGCGGACCTGCACGCGGTGTGGTGCAACGCCCTCGCGCTCGCGCACTTCTCGGCTGCTGTCGGCCGCCCGCTCGAGGCGGGTGAGGACGGGGTCCTGCGCGAGCAGGACGCGTTCGACGTGACCGGAGCGCTGTCGCAGGTGCCGGACGACCTGCTCGACGCCTACGTGGCGGACGCTGCCGAGGCTGCGGCAGCCCGCGGGGTGACGGGCGTGGTCGACCTCGAGATGCGCTTCGGGCTCGACCGCTGGCGCCGCCGGATCCACGCAGGCACCGACGCGATCCGGGTCGCGTCCGGGGTGTACCCGGCCGAGCTCGACGAGGCCATCGCCCGGGGACTGCGCACCGGCGACGTGGTCGACGGCACACGGGGCCTGCTCACGATGGGGCCGTTCAAGGTGGTCACGGACGGGTCGCTCGGCACCCGGACCGCCGCCATGACCGACGGCTCCGGTGTGCTCGCCTGGCCGTTCGAGGAGCTCGTCGCCATCACCCGCCGTGCCGTCGACGCCGGACTCGTCCCCGCGATCCACGCGATCGGCGACCGTGCGAACACCCTGGCGCTCGACGTCTTCGAGTCCGTCGGGGCCCGCGGCACGATCGAGCACGCGCAGTTGCTCGTCGACACCGACGTCGACCGGTTCGCCCGGCTGGGAGTCGCCGCGTCCGTGCAGCCCGAACACGCCATGGACGACCGGGACATCGCCGACCGGCACTGGGCCGGGCACACCGACCGGGCGTTCGCCTTCGCCTCGCTCGCCCGGGCCGGCGCGCACCTGCTGCTCGGGTCGGACGCGCCGGTGGCGCCGCTCGACCCGTGGGTGTCGATGGCGGCGGCCGTCGGGCGGGACCGCGACGGGCGGGACCCGTGGCACCCCGCCGAACGGCTCTCGGCACTCGTCGCGTGGCAGGGGTCGACCGACGGGCGCGTCGGGGTGTCCGTCGGCGACGTGGCGGACCTGGTGCTCGTCGAGACCGACCCGCTGGCCACGTCCTCGTCCGCCGCACTGCGTGGCATGCGGGTGCTCGGGACGGCCGTCGCCGGGCGGTTCACGTACCGGGAGCTGTGACCGGGAGGTGTGAGCGGGCGGGTGCGCCTGTGCCCCGTGAGCTACTTCTGGTCCTTCGGGCACCAGTAGAGCTTCCGACCGGCCATGTCGGCCATCCGGATCTCGGTGCCGCACACCCGGCACGGCTCGCCCTGGCGGTGGTAGACCCAATGGCGGTCCTTGCGGGAGCGCAGGGCCTTCTTGTGGTCGGCCTCGGACAGGTCGTCCATCGTCATCATCAGGCCGTCGCGGACGCCGTCGTGCAACAGCTTCGACCAGTCGGCCCAGAGCGCCTTGGCCTGCTTGACGGTGATCTTCTTGCCGGGCTTGTACGGGTCGATGCGCTGCCGGAACAGCAGCTCGGCGCGGTAGATGTTGCCGATGCCGGCCACGACGGACTGGTCCATGAGCAGCTGCCCGATCGCGACGTTCCGACGGCGGACGTTGTCGACGAAGGTCTTCTCCGCCTCGGGCCCGTCGTCGTTCATCGGGTCGGGGCCGAGCTTGTCGAGCGCGCGCTGCACCTCGGCCGGGGTCTCCACGACGCACGCGGTCGGGCCACGCAGGTCGGCGACGGTGTCCTCGGTGAGGATCCGCACCCGGACCTGGCCGACGGGGTCCGGCGGGAAGGACTCGATCGGGTCCTCCGCCTTCTCCTGCTCGGCCATCCGGTAGCGGGCGAGCCGCGGTGCGCCGATCGAGCTGAGCGACTCTTCGCGGTCGTCGTCGTCGGACAACGCCTCGGCGGTGGAGATCACGCCCGCGAAGTCCCACGCCCCGTACAGCCCGAGGTGGACGCGGAGGAACAGATCGCCCTCGAACTCCAGGAACATCTGCTTCGCCACCGCACGCGCTGCGATCATGCGCTTGCCGTCGAGCTGCGCGGCCCCGGCGGCGAAGCGCCCCTGGGGGCTCGACACCTCGCAGCGCTTGCCGACGAAGTGCCGGGTGAACTGGTTGGCGATGCGGTGGACGGAGTGACCCTCGGGCATGACTACCGTTCTACCCGGTACCCCTGACGGGCCGGACTACGCGTCGATCTGGCGGCCGGCGATCAGCCCGGTGGTCTCGTACTCGGCGAGCTGGGCGATGCGGCGGGCGTGGCGCTCCTCGCCGGAGAACGGCTCGGCGATGAACAGGTCGACGAACCGGATCGCTTCGTCCTCGGTGTGCTGGCGGGCACCGATGGAGATGACGTTGGCGTCGTTGTGCTGCCGGGCGAGCAGGGCGGTCGACTCGTTCCAGACGAGCGCGGCGCGGATGCCCTCGACCTTGTTGGCGGCGATCTGCTCACCGTTGCCGGAACCGCCGAAGACGACACCGAGGGCCTGGACGCCGGCGCGCTGGTCCTGCACCACGGCGTGCGCGGCGTTGATGCAGAACGAGGGGTAGTCGTCGAGCGCGTCGTACTCGGTCGGACCGTGGTCCACCACCTCGTGCCCGGCTTCGGTCAGGTGGGTTGCGAGGGTCTTGTTGAACTCGAGGCCGGCGTGGTCCGTTCCGAGGTGGATGCGCATGGAACCGATCATATTCCTGCGGCTCCGGGGCCCGGACCACCACGGACTACGGCGCGCGGACCACCACCACGAGGTACCGGGTGGGGTCCTCGCCCGGGTTGCGGTAGACGACGTCGGCGGG
Organism: Curtobacterium sp. MCPF17_021; assembly: GCF_003234605.2. Lineage (NCBI taxonomy): Bacteria > Bacillati > Actinomycetota > Actinomycetes > Micrococcales > Microbacteriaceae > Curtobacterium > Curtobacterium sp. MCPF17_021. Next base: position 1,113,097 of record NZ_CP126252.1, on the reverse strand, counting down.
GTCGCCGAGCTCGATCCGGTCCCCCGCCGCCAGGCGCGTCGGCTCGCCGCCGACGACGACCTCGAGCACGCCGTCGACGACCCAGATGCAGTGCCGCAGGAACGCGTAGGCGGACGCCGGGTAGGCCACCTCGCGGCCGGCCGGGAGGCGCACCTCGGTGACGTCAGCGGGGAACGCCGCGCTCGAGACCGGACGGCGGCGGTACCCGGTGTCGGGATCGGTCCAGGAATCGGCGGTCGCGCCGCGCTGGACCCCGCGCGCCTCGTCGGGGTCCGTCACCCTGGGCACCTCGTGCTCCAGGGCATCGTCGAGGAGCTGCGAGATCGTCAGACCGAAGGCACCCGACAAGCGACCGAGGATCGTCGCGGTGGGGCTGGAGACCCCGCGTTCGACCCGGTTGATCATCGCGCGGGAGACGCCGGACTCCTCGGCGAGCTCGGTGAGGCTCCACTTCCGCTCGGTGCGGAGTCGCTGGAGGCGTTCACCGAGCGCCCGCTGCTCGGCGACCGAGGTGTCGTCGGCGCCGGTTGCGGGATCGGCGTATGCGTCGTCTACGATGTGAGACATGACGACAGCATATGCGACGAACGGGGTCGTGATCCGCGACTGCTCCCCGACCGACCTCGACGTCGTGCACGCCCTGCACGTCGATGCGGTGCTGCACTCCACCGCCATCTGGCAGGACACCCCGCACCCGCGTGCGTACTTCGACGGGTGGCTCGCCGAGCGGCAGGGCGGCGGGTACCCGGTGGTCGTGGCCGAGGTCGACGGCGTCGTGGCCGGGTACGCCACGTACTCGCAGTGGCGGCAGCCGGACGGGTACCGGCACACCGTCGAGCACAGCGTCTACGTGGTCGAGGCGTTCCGCGGCCGGGGCATCGCGACGACCCTGATGGCCGAGCTGGTCGCGCGGGCCACCGCCGAGGGCCGGCACGTCATGATGGCCGGGATCTGCAGCACCAACACGGGGTCGATCGCCCTGCACGAACGCCTGGGGTTCACCACGGTCGCGGTCGTGCCCGAGGTCGGACGCAAGTTCGACCGCTGGCTCGACCTGACGCTCATGCGCCTGCCGCTCGTCTGACGGGACGGGCGGGGCGGGCGCACCACGGGCCTCCCGGCCGCCCGTCGACGAACGGAACCTGGTTCCGGACACGGAACCACGCGATCCCGCGGTGCTGTGTCCGGAACCTGGTTCCGGAGCGTCAGTCGGTGGTGTCGAAGATCGGGCCGACCGTGCGCGAGCGCTTGAGCTCGAAGAACCCGGGGTACTTCGCGACGGCGACGACGCCGTCCCACAGGTCGAGCGCCTCCTGGCCCTTGGGCGCCGGGGAGATGACCGGTCCGAAGAACGCGGTGCCCTCGACGGCGATGACCGGCGTGCCGACGTCCTGTCCGACGCGGTCGATGCCGTCCTGGTGGCTGGCGCGCACGGCGGCGTCGACCTCGTCCGTCCAGGCGTACTCGAGCAGGTCGGCGTCGAGGCCGAGCTCGGCGAGCACGGCGGGGACGACCTGCTCCGGGTCGGACTCCTGGCGGTGGTGGATGTGCTCGCCGAGGGCGTCGTAGAGCGGCTTGACGACGTCCTGCCCGAGCCGGAGCCTCGCCGCCGTCACGATGCGCGGGTAGACCTGGCCGGCGTGCAGGCGCTCCTTGTAGCTCTCCGGCACGTCCTGGTCCTCGTTGAGGACGAACAGGCTCATCACGTTCCAGGTCACGTCGAGGTCGCGGTGCTCGGCGACCTCACCCACCCAGCGGCTCGTCATCCAGGCCCAGGGGCAGTTCGGGTCGAACCAGAACTCCACGGCGGTGCGCGCGGTGGTGGGGTCGGTCGGGTTGTCCACAGTCGTCTCGGTCACGATCCGAGCGTACGCGGCGTCGCTAGGCTGGAACCCATCGTCCCGCCGGCGCACGACGCCGTCCGGGGCCCCGTACGCGGACACCGATCGTCCGCGTCCCCAGCGAAGATGGAGCGTTGCGTGCCCGGAGAGAACCTCACCCGAATCGAAGCCCAGGAGCGCGCGGCCGTCGTCGCCGTGCAGACGTACGACGTCGAGCTCGACCTGACCCGCGGCGCCGACAGCTTCGGCAGCACCACGCGGGTGCGCTTCACCGCCACCGCCGGCGCATCGACCTTCATCGACGCCATCACGAAGACCGTGCACTCGATCACGCTGAACGGCACGGCGCTCGACGTCGCCGCGGTGAACGACGGCGTGCGCATCCAGCTCGACGACCTGCAGGAGCAGAACGAGCTCGTGGTCGTCAGCGACGCGCTGTACACGAACACCGGTGAAGGCCTGCACCGCTTCGTCGACCCGGTGGACGACGAGGTGTACCTGTACTCCCAGTTCGAGGTCCCCGACTCCCGCCGCATGTTCGCGGTGTTCGAGCAGCCCGACCTGAAGGCCGAGTTCTCCTTCACCGTGACGGCGCCGTCGCGGTGGCAGGTCGTCTCGAACTCCCCCACGCCGGAGCCGCACGTCGACGGCGACGTCGCGACCTGGGCCTTCCCGCCCACCGCGCGCATCTCGAGCTACATCACCGCGCTCGTCGCCGGCCCGTACGAGGTCGTGCGCGACGAGCTGACCAGCCGCGACGGCCGGACGATCCCGCTCGGTGTGTTCGCGCGCAAGTCGCTCGCCTCGTACCTCGACCCCGAGTACGTGTTCGACATCACGAAGAAGGGCTTCGCGTACTTCGAGGAGAAGTTCGACGTCGCCTACCCCTTCGACAAGTACGACCAGCTGTTCGTGCCGGAGTTCAACGCCGGTGCGATGGAGAACGCCGGCGCGGTCACCTTCACCGAGACCTACGTGTTCCGGTCGAAGGTCACCGACGCCATCAAGGAGCGCCGGGTCGTCACGATCCTGCACGAGCTCGCCCACATGTGGTTCGGCGACCTGGTCACCATGAAGTGGTGGAACGACCTGTGGCTCAACGAGTCCTTCGCCGAGTGGGCCTCCACGATCGCCACGGCCGAGGCCACCGAGTGGACCGAGGCCTGGACCACGTTCCAGGCCATGGAGAAGTCCTGGGCCTACCGCCAGGACCAGCTCCCCTCGACGCACCCGATCGTCGCGACGATCAACGACCTCGAGGACGTCCAGGTCAACTTCGACGGCATCACCTACGCGAAGGGCGGCTCGGTCCTCAAGCAGCTCGTCGCCTGGGTCGGCATCGACGCGTTCTTCGCCGGTGTCTCCGCGTACTTCAAGAAGCACCACCACTCGAACACCGAGCTCCGCGACCTGCTCGTCGAGCTCGAGGCGACGAGCGGCCGTGAGCTGACCGAGTGGTCGAAGCTCTGGCTCGAGACCGCGGGCGTGAACACCCTGCGTCCCGAGATCGAGACCGACGAGTCCGGCGTCATCACGTCGTTCACCGTCCTGCAGGAAGCCCCCGCCGACTACCCGACGCTGCGCCCGCACCGTCTGGCGATCGGCGTGTACGCCTTCCGGAACGACGAGTCCGCGCCGTTCGGCGCCGACACGGCCTCCGCCGGCGGCAAGCTCGAGCGGGTCCACCGCGTCGAGATCGACGTCGACGGTGCCCGCACCGAGGTGCCCGAGCTCGTCGGCGTCCAGCGCGGCGACCTCGTGCTGCTGAACGACGACGACCTGGCCTACGCCAAGATCCGTCTCGACGAGCACTCCCGGCGCACCGCGATCGAGCACCTCGCGTCGATCGCGAACCCGCTCGCCCGCTCGATCGTCTGGGGTTCCGTGTGGGACGCCACGCGCGACGCCGAGTCCCCGGCCAGCGACTACGTCCGCCTGGTGCTGGGCAACATCGCGACCGAGACCGAGTCGACGACCATCCGCACGACGCTCTCGCAGCTGCTGCTCACCGCACGCAACTACGTGGCACCGGGCTCGGTCGAGGCCACGGTCCGCACCGTCGGCGACACGCTCTGGCAGCTCGCGTCCTCGGCTGAGGCCGGCTCGGACGCGCAGTTCCAGTTCGTGAAGTTCTTCGCGCAGGTCCCGTCCACGCCCGAGCACGTCGCGACCCTGCAGGGCCTCCGCGACGGATCGGTCACCCTGCAGGGCCTCGAGATCGACACCGACCTGCGCTGGGAGCTGCTCGAGGGCCTCGTGCTCGCGGGTGCTGCGGACAACGCCGAGATCGACGCCGAGCTCGCCGCGGACAAGACCGCGTCAGGCGAGCAGGCTGCTGCCCGCGCCCGGGCGACGATCCCCACGGCCGAGGGCAAGCTGGCGGCGTTCTCGTCACTGGTCGACTCGTCCGAGCTGCCGAACGCCATCGTGCGCCAGACCACGGTCGGGTTCCAGCACGTGAACAGCCCGGTGCTGCTCGAGGGCCTCGTGCCGAAGTACTTCGAGGTGCTCACGCGCATCTGGGCCGAGCGCAGCTACCACATGGCGGACACCATCGTCTCGGGCCTCTACCCGGCGCCGCTCGCGTCGGCCGAGCTCCGTGACGCCGCCGCCGCGTGGCTCGAGGAGCACCCGGAGACGCCGGCGCTGCGCCGCATCGTGTCCGAGAGCCTCGCGGGCACCGAGCGCGCACTCCGGGTCCAGGCCGCCGACGCCTGACCCCTGCTCTGATCCGGCGGGGTCTTGGTGTTCCTCCAGGGATGCCGAGGCCCCGCCGCTTAGCATCGACCGGATATGAACTTGGCTGCAACGACCGAAGACACGTCCAAACTGGTCTCGAACGCGTTCACGGACTTCGTCGACACCTGGCAGGCACCGATCACGATCGTCATCACGATCATCGCCGCGATCATCCTCCGGCTGATCCTGCGCCGGATGATCAAGCAGGTCGTCGACCGGATCGTGAACGGCGTCAAGAAGCGCCAGGGAGCCGCTGACACCCAGGCCCTCATCGCGTCGCCCGTGCAGACCGCTCGGGTCGTCCAGCGCACCCGGACGCTCGGCAGCGTCCTCGAGAACCTCGCCACCGTCGTCGTGGTCGCGATCGCACTCGTCATCATCGCCACTGCTGTGTGGAAGGGCGCCGCGGTCGGCATCGTCGGTGGTGCGTCCCTCGTCGCAGCCGGCCTCGCCGTCGGCGCCCAGTCCATCGTGAAGGACCTGCTGTCCGGCATCTTCATGATCCTCGAGGACCAGGCCGGCGTCGGAGACGTCGTCGACACCGGGCAGGCCACCGGCGTCGTCGAGAACGTCGGGCTGCGCGTCATGCAGATCCGCGACGTGAACGGCATCCTGTGGTTCGTGCCGAACGGCCAGATCCTGCGCGTCGGCAACCTGTCGCAGGGCTGGTCGCGCGTGCTGGTCGACATCACCGTGCCCTACGACACCGACATCGACGCCGTGCAGGACGCCCTGCTCAAGGCCGCCGTCACGATGTCGCAGGAGTCCCGCTGGCGGCAGCGGATCGTCGAGAAGCCGGAGATCTGGGGCCTGCAGTCGATCACCGACGCCGGCATGGTCTTCCGCCTCGTCGTGAAGACCCGCGCGTCCGAACTCGACGTCGTCGGCCGGGAGCTCCGCACCCGCCTGAAGCACGCCGTCGACGAACTCGGCATCACCCTGCCCGCGATGGCGATGATCATGCCCGAGGGCTGGGAGAACGCCACCTCGATCAACGGCCTGCGCACCGTCCGCACCCAGCCGACGCCGGCGCCCACAAAGCCCCGGCGGACCAAGCGCAACATCCTCGGGCAGCCGATCCGCACCGACGACCCCGACAGCGGGAAGGACGCCCGATGACCGACCCCACACCCCCGAGCGGCACGGGCGGGCCCGCAGCACGCGGCTCGCTCGGCATGCCCGGCGCCCCCGGCATGCCCGGCTCGGTCGGCGTCCCGGCGCAGCCGATCACCCTGCGCGTCGGGGAGCACGGCGCCTCGGCCACCGGGTCGCTGTACGAGCGGATCGGCGGCGCTCCGACCTTCGACCGGCTCGTCCGGCGCTTCTACGAGGGCGTGCAGCAGGACGAGGTCATCTGGCCGATGTACCCGGCCGACGACCTCGAGGGTGCGATCTGGCGCCTCTCCGCCTTCCTGCAGCAGTACTGGGGCGGCCCCGGCACCTACAGCGAACAGCGCGGCCACCCCCGCCTGCGGATGCGGCACAACCCGTTCCGCATCACGTCCGAGGCGCGGGAACGCTGGCTCCACCACATGCACGAGGCGGTCGAGTCACTCGAGCTCGCGCCCCTCGACGAATCCGAGCTCTGGGGCTACCTCGACCGCGCTGCCCACGCGATGACGAACACCTTCGACTGACCCGCGCGGCACACGCCGTCGTGTCGTCGAGACGCCGCCGAATCCGGCGGCGTCTCGACGCTCCCGCGGCGTCTTCCGCTGACGCCGGCGTGCAGTGATCGTCGCGAGCGGCGGACGGGAGGCCCGTGGCGGCGCCGCCACGGGCCTCCCGTCCGACTGTTCCCGCGTCTCGTGCCCGCGGAACGCCGGCATGTCCGTCCGACGCCGCCATGTGCGTTCCACGCCTCCGAATTCGGCGGCGTCTCGCGGGACCGGCGGCGTGTTCGCGGGACGCCGGCGTCTTCGGGCAGCGCGTCTCAGCGCGGTCAGCGCACGTATGAGCCGGAGGCGAGGTCCTCGACCAGGGACGGCCGCGACGGCCGCCAGCCGAAGGCCGACCGGGCGTGTGCGCCGGACGCCTCCTGGTGCAGCAGCAGTGCGTCGGCGTAGTCCCGCCCGAGCCGTTCGCGGGTCGCGTCCACGCTCTCGGCGACGACCGGTGCACCGTGGGCCCCGGCCTCGGCGATCTGCCGGACGGTCGGGTTGTCGCCGGTCGCGGCGACGATGTACCCGTCGGGCTCGCCGCGGTGCAGCGCGAGGACGTAGAGCTCGCCGAGGTCGTCGACGTGCACCGTCGTCCAGCGCTGCGAGCCGTCGCCCACCAGCCGCACCGGCTGCTCGCCGTCGCTGACGAACATCGCCGGGATGCCGGCGCCGCGCCCGTACACGATGCCGGGGGCGACGATGGTGCTCCGCACGTCGCTCCCCCGCAGCAGGGCCTCGTTCGGTCCGCGCCAGGCGGTCAACGCCGGCGGGTCGATCGGCGACTGCTCGGAGATGTCCATCGAGTCACCGAAGGTGAAGATCCCGCCGGTGTGCACGAACGGCTTGGGCGTGCCGGCCAGGGCACCGATCGCGGTGCGGATGAAGTCCGGGTCGACGCCGGGCGCCGATGCCGTGTGGACGACGCCGTCGCTCTCGTGCAGCAGGCGTTCGACGACGTCGGTGTCGGTGACGTCACCGACCAGGGCCCGGCCACCGGCGTCACGGACGTGCTGGGCCTTCTCGTCGGACCGGACGAGCGCGGTGACCTCGTCGCCGTGGGCCACGAGGGAGCGGAGGACGGAGGAGCCGATGTAGCCGGACGCACCGGTGAGGAAGACGTGCATGCGGCCAGCCAACCACGGCGGCCGGGCGGCGTCGCGGTCGGCGGTGGTCGGTGCCCCGTCGTCCTTGTCGTCGTCGCTAGGAGCTGAGGGTCCAGGCGCGGCGCTTCACGAGCACGTGGCCGCGCGAGGTCGTGAGTCGGCTCCACGGACCCGTCTCGAACAGCCGGACCGGGTCGTGCCCGAGGAACCCGAGGCTCTCGCCCGCGAAGCCCGCACCGGCGGGCAGGTGCTCGACGCCGGGAACCGGTCGGCCCCAGACCTCGGCACGGATCCGCCGGACGATGGCCTCGCCGGCGTTGGACGGCACGGCGTCGGCGACCTCGGCGATGCCGTCGCGGGTGGCGCGGCGGAGGAGTTCCGGTGAGACGTCCGGCAGCGGGACCCAGCCACCGCGGGGCGGGGAGATGGCCGCCCACGTCACGGTGTGCACCTCGTGCGGCAGCTCGACCTCGATCGGGGTGGCCCGCGTCGGGTCGGCGCCCTCGGCGTGTTCGGCGTCCTGCGCCTCGGCCAGCAGGCGGAGGCGCTCGAGGAGCGACTGCAGCGGGACCACGGTGTCGATCGACGCGGGTTCGGTGAGCGAGAACGTGCGGAGGCCGAGCACCGTCGGCAGTTCGTCGAGCAGCCCGAGCGGGTAGAGGATCGCCGTGTAGACGGCCAGGACGCCGGAGTCGGCGATGAGCCGGACCGAGCCGTCCTCGATCCGAGCGGCACGTCCGAGGTACGTGCGGAGGTCACCGAGCGAGGCGGCGTCGGGAAGCGTGAACGAGTTGCCCATGTCGTCCCCGATCCTACCGGCCGTCGACGCCGCGGCACCTGAGCGCGACGACCTGCGACGGCGGCGGGCAGCCGTTCGTAGACTGCACAGCGTGAACGGCGAACCCGACTTCCTGCGGACCCTGCGACTCGAGGACACCGGCGCGAGCACGGGCGAGACGATCCTGACCGGTGCCAGCCACTGGTCCCCCGGCGGACGGGTGTTCGGCGGGCAGGTGCTGGCGCAGTGCATCGTCGCCGCGCAGCGCACGATCGAGGGACGCGACGTCCACTCGATGCACGGCTACTTCCTGCGGCCCGGCGACATCGACGTGCCGATCACCTTCGGCGTCGAGCGCATCCACGACGGCCGGTCGTTCGCGGCTCGTCGCGTGCAGGCCTACCAGCGCGGTGTCCCGATCTTCTCGATGATCGCGTCGTTCCAGGTGCCCGACACCGGCATCGAGCACCAGGACCCGTACCCGGTGGACACCCCGGACCCGGAGTCCCTGCCGTCGGCCGCGTCGATCCTGTCCGCGATCGACCACCCGGTCGCACGTGCCTGGGCCGCGCGGTCCATCGACCTGCGACACGTCGAGGGCCCGGTGTTCGTCGACGTGCAGGGCGAGCACGTGCCGCACCAGGCGGTCTGGTTCCGCGTGCAGGGCGACCTGCCGGACGACCCGGCGCTCCACCGCGCGGTGCTCGGGTACGCGAGCGACCTGTCGATCCTCGAGCCGATCATGCGGCGGCACGGCGTCGCCTGGGGCACCCCGGGGGTCAAGAGCGCGAGCCTCGACCACGCCATGTGGTGGCACCGTGACGGTCGCGCCGACGAGTGGATCCTGTACACGCAGGAGTCCCCGAGCGCACAGGGCGGACGGGGACTCGCGTTCGGTCGGATGTTCTCCCGTGACGGCACGCTGCTGGCGACCGTCGCCCAGGAGGGCATGATGCGGGTGCCTACGGCCGGCTGAACTGCACGGGTTCCTCGAGGTAGCGCTCGCACGCGGCACGCTCGGTGTCGGTGAGCCGACGCGGACGGTTCGTCGCCGCGTCGACCATCACGAGTGCCGTCGTCGCCCGGGTGTACAGGACGGCGGGGTGCTGCCCCACCGGTGACCAGACCTCGTACGAGACGTCGATGCTCGCGCCCCCGAGCCGCCCGATCCACATCTGGATGTCGAGCGGTTGGCGGAGGTACGGGATCGACGCCAGGTACTCCAGGCGCTGGCCGGCGATCACCGTCATGGTGCCGGAACCCGGCCGGCCGTCGATGATCGGCTCGGGCAGGTCGCCGTCGGGGTCCTCACCGGGATCGGCACCCCAGAACCCCACGATGCGCGCCTCTTCGAGGAGGCGCAGCATCGCGGAGTTGTTGACGTGACCGTAGGCGTCGATGTCGCTCCACCGCATGCGGATGGGAGCGTGCAGTCTCGCCACGAGGATCAGTCGCGGGTGAGCTTGCGGTACGTCGCGCGACCGGGCTTCGCGGCATCGGCACCGAGGCGCTCGATCTTGTTCTCCTCGTAGGCCTCGAAGTTGCCCTCGAACCAGTACCAGTTCGGCGTGCCGTCCTCGTTGAGACCCTCCCACGCCAGGATGTGCGTGGCGATGCGGTCGAGGAACCACCGGTCGTGGGTGATGACCACGGCGCAACCGGGGTACTCGAGCAGGGCGTTCTCGAGGCTGCCGAGCGTCTCGACGTCCAGGTCGTTGGTCGGCTCGTCGAGGAGGAGCAGGTTGCCGCCCTGCTTGAGCGTCAGCGCCAGGTTCAGACGGTTGCGCTCACCACCGGACAGGATGCCGGCGCGCTTCTGCTGGTCCGGGCCCTTGAAGCCGAACTGCGACACGTAGGCGCGGGACGGGATCTCGGTCTTGCCGACCTGGATGTAGTCGAGTCCGTCGGACACGACCTCCCACAGGTTCTTGTTCGGGTCGATACCGCCGCGGGTCTGGTCGACGTAGGAGATCTGGACGGTGTCGCCGATCTTCAGCGTGCCGCCGTCGAGGGGCTCGAGGCCGACGATCGTCTTGAAGAGCGTGGTCTTGCCGACACCGTTCGGGCCGATGACGCCGACGATGCCGTTGCGGGGCAGCGTGAACGACAGGTCGCCGATGATGACGCGCTCACCGAACTGCTTGCGCAGGTGCTCGGCGTCGATGACCTGCGAACCCAGACGCGGGCCGACCGGGATCACGATCTCCTCGAAGTCGAGCTTGCGGGTGCGCTCGGCCTCGGTGACCATCTCCTCGTACCGGGCGAGACGGGCCTTCGACTTCGCCTGGCGGCCCTTGGTGTTGCTCCGGACCCAGTCGAGCTCGGACGACAGGCGCTTCGCGAGCTTGGCGTCCTTCTTGCCCTGGACCTCGAGGCGAGCACGCTTCTTCTCGAGGTAGGTCGAGTAGTTGCCCTCGTACGGGTACAGGCGGCCGCGGTCGACCTCGGCGATCCACTGGGCGACGTGGTCCAGGAAGTACCGGTCGTGGGTCACGGCGAGGACGGCGCCGTGGTACTGCTGCAGGTGCTGCTCGAGCCAGAGCACACTCTCGGCGTCGAGGTGGTTGGTGGGCTCGTCGAGGAGGAGCAGGTCGGGCTTCTGGAGCAGCAGCTTGCAGAGCGCGACGCGGCGCTTCTCACCACCGGACAGGTGGGTGACGAGTTCGTCCCCCGGGGGGCACTGCAGCGCGGCCATGGCCTGCTCGAGCTGGGAGTCGAGGTCCCACGCGTCGGCGGCGTCGATGTCCTCCTGCAGGGTGCCCATCTCGGCCAGGAGCGCGTCGAAGTCGGCGTCCGGCTCGGCCATGAGCGCCGAGATCTCGTTGAAGCGTGCGAGCTTGCCGTGGATCTCGCCCACGCCTTCCTGCACGTTCTCGAGCACGGTCTTGCTCTCGTCGAGCTCCGGCTCCTGCATGAGGATGCCGACGCTGAAGCCCGGCGTGAGCTTCGCCTCGCCGTTGGACGGCTGGTCGAGACCCGCCATGATCTTCAGGATCGTCGACTTGCCCGCGCCGTTCGGTCCGACGACGCCGATCTTGGCACCGGGGAGGAACGACATCGTGACGTCGTCGAGGATCAGCTTGTCGCCGACCGCCTTGCGGGCGCGGACCATCTGGTAGATGTACTCAGCCATATCGGCCCCAAGTGTAGTGACACCGTCGGAGCACCGCTCGCCCGACGCCGGATCGCCGCTTCCCGCACCTGTACGAACAGGCCTGTTGTTCGTGGCACGGACGACGTAGCTTGGCCTCACCCCGCTACCTCGGGCCCGTCGCCCACCACGACGAGGACCAGGATCAGGACCACGGACAGGACGAGGACCATGACCACGCACACGACCACGACCCCGTCGCGGCTCCGCCGCCTCGCACTCCCCTTCGTCGGAGCGATCGCACTCACCGTCGCGCTCATCGCCCCGGTGTCGCCGGCATCGGCCGCCGGTGCCGTGCCGAAGGGCAGCCCGTACCTGCTGTACACGGCGAGCATCAGTGCCAACGGCACGGGCACCGGCTACTCGTCGTACATCAACGTGCACGACGCCCACAACAACGCGTACTCGTTCGGGATCCAGTCGGACAAGGGCTCCCCGCAGAGCAAGGGCAAGCCGCGTTACATCTGGGAGCGCGTGCAGAACGGCAAGTTCACCTACGGCTACCTGGGCCTGGCCACCAACAAGCTCACCCCCATCGGCATGCGCTGGTACAAGAACGACGTCGCGACGATGATCGTGAACCACAAGACGATCGGCACCCTCAAGCTCAACCTCGACGGTCGCCTGTTCTTCAACGCCGAGGCCAACGCCCGCCTGAACGGTGACGTCGTGCACTCGACGGTGCAGAACACCCGCATCACGGTCGGCGACCGCAAGTCGAACACCGGCCTGAACGGCAAGTGGGACACGAGCTTCTCGTTCCACGGACTGAAGGCGAAGCAGACGAACAGCCCGCGGGTGCAGGGCGCCAGCTTCAAGATCGACGGCCGCGTGACCGGGCTGCCCCGGGGCGGCAACTGGGACACCGCCCAGGTCTCCGGCATCGGGATGATCGCCCAGAAGTGGTGACCGACGCGACGCGGTGAACCGCACGCGTCCCCGGCGGCCTGACCCGCACCCCGACTCCGGTCGGCGTGCGGGTCAGGCCGCTTCGGCGTCGTGGGCGTCGTCGTCGAGGGGCGGCGCGGGGTCCCAGGGGGCGGCGTCCTGTTCGAGGACGTGCTCGGACGGCCCCGCGGGCTCCTCGCCGTCGCCGGGCGGCGGTGCCCCGTGCACCCCGTCGACGTCGCCGTCACCGTCACCGTCACCGTCCGGACCGTGCTCGGTCGCCGGTGCGTGGTCGTGCGGACCGTCCGGCTCCGCCCCGTGGTCGGAGCCGTGAGCGGCGCCGTGCCCCACGGGGTCGCGGACCTCGCCGGTGCGGGGGTCCACCCCGCGCAGACCACCCTGCCCCGAGGCGCCGTCGCCGACCTGCCGCGGCACCCGCAGCCAGTTGCTGATCCCCCACGCCAGGTCGTGGCCGATGCCGTCGGCGTCGATCTCGACCGAGGTCCCGCCGCGACCGTCGCGTTCCCACGTGCGGATGCGGACCCGGCCGGCGACGACGATCCGGTCGCCCTTCTTCAGCGACTTGTACACGTTCGACGCGAGCGACCGGAACGCCGTGACGGTGTACCAGTTGGTGGCGCCGTTGACCCAGGCGGCGGTGGCCCGGTCCCAGCGGCGAGAGGGTGAGGCGAGTCGGAGACTCGTGATGGCGATGCCGGTCTCGGTGACGAGGTGCCGGGGCTCGGTGGCGACGATTCCGCAGACGGTGATGATGTCGTTCATGCGTCGATCGTTACGGAGCCCGGGGCCGCGTCAGCGACCCCGGGCTCGATCTGTGGCGTGTGGACCCGATCAGGCGACCTGTGGAGGACGAGTCCCCCGGGCCTCCTGTCCGGACCCGGTCAGTGCGCTCGGAACTCGGGCCGGGCGGCCAACGGTCCGAGCGCGGCGTGGACCGCGCCCTTCGCGGACTCGAGGGACGGGTACGGCCCGCCCGCCCGTCGTCGCCCGTAGAGCTCGACCTGGAACCCGTCCGCCGCGCGGTGGATGCTGCCCACCGCTCCGGCCGGACCGATCGCGACCCAGGTTCCCGTGTTGTCCGTCATGTTCGAACCACCTCCTTGTGGCCCTGCCGCCCCGGGGTCAGGACGCCAGGATGTACTGACTGTAGGCCTTCCGCACCTTGTTCACCTTGGGCAGCGCGACTGCGAGGCAGTAGCCCTGTCCGGGGTTCTTCGCGAAGAAGTCCTGGTGGTACTCCTCTGCCGTGTAGAACGTCGAGAGCGGCTCGATGGTGGTGACGATCCCGCCGTCCCAGATGTCCGACGCCCGCTCGATCGCGCGCTCGAACAGCTCGCGCTGCGTGTCGTCGGCCGGGAACATCGCGGAGCGGTACTGCGTGCCGACGTCGGCCCCCTGGCGGTTCAGCTGCCGGGGGTCGTGCAGCGTGAAGAAGACGTCGAGGACCACGTCGGCCGGGATCACCGACTCGTCGAACGTCACCGCGACCGCCTCGGCGTGCCCCGTCGTCCCGGTGCACACCAGTTCGTACGAGGGCTCCTCGACCTGTCCGCCGACGTAGCCGGACACCACGTCCTGCACACCCTGGAGCGTGCGGTACACGGCGTCGAGACACCAGAAACATCCACCTGCGAGCACGAACGTGGTCATGGCCACAACCTCTCTCCGGGCTGCCCGTGCAGCCCCGTCGTTCCTCCACAACAGTGTGCGCGGGGACCCTGTTCCCCAGATCGGACGGCACTCCTCGGCGTGTCGGTGGTCCCCCGTAGCGTCGGCACCACACCGACCAGGAGGCCAGCGATGCAGACCATCACCGAACCCGCACTGCGGATCCGCACCGTCCCGCTGGCCCGCGCCCGGGGCGACTACCGCATCCTCGACGTCCGCGACGACCTGAGCCGGATCACCCGGGCCAACGGAGAGATCGTCGGGTACGTCGACCGCATCGACGTCGCCGGCGACACCGCCTACCGTGCCCGCCGGTACGTCGCGACCGAGCGCCGGTTCGTCGAGCTGCCGAGCGTGTGGTCCGCCGACGACGCCGTGGACACCCTGCGCTGGTCATGATGTTCCACATTGGAATCATCTGCACCGGGATGCACGGAACGCCGTCCGGCCTCCCCGACGCCTGACCGTTCCGTGGGTATGGTGCGCGCATGGACTGGTGGAACGACCTGACCGACTGGACTTCGTCCGACACGGGTTGGCGGGTGCTCTCGGGCGCTGTGATCCCCTTCGTCGCCATCGTCGTGGCGGGCGTCATCGCGGCGCTCATCGGGCGCAGCGCGACCAAGCGGGTCGTGGCGCTCCAGGAGCGGGAATCGAAGAACGCGGCCGTCGCCGCGATCCTGACGGCTGCGCGCAAGGCAGCGGCGTGGGGATCGCTCGGACACGACGAGCGTGCGTACGCGGACCACCTCGCCGAGGACGCCGACATCCGGCTGCGCCTGCTCCCCGTGCAGGGTGCGCCGCTGGCCGCCAACTGGGCCCAGCACGAGATCGCCGACATCAAGAAGAACTCGTCGACGTTCAGCTTCCAGGCCGACCAGTCCCTCGCCGAGTTCCGTGACCGCCTGCTCGACTGGCAGGCGCGACCGAGCCGTGCGCGCAAGCTCTTCAAGGCCGACCTCGAGCGCTGGAAGTTCGAGTCCCCGGACCCCGACGCCGACCTGATCAAGCGCCAGCAGGACTGGAACGCCGACCAGGCCGAGCCCCCGCGCACGCAGGCACCGGCCCCGGCGGCGGCTCCGGCTCCGGCTGCTCCCGCCGAGCGCCCCACCCCGACGACGACCTCGCTGCGTCCGGCCCAGCGCCCCGCGTCCGCACCCTCGACTCCTCCGGCGCCGACCGCTGCAGCTGCCACAGCCGGTGCTGCCGCGCCCGCTGCGTCTGCCGGTGCCGCCGGCGGGACGACCCCGTCGTTCTCGGTGAACCGTGGCGCGGGCACGAACCCGAACCGCGGCAGCGCCGACCAGAACGCCACGCGCTCCTTCGGTGACAACACCACCCGCGTCTACGGCGACGACGACGAGGCTGCACCCCCGGTCCGTCCGGCGCTCGGCACCCCGACTTCGCCCGCCCGCTCCGTCCAGGGCCGCGGCACGGACGACACCGAGGTCGTGGACGACGACCGCGCCACGCGGGCCTTCGGCGATGCGAGCGCCACTCGCGCGTCCGGCGACGCCAGCGCCACCCGCGCCTTCGGTGACTCCGACCGCGCTCCGCGGAACGACCGTCCGTCCTCGTCCGACCGCCCCGTCGCGACGCCCACCGCGGCCGACGCCCACGTCAACCGGGCGCCCGCGAACGACGTCCCGCCCGCATCGGCACCCCGGGTCGACTCCCCCGGCGCGACGAACACCACGTCCGTCCCGACGCGTCTGAACCAGGCCCCCGCCGAGCCCGCGGACGCGAACGAGACGTCGGAGGCGCCGTACACGCAGCCGATCAGCGCCGCCGAACTCCGACGCCGCGCCGCGGACGACGACGAGTAACCACCCCCACGACGAGAACAGGGCCGCCATCCGGAGAGGATGGCGGCCCTGTTCGTCTTCGGCGCCCCCGGCAGGAATCGAACCCGCGGCACGGTGGGTAGAAACCACCTGCTCTATCCACTGAGCTACGGAGGCGAGCAGCGTCGATTGTAGCGGCGAGCGGCCACCGGACGCTCGATGCGCGCCCCGCCGCGTCTCCGTGACAGGACCCGGCGGTCGCCCAACGGTCGGCCGCCGTCTGCCGCCCGTTCCCCTCCGCGACACCCGCGCTTCGTAGCGTCCGGAGCATGCGCACCACCGGTTCCGTCCTCGCCGTCGTGCCAGCACGTGCCGGGTCGAAGGGGATCCCCGGCAAGAACCTCCGCACGGTCGCGGGCCGTTCGCTGGTCCGTCGGGCGGTCGAGTCGGCACGACGTGCCACGCGCATCGACGAGGTCGTTGTCACGACCGACGGTGACGCCATCGCTGCCGAGGCGGTCGCCGCCGGTGCCGCCGTGGTCCGCCGTCCGGCCGAGCTCGCCGGTGACGAAGCGTCCTCGGAGTCAGCCCTGCTGCACGTCCTCGACGCGATCAGCACCCCGTTGCCCGAGGTCCTCGTCTTCCTGCAGGCGACCTCGCCGTTCATCGACCCGGCCGACCTCGACGCCGCCGTCGCGCGCGTGGTCGACGGCCACGCCGACGCGGTGTTCGCCGCCGCGCCCTCGCACGCGTTCCTGTGGCGGACCGCCCCGGACGGCACCGCGGTCGCGGTGAACCACGACGCTGCGACCAGGCCCCGCCGCCAGGACCGGGAGCCCGAGTACCGCGAGACCGGCGCCTTCTACGTGATGCGGACGGCGGGGTTCCTCGAGAACCGGCACCGGTTCCACGGCCGCGTCGAGCTGGCCGTCGTCGACGGCGCCGGCGCGATCGACATCGACGACGAGGCCGACCTGGCCCTCGCCGAAGCCCTCGCCGAAGCGCCCGGCGCGCCCGGCGCGCTGACCGACGCACGCGTCGGCGACCCGGCCCCAGCACCCACCACGACCCGAGACCCATCCCCGACGCGGGCCACCCCCGCACCGAACGGAGCACCAT
The DNA here is from genome assembly GCF_003234605.2 of Curtobacterium sp. MCPF17_021. Taxonomy (NCBI): domain Bacteria; kingdom Bacillati; phylum Actinomycetota; class Actinomycetes; order Micrococcales; family Microbacteriaceae; genus Curtobacterium; species Curtobacterium sp. MCPF17_021. Next base: position 1,096,344 of record NZ_CP126252.1, on the reverse strand, counting down.
GACCGTCACCATCGGTACGTCCACGATCGGCGCGGGCCACCCCGCGTACCTCATCGGCGAGATCGGCCTCAACCACAACGGCGACGTCGACATCGCGAAGCAGCTCATCGACGTCGCTGCCGACGCGGGCCTGCAGGCCGTGAAGTTCCAGAAGCGCACCCCCGCGATCTCCACGCCGGAGCACATGAAGAACACCCCGCGCAGCACCCCGTGGGGCGACATGACCTACCTGGAGTACCGCTACCGTGTCGAGTTCGACCGGGACCAGTACATCGAGATCGGCGACCACGCGACCCTCCGCGGGCTCGACTGGTTCGCGTCGCCGTGGGACGAGCCGTCGGTCGACTTCCTCGAGGACCTCAACGTCGTCGCGTACAAGATCGCCTCGGCGTCCGTCACCGACCTCGGCATGCTCGCCGCCGTCGCCGCGACCGGCAAGCCCGTCATCCTGTCGACCGGCATGTCCACGCTCGAGCAGATCGACGCCGCCGTCGAGGCCCTCGGCACCGACCGCCTCGTCCTCATGCACGCGACGTCGACCTACCCGCTGCCGGCCGAGGAGGCGAACCTCCGCATGATCGACACCCTCGCCCACCGCTACGCGGGCGTCCCCGTCGGGTACTCCGGCCACGAGCCCGGCCTGCAGATCTCCATCGCCGCGGTCGCCCTCGGCGCCACGGCCGTCGAGCGCCACATCACGCTCGACCGCACGATGTGGGGCTCCGACCACGCCGCGTCGCTCGAGCCGCACGGCCTGAAGACGCTCGCCCGCGACATCCGCATCATCGAGACCGCCCTCGGCGACGGCGTGAAGAGGATCTTCCCCGGCGAGCAGGCACCGCTCGCGAAGCTGCGTCGCGTCGGCGCGTGAGCGGATGCAGTCCCCATCCGACCGCCGGCGAGCAGGCACCGCTCGCGAAGCTGCGTCGCGTCGGCGCGTGACCGGCCCGGTCGACGGGACCCGCGCCTTGGAAGCGCCGGCCGACGGCAGCGGGTCGACAGTCGGACTGGAGGCGCGCCTCCCGTCCGACGCGTCACCACGCGTCCGACGCGTGGTCGGCCTGGTCGACACCGACTCGTTCGCGAAGTGGGGCGCCCACCTGCTGGCGAGCGCCCCGGCGGACTGGGACCTGGAGCTGCGCACCGTGGCGACCCCGCGGTCGGCGAGCCCGAAGCAGCTGCGGTCGGCGTTCCGCGGGCTGGACCGGCGCCTCGCCCACCTGCACCGCGAACCGCCCGCGCCGAAGGACGTCGACGCCGTCGTCGAGGAGCTCCGACAGGACCCGCCGGACGCCGTCCTGGTGTCGTTGATCGGACCGGTGGCCGAGCTCGTGATCGACGAGGTGCACCGGCGGATCCCGGACCGGCCGGTGCTGGTGTCGGGGCTGCCGGGGATCTCGTTCCCGTCGAAGTGGAAGGGCATCTTCTTCCGCGCTCGGGCCGACCTGTTCGTGCTGCACAGCCATCGTGAGGTCCGTGCGTACGAGGAGATGGCGCGCCAGGGTGGGGTCGAGCCGCACTTCGCGCTCGCCACGCTGCCCTTCGCGCGGGGCGCCGGCGCGACCAGCGGTGCCGGCGCAAGCGATGGTGCGGACTCGACGGGCCGTGACTCCGTCGTCTTCGCTGCGCAGCCGAGTGTGCCGTTCGAGCGGGCCGACCGGGCACTCGTCGTGCGGTGGCTCGTCGAGACGGCGCGGGCGCACCCGGAGTGGCGCGTCGTCATCAAGACGCGCGCTGCGGCCGGCGAGCACCAGACACACCGCGAGGAGCACCCGTACCCGGACCTGGTGCCCGCGGACGCGCCGACCAACCTCGTGGTGGAGAGCGGGCCGATGGCTGAGCACCTCGACCGTGCGGTGGCGCTCGTGACGATCAGCTCGACCGCGGTGCTCGAGGCGGCGGCGCGAGGCGTGCCCGCGCTCACGCTGACCGACTTCGGGATCGGCCGGCACCTGATCAACGAGGTGTTCGTGGGGAGCGGCCTCGAGGGTGACGCCGTCGACCTGGTCGACGGACGGTTCGGCGTCGTCCGGTCGGAGTGGATGCGGGACAACTACTTCCACCCGGCCTCGGAGGACGACTGGCAGCACCGGCTCGTGGAGCTGATGGCCCGACGGGACGCCGGCACGTTGGTGGATCGGGCACCGGCACGGCGGAGTCGCGGTGGGGTGCTGCGCCGGGCGTGGGAGCGGAAGAACGCCCTCGGTGGGGCCGATCGCAGCCCGCTCGGACTGGTGGCACTGGGCATCGGGGCGCCGATCCGGGGCGCGAAGCGTCTGGCACGACGCGTGCGGGCACTGGTCGATCCGCCGGAACCCGTGGTGGTGGCGGCGCCGACGTCGCAGCGTGCGGGGGCGCGGGCCGCTGTGCCCGCGCCGGGGGCCACCGCTGGGACGGCTGCGGCGGCGGCCGCCCCGGCCGCGGCGGCGGCTCGTTCAGAGCGCCTTGGCCACCGCGAGCAGGAGTTGGTCGCGGGTCGGGACGCCGGGTGAACGGAAGACCTCGGTGCCGTCGTCCTGCCGCACGATGATCGTGGGCGTGGACCGGATACCGAGGTCTTCCGCGTCGTCGGGGTGCGCCGCCACGTCGCGTTCGGTCACGGTGAGCCCGGGGACGAGCGCCGACGCCTCGGCCGACACCCGGCGGGCGGCGGCACACGGCGCACAGAAGGCGGACGTCCAGAGGTCGAGCTGCATGTGGTCCTGCAACGCGGCGGGTGGGGGTTCTACTCCCGGTCGAACTCGCCGCTGCGGTCGCCGCGGTCCTGCAGGTCGTCGACCGGGTCGGACTCGCCGGGCTCGTAGGTGAACTCGACCGAGATCTGGTCGAGGACCTGGCGGGACTTGGTGGCGCGGTAGGTGAAGGCCGTCTGCAGGCCCTCGACGTCGGCGAACACCGTGACCTCGTCGTCCAGCGCGTCGCTCGTGGCGGTGCGGGTGTCGGTCGTGCCGTCGAAGGGGCCGCCGTGGAAGATCGCGGTGTACTCGTCGCCTTCGTGGATGGTGATGTCGCTCATGCCTCCCTTCTACCAGGCGGCGGCTGGTGCAGTCTGTCCAGCCCGTCGTTGCGCTATTTATAGCACGGCTATATAGTTCAGCTATGGAAACACCGCGTGAGCAGACGATCGAGACCCTCCTCGTCTCCGTCAACCGCCTGATCCGCAGCGCCGTCCAGTCGACGGGCAACACCACGTCCACCGCGGTCTGGCGCACGCTCGGCATCCTCGAGACCGACGAACCCCTGCGACTCGGAGAACTGGCCGCCGCCTCCCGTGTGGCGCAGCCCACCATGACGCGACTCGTCGCCGGCATGCTCGCCGACGGCCTGGTCAGCCGCAGCGTCGACCCGGACGACTCCCGCGGGCAGCTCATCGAACTCACCGAGGCCGGACGCGAACGGCTCGCTTCCTGGCGCTCCACCCTCACCAGCACGGTCGGTCCGTTGTTCGCCGACCTGACCGACGACGACTGGGACGTCCTGCACCACGCGGCGAACCTGATCGCCCAGCGCACCCGGACAACCCCCAACGGAACGGAGATCCCCGCGTGAACGCCCACGCACCCGCCGGCCAGTCCGGCTCCATCCTCAAGCAGTCGTCCGCGGTCTGGGCGATCGCCTTCGCCTGCGTCGTCGCGTTCATGGGCATCGGCCTCGTCGACCCGATCCTCCCGGCGATCGCGGCGTCCCTCAAGGCGACCCCCGCGCAGACCGAACTGCTCTTCACGAGCTACCTCGCCGTCACCGGGGTCGCGATGTTCTTCACCAGCTGGGTCTCCAGCCGCATCGGCGCGAAGCGCACCCTGCTCATCGGACTCGCCCTGATCGTGCTCTTCTCGGTGCTCGCCGCGACGTCGAACAGCGTGTGGAGCATCATCGACTTCCGCGCCGGCTGGGGTCTCGGCAACGCGCTCTTCATCTCCACCGCGCTCGCGACCATCGTCGGGGCAGCGTCCGGCGGCACCGCCTCGGCGATCATCCTGTACGAGGCAGCACTCGGCCTCGGCATCGCCGTCGGTCCCCTGGTCGGAGGTCTGCTCGGCTCGGTGAGCTGGCGCGGCCCGTTCTTCGGCGTCACGACCCTGATGGCCGTCGCGTTCATCGCCATCGTCGCCCTGCTGAAGACCGGCAGCCTCGAGAAGCCCACGCCGACGAAGCTCTCCGCACCCTTCCGCGCCCTGACCCGTCCGGCACTCGCCGCCCTCGCCGCGACCGCGCTGTTCTACAACATCGGCTTCTTCGTCCTGCTGGCGTACACGCCGTTCCCGCTCGGCTTCGGCGCCCTCGGCATCGGGTTCACGTTCTTCGGCTGGGGCGTCGGTCTCGCAGTCACGTCGGTGTGGGTCGCCCCGATGCTCACCGCCCGTCTCCGGAGGACGACGGTGTTGAAGATCGCACTGCCCCTGCTCGCGCTCGACCTGTTCGCCGCGGCCCTCGTCGTGCGCTCCCAGGTCGGCCTGATCATCTGCGTCGTCATCGGCGGCCTCGTGCTCGGTGTCCTGAACACCGTGCTCACCGAGTGCGTCATGGAGGCCACCGACCTCCCCCGCTCCGTCGCCTCGAGCGCCTACTCCGCCGTCCGCTTCATCGGCGGCGCCATCGCCCCGCCCGTCGCGACCCTGCTCGCCGACGCGTACTCCCCCTCGGCCGCCTACGTCTTCGCGGGTGCATCCGTCGCGGTCGCCTTCGTCGTGATCCTCTGCACCACCAGGGTCCTGCGCCGCGTCGACGACGGTCCCGAGCCGGAGCGCGTCGAGGCCGAGGCCATCACCGCCGGCGACATGGCCTAGTCGCCGAGGCGCGCGGTGGGGGCCTTCCCCCTTCCCCACTTCTCCACGAACGGGCGAAATGCCGGAGTGTCCCCCGTGGGCACCCCGGCATTTCGCCCGTTCGTGCGTCCGCGCGGGGGCTCGCTCGCCCCCTGTTGCACGCTCCACCCGCGAGCGGGCGAAATGCCCGGCCTCGACCGCAGAGCGAGTCCGGCATTTCGCCCGCTCGCACGGGGCTGGCCAGAACCGTGCGGCAGGCGGGGTGGAGAGCTGCCGCCTGGAGGCGCGGGTCGGCCTGCCGGGGTCGCCCCGGGCCTCCAGGCGGTCGCCTGCACTGCATGCGGCTCGCGTCGCGGACGAGCGGGCGAAACATCCGGGTGCGCCCGCAGGGCAACCGCGGCATTTCGCCCGCTCGGCTGGACGCGGGCGGGCGGAGCCACGACCGCAAGGCGCCGTCGGCGAGCGGGCGGAATACCGCGGTCCGTCCGCAGGGCGACCGCGGCATTTCGCCCACTCGTGGTGAGGAGGCGGGAGCGGGCGGGATCGGCGCGGCAGGCGGGGTGAAGGGCGACCGCCTGGAGGCGCGGGGCGGCCTGCCGGGGTCGCCACGGGCCTCCTGGCGGTCGCCTGCACCGCATGCGGCTCGCGTCCCGGACGAGCGGACGGAACGTCCGGGTGCCTCCGCAGGACGACCGCGGCATTTCGCCCGCTCGCGGAACGGGCGGACACGGTCGGGCACGGGTGGGACGACGCAGCGGCACGTACGGGAGGCACGCGGGGCGGGAATAGGATCGAGGACATGGCAACCGCGAATGACCGCCTCGTCTGGATCGACTGCGAGATGACCGGCCTCGACCTCGAGGTCGACGAACTCGTCGAGGTGGCCGTGGTCATCACCGACTTCGACCTCGAGCCAGTGCACCCCGGCTTCGACATCGTCATCAAGCCGGACCAGTCGGCGCTCGACAACATGAACGAGTTCGTGACGAACATGCACGTCACCTCGGGGCTCATCGACGAGATCCCGAACGGCGTGAGCCTGGCGGACGCCGAGTACCAGGTGCTCGAGTACATCCTCCAGCACGTCCCCGCCGAGGGCTCCGCCCCCCTCGCCGGCAACACCATCGGCACCGACCGTGCGTTCCTGTCGAAGTACATGCCGCGGGTCGACGGGCACCTGCACTACCGCAGCGTCGACGTGTCGAGCATCAAGGAGCTCTGCCGCCGCTGGTTCCCCCGCGTGTACTTCAACGCGCCGGAGAAGCACGGCGGGCACCGGGCCCTCGCGGACATCCTCGAGTCGATCCGCGAGCTCGAGTACTACCGCCGCGCCGGCTTCGTCGCCGAGCCCGGCCCGAGCACCGACGACGTGCGTGCCGTGCAGGCCGACGTCGTGGCGAAGTGGGAGTCACGGCTGGCGCAGCCCGCGGCCGAGTAGCGACACGGGTGGTCCGCACCCCGTCCCGCATGTACTACTATTGAGTGGTCGCGCCGGTCCGCCGGTTCGAACATGGTGGATATAGCTCAGTTGGTAGAGCGCCTGGTTGTGGTCTAGGAGGTCGCGGGTTCGAGACCCGTTATTCACCCCAGTCGAGGGAGAGTCCTGTTGCGTGTGACGCAACCGGGGCTCTCCCTCAGTGTTTGTCAGGGCGCCTCCGGCGCCGAGCGGCTTCGCCGCGAGTGGTGAGCCGCGAGTGGTCAGCGCGGTGTGGGACGATCCACCCGTGATGGAGATGTCCGCCGACGCGTTCGAGCAACTCGTGACCGACGAACTCGACCTGCTCCCCGACGAGATGGTCGACGGGCTCGACAACGTGGTGTTCGTCGTCGAGGACGAACCGGAGAACGGCGAAGAGCTCTTCGGCGTGTACGACGGCATCGCGGCCACCGAGCGAGGGCAGTACGGCTTCGGCGAGCTGCCCGACCGCATCGTGGTGTTCCGCAAGCAGCACCTGGCCGAGTGCGACACCGTCGAGGAGCTCAAGGACGAGGTGCACACCACCCTCGTGCACGAGATCGGCCACTTCTACGGCATCGACGACGAGCGGCTGCACGAGCTCGGCTGGGCGTAGCGGCCAGCGACGCGCCCGCGCACCCGCCCACGCACCTCAGAACCGCGTCGGCCCCACCTCGTGGTACTTCTCCCACGCCCCCACCGGCCCCCGCCCGTGCAGCGCGTACTCCCCCACCATCCGCTCCTTGTAGACCGCCGGGTTGTGCGACGCCACGACCCGGGCGTTCCGCCAGTGCCGATCCAGCCCACGCGTCCGGTCGGCCGCTGACGCCCCGCCGACCTCGAACAACTCGGACGCCGACCGCAGCACCCGCGGCCCGATCTCGACCTGCGCCTGGTACACGGCGTTCTCGGCCGCGTCGAGCAGCACGCGGTCGACGCCGACCCCGGGCTCGTTCGTCGCGACGACCCCGTCGAGCAGCCCGGCGGCGGCGACGACGAGTGACCGGGCGGTGAACGCCCCGGCCGACAGCCGCCCGAGCACCGAGAGCACCTGCGGGTCCTCCCCCGGCACGGCCGCGTTGGCGTGGATGTACGTGCGGGTCCGTGGTCGCACGAAGGTCACGGCATCGTCGGACACGGCCTGCCCGATCCCGGCGAGGACCGCCAGCAGGTACAGCTGGTAGAAGGCCTGGATGTGCGACAGCGGAGCGTCCCGGTACGCCGACACCACCGACGGGTCGACCGACACCCCGTCGAACACGGTCGTGCCGGACGCGGTCAACCGCTGCCCGAACCCGTCCCAGTCGTCGATGCTCGTCACGCCCGGCGCGGAGGCGTCGACGGCGAACGTCACGCGCTCTCCGTCGCGGTCCGCCGCCAGGTAGATCCAGTCCGCGTAGAGCGTGCCGGTCGAGTAGTACTTCCGCCCGTCGAGGCGGAGGGAACCACCAGCCGGCGTCACCGTCGTCGAGATGTCGGCCAGGGTCGTCCCGGTCCGCTCCGAGGTCGCGTTGCCGACGATCGCTCCGTCGACGATGCGCTGGAGCCACTCGTCCCGGCCGGCGGACGATGGCCGCAGCAGCACCAGTTCGGTGTACCCGAAGTGGCCTCGCCACAGGTGCGCGATGTTCGAGTCCGCCGCCGCCAGGTCCGCCACCAGGTGCGCGAGTTCGACCAGCGTCACGCCGAAGCCGCCGCGGTCCTCCGGCACGCGCAGCCGCCCGAACCCCGCGTCGGCGAGCGCCCGGACCTCGGTGTGCGGCAGCGCCCGGTCGCCGGGCTTCCCGGACGCGAGTTCACGCTCGACCGCGCCGTCGCGGATGGTCGCGAACATGGGCGCGAAGCGTTCGCGCAGGGTCGCCAGGCGGTCGGCCGGGAGGCCCGTCCCGCGTCCGGTGGTCGTCGTCGCGGCCGTCACGCGGACACCTCCACCGCACGGGTCGCGTCGTCCGGGTGGGCCGCGGTCGCGCCGGCACCGCCCGAGAACGCCCCGCGCCACTGCCGGGCGGGGTGCGAGTCCGGCAGCTGTGCGTGGCCGAAGAGCTTCTCGCGCAGGGTGCCCTCGCGGTACTCGGACTGCATCAGTCCGCGCTCCTGCAGGGTCGGCGCGATGTGGTCGACGAACTCCTCGTACGAGCCGGGCAGCGTCCAGTTGATGACGTTGACGCCGTCGACGCCCACCCGCTGCCAGTCGGCGAGCTCGTCGGCGATCTGCTCCGGCGTGCCGACGACCCGGGCGCGGAGCTTCGCGGACAACCGGGCGAGGTCGGCGATGGTCGGTTCGCGGTCCCCGGCGGCCTCGCGGAGCCACTGCAGGTGCGACTGTCCGGCGCGGGTGCGGACCTCGGAGAGCGGGGTGTCCGGGTCGAGGGGCTCGCCGGTGTCCGGGTCGAAGCCGAGGTTCGAGTGCACCAGGAACCCGTCGGCGGCCAGGTACTCGTCGATCTCCGCTTCCTTGGCCTTCGCCTCGGCCTCGGTGGAGCCCGTGACGAAGGTCAGGCCGAGGAAGAACGCGATGTCGTCCCGCTGGCGGCCGGCGGCCTCGGCCAGGTCGCGGGTCTCGCGGATGAGCTGTTCGGTGGCGTCCCGGTTCGAGGTCAGGATGAACTGGGCCTCGGCGTTCCGCGCGGCGAAGGCACGGCCGGCCGGCGACGACCCGGCCTGGAACAGCACCGGGGTCCGCTGCGGCGACGGTGCCGACAGGTGCGGGCCCTGCACGTCGTAGCGCGTGCCGTGGTGGTCGATGCGGTGCACCCTGTCGGGGTCGGCGTAGCCACGGACCGGGTCCTTCAGCACGGCGCCGTCCTCCCACGAGCCCTCCCAGAGCTTCGCGCAGACCTCGAGGTACTCCTCGGCCCAGACGTAGCGCTCGTCGTGCTCCTCGAGCCGGTCGGCGCCGAAGTTCCGGGCGGCGCTGTCGAGGGCGCTCGTGACGACGTTCCAGCCGATGCGGCCCCGGGTGATGTGGTCGAGCGTGGAGACCTTGCGGGCGAAGTCGAACGGGTGCGCCTGGATGACGCTCGAGGTGAACGCGAGCCCGAGGTGCTCGGTCGACACGGCGAGCGCGGAGAGCAGCACGGAGGGGTCGTTCGAGGGGATCTGTAGCCCCTCGCGCAGGTTGGTCGAGTAGTCGCCGCGACCGGGTCCGTAGGTCCCGACGACGTCGGCGAAGAACATGGCGTCGAACTTGCCGCGCTCGAGGGTCCTCGCCAGGTCGGTCCACAGCGTCACGTCGTCGAAGTCCGCCTGCCGGGCGTCGGGGTGCCGCCACAGGCCGTGCTGGATGTGCGAGGTCGTGTTCATGACGAAGGCCGCGAAGCGCAGCGGGCGGTTCGGTGCATCGCTCATGTGTCCCATCGTGGTCGGCGGGCACCGCCCGACGACAGCGACGTGACCTCCCGTTACGCGCGGTGTTCCCCGGGGCCCTGGACGCGACCATGCTCCTGAGGCATGCCGAGCCAGACCACCGTCACCGCGCCTCCAGGCCGTCCCGCTGCACCGTCGACCACCGCGACCCGTCGTCGGGTCGCCCTCGCGTCGTTCGTCGGGACGACCGTCGAGTACTACGACTTCTACCTCTACGCGACGGCCTCGGCGCTGGTGTTCGCGCCGACGTTCTTCCCGTCCGTGACGCCGGCTGTCGGGGTCATCGCGTCGTTCGCGACCTACGGCGTCGGGTTCGTGGCGCGGCCGCTCGGCGGGGTGATCGCCGGCCACCTGGGTGACCGGATCGGGCGGAAGAAGCTGCTCGTCGCGTCGCTGGTGCTGATGGGCATCGCGTCGACGTTGATCGGGGTGATCCCGTCCGCCGCGACCATCGGGGTCGGCGCCGTCGTGGCGCTCGTGTTCCTGCGGCTGCTGCAGGGCGTCGCGGCCGGTGCGGAGTGGGGCGGCTCGGCGCTGCTGTCCGTCGAGCACGCGCCGGAGCGGCACCGGGGGCTGTTCGGGGCGTTCACGCAGATGGGGTCGGCCGGTGGGATGCTCCTGGCGACCGGGGTCTTCACGCTCGTGCGGTCGCTGCTCGGCACCGAGGCGTTCCTGGCCTGGGGCTGGCGGCTGCCGTTCCTGTTCTCCGCGGTGATCGTGGCGGTCGGGCTCGTCATCCGGCTCGGTGTGCAGGACGCCCCGGTGTTCCAGGAGCTGCGCGCCTCCGGTGGGGTCGAGCGGTTCCCGGTGTGGCAGGCGATCCGGCAGCACCCGCGGTCGATCCTGGTGACGGCGGGCCTGCGCCTCGTGCAGCCGGCGCTGTACTCGATCCTGACGACGTACTCGCTGACCTACCTCGGCAACGTGCGGGGGCCATCGGGCTCGGACGCGGGGCTGCAGGCCGTGCTCGTGATCTCGGCGGTGTCGCTCGTGTCCACGCCGTTCTGGGGGTGGCTGTCGGACCGGGTCGGGCGGCGGGTGCTGACGATCTGGTCGGCGGTGGGCATCGCGGTGCTCATCTGGCCGTTCTTCGCGTTCCTCGACGCCGGGCCGCTCGTGCTGCTGCCGCTCGTGGCGCTGATCGGGATGTGCGTGTTCCACGACAGCATCTACGGGCCGCAGGCGGCGTGGTTCGCGGAGCAGTTCCCGACCGGGCGGCGGTACTCGGGGATGTCGCTCGGGTACCAGATCGGGTCGATCTTCTCGGTGGGGCTGACGCCGCTGCTGGCCGCGGTGTTCGTGCAGCTCGGGGGTGGCTCGCCGTGGATCCTGTGCGGGTACCTCGGGGTGTACGCGGTGCTGACGATCGTGGCGGCGGTGTTCGCGGTGGATCCGCGGGCGGTGGCGCGGCGGGAGGCGCGGGCGGGCGCGGGGGCGGGCGCGGGCGCGGGCGCGGGCGGCGGGCGCGGCGGGCTGACGTTTCGCGCTGGGCGACAGTTCTCGCCTTCCCGAGGCCGTGAGGTGTCGCTCAGCGCGAATCCTCGGTGCCGCCACGTGCCGCCGCGCGCCGCCATGTGCCGCCGTGCGGCGCCGCGGGCCCGCCGGGCGCTACGTCGGCAGGACCACGTCGGCCAGGGCAGCCGGGTCCTCGGCGGCGATGAAGGCCTGCTCCTGCGCGGCCCAGCGGTCCCACTCGCGCGCGAAGACCTCGCCGTCGCGGCCGATCGCCCGGTCCCACCGCACGGCGTCGTCGGCCTCGAGCCACACCCGCAACGACGCCAGCGGTGCCGACGCCTGCGACAACGCCCCGCACCCCTCGACCACGATCGGCAGGTCGGGGTCCACCGACGCCCAGCCCGCGGGCGCATCGGCCGCCCAGTCCCAGCGTCGGTACCCGCTCGGCGCTCCGAGGACGTCGGTCACCACGGCATCGGCAGCCGCACGCAGGCCGTCCCACCCCGGGTACACGTCGTCCAGGTGCACGAGCTGCGCGCCGAGCTGCTCCGCGACCTGTGCTCCGAGGGTGGTCTTGCCCGTGCCGGACCGGCCGTCGATGAGCACGACGGCGCGCCGGCCCGTGGCACCGGCGACTCCGGCAGCAGCAGCGGCCAGACCGGGGGCGAGGTCACCGGCGGTCGTGCCCGTCGGGCCCGTCGTGGCCGTCGGGCCCGTCGTGGCCGTCGGGCCCGTCGTGGCCGTCGGGCCCGTCGTGGCCGTCGGGCCCGCCGCGCCCGTCGTGCCCGTCGCGCCCGTCGCGGCCGTCGCGCCGTCGCCGGCCGACGTCTCCGTCGGCCGGTCGGTGCCCGTCGTGCCGGCTGCGCGCTCCGTGTCAGGCACGCCACGTCCCCACGCTCACCGCGACCGCGATCGACACCACACCGATGCCGACCAGCACCGCCACCATCGCCCACTCCGGCCCGGCGAACCGTGCGACCCGCGCCCAGGTCCGCCGTCCAGGAGCACCGAACCCCCGCGACTCCATCGCCACCGCCAACGTCGTCGCCCGGCGCAACGCGAGCACGAGCAGCGCGAACGCCATCGTCGCCCCGCGTCGCAGCCGTCCGGAGTCGGCCAGCCCTCGGGCACGTCGCGCCATCGCGAGCTGTCGCCAGTCGTCGACGAGCAAGGTCATCATCCGGACAGCGGCGAGCGCGCCGAGCACGAAGCGCGCGGGCAGCCGGAGCACCTGCGCGAGCCCGTCGGCCAGGTCGGTCGGGTCGACCCGCACGAAGAGCGCGATGGCTGGCACCCCCACCGCGAGGACCCGGAGCGCCGTCGCCAACGCGAGCGTCAGTGACCCGTCGGTGACGTGCGCGAACCCGAGGTCGAACCATTCCCGACCCGAGGGTCTGCCGTACAGCGCGATGCTCACCGCCGTCAGCGGCACCGCGAGGAGCACCGGTGCGAGTCGGAGCAGCAGGGTCCGGACCGGCAGGCGCAGGAGCGGCAGGAGTGCGAGTTCGAGCGCCAGGGCGACGGCGGCGGAGACGACGTCGAGGCTGAGCACCAGGCAGACGCCGAGGGCGAGCACACCGATCAGCGACGCGACCGGCTGGACACCGGGGATGCCGGTCGCGCGGGCCGGCAGCGGTCGTCGCACGGGGTTTGTCGCGTCGGTTCCGTCCACCGCGTCCGCCGCGTCCGCCGTGTCCGTCCGGTCGGCCGTGTCGATCCGGTCTGGAGGCCCGGGGCGACTTCCGACTGTCGGCCCGGTCTCCGGGGCGGTCGCGACCGACGGCCCCTGGTCGCTCCTGACGGACCGGGCGCCGTCCGGCCCGAGCACGACCTCGTCGGCGTCGAGTGCCCGGACGAGATCGCGGTCGTGGGTGACCGCCACCACAGCGGTGCCGGCGTCGGCGAGGGCCCCGAGCCGCCCGACGACGGCCTGCCACGTGGCACGGTCCTGCCCGGAGGTCGGCTCGTCGAGCACGACGACCGGCGGCCTGGCCGCGATGACCGAGGCGATCGCGAGTCGTCGTTGTTCGCCCCCGGACAGCGTGAAGGGGTTGGCGTCGGCCAGGTGTGCGAGCCCGAACTCGTCGAGCAGCGCGGTGGCTCGTTCGGCGGCGTCCGGCGCATCGAGTGCTCGGGGTCCGGCCTCGATCTCCTCGCGGACGGAGCGGGCGACGAACTGGTGCTCGGGGTCCTGGAACACCGTGCCGATCCGGGCGGCGAGTTGACGGCTCGTCCAGGCGTGGGGCGCTGCGCCGATGCCGTCGGCGAGGGCGTCCGTGGCGTGGAGCTCACCGGCTGCCGGTGGGAGCAAGCCCGCGAGGGTCAGCCCGAGCGTCGACTTGCCGACGCCGTTCGGTCCGGTGACGGCGAGGACCTGCCCGGCCCGGAGCCCGAGGTCGATGCCGTTCCCGACCGGTTGCTTCCCCCGTGCCGTGCCGAGCCCCCGGGCGTCGAGCAGTACCGCTGTTGCCTGGTCACGCTCCCCCGCGCCGACCCCCTCGCCGGGCTCCCCCTCGCCGAGCGGGCGGAATGCCGCGGTCACCCCACCGGACGCCCCGGGCATTTCGCCCGCTCGTCCCGCCGACGTCATCTCCCGCGCTCCCTCGCCGGGCTCCCCCTCGCCGAGCGGGCGGAATGCCGCGGTCGCTCCGCCGGACAACCCGGGCATTTCGCCCGCTCGCCCGCGCGCACGCCGCAGCCGCCGGGCAGAACCACGCGCCGGCTCGGCACCGGGCACCCAGACCCCGGCCGCCGTGAGCGCCTCGCCGTGGTCCGCCAGCACCCGGGCCGGCGGGCCGTCCGCGACCACGCCGCCGCCCGGTTCGAGCAGCACGAGCCGATCGACCAGGTCCAGCCAGGTGCCGATCCGGTGCTCCACCACGAGCAGCGTCGCCCCGGTCTCGTCGAGCAGTGCCCGGACGGCGTCGTGCACCTGCGCCACGCCGTCCGGGTCGAGGTTCGCGCAGGGTTCGTCGAGCACGAGCGCACCCGGCCGCATCGCGAGCACGCCCGCGAGCGCCAACCGCTGCCGCTGCCCACCGGACAGCTGCGCGGTGGAGCGGTCGAGCGGCAGGTCGAGGCCGACGACGTCGAGCGCCGTCCGCACCCGGTCCCAGGTCTCGTCGCGGGGGACGCCGACGTTCTCGCAGCCGAAGGCCACGTCGTCGCCGACCCGGGACATCACCGTGTGTGCCTCGGGGTCCTGCATGACGAGACCGACACGCCCGCGGACCGCGCGGGGGTCGGCCTCGTCGACCAGGAGTGTCCCCTGCACCGAAGCAGCGGTGTCGTCCGAGGCGTCGGGCTCGTCGGGGAGCACGCCGGCGACGGCTCGCAGGAGGGTCGACTTGCCGGCACCGGACGGCCCGACGACGGCGACCCGCTCCCCCGGCGAGACGGTCAGGTCGACGTCACGGACGGCCCAGGCGTCGCGCTCCGGGTACCGCCAGCCCCAGCCACGGAACACGATGCGCGCCCCGCGGACGCCGGCACCTGCGCCGGCGTCGCCGCCGGTGGAAGGGGACGTCGCCGACGGAGCGGGCACGGTCACACCAGGGCGCGGGGTTCGCGACGGCTGTGCTCGCGGCCGGCCGCGAAGGACGACAGCACCCCGGTGCGGGCGAGAGCCCGGACGATGAGCCACGATCCCGCCCCCGCGATCACGGCACCCGAGACGACCGCACAGATCACGTAGACGACCTTGAAGGCGACGTCGAGCCCCGGGTACCAGAGGACGGTGTCGTTGATGCCGAGCGCGAGTCCGGCCGCGGCACCGGCGAGCACGACGACCGGCAGGCGGTAGACGCGGTACAGGAACAGCGCGAGGATGATCTCGGCGCCGAGACCCTGGACGAGTCCGGCCTCGAGCGTGAGCCATCCCCACTGGGTGCCGAACAACGCCTCGACCGAGGCAGCGACCATCTCGCCGTAGAGCGCGGCGCCGGGCTTGCGGACGACGATCGCGACGATCGGGCCGGCGAGCAGCCAGACCCCGCCGAACAGGGCCTTGGTGCCGGGGAGCACGAGGTCCATGACGGCGCTGATGGGTTCGTAGCCGAACTCCCAGAGCCGGAAGACGACTCCGAGGGCCACCGCGAGGACACTCGCGACGACGATGTCGACGACCCGCCAACGCAGCGATCGCCGCGGAGCGGTGGTGACGGTTGTGGACGTGCCTGAAGGCATGCTGCTGACTCCTCCCTGCGCCGGCATGATCCGGATCAGGTTCGACGGTCGGAGCGCCGATCGCTCCCTCTCAGCCCGGCGGTCCCGGACTCCCGTGTGTGTGCCAGCAGTCTAGACGCGGTCGCGACCGCGTGACGGACGGGAGGCCCGTGGCGGCGTCGCCACGGGCCTCCCGTCCGTCAGGTGGTCACTTCTTGAGCGCGCGCACCAGCTTGCGGAGGACACGCCCGGCCACCCACACGAAGGGGATGCCGACGACGATCAGCGAGATCGGGTTCGGCTCGAACACGAGGTCCTTGCCCGGGCGGCGGACGTAGGCGCCGACGGGGGCCGACAGGCCGCCGCCACCGCCGCCACCGTTCTCGTCGTCTCCGCCGCCGCCGAAGCCGAACCAGCTGACGGACACGGGGATGAGGGTCTGGTCGCCGACCTCGACGGGTTCTCCGTAGTTCGTGGAGACCCCGAGCGGGCGGACCTGGTCTGCGATCTTCGAGACGATGTTGGCCATGCGCGCGACGCTACTCGTCCGTTCCTCCACAGGCCGCGGGGCGCAGTGGGCATCCACAGCTGGGGCTTGTCTGCGGACGCGGACGAGCGCCGCCGATATGTTGGCCGCACCCACACCTGGAGGACCGTTTGCACACCTGGCCCGGAAACCCGTACCCGCTCGGGGCGACCTACGACGGGAGCGGCACGAACTTCGCGCTGTTCTCCGAGGTCGCCGAGCGCGTCGAACTCTGTCTGTTCGATTCCGACGGCAACGAAGAATGCGTCCGCCTGCTCGAGGTGGACGCCTACGTCTGGCACGCGTACCTCCCCAACATCGGCCCCGGGCAGGAGTACGGCTTCCGCGTGCACGGCCCGTACGACCCGGACTCCGGCGCGCGCTGCAACCCGTCGAAGCTCCTGCTCGACCCGTACGCCAAGGCGACGAGCGGCGAGATCGACTGGGACCAGTCGCTCTTCTCGTACACGTTCGGCGACCCGGACTCGACCAACGACGAGGACTCCGCGTCGCACATGATGAAGGGCGTCGTGATCAACCCCTTCTTCGACTGGCAGGGTGATCGCCCGCCGCGCACGCCGTACGGCGAGACCGTCATCTACGAAGCGCACGTCAAGGGGCTCACGGAGACCCACCCGGACGTGCCGGAAGAGCAGCGCGGCACCTACGCCGGCGTCGCCCACCCCGCGGTCATCGAGCACCTGCAGCGCCTCGGCATCACCACGCTCGAGCTCATGCCGGTGCACCAGTTCGTGAACGACTCCACCTTGCAGGACAAGGGGCTGTCGAACTACTGGGGCTACAACACCATCGGTTTCTTCGCGCCGCACTCGGCGTACTCGTCGTCGGGCGACCAGGGCCAGCAGGTCCAGGAGTTCAAGACGATGGTGCGCGAGCTGCACCGCGCCGGCATCGAGGTCGTCCTCGACGTCGTCTACAACCACACCGCCGAGGGCAACCACCTCGGCCCGACGCTGTCGTTCCGCGGCATCGACAACGCGGCCTACTACCGCCTGGTCGACGACGACAAGAAGTTCTACATGGACTACACGGGCACGGGGAACTCGCTCAACGTCGGGCACCCGCACTCGCTGCAGCTCATCCTCGACTCGCTCCGCTACTGGGTGACCGAGATGCACGTCGACGGGTTCCGCTTCGACCTCGCCTCGGCGCTGGCCCGCGAGTTCTACGAGGTCGACCGGCTGTCGGCCTTCTTCGAACTGGTGCAGCAGGACCCGATCGTGTCGCAGGTCAAGCTCATCGCCGAGCCGTGGGACGTCGGCCCCGGTGGCTACCAGGTCGGCAACTTCCCGCCCCAGTGGTCCGAGTGGAACGGCAAGTACCGCGACACCGTCCGTGACTTCTGGCGCGGCGAATCGTCGACGCTCGGCGAGTTCGCCTCCCGGATCTCCGGCTCGGCCGACCTGTACGAGCACGACGGCCGCACGCCCAAGGCGAGCATCAACTTCATCACCGCGCACGACGGCTTCACGCTGTACGACCTGGTGGCCTACAACGAGAAGCACAACGAGGCCAACGGCGAGGACAACAACGACGGCGAGAGCCACAACCGGTCGTGGAACTCCGGCGCCGAGGGCCCGACCGACGACGAGTCCGTGAACGCCCTGCGGCTGCAGCGTCGCCGGAACTTCCTGGCGACCCTGCTCCTGAGCCAGGGTGTGCCGATGATCGCGCACGGCGACGAGCTCGGCCGGTCGCAGTCCGGCAACAACAACGTCTACGCGCAGGACTCCGAGCTCAGCTGGATCGACTGGGACAGCGCGGACGAAGACCTCATCCAGTTCACCGCCGACGTGGTGAAGCTGCGGCACGACCACCCCACGTTCCGCCGGACCCGGTACTTCAACGGCCGTCCGGTTCGTCGTGGCGAAGGCGAGCCGCTGCCCGACGTGGTCTGGCTGACCCCCTCGGGTGACGCCATGGACCCCGAGGACTGGGACTCCGGCTTCGGCAAGAGCGTCGGCATGTACCTGAACGGCGAGGGCATCCGCGGACGCGACGCCCGTGGTGAGCGCGTCACCGATGTCGGCTT
This sequence comes from Curtobacterium sp. MCPF17_021, assembly GCF_003234605.2. Lineage (NCBI taxonomy): Bacteria > Bacillati > Actinomycetota > Actinomycetes > Micrococcales > Microbacteriaceae > Curtobacterium > Curtobacterium sp. MCPF17_021. Next base: position 1,078,558 of record NZ_CP126252.1, on the reverse strand, counting down.
CATCACGTACTTCAACGCCCACGACGACGTCGTGACGTTCACGCTCCCGCCCGAGGAGTACTCCCCCGGCTGGACCGTCCGGATCGACACCGCCGACCCCGGCGCCCGCGACGAGGTGCTCGACGCAGGCACCCCGCTCGACGTCCCCGCCCGGTCGATGATCGTGCTGCGTGCGGAGCCCGACCACGAGGTCACGAGCACCCCGGTCGACGCGGAGCAGGACGGCGCCCCCGAACCGGACGCCCCGCAGGACGCCGTCACCCCGGTGAACCCGGCCGGTTCCACCGCACCGAGCGGAACCGCCCGATGACCGCCGGAACGCCCGGCGCCGCGAACCGCGTCCCCGCGTCGACGTACCGGCTGCAGGTCTCGGCCGACTTCGACCTCGACGCTGCACGCGACCTGGTCGACTACGTGCACGACCTCGGCGCCGACTGGCTGTACCTGTCGCCGGTGCTGCAGGCCGAGTCCGGGTCGAACCACGGCTACGACGTGGTCGACCACACGCGGGTCGACACCGACCGTGGTGGCGACCAGGCGATGCGGGCGTTGGCCGAGGCCGCGCACGCCGTCGGGCTCGGGGTCATCGTCGACGTGGTGCCGAACCACGTCGGCGTCGCGACCCCCGAGTCGAACCCGTGGTGGTGGTCCCTGCTCGAACTCGGGCAGGGCTCCCCCGTGGCGTGGGCCTTCGACGTCGACTGGGAAGCCGGCGACGGCAGGCTCCGCGTCCCCGTGCTCGACGACCGGCTGCTCGAGGCGGTCACGCTGGACACGTCCGACGCCGAGCGTCCGGTGCTCCGCGTCGGCGAGACCGCCTACCCCACCGCACCCGGAACGGTGCACGACGGCGACACCGTCGAGACCGTCCACGACCGCCAGCACTACGCGTTCGTGCACTGGAAGCGTGCCGACCACGACCTGAACTACCGCCGGTTCTTCGCGGTGAACACCCTCGCGGCGATCCGGGTCGAGGAGCCCGAGGTCTTCGCGGCCTCGCACGGGGTCATCGGCGGCTGGTTCCGCGACGGGCTCGTCGACGGCCTGCGCATCGACCACCCGGACGGGCTGTACGACCCGGCGGGCTACCTGCAGGACCTGGCGGAGCTGACCGGCGGGGCCTACACCCTCGTCGAGAAGATCCTCGAGCCCGGCGAGCAGCTGCCGAGCTCGTGGCCGGTCGACGGCACCACCGGGTACGACGCCCTCGGGGTGCTCGACCGCGTGTTCGTCGACCCCGCGGGCGAGCAGGCGCTGACCGCGGCGTCGGGCGCCGAACCGACCGACTGGCAGCAGCTCACGCACGACACCCGACGGGGCATCGCGGACGGCATCCTCGGCAGCGAGGTCGAGCGGCTCGCACGCCTGCTCGCGCCGAGCGCCGCGACGGAGACGATCACGCACGAGCGGATCGTCGACGCGGTCGCCGAGATCGTGGCCTCGTTCGACGTGTACCGCACGTACCTGCCCGAGGGCGCCCACCACCTCATCACCGCGCTCGAGCGCGCCGCCGAGGCCCGCCCGGACCTCGACGACGTCATCGACCGGATCGCACCGGCACTCGTCGACCCGACGAACGCCGCGGCGGTCCGACTGCAGCAGACCAGCGGCATGGTGATGGCGAAGGGCGTCGAGGACACGGCGTTCTACCGCACCTCGCGCCTGTCGTCCCTGAGCGAGGTCGGCGGCGACCCGAGCGTCTTCGCGGTCTCGGTGGCGGACTTCCACCAGGCACAGCGCGAACGGCTCGGCAGCTGGCCGCACACCATGACGACGCTCACCACCCACGACACCAAGCGCAGCGAGGACACCCGCGCCCGCATCGCCGTGCTGGCCGAGCTCGGCGACGAGTGGGCCGCCACGCTCGAGCGTCTGCAGTCGCTCGTGCCGTTGCAGGACCGCGTGTTCGCCGACCTGCTCTGGCAGGCGATCGTCGGCGCCCGGCCCGCCAGCCGTGAGCGTCTGCACGCGTATGCCGAGAAGGCCTCCCGCGAAGCCGGTGACAGCACCACCTGGACCGAGCCCGACGAGGCGTTCGAGCAGCAGATGCACGCGATCGTCGACGCCGCGTTCGACGACCCGGACGTGGTCGCCGTACTCGACGCCCTCGACGAGCAGATCGACGCCGCCGGGTGGTCGAACGGTCTCGCCCAGAAACTCGTCCAGCTCACCGCCCCGGGCGTCCCCGACGTCTACCAGGGCACCGAGTTCTGGGACCGCTCGCTCGTCGACCCCGACAACCGTCGTCCGGTCGACTACGCCGAGCGGCGCCACGTGCTCGCCGAACTCGACGGCCCGGACGACGACGGCCCCGAGGACCTGCCGACCATCGGCATCGACGGTGCCGCGAAGCTCCTGGTCACGACCCGCGCACTGCGCATCCGTCGGGACCACCCGGAGCTGTTCACCCGGTACCTGGAGCTCGAGGCCACCGGCAGCGCGGCCGACCACGTCATCGCGTTCGACCGCGGCGGTGCCGTGACGATCGCGACGCGTCTGCCGATCGGCCTCGACCGAGTCGGCGGTTGGGGCGACACGCTGGTGCACGCCGTCCCCGTCGAGCGCATCGACCTGCTCACCGGCCGACACGTCCCCGCCGACCGCGGGATCGCGCTGGCCGACCTGCTCACCACCTACCCGGTCGCGCTGCTCGTGCCCGCCGACGCGGTCGGTGCAGCCGGCCACGCCGACGCGGTGACCGCCGTGTCCGACGCGAGCGGTGCCTCCCGGCCCGCCGCCGACCGCACGACGGACGCCACCGAGACCGACGCGCAGGCCGAGATCGACATCCTGGAGGGTCACGCATGACCGCACCCGACCGTTACGCCGTCTGGGCGCCCGAGCCGGACCGGGTCCGGCTCGTCGTCGACGACGTCGAGTACCCGCTCACCAAGGGCGATGACGACTGGTGGTCCACCGACGCCGTGATGCCGGTCGTCGGCGCACGCTACGGGTTCCGTATCGGCGACGACGACGCGGTCCGACCGGACCCGCGAAGCCGGTACCAGCCCGAGGGCGTGCACGGCCCGTCCGAGGTCGTCGACCCCGCACGGTTCGCGTGGACCGACGAGTCGTGGACCGGACGCCCGGCCCGCGGTGCCGTGATCTACGAGATGCACATCGGCACCTACACGCCCGAGGGCACGCTCGACGCCGCCGCCCAGAAGCTGGACCACCTGGTCGAGCTCGGGGTCGAGTTCGTCGAGCTGCTCCCCGTCAACGCCGTGAACGGCGAGTGGAACTGGGGCTACGACGGTGTCGGCTGGTTCTCCGTGCACGCCCCGTACGGCGGCCCGGACGCCTACGACCGGTTCGTCGACACGGCGCACGCGCTGGGGCTCGGGGTCATCCAGGACGTCGTCTACAACCACCTCGGACCGAGCGGCAACTACCTGCCGCTGTACGGCCCGTACCTGCTGGCCGGGCTCGGCAACACCTGGGGTGACTCGGTGAACGTCGAGCACCCCGAGGTCCGCCGGTACGTGCTCGACAACGTGCGCATGTGGTTCCGCGACCACCACGTCGACGGGCTCCGGCTCGACGCCGTGCACGCGATCCGCGACACCACCCGCCCGCACGTGCTGGCCTCGATGGCGGACGAGACCGACGCCTACTCGTCCTTCATCGGTCGTCCGCTGTCGCTCATCGCGGAGTCCGACCTCAACGACCCGGTGATGTTCCGGCCGCGCGAGGCCGCCGGGTACGGCCTCGCCGGGCAGTGGTCGGACGACTTCCACCACGCCGTGCACGTGGCGCTCACCGGCGAGACGAACGGCTACTACGCCGACTTCGCTCCGCTGTCGGCGCTGGCGAAGGTGTTCGAGGACGGCTTCTTCCACGACGGCACGTGGTCGTCGTTCCGCGGCAAGCGGCACGGCCGGCCGATCGACCGTGGCACCTCCCCCGTGACGGCCCTGGTCGTCGCGAACCAGAACCACGACCAGATCGGCAACCGCGCCGCCGGCGACCGGCTCGCCGCGACGCTCGACGACGAGGGGCTCGTGATCGCCGCGGCCCTGACCCTGCTCGGGCCGTTCACGCCGATGCTGTTCATGGGCGAGGAGTTCGCGGCCTCGACGCCGTGGCAGTTCTTCACCTCGCACCCGGAGCCCGAGCTCGGCAAGGCCACCGCAGAAGGGCGCATCGCGGAGTTCGCCGAGCACGGGTGGGACGAGTCAGCGGTGCCGGACCCGCAGGACCCGACGACGTTCACCAACTCCAAGCTCGACTGGGCCGACGTCAGCTCGGAGCGGGGCGCGGCGATCCTGCGTGCCTACCGGGTGCTCATCGCCCTGCGGCGCACCGACCAGGCGTTCGTCGACCACCGCTACGAGGCGAACGCCGTCCGCTTCAGCGAGGACCGCCGCTGGCTCGTGCTCACGCGCGGGCTGCTCGGCCCCGACGTGGCGCCGGTGCACGTCGTGGTGAACTTCGCCGACGACGCAGCCGAGGTCCCGGTGCCCGACGCCGTGGGCGAAGAGCTCTACGGCTTCGGCGCGACAGAGGTCGATGCTGGCGTCGTCCGGTTCCGCGGCCGCGGCGTGGTCGTGCTGCGCTAGCCGACCGCGGGGTGCGCGAGCCACCCGCTGGCAGCACACACGAACGGCGACGAACCCACTGGGTCCGTCGCCGTTCGTGTGTTCAGGCGCTCGCGTGTCCCCGGCGTCAGCCCGCGTGGTCGGCCACCGCGTGCGCGTTCTTCCGCACGGACGGCAGCTTGCGGTGGTCCTTCACCAGGGAGCGGGTCTCGCGGATCCGGCGGTCGATGCCCCACTTCGTCACGAGCGCCAGGCTCTCGCGCACGATGTTGCCGCTCATCTTCGAGACGCCGAACTCCCGCTCGGTGAACGTGATCGGGGTCTCCACGACCCGCAGACCAGCCTCGAGGGCACGCCAGCACAGGTCCACCTGGAAGCAGTACCCCTTCGACGCGACCCCGGCGAGGTCGATCCGCTCGAACGCCCGCGACGTGAAGACCCGGAACCCGCCGGTCGCATCGCGCACCGCGATGCCCAGGGCGAGGCGGGTGTACAGGTTGCCCCCGCGGGAGAGCAGGAGCCGGTACCAGGGCCAGTTCTCGACCTTGCCGCCCTTGATCCACCGGGAGCCGAGCACCAGGTCGTTCGAGTCGGCGAGCTCGAGCATCCACGGCAGGTACTCGGGGTGGTGGGAGCCGTCGGCGTCCATCTCGACGAGCTTGGCGTAGCCGTGTTCCAGGCCCCACGCGAAGCCGGACAGGTACGCGCCGCCCAGGCCGTCCTTGACGGTGCGGTGCATGACGTGCACCCGGTCGGTCTCGCGGGCGATGGCGTCCGCGATGTCACCGGTACCGTCGGGTGAGTTGTCGTCGACGACGAGCACGTGCACGGAGTCGTCGGTCGCGGACAACGTGCGCTCGACGATCGGCCGGACGTTCTCGGCTTCGTCGTAGGTCGGGATGATGACCAGGGTCTCGCTCATGGTGCTCCTCGTGCTCCACCCGAATGTACCGGGCCGTGGCTGCGCTCCTCCGCGGAGCGCGCTGCGAACACGATCAGCGTGACCGGTCCTCGCCTGGACGTGGGCGGGGTGGACACGCACCGAGACGGACGGGAGGCCCGGTGCCAGCTGGCACCGGGCCTCCCGTCCGTCGGTCGGTTGCGTCTACGCGGGGCGCGACGACGGGGACACGTTCTTCGACGCGTCCCGTTCCGGGATGTCGCCGAGTGCCTCGTCGATCGCCGCGAGGGCGTCCGCGTCGAGCTTGACTCCGGCGGCCTTCACGTTGTCGGTGACCTGCTGCGGACGCGAGGCGCCGACGATGGCGCTCGCGACGTTCTCGTTCTGCAGGGTCCACGCGATCGCGAGCTGTGCGAGCGTGAGGCCGGCCTGGTCGGCGACGGGCTGCAGGCGCTGCACGGCTTCGAGGACCTCGTCGCGCATGAAGCGCTTGATCATGTCCGCGCCGCCCTTCTCGTCCGTGGCACGCGAACCCTCGGGCAGGGGCTGACCCGGCTTGTACTTGCCGGTCAGGACGCCCTGCGCGATGGGCGACCAGACGATCTGCGACAGGCCGAGCTGCTTCGAGGCGGGGACGACCTCGCCCTCGATGACCCGCCACAGCATCGAGTACTGCGGCTGGTTCGAGATGAGCTGGAAGCCGAGCTCCTTGGCGAGTGCGGCACCGGCGCGGATCTGCTCGGCGGACCACTCGCTGACGCCGATGTAGAGCGCCTTGCCCTGGCGGACGACGTCGGCGAAGGCCTGCATCGTCTCTTCGAGGGGGGTCTCGTAGTCGTAGCGGTGTGCCTGGTAGAGGTCGACGTAGTCGGTCTGCAGTCGCTCGAGCGAGCCGTTGATCGACTCCATGATGTGCTTGCGGCTGAGGCCGACGTCGTTGTGTCCCTTCGGGCCGGTCGGCCAGTAGACCTTCGTGAAGACCTCGAGCGACTGGCGCCGCTCGCCCTTGAGCGCCTCGCCGAGGACGGTCTCGGCGGCAGTGTTGGCGTACGTGTCCGCGGTGTCGAACGTGGTGATGCCGGCGTCGAGCGCTGCCCGCACGCACTGGGTGGCGACGTCGTTCTCGACCTGCGAGCCGTGCGTCAGCCAGTTGCCGTAGGTGATCTCGGAGATCTTGAGTCCGGAGTTGCCCAGGTACCTGAATTCCATGGTCCCGACGCTACTGGAGTGAGCGCGCACGTGAGGGGTCCCGCGAGTGCCTGTCGGGGTGGGTGTGGCGTGTGGGCGTGCGGTTGGGTGGGTCCGAGGTCAGGTCAGGGTCGGGGTCGGGGTCGGGGTCGGGTCGGGGTCGGGTCGGGGTCGGGTCGGGGTCGGTGGTCGGTGGTCGGTGGTCGGGACCGGGATACGCGAGCGGGCGAAATGCCACGGTGCTCTTGCCAGCCCACCCACACATTTCGCCCGCTCGCCCGGATGACCCCGGGCTGCGGCTTCCGTGCTCCCTGCCGTCGCCTCCACCCCGCGAACGGGCGAAACACCGCGGTGCGGTCGGCGGCGGGCGCGGTGTTTCGCCCGCTCACGGGGGCAACCGTCCCTCCACATGGGCGAGAGCGGGCAAGCCGTCCACAGAGGAGGCCCGAATCCCGTCCTCGGGGTCGGCTCGCCGTCACGCTGTGGAGATGACCGCAAGACGCCGACTCCCGATGGCACTCCGCGACGCTTCGTTCCGGGTACGGGATGCGCTGCACCGAGGCGTTTCGCGTGGCCGACTCGACGCTCGAGATCTCGTCCGCCCGTTCCACGGCGTCCGATCAGCGTTCCCACCGGAGTCCGTGGATGAACGAGCAAGGGCGCTCACTCCTCGACTCCGCCCCGATCAGGTCTTCAGTCACGTCACTGCGGCAGCGATCATCGGCGTCCCGCTCCCCCGCCGTCTCGAACGCGACCAGCGGTTGCACGTCACGACGATCGGTACCGACCAAGCGCTCCGGGTTCGCGGCACGGTCGGCCACCGAGCTCGGTACGGTTCGGTCCGCGCGACGATCGCACGAGGAGTGCCGCTGACCACTCCGGCCGACACGTTCATCGCACTGGGCTCGATGCTGACGCTCGACGAACTCATCGTCGCGGGCGACGCGCTCGTGGGGTGGCTCGGCTGGGCGACGCTCGACGAACTCGCCCAGGCCGTCCGACGACGACGCGGCATTCGCGGCATCGTGAAGCTCCGCCTCGCGCTCGATGAGATCCGGAGGGGATCTCGGTCTCCCGGAGAGACCCGGACACGGCTGGCACTCGTTCGCCGCGGGCTCCCAGAGCCGGCGCTCAACCACGATGTCGTCGTCGACGGGCAGTGGGTCGCATGTGTGGACCTCGCCTACCCCGATGCCAGGGTCGCGATCGAGTACGAGAGCGATCTGCACCGCACCGATCCAGCCACCTTCCGGAAGGACCTGACGCGCGGGGAGCACCTCAAGGACGTCGACTGGTGGCTCGTCAGAGCAACAGCAGACGACGTCGCGCACGGTGCCGACCGTTTCGTGCACCGCATCCGTCGGCTGCTCGAGGTCGGTGCCGGAGGAGCTCACGACACGCGGTTTGCGACACTTGGGTGAACAATGGTTGACGCTTCAACCAAAACGGTGCACACTGTCGTAGTATCAACTCGATGCAGGCGCATGGAACGCGTCGCACCGCAGACTCTCGTTCGGAAGAAGGACCACCATGACGCTCACCGCTGACACCGTTCCCGGCTACAAGACCGGCACCTGGAAGATCGACCCGACCCACTCCGAGGTCACCTTCTCGGTCCGCCACCTCGCCATCAGCAAGGTCAAGGGCAAGTTCGAGACGTTCGACGCCACCGTCGTCACCGCCGAGAACCCGCTCGAGTCGACCATCGAGGCCAACATCGACGTCGCGTCGATCAACACCGGCCAGGAGCAGCGCGACCAGCACCTCAAGACGAGCGACTTCTTCCTCACCGAGGAGCACCCGCAGCTGACCTTCCGCTCCACGAGCATCGAGGCGAAGGGCGACGACCTGCACATCGCCGGCGACCTGACCCTGCGCGGCGTCACCAAGCCGGTTGTCCTCAAGGCCGAGCTCGGTGGCTTCACCACGGACGGCTACGGCCAGGTCAAGTTCGGTGCTGAGGCGACCACGAAGATCGACCGCACCGAGTTCGGTGTGAACTGGAACGCGGCGCTCGAGGCCGGCGGCTTCACGCTCGGCAACGACGTCACGATCAACCTCGACGTCCAGTTCGTCCTCCAGGCGGCCTGAGCCACCTCTGACTCAACGCCCGACTGAGGGCACCGAGCGGCACTCCCCGAACCCGAGAAGAACGCCCCGACTCCGCACGGAGTCGGGGCGTTCTTCGTTGTCGGCACCGCTCCCCCGACCACGAGCGGGCGAAACACCCTGGCCCTTCGTCCTGTCACGTCAGGCATTCCGCCCGCTCGACGATGCCGGGCGCCGAAGTCGACGCTGATCCCCGCAATCACGCCCACGCCGGCGCCCGTGCGCACGCCCACGCCCACGAGCGGGCGAAAGACCGTGAAGATCCCCGTGGCAGGCCGGACATTTCGCCCGCTCGCGCAACGAGGCGCGAGCACGCCCGGGACAGGGAGCCAGCGGGCACGAGCGGACGAGCGCACGAGCGCCCGAGCACCCGAGCGCCCGCCACCGCCCCCGCCCCCGCGTACCGTTGGCACGTGCGACGGCACCAAGGGAATCCGCGCGCCGGACCCCGAGTTGCACGAGAAGCACCAACCACGAGCACGCCCGCACGACGAACAGGAGCACCACCATGGCCACCGACTGGATCGCGATGCAGGCCCTCGCGGCAGCCGAGTTCGGCCGCCGCGTCGCCGCCGTCACCGACTGGGACGCCCCCACCCCCGACTCCGAGTGGATCACCCGCGACCTCGTCGCCCACGTCGTCGACGAGCAGCGCTGGATCCCGAAGCTCCTGACCGGGTGCGACTACGCCCAGGCCCAGGCCGACCTCGAGCCGATCGGCGACGACCTGGTGGCCGAGTGGCACCGGTTCGCCACGGCGGCCAGCGACGCCTGGCGGAACGCCCCGCAGGACACCCCCGTGCACCTCAGCACCGACGTCGTCCCCGCCGCGCAGTACCTCACCGAGCAGACGAGCGACATCACCATCCACACGTGGGACCTCGCCCGGGCGACCGGCACCGAGGAGTCCCTGCCCGACGAGCTCGTCCGCGCCGTGTGGGAGTACTTCGAGCCGCAGATCGAGTACCTCGCCGCCACCGGGCTGTACGCACCCCCGGTCGACGTCACCGAGGACTCCCCGCTCCAGGTCCGTCTGCTCGCGGTCACAGGCCGTGATGCCAGAGTGACTGCATGACCACCGACACGAAGCGCCTCGGCAACTCGGGGCTCGAGATCAGCAGCGTCGTCCTCGGCATGATGTCGTACGGCGACCCGGACCGGGGATCGCACGCCTGGAGCGTCGGCATCGACGACGCCCGCCCGTTCGTCCGTCGCGCGTTCGAGGCCGGCATCACGACCTTCGACACCGCGAACGTCTACTCGGACGGCAGCAGCGAGGAGATCACCGGCACCCTCCTGGCCGAGCTGGCTCCGCGCGAGGACGTCCAGGTCTTCACGAAGGTCTTCAACCGGATGCGTCCCGGCCGGAACGGCGCCGGACTGTCGCGCGCGGCGATCATGCACGAGATCGACGCGTCCCTGACCCGGCTGGGCACGGACTACGTCGACCTGTACCAGATCCACCGCTTCGACCCGGTGACGCCGATCGAGGAGACCATGGAGGCCCTCCACGACGTCGTCAAGGCCGGCAAGGCGCGCTACATCGGCGCGAGCAGCATGTGGACGTGGCAGTTCGCCGAGATGCAGCACACCGCGGAGCGCCACGGCTGGACGAAGTTCGTGAGCATGCAGGACCAGTACAACCTGCTCGAACGCGAGGAGGAGCGCGAGATGCTCCCCTTCTGCGAGCACACCGGCGTCGGCGTGATCCCGTGGAGCCCCCTCGCCCGCGGCCGAGTCACCCGCCCTTGGGACGCCTCCGGTTCGGGCTCACGCGCGCAGACCGACGAGTTCGGCAAGACCCTCTACAAGCAGGACGAGGACGCCAACCGCGCGATCGTCGACGCGGTCGAGGCCGTCGCCACGGAGCGCGGCGTCCCGATGGCGCAGGTCGCCCTGGCCTGGGTCGCCGGCAAGCCCGCGGTCTCCGCGCCCATCGTCGGCGCGACGAAGGAGCACCACATCGACGACGCGGTCGCAGCCGCCTCGCTGACGCTCACCGACGACGAGGTCACGCGACTCGAGTCCGCCTACACGCCCCGGGTGCCGTCGGGTTTCTGACGCCCCCACGAGCGGACGGGAGGCACGGTGCCAGCTGGCACCGTGCCTCCCGTCCGTCACGTGGTCGCGGTGACCGCCGTGCTCAGGCGACCGCGCTGCCGTCGGCGCGCTGCAGGCGCGCGATGCGCCGCCGCGCGGCCCGTTCGGAACCGGTCTGGTCATCGAGCACCGCACCGATCCCGTCGAGCACGAGCTTCGTGGTGCGGACCACCGGCAGCTCCACCGGGCCGACGATCGGCGCACGGAGGCCGAGGAGCGACCGGTGCCGCGGGTCGAGCGTGGACACCGCTCCCTGGAACACGGCGCGGTAGCCGGGTCGCAGCAGGCGGGACAGCGGCGGGTCCTTGATGAACCGGACGACGTCTCGGGTGCGCGAGTCGACCAGGAGTTCGCCGCGGTCGAGGTACCCGTTCATCTGGGCGCGGAGCTCCGCCTCGGACTCGGGCGGGTCGACGATGCGCATGAGCCGCCCGGCCTCGGCCCATTCGCACACGTAGGCGTCCGCGCCTCCGGGGATCGGGCCGCCCCAGCGCTGGGCGGCGCGGAGGAACGCGTCGGTGAAGGCGAGGTGCACCCAGCGCGCCAGGTCCGGGTCGTTGGCCGCGTAGGGACGGGTGGTGCCGTGCGCGTCGACGTACTGCCCGCGGACGCGCTCGTGCAGCCGGAGCACCCAGTCGCTGCCGCTGCGGGCGGTCTGCCGGTCGCCGTACGTGACCGTGGCGATCCACCGGCTGGTGCCCGCCAGGCGACCGAACGGGTCCTCGCGGTAGCGGGAGTGGTCGGCGACGCCCGCGAGCGCGCCGGGGTGCAGCGCTTGCACGAGCAGTGCCCGCACGCCGGCGACGATGCCGTGGCTCCCGCCGTGCACCGCCCACGTGGCGGAGCCCGGACCGAAGAAGCCCGCGTCGGTGCCGTGTTCCAGGTCGTCCATCCAGGCTTCCGTGCCGGTCGAACCACCCGTGAACGTCTGGTTGAGGCGGGACCGGAAGACGTCGGAGACAGTGGACATGTCGTCATGTTCCGTCCGTCACCTGGGCGCGGGGGTGGCATCGCGCAAAGTGGCCCTCCCAGCGTGCACGGGGGTGGCCCACTAGGTTGGGTCGGGTGAGCATCGACACGCCTCGTCCCTGGCTTGCCTCGTACGCCCCGGGGGTCCCGCACGACATCGAGGAACAGAGTGGTTCCCTGTACGACCTGGTCGAGCAGTCGGCCCGGAAGTTCCCCAGGCAGGTCGCCCTCGAGTTCTTCAAGCGCACCACGAGCTACGCCGACCTCGAGGAGCAGATCCTCCGCGCGGCGAACGGCCTGCGGAAGCTCGGCGTGGGCGCGGGTGACCGCGTCGCCATCGTCCTGCCGAACTGCCCGCAGCACATCGTGGCGTTCTACGCGGTGCTGCGGCTCGGCGCGATCGTGGTCGAGCACAACCCGCTGTACACGCCGCGGGAACTCCGCCACCAGTTCGAGGACCACGGCGCCAAGGTCGCCATCGCGTGGGACAAGTCCGTCGCGACGCTGCAGGACTTCCCGGCCGACGTGCACCTCGACGCGATCGTCTCGGTCGACATCACCCGGGCCATGCCCCGGAGCACCCGGCTCGCCCTGTCGCTGCCGGTCGCGAAGGCCCGCGAGTCCCGCGCGAAGCTGACGGCGAAGGTCCGCGGTACGGTCAAGTGGGACGACCTCGCCGACACCCGCAAGCTGTCGAAGCGGCACCCGCGGCCGGCCACCGACGACGTCGCGCTGATCCAGTACACGTCCGGCACAACCGGGACGCCGAAGGGCGCGGTGCTGAGCCACCGGAACCTGCTGGCGAACGCCGCGCAGGCCCGGGCGTGGGTGCCGCAGATCCGCCGCGGCGACAACGTCGTGTACGCGGTGCTGCCGATGTTCCACGCCTACGGCCTGACGCTCTGCCTGACCTTCGCGATGAGCATGGCCTCGCGGCTCGTGCTCTTCCCCGCGTTCGACCCCGCCCTCGTCCTGACGGCGATCAAGCGCCACCCACCGACGTTCCTGCCGGCCGTGCCGCCGATCTACGCCCGGCTGCAGCACGCGGCCGACTCGGCGAAGGTGTCGCTCAAGGGCATCGAGATCGGCATCTCCGGCGCCATGCCGCTGTCGCAGGACATCGTCGAACCGTGGGAGGCCCGGACCGACGGCTACCTGGTCGAGGGCTACGGCCTGTCCGAGTGCTCCCCGGTCCTGATGGCCAACCCGGTCTCCCCCGAGCGTCGACTCGGGTCGATCGGCCTGCCGCTGTCCTCCACCGAGGCGCGCGTGGTCGACCCCGACGACGACACGAAGGTGCTCGGCATCGACGAGCCCGGCGAACTGCAGGTCCGTGGCCCGCAGGTGTTCCGCGGCTACTGGGGCAAGGCCGAGGCCACCGACGAGGTCTTCACGCCCGACGGCTGGTTCCGCACCGGTGACATCGTGGCCATCGACGCCGACGGGTACGTCCGGATCGTCGACCGCCTCAAGGAACTCATCATCACCGGCGGCTTCAACGTGTCGCCGTCCGAGGTCGAGGACACCCTGCTCAAGCACCCGAGCGTCAAGGAGGTCGCGGTCGTCGGCATCCCGCAGGGCGGCAACGAGCAGGTCGTCGCCGCGGTCGTGCCGAAGGACCCCTCGACGTTCGACGCGGCCGCGCTCCGGGCCTGGTCGCGCGAGCACCTGGCGGCGTACAAGGTGCCGCGCCGGGTCGTCGTGGTCGAGGACCTGCCGCGCTCGATGATCGGCAAGGTGCTGCGGCGGAAGGTGCGGGACCAGATCCTGGACGGCTGACGGGCACTCCCGGGGCGGCGCCGCACCGGCTAACGCGCGGGCGCCGCCGCTGATCAGCGGGCGCGCCGCGCCGGCAGCGCCAGCACGGACAGCCCGGCGACCACCAGCACGATGCCGGCCCATCCGCCGAGCCCCAGGCGCTCCCCCACCACGAGCACCGCGAGCACCGCGGCCACGACGGGCTCGAGCAGGGACAGCAGCGTCGCGACCGACGCCGTCACCGTCCGGAGCCCGAGCGCGTACAGCGAGTGCCCGATCACCGTCGGCACCAGCGCCAGGTACAGGAACACCGGCCAGTTGCCGGCGTCGGTCAGGAACGGCCCGCCCGCCACCACGGCGAGCACGACGAGCGGCACCGCGGCCACCCCGAACACCGCGCCGACGAGCCCGCGTTCGTTCGGCCCGCGGGCAGCCCGTGCGGCTGCGACCCCGACGTCCCCACCGACCGGCATGCTGTCGGACTCCGCGCGACCGACGGCGATCGGCATCCGGCTCGTCGCGGCGTGCATCCCTCGCGCCACCGCCCACGAGTACAGCGCGTACGTCAGACCGGCGACCAGGGCGCTGCCGACGCCGACCGCGAGTGACCGCCCGCCACCGTCGTGCTCGGAGCGCGCGAGGGTGACGACGACCATGCCGACCACGCTCACCAGGGTGGCGACGACCCACCGCCGGGTGACGCGCCTCCGGTCGGCGACCCACTCGACCAGGCCGGCGAAGACGGGCGACGAGCCGATGGCCAGGGTCGTGCCGAGCGCGACCCCGGCGTCAGCGAGGGCCGCGTAGAACGCGACCGCGTAGACCACGAGCGATGCGGCCCCGAGCAGTGCCCAGCCGCGAGTCCGGCGCTGCGTGACGGCACGCAGCGTGCCCCGACCAGCGGTCGCGGCGAGCACGAGTCCGCCGAGCCCGAAGGTCACCGCACCGAACACGAACGCCGGCACACCGGGCGCGAAATGCGTCGCGGTCCCGGTGGTGCCCCAGACCGCCGCGGCGACCGCGATCGCCGCCAGGCCGCCGACGGGCCTGGAGGCACGCCCCGCGCCCGGTCCGTGGCTCACGAGACGTGGACGCTCGGCCGTCGGTTCACTTCGGGTTCCGCTTCGCGCAGGACCTCTCGCGTGACGGGGGCGACGTCGCCGGCGCCGGTGAACACGAAGCGCAGGGCGTTCCGGATGGGGCTGCCCTCGTTCCACTCGAAGTAGATGCTCGGCACCACCCCGGCGAGGTCGCGGATGGCGAGGAGCGTCGACGCGATGGTGTTCGGGACGTTGCCGGAGCGGACCTTGAGCACGCGGAACCCGTGGATGACGTGGCCTTCGACCACCAGGTCCTCTTCGAAGTCGGAGGAGTCGGCGGGCAGGACCTCGAGGAACATCGTCGGCACGCGGGCCGGGATGCCGGAGTCGCGGCGTTCCTCGCGCCCCTTCGCCCGGTACGCCTCGGCCGTGCCGGCACCGGGTTCGTTCGCGATGATGCAGACGGAGCTGAACTGGTCGGCGTCGGCCTCGACGAACTGGCGGGCGGTCGCGTCGAGCTCGATCGACGACGCCCGGAGCTCGAACGAACGCCGCACGCGCGAGATGAGCGACACCACGACGATCGCGATGATGAAGATCGCCGCGATCCGCACGCCGTCGGGCCGCTCGATCACGTTGGCGACGGTGGTGTAGACGAACACCACCGAGATCACGCCGAACGCGATGGTGCGCTTGCGCTGCTGCTTGCGGCGCGCGGACAGCGTCACCGCGACCGCGGCGCTCGTGATGAGCACGAGCACGCCGGTGGCGTAGGCGCCGCCCTGGGCGTCGACGTCGGCCTGGAAGATGATCGTGATGACGAACGCGATGAGCGTGAAGATGATCACGAGCGGACGCACCGCACGAGCCCACTGCGGTGCCATGCCGTAGCGCGGCAGGAACCGCGGCACCAGGTTGAGGAGCCCCGCCATCGCACTCGCGCCGGCGAACCACAGGATGGCGACGGTCGAGAAGTCGTAGATCGACCCGAACACGCCGCCCATGTACTCGTGCGCCAGGTACGCCAGGGCGCGCCCGTTCGCACCGCCGCCGGGCTGGAACTCGCGCTGCGGGATGAGGAACGTCGTCACGATCGACGACGTGATGAGGAACGAGCTCATGATGAGCGCCGCGACGGTCAGCAGGCGCTTGGTGCCACGGATCCGGCCCTCGGGTCGGTCGCTGGTGTCGTCGGTGGCGTCGCCGCGGACCTGTGGCATCACCGCGACACCGGTCTCGAACCCGGAGAGCCCGAGCGCGAGCTTCGGGAACACGATCAGGGCGATGCCGACCATCACGAGCGGGTTGCTGTGCTGCGCCGTCAGCCCGGACCACCAGTCACTCGCCACCATCGGGTTCTCGAACACGTGCCAGAGGGCGACGATGATGACGACGGCGTTCAGGGCGAGGAACACCGCGACGAGGCCGACCGCGATGCCGATGGCCTCCTTGAACCCGCGCAGGAACACGATGCCGAGCAGGAGCAGCAGCGCCAGGGTGAGCGGCACCGGGATCTCGGTGAACCAGTGCGGCGTGTACGGGTTCTCGGCGATGTGCGCCGTGGCGTCGGCCGCCGACAGGGTCATCGTGATCATGAAGTCCGTCACGGCGAACCCGAGCAGCACCAGCACGAGCAGCTTGCCCGCCCACCACGGCAGGAGCTTCTCGAGCATCATGATCGACCCGGCGCCCCGGAAGCTGTCGTGGGCGATCCGGCGGTAGACCGGCAGCGCCCCGAACAGCGTGACGAGCACGAGGACGATCGTCGCGATCGGCGACAGCAGCCCCGCGGCGAGCGCGGCGATGGCGGGCTGGTACCCGAGGGTGGAGAAGTAGTCGACGCCGGTCAGGCACATGACCCGCCACCACGGGTGGGTCTTCTCGACCTCGACCTGGTGCGGGCCCTGGTGGGAGGCTCCCTGGTCGGCCCCGTGCAGCATCCACCGGCGCAGGCGGGTGCTGCGGTCGAGGGGCTGCTCGGTGGCGTCGCGCTGGGCGGCCCGCTCGGCGTCTGTCGCGGTCACGTGGATGATGGTAAGCCGTCCGGGTGACCCCCGTGCACACCCGGACGGTCCTGTGGACAGGGCGCTCCCACTACCGCCGTGTGCGGGACAGTGTCGCCACGATCCCCGCCACGACCAGCAGCACACCGGCGGCGATGCAGGCGGCCAACAGCAGGGTCGTGGTGTCCACTGAGAACATCGGCAGCGCACTCACGGCCATCGCCCCGGCGAACACGAGCATCAGGACACCCCACAGAATCGTGCCGAAGCGCGCGCCACGGCGTGCGGGCCGCCGGACGGGCCCGTCGGGAGCCGCCGGTGGAGCCATCGGCGGAGTCGTCTCGTCGTTGGTCGTTCCGTCGTTCGTCATCGTCCCGTTCCTCACTCGCCGACCGTGATCGCCCGTGGCACCTCGACGCCACCGCCGAGGATCCACAGGTGCACCGTCGTCGTCTCGTCCGCATCGGCCGTGCGTGCCGCACGGTTCTCGAGCGTGGTGGTCCGGAGCACCCCACCGGTGCCGTCGTCGTCGCCTCCGCCGGTGTCGACCCCGTAGCCGACACCGCTCACCTCGACCCGCACCGGCAGGTCGGTCGGCAGCAGCACCTCGGCTCCGCCGGCGCCCAGCCAGAGGTTCACGTCGCCCCCGACCGCCGACGGTTCGAGCTCGCGGAGGTCCAGCGTCGGACCGCCGGCCAGCATCGCGAAGTTCCGTTCGGTCCCCGAGGCGGCGCGTTCGACCTGCCACGTGGTGCCACCGATCAGCGAGACCTGGGTGCCGGCAGGCAGGACCCCGGTGACCACCAGGGCCACCGCGGCGACCGTCGAGAACAGTCCGAGCACGTCGTCGTCGCGGCCGCGGATCCCGGCGACGATCGTGGCGATCGCCAGCACCGCGAGCGCGGCAGCGATCCCGAGGACCAGGACGGGCCACCCGGCCTGCTGCGCCCAGAACGCGACCCCGGCTCCGGCGACGAGTGCGAGTCCGAGGGACACGGCGACGTACGCCGCCCCGGGTCGCCGCTCCACCCGCTCGGCCCGCCGTTCGGCCGCCCGCTCGCGTTCGGCGCGCATCCGCTCCTCGTGCTGCCGTCGCCGGTCCTCGGGGCTCGCGGGTGCACCCCACTGCCAGGAGGCCCGTCCCGCGTCCGTCGCGCTGGTCGCCTCCGCGGTCCACGCGTTCCGGGCCGGGTGCGGCTCCTCGGGGCTGGTCCAGAAGTCGCCCCGCGGTGCAGCGGTCGGGTCGTTGCCGGTGCCGGTGCCGGTGCCGGTGCCGGTGCCGGTGCCGCTGCCCGCTGTCCGATCGCCGTCCACCCCGCGTCGGGCCAGGACCACGATGAGCCAGACGATCCCGCCGACGAGCACGATGCTCCACGCGGTGGCCAGGGTCGCCTCGAGCCAGCCGGGCATCCCCCAGGCATCCTGGACCCCCTGCCACCACAGGCCGCGGGCGGCGGGCACGAAGGTGAGCGCCACGAAGGCGCCGATCGCGATGAGCGCCGGGTCGAGGACACCGCGGATCATCCGCTCGACGTGGATGCGTCCGGCGGTGTCGGGCAGCAGCGCCCAGCCGACGGCGTAGGCGAGGAAGACCGGCCCACCCAGCAGCGCGACGACGATCGTCACGCCGCGGACCACGAGCGGGTCGAGCCCGGTGCGGCGGGCGACGGCACCGCACACGCCGGCGAGCCAGCGGTCGTCGGTGCGCGCGATGCCGAGGCCGCGGACCCAGGCGAAGAACCGGGTCGTCGAGTCGGCGCTGCCGGCGGCGGTGCCGGGAGCGGAGTCGTGCTGGTGATCGGTCATGGCCACCAGCATCCCGGCAGTGCTGCGCCGACACCATCGGGGTTCCCCCTGACCGGTCCCTGATCCCGGCCCCGAACACTGCTGCGGGGGCCGTCCGGGTGCCAGGATTGCCCCATGGCCACCGCGACGATGACGCGCCCGACCCCCAGGGTCGTCGGCGGGGTCTGCAGCGGGTTCGCGGCGCACACCGGGCTGCCGGTCGGGGCCGTCCGGCTCGCCACCGCGGTCCTGGTGGTCTGCGGTGGCGCCGGGCTGCTGCTCTACGCCTGGCTCTGGGCGACCGTCCCGAGTGCGCCCGCCGGTTCGGCCTCGGGCCGCGCACCGCTCAAGTCCTTCTTGACGCCTGCCGTCGGCGTCGACGGAGACGACGACGACCCCGTGTCCGCCCGTCGCGCCCCGGTCGTCGAGATCCTGCTCGGCGTGGCACTGCTCGCCGCCGCCGGCGCGGTGGTCGCAGCGCGGATGGGGGTGGCCGTCCCCCTCGAGTTCATCGTCCCCGGCGTCGTGGTCGTCACCGGCGCCGCGCTCGCCTGGCGGCAGTTCGACGCGCTCCGCAACGTCCGCACCGCCGGGTCCTCCGCCCTCGTCGTCCGGGCGCTCGGGGCCCTGGTGCTCGTCGTCCTCGGCATCCTGCTGTTCTTCACGACGAGCAGCCGCCCGAACGTCTGGACCGTGCTCACCGCCGCGGTCGCCGTCCTGGTCGGGGTCGCCGTCGTGGTCGCCCCGTGGGTGGTCCGGCTCGTCCGCGACCTCGCCGAGGAACGCGCCGCCCGCGTCCGCGACCTCGAGCGGGCCGAGTTCGCGGCGCACCTGCACGACTCGGTGCTGCAGACCCTCGCACTCATCCAGCAGAAGGCCGAGCCGGGTTCGGACGCGGCACGGCTGGCGCGGGCGCAGGAGCGCGAGCTGCGGTCCTGGCTCTTCACCGAGCGTGCGGAACCGGCGCGCGACCTCGGCACGCAGCTGCGGGACGCCGCCGTGGACATCGAGGCCGAGTACCCCGCCCGCATCGAGGTCATCGCGGTCGGACCCGCCCGCTCCGACCTGCCGGACGGGCTCGTCGCCGCCGCCCGCGAGGCGATGCTCAACGCCGCCCGGCACGCCGGTGGGACCGTGAGCGTGTACGTCGAGACCGCCGGCGACCGGGTCGAGCTCAGCATCCGCGACCGCGGCCCGGGCTTCGACGTCGACTCGGTGCCCGCGGGCCGGTACGGCGTCCGCGAGTCGATCGTCGGCCGGATGCAGCGCCTCGGCGGCCACGCGACCATCGCGCCGGGGCCGGGGCGCACCGGCACCGAGGTCCGACTGACCCTGCCGCTCGCACCCGCGGCCCAGGACGAGGAGCACGCATGACCGAGCCCGCCCCGTTGACCGTCGCGATCGTCGACGACCACTCCATCTTCCGAGCCGGCGTGCGCGCCGGGCTGCCACCGGGCCTCCAGGTCGTGGGTGAGGCGGCGACCGTCGACGAGGCCGTGACACTCGTCGCGGCCACGCGCCCGCGCGTCGTCCTGCTCGACGTGCACCTGCCGGGTGGCGGCGGTGGCGGTGGTGCCGAGGTGATCACGCGGTCCGCACCGGGGAACCCGGACACCCGGTTCCTCGCGCTGAGCGTGTCGGACGCCGCCGACGACGTCGTCCGGGTCATCCGGGCCGGCGCCCGCGGGTACATCACGAAGAGCTCGTCGAGTGCCGAGGTCGCCGAGGCCGTGGCGCGTGTCGCGGACGGCGACGCGGTGTTCTCGCCGCGCCTGGCCGGTTTCGTGCTCGACGCGTTCGGAGCGGTCAGCGGCGAGACCGCGCAGCACGACGCCGAGCTGGACCGCCTGTCCGCGCGCGAGCAGGAGGTCATGCGGCTGATCGCGCGCGGGTACGCCTACAAGGAGGTCGCGACGGAGCTGTTCATCTCGGTGAAGACCGTCGAGACTCACGTGTCGAAGGTCCTCCGGAAGCTCCAGCTGTCGAACCGGCACGAGCTGACCGCGTGGGCGCTGCAGCGCAAGCTGCTCTGATCACTTCGCGCTGATGCGGGGGTGGATGGCGCAGCCTTGTTGACCGCCCACAGCGGCCTCACTTCGCGCTGATGCGGGTGTACTTGTTGACCGCCCACGGCACGAAGACCACGAGCATCACGGCGATCCCGATCAGGACGGTCAGCACGGGGTGCTGCATCGTCCAGATGTCCGGCACCGGGGCGGACCCGACGTTGCCGAACAGTTCGCGCGCGGCCTGCACGAGCGACGACACCGGGTTCCACTCCGCGAACACGCGCAGCACCAGCGGCAGGGTGTCGCTCGGCACGAACGCGTTCGAGATGAAGGTCAGCGGGAACAGGATCATGAACGAGGCGTTGTTGATGACCTCGGGCGTCTTGACGCTCATGCCGAGCAGCGCCATGACCCAGCTGAACGCGTAGCTGAACAGCAGCAGCAGGGCGATGCCGGCCAGGAACTCGAGCGGCGACGAGTTCACCCGCCACCCGACCGCCAGGCCGGTGAGCATCATGATCGCCATCGAGATCGAGTTCAGGACGAGGTCGGAGTTCGTGCGCCCCACCAGCACGGCGGACGCCGACATCGGCAGCGTCCGGAACCGGTCGATCAGCCCCTCCTTCAGGTCCTGCGCCATCGCCGACCCGGAGAACGTCGCACCGAACACCACGGTCTGCGCGAAGATCCCCGCCATCAGGAACTGCGTGTAGTCGGTCCCCTGCACCTGGATGGCTCCGCCGTAGACCTGGCTGAACAGCAGCACGAACATGATCGGCTGCAGCACGGCGAACACGAGCATGTCCGGCGACCGCTTGAGCTTGATGAGGTTCCGCTTGGTGACGGTCCAGCCGTCCTCGACCCAGACGGCGAGCGGCGAGGTGACGACGACGGGCAGCTGGCGGCCCGGCGCGAGGGACGTGGTGGTCATCGTGCCGTCTCCTTCTGCTTGGTCGCCGCGGGTGCACCGGCGTCGTCGTCCGTCGCGGCGTGTCCGGTCAGGCGGAGGAAGACGTCGTCGAGGGTCGGACGTCGCATGCCGGCGTCGTGGAGTTCGATTCCGGCCTCGCCCAGGTCGGCGAGCACGCGCTGCAGGGCGGCCGGGCCGGCCTCCACCGCGATGGCACGGGTGCGGCCGTCGCCCGAGGTCTCGACCTCGCCGACCCCGTACCGGCGCAGCACCGTCGTCGCCGCGTCGCCGTCGGCCTCGTCGACCAGGGTCACGACCACGCGGTGCCCGCCGACCTGCGCCTTGAGCTGGTCCGCGGTGCCCTCGGCGATGACCGCGCCGTCGTCGATGACCGCGATGTCGTCGGCGAGCCGGTCGGCTTCTTCCAGGTACTGGGTGGTGAGGAGCACCGTCGCGCCCTCGGCCACGAGGTCCTCGATGATGCCCCAGAGCGCCAGACGGCTCCGGGGGTCGAGGCCCGTCGTCGGTTCGTCGAGGAACAGCACGCGCGGGTTCATCACCAGCGCCCCGGCGAGGTCGATGCGTCGCCGCATGCCGCCGGAGAAGCCCTTCACCGGACGGTCCCCCGCCTCGGACAGGTCGAAGACGTCGATGAGCTCCCGGGCACGGTCGCGCGCTGTCCTGCGGCCCAGGTGGTAGAGCCGCCCGATCATCTCGAGGTTCTCGAACCCGGTCAGGTTCTCGTCGACCGCCGCGTACTGCCCGGACACCCCGATGGACCGCCGGGTGGCCTGCGGGTCGGCGATCACGTCGATGCCGTCGATCGTCGCGGTGCCCGAGTCGGGCGTGATGAGGGTGGTCAGCACCTTCACCACCGTGGTCTTGCCCGCGCCGTTCGGCCCGAGCAGCGCCTTCACGGTGCCCTGCGGCACCGACAGGTCGAGTCCGGCCAGCGCGTGCACCGGCCCGGACTTCGACTTGTAGGTCTTGGTCAGCCCGGAGGCTTCGATGATGGCCATGTCGCTCCTTCGTCGGACACGGTGGGTACCCGGGGGTCCGGTGGAGCGACGGACGTCACTCAGACGTCGAAGTCGCCACCACCGAAGTCGCTGAAGCCACCGCCGAAGTCGGATCCGCTGTCGCCCCAGCCCGCATTGTCGAAGCCGCCGCCGTCGGATGCGCCGCCGTCGGACGCCCCGGCATCGCCGGATTCAGCACCAGTGTCCTCCGAACCACCGTCACCCGCAGCGTCGGTACCGCCATCGAACGAACCGGGGTCCGGCAGGAACGCGCTCATGATCGCCGAACCGATGACGTAGCCGGCCACCGTCCCGAGGATCGAGGCGCCGATCATGCTGCCGAACGACGGACCGCCGCGCTGACCGCCGAAACGTCCGCCGCCACCGCCGACGCCGCCGAGCGAGCGCTCCATGAAGCCCGGCTGGCGGATCTCGGAGCGGGTCGCCGACTGGGCGAGCGAGCGCGGGTCGTCACCACGGGGTGCCTCACCGGGAGGCGCGGTCCGGGTGAACTCGTCGTAGACCATGCGGCGCTGCTCGTCGGTCAGCTTGGCGAAGGCCTCGGCGTGGACCTCCTCGATGCGCTCCGGCGGTGCCGTGCGGAGCAGGTAGCGGTAGCGCTCGACCGCACGCTCGTCGTCGGTCGTCGCGCCCTGCTGCTGCGTCGGCGCACCGCCCCACTGCGGGACGCCGTACTGGTCGCCTGCGCCCTGCGGTGCGGACGGCGCCGGCTGCTGGTAGGACTGCTGGCCGTACCGGTAGCCCTGCTGCTGCGGCGGCTGCCCCCACTGGTTCTGCTGTGCGTCAGCGGATCGGTCACGCTCCGGACGTCCGAGCAGGCGGTCGAGGAATCCCATGGTCGATGCTCCTTCGGGTGCACGGTGGGCCCGGTCGAACCCGTCGTGGACTGCAACACTACGAACCCCCGGCGTCGGATGACTGAGCGCCCGCTCAGAGTCGGCCGGGAGGCGCGTGCCGGGCTGGCACCGTGCCTCCAGCCCGCACCGTGCGCACCTGCACACCCCGTGCGCGGTTCCCAGCCACGTGCGCGATTGCAGCGCCGCACCCGGCAGCCAACCCCGCACCGGATCGCCGACCCCGCACCGTGCGCACCATCCACCGGCCGGGAGGCGCGTGCCGGGCTGGCACCGCGCCTCCAGTCCGCACCGTGCGCACCTCCGCACCCCGTGCGCCGTTCCCAGCCCCGTGCGCGCTTGCAGCGCCGCACCCAGCGGCCAACCCCGCACCGCATCGCCGACCCCGCACCGAATCGCAGACACCGCACCGTGCCCACCTGCACACCCCGTGCACCGTTCCCAGCCCCGTGCGCGCTTGCAGCGCCGCACCCAGCGGCCAACCCCGCACCGCATCGCCGACCCCGCACCGTGCGCACCACCCACCGGCCGGGAGGCGCGTGTCGGCCTGGCACCGCACCTCCAGTCCGCACCGTGCCCACCTGCACACCCCGTGCACCGTTCCCAGCCCCGTGCGCGCTTGCAGCACCGCACCCAGCGGCCAACCCCGCACCGCATCGCCGACCCCGCACCGTGCGCACCACCCACCGGCCGGGAGGCGCGTGCCGGGCTGGCACCGCACCTCCAGTCCGCACCGTGCGCACCTACGCACCCCGTGCGCGGTTCCCAGCCCCGTGCGCGCTTGCAGCGCCGCACCCAGCAGCCAACCCCGCACCGGATCGCAGACCCAGCACCGTGCCTCCGGTCTGCGCCGCGTGGCTCACCCCGCGGCGAGCGCCGCCGTCCACACCGCGTGCAGCTCGTCCGCGGCCCCCGGGTGCGCCACGAGGAACGGCTCCCCCATGGGCGGGAAGCCCTCGACGGGGCCGGACGGCGTCAGCACGACACCCCCGGCCTCGTGCACGAGCAGCACCGCGGCACCGTGGTCGACCGGGTTGAAAGCCGAGACACAGCCGCCGATCCCCCGCCCGGCCGCGACCTGCGCGATCGTCAACGTGCCCGATCCCTGCACCCGCAGCGTGCACGACCGGTCGGCCAGGGCGTCGAGGAACGCCCCGAACCCCGGCCACGGGCGGTGTCCGTCGAGCTCGGTGCCGACGACGGCACCGGCGAGCGGCCGGGGTGTGTCGTCGAGTCGGAGCTGGCGGTCGCGCAGGGTGGCGCCGCGGCCACGTCGGGCCTCGAGCACCTCGCCGCGCCAGGGGTCCGCGACGACGCCGACGAGCGGACGGCCGCCGCGGGTCAGGCAGAGCGACATCGAGGTCCACGGCACGCCGTTGGCCAGGTTGGTGGTGCCGTCGACGGGGTCGAGGAACCAGCGGTGCCGGTCGCCGGGGGCCTCGCCGTACTCCTCGCCGGTGAACCCGTGCGTCGGGAACACCATCCGCACGCGGGAGCGGACGTGCTGCTCCACCAGGCGGTCGACGTCGGTGACCAGGTCGGCGGGGTTCGCCTTGGTGTGGACCTCGCTGACCGGGTGCTCGCGCGTGTAGGCGATGACCTCGTGGGCGATGCGGTGGGCCAGGGCCTGGGCGCGCGAGGCGACCTCGGTCTCGGTGGGCTCGCGGTCGCGCTCGGGCCAGCCGTCGCGCTCGGCCGCCGACAGGGCTGCTCCGATGGACCCGACGTCGTTCGTGGTGATCGAGTCGACACCGAGCCGGGCTGCCCAGATGGCGGGCTCGACGTCGTCGATGGTCCAGACGGCGACGCGCAGGCCCAGGGCGTGCGCGACCTCGACCGTGCGCGGGGTGAGGAACGCGACGTCGAGGTTGAGCGTCGACGGCGCGAGCGCCTCGAGGTCCGCGGCGACGGGCGGGTCGAGCGACTCCCACGCCAGCCAGACGTCGGCGTCGGACAGCACGGAGCGGACGGCCGTCATCGCCGCCGGTGCTCCGCACCAGGCCACCGCGGTGGAACCGGTGAAGCCCGCCACGGTGCGGGCGGCGACCAGGGCGTCCTCGGCGTCGGTCAGGTCGACGAGCAGGGTCGACCTGCAGCCGTCGAGGCGTTCGAGCGCGCCGTCGAGCCGCGGGATCCGGTCGAGGCCGTTGCCGAGCCGGGCGACGTCGCACCAGTCGACGTCGGACACCCGGCGGGCGTCGCCCCACATCCGGCCGAGGGTCTCGTCGTGCAGCAGGACGGCGACGCCGTCAGCGGTGCGGCGGACGTCGACCTCGATCACCTCGGCGCCGAGCGCCTCGGCGACCGCGATGGCGGGCAGGGTGTTCTCACGCCGGACGCGCGGCGCGCCGCGGTGGGCGACGAGGCGTGGCGGACGCACGCCGGGCCTCCCGTCCGGGCTGGTGGCGACCACACGGTCGACCGCAGCCGCAGCGGAGACCGCCGACACGGCGGCGCTCATCGGGCGACCTCGAGCAGCACGCCGTCGCGGTGGACGAGCACCTCGCCCAGCCGCACCCCGGTCTCGGTGCCGACCGCCGGCGGTGGCCCGGTGACGTAGGCGCGGAGCTCCGCGCCGTCGGTGCTGAGCACGACCTCGGCGAAGTGCCCCCGCATGAGCACCCGCGCGACCGTCGCACGGATCGGCGAGTCGTCGGTGAGCGCGACCTGCTCGGGGCGGACCAGCACCGTGTCGGCCGCCGTCGGGCTGACCGAGGTGCCGGCGAGGAACCGTCCGGTGACGACGCTCGTCGACCCGATGAACGACGCCACGAAGCTCGTGGCTGGGCGGGCGTAGAGCTCGGTCGGGGTCGCGATCTGCTCGATGCGGCCGTCGTGCATCACGGCGATCCGGTCCGAGATGCTGAGCGCTTCGTCCTGGTCGTGCGTCACGATCACGGTCGTGATGCCGAGCCGCTGCTGGATGCGGCGGATCTCGTCGCGGACGCTCACACGGAGCTTCGCATCGAGGTTCGACAGCGGCTCGTCGAGGAGCAGGACATCCGGCTCCTGCACGATGGCGCGGGCCAGGGCCACGCGCTGCTGCTCACCGCCCGAGATCGCGGTCGGCTTCGAGCCGGCGTGGTGGCTCAGGCCGACGAGCTCGAGCGCGTCGCGCACCCGCTCGGCGACCCGCTGCTTCGGCACCCGTCGGGTCCGCAGTGGGAACGCGACGTTCTGCGTCACCGTCATGTGCGGCCAGAGCGCGTAGTTCTGGAACACCATCGCGCTCGGCCGGCGCTCCGGACCGAGCGACGTGACGTCGCGGTCCCCCATGGTCACGACGCCGCCGTCGGCGGGCAGGAACCCCGCCACCATCCGGAGCGTCGTGGTCTTGCCGCAGCCGGACGGCCCCAGGAGCGAGACGAGCTCGCCCTTCGCGACGTCGAGGTCGATGCCGGCGACGACGTCGCGTCCGCCGAGCGTCTTGCGCAGTCCGCGGATGGTGAGGCCGCCGGATCGGGTCCGGTCCGTCGTGCTGCCGTCGGCCTGGAGGCCCGGTGCGCGTTCCGCGACGAGCGTTGCGTCCGTCATCTGGTCGCCTTTCGTGCTGGTGTGGGTCATCGGTGTCGGTCCGGGTGTCTGTCCGGGTGTCGGCCCGGTCGGTCGCGGCCGGGTCATCGGATCTGGAAGCCGTCCGCCAGTCGGCCGCCCATGATGTGCTTCCGGGCGAGCAGCAGCAGGACCACGGACGGGATGCTCAGCGCGATCGCGAACACCGCCGAGACCTGGCGCGGGGAGTTCAGGACGAGCGAGTACATCGCCGTCGGCATCGTCATGTACGTCGGGGCGCCGACCAGGTACGTGCCCTGCGCCTCGTCGAAGGACGCCAGGAACGACATCACCATCGCGACGAGGATCCCGGGCCAGGCGATCGGGAACGTCACCTTCCAGAAGGTGCGCCAGCGGCTGGCCCCGGCGTCGCGGGCGGCTTCCTCGAGGGACCGCGGCACGGCCGAGAACGCTGCGGCGGGCAGCCAGGTCATGAACACGACGCAGCCCAGGACGTGCACGATCAGGATGCCGGTGACCGTGTTCATGAGGTTCAGCGCGGTGAACATCGCCGACATCGTGACGAAGAGGCCCATCTTCGGGAACGCGTTCGTCGCGAACAGCCCGACGAGCACGAGGCGCCGCCCCGGGAACTCGATGCGGCTGATCGCCCACGCGGCGGGCAGGCAGACCACCGCGGCGATGAGGACCGTGAGCGGGGCGAGGACGAGCGAGTTCTGCACCGCGACGGCCAGGCTGCGGTCCTCGAACACGGTGCCCCACCACTGCAGGGTCCAGCCGTCGGGCAGCAGGTTCGGGTAGGTCCACGTCGTGGCGAAGGCCCGGGCCGCCAGCCAGACGAGCGGCCCGAGGATGAACACGGCCAGCACGATCGCCGTCGCCCAGACGAGGGCGTTGCCGGTCAGACGCTTGATCACTGCTGCTCCTGACGCTTCTCGTCGAGCTCGCCCGCGTTCGAGCGGACCGTCGAGCGGAGGTAGAAGACGCTCGCGGCCGCGGCGAACGCGAACACGATGAACGCCATCGCCGTCGACTGCTGCGGACGGTTGTAGGCCTGGAAGTACTTCGAGATGTCGACGCCGAGCATCGTCGGCGCGTTCGGACCGGTGAAGTACGGCACGGTGAATGAACCGAGGACCCCGATCACGGTGAACGTCGTCGCGATGACGAGCGGGGTCGCGGCCATCGGCAGGAGCACCTGCCAGACGACGCGCCAGGTGCTCGCCCCGGCGTCCTTCGCGGCCTCGACCAGGGCGTCCGGGGTGCCCTGCAGCGCCCCGGCGATCATGAGCACCGCGAACGGCAGGCTGGTCCAGACGCTGCCGAACACCACCGCGACGAGGGTGTAGCCCCACACCGGGACGTCCAGGCCGAACTGCGCACCGAGGCTCCGGAGGAACCCCTGCGCGTCGGTGAAGGTCAGGACCGACCAGCTCGCGATGACCACCGGCACGAAGATCGGCACCACGGCCAGGACACTGAGGGTCTTGCCGAGGAAGCCTCCGCGGAGCCGCAGGATCACCGCGACGACGACGGCAAGCCCCACGGTCAGGCCCGTCGACAGCGCGGTGACCCCGAGCGTCGCGACCAGGTCGCGCAGGAACGTGGCGTTGCCGAGCAGGGTCGCGTAGACCGCGAACGAGAAGCCGCGCACGGTGTCGCCACCGATGTCGGCGAGCGCCTGGTTCAGGCCGCCCGTGAACCCGAGGCTGAAGAGGGCGGCGTTCACCACCGGGACGCCGACGAACAGGACGACGACCAGGACCGGGGCTGCGACGAGGGCGAGGCCCTGCCACCGCCGGCGGCTGGCCAGCCGCTCCTGCGCCGTGCGCCCGCTGGCGGGGTGCGCCGGGCCCTGTGCGTGGGGCGGGACGCGCGGGACGCGCCGAGCGAGCCTGCGAGCTCGGAGTCGCCACGGGCCTCCCGGCCGGTTGCCGGGCCGTCCTGGACGGTCTGGGTCACTGCGGGACCTTCGCGTCCCACGCCGCGTTCATGTCGGCGGCGAAGTCGCTCTGGAACCCGAGGCGGAGCTGCGAGGGGTTCGCGTCGGCGAACTGCTCGGCGACCGACGCCGGCAGGCTGTCGAGCGGGATCACCGGGTAGCCGGAGACGGCGCTCGCGACGAGCTGCTGCCCCTTCGAGCTCAGCACGAAGTCGGCGAGCTTCTCGGCTGCCGCCTTCTTGGCCTTCGGCTCGGTCTTGGGGATGCCGAGGAAGCTCGCGCTGCCGGTGAACGACGGGTCGTCGATCTGCACGGCCTTGACGGTCTTCGGGATGATGCCGGTCTTCTGCGAGGTGATGAACTGGTCGCTCCAGACCGGGGCCATCGCGATCTGGCCGCTGCCGAGCAACTGCACGACCTGGTCGTTGCCGTTCGGGTAGACGCCCTTCTGGTACGTCGACGGACCGAGGTCCTTCAGGGCCGCGAAGCCCTTGTCCCACTTCGACTCGAGGGACTTGTCGTACTTCGTCTGCATCGTCTCCTGCTCGGCGGGCGTCAGGTACTTCGCGAGCACCGTGGCCACGAACGAGCCACCCGAACCGCCGGACGACGGGGAGTTGTAGGCGAACTCGCCCGGGTTGGCCTTGATCCAGGCGAGCAGGTCGTCGAGGGTCTTCGGCGGGTCCGTGACCTTCTTCGCGTCGTACGCCAGCAGCACGCTCGAGGCGCGGTACGGGATGGCGCTGTCGCCGCCCTGCTGCTTCGTGGCGTCCGGGACGTCCTTCAGGTTCGGGATCGTGCTGTCGCTGACCGGTGCCATCAGCCCGGCCTTGCCGGCGGTGGTGACGAAGCCGGCGTCGACGAGGTCGTACGCGACGGACTTGCCGGCCTTGACCGCGGTGGCGAGGTTCGCCTGGGTCTGGGCGTCGTGCTCGCCGTGCAGGTCGATGCTCGTGCTGACGTGGATCTTCGGGTTCGCCTTCTCGAAGGCGGGGATGAGCGACTTGTCCCAGAGGTCCTGGACGTTGGTGTCGCCGCTGATGAACACGGTGAGGTCGGTGGTGCCGTCGGTGTCGGAGGCGTTCGAGGCGTTGGCGCTCTGGACGCAGCCGGAGAGTGCGACGGTCGCGGCTGCCGCGATGGCGAGGCCGGCGAGGACTCGGGTCTTCACGTGGGTTCTCCCTGTTCCGTGGTGCGTGGGGTGTGGGGGTGGGGCGTGCGGGTGTGCGGGGTTCGTGCGGGCGGGCCGTGTGGGAACGTTCCCGCGCCGGGGTCGAGTGTGGCGCTGCCGGGTGAACTCCGGGTGCCGCCGGCGTCGCCGCCGGGTGAACTCCGGGTGCGGTGCGGTGCGGGCGGCGGGCGCGGTGCTGTGCGTCGGATGCGGTGACGGCGCACGGTGCGAGTTCCGCCGCCCCGTGCGAGGTTGACCGCTTCGTGCCCGGTTACAACCCTGCACGGAGCGGGCTGCTCGCCCCCGACCGGCGAAGGATGCACGGTGCGCGGCCCCGTTCGCTGCCGACGACCCCGCACCGAGCAGCCAGGTCGACGGTGGGCGACGAACCGCGCACCGTGCGCACCGGCAAGAGGCCGAACAAACTCGCACGGTGCGTGGCTGACACCCCTCAGCGCGACATGCGGACTCCGGCCTGGCGGAGCTTCGCGCGGAAGACCCACTCGTTGCGCAGGTCCGACCAGGTGAGCCGCACCACGGTTCGTACCTCGGGGAACGCGCGGAGTCGGTCTTCCCGGATCTTCTCGTCGAACAGCGCTTCCTCCGGCGTCCGTCCCCGCAGGTACGCACTGCTCCGGTACTTCACGGCTCCGTCGAACTCGACCACGACCCCGGCGTCCGGGAACCAGAAGTCCACGACGATGTCCGGCTCGCCGGGCGCTCGGAAGCGGTGCTGGAGGACCGGCGGTGGTGTCCCGAACTGGTCGAACCGCGCTCGTGCGTACGACTCCCCCGGTGAGTCCGATGCGGCATCGGCGAACCCGATCGCCCGGAGCGCGCGACGTCGTCCCTTCTGCCCGCGCCGCTCGATCGCCGACCGGACGTCTTCGCGCTCGACCTCGCGACGGAGGAGCGCATCGAGGGACACGACTGCGTCGGTGAACGGCAGTGTGAGTGCGAGGTCAGTCGCCAGCCGATCGAGTCCGCACAACAGCAACCCGTCGGGCGTGGCGACCGGACGCTCGTTCCGTTCGGCGTCGAGGTCGGCGTGCACCACGAAGGTCGCGTTCGTGGTGCGCCGGTCGGCACCGCGTGAGGTCACGTGGATCCGTGTCGGTGGTGGGGTGAGCAGGGGCACACCGAAGACGACGGCGGCGGAGACGTGTGAGATCAGGTCTCCGGGGCGGATCCGGTCGGCGAACGAGCGCAGCCGGACGTGGTGCTGCTCACTTGGGCGGAGCGCGGCCCATCCCGCAGACTCCGCGTACAGTCCGCGTGCTACCCGTGTGAGCTCGCCCGCAGCGGCCCGACGTCTGATGACATCGGACTCGTCGGGGCGCTGGGCGGAGGTTCGGAACGTGAGGACTTCGGGGACCGGTGCGAGCTTGAGGTTCATCGACATACTCGTGATGCTCCGGATCCTCCGCCTTCGGAGCAGCACCGCATGGGCGTGCTGTGGAGGACCAGCCGCGCCGAGCACCTTGTGGAGGAATGAGCGAGCAGCCCGGGGCCTGCGAGAATGAGCGGGTGAACGCACGCACCTGGGGTTGGCTCGCAGCCGTCATCGACGTCGTCCTCATCGTCGTCTTCGCGCTCATCGGGCGCTCGTCGCACGGTGAGGCCAACACGGCGCTGGCGCTCTGGACCACCGCCTACCCGTTCCTGGCCGGTTGGGCGATCGGGTACGTGACGAGCGGTGCCTGGGCTCGACCGCTGCGCTTCTGGCCGACCGATGTCGTGGTCTGGGTCCTCACGGTCTTCGTCGGTCTGGCCATCCGCGTCGCCACCGGGCAGGGGGACGTCGACGGCAACCCGCTGCCGATCTCGTTCGTCATCGTCGCGACCATCGTGCTCGGGGTGTTCCTGCTCGGCTGGCGCGCGATCGCCCGCGGTGTGCTCCGGTTCACCGCGTCGCGGTCGCGACGGGACGCCGCAGCGTCCGACGCGTGAACGGCAGCCGCGGTTCCCAACCGACGATCCTCGACGTCGCCGCACGTGCGGGGGTCTCGAAGTCGGCGGTGAGCCGGGTGCTCTCCGGGACCGGACGGTTCTCGGACGAGACCCGCGAGCGCGTCGAACGCGCGGCAGCCGAGCTCGGGTACGTCGCGAACGCGATGGCTCGCGGGCTGGTCAGCGGGCGGACGAACACGATCGGGATGCTCGTCCGGGATGCATCGTCGATGGTCTACACCGCACTGCACGCCGTGATGGAGCGCCGCGCATCGGAGCTCGGCTACCGCGTCGTCACCACGACGGGCGTCGGTCGGGTCGAGGACGAGAAGTCCGCCCTCGCCGCACTCGTGTCCATGCGCGTCGACGGGCTCGTCGTGTGCAGCGGCCTGATGCCGTCCGCCGACATCGCCGAGTTCGCGCCCCGCATCGCCACCGTCGTCGCGGGTCGGCCCGAGCTGCACCCGGCGCTCTCGAGCGTCTACTGCGACGAGGTCGACGGTGGGGCTTCCATCGCGGACGCCGTCGCCGATGCCGGCCACACCACGGCCGTGGTGTTCACCGTCCCGCTCGACAACGCGATCACGCAGCACGCGCGATCGTCGGCGATGCTCGAGCGGCTCCGAGCACGAGGCGTCCGGGTGATCGACATCGACGCGAGCTTCGTGCGGCCACCCGACGACCTCGCCGCCGACCTGGTGGACGCCGTGCAGGAGTCGGGCGTGACCGCGGTGATGTGCCCGACCGACCGGCTCATGCTCGACGTGTGCGAGGCGCTCGCCCGCCGAGGTGTCGAGGTCCCGCGCGACCTCTCAGTCACCGGGTTCGACGGCGTCTACCCGCTGGCGAGCGACTGGATCGGCTTCACGACACTCGAGCAACCGATCGAGCGCATCGGCCGCGAGGCCATCGACCTCGTCATCGGCCGCATCGACGACCCCACGCGCCCGGTCGAGCACCGCTCACTGCGCGGCACCGTGATCCCCGGCCGCACCCTGCTCCCCCGCTGACGCCGATCCCCTGACCCGCCGACCCGCCGACCTCGCACGGTGCGCGTCGACTCAACCCGTGCAGGCTCCGGGCCTGGCGCACGGTGCGAGGTCGCTCAAACCGCGCACGATTCGTGATGCCGTGCGAGGCTCGAGAAGCACGCACGGCGCGAGGTTCGTCACACGGTGCCACCGTGGTGGCTCCGTGCGGCGCTACAAGCGTGCACCGAGCGGTCAACCTCGCACGGGCCGACACAGACAGCACCGTGCGGCTTCGACCCACGGTCGCCGCCCGCGCCCGCGCCCGCGCCCGCGCCCGCGCCTAGAACAACCCGCTGCGCGGCCCGTCCTCCGGCCCGTCGAACCCGCGGAACATGTCCGACACCAGCGCCTCGATCTGCGGCTCCACCAGGCGTTCCACGGCCTCGGCGATCCGCGGCCGGTGGTCGATGAGCGCCAGGCACACCGCGGTGCCGGCCGACCGCGCACTCTCGTCGGACAGCGCGATCTCGTGCCGGAGCGCGGCCTTCGCCTCGTCGGACAACGGCTCGCGCGGCGTCTGCTCCCCCGCACCGGTGCCGGCCAGCTCGCCGAGGGTGAACAGGAACGGCGACCCCGGCGACGGCTCGGGGTCCACGTCGAGGCCCTGGAACTCCGGCGACAACCCTTCGGCAGGCTGGTACCCGGCGTGCCGCTTCCGGGCCGCCGCCCGCTCGAGTTCGCGCTGCAGCAGCGGCAGGTTCTTCGCCGTGTAGTCGTCGACGGCGTCCTCGACGATCGTCGAGATCCGCCCGATCAGCGCGTGCTGGACGGCGTGCGGCACGTCGGGTCCGAACCCCGCGGCCGCGGCGATCGGGGACCCGGTGCACTTCCGGCAGATGCGCGTGCGCGGGCGGGCGGTCCCGATCTGCCAGCGCGGCAGCCAGCGCAGCCACAGGTCGACCGCGCCCCGCACGCGACCGTCGATGCCGTCCATCCCTCAACAGTAGGCCTGGAGGCGCGGATCACCCCCGGCACACCGCGCCGGTCGGGCAATCCGCCGGTTCTCAGGCCTGTGGTTCCGTCACGAAGTCGATCAGCTCCTCGACACGGCCGAGCAGCTCCGGCTCGAGGTCGGCGAAGGTGCGCACCTGCCCGAGGATCCGCTGCCATGCCCGGGCGATGTCGGCCTGCTCGGCGTGCGGCCAGCCGAGCGCCTGGCAGATGCCCGCCTTCCACTCGATCGAGCGCGGGATCGTCGGCCACGCCCGCAGCCCGACCCGCGCCGGCTTGACCGACTGCCAGACGTCGACGAACGGGTGCCCGACGACGAGCACGTGCGCGCCCCACTTCCCGCGCATCACGGCGTCGGCGAAGCGGGACTCCTTCGACCCGGGCACCAGGTGGTCGACCAGGACCCCGACCCGGCGCTCCCGCGTCGGCTGGAACTCGTCGAGCACGGCGGCCAGGTTGTCGACGCCGGAGAGTTCCTCGACCACGACGCCCTCGACGCGCAGGTCGGCGCCCCAGACCTTCTCGACGAGTTCCGCGTCGTGCTTGCCCTCGACCATGATGCGGCTGGGGAGCGCCACCCGAGCACGCTGCGACTCCACGGCGAACGATCCGGACGCGGTGCGGAGGCGACCACCGTCGGACGCCTGCCGCACGGCGGGCGCGCCCCCGGGCCTCCAGTCCGCATGGACGGAACCGACGGCACCGACGGAACCAGCGGCACCCGCACGGCCAGCGGAACCAGCAGCACCAGCCCCGGCTGACCGCCCGACCGGCGCCGACGGCCGCCCCAGCGTCACCAGCTCACCCTCGAGCAGGAACTGCCCGGTGAACGGGAAGGAGCGCGTGCGGCCCTTCCAGTCCTCGAGCGCGATGTTGCCGGCTTCGAGCCCCACCACGGCACCGGCCCACCCGGAGTCGGGGTCCTCGAGCACCATGTCCCGTTCGAGCGGCACCTGCCGCACCTTCTTCACCCCGCGCGAGCGCCAGTCCCCCGAGAGCACATCGCCGCCGTACCGGTCGTCGTCCACCCGCACGAGGGTACTGTCGACGACGGCCCGGACGACGTCGACCGCGCCGGTTCCCCATCATCTCGACGGAAGGCCCCCCCGTGCGCGCAGCGATCATCCACGCCCCGAACGACATCCGCGTCGAGGAGCGCGACCGACCCGGGCTGCTGTCCGGCAAGGACGTCGTCGTCAAGGTCCTCGCGGCCTGTGTCTGCGGATCGGACCTCTGGCCCTACCGCGGCGTCACCGAGACGAAGCAGCCGCGGCCGATCGGCCACGAGCTCGTCGGCGAGGTCGTCGCCGTCGATGACGACGTCACCGGCCTGCACGAGGGCGACTTCGTCATCTCCCCCTTCACCATGAACGACGGCACCTGCCAGGCCTGCCGCAACGGCATGACCACCGGCTGCGACCACCTGTCCGGGTTCGGCAGCACGGACGCGTACGGCGACCCCGTCGGCGGCGCACAGGCCGAGTACGTGCGGATCCCGGACGCCGATGCCACGCTCGTCGCGGTCCCCGGTCCGGTCGACCCGGCCCTGGTGCCGTCGCTGCTCACCCTGTCCGACGTCTTCTCGACCGGCCACCACGCCGCCGTGTCGGCAGCGGTCGGCCCCGGCAAGACCGTCGTCGTGGTCGGCGACGGCGCGGTCGGCCTGTCCGCGGTGCTCGCCTCGAAGCGGCTCGGTGCGGACCGCATCATCGCGATGAGCCGGCACGCCGACCGTCAGGCGCTCGCTCGCGAGTTCGGTGCCACCGACATCGTGGCGGAGCGCGGCGACGAGGGAGTCGCGGCGGTCCGCGCGCTGCTCGGCGGCGACCTGGCCGACTGCGCCGTGGAGGCCGTCGGCACCGAGGAGAGCATGGACCAGGCGCTGCACTCGGTCCGCCCCGGCGGCAACGTCGGTTTCGTCGGGGTCCCGCACGGGGTGCCGACCATCGGCACGCGCTACCTGTTCGACACGAACATCGCCATCGCGGGCGGCATGGCCCCGGCCCGGAAGTACATCCCCGAGCTGCTCCCCGACGTGCTGTCCGGCGCGATCGACCCCGGTCGCGTCTTCGACCTCGAGCTGCCGCTCGACGAGGCCGCCGAGGCCTACCGCGCGATGGACGAGCGCCGGGCCATCAAGGTGCTGCTGCGCCCGTAGCGGCGCGCGTCGTGGACGCACCGGCAGACGGACGGGAGGCCCGTGGCGGCGTCGCCACGGGCCTCCCGTCGGTCGTCTGGTCGCGTCGGACAACCGGCGGCCCGCCCGCTCACGCGTCGCGGATCGCCAACACCCGGTGCGGCGCGGCCGCCTCGGCCCGCCACCCGCCGGGCAGCACGTCGCGGAGTTCGGGCACCGTGAAGCTCCGGCGGATCGACCGCAGGCCGTCGACGCGGATGAACGTCCCCGCCGCCACGAGCGGTGACGCCAGCGCGTACGCCCGGTAGGCCGCCGGCGACCGACGGATGTCCGAGTGCAGGCTGCGCCCGCTCGCGAGCAGTTCGGAGTCAGCCAGGAACCCCCGCCGTTCCTCGTCGCCCAGGTGGTGCAGCACGTGGTTCGACACGACGACGTCGAACCGCTCACCCGCCGCGACGAGGTCACCGCTCGACTGCTGCCGGAACGTCACACCGGTCGGGGACGACCGCCGTGCTGCAGCGATGGCACGTTCGTCCGGGTCGACCCCGACGACCTCGAGGTCGAATCCGTCGCTCGCCGCCCACCGCACCAGCGAGCGGGCCAGGTCGCCGCCGCCGCACCCCAGGTCGAGCACCCGGCCACGGCCGCTGGCGGGCAGGGCCGGCACGACGTGGGACCGCCAGGCCGCGCGCCAGCCGCTCACGAGCGCGTTCACGACGGCGAAGCGCCGGAACGTGCGCGCGAGGGCGCGCGGGTCGCAGTCCGGGTCGTCCATCAGTTCGGTCAGGTCGAGCGCGCGGGTGCGCAGGTCGACGGCCGGGAGGCCCGTGGTGCCGCCGTCCTGACGGCTCACGCCGCGCCCGTGGTCGCGACGGGCTCGCGGGCGGCCGCGACGGTGGGTTCCGCCACGGGCCACGCCGCGGCTTCCGCTGCGAGCGACGCCTCGGTCCGCACCGCGGTGAGCCGTGCGCTCTCCACCGTGAGGCCGGGGCCGAAGGCGAGCGCGACGACGGCGCTTCCGTCCTCGAGGCCGGCGTCGACGGCGTCCCGCAGCACGAAGAGCACGGTGGCGCTCGACATGTTGCCGTGTTCCCGCAGCACCCGCCGGCTCGACTCCATGGCGCTGTCGGGCAGGCCGAGCGACTCCTGGGTGCGGTCGAGGATGGCCCGGCCGCCCGGATGCACCGCCCACACCGGCACGTCCGACGCCGGCCCACCGTCGAGAAGCGGTTGCACGGCGCTCGGGACGTGCAGGCCGACGAGCTTCGGCACGGCGGTGGACAGGACCATCTCGAAGCCCTCGTCCCCGATGTTCCACGCCATCTCGGACGCCCCTTCGGGCACCACGGCCGTCGTGAAGTCGTCGAAGCGCAGACCGGCTCCGTCGCGGGCGACCACCGCGGCGGCCGCACCGTCGCCGAAGACGCTGTTCGCGACGATCTGGTCGGGGTCGTTCGAGGCGCGGACGTGCAGGGTGCAGAGTTCGCCGCAGACCACGAGCACGACGGCGTCCGGGTCCTGGTCGACGAACGCCGCGGCGATCCGGAGCGCGGGGAACGCGGCGCAGCACCCCATGAAGCCGATGTGGTGCCGGAAGACGCCACCGGGGAGCCCGAGCTGCTCGACGACGTCGATGTCCGGACCGGGCTGCGTGAACCCGGTGCACGACACGGTCACCAGGTGTGTGACGGCCTCCGGCGCGATGCCGGCACGTTCCACGGCGTCGCGGGCGGCGGCGACGAACAGCGGCGGTGCGAGTTCGCGGTACCGGTCGTTGCGTGAGCCGGTGGACGGCGAGCGCAAGGTGCCGTCGTCGTCACGGAACGCACCACCGGCACGCGCGGAGTCGAGTTCCTCGAGGACGGTGTGCCGCTGGTCGACCGCAGACCCGTCGAACGCGGCGGGGACGAGCCGTTTGCCGAGCCGCCCGAGGTCGGGTTGGGCGGAGAACAGGTCACGCACCCGGGGCTGGTCGAGGGTCGTCTCGGGGACGGCGGTTCCGATGGCGCGGATCGTTGCGGACACGACTCATCCTGTCACCCGATCGCTGACGTGTCCCCAGGATGCCCACGGCGACCGGGACGCACGGAGGGCACGGCACCGACCGGTGCCGTGCCCTCCGTGGTGGGACTGCCTACGACTGCTGTGCGCGCTCCAGCACGAGTTCCCGCACGCGGGCGGCGTCGGCCTGGCCCTTCATGGCCTTCATGACCGCACCGATGATCGCGCCGGCTGCCTGGACCTTGCCGTCCTGGATCTTCGCCAGCACGTCGGGCTGCGCCGCGAGTGCTTCGTCGACCGCGGCCGTCAGGGCGGAGTCGTCCGAGACGACCTTGAGCCCACGGGCCTCGACGACCTGCGCCGGCGAGCCCTCGCCCGCGATGACACCCTCGAGCACCTGGCGTGCCAGGCGGTCGGTCAGGTCGCCGGACTCGACGAGCGCGATGACCTCGGCGACGTGCTTCGGCGACACCAGGTCACCGGGGGCGGCGTCCTGCGCGTTGGCGACGCGGCTGATCTCGCCGGTCCACCACTTGCGGGCAGCCTGGGGTGCGGCGCCGGCGGCGACGGTGCCCTCGACCTCGTCGAGCAGCCCGCCGTTCACGACGTCCTGGAACTCCAGGTCGGCGAAGCCCCAGTCACCCTTCAGGCGACGGCGGCGTGCGACGGGGGCCTCGGGCAGCGAGGCACGGAGCTCCGCGATGACGGCGGGGTCCGGCACGACGGGCAGCAGGTCGGGCTCCGGGAAGTACCGGTAGTCGTCGGCGTCCGACTTCGGTCGACCGGCCGACGTGCGACCGGTGTCCTCGTGCCAGTGGCGGGTCTCCTGCGTGATCGTGCCACCGGCGGCGAGGATCGCGGCCTGACGCTGGATCTCGTAGCGGATCGCACGCTCGACGGCGCGGAACGAGTTGACGTTCTTGGTCTCGGTGCGGGTGCCGAGCTTCTCCTGCCCGCGAGGGCGCAGCGAGATGTTCGCGTCGCACCGCAGGTTGCCGCGCTCCATGCGGGCTTCGGAGACACCGAGCGCCCGGACGAGGTCGCGGATGACCTGCACGTAGGCGGCTCCGAGCTCGGGGGCACGGTGCTCAGCGCCGAAGATCGGCTTCGTGACGATCTCGACCAGGGGCACACCGGCGCGGTTGTAGTCGACGAGCGAGTACTCGGCGCCCTGGATACGGCCGGTGGCACCACCGACGTGCGTCAGCTTGCCGGCGTCCTCTTCCATGTGGGCGCGCTCGATCGGGATGTTGTAGATCGTCCCGTCGGCGAGCTCGACCTCGACCTCGCCCTCGTAGGCGATGGGCTCGTCGTACTGCGAGACCTGGTAGTTCTTCGGGTTGTCCGGGTAGAAGTAGTTCTTCCGGGCGAACCGCGAGGACTCGGCGATCGAGCAGCCGAGCGCGAGCCCGAGCTGGATCGAGTACCGCACGGCCTGTGCGTTCACGACCGGCAGCGACCCGGGCAGCCCGAGGTCGACCGGGGTGACGTTCGTGTTGGGTTCGCCGCCGAAGAAGTTCGGGGCGTCCGAGAACATCTTGGTCTTCGTCGCGAGTTCGACGTGGACCTCGAAGCCGAGCACCGGCTCGTAGCGCTCGAGCGCCTCGTCGAAGTCCATCAGCGCGTCCTTCTGCGCCATCAGATCACACCTTCCTGCGCAGCGGACTGCTGACTCTGGTCGAGGTCCGGGACGGACGCGATGAGCGGCGCGCCCCACTGCTGTTCGAGCAGACGCTCGAGGGCGGCACCGTAGCGGTACAGCCGGGCGTCCTCACGCTGGGGCGCCATCAGCTGCACACCGACGGGCAGGCCGTCCTCGGGCGCGAGGCCGTTCGGGATGCTCATGCCGGGAACGCCGGCGAGGTTCGCCGGGATCGTGGTGAGGTCGTTGAGGTACATCGCCAGCGGGTCGTCGATGCGCTCACCGATCGGGAACGCGGTCGTCGGGGCCGACGGGCTGACGAGCAGGTCGACCTGCTCGAAGGCGGCCTGGAAGTCCCGCTGCACGAGCGTGCGGACCTTCTGCGCCGAGCCGTAGTAGGCGTCGTAGTAGCCGGCGCTCAGGGCGTAGGTGCCGAGGATGATGCGCCGCTTGACCTCGGGCCCGAAGCCGGCTTCACGCGTGGCGGCCATGACGTCCTCGACGGTGGCACCGTTCTCGGGTGTGACCCGGAGGCCGAAGCGCACCGAGTCGAACTTGGCGAGGTTCGACGATGCCTCGGCCGGGAGGATCAGGTAGTACGCGCTGATCGCGTACGCGAACGACGGGGCGTCGATCTCGACGACGACCGCGCCGGCCGACTCGAGCAGCGCGACCGTCTCCTGGAAGCGCTGGGTGACCCCGGCCTGGAACCCGTCGCCCCCGGCGAGTTCCTTCACCACGCCGACGCGCAGGCCGCGGAGGGTGTCCGCCTGCAGCCCTTCGCGTGCGGCGGCGGCCATCGAGGGCCAGGCGTCCGGGATGGACGTGGAGTCCTTCGGGTCGTGCCCGCCGATGACGTCGTGCAGGAGCGCGGCGTCGAGGACGGTGCGGGACACCGGGCCGATCTGGTCGAGGCTGGACGCCAGGGCGATGGCGCCGTAGCGGCTCACCCCGCCGTAGGTCGGCTTCACACCGACCGTGCCCGTCACCGCACCCGGCTGACGGATGGAGCCACCCGTGTCCGAACCGAGGGCGAAGGGTGCTTCGTGCGCGGCGACCGCAGCGGCCGAGCCACCGCCGGAGCCGCCGGGGATCCGGTCGAGGTCCCACGGGTTGCGGGTCGGCCCGTACGCCGAGAACTCGGTGGTCGAGCCCATCGCGAACTCGTCCATGTTGGTCTTGCCGAGCGGCACGAGGCCGGCGGCGCGGAGCTTCGCGACGGGGGTGGCATCGTACGGCGGCACCCAGCCCTCGAGGATCCTGGACCCGGCGGTCGTGGGCATGTCCTGCGTGCACAGGACGTCCTTGACGGCGATCGGCACACCGGCGAGCGGCCCGAGGTCGTCGCCCGCGGCACGGCGGGAGTCGATCGACTTCGCCACTGCCAGGGCGTTCTGGTTGACGTGCAGGAACGCGTGCACGTCGCCGTCGACGGCGGCGATCCGGTCGAGGTGGGCCTGGGTGGCCTCGACGCTCGAGACGTCGCGCGCCACGAGGGCGTCGGCGAGCGCCGCGGCGCTCAGCTTCGTGATGTCGTCAGTCACTGTTCTTCGCCCTACTGTTCTTCGCCGAGGATGGCGGTCACGCGGAACCGTTCGCCGTCGGAGTCGGGCGCCCCGGAGAGCGCCTGCTCCTGCGTCAGCGTCGTGCCGACCACGTCGGGTCGGGTGACGTTGCCGAGCGGCACGGGGTGGCTCGTCGCCGGGACGTCGTCGGTCGCGACCTCGGCGACCTTGGCGACGCTCTCGACGATGTGCGACAGCTCCCCGGTCAGCTTCTCGATCTCGTCGGGCGTGAGTGCGATACGTGCGAGGTTCGCCAGGTGTGCGACCTGCTCGCTCGTGATGTCAGGCATGGTGCTCCGTCGATCGGTTCGTGGAATGCCCCACAGTCTATTGGCTGCGTCGAGCGCGCAGGCGCGGCTGTGGACAACCCCTTGGAGGCCCGGTGCCGGTCCGCCGGACCGGCACCGGGCCTCCAGGGGGTCAGACGGTCACTTCCCGTTCTGGTCCCCCGCCGCCGGTGCCGCCGGGGGCACCGTGGCGGCGGGCGCCGGCGCAGCCGGGGCAGTGGGTGCAGCCGGAGCGGCAGGTGCAGCCGGAGCAGCCGTCGGCGTCGTCTGGTCGTCCTGCGCAGTCCCCTGCCCGGACGAAGTCCCCGACGACGACGACGAAGACGAAGACGAAGACGAAGACGACGATGACGACGACTTGCTCGCCTGCCCGATCATCGCCTGGCTCGGCGCCGGCAGCGCTCCCCCGCCGACGGTCTGGTCGAGGTACGCCATCATCGACTTCCCGACCCCGAACTTCGCGCTGTACCCGGTGGTGCCCTGCAGGAACGGCCAGTTCGCCAGGCTCACGCTCCCCTGCACGTTGCCGACCCAGGTGGCGTTCGTGTACTTCGTCGACGACGCGACCAGCCAGTTCTGCACGTCGCCGTCGGTGGTGCCGGTCTTCGCGAACTTCGCGACGCTGTCCCCGGGGTTCGCGCTCGCGGCCGTCCCCGACCCGGACAGCACGCCCTGCAGCGCGTAGTCGACCGTGCCCGCGACGTCCGCCGAGACGCCCTGCGTGCAGGACGACGGCGTCGGGGTGATCTTCGTGCCGTCCGCCTCGGTCACCGAGTCGATCGCGGTGGGCGTGCACACGATGCCGCCGTTGGCGAAGCCCGCGTAGGCCTCGGCCAGGTCGATCGGCGACAGCTCGTTCACGCCGAGGATCGACGACGGCGTCTGCGTCAGGTCACCGCCGTCGGCGCGGTGGATGCCCATCGACTGCGCGAGCTGGGCGATCTTGCACAGGTCGAGCTGCTTGCCCATCTGGGCGTACGCCGTGTTGATCGACTCGACCGTCGCCGCCTCGACCGACATCGACGACGGCACGCTCTCGGCGTTGGCGACGTTCCAGGTGCCACCCGCGACGTTCTGGCAGCTGTTGGTGAACTCGGCGTTCGCGAACTGGTGCTCCGAGGTGGTGACCGAGTCGGACAGTGTGTGCCCGCTGGCGAGCCACTCAGCCAGGGTGAACACCTTGTAGGTCGAGCCGGTCTGGAACCCGCCCGAGTTGCCGTACCCGGAGTCGGCGCTGTAGTTCACCGCCGTGGCCCCGGCGGCGGCGTTGTCCCCCTGCGTGTACGTGGTGTTCTGGACCATCGACATGATCCGGCCGGTGCCGGGCTCCACGGTGACGTTCGAGCCGCCGACGTCGACGCCGGCCATCGTGGCCGGCACGTAGGTGGACAGGGCGGACTGTGCCTGGCCCTGCAGGTCGAGGTCGAGCGAGGTGTGGATCTGCAGGCCCTTGGTGTCGAGTGTGGCGATGCGTGCCGCCGCGGTCTTGCCGAACGCGGGGTCCTGCAGCACCTGGTCGCGGACGTAGTCGCAGAAGTACCCGGCGTCGTAGTGCGTCGCGGCGGTCGAGCACCCGTTGGCGGTCTCGGTGATCTTCGGCGTGACCGGCGTCGCGATCGCCTTCGTCATCTGTGCCTTCGTGATCGACCCGTGCGCCTGCATCCGGCGGAGCACGTAGTCGCGGCGCTCCTTCGTCAGCTCGTACCCGTTGGCCTTGCCGTTGTCCTTGTCGCTCGGCACGTCGATGCGCAGGTTCGACGGGTTGTTGAGGATCGCGACGAGCGTGGCCGACTGCACGAGCGACAGGTCCTTCGCGTGCACGCCGAAGTAGTACTCGGCCCCGGCCTCGGCCCCGTAGACCCGCCCGCCGAGCCCGACGATGTTGAGGTACCCGGTCAGGATCTCGTCCTTCGAGTACTTCTTGTTCACCGCGATCGCGTACCGCATCTCCTGCAGCTTGCGCTGCGGCGTGACGCCGGCCGCGTCCTCGTAGCAGGCTTCGACCTTCTTCTCGGTGGCGGCCTGGTCCTTGCCCGTGAGCTCCTCGCACTGCTGCACCAGGACGTTCTTGACGTACTGCTGCGTGATGCTCGAGCCGCCCTGCACGTCCCCGCCGACGACGGTCGCGGCGACCCCGCGGAGCGTCCCGAGCACGTCGATGCCGCCCTCGTCGTAGTAGCGCGGGTCCTCGGTGTCGATCGCCGCCTGCTTGAGCGAGTCCGCCATCTGGTCCGCCGTCACGTTCGTGCGGTTCTCGGCGTAGAACGAGGCGATCTTGACCTGCTTCCCGCCCTGCTCCGCGTACACGGACGACACCTGCTGCGGGGTCTGCACGTCGAGGTAGGTCGGCAGGTCCTCGAAGAACGAGACTGCCCCGGACGTCCCCTCACCCGCGACGGCGACCGCCGGGGTCACCGCGACGGCGACGAGCATGCCGGCGAGCACGGACATCACCACGAACATCAGGAGAGCACCAGGCCATCGCACCACACGCATGACGGCACCGTAGGCAGCAGGGCTGTACTGGTTCTGCCCTGGAACGAGTGCAGGCTGCGGTCGCGCTCAGGTTGCCACCCAGGCGGTTCCGAGGACGCGTCGCGATCCGCGCGGGCGCACCGATCCGGCCGGGAGGCCCGCAACGACTCCGCCACGTCGGACGCCGGTCACGATCGGGTCACGTCCACCGAGTCGCCACGACCGGTGGGTCCGCCGGGTCGGTCAGGGCCGGCCGCCCACCGTCCGTCGGTCACGGCCGGTCAGTCACGGGGCTGCAGGTCCTGCGGGCGCACGAGGTACATGTCCGGCGAGGCGCCGACGATGCCGTCACCACCCGACTTGCCGCGTCGGACCTGCTCGCGCACCAGGTCGCCGCGTCCGATGCCGATCAGGGCGACGTCGTGCAGCGATGCCGTGCCCGGCTTGAAGTAGTCGTTGTGCCCCACGGGTCGCCGGAAGACGTCACCGGCCGACAGCGCATCGGCGCCCCCGGCCAGGTCGAGCACGGTCGACCCGAACGACGCCCCGCCCGGGTCGGTGCCGAAGTACCCGGAACCCGCGATGGGATCGCTGTGCGCACCGCCGACGAAGACCTGCCCGGTGGCGACGGCGAGGTCGTCCGCCGTCCTGACG
The DNA here is from genome assembly GCF_003234605.2 of Curtobacterium sp. MCPF17_021. Lineage (NCBI taxonomy): Bacteria > Bacillati > Actinomycetota > Actinomycetes > Micrococcales > Microbacteriaceae > Curtobacterium > Curtobacterium sp. MCPF17_021. The sequence continues at coordinate 1,034,035 of NZ_CP126252.1, read as the reverse complement.
TCGCTGCCCGGCGACCCGAGCACGGTCAGGGTGTCGGCGGTCATCCGCCCCGACGCCAGGGCCGTCATCGCCGTGGTCGACCCGTACGAGTGCGCGACGATGTTCACGCGCGGTTGGTCGCCCGCCCGGATCACACGCAGCCCTGCGACGGTCCGTTCGAGCCGCTCGGCCCCGGTCCGGGCGAGCCCGAGCGACAGGATGTTCGACAGGTCCGGCGTCCGGTACCCCATCCACGCGACGACGGCGGCTCCCGACCCGTTGCCCGTGGCGGCGAGCGGCGCCAGGGTGGCCTGCTCACGGGACAGGTCGTTGGCGGTGTTCGTGAAGTCGGTCATCTGCCCGGTGACCGTGAAGAACATGCCCGGCACCACGACGGTGACGTCGGCCGCGGTGGCGAGGTCGCCGATGCTGATCGCGGCACGGCCCGACCCCCGGGTGTCGAGCGCCACCAGGAAGCGCCGCGGGTCGCCGGGTTGCTGCACCAGGGAGTCCCGGACCTGCCCGAGCATCGCGGCCCGGGCTGCTCCGAGGTCGGCGTCGGCGAGGCCGGACGTCAGCGTCGCGCGGTTGGCCTGGTCACGGACCGCGTACGGCACGCCCTCGAGGTTCCCGACCAGGGCGGGCGCGTGCACGAGGAGGCGGTCCTGCTCGTCGGCGGGCAGGTGCGACCACCACTGCGCGACGGTCTGCGCGGGCGGCGGGTCGTCCTGCACCGTCGCCACGACGCCGCGGTCGGTGGCCGCGCTCCGCAGGTCTGCGGCACCGAGCGCACCGAGGTCCTCGACGAAGGCGCGTCCGTGCGCGGCGGCGAGGTCGTCGACCCGCACCGCTGTCGTGGACGACGCCGCTGCAGCCAGCGGTGCCGCCACGGGAGCCGACGCCGACGCCGACGAGAGCACGTCGTCGACCGGGACGATGCGGGTCGTGGCGGTGCTGGCGACCGTGACCTGGTGCGCCGGGGGCATGCCTGGGGCCTCGATCACTCCGAGCGAGTGCACCGAGGCGGTGAGCAGAGCCGCAGCGATGAGCAGCATTCGGGTCTCCCCCGGGAAGGCCGTCCCGACGTCCCCCTGCAGACGACGGGTGATGCTCGGTCGAGTCTATGGAGATGTCCGCGGATCATCCATGCGCGATGCAACTTGTCCCCCGAACTGGGCGCGTTCGACGGCGCGCCGCGCTCAGCGGATGCGACCGGGCGTGCTGTGTGCCCCGGTCGGTCCTCAGTCCTCGGTCGTGGGCGCTTCCGGTTCGGCGAGCGCCGCGGGCCCCTCGGTCACGAGCAGGTGGAACTGCTCGGCGTCGATGATCCGGACGCCCAGCTGCTCGGCCTTCGTGAGCTTCGAACCGGCACCCGGACCGGCCGCCACGAAGTCGGTCTTCTTGCTCACGCTCGAGGCAGCCTTGCCACCGGCGGTGATGATCGCCTCCAGCGCACCTTCGCGCGTGTAGCCCTCGAGTGACCCGGTCGCGACGACGGTGACGCCGCTCAGCACGCCGCCCTCGACGTCGGCGCTGCCCGGGCCGGGGTGGCCCGGGGTGGTGAACTGCACGCCGGCCGTGGTCCAGCGGTCGATGATCTCGCGGTGCCAGTCGACATCGAACCAGGCGAGCAGGGCGTCGGCGATGATCCCGCCGACCCCGTCGACGGCGGCGAGGTCCTCGCGCGATGCCGACCGGATCGCGTCGAGGGACCCGAAGTGGTTCGCCAGGGCCCGGGCGGCGACGGGTCCGACGTGGCGGATGCTCAGGCCGACCAGGATCCGCCACAGGGGCTTCGTCTTCGCCGCGTCGATGTTCGCGAGCATCTCGAACGCGTTCTTCGACGGGTAGCGGCTCGGCTCACCGGTGTAGTCGGCGCCGCGTGCCTCGGGGTCGAACGGCGGGTCGGTCTTCTTGCGCGCCCGACTGAACGGCGTGACGCGCTTCGGGGTGCCGTCGTCGTCGACCTTCTCCATGCCGGTCTCGGCGTCGCGGACGATGACCTCGATCGGGACGATGTCCTGCATCGTCAGGTCGAACAGTCCGGCCTCGGTGACGAGCGGCGGGGTCTCCGGGCGAAGGGGCTGCGTGAGCGCCGCGGCCGCGACCTCGCCGAGCCCCTCGATGTCGAGCGACCCGCGCGAAGCGATGTGCTCGACCCGACCGCGCACCTGCGCCGGGCAGCTCTTCGCGTTCGGGCAGCGCAGGTCGATGTCGCCTTCCTTCGCGGGGGCGAGCTCAGTGCCGCACTCGGGGCAGTTGGTCGGCATCACGAACTCGCGCTCGGAGCCGTCACGGAGCTCGACCACCGGGCCGAGCACCTCGGGGATGACGTCGCCGGCCTTCCGCAGCACGACCGTGTCGCCGATCAGCACGCCCTTCGCCTTGACGACCTGCTGGTTGTGCAATGTGGCCTGGCGGACGACGGACCCGGCGACCTCGGCCGGGGCCATCACCGCGAACGGGGTGGCACGGCCGGTGCGGCCGACGCTGACCACGATGTCGGTGAGCGTCGTGTGCACTTCTTCCGGCGGGTACTTGTAGGCGATCGCCCACCGCGGCGCCCGCGACGTCGACCCGAGTTCCTCGTGCAGGGCGAGGTCGTCGACCTTCACGACGACGCCGTCGATCTGGTGCTCGACCGACGAACGGCGCTCCCCCGTGGTCCGGACGAAGCCGTTGACCTCGTCGATGGTGTCGAACACCCGGTAGTGGCTGCTCGTCGGGAGGCCCCAGGTCTGCAGCAGCTCGTACACCTCGGACTGGCTGCGGACGTCGGTGCCCTGCTCGAGTTCACGGACGGGCCACGCCCCGATGCCGTGCACGAGCATCCGCAGACGCCGCAGCCGGTCGACCATCAGTGCCCGCTTCGCCTCGGACTTGCCCTCTTCCTTCTGGCGGAGGGACCCGGCGGCGGCGTTGCGCGGGTTGGCGAACACGCGCTCCCCCGCCTCGCGCTGGTTGGCGTTGAGCTCGTCGAACTCGGCGACCGGGAAGAAGATCTCGCCCCGGACCTCGACCAGGGGCGGGTGACCGGTGCCGGACAGGCGGTCCGGGATCGTGCCCATCGTGCGGACGTTGCCGGTGACGTCCTCGCCGACCACGCCGTCACCGCGGGTGGCGGCGGAGACGAGCCGACCGTGCTCGTACCGCAGGTTGATGGCCAGGCCGTCGATCTTCAGCTCGGTCAGGAACCGCACCCGCTCGGCACCGGCGTCCCGCTGCACCTTGAGGGCCCACTCGGTGAGCTCGTCGGGGCTGAAGACGTTGTCGAGCGAGAGCATGCGCTCGGCGTGCTCGACCGGTGCGAACTGCGTCGTCTGCGCCTGCCCGCCCACGGTCTGCGTGGGGCTGTCGGGCGTCAGGAGTTCCGGGAACCGCCGCTCGATCGCGTCGAGGCGGTGCACCAGGGCGTCGTAGTCGGCGTCCGACAGGGGCGAGGCGTTGCCCTCGTAGTAGTCATGCCGTAGCTCGGTGACGCGGGCGCGCAACCGGTCGACCTCGCGCGCGGCCTGGGCGGCGTCGAGCCCGTCGGGGTCGATGGTCTCGAACGTCGCGTCGGTCTCGCTCATGGCATCAGTTCTACCGTGCACCACCGACGCGGCGTGCAGCGAGCGTGTGCCCCGGGAGCGGCGGGGTCAGGCGTCGACGGGGACGGCGCTGACCGTGGTGTCGATCGTGCACTGGCCGAGCACCCGTGTGCCGACGTAGACCACGGCCGTCTGCCCGGGAGCGACCCCGTGCAGCGGCTCGTCGACGTCGATCACGAGCACGTCGTCCTGCACCCGGGCGGTCGCGGGCACCGGGTCGGCGTGCGCGCGGATCTGCACGTCGCAGGCGAACGGCGTCGCGGGGTCGGCTGGCGCCGTGCCCGCCCAGGTGAACCGTGAGCCGGACATCGAGGTGACGGCGAGGGCTTCCTTCGGGCCGACGACGACGGTGTTGTCCTTCGGGCGGATCTCGAGCACGAACCGGGGCTTGCCGTCCGGTGCCGGGCGACCGAGGGCCAGGCCGCGGCGCTGTCCGACGGTGTAGCCGGTGGCGCCCTCGTGCGAGCCGACGACCGTGCCGTCACGCTCGACGACCTCGCCGGGGGCGGTGCCGACGCGGTCCGCCAGCCAGCCGCGGGTGTCGCCGTCCGGGATGAAGCAGATGTCGTACGAGTCCGGCTTCTGGGCGACCGTCAGCCCGCGCTCGGCGGCCTCGGCCCGGACCTCGTCCTTCGACGGCGTCGCGCCGAGCGGGAACATCGCGTGCTGCAGCTGCTCGGCGGTCAGGACCCCGAGCACGTACGACTGGTCCTTCGCCCACGCGGCCGACCGGTGCAGCTCGCGGGAGCCGTCCGGACCGGTGACGATCGACGCGTAGTGCCCGGTCGCGACGGCGTCGAAGCCCAGGGCCAGTGCCTTCTCGAGCAGCGCCGCGAACTTGATCCGCTCGTTGCAGCGCATGCAGGGGTTCGGGGTGCGGCCGGCCTGGTACTCGGCCACGAAGTCGTCGACGACGTCCTCCTTGAACCGGGCCGAGAAGTCCCACACGTAGTACGGGATCCCGAGGGCCGACGCGGCGCGCTGGGCGTCCATCGAGTCCTCGATGGTGCAGCACCCACGGCTGCCGGTGCGCAGGGTGCCGGGCATCCGGCTCAGGGCCAGGTGCACACCCACCACGTCGTGGCCGGCGTCGACCGCCCGGGCTGCGGCCACCGCCGAGTCGACACCACCGCTCATCGCCGCAAGAACACGCATGCGTCCAGGGTAACCCGCCGACGAAGCGGTACCGCTGGCGTACCGTTGGTCGGGCGATGGCCACGACGGGGAACGACTCATTCGACTTCCGGTCCGTCCTGCTGTCCGGGTTCCTGCCCGCTGCGCTCTTCGCGATCGGCGAGGGCGCGATCATCCCGATCATCCCGATCGCGGCCGACTCGCTCGGTGCCAGCCTGGCCTTCGCGGGCTTCGTCGCCTCGCTCATCCTGGTCGGCGAGCTCATCGGCGACGTGCCGTCCGGCATCGTCGTCGCCCGCATCGGCGAGCGGAACGCCATGATCGGCGCCGCGCTCGTGTCGGTGGTCGGGCTCGTGGTCGCCACGACGGCCGCGAACGCCTGGGTCCTGGCGCTCGGGGTGTTCCTGGTCGGTGTCTCCACCGCGGTGTTCGCCCTCGCCCGGCACGCCTACATGACCACCGCGATCCCCCTGCGGATCCGGGCCCGGGCACTGTCGAGCCTCGGCGGCGTCTTCCGCTTCGGCTACTTCGTCGGCCCGTTCATCGCCGCCGGCGTCATCCACCTGACCGGCACCACCAGCAGCGCCTTCTGGATCCACGTCGTCTGCTGCCTGGCGGCGGCGACCGTGCTCCTGGCGCTGCGCGACCCCGCGACGGGCACACGCGGCCTGCGGTTGCCGCCACGGGCCTCCCGGCTGTCGGCCGACCACGCGACGGACGCGAGCGACCACGCGACCGAACCGCCCGCCGACACGGGCGCGCAGTTCGTCCAGCAGGAGGCGCAGGGCCTCTTCCGCACCATCCGCGCGAACGGGGCGGTCCTGCTGCGGCTCGGCAGCGGCGCCGGCCTGATCGGTGCGATGCGCGCCGGGCGGCAGGTGATCCTGCCGCTCTGGGCGGTGAGCGTCGGTCTCGACGACTCGACCGCGGCCCTCGTGATCGGCATCGCCGGAGCCGTCGACTTCGCGCTGTTCTACACGAGCGGGCAGATCATGGACCGGTGGGGACGGCTCGCGAGCGCCCTGCCCTGCATGCTCGGCCTGAGCATCAGCTACTTCCTGCTCGCCTGGAGCGGCCACCTGGACGCCCGGATCGGCTGGTTCGTCGCGATCGCGATGGGCATGTCCCTGGCGAACGGGGTCGGTTCCGGCATCCTCATGACGCTCGGCGCGGACCTCGCCCCGCGCGACGCCCCGGCACCGTTCCTGGGGGCGTGGCGGTTCACCGGCGACTTCGGGTCGGCGGCCGCACCGCTCCTCATCTCCGGCGTGACCGCCGTCGCGTCCATCGCCGTCGCGAGCGGGGTGATGGGCGTGCTCGGCCTGGTCGGCGCGGGCATCCTGCTCCGGTACGTGCCCCGGTACCTGCCGCGCCCGCTGCGCTGACGCGCTGTCGCGCTGCCGCGCTGCCGCGCTGGCGCACCGTGCGCGCTCCTCCGCTCCGTGCGCGGTTGACCGCACCGTGCACACCCACAGCGCCGCACCCAGCCGCCGAGCTCGCACCGGGTCGCGGACCGCGCACGGTGCGTCCCACGGCCTGGAGGCCCGGCGCACGTCCGCCCCGCACCCCGCGCTCGGTAGACTGCCGCTGCTCGCGGGAGTGGTGGAATCGGTAGACACGCAGGATTTAGGTTCCTGTGCCCCAGGCGTGAGGGTTCGAGTCCCTCCTTCCGCACCGAGTCCGTCCTGGCGCACCGTTGCGGTCATCCGCACGCCTCGTGCAGGTCAACCCTGCGAGGGATGGCCCGGTCACTTCCGGGCGGTACCCTCATCCCGCGGGAGTCCTCCCCGTGACTCCCGCTCCACGACCGGAAGAACCATGCACTCCGTCGCACTCGCCCTGATCCCGTGGCTCGATCCGCAGTACATCCTCGACCACTTCGGGGCCATCGCCGTGCTCGTGGTCTGCGCGATCGTGTTCGCCGAGACCGGTCTGCTCATCGGCTTCATCTTCCCCGGCGACAGCCTGCTGGTCATCACCGGCCTGTTCGCCTTCGACCGCGGTGGCGAGATCGGCGGCATCCCGATCTGGGTCGCGGCGCTGATGATCGGCGCCGCCGCGTTCCTCGGTGGCGAGCTCGGGTACTACATCGGCAAGAAGGCCGGGCCCCCGATCTTCGAGCGGAAGGACAGCGGGCTCTTCTCGAAGGCGAACGTCGAGCGCACCAACGCGTTCTTCCACCGCTTCGGCCCCCTCGCCGTGATCCTGGCGCGCTTCGTGCCGGTCGTCCGCACCTTCGCCCCGATCGCCGCGGGTGTCGGCCGGATGGACTACAAGAAGTACTCGCTCTACAACGCGATCGGCGCCGTGGTCTGGGGCGTCGGCGTGACGTTCCTCGGGTACTTCATCGGGCACATCCCCTTCGTTGCGCACATCGTCCGCGAGTACATCGACATCATCCTGCTCGCCGCGGTCGTCGTGACCGTCGTGCCGATGGCGCTGACGTACCTGCGCAACGCCCGCAAGGCGAAGCACACGAACGAAGCCGAGGCCACCACGGCCCCGACGGTCGACCCGACGCTCTAGCACCCTGCACGACCGAAGTCGCCCCGAACCACGTCATCACGTGGTCGGGGCGACTTCGGTTGTGCGGAACGAAGAGAGCGCCGGCGCTCAGACGCCGAAGTGCTCCCGCACGATCGGCGCGATGCCCCGGAACGCCTTGCTGCGGTGCGACAGGGCGTTCTTCTCGTCGCGGGTGAGCTCCGCCGACGAGCGGTCGGCGTCGTCCGGCCGGAACACCGGGTCGTAGCCGTGGCCGCCGTCACCGACGGGCTCGGTCAGCACCTCGCCGTTCCAGACCGCCTCGACGACGTGCTCCTGACCGTCGGGCGTCACGAAGGCCGCTGCGCAGACGAACGCGGCGGTCCGCTCGACGACACCCTGCAGGTTCGTGAGCAGCAGCGCGATGTTGTCGGCGTCCGAGCGGGTACCGGCGTAGCGGGCCGAGTGGATGCCCGGTGCGCCCCCGAGGGCGTCGACGGCGATCCCGGAGTCGTCGGCGAGCGCCGGCAGCCCCGTGTGTGCGACGGCGGCACGCGCCTTGATCAGGGCGTTCGCCGCGTAGCTGTCGCCGTCCTCGACCGGCTCGGGGCCGTCGTAGCCGACGAGTTCGACTCCCTCGCCCAGCGCCGACCCGAGGATCTCGCGCAGCTCGACGACCTTGCCCTGGTTGTGGGTGGCCAGCACCACCTCGCGGGACGTCACGCCAGACCCAGGACCGAACGCTGGATCGCCGCGAGCGACTGGTTGCCGGCCAGGCCGAGGTCGAGCAGGACGTTCAGCTCGTCACGGTCGAACGGCGCGTGCTCGGCGGTGCCCTGCACCTCGATGAACTTTCCCGACCCCGTCGTGACGATGTTCATGTCGGTGTCGGCGGCGGAGTCCTCGGTGTAGGCCAGGTCGAGCATCGGCTCCCCCTTGACGATGCCGACCGAGATCGCCTGCACGCTGTCGGTGAGCGGGGTGGCCTTCTTCGCGATGAAGCCCTTGGCACGGCCCCACTCGATCGCGTCGGCCATCGCCACGTACGCGCCGGTGATCGACGCCGTGCGGGTGCCGCCGTCGGCCTGCAGCACGTCGCAGTCGATGACCAGGGTGTTCTCACCCAGGGCCTTCGTGTCGACGACCGCGCGGAGCGAACGGCCGATGAGGCGGGAGATCTCGTGGGTGCGGCCGCCGACCTTGCCCTTGATGGACTCGCGCTGCATGCGCTCGTTCGTCGACCGCGGCAGCATCGAGTACTCGGCGGTGACCCAGCCGGTGCCCTTGCCGACGAGCCAGCGGGGCACGCCGTTGGTGAACGACGCGGTGCAGAGCACCTTGGTGTTGCCGAAGGAGATGAGCGCGCTGCCCTCGGCCTGCGTGCTCCACCCCCGCTCGATGGTGACGGGACGGTGGTCGGTGGCGGTGCGGCCGTCGACGCGGAGGGTGTCGGTCATGGGGTCCTTTCGGTGCGGGGCAGCGTGATGGCCCCCGTCTGGAGATGGCCGACGCTCGAGACCTCGGGGCCGAGGAAGCGCCGGGCGAGCCGGATGAAGCTGTTCTTGTCGTCGCCCGTCGCCTCGAACGAGTACGTCGGGGCGGTGGTCGTGGTGCGCTCGAGCCCGTGCTCCACGAGCCGGCGGTAGACGTCGTTCGCGGTCTCCTCGGCGCTGGAGACGAGCGTGACCTCCGGACCCATGACGAACTGGATCGCGGCGGACATGAGCGGGTAGTGGGTGCAGCCGAGCACGAGGGTGTCGACGTCGGCGGCGCGGACCGGGTCGAGGTAGCCGGCGGCGACCTCGCGCAGGGACGGCGACGAGGTGTCCCCGGCCTCGACGAACTCGACGAACCGGGGGCACGCGGCCGTGGTCAGTCGGACGTCGGCGGCGACCGCGAAGGCGTCCTCGTAGGCGCGCGACGCGATGGTGCCGACGGTCCCGATGACCCCGATGCGGCCGGTGCGGGTCTGCTTGACGGCGGCGCGGGCCGCTGGCTGGATGACCTCGACCACGGGGATGCCGTACGCCTGCTCGTACCGTTCGCGGGCGTCGCGGAGCACCGCCGACGACGCGGTGTTGCAGGCGATCACCAGGGCCTTGACGCCCTGCTCGACCAGGTCGTCCATGACCTCGAGCGCGTACCGGCGGACGTCGGCGATGGGCTTCGGGCCGTAGGGCGAGTGCACGGTGTCCCCGACGTACCGGATGCTCTCCCGCGGGAGCTGGTCGATGATGGCTCGGGCCACGGTGAGCCCGCCGACCCCGCTGTCGAAGACTCCGATCGGTGCATCCGTCACGGCACCAGCGTACCGACGCAGGCCGACCGGCACCGACGCGACCACGTGCGCCACGCAGGCCGGGCGCCCGGGGTGATGCGGGCCTCCAGGAGGTCACGTCACTAGTGTCGGAGGGGTGACCAGCGCGCTCCTCACCGACCAGTACGAACTCACCATGGTCGACGCGGCCCTGAAGGACGGGACCGCCGACCGCCGATGCGTCTTCGAGGTGTTCGCCCGGCGGCTGCCGGACGGCCGCCGCTACGGCGTCGCGGCCGGGCTCGGACGCTTCCTCACCGCCCTCGGGGACTTCCGCTTCGGCGACGAGGAGATCGGGTTCCTGCGCGACCGCGGCGTCATCGACGCCGGCACCGCCGCGTGGCTCGCCGACTACCGGTTCAGCGGCGACGTCCGCGCGTACCGGGAGGGCGAGGTCTACTTCCCGAACTCCCCCATCCTGCAGATCGAGGGCACCTTCGCCGAGGCCGTCGTGCTCGAGACCCTCGCCCTGAGCATCTTCAACGCGGACTCCGCGATCGCTTCGGCCGCGGCCCGGATGGTGTCCGCCGCCGACGGCCGGCCGCTCGCCGAGATGGGTTCCCGTCGCACCGGCGAGTGGAACGCGGTCGCCGCCGCCCGTGCCGCGTACATCGCCGGCTTCGGTGCGACGAGCAACCTCGAGGCCGGGCGCACCTGGGGGATCCCCACGATGGGCACCGCCGCGCACGCCTTCACGCTGCTGCACGACTCCGAGGAACAGGCGTTCCGGTCGCAGCTCGACGCGCTCGGCAGCGGCACGACCCTGCTCGTCGACACCTACGACATCGAGGCCGCGGTCGAGACGGCCGTCCGGCTCACCGACGGCAAGCTCGGCGGCGTCCGCATCGACAGCGGCGACCTGCCGTCCGTCGTCGCCGCCGTGCGTGCGCAGCTCGACCGCCTCGGCGCGACGGGCACGAAGATCACGGTGACGAACGACCTCGACGAGTACACGATCGCCGCGCTCCGAGCCGCCCCGGTCGACTCGTACGGCGTCGGCACCTCGGTCGTCTCCGGCTCCGGGCACCCGGCCGCCGGCATGGTGTTCAAGCTCGTCGCGCACCGGGACGCGGACGGCGGCGACTGGGTCCCCGTCGCCAAGAAGTCGGCCGACAAGGCGTCGATCGGCGGCCGGAAGGAAGCGGGCCGACGACTCCGCAACGGCGTCGCGACCGCCGAGATCGTGCTGACGGGTGCGCAGGTCGGCCCGGACGAGCGGCCGCTGCTGGTCCCGGTGGTCACCGGCGGCGAGGTCGACCCGGCGTTCCTCGGCACGCAGGGTGTCGAGGCCGCACGCGCGCACCACAAGCGCGCGAAGGCGGAGCTGCCCGCCGACGCGTCGCGCATCGGGCGCGGCGACCCCGCCATCCCCACCCTGGTGATCTAGGGCGCGCGCACGCGTGCGCGTCACCTCGCGCGCCCCGTCGCCGCTTCGTGAGCAGCAATGGCCGGGTCTGCGTGACGGACCCGACCATTGCTGCTCACGAAGCGACTGAATGACGGACGGGAGGCCCGTGGCGGCGTCGCCACGGGCCTCCCGTCCGTCTGTTGGTCGCGTCTACTCGGCCTTCATCTTCTCGTAGATGGCCTTGCAGTCCGGGCAGACCGGGAACTTCTCCGGGTCGCGACCCGGGATCCACTTCTTGCCGCACAGGGCCTTGACCGGCTTGCCGGACAGGGCCGACTGCAGGATCTTGTCCTTCTTCACGTAGTGCGAGAACCGCTCGTGGTCACCGGGTTCGATCGCTTCGTCTTCGAGGAGCTTCTCGAGCTCCCGGTCCATCACGTCGAGGCCGCCGCCTGGTTCCGTCATGCTCATGGGTCCAGGGTACGACGGTCCGCCCTCGGGCGCGCCGCTCGTCCGCGCTGGGCGATAGTCGCGCGGAGTCGCTCGGTGCCCGATGCGCTGCGCCGCTCGTTGCGCTGTGTCGCTCGTTGCGCTGTGTCGCTAGTTGCGCTGTGCCGCGGCGAGCAGGTCGGGTCCGCGGCGGTCGAACAGGCGTCCGCCGGCGGAGACACCGATCACGAGCACGACGGCACCGACCCCGATGCCCACCAGGAGCGTCAGCACCGACCAGGGCTCCGGACCCTGCACGACGGCGAGCACCGCGAGGCAGGCTGCGGGGACCGTGCAGAGCACGATGCCGATCACCATGGACGCCTGCGCGACGGTGGCGGTGACGCCGGCGGCCTGGGGCTGCTGGAACGGGTGGTCGCCCGGGCGCACCGTCGGGTATGGCATGAGCACGGACAGGACGCTCGACAACCCGAGCCCGGACAGCAGCGCGCTCGCACTCACGCCGATGAGCAGCGGGAACGCCGCCCAGTCTCCGAACAGCCGGGCGGACAGTGCGGCCCCGGCGACGATCGCGGGCGCCCCCACGACCAGCACGGGCACGACGCGGCCGAGCCGGTCGCTCCACCCGGGCGCACCCGAGGCGACGTGCAGCCACACGGCGGTGTTGTCGTACGAGACGTCGTTGTGCGGCAGGAACCCGGCGATCAGCGCCATCAGCGGCAGGGGCACGAGCGCGGTCCACTGCCACGGCACCCCGGCGACACCGAGCGGGATGACGACGATCGGCACGAGCAGGATGATCAGGTACGACGTGCGGTACCGCGGGTCGCGGACCCAGTAGGTGAGCGCCCGGGCGGCGACGGCCGACACCGGGGCCGAACCGAACCGGTCGAACCAGCCCAGGCCCTGGTAGCGGCGGGTGCGGGCACGGTCGTCGACGGTCTCGAGCGCACGGCCGACGAGTACCCACCACGCCCAGGCGAGGAGCGCGACGACGGCGACCGCGACGAGGAGCTTCAGGACACCGGCGCCGACGTGGCCGCTCGCGACCTCGGCGGGCACGGCCCACGCGGCACCCCACGGGGTCCACCCGGCGACGTCCGCGACGCGCTGCATCTCGGCGCCCTGCGGGTCGAGCCAGTCGACGCGCAGCAGCAGCGCCACCGTCGGGATCGAGAGCGCGATGATGACCAGGGCCACCAGCCACCCGGCGTCGCGGGAGCGGTCCGGCCCGATCAGCCGGGAGCCGACGGTGCAGCAGACCCGGATGAGGAGCGCGCACGTGGCGACGCCGAGCAGCCCGCCGAGCACCGCGAGCAGCCCGAGACCGGGGTCGCGAGCCCAGGCGACGACCTGGCCGACCGCGACGACGACCACACCGATCACCGGGATGCCGACGAGGCCGGCGACGACGAGTCCGATCGCCAGGCGACGGCGCTCGATGCCGAACACCGCGAAGCGCCGCGGGTGGAGCTGGTCACTCCGGCCGACGACGAGCGGCACGACCGTGAACCCGAAGGTGATCAGGGTGCCGACGGGCACGATGACGGCACGTGCGACGTCCGGGTCGGCGTCACCGAGGGCGATGGTCTGCGACGCGACGAACACGGCGGCGAGGAGCCCGGCGAGGCTCCCGAGCACGACGGCGACGGACCGGCGGGCGGTGCCGCGGACCTCGCCCGCGAGCAGGTCCGCCCTCAGCCGGAGAAGCTGTGCAACCATTCCATGCTCTCCGCGACGACACGACCGCCGGCGAGTTCGACGAACTTGTCCTCGAGGCTCTTGCGCCCGCGGACCTGGGCCATGGTGCCGGACGCCAGGACCTTGCCGCCGACGATGATGGCGACCGAGTCACAGGTGCGCTGCACGAGCTCCATCGAGTGGCTGGACAGCACGACCGTGCCGCCACCCCGGGTGTACCGGCGCAGGATGTCCGTGATCGTCGCCGCACTCACCGGGTCGACCGACTCGAACGGTTCGTCGAGCACGAGCACCCGCGGCGAGTGGATCAGGGTCGCGGCCAGGGCGATCTTCTTCGCCATGCCGACGGAGTAGTCGGCGACCTGGCGGCCGAGCGCCTCGCCCAGCCCGAAGGCCTCGGCGAGGTCGGCGCTGCGCTTCCGGGCGGTGGCACCGTCGAGCCCACGGAGTGTGGCCGAGTAGTAGAGGAGCTGCGCGCCGGTCAGCCGGTCGAACAGGCGGAGCCGGTCCGGCAGCACACCGAGACTGCGCTTCGCCGCCGTCGGGTCGGCCCAGACGTCGTGGTCGAGCACCGTCACCGAGCCGGCGTCGGGGCGCAGCAGTCCGGTGATCATGGAGAGGGTCGTCGTCTTGCCGGCGCCGTTCGGGCCGACCACGCCGAAGATGGAGCCCTGCCGGATCTCGAGGTCGACCTCGTCGACGGCCAGGGTCTGCCCGTACCGCTTGACCAGGCCGCTCGCTGCGAGCACCACGGGCTGGAGCGTCTGCGGCTGCTTCGGGGCGGCGGTGCGGGGCGCACGCTTCTTCGCCGCGGGCGCGGCTGCGGTGGTCATCCGGTCGGCGACGTCCGTCGCGTCGTCCGCGTCGGTCGGGACGGGAGGCGCGGCGTCGGTCCGCGGGGCGGCCTTCGTCGGGCGCTTGGTGCGTCCCTTGCCGTTGCGCGCCTTCGCGGGGCGGGGCGCTGCGGCCGTCGCGTCGTCGGTGCGGTTGTCCGTCGTCGTGTCGTCGGTGCGGGTCTCGGTCGTCGCGTCGGTGCCGGTCGTCGCGTCGGTGCCGGTCGTCGCGTCGTCCGGGTGGTTCTCCGTCGTCGCGTCGGTGCGGACCGCCGTCCCGTCGGTCATCGCGTCATCAGTGGCGGCGTCGTCCGCATCAGTGTCCCCCGTGTCGTCGTCGGCTGCGTCGTCCTCAGCAGCCGCGGCGGTGTCCGCGTCGTCGGCGTCCCCCGCCTCGGTCATCCAGGCAGCGTCGGCCGTGGCGTACACGTCCTCGTTCTCTGCTCGCGCTGGCATCGACCCACCGTACCAACGCTCTCCGACCGTCGGGAACCGTCGCGGCCAGGGTCACGAATTGAGTACGAAGCACGCAAACCCGTACCCCACGAGGGGGTGTTTCCGTATCATTCACCAGGGCACGAAGGAGTGTTCACCACTTGGAAACCTGCTCCAGCAGGCGATCCCGGCAGCCTCCTCGCTGCGACGACCACGTCGACGCGACCGGTTCTCGGGCAACTCGGACGTTGGAAGCGCAGACTCGACGAGGCCCGCCCGTACCCCAGGGTGCGCGGGCGGACACCAGAAGGGACCAGCATGACCACGCAGATCGTGATCCTCGCAGCGGGGATGGGCAGCCGTCTCGGCCGCAGCCTGCCGAAGCCGCTCACGGAGCTCAGTGACGGCCGCACCATCATGCAGCAGCAGTTCGACAACATCCGCGCCGCGTTCGGTTCGAGCGCCCGCGTGACGATCGTCGTCGGCTACAAGTCGGAGCACATCGTCGAGGCGTTCCCCGACGCGAACTTCGTCTACAACGAGTCCTACGACTCCACCAACACCTCGAAGAGCCTGCTGCGTGCCCTCAAGGCCACCGGCAAGAGCGGTGTCCTCTGGATGAACGGCGACGTGGTCTTCGACCCGATGGCGCTCGTCCGTGCGGCCGACATGATCGACGAGGGCCGTTCCTTCGTCAGCGTCAACACCGACAAGGTCTCAGACGAAGAGGTCAAGTACACCGTCGACGCCGAGGGCTTCATCCACAAGCTCTCCAAGCAGGTCGTCGGGGGTCTCGGCGAAGCCGTCGGCATCAACTACGTCTCCGCCGCCGACAAGCAGGCCCTCATCCGCCAGCTCGGGCGCGTCGACGACCAGGAGTACTTCGAGGGCGGCATCGAGGCTGCCATCGCCGAGGACGGGCTACGCTGGACGCCGATCGACATCTCCGACCTGTACGCGGTCGAGATCGACTTCGCCGAGGACCTCGAGCGCGCGAACAACCTGTTCGCCTGAACCACCGTCAGGACCCCCTCGGCGGTTCCGCCCGGAGGGAAACCGTGACCACAGCGAGTGCGCCGACCGCGCCCGTGGCTCCCGCACCCGCGAAGGCCCGGAGCGCCGGTCGGCGCTATCGTCAGGCCCTGTGGTTGCTGACCGTCCGCGACCTCCGGGTCCGCTACTCGACGTCGGCGCTCGGCTACGTGTGGTCGATCCTCGACCCGCTCGTGATGTCGGGGATCTACTGGTTCGTCTTCACGCAGGTCTTCCACCGCGGCTCGGTCGGTGAGGATCCGTACATCGTGTTCCTGCTGTCCGCGCTGCTGCCGTGGATGTGGTTCACCGGCGGCGTCTCGGACTCCACCCGGGCGTTCATCAAGGAATCGAAGCTCATCCGTTCGACCACCATCCCCCGCACCATCTGGGTGGCACGGATCATCGCGTCGAAGGGCATCGAGTTCCTGCTGAGCCTGCCGGTCCTGGCGGCCTTCGCGATCGCGACGGGTGCCCACCTGCACTGGCAGGTCGTGTTCTTCCCGCTGGCGATCGTGCTGCAGTGCGCGCTGGTCTACGGCCTGGGCCTCATCGTCGCGCCGCTCGTGGTCTTCTTCCGCGACCTCGAGCGCGCCACCAAGCTCGTGCTGCGGTTCCTGTTCTACGCGTCCCCCATCATCTACGGCACGCACGCGCTGCCCTCCGCCCTGCGGGACATCGCCGCGATCAACCCGCTCACCGGCGTCTTCGGCATGTACCGAGCGGCGTTCTTCCCCGGCCAGCTCGACTGGCTCGAGGTCGGCGCCTCGGTGGTCGTGACCGGCATCGTCCTGGTGATCGGCTTCGCGGTGTTCCGCCGCAGCGAGCACCGCGTGCTGAAGGAGCTGTGATGACCGCGACCGACCAGACCCGTCGCACCGAGACCGTCGCACCGGTCATCTCGGTGCGCGACGCCGGCATCTGCTTCAAGCGCAACCGTCGCGCGAGCCGGAACTTCAAGGACCTGTTCGCCGGACGCGGGCGCCGCAAGCGTGCCGATGAGTTCTGGGCGCTCCGCAACGTGTCGTTCGACGTCCGCCCGGGCGAGGCGATCGGCGTCGTGGGGCGGAACGGGCAGGGCAAGTCGACCCTGCTGAAGCTCGTGGCCCAGGTCATGCTGCCCGACGAGGGCCGCGTCGACGTGGGTTCCGGTGTCGCCCCCCTCATCGAGATCACCGGTGGCTTCGTCGGGGACCTCACGGTGCGCGACAACGTGTACCTGACGGCGGGCCTGCACGGCATGTCGCGGACCGAGATCCGCGACGCCTTCGACGAGATCATCGACTTCGCCGAGATCGCGGACTTCGTGGACACCCCCTACAAGCACCTGTCGAGCGGCATGAAGGTCCGCATCGCGTTCGCGGTGATCTCGCGGCTCGACGAGCCGGTCATCCTGGTCGACGAGGTGCTGGCGGTGGGCGACAAGGCCTTCCGCGAGAAGTGCTACAAGCGGATCGAGCAGCTCCTGGCCGGCGGCCGGACGCTGTTCTTCGTCTCGCACAGCGACAAGGACCTCCGTCGTTTCTGCGACCGGGGGCTCTACCTCGACAAGGGTCGTCTGCAGCTCGACGGCACCATCGAGGCCGCGCTGGCCCGGTACGCGGCCGACTACGGCTCCTGACCGGCCGGGGTACTCCCCCTGCACCAACACCGGTATCGCCGGCTCCCTCCACAGCCCCGGCCCTCGTGAGCGCCCCCGGGGTCCCGCCGTCGGACCCTCCCCCTAGCGTTCCACCCATGCACCACCCACCAACCGCGTACGCCGTCCCGTTCGCCGTCGACCGATCGCACGCACCGCGTCGGTACGACCTCGTCAACACCGGCCCCGAGCCGGTCGACGGGCTCTCCCTCACCCATCTGGGCAACGGCTACTGCCCGCCGCTCGCGGTGCGCCGCCTCGACCCGGGCAGGTCGTTGTCGCTGGCGGTGTTCGGCGCCGACCCTGAGGACACGGGGGTCGTCATCGTCCGGTGGCGTCGGCCCGACCGGTCCGAGTACCTCTGGCGGATGTCGCTCGTCGGGCCGGGGCTCCAACCGTGACCCTGCCCCGACCTGCGCCACGGAGCACCCGGGGTGTCGACCGACCGTCAGTGCCCGTCGCGTTCGGCCGCGACGGTCCGCCACCGCTCGAGCAGCCACTCCACGGCCTCGTGGAACCGCTCCGTGGCGGCACCCGGGGTCGTGTCGCCGAAGTACCGTGCGACCCAGTGCTGCAGGCGTGCGAGCTCCTCGGCGTCGCTCGCGGCCGCGTCGACACGGGCGAGCACCGACGGGGCGTCCGCCGCGGTCAGCCAGTTCGCGTCGCTCAGGTACCCCCGCTCGTCGACGTCGGCCTCGGGCGAAACCGGCCGCGTGACGATGAGCGGCTTGCCGACCGCCAGCCGGTCGTAGATCATCGCGCTGATGTCGGTGATCGCCACGTCGGCGTCCGCCAGCTGCCAGCCGAGGTCACCGCCGTCGTCGTACAGGTGGTGCGCGGCGGGGTCGGCGGCGTTGGCCGCGCTGATCGCCGCAACGATCCGCTCGTGCGCCGCGCGGTACGCCGGGTCGAGCACACCACTGCGCGGGTGCGGGCGGTAGACCAGGCGGTGGCGGCGCGACGCCAGCACCCGCTCGGCGATGACCGTGCCGTGCGACGCGATCGACCCGTACGCTGCGGCACCGCGGTCGCCCTCCCACGTCGGGGCGTAGAGCACGACGGTCCGGTCGTCGTCCGGGTACGGGGCCGCTCCGGCGAAGTGGTCGGCCTGCGGGCGTCCGATCGCGATGGTCCGGGCGTCCAGGTCGTAGTCCCACAGCGCCTCGGCCAGGCGATCGCGCGCTGCATCCCCCGCGATCAGGGCGTAGTCGTACGCCTTGAACTGGTTCGTGGTCATGTACATCTTGTCGCTCTCGCCGTGGTTGACGAAGACGTGCCACATCCGCCCGTACCGCATCATCTGGAAGTTGCGGGCGTTCTGGTTGACGTACAGCACCACCTTCGGCGCCTGGGTGTCGACGAAGTGCTCGAGGTCGACCACCTGCCGGGCGTAGACCGCGGGCACGGGCGACTCGTCGAGCAGGGTCAGCATGGTGCCCGGACTCCGCGAGACGATCGCCACCGGATGCGTCTTCGCGAGTTCGGCCAGCGGCGCGTACCACTGGCGCACCTGGTACATGTTGACCGGACCGTCGGCGAAGTACACGGCGATCTCGACCGAACCGGGCGCCGGCTTCGGCGCGGACGGCAGTCGCTGTGCGAGCTGCCGCCGGCTCCGGCGCGACGTCAGGAGTCGCTCGACGAGCCGCAGTGCGGTCCGCAGGTCGCTGATGATCGACATGGTCCTTCTCCGGGTCTGCTCGGGCGGTACGGGGCGGGCGGGTCAGACGACCGGCGGCCGCCCTGCGATGGTCATCCGTGCGACTGTGAGCCAGCCCATCGGGCGGACCGGACCGCAGTCGGTCGTCCATCCTTCACGGATCCCACCGAACCAGGTGGCAAGTCGGCGGGGGTGACGCCACCAGCGCGCGATCTGGATCGCGGCCCACGACCCCACGTACAGCGGTCGCAGCACCGCCGGCAGGTTGCGCCGAGCGAGCCACACCCGGTTCCGGGCATTCAACCGGTAGTACTCGGTGTGCCGCGCCGGGTCGATCGCGGGGTGGTGCGCGACGAGGTCCCCGGCGTACCAGGTCCGACGGCCGGCGTCCCACACCCGCCAGGCGAGTTCGATGCCCTCGTGGGCGTAGAAGTACTCGGCACCCCAGCCGCCGACGGCCCGATACACGTCCATCGGCAGCACGACGGCGCCTTCCCAGACCGAGAAGACCGGCGACGAGTGGTCCGGCTCGCCCTTCCGGATCCGCGGCACCCACCGGCGGGGGTTCGCGGCGCCAGTGGGGTCGACGACCCGCGGCTGCACGAGGCCGAGCGACGGATCGTGCTCGAACACCGCGATCGCGTCGCGCAGGAACGTCGGCGACGGCACCGACGCATCGTCGTCGAGGAAGAACACGTAGTCGCCGTCGACGACCTCGGCCCCGGCGTTGCGCCCGGCCGGGATCCCGACGTTCTCGGGCAGGGCCAGCGCCCGAACGCCGTCCGGCAGCCCGGTCGGCGCCCAGCCGTTGCCGACGCAGACGACGTCGAGCTCGACGTCCTGCTGCGCGAGCACGCTGTCCAGCCCGCGGCGCAGGTCGTCCGGCCGGGTGCCCTGCGACAGGCTCACGACGGCGACGCGCGGTCGTCCGCGGTGCACCACCGCGTGGCGGCGCAGCGTTCCGGGCACGGTCGTGTCCTCGGTCACGCCTTGACCCGCTTCGAGGCGATAATCGCCAGGAAGTGCCCGACCGTCGCGAGCACCGCGAGCGGCAACAGCGCACCGACCAGGATCCGGCTGGCGAGCGGGTCGCCGATCACCAGGGCGAGCAGGGCGAAGACGAACGCGAGCATGCTCAGCTCGACCGAGTGGTACAGGCGGTGGAACGGCAGGAACTTCGCCAGACGGCGGAGCGATGCGAGCTTCCGACCCGACGGCGCGGTGGAGGCGTCCCGCCGGTCGACGAGCTTGTCGAGCCCGGCGTTCGCGCGGGCCACGTGCACCATGTCGTTGAGGGCCTTGTTCAGCACGATGACCAGGCCGAGTGCGCAGCCGATCGTGGTCCACATCCAGTCGGCGTCGTGGATCGGCCAGGTGGCTGCCCGGATGCCGAGCGCGACCGGGATCAGGCCCTCGGTCGTGTAGTGCCCCACCTTGTCGAGGAACACCCCGGCGGGCGACTTGGTGCCGCGCCACCGGGCGACCTCGCCGTCGGAGCAGTCGACGAGCATCTGCAGCTGGCCGAGCACGAGCGCCAGCGCGGCGCCCCAGATGCCGGGGATGAGCAGGGCGGCGGCGACGCTCCAGCCCACCAGGATCATCAGGCCGGTGACCTGGTTCGCGCTGACGCGGGTCTTCAGGAGCACCCAGGTCAGGTACGGCGAGACGTCGCGCAGGTACAGCGAGGCCGTCCAGTGCTCGGCGTTGGCGCGGGCACGGACCTCGTCCGGCTGGGCGACGGCCCGGAGCTCGGCGATCGAGGTCGGCCGTGCGGATCCGCGGCCGGTCGTGGGCTGGTCGGTCATTCGGTCACCGTCCCGTGTGGGTGGTCAGCTCGGACGTGCGGGTCAGGAACCCGATGATGAACCCGAGCCCCCAGCCCACGTGGATGCAGGGCAGCACGACGAGCAGCCAGAGGAGCGTCGGCAGCCCGGAGCGGCGCGCCACGGCGATCGACCCCAGGACGACGAAGAGCAGGTAGACGACGGGCACCACGAACCCGAGCAGCGCCCAGGCGAGCGGCGTGCCGAGCACGGCGCCGACGATGCCGACGAGCCCGGCGACGATGCCCAGCGCCATCGCCGCCACCATGGCCGGCGGCACGAAGTAGCGCAGGCCGTTGTTCGCCGGGAACCGACGGGCGAGCTCGCCGCGCCACAGCCCGGTGGCGACGAACTGCCGCACCAGGCGCTTCAGGCTCGGCCGCGGGCGGTAGGTGACGACGAGTTCGGGCGTGAACCAGACGGTCCCGCCGGTCTGGCGCAGCCGCCGATTGAGTTCCCAGTCCTGTCCGCGCTTGATGCCCTCGTCGAAGAGTCCGACGTCGAACAGCCGCTCGCGTCGGAACACGCCGAGGTAAGCGGTCTCGGCCGGGCCCGCGGTGCCGCCGACGTGGTGCGGCGTGCCACCGAGCCCGACACGGCTGCCGTAGGCCAGGGCGACGGCCCGCTCGAAGGGGGTCCGGCCCTCGGCGCGCATGATGCCGCCGACGTTGTCCGCGCCGGACTCGAGGAGCGTGTGCACCGCGATGCGCGTGTAGTCGGTCGGCAGGACCGAGTGCGCGTCGACCCGGATGACGACGGGGTGCACGGACGCACGGATCGCGACGTTCAGCCCGGCGGGCGTCGACCCGACGGGGTTGTCGATCGCACGGATCCGGGGGTCGGCAGCGCTCATCTCGGCGACGAGCTCGTTCGTGCCGTCGATCGACGGCCCGAGCGCGAGGATGACCTCGAACGGGCCCGTGTAGTCCTGGTCGAGCAGGCTGCCGACGGCGGCCCGGACCTCGGTGACCTCGTTGAGCACGGGCATCACGTACGAGACGCCCGGCAGGGGCTGTCCGTCTGACTGCATGCGTACCTCGGGGTGCTGGCTGGCGGCACGGGACGCACCGGGGCGGTGCCGCCCCGCAGAGCGACCATGAGCCTATCAAGAGGCCGAACCGCCCACCTGCGTCCGTCACGGGACGCGCCCCGTGACGGACTGGAGGCCCGGCGCACGTCGTGCCCCGGGCCTCCTGTCCGTCGTGTGGTGGCGTCAGCCCTTGCTGTCGAACGTTCCCAGCTTCACGTCGGCCTGGCGGGTCTGGCCGTCGCGGACGTAGCTGATCGTCGTCGAGGCGCCGCCCGCGAAGAAGCGCACCTGCGCGGTCAGGTCGGTGGCGTCGGAGACCGACGCCGAACCGATCTTCGTGACGACGTCGCCCTTCTGCAGACCGGCCTTCGCCGCGGCACCACCGTTGGACACCGACTTGATGAGGGCGCCGACCTGGGTGGCGCTGGCGTCCTCGGTGGCGTCGCCGACCGTTGCGCCGAGGAGACCGTGGGTCGCCGAGCCGTTGTCCTTGATCTCGTTCGCGACCCGCTTGACCAGGTTGGCCGGGATCGAGAAGCCGACGCCGATGCTGCCGGCGGCCGACTCCGACGACGACGAGCTGCCAGCCGAGGCGATGGCCACGTTGATGCCGATCAGCCGGCCCTTCGAGTCGAGCAGCGCACCGCCGGAGTTGCCCGGGTTGATCGATGCGTCGGTCTGGATGACCGGGAGCGAGACGGTGGTGTTCGCGGACGAGCTGCTGCCGTTGTCCCCGTTGCCCCAGAAGTCGAAGGGACCCGAGCCGCCGTTGCCGCCCTCGTTCGAGTCGCCGCCCTCGCTGGGGGCGCTCGAGGTGACCTGGATGCTGCGGTTCAGCGTCGAGACGATGCCGTCGGTGACGGTGTTCGACAGGCCCAGGGGCGCGCCGATCGCGACCGCGGTGTCGCCGACGTTGAGCTTGGACGAGTCCGCGAACTCCATGGGCTTGAGGTCCGTCGCATCGATCTTGATGACCGCGAGGTCGACCGTCGGGTCGGTACCGATCAGCTTGCCCGCGTAGATCTTGCCGTTCGAGGTCGTGACGGTGATCCGGCCGTTCGAGCTGTCGCCGTCGAGGGTGACCACGTGGGTGTTCGTGACGATGTAGCCGTCCTTGCTCATCACCACGCCGGAACCGGTGCCGGCCTCGTTGCTCGCGGACACGTTGATGGTGACGACGGACGGGGTCGCCTGTGCCGCGACGGCCGTGACCACGGTGGCGGAGTCGTAGTCGTTGACGGTCAGGTTGCCGCCCTGCGACGAACCGGAGGACACCACGCTGCCACCGTCGTTGCCCGAGGAGACGGCCCAACCGGCACCGCCGCCGACCAGACCACCGGCGATGACCGCGGCGATGACCGGCAGGAGCAGCTTGCTGCGGCCCGAGCGGTCCTTGGTCGTCGTGGTCGCCGCGGCGCCCGAGGCGTCGTCGCTGAAGTAGTGACCGTTGCGCTGGTTCGCGCCGTCGACGTCACCGAACGCGCTCGTGGCCGACTGGGGGGCCTGCGCGGACGCGTTCGCGTACTCGGAGGACGAGCTCGGAGCGGTCGAGGACGTCGGCTGGGCGTACTCGCCGTAGCGGGGGCGTTCGCCGCCCGACTGGCCGTACTGGGACTGCTGGCCGTACGGGTTCTGGGGCTGCTGGCCGTACTGGCTCTGCTGCCCGTAGGGGTTCTGGGGCTGCTGCCCGTAGGGGTTCTGGGGCTGCTGGCCGTAGGGGTTCTGGGGCTGCGGCGTCTGCTGCCCGTACTGCGACTGCTGTCCGTACGGGTTCTGGCTCTGCTGCGACTGCTGGCCGTACGGCGACGTCTGCTGGCCGTAGCCGCCCTGCTGCGCCCCCGAGGAGTCGCCGGAGACGGCGGGGTACGGCGCGGTGTAGCGGTCGGTCGGGTGGTCCGTCGACGACGGGATCACGTCCGTGTGGTCCGGGGTCGTCTCGTCGTTCTGGTTCTGGTTCTGGTTCTGGTTCGGGCGAGGGGTCTCGTCCGGCTGGTCGGAGTCGTTCGGCATCGACGTGTTCCCTCTCGTGGCCGCTGCTGCGGCGTCCTCACTGGCGGCAGGCGGAGCCGCATCGTCCGGACGGCGGTCGTCGCCCTGCCCGCTGGGCGTGGTGTCGGTCATGCTGGACGTGCTCCTTTCAAGCTCGTGCAGTCTGTCGCAAGCACCTGAGCGGTCCTTCTGGCGAGGCTGCGAGCCACCCCTGGCGATCTTATGCGTGCGCTGTACACGGTGGCCCGGTCCGCCGCGGGACGGACAGCTAGGTTGGGGTCCGTTCAGCGCGACACGTCGTCGCCCGCACGGGAGGGAACCACATGCGCCAGGCAGGACCGTGGCTGCGAGCCGCCGACGGAGCGATGCTGCTGGGACCGGACGGGGTCCCCGCACCGACGGTGTTCGCCGAGATGAGCGCCCTCGCCGCCAGCACCGGCGCGGTCAACCTGGGGCAGGGCTTCCCCGACGAGGACGGGCCGGCCGAGGTGCTCGAGGCCGCGGTGCAGGCGATCCGCGACGGCGTGAACCAGTACCCGCCGGGCCGGGGCACCCCTGACCTGCGGTCGGCGATCGCCGAGCACCAGCAGCGGTGGTACGGGCTCGAGGTGGACCCCGACCGCGAGGTCCTCGTCACCGCCGGCGCCACCGAGGGGCTGGCCGCCACGATCCTCGCGCTGGTCGAACCCGGTGACGAGGTGATCACCTTCGAGCCGTTCTACGACGCCTACGGCGCGCTCATCCGGCTGGCCGGCGGGGTGCACGTCACGGTCCCGCTCACCGCGCCCGACTTCCTGCCCGACGAGCGCACGCTCCGCGCGGCCTTCACCGACCGCACCCGCGCCGTGCTCGTGAACACCCCGCACAACCCGACCGGCCGGGTCCTGCCCACCGAGGTGCTGCAGACGATCGTCGACCTGGCCACCGAGCGCGACGCGGTGATCATCACGGACGAGGTCTACGAACACCTGACGTTCGACGTCCCGCACACGCCCATCGCGACCCTGCCCGGCGCTGCCGAGCGGACGGTGTCGGTCTCGAGCGCCGGCAAGACCTTCAACACGACCGGGTGGAAGGTCGGCTGGCTCACCGCTCCCCCGGCACTCGTCGACGCGATCACGACGGTGAAGCAGTACCTGACCTTCGTGAACGGCGCGCCCTTCCAACCGGCTGTCGCCGTGGGACTCCGTCTGCCCGACGCGGTCTTCACCGGCATCGCCGCCGACCTGCGCGCGAAGCACGAACTGCTCGCCGACGGACTGACGGCGGCGGGCTTCGACGTGATGCGACCCGACGGCGGGTACTTCGTGCTCGCCGACGCCGCACCGCTCGGGTACGACGACGCCCGTGCGTTCTGCCTCGAACTGCCCGCGTTGGCCGGTGTCGCGGGCGTGCCGGTCTCGGCGTTCGTCCGCCCGGACCGGGTCTCCGGCTACCGGTCCCTGGTGCGCTTCGCGTTCTGCAAGCGCCGGAGTGTCCTGGAGGACGCCGCCGCACGCCTGGCGACCCTCGGAGCGCGCCCCCGCGCCTGAGACGCGACCGCGTCAGGGACGCGACCGACGCGTCAGGGCTGCCCCGGGCCTCCAGGCAGGGTGCGCGGTGCGACGACGTAGCGCCGCAGCGACAGCGACGGGTTCACCCGTCGGACGGCGTCGGTGACGGTGGTGTCGATCGTGGCGGTGAGCGTGGTCGGCGAGGCGCCGGCCGAGGCGACCGCGACGCCCGACGGGTCGAGGACGACCGAGCCGCCGATCCCGATCGGCGGCGTCTGCCCGACCCCGACGACCCAGACGGTGTTCTCGATCGCGCGGGCGGTGAGGAGCGTGTGCCAGTGGTGCTCCTTGCCGGGGCCGCGCACCCACTCCGCCGGGAGGACGACGACGTCGGCCGCGCCGGTCTCGGGAGCGGCGAGCCGTCGCGTGACCTCGGGGAATCGCAGGTCGTAGCAGGTCTCGAGCCCGACGCGGACTCCGCCGAGCACGAAGACCGGCAGCTGCTGCGGGTCGCCGGACTCGATGCGGTCCGACTCCCGCGAGCCGAAGGCGTCGTAGAGGTGGACCTTCCGGTACGTCGCCGCCAGGTCGCCCGACGGGAGCACCGCGACCAGGGTGTTCCTGAAGCGCTCCGGCGTGTCCGCCGACTCGGCGACCCCGACGATCAGGGCGATGCCCGTCTCGCGGGCGATTTCACGCAGGCCGGAGACGAACGGACCGTCCAGGGGCTGCGCGGCCGCCACGAACCGATCGTCGATGTCGGCGGCGAAGTACGAGGTGTACTCCGGCGTGATGAGGAGATCGGCGCCACGGGCCGCCGCGTCGACGGCGGCGGTGCGCACGGTGTCGAGGTTGGCGACGGGGTCGTCCACGGGGGCGAACTGCGCCGCCGCGATCGTGAGGGTGGCCATGGGGTGAGCGTACCCGGGGGTCTGCGGCGGGCGGGCCTGCGGCGGGGGGTCCTGCGCCGGGCGTCCTGCGCCGGGCGTCCTGCGCCGGGCGTCTCGCGTCGGGGACACGAAGAAGGCCCCGGTCCTGTTGGACCGGGGCCTTCGTGTGACGCTTGGTTGCGGGGGCAGGATTTGAACCTACGACCTCTGGGTTATGAGCCCAGCGAGCTACCGAACTGCTCCACCCCGCGGCACGTTTAGAAGCCTACACGGGGCCGTGGCGGGACACAAATCGAGTGCCCCGCCACGGTGTGTCAGTTGCCGTTCTCGGCTGCCGTGGCGGCCTCGATCGCGTCCTGGAGGCGCTGATCGGCTTCCGCCGCGGCCACCAGGTCGTTGTCGGCGTAGGCCTCCTGGCGGTCCTGCAGGGCTGCCTTGGCGTCGGCCAGGGCTTCTTGCAGAGCGTCGTTGTCGGTCGAGCCGGAACCCGTCGAACCGGTCGAGCCGGTCGAGCCGGAGCCCGAGGAACCCGTGTCGGAACCGGACCCCGTGTCGGAACCGGACCCCGTGTCGGAACCGGATCCACTGTCGGAACCGGAACCGGAACCGGAACCGCTGTCGCTGCCGCTTGCGCCGGAGTCGCCGGCCGCCGCACCGGAGTCGCCGCCGAACAGCGAGTTCAGCGCTTCGTCGAGGGTGTCCTCGAACGCGATCTTGTCGCCGAAGGCCACGAGGACCTTCTGCAGCAACGGGTACGAACCACTCGAGGTCGACTGGACGTAGACGGGCTGCACGTAGAGGAACCCACCGCCGACCGGCAGCGTGAGCAGGTTGCCCTGCTTCACGGTCGAGTTGCCCCGCTTCAGGATGTTCAGCTCCTGCGACACGGTCGAGTCACCGTTGAAGAGGCTCTGCACCTGCCCGGGGCCCGGGATGTTGTCGGTCTTCGGCATCGTCAACAGCGTGAGTTTGCCGTAGCCCGACGCCTTCTCGCCCTTGCCGGCACCACCCGCGTCGGAGTTCACCGCCAGGTAGCCGGTCAGCACGTTGCGGTTGTTCGCCCCGGCCGACTGCTGCGGGATGTAGGTCGTGTACAGCGAGTACGCCGTCCCCTGCCCCGGCACCTTCATCGTCAGGTAGTACGGGTCCTGCAGGTTCGCCCTGTTGGCGGTCGTCGTCGTCTGCGCGCCGAGCGCGTTCGTCGACGTCGCCGCGGTGTCGGCGTCACTGTCCGACGTCGCCGTGCTGGTCGGTTCCTGCGGGGTGTTCCACGCGTCGTCACCCGAGTAGAACGAGTTGGCGTTGGTCACGTGGTACGTACCGAGGATCGAGCGCTGCACCTTGAACAGGTCCGTCGGGTACCGCACGTGGTCGAGGAGTTCGGCGCTCATGCTCGACACCGGCTTCATCGACGTCGGGAAGATCTTCTGCCACGTCTTCAGGACCGGGTCCTTCGTGTCCCACGTGTACAGCGTCACCTTGCCCGTGTAGGCGTCGACGGTGGCCTTCACCGAGTTCCGGATGTAGTTCACCTGGTCGGTGCGGTACGTCGAGGACTCGGCGCCGGCGATGCTGTCCGACAGGCTCTGGCTCTGCGAGTACGGGTACGCGTCGCTCGTGGTGTATCCGTCCACCACCCACTGGATGCGGTGGTCGACGATCGCCGGGTAGGCGTCGCTGTCGACGGTCAGGTACGGCGCCGCCTTCTGCACGCGGGTGATCGGGTCGCGGTCGTAGAGGATCTGCGAGTCCTTGTTCACCGCGTTCGAGAGCAGGATCTGCTCCGACTGGAACTTCGCGGCGTAGACGAGCCGGTTGAAGAAGTTGCCGAGGCTCGGACCGCCGTCGCCGGCGTAGGTGGTGGTCGCGTTGCCGCCGTTGTCGTCGTCGGAACCGGACGGGTAGTCGAGCTCCACGTCCTTCGTGCCCTTCGGCGCACCCACGATTGAGTAAGGCGGCGAGGTCTCACCGAAGTACACGCGCTGCTGGAAGTCGCCCAGTGCACCGTTCGACGGGATCCCGGACTCGAGGAACACCGGCTTGCCGTCGCTCGCGCGCTGGTTGCCGTAGGCCGCGGTGACGCCGTAGCCGTGGGTGTAGACGAACGCCCGGTTGTACTGCGTGTTCGCGGCCGAGCTGAGCCCGGCGAGGTCGATGTCGCGGACCGCGATGACGGTGTCCTCGGTCTCGCCCTTGACGTCGTAGCGGTCGACGTCCAGCTCCTTCGGGAACTGGTAGTACTGCCGGTACTGCTGCAGCTGGCTGAACGTGTCGGAGACGATCTTCGGGTCGATGAGACGGATGTTGGCCGTGGTCTGCGCGTCCTTCGCGAGCGCACCCGAGCTCGTCTCGGTCGTGGCGTCGTAGTTCTGTTCCTCGACACCGGCGACACCGTAGGCGTCTCGCGTGGCCTTGATGTTCCGCTCGATGTAGGCGGACTCGAAGGTGCGCTCCGACGGCTTCACCTGCAGACGCTGGACGACCCACGGGTAGATGCCGCCGACGACGATCGCGGCGACGAGCAGCAGGCCCGTCCCGACGATCGAGATGCGCCAGCGGCCGATGACCGCCGTGACGATGAAGAGCAGCGCGACGATCGCCGCGATGCCCGCCATGATCTCGCGGCCCGGGATCACTGCGTTGACGTCGGTGTACTGGGCACCGGTGATGAGCGAGTTCGACTTCGTCAGCGCCGCGTACTGGTCGAGCCAGAGGCTGACGGCCTGCAGCGCGATGTAGAGCGCAGCCGTGACCGCCAGCTGGATTCGCGCAGCACGGGAGATCCGGACCTCGCGACCACCGAAGCGGAGCGCGCCGTAGAGGTAGCTCGCAGCGAGCGCGGCGAGGCCGGCGATGAGGACGACGGCCGACGAGTAGGCCACGATCGAGCGCCAGAACGGCAGCTCGAACACGTAGAACCCGATGTCCAGTCCGAACTGCGGGTCGGTCTTGCCGAACGGCGTGCGGTTGAAGTACTCGAGGACCATGCTCCAGCGACCCGCGGTCGAGAGCCCCGCGAAGATGCCGAGGACCACGGGGATGCCGATCATCACGGCGCGCCGCAGCGGCTCGATGACCTGCTGGTAGCGGTCGAGCTGCGAGTTGAGCTTCGCGTAGACCGGCCGGAACCGGAACGCGAGCGCGATGCTCACGAAGACCGGGGCCGCCATGCCGAGGAAGCCCGCCAGGAACATCAGGGTCCCGGCGATCCACCGGGTGGTGAGGACCTGCTGGAACCCGAGCTGCGCGAACCACGCGTAGTCGGTGTACAGGCTGGCGAAGATGAAGAAGGCGATCACCAGTGCGGCCAGCACGATGATCGTGACCACGATGGGGACCCGCGGCGAACGCCGCCCCGAGGTGGACGAGGTTGTCGTCACTTGATGTGCTCCAGACGTGTCGGACCGGCGGGCCCGGCTCGCGGCGGGCCGTCAGTGACACTGATCCTATGGGACCGGACCGAGCGTGAACCTGTACGGGGACTCAGGACCGGGTCAGGACCCGCAGCGGGCGAGCTTCGCGGTGCTCCCGCCGTCGGCGATCGTCTGCAGGTCGGTGACGGCCTGGTCGAGCGTGGAGACGCTGTAGACGTCGAGCCCGTCCGGCACGTGCCCGACGACCTCGTCGCAGTTGTCCGCGGGGGCGAGGAACACCGTGGCGCCCGCGTCCGCGGCGCCGTAGAGCTTCTGCCGGATCCCGCCGATGGGCCCGACCTCGCCGTCTGCCGTGATCGTGCCGGTGCCCGCGACGTGCTTGCCGCCGTTGAGCTTGCCCGGCGTGATCTCGTCGATGATCCCGAGCGCGAACATCATGCCGGCGGACGGACCGCCGACGTCCTGCAGGCGGATCGACACCTTGAAGGGGAACTCGTAGCGCTCGGTGACGCCGACCCCGAGCAGCGCCGTGCCCTGCTCGCTGCGCGGCGTCACCCGGACGTCCTTCGTCGCGCCGTCCCGTTCGACGGTGACGGTCGCGGGGCTCGAGGTGCCGTGCTGCGCGACGGCTTCACGCAGGCTCACCGCGTCGGCGTTGGTCGTGAGCGACTTGCCGTCGAACGCCGTGATGACGTCGCCCTTCTCGATCGCGCCGTCGGCCGCTGAGCCCTCCTGCACGGCGCTGACCTCGAGTTCGGTGGGCAGGTCGTTCCCCTGCTGGATGAGCGCGGCGGCAACGGCCGACTGCTGCGACGCCTGCATGTCGGCGGAGTCCCGCTCGTTCACCTGCTCGGTCGTGGTGCCGCTCGGGTAGATCGCCTCGACCGGGATCACCGCCTGCGACCTGGTGAAGATCGCGCGGATCACGCTGGTCCACGACGGGCGGTTCGTGGCGTCGCCCTGGATGCCGACGGTGAGCATG
Source organism: Curtobacterium sp. MCPF17_021 (assembly GCF_003234605.2). NCBI lineage: Bacteria > Bacillati > Actinomycetota > Actinomycetes > Micrococcales > Microbacteriaceae > Curtobacterium > Curtobacterium sp. MCPF17_021. The sequence continues at coordinate 1,003,852 of NZ_CP126252.1, read as the reverse complement.
TCGAGGGCGCCGGCCGTCGGGTACGTCTCGTGGCCGGACACCTGGATGAGCTTGACGTCCTTCGCGTCCTTGCCCGTCCCCTGCTCCTGCGTGCCGATGGTGTTGTAGACCGGCCCGGGGACCTCGATGAGGTACGGGCTCGGCAGCAGGCTCGCCAGCAGTCCCAGCACGACCGCGCCGATCAGGAAGGCCCACCCGACGGTCCGGGCACGCGAGCGACGACGGGGCGCGGGGGCGAAGAGGGTCACGCGGAGTCCTTCCGAGGTGGGCACCCGCGCCTGGCGGCAGGGTGGTCGCACACGTCTCGCGACGGGGCTGTTCGCCCTGGGCGCAGCGCTTCGGGCGTTCCCACGGGGGCATCCCAGGTGCGGCCCCGTGAGCAGCGATTAGCGTAGTCGGCATGCCTGATGAACCACAGCCGGGGCCGGACGACGACTTCCAGGAGATGCTGCGCAAGCTGCTCTCGGGCGAGGGGCAGATCGACCCGTCGCAGCTCGCCGGTGCCGCCGGTCTGCCGAACGACCCGGCCTCCGTGGCGAACCTGATGAGCCAGCTCCAGCGTGCCGCGCAGTCCGGCGGTGACGGCATCGACTTCTCGGCCACCGCCGAACGCGCCACCGCGATCGCTCGGGACGGCGGCCACCCCGTCGACCCGGCCACCTCGCAGGCGGCAGACCAGGCCTTCCAGGTCGCTGCACTGTGGCTCGACGAGGTCACGACGGTCGCCGAGCTGACCGCGACCCCGAGCCTCTACACGCGTGAGCAGTGGGCCAAGGCGACCGTCCCGGTGTGGACGCAGATCGCCGAGCCGGTGGCCTTCAGCATCGCCGATGCCCTGACCGAGGCGATCGACCAGCGTGCTCCCGAGCAGCTCAAGGCGATGCTCGGAGACGTCTCGAAGGCGATGCGCGGTATCGGCGGGGCACTGTTCGCGATCCAGCTCGGCCAGGTCGTCGGGCAGCTGTCGAAGGAGGTCGTCTCCGGCGGTGACGTCGGCGTGCCGCTCCTCGACGAGCAGGTCGCAGCGCTCCTGCCCCAGAACGTCGCCGAGTTCGCCGAGGGCCTCGACGTCTCCGAGGACGAGGTCCGCATCTACCTCGCGGTCCGCGAACTCGCCCACGCCCGGCTCTTCCGGTCGGCACGGTGGCTCCGGCTGCACATCATCTCGTCCATCACGGACTACGCGCGGGGCATCCACATCCCCTTCGACCGCGTCGAGGAACTCGCGGCCGACATCGACCCGACCAACCAGGAGCAGCTGCGCGACGCACTCGCCTCGGGTGCCCTCATCCCGCCGCGGACCGCCGAGCAGGACGCCGCCCTCGCCCGGCTCGAGACGATGCTCGCCCTGGTCGAGGGCTGGGTGGACACGGTCACCGCCGCGGCCACCGTCCGTCTCCCCAAGGCCGGAGCGATCGCCGAGATGGTGCGCCGTCGCCGTGCGGCCGGCGGCCCGGCCGAGTCGGCGTTCGCGACACTCGTCGGCCTCGAGCTGCGTCCGCGTCGTCTACGTGAAGCCGCCGCGATGTGGCAGCGGGTGACCGACGAGCTCGGCGCCGAAGAGCGTGACGCCCTCTGGTCGCACTTCGACCTGGTGCCGACCTCGGACGACGTCGACGCACCCGACGCCCTCGTCGCACGGCTGCGGAACCCGTCCCAGACCGACGAGGACGACGCGTTCGACAAGGCCCTCGAGGACCTGCTGAACGACTCGACCGGTGCGCGTCCGCACGAGGACGAGTCCGGCCGCGTGGCCGACGACCCCGAGGGTGGAGCGGGCGACGAGCCCGGGAACGACACGGGCGATCAGCCCCGCTGAGTTCTCCACAGATCCCCCTGGTGACCCCACGCGTGCCGCGTACTCCGGCACCGTGGGGTCATGGGCATCCGCATCGATCCGACGCTCGAGTTCGTCTGGCGTGACCCCGCCACGGTCCAGCTCGGGGTCGATCCTCCACGCGCCGTCGTCGCGGTGCCCACCACGGGGGAAGAACGGTTCCTCAACGGTCTGCGACGCGAGACCGGCCACGACGTGCTGGCAGGCCTGGCGGCCGCGTCGGGGTGCTCGCCGGAACGTGCTGCCGGTGTGCTCGGTGCCGCGTCGCCCGCGGTGGTCGAGGTCCTGCCCGAGCCGCTCGAACGCATCGAGGTGCACGGCGCCGGTGTCCTCGCCGACACCGTGGCGACGTTCCTGTCCGGCGAGGGCGTGACGGTCAGCCGCACCACCGCGCCCGCCGGGGGCCCGATCGTACTGCCCGAGCCCGAACCGCGCCTCGCCGTGGTGGTGGCCGACCACGTCGTCGACCCGGCGCTCCGCGCCGCGTGGACCCGCCGGGGCGTGCCGCACCTGGCGGTCGTCGTCGGCGACGGACGCGTCCGTCTCGGTCCGTTCGTCGTGCCGGGAGCCGGGCCGTGCCTCCAGTGTGCTGAGTACGCACGCGTCGACGACGACCCGGCCTGGCCGGCCATCGCCGCTCAGGTGTGGGGGCGGCACCCGGCACCGCTGTCACCGTGGCGGGCGGCGGCGGTGGCCGCCGCCACGACGCGGATGCTGCTGGAACGGCTCCCGCTCCGGACGCAACGAGCCGAGCCCGACCAGCTCGTCTTCGAGCGCGACGACCTGTCGGTCAGCCGTTCGCCGGTCCGGCCCCATCCGCGGTGCGCGTGCCGAGCGCTGCCAGGAACCGACTCGGAGCCCGGGCTCCCCCACGCGTGGAGCCCTGTTGCGACCACGTGATCGTGACCGAACGGCGGGCGCGCGTCAGCCCGACGTAGAACAGGCGTCGTTCCTCGTCCACCTCGGTGTCGGTCGACGCGTGCGAGATCGGCAGGAGCCCCTCGGCGGCGCCGGCGATGACCACGTGCGGCCACTCCAGACCCTTCGACGAGTGCAGCGTCGCGAGCGTGACAGCATCGACCTCGGGCTCGTGGTGCGTCGCCGCACGGTCCACCAGGTCCTGGGTGAACTGCTGCATCGTCGTGCCGGCGGGGGCGTCCTCGGCCAGGCCCATGATCGCCTGCAGCGCTTCCCACTGCTCACGGACTGCGCCGGTGCCCTCCGGCGGCGTCTCCGTCCAGCCGCTGACCTGCAGCACCAGCCGGACCCGTCGGGTCAACTCGTCGTCGGTCTGCCGGATCGCCTCGCCGCGCATGTGGTGGACGGCGAGCTTGACCTCCGGGCGGTTGAAGAACCGGGTCCCGCCCTGCACGCGGTAGGGGATGCCGTTCCGGCCGAGCGCGGACTCGAGCGCAGCGGACTGCGCTCCGACGCGGAAGAGCACGGCGCAGTCCCCGTAGGACGCTCCGGCCCCGACGAGCTCGGCGATGCGCCGGGCGATGGTCTGTGCCTCGTCACCGTCGTGGACGCAGGCCAGCACCACCGGTTCCGGGCCCGGTTCCTGGCTCTGGGCCACCAGGTCGAGCGCGCCGGGCTGGCCGCGCATCAGCGTGTTGGCCGCGGACACGACCTCGCGGGTGGAGCGGTAGTTCCGCTCGAGGCGCAAGACCGACCCGCGCGGGAACTCCGACCCGAACCCGAGCAGGTAGTCGCTCGAGGCGCCGGCGAACGAGTAGATGGTCTGACTGGCGTCGCCGACGACGCACAGGTCGTCACGGCCGCCCAGCCAGGCCCGCAGCAGGTCGTGCTGCACGGGCGAGACGTCCTGGTACTCGTCGACGACGAAGAACCGGTACTGCTGCCGCACGTACGACGCCACGCGGGGCTCGGACTCGACCATGCCGAGGGTCGCCAGCAGGACGTCCTCGAAGTCCAACTGCCGCCGGTCGTCCTTCAGTCGCTCGTACGCCTTCATCAGGTCGATGACCCGGCGCGGCGTGGTGTCGCGCGGCATCACCCGGTCGGCGGCGGCGGCCTCGTACTCGTCGAGCGAGAGCATCTGCACCTTGCGCCACTCGACCTCGGCGGCCAGGTCGCGGAGCACCGGGGTGTCGACGTTCATGCCGACCGTGTCCGCGGCGTGGGCGATCATCCGCCCCTTGGACTCGACGATCTTGGGGGCGTGCCCGCCGACGGTGTCCGGCCAGAAGTAGCTGAGCTGCGCCATCGCGGCGGCGTGGAAGGTGCGCGCCTGGACCGTCCCGGCCCCGAGCGCGCGCAGGCGCGACCGCAGTTCGCCGGCGGCACGGGTCGTGAACGTCAGCGCGAGGACGTGGTTCGGCGCGTAGGTCCCGGTGGCGACGCCGTAGGCGATCCGGTGCGTGATCGCGCGGGTCTTTCCCGTCCCGGCGCCGGCGAGCACCGCGACCGGACCGAGCAGGGTGCGGGCGACCGTCCGCTGCTCGGCGTCGAGCGCGGCGAGCAGTTCGTCGGGCGAGGGCGGCCGGGGTTCGACTGCCCCGGCACCCGGTGCACCGCGCGGACCGGTGACGCTCACGGCAGGTCCAGCGGCCCGCCGTACCACTCCTCGATGATGGCGCGGGCGATCGAGGTGCGTCCCGGCAGCAGCAGGGTGTCGCCGGCGCGCTCGCGGATCTCGTCGCGCGAGAACCACCGGACGTCCAGGATCTCCACGCCGTCGGGGCGGGCGGTCGTCGGGTCACCGCCGGCTGCGCGGGCGCGGAAGCCCACCATCAGCGACGCGGGGAACGGCCACGGCTGCGAGCCGAGGTACTCGGGCTCCTCGACACGGACGCCGGACTCTTCCCAGACCTCGCGGCGGACGGCGTCCTCGAGCGACTCCCCCGGCTCGACGAACCCGGCCAGCAGCGAGTACCGGTCGGCGTCCCACGCGGCGTTGGAACCGAGCAGGATCCGGTCGTCGGCGTCGACGACCCCGACGATGATCGCCGCGTCCGTACGCGGGAAGAGGTCGTGTCCCTCGGGGTCGCGGCGGACCCATCCGCCGCTCACAACGGCAGTGGGTGAGCCGGTGCGCGGCGAGAAGCCGTGCACGGCGTGCCAGTTCGCCATCGCGACGGCTTCGACCGCCAGGCCCTGGTCGCGCGGCGAGAGCTCGGTGCCGAACATCCGGAGGCTCTGCCAGGCGTCGTCGTCGGGTTCGATCGCGGTCGCCGTCGCGCTGTCGATCAGGGCGGCGACGAAGCGGGTACCCGCCGGGGCATCGACGGCGTCCGACACTGCACGGCCGAGGTACAGAGTCACGATGTCGACCGGGATCTCCGTCGCGGTCACGAAGCGCAGGGTGCCGTCGGCGTTCCGGAGCATCTCGGCACCACGCACCGGCAGGTACCGGGTGCGCTCGTCCTCGCGCAGGACACGCTCGACGTCGTCGGTCGTGCGGAACTCGGCGTCGCGGTCGAGTTCGTTGCGGGACAGCGGGAGCCGGGCGGCGAACTCGACGGTCACGGCGGGAGAGCTCCTCGGATCGGGTGCGGACGTGCAGGAGACGTGCGGTGGGTGTGCGGGCCGCCGAACAGCGTGGCGTGCAGCCGTGCACGCAACACGCGCCTACCCTGAGGGGCATGGCGGGATCCCAGTTCACTCTAGCCGCGTTGGCGACGACGGCCGTTCCAGGTCTCCTCGTCACGGGCACGCGCACGCTCGGCTCGGCCGCGGCCGGCGACTACGAGTCGGCGCTCCTCCGAGACGCCGACGGCACCGAGATCGTCATCCGCCGCCCCCGGAACCAGCGCGCCGAGGCGCGGCAGTCGGCCGACCTCGTCGCCATCCGCGCGCTGAGCGCCGGCATCCGCACACGCCTGCCGTTCGGCGTCGCCGAGTACCGCGGCCAGGCGCCGATCGGGTCGACGCGCGCCATCGTCACGACGCGGCTGGCCGGAGCTCACCCGACCCTCGCGTCGCTCGTCGAGCGCCCCGACCTCGCCACCAGCGTCGGCCGTGCCCTCGCCTCGATCCACCAGCTGCCGACGAGCTTCGTCTCCGACGCCGGCCTGCCGTCGCTCACGCCGTTCGAGGTGCTCCGGTCCGCCGTCTCGGTGATGGACCGCGCCGTGGCGACCAAGCTCGTCCCCGCCGCGCTCGTCGAACGCTGGGAGGGTGCCGCCCGCGACCAGCAGCTCTGGCAGTTCACGCCGACCGTCGTGCACGGTTCGCTCGGCACCGGCGCCCTGCTCGTCGACGGCGACGCGGTGACCGGGATCCTCGACTGGGGCGAGCTGCGGCTCGGCGACCCGGCGAAGGACCTCGCCTGGGTGCTCGCCGGCCGCCGCGATGCCTTCGACACCGTCCTCAGCGCCTACGAGGCGAACGGCGGCGGACGCGACCGCCAGCTCGCACAGCGTGCACGCGTGCACCACGAACTCGAGACGGCGCACTGGCTGCTGCACGGCGTCCAGGCGAAGAGCACCGAGGTCGTCGACGACGCCGTCGCGATGATGCACCGCCTGGTCGACGCGGTGCACGCCCCGAGTGCGGAACCACTGCAGTCCGTGTCACCCGAGACGATGGAGATCGGCGAGGTGGAGCAGCTGTTGTCCTCCACCGAACGCCGCCACGGCTGACGCTTCGTGAGCAGGAATGGTCGGGTCGCTGCGGCGCACCCGACCATTTCTGCTCAACAAGGTGCGGCAGGAGTCGTGGACGCGACCGCCTGGAGGCCCGGCGCGGGTCCGGCGGACCGGCACCGGGCCTCCAGGGCGGAGCGCGACACGGGCGGAGCGCGACACGGGCGGAGCGCGACACGGGCGGAGCGCGACACGGCCGCAGCGCGCCCGCAGGACGTCAGCCGACGGCCTCGGACCACGCGCGCTCGAGTCCGGCTCGGTCGAGCAGCTCGGTCGGACGGACCTCGAGGTCGTCGGCGACGAAGTAGAACACCGCGTCGACCTGGTCGAGCGGTCGCCCGGTGAACTCGGCGTAGGCGACGCGGTACAACGCGAGCTGCAGGGTGCGGCGGGCCAGGTCGTCCGCCCCCGACGGCGCCTTGCCCGTCTTCCAGTCGACTACCTCGGCGCGCCCGTCGATCTCGTACACGGCGTCGAGCTTGCAGACGACGCTGTGCCCGAGGAACGGGATGTGGATCTCGCGCTCGACCTCGATCGGAGTCAGCCCGGCCCACCGTGAGCGCGCGAACGTCGCCTGGAAGTCCGCGAGTCGACGGGCGTCGTCGTCGGTGACCACGGCGTCCGGCGACGAATCGGCGAGGTCGTCGGCATCGAGGTCGAGCTCGCCGTCCCACACGTCGAGCGTCTCGAGCGCGCCGCCGCTCCGTGCCCGCTGTTCCACCCACTGGTGGAACAGCGTGCCGAGCCGGGTGGCGCGGTACGGGCGCTCCGGCATCGGCCGGCGGAGCCGCTCGGCCACGGAGTCGGGTTCGGTCAGGTAGTCCTTGAAGCCCGACGCCGGGACCCGGTGCGGGACGGCGACCGCGTGCTTCGCGTTCCGGGTGGCGTGCCGTTCGGCGAGCAGCAGGTCGATGTCGGCGGCGAAGCGCCCCGCGGCACCGGGGTTCGCGTTCCGCACCCGCTCGGAGGCAGCCAGGACCCGCGGCGCACGCTCCCCGAACGGCACGTGCGGCCAGGTCTGGGTCGCGCCGCTCTCCCCCATCGGGTTCTCGTCGTGCACCGTCGTCTCCGGGATCGCCGCACCGTCGATGACGCCGGCGTCCACCAGGTCGCGCAGGTAGCGGCTCGGCTCGGTGGGTCGGACCCCGCCGGCCCAGAACGAGCCGGACACCAGCAGGTCGTGCTTGGCACGGGTCAGGGCGACGTAGGTCAGCCGGCGTTCCTCGTCCTCGTTGCGGGCCTTCACCTGTTCCTTGAAGGCGTCGATCGCCGTGGTGACGTCCTTCTGGGTCTCCTGCCCGCGCCATGCGAGTCGCGGCAGCTCGGCGGCGTCTCCACGGAACTCGTACGGCAGTCGGCCGAACCCGAGCCAACCCGACGAGCCCTCCTGCGGACGCGCCGGCAGGCCGCCCTCGACCATCCGGGGCACTGCGACGGCGTCCCACTCGAGCCCCTTCGACCCGTGGATCGTCAGGATCTGCACGGTGCCGGCCTCGGGCTCCTCGGACCGCGGGCCCATGTCGTCCCGCCGGGCTGCGGCGTCGATCCACCCGAGGAACGAACCGAGGTCGGCGCGGTCGTCGGTCGACACGAAACCGGCGAGCTCGTCGATGAAGGCGTCGAGGTACGCGCCGCTGCCCTGTTCGTGCGCGGCGACCTCGATGTCGAGTCGCATCTCCTGCACGACGAGCGTCACGAAGTCGACCAGGTCGCTCCCCGCGCGTGAGCGGAGCATCGCGAGCTGCCCGCCGAGCGCTCGCATCCGGCTGCGACCCGCGGGGGTGATTCCCTCGAGCGCGCCGTGCTCGTCGGGTGCGGTCGCGACGAAGTCGAGCGCGTCGACGATCGACCCGTGCTCCCCGGCAGCCACCGAGGCACGGAAGGCCGCGGTCAGGTCGTCGTCGAGGCGCTGCTGGGTGTGGTCGCGCTGGAACAGCCACCGGGCGAGCTGGTGCAGGGCGACGATGTCCGCCGCCCCGACCCGCCACCGTGCACCCGCGAGCAGCCGGATCAGGTCGTTGCCGGCCGCCGGGTCGTGCAGGACGCGCAGGCACGCCACCAGGTCGACGATCTCCGGACGCTGGAGCAGTCCGCCCGTGCCGAGCACGTGGTACGGCACCCCACGGGCACCGAGCGCCGCCGTGAACGCCGCGAGGTCCTTCCGAGCCCGCAGCAGCAGCGCCATCGAGCCCGCCGGGTTCTGCCTGCGGTGGTCCTGGAACCACGCCGCGACCTCGTCGGCCTCTTCCGGCAGGGTCTCGGGGAACACCACCCGCACGGTGCCGGCGTCCGCACCCGGCCGGGGCGAGAGCCGTTCGACGTCGACCTCGGACGCCTCGGACAGCGGCGACACGATCGCGTTCGCCCCCGCGAGCACGTCCACCGGGTTCCGCCAGCTGGTCGACAGCGCGAAGGTGACGGGTTCGGCCACGCCGGGTTCGTCGCCGCCGAAGTCGTGCGGGAACCGGGCGAGGTTCGCGGCGCTCGCACCACGGAACCCGTAGATCGACTGGTGCGGGTCGCCGACCGCCATCACCGAGTGCCCGCGGAACAGCCGCGCGAGGAACCGGGTCTGCACGACCGAGGTGTCCTGGTACTCGTCGAGGAGCACCACCCCGTACCGGCTCCGCAGGTCCGAGACGACACGAGGGGCCGACTCGGCCGCGGCGAGCGCGAGGGCGATCTGGTCGGAGAACTCCACGAACCCGCGGTCGACCTTCTGTCGTCGGAACTCGGCGACCAGGTCGGCCAGGGGTTCGAGGGCGCCGATCGCGGCGACCGCGTCCGTGATCGCCTTGTACGGCTTGCCGCGGTTGCCGGGGAGTTCGAGCAGCTCCGAGAACTCGATCGCGAACCGGCGCAGGTCCTCTGGCTCGACGAGGTGTTCCGAGGTGGCACCGGCGAGCGCGACCACGGCTGCGGTCAGGGTGTCGACGTCGCGGTCGAGTCCGGCGAGCCGGTCGTCGCGGGCGGCCACCACGACCCGACGGGCGAGCTGCCAGGCCGACGGTTCGGTCAGCACCTGGGACTCGCCGTCACGCCCGACGAGCAGGGCGTTCTCGCGGAAGACCGCGTTGGCGAAGGCGTTGTACGTCGAGACCGTGGGTGCCTCGAAGGCGTCCCCGGGGGTGATCAAGCCCACGTCCTCGAGCGCACGGATGCGGTCGTTGATGCGGACGGAGAGCTCGCCGGCGGCCTTGCGGGTGAAGGTCAGGCCGAGGACCTCGTCGGGGCGGACGAGTCCGTTGGCCAGCAGCCAGACGACGCGCGAGGCCATCGTCTCGGTCTTCCCGCTGCCGGCACCGGCGACGACCAGCGCCGGCACGAGCGGTGACTCGATGACGGCGCGCTGTTGGGCGGTGGGACGAGGGCGGCCGAGGGCGTCGGCGATGGCGTCGGCGCCGTGCCGGATGACGGGCGGTGCAGCGGCAACCGTGCCGTCCGCAGCAGCAGCAGCAGCCGTGCCGGTCGCGTCACCCGTGTCGGTCGTGCCCGCCGTGTCGGTCGTGTCCGCCGTGTCGCTCACCAGGTCACCTCCGCCACCACGTGGATCCGGCACTCGACCCCGGTCCGGGCCTTCTCGCAGTGGTCGTCCACGTTCGCCACGAACGTGCGTCCGGCCATGCCCCGCGCCACCCCGTGCAACCGCTCGCGGTAGGCCTCGCGCGCCTCGGCGTCGAACGCGTGCTGGGTCCGCTCGGAGTACGCCTGTCCGCCGCGGGGGTTCTGGACGAAGACCAGCCGGGCGTCGGTCATCGGAGACCCCGCCGGCACGCCCTCGACCGTGCCGTCCTCGACCGCGAGTTGGTAGGCCCCGAGCTGCGGGTGTTCCGGCATGTCGTTCTTCTCGCTGGGCATCGAACGGCCGGTCTTCAGGTCGACGACGCTCACCCGCCCCTCGGGGTCGACCTCGATGCGGTCGATGCTCCCCCGGATCCGGGCGGGCCCGGTCACGAGCGCGAACGAGGTCTCGGCGCCGAGCAGTCGACGGCCGGCGCTGGCGAAGGTGCGGAGGTAGTCGCTCAGCCCCTCGATCATCCGCCGGGTCCGGGCACGTTCGCGGTCGGCGACCCAGGGCGACTCGAACGTGAGCTCGTCCCACCGCGCCTCGACCCGCTCCCACAGCGACTCGACGTCGATCTCGGTGGCGTGCTCCATCGCTTCGTGCACGATCGTGCCGATGCCCATCGCCGGGCTCGGGGCACCGCCGCCGAAGGTCTGCGCGAACCAGTGCACGGGGCACTCCTCGAAGGTGCCGATGCGCGACGGCGACACCGACACGGCCGGAGTGACGGGCTCGCCGCCCTCGACCTCGGGCGCGGGCTCGGCGTCGAGGTCGACCAGGGGGTCGTCCGTCGTCGGTTCGGCGAGCCCGTACCACTCGTCCGGAGCCGCCCCGGGGACCTCGGCCTCGGCCAGGCGTGCCAGGGCGGACGCGGCCTCGTGGTCCCCCGAGCCCACCACCCGGCGGCGCAGCGACCCGGCCAGCCCACGCAGGGACAGTGGGTGGACGGTCGGCTGACGGTCCGGCGGCACCGGGACGAGCCGGACGAAGGGTGACGGCGACTCGTCGTCGTTCGCGACCGTGCCGATGATGACCTGGGTGGTAGCGCGCGAGACGGCCCGGGCGAACAGCCGGAGTTCGTCGGCGACCACGGCGGCACGGTCGTCGATGGGCGAACGCTCGACCCCGGCGGCAGCGCGGACCAGTCCGTCCGGGTCGAGCAGACTGCCGCGCACCCGGGTGTTGGGCCAGACGCCGTCCTGCAGACCGAGCACCACGACCACGTCGCACTCGAGCCCGATCGTCGCCGACGGCGTCAGGACCCGCACCCGGCCGGCGGTCCGGTCGGGGCCGATCGAGTCCTCCGGTAGGTCGGCGCCGAGCAGGTCGTCGACGAAGACCCGCGCGGGGGCGTCCGGCGTGCGCTCGACGAAGCGCTTGGCGGCGGTGAACAGGCCGACGACGGCGTCCAGGTGCCGGTCGGCTTCCCCGGCGCCGACCCCACCGGCGGCGGACTGGGCGCCCCACGACTTTGCAAGACCGCTGCGTTCCCAGAGGCCCCAGAGGATCTCCTCGATGCTCGATCCTGCCTGGGCGTCGGCACGCGCCTGCACCAGGCTCCGGGCCAGCCGGGTCGCCCGGCGCGCGAACCCGGCGTCCACCGTCACCAGGCGCTCCGGTGCGCCCAGGGCATCGACCAGCAGTTCGTCGGCGGTGCGGCTGCCGTCGCCCGCGAGTTCCTCGCGCCGCAGGGCGAGCCGGAGCCGACGCATCGCCAGGGTGTCGAGGCCCCCGAGGGGCCCGGTGGCGAACGCGGTGGCCAGGGCGGCGTCGAGCGGCAAGACGTCGAGCGCCACCGCAGCCGCGTCGAGCAGCGCCCGCGCCGCGGAGTCGTCGCGCGGGCGGACGGGCGCGGCACCGGCGGTCGCCGGGACCTCGGCCACGGAGAGTGCCCGGACGAGTTCGGGGATGGCAGCACCGCTCCGGGTGACCACGGCCATCCGGTGCCATGGCACGCCGTCGAGCAGGCGGTGTTCGCGGAGTCGACGGGCGATCGCCACGACGAGCGCGGACCGGCTGGCGGCCTCGAGGTGCACGACGGCGTCGGGCCGCGCATCCTGGTCGCCCGCCGACGCGCTGCGCTGCCGACCGGCCGCCGCGGTGCCGATGCGACCCGTGACGCCGGTGACCAGGGCACGGATCGGCGCGGGGTGCCGGTGCACCGCGCCGAGGAACAGCTCGTCGACGCGGTCCACCCCGAGGCGCACGGCCAGCCGACCGAGCACGTCCGGTTCGGCGCCGCGGAACGCCGAGGCGGCGATGTCCGGGTCGCCGAAGGCCACGACCTGCACGCCGGAGCGCGCGAGTGCCCCGAGCAGCGCGATCTCACCCTCCACCAGTTCCTGCGTGTCGTCGACCACGACCAGGCGCAGGGCGGCGATGCTCGCGGGGAGCTCGTGCCGCAGCACCGCGGCGGTGGCGTACGCCACGAGTTCGCCGGAGTCGAGCCCGGTCGGCCGGAACGCGGTGACCGATGCCCGGTAGTCGTCCACGAAGTCCCCGACGGCCCGCCACTCGGGCCGTCCGAGCTCGTCGCCGAGTTCCCGCATGTCGTCGGGCTCGACGCCGGCCGCCACCGCACGCATCATGACGTCGCGCAGGGCGGTTCGGAACCCCGCTCGCTCCCGGACGACGGCGGTGATGGGGTCGGGCCAGGTCGGACCAGCTCCGTCGAGTTCGTGCCCGGCGAGCAGGTCGGCGATGATCCGGTCCTGCTCCCCGCCGGTCAGCAGCGTCGGGGGTTCCTGCCCCTGCACCGACGCCGCGTGGGTGACGATCTGGAACGCCAGCGAGTTCACGGTGCGTGCGAGGGCACCCGGCACGACCCGGTCGACCGCCCGAGCGAGCCGGTCACGCAGCGCCGTCGCGGCCGTCCGCGCCGAGGTCAGGGCGAGCACCGTCGCGTGGCCGTCGGGGGTGATCGCGTCGGGACGGGTCAGCCGGTCTGCGACGAGCCGTGCGAGCGTGGTCGTCTTGCCGCTGCCCGGCGCACCGATCACCGCGGCGTGACGCCCGTCCGGCAACGCGAGCACCGCGGCCTGCGAGGGGTCATCGACCAGTGCGCGCGCGAACCCGGTGTCCTCGGGAGCGGGCATCAGCAAGGTCTGCGGCACGCTCGTACGGTACCCAGGACCGCCGACAGCACCGCTGCGGACGCGCGGGGCACCGGTCGTCACGCCGTCGAGTGCGCCCGCGGCGAACGCCCGATGCCGCACGGGACCGCTCGGATACGCTGTGCTCGTGGACATCAAGATCGGCATCATCAACAGCCCCCGCGAGATCGCCTTCGAGACCGCCCAGACAGCGGACGAGGTCGAGAAGGCCGTGTCCGAGGCGCTCACCGCCAAGTCGACGCACCTGTCGCTCCAGGACGACAAGGGCCGTCGCTTCATCGTCCCCGTCTCGGCCCTGGCGTACGTCGAGGTCGGCGCGGAAGAGGCACGGCGCATCGGCTTCGTCGCCTGACGACGTGGAACTGCTCTTCGCCGTCCTCGGCGGCGTCATCATCGGTGCGGTCGCGCACGTGATCCTGCCGTGGCGGTCGAACCGTGGCGTTCTCGTCGGCCCAGCGGTCGGCGGCATCGCCGCAGCAGTGCTCTGGGAAGCGCTGACCTGGGCCGGGTGGCGGTACGACGGCACCTGGATCTGGGTCGTGGCCCTCGTGGGGTCCGGCGTGGTCGTCCTCGTCGTCGAGTGGCTCCTCGGCACGCAGCGCGACAAGCGCGACGCCGAGTACTACGAGCAGCTCAAGACCCGCGGCGCCTGACGCTCGAGCAACTCAGACGCGCGGCGCCTGACGCTCGAGCAACTCAGACGCTCGGCGCCCGACGCTCGACCGCTCAGGCCGTCAGGCCGAGCGCGTCCATCCGTCGGGTGTGCGCGGCGATGAGCTCGGTCCAGACCGGCTCGAGCCGCTCCTGGTCCTCTCGGGCGTGCGACGCCAGCGCCGACCGTGCGACGAGCAGGGTGTCGCCCACCAGACGTCGTCCCCACATCGCCAGACGCGAACCGATCTGCGGGTCGTCCTCGATGTGAGCCGTCAGCTCCTCGACGACCGCCGCTTCCTCGCGCGCGTCGAACACCGACCGCAGCCGCTGCCGCACGTCGAGCGGCAGCGAGCGGAGAAGGTTGCCGAACAGATCGTTCAGGATGCCGGCCGTCACGTAGCCGGTCAGCATCGACTCGTACCAGTCGGCGCCGCTCGTCCGTTCGAGGAACAGGTCGATCGCCTCGCGGTGCGGGGCCATCAGCGCCGCCGGGTCGCCACCGCTGCGCTCGATCTCGGCCACGATCGTGCGGTGCCGCTCGAGCGCCGTGGTCGCGAGGACCCCGGTGACCAGACGGCCGGAGAGCGTCGGGGCCGAAGCACCGGCTCGTCCCATCGTCTCGTAGACGGAGAGCTGCAGGTACGCGGCCTGCCCGAGGTAGACGTCGAGCTCCGGGGTGACGTCGTCGAGCGCGAGGCGCTTGACCTGAGCGGCTCCGCGCGGGTTCCGCGACGCGAGCCATGCGGCAGCGAGCTGCGCCGCGCGCTTCCGGTTCCACCACGACACCACCCGACCAGCATAGAGGGCACCCGCCGGTCACCCGCCCGACGCCCAGCGGCACCCGCCGGGCGCGCGCCCCGACGCCCCGACGCACCCCGGAGCGCCCCGGACCACGCGCCCGTCGGTAGACTGGCCCGGACTTCCACCAGAACTAAGGTGATTCTTTGACTTTCTCAGACCTCAACATCGACCAGGACATCGTCGATGCACTGGCCGGCAAGGGCATCATCGAGCCCTTCCCGATCCAGGAACAGACCATCCCGCTCGGCCTGACCGGCCAGGACATCATCGGCCAGGCCAAGACGGGTACTGGCAAGACGCTCGGCTTCGGCCTGCCGCTGATCCAGCGACTCGGCGCCGACCCGGCGCACGGCGTGAAGGCGCTCGTCGTCGTCCCGACCCGTGAACTCGCGGTCCAGGTCACCGAGGACCTCGAGCTCGCGGCCTCGAACCGCCCGACCACGGTCGTCTCGATCTACGGCGGCAAGGCCTACGAGGGCCAGGTGGAGCAGCTCAAGGCCGGTGCCCAGATCGTCGTCGGCACGCCCGGGCGGCTCATCGACCTGCAGCGGCAGCGTCTGCTCGACCTCTCCCACGTGCAAGAGGTGGTGCTCGACGAGGCCGACCGCATGCTCGACCTCGGGTTCCTGTCGGACATCGAGCGCATCTTCCAGGCCGTCCCCGAGGTGCGGCACACGATGCTGTTCTCGGCGACGATGCCCGCGCCGATCGTCGCCCTCGCCCGCCGGTTCATGAGCCGTCCGGTGCACATCCGGGCGACCGACCCGGACGAGGGCCTCATGCAGGCCAACATCAAGCACCTCATCTACCGTGCGCACTCCCTGGACAAGGACGAGGTCATCGCCCGCATCCTCCAGGCCGAGGGCCGCGGCAAGACCGTGATCTTCACCCGCACCAAGCGTGCCGCGGCGAAGCTCGTCGAGGAACTGAAGGACCGCGGGTTCAACGCCGCAGCGGTGCACGGCGACCTCAACCAGGAGCAGCGCGAGCGCGCGATGGCGGCGTTCAAGGCCGGCAAGCGTGACGTGCTCATCGCCACCGACGTCGCCGCCCGCGGCATCGACGTCGACGACGTCACGCACGTGATCAACCACACGATCCCGGACGACCCGGACACGTACCTGCACCGCGCCGGCCGCACCGGCCGTGCCGGCAAGACCGGCATCGCGGTCACGTTCGTCGACTGGGACGACCTGCACAAGTGGACGCTGATCGACAAGGCCCTCGAGTTCGGCATCCCCGAGCCCGTCGAGACCTACTCGTCGTCGCCCCACCTGTTCGAGGAACTCGACATCCCCAAGGGCACCAAGGGCCGTCTGCCCGGCTCGTCGTCGCACGCCGCTTCTGCCGGCGTGCCCGTCGAGAAGCGCAGCAGCGACCGCCCGGCCTCGGGTTCGGGTTCGGGTTCGCGTGACGCGTCGCGTTCGCGGTCGCGCAGCCGCACCCGGTCAGGAGGCTCGGAGCAGTCCGCCCCGCAGGCTCCAGCCACCGAGTCGGTCGCCCCCACCACCGCGGCGGGCACCGAGGACGGCTCGGCCGTCGAAGGTGGTTCCACCACCGACGGCGCCGCGAAGCGTCGTCGCCGTCGCCGCCGTCGCGGAGCCGGCACCGGCGATGCCTCGGCGACCGCCTCGGCACCGCAGGGCACGTCGGACGGCGAGTAGCGCCTCCAGACCGAAGGGCCCGTCGCTGACGCGACGGGCCCTTCGTCGTCTCCACCCGCCGACTGCCCCGCGAGGGCGACAGATCGCCGCGAACTGTCAGCGGGAATCTGTCGCTTTCGCGGATGGGTCAAGCCGCGCCGAGCGAGATGTGTCGCTTCGGTGGGACGGCGCGACGCGTCAGGACAGGCGCGAGCCGGGTCCGACGACGGGAGCGCTGCCCGTCGCCTCGGACACGATCGCGTCGAAGGAGACGCGTGCGGTGCGGTGCTCCCCCAGCCGGTTCGGCTTGCCGGTGCCGTGGTAGTCGCTCGAACCGGTGACGAACAGGCCGTAGCGCGTCGCCCAGTCGAGCAGGGTGCGCTTGCCGTGTGCCAGGTTCTCGCGGTGGTCGACCTCGAGCCCGCCGAGCCCGGCGTCGACCAGGTCGCGGAGCATCGGCTCGTCGATGACGATCCCGCGCGAGGACGCCGCCGGGTGCGCGATGACGGGCACGCCGCCGGCCTGCCGGATGAGTTCGACGCCACGCAGGGGCGAGGGTGCCTCGTGGGGTTCGTAGTAGCCGGACGCCGGGTGCAGGATGCCGCGGAACGCCGCGGACCGGTCGGACTCGAGCCCGCGGGCGACCAGGGCGTCGGCGATGTGCGGACGGCCGATCGTGGCACCGGGGCTGGACTGGGCCAGGACGTCCGCCCAGGTGATCGGGTGGTCCTCGGCGATGCGGTCGACCATGCGGTGCGCGCGGGAGAGCCGGCCGTCGCGGATCCGGGTCGTCTCCTCGACCAGTCCGGGGTGCTCGGGGTCCACCAGGTAGCCGAGCACGTGCACGCTGCGGTAGCCGATGCGGGTGCTCAGCTCGAGGCCCGGCAGCAGGGTCAGGGGCAGCTCGTGCGCCGTGGCCGTGGCGTCCGCCCACCCCGCGGTCGTGTCGTGATCGGTCAGCGCGACGGCGTCGAGTCCGGCGGCCGCGGCCGCTCGGACGAGCTCCGCGGGCCGCTCGGTGCCGTCGGAGACACTGGAGTGCGCGTGCAGGTCGATGAACGGGTCTGGCACGTGGCCAATGCTATCCACAGGTGAGCGGCCGCACAGGCCGGGTGTCGCCCGGCGGTGCGATGATGGACGCATGGCCGACACGACTCCCCGCGCGACGAGCAACCGATCCACGACCCCCGGGTCCTCGACCTTCAAGGACTTCATCGGGTCGCAGTGGGCCGAGCGCTCGGAAGCGCAGCCCGAGCCCCGCGAGCAGGCCGCGTTCGCCGCCGAGCGTCGCGCGCGCGTCTCCGAGCTGCACCCGGGCCGCACGATCGTGGTGCCGGCCGGGCAGGCCAAGGTCCGCTCGAACGACTGCGACTACCCGTTCCGCCCGCACTCCACCTTCGCGCACCTGACCGGTTGGGGCACCGACACCGTCGTCGGCTCCGTGCTCGTGATGACGCCGAACGGCTCCGGCCACGACGCCACGCTGTACTTCCGCGCCACCGCGGGCCGCGACTCGGAAGAGTTCTACGCCAACCCCGAGATCGGGGAGTTCTGGGTCGGTCCGCGCCCCTCGCTCGACGCCGTCGCCGCCGACCTCGGGCTGGCCACGGCCGACCTCGGGGCGTTCACGGCCGTCGCCGACGCACTCGACGCGTCGGCGCTGCTCGTCCGTGAAGCCGACGACGACCTGACCCGTTCGCTCGACGCCCGCATCGGCGCAGCGATCGGTGGCGCGGACGAGACCGAGGGGTCGCCGGCCACCGACGACCTGCTCGCCCGCGACCTGTCCGAGCTGCGACTGGTCAAGGACGCGTACGAGGTCCGTGAGCTCCGCAAGGCCGTCGACGCCACGAAGCACGGGTTCGACGACGTCATCGGCGACTTCGACGCCGTGCTCGCGCACCCGCGCGGTGAGCGCATCGTCGAGGGCACGTTCAACCGCCGGGCGCGCGCCGACGGCAACACCGTGGGCTACGACACCATCGCCGCCTCCGGCCACCACGCCTGCATCCTGCACTGGACCCGCAACGACGGCGCCGTGCAGCCGGGCGACCTCATCCTCATCGACGCCGGGGTCGAGGTCGACTCGTTCTACACCGCCGACATCACCCGCACGCTCCCGGTGAGCGGCACGTTCTCCCCCGTGCAGCGGATGGTCTACGAAGCCGTGCTCGAGGCCGCCGACGCCGCGTTCGCGATCGTCAAGCCGGGCATCACGTTCCGCCAGGTGCACGCCACCGCGATGGAGGTCATCGCGCGCAAGACCGCCGAGTGGGGCTTCCTGCCGGTCTCGGCCGCCGAGTCGCTCGAGCCGGACAACCAGTTCCACCGTCGTTACATGGTGCACGGCACGAGCCACCACCTGGGGCTCGACGTGCACGACTGCGCGAAGGCCCGTCGTGAGATGTACCTCGACGGCACCGTGCAGGCCGGCATGGTCTTCACGATCGAGCCCGGGCTGTACTTCCAGCAGGACGACCTGACCGTGCCGGAGGAGTTCCGCGGCATCGGTGTCCGCATCGAGGACGACATCCTGGTGACCGAGGACGGCGCCGAGAACCTGTCGGTCGGCATCCCCCGGACCCCCTCGGAAGTGGAGGGGTGGATCGCCCGCTCGGGCCGCTAGCCTGATCGGGTGACCATGCCCGAGGCCTCCCCGAACACCATCTCGATCGAGGTCGAGCACTTCGACTCCCCCGACGCCCAGCGACTCCGCGCCGCCCAGCGCCTGGAGATCGACCGGGCGCACGGCGGCGACACCGAACCGGGTGAGAAGCCGACCGCCGAGTCGATCGCGGTGTTCTTCGTCGCACGCGACGAGTCCGGGACTCCACTCGGGTGCGGGGGCCTGCGCATCGTCGACGACGGCATCGCCGAGATCAAGCGGATGTACGTCCGACCGGAGTCCCGCGGCTCCGGCGCCGCGGCTGCGTTGCTGCGCCGGCTGGAAGAAGCGGCGCTCGACCTCGGGTCCCCGGCGCTCGTCCTCGAGACGGGCACGGAGCAGCAGCGCGCCGTCGGGTTCTACCAGCGCGAGGGGTTCCGGCGGATCGCGAACTTCGGGCCCTACGTCGGGGCGCCCCTGTCGGTCTGCTTCTCGAAGGTCCTCTAGCCCGCACGAGCCTGCCCGGACCGCGCCGCGCGCAAGCCCGGCTCGCGCGCGCCCGAGCCCGCTCGGCTCTCGGTCACGACGTGCCGTCTGCCCGAGGTCGAGCGGTCACGAACCGTCGCCTGGGCCGGCGCCGAACGACGATCTCTGACCGCTCGAGGCCGTGCGCGCGGGGTGTTGCGACCGCCCGGACCACCCGGACGCCGCCGAGGTCGCACGAAGTGCCGTCCGCGGAGCTCAGCGGCGACAGTTCGTGCGACCTCGGCGAACGCGAACGGCGTGTCGAGCGATCTCGCACGACCCGACCTCGCGCGACCCGATCTCGCACGACCCGATCTCGCGCGACCGCAGGACGAAGCCCGAGCGCCGCAGCCGGAGCCCGGCTAGCGGCGGTCGCTGTCCCCGTCGCCGTCGCGCTGGGCGTCCGGCGAGGACGAGGGCTCCGGCGGCGTGGCACCGGCGACCCGCTCGCCGTAGCGCGGCGGCTCCTCGGGTCGATGCTCCGGCACCGGCGGGGCCGCGGGGGCGGCAGCCGTCTCGGGGGTCTCCCCGTACCGGGGTCCGTCGTTCGTGCCGTAGCGCGGTGGGCCCGAAGGCGCACCCGTCTGCGCGCCGGGGGCCGACGTACCGGGGTGGTGCGGGCCTCCCGGCTGCTGGTGCGGTGTGGCGTGCCCGCCGTACGGCGACTGCTGCTGCGGCGGGACCCCACCGGGGCCCGGACGCCACTGCTGCTGCTGCTGCTGCTGCTGCTGCTGAGGAGCGTCATTCCAGTGCGTGGACGGGGTCGCCCCGTGCTCACCGAGGATGCGCTGCGCCTGCCCGGTCAGCTGCGGGTTGACGACGATCTGGTAGTTCGTGGCGAGCACCTGGTGCACGCTCGTGAAGTCGCGCTGCCGCTTCGTGATCGCGAACGAGACGATGCCGTAGAGCATGCCGAACGCGGCACCGATGATCGCAGCAGCCAGGATCAGGCCGCCGGCGCTCGGCGAGAAGAGCGTGAGCACGATGCCGAAGAAGATGCCGAGCCACAGGCCCGACAGCGCGCCGGCGATGGCGGCACGGCCGTAGGTCATCTTGCCGGTGACCCGCTCGACCGTCTTCAGGTCGTTGCCGACGATCGAGAGCTGGTTGACGGGGAAGTCGGCCTCGGCCAGCTTCGCCACCACGCGCTGCGCGTCGGGGTAGCTGTCGTACGTTCCCAGGACGTCGCCCTTGGGCAGCGTCGGGAACGCCTGGGCGGTCCTGCCGGCGAAGGGGCTCTGATTGCTCACACAGCCATCATTCACCGCACACCTTGCAATCGCACGTGCACTCTCAGGGAAGCAGCCGATCGCAAGCCGTCGACCGGTGCCGTCGGCGGCGCGAGCGAACGCCCACACCCGAGCGACTACGCTGGGTCGGGTGAGCGCCACGAAGGTCTTCGTCGCCCGCCTCGCCGGGTGCTCCGTCTTCGACCCCGCGGGCGACCGCGTCGGCAGGGTCCGGGACGTCCTGGTCGTCTACCGCCGGGCCGATCCCCCGCACGTCGTCGGGCTCATCGTCGAGGTGCCCGGCAAGCGCCGCATCTTCGTGAGCATCGGCCGCATCACCTCCATCGGTGCCGGGCAGGTCATCACGACCGGCCTCGTGAACATGCGCCGCTTCGAGCAGCGTGGCGGCGAGGTCCGCGTCATCGCCGAGATGCTCGGCCGCAAGGTGCTCATCAAGAACCAGCGGATCCGCGCCACCATCGAGGACGTCGCGATCGAGGATCGCGGGCAGGGCGACTGGGAGGTCGCGCAGCTCTTCCTCCGCAAGCCGAAGACGACGCCGTCACCGTTCGGCAAGGGTCCGACGACGTTCGCGACGTGGAACGAGGTCACCGAGGACGAGCTCCCCGGCGAGGCCCAGTCCGCCGAGCACGTCATCGCCGCCTACTCCGACCTGCTGCCCGCCGACCTCGCGTCGACGCTGCTCGACCTGCCCGCCGAGCGCCGGTTCGAGGTCGCCGAGGAGCTCCCGGACGACCGCCTCGCCGACGTGCTCGAGGAGATGCCCGACCAGGAGCGCATCGAGATCCTCACCCGGCTGGTGGATGCCCGCGCCGCCGACGTCCTCGACCAGATGCAGCCGGACGACGCGGCCGACGTCCTCGCCCAGTTCTCCGACGAGCGGAGCGAGGCCCTCCTGCAGCTCATGGAGCCGGAGGAGGCGCAGGACGTCCGCATGCTCCTGGAGTACGAGCCGGACACCGCCGGTGGTCTGATGACCACCGAACCGGTGATCGTCTCGGCCGACGCCACCGTGGCCGAGGGCCTCGCGCTCGTCCGCCGCCACGAGCTCGCGCCGGTGCTCGGCGCCGCCGTCTGCGTCACCCTGCCGCCGTACGAGCCGCCGACCGGTCGGTTCCTCGGGCTCGTGCACTTCCAGCGGATGCTCCGCTACCCGCCGAACGAGCGGCTCGGCACGCTCATCGACCAGCAGACCGAACCGGTCCGGGTCGACGCGAGCGCCGCCGAGGTCACCCGCATCATGGCGACCTACAACCTGCTGTCCGTCCCCGTGGTCGACGACGCCCACCGTCTCGTCGGGGTGGTGACGATCGACGATGTCCTCGACCACGTCCTGCCGGACGACTGGCGAAGTCAGGGCGAGGGGGAACCCTCACCGCTTCCACGCCAACGCCCGCGCAGGACACCCGTGACGACGGGAAGGAGGACCACCCGTGGCCCGAACGGATGACAACCGTCGCGACCGTGACCGCCAAGAGGTCCGGCTCGACTCCCCGAAGGGCATGCGCACGCGTGTGCTCCCCAGCCGCCGGCGTGGTCGCGGGGACACCTTCGGTCGTGCGACCGAGGGCATCGCCCGCGGGATGGGCACGCCGTGGTTCCTCATCGGCCTCACGCTGTTCTGCGTGGTCTGGATGGGCTACAACACCCTGGCGCCGAAGCCGTGGCAGTTCGACTCGGCGGCGATCGGCTTCACGGCTCTGACGCTCGTGCTCTCGCTGCAGGCCTCGTACGCCGCCCCGCTGATCCTGCTCGCGCAGAACCGGCAGGACGACCGCGACCGCGTGCAGTTCGAGCAGGACCGCCAGCGCGCCGAACGCAACCTGGCCGACACCGAGTACCTGGCCCGCGAGGTCGTGGCCCTGCGCCTGGCGATGCGGGACATGGCGTCGAAGGACTTCATCCGCGCCGAGCTCCGCTCCCTGCTCGAGGAGCTCGACCGCCGCGACGCCGACGAGGCCGGCTACGCGGACGAACACGACAGCTCCACCCGTGGCTGACGCCGCCCCCACCGACGAACAGCTCGGCACGGCGGTCCTCGCTGCGCTCGGCCGCGTCATCGACCCCGAGATCCGCCGCCCGGTCACAGAGCTCGACATGATCCGCGGTGTCGACGTGCAGCCAGGAGGCGCGGTGCGCGTCGACCTGCAGCTCACGATCGTGGGGTGCCCCGCCGCCGACACCATCGAGCGCGACGTCCGCGTCGCCGCCGGGTCCGTCCCGGGGGTCGCCGCGGTCGACGTCGACGTGTCCGTGATGGACCCGGCCACTCGTGCCGCGCTGACCGAGCGGCTGCGAGCCGGCCGGCCCAAGGGCATCCAGTTCACCGCGGACTCGCTCACGCGCGTCATCGCCGTCACGAGCGGCAAGGGCGGCGTCGGCAAGTCCACCGTCACCGTGAACCTCGCCGTCGCGCTCGCCCGCCGGGGTCTGCGGGTCGGGGTCGTCGACGTCGACGTGCACGGCTTCAGCGTCCCCGGCCTGATGGGTCTGACCGACGAGCACGGGGTCGCACCCCGCCCGACCCGGGTGGACAGCATGATCCTGCCGCCGGTGGCGCACGACGTGAAGGTCGTGTCGATCGGCATGTTCGTCGACGACGTCTCGACCGCGGTGTCGTGGCGCGGACCGATGCTGCACCGCACCGTGAACCAGTTCCTGACGGACGTGTTCTTCGGCGACCTGGACGTCCTGCTGCTCGACCTGCCCCCGGGCACCGGCGACGTCGCGATCTCGGTGGGGCAGCTGCTACCGCACGCCGAGGTCCTGGTCGTCACGACCCCGCAGGCCGCCGCGGCCGACGTCGCCGAGCGCAGCGGCATCGTCGCCCGGCAGACCGGGCAGCGGGTCATCGGTGTGGTCGAGAACATGGCCGGGCTCGTGCAGCCCGACGGCTCGGTGCTGCACCTGTTCGGCGAGGGTGGTGGCGCCGAGACCGCCGCACGGCTGTCCCGTGGCCAGGACGCCCCCGTCCCGGTGCTCGGCAGCGTGCCGCTGTCGGTGCCACTGCGCGAGGGCGGCGACGCCGGGGTACCCGTGGTGCTCGGCAGCCCGGAGGACCCGGCCGCGGCGGCCCTGACCGCGATCGCCGACCGGATCACCACGATGGGACGCGGGCTCGCCGGCCGGAAGCTCGGGTTGTCGCTGTCCTAGGCTCGGGGCATGAGCACCGATCACGTCGATGTCGACTGGGACCACGCACGCGCCACGAACCGCGCGAACTGGGACGACCGGGTGCCGATCCACGAGGGCGCCTACGCGATCGACGCCCTCGCCGACCCCGGCCACCGCTCGGACGTCGTCCGCGAGGACCTGCCGGCCCTGACGCCCTGGTTGCCGAACGGCTCGCTCACGGGCCTCGACGTCTGTCACCTGCAGTGCCACATCGGCACCGACACGGTGTCGCTCGCCCGCGAGGGTGCCCGACTGACCGGTGTCGACTTCTCCCCCGCCGCCCTCGCCTCGGCCGCCGGACTCGCATCGCGCCTCGGGCTCGACGTCACCTGGGTCGAGACCGACGTCCTCGATGCCCGGGCCGCCGTCACCGGTGACTTCGACGTCGTGTACACGAGCATCGGCACGATTTGCTGGCTCCCCGACCTCGACCGCTGGGCTGCGCAGGTCGCCGGCCTGCTCCGCCCCGGCGGGGTGTTCTTCATCCGCGACGGACACCCGGCGCTGTACGCCCTCGACGAGGACGCCGACGAGCTCGTCACCCGGTACCGGTACTTCCCGGACGGCACCGCGCAGCAGTGGGACGACGCCGGCACCTACGCCGGTGACGGCACGGTGGCGAACACCCGCACCTTCGAGTGGCCGCACCCGCTGTCCGAGATCGTGAACGCCCTGCTCGGTGCCGGGCTGCGGCTCCGACGACTCGACGAGGGCCGGACCCTGCCGTGGCGCTTCAGCTCCCGCATGGTCGAGACCGACACCGGCTCGTGGGCCTGGCCGGAACACGACCGCGATCGGATCCCCACGACCTACACGATCGTCGCCACCCGCGACTGACGACGCAACCCCCTGACGGACTGGAGGCCCGGTGCCAGCTGGCACCGGGCCTCCAGTCCGTCGCGTGGGGACGTGACGGGCGTCAGGTCGCCTCGGCGTCGAAGGGTGCCGGTTCACCGGCGGCTAGGGGCACGACGGGAGCCGTCGCGCGCACCTTGGAGGCCGTCACCTGCGCGGTCTGCACGGCGGCCGCACTGGAACCGGAGTCGAGCAGGGCGTCTCGGATGATGCGGCGCGGGTCGTACTGGCGCGGGTCGAGCTTCTGCCACTCGATGTCGTCGAACTCTGGGCCCATCTCGTCGCGCATCCGCTCCTTCGCGGTGTCGGCGAACCGACGCACGGCCTTGACGAACTCGGCCAGCTTCTGGGCGTACATCGGCAGGCGCTGCGGCCCGAGCAAGAGGACGCCGATGACCCCGATGATCAGGATCTTGTCGAGCGGGATGTCCACGCGAGCGAGCCTAACGCGTGCTGCTGCGTTGCACCTCTAGAGTTGTCTCCCGAACGGAGTGTGCGTGTCAGAGAAAGAGTCGAACTGGAAGTTCGCCGAGGACATCGTCTCGGAGACCGAGGCGATCGCCCGTGCTCGTGAGCACTCCCTGGAACTCGGGGTCGAAGCGATCTCGCCCGCGATCGGTGCGCAGATCGGGGTCATCGCCGCAGCCTCGCGAGCCACGAGCATCATCGAGATCGGCACCGGCCTCGGGGTCTCCGGCCTGTACCTGCTCGCCGGCGCCCCGAACGCGACCCTGACGACGATCGACGTCGAGGTCGACCACCAGCAGTTCGCCCGCGACGCCTACATCAGCGCCGGCACCGCTCCCGCACGGATCCGGCTCATCCCCGGTCGGGCGAACCAGGTGCTCCCCCGCATGAACGAGGCCTCGTACGACGTCGTCCTCGTCGACGCCGACCCCGAGCACGTCATCGAGTACGTCGAGCACGGTCTCCGGCTCGCCCGCCTGGGTGGCACCGTCCTGGTGCCGCACGCCCTGTGGCGCGGACGCGTGGCCGACCCGGTGAAGCGCGACCGCGCCACCACGGACTTCCGGCTGCTCCTGACCGAGGTGTCGACCTCGGGTGCGGTGCGCAGCGCGCTGTCGCCCGCCGGTGACGGGCTGCTGCAGTTGACGAAGGTCACCAACTAGCGCTCGACCCGCCGGCGCTCGCGCAGGTCAGTCGAGGTGCCGCAGGTACCGCTCCGGGGACTCGAGGAACGCCCGCTGGTTCCGCACCAGGTCGAGGTCGCGCCACTCGGTGCGCCGCAGGCCCCACTCGCCGACCTCGTGGATCTCGGCCCCGGGGAACGCGGCGAGCACGGGTGAGTGGGTCGAGAGCACGACCTGGCCGACACCCGTCTCGACGATGGACTGCAGGAGCCCGATGAGCGCCAGGCACCCCGAGAACGACAGGGCGGACTCCGGCTCGTCGAGGATCCAGAGCCCGGGCCACTGCGATCGGTGGATCACGAAGTCGAGGAACGACTCACCGTGGCTCCGCTCGTGGAACAGCGGCTCGGCTCCCCCGGGGTGCTGTTCAAGGTAGGTGAAGACCCCGTGCATGGTCTCCGCCCGCAGGAAGAAGCCGGACCGCACAGCGCCGGGTTCCCGGTGCAGGGCGATGTGCTCCCAGAGCTGCGATTCGCTCGGGCGGGTGCTGTGCCCGGACTTCGTCGAACCGCCCTCGGGCCCCATGCCGAAGGCGAGCGCCATCGCCTCGACCAGGGTCGACTTGCCGGCACCGTTCTCACCGACCAGCACCGTCACCGGAGCGAGGTCGAGCCCGTCGTCGAGCAGCTGCCGGACAGGCGAAAGGGTCGCCGGCCAGACGTCGCGCGGCATCGGGTCGGGCGCGTACTCCTCGACGCGGCGGATCGGCAGTCTCGTCCTCGGCACGGCCCCATCCTGCCGGAGCCGACCGACAGCACCGGGGACGCTCCCGCCGTGGGATCATCGGCAGACAGACGGAAGGCCCGGAGCGTACACGCTCCGGGCCGTCCGTTCTGGTGCTTCGACGTACTAGGCCGAGACGACCTCAGCGAGTGCGTCGTGGAGTTCCTTGGCCTCGGCATCGTTGACCGAGACGACCAGGCGGCCTCCACCTTCGAGCGGAACCCGCACGATGATGAGTCGACCCTCCTTAACAGCCTCCATCGGCCCGTCACCGGTCCTCGGCTTCATGGCTGCCATCAGATGTCCCCTTTCGTGCAGTAAATGCAGCCCCATTATCCCGTATGGAGGGGGCAACTGCGAAACCGCCCAGGTTGGGGGTGTCGGATGCCCCGTCCGGATGCTCCGCAGAACGCGGTTCCACGGGCCTCCGGCGCCCCGCATCGATCACGGCGGGGTCCAGTCGTAGCCGTCGATCCACCACGTGTAGTACAGCCAGACCCACTGCAGCCCGACGAACGCGACGACGACGGCCACGCGGTACACCCGCGACCGCGGCAGCGCCACGATCCCGAGCAGCGGTGCGATCGGCACGAGGATGCGCCAGGTGCTCGACTGCGGGAAGAACACCGCGAGCAGGTACACGAGGTACGCCACGCCCCAGAGTCGGAGCTCGATGCCGATCCGGCGTGCGGCGGGCATACACACGAACGCCGCGAACCCGACGAGCACGACGACGAGCAGCACCGTGCCGGCCGGCTGCCCGAACCACCACCCGAACCCCTGCACCCACGGCGCGAACGGCACGAGTTCCTTCCACCCGATGTAGGACGACCGCCAGGCGAGCTCGGTGTCGGTGTAGGCCTTCGGCACCCCGGTGACCGCCCACGCGATCGCAGGCCAGGCCAGACCGACCAGGCCCGACACCGTGGCGACCACCACGGGGGGCACGAGTCGGCGGAGGGTCAGCGGTTCCGACGAGCGCACCCACGCCGGGCGGATCGCCCAGGCGGCCACGAAGAGCACCACCAGGAACGCGAAGGCGAGCCCCGTCGGTCGGGTCATGCCGAGCAGGAGCACGACGGGCAGCATCGCCCACCACCGTCGATCCACCATGAGCAGCAGCGCGACGAGCAGCAGGAACAGGCCCATCGACTCCGCGTAGGCCACCTGGAACATCGCCGACACCGGTGCGACACAGAACAGCACCGTGGCGAACGTCGCCCGTGCGGGGTCGAGGAACCGGCCCATGAGTCGGCGGAACACCAGCGCGGCCCCGAGTCCGGCGAGCAACGACACCGAGACCGCGACGAACTCGAACGACGCTCCGGTGAGCAGCGTGAGCGCCCGCACCAGGAACGGGTACGCGGGCATGAACGCCCACGCGTTCTCGGTCACGTGCCCGGCGGCGTCGACGGGCAGCGTCGACGGGTACCCGCCCGTGGCGATCACGCGGTACCAGGCACCGTCCCAGATCGACGCGAACGACAGGTAGCCCGGGCTCTGCACGGTGAACGAGTTCGCCGCCTGCACGCGGGCGAACGCGAGCATCATGGCGCCTGTGACGAGCCGCGCCAGCACGTAGACGACCGTGATGCGCACCCACCACGGGATGACCCGGTACCGGGCCCGCCAGCGGTTCCGAGCAGGGGTCCTCCGGGTGGCCCCCGCCGTCGTCAGGCCGTCAGCCACCGACGCAGCCCGGCCTCGACCGCGGTGATCTGCGCGACCGGGACCTGCTCGTCGTCGTGGTGGGCGAAGACCGGCTCGCCGGGGCCGTAGTTGACCGCGGGGACCCCGAGCGCCGAGAAGCGTGCGACGTCGGTCCAGCCGTACTTC
Source organism: Curtobacterium sp. MCPF17_021 (assembly GCF_003234605.2). Taxonomy (NCBI): domain Bacteria; kingdom Bacillati; phylum Actinomycetota; class Actinomycetes; order Micrococcales; family Microbacteriaceae; genus Curtobacterium; species Curtobacterium sp. MCPF17_021. The sequence continues at coordinate 975,513 of NZ_CP126252.1, read as the reverse complement.
GGACGGGGCTCCGGTCCGCCGACGGCCGCGACGAAGTCCTGCGCGAGTGGGGCATCGAGTCCGGGGCGGGCACCGGCGGCGAGGTCGACGATCGTGACCTCGTACCCGTCGAACAGCTCGCGGATGTGGGCGACGGCTTCGTCGGCCGAGCGCGAGGGTGCGAACCGGTAGTTCACGTGCACCATCGCCTCGTCGGGGATGATGTTGCCCGCGATGCCGCCGCTGATGCCGACCGCGTTCAGGCCTTCGCGGTACTCGAGCCCGTCGACCGTGACGGTGCGGGGCTCGTAGGCGGCCAGGGTGGCCAGGATCGGGGCGGTCTTGTGGATCGCGTTGTCGCCGATCCAGCTCCGGGCGCTGTGCGAACGCTTGCCGAACGTACGGATCTCGGCGCGGAGGTTGCCGTTGCACCCGCCCTCGATCTGCGCCCCGGACGGCTCGCCCAGGATCGCGAAGTCGGCGGTGAGGAGTTCGGGTCGTGTCCGGGCCAGGCGGCCGAGGCCGTTCAGGGCGTCGCTGACCTCCTCGTGGTCGTACCAGACCCAGGTGACGTCGACCGAGGGGTCGACCAGGTCGTACGCCAGCTTGAGCTGCACCGCGCAGCCGGCCTTCATGTCGACGGTGCCGCGGCCCCAGAGGATCTCGGTGCCGTCCTCGGTGGTCCGGAACTCGGTCGGCAGGTTGTCGTTGAGCGGCACCGTGTCGATGTGACCGGCGATGACGACCCGGCGGTCACGGCCCAGGTTCGTCCGCGCCACGATGGCGTCGCCGTCGCGGATCACGTCGAGGTGCGGCAGCGGTGCGAGCACCGCCTCGATCGCGTCGGCGAGGGCCTGCTCGTTGCCGGACACCGACTCGATGTCGCAGATGGCACGGGTGATGTCGATGGACGAGGCGGTGAGGTCGAGGTGCTCCGGCATGCGGGCAGCCTACCGGCCGTCCCTCGCACCGCCCCGGCAGTCCGGACGGTCGGGAACCCCACCGCCCCGGCGGTCCGGACGGTCGGGAACCCCACTGCCCCGGCCGTCCGGCCGGACGGTGCCCGCCGACGGCCGCTCGGTACCCTGGAGCCGTGACCGACACGACTGCCTCCGACCGCCCGACCCACGCCTGGGGCCACGGCCTCGCGACGATCGCCGCCGACGGCACGACGCTCGACACCTGGTACCCGGAGACGCACCTCGGGGCGCTGCCCGCCGGCGCCGTGTTCCCCGCCGAGCTGCAGGCGCACGTCGGTGACGACCCCCGCCGCGAGGTCCGGATCGAGGCCGTCACCACCGAGATCACGATCGACGCCGGCCCCACGAGCACCCCGGACGCGTACCTCCGCCTGCACCTGCTGAGCCACCTGCACGTCCGCCCGAACGAGGTCTCCCTCGACGGCGTCTTCGGCCACCTGCCGATCGTCGCGTGGACGAACGCCGGCCCGGTGCACCCCGAGTCCCTGACGCGCCTGCGCCCGTCCCTGCAGCGCGCCGGCATCGCCGTGCACGCCATCGACAAGTTCCCGCGCCTGCTCGACTACGTCGTGCCGGACCGCGTCCGCATCGGCGACGCCAACCGCGTCCGCCTCGGCGCGCACCTGGCACCGGGCACGACCGTCATGCACGAGGGCTTCGTCAACTTCAACGCCGGCACCCTCGGTGACGCCATGATCGAGGGCCGCGTCTCGCAGGGCGTCGTCGTCGGCAACGGCACCGACATCGGCGGCGGCGCCTCGATCATGGGCACGCTGTCCGGCGGCGGCACGCACCGTGTCTCGCTCGGCGAGCGCGCGCTGCTCGGCGCGAACGCGGGCCTCGGCATCTCGCTCGGTGACGACTCCGTCATCGAGGCCGGTCTCTACGTCACGGCCGGCACGAAGGTGGTGCTGGTCGGCGCGGCACCGAACCCCGACGGCACCCCGAAGACCGTCAAGGCCGCGGAGCTCTCCGGCACCCCGAACATCCTGTTCCGCCGCAACAGCATCAGCGGCGCCGTCGAGGCACTGCAGCGGAAGGGCGAGGGCATCCAGCTGAACACCGCGCTGCACGCGTAGCACCCGAGGGCTCCCCTGCCTGATATTTCTTCTCTTGCACGTCACGTTTCACCTCGGTACGGTGAGGTCAGCGTCGCACTGTCGCGGCGCTACGAGCCAAGGGGAGAACATGTCACTTCGCACCACCGGCATCACGCTCGGGGCGACCGTCGCGATCATCGCGTCGAGCGTGCTCGTCGCGCCGTCCGCGCAAGCAGTCGACCGGTCCGCGCCCAGCAGCGCGGCCGGTCAGTCGACAGCACAACCGCAGACGGACGTCACGCCGGAGCAACTGGACGTCGCCGTCGCTGAAGCCCGCGCCAGCGGGTACGTCATCGACGAGCAGATCGGGCGTGACGGCGCGCGCACGACCACCATCGAGCTGGGAGACGGCTTCTCGTTCGACATCGTGCAGGGCGATCCTCGAGCTCGTCTCGGTGCGGGCAGCGACAAGTACGGAACCTACGTCTCCTTCAACGCCACTGATCAGTCCGCGATCATCAGCGGTGCTGGCTGGGCGCTGGGCGCAGGTGTCTGCGCCATCAGCGCCGGGACGTTCTGCGTGGTGGCCGGAGCGATCATCGCCGCCGCGACGTGGGCAGTGACCACCAACGGGATCCGATGCGGATCGAAGTCCCTCCGTATCTACCCCTTCAACGGCTCACGGAATCCCCGATGTGTGTGAGGCCACGACCGGTCGGAGTCAGCTGATGCAGGTACTCGTCGCGACCGCCGTCAGCATCTGCCTGGTGGCGTTCGCCGTCGTCGTCACGACGTCTCCAGCGACGGCAGGACTGTGGACGAGCAACGCTCTGGGGACGGTCGCGCTCTTCGCAGCGATCCTGATCACCGGGACCGCGATCCGGCATCACCGGAAGCGGCCCTGAAACGATGCCTGGAGGCCCGGTGCCGGTCCGCGAGACCGGCACCGGGCCTCCTTTCCGTCACTTGGTGAGCAGCAATGGTCGGGTCCTCTCGCAGGACCCGACCATTGCTGCTCACCAAGCGCGCTAGCGCCCGGGGACGTCGCGCTCGGGTGCACCCACGTAGAGCTGCTGCGGGCGACCGATCTTGTTGAGCGGGTCGTTGTTCAGCTCGCGCCACTGGGCGATCCAGCCCGGCAGGCGACCGATGGCGAACAGGACGGTGAACATCCGCGGCGGGAAGCCCATCGCCTTGTAGATGATGCCGGTGTAGAAGTCGACGTTCGGGTAGAGCTTGCGGCTGACGAAGTACTCGTCCTCGAGCGCGATCTGCTCGAGTTCCATCGCGATGTCGAGCAGGTCGTCCTGCACGCCGAGGGACTCGAGGACCTCGTGCGCGGACTCCTTGACGAGCTTCGCGCGCGGGTCGTAGTTCTTGTAGACGCGGTGCCCGAAGCCCATGAGCTTGACGCCCTGCTCCTTGTTCTTCACCCGCTCGACGAAGCGCGTCACGGGCTCGCCCGAGTCCTTGATCTGCTGGAGCATCTCGAGCACGGCCTCGTTCGCACCGCCGTGCAGCGGGCCGTACAGGGCGTTGATGCCGGCCGAGATCGAGGCGAACATGTTCGCCTTCGTCGAGCCGACCATGCGCACCGTCGAGGTCGAGGCGTTCTGCTCGTGGTCCTCGTGCAGGATGAGGAGCCGCTCGAGCGCCTTCGAGAGCACCGGGTTGGGCTTGTAGGTCTCGGCCATGGTGCCGAAGTTCAGCCGCAGGAAGTTGTCGACGAACGACAGCGAGTTGTCCGGGTACAGGAACGCCTGCCCGATGGCCTTCTTGTGGGCGTAGGCCGCGATCACCGGGAGCTTGGCGAGGAGCCGGACGGTCTGCAGCTCGACCTTCTCGGGGTCGTCCACGTCCATGTCGTCCTCGTAGTACGTGGACAGGGCGCTGACGGCGCTCGAGAGCACGGACATCGGGTGCGCCGAGTGCGGCAGGGCGTCGAACAGACGGCGGAGGTCTTCGTGCAGCAGGGTGTGCCGACGGATGCGGGCGTCGAACTGCTCGAGCTCGGTGGGGGTCGGCAGCTCGCCGTATATCAGGAGCCACGCGACCTCGAGGAACGTGCAGTTCCCGGCGATCTGGTCGATGGGGTACCCGCGGTAGCGCAGGATCCCCTGGTCGCCGTCGATGTAGGTGATCGCGCTCTTCGTCGCACCGGTGTTCACGAACCCGTAGTCGAGCGTGTTCATCCCGGTCTGCTTCTTGAAGGTCGAGATGTCGATCGCGGACGCGCCGTCGACGCTCTGCAGGATCGGGAACTCCGCCGTGCCACCCGGGAACGTCAGCGTCGCGGTCGCGCCCTGCTGTTCGGCGGCGGGACTCACGGGGACGGGCGTGGTGGGCGGTGTGGCCGTCTTCTGAGCGTCATTGGCAGTGTCAGTCACGAGGACAGCCTAATCGCGGCACCTGTCGGTCGTGCACACATCCCAGGTGACGATTTGGTGGTTCCCACGGATTGCGGGCACCACCGGAACGACTCGTGTCCGTGCTACGCGGTGCCGAGGCGACGGCTGCTCGCCAGTCGCTGCGACGCTGCGGCGATGCGCTCGTCGGTCGCCGTCAGGGCCACGCGGACGTGCTCTCCCCCTGCTGCGCCGTAGAACGTGCCCGGTGCGACGAGGATCCCGCGGTCGGCGAGCCAGGCCACGGTGTCGAGAGCGGGTTCGCCGCGGGTGGCCCAGAGGTAGAGCCCGGCCTCGCTGTGGTCGATCCGGAACCCGGCATCCTCGAGTGCTCGCCGGAGCATGGTCCGTCGCGCCCGGTAGCGGGCCTTCTGCTGCTGCACGTGGGTCTCGTCCTGCAGCGCGACGACCATGGCCTGCTGCACGGGCAGCGGCGGCATGAGCCCGGCGTGCTTCCGGACGGCCAGGACGTCGGCCAGGATCGCGGCGTCACCGGCGACGAAGGCCGCACGGTAGCCGGCGAGGTTCGACTGCTTCGACAGCGAGTACACGCTCAGCACGCCGTCGAGCGAGTCGCCGACGACCCGGGGGTCGAGGATCGTGGGCGTCGGCGTGGTGGCGTACTCCGGCTCCCACCCGAGCTCGGCGTAGCACTCGTCGCCGACGATGACGGCTCCGAGCTCGCGGGCGCGCACCACGGCGGCACGGAGTTCGTCGAGGGTCAGCACGCGGCCGTCCGGGTTGCCCGGGGAGTTCAGCCACACGAGCTTCGTGGTGGACGGCCACGCCGCGGGGTCGTCCGAGGCCAGGGCATCGGCGCGGACCAGTGCGGCGCCGAGCTCGTACGTCGGGTACGCGGCGGCCGGGAACACCACGGTGTCACCGGGGCCGATGCCGAGCCAGAGCGCCAGGCCCGCGATGAACTCCTTCGAGCCGATCGTCGGCAGCGCGTTCGCCTCGGTCAGGGTGACGCCGTGCCGCCGGCCGTACCAGTCCGCGATGGCCTGCCGCAGCGCCGGGGTGCCGGCGACCTGCGGGTAGGCGTGCGCGTCGGTCGCGGTGGCCAGAGCGGTGCGGACGACCTCGGGCGTGGGGTCGACGGGCGATCCGACGCTGAGGTCGACGATGCCGCCCTCGTACGCCGCGGCGCGCTGCTTGAACGGGACGAGCTGGTCCCAGGGGAAGTCGGGGAGGTCGAGCGCCACGAGGGGGGTCCGGTCAGCCGCGGACGGGCTCGGCCGCGACGACGGGGTGGTCCTTGTGGATCACGCCGACCTTCGCAGCGCCGCCGGGCGACCCGACCTCGTCGAAGAACTCGACGTTGGCCTTGTAGTAGTCGGCCCACTGGTCGGGCAGGTCGTCCTCGTAGTAGATGGCCTCGACGGGGCAGACCGGCTCACACGCACCGCAGTCGACGCACTCGTCGGGGTGGATGTAGAGCGAGCGGTCGCCCTCGTAGATGCAGTCGACCGGGCATTCGTCGATGCAGGCGCGGTCCTTGACGTCGACACACGGCTGGGCGATCACGTAGGTCACGGTTCGGGTGCTCCCTTCGACGAGCGGCTTCGAGTCTACTCGCGGCCCGGGGCCGTCCGGGACCGCAGCCCCGACAGGTCCGGCCACGCGAGGACCAGGGCTGCGATGACCGCGGGGGCGAAGGTCCAGACGTACCCGGCCGCGTTGGCGAGGACGAGCGGCGAGCTCTCCCCGCCGACCGACACGAGCACCTGCGTCGCGACGAGGATCCCGATGCCGATCGCGGCGACCATCGCCCGCGAGCGGTAGACGAGCCGCACGCCCACGGTCAGGCCGAGCACGATGAGGGTGGTGACGACGAGCCCGACCGGGAACGCGCCGAGCGTCTGCTGGTGTGTGACCGTCCCGAGGCCACCGGCGAGCAGCCCGAGCAGCAGCGAGACGACGACCGCCGCGGCCTTGCCCTGGCCGGACATCTCGGCGTAGGTCTGCGGCGCCGCCGGCTGCGGGGCCGCGTCGTGCCGGAACGCCTCGACCGCCGGGGCGTGCTGCCGGACGCCGTGCGGCATCACCCACGACAGGGCCGCGGGGTCGGCGGGGTCCACGGGGTCGACGGCGACCTGGGAGTGGTACTGCTCGACGGCCGCACGCACCTTGGCCCGGACCGGCAGGACGTCGACCGTGACGTCGGCCTGGCCGCTGGCGGGGTCGACGATCGTCGAGAACGGGACCTCTTCGGCACGGGCCGCGTACTGCGCCGCGTGGTGCATCCGCACGTGGTCAGGGTGCCCGTAGCCGCCGTCGTCGGCGTAGCTGATCACGGCGTCGGCACCGGAGGAGCGGATCGCGGCGCGGACGTCGTCGACGACCTCGCCCAGGTCGGCCGCCGTCAGCGAGTCCGGCGAGGCGTCGTCCGCGGCGGTGGCCCGCCCGTCCGGGCCCCACTGCATGCCCGAGTCGACGTAGCGACGCTCCGGCAGGTCGGTCGGCCGCGCACCGCGCCCGCCGAGCCACAGGTGCTGCGGCCCGCCGAGGGCGGCGAGGGCCGCATCGATCTCGGTCTCCCGGTGCCGTGCCACCCGCGCGGGGTCGCCCGCCAGCGGGGCCAACTGCTCCGTGAGCATCTCACCGCGCTCGCCCCGGGTCGCGGTGAGCACGGTCACCTCGGCGCCGCGCTCGAGCAGGGTCGCGATGGTCCCGCCCGACGAGAGCGTCTCGTCGTCGGGGTGGGCGTGCACGATCAGGACGCGCTCGGGGCGCGTGGCGGGGACCTTCGACATCGTCCCCAAGGGTACGGGACTAGCGGGGCGTGACGATGTAGGTCGCCGTGACGCCGCCGCTGTCCTTGGTCTCCGAGAAGGTCAGGACGACGCGGTAGGCGTCGCTCCGGAACATGCCGAACGCGCTCGACGAGTCCGCACGCTTGGCCGACTCGGTGTACCCGGCGTCGGTGAGCTGCTGGACAGCGGCCTGGAAGTCATCGACGGAGGCCGCCCGGACCTGCGCGACCCACCCCGAGCCGTTCGGTCCGGCTCCCCCACCGAGCACGGTGCCGTCGACGAGCGGGACGTCGGCCGACGGGAACCCGTCCGGCACCTTGCCGTCGGAGGTCACATCGGCACCCTTGAGCGCCGTGTCGAGCGCGCCGTCGATGCCGCCGGCGACCGAGGACATGCCGTCCTGGATCGCCTTGCCGTCGATGCCCGCGATCCCGTCGGCGACGTTCGACGCGACGGAGGACCCGAGGTCGGTGGCCTGCTGCACGGCCTGGGTCGAGCAGCCGGTGAGTCCGGCCAGGGCGATGCCGGCAGCGACGGCGGCGATCAGCGGGGTACGGAGGGAACGCATGGCGCGACCGTAACGGACGAGCCGGGAGGCCCGGCGCGAGTTGGCTGTGAACGTGCCGCCCCCGGGGCGGTCACGTGCGCGGCGGGGCCGCCCCGGGCCTCCTTCCCGAAGAACGTGTCAGGCGACGTAGGCGCGCGTCGCCGCGACCAGGGCGTCGACGCCGACCGGGATCGCGGTCTCGGCCTGCGGCGCGTAGAACGGCGAGTGGTTGCTCGGGATCTCCTCGCCGCGGCGGAAGCGCTCCGGGTCGGTGATGCCCGTGAACCAGTACACGAGCGGCGCTCCGGCGGCGGTGGCGAGCTGGCCGACGTCCTCCGACGCCATGGCGAGCCCGATCTCCAGGTCGCGGGCTCCCGGCACCTCGGCGCGGATGGCCTCGAGCACGGTGGCGGCGGCCTCGGCGTCGTTCACGGTGACCTCGGCGCCCGGCGCGCGCACGATCGTCGGCTCGGACAGGCCTCCGGCCGTGCTCTCGGCCCGGACGATGCGCTCGATCGAGGCGATGATGCGCTGGCGGGTCTCCTCGTTGCGGGCCCGGGTCGAGATCTCGATCACGGCCTCGTCGGGGATGATGTTCGCCCGCGTGCCGGCGTGGAAGCTGCCGACGGTGACGACCCCCGCGTCGCTCGGCGAGACCTCGCGGGCGACGACCGTCTGCAGCCGCACGATGGCCGAGGCCGCGGTGACGACCGGGTCGAGCGAGGCCTGCGGTGCCGAACCGTGCGCCCCACGACCGTTGAAGGTCACCGTCAGCCGGTCGCTCGACGCCATCACGGGGCCGGTGCCGACCGCGACGATGCCGACCGGTGCGGGCGCGGAGTGCTGCCCGAGCACGACGTCCGGCTTCGGGAACCGCTCGGCCAGGCCGTCCTCGACCATCGCGCGGGCGCCGGAGATGACCTCCTCAGCAGGCTGGAAGACGGCGACGACCGTGCCGCGCCAGTCCCCCGTGGTGGCGACCAGGCGCTCCAGCGTGCCGAGCAGCCACGTGACGTGGATGTCGTGGCCGCAGGCGTGCATGGTCGGGACCTCGCGGCCCTCGTCATCGATGCCGACGTGCTCGCTGGCGTAGGACAGGCCGGTGCGTTCCTGCACGGGCAGGCCGTCCATGTCGGCGCGGAGCCAGACCACGGGGCCCTCGCCGTTCGACGCGACACCGACGACGCCGGTGCCGCCGACGCCCGTCGTCACCTCGATCCCACCGATCTCGGCGAGCTTCGCAGTGATGACACCGGCGGTGCGGTGCTCCTGGAAGCCGAGCTCCGGGTGGGCGTGCAGGTCCTGGTAGATCGAGAGCAGGTCGAGAGTCACGCTGACCACGGTACAACCGCGAACGGCCCGGCCACCTGTTGCAGGTGACCGGGCCGTCGGACGGAGGACGGGCCTCCGCGCGTGTTGCTCGTGCTGGTGCTTACGCGTCCTGGCGCTTGAGACGCGCGTAGGAGCGCTGGCGAGCCGAGGCGTCCAGCTCGACCTTGCGGATGCGCACGGCGGCGGGGGTGACCTCGACACACTCGTCCTCACGGGCGAACTCGAGGCACTCCTCCAACGAGAGCTGACGCGACGGCGTCATCGACTCGAACGTGTCGGCGTTGGCCGACCGCATGTTGGTGAGCTTCTTCTCCTTGGTGATGTTCACGTCCATGTCGTCGGCGCGCGAGTTCTCGCCGATGACCATGCCCTCGTAGACCTCTTCGGTCGGGTTGACGAAGAACGACATCCGCTCCTGGAGGTTCGTGATGGCGAACGGCGTCACCACACCGGAGCGGTCGGAGACGATCGAGCCGTTGATGCGGGTCTGGATCGCGCCGGCCCACTCGTCGTAGCCGTGGAAGATCGCGTTGGCGATGCCGGTGCCGCGGGTCTCCGTGAGGAAGGACGTGCGGAAGCCGATCAGACCGCGCGACGGGACGATGAACTCCATGCGCACCCAGCCGGTGCCGTGGTTCGTCATGTTCTCCATGCGGCCCTTGCGAGCGGCCATGAGCTGCGTGATCGCGCCGAGGTACTCCTCCGGCGTGTCGATCGTCATGTGCTCGTACGGCTCCTGCAGCTTGCCGTTCTCGTCACGCTTCGTGACCACCTGCGGCTTGCCGACGGTGAGCTCGAAGCCCTCGCGACGCATCTGCTCGACCAGGATGGCGAGTGCGAGCTCACCACGGCCCTGGACCTCCCACGCATCGGGGCGGCCGATGTCGAGGACCTTGAGCGAGACGTTGCCGACGAGCTCGCGGTCGAGGCGCTCCTTGACCATGCGGGCGGTCAGCTTGTGACCCTTGACCTTGCCGACGAGCGGGCTGGTGTTCGTGCCGATCGTCATCGAGATCGCCGGGTCGTCGACCGTGATGGTCGGCAGCGGGCGGACGTCCTCGGGGTCGGTCAGGGTCTCGCCGATGGTGATCGTGTCGAAGCCGGCGACGGCGACGATGTCACCGGGGCCCGCCGACTCGGCCGGGTAGCGGTCGAGCGCCTTCGTGATGAGGAGCTCGGTGATGCGGGCGTTGACGACGGTGCCGTCGTGCTTGACCCACGCGACCGTCTGGCCCTTCTTCATGGTGCCGTGGAAGATGCGCAGGAGCGCCAGGCGACCGAGGAACGGGGAGGCGTCGAGGTTCGTGACGTGCGCCTGCAGCGGGTGCTCGTCGTCGTACTTCGGGGCCGGGACGTGCTGGAGGATCGCTTCGAACAGCGGCTCGAGGTCGTCGTTGTCGGGCAGCTCGCCGTCGTTCGGCTTGTTGCGCGACGCGGCGCCGTTGCGACCCGAGGCGTAGACCACCGGGACGTCGAGGATCGCGTCGAGGTCGAGGTCGTCGACCTCGTCCGACAGGTCGGAGGCGAGGCCGAGGAGCAGGTCCTGGGACTCGGAGACGACCTCGTCGATGCGGGAGTCGGGCCGGTCCGTCTTGTTGACGAGCAGGATCACCGGGAGCTTCGCGGCGAGCGCCTTGCGCAGCACGAAGCGGGTCTGGGGCAGGGGACCTTCGGAGGCGTCGACGAGCAGCACGACACCGTCGACCATGGAGAGGCCGCGCTCGACCTCACCACCGAAGTCGGCGTGACCGGGCGTGTCGATCACGTTGATGGTGATGGGGCCGTCCGCGCCGAACTCGGTCGCGTGCTTGCCGTTGTAGAGCACCGACGTGTTCTTCGCGAGGATCGTGATGCCCTTCTCGCGCTCGAGGTCGTTCGAGTCCATCATGCGGTCTTCGCCCTCGAAGTGGGCGTCGAACGAGTTGGTCTGCGTGAGCATCGCGTCGACGAGGGTGGTCTTGCCGTGGTCGACGTGTGCCACGATGGCGACGTTGCGCAGGTCGGACCGGGTGGCGAGCGCCATACAGGACATCCTTCAATTTCTGGGAGAGTGTCGGGCCAGTGTTTTCACAGCACCGCACCCGTGGGCAGAACGCCCGACACGCCAGTCTACCGGTAGTTCGCAAGCGACAGGAGTACAGCGCATGAGCCGTCGGCGAACGTGGGTCGAGATCACCATCGTCCTGCTGCTCTCGCTCGGTGCCAGCGCCCTCTACTCGATCCTGCAGATCATCGACGACCTGTCCCAGACGACCCCGCTCGGCGAGCAGTCGACGGCGCTGAACACCTCGTCGACGACGGTGCAGTACGTCGACCTCGCCCGGCAGCTCCTCGGCATCGCGGTGGACCTGGCCCCGGTCGCGCTCGTCTGCTACCTGCTGTGGAGCACGTCGCGACCACACCTCGGCCGGCTCGGGATCGACCGGTTCCGGGCGAAGCCGGACCTGGGCGGCCCGGCGCTCATCGCCCTGTGCATCGGGATCCCGGGGCTCGCGCTGTACTTCGCGGGGCGGGCGCTCGGCATCACCGTCGCGGTCGACCCTGCCGCGCTCAACTCGTACTGGTGGACGGTCCCGGTCCTGCTCCTGTCCGCGATCCGCTCGGGCCTGCAGGAAGAGGTGATCGTGATCGGGTACCTCTACGCCCGTCTCGGCGACCTGGGCTGGGGCCGCTGGCAGATGATCCTGTCGACCGCTCTGCTGCGCGGCAGCTACCACCTGTACCAGGGGTTCGGGGCGTTCATCGGCAACGCGGTGATGGGCGTCGTGTTCGGCTGGATCTACACGAGGTGGGGCCGACTCCTGCCGCTCGTCATCACGCACGCACTGCTCGACGCGGTGGTCTTCGTCGGGTACCCCTGGGTGGCGCACGCGTTCCCGCAGTTGTTCTCGTAGGCCGCGGAGCGCATCCACAGCCCCCACTCAGCGCGCCGAGGGGCAACCACCGCCGGGCCGCCCTACCGTGAGACGCATGAGCATCCCCGCGATCGGCGAGTCCGCCCCGTCGTTCACCCTGCCGGGGATGGTCGTGCGCGGCGGCGTCCGCACCGACGACGAGTACGACCTGTCCGCCGAGATCGGCCGCACCGTGGTGCTGGCCTTCTACCCGGGCGACGCGACGGCGGTCTGCACGGCCCAGCTCTGCAGCTACCAGGCCGAACTCGACGAGTTCACCGACCTCGGCGCGACCGTGTGGGGCATCAGCCCGCAGGCACTCGACTCGCACGAGGGGTTCGCCCGCGGGTCCTCGCTCGCGTTCCCGCTGCTCAGCGACACCGCGGGCTCGGTGATCCGCGCGTACGGGGTGCAGGCCCCGGGCATCGGCCTGCGTCGGTCGGTCTTCGTGATCGGCCCCGACGGCGTGGTCCGGTGGCGGCACATCGGTCTGGTCGGTCTGCGGTTCCCGAAGGCCGAGACCATCCGCGAACAGATCGAACTGCTCGTTTCGTAGCCCCCGGCGTGGGATTCCCCTGAATGCGTCGCGATGGGGTATTGACACCCCAACTGGGGGCGACGACCATTGACGGCACGAGGGTCCGTCCAGGATCTGCCTCCCCGGGGAATCGGGTCGTCCGGAGATACGCGCCGGTGTGTCACACCCGCTCCCCGGGCGTCTCCGGGGAGGCATCTCGTACCCTCGTCCGGTGCCCACCACCATCGTCGCCCCCGGCCTGCGCGCCCTCGCCGTCGTCCTCTGGGTCGTGGCCGTCGTGCTCGTCCCACTGGCCCTGCTCGGCGGCGGCGCCCCCTGGCTCGTGCCGATCCCGAGCATCGCCGTCGCGTTCGTCGCCTGGGCAGCGCTCTGGCGTCCCCGGATCGAGCTGACGCCGGAGCACCTGCGCATCGTGGACGTCCGGCGGACCAGCACCTACACCTGGTCCCGCATCAGCGAGGTGCGCACGAAGTACGGCATCGAGGTGGTCACCAGCGAGGGCGTCCGCCGCGTCTGGATCGCGACCCGCCCGACGGCGCGCCTCGCCGCGCACAGCGGTGACCAGCCGGGAGGCCCGGATCACCTGGACGTCGATGCTGCGGCCGCGCGGATGCTGGCCCACGTGCCCGCCCCGGCCGAGCAGGACGGCCCACCTCCGTCGACCGTGACGGCTGCGCCGATCACGCACCGCACCCACGGCTGGACGATCCTGGCGATGGTCGTCCTCGGGGTCGCGGCGTCGCTGGCGGCGGCACGGTTCTAGCGGTCACGCAGCAGAACGACACCCCCGACGTCGTGCGACGTCGGGGGTGTCGTTCGTGAACGGGGCGGCGACTACTTCGTGTAGCCGACGTCCTGCCACTTGACCGAGGACTGCTGGAACTGCGCCGGACCGTAGTTCACCAGGTCCTTGCGCACACCCCAGGCGTACGGCTCGGCGAACAGCGGGATGGTGCCGGCGACCGCGACGATCTTCTTGTCGATGGCCTGCGCGTCCTTGATGCGGGCATCCGGGTCGAGCTCGCCGTTCGCCTTGTCCCACGCGGCACCGAGCGAGTCGTCCGTCACGCCGGAGTAGTTCTGGCCGGCGTCGGCGGGGTAGTAGATCGACTTCAGCGACGAGATCGGGAACGGCGTGCCCTGCCACGCGAAGTACGTGGCGTCGAAGTCACGCGTCGTCGTGGTGATGTACTTCGTGAAGAAGTCGTCGGTGGGCACGGTGTCGATGGTCACCTTGAAGCCGGCGAGCTTGGTCTGCTGCTGCACGAGCTGCGCGACGTTCGCCGAGTTCGGGTTGTCCGACGGGATCACGAAGCGGACGTCGAGTTCCTTGCCGCCCTTGGTCGCGTAGCCGTCCGAACCGATCTTCCAGCCGGCGTCCTCGAGCTTCGACTTCGCCTTGTCGGTGCTGTAGCCGTAGACGCTCGACGCGTCGTCCTCGTAGCCCTGCTGTCCGGGCAGGTAGACGAGGTTGTTGAGCACGTCGCCCGGGCTCTTCACCGGCGACAGGATCGCCTGGGCCACGACCTTGCGGTTGATGGCCTGTGCGAACGCCTGGCGCACGTCCTGGTCCTTGAAGACGTCCGAGGTGCCGTTCAGCGTGATCTGACGCTGCGTGGTGCCGAGCGAGCGCTCGATCTTCGAGTCGGACCGCGAGTTCGCCGTCTTGAGGTTGTCGGCGCTGCCGTTCAGGTTGAACGCGTCGAGCTCCTTGTTGCCGTACGCCTGGGCGACGCCGTCACGCGAGACCGTCTTGAAGACGATCGTGTCGAGCTTGCCCTCGTCACCCCACCACTTGGAGTTCTTCTCGAAGGTCACGACGCCACCGTTGGTGTCGAAGGACTTCAGGATGTACGGACCACCGGAGACGTAGGTCTTGCCGTCGGCGGCGTACGGCGCCTTGGCCCAGGCCTTGTTGAAGTGGTCCGGGGTGTCGACGGCCCAGTACGGGTAGATGGCGGTCAAGACGCTCGCCCAGTCGGCGTTGGTCTTCGAGAACGTCATGATGACGTCACGCTCGTCGGAGCCCTGCTTGACCGAGTCCACGTCCTCCCACACGTTGGTGGACAGCGGCGCGAAGGCCTTGTCGGAGCCGTTCAGCGCCTTCCAGTTCGCGATGACGTCCTTCGCGCTGATCGGGGTGCCGTCCGACCACACGGCCTTCGGGTTGATCTTGATCTCGACGGTCTGGGGCGAGTCCTTGGTCAGCTCGACGGACGTCGCGTAGTCCTTGTTCGCCTCCCACTCACCGTTCTCCTTGAACTGGATGAAGCTCGGCAGGTAGGTCTGCGAGATCGTCGTGTCGTCGACGGTCCCCGAGTCCAGGTTGAGCAGCTGCCAGTTCGCCGGAGCGGTGTCGATCGGCAGGGTGATCGACCCGCCGTCCTTGACGTCCGCGCGGTCCGCGACGGTCCAGCCGGTCGACTTCAGCGACGACTCGGCGACCGCGGAGTTGTCGCCGCCCGCTTCTCCGCCGCCGGAGCAGCCTGCCAGCACGACGGCAGCTGCCGCAGCGGTGGCCAGGGCGGCGATGCCCTTGATCCTCTTTCGCATGGCGAGGATTCCCTTTCGTTGTGGTTCGCGCAGATCGCGCTGGACCGCGGCGGCCCCCGCCGTCGCGCCTGTTGGTTGAGAACCCTAGCCACATCCGAAGGCGGCACAAGGGTCTGTGCGATGAATCGAAACACGCTCGTAACGAATGTTGCATAGCGTCACTTCCGTTGTCCCACCCAGTCGCTCGAACGGCTAGCCTGTCGCCACCGACAACGCCGTCCGGTCGGACGGCCGCACCCAGAGGTCACGAACCACATGCTCGCCTTCATCGCAAAGCGGATCGTCAACTACATCGTCCTGACGATCGTGGCGACCACGCTCGGGTACATCCTCGCCAGCACGACGCTCAACCCGGCAGCCCGGTTCCTGGGGCGCAACCCGGCCGTGCCGCCGGGCACCATCCAGGCGTCGCTCCGCAAGCTCGGCGCCGATCCGGACACCCCGCTCCTCGTCCGCACCTGGGACTGGTGGGTCGGGCTGGTGACGCACGGCTCGCTGGGCATGAGCACCCGCGGCACCGAGGTGACGGCCGACATCATCGCCCGCTCCGGGACGAGCCTGCGGCTGCTCGTGATCGGCACACTGCTCGGCGCGATCCTCGGGGTGCTCCTCGGCGTCTGGAACGCGGTCCGGCAGTACCGCACCTCCGACCAGGTGTCGACGTACCTGTCGTTCGCTGTGCTCGCCACCCCGACCTTCGTCATCGCGGTCGTGCTGATGATCCTCGCGACCACGCTCAACCAGGGCGTGGGGACGCAGGTGATCCGGTTCACCGGCGAGTACACGCCGGGGGTGACCGGGTTCTTCCCGGTGCTCGGCGACCGGCTCGTGCACCTGTTGTTACCGACGATCTCGCTGACCATCGGCGCCGTCGCCACCTACTCGCGCTACCAGCGCTCGGCGATGCTCGACGTGCTGTCGAACGACTTCATCCGGACCGCACGGTCGAAGGGCCGCACCCGCGGCTCGGCGATCATGCGCCACGGTGTGCGGGTCGCCCTCATCCCGATGTCGACCTTCTTCGCGTACTCGTTCGGACTCATCCTGACCGGCGCGAGCATCACCGAGCTGGTCTTCAGCTGGCACGGCATGGGCGAGTACTTCGTCCAGAGCATCAGCAACAACGACATCAACGCGGCGTCGGGCACGATCCTCTTCACGGCGATCCTCGTGCTCATCGCAGGGACCCTCGCGGACCTGCTGTACGCCGCGCTCGACCCGCGAGTGAGGGTGTGACCCGTGTCTGTTCTCGACCCCACGACCACGACCACCGCCGGTGACCCCGGCGACGGCAACGCCGGCACGCCGGCGCACGTCATCGAGGTGAAGGGCGGCCGGACCCCGCTCTGGCGCAAGGTGTTCGGCACCTGGCGCGCGCGCATCGGCGGCAGCGCCCTGCTCCTCATCATCCTCTGGGCGTTCCTCGGCCCGTACCTGTACCACTGGAACGCCGTCGACTCCGACGGCCTGGCGTTCGGCATGCCGCCGAGCGCCGCGCACTGGTTCGGCACGAACGACATCGGCCAGGACATCTACGCGCAGACCCTGGTCGGCCTGCAGAAGTCGCTGCTCATCGGCCTGATCGCCGGACCGGCAGCGACCCTGATCGCCGGCATCGTCGGCGCGATCGCCGGGTACTTCGGCGGCGTCACCGACCGGCTGCTCGTGTGGGTGATCGACCTGCTGCTCGTGATCCCGTCGTTCTACGCGCTCGTGCTGCTCAGCCCGGTGTTCAAGAACCTGACGTGGGTGGCCCTCATCGTCGGGCTCGCGGTGTTCAGCTGGATGGTGATGGCCCGGGTGATCCGCGGGCAGACGATGTCCCTGCGTGAGCGCGACTACGTCAAGGCCGCCCGGTTCATGGGCGTCCCGGCGTTCACGATCATCCGACGGCACATCCTGCCGAACGTGGCATCGCTTCTCATCATCGACGCCACCCTCGGCGTCGGCGCCGCGATCCTGGCGGAGAGCTCGCTGAGCTTCTTCGGCTTCGGCATCCAGATCCCCGACGTGTCGCTCGGCACCCTGCTCGCCGCCGGAAGCCAGTCCGCCGTCACCCGTCCGTGGCTCTTCGTCCTGCCCGCCGCGACGCTCGTCGCCACCGTGCTCTCGACCAGCCTGCTCGGCGACGCCCTGCGCGACGCCATCGACCCCACCTCCGGAGCAAACCGTGACTGAGCCGCTGCTCACCGTGTCCGACCTGTCGGTCACGTTCAACCCGAAGACCAAGCCCGTCTACGCCGTCCGGGGTGTCGACTACTCGGTGGCACCCGGTGAGTTCCTCGGCATCGTGGGCGAGTCTGGCTCCGGCAAATCGGTGTCCTCGATGGCCGTGATGGGTCTGCTGCCGTCGTCCGCCCAGGTGCAGGGCAGCATCCGGTTCGATGGGCAGGAGCTCGTCGGCCGGAACGACCGCGAGATGTCCGCGCTGCGCGGCCGGGACATCGCGATGGTGTTCCAGGACCCGCTGTCGGCCCTGACGCCGGTGTACACGATCGGCCAGCAGATCATCGAGGGCCTGCGCCTGCACGACCGCTCCCTCACCCAGCACGCCGCACGCACCCGCGCCGAGGAACTCCTGCGCATCGTCGGCATCCCGAACCCGGCGCGACGACTCGACGCGTTCCCGCACGAGTTCTCCGGCGGCATGCGCCAGCGCGCGATGATCGCCATCGCAATCGCGAACGACCCGAAGCTGATCATCGCGGACGAGCCCACCACGGCGCTCGACGTGACGATCCAGGCGCAGATCCTCGACGTGCTGCAGACCGCCAAGGACATGACGGGTGCGGCCGTCGTGCTCATCACCCACGACCTCGGCGTCGTCGCCGGCAACGCCGACCGCGTCGCAGTGATGTACGCCGGCCGGATCGTCGAGACGGCGCCGGTGCTCCCCCTGTTCCGTGAACCGGTGATGCCGTACACGATCGGGCTGCTCCGCTCGATGCCGAACATGACGTCCGCCCGCACCGAGCGGCTCGTCCCGCTCGACGGCCGCCCGCCCCTGCTCACGCAGAAGCCGACCGGCTGCCCGTTCGCCGACCGCTGCCCCGCCGTCATCGACGCGTGCCGCGACGGCGAACCCGCCCTCGTCGCACCGTCGGTGCCGCAGAGCGCCGACAACCCGGTCCTGACCGGCGCCGTCCAGACGATCGGCAACGGCACCCTGCTCGACGACCACACCGCCGCGTGCATCCGTCGCGACGAGATCGCCGCGGGCACCCTCGAGCGCTCGGAGATCTTCCCCCGCCCCGAGGACGTCCCCGAGGCAGCGGTCGACCACGGCGACGAGGTCGTGCTCGAGCTGCAGGACGTCGTCAAGACGTTCCCGCTCACCAAGGGCGCGCTCTTCCGCCGGCAGATCGGCGAGGTGCACGCGGTGGACGGCATCTCCCTGACGCTCAAGCGCGGCCAGGTGCTCGGTCTGGTCGGCGAGTCCGGCTGCGGCAAGACGACCACCATCATGGAGATCCTCGAGCTCGCCGGGGCCCAGCACGGCACCATCCGGGTGAACGGCGTCGACACCGCCTCGCTGTCCAAGAAGGACCGTCTGGCACTGCGCCGCGACATCCAGGTCGTGTTCCAGGACCCGATGGCGTCGATCGACCCGCGCCTCGACATCGGCTCGGTGATCGGTGAACCCCTCACCGTGCACGGCGTCGCGAAGGACGAGATCCGCCGGCGGGTGCGCGAGGTCCTCGAGCTGGTCGGGCTCGAGCCGAGCTACATCGACCGGTACCCGCACGAGTTCTCCGGCGGCCAGCGGCAGCGCATCGGCATCGCCCGAGCACTCATCGTGGAGCCGAAGATCCTGGTGCTCGACGAGCCGGTCTCCGCGCTCGACGTCTCGGTGCAGGCCGGTGTGATCAACCTGCTCGAGGACCTCAAGCACCGCCTCGGGCTGTCCTACCTGATCGTGGCGCACGACCTGTCCGTCGTCCGGCACATCGCCGACGACGTCGCGGTCATGTACCTCGGCCGCATCGTCGAGTACGGCGACGGCGACGCGGTCTTCTCGGACCCGCAGCACCCGTACACCCGAGCCCTGCTGTCGGCCGTGCCGGTGCCGGACCCCATGGCCGAGGCCGCCCGCGGGCGCATCCTGCTCGACGGCGACCTGCCCTCCCCCACGGAGCGCATCGACGGCTGCCGGTTCCGCACGCGCTGCCCGCTCTACCAGCTCCTCGACGAGGGCCGGCAGGAGCAGTGCCGCACGATCGACCCGGGTCTCGAGCCCGTGCACGGCCGCGGTGTCGCCTGCATCCAGACCGACCAGGAGCACCTGCTCACCGAGCGGGTCGGCGCGGTCGTCTGACGACGCCGGTCACGCCGTGGACGTGACCAGCAGACGGACGGGAGGCCCGGTACCAGCTGGTACCGGGCCTCCCGTCCGTCGTGTGGTCGCGATCGTGAGCCGCGTCAGGCTCCGAGCCACAGGCTGAGCAGCGAAGCGGCGAGCAGCGCCAGCGCCGCTGCGCCGACCGCCAGGGCCGGCACGTCCCAGCCGCGCACGGCGTCGCCGGCGCCGGTGCCGTCGCGGTGTTCGGACCAGCGGTCGAGCAGCACCGTCATCTCATCGGGCTGTCGTAGGACGGCCCGCTCACCGCGCCGGGCCGGTTTCGGCCGCGGCAGCGACGGCCCGCCCCAGCACTGGACCTTCCGGCCGGCGACCGTCTCGATCACGATCTGCCAGCGGAGCCGCACGTCGGCGACGGCCTGCCACGGCACCACGGTACGGCGGAGCGGGTTGACCACGGTGACCGCGCGCTCGTCGATGACGATGCACGGGCGGTAGGTCAGGACCCAGAGCGCCCAGACGAGCACGGCGATCGGGCCGGCGGCGCGGAGGACGACGTCCCAGCTGCCCCGGAACGCCGCATCGCCGAGCAGGAACAGCCCCAGGACGGCGACGAGGCCGGACGCCACCGCGCCCCCGCGACCAGCGCGGAGGACGACGGGGCGTCCGGCCTCGTTCGTGTCCAGGTGGATCAGCGTCCGAACTCGAACCCGGCGCCGGGGATGGCGGCCAGGAGGTCCTTCGTGTACTGCTCCTTCGGGGCGGCGAAGACCTCGTCGGTCGTCGCCTTCTCGACGATCTGCCCACGGCGCATGACGCACACGTTGTCCGCGACGAGGCGGACGACCGCGAGGTCGTGCGTGATGAACAGGTACGTCAGGCCGAGCTCGGTCTGCAGCTCGGTGAGCAGGTCGAGGATCTGCCCCTGCACGAGCACGTCGAGCGCGGAGACGGCCTCGTCGAGGACGATGACCTCCGGCTTGAGCGCCAGCGCGCGGGCGACGGCGATGCGCTGTCGCTGGCCACCGGACAGCTCGTTCGGGTAGCGGTTGACCATCGACTTCGGCAGCGCGACCTGGTCGAGCAACTCGAGCACCCGGGCGCGACGCGAGGCCTTGTCGCCCACCTTGTGCGTGGCGAGCGGCTCGGCGATCGTGTTCCCGACGTTGTACATCGGGTCCAGGGACCCGTACGGGTCCTGGAACACCGGCTGCACGCGGCGGCGGAAGTCGAAGAGGTCCTTGCCCTTCAGCGCGCCGATGTCGATGCCGTCGAACTGCACGGTGCCGCTCGTGATGCTCTCGAGCTGCAGGACGAGCTTGGCGACGGTCGACTTGCCCGAACCGGACTCGCCCACGAGCGCCGTGGTGGTGCCCTTCTGGATCGAGAACGACACGTCGTCGACGGCCTTGAGCTCGCGGGTGGCGAGGCTCTTGCCGCGCAGCTTGTAGACCTTCTCGAGGTTCTTCACCACGATGAGGTCCTCGGCCGGACGGTGCTCGCGCTCCTGGGCCCGGGCGATCAACTCGGCGTCGTCGTTGCCGGCGTCGGCGATGTCGACCCGCTCGTGCTGCACCTTCGACTGGATGCGACGGCTGGCCAGCGACGGTGCCGCCGCGACGAGCCGCTGCGTGTACGGGTGCTGCGGGTTGGCCAGGATCTCCTTCGAGGGACCGGCCTCGACGACCTGGCCCTTGTACATCACGACGAGCTTCTCGGCGCGCTCGGCGGCGAGGCCGAGGTCGTGCGTGATGAACAGCACCGAGGTGCCGAAGTCGCGGGTCAGGCTCTCGAGGTGGTCGAGGATGACGCGCTGGACGGTGACGTCGAGCGCACTCGTCGGCTCGTCGGCGATGAGCAGCTGCGGGCGGCTCGACAGACCGATACCGATGAGCACGCGCTGGCGCATGCCGCCGGAGAACTCGTGCGGGTACTGCTTCAGGCGGGTCGAGGCGTCGCCGAGGCCGGCCTCCTGCAGGACCTCGACGGCACGGTCACGGACGGCCTTCTTGCCGGTCGCCATGCCGTTCGCACGGATCGCCTCTTCGACCTGGAAGCCGATCGACCACAGCGGGTTGAGGTTCGACATCGGGTCCTGGGGGACGTAGCCGATCTCCTTCCCGCGGATCTCCGACATCTCCTTGTCGCTCAGCCCGACGAGCTCGCGCCCGTTGAACTTGATCGAGCCGCCGGTGACCTCACCGGTGCCGGGGAGCAGCTTGATGATCGCCTGGGCGCTCGTCGACTTGCCCGAACCGGACTCGCCGACGATGGCCAGGCGCTCGCCCTGCTCGAGGGTGAGGTTGACGCCGCGGACGGCCTGTACGAGGCCGCTCTGGGTCTTGAAGCCGACCTGCAGGTCGGTGATCTCGAGCAGCGGTGCGCCGGAACCACCGGTGCGGCTGCTGTTCGTCTGGGTCAGTGTCTCGCTCATCGGCGGGCCCTCGCCTTCGGGTCGAGCGCGTCGCGCACCACGTCACCGAGGAGCAGGAACGCGAGCACGGTGATGGACAGGGCTGCCGACGGCCAGAAGATCGTCGACGGGTTCGTGCGGATCGATGTCTGGGCGGTGCCGATGTCGAGGCCCCAGCTCAGGGCCGACGGCGGCAGACCGATGCCGAGGAACGACAGCGTCGCCTCGGCGACGATGAACGTGCCGAGCGACACGGTCGCGACCACGATGACCGGAGCCAGCGAGTTCGGGATGACGTGACGCACGAGCGTCCGGAACCGGTTGACACCCAGGGCCGCCGACGCCATGACGTAGTCCGCCTGCTTGGCGCTCAGCACGGCGCCACGCATGATGCGGGCGATCTGGGGCCACGCGAACGCAGCGAGGACGAGCGCGACGGTGATCGCGTTCCGCGCGGGGATGACCGACATGATCACGATCGCACCGAGGACGGTGGGGATCGAGAAGAAGATGTCACCGATGCGGGACACGATCGTGTCGAGCCAGCCGCCGTAGAAGCCGGCCAGGGAACCGATCACGATTCCGACGATCGACACCAGGATCGTCGCGACGATGCCGACGATGAGCGAGTTCTGGGCACCCCAGATCACGCGGGCGTAGACGTCCGAGCCCTGACGCGTGAAGCCGAGGATGTGCCCGGCCTCGGGCCCGCCATCGCTGTTGTCGAGGTTCGACGCGCGCGGGTCGACGTGGGCGAAGAGCCCCGGGAAGACCGCGACGACGATGATCAGCAGGATCAGGATCGAGGAGATCCAGAACGTCGGGCGGGTCCGCATGGACTCCCAGGCGTCGGTCCACAGGGAACGGGTCTTCTCGTCCTCGTTGACCTGGTCGACCGCCTGCAGGGGGGTTTCTTCGAGCGGGGCGACGTAGTGCGTCGCCGAGCGGGGTGCGGCGTTACTTGGCATAGCGGATCCTCGGGTCCAGGACGGCGTAGAGCAGGTCCACCAGGAGGTTGGCGAGCATGAAGATGATGACCATCACGGCGACGAAGGAGACCACCGTCGGGCCTTCGCCGAGCTTGACGGCGCGGAACACCGTGCCGCCGACACCGTTGATGTTGAAGATGCCCTCGGTCACGATCGCGCCGACCATCAGGTTGCCGATGTCGACGCCCAGGTAGGTCACCACGGGGATGAGCGAGTTCCGGAAGATGTGCACGCCGACGACACGACGGCGGGGCAGGCCCTTGGCCGTGGCTGTGCGCACGAAGTCGGCGCTCATGTTCTCGGCGACGCTGGCCCGGGTCAGACGCACGATGTACGCGAACGAGACCGAGGCGAGGACGATCGCCGGCAGGACGAGTTCGCTCCACGGCGCCTCGCCGGACACCGTGACGCGGAACAGCCCGAGCTTGATGCCGAAGACGTACTGCAGCACGAACCCGACGACGAAGGTCGGCACCGAGATGAGCAGGAGCGACACGACGAGCGCGGTGGCGTCGAACAGCTTGCCCTTGCGCAGACCCGCGACGACGCCGACGACGATGCCGGCGACGGCCTCGAACACGAGCGCGAGGATCGCCAGGCGCGCGGTGATCGGGAAGGCCGATGCGAGCTGCTGGCTGACCGGCAGACCCGAGTAGGTCACGCCGAGGTCGCCGCGGAACACGCCGCCGATCCAGAGCAGGTACTGCACGATGAACGGCTTGTCGAGGTTGTACTGCTGACGCAGCGTCTCGATGACCTGCGGCGACGGCTGCCGGTCGCCGAACAGCGCGGCGATCGGGTCGCCGGGCAGCGAGAAGACCAGGAAGTAGATGAGGAACGTGGCCCCGAAGAACACGGGGATGAGTTGCAGGAGGCGCTTGCCGAGGTACCAGAGCATCAGATCACTGCCCGGTCCGGAGCGATGTCGATCAGGTTCATTGTGGTGAGGGGTGGACGGTCCGAGGGTCGGCACGGATGTCCGGTGCGGGAGGGCGCCCGCTGTGTGGGGGTGTTGCCACCGTGGTACGGGGGTTCGGGGACCTGTGCGGTCCCCGAACCCCCGTCCGGTGATCGCGAAGCAGGATACCTGCTCGCGCTTCGGTCTCTAGGAGACCTGGATCAGTTCTTGACCTCGATGTCGTAGTACAGCGGCACCGAGTTCCAGCCGAACTTGACGTTCGACACGTTGTCCGCGTTCCAGACACCGGTCACGTTGGAGTACCAGAGCGGGATCTCGGGCAGGTCCTCGAACAGGAGTTCCTGTGCCTGGTCGAAGGACTTGTTGCCCTCTTCGACGGTCGCAGCCGAACGGCCCTTGGCGAGCAGCTCGTTGTACTCCTTGGAGTCGTACCGCGAGTAGTTGTTCGACGAGCCCTCACCCATGGTC
This sequence comes from Curtobacterium sp. MCPF17_021, assembly GCF_003234605.2. Lineage (NCBI taxonomy): Bacteria > Bacillati > Actinomycetota > Actinomycetes > Micrococcales > Microbacteriaceae > Curtobacterium > Curtobacterium sp. MCPF17_021. The sequence goes on along the minus strand of NZ_CP126252.1, from coordinate 951,403 downwards.
GGGCCGAGGAAGTTGTACAGCGACGGGTAGTCGGCCTGCCAACCGGTGCGGCTGCCGCCCGTGAGCTTGTCGTTCGTCTGGAGGTCCAGGGCTTCCTGGAACGTCGGGATCGCGTTGCCCTCGGCCTTGATGCCGAGCGTGTTCGAGATCGAGTTCGTGACCGCGGTCACCCAGGCCTCGTGGCCACCATCGGCGTTGTACGTGATGGTGAGCGTGTCGTCGTACTTCGAGATCTTGTCGGCCTCGGCCCAGAGCTTCTTGGCCTCGGACTCGTCGTAGTCCAGGACGTCCGAACCGTCGAGGTCGTCGTTCCAGCCGGCGATCACCGGGGAGGTGAAGTCCTTGGCCGGGGTGCGGGTGCCGTCGAAGATCTTGTCGGTGATCTGCTTGCGGTTGATCGCCATCGAGACGGCCTCGCGACGCAGCTTGCCCTCTTCACCCTTCCAGTGGTCGAGGTAGTAGGGCAGGTAGATCGCCTGGAAGATCGCGGCGGGCTGGTTGACGTTCGAGTCCGGGAAGTCGGACTTGTAGGTCTTGAACGCGCTGTCCGGCACGGCGTCGAGGACGTCGAGGTTGCCGCCCTGGGCGTCGGAGTACGCGGTGTCCTGCGAGGCGTAGAACGTGATCGTGAGACCACCGTTCTTCGGCTTGCGCTTGCCCTCGTAGTCCTTGTTGGTGACGAGCTTGATGGACTGGTTGTGGGTCCAGGCCTTCTTGCCGTCGAGCTTGTACGGACCGTTGCCGATCGGGTTCTCACCGAAGGCCTTGGTGTCGTCGTAGAACGCCGACGGCAGCGGCACGAACGCCGAGTAGCCGAGCGACAGCGGGAAGTCGGACTGCGCCGACTTCAGCGTGACGGTGAACTCGTCGTCGTCCACGACCTTGAGGCCGGTGAGCTCGGAGTCCTTGTCGGCGTTGTAGCCCTCGATGTTCTCGAAGAAGTAGCTGGCGCCCTGGGCGTTCGACTTCTGGGCTGCCCAGTTCCACGCCTTGGTGAACGACTCGGCCGTGACCTTCTCGCCGTTGGTGAAGGTGTAGCCGGTGTTCAGCGTGATGTCGAACGTCTTCGAGTCATCGGTGTCGATGCTCTTGGCGACCTCGTTGACCGGCTTGCCGTCGGCGTCGTACGAGACGAGACCCTCGAAGAGCGAGTCGATGATCTTGCCGCCACCGGTCTCGGTGGTGTTCGACGGGATCAGCGGGTTCTGGGGTTCGCTGCCGTTGGTGGTGACGATCCCGGACGCGTTCGCCGAGCCCGAGCCACCCCCGTCGGAGCTGTTGCTGGAGCAGGCGGTCAGGGCGAGTGCTGTGGCCCCGAGCACGGCGAGGGCGGAAAGCCCGGCGCGCTTCTTGATCAAGGTTCCTCCTGGTGCATGGGACGCGCAAGGGCACAGCGGTGTCACCCGGGCGCGTTTGACCTTTGCAGCGTAGGCAAGGTGAACAGCGGCGTCCAAACCCAGGGGCGAACGGTTACACGCCGGTAACCAACTTGCACGATCCTTGCGACAAGATGCAACATTCGCGCGCGTGCCGGTGAAGGGTGCGTTTTTGTTGCATGTGCATGAAATCCGTTGCACCGCGGCACACTTCTGTGCAAGTCGGGGACCGCCCGAGCATCGCTCAGGCGTACGGCTGAGGGGCTGTGTCGAGCGGTCACAACTTGCCGTGGGTGGCGCGCCGAGTGGTCACGATCTGTCGGTGGGAGCGGGTCCGGACGACGGTTCGTGACTGCTCGGCGGAACTGAGCGGGGTGTCTTGACCGCCCGGGGTCGCCCGGGTCGCCCCGCCAGACCCGGACACGACCGTGCCCCGCCCGGCGGACCGGACGGGGCACGGGGCGCTCGGCGACGGAGCGCGCGGCGACGACGGGGTGTCGGCGCCCCTCGGGATCAGGCGAACGCCTCGATCGGCGGGCAGGCGCACACCAGGTTGCGGTCCCCGTACGCCTGGTCGATGCGACGCACCGGCGGCCAGTACTTCCGGCCGCTGATGCCCGGCAACGGGTAGACGGCCTGCTCGCGGGTGTAGGCGTGCGCCCACTCCCCCGAGATCACCGACGAGGCGGTGTGCGGCGCGTGCACGAGCGGGTTGTCGTCCGCCGGCCACTCCCCGCGCTCGACCGCTGCAGCTTCGGCCCGGATCGCGAGCATGGCGTCGACGAAGCGGTCGAGCTCGGCGAGGTCCTCGCTCTCGGTCGGTTCGACCATGAGCGTGCCCGCCACCGGGAACGACATCGTCGGCGCGTGGAACCCGTAGTCGACCAGGCGCTTCGCGACGTCGTCGACCGTGATGCCGGTGGTGTCGCGCAGCGGGCGGAGGTCGAGGATGCACTCGTGCGCGACCAGTCCGTCGTCGCCCGTGTACAGCACGGGGAACGCATCACGCAGACGGGCCGCGATGTAGTTCGCCCCGAGGACCGCGGCCTCGGTCGCACGGGTGAGGCCCTCGAGCCCCATCATCCGGACGTACGTCCACGTGATCGGCAGGATGCTCGGGCTGCCGTACGGCGCCGCACTGACCGGGCCGCCGGCGTGGGCTAGGCGGTCGTCCGCCTCGGCGGCGGTCGCACCGGAGCGCCGGTCGGCCTGCTGCGCGAACGGGTGACCGGGCAGGAACGGTGCCAGGTGTGCCTTCGCGGCGACGGGTCCCACGCCGGGGCCACCACCGCCGTGCGGGATGCAGAAGGTCTTGTGCAGGTTGAGGTGCGAAACGTCGCCGCCGAAGTCACCGAAGCGGGCGTGCCCGAGCAGCGCATTGAGGTTCGCGCCGTCGACGTAGACCTGGCCGCCGGCGTCGTGCACGGCGTCGCAGATCTCGCGGATGTCGTGCTCGTAGACGCCGTGGGTGGACGGGTACGTGATCATCAGGGCCGCGAGGGTGTCGGCGTTGGCGGCGACACGGGCCCGGAGGTCCTCGAGGTCGACGTTGCCGTTCTCGTCGCAGGCCACCACGACGACCTTCATGCCGGCGAGCACCGCGGACGCCGCGTTCGTGCCGTGCGCGCTCGACGGGATGAGGCAGACCGTCCGGTCCTCGTCGCCACGAGCCTGGTGGTACCCACGGATGGCCAGCAGGCCGGCGAGCTCACCTTGGCTGCCGGCGTTCGGCTGCAGGGACACGGTGTCGTAGCCGGTGACCTCGGCGAGCCACGACTCGAGGTCGCCGATCATGTCGAGGTACCCCTCGACGTCCTCGCGCGGTGCGAACGGGTGGATGTTCGCGAACTCCGGCCAGGTCACGGCAGCCATCTCGGTCGCCGCGTTGAGCTTCATCGTGCAGCTGCCGAGCGGGATCATGCCGCGGTCGAGCGCGTAGTCCTTGTCGGACAGGTGCTTGAGGTACCGCATCATGCGGGTCTCGCTGCGGTGTGCGCTGAACACGGGGTGCGTCAGGTAGTCGCTCTCACGCTGCAGGGCGGCCGGGAGGCCCGTGGCCGCGTCGCGCACGGCGGTCTCGGTCGCGGGGACGGTCACGTCCACCGCCCCGAGCACGTTCGCCAGCGCCACGACGTCGTCGGGCGTGGTCGTCTCGTCGACGGACAGCTGGAACGTGTCGGCGTCCACGACGTGCAGCAGGTAGCCGGCGTCCTGCGCTGCCGCGACGATCGCCTCGGCGCGACCGACGGCCCGCAGGGTGAGCGTGTCGAAGAAGGCGTCGTGCACGACCTCGACCCCGGCGTCACGCGCCACGGCGGCGAGTGCACCGGTGGTCCGCGCGACCCGACCGGCGATGAACCGCAGGCCCTCGGGCCCGTGGTACACCGCGTACATCGAGGCCATCACGGCGAGCAGGACCTGCGCGGTGCAGATGTTGCTCGTCGCCTTCTCGCGGCGGATGTGCTGCTCGCGGGTCTGCAGGCTGAGGCGGTAGGCCATCTGACCGTCGGCATCGAAGGACACCCCGACCAGGCGACCGGGGAGCTGGCGCTCGAGGCCGGCGCGCACCGCGAGGTAGCCGGCGTGCGGGCCGCCGAAGCCGAGCGGGACGCCGAAGCGCTGGCTCGTCCCGACGGCCACGTCGGCACCCAGGTCGCCGGGGCTGGCGAGCAGGGTCATCGCGAGCAGGTCGGCCGCGACGACGGCGATGCCGCCACCGGCGTGGACCCGCTCGATGACGGACGACGGGTCGACGATGCGGCCCGAGGCGCCCGGGTACTGCAGGATGACGCCGAACGCGCCGTCGAGCTGGTCGTCGCTCGGGCCGTCGGCAGCGTCGAACGCGCGCAGCGTGATGCCCACGGCGTCGGCACGGTGGTCGAGCAGTGCACGGGTCTGCGGCAGCAGGTCGGCGTCGACGAGGAACGCGTCACCCTTGACCTTGGACGCGCGGCGGGCGAGGAGCATGCCCTCGACCACGGCGGTGCCCTCGTCGAGCATCGAGGCGCCGGCGGTGGCCATGCCGGTCAGGTCGGACACCATCGTCTGGAAGTTGATGAGCGCTTCGAGGCGGCCCTGCGAGATCTCCGGCTGGTAGGGCGTGTACGCCGTGTACCAGCTCGGGTTCTCGAGCACGTTGCGCTGGATCACCGCGGGCGTGTGGGTGCCGTGGTAGCCGAGGCCGATCATGGCGCGACGGACGGTGTTGCGGCCGGCCTTCGCGCGGAGCTCGGCGAGCGCCTCGGTCTCGCCGACGGCGGCCGGGATCACCGGGTCGGCGACGGGGCCGACGTGGATGGACTCCGGGATCGCCGCACGGACCAGGGCGTCGAGCGACGGCTGCCCGACGACGTCGAGCATGGCCTGCTGGTCCGCCGGGGTGGTGCCGATGTGGCGGTCGGCGAACGACGTCTGGAGGTTCTCGAACGCGGTCATGCGATGGAGGCCCGGTACGCGTCGTGGTCCATCAGGTCCTCGGGGAACGAGGTGCCGTCGACCTTGATCTTCACGAGCCAGCCGGCACCGAACGGGTCCTGGTTGACGGTGTCGGGGGTGTCGACGACCGCGTCGTTGACCGCGACGACCTCGCCCTCGATCGGGGCGAAGAGCTCGCCGACGCTCTTGGTCGACTCGATCTCGCCGATCTGGTCACCCGCGGTGGTGGCGGTGCCGACGGCGGGGAGCTCGACGTAGACGACGTCACCGAGCTGCTCGGCGGCGTGGTCGGTGATGCCGACGGTGACGGTGTCGCCCTCGACGAGCAGCCACTCGTGGTCGGCCGTGTACTGGAGTGCGGTCTGGTCGGTCATGGGGTCAGCCTTTCGAGGCGCGGCGGTAGAAGGGGAACGCGGAGACCGTGCTGGGGACGGCAGTCCCGCGGACGTCGATGTGGAGGACCTGTGCCCCGTCCGACACGGCGGCGAGCGCGGCCGGGTCGACGAAGGCCATCGCGACGGGGTGGCCGAGCGTCGGCGAGAGCGCGCCCGAGGTCACGGTGCCGACGACCGTGCCGTCGAGCACGACGTCGTAGCCCGCGCGGGGAGCACGGCGGCCCTCGGTCACCAGGCCGACGAGCACGCGGGCGTCCGCGGACGGGGTGACGCCGGACGCACCGACGAAGTCGCCGTCCTTGGCGACGACGCGGCCGAGGCCGGCCTGGGCCGGACGGACGTCGGTGCCGAGCTCGTGCCCGTAGAGGGGCATGCCGGCCTCGAGTCGCAGGGTGTCGCGCGCGGCGAGCCCGGCGGGGACGACGCCGCGGTCGGCACCGGCCTCGAGCAGGGCGTCCCAGAGCACCGGGGCGGTGTCCGGGTCGGTGTAGACCTCGAAGCCGTCCTCGCCGGTGTACCCGGTCCGCGCGACGAGCACGTCGGCACCGTCGAACAGCGCGTGCAGCACGCGGTAGTAGCCGAGTTCGTCGAGCGGGGTCTCGGGCTGCAGGCGGTCGGCGACGACGAGGGCGTCGAGCGTCCCGGCGGCCGCGGGGCCCTGGACGGCGACGAGTGCCGTGGTGTCGGAGTCGTCGGAGACCCCGACGTCGAAGCCCTCGGCCCGGGCCGTCAGCGCGGTCACGGCGACGTCGCGGTTCGCGGCGTTCGCGACGACGAGGAACACGTCGTCGTCGGTCCGGTAGACGACCAGGTCGTCGAGGATCCCGCCGTCCTCGGCGAGCAGCAGCGAGTACTTGGCGCGGCCGATCGGCATCGTGCCGAAGGACCCGGCGAGCGCGTGGTCCAGGAAGGCGACGGCGTCGGTGCCGGTCACCCCGATCTCGGCCATGTGCGACAGGTCGAAGACCCCGGCGGCCTGGCGCACGGCGTGGTGCTCGGCGAGGTCCGACGAGTAGCGCACGGGCATGCGGTAGCCGGCGAAGTCGGTGAAGGTCGCGCCGGCGGCCTCGTGGACGGCTTCGAGCGGCGACGAACGCTGACCCGGCGTGGGCAGTGGGGACGGACTCATGGCGGAGTTCTCCTGGCATCGGCAGGGCCCGGCGACGATCGCCGGGTGGAACTCCCCCTCTGTCATGGGCCTGAGAGTTTCACCGCGGCCCGTGAGGTCCGGCGGCTTTCACCGTGGGCGAGACGACCGAGCGTCTGCTTTTCAGAGTGGCCTGTCCGCTGCGGTGTGGGACCTGAGAGATTGACGGGGGGATTGCTCCTTCGGTGCCGTGCGTGCGCCCGAGGGTGCGACGTACCCGAGGGCACGACGTACCCGAAAGCACTGCACGGCGTCTCCCGCGACGGATGAGCGGCCGGTGTGTTCAGTTGTCCGCGACGAGCATACCGAGGCCGCGTTACGGGCGTGTGTCGCGATCCGGCCTTCGACATCTCGTAGAATGCGGTGATGGCCGGACAACGATCACGCCCTCGGGGGCAGCTGGAGCAGGCGGTGCTCGACGCACTCCGGTCCGCGGACGCCGGGCTCACCGCACGACAGGTGCTCGACGCGTTCCCGGAGCCCCGCCCCGCACTGACCACCGTGCTCACCGTGCTCGACCGGCTCGGCCGCAAGGGCCAGGTCGAACGCGAGCAGCACGACGACGCTCCCCTGACGTTCCGTGCCGTGCACAGTCGTGACGAGCAGACCGCCTCCCTGATGTCGAGTGCACTGGCCGCCTCGGCCGACCGCGAGGCCGCCCTGCTGCAGTTCACCGGGTCGCTCGCCTCGGACGACCTCGAGGCCCTGCGTCGCGCCCTCGACGCCCGCGCACGCTCCTGACCGGCTGCGCACCGTGGTCGTCGCCGGCATCGCGCTCATCGTCCTCGCACTCGCGGTGGTGGTGTTCGCGCCGCGCGTCCTGACCCGTTCCGCCTGGACGATCGACCGGCCCCGCACCGCGCTGGTCTGCTGGTCGGTCGCGGTCCTGCTCGGCGTCGTCGGCTTCGTGGCCGGCATCACCCTCGTGGTGCTCGCCGACCGTCCGGTCACCGAGCTGTTCGGCGGGGACGGCTCCCCCACGCACGGCTTCAACGTCGGCGTCGCGCTCCTCGCGGTCGTCGCGTTCGTCGTCGCGGTCCGGGTGCGCCCCGGCCCGGAACACGAGGCCGTCCGGCAGGCGATGCGTTCCGGCGTCGCCCCGCACCGCGAGATCGACGGCACCCCCGTCGCCGTCGTCGAGGCCGACCACGCACTGGCGTGCGCCGTGCCGGGTCGGAGCGGTGGCGTCCTCGTCAGCACCGGCTTGGCAGACCGGTTGCGCACCGACGAACTGGAGGCCGTGGTCGCCCACGAACGCGCCCACCTGACCCAGCACCACGCGGCTGCGGTCGCGGTCGCGGAATCGATCGAGCGTGCGGTCCCGTGGGTGCCCGGTGCGCGCGCCATGGCGCGGTCGACGCGTGTGCTCGTGGAGTTCGCCGCGGACGACGCGGCGGCCCGTCGCGTCGGACGCGACGCCCTGCGCCGGGCGGTGCTGGTGGCGGACGGGAGCAGCGCGCTCGGGGCGATCCGCGCCTCCAGACTGTCCTGAACGGGGCGATCCGAGACCGCACCGTCGACCACACGACTGTCGTGACGCACCACGTGTCGGGGGCGAGGCATATGGTGATCGGACCGTGAAGCCACTGACCGAAGCCGACATCCGATCGTCGTTCGTGAACGCCACCCCCGACGAACTCGCACAGCTGCCCATCCCGGGCCTGCACGAGACACTCTGGGACGAACGCGAGTTCCTGGGCTGGCGCGACCCGCAGGCCGCCCGCCGCGGGTACATCGTGTCCTGGATCGACGAGCGCCCCGTGGGCATCGTCGTCCGGTCCGCCGGTGGCTCGCTGCGCCCCGGCATCGCCGCGATGTGCTCGTTCTGCCACTCGCCGCAGCCCGCGACCCAGGTCCGGCTGTTCTCCGCCGCGCGTGCCGGTGAGTCCGGGCGCAACGGCAACACGATCGGCACGTACATCTGCGAAGACCTCGGGTGCCCGATGCTGATCCGCACCGCGCCCCCGCACCTGAACCCGCCCGCGACCATCGCGATGCGTGGTGCCTCCCTGCTGCAGCGCGTGCAGAACTTCACCGCGGACATCACCAAGACGGCGTGAGCCGGTTCGGCACCGCCCGCTGGGCCGTGGTCGAGGAACTCGGCGACGGACGGTGGCGGCTGACGCTGCGGGACGAGGCCGACGACGAACTCGGCGCGTTCGGTCTGGGCGTCGAGGGGCCGTGGGACCCCGACGTCGAGCCGCACGTCGGGTTCGTGCTCGTCCAGCTCGGCTTGACACTGCGCGGGGCTCGGCCGTGGCGCATCGACGAACTCGGTGACCACCGGGCGCCCGTACCTGTCGCTCGGCTGAGCGAGGACGCCCGAACGGCGTCCGCTCGCGCAGCAGGTCCGCTCGGTCAGCCCGCGGCGACGAAGTTGCGCAGGATCTCGCGGTCGTCGTCGGCGCGCATCGCCCAGGCGAGCTCGCTGCGGTGGTCGCTGCCCTCGAGCGGCAGGAGCGCCACCGTGTCGGGTGCGGCGAGCGCAGCACTCTCCGGCACCACCGTGACACCGAGGCCCACCCCGACCAGGTGCAGCACGGTCGCCCAGGTCGTGGCCTCCTGCACGATGACCGGGCGGCGGCCACCGGCGGTGACCGGTGCGAGGTTGCGCTCGGTCGCCAGGGCCCCCGCGACCGCCGGGAAGAACACGAACGGCTCGTCGACCAGTTCGGTGCCGCGGATGCGTTCGCGGTCCGCCAGGCGGTGCCCACGCGGAACGGCGGCGACGAAGGCCTCGGACCGGAACGGCAGCAGCCGCACGGCGGGGTCCGGGTCGGCATCGCGGACGACGGCGAGGTCGAGTTCGCCACGGACGATCCGGGCGAGCAGGGTCGACGAGTACCCCTCGGTCAGTTCCACCCGGACCAGCGGGTAGCGCTCCCGGAACGCCTGCACGCGTTCGATCGGACCGAGGGGCAGCGCGGAGACGACGAACCCGACGTCGAGCCGACCGACCTCGCCCCGACCGACCCGCACCGTCTCGTGGAGGTCCCGTCGCACCTGCCCGAGCAGCGATCGCGCACGCCCCTGCAGCACCCGGCCGGCGGCGGTCAGGGCGACGCTGCGGCTGGTCCGGACGAACAGGTCGACCCCGAGCGCGCGTTCGGTGCGCCGGATCTGCTGGGACAGCGCGGGCTGGGCGATCCGCAGCTGCTCGGCAGCACGGCCGAAGTGCAGCTCGTCGGCGACGGCCAGGAACGCCCGCAGCTGCCGGAGGTCGACGTCCGGTTTGCGATCCATGCACACAGCGTATCGATCAGCGCGAACGAGTATTGGACGTGACTGCATCGCCGCCCGAGGATGGTTGCATGCCCGAAGCGACCTCCACCGTCACCATCGCCGACCTCGCCACCCACGCGGACGCCGAGGCCTTCCGCACGCTCAACGAGGCGTGGATCACCCGGTACTTCACCCTCGAGGACGAGGACCGCGTGTTCCTCTCCGATCCCGTCGGCCGCGTCGTGGAACGGGGCGGGGCCGTCCTGGTCGCCCGGCTCGACGACCAGGTCATCGGGTGCATCGGGGTCGTGCCCACCACCCCCGGCGTGTTCGAGCTCGTGAAGATGGCGGTCTCCCCCGACCACCAGGGGCACGGCACCGGGCGGAAGCTCATCACCGCTGCGCTCGACCGGGCGCGCGAACTCGGCGCACGCCGCATCGACCTGGAGAGCAACGCACAGCTCGCCAGCGCCGTGCACCTGTACGAGGCGTTCGGGTTCCGGCACCTGCGCGAGGACGAGGTCGCCCCGAGTCCGTACGTGCGAGCCGACGTGCACATGACCCTCGACCTGCACTGACGTTCGACCTGCGCTGACGTTCGACCTGCACCGCCGTTCGACCTGCACTGACGGCAGCCCGGTCCCGGTACGCTCGCGGCATGGCGACGTACGAGGTGCAGGCGGTCCGCGAGGCCGGCGCGTGGCAGGTCTTCATCGACGGCTTCATGGTGACCGAGGTGTCCCGGTGGCCGTCCGTCGGGTTCGTGGCCCGCGAGCTCCTCGCGATGGACCGTGACGACGACCTGCGCATCCGCGTCGTCGGCCGCAACCAGTACGTGGCCTGACCGCAGCGGAGCGCGATGACCAGGTCGGTCAGCGAGCCGCGGCGACCAGCTGTTGTGCTCGCTGGTGCGAGACGTGGAGCAGTGGTCCGATCTCACGCACCGTGAGCCCGGACTCGTGCAGGACCAACGCCGCGGCGGCCGTCTCCTTTGCCGCCTCGATGCGTGCGCGCTCGGACTCCTCGCGGAGCGCGACCGCCCGATCCAGGTGCGCCTGCGCCGCTTCGGGCATCGCCACCTCGACGACGAGTTCGAAGGACTCCGGATCGCGGTCGTCGTTCATCAGCGAGAGCCAGTCGCGGGCCATCAGCTCGATCTCTCGTTCGCGCTTCGCCTGCGTCCGGATGACGCCGTCGATCCAGATCACCCAGTACTTCCCGTCGCGCTCGGCGCGAACAGTGTGTCGGCTCATTCCCGGCCTTCTCCCCGATGTTGACTCGGCCGATCGGGTAAACCGGTCCACGAGTTCCGCGCGCTTCACGCTAAGCGTCCAATCGGGATTGGGCAAAGCTGTCTACTCGAAGTAGACAAGACCTCTCGGCTGGGTCAGCGGCATGCACTCAGGCAACGTGCCAGACCAGCCCCTCCTGTGCGCTCGACGGGTACGCCGAGGCGATCCGGAACACGGCCTCACGCAGGGTCTCCGGTGAGCACGCCAGGTTGAGCCGGACGAACCCACGCCCCTCGGACCCGAACCCCAACCCGGAGTTCAGCGCGACGTACGCGTTCTCACGCAGCGGCACCGCGGGGTCGTCACCGAGGCCGATGCCCCGGAAGTCGAGCCACGCCAGGTACCCGGCGCGCGGCCGCGTGTAGACGACCCCGGGCAGGTGCTCGGCGAGCAGCTTGGCGAGCAGCCGGTCGTTCGCCACGATGCGCGCCACGACGTCGTCGAGCCAGTCCGTCGCCAGGGTGAACGCCGCCAGGTTCGCGTGCAGCCCGAGGATGCTCGTGCGGCAGGCGACCTCCTCCCACAGGGTGTCGAGGAGCGCGGCGGTCCGGGGATCGCCAGCGACGATGACCGAGCACTTCACACCGGCGAGGTTCCAGCCCTTGCTCGCCGAGGTCACGCACACGCTCCGGGCACCGAGCGGCTCGGCGACGGCGGCGAACGGGGTGAACTGCACGCCGGGGTGGGTCAGGGGTGCGTGGATCTCGTCGCTGATGACGAGGACGTCGTACTTCGCAGCGAGTTCGGCGATCGCGACGAGGTCGGCCCGGTCGTGCACGAGCCCGACCGGGTTGTGCGGGTTGCAGAGCAGGAAGACGCCGACCCCGCCGGCGAACGCCCGCTCGAGGCCCTCCAGGTCGAGCCGGTACTGCCCCCACTGCTCGAGCAGCGGGACCTCCTCGACCTGACATCGGGCCTCTTCGACGAGCTCGAAGAACGGCGGGTACACCGGCGGTGTGATCGCGACTCGGCCGCCGTCAGGCAGCGCGAGCCGCAGCGACTCGACGATCCCGACGCTGACGTCGGTGGCCAGGTGGATCCGCGACGGATCGATCTCCCAGCCCCAGCGGTCCAGCGCGAACTGCGCGAACGCGGGAGCGAGCGGCCCGGGGCCGTCGAGGTACCCGAGGTCGGACTGCGAGACCCGTTCGATCAGGGCCTGCCGGATCGCCGGCGCGACGTCGTGGTCCATCTCGGCGACGAACAGGGGCAGCACGTCGGGCGCGTACCGCGTCCACTTGATGCTCGTCCGGACCCCGCGGAGCGTGCCAACCGGGTCCTGCTCGTCGCTCGCCATGCGTCCCAGCATGCCCCTGCCAGGAGGCCCGGCGCGACTCCCGACGTCATCCCACGTCGTCTTCGGGTGGGGTGACGGCCGGGGGCCGCCCCGTCGGCTTACTGTCGGCAGCATGAGCACGAGCACCGCCGACAAGGCCGTCACCCTGAAGCAGCTGCACGAAGCCCCCGAGATCCTGCGCGTCGTGAACGTGTGGGACGCGATCACCGCCAAGGTCGTCAGCGACCTGCCCGGCACGAAGGCGATCGCCACCGCCGGGCACTCGATCGCCGCGTCGTACGGGTACGAGGACGGCGGCATGCCCCTCGACCTCGCCCTGTCCGGAGCCGCGATCGTCGCCGCTGCCACGGACCTGCCGGTCACCGCCGACCTGGACGACGGCTACGAGGACCCCGCCGAGACGATCCGCCGCGCCATCGGCTCCGGCATCGTGGGTGCCAACGTCGAGGACCGGCTGCGTCCCTTCGACGAGGCGGTCGCCCGCGTCGCCGCGATCACCGCAGCGGCAGAGGCCGAGGGCGTCGACTTCCAGCTGAACGCGCGCACCGACGCGATCGTGCGCGGCGGCGAGCGCCCGGTCGACGAGAGCATCGAGGACGCAATCGCCCGCGGCAAGGCGTTCCTGGACAACGGCGCCGCCCTGGTCTTCGTGCCCGGCGCGGTCGAGCGTTCCGTGGTCGAGCGACTCGTCGCCGGTCTGGGCCGCGGCAAGCTCTCGGTCATCGGCCTGCCCGGCGCCCTGCCCGCCGCCGAGTACGAGGCGCTCGGCGTCGCCCGCATCTCCTACGGCCCGCTCACGCAGCGGGTCGCGCTGCGCGCGCTCCGCGACCTGGCGACCGACCTGTACGCCGACGGCGTCGTGCCGGAGGACACCCCGACCCTGAACTGACGGAGCAGACGGACGGGAGGCCCGTGGCGGTGTCGCCACGGGCCTCCCGTCCGTCCTGTGGTCACGTCACGCGACCCGCTCAGCTCAGCCGAGCGCCGGGTACAGCGCGGGCGTGGTGCGCGCGTGCGTCTCCTGCTCGAAGGCGTAGCCGAGGCCGATGACCGTGCTCTCGTCGAAGGAGCGGCCGAGGAACTCCAGGTTCACGCCGGCACCGGTGATGGTGTTGTCGGCAGCGGTCGCCTGGCCCATCGGGACGGTGATCGCCGGCATGCCGGTGTTCGGGCTGAGGCGCATGTTCGTCGACTGCGTGCCGTACGGCGTGCCCGACGGGTAGACGAGCGCGTCGAGGTCCTGGTCGTCGAGCATCTGCGTCACGAGCTGCTTGCCGGTGGCGAGCTGCGTCGTGTGCGACCCCGTCGGTCCGGCCCACGCCTGGTACTGCGTGTCGGTGATCAGGTCGCGCGACTGGTAGGTGCTCTTGCGGCTCGGCACGTACTCACCCGAGGCCAGGATGCCCTGCAGGGAACGCGCGGTGACGTCGGGGTCGAGGTGCTTCGCGACGTACTCGTCCAGGTCGTGCTTGAACTCGTTCGTGCTGCCGCTGCCCTCGGACAGGACCCGGTTGAAGGCCGTCGTCGCGGTGATCGGGACGACGGTGGCACCGGCGGCCTCGAGCTTCGCGACGGAGGCGTCGAACAGGCGCTTCGTCGTGGCGTTCGTGCCGACCATGCTCGTCACGTAGCCGATGCGGGCGCCCTGCAGTGAGTCGGCGTCGAGCGACGACGTGTACGACGTCGGCACCTTGCCGGCCTGCGCAGCCGTCGCCGGGTCCGCCGCGTCCACGCCGGTGACTGCGTCGAGCGCGACCGCCGCGTCGGTGACCGAGCGGGTGATCGGGCCGCCGGTGTCCTGCGACAGGGCGAGCGGGATGATCCCGTCACGGCTGGTCAGTCCGACCGTGGGCCGGATGCCGACGAGCTGGTTGTACGTCGACGGCACGCGGATCGAGCCGCCGGTGTCGGTGCCGAAGCCGATCCCGGCGAGGTTCGCGGAGATCGCCGCACCGGTGCCGCCGCTCGAGCCACCGGCCGTCTGCGCCGTGTTGTACGGGCTGGCGACCAGGAGCGACGAGCCGGCGGGCTGGTTCGACGAGAACTCGGAGACGAAGCCGAAGGCGAACTCGTCGAGGCTGGCCTTCGCCAGGATCACGGCGCCGGCGTCGCGGAGGCCGGTGACCATGGCGGCGTCGGTGTCGGTTTGGTTGTCGTCCCAGCAGCCGCAACCACCGGTGGTCGGCATGTCCTTCGTGTCGTAGTTGTCCTTCACAGCGATCGGCACGCCGAGCAGCATGCTCGTCATCCCGTGCTCGGCGCGCTCGGCGTCCGCGGTCTTCGCGGCGGCCAGGGCGTCGGCGTTGGTGGTGACGATCGAGTTGAGCGCGCGCCCGGTCGACGCGGTGTCGGCCTTCGTGCGGTCGTACGCGGCGATGCGGTCGAGGTAGTCCTGCGTGATCGCGACCGACGTGGTGACGCCGGCGTTCATCGCGGCCTGCATGTCGATGGTCGACGACTCGACGAGCTGGAACGGGCCGTCGTCGTAGATCATCCGCTGGGACAACCCGGCCAGGTCCGCGACGGTGATGGTGCCGTCGGCGTCGGTGTCCGCGGCGCTGACCGTCGCCCAGTCGGTGCTCACGGTCGTCGCACCGAGGTGGTCGGTGAGCACGGCGAGGTCGGCATTCGTCACCTGGTCGTCGCCGGTCAGGTCGAGGTCCGTGTAGTACGGCGCGAGCATGGCGGCGGGGCTGGCGTCGACGGCTGCGGGTGCTGCAGCGGCCGTGATCGCGGGGGTCGCGGCGAGGACGGTGCCGACGAGGGCGATCAGCGATGCGCCGGCGACGGTGGTGCGCTTCTTGCTGGAGGCCCGCTTCGTGGCGGCCTGCTTCGTGGCGGTCATGCGGAGGCTCCGGTGCGGTCGCGGCGGGCACGACGGGCCCGCAGGGTGATCAGGGTGCCGCCGGCTGCGAGCAGGGCGATGGACGCGGCGATCCACGGCGCGACGTCCGCGCCCGTCCAGGCGAGGTCGCCGCCGGTCGGACGGTCGCCCCCGCCGACTCCCGCCACGGCGGTGGCGCCGTCGGTCGGGTCGGTGCCCGGTGCCGTCGGGTCACCGGGGACAGTGGGTGCATCCGTGCCGCCACCGGCACCGGGCTGCGTGGTCGCGCCCGGCGTCGGCGTGGCCGTCGGGGCGGTGGTCGCGGCCGCGGCGACCACGACGGTGGTGCTCGCCGGGTCGCCGAGGGTCGTCGACGTGCCGTCGGAGCCGACGAGGGTGATGCTCGTGACGTCGAGGTCGACGCTGCCGACCGCGGTCGGGGTCAGCGAGATCGAGGTGGTCAGGTCGCCGTCGAGTGCCGGCGAGGTGCCGAGGCGGGTGTGCACGATCGTCAGGGCGTCGCCGTCCTGCTCGACAGTGTCGAAGCCGCCGTCCGGGCCGGTGACGCTGTCGTCCCGGTACTCCACCGAGTCGGCCTCGAGCGTGATCTCGTACGCGTAGACGTCGGCGGTGTCCGGGATCGTCAGGTCGACGTCGAACGCCGTGCCGACGGTCACGGTGGCCGGGGCGTCGATGGTGGCGGTGGTCGCGGTGGGCGCTGCCTGGGCCGGAGCGGCCGTCAGGACGGCGAGGCCGAACGCCCCGGCGGCGACGAGCGTCGAGGAGACGATCGTCGCGCGTGGGCGCAGCCGTGGTCGGTGCTGCATGGGCGCAGTTCCTTCGGGTGGGGTGGAGGGGTGCTGAGCGGGTACTCAGTGAACCGAAAGCTAACGGGGCGCTGTTTCCGGTTCTGGCCCGGCACGTTTCCGCCCCGTTACGGCTCGTTCCTGCCGCTACTGTCGTGCTATGTCGGTCGATGTCGAAGCCCTGCTCACCCCACCCTCCCCCGTCGCTGCACGGGCGTTGGACGTCGTCCGCACCTGGTCCTCCCCCGCGCTGGTGAACCACTGCCTGCGCTCGTGGGCCTGGGCCGTCCTGCTCGCCCCGACGGTCGACCTCGAACCGGACCCCGAGCTGCTCTTCGTCGCGACGATGCTGCACGACCTCGGCGTGACCCCGTCGTTCGACGCCCACCGGGTGCCCTTCGAGGACGCCGGCGGCGCGGTCGGTTCGGTCTTCGCGCTCGGTGCCGGGTGGGACGCCGTACCAGCCCGTCGGGTCGGCGAGATCATCGAACGGCACATGTGGCGGTCCGTCGACCCGGAGCTCGACGCCGAGGGGCACCTGCTCGAGGTCGCGACCTCGCTCGACGTCTCCGGCGTGGGCTTCGACAGGTGGTCGTCCGACGACCTGCGGGACATCACGGCCGCGCTGCCCCGTCTGGACTTCTCGGCGTCGTTCGACGGGCTGATCCACGAGCAGGCTTCGCGCAAGCCCTCCTCGGCCGCGGCTCGCCTCGACGGCTCGGGCAACGTGGCCGCCGGCGGAGACCGCTGGACGGCGTTCCTGGCGTCCTGACGCTCGGTCCGGTCGCTCGCTGGACTTCTCGGCGGGGTGGGCGTATAGTCTCTGGTTGGTGCACTGCAGCGAACCCATCTGACTCGCGCACACCACCCTCTCGACACCGACTCACCCGAGTCGCATTCCACTCGAGACACCGCTCGATCCGAACGGACGAGCTGCACGTTGAAACTCGACGTGCGCGCCCCGCACTCGATGCGTCGCGCTGGACTGAGACGTCCGCCGACACCGAGTCGCCCTGGCGCCGAATGACCAGGAAGTACAGCACCATGACCAGCAACGAACGAATCACCGTGTTCGGGACCGCACTCGCGGCCCCGACGATCACCCCCGACCGCATCGCCGAGTTCCCGGTGCGCGACGACCGCTCGCAGCGCGAGTACCTCGTCCGCATCGCAGCCGACGACCTGGGGACCTTCGTCACCCGGGGCACCCGGCTCGACGCCGTCGGCGAGGCCGGCTGGACCGTCCCGGGCCGCTCCTGGGCGGGCGAGGCCAGCCGCACCCTGCTGCAGGCACAGTCCGTGCAGGCGGGCGAGATGGCCCTCGCGGCCTAGGTCCGACCAGCACCACCACGAAGCGCCGCCGAGTTCGCTCGGCGGCGCTTCGTCGTTCCCGGGGCAGCCCCGGTGCGACGCGTCAGTACTCGCCCTTGATCACGAAGAACGAGCCGCGGATCGTGCCCGCGAGCTTCGACCGCTGCCGGGCGAACTTGAACTTGTCGGCGAGTTCCTCCGGCACTTCCATACCGTCGGAGAGCTTGAACCCGACCGCACGCTTGCCGCCCGGTTCGAGCGTGTAGAGCACGTTGATCGCCAGGCCGGACTCGTAGAAGACGTAGGTCCAGCGGACGCCGTCGACCAGCGCTTCCGTGGCTTCGAGCGGCGGGGACGCGATCACGAGCCCCCGCTCCTCCACGAGCACGCGGGCGACGTACTCGACCAGCTCGGGAGCCTCGACGGCAGGACGTGTGGTGAGGTCGTGGTCGTACTTGTTCTTGAAGTAGCGGGCCTCGTTCGCACGGAGTCCGGCGAGCGCATCCACCACCGGCGAGGTCTCGAGCCCCACCGTGGAGACGTTCACGAAGTCGACGACGTACGGCATGGGGGCCTCCTCGGGCACTGGACGAGCCGAATCTAGTCCCCCATGCCACTTCATCCGCAAGGGCGAGTCCCTTATAGTCGGGAGCTATAAGGGAGGTCGCCATGCGGGTCGAACGTGCCGCGGAACTCATCCGCGCCGCCCGCGAAGACCTCGGCCTCTCGCAGACCGGTCTCGCTGCCGCCGCCGGCATGCAGCAGCCCACCATCTCGGCGTACGAGAGCGGACGGAAGCGGCCGCGCCCGGAGTCGCTCCGGCGGATGCCGACTCCATCGGTCGGCTTCACTCGTACCCGTCGAAGCGGTAGCTGATCTGTGGGTCGTACAGCGGCAAACCCAGGTCGACCACCGCCGAGATGACGACGTTCCACTGCTCCGGCTCCATGCCGTAGCAGGTCGTGGTCACCATCTGCGGGCTGTAGCTCACGTCGAGCGCGCCGCGGTCCCCCGGCCCGGCGAGCATCGTCTGGTCTGCACCGTCAGCGCGGGTCCTCTCGACGGCCCAGTCCGGGAAGGCGGCGATGAGCGCAGCCTCGACGGCCTCGTGGTCGATGGCCTCGAGTTCGGGGACGTGCTCACCCTCGACCAGGCACTCGTACACCTGCGCGGAATCGAGTCGCTTGCTCGTGCGCCAGAAGGCGAACTGTTGACTCATGCGTCCCCCGACCTAGTTGTTGAAGCGGAACTCCACCACGTCGCCGTCCTGCATGACGTAGTCCTTGCCCTCGATGCGAGCCTTGCCGGCAGCGCGGGCCTCGGCGATCGAGCCGGCTTCCATCAGGTCGTCGAACGAGATGACCTCGGCCTTGATGAAGCCCTTCTCGAAGTCGGTGTGGATGACGCCGGCAGCCTGGGGAGCCTTCCACCCCTTGCCGATCGTCCACGCACGGGCTTCCTTCGGACCGGCCGTCAGGTAGGTCTGCAGCCCGAGGGTGTCGAACCCGATGCGGGCGAGCTGGTCGAGGCCCGACTCGGTCTGCCCGGTCGACTCGAGCAGTTCGGCGGCGTCGGCCGGGTCGAGGTCGATGAGCTCCGACTCGACCTGGGCGTCGAGGAACACGGCCTGCGCCGGAGCGACGAGCGCGGCCAGTTCGGCCTTGCGGGACTCGTCGGTCAGGATCGCCTCGTCGACGTTGAAGACGAAGATGAAGGGCTTGGCGCTGAGCAGGCCGAGCTCGGCGATCGGCGAGAGGTCGATCTTCGTGGCGGACAGCAGCGTGCCCTGCTCGAGCGCGGCACGGGCTTCGCGAGCGGTCTCGAGCACGATCGGCTCGGTCTGCTTGAGCTTCACGGTCTTCTCGTACCGCGGGAGCGCCTTGTCGATGGTCTCCATGTCGGCGAGGATCAGCTCGGTGTTGATGACCTCGAGGTCGTCCTTCGGGGAGACCTTGTTCGCCACGTGCACGACGTCGTCGTCGGTGAAGCCGCGGACGACCTGCGCGATGGCGTCGGCTTCGCGGATGTTGGCGAGGAACTTGTTGCCCAGGCCTTCGCCCTCGCTCGCGCCCTTGACGATGCCCGCGATGTCGACGAACGACACCGGCGCCGGCACGGTCTTCTCCGAGTGGAAGAGCTCGGCGAGCTGGTCGAGCCGCGAGTCGGGCAGGTTGACCACCCCGACGTTCGGCTCGATCGTCGCGAACGGGTAGTTCGCGGCGAGGACCTGGTTCTTGGTCAGGGCGTTGAACAGGGTCGACTTGCCGACGTTCGGGAGACCGACGATTCCGATGGTGAGAGCCACGGAAGAAGAGCCTACCGGCGGCGGCCTGTCGGAGCCGACCCGGGCCTCCAGTCCGTCCGTCAGATCAGCGGACGCAACCCGCTCGTCGGAGGCCGCAGCAGGGCCGTGATGCGGCGCTCGACGACGTCGAGGACGTCGGCCTGCAGCCGCTGCGATCGCCGCCAGTCCCCCGGCACCTGCAGCGAGTGGTCGGCATGGTCGACGGTCTGGAGGCGCGCAGCCGTCCCCGAGACCCGCTCGGGCCGCCACATTGTGTCGTCTCCACCCCCGATCGCGACGTGCGCGTCGCTGGCAGCGGCGAGCGCTGCCGCGACGTCGTCGTGGGTGAGGACCGGCGTCAGCCAGACCCCGGGCACCGCGTGGCGGATCGCCCACGGCAGGGCGAAGCAGCCGAACGACTTCGCGACGACGAGGTCGGGCAGCCGGTCCCCCAGTGCCGCGGCAACAGCGGCCTCGACGAACCCGACCGGATCGGCACCGGCAGCGTCGTCCACGTGCCAGCGAGGCGCGATGACCTCGCACCCGGCCGCGGCGGCGATCTCGCTCGTCCACCAGAGCAGCGGCGCCTGCTGCCCGTACCCGGCGCCGGCGAGCACCAGGACGAGCGGACGTCGGTCGGCCTCGTTCCCCATGCGCCGACAGTAGCCACACGCAACGCCGACGGGAACCGAGGGCGATGTCGGCACCCCGTGCGACGATCGGGACCGTGCCGTTGAACTTCACCGCGATCGACTTCGAGACCGCCAACAGCTCGCCCGCCAGCGCCTGCTCCGTCGGGCTCGTGAAGGTCCGAGCCGGCCGGGTCGTCGATCGGGCGTCGTGGTTCATCCGCCCGCCGTTCGGGCACGACGCGTTCCTGGAGTGGAACACCCGGATCCACGGCATCGTCGCCGAGGACGTCACGCACGCCAAGACGTGGGAGCAGCAGTACCCCGACCTGGTGGCCTTCGCCGAGGGTGACGTCCTGGTGGCGCACAACGCCCGCTTCGACATGGGCGTCATCGCCGGTGGGTGCTCCGCGACGGGCATCGACCTGGCCGAGCACCACTCGCTGTGCTCCCTGGCGGTCGCCCGCAAGACCTACACGCTCGACTCGTACCGGCTGCCGGTCGCCGCGATGGCCGCCGGGTTCGAGGGCTTCCAGCACCACGACGCCGCCGCCGACGCCGAGGCCTGCGCCGCGATCGTCGTGCACGCCGCCGGGCACCACGGGGTCGAGACGGTCGAGGCGCTCGGCGCGGTGACCCGGGTGACGATCGCCCCGGTCCGCGCGCGTGCCGAGAAGCCGAAGGCCGCGAGCCAGCCGCGGCTGTCGAACCGGCCGATGGTGTTCGCCGACTGAGAGTCTGCGCTGGCTGACGGTGTTCGCCGACTGACGCAACGCCCGCTGCGCGCGGCCGGGGTGCCACATCCCCGGTGGTATTGTCACGACAATGCCGTCGGCACCGACGCCGGCATCTCCGCACGTGTGAAGGACCGCGATGACCAACGAAGGCCAGCTGCCGTCCGACCTGTTCATGGACCTGGACCGGTCGGGTCCCATGCCCCTCTACTTCCAGGTCGCCTCGCGCATCGAGGAGTCGATCCGCTCCGGCGCGATGCCACCAGGGGCCCGGCTCGAGAACGAGATCGCCCTCGGTGAGCGTCTCGGTCTGTCGCGGCCGACGATCCGTCGCGCGATCCAGGACCTCGTCGACAAGGGTCTGCTGGTGCGCCGCCGCGGCATCGGGACCCAGGTCGTACACGGGCCGGTGACCCGCAAGGTCGAGTTGACGAGCCTGTACGACGACCTGGCGCAGGGTTCGCAGGCTCCGGCGACGAAGCTCCTGCAGCGCAACGACGTCCCCGCGTCCGACGAGGTCGCCGCGGCACTGAGCATCGAGCCCGGCACGACCGTCGCGCACATCCGGCGGGTGCGGTTCGCCGAGGACGTCCCGATGGCGATCCTCGAGAACTACCTGCCGCCGGAGTTCCTCGACCTGACCGACGAGGACCTGCAGGCGTACGGGCTGTACCAGCTGCTGCGCGGCCGAGGTGTCACGATGCGGGTGGCGAAGCAACGGATCGGGGCCCGTGCGGTCACCGACGAAGAGGCAGGCCTGCTCGAGATCGAGGACGGCGACCCGGTGCTCACGATGAGCCGCACCGCGTACGACGCCTCGGGCCGTGCGGTCGAGTACGGCGTGCACTGCTACCGCCCGGACCGGTACTCGTTCGAGGTCACGCTCGTCGACAAGTAGGTCGCTCGGCGAGAGGTCAGGACACACTGTCAGCGATGCGTCGAGTGGTCACGAACTGTCGCCCGGACGCCCGGCAACCGACAGTTCGTGACCACTCGGCGGAACTGAGCGGGGTGTCGTGACCACCCCGCACCCGCACCACTTCAACCGAGCGCGGGCACCCCGAGCTCACCGGTGACGTACTGTGCACGCCCGAAGCCGAACGACCAGTCCTGCGGCCCGTTCTCGACGTAGCCGATGAAGACGTCCTCGGACGCGACACCGACCGCCGCGAGGGCGTCGTGGATCGCCCGGTACAGCGCCGCCTTCGCCTCGTCGGTCCGCCCGCGCTGCGTGAACACCTGGATGACGATGACACCCTCGGTGCGCTCGAACCCCAGGCCGGCGTCCTCGGCGATGATCTGCTGCGCCGGGTGCTCGGTGATCACCTGGAACCGGTCACGCACCGGGATCCCGTACACGTCGACGATGGCCTGGTGGATGGCGTCGGCGATGCCACGGACGGCTTCCGGCGTGCGGCCGGTGGCGAGGTCGATACGGACGAGCGGCATGGTGCCTCCTGGTTGCTCGGACTTTGTCCTTACATACTAACAACCGGACGCGGCCACGTGTCTAGAACCTCGGCGTCGGTGCCCCGTACGTCAGCGGCCCGTCGACACGAGCGACGTCGTGCCACGCGCCGTCGACCAGCGAGGCCTCCGCCGCCTCGACGATCGACGCCGCGGCCAGCCCGTCGGCGACCGAGGGTGCGAGCTGCTCCCCGCGCTGCACGCTCGCGATGAACTGCGCCGCCTCGATCGTCTTCAGGTCGTCGTAGCCCATCGCGGTCCCGGCGCCGGGCTGGAAGCGACCGAAGTCACCGTCCCCGGGAGCGACGTAGTGCGTCGCGTACCCGTCGATCTCTTGCCCGTCCAGGTACACCTCGAGCTCGTTGAGGCGTTGGAAGTCCCACCGGACCGAACCGCGGGTGCCGTAGATCTCGAGCGTGTACTCGGCGTGCGGCCCGCGCATGACCCGACTCGAGTCCATCGTGCCGACCGCACCGTCCTCGAACCGGAACAGCAGGGCGGCGTAGTCCTCGTTCTCGACGGCACCGAGCTCGCCGGTGGCCGCCGCACTGCGGTCGACGATGCCGGCACCCGGGCGGGGACGCGACTCGATGAACGTCTCGGCGAGCGCACTGACCGAGGCGATCCGGCCGACCACGTACTGCGCCAGGTCGAGTCCGTGCGACAGCAGGTCGCCGAGCACACCCGATCCGGCACGCTCACGCTCGAAGCGCCAGGTCAGCGGGGCCGCCGGGTCGGAGGAGTAGTCGGCGAGCAACGACCCACGGACGTTCGTGATGCGTCCGAGCCGCCCGCTGCGGACGAGCTCGCGGGCGCGCTCGATCGCCGGGGCGTGCCGGTAGTTGAAGCCGACGCTCGTGATGACGCCGGCCCGCTGCACCGCCTGGTGGATGGAGCGCGAGTCGCTGGCGTACCGGCCCATGGGCTTCTCGATCCAGAACGGCTTGCCCGCCTCGGCCGCGGCGACGGCCATCTCGCGGTGCAGGAAGTTCGGCGAACAGATCGACACGACGTCGACCGCCGGGTCGGCGAGGACCTCGTGGTAGTCGGCGACGGCCCGCTCGTACCCGAGCCGCGTCACCGCCTGGTCGCGTGCCGCCTCGATCGGGTCGGCCGCGACGACGAGCCGCGGCTGGACGCCGAGCTCCGGGAAGTGGTCCGGCAACGCTCGGTAGGCACGCGAGTGCAACCGCCCCATCCAGCCGACCGAGATCAGCCCGACGCCGATGCTGTCCATGGAGAACTCCTTCGTTCAGGTGACGCGCATTGGAGCGCGACAACGAGCGTAGCCGATGCGGCGGACTTTGTCAGCACATGACGCAACCGCCTGGAGGCCCGGTGCCGGTCTCGGGGACCGGCACCGGGCCTCCAGGCTGGTGCGTCAGCGCGCGGGGCGCGACCCGTGGTTCCGACTGCGGATCGCACCGCGCATCAGATCGCGTCTCAGACCGCGTTTCAGATCGCGGGGACGATGATGTCGCGGACCAGGGCGTCGAGCTTCGCGTCGGCGTCCAGGAACTGCCGGAGCGTCGTCACGGTCGCACCGAAGCGGTCGAACTCGTCGATCGTCATGCCGTCCACGTCGTAACCGCGGGCGAACTCCGGCGTCGCGGCCCGGAGCGCCTCGATGACGTGCACGGGGACCTCGTCGTCGATGGCGTGCGGACGGAACGGGAACGCGTTGTCGTTGATGTCCTTCGTCCACTGGAACGGCGGCGACACCACCAGGTCCCCGCCCTGGAACTCCGACCACTGCAGCGCATTGCGGAACGCGGCGACCAGCACGCGCGACCGGAACCCACGCTCCTGGAAGACGCGGTAGGCGTTCTTCACCGCGGCGACACCGGCCCACTCGAGGATGCCCGGGTCCACCATCACGTGGTCGCGCTTGACGACGGTCTTCAGCCAGTCGTCGAAGCGGCCGGCCATCAGGGTGACGACGTGGCCGAACTCCTGCTCCGGCAGGCCCTCGGCAGCACGGCGGTCGAGGGCGCGCTCGATGGCCTCGCCCACGGCGACGACCTGCGGCACGGTGAACGACACCGTCGCGTTGATGGAGACCCCGCGGTAGGCGGCTTCCTCGATCGCGGCGATACCGACCTTGGTGGCGGGGATCTTCACGATGATGTTCGGCGCGAGCTGCGAGAACCGGACGGCCTGCTCGACGAGCGCGTCGGCATCGCGGTGGAACCGGGGGTCGGTCTGCATGGACAGTCGACCGTTCCGGCCGCCGGACGCCTCGAACGCGGGCAGCAGCTGCGCCGCGGCGGCGATGGAGAGCTCCTCGACGGCCTTCCAGCCGATCCAGGACTCCCCCGCCGTCGGGTGCTCCTCGGCGATCTCGCGGATGCGCGGGACCCAGGTCTCCGGGTCCTGCTGGATGCAGGTGTACGCGATCACCGGGTTGCAGGTCGCACCGACGGCACCGTACTCGTGGATGGCGGTCGACAGTTCGCGCGGATCGGCGGAGTCGTTCCACAGGGCGGTCGGGGTCTGCTCCGCGGCCTGCAGGGTGACGGGACGGGAGTCGGCGTCGGTGGACGCCTGCGTCTCGAGGGTGGTGGTCATCGGTGGAGTCCCTTCGTGATCGTGTCGAGCTGGAACCGCGACACCGCGTCGGCGTTCTCGTCCTCGGCGAAGACGCTCGAGACGGCGACGGTGTCCTCGCGCGCCGAGAAACCGACCCGGTCGAGTGCCGCCCAGAAGGCGTCGAAGTCGACGTCCGCCTGGCCGACCGGCAGGTGCTGGTGCACGCGGACCGGGTTGCCGGGCGGGTTCGTGATGTAGCGCAGGCCGTGCGAGCGGCGGTGGTCGTACGCGTCGGCGACGTGGACCAGCTGCAGCGAGTCACCGGCGGCGTCGATGATCTCGTCCATGTTGCCGCCGTAGTGGAACGTGTGGCAGGCGACGTAGACGAAGCCGACGTGCTTCGAGTTCAGGCCGCGGATCACCCGGAGCGCCTCGAGCCCGTCCTCGACGAAGTCGTCGGGGTGCGGGTCGATGAGCACACGGATGCCGGCGTCCTCGATGATCGGCAGCAGTTCCTCCATCGACCGGTAGAACTGGTCCTCGGACTCCTCGGCACGCTCGGGGCGGCCGGAGAACTCCGTGTTGATGGTGTCCACGCCGAGGCGCTTCGTGATCTCGATGACCCGCTTCCACTTCCGCACCGCAGCCTGTCGGGCGTCCTCGTCCGGGCCCGACCAACGCAGCACCGGCAGCACGCTCGCCACCTGGACCCCGGCGTCACGGCAGGCCGCGGCGAACGCGTCGACCAGGTCGTCGTCGGCCTTGGGGTGCCGGTAGAAGGGGATGAAGTCCTTGTGCGGGGTGAGCTGCAGGTACTCGTAGCCGAGCTCCGCAACCTTGCGCGGGAACTCGAGCAGCGACAGGTCGTGGTGGAACGGGGTCGGGTCGAGCGCGATCTTCGGCATCGATCAGGCCCCGGCGAGCGCGGCGGTCGCGTCGCTCGTCGCGTCGCTCGTCTCGTCGTAGAACGCCGGCTTCGTGACCGCGTACTCGACCACTTCGTGCGCGCCGGACTGCTGGGCCCGGACCGCGACCTCGGCGACGACGGAGGCGGTGTAGCCGTCCCAGGCACTCGGCCCGTCGATGCCGCCGGTCCGGGCCGCGTCGACCCAGCGCTGGACCTCTTCGTCGTAGGCGGCGGCGAACCGCTCCTTGAACGACGGCGTGACGCCCTGCGAGGTCGCCCCGGCTGCGGCGAGCGAGAGCGAGGTGTCGCGGCCGATGTAGGCGACGCCGGACTCGAACACGGCGTCGGTGGTGACCTGGTAGCCGAACTGGGCGTTGACGTTGATCTCGACGATCGCCATGGTGCCGGACTCCGTGGTGAACAGGACGAACTGCGGCTCGGGCAGGTCGGCCGGCGCCAGGGAGTTCTTGCGCGGCTTCTTCACCTCGACGCTCGTGATCGCTTCGCCGGTGAGGAACGGGATGATGTCGATCTCGTGGATCACCGAGTCGTGGATGAGCATCGACTCGCTGAAGTTCGGCGGCGTCGTCGGGTTGCGGTGCGCGTGGTGCAGGGCGAGCAGGGCGCCGTTCGCCCCCGACTCGCGCAGGGCCTTGAGCTCCTGGTACCCGGCGTCGAACCGGCGCATGAAACCGACCTGGATGACGGGCCGGGCGGCGTGCTGCTGCTCGAGCTCGACGATGCGCAGCGAGTCCTCGGCGCTGGTCGTCAGCGGCTTCTCGCACAGGACTGTGAGTCCGCGCTCGAGCGCGGTCACCAGGATCGGCTCGTGCAGGAAACCGGGCGTCGCGATGATGACGGCGTCGATCTCGGTCTGCTCGAGCGCCTCGTCGAAGGACGCGGCGGTGATCGCGCCGGGCGCCAGGGCGGCTGCCGCAGCGGCGCGGGCCTGGTCGGGCTCGACGACGGCGACGACGTCGGCGTTCGAGATCTTGGCGGTGATGCGGCGGACGTGGTCGGCGCCCATCATGCCGGCGCCGACGACGGCGACGCGGAGGTTCTGCGTGGTGGTCATGGTGGTGTTCTCCTGGTGGTTGTTGACGCTCCGTGGACGGCGCGTCAGGAGGCGCGGGCGGCCGAGGTCGAGCCGAAGATGTGCTGGAAGGTGCGCTCGGCGATCGGGCCGGGGGCGTCGACGGAGCAGCCGTACATGTCCTGCTCGACGATGCCGAAGATGTCCGGGTTGATCGCGGCGACGGCCTCGATGATCGGGGCGAGCTCCGGGGTGCCGTGCGGCGGCTCGGTCATGATGCCCTGCGACACGGCGGTGGCGAACGGCACGTCGTTCTTGAGCACGTCGAACAGCAGGTCGGTGTCGACCTGCTTGAGGTGCAGGTAGCCGATGCGCTCCGGGTGGGCGGCGATGAGCTTGAGGTTGTCGCCGCCGTAGTAGGCGAAGTGGCCGGTGTCGAGGCAGAGGTTGGTGTACTCGGGGTTCGTGACCTCGAGGAACCGCACGGTCTCCTTGTAGGTGCCCACGTGGCTGTCCGCGTGGGTGTGGAACTGCTGGTGGACGCCGTACTCCTCGAGCAGCGCCTTGCCGAGCTGGTCGTGGCCCTTGCCGAGTCGCTCCCACTGCTCGTCGGTGAGCGTGCGGGACTCGAGCACCTCTTCGGTGGCGTCCGAGCGCCACAGGTCGGGGATCGTCACCAGGTGCTCGGCGCCGAGCTTCGCTGCCAGACCGGCGACCGCGACGGCCTGGTCCCACGCGCGCTGGAACTGGTCCTCGCCCTTGTGGAACCCGGTGAAGACCGTGCCCGCCGACAGCTTGAGCCCGCGGGACTCGAGCTCGTCGGACAGCTGCGACGGGTCGGTCGGCAGGTACCCGTACGGGCCGAGCTCGATCCACTCGTACCCGGCGGCGGACGCCTCGTCGAGGAAGCGCTGCCACGGCACCTGCTTCGGGTCGTCCGGGAACCAGACGCCCCACGAGTCCGGGGCGGTGCCGATGCGGATCGAGGCGGGCGCCGCGTCGGTGGCGGGGCTGCCGATGGGGGTGGCGGTGTCGGTCATGACGTCGCTGTCGCTTTCTGTCTCGTGAACGGTTCAGCCGAGCAGCGGACGCTGCGTGGCGACCTGCTGCTCGTACTCGGCGCGGGCGGCCTGGGTGCTGGGGAGGGTGGAGGTCTGCGCGACCGGCACGTCCCACCAGCCGTCGCCCTCGGGGGCGTAGACCAGCGGATCGGAGTTGATGTGCACCAGGGTGGTGTGGTCGTTCGCCTTCGCCTGACGCAGCGCGGCCTTCAGGTCCTCGATGCTGTCCGGGCCGGGCTGCACCTCGATGACGTCGACGCCGTACGAGCGGGCGTTGGCGGCGAGGTCGACGGGCAGGGGCTCGCCGTTCTCGAACGACTCGGTCTCGTCGAGGTAGCGGTACTTCGTGCCGAACCGCTCGGAGCCGACGGTCTCGGACAGGTGCCCGATCGACGCGTACCCGTGGTTCTGGATGAGCACGACGATGATCTTGATGCCCTCGGCCACGGCGGTGACGAGCTCGGTGTGCAGCATGAGGTAGCTGCCGTCACCGACCATCACGATCGCGTCGCGGTCCGGAGCACCGCGGCGGACCCCGATGCCGCCGGCGATCTCGTAGCCCATGCACGAGAACGCGTACTCGACGTGGTACCCGAGCTCGTCCCGCACCCGCCAGAGCTTGTGCAGGTCGCCGGGCAGCGAGCCCGCCGCTTGGATCACGACGTCGCGCGGGTCGGAGACCGACTGCACGGCCCCGATGATCTCGGGCTGGCCGGGCAGGTCTGCACCGGACGGGGCGAAGGCGCCGTCGACGGCAGCGTCCCACGCCGCCTTCAGCGAGGCGATCTCGGACGCGTAGCCGGGCTCGACGACGTACGCCGTGTCCGACGTGAGCGACTCGGTCAGGGCGACCAGGGCCTCCCGGGCGTCCGCGATCAGCGGCAGCTGCGAACCGTGCTTGTAGGCGTCGAACGCGGCCACGTTGACGTTGACGAACGTGGCGTCGGGGTTCTGGAACGCCGTCCGCGACGCCGTGGTGAAGTCGCTGTAGCGGGTGCCGATCCCGATGACGACGTCGGCCTGGGCGGCGATCGCGTTGGCGGCCGCGGTGCCGGTCGCGCCGATGCCGCCGAGGTACTGCGGGTGGTCCCAGACCAGGGATCCGCCGCCGGCCTGCGACGTGCCGACCGGGATGCCGGTGGCCTCGACGAAGGCGCGGAGCTCGTCGGCGGCGTCGGAGTACAGCACCCCGCCGCCGGCCACGATGACCGGACGCCGGCCGGCACGGATCGCGGCCACGGCACGCTCGAGCGGGCCGCGCTCGGGCAACGGACGGCGGATGTGCCACTCGCGCGGCTGCAGGAACGCGACGGGCACGTCGAACTCCTCGGCCTGGACGTCCTCGGGCAGGGCGATCGTCACCGCACCGGTCTCGGCCGGGTCGGTCAGCACCCGCATCGCGGCGAGGGCGATCGAGAACAGCTGCTCCGGACGCTCCACCCGGTCGAAGTAGCGCGAGAGCGGACGGAAGGCGTCGGTGACCTGCAACGACGTGTCGTGCGGCAGCTCGATCTGCTGGAGCACCGGGTCGGTGGTGCGCGTGGCGAAGGTGTCCGACGGCAGCAGCAGTGCCGGCAGCCGGTTCGTGGTGGCGAGCGCCGCGGCGGTCAGCATGTTGGCGGCACCTGGGCCGACCGACGCGGTGGATGCGTAGGTCGCACGGCGGCGGTGCATGCGGGCGAAGCCGACGGCCTCGTGCACCATCGCCTGCTCGTTGCGGGCCTGGTGGTACGGCAGCAACCCGGGCTGCTCGACGTGGAGCTGCTTGATGGCCTGACCGACCCCGGCGACGTTGCCGTGCCCGAAGATGCCGAAGATCCCCGGGATGGTGCGTTCGCGGACGTCGCCGTCGACGGTCCACTGGTTGGCCAGGAACTCGACGAGTGCCTGGCCGACCGTCATCTTCCGCGTGGTGGTGGTCACGCCTGCTTCCTTTCGTAGGGCAGTCGTGGGTCGATCGATTCCGATGCCCACGCCTGCCGGACCCACCCGTGGGCGGGGTCGTCGGTGATGTTCCAGACGCGCTCCGGGTCGGGCCCGGCCATCACGTTCAGGTAGTACATGTCGTAGCCCGGAGCGGCGACCGCCGGACCGTGCCAGCCGTACGGCACCAGGGCGACGTCGCCGGTCCGGACCTGCCGGAACTCGTCGATGGCGCGGTCGTCCGAGGCGTACGTGCGGTGCAGGGCGAACGGGTCGGCGGCCTCGGGCGCGATCGACTCGAGCCCACGGGACACCGCCGCCTCGTAGTAGTAGATCTCCTCGAGGTTCGACTCAGAACCGGGCACGTTCGTGTCGTGCTTGTGGGGCGGGTACGACGACCAGTTGCCGGCCGGCGTGATCACTTCGCACACGATGAACTTGACAGCGTCGAGCGCGGCCGGGGTGCCGAAGTTGTGCACCTGGCGGCTCGACTGCCCGGCGCCGCGGAGTTCCACGGGCACGTCCGGCCGGGCCACGTAGGTGGTCGGCTTGACGGTGTCGGTGGGGGCTTCCGCGACGGCGAACCGGCCGCTGCCGGTGATGGTGGCCGTGGAGCCCGATCCCAGGTACAGGACGTCGGTGGGGCCGTCGAAGACGCTCCCCCGCCCCTGCAGGGTCTGCTCGCCGTCGCCGGCAGCGCTCGAGTGGGTCACGTGGAACGACCCCGCGAGCGGCACGACGATGCGCTCCACGGCGTCGGCCGGGAGGCGCAGCTCGCCCCCGTCGGTCAGCGCGCCGGTCCGGAGTCCGGTGTGCGCCCACCCCTCGATGCGACCGTCGACCACGTCGGTCCAGCCCGCCTCGGGCCGGGAGCCCGCCGGGATGAACCACTGGTCGTGCTGGTGCTGTTCGTTCGCCATGCCGCGGGTCAGTTGTTCGACGGGAAGCCGAGGTTGATGCCGCCGTGCGACGGGTCGAGCCAGCGGCTCGTGATCGCCTTCTGGCGGGTGAAGAAGCTCACGCCGTCGGCCCCGTACGCCTTGTGGTCACCGAACAGCGAGTTCTTCCAGCCACCGAACGAGTAGTAGGCGACGGGCACCGGGATCGGGACGTTGATGCCGATCATGCCGACCTGCACGTCGCGCTGGAACCGTCGAGCGGCGCCACCGTCGTTCGTGAAGATGGCGGTGCCGTTGCCGTACGCGCCGGAGTTGATGAGCTCGAGGCCCTCTTCGTAGGTGGCGACCCGCACGACGCTCAGCACCGGACCGAAGATCTCCTCGGTGTAGACGCGGCTGGTGGTGGGCACCTGGTCGATCAGCGTCGGGCCCAGCCAGAAGCCGTTCTCGTCGCCGTCGGGTCGGACGGTGCGGCCGTCCACCACAACCACCGCACCGTCCTGCTCTGCGACCTCGATGTACGAGGCGACCTTGTCACGGTGCTGCTTCGTGACGAGCGGGCCCATGTCGCACCCGCGACGACCGTCGCCGATGCGCAGGGTCGCCGCGCGGTCCTTGATCTTCTGGATGAGCTCGTCGGCCACCGGCTCGACGGCGACGACGACCGAGATCGCCATGCAGCGTTCACCGGCCGAACCGAAGCCGGCGTTGATCGCGTTGTCGGCGACCAGGTCGAGGTCGGCGTCCGGCAGGACGAGCATGTGGTTCTTCGCGCCACCGAGGGCCTGCACGCGCTTGCCGTGCTTGGTACCGGTCTCGTAGACGTACTGCGCGATGGGCGTGGAGCCGACGAACGAGATCGACTCGACGTCGTCGCTGGTGAGCAGACCGTCGACGGACAGCTTGTCGCCGTTGAGCACGTTGAAGACGCCGTCGGGCAGCCCGGCCTCCTTGAACTTCTCGGCGAGCCAGATGGCCGCCGACGGGTCCTTCTCGCTCGGCTTCAGCACGACGGTGTTGCCCGCGGCGATCGCGATCGGCAGGAACCAGAGCGGCACCATCGCCGGGAAGTTGAAGGGGCTGATGATGCCCACGACGCCGAGCGGCTGGCGGATCGAGTAGACGTCGATGCCGGTCGAGACCTGGTCGGAGAACTCGCCCTTCATCAGGCTCGGGATGTTGGTGGCGAGCTCCACGACCTCTTGCCCGCGGGCGATCTCGCCCATGGCGTCGTCGAGGACCTTGCCGTGCTCGCTCGTGATGATCTCGGCCAGCTCGGCCTTGTCGCGGTTCAGGATCTCGCGGAACGAGAACAGGATCGCCTGGCGCTTGGCCAACGACAGGTTGCTCCAGCCGGGGAACGCCGCCTTGGCGCTGCCGATGGCCGCCTGGATCTCGGACTCGTCGGCCAGCGCGACCTGCTTGGTCGCGACGCCGAGCGCCGGGTCGTACACGGGGGCGGTGTTGCCCGACGCGGATTCGACGCGCTTGCCGTCGATCCAGTGCCCGACGGTGGTGGTGGTCGTGTCGGTGAGCGTCATGCGTTGCTTCCTTCCGAGATGGACGAGTCCATGGTGGTGGCGCCCGCGAGCCGAGCGGCTGGGTCGTGGGCATCTGTGGAGAACCCGCCCCGGGCCTCCTGGCTGTGGACGAGACCGGCGGCCACGTCGACGGCGGCGGCGACGTCGCCGTCCGAGGGGTAGAGCAGGGTGCGTCCGACGACCAGGCCGCGGACGCCGGGCAGGGCCAGGGCGTCAGCCCACTTGGCGTACGTCTCCAGCGGGCGCGAAGCCGGGTCGCCGCCGAGCAGCAGCGTCGGCAGCGTCGTCGCGGCCATCACGCGCTCCATGTCGTCGACGACGGGGATCTTGAGCCAGCTGTAGGCGCTGGATTCGCCGAGTCCCGCAGCGATCGCCATCGAGGTGATCACGGCGTCGGCCGACAGGTCGTTGACGACCCGGCCGTCCCGCCACTCGGACATGAACGGCTCGAGCATGATCGGCAGCTGGAGCGCCGCGGCCTCGCTGACGGCGCGGGCCGTGGCCTCGAGCGTCGGCGCGGTGCCCGAGTCCTCCAGGGCGATGCGCACCAGCAGCTTGGCGAAGTCGAGCCCGGAGTCCTTGATGGCCTGCGCCGAGTACGCCGTGTACCGGTCGTCCATCTCGAAGGTCGCGCCGCGGAGTCCACCGCGGTTCATCGACCCGACGACGACCTTGCCGTCGAGGGCGCCGAGCAGTGCGAGGTCCTCGAGGATGTCGGGGGTGCCGAGCACCCCGTCGACCCCCGGACGGCCGAGGGCCGTGACGAGCCGCTCGAGCAGGTCGTAGCGGTCCGCCATCGCGGACTCGTCGTCGCGCACCGCCAGCGCACCGCGTGCGGGGTGGTCGGCGGCGACGATGAAGAGCTTGCCGTCGTCGGCGAGCAGGGAGCGCTTGCGGCGGGCGTCGAGCGTGGCACGCACCAGGTCCGGCTGGCCGGCACGGATGTCGCGGAGGCGCTGGAAGTCAGCGGGGCTGAGCTCAGGCATGGGTCTTCTCCTCGGTGTGCGTCTCACCCGTGTGCGTCGCACCCGTGTGCGTCGTGCCCTCGGCCGGGTTGTCGGTCAGGAACTGCTCGATCTCGTCGCTCGTCGGCATCGCCGTCGAGCACTCGAACCGCGTCGCGACGATCGCGCCGGCGGCGTTGCAGAACGCCAGGATCCGCTCGAGGCTCCAGCCCTGCAGCAGCCCGTGCGTCAGCGCGCCGCCGAAGCCGTCGCCCGAGCCGAGCCCGTTCACGACGTCGATGTGGTGCGGACGGAACTCGACGAACTCGTCGCGGGTCTTCGCCAGCACGCCCTTCGGCCCCTGCTTGACGATCGCGATCTCGACACCGCGGTCGAGCAGCGCGTCGGCGGCGCGGACCGGGTCGGTCTCGCCGACCGCCACCTCGCACTCCTCGCGGTTGCCGACGGCGACGGTGGCGTGCTCGAGGGCGATCGCGACCTCGCGCGTCGCGGCCTCGGGGCTCGACCAGAACATCGACCGGTAGTCCAGGTCGAGCACGGTGTGGGTCTTCGTGCTGTTCTGCGCGGCGGACCGGGCTTCGTACGCCACGTGGTGCGCCTGTCGGCTCGGCTCCTCGCTCAGGCCGGTCACCGTGGTCCAGAAGATCTTCGCGCGCTCGATCTCGTGCAGCGGCAGGGACTTCGCCGTGATCATCAGGTCCGGCGCCTTCGGGGCCCGGTAGAAGTAGAGCGGGAAGTCGTCCGGCGGGAAGATCTCACAGAAGGCGACGGGGGTGTTCAGCCCCTCCACCGTCTCGACGAACGCGTTCGCGACCCCGTACTCGGGCAGTGTGCGGGCGATGTACCGGCCGAAGGGGTCGTTGCCCGTCCGGGTGATGACCGCGGCGTCCGCGCCGTGTCGAGCAGCGGCGATGGCGACGTTCGTGGCGCTGCCGCCGACGGACTTCGAGAAGGTCGAGACGTCCTCGAGCGGGCCGGTCTGCTGCGGGTAGATGTCGACGCTGACGCGTCCCATCGTGATCACGTCGTAGGCGTGGGGAGCTTGGTTCGTCATGCGACGCGGTGGACCTTCCGTGCGGCTTCATCGGCGGACGATCACGACTGTACACCCTGTTTGCCCTAATGTCATGACATGGATTCCGTGGTCCGTCACGTTGGTCCCGTGGCGCTGGTCACGCTCGTTCTGCGGGGCGCGCCGGAGTGCCGGGAGGCGCGGTGTCGGTGGGTTCTGCCAGGGTCGCGACATGCAGATCCTCGCCCTGGTCATCGGTCTCGTGATCGGCATCGCCGCCGGTGCGGTCGTCGCCTGGTCGCTCGCCCGCTCGCGCGCGGGCGTCGACGCCGCGTCGGCCCGCGCGACGGCCGAGGCACTCCGCGGCCAGCTCGAGGCAGTGCGGCGCGACGCCGAGGAACGCCTCGACGCCCAGGACACGCAGTACCGTCGCCAGGTCGACTCGCTCGAGCGGCGCTCCGCCGAGCTCGAGCACCTGGTGCAGCGCATGCACGGCGTCGACGCGGCACGGAACCAGAACGAGTCCAAGGTGCTCTCCGCGCTCAGCCCCGTGGCGCAGACGCTCGACGTGATGCGCACGAAGATCGCCGAGCTCGAGCAATCGCGGAGCGAGCAGTACGGCGCGCTGTCGGCGCAGCTCCGGTCGGCCGCCGAGTCGGAAGAGCGCCTGCGCGCCACTGCCGACACCCTGGCCAGCGCCCTGTCGTCGAACAGCACGCGCGGCGTCTGGGGCGAGACGCAGCTGCGCAACGTGGTCGAGGCCGCCGGGCTGCTCGAACGCGTCGACTTCGACGTGCAGTCCTCCGTCACCACCGCCGTCGGCTCCGCCCGCCCGGACATGGTCGTGCACCTGCCCGGCGGCAAGACCATCGCCGTCGACGCCAAGGTGCCGTTCAGCGCCTACCTGCAGGCCGCCGAGATCCCGGCGACCGCCACCGGTGCCGAGGCAGCCCGACGCGACCAGCTCATCGCCCAGCACGTCAAGGCGCTCCGAGCGCACGTCGACGCCCTCGCCGCACGGGAGTACTGGACCGGCTACGACGCCTCCCCCGAGCTCACCGTCGCCTTCATCCCGTCCGAGTCCCTCATCTCGAGCGCCCTCGCCGCCGATCCCGGCCTGCTCGACCACGCCTTCCGCAAGCGCATCGCGCTCGCCTCACCCGTGACCCTGTGGTCCGTGCTCAAGACCGTGGCGTTCTCGTGGCAGCAGGACGTCGTCTCGCAAGAGGCCCACGAGCTCTTCAAGGTCTCCCGCGAGCTCTACGGCCGGCTGTCCACGATGGCCGGGCACGTCGACAAGCTCGGCCGCTCGATCCGGGGCTCCGTCGTCGACTACAACCGGTTCGTCGGGTCCCTCGAGCGCCAGGTGCTGCCGAGCGCCCGTCGGCTGTCGCTGCTCGACGAGTCGAAGGTCATCGCCGACCCGTCGTCGATCGAGGACGAGCCGCGGCTGCTCACGGCGCCGGAGCTCGTCGGCGCCGTCGACGAGGACTGAGCCGCTCGCTACGATCGATCGTCATGGGGGAAGCACTGCAGAACCATCCCGGCGACCGCGAGTTCCCGGTCCGTCCACGCTGGCGGCACCGGGCGATGGTCGCCAAGGCGCGGAAGCAGACCGGGCGACGACGGGACCGCGCCGCAGCGTGGATCACCATGGCGATCGCGATCGTGGCATTCTTCGTCGCCCTCGTCGCCGCCACAGCCGGTCCGTACGACGTCCGGGCGCACTTCGGGTACGGCATCCAGGCGGTGTGGCGCTGCTTCCTGATCGCCGTCGTCGTGTGGTTCGTGCTGACCTTCATCACATCGCTCCGTGACATCGGGCTGCCGGTGCGGGAACAGCGGCGGTACCGGGAGCGCACCGGCGCCCGCGAGCTGCCCGTCCGCCGACTGCAGCAGCTGGCCCTCGCCTCGTTCGGCGACTTCCACGACGGATGGTGGCCGGCGTCGCTCGCCCCGTACGGTTCGCGTGTGGAGCTCGGCGGCGAGTACCTGCAGGACACCACGCCGTCGCCCTTCGTGACCATCCCCCTGCCCCCGCTGACGTTCCTGCGCCGCGAACTCGACGAGACCTACAAGATCGCCAGCGGGCGGGACGCACAGGCCTTCGCCGTCGACCTGCTCGGTCCGAAGAGCGTGTCGTGGCAGTTCCTCGCGTTGAGCCGATCCGCCGAGGGTGAGACCCGGCTCACCCGGCTGTCCTCACTGCTCGGCACCGACCCGTGGGCAGGGTCGAGCCTGCTCGAACGCCGAGCGGACCGCCCGCCGAAGCTGCTCTGGTCGATGGACGTCAAGAACGCGGTCACCGCCGTCAGAGGTGCGTACGCCGCCGGGCTCCTGAACGAGGACGATGCCTGGTCGTCGATCGACCTGGTCTCCGATGTCGCCTTCACCCTGTTCGACTCGTGGGACGACTACTTCGACAACCTGCGGGCCGCGTACGCCCTGGTCTACGACGAGCTCAAGACGGTGCAGGAGTTCGATGCTGGGCGGCGTGAGCTCTTCGCCTCGAACTGGCCGATCACGCGGCTGCCGTGGCCGGCGTCGCCGGGGGTGCTGCTGCCCCGGACCGTCAGCGACCCGCTGTGGGCGGACGAGGACGACGCGTCGGTCTCCTGACCACGACAGGATCACCCTCGGGGCGACGGCTCATGCGTCGGAGTACCCGGGGAGCGCGCGGACGGCCTCGGCGTTGCGGTCCCACTCCGCTGCGATCCGCCCGATCGGCCACGCGTCAGACCCGCCGAACAGCCACATGGTCCCCAGGATCACCATGTCCGATGCGAAGGCGGCGAGGTGCCCCGAAACCGGCATGAACTCGTCCATCTCCCATTCCTCGGCGGACCGGTCGATGTGGTGCCGAAGCGCCTTCCCTTGCATCAACGGCTCTCTCACCGTCCATCCGGCAGTCCGTGCCGCAACCGATGGTGGGTCGGAGTCGCGAGCGGCTGCGAATGCCACCGCCGCGTAGGCACCACGCTGCCTCGTCCATTGGGTGTGGGACACACCCTCGTCAGGGACGCGCAGCGCGCGTGCCGCCGTGCTCACACGGGGAGCGTCCCCGTAGACCGCGATCAACACCGATCCCCAGATCAGCGCAGCCCCGCCCGGAACCGTGACGAGCGACTTCACCCGAGCCGCCTTCTCGAAGGCGTTCCGGACCTGCTTCGGAACGTCCATCGAGGACGGATCGAGCGCTGTGCGGAGCACTTCGACGTCGATCACCTTGAACCACCTTCGTTCGTGTCGCGACCAGGAGCCTTCGCAGCGACAGGGCACTGCTCGACCGCCAGTTGACCGCCTTCACCGAGAGTCTCGCTGGGAGGAGTGCACGCGATTGCCCCGTCGACACTCGTTCCTATCGTTGCCTCACCTGGGCTGCCCGACCAAAGATCTGTCGAACTTCACAAGAGATCCGCTGGGAGGAAGGGCGACAGAACGTCGTCGAGGTGCGCATCGATGGCACTGGCCACCGCAGGCAGTTCCATCGCCCAGTACCCGATGAAACCTTGACCGTACGAGTCACCGGGTCTGACCCGTTCCAGGGACCCCATCCAGCTCATCGACTTCATACGCGTTGGCCAGTCCGTCAGATAGGTCTGGATCGTGCGGTCCGCTTCTTCGGGCCGTTGAAGAACCTCCAGCAGAGGCCGCGCAACCCTGGGCGTCGAAGCCGCAGGGGATCCGCTGGGGAGGGCCAGCCGGTGTGCAGAAGCAAGAGCCGAGAACAACGGATCCGCGCCCTGCCTGATCACGGACTCGAGTATCGTCCGCGCGCTGTCGTCCCGACCACAGCCCGTCGTGATCCCGAGAAGTTGCAAGATGCTGATGTAGTACTCGTTCCCGTCGCTGAGGCGGGGCGAAGGACCGGCATCGGAGAGCGCGCAAGTGACCCAAGCACGGTACGAGGCCGCGACGGACTCGGCTACATCGCCGATCTCATCGACGCTGACACCTGCGGAGTACTGCACGACCAAATGCTTGAGGCCCATGTGCCATTCGCCGCGCAACGCCCTCAGTCGCTTCTCCGGATCCGTTGCTCGGTGCACCGCTGCCCTGCGCCCCTCCCAGTTGGTTGAGGTGACTTGGATGGCACTCCGCCAGTAGCGACCGTTGAACTCGCTCGCCCGCTGGCGCAGCCCAGCATTCCGTCGGAACAGCGGCATCAGGATCGGGAGGTTTCCGCCGAGATGTACTGAGCGGGAACGAACAAGGCCAGGGTCACCCGGTCGTGCCCCTCCGAGAACTCCACGCCCTCCAGGTGGGCGCGAGCTGCATCGATTCGCAACAGGACGGGAGCGGTGGACTTGCGCCGCCCAGCCTGCAGAGCCAGCTCGCTATCGGTCGTCAGATGCGCGTACTGGCGCCCCATCGGCAAGAGCCCGTCGCGCAGGATCGACTCAGCCGCAGCGGGGGAAGTTGCGTGCCAGAGCACCGGCTGCGGAACGATCGATTGCTTCACGATGCGCTCGTCGATCGAGTGCCCGCACTGGGCACGGATCCGGGTGCCTTCGACGGCGAAGCGCTGCTTGTCGGATTCGACCACCACACGGTGAACATCGTCCTCGGACGCTGCCACGCCCGCCCGCTGCAAGGCGTCCACGAGGTCTGCGAGCGGGACGCTCCCGTCAGCGTCGAGCTCCAGTCCGTACGCACCCGGTTCGTGCCGCAACGCGTGCGACATCGCCTTGCTGATCGACGTGTCCGTACGAGGCATG
The DNA here is from genome assembly GCF_003234605.2 of Curtobacterium sp. MCPF17_021. NCBI lineage: Bacteria > Bacillati > Actinomycetota > Actinomycetes > Micrococcales > Microbacteriaceae > Curtobacterium > Curtobacterium sp. MCPF17_021. Next base: position 912,596 of record NZ_CP126252.1, on the reverse strand, counting down.
TCTCAGTCCTCTTCCTGCTCCGTGAGCCACGCTGCCCGATGCTCCTCCATCTCCTCCCACCAGACGTCGAAGGATGTCCACTGACCCCGGTACTCCGTCCCGGGTGAAGCGAACGTGTGGATGATCAGCACGGGAGGGTTGCCCGAATGGTCGCCACCGTCAAAGCAGAACACATCGTCTGTGTCCTGCTGCTTTGCGAAGGGAACGAGGGAACGGGCCGGATACTGCTCCCCAACGATGTCAACCCAGTTTTTTGTTTGGTTCTCGTCCTCAGACGTCCACATGAAGGGATCGATGTCGGGAAGCGGGTCTTGTGCAAGGGCACGTTGGAAGCGCTCGGGGTACTGAAATCCCTCGGGCGCAATCAAGAGCGCCTCGACTTGCCGTTCCTCAACGGTTGTTAGTCGACGTTCCCTCACTGTGGCCCTCCGGTGAGCTTCGGGAGGTCGTGAGACCCGGCTGGCTTCGCTTTCGACCAGTTCGTACCTCAGCGCACTGTCCAAACCTCGGCCGCTCCGGCTTCCCGAAGTTCATCAGCGCTTGAGGTTCAAGAGATCCCGATCATCGAGTTTCCCGAGCTCCGAATCGCGCTCAGTCTCTGGTGTGCGCGTGAGCGTCTCGAGCTCTTCGTCAGTCAGCGGGAGCATCGAGACGAACGTGGTCTGCACTTCACGGCCATCACGACGCGTCGCTGACTCTGCCGGGAGCCACGGGTTGACATCGGCGATCAAGCCCGAGATGCGCGTTCCGATGAGAAGCGGTTCGCTGTTTCCGACCAGATCGCCGTAGCTGAACCCGCGCCCGCGTTCAAGGGCGACTTCCAACGCGGTCTGCAGCAGAATGAGCGCGCCTTCCCAGTGGTCAGCTTGCACTGTCACGAGGAGTTCTTGGGGAAACATGCTTGCGATCGGACGCTCAGCCAATCCCGCGGACATCACCACGACGAACGGTTCCTTGGGGCCGGAGATCGCCAGAAGGTCGATCCCATCGACCTCGCCGACCTGCTGCGCAGCACCGACGTCGGCTCCGAGGAACGAGGCAATCCATCCTACGTCTTGCACAACACGTGGCAGGGTCATGCACGCTCCTTCTTGGCCGCTGCGTCAAGGGTCTTGATCAGGGGCTTCGGCGCCAGGAATGCTCGCGCGAACCCTTGAGCGGTGAAGCCGTCTGCACCAACCTTGCGGGCTTTGGCTCCGGCACTCAACATCGCATTTGCACCCGACACCGCGTCGCCCACAGCGAGCGGGTGCGGGTTGGGTCGATTTGGTCGCACAGGAAGAGCACGTTGGACGAGGAGACGAAGCGGGGTCTCCCCATCTACCGTCGAGTTAAGCACGGCCGGATCGGCTCGAACCGCCGCTTGAATATCGGCGAGTGACCCGCGCGCAGCGGCCTCAAACACGACTGATCCATCCCCCTCGTCCTCATCGACCGCCCGATCTCGGTGCAGCGCGGTGATGAGACCGGCGGGCGCGTCCGCAAGGATTCGAGCGTAGCTCAGCGGGGTCGCGCCAAGGTCGTTGACGGAGCAGGGATCGGCTCCGGCAGCGAGCAAGAGGGTCACCGGATCGATTCCGCCGTCACCCGAGTTGGCTACTGCGAGTTGCAGAGCCGTCGACCCCCATCGATCCCGCGCGTCTACCTCCACCCCGAGGTCCAAGAGCGCTCGCATCGCTTGCACCGCACCGTTCTGAGCGGCGAAGTGGAGCGGCGTGATGGCATCCGGGTTCACTCGTGACGCTGCCGACGCTTCGAAACCTTCAGCTGCTGTCCTCGCGATCGCCCTCGGATCGTCGGCCGTGATCGCGTCCCAGAAAGCAGAACTGTCGGTTGCAGTGCTCATCGGTTGATTCTATCCAGCGCTTCCGCGTCCGGCCTCGTGCGCATGTGACATGTTCTCGTCAGGATCCTCGAGTCGGAACTTCTTCGGATCGTTCTCGTGTTCGATGACGCGCCGTCGACTCCACCCGTTCTCCGTGGCATGAATGCGGGTCTCGCTCCACTCGTGGCCAGGGCGGTGCCCGTAATGCACCGCTCCGGCCTCCGGCACAGTCATGCCGGTGTCAGACGGACGACCCGTCTTCGGATCATGCAGCACAGGGTGCCCCTCCGGCGTCCGTTTGATCGGGATGACGGTACCGGTACCGGTACCGGAAAGGATGTCACCGTCGGGGGTCCGCTCTGCGTCCCGGATGATCGCCAACTTGGTGTCTTTCCGCAGCTGAACTCTGCTCCGGACGGCCGGGTTGGCGCGCACACGCGCGGCTAGTTCTGGGGAGACGTCCCGCAGCGTTCTCCTGATCTTCGTGCCTGTCTCGACAGCCTTCGTCGAGGCGGCGACCACCTTCGGAGCGCTTGCGAGCTTGCCAGCTACCCGCGCGATCGCCGCGGTTCGTCCCAGACCGCTGGCCAACGGGACGCAGTCGAGCAGGGAGAACGCGAGGTCCCACCCGTCGGCTTCGCCCTTGCTCATCTTGTACAACGTGTCCGCCAACACCACGAGCGCGATCGCCGCGATGACCAACGTCCACGGCCCCGGGATGATCATCGCGATGATCCCACCCACCGCCACGACGACCTTCGCCACCGACACGATGGTCTCCCACGCCTCGGACCCGAAGATCTTGTCCCACGTGGACTGCTTCCCGAGGCCCGCGTCCGCAGCTTCACCGATCTTCGTCGCGGTCCGCTGCTCCGCGTCCTGCCAGTCACCCTTCGCATCCGCCACGAGCCGCTTGGCCGCATCGATCCGCGACTGCGCCGCCGAGATGTCCCCCTGCGCCGACGACACCGACCCCTGCGCGACGGACGCGTTGTCGGATGCTGCCCGCAACTGCGCCGGCGAGGGAACATCCACCCCGTCCGGCACGTCGGAACCCGCCGGGTACTCGTCCGCAACCTTCGACAGGTCCTTCGACGCGGACTCGTAGTGCGACAACGTCGACTGCGCATCCGCCAACCGGTCCTGCGCCGCGGCGAGGTCCCCGGTGGCGTCCTTCGCATCCGCCAACGCACCATCAGCCCGGTACTGGGTGTCATCGACCGTGTCAGCCCACCCCGACAACGCCGTCGCGGCGAGTTCGTACGAATCGACGAGCTTGGTCAGGTCCGACGGGGTGTCCTCGATCGCGTCGACGAACACATCAGCGGCCTCACCCTCCCAGTCGGTCAGCCACCCGGAGCCCTTCACCGACTTCAGCCGGGTCGAGGCGTCGTCGGCCGCGTCGGAGATGCGCTGGTACTCCCGCGCCATCATCCGCAACGTCGACGGATCACCCTTGACCGGATCATCACCCTGATCGACAACGTCCCACCCCGACGGTCGCCCCATCATTCCTCCCCAGGTCCGATCTCTCGCGCCGTTGTCCACAAGCGCGCGAGTGTGACCATATCAGGGGGCAGCGACGGGGACGAGTGCCACCGACCGGGGTCGACCCGTCAGAGGGCCGCGCGGACCGACTCGAGATCCGGGAAACCGCGGAGCCGGTAGCGCGTCGGGCGGACCTCGAGTTCCTCGATCAACCCGGAGGCCAGCTCCCGCAGCCGACCGAACGGCACGGGCTGCGTCTGCCCGTCGAGGGTCACGAGCACGATCGTGTCGACCGCGGCGACGACGGTCTCGACGTCCTCCGTCCACGACGAGTACGAGAAGGCCGGGTCGTCCTCGGCCAGCCGGGCGACCGAGACCGCACCGACGTGGACGTCCTCGCCCCGCCGGTCGAACGACTCCTGCAGGGCGTCCTGCTGCAGGTTCGCGGCGGTCGCCGTCCAGAGCGCGCGGATCGTCCGGAGCTCGCCGTCGAGCGACGGGTGCTCGAACCGCACCCACCCGTCACCGCGCAGCACCATGGGCGGTCCGCTCAGGACCTCGCCCTCGTCGTCGGCCAGGATCTGCTGGGCGACACCGGCCGCGACCTGGAGCCCGTCCTCGTCCTGGTCGCCGGTGACGATGAACGTCGTCGGCGCAACCGGGAAGACCACTGCGCTGCCGCGGAACTCGATCCCCTGGAACGCCTGCGGTGCGAGCACGAGCACCACGGCGAGGTCGGGGTCCTGGATGACGATCGTGCCGGGCTGGATCACCGCCACGTCGCCTCCGGCCTGCTCCTGCGCGGCGGCGACGGCTGCACGCAGGACGTCGTCGTCCGCCCAGCCCATCTCGGCGAGCGCCGGCGCGGTGAGGATCGCACCGTCCTCGTCCGCCAGGATCACGCCGAGGTCGGGCGCCACCGGCACGACGTGCGGCAGCCGGTCGGCCGTGCCGTCCGCCTCCGCGTGCAGCGTGCGGATGCCCGCGGTGTCCAGTCCGACGATCCGTGCCGTTGTCGCAGTCATGCGTCGAGCCTACGCAAGGGCTCGTACAACGGGGCGCCGCCGGAAGACCGGCGACGCCCCGAAGCGGCGGACGATCGTCCGGCCTAGAACCACTTCTCCGCACGGTGGTCCGCCTGGATGCGGCGGATCGTGTTCGAGCGCGAGCGGAGCACGAGCGAGTCGGTGTGGATGACGCCGCGCGAACGACGGACACCGTCGACCAGCACGCCGTCGGTGACGCCGGTGGCGACGAAGAACGTGTTGTCGCCGGTGACCAGGTCGTCCTGGTCGAGGACCTTGTCCAGGTCGTGGCCGGCGGCGATGGCGCGCTCGCGCTCCTCGTCGTCCTTCGGCTGGAGCTTGCCGAGGATCACGCCGCCGAGCGCCTTGATCGCGCACGCCGTGATGATGCCCTCGGGGGTGCCGCCGACACCGACGCACATGTCGATCGTCGAGCCGGGCAGTGCGGCGGCGATGCCACCGGCGACGTCACCGTCGAGCAGCAGTCGCGTGCCGGCACCGGTCGCGCGGATGGCGCGGATCAGCTCGTCGTGGCGCGGGCGGTCGAGCACGGCGACGACCATGTCCTCGAGGTCCTTGCCCTTGGCCTTCGCCAGCGCGCGGATGTTGTCGCCGATCGGCTTCTCGAGGTCCAGGACACCGCGACCCTCGGGGCCGGCGGCGATCTTGTCCATGTAGAAGACGGCGGAGGGGTCGTACATCGAGCCACGGTCCGAGACGGCCATCACGGAGATGGCGTTCTGGCGGCCGGCGGCGGTGAGCGAGGTGCCGTCGATCGGGTCGACCGCGATGTCGCATGCCGGACCGTGACCGTTGCCGACGTGCTCGCCGTTGTAGAGCATCGGGGCGTTGTCCTTCTCGCCCTCGCCGATGACGACGACACCGTCGAAGTTCACCGTGCCGAGGAACTTGCGCATCGCGTCGACCGCGGCGCCGTCGGCGAGGTTCTTCTCACCACGCCCGACCCACGGCTGCGCACGGATCGCGGCGGCCTCCGTCGCACGCACGAGCTCGAGCGCGAGGTTGCGGTCGGGCTGGAGGAACAGGGAGCCGGTCTCAGTCGTGGGAGTCACGACCCGAGCCTACCGACCGGCGGCCGACCGACGGTCCGGACACCGGGCCCGTGCACGCATGTGCACGCCGGACGTGAGCCGACCGCGTAACCCGGACCGCGCCTCCAGAGCTTCTGACTACGATCGGCGGGGACATCACTGAAGTCGAAGGAGATCCACGTGCCCATCGCAACGCCGGAACAGTACGCCGAGATGATCGAACGCGCGAAGGCGGGCAAGTTCGCGTACCCCGCGGTCAACGTCTCCTCCTCGCAGACCATCAACGCGGTCCTCCAGGGCCTGCAGGAAGCCGGTTCCGACGGCATCCTCCAGGTCACGACGGGCGGTGCCGACTACTTCGCCGGCCACACCATCAAGAACCGCGCAGCTGGTGCCCTCGCGATGGCGAAGTTCGCCCACGAGGTCGCCAAGAACTACGACATCACGGTCGCGCTGCACACCGACCACTGCCCGAAGGACGCCCTCGACGGCTTCGTCCTGCCGCTCATCGCGGCGAGCGAGGAAGAGGTCCGGCAGGGTCGCAACCCGATCTTCCAGTCGCACATGTGGGACGGTTCGGCCGTGCCGCTCGACGAGAACATCGAGATCGCGAAGACCATGATCGAGAAGACGCGGAACATCAACGCGATCCTCGAAGTCGAGATCGGCGTCGTCGGCGGCGAAGAGGACGGCGTCCAGCACGAGGGCACGAACGACGCGCTCTACACCACCCCGAACGACGTCGAGAAGGTCGTCGACGCGCTCGGTCTGGGCGACAAGGGCCGCTGGATCGCGGCGCTCACCTTCGGCAACGTGCACGGCGTCTACAAGCCGGGCAACGTCAAGCTCCGTCCCGAGCTCCTCGGCGAGATCCAGGCGTCCGTCGCGGCGAAGCACGGCACCGGCGAGAACCCCCTCGACCTCGTCTTCCACGGCGGCTCCGGCTCGACCGACGACGAGATCCACGAGGCCGTCCGCAACGGCGTCATCAAGATGAACATCGACACGGACACGCAGTACGCGTTCACCCGCTCGATCGCGGACTCGATGTTCCGCAACTACGAGGGTGTCCTGAAGATCGACGGCGAGGTCGGCAACAAGAAGCAGTACGACCCCCGCGCCTGGGGCAAGGTCGCCGAGACCGCCATGGCCGCCCGCGTCGTCGAGGCCGCGAAGGTCCTCGGCTCGGCAGGCCACGCCAAGGGCTGAGCAGGTCCGTCCGGTCGGGTGCACCGGCCTGGAGGAACGGGGTGCGTCCGACGGACGCGCCTCGTTCTGCGTCGGGTCGCCTCCACCCCGTGCCACGATGGGCGGGTGACCGTCGACGCCATCGCCTCCGAGTTCGCCCAGTTCGTCACCGAGTCGCCCACCGCGTTCCACGCGGCGGCGGCGACCCGTGACCGTCTCGTCGCAGCCGGGTTCACCGAGCTGTCCGAGCTCGACGCCTGGCCGACCGAACCCGGTGCGTACGTGGTGGTCCGCGACGGCGCCGTCATCGCGTGGCGCCTGCCCGACGGTGCCGTCCCGACGACGCCGTTCCGGATCCTCGGCGCCCACACCGACTCCCCCGGCTTCCGCGTGAAGCCGAACCCCGGCGTGCGCACCGGGGGCTGGGAGCAGCTCAACGTCGAGGTCTACGGCGGCGCGCTCCTGTCGACCTGGTTCGACCGTGACCTGCGGATCGCCGGCCGGGTCGTCGACGCCGACGGCAGCGTGCGGCTCGTCAGCACCGATGCCGTCGCCCGCATCCCCAACCTGGCCATCCACCTCGACCGCGGGGTGAACGACGGCAAGGAGATCGACCGCCAGCGCCACACCCTGCCGATCGTCGGGGTCGACGGCGACGCCGGTGGGACCTCCGTCGTGGAGTGGCTGCTCGCCCGGCTCGGCGAGGGCGCCGTGTCGTGGGACCTGTTCCTCGCGGACACCCAGGCGCCGGCCCGGATCGGCATCGAGCGGGAGTTCCTGGCGTCCGGCCGGATGGACAACCTGACGAGCGTGCACGCCGGACTCCGGGGCATCGTGGACGCTCCGACCGACGGTGACCACATCCCGGTGTTCGCGGCGTTCGACCACGAGGAGATCGGGTCGTCGACGCCGTCCGGTGCCGGTGGTCCGTTCCTCGAGGACGTCCTCGGCCGTGTGCAGGAAGGACTCGGCGCCACCCGCTCCGAAGCAGCCCGGGCGTTCCGTGCGTCGTGGCTGCTGTCGAGCGACGCCGGGCACCTGGTGCACCCGAACCAGCCGGAGAAGCACGACCCGACGAACCGTCCGCGCCCCGGGGCCGGACCGCTGCTGAAGATCAGCGCGAACCAGCGCTACATGACCGAGGCGAAGGGCGAGGCCGTCTGGGCCGCCGCCTGCGAGACCGCCGGTGTGCCGTGGCAGCCGTTCGTCAACGTGAACACGATCCCCGGCGGCTCGACCATCGGCCCGATCGCGGCGACCCGGCTCGGGATCCCGACGATCGACATCGGCGTCGGGCTGCTCTCGATGCACTCGATCCGGGAGCTCGTGCACGTCGACGACCTGGCTGCCCTGCACGGAGCGGTCGCGGCGTTCCTGGCCGGCTGACCTCCGGCTGCTGGCTGGGGTGGTCACGACTCCCCGCACGCGCAGGGCCGAGGGGTCACGAACTGTCGCTCGCGCCAGTGCCAGACGACACTTCGTGACCACTCGACGGCGGGCCCGCGGCGTGTTGCGACCACTCGGCGGTGGCTGCTGCGCTCGCCCGCGAGGCTGACGAAGCTCGCCGGAGGGACACCGGCACGCGACTGGCCGACGGACGGGCTGCCGAGAGGTCGCGACTCCCCGCACGCGCAGGGCCGAGGGGTCACGAACTGTCGATTGCGCCGGCGCCAGACGACACTTCGTGACCACTCGACGGCGGGGCCGCGGCGTGTTGCGACCACTCGGCGCGCGGAGGCGGGCGCCGCGAGCAGCCCGACGACGCGCGGAGACCGGCGCCGCGAGCAGCCCGACGGTCAGGCGGTCAGGCGGTCAGGCGGTCAGGCGGTCAGGCGGTCAGGCGCCGGACTGTCGCAGCATGAAGTCGACGAAGGCCTGGTCCTGCATGACCACGACGACGAACGCGATCGTGCTGATCGCCGTGGCGACGACCGCGCCGACCAGCGGCACCCAGAACGTCCGCTTCCGTGCGCGGAGCCGAAGGATCGACCACCAGGCGACCAGGGCGAAGACGACCACGTTGGTGATCGCGGCGATGGCGGCGGCCGTGCTCAGGGCGCTCGGATCGTTCAGCGCCGTGTACTGGGTCTCGAGGGTGCGCCGCACGGTCGAGGCGACCTCGCCCACGGACAGGGACTGCACCACGGAGACCAGCCCGAAGGCGAGCAGCCCGACGGTGAGCACGAAGTCGGCCGGCGTGCGACCGAACCGGCTGCGGGCCATCGACCGCTGCGCCCCGGCAGGGACTGCACCGGATCGAGCGTCCGCACCGGCGCGTTCACCGCGGACGCCGTCGCTCGGAGCAGCGTCGCGCACCCCGGTGGCGGGGGCCTGGTCCTGCCGCTCCCGTGCCTGACGCTCCCGCTCCTGGCGTTCCTGCTCGACGAGGACCGGGTTCACCCAACCCTCTGGTGCGTACTCGCCGTACCCGGGGGCGGGACGGCCCTGGGGCCGACCGTTCGCGGGACCAGCGGCTGACGTCGCGGACGCACCCCGGGCCTCCTGGCCGGCACCAGCGCCGGCGTCGCCGTGGTTCGCCGGGTCGCGACGCGGGACCGAGGACCAGCCGTCCGAGCCGCTCATGCCCGACGCCCGCCGAGCGCGCGCGTCGGGTTGCCCGAGGCGTCGGTGCGGAGCTCCTTGGGGAGCGAGAACATCAGGTCCTCGTGCGCGGTGACGACCTCTTCGACGGCGGCGTAGCCGGCGTCGGCGAGCTGTTCGAGCACCTCGGCCACGAGTTCTTCCGGAACGGACGCACCGCTCGTCACGCCGACCGTCTCGACACCGTCGAGCCACTCCTGCTGGATCTCCTCCGCGTAGTCGACGCGGTGGGCGGCGCGGGCACCGTGCTCGAGCGCGACCTCGACGAGGCGGACGCTGTTCGACGAGTTCGCGGAGCCGACCACGATCACCAGGTCGGCGCCGGGCGCGACCTTCTTGATCGCGACCTGGCGGTTCTGGGTGGCGTAGCAGATGTCGTCCGACGGGGGGTCCTGGATGGCCGGGAACTTCTCGCGCAGCAGCCGCACGGTCTCCATCGTCTCGTCGACGCTGAGCGTGGTCTGCGACAGCCAGACGAGGTTGTCCGGGTCGGGCACCGACAGTGCGGCGACGTCGTCGGGGCCGTTCACCAGGATCGTGCGGTCCGGGGCGTGCCCCATCGTGCCCTCGACCTCTTCGTGGCCGGCGTGGCCGATCAGGATGATGGTGCGCTCGGCCTTGGCGAACCGGGTGGCCTCGCGGTGGACCTTGGTGACGAGGGGGCAGGTGGCGTCGATGGCGTGCAGGTCGCGCTCGGCGGCACCCGCGACGACGGCCGGCGACACCCCGTGCGCGCTGAAGACGACGTGCGAACCCCGGGGGACCTCGGCCACGTCGTCGACGAAGACGGCACCGCGCTGCTCGAGCGTCGAGACCACGTGCACGTTGTGGACGATCTGCTTGCGGACGTAGACGGGCTCGCTGTACTGCTCCAACGCCTTCTCGACCGCGACGACCGCACGGTCCACCCCGGCGCAGTAACCACGGGGGGCCGCGAGCAGCACCTTCTTGGGGCCGGCGACCGGTTCGTCACGCAGTCGACCCCGTGCCGCGTGCACACGCGGCGGGGCGAGCGGGACCGTGTGGCCGTTGGTGATCGTCACGTCCCCGATGATAGGTGAGCGGCACGCACGCGACCTGGGCGCGCGGAGTGCCTGTGGAGAACACGACGTGCGTCGCCTGTCACCGGTCTCGGGCACGATGGACGTCCCAGCAGGACGAGGAGCGACATGGCGATCGAACAGGGCCCGCCGACGGCCGACAACCCGTGGCCGGTGGCGCTCCTCGGCGCGAAGCTCCGCGACTGGATCGACCGGCTCGGCACCGCGTGGGTCGAGGGCGAGATCACGCAGTGGAACGTCGCCGGCGGCAACGTGTACGGCAAGCTCAAGGACGTCGAGGTCGACGCCACCGTGTCGTTCTCCATCTGGTCGAGCGTGCGCTCCCGGGTGCCGGCGGACATCAAGCAGGGCGACCGGGTCGTCGCCGCACTCAAGCCGAACTACTGGGTCAAGGGCGGCTCGCTGACCATGCAGGTCGTCGAGATGAAGCACGTCGGGCTCGGTGACCTGCTCGAACGCCTCGAGCGCCTCCGCCGCACCCTCGCCGAGGAAGGGCTGTTCGACCCGTCCCGGAAACAGCGTCTGCCGTTCCTGCCGCACCGCATCGGCCTCATCACCGGCAAGGACTCCGACGCCGAGAAGGACGTCAAGCGGAACGCGCAGCTGCGGTGGCCCCAGGTGGAGTTCCGCACCGTGCACACCGCCGTGCAGGGCGAACGGACCGTGGGCGAGGTCACGGCGGCGATCCTCGAGCTCGACGCCGACCCCGAGGTCGACGTCATCATCATCGCGCGCGGCGGCGGCGACTTCCAGAACCTGCTCGGCTTCAGCGACGAAGGGCTCGTCCGTGCGGCGGCCGCGGCGTCGACCCCGATCGTCTCGGCGATCGGCCACGAGGCCGACCGCCCCATCCTCGACGAGGTCGCCGACCTCCGTGCCTCGACCCCGACGGACGCCGCCAAGCGGGTCGTGCCCGACGTCGCCGAGGAGCTCGCCAACGTGCGGGCAGCCCGCGCTCGGCTCGGGCTCCGGCTCTCGCACACGCTGTCGGTCGAGGCCGACCGGCTCGCCGCGCTGCGGTCGCGCCCGGCCCTGGCGTCGACCGCGTGGCTCGTCGACACCCGTGCGGAAGAGGTCGCCCGCGACCTGTCCCGCGCCCGCGAACTGCTCGACCGCCGACTGGAGCGCGGGCACTCCGAGGTCGGGCACCTGACCGCGCGGCTCCGGGCACTCTCGCCGCGCGACACCCTGCGCCGCGGGTACGCCATCGTGCAGCGTGCCGACGGCGGTGTGGTCCGCGGCACCGACGACCTGTCCGGAGCGACGCCGGTGCACGTCACGCTCGGTGCCGGCACGGCCACGGGCACGCTCGAACCGGACGGCCCCGGCCCGGACGGCTCCTGACCACCGCGGGTGTTCTCCACAGCGTGGGTCCGGGCGACGGATCGTCGGTGGACGCTCGGTAGGATCGACCCGTGCCATCCCAGCAGGAACCCGAGCAGACCGACGTCCAGTCGCTGAGCTACGAAGCGGCCCGCGACGAACTCGTGCGCGTCGTGAGCGAGCTCGAACAGGGCTCCGCGACCCTCGAGCGTTCGCTGGCGCTCTGGGAGCGGGGCGAAGCCCTCGCCGCCCGGTGCGAAGAGTGGCTCGTCGGCGCCCGCGCTCGGCTCGACGCGGCCCGTGCCGCCAGCGACGCCCAGGACGGCTCCGGCCGATGACCGACGCCGACGGCCGCCCGATCGTCGCCGAGCTCGGTCGCCCCGAGACGGCAGAGGAGACGTGGGCCCGCAAGGACGCCGCCCGGACCGCCCGCCGACAGCACCAGACCGCGTTCAACCTGGTCATCGCGCTCATCGCCTCGCTCGGCATCGTGCTGTTCCTGGTGGCGGTCGTCGTCCGGCCCGACACCACGGTGGACCGCACCGTCGACTACCAGCAGATCGCGGCGAAGGCGAACGTCGACGACGTCACCCTGGTGGCGCCGCCGCTGCCCGACGGCTACAGCGCCAACCGCGCGGACTTCGCCAGCAAGACCACCGACGGCGTGGACGTCTGGACCGTCGGCTTCGTGACGCCGGACAAGCAGTACCTCGGTCTGCAGCAGGGCATCGACGCCAACGCCTCGTGGGTGTCGAACCAGCTCGACCAGCGCCCGTCCACCGGTGACCGCACCATCGGCGACACGGAGTGGACCGTCTACGACCGCCGCGCCGAGGGCACCGATGCCGGCAACCACGCGTACTCGCTCGTCTCGACGTTCGGCAAGAACACGATCGTGCTCTCCGGCACCGCCGACGACAAGGCGTTCCGGACCGTCGCGACCGCCGTCTCCCGAGAACTGACCGAGTAGACGACGGGCACCGCCCCGCCAGTCACCACCCCGTCCCACCCGAACCGAGGAGCCCCATGCCCGACCGCGCCGCCTCCACCCCGTCCGACGCCCTGCGCCTGCTGGTCGACGGCAACGCCCGCTTCGCCGCCGACAAGCGCCGGATGGGCCGCGTGGACCCGGACCGCCGCACCGAGCTCGAAGGATCGCAGTCGCCGTTCGCGACCGTCCTCGGCTGCTCGGACTCGCGGGTGCCGTTCGAGCACGTCTTCGACGCCGGCATCGGTGACCTGTTCGCCATCCGCAACGCCGGCCAGATCGTCGACGACGTCGTGCTCGGCTCGATCGAGTTCGCGGTCGTCGCCCTGGGCACGCCCCTGGTCGTCGTGCTCCGGCACACCCGGTGCGGTGCGGTCGCGGCAGCCCGATCCGGTGAGCCCGTCCCCGCCCCGCACCTGCAGGCCCTCGTCGACGCGATCGCCCCGAGCGTCGAGAAGGTCCGACTCACCGACGCCGAGCTCCCGCAGGAAGCCGTCGGCGCCGCGCACCTCGAAGCCACCCTCCGCCAGGTGATCGAGCGCTCCGGCGCGGTCTCCGACGCCGTGGCCGAGGGTAGATTGGCCGTCGTCGGGGCGACGTACGACCTCGCCACCGGAGAAGTCACCATCGACACCGTCGTCGGCCAGGTCTGATCGACCCGACGACGACCGAGCCAGACGAAGAGCGACCCCGACGACGACCGCCCCGGCGACCCCGGGGCGCAGGCACGGGCCGGCGCGACCGCGACCGGCGAGCACCCCAGGAAGGACCACGACGACGTGACCGACACCACCCCGACCGAGTTCCGCATCGAGCACGACACCATGGGCGAGGTACGGGTGCCGAAGTCGGCGCTCTACCGTGCCCAGACCCAGCGCGCCGTCGAGAACTTCCCCATCTCGGGCACCGGGCTCGAGTCGGCACAGATCGTGGCGCTCGCGCGGATCAAGCGGGCGGCGGCCATCGTGAACGGTGAACTCGGCATCGTCGAGCCCGCCGTCGCCAACGCCATCGCCGGCGCCGCCGACCTGATCATCGGCGGCCAGCACCACGACCAGTTCCCGGTCGACGTCTACCAGACCGGCAGCGGCACGTCGTCGAACATGAACATGAACGAGGTGCTCGCGACACTGGCGTCCGACATCGCGAGCTCGGCGGTGCACCCGAACGACCACGTCAACGCCTCGCAGTCGTCGAACGACGTCTTCCCGACCTCGGTGCACGTCGCCGTGACCGAGGCACTGCTCCGCACCCTCGTGCCCGCCCTCGAGCACCTCGCCGAGTCACTCGAAGCGAAGGCCACGCTCTGGGCCGACGCCGTGAAGTCCGGCCGGACGCACCTGATGGACGCCACGCCCGTCACCCTCGGGCAGGAGTTCGGCGGCTACGCCCGCCAGATCCGCCTGGGCATCGAGCGGGTGCAGGCGACGCTCCCCCGCGTCGCCGAGGTCCCGCTCGGCGGCACCGCGGTCGGCACCGGCATCAACACCCCCAAGGGCTTCCCGCAGCGGGTCATCGCCCAGCTCGCGAGCGACACCGACCTGCCGATCACCGAGGCCGTCGACCACTTCGAGGCGCAGGGCGCGCGTGACGCCCTGGTCGAGGCCTCCGGTGCGCTCAAGGTGCTCGCCGTCAGCCTGACGAAGATCAACAACGACCTGCGCTGGATGGGCTCCGGTCCGAACACCGGCCTTGGCGAGCTGCACATCCCCGACCTGCAGCCCGGCTCCTCGATCATGCCCGGCAAGGTGAACCCGGTGATCCCCGAGGCCACCCTGATGGTCGGCGCCCGGGTCATCGGCAACGACGCCACCATCGCCTGGGCCGGCGCCTCGGGTGCGTTCGAGCTCAACGTCGCCATCCCGGTGATGGGCACGGCGCTGCTCGAGTCGATCCGCCTGCTGGCGAACAGCTCGCGCGTGCTCGCGGACAAGACCATCGACGGCCTGCAGGCGAACCTCGAGCGTGCCCGCGCCTTCGCGGAGTCCTCACCGTCGATCGTCACCCCGCTCAACCGGGTCATCGGCTACGAGGCTGCGGCGAAGGTCGCGAAGTACGCCGTCGCCGAGGGCATCACCGTGCGCGAAGCCGTCGTGGCCCTCGGCCACGTCGAGCGCGGCGAGGTCACCGAGGCGCAGCTCGACGAGGCGCTCGACGTCCTGAGCATGACCCACCCGAACTGACGCGACGCTCCTGACGCACCCCCAGGACGGACGGGAGGCCCGGTGCCAGCTGGCACCGGGCCTCCCGTTCGTCAGGTGGCGGCTCGACGCGCGCTACACCAGGTCGGGCGAGTCCAGCAGGTCCGTGACCAGGGCGGCGATCGCGGAGCGCTCGGACCGCGTCAGCGTGACGTGCGCGAAGAGCGGGTGCCCCTTGAGCCGCTCGATGACCGACGCGATCCCGTCGTGCCGGCCGACCCGCAGGTTGTCGCGCTGCGCAACGTCGTGGGTGAGCACGACCCGCGAGTTCTGACCGATGCGGGAGAGCATCGTGAGCAGCACGTTCCGTTCGAGCGACTGCGCCTCGTCGACGATCACGAAGGCGTCGTGCAGGGAGCGGCCGCGGATGTGCGTCAGGGGCAGCACCTCGATCAGGCCGCGCTCGATCACCTCGTCGAGGACGTTGTCCGACGCCACCGAGCCGAGGGTGTCGTAGACGGCCTGCGCCCACGGGTTCATCTTCTCGCCGGCGTCGCCGGGCAGGAAGCCGAGGTCCTGCCCGCCCACGGCGTACAGCGGCCGGAACACCATGATCTTCTTGTGCTGCTGCCGTTCGAGCACCGCTTCGAGTCCGGCGCACAGGGCGAGCGCCGACTTGCCCGTGCCGGCGCTGCCGCCGAGCGAGACGATGCCGATCTCGGAGTCGAGCAGCGCGTCGATGGCGAGCCGCTGCTCGGCCGAGCGCCCGCGGAGGCCGAAGACCTCGCGGTCGCCGCGCACCAGTGCGACGGCGCCGGCGACGTGCACGCGGCCGAGGGCCGATCCGCGTTCGGAGTGGATGACGACGCCGGTGTTCACCGGGACGCCGTCGAGCTTCGAGGACCGGATCTCCTCCTTCTCGTACAGGTCGGACATCTGCTCGCCGGACACCTGCAGGTCGGCGATGCCGGTGTAGCCCGAGTCGACCGCGAGTTCGGCGCGGTACTCCTCCGCCGCCATGCCGATCGAGGACGCCTTGACCCGGAGCGGCAGGTCCTTCGACACGACCACGACGTCGAGTCCGTCGTTCTTGAGGTTCGACGCGACGGCGAGGATGCGGGAGTCGTTGTCGCCGAGCTGCAGGCCCGACGGCAGGACGGACTGGTTGGAGTGGTTCAGTTCGACGCGGAACGAGCCGCCGTCGCCGATCGCGATCGGGAAGTCGAGCCGCTCGTGCTCGATGCGCAGTTCGTCGAGCAGCCGGAGGGCCTGCCGGGCGAAGTACCCGATCTCCGGGTCGTTGCGCTTCGCCTCGAGTTCGCTGACGACCACCACGGGCAGGACCACGGCGTGCTCGGCGAAGCGGAACAAGGCCCGCGGATCGCTGAGGAGCACCGATGTGTCGAGCACGTACGTGCGCTGGGCGACCGATGTGGACGAGTCCGCGGTGTGCTGCTGCTGTGCTCCGCGAGAGACGTTCTGAGAGGTCACGACCACTCCATCCCCGGGCCGCGACGGGCCCGGTCCTGTCCTCGAACGCGGCCACGGAGCGGGTCCCGAAGCACCGACTGTGGCCGCTTCGATCGGGCGCGGTGCCCGATGGGGACAACGTACGTCCGGCGCCCGACACCCCGACAGCGACACGCGGTTTCCGGAGTTACGGTCGCGTGAACAACGCGAGCGCGGCTCGCGACGCCGCGCGCGGCGGTGGCGTCGAGTGGTCACGAACCGACGGGTGCGGCGGCGCCGGCCGACAGGTGGTGACCACTCGGCGGACGTGAGCGGGGTGCCGTGACCGCTCGCGGACTCCGGACTGGAGGCCCGTGGCGGCCTGGCACCGCGCCTCCAGGCCGTCCGTTGGTCGCGAATCGTCGCGCGCGCAGCGCCGAGTGGTCACGAACCGTCGGGTGCGACGGCGCCAACCGACAGGTGGTGACCACTCGGCGGACGTGAGCGGGGTGTCCTGACCGCTCGCGGGCCGCGGACGGGAAGCAGCAAGCGCAGCAGCCGCGCCGCTTCTACTGCATCGTGGCGTACGAGACGCAGGCGTCGCGGAACATGTCCAGGGTCTCGTCGGTGGTCGACGGGAACACGGACACCCGCGCGACGCCGAGCCGCGTGGTCGCGGTGACGCCGTGGTTGTGCATCGCGGCGGACAGGGCCGTCACACGACCCTGCGTCGGCCGGAGCACCACGATGCCGGCGCGCTCGGCCGGGTCGCGGCTGGACTCGACCTCGAGCCCGAACTCGTCGGCGATGGCGAACACACGCTCGACGCGGTCGGTGACCCGCTCCTGCACGGCGGCGACGCCGACCGCGATGAGGCGCTCGAGCGACACCGCGAGCCGGGCCTGTGCGACCGGGTCGATGCGGGACATCTGGAACCCGGCGGCCCCCGGACGCACCGCGGGGACCTCGGTGGGCCAGCCGGACGTGCCGTGCGGGCCGGACAGCGCCGGACGGATCCGGTTCAGCGCACGGTCGCTGAACGCCACGAACCCGGTGCCCCACCCGGCGTGCAGCCACTTCTGCCCGCCGGTGGCGACGACGTCGGCGACCTCGTACGGGGCGTCCACGACGCCGAACCCCTGGATGGCGTCGACGATGAGCAGGCGGTCGCCGATGACCTCCCGGATGGCGGCGAGGTCGGTCAGGTAGCCGGTGCGCCAGTCGACCAGGGACACCGCGACCGCGGTCACCTCGTCGGTCAGGCGCTCGCGGATCAGCTCGGGCGTCACCCAGCCGGCACCGGACTCGATGACGACGGGCTGCACCCGGCCGCCGGTGGCCGAGGCGGCGCTGGCCAGGGCGAGCGGCAGCGACGGGTACTCGTCGGCGGACACGAGCACACCACCGGTCAGGCCGAAGGCGGTGTGCAGCAGACCGGGTGTCGTCGCGGCCTGCGAGACGACCTGGTCCTCGCGGCGGCTGACCAGGCGCGCGGCGACGGCGCGGACGCGGGCGTCCTGCTCGTCGAGGGTCTCCATCGCACCGAAGCGCATGTGTGCCTGGATCGTGCCGAGAACACGCTGCTCCTCGAGCACGGCGGTCTGCACGGGGCCGAACGCAGCGTGGTCGAGGTAACCGGGGTCTTCGGAGAAGCCGGCGGCGTACTCGTCGATGTTCACAGGGGTGCACCTTTCACAGGGTTGAACCCTGAGAGCCTACTGGGACGCGGCTCCGCCGACGAACCCGGTGCGGGAGGTGGCTGGTCAGCCGCCGAAGCGACGCGACCGGAGCCCGAAGTCGCGGACCGCCCGGAGGAAGTCGACCTCGCGCAGGTCCGGGTAGAACGCCTCGACGAAGTAGAACTCGCTGTGCGCGCTCTGCCACAGCATGAAGTCGGACAGCCGCTGCTCGCCCGAGGTTCGGATCACCAGGTCAGGGTCGGGCTGGCCCTGCGTGTACAGGTGGTCGCCGATGAGCTCCGGCGTCAGGACCTCGGCCAGGGTGTCGATGGTGCCGCCACCCGCGCCGTGCGCCTGCACGATGCTGCGCATGGCGTCCGCGATCTCACGGCGGCCGCCGTACCCGACGGCCAGGTTGACGTGGAGGCCGGGGCGGCCGGCGGTGCGCTGCTCGGCCTGTTCGAGCGCGGTCACCAGGTTGTCCGGCAGCCCCTCGTTCGACCCGACGTGCTGCACGCGCCAGTCGCGGTTGTCGGCCAGGACCCCGGCGAGGTCGGCGATGATCCCCACGAGTTCCTCGAGCTCCTCGCCGCCACGACCCGTCAGGTTGTCGGCCGACAGCAGGTACAGCGTCACGACCTCGATGCCGAGGTCGTCGCACCACGTCAGGAACTCCGGGATCTTCGCGGCGCCGGCGCGGTGGCCGTGTGCGGCGGACTCGAGCCCGAGCTGCTTCGCCCAGCGGCGGTTGCCGTCCACGATCATGGCGACGTGCTTGGGCTTCGCTGCCCCCTCGAGCTGGCGGCGGATCCGGCGCTGGTAGGCGCGGTAGAGGATCCCTCGCCCTGTCCATCCCGCCGTCCCGGTCACGCACCGAGCGTAGTGCACCACCGACACCGGATCCCTGAGGCTCCCGCTCTGCGGACACGTGGCTGTCGTTCGGGGTCAGGCCCTATGGTCGGGACCATGCAGGACGAGCACGAGACCGGAACACTCCCCCACGTCCCGTTCACGGAAGAGGCGTCGGCGACCGCGTCCCCCGCCGAACCCCGTCCGGCCTGGCGCGGCTGGATCCACCTCGGTGCGTTCCCGTTCGCGATCGCGATGGGGATCGTCCTGATCACCCTCGCCGACAGCACCGCGGCGAAGGTCGGCAGCGCGGTGTTCATGGCGACGTCGCTCGCGATGTTCGGCGTCTCCGCGACCTACCACCGGTTCCCGTGGGGGCCGAAGGTGAAGGCCGTGCTGAAGCGCATCGACCACACCAACATCCTGCTGCTCATCGCCGGCACCTACACACCCGTCGCGATCTGCGCCCTGCCGCACACGCTCATGGTCGTCGTGCTCTGGGTGATGTGGTCGGGCGCAGCGCTCGGCATCGCGTTCCGGGTGCTCTGGATCAACGCGCCCCGCTGGCTGTACGTCCCGATCTACCTGGTGCTCGGGTGCGCTGCCCTCGGGCTGCTGCCGCAGTTCTTCGCGGCGAGCGTGCCGATGACCGTGCTCATCCTGTCCGGCGGCGTCGCCTACATCATCGGCGCCCTGGTCTACGGCTTCAAGCGGCCGAACCCGGTGCCGACGCAGTTCGGGTTCCACGAGGTGTTCCACGCCCTGACCGTTGTGGCCTTCGGTGCGCAGTGGGTCGGCGTGCTCATCGTCGCGCTGGACCCGGTGCGCTGACCGTCGCACGTTCCTTCCCAGAACGGGTGCGATGCCTGGTGGTTCCGGGCGTACTCACCAGGAAGTTCCGACCAGGTACGCCCGGTTCGACCAGGTACGCCCGGTTCCGGTAGGCGCGCACAAGGCGGACTGGAGGCCCGTGGCGATACCGCCACGGGCCTCCAGTCCGCCTTGTAGTCGCGTCAGCCGCCCTGTAGTCGCGTCAGCCGCGCTCGGTGTCGTCGCCGACGTCGGCCCGGCCGTCCTCGGCCGCACGCCGCTCCGAATCGTCCGTCGCGGCACCGTCGCTCGCGGTGCCGTTCGCCTCGGCCTCCAGGCGCTCGCGCACCTCGGCACGGTAGCGGGTGCGGCGGATGCGCCGGGTCATGTCCACGACGAGCAGGATCGTCACGATGGCGACGAGTGCGATCGCGATGAACCCGACGACACCCGGGGTGACGTCGACGTCGGGGACGACCGAGGGGCTGGGGCTGGGAGTGGCGGCGAGTGCCGCCGCGATGGTGCTCACGAGGTCGGTTCCTTGTCGGCTGGGATCCCGGCGAACAGGTCGGTCTCCGGGAGCTCGGTCGGCACGCGTGCCTCCACGAGCTGGTAGTCCTCGGTCGGCCACACCGTCGCGAGGAGGTCGTTCGGCCAGTAGAAGAAGGCACTGTCCGGTGCGACCTGGCTGGCGTGCGCGCGGAGTGCGGCGTCACGCTGGTCGAAGTACTCGTGCACGTCGACGTGGGTGGTGGCGAGGTCGGGCCGGTCGGCGAACCGCTCGACCCACTCGCGCAGCTGCTCGATCGCGGGGCTGTCCGGGTCGCGCTCCTGCAGGGCTTCGAAGATCGTGCTGAAGCGGCGCGGGTTCATCGTGCGCTCGTAGTAGAGCTTCGCGATCGACCACGGGGCACCGGCGGACGGGTACGCCGACGGGTCGGCGGCGGCGGACCACGCGGCCATCGACACCTCGTGCGTGCGGATGTGGTCGGGGTGCGGGTAGCCGCCGTTCTCGTCGTAGGTGACGAGCACGTGCGGGCGGAACCGGCGGATCACGCGGACGAGGGCCTCGGTGCTGTACTCGAGCGGCACCGTGGAGAACGTGCCCGGCCGGACCGTCTCGCCCTTCTCGGCGTCGGGCAGCCCCGAGTCGTGGTACCCGAGCCACACGTGGTCGATGCCGAGCGCCTGCTGCGCCGCGGCCATCTCGGTGCGGCGGTACCCGGCCATGTCACGGTGGGCACGGCTCGTGGCCGGCTCGCCGAGCTGGTCGTTCAGGATGTCGCCGGCCTCGCCACCGGTGCAGGACACGACGAGCACCTGGTGCCCGTCGGCCACGTACTTCGCGGCGGTCGCGGCACCCTTGCTCGACTCGTCGTCGGGGTGGGCGTGGACGGCCAGCAGACGGTAGGGCACGTGGGGTTCCTCACTGCGGGTGAGCGGCGTCGGACGCGGGCAGCGCACAGCATCGCGTGAACTACCCTGGGATCAGGATATCCACCCCGGGAGCCCCGAACTGTCCGAACAGCACCAGACCGCCACCCTCGACGAGCGCTACGGCCGCACCCCGGCCCGCAAGCGCCGCAGCCGCCTCTTCGCGATCGTCGCAGCCATCGCGGTCGTCGTGGTCTTCGGTGCATGGGTGATCTGGGCCGGGCTCGACCAGTCCGACCGTGGCCTCGACCAGGACGTCATCGGGTACGAGGTGCTGTCCGAGCACAGCACCGTCGTCCACTCGCAGGTGTCCGTCGACCCGGGTGTCGAGGCGAAGTGCGCCGTGCAGGTCCTCGACAAGAGCTACTCGATCGTGGGCTGGAAGGAGATCACCGTGCCGGCGTCCGAACAGCGCAGCCGGAGCATCTCCACGCAGGTCACCACGACGACGCGGGGCGTGACCGGCTTGATCCACGACTGCTGGATTCCCTAGACTGTCCTGATTCGCCTCTCGAGACCGACCACTCGGCCGGTCTCGTTTTTTCATGGTCGAAGGGACAGAACATGAGCAACGACACGCAGGTCACCTGGCTGACCCAGGAGGCGCACGACCGTCTCAAGGCGGAGCTCGACGAGCTGAGCGGCGAAGGCCGTGCCGAGATCGCGCGCCGCATCGAGGCCGCTCGCGAAGAAGGCGACCTCAAGGAGAACGGCGGCTACCACGCCGCGAAGGACGAGCAGGGCAAGATCGAGGCCCGCATCCGCGTCCTCACCGAGCTCCTGAAGCACGCCACCGTCAGCGAAGCGGAGTTCGACGGCACCGTCGAGCCGGGCACCGTCGTCACGGCGGTCATCGCCGGCGACGAGTCCACCTTCCTGGTCGGCAGCCGCGAGATCGTCGCCGAGGGCTCCGACCTGACGGTCTACAGCCCGGTCAGCCCCGTCGGCGCGGCCATCGTCGGCCTCAAGGCCGGCGACAAGGCCACGTACACGGCGCCGAACGGCAAGGAGATCGCCGTCGAGGTCGTCAAGATCGAGCGCTACGAGCCGTAGACCCGGCCCACTCCTGACAGGAGGCCCGTGGCGACACCGCCACGGGCCTCCTGTCTGTCTGCTGGTCGCGCCCAGAGCGCGCGCCGCACTTCCGACAGTCCACGCGTCGAACGACTCGTGGATCGTCGCGGACTAGTGCTCCAGGAGTTCCGGGCGGAAGCCGACCTCGTGCAGGCGTTGGATGACCTCCTGCGCGTGCTCGGGGCCGCGCGCCTCGATCGACAGGTCCAGCGCGACCTCGTTGATGACCAGGCCCTGCCCGTGGCGGGTGTGCAGCACCTCGACCACGTTCGCGCCGGCGTCCGAGATGACCTGGGCGACGCGGGCGAGCTGACCCGGGCGGTCCGGCAGCATGATGCGGATGCCGATGTAGCGCGAGGCGGCGACGAGCCCGCGGGTGATCACGCGCTCCATCATGAGCGGGTCGATGTTGCCGCCGCTCAGCAGCACCACGGTGCGGCCGGTGTCGCGGACGGCACCGGACATGATCGCGGCGACGCCGACGGCCCCCGCTGCCTCGACCACGAGCTTGGCGCGCTCGAGCAGGACGAGCAGGGCGCGGGCGGTGTCGTCGTCCGAGACGGTGACGATGTCGTCGACCAGGTCGCGGATGATCGGGAAGTTCAGGTCGCCGGGGCGTGCCACCGCGATGCCGTCGGAGATGGTCGGCTTCGTGGTGATGGTGACGGGTTCGCCTGCGGTGATCGACGACGGGTAGGCCGCAGCGTTCTCGGCCTGCACGCCGATGACCCGGATCGGACGTCCGAGCCGTTCGGCCATGCCCTTCACCGCGAGTGCGATGCCGGAGATGACACCGCCGCCTCCGATCGGCACCACCACGGTGTCGACGTCCGGCACCTGGTCGATGATCTCGAGGCCGAGCGTGCCCTGCCCCGCGATGACCGCCGGGTGGTCGAACGGCGGGATGAACACGGCGCCGGTGTGCGCGGCGAAGTCCTTCGCGGCGCTCAGTGCCTCTTCGACGGAGTGCCCCCGCAGCACGACGTCGGCGCCGTAGTGGCGGGTGGCCTGCAGCTTCGGCAGGGCGACCCCGACCGGCGTGAAGATGGTCGCGGGGATGCCGAGCTCGCGGGCGGCGAGGGCGACACCCTGCGCGTGGTTGCCGGCGCTCGCGGCGACGACGCCCTTGGCGCGCTGCTCGGCGGACAGGGTCGAGAGGCGGTTGTAGGCACCGCGCACCTTGTAGGCACCCGTGCGCTGCAGGTTCTCGCACTTCAGGTGCACCGGGGACCCGAGCAGCTCGGCGAGGAACTGCGACGTCTCCATCGGGGTGACGCGTGCGACGCCCTTGATGGTCTCGCGCGCCGCCTCGATGTCCGCGAGGGTCGGGATCGCGGTGAGCGTGTGCGGGGAGGCGCTGGTGTCGGTCACTCCCCCATCATCGTCGCTCCGGGCCCCCGCGGCGAACTCGTGTGACGCTCAGTTGGTGCTGGCAGTGCCTTCTTCAGCGGAGGGGCCGGCATCCACGCCTGGTGCGGGGACGTCGTCGCCGACCTTGTGGCGACGGCGGCGGAGCAACTGGATCTGCCCGTGCTGCCCGCGCTTCGGCGTCGCTTCGAGGACGTGGTCGGAGTCGAGCCGTCGCCAGCGTCCGCTCGCGATGGTGGTGACCATGGCGTTCAGCGTGGCGATCAACGGCACGGCGAAGAACGCCCCTGCGATGCCCGCGAGCCCGGAGGCCGCGGTGACGCCGAGGACGACCGCCAGGGGGTGGACCTTGACCGCGTTGCCCATGACGAGGGGCTGCAGGATGTGGCCCTCGATCTGCTGGACCAGCAGGACGACACCGAGCACCAGGACCGCGGCGAGGGGGCCGTTGAAGATCAGGGCGACGAACACCGCCAGGAAGCCCGTGACGATGGCACCGACGACCGGGATGAACGCGCCGAGGAAGACGAAGGCGGCGATCGGGATCACCAGCGGCATGCCGCCGAAGAAGAGCCCGACGATGAAGGACCCCAGGCCGATGCCGACCGCGTCGACGAAGGCGACGAAGATCTGCACCCGGATGAAGCTCGTCAGGGTGATCCAGCCGGCGACACCGGCGCCGTCCACCGCGGCACGCGCCTTCTTCGGGAACAACCGGACGGACCAGCGCCAGACGTTCTTGCCGTCGATCAGCAGGAAGATCGTGGTGAACAGGGTGATGAAGAGCGCCGCGAACACGTGCGTCGCGCCCGACCCCGCGCTGGCGACCCCGGACAGGATCGACGCGGAGTTGTCCTGCAACCACTTCGTGCCGTCGTCGAGCCAGCCGTTCACGTCGGACTGGTTGATGCCGAACCCGGAGTTCAGCACGAAGTCCTTGATGTTGGCGTACTGGTCGATCGTCCGGTCACGCAGCGACGGGTACGACGCGATGATCTGGTCGACGACGAGCCAGATCAGGCCGCCCAGGGCGGCGACGCCGCCGAGCAGGCTCATGACGACCGCCAACCACTTCGGCACGTGGTGCCGCTGCAGCCAGTTCGAGACCGGCACCAGGAGCGCCGAGACCACGATGCCGATGAGGAACGGGATGAGGATCTCGCTGAAGACCGTGACGAGCCAGATGAAGACGGCGATCACGCCCACGACGACGAGTGCCCGCCACGACCACGCGCCGGCGATGCGCACGCCGACCGGGACGGATTCCTCGACCACGGGGTCGGGGTGTGTCTGCTTGCTTCCCCATGCCATGGGCCCGAGTGTAGCGATGTGCTTCCCGTCAGGTGCCAGATACGGCATACGTTCGTGGACGCTCATGTCGGCGGGGTTCGGTAGCGTCGCCGCATGCCCAGGTCGACGCTCTCCGCCGCCGAGGCCCGCCGGGTCGCACTCGCCGCGCAGGGGTTCGGACGGCCACCCACCGAGCCGGTCTCGACGCGGGCGCTGAACGCCGCGTTCGGCCGGCTCGGGCTGCTGCAGATCGACTCCGTCAACGTGTTCGAACGCAGCCACTACCTGCCGCTCTTCGCCCGACTCGGGGCCTACGACCGGTCGACGCTCGACCGGCTGACGCTCGGACGCTCGGGTCCGTACACCGAGTACTGGGCGCACGAGGCGGCGTTCATCCCCCGCGACGACCTGCGGCTGTTCCGGTGGCGGATGGACGCCCTGCGGGAACGGGACGCCGGCCCGACCCGGGTCGACGGCGTCACTCGGACCGCTGCCGTCCGGCGCGAACTGCACGCCCTGCTCCGGGCCGAGGGGCCGATGCGGGCGAGCGCGGTGGAGCACGAGTCGAACGTGCGACGCGGCCCCTGGTGGGGGTGGAGCGACGTGAAGCTCGGGCTCGAGCAGATGTTCCGCTGGGGCGAGGCGGTGAGCGCCGGACGGGCCGGGTTCGAGCGGGTGTACGCCCTGCCCGAGCAGGTGCTGCCCGCGGGCTTCCTCGAGACCGCCCCGCCGCGTGCCGATGCCGTGCTCGAGCTCGTGCGTCAGGCCACACGGGCGCTCGGCATCGGCACCCGAGCGGACATCGCGGACTACTACCGGCTGCGCTCCGACGACACGGCCACCGCGATCGCCGAGCTCACCGACGCCGGCGAGCTCCTGCCGGTGCGGGTGGAGGGCTGGGGCGAGCGGGCCTGGCTGCACGTGGGGGCTCGGGTCCCCCGGCAGCTGACGGCGGACGCGGTGCTGAGCCCCTTCGACCCGGTCGTCTGGTTCCGGCGGCGGGCCGAGCGGATGTACGGCTTCCACTACCGGATCGAGATCTACACCCCGGCCCCGAAGCGGGTGTTCGGCTACTACGTGCTGCCGGTGCTGCAGGACGACCGGCTCGTCGGGCGGATCGACCTGAAGAGCGACCGGCAGCGCGGTGTGCTCCGCGTCCGGACCGCGTGGCAGGAACCCGGCGAGCACCTGGACCCCGAGCGGCTCGCCGACACACTGCGACGGACCGCGAGCTGGCAGGGCCTCGGCGCGATCGAGGTGACCGGCCGAGGAACCGCTGCTGCGGCCGTCGCCGGGGCGCTCGGAGTGCCCCTGGTGCCGCACGAGTCCGCTGACGACACGGACACCCCCGAACCGATCGAGACGGCCGACGACACCGCCGCCGACGGCATCGGCTGACCCGTCAGAACCGGTCGGCGTTCGCCCGCAGCCGCGCGATGCGGTCGGGCAGCGGCGGGTGCGTCGAGAACAGTCGGTCCATCACACCGGGGCGCATCGGGTCGGCGATCCACAGGTGCGCCATCGAGGAGTTCTGCGTCTGCATCGGTCGGCCGTACGCGCCGAGCTTCTCGAGGGCCCGGGCCAGGCCCTCCGGGTGCCGGGTCGTCATCGCACCCGTCGCGTCGGCCAGGTACTCGCGCTGCCGGGACACCGCCGCCTGCACGCCGGCCGCGGCGATCGGGGCCACGATGACTGCGACGATCCCGGCGATGAGCAGCACCGGGTTGGCGCTGCCGCCGTTGTCCGAGTTGCGGTTCCGCCCGCCGGACAGGCCGCTGAAGATCGAGATGCGGAGCAGGACGTCGGCGATGAGGCCGACGGCCACGACGAGTCCGAAGACCATCGTCGACACCCGGATGTCGTAGTTCCGGACGTGTCCGAGCTCGTGGGCCATCACGCCCTGCAGCTCCTGGTCGTCCATGAGCTCGAGCAGCCCGGTCGTCGCCGCCACCACCGCGTGCTCCGGGTCACGCCCGGTGGCGAAGGCGTTCGGAGCGGGGTCGGGGATGACGAACACCCGGGGCATCGGCATGCCGGTCGCGATGGCGAGGTTCTCGACGGTGCGCCACAGCCGCGGTTCCGAGACGCGGTCGATCTCGACCCCGCCGGCGATCGCGGTGGCCTGTCGTGCCGCCAGGAAGTACTGCAGCACCGCGTACCCGAAAGCCACCACGAGGACGATGAAGCCGATCGAGACGTTGCCGGCCATGTACCCGCCGAGGAACCCGAGCGCGCCGATGATCAGCAGGAACACCAGGACGATGAGGACGGTGTTGCGCTTGTTCCGCGCGATGGCGCTGTACACGTCGGATCCGACGCTGGGGTCAGAACTGGACGCGCGGCGGCTCGGCGATGGCCGCCGGCTCGTTCGTCTCGAAGAACGGGGCCTCGGAGAAACCGCGGTTCTTCGCGAACGTGGAGTTCGGGAACACCCGGATCTTCGTGTTCAGCTCACGCACACCACCGTTGTAGAAGCGGCGGGCGGCCTGGATCTTGTCCTCGGTGTCGACGAGCTCGGACTGCAGCTGCAGGAAGTTCTGGCTCGACTGCAGCTGCGGGTACCCCTCGGCCACCGCGAACACGCTCTTGAGCGCCTTCTGCATGTGCCCCTCGGCGGTGGAGGCCGTGTCGGCGTCACCGGCGGACAGCGTCTCGGCGCGGGCCTTCGTCACGTCGTCGAAGACCGCCTTCTCGTGCGTGGCGTACCCCTTGACCGTGTCCACGATGGTGGGGATGAGGTCGGCGCGGCGCTTCAGCTGCACCGAGATGTCGCTCCAGGCCTCGTCGACCCGGACCTTGAGCGTGACGAGGGAGTTGTACGTCACCCAGAGGTAGATCCCGATGATCACCAGGACGACCACCACCACTCCGACGACGATGAGCGTCGTGACGAGTCCGGTGTCCATGCGGGCGTACTCCTTTGCGCGTCGGGATCCGCGGTGCTGCGTTGGCCTGAACGGCCATCGTGAAGTCTATCGACGCGCTGAGCATGCTCCGTTCCGTGAGCAGTGTTCACGGCCGATTCCCGAGTCACGCACACCGGGTTCCCGGACTGCGGGCCGATCCCGAACCTCATCCGCGAGGTGTATTGACCGGAGGCCGCCGATCCCGTGGGATGGGTCCGGTGAACACGACCGGGGAGAACGTGGACGAGAGGGCTGTCGGGGGCGACAGCCCTCGTCGTCGTCCCCGCTTCGCCCTGCTCGCAGCTGCGACGACGGTCCTCGTCGCCGCGCTCCTCGGGGCCGCGGCAGCCCCGGCCATCGCGGTCGCCGCGGACGGCACGTCGGTCGACGCTGCCGCTGCGGACGCCCCGGCAGCCGCCGCCCGGGCAGCCGCCACCCCCACCGCCACCCCCGAGCCGAGCGAGATCGCTCCGCCGAGCCCCGGCCGGCCGGGCGCCCCGACGCCCACCCCCACGCGTCCCGCCGTTCGGCCCACCATCGCCGACCCGGGTGACGTCACGACGGGGACGACGCGCTTCCACGGCACCGGCACCCCCGGGCACACCGTCCGGGTGACCGGCCCGGCCGCGACGGGTTCGTCCGGGTGCACGACCCGGGTGGACCCGAACGGTTCCTGGGCCTGCCTCGGCACCGTCCGCTCGGGCCCGCAACAGGTCTTCACGGTGCGCGACCTCGTCGCCGCACTGCCCGTCGCGAGTGCACCGGCCTCGGACGTCATCGTCCCGCCGACCCTGGCGGCCGCCGGGCCCACCGGCGGAACGGTCTCCGGTACGGGGTACCCCGGATCGACGGTGCTGCTGTCGGTGTCCGGCTCCTCGGCCCAGCAGACCGCCCGGGTCGGTGCGGACGGCCGGTGGGTGGCCGCCCTCGGGTCGCTCGCCGACGGCCGGTTCACCGTCACCGCGTCGCAGACCGCCAGCACGGCGCGCGGCTACCGGTCGGACCTGCGGAGCGCGGCCTCCGCTCCCGTGACGATCACGGTCGACCGCACGGCGCCCGCTGCCCCGCGCATCACGACACCGGACGACGGCCAACGGATCGGCACCCGCTCGACGACGGTCGCCGGGACCGGTGAGCCGGGCGCCCGCGTGACCGTGTACGTCGACCGTGCGCCGGTGTGCGGCGTGGTGGTCGCGCCGGACGCCTCGTGGTCGTGCTCCACCGCGGGGTCGACGCTGCGCGCCGGCGGGCACCAGCTCACCGCGACGCAGCACGACGTCGCTGGCAACTACTCCCGGTCGTCGGCCGCCGTCCGGGTCACGGTGTGGTCCACCACCACGGCCCCGACCGCCACACCGACCCCCGGCGCCACGGACACCCCGGGGACGCCGGGCACGGCGACGCCGGGATCCGGCGCGACGACGGGCACCCCCGGCGCGACCGGCCACGGTGGAACCGGGATCGGCACGAACGCCGCCGGTCACGGGGGCGACGGCGGCAACGGCGGCAACGGCGGCAACGGCAACGAAAGCGGCGGCGCAGCAGGCACCGGCAACGGCCCCAGCGACGGCACCGGCAGCACCCCGGCCGGCGTCGGCAGCGCCGGAGGCCACCCCGACTGGTCCGGCCCCGCCGGCGACTGGACCGCGGCGACGACGTACGACCGCACCGTCCCGACCATCCAGGCCGCGTTCTCGTGGCGGACCGTCCTGGTCGCCACCGCCGTCGCCGCCGGGTTCCTCCTGCTGATCGCCGCGCCGCTCGCCCTCGTGGCCGCGGTCACCCGGGGTCGCCTCCGCTCGCCGTTCGCCGGGCTGCTCGGCCGCAACCGCTCGCGGTCGGACCGCGCACGCGGCGACGACGTCCTGCCGACCTGGGCGTCGATCACCATCGCGGTGTCCGTCGCGGCGCTGTGCACCCTGCTCGGGGTCGGCGTCGAGCTCGAGGCCCGCTACGCCCGTCTGGCGATCGCCGTCCTCGCCGGGATCGGGGTCCTGACCGCCGCCGTCGTGTTCGCCACGCGGTGGGCAGCCGGCAGCGACCACCGCACGATCGGGTTCCGGGTGTCGCCGTGGCTCGTGCTCGCAGCCCTCGTGGCGTGCGGCGTCACCCGCGCGGCGGACCTGTCCCCCGCACTCATCGTCGGGGTCGTCCTCGTGCCCTCCGTCCGCCCCGGACTGGGGACCGGACCGCTCCGCCTCGGTACCGGGATCGCCGCGAGCGCCCGGGGTGCGACCTGGCGGGTGCTGGCCCTCCTCGGACTCGCCGCGGCCGGCTGGGTGCTGCACAGCCTGCTCGCGGGCGGTGGCTTCTGGGTGTCACTCGGTTCGGAGTTCGCCATCACGCTGTGCGTCGGCGGCCTCGGTGCCGTCGTCGCGACCCTGCTGCCCGTCGCGGGGTCCGCAGGCAGCGCGCTGCTCGCCGCCTCCCGCGGTCGGTACGTCGCGCTCGCGGTGGTCGCCGTCGCGCTGACCACCGCGGTCTACTCGGGGACGACCGGCACGCACGCCGCACCGGCCCTGCTCGTCGGCATCGCCGCGGCCTGCGTGGCGGCCGCGATCGCGGCCCTGGTCTGGCTGCGCACCGACCGGCGCGCGGCCCGCGTCTGACCCGCGCCGGGCCTCCAGAGCGGCGCACCGCACCGCCCGTCAGACAGAAGACGCACTTCCGGGCCGGTTCGCGGACAGCGGGCTAGTGTGACGATCGGTGCTGGTCGCACCGCACGGAGGACGCTCGCCGTCCCGCACGGACGACCGACGCCGCACCGGACCAGCGGTGCAGCAGTGCCGCGCGACCGGTGCCCGCGCAGCATCGACGGTGTGCACCGCACGACCGCGGCAGGAGCGATGATGACCGACACCCGGCCCGACCCGGAACCCCGCACCGACACCCGACGCGATCCGGAACCCCACGCCGAAACCCGGTCCGATTCTGAACCCCACACCGACACCCGGTCCGACTACGACGCGACGCGCTTCCGCGAGGTGTTCGAGGGCAGCTTCACCTACGCGAACGGCTTCGCCCGCAACACCCACCGCTTCGCCGGCCGACCCGCGCTGCGCGAGCCGGAGACGGACCGCTCGTGGACCTACGCCGAGCTCGGCGACGTCGTCGACCGGATCGCCGGGTGGCTCGTCCGGCACGGTGGCGGACGGGGTTCCGTCGTGATGGTCGAGCTGTTCAACACACCCGAGTTCGCGATGCTCTACTTGGCCTGCCACCGCATCGGCGCGGTGTTCTCGCCGACGAACTTCCGGCTCGCACCGGACGAGGTCGCGTTCATCATCGAGGACTCCGCACCCGCCGTCCTCGTGCACGACACCGAGCGGACGAGTGCGATCGCCGCCGCGATCGAGTCCTCGCCGCACCGGCCGGACCACGTCGTCCCGGTCGGCGGCGACCACGACCGGTTCACCGAGCTCCTCGCGTCCGAGCCCGTCTCCCCCGAGGAACTCGCGGCGATCGGCCCGCGCACCACCTACGACGAGTCCACCCGGCTCTACACCTCGGGCACCACCGGTCGGCCGAAGCCCGTCCCGCTGCCGAGCCTGGTCGAGGTGCTCAGCGCGCACGACGTGGTCATGCACTTCCCGCTCAGTCCGTTCGACAAGACGCTCAACATGTCACCGCTGTTCCACCGTGGCGGCCTGTACTCCGGCGGCCCGAACCCGGTGTTCTACGTCGGCGCGGAACTCACGACGCTGCGGCACTTCGACGCCGACCGGGTGCTCGACCTGGTCGAGTCCGAGCGCCTGACGTTCCTGATCGGGGCTCCGCCGAACCTGGTGCAGCTCGCCGACGCGCAGGAACGCCGGGCGCGGGACCTGTCGAGCCTCAACGGCATCGTCACGA
Organism: Curtobacterium sp. MCPF17_021; assembly: GCF_003234605.2. NCBI lineage: Bacteria > Bacillati > Actinomycetota > Actinomycetes > Micrococcales > Microbacteriaceae > Curtobacterium > Curtobacterium sp. MCPF17_021. Next base: position 881,193 of record NZ_CP126252.1, on the reverse strand, counting down.
TGGGCGCACCGCTCGACCGAGCCGCGGCACTGCGGTACCAGGAGCTGCTGTCGCCGCGGATCTTCAACGGGTACGGCACCACCGAGACCTTCTGGAACACGTTCCTGCGCCCCGAGGACTTCCCGGACGGCGCCGGTTCCGCCGGTCGCGCATCGACCGACGACGACGTCGCCGTCGTCCGCGTGCACGAGGACCGTCTGGCCGACCCCACCGACACGGTGGCGAAGGACGGCACCGAGATCGGCGAGTTCGCCGTCCGCACCGTGAAGTCCGGCTACTCGTACCGGAACCCCGGGCTCGAGGCCGAGAAGTTCGCGAACGGCTGGTTCTACCCGGGCGACCTCGCCACGTGGGACGAGCACGAGCGGGTGACGATCGTGGGCCGCAAGGACGACATGGTCATCTCCGGCGGCGAGAACGTGCACCCCGTCCAGGTCGAGGCGGTGCTGCAGGAGCACCCCGGGGTCGCCGACTCCATCGTGGTGGGCGTGCCGGACCCGCGGTGGGGCGAGGTCGTCACCGCGTACGTCGTCCGTGCCGGCGACCGGCTGCCGACCGACGACGCCGAGGCAGCGGCCGTGCTCGAGGAGTGGACCGGCTCCCACCCGGGCCTCGCCCGGTACAAGCGCCCGCGGCGGTACCGCTTCGTCATGGACCTCCCCTACAACGCCACCGGCAAGAAGGTGCACTACCTGGCGAAGGACACGGCCGCGGCGGACCAGGCAGCGGGCCGGCTGATCGAGCCGTAGAGGGCCCGGTATCCGGCCGGTGACGGCCTGGAGGCCCGTGGCGGCGCCGCCACGGGCCTCCCGTCCGTCAGCTGGTCGCGTCCACCGCGCGCCGGGGCGCGTTGCGGGCGAAGAGGCCGGGCAGGAGCCCGCCGATCTTCGTCCCGATGCACAGGCTGACGAAGGTCGCGAGCGGGGTCGCGAGCGCCTCGGGATCGAAGGTGGCCACCGCCACCAGCCCGACCGTCCCCGGCACGAGCAGCAGGAACGCCGGGAAGAACGACACCGTCGCCGGGATCGCCGGCACGAGCCGCTCGAGCAACCGGGTCGCGACGAACAGCAGCGCCGCTGCGGCCCCGGTCGCGACGACGCTGCCCCAGAGCGGCGTCGTCGTGCTCACCACGGCGTAGGCGGTGACCATGACCGCCACCGACACGAGCGTCAGGCGCCACCCGGACCGGAACACCAGACCGAGCCCGACCGCGAGCACCACGACGGCCACCCACGACACCCAGTACGCGGGCACGGACTCCCAGCCGGCCAGGTCGGTGCCGACCCCCGCGACCTCGCCGACGAGCGCGGCCGACGACGGGTCGACGTGCAACCCGGTCAGGGCGCTGCCGGACGCGATGCCGGCGGCCATGAAGCCGAGCATGATGAGCCCCTGCACCAGTCGCGACGACCCGGTGACGATGTCGGCGGCGGTGAGTTCGAGCAACGCGTTGGTGATGAGCGCGCCCGGGACGAACACCGCCACCGGGGCGCAGACCGCGAAGAGCGGGACCTGCTCGAACCCGGTGCCCGCGGCGACCAGGCCGACGATCGCCGTCGACACGAACGCGGCCAGGAACGGGATGATCGCCACGGCTTCGCGGAAGCGCCGGAGGACCAGTCCGATCACGCCGACCAGGCCGCCGACGACGAGCGCCAGGACGATCGCCCACCAGGGGCAGCGGAAGACGACGGCCAGGCCGGCCGAGGTCAGGGCGTTGCCGAGGATCCACGGCAGGGCTGGCGGCGGGACGGTGCCGGCCCGGATGGCCCGGACGCGGGCGGGGATCTCGGCGAGGGCGATGGAGCCACTCTCGAGCCCGAGCACGACGCGGTTGGCGCGGGCGGCCTGGCGGGACGACAGTTCGACGCCCTCGGCGTTGACGATGGTGGCGGCGCCCGTCGAGACCTCGCTCACCATCACCAGGGCGGGCAGGACGCCGATCGCGAGCGTCGGTCCGACCCCGGCGGCGTCCCGGGCCTTCTCGAGCGCCGACCGGACGTCGGTGACGGAGCTGCCGGCGTCCAGGAGCAGGGCTCCGAGGGTGCCGAGGAGCATGCCGACCGGGACGCTCTCGCCGTCGACGACCTCGACGTGGGCCTCCGGTCGGCGGAGGGCGTTCTGCAGGTTGGCGAGTGCGCTTCCGAGTCCGACCACGATCGTCGATGCTACTGGGCGGCGAGCCGGTCGTGCAGTCGCGCCGTCTTCGCGGGAAGGCGACGGTCCGCGGGCCGGGAGGCACGTGGCGGGCCGGTTCCGCGCCTCCAGTCCGATGCCCAGGGCGACCCGATCCCACCGTCGAAGCGACAGATGGCAGGACCATCGCTCGGACTGTGCGGCCGGAGCGACAGAACGACGCGAACTGTTCGCAGAGTTCTGTCGCTTTCGCAGCGGCACGCGGCGGGCGCCGCGGCAGAGCCTCGGCGGTACCCCCGGTGGGACTCGAACCCACAACTCAGCGATTTTAAGTCGCGTGCCTCTACCGATTGGGCCACGGGGGCGGGCCGCAACAGCCTACCGATGCACGAAGGCGGCCACCCTTCGCAGGTGACCGCCTTCGTGACGAGTGGTGCTACTTGGCGTCGGCCGGGGCCGTCACCGGCTCGGGGGCGTTGGAGACGTCCTTCGCGGGCTCGCCGTAGACGGGACCGGCGGCACCGGCGACCTTGCCCTCTTCCGGAGCCGGGGCTGCGGCGGGCGCGGCCGGGGCCTCGGCGGCGGGCTTCGGACGGGACGCGAACGCCTCGAACGCGGCGCGCGGGGTCTCGCGGTCGTCGAGCGACACGATGTCGCGGCCCAGGAAGAAGCCACCGACCCAGTCGCCGATGACGCGCCACTTGCGCTCCCACGACGGCATGGCCAGGCCGTGGTAGCCGCGGTGCGCGCCCCAGGCCAGGAAGCCCTTCATGGCGAACTTGCCGGACTGGAACACACCGGTGCCGAGGCCGAGACCCGCGACGGCACCGAGGTTCTCGTGCTTGTAGTCGGTCGTCGCCTCGCCACGGATGGTCGCGACGACGTTCTTCGCGAGCTGCTTGGCCTGGCGCACGGCGTGCTGGGCGTTCGGCACGCAGAACCCGCCGACACCCCCACCGGTCAGGTCCGGCACGGCTGCGACGTCGCCGCAGGCCCATGCGTCGGCGATCACGCCGTTGTCGTCGACCACGCGCAGGTCGGGCTGCACGCGGATGCGGCCACGCTGCTCGAGCGGGAAGTCGGTGCCCTTGACCATCGGGTTCGCCATGACACCGGCGGTCCAGATGATGAGGTCGGACGGGATCGTCTCGATCGCGCCGTCGCTCGTCTTGAGCTCGCAGACGCCACCGACGGCCGAGGCCAGCTGGGTCTCGAGGTGCACGGTCGCGCCACGCTCGGCGAGGTTCTTGAGCACCCAGTGCGAGGTCTCGAGCGAGACCTCGGGCATGATGCGGCCCATCGCCTCGACCAGGTGGAAGTGCGTGTCGTCGAAGGACAGCTGCGGGTGGCTCTTCAGCAGGTCGGTGACGAAGGAGCGGAGCTCGGCGAACACCTCGATGCCGGCGAAGCCACCACCGACGACGACGACGGTGAGCAGGCGGTCGCGCTCGGGACCGGCCGGCAGGTTCGCCGCCTTGTGGAAGTTGCTGAGGATGCGGTCACGGATCGACGCGGCTTCCTCGATGGTCTTCAGGCCGATGGCCTCGTCCGCGACGCCCGGGATCGGGAACGTTCGGGACACCGCGCCGGCGGTCATGACGATCTGGTCGTAGGACTCCTCCCACGCCTCGCCTTCGGTCGGGGTGATCGTCGCCGTCTTGGTGGCGTGGTCGACCTTGGTGACCTTCGCCGTGACGACGCGGGTCTTCTTGAGGTGACGACGGTGCGCGACGACCGCGTGACGCGGCTCGATGGAACCGGCGGCGACCTCGGGCAGGAACGGCTGGTACGTCATGTACGGCAGCGGGTCCACCATGACGACCTCGGCTTCGCCCTGGCGAAGGTGCTTCTCGAGCTTCCATGCGGTGTAGAAACCGGCGTAACCGCCGCCGACGACGAGGATCTTGGGCACGGGGGATGATCTCCTTGGATGGGGGTGTGCGGGAGTCGGGTCAGACTTCGCCGCCACCCGCCCCGACTCCAGCGTCTGCACCGTCATCATACGCCCGGCACTCACACCGGGAGGGCGACCAGTCCGCACGCTCGAGCGCGAGGTCACCGATGGGGTTGACGCCGGGTCCGGCGGCGAGGGCGTGGCCGACGAGGGCGTGCAGGCACTTCACGCGGGTGGGCATGCCACCGGCGCTGATGCCGTCGATCTCGTCGACGTGTTCGATCGACTCGCGATCGGCCAGGTAGGACTCGTGGGCCGCGCGGTACTGCGCGGCGACTTCGGGGTCCTCGAGCAGGGCTGCCAGCTCGGGCATCACCTGGTTGGCCTCGAGGGTGCTGACCGCAGCGGTGGCCGCGGGGTGGCACAGGTAGTAGAACGTCGGGAACGGGGTGCCGTTCGACAGCCGGGGCTTCGTGGAGACGACGGTGGGGTTGCCACAGACGCAGCGTGCCGCGATCCCGATGACGTCACGCGCCGGTCGGCCGAGCTGCGCCGACACGACCTGGACGTCGCGGTCGGAGGGCGGGTCGAAGGGAGGGGTCGTCACGGGAACGTGAGCCTACCGGAGAAGCGGAACCCCTCGCACCGTCGGGCCGGACGGCTCCGCGCCGCGCGGTTCGGACTACTTGCTGTCGCCCGTGCCGGAGACGTCGGGGGCGACGAGGTCGGCTGCCCGCTCGTCGGTGAGCCCGGACTGCAGCACCGACGAGAGCATGGCCTGCACCCAGTCGACCTTGGGCGTCTGCACCTTCGCGCTCACGGGGGTGCCGGAGTCGGTGGTGGGGGTCTTCTCGGCCCGCTTGTCCTCGGTACCCATCACGAGGTAGCTCTCCTCGCCCGGGTACACGTAGAGCAGCCGGTCACGAGCCTGCGCCTCGATGTACGCCGGGTCGTCCCAGCGTGCGACGTCCTTCTTCTTCTGCGTGACGTCGGCCTTCTGGCTCGCGACCTCCTGCTGCTGCTGGGCGATCTGCTCCTGCTGCTGGATGAGCGTCCGGAGCGACGGCGCGAGCACCACCACGAAGAGCACGATGATCGCGAGCATGAGCAGGCTGAACCCGGAGAAGTGGATCGAGCGGTACCAGGGCTGCGCGGGTGTGCTGCCGTCGGGCATCGCCACGGGGACGCGGCGGACGCGGGGCTTCTGGCTGGGCACGGTCCGACGATAACCCGGCACGGTCGGTCGGGCCGCCCGGCACGCGGCCGTTCGGCGCCCTCTCAGCGTCTCGCGTCCCACGGTGCTGCCCAGCAGAAGACGCCGTCGTCTCCTCGAGATGCCTCCGGATTCGGCGGCGTCTCACGGACTTCGCGGCGTCAGGCTGACACGACGGCGTCACGCCGACGGCGGGCGGGTCCGGGTCCGATCGAGGCAGCCGGGAGGCACGGCTCCGGCCCGTCCGTCCGCCCCGCACCCGGAGTGGTCACCACACACCGCCCGGCGCACGTCCGGTGGTCACGTCCTGTCGGCCGGGCCCGGGCCAGCCGACGACTCGCGACCACTCGACGCAGCGCGCGCGGCACGTCCCGACCGCTCGGCGCTCCGGGGCGGCACAGACGACGAGACGCCGCCCTCCTGGAGGAGGACGGCGTCTCGGTGGTGCGGGTACTGCTGAGCGACTGGTTACAGCGACGCGGCGCGCGGGAAGGCCGAGCGACCGGCGTACACCGCGGCGTCGCCGAGCTCTTCCTCGATGCGGAGCAGCTGGTTGTACTTCGCGACGCGGTCCGAGCGGGCCGGGGCGCCGGTCTTGATCTGACCACCGTCGACCGCGACCGCGATGTCCGCGATCGTGGTGTCCTCGGTCTCGCCGGAGCGGTGCGACAGGATCGAGGTCAGGCCGTGACGGTGCGCGAGCGAGACCGCGTCGAGCGTCTCGGTGAGCGTGCCGATCTGGTTGACCTTGACGAGGATCGAGTTCGCGGCCTTCTCCTCGATGCCCCGCTGCAGACGCTTCGGGTTGGTGACGAACAGGTCGTCGCCGACGATCTGGACCTTGTCGCCGAGCTCGGCGGTCAGGTGCGACCAGCCCTCCCAGTCGTCCTCGGCCAGCGGGTCCTCGATGGTGACGAGGGGGTAGTTCGCGACGAGCTCGGCGAAGTAGGAGGTGAACTCCTGGCTCGAGAGCTGCTTGCCCTCGAACTGGTACTTGCCGTCCGAGAAGAACTCGGTGGACGCGACGTCGAGGCCGACGGCGATGTCCTTGCCGGGCGTGTAGCCGGCCTTCTCGATCGCGGTGAGCAGGAAGTCGAGCGCCGCGCGGTTCGACGCGAGCTCCGGCGCGAAGCCGCCCTCGTCGCCGAGGCCGGTGGCCAGGCCCTGCTTCTTCAGCTCGCCCTTGAGGGCGTGGTAGGTCTCGACGCCCCAGCGGAGCGCCTCGGAGAAGGACTCGGCGCCGTAGGGCACCAGGAAGAACTCCTGGATGTCGACGTTGGTGTCCGCGTGGGCACCACCGTTGACGACGTTCATCAGCGGGACGGGCAGCGTGTGCGCGTTCGGGCCGCCGAGGTAGCGGAAGAGCGGCAGGTCGACCGAGTCGGCTGCGGCACGGGCCACGGCGAGCGAGGCGCCGAGGATCGCGTTCGCGCCGAGGCGGGACTTGTTCTCGGTGCCGTCGAGCTCGATGAGCGCGGCGTCGACGAGGCGCTGGTCGGTGGCGTCGAAGCCCTCGAGCGCCGGGCCGATCTCGTCGAGGACGGCGTCGACGGCCTTGAGGACGCCCTTGCCGCCGTAGCGCGAGGCGTCGCCGTCGCGCAGCTCGTACGCCTCGAACGCGCCGGTGGATGCACCGGACGGGACGAGCGCGCGGGACACGACGCCGTCGTCGAGGAGGACCTCGACCTCGACCGTCGGGTTGCCTCGGGAATCGAGGACTTCGCGTGCGCCTACGGCATCGATCAGGGCCACGGGGTACTCCCTACACATTGGTTGTGGTGATTGCGGTGTCGATCCTAGCGAGCGGAGGTGAACGCGACGTCGGCCGTGACGCCCCGCTGTGGACGAGTCCGTGCTGGAACGAGGACTGGGTGCTCAGTCGAGCGGGCGGAACTCGACGCCCTCGAGCGACGCGGTGTCCGCCGAGACGGTCGCGAACGCCGTGAAGCCCTGGGCGGCGAGGCCGGCGAGCAGGTTCTTCGTGTTCTTCGTGCGGCGCTCGAGCCGGACGCGTCGGTGGGACGCCAGCGCTTCGGTCTTCAGCGCGGCGAGCCGGACCGGATCGACGTCCTTGTCGTACACGAGCACGACGGCGTCGGCCTCGGCGGACTCCGGGAGGGTCACGAGGTCGACGAGCCGCTCGAACCCGAGCGAGAACCCGACCGCGGGGACGTCCTGCCCGAGGAACCGGCCGATCATGCCGTCGTACCGGCCGCCGCCACCGAGGCTGTAGCCGAAGTCGGGGTGCGCGACCTCGAAGATCGTGCCCGTGTAGTAGCCCATGCCGCGCACGAGCGTCGGGTCGAAGCGCAGGTCCACCCCGGGCAGCGCCTCGCGCAGGCGGAGCAGGTCGGCGAAGGCCTCGGCGTCGAGCCACGGCGCCCCCTCGACCGACGTCCAGTCGGCGGCCTCGAGCGCGCGGATGGTGTCCTCGAGCCCGGGCAGGTCGGCACCCACGGTGCTGCGGAGCTCCGCCGCGACGCCGTCCGCACCGATCTTGTCGAGCTTGTCGATCGTGATGAGCGCGCGGTCCGCGGCGGCCGGCTCGGTGATCCCCCACGACGCGAGGAGCGCCAGCAGGATCCGGCGGTCGTTGATCCGGATCGTCGTGCCGCGGACCCCGAGGGCGTCGAGGGCCGCGGTCGTCGCGCGGATGAGCTCGATCTCGGCGAGCTGCCCGGGCTCCCCCAGGATGTCGATGTCGCACTGCACGAACTGGCGGTAGCGACCCTTCTGCGGGCGCTCGGCACGCCAGACCGGCGCGATCTGCACGGACCGGAACACCGACGGCAGCTCCGCACGGTGCGAGGCGTAGAACCGGGCCAGCGGGACCGTCAGGTCGAACCGGAGACCGAGGTCGGCGAGGTCCAACGGCGCTTCGGCTGCCTGCAGGTCCTCGGTGGTGAGCCCGCGCTTCATCACCGCGAACGCCAGCTTCTCGTTGTCACCGCCGAGCCCGGAGTGCAGCCGCGCAGCGTCCTCCACCACCGGGGTCTCGATCTCGTCGAAACCGTGCCGCGAGTAGACGTCCCGCACGACACCGAGCACGTGCTCGCGCCGGGCCTTGTCCGCCGGGAGGAAGTCACGCATGCCACGGGGTGCCGTCACGGTCGTTGCCATGCGGTCAATTCTGGCAGACGGGCGTCTCCGGCTTGCGCGCCTGCCGACCCACTGGCATACTGCATGCAGAACCTCGGTCCGGATCGTGCCTGATCCACGCTCCGGACCGATTCGCGGGGCGACGTGCTGCAGTGCGTCCCGCGGTTCGAGCGGGCTTCCCTGTCGGCCCCTCTCCCTGGTGGAGCCGACGCCCGCTCACGGGCGCCCTCTCTTTTTCGGGTTGGGAGGGCGCCCGTTCTCCCCTGCCCGGAGCGATCTCCCGACCGGGGATCACTCCACGGCCCGACCGGCCTCCTCCAGCGCCGCCACCGCGGCCCGCAGGCTCGCGACCGGGTCCACCCCGCGTCCTGCCGCAGCCGCGACCTCGCCGAGCACCGCTCGCCCCCACTCGGCGTCGACCGTCCCCACCCCGTCGTCCGCAGCCGGCGCTGCGGACGCACCACGGGCCTCCAGGCCGACGCCGGAACCGGAGCCGGAACCGAACCCGGCCCCGGCCCCGGCCTCGGCCTCGGCCTCGGCCCCAGCCCCGACGACGGACGCGACGACTGCGTCGGCGTCCCCACGTTCCTCCAGGCGTTCCAGCAGCTTCACCGCGCGCTCCAGCGGCGGCATCGCCCGCGGCACCCCGTCGAACGCACTCCGCCGGCTCGCCTTCTCGGCCGCCTTGGCCGCACGCCAGACCCGCACGACGTCCTCGACGGTGTCCGCGGTCTCGTCGCCGAAGACGTGCGGGTGCCGCCTGGTCATCTTGTCCCGGACCCCGGCGGCGACGTCCTCGAGGGTGAAGTCCCCCGCCCGGGCGGCGATCCCCGCGTGCAGGACCACCTGGTAGAGCAGGTCGCCGAGTTCCTCGCGGACGTCGTCCGGGTCGCCGTCGTCGATGGCGTCGACGAGTTCGTACGACTCCTCGACGGCGTAGCGGGCAAGCGAGGCGTGGGTCTGCGCCCGGTTCCAGACGCACCCGCCGTCCTCGGCGAGCAGGCGGTCGACGACGGTCACGAGGTCCGGTACGGCGGTCATCAGGTCATCGTGCCACCCGCGTAGACTGGTCGTGGTGTGTCGGGAAGTCTGGTCGACGGACACTCACCCGACCCCTCGAGACGGAGATCCATGTCGTCCCTCGTCCGCTCCCCCCGCTTCAGCGCCATCGCGCTCCTCACCGCCGCCGTGCTCGGCCTGGTCGTGGCGAACTCCCCGATCGGCCCCGGCCTCGAACGGCTGCTCGACGCGCACCTGCCGCTCGGTGCCCTGGGCCTCGACCTGTCGATCGCGCACTGGATCAGCGACGGGCTGCTCGCGGTCTTCTTCCTGCTCGTCGCGATCGAGCTCAAGCAGGAACTCGTCGACGGCGAGCTGTCGAACCCCAAGACCGCGATCATCCCCGCCATCGCGGCGGTCGGCGGCGTGCTCGTCCCGGCCGGCATCTTCCTGCTCGTCACCGCGGGCACGCAGTACACGCACGGTTGGCCGATCCCGACGGCGACGGACATCGCGTTCGCGCTCGGGGTGCTCGCCATGTTCGGTCGCGGGCTGCCGAGCGGCATCCGGGTGTTCCTGCTCGCGCTGGCCGTGCTCGACGACCTCATCGCGATCATCATCATCGCCGTGGTGTTCGCGCACGACACCGACTTCCTGGCCCTCGCGGGCGCTGTCGTCACCCTCGCGGTGTTCTGGCTGCTCGGCCGGATGCTCCGTCCGGGGCGCAGCGGGCAGACGTTGATCATCGTGGCGATGGTCGTGGTCGGGCTCCTGACCTGGTGGCTCGTCTACCACTCCGGTGTGCACGCCACCATCGCCGGCGTCGCCCTCGGGCTCGTGCTGCCCCGCCGCCCGGGCCACACCCTGCACGAGAACGTCGAGCCGTGGTCGAACGCCATCGTGCTGCCGGTGTTCGCGTTCGCGTCGGCTGCCGTCATCATCCCCTCGGTCGGCATCAGCGAGCTCTCCCCCACGTTCTGGGCGGTCGTCCTCGCGCTGCCGGTCGGCAAGGTGATCGGCATCACGCTGTTCGGCACGATCGCCACGCGGATCTTCCGCTCGCCCGGCCGCTCGTCGCTGTCGTTCTTCTCGATCATCACCGTCGGCGTGCTCGGCGGCATCGGGTTCACGGTGTCCCTGCTCATGAACGAGCTGGCGTTCGCCCGCAACGAGGAGATCCTCGACGAGGGCGTCCTCGCCGTGCTCGTCGGCTCGGGCATCGCCATCGTCGCGTCGGCGGTCGTCGTCACCCTGCGAGCGCGGGCGTACCGCGCGCGCCGCGAGCTGTCCGAGGCCGAGGACACCGAGTAGCGGGTCGCGGGCCGGGGTTCACACCCGTTCCGCGACAGGGCACGCGTCGTTCGACGCGTGGATCGTCGCGAACGGCGCGCGCGCTGTGGACGTGGCCACGGACGGCCTGGAGGCACGGTGCGGGCCCGCACCGTGCCTCCTGTCCGTCTCCGCTCGCGTCTACGCGGCCGGCGCCTCTGCGGGGGTCGTCGCCCCGTAGACGGCGGTGAGGATGCTCTCCACCCACTGGATGAGGGCATCGTCCGGCAGCGCCTGGTCGTGCGGACGCGGCATCGGGATGCTCGTCGCGTTCTGCTGCGGGAACCAGCGCGCACCCGGGAACATGCGCTTCAGGCGCACCTGCGACGAGTCGGCGAGTTCCTTGCCGGCGACCCGCAGGTTCGAGCCCATCACCACGACGTCGGACAGGCCGACCTGCTGCGCCATGCGACGGAGGCGGGAGACCTCGACCAGGGTCTGAACAGCCTGCGGCGGCTGCCCGTAGCGGTCGGTGAGCTCGTCGAGCACCATGTCGATCGCGTTCGGCTGCGCCGTCGGGGCCGAGGCCGCCGACAGCTTCTGGTACGCCTCGAGCCGGAGTCGCTCGGACTCGACGTAGTCCTCGGGGATGTGCGCGTCGACGGGGATCTCGAGCCGGAGCTCGGTCTGCCCCTCGGCGACGTCGCCACGGAACTGCGACACCGCCTCGCCGATCATCCGCAGGTACAGGTCGAACCCGACGCCCGCGATGTGGCCGGACTGCTCCCCACCGAGCAGGTTGCCGGCCCCGCGGATCTCGAGGTCCTTCATGGCGACCTGCATGCCCGCGCCGAGCTCGTTGTTCGCGGCGATGGTCTCGAGGCGGTCCTGCGCGGTCTCGGACAACGGCTTGTCGGAGTCGTAGAGGAAGTACGCGTACCCGCGCTCCCGCCCGCGGCCGACACGACCGCGCAGCTGGTGCAGCTGCGACAGGCCGTACTTGTCCGCCTTGTCGATGATGAGCGTGTTCGCGTTCGCGATGTCCAGGCCCGTCTCGATGATCGTCGTCGAGACGAGGACGTCGAAGCGGCGCTCCCAGAAGTCGACCATGACCTGCTCGAGGGCGGTCTCCGACATCTGCCCGTGCGCCACGGCGATGCGGGCGTCCGGCACGATCTCGGCCAGGTGCGCGGCGACCGACTGGATGTCCTTCACGCGGTTGTGCACGTAGAACACCTGGCCCTCGCGCAGCAGCTCGCGGCGGATCGCCGCCGCCACCTGCAGGTCAGACTGCGGTCCGACGAAGGTCAGGATCGGGTGGCGGTCCTCGGGCGGGGTCGCCAGGGTCGACATCTCGCGGATGCCCGTGACCGCCATCTCGAGCGAGCGCGGGATCGGGGTCGCCGACATCGCCAGGACGTCGACGTTCGTCTTGAACTTCTTGAGCTGGTCCTTGTGCTCGACGCCGAACCGCTGTTCCTCGTCGATGATGACGAGCCCGACGTCCTTGAAGGTGATGCCCTGCGACAGGATCCGGTGGGTCGCGATGACGATGTCGACCGTGCCGTCGGCGAGCCCGGCGATGGTCTCCTTCGACTCCTTCTCGCTCTGGAACCGGCTCAGGGCGCGCAGGTGCACGGGGAACCCGGCGAAGCGCTCCTGGAACGTCTCCATGTGCTGGCGGACGAGCAGGGTCGTCGGGACGAGCATGACGACCTGCTTGCCGTCCTGCACGGCCTTGAACGCGGCACGGATCGCGACCTCGGTCTTGCCGTAGCCGACGTCACCGGACAGCAGGCGGTCCATCGGGATCGGGCGTTCCATGTCGCGCTTGATCTCGTCGATCGTGGTGAGCTGGTCGGCGGTCTCGGCGAACGGGAACGCCTCTTCCAGCTCGCGCTGCCACGGGGTGTCCGGGCCGAACGCGTGCCCCTTCGACGCCATGCGCGCCGAGTACAGCTTGACCAGGTCGACGGCGATGTCGCGGACGGCCTTGCGGGCCTTCGACTTGGCGGCGGACCAGTCCGAGCCGCCCATCTTCGACAGGGTCGGGGACTCGCCACCGACGTAGCGCGACAGCTGGTCGAGCTGGTCGGTCGGCACGAAGAGCTTGTCGCCCGGGTAGTTGCGCTTCGACGGCGCGTACTCGAGCACGAGGTACTCGCGCTGCGTCTTCACGGCGTTGCGGCCGCCGCTGGAGACCTCGCGGCTGACGAGCTCGACGAACTTGCCGATGCCGTGGGTCGCGTGCACGACGACGTCGCCCGGCTTGAGCTGCAGCGGGTCGACGACGTTCTTGCGCCGGCTCGCGAGCTTCTTGACGGTGCGGGCGCCCTGCTGGACGCTGCGGCCGTAGAACTCCGCCTCGCTCAGGACCGCGATGCGGGGGTCGGGGATCGCGAAGCCGTGCTCGACGGTCGCGGTCGTCACGACGGCGAACCCCGGCTCGGGCGGCGCGTCGACCGCTGCGGCACGGGCGGCGACCCCGGCGTCGGCGAGCACCTGCACCGCACGCTCGACGAGGCCCTGGCCCTGCGCGGTCACCACGACGGCCCACCCGTCGTCGGTCAGCGACTTGACGTGCGCGATCGCCCCGTCGGCGCTGCCGGCGAAGCTCGGGACGGCCTCGGCCCGGACGCGGATGTACTCGCCGGCCTCGGCAGCGGCCTCGGCGTCGGTGAGGACGCGCTCGGTGTCCCCTTCGTCGAGGCCGGAGTCGAACGGCGACACCGTCCACCAGGTGCGCTGCCCCCGGGTGTTCTTGAGCTGCTGCACGGTCAGGAAGTTGCCCGCGTCGAGGTCGATCGGCGCCTGGGCACCGGCGACCGCTGCGCTCCAGGCCGCCTGCAGGAACTCGGTGTTCGTCTCGGCGAGGCTGTTCGCGCGGCCGTTCACCCGCTCGGGCGAGAACACCGCGATGGTGGCGTCGTCCGGCAGGTAGGAGGTCATCGGCACGAGGTCCTGCACGAGCGCCGGGGCGAGGGACTCCATGCCCTCGACCGGGATGCCCTCGGCGATCTTCGCGAGCATCTGCGACAGGTTCGGGAACTCGTGCAGCATCTCGCGCGCCCGCTGCCGGACGTCGTCGCTGAGCAGGAGTTCGCGCGAGGCGGTCAGCTCGACCGAGCCGAGGTCGTCCTCGGTCGTGCGCTGGTCGGCGACGGAGAACGCCTTGATCGCCTCGATCTCGTCGCCGAAGAAGTCGACGCGTGCCGGGTGGCCGGCCGTCGGCGGGAAGACGTCGAGGATGCCACCGCGCACCGCGAACTCACCACGGCGTGTGACGAGGTCGACACGCGAGTAGGCGAGGTCCACCAGCTGGGACGCGATCGCAGCCAAGTCGTTGCCCCGCGAGTCGGTCCGCAGCACCACCGGCGCCAGGGACGTCAGGTTGCTCGCGATCGGCTGCAGCGCGGCGCGGACGCTCGCGACGACGATGGTCTGGCGGCGCTCGGCCGGGTCCGCCGCCTGCCACGCCGCGAGCTTCCGGAGCGTCGCGATCCGCGTGCCGACGGTCTGGGCACTCGGGCTGAGGCGTTCGTGCGGCAGGGTCTCCCACGCCGGGAACTCGAGCACGTCGGCGCCGGGGACGTAGCTGCCGAACGCTTCGCGGACCGCCTCGGCTTCACGCCCGGTCGCCGTGATGACGAGGACGCACTGCGGGCCGTTGCGCTCGGCGAGCAGCGCGCCGAGCAGCGGCACGCGCAGGCCGTCCACGACGGAGAAGTCGGCGTCGCGCGGTGCGGCGCGCAGCACGCGATCGAAGGCGGAGGCGCGCGAGAGCGCAGGGATGATGCCCGAGATCGTCACTCAGGAGATGGTACCGGCCGCCACCGACACCGGCCGCGACGTGCGCGACGGGCGAACAGCGCGACGCCCGGCACGGAGCGCTCAGGACGGAGCGTGCACGCGCTGCTGTGCGGCGAGCAGCCCGACCTCGGCGATCGCCTGTACCGCGTCCGCGGCGTCGGCCAGCAGGATCGGCAGCGTCTTCTTCTCGGCTGCGGAGAAGTCACGCAGCACGTAGTCGGCCGGGTCCTGCCGACCGGGGGGACGCCCGATGCCGACCCGGACGCGCATGAACTCGTTCGTGCCGGTGGCCTTGATGATGTCACGCAGCCCGTTGTGCCCGCCGTGCCCGCCACTGCCCTTCAGGCGGACGGTGTCGAACGGCAGGTCGAGCTCGTCGTGCACGACGACGAGGTCGGCCGGGGTGGCGCTGTAGAACCCGAGCACCGAGGAGACCGGCCCGCCCGAGGTGTTCATGAACGACCCGGGCTTCGCCAGCACGAGTCGTGTGCCGCCGGGCACCAGGCGCCCCTCGGCGACCTGGTTCGGCGTCTTGTGCTTCTTGAACGTCGCTCCCATGCGGGAGGCGAGTTCGTCGAGGACCATCTGGCCGACGTTGTGGCGGTTGCCGGCGTAGTCGGGCCCGGGGTTCCCGAGCCCGACCACCACGAGGATGTGATCCGTCACAGCGTCGACCAGATGTCTTCGAAGGGGTGTTACTCGGAGTCCGCGGCGCCTTCGGCACCCGACTCGGCGCCGGCCTCGGCCGAGGCCTCGTCCGCAGCGTCGTCGTCAGCGGTGCCACGCGGGGTGACGATCGCGACGACCAGCGCCTCGGGGTCGGTCTCGAGCTCGGCGCCCTCGGGGAGCTCGAGCTGCGCGGCGTGGATCTGCACGCCGTCCTCGAGGCCCTCGACGTTCACGGAGACGTGCTCCGGGATGTCGGTGGCGAGCACGAGCAGCGAGATCGTGTTGAGGTCCTGCACGTGGATGGTGCCGGAGAAGGACTCGCCCTCGATGACGACGGGCACGTCGACCGTGACCTTCTCGCCGCGGCGGAGGACCACGAGGTCGATGTGCTCGATGATCTGGCGCACCGGGTCACGCTGGACGTCCTTGACGAGGGCGAGCTGCGCAGCACCCTCGATGTCGAGGTCGACGACCGCGTTGGCGGTACGGACGAGCAGCATGGTCTCGTGACCGGGCAGCGAGATGTGCTTCGGCTCGGTGCCGTGGCCGTAGACGACCGCGGGGATCTTGTCGGCCGCGCGGAGCTTGCGAGCAGCGCCCTTGCCGAACTTGGTGCGGACTTCCGCTGCGAGCTTGGTGTAGTCGGCCATGGTGCCTCCTGGTGTCGGGGACGACGCCGGGGTGCCGGCATCGTGGGGGTCTGTGGTGTTGCAACTCGAACGCGTGCACGCGTGAGGAACGATCCCAGGGTCTTGCCGGGTATCCCACCGCGTCGATCACGGCCGCGCGTACGCAGCCCTCGCCGAAGTCAGGGACTGAGTCTAGCAGGGCCGTCCGGGCGTGTCGCGCGTCACGATCCGGACGCACACCGGGACGGACGGGAGGCCCGTGGCGGTCCTGCCACGGGCCTCCCGTCCGTCGTCCCCACGCGGCGGGCGCGGGGCGCTCCCCCCACGACCGCTCCCCGCGACCGCCGCGTCAGTCGACGTCCGTCGGTGCCGCCGGCGCGAGCCGCGCGATCACCCGGTCGAGGCGGGCGTCCACCTGCGGCTGCCGCGTCGAACCCTTCCGGAGCACCGCCGCGTCGGTCGCGGTGACGTGCAGCAGCCGTTCCCACTCCGCCGCGTACAGCGCGCTGCGGTAGCCGGATGACTCCTGGCACGCAACGTCCCGTTCGGCGACGGCGACCTCGGCCTTCCCCGGATCGTCCGAGAACAGGACGACCTGGTCGCCGTCACGGGCGCTGACGTGCATCGAGGGGGTCGGCATGCCCTCCGGACCCTCCGGCAGGTCCGGCACACCGGACGGCGCCATGCAGGTGCGCCACCCGGCCGCGGCCGTGCGGACCGGGTCGTCCTGGCGTGCGTCCAGCGCCGCCAGGTACGTCAGGCGCTGGGCCAGTTCGGACGCGGTCTGCTCGGTGCCGCGCAGTGTGGTGCCGAGCGTCTTCCGGGCTGCCTTCCAGCAGCGGGCGGCCACGTCGTCCGGGAGCGCGGCGAACGCGGCCTGGCGGTCCGGGTCGTAGCCCCACTTCCGCATGCCCTCCTGGTTCGCACCGGCGACGGACGGCCCGTGGTAACCGCGGGCCTCGGCGAGCGCCGTGGTGAGGGGCCGGGTGGTCGCGAGTGCGGGTGCGGGGTTCGCCCGGGCGGCGGTGTCGGCCGCGTCGTCGTCGGCCTGCAGCCCGGCCGCGGTCGCCCAGGGAGCCGGGTCGTCGATGCCGGCCTTCCGCAGGCAGGGCTCGGCCACGAGGTCCTCCGCGTACGTGGTCTTCGACGAGGCCGGTGCGACGAAGGCGTCGAGTGGCATCGCCCACGCCGTGCTGTCCTGTTCGACGGTGGGTGCGACCGCGACGTCGGCGCGTTCGGGCAGCCCGTGGACGACGGCGGTGGCCAGTCCGGCGAGGACGACGACGAGGGTGCCGGTCTTCGCGACGCGGTTCGTGATCTGCATGGTTCCCCCTAGGCGCGGACGAGGCCGCGTTCGTGTGCGGTGATGACGACCTGGATCCGGTTCCGGAGTCCGAGCTTCGTCAGGACGGCGCGGACGTGGGTCTTCACGGTGGCGTCGCTCAGGAAGACCGACTCGGCGATCTCGGCGTTGCTGAGCCCCTTCGCGACGAGCAGGAAGACCTCGCGCTCGCGAGCCGTCAGCGCGTCGAGCACCTCGTCGCGCCGATCGGTCACGGCCGGGGTGCCCTGCGCGCGCAGCAGGTCCAGCGCCTCCGCTTCCGTCGGTGCAGGTCGGCCCGCGTGCACGTCGCGGATGGTCGCGGTGACGACCTCGGGCAGAGCGTCCTTCGTCAGGAACGCTGCGGCGCCGGCGCGGAGAGCAGCGAGCACGGCGTCGTCGCGGCGGATGGTCGTGAGCGCGACGACCCGCGGGCGGTCCTGGGTCGGCGCGGCGAGCCGCGTCAGGGCCTCGATGCCGTTCATGACCGGCATCCGCAGGTCGAGCAGCAGCACGTCGGGGTGTTCGGCGGCGCAGAGCTCGAGGGCGGCGGCACCGTCGCCGGCGGTCCCGACGCAGGTCATGTCGTCCTGGGCGTCGACGAGCATCTGCATCCCGGTGGCGAACAGCCGCTGGTCGTCGACGACGGCGACGCGGACGGCGCTCATCGGACGTGCTCCGGCCGGACGGCCTCGGTGTCGGTGTCGGTGTCCGCCGTCGCCGTGGTCGGCACGGCGGCGGTCGTCGGCAGCCACGCGGTGACGACCCACTTGTCCGTGGTGTCGCCGACACCGGCACGCAGCCAGCCGCCGGCCAGTCGGGCACGCTCCTGCATCCCGGCGACACCGGACCCGACACCGTCGAGCTCGACGAGGGGTTCGGTCCCCCGTGACGTCACGACGACGCCGAGCCCCGGGCCGCGCCAGTCCAGCGCCACCCGGGCCGTCGCTGTCCGGCCCTGGTGCTTCAGCACGTTCGTCAGGCTCTCCTGCACGATCCGGTGGACCGCGCTGGCGCTGCTCGCGGACAGCAACCCAGCGCCGTGCTCCTCGAACGTCGCGGTCATCCCGAGCTCCCGCATGTCCTCGACCAGGTCGGGGACGTCGAGCAGCCCGTGACGGTCGGCGTCGTCGCTCGCCTGGATGCGTTCCACCAGGGCCCGGACGTCCCCCAGCGCCGAGCGGCTCACGTCGGCGATGTCCTGCAGCGCCCGGGCGGCGTGTTCGTCCCGCACGGCGATGGCCGCGGCACCCTGGGCCTGGGACACGACGACGGCCAGTGAGTGGGCGAGCGAGTCGTGCACGTCGCGGGCGATCCGCGCGCGGTCCTGCTCGGCCCGGAGTTCGGTGGTGGTCACCTCGGTGCGGCGTTGCGCCTCGACCACCCGGACCCGGGCGAGGCCGATCCGCCACGCGGCACCGATGGCCACGCCGACCGCCCAGGCGACACCGCTGACCCCGACGAACGCGAAGGTGATCGTGACGAGGTCGGACCGGGTCCCGCCGGAGTTCCCCACCCAGCTGCCCCAGACGTCCTGGTCGGCAGCGGTCGGGACCGCCATCGCCCAGGCGGCTGCCGCACTCGCGAGCAGGAGCACGGGGACCGCCACGTAGCGGAGCAGGTCGGACCGACCGGCGCCGACGATGCCGACGACGATCGCGATCGCCAGGTACTCCGGCCAGGTCGTGTCGGTCGGCCGGGTGAGCAGCCGGGCCGCCTGCAGGAGCGGGATGCCGACGACCAGCCCGAGCGCGGTCGCGGGCATCCACGCGGCGAGGCCGATGGCGACGGCGAAGGCCGACACGACGACGACGTGGTCGGCGAGCCCCGCGCGTCCGGCTTCGGCGACGATCCAGAGCACGAGGTACACGGCGCCGGCGGCGGGGGCCAGCAGGTGCCGGTACCGGCGGAGGAAGGAGGTCATGACGCGAGCGTATGGGCCTCGCCGGACGGGGACCGAGCCGTGCGGCCGCTTTTCATCCGAGGTGATGAGGTCCGATCGGACGGCTCAGCGACCGACCTTCCGCCGGTGCTCCTGCGCGGCGTGGAGGACGTCGCGCGCCCGGTCGCTCGCCGCCTCAGCGTCGTCGCGGGCTGCCTCGAGCCGGGTGATCTCGGCCTCGGCCTGCTCGAGGGCACGCTGGAGCTCCGCGCGGCGCTCCTCCGCCTGTTCGAGATCGGCCTCGGCGGTGTCGAGTGCGGCGTCGGCATCGCGGGACTCCGTGCGCGCTGCGGTCTCGGCCTGGCGCGCGGCCTTCCGGTCGGCAGCCGGGTCGCGCTGCGGTTCGGGTTCGGGTTCGGGTTCGGGTTCGGGTTCGGCGTCCGGTTCCGGAGCGTCACGCTGCGCGGGCCTGGAGGCACGGCTCGCCTTCCGCGCACCCCTCGCCTGGGAGATGGGGATGGGTGGGGCATCGCTGCCGGACCAGGCATCGGGCACCGCGTCCGGATCCGCGAGCGCCCCGTCGAGGTCAACCGCGTCGAACCCCACGCTCTCGAGCGCCGTCACGAGCAGCCCCGACCGGACGGCCGCGCCGGCGTGCGGATCCGCCATCGCCGCCTCGATCGTCGACCGGACCTGCTCGAGCACCGCCGGGGTGACGGGATGTCCGGCGTCGGACGCCAGGTCCGCACCGGCCTGCGCGAGGGCGTCGACGACCTCGGCGCGCTGCCGACGGAGGGTCCGGATCGCGTCGGGGTCGGCGTCGGCCTGCGCCTTCCGGAGCGCCGGTCCGAGGTCGACGGCGTCGTCGAGGGCACCGTCGTGGGCGAGCAGGTCGATCACCCAGGCGGCCGGTGAGGGCTTCCGGAGCTTCCCGATCGCCGTAGCGAGGGCGCGGTCGTCCTTCCGCACCGCGCGCTGCCGTGCGGTGCGCTCGGCGACGAAGTCCTGCGGCGCGACGAGCAGCAGCTCCCTGGCGACGTCGGCGAACTCCATGCGACCACTGTGCCAGCCAGGATGCCGGGTACTACCAGTCGTGGACGGTGCCGTCGGCCAGGCGGTTGAACGGCAGGTACGCCTGCTCGTAGGGGTACTTGCCGGCCTCGTCGACGTCGAGGCTGACCCCGAGGCCCGGCTCGTCCCCCGGGTGCAGGTAGCCGTCGGTGAACGTGAACGTCTGGTGGAACACCTGGTTGGTCTGCGGTCCGTGCTGCATGTACTCCTGGATGCCGAAGTTGTGGATCGCGAGCCCGAGGTGCATCTGCGCGGCAAGGCCCACCGGGGAGATGTCGGTCGGCCCGTGGAAGCCGGACTTGACCTGGTACAGCGCCGCGTACTCCATCGTCTTCTTGAGCGGGGTGACGCCGCCCATGTGCGTGACGGCACCGCGGACGTAGTCGATGAGCTGGTCGCGGATGATGTCCTTGAAGTCCCAGATGGTGTTGAA
The DNA here is from genome assembly GCF_003234605.2 of Curtobacterium sp. MCPF17_021. Classification (NCBI taxonomy): domain Bacteria; kingdom Bacillati; phylum Actinomycetota; class Actinomycetes; order Micrococcales; family Microbacteriaceae; genus Curtobacterium; species Curtobacterium sp. MCPF17_021. The sequence continues at coordinate 860,768 of NZ_CP126252.1, read as the reverse complement.
GACCTCCCCGATCGCCAGCGGCGTCGTGGTGTGCTGCCGGACGAGCTTCAGGGCCTCCTGGTTCTCGGCGGGGGTGCAGTCCTCGAGCCAGAACAGATCGTAGGGCTCGAGCGACTTGCCGAGCTTGGCGGCCTGCAGCGGGGTCATCCGGTGGTGGCCGTCGTGCAGCAGCGGCAGTTCGGGGCCGAACTCGTTGCGGACGGCCTCGAACACGGTGGGCACGTGGCGCAGGTAGGCGCGGGTGTCCCAGTCCTCCATCGCCGGGTACGCCCCGCGCTGGGCGGGCTCGAAGTCGTAGCGGACGCCGGCGTTGCCCTCGGTGGTCCTGTTCGAGGCGATGCCGTAGATGGACTCGAGGCCGGGGACACCGGTCTGCACCCGGATCGAGCGGTAGCCCTCTTCCTGGTGCTCGCGGATGGAGTCGAACAGCTCGGGCAGCTCCTTGCCCGAGGCGTGGCCGTACGCCATGAGCCCGGTGCGCGATGCCCCGCCGAGCAACTGGTAGAGGGGCATCCCGGCGACCTTCGCCTTGATGTCCCAGAGGGCCATGTCGACGGCGGCGATCGCGGCCATCGTGACCGGACCACGGCGCCAGTACGACGACCGGTACAGGAACTGCCAGGCGTCCTCGATGCGGCTGGCGTCACGGCCGACGAGCAGCGGGACGACGTGCTCGGACAGGTACGCGGAGACCGCGAGCTCGCGGCCGTTCAGGGTGGCGTCGCCGAGCCCGGTGACGCCGTCGGCCGTGGTGAGCTTGAGCGTCACGAAGTTCCGGTTCGGGCTGGTCACGATGACCTCGGCCCGCTCGATCAGCTGGCCGCGGTCCGCCGAGGCCCAGGTGTCCGGACGGCCGGCGGTGGTCTCGGCCGGCCCGCTGTCGGTGGCGCCGGGGACCGGGGCAGCGGGGTTCGTGGTGTTCGTGTCGGTCATGCGTGGACTCCTCCGTTGGAGCGTTCGCGGGCGCGTGCCGCGGCGGTGCGGATGCGGTCGGCCGCCGCCGTCACGGCGGCGACCACGGGGGTGGTCTCGAGTTCGGGCGCGATGGCGGCCAGGACGTCGTGCACGTCCGAGTCTGGCCCCGGGGCACCGGGGTCGTCCACCAGGTCGGACTGCTCGGTGACGTGCAACCACCATGCGGCGAGGGCGGTGGCCGCTCCGGTGCCGATGCCGGCCGAGGGGTCGCGGGCGAGCCGGTGCCGCACGACGTCGACGACACGGACGGGCAGCTTCTGCGAGCCGCCGGACGCGATCTGCCGCAGGGTGTGCCGGATGCGCGGGTTGGCGAACCGTTCGACCAGGGCCGTGCGGGCTTCTCTGACCTCGGCCTCGGGCAGCGGGAGCTCGAGCGCGGCTTCGTCCCAGAGCTGCTCGACGGCGCTGCGGCAGACCGGGTCGTCCATCGCCTCGGCCACGGTGTCGTGGCCGAGCTGCAATCCCAGGTAGGCGAGGAGCGAGTGCGAGCCGTTCAGCAGCCAGAGCTTCCGCTGCTCGTACGGGGTGACGTCGTCGACGATGCGCACCCCGGCGGTCTCCCACGCGGGGCGGTCGATCCCGTCGAAGGCGTCCTCGAGCACCCACTCGGCGAACGGCTCGGTGACGACGGGGACCCGGTCTCCGGCGAGCGCACCCGGCAGTTCCGAGAGGCGCACGACGTCGTCGTCGGTGGTGGCCGGGGTGATCCGGTCGACCATCGAGCTCGGGAACGTGACGTTCGCCTCGATCCAGTCGCGCAGGGCGTCGTCGGTGACGGCGTCGAGCACGGCGTCCCGCAGGACCGCCCCGTTGTGCGTCAGGTTGTCGAGACTGACCAGCGCGATGCGCCCGGAGCCGGCGGCACGGCGGGCGTCGAGCCCCGCGACCAGCCGCGACGGCACGTCGGAACCGGGCCGGTAGCCCTGCTCGGTGACCGTCAGCGTGACGATGGTCGTCTCGGGGGACGCGACCACGTGCCTCCAGGCCGTGTCGTCGCTGCCCGGGTGGGCGGCCACGATCGTGTCGACCACCTCGGCTCCGTCGCCGGACGCGGCTCGGGTGACGAGCGTGTACCGGCAGTCCTGCGCGGCCAACGCATCCGCGGCCGCGGGCGAGCGGCCGGTGAAGGCGGTGATGCCCCACGGCTCCCCCGTGGTGTGGGCGGTGTACCAGGCGAGGTGGGCACGAGCGAACGCGCCCACCCCCAGGTGGACGATGCCCGGACGCCGATCGGTCATGCCGACACCGGCACGAGGGAGCGGAGGTACGCCAGGTTGTCGGCGGTGCGGGTCTCGAGCGGGAGGTCGGTGGAGAAGTCCTCGATGGTGACCCACCCGTCGTACCCGACCTGGCGGAGCGCGTCGAGGTACTCGGACACCGACGCCTGGCCGGTGCGCAGGGGTGCCCACTCGTGCTGCCAGATCGAACTGCCGTCGGCACGGGTGTCGCCGGTGTCCACCCAGCGGGCGTTCTTCACGTGGGCGTGTGCCAGGTACGGCCCGAGCAGTTCGAACGCGGCGAGGTGGTCCTCGTACCCCTCGATCACGAGGTTGCCGAGGTCGTGGATGACGCCGACGTGTGCGGGGTCGAGACCGTCGATCAGTCGCAGTGCCGCGGAGGCCGACGGCGTGATCGTCATGTGGTGCAGCTCGACGAGTGCTTTCACGCCGAGCTCCGACGCACGCGACGCGACCCACTCGAGGTCGGCGCGGGTGCGGTCGAAGAGCTGCGGGTAGGTCTCGCCGGTGCGTTCCTGCTCGGCACGGTAGTGCGGCATCGTGACGCGGACCTGCCGGGCGCCGAGTTCGCTGGTCACGCGCAGCATGGTCTCGACGCCGTCGTGGTCGGCAGCCGGCTGGTAGCCGCCGATGCCCGAGTACTCGAGCCCGGCTGCGTCGGTGACCCGGGCGATCTCGCCGACCCGGTCGCGGATGCCGGTGTACTGCCACGTCGAGTTGTTGCCCGCCCAGAACGACCGCTCGGCGGGGACCTCGGCGCCGTCGGCCGGGCGGTCGTCGACGATGCGCCACTCGATGCCGTCCCAGCCCTGTGCGGCCAGGGTCTCGGCGGCTTCGGACGGGGTCCAGTCGGGGGTGGAGGCGGTGAACACGGAGAACTTCATCGGGTGGCTCCTTCGGTCGCGCTGGCGGTGGCGGGTGTGCCGACGACCGGCACCACATCGTCGTACTTCCCCTCGATCACGTCGTCGATGCGCACGGGGTGTCCGAGCGTCGCGCTGACGTAGAGCCCGCGGACGGTGGCGAGCGACACGAGGGCCGCATCGACGGTGACACCCGGTTCGCGGCCCTGCCGGATCGCGTCGACGATGTCCGTGTACTGCCGAGCGTGCCCCGCGGCGAAGTGGTCGGGTTCGGCCGGGCCGCCGACGACGTGCTCGGGCGGGACGATCTGGTCCTTCTGGTCGACCGCACCGGCGACCGCGGTGGCGTTCGACGTGGTGGACGCGGACTCGAGCGTGGCGGTGTCCGGGGCGATGTGGAAGTACGCGAGCCGGTCGTCGTCGACGATGGCGGAGCCGTGCGTGCCGTACACGGCGTACCGGGCGGAGAGCCCCGGGTACGCGGCGGTCGTGCAGTGGACGACCCCGAGCGCCCCGCCGGCGAACCGGACGGTGGCGACGGCGGTGTCCTCGACCTCGATCCGGTCGTGCGCGAGCAGGCCGGTCTGCGCGGAGATCTCGACCGGACGACCGAGCGCCCAGACGAGCAGGTCGACGGTGTGCACGCCCTGGTTCATCACCGCGCCGCCGCCGTCGAGCGCCCAGGTGCCGCGCCAGTCACCGGAGTCGTAGTACCCCTGCGACCGGTACCACGCGACGCTCGCGAGCCCCGAGGTCACGGTGCCGAACCCGCCGTCGTGCGCGGCCCGGGCGACGGCTGCCGACGCCGGGTCGAAGCGGTGCTGGCTGATGACGCTCGTGACGAGCCCGCGGTCACGAGCGTCTGCGGCGAGCGCCGCGATCTGCCGGGCCCGGGGCATCGTGGTGTCGAGCGGCTTCTCGATGACGACGTGCTTGCCGGCGGCCAGGGCGGCCTCGGCGAGCTGCACGTGCATGCCGGACGGCGAGCAGATCGCGACGACGTCGATGTCGGTCTGTTCGATCGCCTCCTCGATGGTGGACGTCGTGATCGGGCGGGCGACGCCCATCGCCTCGATTGCGTCGGCTGCGCTCGTGGCGGCTTCGGGCACGGCGTCGACGAGGGCGACGACCTGCAGGTCGGGGTGGTGGACGGCGACGGTGGCGTGGTGGCGTCCGATGACACCGGCGCCGACGACGGCCAGGCGGAGCGGGTTGGTGGGTTCGGTCATCGCAGGGTGACTCCGATCTGGTCGGTGAGGGTGCGGAAGGCCCGGCCGGCACGACCGAAGGCCGCGGGGCCGGAGAACCCGCCGAGGGAGGTGAAGTCGCTGAGGTGCGGCTCGAGCGAGGCGTACCCGGAGTAGCCGGCGTCGCGGAGCGCGGTGAGGGTCTGGAGCAGTTCGCCGTCACCCTCGCCCGCGGGGACCACCGACGAGTCGGCGGCGAGGGCGTCCTTGACCTGCAGGTAGTCGACGTACGGGGCGAGCTGCTCCCAGCCGTCGGTGAAGGCCCGGACGCCGCACTGCACGTAGTTCGCGTTGTCCCAGGCCAGGCGGAGCGCCGGGGACCCGACGCTCTCGACGATGTCGAGCACCCGCGCGGGGACGTCACCGTAGATGTCCTTCTCGTTCTCGTGCAGCAGGGTCACGCCTTCGCGCTCGGCGAGGTCGGCCAGCGCCCGCATCCGGACGAGGACGTCGTCGCGGACGTCGTCGGGGCTGCGGCCCTCGAAGTAGAACGAGAAGATCCGGATGTTCGTCGTGCCGAGGGCGTGCGCGGCACGGATCGCACGGGCGAGCCGTGACACCTCGTGCTCGACGGGTTCGTCGACGGGCACCTTGCCGATCGGCGAGGCGATCGCGGACACGGTCTGCCCGCGCTCGTCGAGCAGCCGGTGGAGTCCGGCGAGCTGGTCCTCGTCGAGGTCGACGACGTTGACGCCCCAGGCGCTGCGGACCTCGATGGCGCTCGCGCCGAGCGCCTGGAGGACCGCGACCTGGACGACCGGATCGGCGTCGATCTCGTCGCCGAAACCGGAGAGTTCCCAACTGGGCTGGGTCATTGCATTCCCTTCATGCGACCAGACTGGAGGCGCGGGGCGGGCTGGCACCGCGCCTCCAGGCAGTCTGTGGACAAGTCGGCAGACTGCACAGCGCTACTTGACGGAGCCGGCGGTGAGCCCGCCGACCAGGTAGCGCTGGAAGATCAGGTACAGGGCGACGACGGGGACGGCGCAGACGATCGAGGCGGCCATCATCTGGCCGTAGATCGGGACGGCGCCGCCCTCCTGGGTGGTGCCGAGCACCTGCAGGACCACGGCGACCGTCCGGGTGTTCGGGGTCGTCATGATCGTGGAGAACAGGACGTCGTTCCAGCCGAGCAGGAAGGCGAAGATCGAGGACACGACGATGCCGGGCCACGACAGCGGGAGGACGATCTTCGTCAGGATCTTCGTCGAGCTGGCGCCGTCGATGCGCGCCGCTTCCTCGAGCTCCTTCGGCAGGCCGCGCAGGTAGGTGACCATGACCCACGTCGAGAACGGCAGGGCGAACGTCAGGTAGGTGACGAACAGGCCCCAGCGGGTGCCGATGATCTGCACGCCGGTGGCGCTGGCGATGTTCGAGAACACCACGAAGACCGGCAGGAGCAGGAGCGTGCCGGGGATCGACTGCAGGGCGAGGAGCCCACGCAGGATCGTCAGCCGCCCGAGGAACCGGAACCGGACGAGCACGTAGGCCGTGGACACGGCGAGCGCGGCACTCGCGACGGCGACGGCACCGGCGGTGAGCATCGAGTTCACCAGTCCCTCGCCGAGGGCGACCGTTGACCAGATGTCCACGTAGTTCGACAGCGTGAACTCGGACGGGAAGTACTCGCCGCGGGCGACCGCGACGTCGGAGTTGACCGAGCCGAACAGGATGTAGAGCACCGGGACGGCGATGAACGCGATGATCACCGCGATGACGGTGACGAGCAGCCAGCGCGGCAGCAGCCGGGTGACGTCGGTGTCGTAGGGACGCTTGCTCCGTCGGCCGCCGCTGCCGGTCGTGATGCTCTCGGTGAGCGTCGCGGTGGGGCGGGTGCGGGTGCTGAAGGACGTGCTCGGGGTGGTCATGCGCGTGCTCCGTCGATGTCGGCGGCGGTCGGGGCGGCGGCGAGCGTGGCGCGGTCGGCGCGACGCTGCTTCCGGTTGGGGCCGGCGTCGTCGCCGGTGTCGAGCTTGACCGCCCGCAGGTAGACGAACAGCGGGATCGCCACGATCACGAGCGAGCAGATCGCCATCGCTGCGGACAGGCCGAAGCGGAACGACTGGAAGCTCGCGATGTACGTCAGGACGGGCATCACCTCGACGCTGGACGGCAGCGGGATGCCGAACAGCACGAACGGCAGCGTGAAGTTGTTGATGTTGTGCAGGATCGAGATGATCACCGCGAGGCTGAGGGGTCCGCGCAGGTACGGGAAGATGATGTACCGCAGCTTCGCCCACCAGGTCACCCCGTCGAGCGCGGCGGCCTCGTGCACCTCGTTGTCCACGGCCTGCAGTCCGGCCAGGGACAGCAGGTAGACGAAGGGCCAGCTCGTCCAGATCATCACGCCGGCGAGCGCCCAGTACGACGCCGAGCCGTTCAGCCACAGCACGTCGGTGTGCAGGATCGAGTTCACGACCCCCTGCGGCTGGAGCATCGTGCGGAAGAACGTGCCGACGACGAACGCCGGGAGCACGTACGGGATCAGGTAGATCGATCGGACGAGCCCGCGACCGGGGAACCGGTTCTGCGTCGAGATCGCGGCGGCGACCCCGATCGGCACGGTCACCGCGGTGACGAGCACCGACAGCGACACCGAGATCCAGATGGAGTGCAGCAGCGGCGAGTTCGTGAACGCCTCGGTGAAGTTGGCGAACCCGACGAACGGAGCGCTGAACCACTGGCGGAGCGTGTACTGGTCGAGGTCGAGCATCGCGATCCAGAAACCCACCAGGAGCGGCACCACGATGACGGCGAGCATGAGGACCCCGCCGGGCAGGAGCATCCACAGCGGGCGCTCGCGTTTGTAGAGGGGCGTCTTGCCGGCCGGGCGGACCGGCCGGGGCGGCGCCGCGTCGGTGCGGGGCCTGGTCTGCGTGCTGGTCATCACAGACCTCCGTTCTTCTGACGGTCGAGGGTGGCCTGGGCGTCCTTCTGGGCGTCCTGCAGTCGCTTGCGGAGCTGGTCGTCGGTGACCTCGCCGGACTTCAGCGACGGGATCGACTGCACGACCACGTCGACCAGGGCGAGCTGGATGTCGGACCAGGCGCCGGTGAACGCGGTCGGCTTGGACAGGCGGCCGGCGTCGATGATCGGCTTGAGCTGCGGGTTGTCGGCTGCCAGGTCGGCGGCGGCCGACGCGTTGGTCGGCAGGTTGCCGAACAGGTCGTAGTACTCGAGCTGGGCCTTCGGGGCGCTGAGCTGCTTGACGAACGCGAACGACAGCTCCTGCTTGGTGCCGTAGTCGGCGACGACCCAGTTGTCGCCGGACAGGATGCTGGCGGCCTCGATCCCGTCGGACGGCCGCTCGGACGCCCCCGGCGGGACGGTGGGCAGCAGGGCGAACTCGTACTTGCCGTCGACCTTGGTGTCCGTGAAGGAGTTGATGGCGGTGGTGGTGGTCATCGGGAAGAACGCGGCCTTGCCCTCGGTGAACTGCGCGAGGGCCTGGGCGTTGTTCCAACCGATCGCGGCCGGGTCGACGACACCGTCCTTCGTGACCCAGTCGAAGTAGGTGCGGTAGGCGTTCTCGACGGCCTCGCTGTCGATCTCGGCCTTCGAACCGTCGACGATCGTGTTGCCGGCGTTCTGGGCCATCCCCCACACGAACTTCCAGGGGTCGAAGCCGTCGGCGTAGGCGATCGCCATCCCGTGGCGACCGTCACCCGTGGTGGCCTTCGCGTCGGCGGTGAGCTCGTCCCACGTCGTGGGCATGTCGGTGATGCCGACCTTCGCGAGCAGGTCCTTGTTCACCGCCATCACGAACGGACGGCTGGCGAACGGGATCCCGATCTGCTTCGACGCACTCGGGCCGGAGATGCCGAACGACGCGGGGTCGAACTGGTCCTTGCCGCCGATCGCGTCCCACTCCTTCGTGCCCATCTCGACGAAGGCACCGGTGGCGTACGCGGTCGGGGTGAAGGTCGTGCCGATCGCGTAGACGTCGGGGCCCTGGCCGGAGATGACGCTCGTCTGGATCGCGGTCAGTTCCTCCTGCGCGGACGAGTAGGTCTCCCACTGGATGTCCGCACCGGTCGTGCGCTTGAACTCGGCGGCGGTGTCCCGCTGCCACTGCTTGCGTTCCTTGGGGTAGGTGGTGTCCGCGCCCATCATCACGCGGAGGGTGTTCGGGTCGTCGCCGCTGCCGTTCACCACGGCACATCCCTGCAGGGACAGTGCGGTGAGGGCGACCACGGCGACGGCACCGACGAGGGTGCGGACTTGCAGTCTTCGCGTCTTCACGGGGGTTTCCTCCTCGAGACCTCCTCCGAGCGGCGCTGCTCGGTGGCACCACTGTTCCGCCGTTGGCAACATGCGGCAACCGGTTGCCACTTGTTGCCAGACGCGAATACGTTCGGCCTCGTGAAGGACCTCTCGACGGACGGCGGCGGGCGCACGGGCGGTGCCGCGGGCGCTGCTGGTAGCGCCGCTGGTGCTCGCGCTGCCGCCGCTGGTGCTCGCGCTGCCGGCACCGCCGCTGGTGCCGCGCGTCGCGTCACCATCCGCGACATCGCCGACGCCACCGGGGTCGCCGCGTCCACCGTCTCCCGCGCCCTGTCCCTGCCCGACCGGGTCAACCCCGTCACCCAGGAGCGCATCCAGCGGGCGGCCCGCGAGCTCGGCTACGTCGCCAACTCGCAGGCCCGGGCGCTGACCTCCGGGCGCACCCGCGCCGTCGCCGTGCTCGTGTCCGACATCACGAACCCGTTCTACTTCGACGTCATCCGGGGCACCCAGCACCAGCTCGCCGGAGCCGGGTGGACGCAGCTGCTCGTCGACACCGAGGAGTCCGCCGACGCCGAGATGGCCGCACTCACCGCCGTCGGGGCGAAGGCCGACGGGGTCGTGCTCACGGCGTCACGCCTGTCCGACGCGCAGATCGCACGGTTCGCCGAGCGGATCCCCCTGGTCGTGGTGAACCGCCGACCCACCGGCGTGCCATCGGTGCTCATCGACACCCCCGGCGGGGTGGAGCAGGCGGTGCAGCACCTGGTGTCGCTGGGACACCGGGAGATCCTGTACGTCGCCGGGCCGGACAGCTCGTGGTCGAACGAGCGTCGGTGGCGCGCGCTCGTGCAGGTCGCCAAGCGCCTGGGGATCCGCGTCGCCCGAGTGGGGCCGCACGCACCCTTCGTCGACTCCGGCGCCGCGGCCGCCGACGCCGCCGTGCACGCCGGTGCGACCGCGTGCATCGCCTTCAACGACCTGATCGCCATCGGGATGCTCGCCCGGCTGCGGGAGCGCGGGGTCCGCGTCCCCGAGGACATGAGCATCGTGGGCTGCGACGACATCTTCGGCGCCGACTTCTGCAACCCGCCGCTCACCACGATGACCTCGCCGATCGAGCGGGCCGGCCGGGTCGCGATCCGGATGCTGCTCGGACGGCTCGGCGCCCTGCCCGCCGACGAACTGCCCGGGGAGCACATGTCCGGCGCCGTCGCCCTGCCCACCCACCTGACCGTGCGCGAGTCGACCGGGCCGGCACCGCGCGCCCACAACGACTGATCCCGCACTCGCCACCGGCGAACCCGCCGCCCTCGAAGGAGTCGATGATGACCCGCACCAGCACCCCCACCCGGCTCGCACCGCACCCCGACCGGCTGTTCCCCGCCGACCCCGGAGCGCGAGCCGTGGCACGCACCGTGTACGAGGCGGTCAAGGACGCCCCGATCATCTCGCCGCACGGGCACGTCGATGCGGCGTTGATCGCCTCGAACCAGCCGTTCAGCGACCCCGCATCGCTGCTCATCACGCCCGACCACTACGTGCTCCGCCTGCTGCACGCGAACGGGGTGGACCTGGCCGCGCTGGGACGCGCGGACCGGTCGGGAACCAGCCCCGTTCCTCCAGGCCGTGCCATCTGGCGGCAGCTGGCGGAGCACTGGGACGACTTCCTCGGGACCCCCGTGCGCTACTGGTTCGAGACGGAGCTGCACGACGTGTTCGGGCTCGACCAGGCGCCGTCCGCGGCGAACGCGGACGACCAGTACGACCACCTCGCCGGCCTGCTGGCGTCGCCCGCCTTCCGGCCACGCGCGCTCTTCGACGCCTTCGGCATCGAGGTCCTCGCCACCACGGACGGCCCGGCGGACGACCTCGCTGCGCACGCGCAGCTCGCCGCGGATCCCGGCTTCACCGGCCGGGTGCTCCCCACGTTCCGCGCGGACGCCGTGTTCGACCCGACGCGGTCGGACTGGAGGCCCGTGGTCGCGTCGATCGGCGAGGCCGCCGGCATCGACACGGGCACCCACGCAGGGCTGCTGGCGGCTCTCCGCGCACGTCGCCACTACTTCATCGAACACGGCGCGACCGCCACGGACACCGGAGTGCTCGACGCGGGCTCCGCTCCCCTGCCGTCGAGCGAGCGGGAACGCATCCACGCCGCGGCACTGCGCGATGCGTCGTCGGTCACCGAGGCCGAGGCGACGGCGTACCGGCACGACATGCTCTACCGCTGGGCGGAGATGAGCGTCGAGGACGGCCTCGTCATGCAGCTGCACCCCGGGGTGATCCGGAACCACCACACGCCGACGCTCGAGCGCTTCGGGCCGGACACGGGGCACGACCTGCCCGCCGTCGGGTCCTTCACCGAGCCGCTCCGGCCGCTGCTCGAGTCCTTCGGCACCGCTCCCGGGTTCCACCTCGTGCTCTTCACCGTCGACGAGACCGTCTTCTCGCGCGAGATCGGGCCGCTCGCGGGCTTCTACCCCGCCGTGTACGCGGGCGCGCCGTGGTGGTTCATCGACACCCCGGCGGCCATCGGGCGCTACCGGTCGGCCGTCACCGACTCGGCGTCGTTCACCAAGACCTCCGGGTTCATCGACGACACCCGCGCGTACTGCTCCATCCCCGCGCGGCACGACATGGCGCGGCGGGCGGACGCGGCGTACCTGGCGTCGCTCGTGGTCACGCACCAGGTCTCGGAGGAGGACGCCGTCCGCACCGCCCGGCGCATCGTGTCCGACATCCCGCGGGCGACGTTCAAGCTCTGACGCTGCGGGCGGGTGGTGCGGCGCGGTGCGGCGCCGCACTGCCGCGTGGTGCGAGGTTCCGTGCCTGGTGCGAGGGTTGCCGGGTCGCACGGGACACGGAACCTCGCACGGTTCGGCGCTGCGGCGGTACGGTCGGGCGCATGACGGAGCGGGTGACTGCGGCGTACGGCGCTCGGGCCGACGAGTACGCGGCGCTGCTCGGGTCGATGGACACCGTCCACCCCGACGACCGAGCCCTCGTCGACGCCTGGGCAGCCGGTCGCAGCGGTCCCCTGGTCGACGCCGGGTGCGGCCCCGGTCACTGGACGGCGCACCTCGCACGGCAGTGGCACCGTGTCAGCGGCATCGACGCGGCGCCTGAGTTCGTCGAGCACGCACGACGGACGCACGGCGCCGTGGACGCGGACATCGACTTCCGGGTCGCGTCGCTCGACGCGCTCCCGCTCGCGGACGGCAGCGTCGACGGGGTCCTGGCCTGGTACTCGGTGATCCACCACGAACCGTCGCAGATCGGTGGGGCACTCGCCGAGTTCCATCGGGTGCTCGCGCCCGGCGGTGGGCTGCTGCTCGGGTTCTTCGAGGGTCCCGCGGTCGAGGCCTTCGACCACGCCGTCGTCACCGCCTACCGCTGGCCGGTCGCGTCCCTGGCGGCGCTGCTGGACGGAGCGGGCTTCGACGTCGTGGACGTCCACACCCGCACGGCTCCGGAGCACCGGCCGCACGGGGCGATCAGTGCGGTGCGCCGCTGATCGCCGACGGCTGACGGCCGCCGCGCTGTCGATCAGGCGTCCGAGACCATCGAGGTCAGAGCAGCAGCGATCTCCGGCACGGAATCGAGTTCCCCCTCGGCGATCGCGACGATGAAGTCGTACGCCTGGTCGTTCGAGGCGTGGAGCCGGACGCCGTTCACGCCGAGGAAGACCACGAGCAGCATGAGCCCGAGGCGCTTGTTGCCGTCGACCAGGGCGTGGTTCCGGACGGCGGAGTGGACGAGCGCCGCCGCCTTCTCGACCAGCGTCGGGTAGGCGTCGTTCCCGCCCACCGACGCGGCGGGTCGCGCGACCGCCGCCTCGAGCAGTCCGACGTCGCGGATCGCGTAGTCAGCTCCCAGGGTCCGACGAGCGACGTGCAACGCCTCGTCGGTCGTGAGGTGGATCACTTGCCGAGTCGTTCGAGCGCCTCGGCGTAGCGCGGGAGTTCTCGGTCGAGGATGCCGTCGATCAGATCGCTGCGGCTGTGCTGCTCGACGTACTCGCGGATGGCGGCGCGCGCGACGTCCTGCATCGAGCGCTCCTCGAGGTCAGCACGCTTGCGCAACGCCGCTGCCTCGTCGTCGTCGAGTCGGAGGGTCATGGCCATGGGGTCGATGGTATCAAGAGTGGTATCTGAACGCGCGGCAGTGATCGTGGTCATGGAGCGACGGTACGAGCGTCCCCCTCGACGCGGACGGGACCGGGGATCGGTTGGGGACGGCGACGGCCGCGCTGCGCCCTGTGGAGGAACTGCCCGGATCCGTCGCAGGTCGTCGACGTTCGTCAGGCGGTGGTGACCGCGAGCGCGGCGAGGATCTCCCGCACGGTGTCGTCGACCGATCCGTCGATCGACACCGCGACGGCGGCCTCGTCGGGCTGCGGCCGCTCGAGGGTCGCGAACTGCGAGTCGAGCAGCGTCGTCGGCATGTACTCGTGCTGGCGGTGGGACTGCCGTTCGGCGATCAGGTCGCGCGACCCGTCGAGGAAGGCGATGACGAGACCCGGCGCCGACTCGCGCAGACGGTCCCGGTAGGCACGCTTGAGCGCCGAGTTCGCCATCACGCACCGGGAGCCGTCCGATTCGACCGCGGCGATCCGCTCGGCGCAGGCGTCGAGCCACGGCCAGCGGTCCTCGTCGGTGAGCGGGATCCCCTGCCGCATCTTCTCCTTGTTGGCGACCGGGTGCAGGTCGTCGGCGTCGACGAAGACGCACGGTTCGCCCTGCGCGACCAGGGCGTCGGTGAGCGCCTGGCCGATGGTGGACTTGCCGGAGCCGGAGACCCCCATCACGAGGACGGGCGGGTGGACAGCGAGCTCGCTCATCCCTCCACAGTATTGATCCGGTGAACTCTGGTCCCCAGTTCCCGCAACACCTGTGCGATCCCAGACCGCCGGTCGTAGGTTGGGCGCCAACGTCAGGACAAAGGAGGCCCCCGTGGCAGACAACAACGGTCAGGCGAACATCGGAGTCGTCGGACTCGCAGTGATGGGCTCGAACCTCGCCCGCAACCTCGCATCGCGCGAAGGCAACACGGTGGCGGTCTACAACCGCACGTACGCCCGCACCGAGGAGCTGCTCCAGGAGCACGGTGACGCCGGGTTCATCGCGTCCGAGGACATCGACGGGTTCGTCGCCTCGCTGTCGAAGCCCCGGACCGCCATCATCATGGTGCAGGCCGGCAAGGGTACCGACGCCGTGATCGGACAGCTCGCCGAACGCTTCGAACCGGGCGACATCATCGTCGACGGCGGCAACGCGAACTTCCACGACACCATCCGACGTGAGCACGACCTGCGCGAGAAGGGCCTGAACTTCGTCGGTACCGGCATCTCCGGCGGCGAAGAGGGCGCCCTCAAGGGTCCGTCGATCATGCCCGGTGGCTCGAAGGAGGCCTGGGAGACGCTCGGGCCGATCCTGAAGTCGATCGCCGCGGTGGCCGAAGGTGAACCGTGCGTGACCCACATCGGCACCGACGGCGCCGGGCACTTCGTCAAGATGGTGCACAACGGCATCGAGTACGCCGACATGCAGCTCATCGCCGAGTCGTACGACCTGCTCCGTCGCGTCGGCGGGCTCTCGGTGGAGGACCTGGTGCAGGTCTTCGACGAGTGGAACAAGGGCGACCTCGAGTCCTACCTGATCGAGATCACCGGCGAGGTCCTCAAGCAGCGCGACGCCGACACCGGCAAGCCGCTCGTCGACGTCATCCGTGACGCGGCCGGCTCGAAGGGCACCGGCGTCTGGACCGTGCAGAACGCCGTGGGCCTGGGCATCCCCGTCTCGGGCATCGGCGAAGCCGTGTTCGCCCGCGCCGTGTCGTCGAAGCCGACGCAGCGTGCCGCCGTGCAGCAGTCGGTCAAGAACCGTCCGCAGATCGCCGAGGTTCCGGACACCTTCGCCGACGACGTCCGTGCGGCGCTCTACGCCTCGAAGGTCGTCGCGTACGCACAGGGATTCGACCTCATCATCGCCGGGGCGAAGGAGTACGGCTGGGACATCGATCTCGGCAACGTCGCGAAGATCTGGCGGGGTGGCTGCATCATCCGGGCCCAGTTCCTGAACCGCATCGTCGAGGCGTACGCCGAGAACCCGAAGCTCGAGTCGCTGCTGGTCGACCCGTACTTCGCGAACGCGGTCGCCGAGGGCGAAGCCGCCTGGCGCCGCATCGTCGGCATCGCGGCCGCGTCGGGCGTCCCCGCTCCGGGCTTCTCGTCCGCGCTGTCGTACTTCGACTCGCTCGCGTCCGACCGTCTGCCGGCGTCGCTGATCCAGGGCCAGCGCGACTTCTTCGGCGCACACACCTACCAGCGCATCGACAAGGACGGCACCTTCCACACGCTGTGGTCCGACGACGACCGCCGCGAGGTCGAGCAGGAGCCGTCCACGCACTGACGACCGCACCCGCTGCCGACCACGGAGGTCGGTGCGGGTTCGGCAAGGAGGGCCTCGCTGAACCCGGGGCCCTCCGCTGCGTCAGGCGACGATGCGTTCCCGTGCCAGGTCGGCGACGAGCCGGTCCAGCCGTGGACCGCGCCCGAGCAGCCGACGCGAACCGGGGGCGGTCCGGACGAAGAACGTCGCCACCGCGGGGGTGTCGTCCGGTCGTACGTGGTGGATCGCCACCGCACACGCGCGGCGAGCACCAGCGGAACCGCCAGGGCGCTCGGAGCCACCGTCTCGCCCCGAGCCGTCCGAGCCGTCGACGCCGTCCGCCACGTCTTCCAGTCCGACGTGCACGACACGACTCCACCGGATCACGAGCAGCCGGGTCGCCCGCCGTTCGTCGAGTTCCCACAGGGAGGCCTCGGTGGCACCGAAGGCCCAGGTCACGCGCGAACCGAGGTGGGTGTCCGGACGGACTTCGTCGACGATGCCACGGAGTTCCGGTGTCGGCGCCGCCGGGACGAGCCACACCGTCGGGTCGATCCGCCGGATGGCGAGCGCGAGGGCCTCGTCCGCCTGCCGCCGCCGTGCCGTCGCGGTCCGCACGACGGCGACCACGATGACCACGACGCCGAGCGCGATCGCGCCGAACTCGACGATGCCGTACCAGGAGAGGTCGACGCCCGGCGCCGTCGAGACGACGACGATCCGGGTGATCAGGAGGACCAGCCAGACGGCGACGATGACCCAGCGCAGGGTGGCGAGTCGACGTGCTGGAGACATCAGTGTCCGCCGTGCACCGCGGGCACGACCGGACCGCGGGACACCATCCGGACGCTGCAGCACGGTCCGATCCTCCCACGAGCCGCCCGCCACCTGCTGGCCGAACCCGATGAACGCGCGGGGAAGCGCGCACACACAGCCCACGAGCGGCCGGGCGACCTACGCTCGGGCGGTGACCACCGAGACGACGGACGAACCGATCGGCCAACCGACGGCGGGTCCGTCGGACGGCCCGGGCGGGCCCGATGCCCCTTCGACCCGACGTTGGACGCTGATCGCCGCGATAGTCGGCGTCGTGGCCGCCGCCGCGTTCCTCGGTGTCGCCGAGTTCGGCGCGCTGCTGCTCGGCGGAGCGGGCAGCCCCCTGGTCGCCGTCGGATCCGCCGTCATCGACCTCGCTCCCCCGGGTGCGAAGGACTTCATGGTCGCCGTGTTCGGCACCGGGGACAAGGTCGCCCTGTTCGTGCTCATGACGGTGATCGTCATCGCGATCAGCGCCGGTGCCGGTGTCCTCGAACGTGCACGACCGCCCTTCGGTGCCCTCGTGTTCGCCGCCGGTGGCGTGCTGGCGCTGCTTGCCGTCAGCACCCGCTCGGGCAGCGGGACGCTCGACGGCGCCCCGACGGTCCTCGGCATCGCGGCAGCGGTGGTCGTCCTGCGTCTGCTGCTCCAGCGGTTGCGCCGGTGGGAGGCCGCGGCGACCGTGCCGACGGCGGCACCGCGACCCGCCTCGGCGGAGCGCCGCACGTTCCTGGTCTGGGGCGTCGCGACGGCGACCGTCGCGATCGTGGTGGGCACCGCCTCCCGGCTGGGGTCCTCCGCGATGCAGGCGGCCGCTGCTGCCCGGCGGGCCATCCGGCTGCCCGCCGCGGCGACCGCTGCACCGGCGGTCCCCGCGGGTGCGTCGCTCGACGTCGACGGCATCACCCCCTACATCACGCCGAACGCCGACTTCTACCGGATCGACACGGCCCTGCGGGTACCGCAGGTCGACCCCGCCGACTGGTCGCTCCGCATCCACGGCGCGGTCGAGAACGAGATCACGCTGACGTGGGACGAGCTGCTCGCACTGCCACTCGAGGAGCACGTGGCCACCCTGAGCTGCGTGTCGAACGAGGTCGGCGGTGACCTCATCGGCACGGCCCGCTGGCTGGGCTACCCCATCCGGAAGCTCCTCGCCCGGGCGCGTCCGACGGGCGACGCCGACATGGTGCTCTCACGGAGCATCGACGGGTTCTCCGCCGGCACCCCGCTCGACGTGCTGCAGGACAACGGCACCGTGGCGCTGCTCGCGGTCGGGATGAACGGCGAGCCCCTGCCGACCGAGCACGGGTTCCCGGTGCGGATGGTCGTGCCGGGCCTGTTCGGGTACGTCTCGGCGACGAAGTGGGTCACCGAGCTCGAGGTCACCCGGTTCGCCGACGCGCAGGGCTACTGGACCCCGCGTGGCTGGTCGGAGCGTGGCCCGGTCAAGCTCGAGTCCCGCATCGACACCCCGCGGAACGGGTCGACCGTGACCGCGGGCAAGCCAGTGGCGATCGCGGGGGTCGCGTGGCAGCCGCACAAGGGCGTGAAGGCCGTCGAGGTCCGCGTCGGAGGCGGCGACTGGCAGCGCGCCGAACTCGCCGACTCGGTCTCCGCGGACACCTGGCGGCAGTGGGTGGTGCGGTGGACGCCGACCGCCGGCTCGCACCGCATCGAAGTGCGCGCGACCAGTGCGGACGGCGAGGTGCAGACGAGCGTGGACCGGCCGCCGGCGCCCAACGGTGCGACGGGCTGGCACACGGTGACGGTCGACGCGCGCTGACGCTCCGGCGCAGGATCGCGCGACACGCCCGCTGACTGCCGTCGAGGTGGCAGAAAGCGTCGGTTCGCGGACGCGCAGGCGACACTTCGTGCCGCCTCGGCGAACCTGAGCGGCATGTCATGACCGCTCGGCGCCGGCGCGCTCCGGTCACCCGACGGCCTGGAGGCCCGGTGCCGGCCCGCCCCGCCCCTCGCCCCGGTCGCGCGACACGCCACGTGCGTCACGCCGAGGGTGCAGAAAGCGTCGGTTCGCGGACGCGCAGGCGACACTTCGTGCCGCCTCGGCGAACCTGAGCGGCATGTCGTGACCACTCGGCACCAGGACCAGGCAGGCAGACAGACCGGGCCAGGCGTACAGACCTGGTCAGGCGGGCAGGGTCGCGACGACGCAGGTGCCGTCGACCTCGGCGTCCCGCTCGACCACGGTGGAGAAGCCGGCGGCCGTGAACGCAGCGGCGGACGCCTCGGCCTGGGCCTCGGACACCTCGATGACGACGGCACCACCGGGACGGAGCCACTCCCCCGCACCCGCTGCGATCCGGCGGTGCAGGCCGAGGCCGTCCACACCTCCGTCGAGGGCGACGCGGTGTTCGTGCTCGCGGGCCTCGGCCGGCATGAGCTCGATCGAGGCCGTCGGCACGTAGGGGGCGTTCACCGCCATGACCGTCACGGCCCCGCGGAACCGATCGGGCAGCGGCGCGAACAGGTCTCCGGCGACGACGATGCCGCGGTCGCCGATGTTCTCGGCTGCGACGTCGACGGCGTCCGGGTCGATGTCGCTGGCGACGAGGTCGAGCGCGCCGACGCGGCCGAACAGGGCGACCGAGATCGCGCCGGCACCGCAGCACAGGTCGACCACGCGGTCGTAGCGCTGCAGCCGACGCGCAGCCTGCTCGACGACGACGGTGGTGCGGGCTCGCGGCACGAAGACCCCGGGGGTCACCCGGATGCGATGCCCGTCGAAGGCAGCCCAGCCGAGCACGTACTCGAGCGGCTCACCGGCCAGCCGACGCTGCACGAGGCTCCGGAGTCGCACCGGCTCACCGTCACCTGCCTCGAGCAACAGGTCGGCTTCGTCCTCGGCGAAGACGCTCCCCGCGGCCCGGAGCCGGGCCGCGAGGGCGTCACGCGCGGGATGTGTCAAGCGGCGCCGTCGAACATCGACGTCACGGAACCGTCGTCGAAGACCTCGTGGATGGCACGGGCGATGAGCGGGGCGATCGGCAGGACCTCGAGGCGGTCCCAGCGCTTGTCCATCGGCAGGGGCAGGGTGTCCGTCACGACCACGCGGTCGATGAACTCGCTTTGCAGCAGCTCGGTGGCCGGGTCGGAGAAGACGGCGTGGGTCGCGGCGACGACGACACCCGTGGCGCCGGCGTTCTTCAGCGCCTCGGCAGCCTTGGCGATCGTGCGGCCGGTGTCGATGAGGTCGTCGACGAGCAGGCACACGCGGCCGCTGACGTCACCGACGATCTCGTGCACCGAGACCTGGTTCGGCACGAGCGGGTCGCGGCGCTTGTGGATGATGGCGAGCGGGGCGCCGAGCTTCTCGGACCAGATGTCGGCGACACGGACGCGGCCCATGTCGGGCGACACGACGGTGAGCGTCTTCGGGTCGAGGATCTGGCGGAAGCGCTCGAGCAGCACCGGCATGGCGAACAGGTGGTCGACGGGGCCGTCGAAGAAGCCCTGGATCTGCGCGGCGTGCAGGTCGACGCTCATGATGCGGTGCGCGCCGGCGGCCTTGAACAGGTCGGCGACGAGGCGGGCCGAGATCGGCTCGCGGCCGCGGCCCTTCTTGTCCTGACGGGCGTACGGGTAGAACGGCGCCACGACCGTGATGCGCTTCGCCGAGGCACGCTTCAGCGCGTCGACCATGATGAGCTGCTCCATGAGCCACTCGTTGATCGGCGCGGTGTGCGACTGGATGACGAAGGCATCGCAGCCACGGACCGACTCGTCGAAGCGGGCGTAGAGCTCACCGTTCGCGAAGGTCCGGGCATCGGTCGGCACGAGGTCGACCCCGAGCTCCTCCGCGATCTCGGCAGAGAGCGCCGGGTGTGCTCGCCCCGAGACGAGGACGAGTCGTTTCTGGCCGGTTGTCTTGATTCCGGACAAGTGCGGTGCTCACTCCCTGACCCACGAGGGGTCGATGTCGGCGACGGGTGGTCGCCGGGATCTATTCGCCGTTCGCGAGCCGAGCAGCCTCGGCCGCCGGTGTGCCGGGTCGGTGTTCCTCGACCCATCCGTCGGTGTTGCGCTGTGGGGCGTAGCTGATCGCGAGCGATCCTGCCGGAACGTCCTTGCGGACGGTCGTCCCGGCACCGGTGTACGCACCGTCACCAATCCTAACGGGGGCGACGAACACGTTGTGCGAGCCTGTACGGACGTTCGAGCCGACCTCGGTGCGGTGCTTGTGCACGCCGTCGTAGTTCGCGGTGATGGTGTTCGCGCCGATGTTCGAGTCCTCGCCCACCTCCGCGTCGCCGATGTAGGACAGGTGCGGGACCTTGCTGCCGCGGCCGATCCGGGCGTTCTTCGTCTCGACGAAGGTGCCGATCTTGCCGTCGTCACCGAGGATCGTGCCCGGCCGCAGGTAGGCGAACGGGCCCACCGAGGCACCGTCCCCGATCACGGCGAGGGTGGCGTCGACGCGGTTCACGGTGGCGCGGGCCCCGACCTCGGTGTCGCGCAGCGTGGTGTCCGGTCCGACGACGGCACCGGCGGCGATCGCGGTGGCACCGATGAGCTGGGTGCCGGGCAGGACCTCGGCGTCGGGCTCGATCGTGACGTCGAGGTCGATCCAGGTGGTCGCCGGGTCCTGCACGGTGACGCCGGCGAGCTGGTGGCGGCGGACGATGCGGGCGTTGAGTTCCCGCGCGGCGTCGGAGAGCTGGGCACGGTCGTTGATGCCGGCGACGAGCCACGGGTCGGTCAGGGTGACCACGTCGATGCGCCCGCCGCGCTCGCTGATCAGCGCGGGAGCGTCGGTGATGTACTTCTCGCCCTGGGCGTTCGCCGTGGTGAGCGACGGCAGGGCCGCCCGGAGGCGTGCCACGTCGAACGCGTAGATGCCCGCGTTCGCCTCGGTGATGGTCAGCTGCTCGGCTGTCGCGTCCTTGTGCTCGACGACGCTGACGAAGGCGCCGGAGGCATCCCGCACGATCCGTCCGAGGCCGGTCGGGTCCGGGGCGATCGCACTCACGAAGGTCGCCCCGTTGCCGCCACCGACGTGGGCGTCGACGAGGAGCCGGAGCGATGCGGCGTCGAGCAGCGGGACGTCGCCGGACAGCACCACGACGGCGCCGTCGAAGTCGGCGGGCAGTGCTTCGACCGCGACCTCGACCGCACGGCCGGTGCCGGGGACGTCGTCCTGGTCGACGACGATCGCGTCGGGGGCGCGCTCGACGACCTCGGCCGCGACGAGGTCACGCTCGTGCCGCACGACGACGGCGACGTGCTCGGGGCTGAGCGACGACGCCGTGCGCAGGACGTGCCCGATGAGCGGCAGTCCGGCGAGCCGGTGCAGCACCTTGGGCGTGGACGACTTCATGCGCGTGCCCTGCCCGGCGGCGAGGACGACGACGGCGATGCGCTGGTCGGTCATGCACCCATCCTGGCGCACCGCGACCCGGGTCGCCCGACGCGACCACGGTCCTGTGCGGAACCGTGCGCACAACCGCAGCCTGTGGACGGACGGGCACCGAGCCTCCAGGCCGCCTGACGGGGAGCTCTGGCAGCCCCCGCACGCCGAGGATCAGGCCCGCGCGCCCTGCGGTTCCTGCTTGACGAACGCCATCAGCACCAGCCCGGCGACGAGCACGACCACTACGCCGAGGATCCCGAACCGGGTCGACCCACCGACGGTCACCGCGACGCCGAACAGCGCCGGCGCGAGGAACGACGCGGCCCGGCCGGTGGTGGCGTAGAGGCCGAAGAGCTCGCCCTCGCGGCCGGGGGTCGTCAGCCGCGCCAGGTACGCGCGGGACGACGACTGCACCGGGCCGACGAACACGGCGAGGGTCAGCCCGAGCACCCAGAACCACCGCGTCTCGTTGCCGGCGGCGAAGACCCCGACCCCGCACACGGCGAGGCCGACGAGCGAGACCATGATGAGCGCACGCGACCCGAACCGGTCGTCGAGGCGTCCAGAGACGAACGTCGCGATGCCGGCCACGACGTTCGCGGCGATGGCGAACAGGATGACCTGCGACGGCGTGAACCCGAACACCTGCGCGGCGACGATCCCGCCGAACGTGAAGACGGCCCCGACGCCGTCGCGGAACACCGCGCTGGCGAGCAGGAACGCGAGGACGTTGCGGCGCTCGCGCCACAGCCGCGCGATGTCGCGGCCGAGGTCCGCGTAGGCACTGAACACGCCGCCACCGCGGGTGCGGTCGGGCACCGCTTCGGGCACGGTGAGGAACAGCGGGATCGAGCTGACGGCCAGCCAGACGGCGGCGATGCCGATCGCGACGCGGACGTCCCACTGCCCGGTGGCGACCGTCGCCGGCAACTGCAGGAGCCCGCCGACGACCCCGTCGCCCCGGAAGTCCTGGATGCAGAGCACGAGCAGCAGGACGAGCAGCACGATCCCGCCGAAGTACCCCGCCGCCCACCCGATGGCGGAGACGCGGCCGGTGCGTTCACCCGACGCAACCTGCCCGATCATGGCGTTGTAGCCGACGCTCGCGATCTCGTAGGCGACGGTGCCGATGCCGAGCAGTGCAGCTCCGAGCAGCAGGTACGGCTGGCTCGGCGCGACGAAGACCATGCCGCCGATCGACAGCGCGACGCCGATCGTGGCGATGAGGACGGAGCGGCGACGGTGTCCGGACGAGTCCGCGAGCCGCCCCATGGCCGGTGCCACCAGGGCCACGACGATGCCCGCGATGGTCAGTGCGGTGGACACGACGGCCGCGTTGTGCGCGAGCTCGCGTTCGACGATCGCCTTGCCGGCCGCGGATGTGTCGCCGACGAGCGCCGGGTCCACGAACGCCCGGCTGGCCAGGTACGTGCTGAACACGAAGGTGGTGACGACCGCGTTGAACGCGGCGGAACCCCAGTCCCAGAGCGCCCAGGAGACGAGCGCGCGCCGGTCGGTGCGCTGCGGCACGACGGCGGCCGGTGAAGCGGTCATGCGCGAACCGTAGCGCGTGCCGGTGACGCGGCGGTGGCCCCGTTCCGGGTCACGTGCGGGACGGGAGGCGCGGGGCGGCCCGGCCCCGCGCCTCCAGTCCGCACCGTGCGTGCGTCGCCACCCGGTGCGAGCTTCCACGCACCGTGCCCGGCTGCAACGCCGCACCAGGCGGCTCAGCCCGCACCGTCCGACAGGCCGCGCACCGTGCCGGACGGGAGGCGCGGGGCGGCCCGGCCCCGCGCCTCCCGTCCGCACCGTGCGTGCGTCGTCACCCGGTGCGAGCTTCCACGCACCGTGCCCGGCTGCAACGCCGCACCAGGCGGCTCAGCCCGCACCGTCCGACAGGCCGCGCACCGTGCCGGACGGGAGGCGCGGGGCGGCCTGGCCCCGCGCCTCCAGTCCGCACCGTGCGTGCGTCGCCACCCGGTGCGAGCTTCCACGCACCGTGCCCGGCTGCAACGCCGCACCAGGCGCGCAACGCTGTCCGGGCCGGCGAAGCCCGCACCGTGCCTACTCAGGCGGGGACGCCGCCGGGGTAGACGACGGACTTGAGCGACTCCGGGTCGGTGTCGCTCTCGAGGGCCTCGCGGACGTCGTCGAGCCCGAAGCGACCGGTGACGAGCGAGTCGAGGTCGACCTGCCCGGACGCGACCAGCTCGATGGCGACCGGCCACGTGTTCGTGTACCGGAAGATCCCGGTGACCGTGACCTCGAGGTTCTGGATGTGCTCGACCGGCAGCGTCATCTCGGAGTTGCCGAGCCCGACCAGCACCGCGGCACCCGCCGGACCGACCGCCTTGATGCCGTCCGACACCGCACGGGGTGCACCGCTGGCGTCGATGAACGCGTCGACGGGGACGATGTCGGACGCGACGGACACGGCGGTGGGGTCGACGACCTCGGTGGCGCCGTACTCCAGGGCCCGCGCACGGCGCTCCGGCACCAGGTCGCTGACGACGATGCGCGAGGCACCGAAGGCCTTCGCGACCTGGGCGCAGATGAGGCCGATGGGACCCGCGCCGGCGATGAGCACCGACGAACCGGGCACGATGCCCGCCTTGCGGACAGCG
The DNA here is from genome assembly GCF_003234605.2 of Curtobacterium sp. MCPF17_021. Classification (NCBI taxonomy): domain Bacteria; kingdom Bacillati; phylum Actinomycetota; class Actinomycetes; order Micrococcales; family Microbacteriaceae; genus Curtobacterium; species Curtobacterium sp. MCPF17_021. The sequence goes on along the minus strand of NZ_CP126252.1, from coordinate 837,018 downwards.
GCGATGCCCACGGACAGGGGCTCCAGGAGCGCGCCGGCCTCGAACGAGACGGCGTCGGGCAGGACGTGCGCGAACTCGGCCTCGATGGTGACGAACTCGGTGAAGGCCCCGTCGACCGGCGGCGTCGCGTAGAAGCGCATGTGCGGGCAGAGGTTGTAGCGGCCAGCCAGGCACTGCGCGCAGCGGTGGCAGGGGCGCTGCGGCTCGATGGCCACGCGCTCCCCCACGCGGGACGGGTCGACGCCCTCGCCGACGGCCTCGATCGTGCCGGAGAGCTCGTGCCCGAGGACGAGGGGCTCCTCGACGACGAAGTCGCCGATGCGGCCGTGGCGGAAGTAGTGCACGTCGGAGCCGCAGACACCCACGGCGGCGACCCGGACGAGCACGTCGCCGGGGTCGACAGCGGGGACGGGGCGGTCCTCGACGGTGAGGTCCTGGGTGCCGAGCAGGACGCTGGTGCGCTGGGTGGAGGTCATGCGGTTCTCGCTTCCTCGGCCGCGTCGTCGCGGCCGGACGTGTGGGTGGTGGAGGGGGCGGCGGGCGCCGCGGGCATGGTCGCCGTCGCCGGGGTCGGTGCCGGTGCCGGTGCCGCCGGCATCGTGGCGTCGCGCAGCAGCTCCGCGAAGCCGATCTCGGCGGCGCCACGGACCAGGACGTCGCGGCCGAGTGCCGCCGGGACGATCCGGAGCCGATCGGTCATGGCGGCCATCGTCTGCGCCCGGACGTCGGTCTCGACCCGGTCGCCGACGTGTCCGAGCAGCGCACCGAGGAACCCGCCGAGCACGACGACCTCGGGGTCGACGGTGTGGATGGCGTTCCGCAGTGCGGTCGCGAGTGCGGTGACCTGTCGGTCGACGACCCGCTCGACCTCGGGGCGGCCCTCGGCGAGCGCCGCGGCGAGCGCATCGAGGTCGTCCGGCGGGGTCCCGGTCACCGCGGTGAGGGCGGAGCGTGAGGCCTCGGTCTCCAGGCAGCCGACCGCACCGCAGTGGCAGCGGATCCCGTTCGCCGCGACGAAGGTGTGCCCGAGCTCGCCCGCGTACCCGTCGGCGCCGCTGAAGGGTCGACCGGCACTGACGATCCCGCCACCGATGCCGCTCGCGCCACCGTTCAGGTAGACGAGGTCGTCGACGCCGCGGGCGCTGCCGTACAGCCGTTCCGCCCAGGCACCGAGGTTGGCGTCGTTCGCGGCCCGGACCGGCAGCCCCAGGCGTTCCGCGAGCGGTGCGGCGAGGGGTTCGTCACGCCAGCCGAGGTGCGGGGCGTCGCGCACGGTGCCGTCCTCGACCCGCACGATGCCGGGCACGGCGACGCCGACCCCGACGATCCGGGCCGCCGGTCCGGTGCGGGCGAGGAGTGCTGCGAGGACCCGGGCGACGGCGTCGATCGCCTGCGCCGCGGTCGGCACGGTGGTCTGCGGCTCGACCAGCCGGTCGCGGACGGTGCCGTCGAGGCCGACGAGGGCGACCCCGACGGCGTCGATCTCGACCGTGACCGCGGCGGCGAGGACGTCGGCGGACGCCCGGACGACCCCGCTCGGCCGTCCGACACCGGCACCGGGGGTCCCCGCGGCGGGGGTCTCCTCGTGCACGAGCCCGGCGTCGACGAGTTCCCCGACGAGCGCGAGGATCGTCGAGCGGTTCAGGCCGGTGCGCCGGGTGAGCTCGGCGCGGGTGACGGGGCCGTCCTCGTGGACGAGCCGGAGGACGCGCGCGGCGTTGCCCGGCGTCGCCGTGGGCTGCCGTGCCATGGGTCCTCCTCGGTGGTGGGTGGGGTCGTGGTCGGCCGGTCAGCGCGACTGCGAGAACGCGGCGTCGAACGAAGCGTCCGGCGGCGCGATGGTACCGAGCTGCCGGACGAACGCCAGCGCCTCGGGCCCGCCGACGAGCCGGTCCATGCCGGCGTCCTCCCACTCGACGCTGGTCGGGCCGGCGTACCCGATGTGGTTCAGCACGCGGAACACCCGCTCCCACGGCACGTCTCCGTGGCCGGCGGTGACGAAGTCCCACCCGCGCCGGGGGTCGCCCCACGGCAGGTGCGAGGACAGCCGACCGTTGCGCCCGTCGAGCTGCTTCACCGACTCCTTGCAGTGCACGTGGTACACCCGGTCTGCGAAGTCGAGCAGGAACGCCGCGGGGTCGAGGTCCTGCCAGACGAAGTGCGACGGGTCGAAGTTGAACCCGAACGCCGGCCGGTCGCGGAACACCTCGAGGGTCCGCGCAGCCGTCCAGTAGTCGTAGGCGATCTCGGACGGGTGCACCTCGAGCGCGAACCGGACCCCGACCTCCTCGAAGACGTCGAGGATCGGTGACCAGCGGTCGTGGAAGTCCTGGTACCCGGCGTCGATCATCCCCGGGGGCACGGGCGGGAACCCGGCGACGGTCTTCCAGATCGACGAGCCGGAGAAGCCGGTGACGGTGTCCACGCCGAGCGCCGCGGCGGCACGGGCGGTCCACTGCAGTTCCTCGGCCGCACGCTGCCGCACGCCCTCGGGGTCGCCGTCGCCCCACACGTGCGGCGGGACGATGTCCTCGTGCCGCTGGTCGATGGGGTCGTCGCACACGGCCTGGCCGACCAGGTGGTTGGCGATCGTCCAGACCTGCAGCCCGTTGCGTTCCAGGATCGCCTTGCGCTCGGCGACGTACGAGGGGTCCGTCGCGGCGCGCCGGACGTCCAGGTGGTCACCCCAGCAGGCGATCTCCAGCCCGTCGTAGCCCCACTCGCCGGCGAGCCGGGCGACCTCCTCGAAGGGCAGGTCGGCCCACTGTCCGGTGAACAGGGTGACCGGCCGGGAGGCCCGGGTCGTCTCCGTCGTGTCGCTCGCGTCCGTCGTCGTCATCGTCGTCGTCCTTCTTCGCGGTGGTCGGGTTCCGTCACCAGGATCCGGGTGCGGACCCGGCGGGGACGGTGGCGGGTCGCTCGACGCGCGAGTGCACGTCGACGACCGAGTGGGCTCGGGCGGCGGCGGAGACCGCCTCCATGACCTCGAGCACGTGGAACGCGAGGTCGCCGGAGGCTCGGTGCGGCCGGTCCGTCGCGATCGCGTGCGCCATGTCGGCGAGACCGTAGCCGCGGCCGGCGTCGGCGTACCCGGCGGTGACCGGCAGGTCGCGCCACGAGCGGTCGTCGGCGGTGGCGATGGCGATGGACACGGTGTCCGAGAACCGGTTCGGGTCCGGGACGCCGAGGGTGCCGGCGGTGCCGTACACCTCGAACAGCGGGGCGCGGGTGGCCCACACCTCGAACGAGACGGTGACGGTGGAGACCACGCCGTTCTCGTGCTCGAGGATCGCGACGACGTGGGTGTCGATGTCGACCGGGATCGACGTGCCGGCGTTCGGTCCGGTGGCGATCGTCCGTTCGCGGGTGGAGCGGGTGGCGCTGCCGCTGACCCGGACGACCGGCCCGAAGAACGTGACGAGGCTGGTCAGGTAGTACGGCCCCATGTCGAGGAGCGGTCCGCCGCCCGGCTGGTAGTAGAACGCGGGCGCGGGGTGCCAGAGCTCGTGCCCGGGGGCGCTCCAGGCGACGGCGGCACCGACCGGGGTGCCGATCGCGCCGTCGTCGAGGGCGGCCCGTGCGGTCTGGATGCCGGTGCCGAGGACGGTGTCCGGGGCGCTGCCGACGCGCAGGCCGGCGGCGCGGGCTGCTTCGAGCACCGGTGCGGCCTCGGCGGTGGACATCGCGAGCGGCTTCTCGCCGTAGACGTGCTTGCCGGCGGCGAGGGCCCGGGTGGCGATGTCGGCGTGCGCGGCCGGGATCGTCAGGTTGAGCACCACGTCGACGTCGTCGGCGGCGAGCAGGTCGTCCACGGTGGTGCCGCGAACGCCCTGTGCAGTACCGACCTGCTGGGCACGGGCGACGTCGAGGTCGGCGACCGCCACGAGCGACAGCCCGGGCAGCGCCGGGAAGTGCTCGAAGTACTGCTGGCTGATGACCCCGACGCCGACGACACCGACGCGGAGCACCCCTTCGTTCACCGTGCTGCCCACAGGAGTCCCCGTTCGATGATGGTGCGGAGTGGCTGCGACTCGACGACCTCGAGGCGGTGCCCTGGTGCGGAGACGAACACGCGGCCTTCGCCCCACTGCCGTGTCCAGATCGCCGGTGCGGTGACCGGGCGGTTCCAGGCGTCGAAGTCGCGCGCATCCTGGGTGGTGGTCGCGAGGACGTCGTTGTACTCGTCGGACAGCACCCAGTACTGCTCGGTGACGAGGTCGAAGTCCTCGATGCCCTGCGTGATCGGGTGTTCGTGCCCGAGGTCGGTGAGGTGCACCGTGTAGGGGATGTAGTTGTCGGACTGTTCCCCGACGCGCTCGTCGGGGTGCTTGCCGGCGTGGTGCGCGAACTGCCCGCCGATCATGTGCAGGTAGTCGGCGGTGTTCCGGAACGCGTCCGCGATGCCGCCGTGCCAGCCGGCCAGTCCGGCGCCGCCCAGGACCGCGCGCTGCAGCCCGGCGAACTCGTCGTCGGCGATGGTCGACATCGTGACGACCTGCACGATCAGATCGACCTCGTCCATGACGGCGGCGTCGGCGTAGACGGCCGTCGAGTCCGACACCCGGACCTCGAACCCGTTCTCGCGCAGGAACGGGACGAACAGGTCGGTGGTCTCGACGGGCTGGTGGCCGTCCCACCCGCCGCGGACGACGAGCGCCTGGCGGGTCTGCTCGGCGGCGCTCACGAGGTCGCCGTCCAGGTGCTGCCGGCGGCGGCGCTGCGTTCGACCGCGTCGAGGACCCGCTGCACGTGCAGGCCGTCGGCGAACGACGGCGACGGGTCGGTGCCGGCGACGATCGCGTCGACGAAGTCCTTCACCTGGTGGCTGAAGGTGTGCTCGTACCCGATGAGGTGCCCGGTCGGCCACCACGCGGCCATGTACGGGTGCTCGGGCTCGGTGACGAGGATGCGGCGGAACCCCTGTTCCCCGGCCGGCGCGTTCGACTCGTACAACCGCAGCTCGTTCATCGACTCGAGGTCGAACTGGATCGCGCCCTCGGACCCGCTGATCTCGAGCGTCAGACCGTTCTTCCGGCCGGTCGCGTAGCGCGTGGCCTCGAACGTGCCGATCGCACCGTCGGCCGCGCCGCCGTCGAGCCGTGCGGTGAAGAACGCGGCGTCGTCGACGGTGACCTGCCCGCGCTCGCTCGATGCGGTGCCGGAGAGCCCCACCCCCTCGGCCATCAGTGGACGCTCCGTCACGAAGGTCTCGAGGGTGCCGGACACGGTGGCGAGCGACGCGCCGGTGACGTGCTCGACCAGGTCGATGGCGTGCGCGCCGATGTCCCCGAGCGCACCGGAGCCGGCGAGCGACTTGTCGAGGCGCCAGGTCATCGGGCCGTCCTCGTCCGCCAGCCAGTCCTGCAGGTAGAGCGCGCGGACCTGGCGCACGGTGCCGATCCGGCCGTCCTGCACCAGCTGCCGCGCGAACGCGATGGCCGGCACCCGGCGGTAGCTGAACCCGACCATCGCCCGGACGCCCTGTGCACGGGCGGCATCGGCGGCGGCGGTCATCGCCTCGGCCTCGGCGACGGTGTTCGCGAGCGGCTTCTCGCACAGGACGTGCTTCCCGGCCTGGAGCGCGGCGATCGCGATCTCGACGTGCGAGGACCCCGGGGACACGACGTCGACGACGTCGATGTCCGGATCGGCGACGACGGCACGCCAGTCGGTGGACGCCGACTGCCAGCCGTAATGCTGCCGGGCGGCCTCGGTGCGTTCGGGATCACGCCCGACGACCACCGCCATCTCCGGCTCGGCTCCGAGGTCGAAGAACCTGGGGGCGGTCCGCCACGCCTGTGAGTGTGCGGCTCCCATGAAGCCGTGCCCCACCATCGCGACCCGCAGTCGTTGCTGCACCGTCGACTCACTTGCCATCCGCTCGCTCCTTTGCGATCACGTGCTTGCCACAGCCAACACTACCGCTTATGTTGGGCGCGGCAACATTTTGTTTCGACGACGAACGGTGACCACCATGGCAACGACGCCCACCCGTGCAGACAAGTTCTCCTTCGGTCTCTGGACCATCGGCTACAACGGCTCCGACCCCTTCGGCGGGCCGACCCGACCCGCCCTCGACGTGGTCGAGGCGGTCGAGAAGCTCGACGAGCTCGGGGCCTACGGCCTGACCTTCCACGACGACGACCTGTTCGCGTTCGGTTCCACCGACGCCGAACGCCAGACCCAGATCGACCGCCTCAAGGGTGCCCTCGAGTCGACTGGGCTCGTCGTGCCGATGGTCACGACGAACCTGTTCTCCGCCCCGGTCTTCAAGGACGGCGGCTTCACCTCGAACGACCGGCAGGTCCGCCGCTTCGCGCTCCGCAAGGTGCTCCGCAACATCGACCTCGCCGCCGAGCTCGGCGCGTCGACGTTCGTCATGTGGGGTGGCCGCGAAGGCTCCGAGTACGACAGCGCCAAGGACGTGCAGGCCGCGCTCGAGCGGTACCGCGAGGCCGTCAACCTGCTCGCCCAGTACGTCACCGACAAGGGCTACGGCATCCGGTTCGCCATCGAGCCGAAGCCGAACGAGCCCCGCGGCGACATCCTCCTGCCGACCCTGGGCCACGCGATCGCCTTCACCGAGACGCTCGAGCGTCCGGAGCTGTTCGGCATCAACCCCGAGGTCGGCCACGAGCAGATGGCGGGCCTGAACTTCACGGCCGGCATCGCCCAGGCGCTCTACCAGGGCAAGCTCTTCCACATCGACCTCAACGGCCAGCGCGGCATCAAGTACGACCAGGACCTGGTGTTCGGTCACGGCGACCTGCAGAACGCGTTCTCGCTCGTCGACCTGCTCGAGCACGGCGCCCCGCAGGGCGGCCCGGCGTACGACGGCCCTCGCCACTTCGACTACAAGCCGAGCCGCACCGAGGACATCACCGGCGTCTGGGACTCCGCGTCGGCCAACATGCGCATGTACCTGCTCCTCAAGGAGCGTGCGCAGGCGTTCCGCGCCGACCCCGAGGTGCAGGCAGCGCTCGAGGCCTCCAAGGTCGGCGAGCTGTCGACGCCGACACTCAACGACGGCGAGTCGTACGACGCGTTCCTCGCCGACCGCTCCGCCTACGAGGACTTCGACGCCGACGCCTACTTCGGCGGCAAGGGCTTCGGCTTCGTCCGCCTGCAGCAGCTCGCGATGGAGCACCTCATGGGCGCTCGTGGCTGAGAACACGGACGAGCGCCAGCTCGTCGCCGGGGTCGACTCGTCGACCCAGTCCTGCAAGGTCACCATCCGTGACGCCGCGACCGGTGCGGTCGTCCGCGAGGGACGCGCGTCCCACCCGGACGGCACCGCCGTCGACCCCCGTCACTGGTGGGACGCCCTCGGTGCCGCCGTCGCGGATGCCGGTGGCCTCGACGACGTCGGTGCCGTCGCCATCGCCGGGCAGCAGCACGGCATGGTCGCGCTCGACGCCGACGGCCGCGTGGTCCGCGACGCCCTGCTCTGGAACGACGTCCGCAGTGCGGACGCGGCCGCGCAGATGGTCGACGAGCTCGGCCAGGAGGCGTGGGTCGCCCGGACGGGGCTGGTGCCGGTCGCGTCGTTCACCGGTACCAAGCTGCGGTGGCTCCGCGACGCGGAGCCCGAGAACGCGGCCCGCGTCGCGGCCGTGGCGCTCCCCCACGACTGGCTGTCGTGGCGGCTCCGCGGGTACGGACCGGCGGACGAGAGCCCGCTCGGCCCCGACCTCGACGCCCTGGCGACGGATGCGTCCGACGCCAGCGGCACGGGGTACTGGGACCCGGTGCGCCGCGAGTACGACCCGGAGCTGTTCGAGCTCGCGCTCGGGCGGCCGATGCGTCCGGCGTCGATGGGTGACGACGACGCCGTGGTCGTGCCGCGCGTGGTCGCTCCCGACGAGGCGATGGGCACCCTGTCCACCGACGTCGAGCTGCCCGGCGGCGCGGTCGCCCGGTCCGGCCTCGTCGTCGGTGCCGGACTCGGCGACAACGCCGGGGCGGCGCTCGGCCTGGGTCTCGGCCCGGGTGACGTCGCGGTGTCCCTCGGCACGAGCGGCACGGTCTTCGGGGTCAGCGACGCCGAGGTGCGTGACCCGAGCGGGACCGTGGCGGGCTTCGCCGACGGGACCGGGTCGCGCCTCCCGATCGTCACGACGCTCAACGCGGCCCGCGTGCTCGAGGTGATCGGCGGCCTGCTCGGCGTCGACCACGACGCACTCGGCGAACTGGCGCTGCAGGCGCCGGCCGGGGCCGACGGCCTCGTCCTGGTGCCGTACTTCGTCGGCGAGCGCACGCCCAACCGGCCGGACGCGACCGCATCGCTGCTCGGCATGACGCCGGCGACCACCGACCGGGCGCACCTGGCCCGGGCGGCCGTCGAGGGGATGCTCTGCGCCCTCGCCGACGGACTGGCCGCGGTGCAGGACACCGGGGTGACCGTCGAGCGGTTGCTGCTCATCGGCGGCGCTGCGCGGAACCCGGCGGTCCGCGCCGTCGCCGCGCAGGTGTTCGGCCGTGACGTCCTGGTGCCGGAGCCCGGCGAGTACGTCGCCGCGGGTGCTGCGAAGCAGGCCGCGTGGGCGCTCACCGGTGCCCTGCCGACGTGGGACACCGCGACGACCACCGTGCCGTCCGACCCGCACCCCGAGGTGCTCGAGCAGTACCGCGCCGCGGCGCGCTGACCGACGCACCGGATCCGACACTCCCCGCCCCCGGCGCCCTCCACCAGGGCGCCGGGGGCATCATCGTCCCCGGAGGACACCCATGCCACTGACCGACCTGCCCCTCGACGCGCTCCGCGCCCACCGCTCGGACGTCCGTCGTCCCGCTGACTTCGACGCCTTCTGGGCGGACACGATCGCCGCCGCCCGGACCGCGGGCGAGGGCGTCGAGGTGACCCTCGTGCCGGCCGAGACCCCGGTGACCGGGCTCGTCGTCGAGGACCTGACGTTCCCCGGGTTCGCCGGTGACCCGGTGCGGGCGTGGGTCAACCGTCCCGTGACGGACGACCCGGGCGCGCTGCCGGTCGTCGTCGAGTTCCTCGGCTACGGCGGTGGCCGTGGTCGGCCGGGCGAGCGCGTGCACTGGGCCCTCGCCGGGTACGTGCACGTGGTGATGGACACCCGCGGCCAGGGCTCCGGGTGGGCCGGCGGCGACACCCCGGACCCGCACGGCTCCGCACCGCACGCCAGCGGCTGGATGACGAGCGGCATCGGCTCGCCCGCCGACCACTACTACCGCCGCGTCTACACCGACGCCGTGCGGCTCGTCGCGGCGGTGCGGACGCTGCCCGGGGTCGACCCGGAGCGCATCGCACTGACCGGTGGCAGCCAGGGCGGTGGCATCACGATCGCCGCGGCGGCCCTGGTCGAGGCACACGTCGGACCGGTCGCCGCGGTGCTGCCCGACGTGGCGTTCCTGGCCGACTGGCGGAACGGCACCGACGTCGCGGTCGGCGGACCGTACCTGGAGCTCGCGCAGTACCTCGCCGTCCACCGCGACGCGGCTGACACCGTGTGGGCCACCGCCGCGTACCTGGACGGGGTGAACCACGCCGCCGGGGTCACCGCCCCGGCACTGTTCTCGGTCGCGCTGATGGACGACGTCGTGCCGCCGCGCACCACCTTCGCCGCGTTCAACGCCCTGGGCTCCGACGACCGCGAGATCGTCGTGTACCCGTACAACGGACACGAGGGCGGTGGCTTCCGGCACTGGGAGCGCCAGGCTGCGTTCCTGGCGGACCGGCTGCAGGCCCGCGTCAGATGAAGTAGTGGTGCCGGTGGTGGGGCCCGGTGCTCCCACCACCGACGTCGTAGTGCACGGTGAGGGTCTGTTCCGAGTCACCGCGGTGGTCGCCCCACTCGAACAGGATGCTGTCCGGCACGACGTCGGGCTGGTGGAGCAGGACCCGCTCCGCCAGCCCGATCAGGCGCTGCTGTCGGGTGCGCACGGGCCGAGCCTCAGGTGCTCGTCCGGAGCGTCTTCTTCGGGTACTCGTCGAAGCGCTGGTGGTACGTGCTCGAGAACCGCCCCATGTGACGGAAGCCCCACCGGTGCGCGACCTCGGCCACCGTCGTCTGCGCGCAGTCGGCGAGCTGGAGCGCGATCCGGACCCGGTCGAGGCGCACCTGCATCAGGTACGTCATGGGGCTCACACCGACGTGCTGCACGAAGTTCTCCTGCAGCGTGCGGGAGCTGACCCCGATGGCCCCGCAGACGTCCGCGAGCTGGAGCGGGCGGTCGCAGTGCTCCGCGAGCCAGGCCTGCGCCAGTTGCACGGTGCCCACGGTCCGGGCCACCGGCCGCGCGACGGGTTCCGTGCCCGTCCCGCCGAAGGCCCGGAGGACCGCCTCGGCCAGCAGCACCTGTGCCGACAGGTGCCCGCCCGGGTTGCGATCGGGGTGCAGCGCGTTGACGGCGACCGCGTCGATGCGGGCGAGCAGGTGCGACACCTCGGCCTCGTCCGGCAGGGGTCGCAGTCGGCCGTCGAAGCGGTGGTCGAACACGACCCCGTTCACGGCGTCGAGGAAGCCACGGTCGACCCGCAGCACCTGGACGGTCCCCGCCGGCACGACCAGCGTGAACGGCCGGTCCGTCGGCAGGAGCACCGGCACGCCGGGCCGGGTCGGCACCGCGTCGTCGACCCGGAGGCACCCCGCGGTCGACCACGCCAGGACCGGCGTGCCGTCCGGTGAGAACGAGGCGGCGGCGGCCGTCGACACCGCCGACGACAGCAGCGCGACGTTGTGGTGGCGCACGGTCCGGTGCCGGAAGGCGAACCGGTCGGTGGGGGCGAACCGTACGTCGCGACCGTCGTACACGGCGCGGACGGTCCGGACGGCGTCGGAGGGTGTCCGACCGCACCGCTCGGCCGCCCGGGGAGCGTGGCCGACCGCGGCCCGCGGGACGGTGTCGCTCCTCACGGGTTCCGCCCCCGATGGGCGCGGAGGTCCGCGAAGGTGAAGCGCTCGCGATCGACGTCGTCCTCGGACTGCACGATCCACCCGCGCCGGGCAGCCCGTGCCCGCGCCCGGTAGGAGGTGATGTGGACCGGGGCGACCCCCGGTGCACGCTCGTAACCACTCATCAGATCCTCCGATCTGCCCCCGCGCCTCCGACCCTGTTCGGAGGGGGACAGTTTGAGTACCTTCTGGACGATAAGCGCCCTCAACGGGGTCCACAATGGCCCCCGAACGGGTGCGATCCACATCCGCGCACGCCGGATAACGGCGGCGTCGTGGCGTCGGAGGCCGATCGGCCCGACCGACTCGTACCCTCCACGTATGGACCAGGCACCGACCACGGCGAGTGGTCCCGAGCACGGCGGAGCACGGCTGTCGCGCACCGTGCACGAGGCGCTGCGGTTCGTGCACGCCCACGCCCGCGAAGCGATCTCCGTACCGGACATCGCCGCCGCCGCACACCTGTCGACCCGCGGCCTGCAGAGCGCGTTCCGGCGGGAGCTGCAGACCTCACCCGCGTCGTACCTGCGCGGGGTGCGGCTCGAGGGCGTCCGCCGCGACCTGCTGTCGATGACACCGGCCGACCGTCGCACCATCGCGGACGTCGCCAAGCACTGGCACTTCAGCAACGCCGGTCGGATGGCGGCCGAGTACCGCGCCGCGTTCGGCACGGCACCGTCGGCGGCGCTCCGGTCGTTCGACCCGGAGGACCCGGACCCCCGCGCCACGTCGGACCTCGCCGGGTCCCCGGGCGAGGGATCACGCTTCCGGATCGTGCTCGACTGCGAGGTGGAGGTCGACGACGCCGACGCGACCTTCGCCCACGCCCTGCGCCGTGCCCAGGGCGACGACCGCCCCTGGCACGGCTACGACCCCGACGGCAGCACGGCGGACGTCGTCGCGTTCCTGCTGGCGAACGCCGTCCGCGGGGCCGCCGGGGACACCTCCGGCATCCGGCTGCGTGCGGTCAACCCGATGCTGCGGGCGCCGGACGAGCACGGCGGGTACCCGTCGGCCGAGCTCCCGCCGTGGTCGGCACCGGCCGTCCCACCGTCGGCCACCGGCACAGAACGGGACTGATCGCGCCGTCGATGGACGAAAAGCGCCAGGGGTCGAGGAACCGGGGGAGGATGGACCTCGCGGGCCCGGCACGTGCGGCGGGCCCCGGCAAACGGAAGGCAGCGCCATGGGCCAGCTCATCTACGACTCGCAACCCCTCGAGCTCCGCCTCGACGACCGTGCGCTCACGCACCTGCAGATCGTCATCGTGAACCTCATCCGCCGCGGGGAGAGCTTCGTGTTCTCGTGGAAGGACGACCCCGCCGTCGGCGGGGGCCGCAGCAGCATCTGGATCCACCCGTACTGTGGACTGCACTTCAAGTTCGCCGGCGGCAAGTCCCCGAGCGTGAACCGCTCGTGGCTCGACGAGCTCTACGCCAGCGCGGCGAGCGGCTCCGGCCTCGTCCTGAGCCCGGAACCGACGGACGCAGAGGGCCCGGTCTCCGCCGACGACGTCGCCGGCGCCCCACCGGCACGACCCACCACGACCATCAGCGCCTCCTGACCGGAGCGCTGACGACGCGCCCCGACCGGGCACGAGCGACAGGATGCCCCTCCCCGTGACCACCACCCCGCGTCGACGCCGCTCCGCGCTGCTCGCCGCCGCGCTCACCGCCGGACTCGCACTCGCCGGCTGCACGGCCCCGACCGCCGCCCACGCTGAGGGGTTCGACGTGACCGGCTTCCAGCCCGAGAACGCCGACACCGCCCTGGTGGACGCGAACGCCGCCGCGATGGACGTGGTCGGCGTCGACGGCCTGCTGCTGAACCGCACGGGCACGAAGGTCACCGCCCCGTCGCGCGCCGCCAAGGCCCAGCGCAACCGGGCGCACGCCAACGGGCTCACCGCGCAGCTGCTCGTCAGCAACTACTCCGAGGCCGACGAGGACTTCAGCGAGCCGATCGCGCGGAAGCTCCTGACCTCGCCCGCGAACCGCGCCCGGGTCGTCCGATCACTCGCCGCCGACGTGGCCACGGGCGGCTGGGACTCGGTCATGATCGACCTCGAGGCGCTGACCCCGGCGGAGAAGCCCGGTCTCACCGCCTTCGCCCGGGAGCTCCGGGCCGCCGTCGGCGACGACGTCCGGCTCGACATCGCCCTGTCCGCGTCGACCACCGCCGCCGGGTACGCCCGCCTCGGCTACGACGTCCGCGCCCTCCGCGCCCCGCTCGACCACCTGACGCTCATGGCCTACGACCAGCACGGCCCCTGGGAGCCGGACACACCCGGCCCGGTCGGGTCGCTCGCGTGGTCGTCGAAGGCTGCCCGTGCGCTCGCGACCCTCGCTCCCGCCGACCAGATCGTGCTCGGTGTCGCCGGGTACGGCTACCACTGGAAGGGGAAGCGTCCGGCCGGTCAGCTCTCCGACGCCCAGGCCCGGCTCCGGGTCCGGAAGGCGGGCGCGACCGCCCGGTGGGACGCGACGGTCGGCGAGTGGACCGCGACCCTGCCGAGCGGTGAGGTGCTCTGGTGGTCCGACGCACGCTCGCTGCGCGAGCGGGTCGCGCTGGCGGAACGGCTCGGCCTGACGGGCGTCGCCGTCTGGTCGCTGGACCTGTCCGACCGGATCGAACCGGTCGGGTGACCGCGACCCGCTGACGGACGGGAGGCGCGGTGCGAGCCCGCACCGCGCCTCCCGTCCGTCACCCGGTCACGCCCAGGGCGCGTGGTCCGTCACCAGGTCAGACGAGCGACCACTCCACCAGGCGGGGGTCGTCGAGGGTGACCTCGTGGACCGAGCCGGTGACCGCGACGGTGGCGCGCGCCGTGGCGGTGCCGGGGACGGGGTGTCGGACCGGCCCGTCGCCCGAGGCGACGATCCCACCCGCTGCCACCGGGCCTCCCGGCCGGGACGCCGCCGCGTGCGACGCGACCCAGACCTGCACGTCGCCGGGTTCGACCACCTTGCGCATCCGACGGTCGGTGAACGCGAAGCGCTGCACCGGGACGCGGAAGCGGACCCGCGCGGACTCCCCCGCGGCGAGCGCGACCCGCGCGTAGCCGAGGAGCTGCACCTCGGGCCTGGTGACGCTGCCGTGCACGTCGTGCCCGTAGAGCTGCACGACGTCCTCGCCGGCACGGGACCCGGTGTTCCGGACCGTCACCCACGCGGTGAAGACGCCGTCGGAGCGGACGTCCTGGTCGACGACGAGCTCGTCGTAGGCGAAATCGGTGTAGCCGAGGCCGAAGCCGAACGGTCGCACCGGCGTCGAGTCGGCGGCGGTGACGTCGGACGGACCGCCGAGCCGCGGGTGCAGGTACGTGAACGGCTGCGCACCGGCGGACCGGGGCAGGGACAGCGGCAGGCGGCCCGAGGGCGAGGCCTCGCCGGTGAGCAGGTCGGCGATCGCCAGCCCGCCGCCCTCGCCCGGGAAGAACGCCTGCACGACCGCGGCAGGACGCGGCTGGTCACCGTCGAGCGCCCAGCCGATCGCGTACGGCCGGCCGGTGAGCAGCACCATCACGGTGGGGGTGCCGGTCGCGACGACGGCCTCGACCAGCTCGCGCTGCACGCCGGGCAGGTCGAGCGACTCGGTGTCGTTGCCCTCGCCGACCGTGCCGCGGCCGAAGAGTCCGGCCTGGTCGCCGACGACGACCACCGCGACGTCCGAGGCGGCGGCCACGGCGACCGCGTCGGCGAAGCCGGCCCGGTCGTCGCCCGTGACGGCGCAGCCCGCGGCGAAGCGGACCGCCGACGGGCCGAGGGCCCGGGCGACGGCCTCGCGGACGGTCGGGATCGCGAATCCGAGCGGCAGGTCGGGATGCGAGGCGAGCACGTGGTTGGCGAACGAGTAGCAGCCCTGCAGGGCCTCGGCGCGGTCGGCGTTCGGGCCGATGACGGCGACGGAGGCCCCCGGTGCGAGCGGGAGGACGGGGGTGGTGCTGTCGACGGTGCCACCGTCGGCGGTGCCGCTGTCGGCGGTGCCGCTGTCGGCGGTGCCGCTGTTGGCGCTGCCGCTGTCGTTCGACAGCAGCACGAGCGACTTCGCCGCCAGCTGGCGTGCGAGTGCCTGGTGCAGCGGGGTGTCGAGGTCGATCCCGGTCGGGGCGTCCTCGGCGAACGCGTCCGGTTCGAGCAGGCCGAGCCGCTCCTTCTGCCGGAGCACCCGGAGCACGGCGCGGTCGACGAGTGCCTCGTCCACCTGCCCGCTGCGGACCCGCTCGACCAGCGGCGCGAGGTACGCGTCACCGGTCGGGAGCTCGACGTCGATGCCGGCCTCGAGCGCCAGCGCCGCGGCCTCGCCACGGTCGGCGGCGATGCCGTGCATGACCTCGAGGAACGCCACCGAGAAGTAGTCCGCGACGACGGTGCCGTCGAAGCCGAGCCGGTCGCGGAGCAGGTCGGTGAGCAGCTCGCCGTTCGCCGCGACGGGCACGCCGTCGATCTCGGCGTACGAGTTCATGACGCTCCGGGCGCCGCCGTCGCGCAGCGCCATCTCGAACGGCGGCAGGTACACGTCGGCGACCTCGCGGGCCCCGGCGTGCACGGGGGCGTGGTTCCGCCCCGCCTGCGACGCCGAGTAGCCGAGGAAGTGCTTCAGGGTCGCGTCGACCCCGGCGGACTGCAGGCCACGCACGTACGCGGTGCCGACCGTGCCGACCAGGTACGGGTCCTCGGCGATGCACTCGTCGACCCGGCCCCAGCGGGGGTCACGGATCACGTCGAGCACGGGTGCGAGCCCCTGGTGGACGCCGAGCTGGCGCATGGACGCACCGATCGCGGCGCCGACCTGCTCGACGAGCTCCGGGTCGAACGACGCGCCCCACGCCAGCGGGGTCGGGAACGTCGCGGCCTTCCACGCGGCGAGCCCGGTCAGGCACTCCTCGTGGACGAGCGCCGGGATCCCGAGCCGGGTCTCGCGCTGCAGGCGGCGCTGTTCGGCCCAGAGCCAGGCGGCACGTTCGTCGGGTTCGACGGGGCGGGTGCCGTAGACGCGGGTGAACTGCCCGATGCCGTCGCGGGTGATGTCCGCCAGGGTGCTGCCCTGCTGCACGGCCGCCATCTCGCCCTGCATGGGGGCGACGACGCCGTTCTGGTCGAGCCAGTAGCCGACGAGCTGCGCGACCTTCTCGTCGAGGGTCATCACGGCGAGCAGGGCGTCGGCGCGGGGTCCGGCGGCGGTCGCGGTCGCGTCCGTCGCGCTGTCGCTCTGGAGGCGCGGGTCGCGTCCGGCGGTCTGCGTCGCGTCCGTCGCGGTCACCCCTTCACCGCCCCGGTCAGGCCGCCGACGATGCGGCGTTGGAAGATCGTGAAGAACACGAGCGCCGGGATCATCGACATCGAGGTGAACGCGAGCACCTTGGCGGTGTCGACGGAGTACTGCGACGAGAACGACTGGACCCCGAGCGGCAGCGTGTACGCGGCCTCGTTGTTCAGGATGAACAGCGGCAGGATGTAGCTGTTCCAGCTGGCGATGAACGCCAGGATGCCGACCGTGACGACCCCGGGCAGCGACAGCGGCACGACCATCCGGAAGAAGAACCCGAGACGGCTCGCTCCGTCGATCGACGCGGCCTCCTCGAGCTCGTCGGGGATCGCCCGCAGGAACGGCACCAGGATGATGACGGTGGTCGGCAGCGCGAACGCGATCTGCGGCAGGATCACGCCGGCCAGGCTGTTCGTCAGACCGAGGTCCTTGACGAGCAGGTACAGCGGGGTGATCGCGACGGTGATCGGGAACATCAGACCAGCAGCGAACAGGGCGTACAGCGCCCCGCGGCCGGCGAACCGGTAGCGGGCGAGCACGAAGCTCACCATCAGCCCGAGCACGACGACCCCGAGGGTGGTCGTGACGGCGCTGATCGTGGAGTTGCCGAGCTGCTGCCAGAAGATACCGCTGGACAGCACGGACCCGTAGTTGCCGAACTCGAACGGTGCCGGCAGTCCGGCGGGGCTCGTGGTGATCTGCGAGTTGGTCCGGAAGCCGCCCAGCACGATGTAGAGCACGGGTGCCAGGTTGGCGGCGACGAACAGGATCGCGACGACGTACGTCAGCGGGTTCGCGCGTCCGATCGCGGCACTGGACCGGCGCTCCCGCACGGCCCGGCGCCCGGGGGCGACGATGCTCGTGGTGGCCATCAGTTCTTCCTCTCGGTGAGTGCACCCGCGGTGTCGCGGCGGAGCACGAAGCGCTGGTAGATCAGGGCGACCACGAGCGAGATCCCGAACATCACGACCGCGACGGCGCTGCCGAAGCCGAAGTTGCCCGAGGTCCGGCCGTTGGCGACCATGTACGTCGCCATCGTCGAGGTGCCCGCGGTCGACGCGATGTACTGCCCCCAGATGATGTAGACGAGGTCGAACAGCTGCAGCGAGCCGATGATCGACAGGAACGCCCAGATGCGGATGGTCGGACCGAGCAGCGGCAGCGTGATGCGCCGCTGGATCTGCCAGTAGCCGGCGCCGTCGATGGCGGCGGCCTCGAACAGTTCCTCGGGGATGCTCTGCAGGCCGGCGAGGAACAGGATCACCGCGAAGCCGATGTACTTCCACGAGATGATCACGAGCAGCGTCCAGATGGCGATGTCGGGGTTCGACAGCCAGTCCGCACGGAGCCCGCCCAGGCCGATGCTCTGGAACAGGTCGTTCACGGCGCCGTTCGACTGGAGCATCAGGCTCCACCCGGTGCCGACGATCACCTCGGAGATGACGTACGGCACGAAGACGAGCACGCGGACGAGCCCGCGGCCGTGCATCTTCTGGTTGAGCAGCAGTGCGAGCACGATCGCGATCGGCCCCTGCAGCACCAGCGAGAGCACGACGATGAAGCCGTTGTGCATCAGGACCGCGTGGAACGCCTTGTCCTGGAAGATGATCAGGTAGTTCTGCAGCCCGACGAAGTCGGTGGGCGGGCCGTAGCCCTGCCACTTGAAGAACCCGTAGTAGGCGGCGAGCGCCACGGGCAGGATCACGAACGTGACGAAGACGATGACCGCGGGTCCGGCGAGGACCGCGATCTCGACGCGCTTCCGCCAGTCCGCGATGCGGCGCTTGGTCCGCCGACCGGCGGGGAGCGGCGAACCGCTCCCCGCCGGGGACGTCCCCGCGGCCGTGTCCGACCCGGTGGCCGGAGTCGTACCGAGCGAGGTGTCGAGGGTCATGCTCAGCCCTTGGCCGCAGCCTGGTTGGTGGTCTCGACGATGTCCTTCGCGCTGCCCTTGTCGGCGAGCAGGTCGACGACGCTGGTGTTCAGCGCGTTGCCGACGTTCTGGCCGTACAGGGTGTCGAGGTACTGCGAGACGAACGGGGCCTCCTGGTAGGCGGCCAGGGCCGACTTCAGGTAGTCCGAGTCGACGACCGACTGGGCTTCCTTGTTCACCGGGATGGCGTTGAAGGCCTTGTAGTAGCCCTCCTGGTTGTCCTTCTGCACGATGAAGTTCAGGAAGTCGGTGCACGCCTTCTTCGGGGCCTGCGCCGAGCAGGAGTTGCCGTCGACACCACCCATCATCGACTTCGGGTCACCCTTGCCACCGTCGATCGCGGGGAACGGGAACCAGCCGAGGTCGGGCAGCGGCTTGGCGTCCGGCGTCAGCGACGCGATCACGCCCGGGTCCCACGCGCCCATGAGCTCCATGGCGGCCTTGTGGTTGGCGAGGAGACCGGCGGAGCTGCCGGCGCCCTGCTGTGCGGCGGTGGTCAGGAAGCCGTTGTTGAAGGGCTTGGTGGCGTTGAAGTCCTCGAGCTGCTCGCCGGCCTTCGTCCAGCAGGCGTTGTCGAACTTCAGCGACTTCGCCGTGTCCTCGAGGGTCTTCTGGCTGCACTCGCGGAGCGCGAAGTTGTAGTACCAGTGGGCGGCCGGCCAGGCGTCCTTCGCGCCGACGGCGACCGGGTCGATGTCCTTGGCCTTGAGCTTCGTGATCGCGTCGTTCAGCTCGTCCATGGTCGTGGGCGTGCCCTCGATGCCGGCTTCCTTGAACAGGTCCTTCGAGTACCAGATGCCCTCGGGGAGCACCGCGCCCGGCATGGCGTAGGTCTTGCCGTCCTTCTCGTACCCGGCGAACGTGCCCGCGCTGATGGACTTCTTCGCGTCGGCGCTGATGGAGTCGGAGATGTCCATGAGCTGCCCGGCAGCGATCATCGCGTCCATCTTGCCGCCGCCGCGCTGCAGGAACACGTCGGGGGCGTCGCCGGAGTTGAGGGCGGTCTGGAGCTTGCCGTCCAGGTCCTCGTTCTGGATCGCCTGGGTCTTGATGGTGACGTTCGGGTACTTCTCCTCGAACGCCTTGACCGTCGAGGCCCAGTAGGCCTTGCCCGGTCCGGTGGTCGAGTTGTGCCAGAAGGTCATCGTGACCTTCCCGCCGTCCTCGGAGGCATCGCTGCCCGCCGAGCACCCACTGGCCACCAGTGCTGTGGCCCCGATCAGCGCGATGGCTGCCGCGGCACGGATCTTCCTCGTCATCGTGGAACTCCTGAAGTGTCGTCGTTGACATGCGCGACATCGACTGCCGCTGCGGAGAGCATGCCTGCTGCTCCAGGTCCATGTCAATCGATATCGATAACGTTTTCTTTACCGTTCGCATGGTGCCGCAGCGGTACGGTGTGCACATGGACTCGGCACTCGGCGCGCGTCCCGGTGCCGGCCGGGTGACGATCGGCGACGTGGCGCGGGTGGCCGGGGTCTCGATCCCGACGGTGTCCAAGGTGATCAACCAGCGGGACGGGGTCGCACCCGCCACGATGCTCCGCGTGCAGCAGGTGGTCGACGACCTGGGGTACGAGACGTCGCTGGTCGCCCGGAGCCTGCGGAGTTCGCGGACCGGGGTCGTCGGCATCCTGGTGCCCGAGTTCGAGCCGTTCTCGACCGAACTGCTCCGCGGTATCTCGCGGGCGGCCACCGGCACCGGCTACGAGCTCCTCGCCTACGCCGGCCTGATGACCGGCGCCGACCGACCCGGGTGGGAGCGTCGGTCGCTGTCCCGCCTGTCCGGCACCCTGATCGACGGCGCGATCGTCGTCACCCCGACCACGGCACTGTCGAGCTCGTCGATCCCCGTCGTGGCGATCGACCCGCACACCGGGCCGGAGGGGCACGCCACCGTCGACGCGGACAACGAGGCCGGCGCGGTGCAGGCCGTCGAACACCTGCTGTCACTCGGGCACACCCGCATCGCGCACCTGCAGGGACGCGCCGACCTGGCCTCCGCCCAGCTGCGCGCGGCCGGGTACCGCTCGGCCCTGACCGCCGCGGGCATCACGGTCGACGAGTGCCTGCTGCGTGACGGCGGCTACCAGGAGGACCAGTCCGCGGCCGTCGCCCGCGAGCTCCTGACCCTCGCCGACCGCCCCACCGCGGTGTTCGCCGCGAACGACTCGTCGGCGATCGGTGTGCTCCGCGCCGCGGCCGAGGTCGGGCTCCGCGTCCCCCAGGACCTGTCCGTCGTGGGCTTCGACGACGTGCCGCAAGCGTCCACCACGACCCCGCCGCTCACCACGGTGTCGCAGCCGCTCGCCGAACTCGGGTCGCACGCCGTGCAGATGCTCCTGACGATGCTCCGTGGCGAACCGACCACGGACCACGTCCGGCTCCCCACGACCCTGCGGGTTCGGGCGAGCACGGGCCCCGCGCCGAGGCCGACGCCCGGCCGCTGAGCACCCGCCGCCGTCAGCGGCGCAGGGTCTGCTTCGGGTACTCGCCGAACCGGGCCGCGTAGGCCGCCGAGAACCGGCCGAGGTGGGCGAACCCCCAGCGGCGGGCAACGTCGCCGACGACCCCGGCCTGCGGGTCGAGCTCGAGCAGTTCGCCGCGCACGCGGTCGAGCCGGACCTCGCGCAGGTACGTCAGCGGCGACACGTCGAAGACCCGGCGGAACGACTCCTGCACCGACCGCACGCTCAGGCCGGCGACCTCGGACAGCTCCTGGACCGTGACGGGCTCGGCGGCGTGTGCGTGGATGTACTCCACCGCTGCCCGGAGCCGGGCGTTCCGGGGCAGGCCGAGCACCGCGGGCAGGTCGTCGGCCTGCGGCGGGAAGGTGTCCAGGAACGCGGTGGCCGCCGACCGCTTGGCGTCGTGCCACGCGTCAGAGTCGAGCCCCTCGGCACGCAGTGCCCGGGACAGCGCCACGAGCGCCCCCTGCCAGCGCTCCGCCGTGTCGGGTTCCGGCGCGCGCGTGGGGTCGAACCGCAGTGGCGTGGCGTCGACCTCCAGGTGTTCGAACGCGACGCGGTGCACGTACTCCCGCCCGAAGTGCACCAGCCGCTGGTCGTGGTCCTCGGCCGTGAACACGAAGTCGTCCTCGGGGGGCAGGAGCACGGGGACGTCCCGGCGCAACTCCATCCGGACGCGCCCGGAGTCAAGGTGCGCGGTCCCGCTGGTGATCCACGTCACCACGTAGTCGGCACCGACGGGCACCGAGCCGCGCACGGCACCGCGGAGCTGCGAACGCCGGATGCTCACGTCGGAGTCCCCGACGGCCGTGTACCGGTACGAGAAGTCGTCGTCGATGCGCCGGACGGACCACCGATCGGCGCCGTGGACGGCGGCGAGGTCGCGCTCGGCCGAGTCGGGGTCACCGCCGGAGACCTCGAAACGCACCGGTTCACCGCGTGAAGCGGACTGCGGAGTCGGGACGGGGTCAGCCACGGTGCCCCGAATCCACCATCGCCACCTGCACCGTTCCACGCTTCGCGTTATGTGGATACGCTGGGGCGGTGACTGCGGCGTATCGTGACCCGGACGAGACCCGTTCAGAGGGGGCGTTGTCGTGAGCGATGTCGACCTGGACGCGGCGCTGACCCGGCTCGAGGCCGCGGTGTCCGAGCTGCGCGGGCGACTGCGCGACGAGCTCGGCGTCTCCGGCGGCGACCTGACGCTGCTGCAGTTCGTCTCGCGCGCCGAGGAAGCGGGTCGGACGGTGCGCGTGAAGGACCTGTCGAAGCACCTGGGGCTCACCGGACCGGCGATCACCGGCATGGTGGACCGACTCGAGCACAGCGGACACCTCAGTCGCGTCCCGAACCCCGATGACGGCCGCAGCCGGTACATCGAGCTGACCGATGCTGCCCGCCGCGACTACGCGCGCGCGATGGACGGCACGAACAAGCACCTGCACGACCTGATGGCCTCCTTCTCGGAACGGGAGCGGGCCAGGTTCGTGCGGATCATCGACCGCATCGTCGCAGCCGTCGATCTCGGCGCACCGAGCCCCTGACGGCAGGTTACGGGCGGTCAGGACGACGCCCCGACGAATGTCCAGCATGCGCAGCTAGGTAAGTTCGCTACCTATCTCCGCATGCTGGACGCCCGTCACCCCTTGACCGCGCCAGAGGTCAGACCGGACACGATCGAGCGGCGGAACACCAGCACCAGGATCACGATCGGCACGGTCGCAGCGACGCTCGCGGCGAAGATCTGCGCGAACGGCACCGTGAACTGCGTCCCGAAGAGCGCGATGCCGACCGGGATCGTCCGGAACGAGTTCTCGCTGTTGAACGTCAGCGCCATCAGGAACTCGCTCCACGAAGCCGTGAACGTGAAGACGCCGACCGTGAACAGGCCCGGCTTCGCCATCGGCAAGATCACCGACAGCACGGTCCGCCACGCACCGGCACCGTCGATCTCCGATGCCTCCTCGATCGTCGACGGGATCCCCTGCAGGTAGTTCCGCATGATCCAGATGGCGAACGGCAGGTTGAACGCCACGTACGGCACGATCAGACCCGGGTACGAGTTGAGCAGCCCGAGGTTGCGCTCGAGCAGGTACAGCGGCGTCAGGACCGCGATCGCCGGGAACACCGACAGCATGAGCAGCGAGGTCATGATCGCCGTGCGCCCCCGGATGAACCGGCCGGCCAGGGCGTACCCGGCCAGGAACGCCAGCGCGAGCACGACCACCGTGGTCGACACCGACACGATGACGCTGTTCACCATGTACTGGCCGAGCGCGTTGTCCCGGAAGGCCACCACGAAGTTGTCGAACGTGATCGCGTGCGGCCACGCGGTCGGCGGCGACTGCCCGATCTCGGACGCCGGCTTGAGCGACGTCGTGACGAGCCAGTAGAGCGGCAGCGCGGTGAGCACCGCGATGACGACACCGCTGACGTTGACGGTGTTGACCCACTTGCGCCAGCCCTTGCGGATCCGTTGACGGGGCATCAGTCGTCCCCTCCCTTCGCCTGGTTCCGGAACGCCCGGAGGAACAGCAGACACCCGGCCGCGACGATGACCGCGGTGGAGGTCGCGATCGCCGCGCCCGGACCGATGTTGATGTCCTGGAAGAGCACCTTGTAGCCCATGATCGCGAGCGACTGGGTGGCGGTACCCGGTCCGCCGTTCGTCAGCACGAACGGCAGGTCGAAGACGCCGAACGCCTGCAGGATGCGGAACAGCACCGCGATCGTCAGGGTCGGGGTGAGCTGCGGCAGCACCACGCGCCAGAACGTCTGCCAGGTGCTCGCGCCGTCGAGCTCGGCGGCCTCGTAGTGGTCCTCCGAGATCTGCACGAGCCCCGCCAGCAGGATGATCGCGACGAACGGCGTGGTCTTCCAGATGTCCGCGACCATCAGTCCGGTGATCGCGGGGACCGGCTCGCCGAGGATCACCGGGGCGTCCCCGAACAACCCGAAGAACCACGTCGCGACGCCGTAGGTGCTGTCGTAGACGTACTTCCACAGCTGCGCGTTGACGATCGTGACGAGCGACCACGGGATGAGCATGAGCGCGAGCATCCAGCCGCGGGTGGCCCCGAGCCGTTCGAGCACCAGCGCGACGAGCATGCCGAGCACGAGCTCGACCGACACCGTCACCACCGTGTAGAGCACCGTGAAGCCGAGCGCGCGGTACCAGTCGGCGCTCTGCAGCAGGGCTGCGTAGTTGTCGAGCCCGAACGACTGGATCGTGAAGCCCTCGTAGCCGACCTCGACGTCCGCGAAGCTCAGGACGACGGAGTACACGACCGGGAAGATCGTCACCGCCGCGACCACCAGGAGCGCCGGGGCCGCGAAGCCCCACGCGCCCCGTGAGCGGATGCGGTCGAGACGCGACCGCCCCGTCGGCCGGGGCGGCGGATCGACGCGACCCGTGCCTCCAGGCCGTGCCGGTCGTGTCGCCGTGCCGGCGCTCACAGCGCTGCTCCCTGCAGGGCGAGCGAGATGGCCGAGGCCATCGCGCTCGTGCCGCCGTCGACGGACGCCTGCCCGCCGAGGATGCTGTTGCCGTTCTGGTAGACGCCCTGCGACACCTTCGGGTAGTAGGCGGTCGAGGTCGGGCGGGGCACGAGCGTGATGCCGGCCGCCGTGTCGTACGTGGGCCGCTGCTGCCGCTTCGCGTCCTCGCTGACGAGCGAGGCGCTGCGTGCCGGCAGGACCCCGCCCTCTCGCGTGAGGAACTGCTGGGCGGTCTCGCTCGACATCCAGCTGGCGAAGGTCAGCGCCGCCGCAGGCTGCTGGGTGTGCGGGTTGATGTAGTTCCCCCACCCGCCGATCGTCGAGTGGTGCTCATCCATGCCGTCGAAGGTCGGCCGGGCGGCGAGCCCCACCTTGCCGGCGACCCGGCTGTCCGGACCGTTCGCGATCCCCCACGCGTACGACCAGTTGCGGAGGAACGCCGCGCGCCCGCCCGAGAACGCGTCGTTGGTGTCCTGCTCCTGGTACGTCAGCGTGGCCCGCGGGGACGCACCCTCCGTGACCAGCGACCGCATGAACTCGAACGCGCGCTTGGTCTCGGAGCTCGTCGTCTCGGGCTTCGTGAGGTCGTCGTTGAGCAGTGACCCGCCCGCGTCGGCGACGAACTCGGTGACGTTGCAGGTCAGTCCCTCGTACACGTCGCCCTGGAACGCGAACCCGTACGACACGTCGCCGGTGTCCACGAGCTTCGCGGCGGTCTCGCGCACTTCCTCCCACGACCCCGGCACCTGCAGGGAGTGCTTCGCGAGCAGGTCCTTCCGGTACAGGAAGAACGACTCGTCGATGTAGAGCGGGAACATGTAGTACGTGCCGTCGACACTCGCCGCGAGCCGGAGCCCCTCGGGGAACTGGTCGAAGAAGTCCTCGCCGACGAGCTGGTTCACGGGTGTCGCGAGCTTGTTCTTCGCGAACTGCCCGGGCCAGGCGACGTCACCCAGGTAGACGTCCGGCGTGCTGCTGCCGGCCGCGATCTGGGTCGTCAGGCTGGTGCGGTTCGTGTCGGTGTCGCTCGGGGCGCTGACGATCCGGACGCGGATGTTCGGGTGCTCCTTCTGGAACTCCGCGATGAGCCGGCGGCGCAGGTCACCGCCGTCCTTCGAGGCGACCTGGCCGGCCCACCAGCTGATCGTCGCCTCGCCCTCGGGCGGTTCGGTGGGCCAGTCCTCGACGCGCGTGCGCTCGGGTCGGGTGGAGCAGCCGGCGAGCAGCAGCACCCCCGCTCCCCCGAGCATGAACGTCCTCCGGTCGATTGCCATCCGTCCTCCTCGACGTGTGGTGCTGCGAACCTGTACGTCCACACAACCAGGCGGAGCCTGGTCTGTCCGCCAGGCGGCGGCGCGGTCGCCGTCGCTGTCACTGTCGCTGTCGCGAAAGCGACACCCTGCCGCGGAACGTCCGCAGGGATCTGTCGCTTTCGCGGGTGGGGGCGTGGGCCCGCGGGGCGGCGGCCTGGAGGCGCGTGGCGGGGCCGACCCGCGCCTCCAGGCCGCCAGGTGGTCGCGAAAGCGACAGAACCCGCACGGCCGAACCCGTCAGTCCCCGCGAAAGCGACAGTGTGCCGCGAACCGTTGGCGGAGATCTGTCACTTTCGCAGATGGGGCCGCGCCGTGCCTCCAGGCCGGCAGGGGGTCAGGCGGGGGCGGGGGCCGTCGAGTCGGCCAGGTGCAGGGCGCACGGGATGAGCGTGTGGGTGCGCTCGGTGCTGCCGCCCTCGAGGCGGTCGACCAGCGACTCGACCGCCAGGCGGCCGAGCTCCGGACCGGGGGCGTTCAGCGTCGTGAGCACCGGTTCGGTCGCGGCGCCGGCGCCGTCGGAGGACACGATCGCGATGACCGAGACGTCCTCGGGCACCCGCCGACCGCCGGCCCGCAACCCGCTGACGAGCCCGAAGTTCGAGTCGTCCTTCATGATGATCGCGGCCGTGACGTCGGGGTCGTGCGCCAGCAGGTCCGCCGCCGCACGACGACCGCCCTCGGCCGAGGCGCCGGCGGCGACCACGGTGCCGGTGAGCCCCCGGCGCTCGATGCCGGCGTGGAACGCCGCCTCGGAGCGGACCTTCGGCCCGTAGTCGGCCATGGTGGTGCCGTCGAGGTCCTCGACGACGAGGCCGATCCGCCGGTGCCCGAGCCCGGTGAGGTGGTCGAGGGCGTCCTCGACGGTGCGCTCGAAGTCGATGTCGACGTACGAGATGCCCGAGGGGTCGGCGGTGCGGCCGATCGCGACGAACGGGACCTCGAGCTCGGTCAGACGGGCGATCCGGGGGTCGTGCATGGTGACCTCCATCACCACGACCCCGTCGGCGAGGCCGCCCGAGATGAGCTCCTGCACGTCGTCCGCCGTCGTCACCGCCGGCCAGAGCACCAGGTGGTACCCGAGCTCCGAGGCGCGGCTCGCGGCACTCGTGAAGAACTGCAGCGCGGTCTGGCCGAGCCGGTGCTCGAGCACCGGGAACACGAGCGCGAGGATCCGGGTGCGGCGCGACGCCAGCGCCCGGGCGACCACGTTGTTCCGGTAGCCGAGCTCGCGCATCGCCGCCGTGACCCGGGCACGGGTGGCGGCGGACACGCGCTTGTTGCCGTTCACGACGAAGGACACCGTCGCGATCGAGACGCCCGCCCGGTCGGCGACCTGCTGCATCGTCGCCATGCCGCTCCCTCACCCTGTCCCGCTCACTGTAGCGGGGGCGGTGTCCGAAAAAGTTCGTCTAAGCGCTTTACCATCTAACCGCTTCGATGCTAACTTCGACCCCACTCGGGACGCGACGGAGCGGTTCTGGTCCGGTCGTCCCCGATCCACGAGCGACACGTTCGACTCGTGTCCGGCAACCATCCAGAGAAGAGCGAAGCAATGAAGCCTCGACACCGCAGGATCGCCCCGGTCCTCAGCGCGGTCGCCATGCTGGCGACCGTCCCCCTCGTCCTCGCCGGCTGTTCCGGCGGCTCGTCCGCGAGCTCCGGCGGCAAGGTGGACTCCATCACCGTGCTCGACTACTACAATCAGGGCAACGACAAGAAGGTCATCGGCGAGTACCTCGACAAGTGCGGGGCCGAGAACGACGTCACCATCAAGCGCAGCCTGGTGCCCGGCTCGTCGCTCATCCAGAAGGTCCTGCAGCAGGCGTCGTCGAAGACCCTGCCGGACGTCCTGATGCTCGACAACCCGGATCTGCAGCAGATCGCCGAGACCGGTGCGCTGTCGCCGCTGTCCGACTACGACATCTCGACCGACGGCTACGCCAAGGGCGTGCTGCAGGCCGGCACCTACGAGGACAAGGTCTACGGCCTCGCCCCCACCGTGAACACCATCGCGCTCTTCTACAACAAGAAGGTGCTGTCCGAGGCCGGTGTCACCCCGCCGAAGACGTGGGACGAGCTGCAGTCCGCCGCGGCGAAGCTGACCAAGGGCGACCAGTACGGGTTCGCCGTCGACGCCAACGCCACGTACGAGGGCACCTGGCAGTTCCTGCCGTTCATGTGGTCGAACGGCGGCGACGAGAAGGACATCGCGACCCCGGAGACCGAAGAGGCCTTGTCGCTCTGGAAGGGTCTGGTCGACGACGGATCGATGTCGAAGAGCGTCGTGAACTGGACCCAGGCCGACGTGAACGACCAGTTCATGGCCGGCAAGGCCGCGATGATGATCAACGGCCCGTGGCAGATCCCCGGGCTGAAGGAGTCGAAGGTCGACTACGGGATCGCCCAGATCCCCGTGCAGTCCGCCAGCGACAAGGCCGTGGCCCCGCTCGGTGGCGAGGTCTGGACCGTCCCGAACACCGGTGACAAGGCGAAGCAGGCCGTCGCGGCGAAGATCGTCGACTGCATGAACAGCGACGCGAACCAGCTCGCGATGGCGAAGCTGCGCTACACGATCCCCTCGAAGACCGACGTCGCCCAGCAGTTCGGCAAGGACGTCCCCGAGGAGCAGGTGTTCGTCGACCTCGTCGCCGACGCCCGCGCCCGCACCGGCGAGCTCGGTGCCGACTGGCCCAAGGCCGCGACGAAGATCTACACGGCCGTGCAGTCGGCGCTGACCGGGCAGGACTCCCCGGCCGACGCCCTGCAGAACGCGCAGTCGAGCAACTGAGCATGACGAGCACCGCGACCCCCGTCGCCCCACGGCGGGCCGCCGGGAACGGAGCACCCGCTCCGTCCCGGCGGCCCCGCCCGGGCCGCTCGCTGCGCTTCGAACGGATCGCGCAGCTGCTGTTCCTGCTGCCGGCCGTCCTGTTCCTGCTGCTGTTCTTCGGCTACCCGGTGGTCAAGAACATCGTCATGAGCTTCCAGGCGTACACGACGTCGACGTTCTACACGGGCGAGGCACCGTGGGTCGGCCTGGCGAACTACGCCTCGGTCGTGTCGTCCCAGCTGTTCGGCACGGCGATGCTCAACACCGCGCTGTTCACGATCGGGTCGATCGTCGGCCAGTTCGTCCTCGGCCTGCTGCTCGCCCTGTTCTTCCGCCGGAACTTCCCGCTGTCCGGTCTCCTGCGCTCGCTGCTCCTGCTGCCCTGGCTGCTGCCGCTCATCGTCTCGAGTGCGGTCTGGAAGTGGATGCTCGACCAGGACTCGGGCGTCGTCAACCAGTTCCTCGGCACCTTCGGCATCCCGTCGGTCCCGTGGCTGACGAGTCCCGCCGTGGCGCTCATCACCGTCATCGCGGTGAACATCTGGATCGGGATCCCGTTCAACACCACGATCCTGTACGGCGGTCTGCAGGACATCCCCACCGAGCTGTACGAGGCAGCGGCGCTCGACGGCGCGACCGGGTGGAAGGCCTTCTGGGCGATCACCTGGCCGATGCTGCGACCCGTCGTGAGCGTCACGCTCGTGCTCGGCGTCGTCTACACGATCAAGGTGCTCGACATCATCCTCGGGTTGACGAACGGCGGGCCGGCGAACGCCACCCAGACCATCGCGACCCAGTCCTACGACCTGTCGTTCAAGCAGTTCGACTTCGGGCAGGGCGCCGCGCTGAGCAACATCCTCATCGTGATCTCCGCCCTGTTCGCGATCGTCTACCTCCGCCTCAACAGGAAGGCCGTCGATGACTGACGCAGCGTCCACCACCGACGCCCTCCGGACCCGCGCGGTGGTCACCCGCGGTGCCCGGCGGCCCGTCCGTCCCACGAGCGCGAAGCAGTGGGTGCTGTCCGGCGTCGGGATCCTGATCCTCGCCGTGATGCTGTTCCCCGTCTACTGGATGATCAACATCTCGCTGCAGCCGGCCGGCTCCGCGATCGAGGCCGCCTGGTTCCCGATCAACGCCCAGCTCGGCGGCTACGCGCAGGCCATCGCCGACCAGGGCGGCGCCCTGGTCACGAGCCTGGTGATCGCCCTGGGCAGCGTCGTCGTCAGCCTGCTCATCGCGACGCCGGCGTCCTACGCGCTCGCCCAGTTCAAGGTCAAGGGCATCAACGCGGTGCTGTTCGGCATCCTCATCTCGCAGATGATCCCGGGCATCGTCGTCGCGAACGCCCTGTACGCCGCGTACAACGACCTCGGGCTGCTCAACACCGTGCCGGGGCTGATCCTGGCCGACAGCACCGCGGGCGTGCCCTTCGCGATCCTCATCATGCGGGCGTTCATGCAGAACATCCCTCCGTCGATCATCGAGGCCGCCAAGGTCGACGGTGCCGGCAACTTCCGGGCCTTCCGCTCGGTCGTCGTGCCGATCAGCGCCAACGCCCTGATCACCGCCGGGCTGTTCACGTTCCTGTTCACCTGGAGCGACTTCCTGTTCGCCCTGACCCTCACCACCACCGAGGACGTCCGGCCGATCACCCTCGGCATCTACAACTACATCGGCACCTTCACCGCCGACTGGTCGACCGTCATGGCCGCCGCGGTGATGGCCTCGATCCCCGCCATCGTGCTGCTGCTCGTGGCGCAGAAGTTCATCGCCGCCGGGGCCACCGGCGGCGCAGTCAAGTGACCGGGTCCCACCACCCCCGAAAGGCACACACCATGACCACCACCCCGCTCCGCATCACCGTCTGGGGCGAGAACGTCCACGAACAGGTCGAGCAGCACGTCGCCGAGCGGTACCCCGACGGCATGCACGGCGCGATCGCGGACGGCATCCGCGAGCACCTGCCCGAGGCCGTCGTCCGGACCGCCACCATGCAGGAGCCCGAGCACGGCCTCACCGACGAGGTCCTCGCGAACACCGACGTCCTCACCTGGTGGGGGCACGCCGCACACCAGGACGTCGACGACGCCGTGGTCGACCGGGTGCACAAGCACGTGCTCTCCGGCATGGGGCTGCTCGTCCTGCACTCCGGCCACTGGTCGAAGATCTTCGGCAAGCTGATGGGCACCACCTGCACCCTCCGCTGGCGCAGCGAGCACGACCAGGAGCTCGTCTGGACCGTCAACCCGCAGCACCCGATCACCCGCGGGGTGCCGAACCCGATCGTCATCCCCGAGCAGGAGATGTACGGCGAGTACTTCGACGTCCCGACGCCCGACGAGCTCGTGTTCATCTCGGGCTTCACGGGCGGCGAGGTGTTCCGGAGCGGCATGACCTACCGCCGCGGCCTCGGGAAGATCTTCTACTTCTCCCCCGGTGACCAGGACTTCCCCGTCTACCACCACCCGGACGTCCGCCGCGTGATCGCGAACGGTGCCGAGTGGGCGCGGCCCGAGCGGGAGCGGGAGATCCCGACGCTCCGCCGCTACGACCTGGGCGAGTACTTCGACGGGCAGCACTACCGCGGCCCGTTCGACGACGCGGAGCCCGACGACGCCGAGCCCGAGACCGCCGAGCCCGTGGCCGAGCGCGACGGGGCACAGGCGTGAGCCCCCTCCGCGTCCTGCAGGTCGGCGCCGGCGGGATGGGGCGGGCCTGGCTCGCCACCGTCGCCGCCGACCCCGAGGTCGAGCTGGTCGGCATCGTCGACCTCGACCTCGACGCCGCCCGCGCCGGGGCCGAGCACGCCGGCGACCCGTCGATCCCGGTCGGCACGGACCTGACCGTGCTGGCCGCCGAGACCGGTGCCGAGGCCGTCCTCGACATCACCGTGCCGGTCGCGCACCACCCGGTCACCCTGCAGGCGCTCCGTGCCGGGCTCCCCGTGCTCGGCGAGAAGCCGGCAGCGCAGACCGTCGCCGAAGCGCTGTCGCTCGCCGCCGCCGCCGAGGCCACGGGCAAGCTGTTCATGGTGTCGCAGTCCCGCCGGTACAACGACCAGCTCGTCGCGTTCCGGCAGCACGTCCGCGACCTCGGTGCCGTGGGCGGGCTGAGCACCCGGTTCGCGAAGGCGCCGCACTTCGGTGGGTTCCGCGAGGAGATGGACGACGTCCTGCTGCTCGACATGGCCATCCACGCCTTCGACTCCGCGCGGTACGTGCTCGAACGCGACCCGGTGTCGGTGTACTGCGAGTCGTGGAACCCGTCGTGGTCCTGGTACCGGGGCGACGCGGCCGCCGCGGCCGTCTTCACGTTCGAGGACGACGTCCGCTACGTCTACGACGGCTCGTGGTGCGCGCCGGGTGCCGAGACCTCGTGGAACGGCGACTGGCGTGCTTCCGGAGCGGCCGGCACGGCACTCTGGGACGGCGACCACGACCCGTCGAGCGACCTCGACGGCACCCCCGGCTCCCCTGCCGCTGCGCCGTCGGTCGGACACGAGATCGCCGGGTCACTGGCGTCCTTCGTCCGGGGGATCCGCTCCGGCGAGGTGCCGGACGGCGAGGTGCACGGCAACGTGATGAGCCTGACCATGGTCGACGCGGCCATCACGTCGGCGCGCAGCGGGCGCCGGGTGGTCATCGACGAGGTGCTCGAACAGGCGCACCGGGACGCCCTGGCCACCGAGCAGGACGACGCGATCCGCGACCGCCTGGCCGGGTGGGAGTCGGTCCGCGGCGCCCTGCGCGAGCGCCTGCCCGCTTCGTGAGCAGGAATGGTCGGGTCCGCACGTCGGACCCGACCATTCCTGCTCACCATGTGCGGTACGACGCACCCCGAGCAGGCCTGGAGGCCCGTGGCGACCCCGCCACGGGCCTCCAGTCTGCGTTCTGCGGCGATCCGGCCCCCGCGCGCGCCCGGCGGGGACGCCTCCGGTTACGGTGTCCGGGTGCACGGACAACGGTCGTCGGACAGTGACACGGCGGCGGAGCCCGTCGTGCTCGTCGCCTCCGACCCGCGCCGGCGGACCGGACGGACGCCCTGGCGTCTGGTCCTGGTCGGCGTCGTGCTCGCCGCGGTCATCGGCGGAGCGGGGGTCGCGACCGCCGGCACCCTCGTGGCGCAGCGCATCGCGGAGTCGTTCGCCGTCCGTGACGCGACCAGCGACACCGCGGCGCTCGCACGCGTCGTCGTCGAACCCGCGCTGCTCGACGCGGTCGCCGACCCGTCCCGGTCCGACGCCGAGCGATCCGCTGCACGGACGCGCCTGGACGACGCGGTGGCGGGTGAGCTGCGCGCCGGATCGGCGGTCCGGATGAAGCTCTGGGCGGCCGACGGCACGGTGCTCTGGTCGGACGAACGTCGACTGGTCGGCGAGCGCTTCCCGCTGTCCGACGAGGATCTGGAGGCGCTGGAGTCGGACCGCTCCGACGCCGAGGTGTCCGACCTGACCGAGCCGGAGAACCGCTACGAGCGCGGGCACGGGCCGCTGCTCGAGGCGTACCAGGCGGTGCACACGCCGTCCGGCGAGGCGCTGCTGTTCGAGGCGTACCAGCCGTACGACCAGGTGCTCGCGCGCGCCGCGGACCTGCGACGGTCGTTCGCCGTCCTGGCGTTCGGCACGGTGGCCGTGGTGCTCGCGCTCCTGGTGCCGCTGCTGCTCGGGTTGCTGCTGCGGATCCGTTCCGGGCAGCGCCTGCGGGAGCGGCTGCTCGGTCGCGCGCTCGACGCCGAGGCCGCGGAACGCCGACGGATGGCCGCCGAACTGCACGACGGACCGGTGCAGGACGTCGCCGGACTCGCACTGTCCCTCGGTGCCGATCCCGCCACGCGCGACGCCGCCACCGTGCTCCGGGGTGCGGTGTCGTCGCTGCGGACCTCGATGGCGACGATCCGGCCGGCGGCTCCGACGCCCGAGGGACTCGGTGCCGCCCTCGACGACGCCTGTGCCCGCGCGCGTGCAGCGGGGCTCGCGACCACCGTGCGGGTGCCGGACGCCGTCGACGCGTCCCCCGCCGCGCTGCTCGCGGTCGTGCGCTTCGTCCGTGAGGCCGTCTGGAACGTCGTCAAGCACGCCGAAGCGACCCGGGTGGACGTCACGGTCACGCAGGCCGGCGGCTCGGTCCGGGTGGTCGTGCACGACGACGGGGCGGGCTTCGACCCCGCCGTGGTCGTCGAGGGCGGCCGCACCGGACACCTCGGCACGACCCTGCTGCGCGAGGTCGCCGAGGACACCGGCGGGTCCCTGCTGCTCCGGACCGCTCCGGGTGCCGGCACCACCTGGGACCTCGGGGTCCCCGTCGACGCGGAGGCCCTGCGGTGAGGGTCCTGCTGGTCGACGACCACGCGCTGGTCCGGAGCGGGCTGCGCGCGGTGCTCGCGACGACCGACGACTGCGAGGTCGTCGGCGAGGCGGCCACCGGCGAAGCGGCGGTGGCGCTCGTGCCGACGCTGCGGCCCGACGTCGTCGTGATGGACCTGTCGATGCCCGGTGCCGGCGGTGTGGAGGCGACCAGGCAGGTGCGGGCGCTCCTGCCGTCGGTCCGGGTCCTCGTCGTCACGACGTTCTCGGACGACCACCGGGTGCGCGCCGCGTTGGCAGCCGGCGCCACGGGCTACCTGCTCAAGGACGCCGCGCCCGACGACGTGGTCGCGGCGGTCCGTGCCGCAGCGCGCGACGAGACGCCGATCGACCCCCGGGTGGCCCGGGCGCTCCTGCCCGGAGCAGCCGCCGGCGCCGCCGCGGACCGGGGCCCGGAGCTCCCGCCCCGGGAACGGGACGTGCTCGTCCGCATCGCCCGCGGCATGTCGAACCGGCAGATCGGCACGGAACTCGGCATCGCGGAGCGGACCGTGAAGGTGCACGTCGGGTCGCTGTTCCGGCGGATCGGCGTCGCGGACCGCACGAGCGCGGCGCTGTGGGCGCGCGACCACGGCTGGTGACCGTGCCCTGCTGCACGCTGCTGACCGGGTACTAGTACCAAGGTCCGATGGTGCGGAGTCGGGCTGGCGGCGACGATCGTCGTACCGGCCAGACAGGCCCACCAGGAGGCACCCATGCACACCCAGCGCTCACGCAGGATCAGCAGCGGCATCGTCGCCGCGATCGCCCTCGGCACCGTCGCCGCCGCTGCCCTCGTCGGGGTCTCCCCCGCGAACGCGTCCGGCAAGACCTCAACCGGTGGCGACTACGCCGTCACCGTGAACGGGGTCACGACCAACCCCGCCCAGGGCAAGGAGCTCAAGGTGCGCGACACCCCGGTCACCGGCACGATCGCGGTACGGGGCAAGCACAACGGCTTCGACATCCGCATCGCCGACCTCGGCGTGTACGACTACACGCTGACCGGCGCTGCCGACACCCAGCGGATGGTGACGAAGCCGACCGTGGTGTTCGCGTCGAAGGTCCCGTCGCTCACCGCCGCGCAGCTCGCCAGCACGAAGCTCTCGTCGCTCGAGGTCAAGGACGACACCCTCGTCGCGATCTTCTCGACGGGGGCCGGGAAGCTCAAGGTCCAGGCGAAGGACGGCGCCCAGGGCGGCATCTTCCAGATGGAGGCCGAGTTCGCGGGGCCGGTGACGTTCACCCACACGCTCGGGGCGGGGCTGTTCTACTTCACGAACCCGTACACGGGCAAGATCAACTTCGGCGACGGGACGGCCGCGGTGTCGTCGGGCAGCGGCGCCCACCAGATGCTCCTCGGCAAGGACAGCCCGCAGGTCGCCACGAAGACCTCGCAGACCACGAGCACCACCACGTGGACGGTCCAGCCCGGCGGGCGTCTGGGCGGAGTGCTCGGCGAGGACGCCGTCGAACTGTCGCAGGGTGCGACGAACTGCACCAGCGACTGCCAGGCGCAGAACCAGATCCGCGGGTCGCTCCCGGTCCCGCCGGACCCCGTGGACCCGACGCCGCTGAACGTCACGCGGATCGCGTGAGCGTCTGCCTCGCTTCGTGAGCAGGAATGGTCGGGTCCGCACGTCGGACCCGACCATTCCTGCTCACCATCCGTGCGCGCGGTCAGCGCGGGATGACCGAGAACAGGAACTTCTTGCGGACCATGTACCAGGCCAGCAGGATCAGCGCCGTGTGCACCACGAACCCGATCCAGAAGTCGCCCCACGGCACACCGGGGATCGACGCGATCGCCAGGGCGAAGAACACCTGCCAGACGAACACGTACAGGCTCGCCTGCCCGAGCGGGATCCAGAGCCAGCCGATGGCGGCGGCGATGGGCTTCCAGAACACGGTGAGGATCGCGTAGGACACGACCGCGAAGAACGCGATGTCCACCAGGCGGCCCCACTGCAGGTCCACCCGCTGGTACGCCGTGTTGTACAGGGACTCGTACATCGTCGCCGGGAACGGCACCGGGGTGAACCCGAAGTGGTCGCCGGCCCACACGTAGACCAGGAACGCCGCGTACCCGGCGACGGCGACGCCGACCAGGACCTTGCCGAGACGCCCGGTGAGCGCGCCGACGATCTGCCGCCGGTAGTACCCGAGCACGAGCCCGTGGGTGAACACGACCTGCCAGGTGAACAGGGGGAACACCGCCTCGAACTGGGAGTTCAGCGGACGGAAGTCGGGGTTGAGCGCCTGGAACACGTACAGCGCCCAGCTGGCGGCGAGGAGCGCCCACCAGAACCCGCGGCGGATCACCCAGATCAACGCCGGGATGAACAGGCTCAGCACCACGAACAGGCCCATGATGTTGAACGGCCACGGCCCCATCTCGAGCAGCAGGAACTGCCGGATGGCGTACCAGGGCGGCGGGTAGGCGAGCAGCTGCATCGCGTTCGGGTACAGGTCGTAGACCCGGCCCTCGGCATCGACGCCGCCGGTGCCCGTGCCGCGGTCGGTGAACGTGGTGATGGCGTCGGTGTTCAGGAACGGGACGAAGCTCAGCGCGAAGACCACCAGGATCACCACGAGCGTGACGATGTACTGCTTGCGGGCGCGCTTCCACGCCCCGATCGCGGCCGCCCACTCGCCGAACTTCTTCACGGCGAACGGGTACGTCATGCCGAGGACCATGCCGGACAGGAACACGAACATCTCGGCGCCGGTGATCGCCCCGACGGCGTGCAGCGTGAGGTACGAGTACGGCCCGCCGATCTCGATGTGGGTGATCACCACGGCGAGGATGATGAACCCGCGGAACAGGTCGAGCCGCAGGTCACGGCCGGGCTTGCCGTCATCCGGGTAGCGCCAGCTCGGCAGGAGGCGGCCGAACACCCCGCTCAGCAGGAACACGATCGCCAGGCCGGCGGCCATCCAGACGATCCACGCCATCTGGTCGCCGCCGGTCTCGTACTCCTGGGAGATCGCGGCGTTGCCCTGCTGCACGGTCACACGATCGGTGACCGGGCCGAAGGCGAAGTCACCGGACCGCTCGAGATCGGCGCGGAAGGCCTCCGCGACGTCCGGGTCCGCGGTGAGCCGCCAGTCGGCCACGCGGTTGCCGGCCTCGGGCTCGCGTCGTTCCGCCTCGAGCACGGTCATGCCCCGGATCAGCGGACGCTCCTGCACGGCGGCGAGCACCTGCCGCCACCAGCTCCGCTTGACCTGGAGTTCGGCGTCACCCTGCAGCTCGCGGTTGTACAGGGCACCCGTGTCGAGCAGCATCGGACGGTCGTCGGCCACCGCGAACCGGTCGTAGAACGTGCCCGACTGCGGCTGGTCGTAGCCCCAGTCCTCGTCGAACCGGGACTCGACCTCACCGCTGCGGGTGAGCGGCACGGCGCGACCGGCGGCCTCGGTCGGGTCGCCCTTGCCGTACGAGAACATCGAGAGCCCGACCCAGTCGACGGCCTCGGCTCCCGGCCAGTACGGCCCGTACGGGTCGTCGGCACCGGTGAGCGCTCCGTCGCCGTTCGTGTCCGCCTTCGCGACGTCGACCGGGGACAGGTTCCGCAGCCGCCCGGCGGACTCGCCGAACGGGTAGCCGGCGCCGTACCCCGGCGACCAGACCATGAGCGCGTCCGACGTGCCCGCGTGCACGGTCGCGGCGAGCGCCCGGAACACCCGGACGAACTGCGTGGGCTGCTGGCCCCAGCGGACCCACGTGCCGTTCATCTGCGGCGCGAACCGGACGAGCACCTGGGTGTCGTACTGGTCGTGCAGGTCCTCGAACACGGTGTTGGCGGCGCGGGTGTCCGCGGTGTCGAGCGTCCGGAGTTCGCGGTCGGGTTCGAGGCTCACGACGAGCACCGCACCCTGGGTCGCGGCCGCACGCGCGGAGCGGAGGAGTTCCTGCTTCGCGGTGCGGTCGAGCGGGTAGTCGACGGAGACCCCGTACATCGACGGCGTCGCACCGAGCCGTCCCTCGTACCCCTCGGGCGAATCACCGGCCCAGTCGAGGTCGGGGCCGAACCACGTCGAGCCCTCGGCCGGCTGCACGGCCGCGGCAGTCTGCGCGGACGCGGCGGACGCCGCGGACGCCGGCAGCGCACCACCGAGCAGGAGCGTGGCGATCGTGACGAGGAGGGCGACCGCGCGGACCACCGGCTGCTTCACCGGTCGCACGCGAGCGTCCAGACGTTGTGGCCGGGCTCGTGCCGGTGCTCGAGGCGGTCGAGCGCGGCGATCGCGAGGGCCAGACCGCGACCGCTCTCCTGCTCGACGTCGGCCATGGTGACGGCACTCAGGTCGATGTCGACGGGCATCCCGTTGTCGGTCAGCACCGCGGTCAGGGCCTGGTCGGTGGCCTCGAGGCGCACCGTGTACCGGCGCCCGGTCCCCCGGTCGGCGCGGACGGTGTGCTCGACGATGTTCGCGGCGACCTCGGCCAACGCGGTCTCGAGTGCGAACCGGAGCCGCACGTCGTCGATGCCCAGGCCGTCCCACCACGCGGCGAACCGGTCCTGCACCTCGTCGAGGGAGTCGGGCATCGCAGCGACCTCGAACGTGGTCTCGGTGCTCACAGGGGTCCTCCGGCGGTGCTCGACTCGTGTTCGGACTGGACTGGGGTGGCCGGGCCGCGGTACCGGACGGCCCGGATCACGATGCTGAAGATGAACAGGTCGAAGACGACCCACGCGGTGTTCACGAGCGGTGCGATCCCCTCGGCCTGGCCGGTCAGGTAGCGGATGCCGATCATGACCAGGGCGGCGACCAGGGCACCCATCGCGTACAGCTGCGGCTTGACCAGGTCCCACCGCGGCTTCTGCTCGGTCTCGTCGCGCACCTTCGGGGTGACGCGGAACCCGAGCGGCTTGCCCCGGTAGACGTTCTGGAACGCGCTGGTCACCGACTCGATCCAGACCGGGAACAGGGCGAGCGAGTACTGCTGCCCGCGCCAGGTCGGTCTGCCGGCGGCCACCACCCAGAACAGCAGCTGGTTGAACACCAGGAACGGGATGAGCCGGGCGAAGAAGTCGACGCTGTAGGCCTGCACCGGGACGACCCCGAACGACAGGCAGAGCACCGGGGCGGCGATGTAGACGATCGCGGCGAACCCCGACAGGTAGCTCCACATCGTCGAGAAGTACATGAGCCGCTGCCCCCACGACAGCCCCTTCTGCACCAGGGGGTTCTCGCGGAAGAACACCTGCATGGTGCCCTGCGCCCAGCGGAGTCGCTGCACGAGCATCGTCGGCAGGTCCTCCGGGGCCAGCCCCTTCGCCAGGATCTCGTCGTGGTACGCCGACTTCCAGCCGAGGCCGTGCAGGCGCATCGCCGTGGCCATGTCCTCGGTCACCGAGATCGTCGCCAGCGGCATGATCGGCTGCGCCTCGTCGTCACGGTTCACGTCGAGGGCACGGGCGAGCACCGCGATGGACTCGATGGCGGCGACCGGTGAAGCCTCGCGCCGGCCGAGCACGTCGAGCGCGGCGTCGTCGAGACCGGCGAAGGTGTTGGCGTCGGTCGACATCGCCGCGAGCTCCTGCAGGTCGTTCCGCACGGACTCGAGGTCGGCGGCGGCGAACCGGAACGCGATGGCGTCGATCCCCCGCTGGAACCCGTACGTCACGTCACCGAGGGGTTCACCGGCGCGGACCTGTTCGCGCGCCTGGTCCACCACGGCCTCGGCGTCGTCGAGGGCGGCGAGCACGCGCGGGTCGGTCTCGGTCTCACGGGAGCGGGCGAGGAGCTTGCGCGAAGTCGCGAAGGTGCGCTGCACGGACGCCTCGACCTCGGCCACGTAGCGCGAGATGCCGAGCTGCATGAGCGCTTCACGTCGCAGGATGGCGTTCGACCCGCAGAAGAACGCGGCGTTCCAGCCGTCCTTCGACTGCTGGATCGGACCGTAGAACAGCGGCGCCTGGCTGCCGAGGGGGTCGTCGTCCGGCACGTTCTCGAACCACTGCGGCGTCTGCACGAGCGCCATCTCCGGGTCCTTGAAGTAGCCGAGGGTGCGGTCGAGGATCGCCGGGTCGGGCACCTGGTCGGCGTCGAGGATGAGCAGGAACTCGCCCTGGGTCGCGAGCAGGGCGTTGTTGAGGTTGCCGGCCTTGGCGTGCCGGGGCCGGTCCACCCAGTCGGCACCGCGGGTGATGACGCCGATGCCGAGCGCGTCGGCCGCCGCACGCATCTCGGGGCGATTGCCGTCGTCGAGGATCCAGGTGGTGTGCGGGTGCGTGATCGCCTTCGCCGCCCGGGCGGTGCGCTCGACCAGGTCGATCGGCTCGTTGTAGGTCGTGATGAAGACGTCGACGGTGACGTCGGTCGACGGCTTCGCCGGCGGTTCGCCGCGCTCCCGGAGCCGCCAGGCCCCGAGGGCGAAGAGCAGGGAGTCGATGACGCTGTAGGTCTCGGCGAGGATCAGCGGCACCGCGATCCACCACGAGTGCCAGTTCACCGAGGCCGCCC
This sequence comes from Curtobacterium sp. MCPF17_021, assembly GCF_003234605.2. Lineage (NCBI taxonomy): Bacteria > Bacillati > Actinomycetota > Actinomycetes > Micrococcales > Microbacteriaceae > Curtobacterium > Curtobacterium sp. MCPF17_021. The sequence continues at coordinate 796,966 of NZ_CP126252.1, read as the reverse complement.
AGCGCCACACGATGTAGTTGACCCCGGCGAGGGACGCCAGGAGCGCCACCGTCCGCACGGCCACCAGGCGTCGGCGGGCGGTGCCGGTGCTCAGGCGGCGGCGGTCCTGTCGGCTGACGTCGAGCGCGGTCACCGGGTCGCCCCGTCCGTCGTGCCGCCGCACGTGCTGCGTCGCAAGCATGCCTCCTGATCAGCGCGGGCCCCGGCCGCGTCGCACACGCCCGAGTGTGGTTCCGGCCGGCAGCTGCCCCGAGGGCACCGTGCCGGTCGTCCGCTCCGGTCATCGGGCACGACCTCGGCGTGACGACCTGTCTACCGCACGGGCGGGCGCTCTGTCAGGCTGCGCACCCGATCTGGGGACAGCACGCGCGTCAGAACGTTGCGGTGAACCCCAGGTCATCCGCCAGACGCACGATGACCTGGTCAAAGTAGGCGGCCGGGTCGGACACGGAACCGACGAAGTGCCCGAAGAGCTCGAACGAGATCGTCCCGAACACCGTCGTCCAGGCCATCAGGGTGCGGACGAGGACCTCGTCGGGCAGGGCGATGCCGAACGAGCGCAGGGTGGCGACCCCGTCCGCGACGGCGGGACCGGCCACCCCGGGAGCCGCCGTGGGCGCGGTGGGTGATCCGGGCCTCCCGGCCGGCCCCGGCGTCGACGTGACGGACGAGCCCGCCGCACCGGACGCACCAGGCGCACCGGACGTACCGGAGCCGACGGCGTCCGCGACCACGCGCACCAGCGCCAGCGTCGTCCGCGTCGCGGGCACGACGGTCTCACGCGGCGCCGCGTAGCCGGGCACGGGCGAACCGAACAGCAGCGCGAAGTCCCCCGGGTGCGCGATCGACCAGTCGCGGATCGACCGGCACATCGCGACCCAGCGTGCACCGGGAGCCGGTCCGGCCGCGGCACCGGCGGCCTCGACCGCGGCGCCGAGTTCGTCGTAGTCGGTGATGAGCAGGGCCGTCAGCAGGTCGTCGCGGCTCGGGAAGTACCGGTACACGGCCGACGAGACCATCCCGACGTCACGGGCGACGGCACGCAGGCTGAGGGCGGCCGGACCCTCTTCGGTCAGGCGGGTGCGTGCCGCGGCCAGGATGTCCGCGGTGACCGTCTGCCGTGCGAGTGCTCGGGCGGTGGGTGCCATCCGACGATCCTTGCACGAGAGAGCAGCGCACACAAAGGCGAGCACTGCTCTTGCTTTCGCGTCGGCGAGCCGTCATGCTCGATTCCGAGAGCGGTGCTCTCGCAACGACCACGAAGCGATCGACCAAGAAGCGATCAACCAGGAAGCAGGAGCCCATGCCCCACCACCTCATCGTCGGCGCCGGCCCCGTCGGCCGGCACGTCGCGGAGCTGTTGACCGTCCGGGGCGACCGCGTCACCGTCGTCTCCCGCTCCGGTCGCAGCACGGGCATCGCCGGTGTCGAGCACCTCGCGCTCGACGCCTCCGATGCCGATGCCCTCTCCCGCGCCACCGAGGGAGCAGCCACCCTCTACAACTGCGCGAACCCCGGCGACTACACGCAGTGGGAGCGCACCTGGCCCCCGCTCGCCGCAGCACTGCTCACCGCGGCCGTACGCACCGGGGCGACCTACGCCATCACCGGGAACCTGTACCCGTACGGCCCGGTCAACGGGCCGATGCACGAGGGACTGCCGGACGCCGCCACAGACCACAAGGGGGTGCTCCGGGCGACGCTGTGGGCGGATGCCCTCGCCGCGCACGACGCCGGCCGTGTCCGGGCCGTCGAGGTCCGCGCCTCGGACTACCTCGGTCCCGGGATCGGCGCGAACGGGCACGTCACGCGCGTGCTGCCGGCGGCGCTGCGCGGACGGGCGGTGTCGATGGTCGGTCGCACGGACCTGCCGCACACCTTCACGGACGTGCTCGACGTCGCTCGGACCCTCGTCGCCGCTGCCGAGGACCAGGGCGCGCACGGCCGCACGTGGATGGTGCCGAGCAACGCGCCGCGGACGCAGCGGCAGGCGCTCACCGACGTCCTCGCGGCGGCGGGAAAGCCCGCGGTGCCGGTGCGCCGGATGCCCGCGGCCCTGTTCCGTGTCGGCGGGCTCGTGTCGCCGATGCTCCGCGAGCTGGCCGACCTGACCTACCAGTGGACCGCGCCGTACGTGGTCGACGACCGCGAGAGCCGGGCGCACTTCGGCATCGAACCGACCCCGTGGGACGAGGTGTGCCGCCGGACGGCCGGCGGCGCGGCCTGAACCACCGCCGCCGACACCGCCGCCACCACACACGGAAGGGGGTGGGAGGCGCCGTTGCGTCCCACCCCCTTCCGCCTCGCACCGCCGGTCAGATCACCAGCAGCCTCGAGTACTGCGCCGCGTCGAGCTGCTGCGCAGCTCCACCCGCAGCGGGGACCTTCCACAGCCCGACCGAGGGGCCGCTGTCGATGGAGACGAACACGTCCCCTTCGGCGGAGGCGGCACCCAGGTGCTCGCCACGCGACCCGGCGGTCAGCCCGGTCACCGGCACGGTCGACGTCCCGCCGCTGCCCACCACGAGCTTGTCCGGGATGCCGCGGTCGATCGTGCACCCGCCCGGCCGGTACTCCGACGGGGCGGGGCAGAACTGCGCCGACTGCAGGAGCGAGAAGCCGTCCGCGTTCGCGGCGGCGTACTCGAACGCGTACCGCGGTTCGATCTGCGTCAGTTGGGTCGCCCCGGGCTTGAGCTGGTACCAGACCCACGACCCGGCGCCACCGGTCGATCGGATGTCGACGTAGACGTTGCCGTGCGAGTCCGCGAGCACGCCGGCGGGGTAGCCGACGATCGTGCCGATCGGCCCGGTGAACGTGCGGGGCGCGATGCCGGTGCCCTTGACGTACGGCTGGCTGACGGTTCCGCCGAGCACGACGACCTTGCCGTCCGGGGTGACCGTCCAGAAACGCTGATCGCTCCCGACGGCCTTGCCACCCAGGTCCAGCACGACCTTCGGGGTCGAGGCGCCGACGGACAGCTTCTGCACCGCACCGGTCACCGAGTCCACCCAGTACAGGTTGCCCTCGGCGTCGGAGCGCAGGTCCGGGGTCAGGTGCAGGCCGGACGCGATGATCGAGACCCCGCTGCCGTCGGCCGGGTCCCGCAGGATCTCGGTGCCGTCCGCCGACGGGGTGAACACGTCACCGTCGGCGTTCGCGGTGAAGCCTTCGCCGTCCGTCGCGACGACGGTCTCCGCACCGCTGCCGGAGTCCGCGAACCGCACGACGTCACCGTTGCCGTCGAGCGCGAACAGCGACTGCGTCGTCTCCGGCTCGGGCACCGACGGTGACGTCCAGCGCAGCGTGATCGTGCGTCCGGTCCCCCGGTGTCCGAGGGCACGCACCGAGAACCGGTACGTGGTCGCGGGCGAGAGCTCGTCGAAGCGGTCGGAGCGGGCGCGCGGGTGGAGTCGGTCGACCTGACGGTCGTGCCGGTTCGCGACGGCGGCGACCGCGACCTTCCAGCCGGTCACCTTCGCGCCGTGCTTCGGGCCACGCCACGTCAGCGTGGCACTGTCCGCGTCGCCGGTGACGCGGACGGCGGTCGGTGCACCCGGCACCGACGGAGAGGTGTGCGCCGTCGCCGGCACCGCACCTCCGAAGACGAGCGCCGCGGCGGCGACCGCGGTGATGAGTGCTCGGTACACGATGGTTCCCCTGCCTTCCCCGCGGCTCCCTGCGTCACGGCTCCACGTATCACAGCACCGCGCTGACCCCAGGGGAACGCCTGCGGGAGGGATCTGCGGTTCCCCGCACCGCAAGATGCCGCATGGCCGGACCGGCAGACGCCGTCGTGTTCCCGAGACGCCGCCGAATCCGACGGCGTCTCGCCGACTCGGCGGCGTGGAGCCGACACGACGGCGTCTCGCGGGCACGGGACCGGCACCGATGACGGACGGGAGGCCCGGTGCCAGCTGGCACCGGGCCTCCCGTCAGAAGGGGGTCGCGTCTCGGACGCGGCGCGTCTCAGTAGCGCGGCTTGCGCTCCGGACGGTCGTCGCGGTCGTCGCGGCGGCCAGCGCCACGGCGGTCCGCACGGATCTCGATGAGCTTGCCGCTGATCCGGGTGTCAGTCAGACGGTCGAGCACACCGGGGTCCATGTCGGCCGGCAGTTCGACGATCGAGAAGTCCGGTCGGATCTGGATCGCACCGAAGTCGTCGCGACGCAGGCCGCCCTCGTTGGCAAGGGCACCGACGATCTGGCGCGGCTCGACGCGGTGACGACGGCCGACCTCGATGCGGTACGGGGACATCGGCTGCGAACGGCGAGGGCCACGGTCGCCGCGGTCACCACGGTCGCGGTCGCCACCACGGTCGCCGCGGTCGTTGCGGCCGCCACGGTCGTCGCGGGCACCACGCTCGTCACGCTCGCTGCGGCGGGCGTCGCGCTCCATCTGGCTGCGGAGGGCGTCGTCGGCTGCGGTGAGGAGCAGCGGCGAGTCGCCCTGCGCCACGACGGCCAGGGCGGCGGCGACGTCGTCCGAGGGGACGTCGTGGTGCTCGACGTAGTGCGCGATGACGTCGCGGAAGGCGGCGATCCGGCCCTGGTCCTCGAGCGCCGCCGTGATGGCGTCGTCGAAGCGGGTCAGGCGCGTCTCGTTGACGTCGTCGATGGTCGGCAGCTGCATCTGCGTGAGCGGCTGCTTGGTGTGGCGCTCGATCGCGGACAGCAGGCGACGCTCACGCGGGGTGACGAAGCTGATCGAGTCACCCGAGCGACCGGCGCGGCCGGTACGACCGATGCGGTGCACGTAGGACTCGATGTCGACCGGGATGTCGAAGTTCACGACGTGCGTGATGCGGTCGACGTCGAGGCCACGGGCGGCGACGTCGGTGGCGACCAGGATGTCGAGCTTGCCCGACTTCAGCTGGTTGACCGTGCGCTCACGCTGGGCCTGGGCGACGTCACCGCTGATCGCGGCGGCGGCGTACCCGCGGGCACGGAGCTTCTCGGCCAGGGTCTCGGTCTCGCTCTTGGTGCGGACGAAGATGATCATGCCCTCGAAGTCCTCGACCTCGAGGATGCGGGTCAGAGCATCGACCTTCTGCGGGTACGAGACCATCAGGTAGCGCTGCGTGATGTTCGCGGCGGTCTTCGTCTTGGTCTTGACGGTGATCTCGGCCGGGTCGGTCAGGTACTGCTGCGAGATGCGACGGATCTGCGCGGGCATGGTCGCCGAGAAGAGCGCGACCTGCTTGTCGTCCGGGGTGTCGGCGAGGATCGTCTCGACGTCCTCGGCGAAGCCCATCTTGAGCATCTCGTCGGCCTCGTCGAGCACCAGGTACTTCAGCTCGGACAGGTCGAGCGTGCCCTTCGCCAGGTGGTCCATGATGCGACCGGGGGTGCCGACGATGACGTCGACGCCGCGGCGCAGGGCGGAGAGCTGCACGCCGTACGCCTGACCGCCGTAGACCGGCAGGACGTGGACGTTCTTCATGTGGGACGCGAACTGCTCGAACGCCTCGCACACCTGCAGGGCGAGCTCGCGCGTCGGGGACAGCACGAGCGCCTGGGGCTTCTTGCTGCCGGACTCCATGCGGGACAGGATCGGCAGCGCGAAGGCCGCGGTCTTGCCGGTACCGGTCTGTGCCAGGCCGACGACGTCGCGCCCGGCGAGGAGGGTGGGGATGGTGGCTTCCTGGATGGCGGAAGGGGTCTCGTAACCGATGTCCTTGACGGCCTTGAGCACAGCGTCGCTCAGGCCGAGATCGGCGAACGTCACCACGGGCCCGTCGTCGAGGGTCTCAGTGGTGGGGGTGGTGTCCGTGCTCATACCACCAACGGTATCTCGAATGCGCGCTCCGCAGGGACGGGAGGCCCGTGGCGGCGCCGCCACGGGCCTCCCGTCCGCCGTGTTGGTCACGTCAGGAGCGCGTGGTGCCGATCCCCAGGACCGCGTCCGCCCGGTCGTTCAGTCGCGTCAGCATCTCGGCGAGCGAGCGCAGCTCGTCCGAGGCGAACTCCTCCGTCAGGTCGTCGAACACCTCGGCGCCGGCGGCGTCCAGCTCGTCGAGCAGCCGTCGGCCGGCGGGCGCGAGCGTGACGAGCGTGGCGCGTCCGTCCGCGGGGTCGGGCGACCCGACCAGGTGCTCGGCCTCGATCAGCGAGGCGACCCGGCGGCTGATCACCGGGCGCGACAACCCCGTCGCGTCGGCGATCGCGGTCGCCCGGACCGGCCCGTGCCCGGCGACGGCTCGCAGGATCACGCGGGCCGTCGGGTCGAGGCCACCGCGCGACTCGATGAGCGAGGAGCGCAGGGTCTGCCGGACCCACAGCCGGTCGAGCTGGGATCGCAGGAGTCGCTCGGCGGCACGCCGGTCGTCGGTCACGCGCTCAGCGTAGCGGGCACATTTAGTTGCTTGCCGGAAGCAACAGATGTATCGTTGCGCGGTCTGCAAAGTTTCACAGCCAGAAAAAGGAGTTCGATGACCGCCACCGCACCCGTCCCGGTGCAGCACGGCCGGCACACCGCCGAGGCCCCCGCGGCCTCCGGGGGCGCCGGCCAGCAGCCGCTGATGACCCACCGTCAGATCCTCCTGGTGATCTACGGCCTGATGGCGGGCATGTTCCTGTCCTCGCTCGGCCAGACGGTGTTCGGCACGGCGATCCGCACGATCGGCGACGACCTGCACGGGCTCGACCAGCAGGCCTGGGTGACGACCGCGTACCTCATCACCTCGACGATCGCGACGCCGATCTACGGCAAGCTCTCCGACATCTTCGGCCGCCGCCCGCTGTACATCTTCGGCATCGTCGTCTTCATCCTCGGCGCCGTCCTGTCGTCGATGTCCACCTCGATGCTCATGCTCGCCGCCTTCCGCGCGGTGCAGGGCATCGGTGCCGGCGCGCTGATGTCGCTGCCGCTCGCGATCATGGGCGACATCCTCGCCCCGCGTGAGCGTGCCAAGTACCAGGGGTACTTCCTCGCCGTGTTCGGCATCTCGTCCGTGATCGGCCCGCTCATCGGTGGTCTGCTCGCCGGTTCCTCCGAGATCCTGTGGATCACAGGCTGGCGCTGGGTGCTCCTGATCAACGTGCCGATCGGTGTCGCGGCGCTCCTCATGGTGATCGTGTTCCTGCACCTGCCGAAGGTGCACGGCGCCGGCGACGCGAAGCCGAAGGTCGACTGGTGGGGCGCGACCGCCGTCATCGTCACCCTCGTGCCGCTCCTGCTCGTCGCCGAACAGGGCCGCATCTGGGGCTGGGGCTCCCCCGCCGCCATCGCCTGCTACGTCGTCGGTGTCGTCGGCCTGATCGGCCTGCTGCTCATCGAGTCGAAGATGGGCGACGCGGCGATCATCCCGCTCAAGCTGTTCCGCTCGGGCACGTTCTCGATGGCGACCGTCATCGGGTTCCTGGTCGGCTTCGCGATGTTCGGCGCGATGCTCACGATCCCGCTCTACCTGCAGATCGTCGTCGGGCTCACCCCGACCGAGTCCGGTTTCGCCACGCTGCCCCTGGTCGGCGGCCTGATGATCGCCTCGATCACGAGCGGTCAGATCGTCGCCCGCGTCGGCCGGTACCGGATCTTCCCGGTCATCGGCACCGCGCTCGTCTCCGCCGGCTACGTCGTCCTGACCTTCATGTCGATCGACAAGCCGCTCTGGTTCCTGATGATCGGCATGTTCCTCATCGGTCTCGGCCTCGGCTCGGTCATGCAGTCGCTGACCCTGGCGTCGCAGGGCTCCGTCGAGGCCCGTGACATGGGCGTCGCCACGTCGTCCGCCACGTTCTTCCGCCAGATCGGTGGCACGCTCGGCACCGCCGTGCTGCTGTCCATCCTGTTCTCGGTGATGCCGGCGAACATCCTGACCGCGACCGCGAACCAGAAGGACCTCGGTCCGGCACTCGACGCCGCGCTCAACCCGACCGTCGCCAGCGCGAAGGCGAACCAGGGCGCCATGGACAAGATCTGGACGCCCGTCGTCACCCCGCTGACGAAGACCGTGCAGTCGCAGCTCGACGCAGCCTCGGCCAAGGCGAAGCAGGCCGCCGACGCCGCGGTCACCGAGCAGGTCACCGCGGCCGTGCAGCAGCAGGTCGCCGCCGGTGCCGTGCCCGCCGCAGCCGCGCAGACCGTCATCGACCAGCAGGTCGCCGCGGCCACGCCGGCCGCCGAGCAGTCCGCACTCGAGCAGGTCGCCGACCAGGCGCACGCCAGCGTGCAGGGCGACACCGTGTCCGTCGACTGGGCGGACGCCGACCAGCGCTCCTACTGGGTCGACGAGCTCACCCCGGAGCTGGCGAAGAAGATCGACGACGGCAACACCACGAGCGACAGCGCCACCAGCACGAACGACACCTCGTTCCTGACCGGTGCCGACAGCCGCCTGACCCGGCCGTTCATGGCGGGCTTCAACGCCTCGTCCGTGACGATCTACTGGGTCGGTCTCGGCGTCATCCTGCTCGCGTTCGTGCTGACCTGGTTCTTCCGGGTGCCGCCGCTGCGCCAGCGTTCCGCGCTGCAGGAGCAGGCCGACATGTCCGCCGAGGCGCAGCTCGAGGCCGAGGCGGGCGCCGCCGCAGCCGAGGCCGGCTCGTTCACCGGACCGATGACCGGGTCCGTGCCGACCGGGTCCGTGCCGACCGGTTCGGGTTCGACGGGCTCGGGTTCGACCGGATCCACGCCGACGCACCGTCGGTGACCGACCGGGGCGTCCGTCCGTGCCCCCTTTCCGGGCGGGCGCCCCTCCCACACACACCAACCCACCAGGAGTCCACGTGATCACCACCCCGGCAGCGGCTGCGGCAACGGAGCCGTGCACGCTGCGTGAACGGAAGAAGCAGCAGACCCGGCAGGCACTGCACGACGCAGCGCTCACGCTGGTGTCCGCGCACGGGCTCGACGGCGTCACGGTCGAGCAGATCTGCGCCGACGCCGACGTCTCCCCCCGCACCTTCTTCAACTACTTCTCGTCGAAGGCGCACGCGGCGCTCGGGCTCGACTCGGTCGAGGTCCCGGAGCGCTCAGCGGCCTGGTTCGCCGAGGCCGACGGTGCCCTGGTCGACGACCTGTGCGCCCTGGTCGCGGCCACCGTCCCGCTCTCGCAGGACCGCCGTCGCATGAAGGAGCTGCTCGTGCTCCGGCCGGAGATGTCCTCGATGGTGATGCAGTGGATGGCCGAGTCGCGCCAGTCCCTGCTCAGCGTCGTCGGCACCCGCACGGACGCACAGACCGCCCGCACCGCGGTGACCCTGGTGATGTCGGCGCTCAGCGAGGTGGCGCACCGCGAGACCGTGCGGAGCAACGACGAGCTCGCGGACCGGCTCCGTGCCGTCGTGCGCGAGATGGCGGCGCTCGTCTCCTGAGGCGGGGGTAGCGGGGCCCTTCGGGCGTACCTGGTCGAATCGGGCGTACCTGGCAGGAACTTCCTGCCAGGTACGCCCGATTCCGCTTTCCAGCGCACGTGCTCTGGGAAGGAACCGCGCGTCGTCGACGCGAGCGAAGGGCGGACGGGAGGCCCGTGGCTGCGTCGCCACGGGCCTCCCGTCCGTCAGGTGGAGACGCCCTGACGCCGCCGCGCCGGCCGGTGCCACACGAGTGCCTCACGCGAGCGGTTGCGGGCGAACCGGAGCACCCGCAGCACGACGATGTCGTGGTCGCCCGCTCGACCAGCCCGTCAGACTGACCGCGCGGCCGCCTCGAGTGCCTCGGCGGCTTCGCCGGCGCGCACGATGTCGCCGTCGCTGACCGACCTCGCGTTGTACTCGGCCTTGGTCTTCACAGCCAAGAGCACCTCGAGGTGCTTCGCGACCGCCGGCCCGGCAGCTGCGCGGAGCACGGGCACGGCCTCGTCGTGCGCTCCCGATCGCGAGTACCTGCCGGTCCGAGCCACGCAGATCGCATCAGCCGCAGCGATGCCGCTGAGGACGCACTGTGTGACGAACGCGTTCGCGAACTGTGACCCGGCGCTGAACACCCCTCCGTCACCACCCAACGCGCGGAGGACGTCAGCAGCGTCGAGGAACTCCGTCGCCTTGGCGAGCCGGCCCCTCCGGAACGAATCGTCGCCCGGTGCGGTGGTGCCGGTTCGCGGGGTCATCCGGTCAGCGTACGGAGCTTCCGAGACAGCCAACGACCGTCACCTGCGATGGGAATCCCGTCCCGAGCAACCGACGCGAGGAGCGGATCGGTGCCCTCGATCTCGTCCTCGTCGAAGACGACCGGCCGCACGGCGTTGCCGGTCCAACGACCGGCTGCGCGGCACAAGGCGTGGATCTGGTCCTCGGCGTCCGGGCGTCGGCCGCGAGTGACGACGAAGCAGAGATCGAGATCGCTGTCCGGGCGCATCGCACCGCGGGCCCCGGATCCGAAGAGCGCGGCGTACCGGAGGGGGATCGACCGACAGCCGGAGCGGAGTCGTTCGAGCAGGGCACGCCGGAGGTCGGCCAGGGCGGTGACCGCATCGGCGGCGAGGTGCTCTCGGTTCAGGGTGAAGGACTTCGTCCGTCCGGTCCGATGCCCGTCGACGAGGCCCTGCTCGACCAGCCGATCCGCACTGTTCCGGACCCCGGCGTACGACCGGTCGGGCACCAGGCTGCAGATTCCCGCGATCGTCAGGGGTCCGGGGGCCAGTGCCAACACCGCGAGGACATCGCCGTCCACGGAGGTGGTGACTGTCGCGAGGGGAGATTGCAACTGCATGGAGAGGTCCGATCAGATCGAGTAGAAATCTACCACTCCAGGTAGATTTCTACTCGTATCTGAGCGAATCCGTCAGACCACGGACCAGCCACCGTCGCTCGGCAGCACCGCACCGTTGACGTTCGCCGAGTCGTCGCTCAGCAGCCAGGTGATGGCGGCGGCGAGCTGCTCGGGCTGGGCGACCGGCGGGATGGTGGTCTGCATGATCGGACCGACCCGGCGGGCCGCGTACTCGCTGCGCATCGGCGCCTCGATGTTCGTGGCGACCGCACCCGGTGCAACGGCGTTCGCCCGGATGCCCTGCGGCCCGTGGAAGAACGCGACGCTCTTGGTGTACCCGGCGATGGCGTGCTTGGACGAGGTGTAGGCAGCGCCGGCGGCCGAGGCCTTCAACGCGGCCTCGGACGCGACGTTCACGACCGACCCCCTGCCGGCGGCGATCATCAGCGGCAGCACGGCGCGGGTCAGGCGCATCGGGCCGGTGACGTTGACGCTGAAGACACGCTCCCAGGTGGCGTCGTCGACTTCGTCCGGCGGCAGGAACGCGTCCATGATGCCGGCGACGTTGGCGAGCCCGTCCACCCGGTCGCCGGCGGCGGCGATGAGTGCGTCGATGGTCTCGCTCGCGGCGACGTCGCCGACGACGGTCTCCACGGCGAGGCCCTCGAGCTCCGAGCGGAGTGCGTCGAGCCGCTCGGCCACGACGTCGGTCGCGATGACGCGCCCGCCCTCGTTCGCGATGCGCGTCGCCGTGGCGCGTCCGATGCCGGAACCCGCTCCGGTGACGATGATGGTCCTGCCGGTGAACCGTCCGGCGGTGGTGTCGGTCATGTCGTCTCCTCGATGAGAGGCGCTCACTGCGCCACACCGGTTATAGCACTCAGTGCCGAAAGGTCTCCATGAGCTCGACGAACGGCCGTCCGACGGGGCGCCCGCGCACCATCGACCCCGACGCCGTGTCCCTCGTCGCACTCCGGCTGTTCGACGACCGGGGCTTCGACGCGGTGTCGATGGACGACGTCGCCGCGGCGGCCGGAGTGAGCCGTCGGTCGCTCTTCCGGTTGTTCCCGAACAAGGCAGCGCTGGTCTGGGGCGGTCTCGGCGAGTTCGCCGCACGGTTCCGCGAGGCACTGCGGTCCCGGCCGGCCGACGAACCCTCGGCGGTGGCGCTGCGGGCGGCGTACCGGATCGGTGCGACGTTCCCGGACGACGCCGTCGAGGTCACCCGACGCCGCCTCCGGGTCATCCGCGCGAACCCGTCGCTCGAGCACGTCGGCGCCGCCACGGTCACGGCCCTGACCGACGAGATCCTGCGGTACGTGGCCGAGCGGGACGGGGTCACCGCCGACGACCTCGCCGTCGCCGTGCGCGCCCACACGCTGGCCGCCGCCGCGAGCGCCGCACTGACCTGGTGGGCACTGCACGGCGACGGACGACCGGAGGACGTCCTGGAGCGCGCACTGGCGCTGCTCGACTGACGAGCCCCGGGGTTCCCGCACGCCGCACTCCGGAGTACCTTGCCGGGCATGCACACGACCGGACCCGCGCCGTACTTCCAGTTCGCCGGCACCGCCAGGCAGGCCCTCGAGCACTGGCAGCGGGTGTTCGGAGGCGAGGTGCAGATCGCGACCTACGCGGACTTCTCCCGCACGGACGGCCCGGCCGACGCCGTCGCGCACGGCCAACTCACCGGCGAGCTGCAGCTGTTCGCCGCGGACGCGAGCGAGGGCGACACCCCGTTCGCGGCGACGGGGCTGCTCTTCTCACTGCTCGGCGCTGCGGAACCGGACGTCCTGCGTCGGTGGTTCGACCAACTCGCCGAGGGCGGCACGGTGATCGACCCACTGCAGCAGCGCCCGTGGGGCGACTGGGACGGCACCGTCCGCGACGCGCACGGGGTCACCTGGCTGATCGGGTTCGAGGACTCGGCGCGCTGACTCCCACGCGCTGCAGCGCCTACTGCTGGTCGGACGGCAGCAGCGGTGCCCAGAAGGCGTCGGGACCGTCGGCCTGCACGGCGTCGCGCTCGAACCGGAACCCGTAGTCGCGCACGAAGTCGAGGGCCGCGGCCTGCTCGTCCTCGGCGTCGTCGTGGTCCGCGTCGAACAGGTACACGCCGTGCCCCATCGCGACACCGGCGTCGCTGATGACGGAGAGGTCCCAGCGCCCCTGCTCGGAACGCTCGATCCGGACGACGGCGGCCTGGGATGCGGTGAAGTCAGCCATGCCGCGAGCCTACGGACGCCCCGCGGCTGGCGTTCAGGATGCTCCGCGGCCACTACGCTGTGCACGGTCACAGGTCAGACGAGTGGAGAACGCATTGTCAGTCGGATTGCTCGCCGTGGTGGACGACATCCTCTCCGCAGCCCTCAAGGCCAGCGCGAAGACCGCCGGGGTCGTCATCGACGACGCCGCCGTCACGCCCCAGTACGTCCAGGGCCTCGAGCCCGCTCGTGAACTCCCCGTCGTCGGGCGCATCGCCCTCGGCAGCCTGTTCAACAAGTTCATCATCATCATCCCGCTGGCGTTGCTGCTCACGGCCTTCGCACCCGGGGTGCTGCCGTGGCTGCTGCTGCTCGGCGGCACGTACCTGTGCTTCGAGGGTGCCGAGAAGGTCACCGAGTGGTTCGGTGTGCACCACGAGGGCGGGTCGGACGAGGCCGTCACCGAACCGAAGCTCGTCTTCGGCGCCATCCGCACCGACCTCATCCTGAGCACCGAGATCATGCTCATCGCACTGGCGGGCCTCGACCCCGACCTGGGCCTCTGGCCGACGCTCGGCGCCCTGATCGTGATCGGTCTGGTCATGACGGCCGTCGTCTACGGCGCCGTGGCACTGCTCGTGAAGGTCGACGACATCGGCCTGCAGATGATGAAGAACTCCGTCCGCCGCACCCGCCGGATCGGTGCCCGCATCGTCCGTGCGATGCCGATGGTCTTCCGGGTCATCAGCGTCATCGGCACGGTCGCGATGCTCTGGGTCGGCGGACACCTGGTCATCGCGAACCTCGCCGAGACCGTCTGGCACGGACCGTACGACCTGCTGCACGTGATCGAGCACGCACTCGAGGCCGCAGGCCCCGTCGTCGTCTGGATCGCCGACACCGCCGTGTCGGCCGTGGCCGGCCTCGCGCTGGGCATGGTCGTCGTCGGCATCGTGCTGGGCATCGGCCGCCTGCGCGGCACGCCGCACTGACGCGGCTGCACGGCGCACCGTGCGCAACGCCGACCGGTGCGCGCCTGACCGCCCCGTGACGCGCCACAGGCGCGCACCACGCCATCAACGCCGCACCGCATCGCGCACGCCGCACCGTGCACTGGCAGCGCCCACCGCACAGCCAGGAGGCCCGGGGCGGCCCGGCACCGCACCTCCCGACCGGCGCACCGTGCGCGCAACGCCGACCGGTGCGCGCCTGACCGCCCCGTGACGCGCCACAGGCGCGCACCACGCCATCAACGCCGCACCGCATCGCGCACGCCGCACCGTGCACTGGCAGCGCTCAGCGCTCAGCGCTCAGCGCTGCACGTTCTCCAGGTCCTCGAGCAGGCTCGGGTGGGTCGGGGCCCAGCCGAGCGCGTCGCGCGTGTGGGCACTCGACGCCGGCTGGTCCATCGCGAAGATCGGCGCGAACGCGCCGAACGTCTCGTCGGCCACCCGCTCGACGGGCAGGCCGAGCCGACGTCCGATGACCTCGGCCAGGTCACGCACCCGGTCGCCCTCGTCGGCGACCGCGTGCCAGACGGTCCCTGCCGGTGCACCTTCGAGCGCGAGCCGGAACAGCACCGCGGCGTCCGCTGCGTGCACGGCGGGCCACCGCTGCTCGCCGTCGCCGGGGTAGCCCGCCACCCCTGCCTGTCGGGCCGTCTCCGTCAGGATGCCGGCGAACCCGCCCGTGCCGTCCGCGTGCACAGTGCGCGGCAGCCGGATCGCCGAGACCCGGACGCCCCGTGCCGCCAGGTCGAGGGCGGCGAGGACGGATCGGGCTCGACCCGCGACCGGCCCCTCGAGCGGGAGCGGGTCGGTCTCGACCGAGGCCCGGCCGGGCTCCCACGGCGTGCCGGAGACGACGACGAACGGGCGGTCGCTGCCGACGAGCGCCTCGCCGAGTGCGGCCATGGCGGCGCCTTCCTCGGCGATCCCCCGCTCGAGCGCCTCCGCCGAACTGAAGTCGTTCGAGAACGCGAGGCTGATGACCCCGTCGGCGGCGCGTGCGCCCTCGCGCAGCACGTCGAGGTCGGTGAGTGCACCGCGGGCGGGGGTCGCCCCCGCGGCGACGAGGGCAGCGGCGGACCGGTCCGACCGGGCCAGGGCCGTGACGGCGTGCCCGGCGGTGATGAGTTCGGTGACGACGGCGGTGCCGATGGTGCCGGTGCCGCCGGTGACGAAGACGTGCATGGGTGCTCCTCAGAAGTGATGGGACTTTTGTACCATCACCGTACACCCGTGATGGGACAATTGTCCCGTCGCGTATGATCGTCCCATGGTGCGATGGGAACCCGGGGCCCGGGAACGACTGGTCCTGGCCGCGGTCGACCTGTTCTCCGAGCAGGGCTACGACGAGACGACCGTCGCGCAGATCACCGAGCGCGCCGGTGTCACCAAGAGCACGTTCTTCCGGCACTTCCCGGACAAGCGCGAACTGCTCGTCGCCGGGCAGGAGACCCTGAGCCGGCTGCTCGCCGAGGGCATCACCGACGCACCGGCCGACGCCACCCCGCTCGACGCCGTCGCCGCGGGTCTGGAACGGGCCTCCGACGAGATGGGACCGCTGAACCGCGAGCTCGGACCACGACTGCGAGCGGCGGTCGCCGCCAGCGCCGAACTGCAAGAGCGCGACGCCCTGAAGAGCGTCGGGATGGCCGCGGCCATGACCGACGCCCTGGTCGGCCGCGGTGTCCCCGACGCGCCCGCTCGACTGGCCGCCGAGATGGGTGTCCTCGCCTTCAAGCAGGGCTTCGAGCGGTGGTCGGGTGTGGGGCGCGCCGACGACGACCGACTGGCCGACCACGCCACGGCCGCGCTCGCCGAGCTCCGAGCAGCGGCCGCCCAGCTGGGCTGAGCGGACGTCGAGCGGACGCTGAGCGGACGCCGGTCGTGCACCGTCGTATCCTCGGCGCCATGGCAACGGTGCGACAGGTCCAGGTGACGTTCGACTGCGCCGAGCCGGAGCGTGTCGCCCGGTTCTGGTGCGAGGTCCTCGGGTACGTGGTACCGCCGCCCCCACCGGGCTTCGCCGACTGGGACGCGTTCGACCGGTCGCTGCCGCCGGAGCACCAGGGATCGGCCTTCGCGTGCGTCGACCCGACCGGTGCCGGGCCCCGCCTGTTCTTCCAGCGCGTCCCCGAGGGCAAGACGGTGAAGAACCGCGTGCACCTGGACGTCCGGGTCGGCACCGGGATGGTCGGCGCCGAACGGCTCGCGGCCCTCGACGCCGAGAGCGCCCGTCTGGTCGGGCTCGGCGCCACCCAGGTCCGTCGGATGACGGCGGACCAGGTGAACGAGTCGTGCATCGTCATGCAGGACGTCGAGGGCAACGAGTTCTGCCTGGACTGACCGGCGTATCGTCGACGGACCCGACCCGCATCGCCGCGCCCCGGAAGGACCCGCACCCCGCATGACCGTCATCGCCGCATCCGCCACCGCAGCCGACGCCACCGCCCTCGAACACCTGCTGGGGTCCGACCAGGTCCTCCGCGACCCGGAGTCGCTCGAGCGCTACCGCCACGACGACGCCGAGTGGGCCGACTCCACGGCACCGCTTGCCGTGGTCCTGGCACGCAGCACCGACGACGTCGTCACCGCCGTCCGCTGGGCAGCCGCCGCCGGTCTCCGGGTCGTCCCCCGCGGTGCCGGCACCGGTCTGTCCGGCGGCGCCAACGCGATGGCCGACTCGATCGTCGTGTCGCTCGAGCGGATGAACCGGGTGCTCGAGGTGAACACCGACGAGCGCTACGCGGTCACCGAACCCGGCGTCATCAACGACGCACTCCGCGCCGCGGTCGCCGAGCACGGCCTCTGGTACCCGCCGGACCCCGCGAGCTCGGCGATCTCGACGATCGGCGGCAACGTCGCGACGAACGCCGGCGGCATCTGCTGCGTCAAGTACGGGGTCACCCGCGACTACGTCCTCGGCATGACCGTCGTGCTGGCCGACGGATCGGTGGTCGAGCTCGGCCGCCGGACGGCGAAGGGCGTCGCCGGGTACGACCTCACGGGGCTGATGGTCGGTTCCGAGGGCACGCTCGGCATCGTCGTGTCGGTCACCGTGCAGCTGCTCCCCCTGGCCGGCCGTGACGAACGGGCGGTGATCGGGTACTTCCCCTCGCTGACCGCCGCGGGCGACGCCGTGGCCGCGATCTCGCGCGCGGGCATCATCCCCGCAGCACTCGAGATCGTCGACCGCACCTGCCTGCGCGCCGTCGACGACTGGATGCACCTCGGGCTGCCGGCGGACGTCGACACCCTGCTGCTCGCGCGGGTCGACGAGCGCGGTGCCGCCGGGGACGCGATCGCCGACCACGTCGCGGACGTCTTCGCCGAGGCCGGCGGCACGGACGTCGAGCGGGCCACCGACCCCGGGGACATCGACCGGCTGTTCCAGGCCCGCCGGCTCGCCTACCCGGCTCTCGAACGGCTCGGTCCGGTGCTGACCGAGGACATCTGCGTGCCGCGGAGCGCGGTGCCCGAGATGCTCCGGCGGATCCAGGTGACCGCGGACGCGCAGGACGTCACGATCGCCAACATCGCGCACGCCGGCGACGGCAACCTGCACCCGCTGATCATCGCGCCCGAGGGCGACGACGCCGCGAAGGCCCGCGCGAAGACCGCGTTCGACCAGATCGTGGCGGACTGCCTGGCGCTCGGCGGGACGGTGACCGGTGAGCACGGCGTCGGGCTGCTCAAGCTGCCAGGCCTGCGCGTCGAGCTCGGCGACCGCGTGCTCGCGATGCACCGCTCCGTGAAGGACGCGCTCGACCCGGCGGGGACCCTGAACCCGGGCAAGGCGTTCTGACCCGCGCGGACGACGGACGGGAGGCCCGGTGCCAGCTGGCACCGGGCCTCCCGTCCGTCAGGTGGTCGCGTTCAGCGACCGGTGTGCGTCACGCAGGAGCGCATCTGCACGCACGCGCGCTCAGTGGCGACGGAAGTACCCGTTCGCGCCGCCGACGTACATCAGGATCGTCGCGATGAGCACCGCGACGCCACCGATCCAGCCGAAGGCGTTGCCACCCGAGGCCGCGCCGACGCCGACACCGATGAGCTGCAGGACCGCGAGGACCGTCAGCACGATGCGGGCCCAGTTGCGGCCGTCGCGCATCTTGAAGACGATGATGAGCTCGATCACGGCGAGGATGAACGCGAAGATCGCGCCGCCGACGAGCGGGGCCGTGCCGACACTGTCAGCGACGTCGGCGGAGGAGCCCGACGTGAGGTTGATGATGCCCTGCAGGATGTTCGCCAGGACCACCACCAGCCAGATGACGAACGCGACGGTGACGGACGTGGGACGACTGGACGTCGATGCCATGGGGAGTGCCTTTCTCGATGGACCACGTTCAGCGGCCTCTCAGAGAACGTACTTGCGGGCGTGACCGCTGTCCGGATGTGCCCGAAGGTCACAGAGCGGTAACGACGGCAGATCGGTCCAAACCCTTCGCGGCAGGGTGCCGAATCACCTGCAACGACCGGGAAACACCCGGAGCGCTCACCAGCCGCACATCGCTGGTTCTCCACCCCGCCAAGGGTGTGTTCGGCGCGCACACAGCAGCCGCGCCGAGCGCGACAACAGCAAAGGACTGATCACGATGCGTAAGAGCCTCAAGACCTCCATCACCCTCGCCACGACCGGCGCCCTCGTCCTCGGCGGTGCCGCGTTCGGAATCTCCTCCGCCCAGGCCGCGACCCCGAACGTGCACACGGTGTCCTCGTCGTCCGAGTCGAAGATCCCCGCACCCGTCGCCTCGGTCCCCGAGGTCCTCGGTGGCTCCACCGCCGTGAAGCTCGACTCCGGCTTCACCGACGCCCTCACCGCCCTCAAGCTCACCCCCGGCGTCTCGGGCGATGCGACCCTGGCTGACGGGTCGGTGTCGTTCCCGATCACCGCCGGGTCGGTCACCTACTGGTCCCCGGATGGCAACTACCGCCCGTACGTGCAGGGCCTGCTGAACCACGACGACTCGGGTCTGACCCTGAAGGCCGGCGACACCACCGTCACGCTGGAGAACTTCGTCGTGAACCCGGGCTCGTCCAAGCTCTACGGCGACGTCCTCGTCAACGGCAAGGTCGCCGCGGCCAACGCGTTCCTGTTCGAGCTGCACGGCGGCTCCCTCAAGCCCCTCCAGCTCGAGGGCGACAACGCCATCCTCACCGGCACCACCGTCCACATCTCCGAAGACGCCGCCGGCCTGCTGAACAAGACCTTCGGCACCGACGCCGTCAAGCGCGGCCTCCTCGTCGGCACCGCCACCATCACCGCACAGATCAAGTAACACCTGCCGCAACACCGCACCACGAGCACCACCGCACGACGCGAAGAGTCGCTCCGCCGATCAGGGCGGAGCGGCTCTTCGTCGTTCGCGGTACCGCCCCGGTACCGCTTCTCCCAGTGGCCGAGCCTACGATCGAGCGAATGCCCGCTCCTCGCTCGACCCAGACCGACGACCGACCCGGGCCGGACGACTTCATCCGCGTCCGTGGCGCCCGCGAGAACAACCTGCGCGACGTCGACGTGGACATCCCCCGCGACCGGATCGTCGCGTTCACCGGCGTCTCCGGCTCCGGCAAGTCCTCGCTCGCCTTCGGCACCGTCTTCGCCGAGGCCCAGCGCCGGTTCCTCGAGTCCGTCGCCCCGTACGCGCGGCGGCTGATCGCGCAGGGTTCCACCCCGCACGTCGACTCGATCACCGGACTGCCGCCCGCCGTCGCCCTGCAGCAGCGTCGCGGCGCCCCGAGCTCCCGTTCCACCGTCGGCACCATGACCACGCTGTCGAACTCGATGCGCATGCTCTACTCGCGCGCCGGCACGTACCCGTCCGGCGCCGACCGGCTCGAGTCGGACTCCTTCTCGCCGAACACCGTCGCCGGCGCCTGCCCCCGGTGCCACGGCATCGGGACCGCGCACGAGGTCACCGAGGCATCGGCCGTGCACGATCCGTCCCTGAGCATCCGCGACGGCGCGATCACCGCCTGGCCCGGGGCATGGCAGGGCAAGAACCTGCGCGACGTCACCGCCGTGCTCGGCTACGACATCGACCGCCCGTGGCGCGAGCTGTCGCGCAAGGACCGCGACTGGCTCCTCTTCACCGAGGAACAGCCCGTCGTGCAGGTGCAGCCGAAGCGCGACCGAGTGGCCAAGCCCTACAAGGGCCGGTTCTGGAGCGCCCGCCAGTTCGTCCTGCACACCCTCGCCGACTCGCAGAGCGAGACCCAGCGCAAGAAGGTGCTGCAGTTCGTCGAGTCCGGCCCGTGCGGGCTCTGCGGCGGCACCGGCCTGACCCGGGCCGCCCTCGCCGTGACGATCGGCGGTCACTCGATCGCCGAGCTGAACGCGCTGCCGCTGACCGGCCTGGCTGACGTCCTGCGCCCGATCGCGGCGATCACGGATGCGGCAGCGGCGACGTCGCGAGCATCGTCCGGCGAGCACACCGAGGTCGCCGTGGCGATCTCCCGCGACCTGCTCACCCGCGTCGAGGTCCTGGTCGGCCTGGGTCTCGGCTACCTCGCGCTCGACCGCGCCACCCCGACGCTCTCCCCCGGCGAGAGTCAGCGGCTGCGGATCGCGACGCAGCTCCGCTCCGGCCTGTTCGGCGTCGTCTACGTGCTCGACGAACCGAGCGCCGGCCTGCACCCCGCCGATGCCGAGTCCCTCGTCGACGTCCTCGACGACCTGCGTGCCGGCGGCAACAGCGTCTTCGTCGTCGAGCACGACATGAGCATCGTGCGCCGAGCCGACTGGATCGTCGACGTCGGCCCCCGCGCGGGCACCGGTGGCGGCACGGTCCTGTACAGCGGACCGGTCGCCGGACTGGCCGAGGTCGAGGCGTCTGTCACCCGGCGCTTCCTGGAGCCCCGGCAGCCGACCGCCGACCGTGCCGTCCGGACCCCGATCGGCACCCTCCAACTCCGCGACCTCACCCTGCACAACCTGCGTGGGCTCGACGTCGACCTGCCGCTCGGTGTCCTCACCGCGGTCACCGGGGTCAGCGGGTCCGGCAAGTCGTCACTCGTCGGTGGCGTGCTGCCCGGCGTCGCGACGTCGCACCCGCTCATCGACCGCGTCGTGCAGGTCGACCAGAAGCCGATCGGCCGGACGCCCCGCTCGAACCTCGCCACCTACACCGGCCTCTTCGACGCGGTCCGGGCCGCCTTCGCCCAGACCGACGAAGCGAAGGCCCGCGGTTGGGGCGCCGGGCGGTTCTCGTTCAACGTCGCCGGCGGCCGGTGCGAGGTCTGCCAGGGCGAGGGGTCGGTGTCCGTCGAACTCCTCTTCCTGCCCGGCAGCTGGGCCCCGTGCCCCGAGTGCCACGGCTCCCGCTACACCGCCGAGACGCTCGAGGTCCGGTGGAACGGGGCGTCCATCGCCGACGTCCTCGGCATGACCGTCGACGAAGCGGCGCCGTTCCTGGCGTCCCTGCCGGCAGCCGGACGCGGACTCGAGACCCTCCGCGAGGTCGGTCTCGGCTACCTGCGACTCGGCCAGCCCGCTCCGGAGCTGTCCGGCGGCGAGGCGCAGCGCATCAAGCTCGCCACGGAACTGCAGCGCGCGCGGACCGGCCACACCCTGTACCTGCTCGACGAGCCCACCACCGGCCTGCACCCGGCCGACGTCGAGCTGCTCACCGCCCAGCTCGCCCGACTGACCGACGCGGGCAACACCGTCGTCGTGGTGGAGCACGCCATGGACGTCGTCGCGAGCGCCGACCACGTCATCGACATGGGCCCATCGGGCGGCGATGACGGCGGTCGGGTCGTCGCCTCCGGTACGCCAGCCGAGGTCGCCGCCTCGACCACCAGCCGGACCGCCCCGTACCTGCGGGACCAGCTCGGTCGCTGACGCAGAAGTGCCCGCCAGGATCGCTCCTGACGGGCACTTCGTGGCTGCCGCTGGTTACCGCTGGACCGCTTCCGGGGCGTCGTCGCGGAAGAAGTCGCTACCACTGTGCGTGTAGCCGACCTCGCCCGTCCGACGCCACTGCTTGCGGACGCGCTTGAAGGTGGTGATGCGTGCAGGTTCGACGTTCTCGTCGCTCGTGTAGGCGCTCATGGCTGATCTCCCTGTGTGATTGGCCGTGGTTCCTTGGCCCCCCGAAATGGAGGCTAGCGAGGGGCTCGGAGGCGAGTTCGCAATCCGTCCCGGAACGTCCGTGGAACGCAATTCCGCCCGTCGGATGGCCGCGGAGCGCAGCGCACGCGACCAGGCGGGGTCGGACGGGAGGCCCGGATCACCGCCGGCAGACCGGCGGCGGCGAGTCGCGCCTCCAGGCCGGTGCACGGGTGGACTCAGGAACGCAGGCCGAGCACCAGGTCGTGGACCACGCGCGCTGCGCGTGCCGCGGCGTCGTCCAGGTGCTCACGGAACTCGGCGCCGTCCGGCGCGCAGAGGTCGCTGATGCACCGGACCGACACGAACGGCATGTCGTGCACGTGGGCGAACTGCGCGATCGCGGCCGACTCCATGTCGACCGCGGCCACCTCGGGGAACGCGACCCGGAGTGCGCGGGCACGGCCCTCGGTCACGAAGACCTCGCTCGAGCCGATCGTCGCCGACCGCAGCGGCCACGCGATGTCGGCGCCCATCGCGAGCTCGACGAGCCGGGCGTCCGGCGCGTAGCCGGTCGGCATGCCGGGGACCTGGCCCAGGGCGTAACCGAACGCCGTGGCGTCGGCGTTGAGGTTGACGTACCGGTCGCCGACCACGACGTCACCGATGGCGACACCGTGCATGAGCCCGCCGGCGGTCCCGACGCTGATCACCGGGATGCCCGGACCGAAGTCGTGGAAGCCGTGGGCGACGGCGGCCGTGGCGTTCGTGAAGCCGATGCCGCTGCGGCGCACGACGACCGTGGCGCCCCCGATGTCGAGCAGCTGGTGCGGGTCGTGGCCACCGACGGGGCCGTCGAGGACCGGGACACCGCCGAAGAGGTCGGCGAAGGCCGAGACCTCTTCGCTCATGGCCGCGATGATGATCGCGACGGGTTGCTGCTGCACTGATCGATCCTCCCACGCCAGGCGCTCGCGGACGTGCAGGTCGGATCGTCGAAGGTGCTAGCGGCGGGGGTCCTGGCGGGCCAGCTCGTCGGCGACGAAGGCGGCGAGCGCGTCGGCGCCGAAGTGGTCGTCGGCGGTGATGGTGACGACGGTGCCGGAGTCGTTGCTCGCCTCGGTCTCGTCGAACAGCAGCATCTGACCGTACGCACCGTGCAGCCGCCAGAGTCGGCCGGGACCACCCCATCCGGCCATCGCGTACCGCTCGTAGCCGGGGCCGGTGCCCTCGCGCTCGACCCAGTCGGTGTGCATCGCGTCGCACCACCGCGCGCTGACGACCCGCTGTCCGTCGACGACCCCGCGGTCTCGGATCAGGCGTCCGATGCGGGCGAGCTCCTCGGTGCGGAGCGACAGTCCCTCGCCCGCTGCGACGAACCCGTTCGGGCAGCGTTGCCACTCGACGTCCTGGATGCCGAGCGGCGCGAACAGTCGCTCGGTGACGAACGCGCCGACGTCGCCGACCCGGGTCTCGAGCACGCGCATCGCGGTGTAGGTGCTGGCGTTCGCGTACTGGAACACCCGGCCGCGGGACGGTCGCCGCAGGAACTCGGCCGCCAGGTCCGGCCAGTCCGTCAGCTCGGTCGCCGACCAGGGCATGTCGATCCCGCTGGTCATGGTGAGCAGGTGGCGGAGGGTGACCCGGTCGACGCCGTCGCCGAGCTCGGGCCCGGTCTCCGTCCCGAGGCCGGTGCCGACCAGGGACGTCGCGATCGGTTCGTCGAGGTCGAACAGGCCGTCGTCGGCGGCGATGCCGGCGGCCAGGACGCAGACGCCCTTCGCGGCGGAGTGGACCTCGCGTCGGACGTCGGGGGTCCAGTGGTGCTCGGCGACGTCGCCCGCGGTGCTCTCGGCGCCCGGAGCCGCAGTCCGCGTGCGCACGTGGATGCCGTGTGCGGCGAACCCGGTGGTGTCGATGTGCCGGACGACGGCGTCGAGGATGGTCGCGGCGGTGTGCACAACCCCATCCTCTCGTGGCCGCGCGGCTGCGGGCACGAGCAGGGGCCGTCGCGTACCGTCCGGCTCGTGTCCGACGAACAGCCCCGCCGCCCCGATCCCACCCGCGTCGGCGACCAGCCCGCACTCCGGACGGCGTCGGGCTCGAACTGGCTCGTGTGGGGAGCCGTCACGGCCGTGATCGTCGCCGCGGTGATGGTGCTCATGGCGATCCGGGCGCCGGCGATCGGCTGGCCGGCGCTCGTGCTCGTCGTCGTGTTGTTCGTGACGATGGTCGTGGTGCGGGCCGCCGTCCGGCCGCAGCGCACCCGACTCGTCACCCTGGCCCTGCTCGACCTCGGCATCGTGGTCGTCGGACTGGTGGCGACCCTGGCGGTCCTGTACTCGACGCCGGTCGGTTGATGCCGCGATGGCGTTTTGATAACGGTTCTCACTAAGATGGTCTGCAGCGACCACACGACGGTGGCCGTTCCATCGACGCAGCCGCAGCTGCTGGGAAGACCGACCCCATGCCAGCACCACACCCCACCGAGACCCTCGACGCCCTCGTGGTCGGAGCCGGACCGGCCGGCGTCGGCACCGGCCTGGCACTCCACGCCGTCGACGGCCTGCTGTTCGGCGTCGTCGAACGCGGCGTCGTCGGGGACACGTTCCGTCGGTGGCCGGAGCACCAGCGGTTCCTGACGCCGTCCTTCACCGGCAACGGGTTCGGGGCCACCGACCTCAACGCGGTCCACCCACGCACCTCACCCGCCTACAGCCTGGGGACCGACTACCCCTCGGGTCCCGAGTACGCCCGGTACCTGCGTGGCGTCGTCGCGGCCTTCCACCTGCCGACCCTCCTCGACACCGAGGTCGAGCGCATCGAGCCGGACGACGACGGCTTCCGCGTGACCACGAGCCGCGGCCCCGTCGTCACCCGGAACGTGGTCTGGGCCGGCGGCGAGTTCTCCGACCCGATCCTGCCCCGTTGCGCGGGCACCTCGCTCGGGGTGCACGCCTCCGCCGAGGCAGCCTGGGTGGCACGGCCCGGCCACGTGGTGGTCGTGGGTGGCTTCGAGTCCGGCATCGACCTGGCGTGCCACCACGTCGAACAGGGGGCGACGGTGACGGTCGTCGACCCGTCCCACCCCTGGGACGCCGGCAGCGGGTCGGACCCGTCGTTCCGCCTCGCCCCGCGGACCCGTCAACGGCTCGCGGCCGCACGGGCCAGTGGACGCCTCACCCTGGTCGACGACGGCCAGGTCACCGGCATCAAACGGTCCGGAGAGGGGTTCACCGTCGGCGTCGCCGGACGGACCGCCCTGGTGGCGGACGCGCCACCGATCCTCGCCACCGGGTACGGCCCGGGGCTCGGGCCGGCCGCAAGACTGTTCGACACCCGCGCGGACGGCTGGCCGCTGCTCACCGAGGACGACGAGTCGACCACCACGCCCGGGCTGTTCCTGGCCGGCACCGCGCTCCGGCACGGCGCGCTGCAGTTCTGCTTCGTGTACAAGTTCCGGCAGCGGTTCGCCCACGTCGCCCGTGTCATCGGCGAACGGGCCGGACGCGACTGCAGTGCCCTGCAGGAGTGGGACGACGCCGGGATGCTCACCGACGACCTGAGCTGCTGTGGTGTCGAATGCGCGTGCTGATGCCGGCACAGCGGCCTGCCCGCCCCGCCGGTGCACGACTCTGGGCCACCCCCGCGATCGTCGGCGGCGCCATCCTGGTCGGGTCGGTGATCGGCGGCGCCTCACCCTCGGCCGGCGACGCGATGGGCTCGGTGGTGGACGCGTTGGTGATCACCCTGGTCGTCGCCCTGTTCGTCGACGTCCCCCTGTACCGCCTGCCACGGACGCCCGACGCCTGGAAGGTCATCGGCATCGCCTGGAGCATGAACTTCCTGCTCGCCCCGCTCGTCGCGTTCCTGCTCACCCGCGTGGCCCTGCCCGGACACCCGGCCGTCCAGCTCGGCGTGATGCTGTACTTCCTGGCGCCCTGCACCGACTGGTTCCTGGCGTTCACCCGCCTGAGCGACGGGGACACCGCCGTGGGGGCGACCATGCTGCCGATCAACATGGTCACCCAGCTGCTGCTGTTCCCGGTGTGGATCACGGTCCTGGGCGGCAACGCCGGCATCGATGCCGTGGGCACCATCGGCACCCTGCTGCAGTGGTTCGTCCTGCCCGCCGCGATCGCCGTGGCGATCCGCCTCGGGATCTCGCTCCTGCCGGACGGCGCTCGAGCCCGCGCCGCCGCCCTGCCCGGCCGCGCGGTCCCCTGGATCGTGGGCGCGATGGTCGCCGGGCTCTTCGCCTCGCACATCGCGCTGCTGCTGGCGAACCTGCCGGTGTTCGTCGCCGTGCTGGGGTGCGCGGTGGTCTTCTTCGCCGTGATGTTCATCGCAGCCGAGTGGGCGTCACGCCTCGCCGCCCTGTCGTACCCGCGGTCGGCGCTGCTCGCGATGACGACGGCGGCCCGCAACGCACCCCTGATGATCGGGCTGACGAGCGCCGCACTCCCCCACCAGCCGCTGGTCACCACGGCGATCGTCGTCGGCATGCTCGTCGAGTTCCCGCACCTGCTCGCGGTCCGCCACCTGCTGCTGCGTCGGCGACGTGGTCAGCACGCCGGGCGACGCCTGCGCGGCACCGCCGCGTGGGGGCACCCGTGACGCACCGGGTCCGACTCGTCGTCGTCCCGACCGAGCGACGGGTGATCGAGACCGAGCACGACGACCGGCGGACGGCGCTCCTGCTCGCGCTGGGCCAGGTGCCGCTCGGGTACACGGTTACCGACGTCGACGTGCTGCCGGAGCACGGGGACACCGAGTCCGACCCCGCGGAGCCGGGCCGACGCTGAGCCGGCCGTCAGCGGCGGACGAGCACCCCGGCGACGAGTCGGAGCAGCAGGGCGACCACGCCGACCACGGCGATGCCGACCGACACGACCGTCGCCATCAGCAGTCGAAGGCTGTCCGGCACGGCCGTCTCGTCGGACGTGGGGAGGAACGCCGTCGCGACGAACACGCAGCCCGCGGCGATCAGGAACAACACCCCGATGATCGTCACGGCCCGCAGCGCGGCCGGCGCCGGTTCGTGGTCACCCGGTCGAGCCGGACGAGCCCTGGCCCCCTCGGTCTCCCAGTCCGCCAGTTCCGTCATGGTGGTCCCCCTTCGTCGGGACGATCGTAGGGCCCGGACCGGCCCCGACGGCGCTGGTGCGGCCCGAGACGGTCACGATGCCGGACGGGAGGCCCGTGGCGGGCCCGCACCGCGCCTCCAGTCCGGTGCCGGTCGCGACCAGTGCACGTGGCCGGCTACGCGCTGTCGGTCACCGTCTGCTGCGCCTGCCGCAGCCCGGTGACCAGGAGGGTCACGATCGTCCGGACGTCGTAGTCGGGGTCCTGGGGGCTCCACGCCACCAGGTCGCCGACGGCCCGGAGCAGCTGGTACGGCGGGGTCGGCGCGGCCACCTCGCCGGACGCCCGCGCGGCGTCGAGCAGCCGGCCGAGCACGGGCACGAGCTCGTCGACGAACAGGGTGTGCAGCGCCGTGAAGCCGTCGGCGTCGCCCTCCCAGACGCGCGCCAGACCGTGCTTGGTGCCGAGGAAGTCGACGAACTGGTGCACCCAGCGCAGCAGGGCGGCGAACGGCGTCGGCTCCGAGCCGAGCAGCGCCGGCCCCGCGTCGACCAGGGCCTCGATCTGGTGCCGGTAGACGGCAACGACCAGGGCCGAACGGGTCGGGAAGTGCCGGTAGAGCGTGCCGACCCCGACCCCCGCGGCGGTGGCGACCTCGCGCACCGGTGCGCCGACGCCCGAGGCCGTGAAGACCGCGGCAGCGGCGTCGAGGATCGTGCGCTCGTTGCGCTCGACGTCGCGACGGCGACGCGGCGCGGGGTCGGGCGACGGGGTGCTCATGTGTCGATCATCGCACGACACCGACGCGATGCGGAACAGCGCTCCGCTTCCTCTTGCAATCCGGATCGTTGTTCCGTATCGTCCCGGAACGTCGCTCCGTTTCGGACGACGATCGCTCCGACACGGGCGACACCGCATCCCGGAAAGGCCCACATGGCACCCACAGCACCTCGACCGCAGGTCATCAGCGTGCGCCCCGTCACGCTTCCCGCACCCTCGCGCGGTCAGGACCTCGAGGTCCGGATCACCGCACCGACGACCGGCACCGACCTGCCCGTCATCGTCTTCGCCCACGGCTTCGGCCAGTCCATGACCGGCGGCGACCCCCTGGTCGACCACTGGACCGCGAACGGCTTCGTCGTCATCCAACCGACCTTCCTCGACGCGAAGGCCTACGGACTGACGCTCGAGGACCCGCGCTACCCGACCATCTGGCAGACGCGCGTCGACGACCTCGAGCGGGTGCTCGACGACCTCGACCAGCTCATCGACGCGGTCCCCGGCCTGAGCGGGCGTGTCGACACCGCGCGCATCGCCGCGGTCGGACACTCGTGGGGCGGACAGTCCGTGGGCATGCTGCTCGGGGCCCGCGTCCTGGACGCCGACGGGCGGCCGGGCGAGGACCGCACCGACCACCGCGTGCGCGCCGGGGTCCTGCTGTCCACCACCGGGATCGCGCGCGGCGACCTCGCGCCGTTCGCGCAGGAGCACTTCGCGTTCATGAGCCCCGACTTCAGCCAGCTGCACACCCCGTCACTGGTCGTCGCCGGGGACCACGACCAGTCCCAGCTCTCGACGCGAGGCCCGGACTGGTTCACCGACGTCTACCACCTGAGCCCCGGCGCCCGGCACCTGGTGACCGTCCACGGCGGCGAGCACCTGCTCGGCGGGATCCAGGACTACGAGTCGACCGCCACCACGGACGAGAGCCCCGAGCGTGTGGACCTCGTCCGCCACACCACGACGGCGTTCCTCCGGACCGCGCTCGGCCTCGACCCCGACGCGTGGTCGGCGATCGCCGACGCCGTCGGCCCCGCCACCGCCGTCGGCCCTGCTGCCGCCGTCGGCCACATCGAATCGAAGGAATACCACTCGTGATCACCCACCAGCACCCCCTGCCCACTCCGTTCACCGCCGCGTCCACCGCCGCCGACGTCCTGGACGGCGTCGACCTGACCGGCCGGAACGTCGTCGTGACCGGCGGCCACAGCCGGCTCGGCCGCGAGACCAGCCGCGCCCTCGCGGCGGCCGGCGCCGACGTCACCGTCGCCTCCCGCGACGTCGACCGGGCATCCGCAGCCGTCGCCGGCATCCCCGGCGTCCACGTCGAGGCCCTCGACCTCACCGACCCGTCCTCGGTCGACGCCTTCGCCGCGCGCTGGTCGGCCTCCGGCCGCCCGCTGCACATGCTCGTGAACAGTGCCGCGATGCTCTTCACCCCGGACCGTCGGCTCGACGGCCGCGGCAACGAACTGGCGTTCTCGACGACGCACCTGGGGCACTTCCAGCTCACGCGGGCGCTCCTCCCCGCCCTCCTGGAGGCCCGTGGTGCGCGGGTCCTGACCGTCACCTCCGGTGCGGCGCGGTTCGGGCAGATCCGGTGGGACGACCTGACGTTCGCCCACGGGTACGACCCGGTCACCGCGTACGGGCAGTCGAAGCGCGCCAACGTCCTGTTCACGGTGGAACTCGACCGGCGGTACGCCGACCAGGGCATCCGTGCCTTCGCCGCGCACCCCGGCGTCATCATCGGACCCGGCCCGCACGACGCTTCTCGGATCGCCTCGTACCGGGAGCAGGGACTGGTCGACGACCACGGGGTGACCGTCATCGACCCCGAGGTCGGCAAGAAGACCGTCGAGCAGGGCGCAGCGACACTCGTGTTCGGTGCCGCGAGCCCGCTGCTCGACGGCGTCGGCGGGGTCTACCTGAAGGACAGCGACGTCGCCGTGATCGACGATCGGGTCCTGCCCCTCACCGCGGACCGCATCCCGTCGGACGCGAACTCCGCGATGCTCGACGCCGACGACGCCCGGCGGCTGTGGGAGGTCAGCGAGGGGCTCCTGGTCTGATCGCCGTCGGCCGGGGGCCTCGTCTGCCCACTGTTCTCGTCGTCCTCGCTACTGTGTGACGGTGCTGACCGTGCGGATCGAGAGCCCCCGACAGGACGACGTCCTGCACCTACTGCAGCAGGGCGACGACTACGGACTGAGCCTCTACCCGGCCGAGAACTACCACGCCCTCGACGTCGACGACCTGGACCAGCCCGACGTCACGCTCCTGGTGGCGCGCGAGGACGGCACCGCCCTCGGCACGGTGGCGCTCGTCGACGCCGGCGACGGCACCGGCGAGGTGAAGCGCATGTTCGTGAGCGATGCCGCGCGTGGGCTCGGCGTGGGGACGCGGCTGCTCGACGCCCTGCACGACCGTGCCCGCGCGGTCGGCATCGGGACCGTCCGGCTCGAGACCGGCCTGCCGCAGGCCGCGGCCATCGCGCTGTACCGGAAGGCCGGGTACGCGGACATCCCCCGGTTCGGCCCGTACGTCGACGACCCGACGAGCGTGTGCATGGAGCAGCAGCTCGTCTGATCGGTGCTCGGTCCCGACGTAGGATCGCGTGTGAGCTCCGAGCACCCCGAACCCAGCGGCATCGACCCCGACGACCTGACCGTCGCGCTCCGGGTGCTCGAGCAGCTGCCGTCGATCGACGAGACGCACCCGGACTTCATCCGGGTCCGCCAGGCCACCGCGAAGATGTTCAAGGCCGTCAAGCGTGCGCACCGCCTCGAGAAGCGCGGCATCATCGCCGAGGCCGATCGCCGGGTGATCGCCGCCACCGCCACCGGGGCCGCCGACCGGATCGACGACGAGACCCGCGGCGTCCTGATCAGCGCCTCGACCGCCTCGACGACCGCGGGCACGCTGCTGAAGTCACGGCCCTGCTACATGTGCAAGCAGCACTACACGGTCGTCGATGCGTTCTACCACCAGCTCTGCCCGTCGTGCGCTCGTCTGAGCCACGCGAAGCGCGACGCCCGGACGGACCTGACCGGCAAGCGGGCGCTGCTCACCGGCGGCCGCGCGAAGATCGGCATGTACATCGCCCTCCGGCTGCTGCGCGACGGGGCCCACACCACCATCACCACGCGGTTCCCCCGCGATGCGGTGCGCCGGTTCGCGAGCCTGCCCGACTCCGCCGACTGGATGGACCGCCTGAAGGTCGTCGGCATCGACCTGCGCGACCCCGCCCAGGTGATCGGACTCGCCGAGAACGTCGCCGCGTCCGGTCCCCTCGACATCCTGGTCAACAACGCCACCCAGACCGTGCGCCGGTCGACCGGGGCCTACCAGCCGCTGGTCGACGCGGAACTCGCGCCCCTGCCCGACGGACCGCTGCCCGAACTCGTGACCTTCGGGCACACGAACGACCAGCACCCGCTGGCGCTCGCCCGCTCGGTGGCCGCGCACCCGATCCTCGCGGCCGCCGCAGCCCGAGCCGACGAGCTGACCGAACAGGCGATGGCGCCGGGATCGAGCTCGCTCGAGCGGCTCGCCCTGGGCACCGCGATCGACGCCGGTGGCCTGGTCCCCGACCTGCACGACGAGAACTCGTGGACCCAGCAGGTGGACGAGGTCGACCCGCTCGAGATGCTCGAGGTCCAGCTGGCCAACACCACGGCGCCGTTCATCCTGATCTCGAAGCTCCGCCCCGCGATGGCCGCGAGCACGGGACGCCGCACCTACGTGGTGAACGTCAGTGCCATGGAAGGGGTGTTCGGCCGCGCGTACAAGGGGCCGGGGCACCCGCACACGAACATGGCGAAGGCCGCCGTGAACATGCTCACCCGCACGAGCGCGCAGGAGATGTTCGAGACCGACAACATCCTGATGACGAGCGTCGACACCGGCTGGATCACCGACGAACGGCCGCACCCCACGAAGGTCCGGCTCGCCGAAGAAGGCTTCCACGCGCCGCTCGACCTGGTCGACGGGGCAGCCCGTGTCTACGACCCGATCGTCCGGGGCGAAGCGGGCGAGGACGTGTTCGGTGTCTTCCTGAAGGACTACGCGCCGAGTTCGTGGTGACGAGCGGCTGACCGGACCGGTCTAGTCAGCTTTTCGACGGAGCCGTCTCCTGCGGCAGGACCGCGGCGAAGCGGAGCAGGAAGTCGCGCACCACCATCAACGTGTCGTCGTCGTACGAACCGATCGCCTCGTCGAGCTCCGCGGCACGTGACCCGAGGAACCCACTGCTGCGTTCCCGGGTGAGATCGGTGACGCGGAGGGTGACGACCCGACGGTCGGTGCTCTCGCGGCTGCGCACGATCAACCCGCGCTCCTCGAGCCGGTTGACCAACGCGTTCGCCGCACCCGAGGTCATCCCGATCCGCCGGGCGAGCCGCGTGCCCGTCATCGGCTCGCCCTCGGTCTCCGCCCAGAGGATCTCCCCCAGCGCGACGCCGTCCGAGGTCGGCAGCTCCATCCCTGCTGCGAAGTGGAGCGCCGACTCCTGGTACCGGACGGCGTAGTGGCGGAGCGCCTCGAGGGTCTGGGAGCGCAAGTCGGTCATGCGATCGATTCTGCCGCCTCCCGGGCCCCCTGCAGTGTCGGGTAGTGCGGCAGGACGGGGACGTGCTTCTCGCTCGTCAGCAGGTACTTCTGGGCGAAGCCGCGGACCGGACGGAGCGACGCCACCCGGAGCGCCGCCCGCACCGCGCGGACCCCCGCCTTCGACGACGGGTGCAGCAGGCGCGCACCACCCGGGGGAAGCCCCTGGGCACTGTCGGCGTACCCGCGGAGCATCTCCTCGTAGCGCGCGAAGGCATCCGGGATCGAGTACCCGTGACCAGCGCCGGCGGCCGGCTCGATGGTCCGTGCGAGCTCCCCGGCCAGGATGTGCGCGCCGACCAGGGACAGCGTCGTGCCCATGCCGGTCGGCCCGGAACCCCAGGCTGCGTCACCGAGCAGCGCGATCCGACCCTTGCTCCATCGCGACACCACGACCTGTTCCATCCGCTGCGTGTAGAACTCGTCGGACCGCTCGCTGAACCCGTCGAGGATCCGCTCCGTCTGCCACCCTGCGCCCCGGAAGCGCTCGCGCAGGATCCGCAGCTGCACGTCGACGGGGAGCTGCTCGAAGCCCATCGGCTCCGACTCGAAGGACACACTGGCCCGGATCGTCCCCTCGTTGTCGGGCCGGATCGACGCGACACGTCCACGTGGCGCCGTGTACCAGTCCCAGTGGTCGGTGTCGCTGCCGATCCGGTCGAGCGTGCCGTAGGCGATGCTGACGCCGTGGTCGCGGTACTCCGTCTCGTCGGCGAACAGGATCCGACGGGTGCGCGAGCTGCGGCCCTCGGCGACGACGACCAGGTCGAACCGCTCCGGAGCGCCGCTGTCGTAGCGGACGTTCACCCCGGTGCCGTCCTGTTCGGCGCCCACGACGAAGTCCCCGTAGCGGCGGTCGATCGTGTCCGGCAGCGCATCGACGAGGATCCCGGCGAACGTGCCCCGCAGGATCTCGATCTCGGCAGTCGGACCGTCCTGGCCCTCGGTCTTCGGAAACGTCGCGTACGGGGTGCCGTGCTCGTCCACGTACCGTGTGCCCGCTTCGCCGGTGAGGTGCTGCATCACCGTGTCGCGGAGGCCCATGCGCTCGAGGACCTCGCGCCCGAGTCCCCGGACGTCGATGTTCTGGCCGGTGGTCCGCTGCTCCGGCGACCGCTCGAGCAGCGTGACATCGAAGCCCGATCGGTCGAGTCCCCACGCCAGCGCGGGGCCCGCGATGCTCGCGCCGGTGATCAGGACGCGTGGGCGGTGGTGCGGCGTGGTCGCCATGGGTGGTCCTCTGCTCGTGGGGCGGCGAGTTGCCGCCTCACGAAGAGTATACCTTCACAGCGATAACACTCCATAGAGAAGACGCTTTCGGGTCCGCGTCGATCGGTGAGCTGTCAGACCAGATCCTCCGCGACGGCAACGAGTGCGCGGGCGGCCGCACCGGCATTGTGGATGTCCGATGCGTCTACCGACCTCGCGCTGTAGGCCGCCTTGTTCTTGACCCGAACGAGCGTCTCGAGGTGCTTCGCAATCGGCCGGTCTGTCGCATCCTGCAGGATCGAGACGCCGTCGTTGTGGCTCGCCCCACTGCTGTACCTTCCGGTCTTGCCGATGCAGATGGCGTCTGCCGCGGCGATCCCTGCGTCGACGCACAGGTCGACGAAGGAGTCGGCATGAGGGGACGTCGGCACGAGGATCCCATCCTCGGCACCGAACTCGAACAGCGTCTCGGCTGACTCGAGGAAGCCCTTGGCCTTCTCGAGCCGACCGCGCATGAAAGCGTTGTCGCCGTCAGTGGTCGACGGCAGTTTCGGTGGAGTCAACGTGCGGCCTTCCTGAGGTGGGCTTGGAGCCATCGGCGGTCTTCCACGAGGGGAATACCCTCACTCGCGATGGAACCGATGAGCGGGTCATCGGGGCCGACCCCCGAGACGTCGTACACGATGGGGTTCACCTGGTTGCCGGTCCACCGGTGAACGGCAATGGTGAGGTCGTAGATGCGGTCCTCAGCATCCGTCCGCGAAACGGCGTCCACGGCGAAGAACAGATCGATGTCGCTGTCCGGTCGCATCGCACCTCGCGCGGCCGAGCCGAACAACGCTGCATAGCGGACCGGCATCGATGCGATCTCCCCGCGGACCCTGTCGAGGAAGCGGGTACGAGCTCCGGCGACCTCGAGGACCGCCGACGCGAGGAGATGGTCTCGGTTGAGCGCGTACGTGCTCACGCCGCCGATGTCGTCGAACACAACGATGCCCTGCTCCGTCAGACGGTCAAGCACCTTCTTCACGCCGTTTCGCGAACGGCCTCCGGGCACGAGCCGCTGGACCGCGGACACCGTGAAGGGTCGGTCCGACAGGCCGCTCAGCACCATCAGAACGTCACCATCGAGGCCGCTCGACAACGCCGCGAACGGGCTCTGCAGCTGCACGACGCCCTCCTCACCTCGGTCATCCAGCATCACTATAGTGACGCGTACATCACTATAGTGATGGGGAGCAACCAGAAGGAACCACTTCCGGGCAATCCCCGGACAGATGCAGCGCACTCGCCCCTGCGGTCGGGTTGCTCGAATTGAGCAGCGAAGATGCGACCGGTCAGCCCGGAGTTGCTCCGCCTCCAGGATTCGAACCCGGACCTAACGGCACCAAAGGCCGTCGTGCTGCCATTACACCAAGGCGGAACACACCCAGAGGTGCTCCTCCATCCTCCCACGACCGACGAGGCTGGCTGTCCGCTCCGGGTTCGGCCAAGATGGAGGGATGCCGCATGAGGACGAGGTCGATCGCATCGTCGCGGCGTGGGGTCGAGAGCGTGCCGACCTCGACTTCGGCCCGCTCGAGGTGCTGTCCCGCGTGGACCGGCTCGCCCGGCACCTGGACCGCGCCCGGCGGACGGCCTTCGACGCGAGCGACATGGAACCGTGGGAGTTCGACGTCCTGTCGGCCCTGCGGCGGGCGGGTGAGCCCTACGAGCTGAGCCCGAAGACCCTGCTGCAGCAGACCCTGGTGTCGAGCGGCACGATGACGAACCGGGTGGACCGCCTGGCGGCCCGCGGCTTCGTGGGGCGACGGACCGACCCGAAGGACGGCCGCGGCATCCTCGTCTCGCTGACGGGCAAGGGCCGGGTTGCGGTGGACGCGGCGATCGCGGACCTGCTGGCCGCCGAGCGGGACATCCTGTCCGGGGTCTCCGCCGACGAGCAGGGCCAGCTGGCTGGGGTGCTCCGCCGACTCATCCTGGGCCTCGGGGACTGACCGGGAGCGTGACACGGGCCGAGCGGCTCCGGCGTAGCGTCCGGCGCATGCACGCCATCACCCTCGCCGTCGCCGACGTCGCTCGATCGGCTGAGTTCTACCGCGCCCTGCTCGGCATCGAGGGCAGCGGCGTCATCGGCACCGAGTACCCCGCCACCGAGACGCAGGCCAGCGGCACCACGGCGATGTTCACCCTCGACGACGGCCTGATCGTCAGCGTCTACGGCCGTGACGACATGGCGAAGGACTCCGGCGTGCAGCTGGCCACGGCACCGAGCAGCACGATCGGGCACTTCACGGGCAGCCAGGCAGAGGCCGAGGCGTTCCTCGAGCGGGCGCAGGCAGCGGGCGCCACGATGCCCGAACCGCCGTACACGCGCCCGTGGGGCATGTGGTCCGGCTTCTTCCAGGACCCGGACGGCCACCTGTGGGAGGTCGTGGCGAACCCCGGCGGTGGGGCCCCCGAGGACGCCACACCGACGGACAGCGGCCAGGACGCGGTCGACCCCGCGTCCGTCGAGTAGACCGGCTCAGACCCCGAGCAGCTCCGCGACCTCGAGCCAGCGCTCCTCGAGCTGCTCGACCTCGGCCTCAAGCGCACCGAGCTTCGCCTGCAGTTCGCCGAGTCCGGCGTAGTCGGACTGGTCGTGCGTCGCGAACTGGTCGAGCAGCTTCTTGCGGTCCGCGCCGACCTTCGCGATCTTGCGGTCGAGCGCCGACATCTCCTTCTCGGCCGTGCGTCGGTCCGCACCCGACAAGGCGGACGCACCAGCGGCCGTGGACCCGGCCACGGCACCGGCCGAGCCGGTCCCGCCGACGGTGTCGGGCCTCCCGGCAGATGCGGCGGCAGCCGCAGAGGCGGTCCCGCCACCGGTGCCGGCCTCGCGCAGACGCATGTACTCGTCGACGCCGCCGGGCAGGTGGCGCAGGTGCCCGCCGAGCACGGCGTACTGCTGGTCGGTGACGCGCTCGAGCAGGTACCGGTCGTGGCTGACGACCAGCAGGGTGCCGGGCCAGGTGTCGAGCAGGTCCTCCATGGCGGCGAGCATGTCGGTGTCGAGGTCGTTGGTGGGCTCGTCGAGGATGAGCACGTTCGGCTCGTCGAGCAGGATGAGCATGAGCTGCAGGCGCCGCTTCTGCCCACCGGACAGGTCCTTGACCGGCGTGGAGAGCTGCTCCGAGGTGAAACCGAGCCGCTCGAGCAGCTGCGACGGCGTCATCTCCTTGCCGTCGGCGACGTAGCTCGTCTTCTTGCGGGCCACGACCTCGCGCACGCGGTCGTCGGCGAACTGCTGCAGGTCGGCGAGCTGCTGGTCGAGCACCGCGACCTGGACGGTCTTGCCGGTCTTCACCCGCCCGCTCGTCGGCTGCAGCCGGCCGGAGACCAGGTTGAGCAGCGTGGACTTGCCGGCGCCGTTCGGGCCGAGGATGCCGGTCCGCTCCCCCGGTGCGATGCGCCACTCGATGCGGTCGAGGATCTGCGTGCCGTCGAACGAGACGCTCACGTCGAGCAGGTCGACGACGTCCTTGCCGAGGCGCGCGGTCGCCGTCCGGGACAGCGCGACGGTGTCGCGGATCGGCGGGACGTCGTCGATCAGGGCGTTCGCCGCGTCGATGCGGAACTTCGGCTTGCTCGTGCGGGCCGGGGCGCCGCGGCGGAGCCACGCGAGCTCCTTGCGGGCCAGGTTCTGGCGGCGCTGCTCGATCGTGGCGGCCTGCCGGTCACGCTCGACACGCTGCAGGATGTACGCGGCGTAGCCACCTTCGAAGGGGTCGACGACGCCGTCGTGGACCTCCCACGTGTCGGTCGACACCGCGTCGAGGAACCACCGGTCGTGCGTCACGACGACCATGCCGCCCTGGTTCGACGACCAGCGGCGGTTGATGTGCCCGGCGAGCCACTCGATGCCCTCGACGTCCAGGTGGTTGGTCGGCTCGTCCAGGAACAGGACGTCCCAGTCGCCGACCAGCAGCCGCGCGAGTGCCACACGACGACGCTGCCCACCGGACAGCTCGTCGACGCTGACGTCCCACGGGATGTCCGAGACCAGACCGCCGATGATGTCGCGGATCTTCGGGTCACCGGCCCACTCGTGCTCCTCGAGGTCGCCGACGACGGTGCTGCCGACGGTCGCGCCCTCGGGCAGGATGTCGCGCTGGTCCAGGTAGCCGATGGTCAGCCCGCGGCGGTGCGTGACGCGGCCGCCGTCCGGCTCGAGGCGCTGGGACAGCAGTGCGAGGAGGGTCGACTTGCCGTCGCCGTTCCGGCCGACGACGCCGATCCGGTCGCCCTCGTCGATGCCGAGGGTGACGTTGTCGAAGACGACCTTGGTGGGGAACTCGAGATGCAGGTTCTCGGCGCCGAGGAGATGTGCCACGCGTCAAGGGTAGGTGGCGCGGCGGGGTGGTGGGTGCGGGGCGGGTGGTTCGGGTGGCGCGTGGCGGGCTCGTCGCGGGCGCGTCGCACGGTGCGCGCTTGTTCGAGTGGTGCGAGGTTGCCCGCTCGGTGCGAGCTTGTTGCGGCGCACGGAGCGCGCAACCTCGCACCAGCCGACAGGGGGCGCACGGTGCGTCGGCCTGGAGGCCCGGGTCAGCTCGCCGGGGTCGGCTCGGCTCCGGCGCGGGGCTCGGTCTCCTGCAGGAACGCTCGCCACTGCCGCCGCTTGCGGACGGTCCGGAGCAACGTCGCGAGGAAGAACACGGTGAGGAGTGCGTACAGCAGCCCAAGCCACGTCGGCCAGTTGAGCAGGAGCTGGGCGAACGCGAACGGCGTCCAGCCGAGGGCGAGCCAGAACTCCGATGTGGACTGGCTGAGTCGACGGTCGGCGAGCGCGATGAGCGCGGTCCGGTGCCGCGGATCGGCGGGCTGCTGCCCCCGAGTCATGCGCCCGATCCGTCGGCGGTCGGCACGGGGAAGCCCGAGCGTCGGTTCGGAGATCGCGCTCTGGAACCGTCCACCACCCCGGA
The DNA here is from genome assembly GCF_003234605.2 of Curtobacterium sp. MCPF17_021. Lineage (NCBI taxonomy): Bacteria > Bacillati > Actinomycetota > Actinomycetes > Micrococcales > Microbacteriaceae > Curtobacterium > Curtobacterium sp. MCPF17_021. The sequence goes on along the minus strand of NZ_CP126252.1, from coordinate 758,409 downwards.
CGAATGCGGTGACCCAGCAGACGGGGCCAGCGATCATGAGCGGGAGGATGACGAAGAAGGTCCAGTCCGGCAAGTCTGCGCCGGCCTGCGGCAGGTCCAACCCCGGCAGGTAGTCAGCGCCGAGCCACCCCGCCGCGACCGCGGCGACCACGGCCACGCTGATCAGGACGATCCGCCGGACCATCGAACGGCGGACGCGTGGTCCGGCTGGTGCCCCCGCGAGGCGGTCCTCGACCTGCTGCCAGGTCTCGTCCGAGACGGTGACGTCGGTGCGCTCGTGGGTGTCCGGCGCCGACACGGTCAGCTCGCCGGCGCGGTGTCGCCCTCGCCGGCGGCTTCCTTCGCGCGCTTCAGGCGAGCCTGGGCCTCCCAGTACTCGATCTCGCGCTCGAGCTCGGCGAGCTCCTGCTCGGTGCCGGTCACGCGCTTCGCGCCGTGGGCACTGCGGGCATCGCCGAGGGTGGCGTACCGGTCCTCGTGTCGGGTGGGCTCGATGTACCGGCCGTGGTTCCGTTCGCCCGGGGCCCAGTCGTGCCCGATGGCGAACCAGACGATGCTGCCGACGACGGGGACCAGGATCACGAGGATCACCCACGCGATCTTCGGCAGACCGCGGATCTGGTCATCCGTCTTCGTCAGGATGTCGATCAGGGCGAAGACCAGCAGGATGACGGTGATCCCGGGCAGCAAGACGCTCATGTTCGCGATTCTATGGATCCGCTTGGAGTCTCACCATGCCCCGAACGAGCGTCCCGGTTGCGAAGGCGCACAGGGTGGGGGCCGGTCACAGCGCCGCGACCCACTCGTCCGTCCCGTCGGTGAACCGCTGGTGCTTCCAGATCGGCACGCGCTCCTTCACGAGGTCGACCAGGGCACCGCACGCGGCGAACGCCTGCGCCCGGTGCGACGACGACACCGCTGCGGCGAGCGCGACGTCCCCGATGCCGAGCGCCCCGACCCGGTGCAGCACGGCGATCCGGACGTCGGGGTGGTCCTCGGCGATGGTCCGGGCGACCTCGGTGATGACCTCGCCGGCACTCGGATGCCCTTCGTAGTCGAGCGTGGTGACGCCCTTGCCACCGTCGTGGTCACGGACGATGCCGGCGAAGGTCACCACGGCGCCGTCCTGTTCGGTGGCCACCACGGCTGCGACCTCGTCGACGCTGACGTCGCGGTCGACGACGTCGGCCAGCACAACCCGTGCGGCGGACTCTGTGGTGCTCACGAGGCGCTCCGCGGGGCGTGGCCCTCGCCGTGCACCTGTGCGACCACGTGGTCGAGTACTCCGTCGAGCACGGCGAGTCCGTCGGACACCCCACCGCGCGACCCGGGCAGGGTGACGAGCAGACAGCCGGCGTTCGTGACCCCGGCGACGCCGCGGGTGAGCAGGGCGGTGGGGCCGGCACCCGCGAGTCCGCGTCGACGGATCTCCTCGGTGATGCCGGGCAGTTCGAGGTCGATCAGCCCCGCCACCGCCTCGGGGGTCCGGTCGGTCGGGGTGACCCCGGTGCCGCCGGTGGTGATGACGACCCGGGCGTCGGCCAGGAGTTCCGCGGTGATGGTCTCGGTGATCGCGCCGCCGTCGGGGACGATGATCGGGTCGCTTGTGGTGAACCCGTGGTCGCGCAGCCAGTCGGCGATGACCGGTCCGGTGCGGTCGAGTGCGGGGTCGGCGGCGGCCTGCGTGGACACCACGACGACGGCGGCCCGGCCCCTGGTCGGCTCGGCGGTCATCGGTTGCTCCAGTCCCCGGAGCGCCCGCCGTGCTTCTCGAGCACGCGCACGTCCGTGATCACGGCCGCCCGGTCGACGGCCTTCACCATGTCGTACACCGTCAGGGCGGCGACGCTCGCCCCGGTCAGGGCTTCCATCTCGACGCCGGTGCGCGAGGTCGTGCGGACCGACACCTCGATCAGCACGCGGTCATCGGTGCCGGTGATGTCGACCTGCACGCCGGCGATCGGCAGCGGGTGGCACAGCGGGATCAGGTCGGAGGTCTTCTTCACCGCCATGATCGCGGCGATCCGGGCGGTGCCGACGACCTCACCCTTGGGCAGCGAGCCGTCGAGGATGCGTGCGACGACGTCGGGACGGGTGACGACGGTGGCGGTGGCGGTGGCCGACCGGTCGGTGACGTCCTTCGCGGAGACGTCGACCATGTGCGCGGTGCCGTCAGCGCGGATGTGCGACAACTCGTCGGTCGGCGTCGGTTCGGACCGCATCTGGTCAGCGGACGGGTCGGTCATCGGAGGCTCCAGACGGTCAGGGGATCGCCGACCTCGACGGCGTCGACCCCCACGGGGACGTGCACCAGGTGGGTGGCGGCGGCGTAGTGGACGAGCAGGTGCGAACTCGGGCCACCGACGAAGTGCACGGCACCGTCCTGCACCCGGCCGCGACGGACCTGGTGCTTGCCGACGGGTGAACCGGCAGCGGACGCCGCCGGCAGGACCTGCGTGGGCCGGTCCGGCACGAGCCCGACGGCGGCAGCGAGCAGCGGGCGCAGGAACACCTCGAACGAGACGAGCGCCGACACCGGGTTGCCGGGGAAGGACACGACCGGCACGGCGCGACCGGCACCGAACACGACGCTGCCGAACGCCTGCGGCCCACCCGGTTGCATCGCGACCGGCGTCACCGCGAGCCCCCGGGGTTCGAGCGCCTGTCGCACGACCTCGTACGCCCCGGCGCTGATGCCCCCGGTGGTCAGCACGAGGTCGGCCCAGTCCCCCACGGCTGCATCGAGCGCCCGGTCGAAGGCATCGACGTCGTCGGGCACCCGGACGGCCCGTGAGTCCGCACCGACCTGGGCGAGGGCTGCCCGCAGCGCGATGCCGTTCGCGTCGCCGATGGTCGCCGCATCCGTGTCGGCACCCTGCAGCTCGGACCCGGTCGACACGACGAGGACCCGCAGTGGTCGGCGCACCGACACGGTCGTCACCCCCGCAGCAGCCAGCGCGCCGAGCAGCGCCGGCGTGACGGCGGAACCGGCCGGAGCGAGCTCGGCACCGGCGGGCAGGTCGCTGCCGGTCACCCGCACGAAGGTGCCGGCGGTCAGGTCGGCGGGCACCGTCACCCGTGGCAGATCGAGCGCCGCCGGGAACGCGCCGGGCTCGGTCGCCTCGACCGGGAACACCGCGTCGGCGCCGGTCGGGATCCGCGCGCCGGTCATGATCGGCGCTGCCGTGCCGGGCTCGAGCGGCTCGGGCACGACGCCGGCCGGGATCGGATCGACGACCCGGACGGCCTGCCCCGCGTCCGCGGCCTGCACCGCGAACCCGTCCATCTGACTGTTGTCGAACGGCGGCAGCGGAACGGGCGACGCGACGGGAGCAGCGAGCACGCGGTGGGCGAACCCGACACGCGCACCGGCGCCCGCGCCCGCATCGGCGAGTTCGTCGAGCGGCAGTTCTTCTGCTCCGAGGCCCGCCACCACCGGCGCGAGCAACGCCGCCAGGTCGTCGCGGTGCTGACCGATCGTTCGCACAGGTGCCTCCGAACAGGGGGTTGGTGGCGCCGCTCCCGGTTCGCCCGGTGGCGCCGTCAGTAGCGTATCCAGCGCGCAGCCCGCGCCGACGACCAACCGGAGGACCTGTGGAGAACGACGAAGCCGTGACGATCGGTGTGATCGGAGGCTCCGGCCTCTACCAGCTGTTCGAGGAGGGCACCGCCGACGAGCTCGACGTCCCGACCCCGTTCGGCCCGACGTCGAGCCCGATCAGCATCGGCACGATGGCCGGACGACGGGTCGCGTTCCTGACCCGCCACGGCCGTGAGCACTCCGTCGCTCCGCACCGCATCAACCACCGTGCGAACGTCTGGGCGCTCCGTTCGCTCGGCGTCCGCGCGATCGTGTCCTCGAGCGCCGTCGGCGGCCTGCACCCCGACTACGCCCCGGGCACGTTCGTCGTGACCGACCAGCTCATCGACCGCACCTGGGGCCGCGCCGACACGTTCTTCGAGGACGACGTGCAGCACCTGTCCTTCGCCGACCCGTTCGACCCGACGCTCCGGCGCGCGGCGATCGACGCCGTCGCCGGACTCGACGTGCCGTTCCGTCCGACCGGCACCTGCGTCGTCATCCAGGGCCCCCGGTTCTCCACCCGCGCGGAGTCCGTCTGGCTCCGCCAGGCCGGCGGCCACACCGTCAACATGACGATGACGCCCGAGGTCCCGCTCGCCGCCGAACTCGGCATCGCCACCGTGAACCTGTCGTTCGTGACCGACGCCGACGCCGGCCTGGCCCCGACCGAGGACGAGGCCGCAGCCGCAGCCAGCGGCCCCGACGTCGACGACGCCGGAGCCGTCGTCACCCACGCGCTCGTCATGGAACGCCTCGCCCGTGCCAACGAGGTCATCGTCCGCGCCATCGGCCAGATCGTCGCCGCGATCCCCGCCGACTTCACCCCGCGCGAACTCGTCCCGACCAGCGCGAGCGCAAGCATCATGCAGGCCCAGCCGACCACGGGTGTCACCGCCACGAAGGCCCAGTCCGCCGCCACCGCCACCACGGGCGCCACCGCATGAGCCGCCTCCTCGTCACCGGCGGCGCCGGCTTCATCGGCTCCGCGATCGTCCGCCGCGCCCTGGCCGACGGCCACGAGGTCCGCGTCCTCGACTCCCTGCGCGACGACGTGCACGGCGACCCCGCCGAGGTCATCCGCGCCCACCAGCAGCAGGGCATCGCGTTCGTGCACGGCGACGTCCGCGACCGGGTCGCCCTCGACGCCGCCCTCGACGGCATCGACGTCGTGTGCCACCAGGCGGCCAAGGTCGGCCTCGGCGTGGACTTCCAAGACGCCCCCGACTACGTCTCGTCGAACGACGCCGGCACCGCCCACGTCCTCGCAGGCATGGACCGGCACGACATCGGCCGGCTCGTCGTCGCCAGTTCGATGGTCGTCTACGGCGAGGGCGCGTACACCACCGCCTCCGGCGAACCCACCCGTCCGCCGGCCCGCCGCCGCGAGGACCTCGACGCCGGCCGCTTCGACCCGATCGGCCCCGACGGTCAGCCCCTGCTGCCCGGCCTGATCGACGAGTCCGCCGCGCTCGACCCCCGCAACGTCTACGCGCAGACGAAGGTCGCGCAGGAGCACCTCGCCTCGAGCTGGGCCCGTGCCACGGGCGGCCGCGCGATCGCGCTCCGGTACCACAACGTCTACGGACCGGGCATGCCCGCGAACACCCCCTACGCCGGTGTCGCCTCCCTGTTCCGCTCGGCACTGGCCCGCCGCGAGGCACCCCGCGTCTTCGAGGACGGCGCCCAGCGACGCGACTTCGTGCACGTCGACGACGTCGCCGGCGCGAACGCTGCCTCCATCGCGGCGACCGCCGACCTGCCGTCGGACACGTTCCGCGCGTACAACGTCGGCTCCGGCACCGTGCACACCATCGGAGACATGGCCGCCGCGATCGCCGGACCCGACGGCCCGCAGCCGGTCGTCACCGGCGAGTACCGCCTGGGCGACGTCCGCCACGTCACCGCGAGTTCGGCACGCATCGCCGCCGAGCTCGGCTGGCACGCCGAGGTCGACTTCGAGGCCGGCATGCGCGACTTCGCGACGGCTCCGCTCCGCAGCGCCGTCCGCTAGCCGGAACGCGTGCGCGAGCGGCGCACCGCTGGCCGTGCCTGAGAGCGCGACCAGCCACCGGACGGGAGGCCCGTGACGGCGCCGCCCCGCGCCTCCCGTCCGCAGTCCCCACCCCCAGGGTCACGCAAGACGCCGTCGTGTCGGCACCACGCCCCCAGGTTCGCGAGACGCCGCCGCATTCGGCGGCGTCTCGACGACACGACGTCGTCTTGCGCAACCACTCGCGGACCCACACACGCACCCTGTCCCCCGTTCTGGGGACCGTCCGCGAACCAGACGCGCTGAACGACCAGGACCCGGCAGTTTCCTGTACCCCGCCGCGCGTCGTCGTGTTGTGTCGAGTGCATGCCAGGACAGACCCGTCGATCCGACCGACCGCACCGAATGACGGACATGACTGTCGACGTGATCCTGCCGTGCCTCGACGAGGCGGACGCCCTGCCGAAGGTCATCGCACGGCTCCCCACGGGCTACCGGGCCATCGTCGTCGACAACGGATCGACCGACGGATCGGCCGACGTCGCCCGCGCCCACGGTGCCCTGGTGGTGACGGAACCCGTCAAGGGGTTCGGTTCGGCCTGTGCCGCCGGGGTCGCCGCGGCGACCGCCGACTTCGTCGCGTTCTGCGACGCCGACGCCTCGATGGACCCCGCCGAGCTCCCGCCCCTGGTCGACCGCGTGGCCAGTGGCCGCGTCGACCTGGCACTCGGCCGCCGCGTCCCGACGGGCCGCGGTGCGTGGGCTCCGCACGCGCGCTTCGCGAACCGCGTCCTCGCCGTCCTCATGCACCGCGCGACCGGCTACCGCCTGCGCGACCTCGGCCCGATGCGCGTGATGCGCCGCGAGGACCTCGTCTCCCTCGACCTGCGCGACCGCCGCAGCGGCTACCCGCTCGAGATGGTCCTGGCCGCGCACGCCGCCGGCTGGCGCGTCGACGAATCCGACATCGGGTACGCGCAGCGCATCGGCGACAGCAAGGTCACCGGCACGCTCCGCGGCACGATCAACGCGGTGCGGGACATGTCCCGTCTGCTCCGTGCGTACCGCCGGGAGGCCCGTGTCCGGGTCGTCGCGCCGGGACCGCTCCGCCAGGCGGCCGAGTCCACCCCCGTGGTCGAGGAGGCCCGCTCGTGACCGCCGACCCCACCCACGTCCACGCCGGCGACGCTGCGCGCACCGACGTCACCGTCGCCGTCGTGGCGAAGGAGTGCCTGCCCGGCAAGGTGAAGACCCGGCTGACGCCGGCGCTCTCCCCCGAGGGCGCCGCGCGCGTCGCGTCCGCGAGCCTCGGCGACACCCTGGCGACCGTCCGCGTACTGCCCGCGGCACGCCGGGTCCTGTTCTTCGACGGCGACGTCGTGCCCGCAGCGGCCGAGGGGTTCGAGGTGCTGCAGCAGCCCGGTGGCGGCCTCGACGAACGCCTCGGGTTCCTGTTCGACGCCGTCGACGGTCCGCTGCTGCTCGTCGGCATGGACACCCCGCAGGTGTCCCCCGCGGACCTCGCCCCGGTGTTCGACAGCGCCGCCCGCGATGCCTGGTTCGGCCCGGCCGAGGACGGCGGCTTCTGGTCGCTGTACCTGCGAGAGCCCACCGGCGACCTGCTGCGCGGCGTCCCGATGTCCCGCGACGACACCGGAGCCGTGCAGCTCGCACGCCTGACCGATGCCGGACTCGACGTGGGCGTGCTCGGCGAGCTGCTCGACGTCGACACCATGCCGGACGCCGAGCGGGTCGCCGACCTCGCACCCGACTCCGACTTCACCCGGGCACTCCGTGCCGAGACCGTGGGGAGCACCCGATGACCATGCACGCACCCGTCTCGTTCGGTGCCGGCGGCGGCGAGCCGTACGCCCGTGCGCTCCGCACCGACGGCCACCTGCGCCTGACCGACGCCGACCGTCCCGACGCCGTCACCACGATGGACGTCGGCCGCTGGAGCGCCGCCGCCGACCGCGTCGACCGCTCGTTGCTCGACGACGTCGACGGCGGGGTCATCGACATCGGCTGCGGCCCGGGCCGGATGCTCGTCGCCGCACGGTCCCGGGGCATCCCGGCGCTCGGCGTGGACGTCTCCGCCGAGGCCGTCGCCATCGCGCAGCGCTCCGGCGGCACGGCTCTGCAGGGTTCCGTGTTCGACGCCGTGCCCGACGAGGGCCACTGGGACACCGCGCTCGTGATCGACGGCAACATCGGCATCGGCGGCGACCCCACGGCCCTGCTCGCCCGTTGCCGCGAGATCGTACGAGCCGGTGGCCGGGTCATCGTGGAGACGAACCCCGAGGTCACGGCCGACCGCGTGTACACCGCCCGGGTGGTCGACGCCGACGGCAACGAGAGCGCCGGGTTCCCGTGGGCCGAGGTCGGCCTCGACGCCCTGCACCGGCACGCGGCGGAAGCCGGACTGGTCGCGCGGCAGAGCTGGACGGCCGAGGGCCGGAACTTCTGCGAGCTGCTCGCCTGAGCTGGCCGCGGCACGATCGACCATGACATCCGTCACGTTCGATCGTGACACCGGGGCACATCCGCGCGGCGCCCCGCGCCGTTTGACTGATCGGACCCGCCGCGCGCACCCTGCGCGGCCCGATCGAGACGAGCACCGTGCGGAAGTCCCTGCGCATCACCCTGATCACCCTCGGCGCACTGGTGGCGGTCCCGGTCCTCGCCCTGGCGACGACGACGGTCGTCAACGTCGTCGCGACCCACGTCGAAGCGTCCGAGATCGACGACTACGGCGAGCGTGTTCCCGTGGACGGCAAGCGGATGAACGTCGTCGTCCGCGGCACCGGCAACACGTCCGACACCGGCACGATCGTGCTCCTGCCCGGGCTCGGCACCGCCGCCCCCGGACTCGACTTCGGGCCGCTCATCGACCAGCTCGCCCGGACACACCGGGTCGTCGCCGTCGAACCGTTCGGAACCGGGCTGAGCGACCAGACCGACGTCCCGCGGACCGCCGCGAACATCACCCGCGAGGTCCACGAGGCCCTGCAGCACCTGCACGTCGACCGGTACGTGCTGATGGGCCACTCGGTCGCGGGCATCTACGCCCTGCCCTACACGACGGCGTACCGCGACGAGGTGACCGCTTTCGTCGGCATCGACAGCAGTGTGCCGCGGCAGTCGAGCTGGGACGAGCCGATCCCGACCGGCGCGATCGTCGCCCTCGACCGGCTCGGTCTGCTGCGCGCGCTCGGCGGAGCGTCCTCGGACACGTACGGCGATGCCTACGACGACGCGACGAAGCGCCAGATGCAGCTGCTCTCGGCGAAGAACGGCGCCGCCCCGACGATCATCGACGAGATGCGGCACGCGCCGGAGAACTTCCGGTCCGTCGAGGACTCGCGGTTCCCCGCCGACCTGCCCGTGCTGTTGTTCGTGCGGACGAATGACAACGACGTGCCGAACTGGGTCCGGCTGCACGAGCGCCAGGCTGCGACCGTGGACCACGGCCAGGTGATCGGACTGGTCGGCGACCACTACCTGCACCACACCCTGTCGGAACGGATCGCCAGGGACACCGACGCGACCCTCGCTACCCTGGGCGCGTGACGCATCCCGGGCAGGAGCGGCCCCGCGCCGACGCCGACGTCCGGGTGGTCCGCTGGTCCTCGGTCGCGTCGCTGTGGCTCGTGGTGCTGGTGGGCGGCGGCGCGCAGGTCCTGATCGGGACCGACGGTCCGCCGACAGCGCGCACCCCCGTGCTCGTCGTGCTCACCGTCGCCGCGATGGTGGCGGCGCTCGCATCGATCCCACTGCTGCTCCGTCCCGCCGGTGCGGCGTCGGCACGCCACCCGGCCGTGCTCGCCCTGCTGGTGCTCGCGGTCGCCACGTGGGTGGTCGCGCTGGTTCCGTCGGCGACCGGCTCCGCGTGGTCGTTCACCCTGGCGATCGCGGGCGGCACGGTCGGCTGCATGCTGCGCGGGTGGGCTCGGGTCACCGTGCTCGCCGGCACCGTCGTCCTGCTCGTCGGGGCGGCCGACGCCCGTGCCGAGCCAGCCGAACTGGTCCTGGTCGGGACCCTCGCGCTCTTCGCCCTGATGCCGCTGAGCGTCGTGTGGATCCACCGCGTCGTGCTCCGGCTCGAAGCCGCTCGTCGCACCGCGTCCGACCTCGGAGTCGCCGAGGAACGGCTCCGCTTCCCGACCGACCTGCACGACATCCAGGGCCACCACCTGCAGGTCATCGCCCTGAAGAGCGAGCTCGCCGAACGGCTGCTCGACGCCGACCCCGAGCGTGCCCGGAGTGAGCTGTCCGACATCCGGACCGTGGCACAGGAGGCACTCGAGGACACCCGCGCGCTCGTCGGCGGATACCGCACCGTGACGGTGGCGGTCGAGGCCCGGAACGCCGCAGCCGTCCTGCGGTCGGCGGGGGTCAGCTGCCGGGTGCAGCTCGAGACCGCCGGCATGCCCGACGCGGTCGGCGCACTGTTCGCCGTCGCGATCCGCGAGGCAGCGACGAACACCATCCGGCACAGCCACGCCAGCACCGCGTCGATCGAGCTGCTGCCCGACGGCGACGCCTGGCGACTCACGGTGGCGAACGACGCACCGCGGTCGTCCGGACGACACGGTACCGGCACCGGCATCGACGGGCTCCGACAGCGGGTCGCGACGCACGGCGGGACGGTCGACGTCGACCGGAGCGAGGACCGGTTCGCCCTCCTCGTGCGCATCCCGGTACCTGCACGAGCGGCGGTGCGCCCGTGATCAGGATCGTCATCGCCGACGACGAGGAACTCATCCGTGGCGCGCTCGTCGCCCTGCTCGGCCTGGAACCCGACCTCGAGGTCGTCGCCGACGTCGCCGACGGTGCAGCAGCGGTCACCGGGGCCCGGACGCACCGGCCGGACGTCGTCCTGCTCGACCTCGAGATGCCCGTCCTCGACGGCATCGAGGCCGCCCGTGCACTGTCGGACGCGATGCCCACCGTGATCGTCACCCGCCATGCGCGGCCGGGGACCCTCCGGCGGGCCCTGTCCGCCGGGGTCCGCGGCTTCGTCCCGAAGTCCACGCCGGCCGCCCGGCTGGCCGAGATCATCCGTGACGTGGCGGCGGGCGAGCGGTACATCGACGCCGGTCTCGCGGCGGCCGCGCTCACCGAGGACGAGAGCCCGCTCACCCCGCGCGAGGCCGACGTCCTGCGCTGCACCCGTGACGGGCTCGCTACGAAGCAGATCGCCCGGGAGCTCTCGCTCGCGCACGGCACGGTCCGGAACCACCTGTCGTCGGCGATCGCGAAGCTGCACGTCGACAACCGCGTCGCAGCCGCCGCCGTGGCCTGGGACCGAGGGTGGATCTGACCGCAGAACGCATCCTTGTTTTGCATGATGCAAGACAACCGCGTAGAGTGGTGGTCATCCAGCCGACGGCGTCGCGGTCGCCGGCTCGGTGACCTGCGGACCTCGGCACGACGACGAGGAGCACCCATGCAGAACCGTCAGAACCCCCTGGGCGGCGCCTACGTGACCGGCCTCGAGTCCCGCGCCGAGATCGGCACCTTCACCGGCGACGCGACCCGCAGCCCGATCGGCAGCTACACCGGCACCGGCATCGGCCGTGCACTCGGCCGCTTCGTCGACACGCAGTTCCGCCGTCCCGGCACCGCGACGTCCTCGACGCGCACCGTGACCGGTTCGTTCCGCACGGCGACGGGTTCGTTCCGCACCGCCTGAGGCACCTGCCTCCACAGACCGCGAGCGGTCGTCCACCTCGGGGGTCCCCCCTCAACCCGGGTGGGGCGGCCGCTCGCTCGCGTTCCCGGCCTCTGGTGCACTTCCCCCGAACGCGCCAGGGCGGCCGATGCCAGGATGGACGCATGAACGACCGCGCCGGCACCCCAGCGACCGCAGATGACCTCGTCGACCTCGACGAGCTCCTCGCCGCCTACCACGACCGAGTGCCCGACGTCTCGGTCCCCGAGCAGAAGGTCGTGTTCGGCACGTCCGGACACCGCGGGTCGTCGCTCGACACCGCCTTCAACGACACCCACATCGCCGCCATCACGCAGGCGATCGTGGAGTACCGCCGCGACCAGGGCACCGACGGGCCGCTCTTCATCGGCCGCGACACCCACGCGCTCTCCGCCCCCGCGGAACAGACCGCACTGCAGGTCCTCGCCGCCAACGGCGTCCGCGTGCTCGCCGACAGCGAGGACGGCTTCGTGCCGACGCCCGCGCTGAGCCACGCGATCATCCGCTACAACCGCGCCGGCAACCCGGACACGGCCGACGGCATCGTCATCACGCCGAGCCACAACCCGCCCCGCGACGGCGGCTTCAAGTACAACCCGCCGCACGGTGGCCCCGCCGACAGCGACGCCACGAGCTGGATCGCGAACCGGGCGAACGCGATCATCGAGGGCGGCAACGTCGAGGTGCAGCGCACCGAGGACGCCGAGCCCGAGCGCTACGACTTCCTGAACACGTACGTCGCCGACCTCGAGAACATCATCGACATCGCCGCGATCAAGCGTGCCGGCGTGAAGATCGGCGCCGACCCGCTCGGTGGCGCCTCGCTGCCGTACTGGAACGCCATCCGCGACCACTACGGCCTCGACCTGACCGTCGTGAACCCCGAGGTCGACCCCACCTGGGCGTTCATGACGCTCGACTGGGACGGCAAGATCCGGATGGACCCGTCGAGCCCCTCGGCGATGGCCTCGGTACTCGCCCGGAAGGACGACTTCGACGTCCTGACCGGCAACGACGCCGACTCCGACCGGCACGGCATCGTCACGCCCGACGGCGGACTGATGAACCCGAACCACTACCTCGCGGTCGCGATCGAGTACCTCTACGCGCACCGGCCCGAGTGGCGCGACGACGCCGCGATCGGCAAGACCCTGGTGTCGTCGAGCATCATCGACCGCGTCGCCGAGTCCCTGGGCCGTCGCCTGTGGGAGGTCCCGGTCGGCTTCAAGTGGTTCGTCCCGGGCCTGATCGACGGCTCGGTGGCCTTCGGCGGCGAAGAGTCCGCGGGTGCGTCGTTCCTGCGCACCGACGGGACCGCGTGGACCACCGACAAGGACGGCATCATCCTGGCGCTCCTGGCGTCCGAGATCGTCGCCGTCACCGGCAAGACCCCGTCGCAGCTCTACGCCGAGCTGACCGAGCGCTTCGGTGCGCCGGTCTACCAGCGCGTCGACGCCGCGGCCTCGAAGGAGCAGAAGGCCCGCCTCGGCAAGCTCGACGGCGACGCCATCACCGCGGACACCCTGGCCGGCGACCCGATCACCGCGAAGCTGTCGAAGGCCCCGGGCAACGACGCAGCCGTCGGCGGCGTCAAGGTCGTCACGGACAAGGCGTGGTTCGCCGCGCGCCCGTCGGGCACCGAGGACGTCTACAAGATCTACGCGGAGAGCTTCGTCGGGCAGGAGCACCTCGAGCAGGTGCAGCGCGAAGCCAAGGAGATCGTCGACGCAGCACTGGGCGCGTAGCGCCCTCGTCGGACGGGCTGCGGGTCTCGGAGACCGCAGCCCGTCCGACGGAACCGAGCCGGGCCTCCAGGCCGTGTGCCACCGGGGCCCACTGGGCGTACCGTGACTGCCGATCCACTCAGGAAGCCGTCTCGGTGCGACCGAGCACTTGCGGCAGTTGTAACTTTGCAGGCAGCGCAAAAATCGTTCTGCCAGCGCATCGGTACCCGGGAGACCCTGCTCATGACCCAGACGGCGACCGCACCCGCGGCCCCCACCACGGCGTCCAACGTCGTGATGAACCACCGACAGATCCTGTTGGTGATCTACGGCCTGATGGCCGGCATGTTCCTCGGTGCCCTCGACCAGACGATCGTCGGCACCGCGATCCGCACCATCGGTGACGACCTGCACGGGCTCGACCAGCAGGCCTGGGTCACCACCGGGTACCTCATCGCGTCGACGGTGACGACCCCGATCTACGGCAAGCTCTCCGACATCTTCGGTCGCCGGCCGCTCTTCATCACCGCGATCGGCATCTTCATCGTCGGTTCGTTCGCGGCGTCGTTCTCCGACTCGATGCTCATGCTCGCCGGGTTCCGCGCGCTGCAGGGCCTGGGTGCCGGTGGTCTGATGTCCCTGCCGCTGGCGATCATGGGCGACATGCTCGCCCCACGCGAGCGGGCGAAGTACCAGGGCTACTTCCTGGCGGTCTTCGGCATCTCGTCCGTCATCGGGCCGCTCGTCGGTGGCGTCTTCGCCGGCGCGGACCAGCTGCTGTTCATCGCGGGCTGGCGCTGGGTGTTCCTGATCAACGTGCCGATCGGCATCATCGCCCTGTTCATGGTGCTGACGTTCCTGCACCTGCCGAAGTTCGGCGACCGGGGCAAGCCCCGCATCGACTGGTGGGGCGCGACGCTCGTCATCGTCACGCTCGTGCCGCTGCTGCTCATCGCCGAGCAGGGCCGTGAGTGGGGCTGGGACTCCCCCGCCGCCTTCGCCTGCTACGCCATCGGTGCCCTCGGCCTGATCGCGTTCATCATCGTCGAACGGGCCATGGGCGACGACGCGATCCTGCCGATGAAGCTGTTCGGGTCACGGGTGTTCTCGATGTCCGCGATCCTGTCCGTGCTCGTCGGCTTCGGCATGTTCGGCGCGATGCTGACGATCCCGCTCTACCTGCAGATCGTCAAGGGCGTGACCCCGACCGAGTCGGGCTTCGCCATGCTGCCGATGGTGCTCGGCCTGATGATCTCGTCGATCGCTTCCGGCCAGATCATCTCCCGGACCGGCAACTACCAGGTCTTCCCGATCACCGGAACGGCGTTCACGGCGATCGGATTCACGGTCCTGACGTTCCTGACCGCCGACCGGCCCCTGTGGTTCCTGATGCTCGGCATGTTCGGCATCGGGCTCGGACTCGGGCAGCTCATGCAGACGCTGACCCTGGCCGCGCAGAACTCGGTCTCGCCGCGGGACATCGGTGTCGCGACGAGCGCGGCGACGTTCTTCCGTCAGATCGGCGGCACCATGGGTACCGCCGTCCTGCTCTCCGTGCTGTTCACCCTGATGCCGACGAACATCAGCGCCGCGATGCAGAACGAGTCCGACCTGAAGAGCGCGCTCAACGCCGCGATGACGCCCTCGGTCGCGAACGCGTCGAAGAACCAGGGCGTGATGGACGAGATCTGGACGAAGATCGTCGACCCGGTGCAGAAGAACGTGCAGGACGGTCTCGACCAGGGCACCGCGCAGGCGAAGCAGGCCGCCGACGCTGCCGTGACCAAGCAGGTGACCGCAGCCGTGCAGCGGCAGGTCGCCGCGGGCACGGTCCCCGCCGCCGCCGCGGACACGATCATCGCCCAGCAGGTCGACGACGCGAAGCCCGCAGCCGAGCAGCAGGCGCTCGAGACGGCGGCCACGAAGGCGAACGCCTCGGTCGTCGACGGCACGCTGCAGATCGACTACTCGGACAAGGCGCAGCGGGAGAACGTCGTCGACCAGGTCGCCCCGACGCTCATCAAGCAGCTCAAGAGCGGCGACTCGGCCGCGAGCTCGTCCACCGATTCGGCGACGAGCGACACGTCGTTCCTGAACGGGGCGGACCCCCGGCTCAGCCGTCCGTTCCTGGTCGGGTTCAGCGACTCGGCCGTCCGCGTGTACTACGTCGGCCTCGCGGTGATCCTGATCGCGTTCGTGCTGACGTGGTTCTTCCGGGTGCCGCCGCTCCGCAAGACCTCGGCACTGCAGGAGCAGGCGGATGCCGCACGCACCGCTGCCGGAGCGGGGTCGGACGGGAGCACCGCTGCTGCCGCTGCCGCCGCCGCACCTGGAGCTGCCCCGGTGCCGACGGGGTCGTCCTCTGCCGAAGTCCCGACCTCGCCCGACGTTCCGACGTCGCCGGACGTGCAGCCGCGGTCCGCCCGGGCCGCCGGAGCGTCGGACGTCTCGGTGCTGCCGATCGGGGTGGACGACACCCGCGCGCCGCTGCCGAACGCCACGACGCACGGTGCGCACTCGGCGGCTGCGCCGGTCGACGAGCCCCCGACGACGACCGGTGTCATCCGGACCCGGGCTGCCCACGCGGCTGCGGTCGTGGAGCCGGACGCCCCCGGGGCCGGAGCCGACGCGGCGGAGGCGAGCCGGGCCTCCCGGCCGGACGCTGACGACGCTGGCGACGCGCACGCGCACGGGCGGCACTCGGCGGAGTAGTCGGCGCGGGCGCTCGCTCGCTGATGCCGAACGACGAGGTCGCTGTCGTACGACAGCGACCTCGTCGCATCTGCGCGTGTGCAACTGTTGCGGCCGAGCGGGAGCGACACCGCCGATGTCGTACGACGTCGACATCGTCGCTCGGGCGTGTGCATGTTCCGACGATCCACGCGTCGAACGACTCGTGGATCGTCGAGACCGCGCCAGCCTCAGACCGCCGGCGCCGCGTCCCCCGCCGCTGCCGCCGGTGCTCCGGCAACCTCGAACGACGCCCCCGGCAACCGCTTCCGCATCACGTCGATCGCTGCCGGGTTGTCGTCCACCAGCACGTACCGCCGCCCCAACGCCTGCGCCACCGCGCCCGTGGTCCCGCTGCCTGCGAAGAAGTCGAGCACCCAGTCCCCCTCGCGTGAGGACGCCTGCACGATCCGCCGCAGCACCCCCTCGGGCTTCTGCGTGGGGTAGCCGGTCTTCTCGCGGCCGGTCGGCGACACGATCGTGTGCCACCAGACGTCGGTGGGCAGCTTGCCGCGCTCGCGCTTCTCGGGCGTGACGAGCCCCGGTGCCATGTACGGCTCGCGGTCGACGGCCTCGGAGTCGAACCAGTACCGCGACGGGTCCTTCACGTAGACCAGGATCGTGTCGTGCTTCGTGGGCCAGCGCGTCTTGGACTTGGCGCCGAAGTCGTAGGCCCACACGATCTCGTTCAGGAACGACTCGCGGCCGAACAGCGCGTCGAGCAGCACCTTGGCGTAGTGCGACTCGCGGTAGTCGAGGTGCAGGTACAGCGTGCCGTCGGTGGCGAGCAGCCGCCAGGCCTCGATGAGTCGGGGTTCGAGGAACGACCAGTAGTCCTCGAACCGGTCGTCGAAGCGCATCAGGTCGCCGCGCACCCGCTCGTAGGTCCGGCCGTGGAACCCCATCACGGGACCGTCGGCCTTCGGCACGGCAGACGTCGCGTGCCGCCGCTGGTACCGGCCGGTGTTGAACGGTGGGTCGAGGTACACCAGCGTGAAGGAGCCGTCCGGGTAGGCGGGGACCACGTCGAGGGCGTCGCCGAGGACGACGCGGTCCGGGCCTCGGTCGTTTCCCCTGCGCACGGACCCATTGTCGCGCACCGAGCGAGCACGCTCGACGCGCACCGCACCGCGCAGTGCACGGAGCCAGCGTGCAGCACAGAGCGCGCGCTCAGGCCCCGGCGTACGGTCGAGTGCATGGCAGCAGCACCCGAGGTCCGCAACGACACCGACAAGCAGCAGTACTCCCTGATCGAGGACGGCGAGGTCATCGGCCTCGCGGCGTACGAGATCGACGGCGACGAGATCCGCTTCGTGCACACCGAGGTCGATCCCGAGCACCGCGGCGGTGGGCACGCGTCGATCCTGGTGCAGCACGCCCTCGACGACGTGCGTGCGAGTTCGTCACGCCGGGTCGTCGCGCAGTGCAGCTACGTGCACGCGTGGATCGAGCGGCACCCGGACTACCAGGAGCTCACGACGCGCTGAAGCGGGCGACGCACAGACGAGCGCGGCGCCCGTCGGCTCAGTACGACCGGTCGTGCGTCCCCGCGCGGGCCTCGTGCCGCCCGGCGCTCCGCACCGCCGGCACCCGGATGAGCACGCTGCCGCTGAGCAGATCGTGGTCGTGGTCCGCCGGAGACGGGGCCTGTTTCGGCAGGCGCGCCTGCCGTTCGTACTCGGCTTGCGTCTCGTGCCGGGTCGGTGCGAACACCTCGTCCAGCATCCCGCCCATGCCTCCGGATCCGCCGCTGCGCTGGGACTTGTTCGACAGGTCGATCCACCCCATGCGATCGGCGATCCACACCACGACGGCCACGGCGGCCACCGCCCCCAGGAAGATCAACCAGTTCACGGCAGCGACGCTACGTGGGCTGCGCGGCGAGCGGATCAGCCGCGCGGGGGATTCTCATCATCCACACGTCTGGTTCATGAGGTCGAGGCGCACACTCGAAGCAGCGGCGGCCGGGACGTCCCCCCTCAGCTCCGGCCGTCGCGTCCACCGTCGACCGAGCAGGGCTCACGGCACCCGCTCGAGCCACTCCTTCGTCGCGAACTTCGTCCGCACCAGCTCCTGCGCCCGCTCGCGCTCGGCCTCGGTCACGTGCCCCTCGGTCGCCCCGTACAGGCGGGTGAAGGTGCCGATCAGCCGCTCGATGATCTCGGCGCGGGACAACCCCGTCTGCGAGCGGAGCGGGTCGACGCGCTTCGCGGCGCTCGTGGTGCCCTTGTCGCTCATCTTCTCGCGCCCGATGCGCAGCACCTGGACCATCTTCTCGCCGTCCATGTCGTAGCTCATGGTGGCGTGGTGCAGCAGGGACCCGGTGCCGAGGCGCTTCTGTGCGGCCCCGCCGATCTTGCCCTTGGTCGAGGTGATGTCGTTGAGGGGCTGGTAGTAGGCCTCGATGCCGAGCGACTTGAGCGCCTCGATCACCCACTCGTCGAGGAACGCGTACGAGTCGGCGAACGTCATGCCCTGCACCAGGTCGGACGGCACGTAGAGCGAGTAGGAGATGACGGCGCCGGCGTCCATGAACATCGCGCCACCGCCGGAGATGCGTCGGACCACCTGCACGCCGTACTTCTCGGCGCCGGCGGGGTCGACCTCGTTCTTGAGCGACTGGAACGACCCGATCACGACGGCCGGCTGGTCCCACTCCCAGATGCGCAGCGTGGGACCGCGACGGCCGGCACCGACCTCTTCGGTCAGCACCTGGTCGAGCGCGAGGTGCTCGTTCGGGCTGATCGGCCCCTCGTGCACGATCTGCCAGTCGTGGTCGCGCCAGGTCGAGGCCCGCGACAGCGCGCGGCGCACCGCGACGCCGACGGACTCGGGCGTGAAGCCGAGCAGCACCGCATCGGTCGGCAGGGCCGCCCGCACGGCTGCGGCGACGCCAGCAGCGTCGGTGGTGACGGGAAGCCCGTTCACGGCCGCGTCGATGAGCGGCAGCGCGTCGTCGGGTTCCAGGAAGAAGTCACCCGCCAGGCGGAACTGCTGGATCGTGCCGTCGACGACCTCGAGGTCGACGACGACCAGCTTGCCTCCGGGGACCTTGTACTCACCGTGCATGCCGCAACCCTATTCCGGACGGCCGACGGCCCGGCAGTGAGCCGGCCTGGTGACGGCCTGGAGGCGCGTGGCGGCGCCGCCACGGGCCTCCAGTCCGCCGCCGGTCGCGTCGCAGGACGCGGCGAGCGCCGTCAGCGCGCGGTCACCCGGTCGAGCCACGCGACCAGATCGCCGATGACCTCGGCGCGGTTGGTCTCGTTGTAGACCTCGTGCCGCGCGCCCTCGTACACCTGCACGGTCACGTCGGACAGCCGGCCGCGTCGGCGGTACGCCTGCGCCAGACGCTCGATCGAGCGCGGACCACCGAGGGTGTCGTCGGAGCCGACCTGCAGCAGCATCGGCAGGTCGTGCGGGATCCCCCGCCGCGGCACACCGAGCAGCCGGAGGGTGTCGGCGAGCCCGAAGAGCCCGATGACGTCGGCCTCGACCGCCAGGGGGTCGAGCGCCATCGCGTCGATGATCTTCCGGTCGCGGGTGAGCCACTCGTACTTGGTGGGCCCGGACCCCGCGTGCCGGGCGTTGAGGTCGCCGCTGTTCATCCAGCCGGGCAGCCGGTAGGCGCTCGCGGACAGGACGACGCCGTCGTAGCGGTCCGACGAGGTGTTCACGATCCGCTGCGCCATCAGCGACCCCCACGAGTGCCCGAGCAGCACGAGCGGCAGCCCCGGTTCGTCGGCCCGCGCGACCGCGCTCATCTGCTCCACCGCGGCGATCGCCGCGCGCAGGCCGCCGGGGCCGAGCCTGCCGAGCTTGGCGTGGTCGCCGTCCCACTGGGTCAGGCCGGTGCGTCCGTGCCCGCGGTGGTCGTTGGCGTGCACGGTGTAGCCGGCGCGCACCAGGTCCTGCGCGAGCGGTTCGTACCGGAGCCCGTGCTCCCCGACCCCGTGCGCGATCTGCACGACACCCTTCGGCCGCGCCGCACGCCAGGTCGAGTAGACGATCTCGACGCCGTGGGCGTCGGTGAACGAGGCGTCGCCGCGAGCGGCGGAGAAGGTGGGCACGTGAGCATCCTCGCAGACGCGCTCCATCACGGACCTGTTCACCCGGCGTTCACGCAGGGGGTTCCAGGCGGGCCTAGCGTCCTGCGCATGGACGTCATCGTCATCGTCACGCTGGTGATCGTCGTGGCCCTCGTGTTCGACTTCACGAACGGCTTCCACGACACCGCGAACGCCATGGCCACGTCGGTCGCCACGGGAGCGCTCAAGCCCCGGACCGCCGTGCTCATCTCCGCCGTGCTCAACGTGGTCGGCGCGTTCCTGTCCACCGAGGTCGCAAAGACCGTCTCGCAGGGCATCATCCGCGAGGGGCAGGACGGCATCCACATCTCGCCCACGATGATCTTCGCGGGGCTCGTCGGCGCGGTGCTCTGGAACCTGGCGACCTGGTACCTCGGGCTGCCGTCCTCGTCCACCCATGCGCTGTTCGGCGGGCTCATCGGCGCCTCGATCATCGGCGCGGGGCTGAACTCGATCAGCTGGGCGACGGTGGTGTCGAAGGTCGTGCTGCCGGCGCTGCTCTCCCCGGTCATCGCCGGGGTGATCGCCCTGGTCGCGACGTACCTGGCGTACGTGCTCACGAAGAACGCGACGACGCACGGTGCGGCGACCGGGTTCCGGCACGGGCAGACGATCTCGGCGTCGCTGGTGTCGCTCGCACACGGCACGAACGACGCGCAGAAGACGATGGGCGTCATCACGCTGACCCTCATCGCCGCGAACTACCAGGCCGCCGGCACCGGCCCGGCGCTCTGGGTGATCCTGGCCTGCGGGCTCGCGATCGGCCTCGGCACGTACATGGGCGGCTGGCGGATCATGCAGACCGTCGGCAAGAAGATCTCCGACGTGCAGTCGCCGCAGGGCTTCGCCGCCGAGACGAGCTCCGCCGCGACGATCCTCATCTCGTCGCACCTGGGCTTCGCGCTCTCGACGACCCACGTGACGAGCGGCGCGGTCGTCGGCTCGGGCCTCGGCAAGAAGCTCGCCGACGTGCACTGGTCGGTCGTCGGCCGCATCGTCATCGCATGGGTGATCACGCTGCCCGCCGCTGCGGTGGTCGGGGCGCTCGCGACCTGGCTCGCGTCGACCTCGGCCTTCGGGCTGGTGCTCGTCGCGGTCCTCGCCCTGGCCGGCGGGCTCACCTTCTCCGTCCTCGCGAAGCGCAAGCCGATCTCGCACGAGGACATCACCACCGAGTCCGGGCCGGCCGAGCAGGCCGAGCCGCAGCCGACCGGCGCAGCGAACTGAGGGGAACGACGATGGACATCGACTTCACCGCGATCGGCACGGTCGCCGGCGTCGGCTTCGTGGCCGCCGTGGGCCTGGTGCTCGTGTACACGCTCGGCCTCCGGCTGCTCGGGACGGGGCAGCCGGACGACGCGGGCGGCGAGCGCACGCAGTACTCCGAGGAGACCCCACGCTCCGGGCACACCCCGCCGGTCGCGCTGGCGGGAGCCATGGTGTGCTTCGCGGTGTGCATCGCCGCGGTGCTGGCCGGCATCTGGTTGACGATCCCCCAGTTCCACTGAGGACGTTCCTTCCCAGAACACCCGCGATGGTTGGTGGAATCGGGCGTACCTGGTCAGAACTTCCGACCAGGTACGCCCGTTCCGACCAGGCATGCCCGATTCGACCAGGTACGCCCGATCCGACCAGGTACGCCCGGAACCGCCCCGCACCCCACCCGCCTGGGATGATCGAACGGTGACCACCCACCACCTCGACGCCACGGTCGACTCCGCCGTCGACGTCTTCACCGCCGAACGCCAGCCGGTCCTGACCGTCGAACCGGGCGACACGGTGACCGTCCGTACCCTGAGCGCCGCGGGCTACACGGAACGCCAGCCGGGCCCGGGCCTGGACGCCCCAACCCTGATCGACCCGCGCCGGGGCCACTGCCTGGTCGGGCCGATCGCCGTCGCGGGAGCACGTCCGGGAATGGTCCTGGCGGTGCACTTCGACGACCTCGTGCCCGACGACTGGGGCTACACGGCCTCGGGCGGGGTCGACTCCCCGGTGAACCGCGCACTCGGCCTGACCGATCCGGCGTCGCGCGGCCCGCTGCTCTGGGACATCGACGTGTCCGCCGGTGTCGCCGTGAACCAGCTCGGCCTGGGGGTGCGGACGGCACCGTTCCTCGGCGTCGTCGGCGTCCCGCCCGAGCCCACCGGGGAGCACTCGACGATCCCGCCCCGCACGGTCGGCGGCGGCAACGTCGACTGCCGTGAGCTCGTCGCCGGCTCCACCCTGTACCTGCCCGTGACGGTGCCGGACGCCCTGCTCCACGTCGGCGACGGGCACGCGGCCCAGGGCGACGGCGAGGTCTCCGGCACGGCGGTCGAGTGCGGCATGACGACGACGATGACCCTGACGCTCCTCGATGCGGCCCCGGTCGAGGGCGTGCACGCCGACACCCCCGCCGGACGCATCACCTTCGGCTTCGACGCCGACCTCAACGTCGCGACGGCCACGGCGCTCGACCGGATGGTCGACTGGATCGCCGGGCTGCACGGGATCGGCCGCGCCGAGGCCCTCGCGATGGCGAGCGTGGCGGTGAGCATGCGCATCACGCAGGTCGCGAACCGCACGTGGGGCGTGCACGCCCTGCTCCCGCACGACGCGATCCTGACGGACGCGCGGCTCTGAAGGCCGGGAGGCCCGCCCAGCGCGAGCCGACCGGCGCACGCTGGGCGGGCCTCCCGTCCGACGTTCCTTCCCATCGCACCCGCGCTGGAAAGCGGAAACGGGCGTACCTGGTCGGAAGAACCGACCAGGTACGCCCGTTTCGACCAGGTACGCCCGGAACGTCCAGGTGCACCCGACCCGTCAGTGAGCGGAGTAGCCGCCGTCAACCAGGTGGTAGCTGCCCGTGATGAACGACGCCTTGTCGCTCAGCAGGAACAGCACGAGCGCGGCAACCTCGGCGACGGTGCCGAGCCGCTTCGTGGCGTGGTCGTCCTCGAGCGCCGCGACGGCCTCGGGCGAGAGCGACTTCCGGAGCAGCGGGGTGTCGATGAAGCCGGGGCCCACGGCGTTCGTGCGGACGCCCTGCGACGAGTACTCGAGCGCCGCGACCTTGGTCAGCCCGGCGAGCGCGTGCTTCGAGGTGACGTACGCGGCGTTCTGGGCCATCCCGACCACGCCGAGCACCGACGCCATGTTCACGATCGCGCCACCGCCGGCAGCCACCATCGCGGGGATCTCGTAGCGCAGCCCGTAGAAGACGCCGTCCAGGTCGACCGCACGGACGCGGTCCCAGGCGGCGACGTCGTACTCGCCGATCGGCTGCGGCGCCGCAGCGATGCCGGCGTTGTTCACGGCGAGGTGCAGCGCGCCGAACGTGTCGACCGCGAACCGCACCATGCGCTCGTTGTCCGCGGCGACCGCGGAGTTGGCCTCGAACGCGCGGGCGGTGCCACCGGCCTCCACGATCGACGCGGCGACGCGCTCGGCGCCCGCCAGGTTGATGTCGGCGACGACCACCGCGGCGCCCGCCGCGGCGAGCTCCTTCGCGACGGACTCGCCGATGCCGCTGCCACCACCGGTGACGACGGCGACCTTGCCCTCGAACTCGGACATGTTCTCCTTCTCTCTCGGCAACACGTGTTGTCTAAGAGCACGGTACACCCGAAATGAAGTTCGTTCGCTGAACTAATGAGATAGGCTAACGACCGATGAGCGACGCCACCGACCTCCGCATCGCGGTGAACCGGCTGTCCCGCACCCTGCGTGCGCAGAAGGCCGACTCGAGCGTCACGGACGCACAGTTCTCCGCCCTCGCCCGACTGCACCGCGACGGCGCCATGACCCTGGCCGACCTGAGCCGACAGGACGGCGTCACCCCGCCCTCGATGACGAAGACCATCGCGGTGCTGGTCGAGCGGGGCCTGGTGTCGAAGTGCGGGCACGGTGACGACCGCCGCAAGGTGCTGCTCGGCGCGACACCCGCCGGAGCCGCCTTCGTCGAGGAGACCCGACGCCGCCGCGACGGCTGGCTCTCCCCGCGACTCGCAGCACTCACCGCCGACGAGCGGGGCACCCTCGCCGACGCCACCGAGATCATGAGGAGGCTGGCCCAGCAGTGACCGCCATGTTCCGCTCCCTCGCCGGACGCAACTACCGCATCTGGTTCGCCGGGGCCCTGGTGTCGAACGTCGGCACCTGGATGCAGCGCACCGCCCAGGACTGGATCGTGCTGACCCAGCTCTCCGACAACAACGCCGTCGCCGTGGGCATCACCATGGCCCTGCAGTTCGGCCCGCAGCTGCTGCTCCTGCCGCTCACCGGGCTCGCCGCCGACCGGTTCGACCGCCGGAAGATGCTCATGCTCACCCAGGGGCTGATGGGGCTGCTCGGGCTGGGACTCGGCGTCATGGTCCTCACGCACACCGCCACCCTGCTCGCGCTGTACGGCTTCGCCCTGGCACTCGGCATCGTCGCCGCGTTCGACGCCCCGATCCGACAGGCCTTCGTCTCCGACGTCGTGCATGGCGAGGACGTCGCGAACGCCGTCGCCCTGAACTCCGCGTCGTTCAACGCCGCACGCCTGATCGGCCCCGCGGTCGCCGGGGTGCTCATCGCGGCGATCGGCTCCGGATGGGTGTTCGTCATCAACGCCGGGTCGTTCCTGGCGGTCCTGCTCGCACTCCGGTTCGTCGACCCCGCCCAGCTCGCCGAACGGGTCAGGGCCGGCCGCGGCAAGGGGCAGATCGTCGCCGGCTTCCGGTACGTCCGCACCCGCCCGGACATTGTCGTCGTGCTCTGCATGATCTTCGTCGTCGGCACCTTCGGCGTGAACTTCCCGATCTTCACCTCGACGATGGCGCGGGTCGAGTTCCACCAGGGCGCCGGCGAGTTCGGGCTGCTCAACTCGGTGATGGCGGTCGGCTCGGTGCTCGGTGCGCTGCTGTCCGCACGCCGGGACAAACCGCGGATGCGCACCCTCGTGCTCGCCGCCGGCGGGTTCGGGCTCGCGTGCACCGCCGCTGCCCTCGCCCCGACGTACTGGACCTTCGCGATCGTGCTGGTGTTCGTCGGGCTCGCGTCCCTGACCTTCATGACCACGGCGAACGCCCTGGTGCAGACCACGACGAAGCCCGCGATGCGCGGCCGCGTGATGGCGCTCTACATGGCGATCTTCGCGGGCGGCACCCCCATCGGCGCCCCGCTCGTCGGTGCCGTCGCCGACGCCTTCGGCCCACGCTGGGCGATCGTCGTCGGCGCGGCCTCGGGCTTCGTCGCACTCGGGATCGCGCTCGTCTGGCTCGTCCGGTACCAGCGGGTCCGGCTGCGCTACGACGCCGACTCGCGGCTGCACCTGGCGATCACGCACGCCGTGCCGGTGGTCGGCTCGCGCGCGGCGCTCCGCCGCGAGCTGGAACGCGACGAGACGCTCGCCGACCGCTCCAGCGCCGTCTGACGGACCGGCGGGCCGCCCTGCCCGTCGGCTGACGGCCCGTGACGCACGGACCGTCGGACGGGAGGCCCGCACCGGCGCCGCCACGGGCCTCCCGTCCGACGCCACCCGGGCCCACGGCGGCGGTCACGACGCGCGGACCAGCGGCGTTCCGCCACACGCGCCCGGTCGGCTCAGAGGACGGGTGCGGACGACGCGAAGACGCGCTCGTCGAGGGCCGCGGCGACGCGGTCGGCAGCCACGGCCAGCCGTTGCCCGACGTCACCCGCCACCGCGAGCGCCGACTCTTCCGGGATGCCGTCGAGCAGGGCGCGGACCTCGTCGAACCCGGCGACCTCGTCCGCGACGCAGGACGGGGCGACGTCGGCCAGGCACTCGGCCGCTCGGTGCACGGTGAACCGCAACGACCGCGGGCTGTGCGCGTCGAGGAGCAGGAAGGCGGCGGCATCGGACGGCACCGGGGCGTGGTCACGGCCGCGCAGGAAGGCCTCGCCCGCGCCGCACGCCCGGAGCGCCGCCGTCCACGAGGTGACCGCGTCCGGCTCGAGCAGCCGCGACGCGAGCAGCCGGGCGGTGGAGGCGCAGCGGGTGAGTGACCGCCCGAGGGTGAAGAACTCCCACACCTCGTCACGGCTGGCGTCACCCTCGACCACCCCGATGGCGAGGGCACTGCGCTCCCGCACCCAGCCGAGGAACTCGTGCGCCCGGTCGGGGGCGATCTTCCGGGGCATCCGCGACCGCGTGACGTCGAGGCAGTCCCAGAGCTCGCTCGAGACGACCTCGCGGGCACGGCGTGCGTGGTCGCGGGCGACGGCGACCGCGGCGGCGATGGACGCGGGTTCGTGCCGGTCGAGCGCGAGGGCGTCGACGGTGGCGGCACGGTCCGGGTCGTTCGCGGGGCCGGTGGTCCCGATGACGCTGCGGAGCTCGGTGGACACGAGCCGGTCGTCATCGAGGGTGCCTGGTTCTCGGCGGGCGACGTAGACGTCGAGCAACCGTGCGACGACGTCGGTGCGCTCCACCGCGCTCCCCACGTGGAAGACGTTCCCCGCGAGGCGGCTCAGCACGGCTGCTCCTGCATGTCCAGAACCTAACGAGCCGGCGTTGCCGGGGTGTTACAGAACCGCGTCACGGGTGTTGCAGGTGTCCCGTCTCCGCGCTCGCTAGACAATCTAACTAGAGCGTCTAGCATTGGGGGCATGACGTCCGAGGTGATGACCAGCACCGCGGGGTACTGGTACGAGGACTCCGCGGTCTCCGCCGTGGACGTCCTCAACGCCCTGCGGCGGTACCGGACGGCCGAGAGCGCTGCGCAGCGCCGAGCGCGCGAGGCACTGGGGATCGGTGAGAACGCCCTGCTGGCGCTCCGGTTCCTGATCGACGCCGAGCGCGACGGCCGCACCGTCAACGCGAAGGACCTCGCCGAGCGGCTCGAGATCACCGCGGCGTCGACGTCGGCGCTCGTCGACCGGCTCGTCCGCAGTGGACACGTCGAACGGCACGCCGACCCGAACGACCGCCGTGGCGTCATCCTCACCGCCACCGGCACCTCGATGCGCCACGCGCTCCGGGTCATCGAGGAACTCGACGCCCGCGCGCTCGAGGTCACCGAGCACCTGCCGAGCAACGAGATGGCCGTCGTCGTGGACTTCCTGGACGAGATGGTCCGTGTCGTGGACGAGCTCGACGCCGGGTCGGACCACCTCCGTCGCGCGTAGCCTGGACCGCATGGACCCTCGCGGCGAACACCACCCCGAGGACGACATGCCGTTCGCCGAGCTCGACTCGCGGGCCCGTGCCGACGCCGCGCTCCGACGGATCCAGGCCGGGTCAGATCCGGCTCGTGAGGCGTTCGACCTCGCCAACACCATGAACGACGAGGCCGTGGGGCGGCTCACGAAGCGCCTGCGGCAACTGTTCCGCCGGGGCTGATCGGTCGGCGGATCCGTGCGTGTGCGTGTGCGTGTGCGTGTGCCCGTGCGTCAGAACGCGGTGCCGACCGCGGCGATGTCGTCGCCCCCGCGACCGGCTGCGCTGGCATCGGCGTAGACGCGTCCGAGTGCCTCGAGCAGCGTGGTGGACACCCCGGCGGTCCGGGCGGCATCGGTGATGAGTCCGATGTCCTTCCGCAGCCCGTCGAGTGCGAACTGGGCGGGGAACTCGCGGGCGATCATCGCGGCGCCCTTGGTGTGGGCGTAGGCGGAGTCGCTCGCGCTGCCCTCGATCGCCTGCAGGAACAGCGCGGGGTCGAGCCCGAGTGCCGCCGCGAGGGCCAGGGACTGCCCGGTCGCCGCGGTGATCGAGGCGATCCAGGCGTTCGCGGCGAGCTTGAGAGCGGTGCCGTCGCCGACGTGGTCGCCGGCACGGACGGTCTTCGCGCCGATCGCGTCGAGCACGGGGTCGACACGGTCGAGCAGGTCCGCCGGGCCGGCCGCGAGCATCGTGAGCGTGCCCTGTTCGGCGGGGGCCTTCGTGCCGAGCATCATCGCCTCGACCAGGGTGATGCCGTACTTCTCGGCCAGCTGCACGACCGTCGCGGTGCCGTCGACCCCGATCGTCGAGGCCTGCACCCACACGGCGTCGGTCGGGGCGTCGCCGGCGGCCTGCTCGAGGACGTCGACGACCGCATCGGTGTCGAACAGGGTGAGCAGGACGACCTCGGCGTGCTCGACGGCAGTGCCCGGGTCGCTCGCCACCGTCGCGCCGCGGTCGCCCAGGGGCGAGGCCTTGTCGGCACTGCGGTTCCAGACCGTCACCTCGTGGCCGTCGCGGAGCAGTGATCCCGCCACGCCGGCACCCATCGCACCCGTCCCCAACACCGTCACTCGCACGTGCGTCTCCGTCCTGGCGCGACAGCGTGCCGCGACCGCTCCGACGCTACGCCCGACGCCGTCAGAGGAGCCCGCGAGCCCTGAGCCAAGCGGCCGGGTCGATCGGGGTGCCGGCCACGATGACCTCGAAGTGCAGGTGGGCGCCGGTCGAGACGCCCGTGTTGCCGACGGCCCCGAGCCGCTCCCCCGCGCGGAGGACCTGGCCGGGGCGGACGCCGATCGCCGACAGGTGCCCGTACCGGGTCGCCGTGCCGTCGGCGTGCTGCAGGAGGACCTGGTTGCCGTAGCCACCGAGCACACCCGCCGAGACGACCCGACCGGGCAGCGCGGCGACGACCGGGGTCCCGATGGCCGCGGCGAAGTCGACCCCCTGGTGGTTCGACGAGCAGGCCGCACAGCCGACGACCCAGCGGGAGCCGAAGCCACCGGCGTCCGGGATCGCACCGGCCGTGGGGCGGGCGGCGCCACCGGTCGGGCCCGAGCCACCGGGCACCCGGAGCGCTGCGGCAGCACGGCCGACCGAGAAGTCGTCGCGGCCGACGGTCGGCCTGGTCGAACCGTCGGCGACGAAGTGCTGCGCACCGGCCGATGCCGATGTCGGTACCGGAGCGGCCGGAGCGGCGACGGCGGTCTGCGGGGAGCCGACCGCGATGAACAGGCACGTGACGGCGGTCACCGCCGCGGCGGGCAGTGTCCGCCGGGCGGGGATCCTGAAGGACGCGGGGCGGCGGCGTGTGGGAGCGGCCGGCTGCGTGGGAGCGGCCGACCGCGTGGGCCGGCTGGGCTGTGGAGGCCGGATGCGTCGTGCGGACTGGGTGGAAGCCGGGGTGGCGGGAGGGGGCACCGCCACCCCGGCGGCTCGGAGCGGCCCCGGCTGTGCAGCGTGCCGTGCACGGCGTGGCCGGGGCGCGGTCGGTCGGTCGGCGGCGCGACGCTCGGCACCGCGTGGGCGCCGGGGCAGGCCGTCGTCGGGGGTCGTCATCGTGCGGCGCCCGGCCCGGTCAGACGCGGACGACGCCGTCACGGGCGATCCGGTCCAGCTCGCACACGACGGCGTCGACGACCGCGCGGGTGATCGCGTCGGCGACGGTCTCGACCAGGACGAGGTGCTCGGGACGGATCGTGACCTCGGTCACCAGGGCCGATGCCACCCGCACCGGGATCTCGTCGATCGCGGCCACGAGTGCGGCCGGCACCAGCGTGGAGTCACCCGGGCGGACGGGCGCGGACATCGGTGAGGTCGGCACCGGGGTCACGACGGCGAGCGCCGGCGACGGCGTGGAGTGCGGCGCGTCGGCCTGATCGCGGCGCTGGGCGATGGAGTCGAAGAGCGGGGTGGAGGACATGCTGCGGATGGTCCGATCTGGATGTCGTGGCTGGTCGTTCTCGGGCGACCGGCGATGGCGGCGTGCCGAGCGGCACGTCCGCCATTCAACCATCGATATTTCAGATGTGAAATAGTGACCGGACAGACGCAGCGATCAGTCCGGGTCGACGGCCGCCGCGGTCGGGTCGTCCGGCTGCAGTGCACGACGGACCCGTTCCACGATCGTCGCGGGCGGGTTGTTGTAGGCGTTCGCCGGCTCCTGGCCGCTGAGCTCCTGGATCGCCGCCATCACGGCATCGGTCGCGTGGCGCCGAGCACGGCCGGACGACGCCTCGCCGAAGGACGACAGGTCGATCGGTTGCCCGAACTCGATCGTCACGCGGGCGAGCTTCGGCAGCCGTGACCCGACCGGCTGGACGTCCTCGGTGCCGGTGAGCGCGACGGGCACCACGGGGGCGCCGCTCGTCAACGCCAGCCACGCCACACCCGTGCGGCCCTTGTAGATCCGGCCGTCGAGCGAGCGCGTGCCCTCCGGGTAGATCGCGAATGCCTCGCCCTCCTGCAGGCGGGCCAGCCCGAGGTCGAGGGCCTGCTGGGCCGCCGCACCCGCGCCACGCTCGACCCCGATGGCGCCGATGCCCCCGAAGAACGCCCGCGAGACGGCTCCCTTGAGGCCCGAACCCGTGAAGTACTCCTGCTTCGCCAGGAACGCGACCTTGCGCGGTGCCATGAGCGTGATCGCGGGCGAGTCGATGAACGAGCGATGGTTGCTCGCGAGGATCACCGCACCACGCTTCGGGACGTTCCGACGACCGATGATCTTCGGGCGCCACAGCAACCGGGCGAGCGGGGTCACAACCGCGCGACTGAGCACGGTGGCGAACTTCGTCGAACCGGACACCGGACCTCCTCGTGGTGACGAGCTACCGAGTGTAATGAGGCGCGCGGAGGGCACATGCCCGGAACGGCATGCAGTGCTGGTCGGAGATCAGTCGGCCGCGGCGACGACGTCGAGGACCGCGCGTCCGTACCGCTCGAGCTTCGCCGCGCCGACGCCGGAGATCTCGCCGAGCTGGTCGACGTCGGCCGGTCGGACGGCGGAGATCCCCCGGAGCGTCGCGTCGTTGAACACCACGTACGCGGGGACGCCCTGCTCGCGGGCTTCGGCAGCACGCCAGGCACGCAGGGCCTCGAACAGGCCGACGGCTTCCTGCGGCATGTCGGTGACGACCGTGCGTCGGCTGCCGCGTCCGGCCCGCGGTGCCTTGACCGGGTCGCGACGCATCCGCACCTGCACCTTGCCCGTCAGGACCTCGGCGCTCGTCGGGCTGAGGACGACCGTGCCGAAGCCGTCGCCCGACACCGCCGCGTAGCCCTGGGCCAGCACCTGTCGTGCGACCGCGCGCCACTCGCCCTCGGACAGGTCCGCGCCGATGCCGAAGGTCGCCAGGGTGTCGTGTTGGAGTTCCTGCACGCGGGGGGACCGCTTGCCGATCAGGATGTCGACGAGGTGCGAGACGCCGTACCGCTGGCGGCGCTCACGCTCGAGCCGCACGACGGTGGACAGCAGCTTCTGCGCGAGGACCGTGCCGTCCCACGACTCCGGCGGCGCGATGCACGTGTCGCAGTTGCCGCACGCCGTGCTCTCCTGCCCGAAGTACGCGAGCAGCCGAACCCGGCGGCACTCGATCGTCTCGCACAGGCTGAGCATGGCGTCGAGGTGGGCGCTGAGCTGCCGACGGTGTGCGGCGTCACCCTCGGACTGGTCGATCATCCGCCGCTGCTGCACGACGTCGTTCAGGCCGTACGCGAGCCAGGCGGTGGCCGGCAGCCCGTCACGACCCGCACGGCCGGTCTCCTGGTAGTAGCCCTCGACCGACTTCGGCAGGTCGAGGTGCGCCACGAACCGGACGTCGGGCTTGTCGATGCCCATGCCGAACGCGATCGTCGCCACCATGACGACGCCGTCCTCGCGCAGGAACGTCGACTGGTTGCGGGCACGCACCCGGGCGTCGAGACCCGCGTGGTACGGCAGGGCGTTGATCCCCTGCTCGGCCAGGGCGGACGCGGTGCGCTCGACGGAGTTGCGGGACAGGCAGTACACGATGCCCGCGTCGCCGCTGTGCTCCGTGCGGATGAAGGTGAGCAGCTGCTGCAGCGCGCCGGTCTTCGGTTCGATGCGGTACTGGATGTTCGGCCGGTCGAAGTCGGCGACGAAGTGCGCGGCGTCGTCGAGGCCGAGCCGTGCGGAGATCTCGCGGTGGGTCTGCGGGGTCGCGGTGGCGGTGAGGGCGATGCGCGGCACCGTCGGCCACCGCTCGTGCAGGACGCTCAGCTCGAGGTAGTCCGGCCGGAAGTCGTGCCCCCACTGGGCGACGCAGTGCGCTTCGTCGATGGCGAACAGCGAGACGCGCGCCCGGTCGAGGAGCGCACGGGTGGACTCGAGCCGGAGCCGCTCGGGAGCGAGGTAGAGCATGTCGACCTCGCCCTGCACCACGGCACGCTCGACCCGGGACCGTTCGTCGGGGCCCTGCGTGGAGTTGAGGAACGCGGCGCGCACGCCGTTCGCGGCCAGGGCGTCGACCTGGTCCTGCATGAGGGCGATGAGCGGCGACACCACGACCCCGACGCCGTCGCGGACGAGCGATGGCACCTGGTAGCAGAGGGACTTGCCGCCACCGGTCGGCATGAGCACCAGGGCGTCACCACCGGCCACCACCTGGTCGATGATGGCCGCCTGCTCGCCGCGGAAGTCGTCGTAGCCCCACACGCGGTGCAGCACGTCGAGCGCAGCGGCACGGGGTGCGGACACGGCAGCGGGAGCAGACACGGCAGCGGACGCGGGCGTGGTGCTCATGCCACGAGCCTACGGGCGACCGGCGACACCCACCGCACTGTCCACAGCTCCGTCCGTGCCGGAGCCGGCACGGCGGTCGGAGCCGGCCACGTCGTCGGCGCGGGCCGGCGTGGTCGCCCAGCCCGTGCCTCCAGGCCGGGTCCAGCGCACGCCGCCCGCCCAGGCCGGGGTCACACCGCGGAACCGGGGCGCCTCGTGCCCGGCGAACCGGCGGTCCAGCCCCCGCCACCACGCCAGGAACTCGACCATGCCCCAGAAGGCGAGCGACGTGACGAGGGTGACGAGCGTCCCCTGCCAGGTGCCGTTCGCGTCCGACGAGGTCAGGTCGATCCCGGACCAGCCGGGCGCCTGCAGCACGAAGATCATGATGTTGTTGAACGCGTGCTGCAGGACCGTGGCCTCGAGCCCGCCGGTCCGGAGGACGATGATCGCCGCGATCAGGCCGAACGAGCCGACGTCGAGGATGCCCCAGACGTTGTAGCCGTTCGGGATGTGCAGCACCGCGAAGACGACCGTCGAGACCGCCACGGCGATGATCGTGCCGACGCGACGCGGGATCCACGACGCGACGGTCTGCATGAGGAAGCCGCGGAAGATGTACTCCTCGGCAGCGCCCTGGAACGGGACGAGCAGGACGACGAGGACGATCGTCAGGGTGAGGGTGCCGAGGGAGACCGTCGACTGGCCGATCGCGTCGTGGTTCCAGGCGAAGCCGCCGTCCGTCGTGATCATCCCGCCGCCACTGAACAGGCCGGTCTGCCAGACGAACATGAACGCGGCGATGACGAGCGTCGGCAGCAGGCACCACGCCGTCCAGGCCCACCGGACCCGGAACCGCGTCGACGACAGGATGCCGGCCGGTCCGATCCGCGCGATCTTGACGGCGAGCAGGATGCCCGGCAGCAGGACCACGAGTGACACCAGCGACAGCGACAGGATCAGCGGGTCGGTGGGGTCGAGCGCGCCACCGGCCAGGTCGTTCTGCAGGTCGATCAGGGCTTGCGGCCCCTGCGTTGCGCCGATCGGCACGAAGTACGCGACCGCGATGACGATCTGCGACACGAGGTACCACCCCGCCAGGAACGCGAGGGCGACGAGCGGCCGCCACCACCTCCACCGTCCGTCGATCCGGGGCAGGCGCTGGTAGGGAACACTCACGCACCGCAGGGTACCGGGCCGGGCAGGATGGGAGCCGTGCTCACCGTCCTGTTCGGCCTGTCCGGCGCGATCGTCTACGGGTTCGCCGACTTCCTGGGCGGACTCGCCTCGCGCCGGGTCCGCCCGGTCGTCGTCACGGCGGTGGCCGCCGCGATCGGGATCCTGCCGCTGCTCGTCGGACTGGTGGTCCTCGGCGGCGTGTTCTCGTGGCCGGCCGCGGTCTGGGGTGCAGTGGCCGGCCTCTCCGGCGGCGTCGGGGTCCTGCTGCTCTACGCGGCGCTCGCGATCGGGCCGATGAGCGTGCTCTCCCCCGTCACCGCCGTCTTCGCGGCCGTCGTGCCGGTGCTCGTCGCGGTGTTCCGCGGCACGGTGCTGTCGCCCGTGGCGACCGGCGCGCTCGTCGTCGCGGTCGTCGCGGTGGTCCTGGTCGCGGTGGTCCGGGACGCCTCGGGCGCGCGGCTCACCGCCCGGGGCGTGGTCGCCGCCGCCGTCGCCGGGTGCGGCTTCGGCGGGATCGTGCTGGCCTACGACTTGACGCCGTCCGACTCGGGCATCGCGCCCCTCGTGGTCGCGCGGGTGCTGCAGGCAGTGCTGCTGGGTGCGGCGGCGCTCGTCGTCGTGCTCCGGACGGGAGGCCCGGTGTCCGCCCCGACGTCGGCCCGCCCCGACGGGGCTCCCGCCGTCCGCGAGCCTCGGTCGACTCGCGCATGGGGTCCGCGGCTGCTGGCCGTCGTCGCCGTGTGCGGCGTCTTCGACGCGATGGCGAACGTGTTCATCCAGGCGGGGCTGCACAGCAGCGACGACCCGGCGACCCTGCCCGTCGTGAGCGTGCTCAACGCGCTCTACCCGATCGGCACGGTGGTGCTGGCCGGGGTGGTGCTGCGGGAACGGTTGACCGCGCAGCAGTGGGTCGGCATCGTGCTGGCGTTCGTCGCATCGGTGGCGCTGGCGTTGGCGTAGCGGCGCCGGGCGGGGCCGGGCGGGGCCGGCACGGTGCCGAGTCGTTCGAACCGTGCGAGGTTGACCGCCCGGTGCGGACTTGCGGCACCGCACCGAACCGCCAACGCCGCACCGGATGAGCGAACCCGCACGGTGCGACGGGCGGGCGCGGTCAGGCGTCGGGGATGAGGCGCTTGCCGAGCGAGACCGTGCGGTCGTCGGTGTAGCCGAGGGACGCGTAGAACCCGAGCACCTGCTCGTTGCCGGCACGCACCTGCAGGTTGAGCTTCGGGCAGCCGAGGTCGGTCAGGAGCCGCTCGAACTCGGCCATCAGGGTGCGACCGAGGCCGGAGCCCTGCAGGTCGGGGCGCACGGCGAGGTAGTTCACCCAGCCGCGGTGCCCGTCGAAGCCGGCCATGCCCGCGGCGACGACGCCGGTGTCGGTGTCGTCGGTACCGGTACCGGTGCCGGCGGCCTGGGGCTCGGCGACCAGGAAGAGCTCGGGCTGGACGGTCAGCTTGCGGGCGATGTCACGTCGGGGGTCGTTCCAGGGTCGGACGAGGCCGCACGTTTCCCACAGGGCGACGACCGCGTCGGTGTCCTCGGTGCGGAAGGGGCGGATCCGGTACTCCATGCCCCCACGTTAACGGGGGTGGGGAGAACGTCGTCACCGGCCTGTCGCCGTGATCTGATAGACCTGTCCGACCACCCAGCCGATCAGGAGCCCCGTGACCGCACACGACACCCTCCCGTCGCGCCGCAGCGCACGGGACGACGAAGCCGGTTCGCGGTCCCGGCGTTCCCCGCGCAGACGGCAGACGGTCGGCGGTGCGATCGTGTCGCTCATCGCCGAGTTGCTCATCATCGCGGGCGCCGGCACCGGCCTGTACGTCGTGTGGACGGCGTGGTGGACCGACGTGGTCGCCGTGAACGAGCAGACGAAGCTCGTGCAGGGCCTCGACCAGGTCAAGACCCCGAAGGTCGAGGGCACCGAGCACCGCGGCACCGCACCCGTGCTGGACGAACCGCCGGGGTTGTCGGACGTCTTCGGCACGATGCAGATCCCCCGGTTCGGCAAGGACTACAACCGGCCGATCGGCGAGGGCACGGATCGTGAGAAGGTCCTCAACACCATCGGGCTCGGCCACTACCAGGACACCGCGATGCCCGGCGCACCCGGCAACTTCGCAGTCGCCGGACACCGGGTCACCTACGGCAAGCCCCTCAACCAGATCGCGGAGCTCAAGAAGGGCGACTCGGTCGTGGTCCGGGTCACCGACGCGAAGACGAAGTTCGACGTCTGGTACGTCTACAAGGTCACCGACAGCCAGATCGTGACGCCCGACAAGATCGAGACGATCGCGCCGGTGCCGAACAAGCCCGGTGTGGAACCGACCCCCCAGGACCGATGGCTCACGCTGACTGCCTGCCACCCGATGTGGTCGGCGGCGGAGCGGTTCGTGACGCACGCGAAGCTCGACTACTGGATGCCCGCGTCCGAGGGCACCCCGAAGGAACTCTCGGAGACCGCCAAGTGATCTTCCCCCTGGTCTGGCGGCTGCTGCCCGGCCCCACCGCCCTGAAGGTGCTCGAGCTGCTCGTGCTCCTCGTCGCCATCGTGTTCGTGCTGTTCCAGTGGGTGTTCCCGTGGATCGCGGCGGACATCCTGCCGCCGCCGGACGGCACGGTGGAGTCGACGCCGACCCCGTAGCGTCAGGTCGGGTCGGGTCAGGTCAGACCGTGGTCGTCACCTGCGACCCACCGGCCGGGGTGCGTCGCACCGCGATCCGCTCCGGGATCCGCTGCTTGAGTTCCTCGACGTGGCTGACGATCCCGACCTGTCGCCCGCCCGCGGTCAGTCGCGACAGCTGCCCGATGACGTCGTCGAGGGTCTCGGGGTCGAGCGTGCCAAACCCCTCGTCGACGAACAGCGTGCCGAGCGAGACCCCGCCGGCCTCGGCCTGCACGACGTCGGCCAGGCCGAGCGCCAGGCACAGCGACACGGTGAACGTCTCGCCGCCGGACAGGCTGCGGGGATCACGGACGGTGTCGGTCGTGTGGTCGTGCACGGCGAGGGCGAGCCCCGTCCGTCGCGCCCGTGACCCGGATTCCCGTTCATCGGAGGTCTCGAGGGTGAACCGCCCGGCGAGCATGCCGCGCAACCGGTCGTTCGCCGCCGCCACGACGTCCTCGAAGCGCCGCATGAGCACGTAGGTGCCGAGCGTGATGCCGGTCGGGTTGACCGATGCCACCCCGTTCGCGACGTCGGCGAGCCGGACGACCGCGCGGCTGCGGGCCGAGGTCTCCTGTCGCGCACGGACGGTGCGGTCGACCTCGGTCGCACACTGCTCGACGGCTTCGGCACGGTGGGCAGCGGTGACCGCGAGCCGGGTGGCCTCGTCGAGTTCGGCCGTTGCGCGGACCCGTTCGGCCTGGGCCGCCGGTACGTCGAGCTGCCCCGGATCGTCGTCGGCGGCCTGCACCACCGCGGGGTCGTCGAGCCCTGCCCGCACGACGGCGCGTTCGGCCTCGGCTCCGCTGATGCTGCTGCGGAACCGTGCGACGGTGTCGGGGTCGAGCAGGCCGGCTCGTGCGGCGTCGACGTCGGGGAACCCCTGCTCGTCGAGGACCCGGGCGACCTCGGCGCTGCGCTCGTCGCGGGCGCGGGCTGCGGCAGCCGCGCGGTCGTCGGCCTCGGCGACGGCGCGGAGCACCGTCAGCCGTCCGTCGAGCCCGTCGACCACGGCGTGGAGCGTCACCGGCGAGCTGTCGCTGTCGCTGTCGAGCAGTGCTGCGAGCCGGTCGATCGCCTCGTGCACGGATCGCAGGTCGGCCTCGAGCCGCTCGGCGTCGGAGGCCGCGGTCGACGCGAGCACCGTGCGCCGGGCGTCGAGGTCGTTCCGCTCACGCTCGAGCGCCCGCGTCGCGGTGTCGTGCGCCGTCCGCTCGCGCTCGTGCTCCAGCACCAGCGCCGCGGCGTCGTGCGCCGCTCGGACCCGCTCGTCGGCGGCCACCGCCATGGTGTCGAGGGCGACCGTGTCGACGGCGCCGACGACGTCGGTCAGTCGGAGGTGCTCGGCGCGCTCGACGGCCAGGTCGGCCGCGGCGTCGGCGAGCTGCTGGTCGGCCAGACGCGTGGCGTCGCCCGCGGACTCCACCGCCTGGATCGTCGGGTGGTCGTCCTGTGGCGCGGCCACCGACGGGTGCGCCGTCGATCCGCACACCGGGCAGGGGTCGCCGGGGGTCAGCGCGGCACCGAGCTCTCCGGCGAGTCCGGCGATCCGCCGCTCGCGCAGGGAGCGTTCGGCGTCGAGCGCCTCGGTGGCCCGACGGCGGGCATCGGCCACGATGCGTTCGGCACCGGCGACCCGCTGTTCGGCGCGGTCGCGGGCGGCCAGGTCGGCGCGGAGCGACTGCACCCGGGTGACCTCGTGCGCGGCGGCGTCGGCGCCGGCAGCGGTCGTCGAGGCAGTCCGGGCGGCCTCGACGATCCGGGCTCGTTCCGTCGGCCGGGCCTCGAGCGCGGTGTCGAGGGCGGCGAGGTCGTCGGTGAGGCGCGATGCGGTCGCGGTGGCCTCGGCGATGGCGGTGCGCCTGGTGTCTGCCTCGGCCTCGACCGCGACGAGGTGCCGGACGTCGGACAGGGCGTCGGTCAGCGAGTCGCGGCGCCGGGCGACCTGCTGTGCGTCGACGGCGCCGAGTGCGTGCTGCTCGCGCAACCGGGCGGCTGCCGCGACGGTGTCGTCCGCCCGGACGGTTGCGGCGTCGAGGCCGTCGGCCACCGCGGCGACCCGGGCGGCGCGCTCGGCCGTCGCGACCGCGGCCCGTGCCTGCTCGATCGCCGAGGCGTCGTCGTCGAGGAGCGCCTGTCGCCGCAGCAGCCCCGCTCGTCGCTCGAGGGCGGCCGCACGGGCCGTCACCGATCGTTCGTGTTCGGTCGCCGCCGTCGCAGCGGCAGCCGCAGCCGTCCGGGCCGCCCCGGCGGCGTCGGCCGTCGCGCGGAGGGACGCCACCGTGCCGGGGACGACGGACTCGTCGGCGTCAGCGAGGTCGGCCGCCTGCGCGAACCGGGCCAGGGCCTCGCGGACGCGGTCGTCGGCCCCCTCGACCTCGGCCTGCACGGCTCGGCGGCGAGCGGCGAGCTCGTCGGCGGTGCGGTCGTAGACCTGGGTACCGAACAGCGACTGCAGGAGCTTCCGGCGGTCTTCCCCCGGGGAGCGGAGGAACCGTGCGAACTCGCCCTGCGGCAGCACCACGGTCTGCAGGAACTGCGCGCGGTCGAGCCCGACGATCCGGGCGATCTCGACCCCGACCTCGGGGATGCGGGACGACATGGGTTCGCCGGCGACGTCGGTCGGCGCGGCGAGCCGGAACAGCTGCACCGACGCCTGCTGCTTCACCGTGCCGGTCCCCCGCTGCTTCGGGCGGTCGTACTGCGGGGTGCGCCGGACCCGGTACGTGCCAGCACCGGTCTCGAACACGAGCTCGACGAACGGTTCGACCGCGGGGTCGGCGTGCTGGCTGTGCAGCCGGTCGGAGCTGGCGTCGGATCCGGCGAGTCCGCCGTACAGGGCGAACACGACGGCGTCGATGATCGTCGACTTGCCGGAACCGGTCGGCCCCTCGAGCAGGAAGACCCCGGACGCGGCCAGCGCCGCGAAGTCGATGGTCACGAGGTCGGGGTAGGGCCCGATGGCGCGCAGATCGAGTCGGTGCAGGTACATCAGCGGTCCCCCTCACGCTGCAGGGCGAGCACCGCGGCCTCGTACGCCTCGGTCAGCACCGCCCGTTCGTCGTCGTCGGGCAGCCCGCCGGTGGCGAAGGCCACGAAGTCGCCGGCGACCTCGACCGGGTCAGACGTCGCGGTGACGGCCCGCGCGGCGGTGGCGGCCGGCCGGTCCGCCGGTACGTGCGTGATCGCCAGGGCGTGCGGGAAGTGGTCCTTCACGCGGGCGTACATGCGTTCGGGGTGCACGGTGTCGGTCACCGCGACCCGCACCCAGGCGTCGGCGTCGGCCCGGAACTCGCCGGACTCGATGGCGTCGATGCTGCCCCGCACGTCGACGAGCCGCCGCGGTACCGGGGTCGGCACGAGCTCGACGGTGACGGCACCGGCCGCGTCGAGGTCGGCGATGGTCACGGACTTCCGCTGGTGCCGCTCGCCGAACGAGAACGCCAGCGGCGACCCGGCGTACCGGATCCGGTCGCCCTCGCCGACGCGCTGCGGGCCGTGCAGGTGCCCGAGGGCGACGTAGTCGAACCCGTCGAACACCGACTCGGCCACGCGGTCGACCCCGCCGACGCGGATGTCCTGCTCGCTGTCGCTCGGGTCGGCACCGCCGACGAAGGCGTGCGCGACGACGACGCTGCGGGTGTCGGCCCGCGTCGCGAGGTCGGCGCGGATCCGTTCGGTGGCGGCGTGCACGACGGCGTGGTGTGAGCGAGCGAGGGGTTCGTCGGGGACCGCGGCCAGGGCGTACCGCGTGAGGTCGGGGTGCAGGTACGGGATGCCGTACACGGCCACCGGGCCGTCGTCGTCGGGCACGAGCACCGGATCGGCCACGTGGGCGGGCTCGGCGAGGATGCGGACGCGCTGCCCCATCACGCCGGCACCGAAGCCGAGCCGCGCGGCGGAGTCGTGGTTGCCCGGGGTGAGCACCACCGTCATGGTCTCGGCGAGGCGCTCCAGCACGCGGGAGAGCATGCGGACGGCGTCCACCGGCGGGATCGCACGGTCGTAGACGTCGCCGGCGATGACGACGAGGTCGACCGCGCGCTCGCGGGCGAGGTCGACGAGCCAGTCGGTGAACGCGGCCTGGTGCTCGAGCAGGTCGGCACCCAGCAGTGTGCGACCCAGGTGCCAGTCGCCGGTGTGCAGGATGCGCATGCGGCCACGGTAACGCCGGCCGGGGACATCTCCGGACACCTCGCGGTGCCCTGTGGAGGACTCAGGCGGTCACGCAGCTGGCGGACGCCAGGCCGAGGACCGAGACGACCCGGACCCTGACCGTCGGTGTGCTCGTCGCTGTCCAGTTGTTGCCGAGGTTCGTGCGGAGGTGCAGCGTGTACGTGGTGCCGAGGTTCAGGAGTCCGGCGCCTCCGTACGTCATCGAACGGGCACCGACGGTCGTCGTGCTGGCCACCTGCGTCGTCCCGTTCATCAGGTCGAACGACACCGGCACGGTCGCGCCGTTGTCGTAGGTCCAGGCGATCGTCACCGTGTTCGACCCGGCCGGGGCGCAGGTCAGGGTGGGGACACCGGTCGCCGTGCCCGCCGTGAAGGCCGCGGTCGGCGCGACGGTGGTCCGTGACCACGGGGCCGCGTCCGCCGCTCCGGGCAGCAGGACGCCGGTGGCCGCCGCGAGCACGAGCACCGCGGCGCCCCCACCGAGGCGGCGCAGCCGCCGCCTGCGACGGACTCGTCGACGCAGCGCGCGACGGGTGAGGACGGTGGGCGCGGCGGTCGGGACGCCCGTGGCGGCGCCGTCCCGCGCCTCCAGGCCGTCGTCCGTACCGTCCACCGGACCGGTGGCGTCGTCCGGGCCGGCCGCGTCGTCCGGACCACCGGCTGCGCCGTCGGTCTCGTCCTCGTCCTCGACGAGTCGCCGGAGCGACCCGTCGATCGTGCAGAGCGCGAGCACCGCGGTCAGGCCGAGCGCGAGCATCGCGACCAGACCCCACTCCCCCGCGCTGATCCAGCGGATCGGTGTCCCGATGAACGGGATGCGCAGGAAGGCGATGCCGTGCACGGCCGAGCGCTCGATCGGTGTGGAGTCCTGCTGCGGGTTGGCGTCGCCCTTCGTGACCATGGTGCCGCCGGGGCCGTCCTCGACGTAGCGGTGCATGCGCAGGTGGTCCGCCTGGTCCGGGTCGTCGGCCAGCAGGACCTTGCCCGTCGCGATCTCGCCCGAGCCGACCGGGCGCGAGACGACCACGTCGCCGGGGACGATCCGCGGCTCCATCGAACCGGTCATCACGGTGGTCGGCTGCCACCCGATGAGCGCCGGCGCGGCCGCCCAGAGCGCGAGGCCGAGCAGCGTCGCGACCACGCCCCGGGCGAGGGTGGCGACGACGACGCGCCCCCAGTCGACGGCGTCACGGACCGCTGCGTGCGGTGCGGGACCACCGTGCACTGCGATGCTGCTCATGACTGCCTTCGACCGGGGGCGCGTTGCGGGGAGGGAACGGACGGGGCTGGTTCGGCCCCGGTCCCGGCTCAGCTGTTCTGGGCCTCCCAGGTGAAGCCGAGGGCTGCGGTGCCGCCCTGCACGGTGTTCGGGGCGGTGCTCGAGACCGTGTAGGTGACGCGGTAGACGCGCGTCTCGGACGCGGTGCCGGTCGGGGCCCAGGTGCCGACGCCGGTCGCGTAGTTGGTCGAGGCCGCGCCGAAGCCCGCGACGGTGCCGCTGTAGAGCGAGCCGCCGGTGGCGGCCGGGGTGAAGCCGGAGCAGGAGCCGAAGCCGCCGCCGGTACCCTGCTCGACGGTCAGGTTGACGTTCGCCGCCAGGTCCTTCGTGGTCGAGACGTTCGTGCCGTAGAGCTTCACGGCCGAGGGCAGCGAACCGGTCGAGGTCACCGCGATGCAGTTCGCACCGGTCGAGCCGGGCTTCAGGTTGTTCGCCGTGAACAGCGCGGTGTTGTTGTCGTCGTCGGACAGGGCGACACTGCCGGCCGTCCAGTTGTTCGTCGGGTTGACGGTGGTCGAGGAGAAGGCCGCGTACGAGGCCGTCGAGACGACGACCCCCGAGGCGACGAGGGCAGCGGGGATGGCGATCCAGGCGGCGAGGCGGGCAGCACGAGGCGTGACACGAGACATGGTTGGACTCCGTGAGGAAGAGGTCTGATCGGTGGTTCGGACGGGCCCGCGGTGGTTGGTCGCGCTACGTGCCGAGGTGGTACGACGATCAAGCTACTTGGCGTTCGAGCAGCTCACAAGACCTGAGATGTCCCCACTGATGGGGGTATCTTGACGAGTGAGTTACTTGTTGACTGAAGTTCCCACCCTGTACCCGAGAAGAGCTCCCATGACGGACACCGACCCGGTCGTCCTCCCCCCGCACGCACCCGCCGTCCCCGCGGCACGCGTCGCCCCCACCACGCCGCCGGCACCGATGTCGCCCGACGTCACTGCGCTCGACCCCGTCACCGCCGACAAGAACCCCGACGCCGACCTGCCGCGACTGCTCACCGCCTTCCGCGTGCTCCAGATGCAGCACGCGCGCGTCCTGCACCACGAGAGCACGGTCCGCGCACTGAACGCCACGGACACCCGGTTCGTGTTCTTCCTCAGCGCCGCCGGCGGCCACGGCGTCACCCCGAAGCAGGCCGGCGAGTACCTCGAGCTCACCACCGGCGCGATGACGTCACTGATCGACCGGCTCGAGAAGCACGGACACCTGGAGCGTCGCCCGAACCCCGAGGACCGCCGGAGCGTGCTGCTGCACCTCACGCCGTCGGGCACGGCGGTCGCCCGCGAGGTCGGCGCCGTCTACTCCGACGCGTTCCGGCAGGTCGTCGCACCGTCCGACCGCGCCGTGGTCGCCGCCGCGTTCGAGGGGCTCGGTGCCGCCCTGGAGCGCCACCACCGCAGCGCCGCCGTGTGACAGCGGGTGTCACGGCCCGCGCGTAGCGTGAGCGCCATGACCCCCTCTGAACTCCTCACCGAAGCGTTCTCCCGCGTCCCCGAGACGGTCGAGCGGGCCGTCGACGGGCTCTCCGAAGACCAGCTCGCGGCACGACCGGCCGCCGGGGCGAACACGCTGGCGTGGCTCGCGTGGCACATCGCCCGCGGCCAGGACGTGCAGATCGCCGACCTCGCCGGCTCCGAGCAGGTCTGGACGGCGGACGGCTGGTACGACCGGTTCGGGCTGCCGTTCCCGGCCGAGGCGCTCGGCTACGGCATGTCCCGCGACGACGTCGGGCGGGTTCGGGCCTCTGCCGAGCTGCTCACCGGGTACCTGCGTGCGGTGCACGAGCGCACCGTCGCGTACCTCGGCACGCTCGGCCCGGATGACCTCGACCCCGTCGTCGACGACGCGTGGGACCCGCCCGTCACGGCCGGCGCGCGACTCGTCAGCATCCTGGACGACTGCACGCAGCACGCCGGACAGGCGGGCTTCGTGCGCGGGCTGCTGTTCTTCAACCGCTGAGCGCGCGCGGTCGCGCGGTCGCTTCGTGAGCAGGAATGGTCGGGTCCGACGTCGCGACCCGACCCTTGGTGCTCACCATGTCACGGACGGGAGGCCCGGTACCAGCTGGTACCGGGCCTCCCGTCCGTCGTGTGGTCGCGACTAGCGCGCGGCGAGCTCCGACACGATGCCGTCACCGGGTGCGGCCTGCACCAGGTCCGCCTCGATCTCGGCGCGCTCGAGGATGCCCTCGATCTTGCGGATGCGGCCACGCGGGACGATCGTCACGACCGTGCCCTCCTTGCCGGCACGACCCGTGCGGCCGGAGCGGTGCATGTACGCCTTGTAGTCGTCCGGGGCGTCCGCCTGCACGACGAGCGAGACGTCGTCGACGTGGATGCCGCGGGCGGCGACGTCGGTGGCGACGAGCACGTTCACCCGGCCGCTGGTGAGCAGCTGCAGGTTGCGCGTGCGGCGCGACTGGTTCAGGTCACCGTGGAGCGAGGTCGCGCGGATGCCGGCGTCCTCGAACTGGTCGGCCAGGCGCTCGGCGTAGGCGCGGGTCCGGGCGAAGACGATGGTCTTGCCGTCGCCGGCGACCAGTTCCTCGAGGAGACGGTCCTTCTCGCGCTGCTCGACCACGAGGACACGGTGGTCGATGGTCGAGGACGCCTGGTCCTCACCCGCGACCTCGTGCACGCTCGGCTCGTGCAGGAACTGCTCGACGAGCGCCGCGACCTGGGTGTCGAGCGTCGCGCTGAACAGCAGCTTCTGCG
Organism: Curtobacterium sp. MCPF17_021; assembly: GCF_003234605.2. NCBI lineage: Bacteria > Bacillati > Actinomycetota > Actinomycetes > Micrococcales > Microbacteriaceae > Curtobacterium > Curtobacterium sp. MCPF17_021. The sequence continues at coordinate 714,170 of NZ_CP126252.1, read as the reverse complement.
CGCGGTTGCCCTGCGGGGTGACCTCGGCCGTGGCTGAGAGGATCTCCTGCACCGGCTCGAGGAAGCCGAGATCGCACATGTGGTCGGCCTCGTCGAGCACGGAGATGATGACCTCGCTGAGGTCGAGCTTCCCCTTGTTCATGAGGTCCTGCACACGGCCGGGGGTGCCGACGATGATGTCGACGCCGCGCTCGAGTGCGCCCTCCTGGCGGCCGTAGGGGACGCCGCCGTAGATCTGCGTCGTGAACAGGCCGACCGAACGGGCGATGGGCTGCACCGTGCGGTCGATCTGCAGGGCGAGTTCACGGGTCGGCGCGAGGATGAGCGCACGCGGGGCGCGGCCCATCTTGCGCTTGGTGCCGCCGCCGTGCTCCATGAGCTTCTCGACCAGCGGCGCACCGAAGGCGATGGTCTTGCCGGAGCCGGTGCGGCCACGACCGAGGACGTCCTTGCCGGCGAGCACGTCGGGGATCGTCGCCGCCTGGATCGGGAACGGGCTCGAGGCACCGAGCTCCTGCAGGGCGCGGGAGATGTTGCCGCCGATGCCCAGGTCACCGAAGGTCACGCCCTCGACGTCGGCCGCGATGGTGGCCTCGGCCTGGAGCTTCTCGAGCTTGACGTCATCGGCCGGCACGAACTTGCCGCGCTCGGGCTCGTCGAACGAGCGGCGCGGGGTGCGGTCGGTGCGGTCGTCGCGGTCGAACTTGCGCGGGGCGCGGTCGTCGCGGTCGGACTTGCGCGGGGCGCGGTCGTCACGGTCGAAGCGACGGGGACGGTCGTCGTTGTCACGACGGGGCGCACGGTCGTCACGGTCGAACGAACGACGCGGACGGTCATCGTTGTCACGACGGGGCGCACGGTCGTCACGGTCGAAGCGACGGGGACGGTCATCGTTGTCACGACGGGGCGCACGGTCGTCACGGTTGAAGCTGCGCGGGGCACGGTCGTCACGGTCGAACGAACGACGCGGTCGGTCATCGTTGTCACGACGCGGTGCACGGTCGTCGCGGTCGAACGAGCGACGGGGACGGTCGTCGTTGTCACGACGGGGCGCACGGTCGTCACGGTCGAAGCGACGCGGACGGTCGTCATTGTCACGACGGGGCGCACGGTCATCGCGGTTGAAGCCTCGCGGTGCACGGTCGTCACGGTTGAACGAACGCGGAGCGCGGTCATCGCGGTCGAACGAACGACGCGGACGGTCGTCGTTGTCACGACGGGGCGCACGGTCGTCACGATCGAAGCGACGCGGGGCACGGTCGTCGCGGTTGTAGCCGCGACCACGGTCGTCGCGGTCGGGTCGACGCTGGCCGCCACTGTCACGCGGCTCCCAGTTCGGACGGGCCGGACGCTCGCCCTGCGACGCGCGACCGCGACGCTCCTCGGCGTCCCAGCGCTGCTTCTGGCGCGGCTGCGACGAGTCGGCGGCGCGGAACCCGCGGTGCTTGCTGCTGCGGGCGGCGGGGGTGCCGTTCGGGTGGCGGACGCGGTCGGAGGCGCGGTTGTCCGCGCCGCCCTTGTTGTACGGGGCCATGGCTGCTTTCTCGGGTGCGCAACGTACCGCAGCGCCCGACAGCGACATCGGCGGGGGCTGCTTGCGGAGAGGGGGTTCATCCCGTCGCGAGTCGACGTGATTCCAGCCCTCGAGCAACACACACCCAGCAGAATTTCCGTGATCACAATGTCACGACGTCGAAGGCCGACCGAGCGAGTCTACGCGAGCCGGTGCCCTGACGCCAGCCCCACGCGGTCCGACCGCGGCGTGCCGGGCGCGGGACGGGCCTCCAGGCCGGGGGTCGTGCGCTCAGGACTCCGCGAGCCGACGACGCTGCTCGGCGACGTCGAAGTCCGCCTTCGGCCACGACAGGTGCATGTCCTCCAGCGCCCGGAGCAGGAGCTGCTGCACGGCGAGGCGGGCGTACCACTTGCGGTTCGCGGGGACGACGTACCAGGGCGCCTGCGGGGTCGACGTGCGGTCGAGGGCGATCTGGTACGCCTGCTGGTAGCGGTCCCAGAGCAGGCGGTCGTCGATGTCGGCCGGGTTGAACTTCCAGTGCTTGTCGGGGCGGTCGAGCCGGTCGCCGAGACGCTCGCGCTGCTCGTCCTTCGAGATGTGCAGCATCACCTTGACGATGGTCGTGCCGGCGGCGGCGAGGCCGTCCTCGAACGCGGTGATCGCGCCGTACCGGCGTTCGATCTCGTCCGGTGCGGCGAGCCCGCGGACGCGCTGGGCGAGCACGTCCTCGTAGTGCGAGCGATCGAACACGCCGAGCTGCCCGGCTGCCGGCAGCTGCTTCTCGATGCGCCAGAGGAAGTCGTGCTCGCGCTCCTCGGTCGTCGGGGCCTTGAAGCCGGCGTAGTGCACGCCGTTCGGGTCGACCGCACCGACGACGTGCGAGACGATGCCGCCCTTGCCCGCGGTGTCCATCGCCTGCAGCACGAGCAGCACCCGGCGCTCGTCGCCGGCCGTCGATGCCGCGTACAGGCGCTCCTGCAGGGCGGCGAGACGGGAGGCACCGGCGGCGAGGGCCTCGAGGCCGTCGATCTTTCGGCCGGGGAAGCCCGGGGTGCCGTCCGGGTCCACCTGGTCGAGGCGGAACCCGGGTTCGACGCGGAGCAGTGGTTCGGGATCGGCGTTCCAGGCCTTGCGATTGCTCACGGGTCCTCCTGCGGTGCTCCGGTCGGCGACTGCCGTGCTCATCCTCGCACTGCCGTCCTCCGCTCGGGTGACGTGGGCGGTCGCCGGGGCGGCTAGCGTGGACGTGATGAAGTCCGGCCGCCGCTCAGTGCTCGCGCTCGTCGCCGCGGTCGTGGCGCTCGGCGCGATGGCGTCCTGCAGCACGGACCCGGTCGGCGACGAGAACGCCACCGTGACCGCGGACAGCGTCATCTACCCGCTGTCGCTGCGGTACCACGGCATCGACGTGGTGGCCGACGTGCCCTACGGCACCGACCCGCTGCAGCGCCTCGACGTGTGCCTGCCCGCCGACAGCGACCCCGCGACGACGGCGACGCCCACTGCGACGCCGTCCGCCTCGGCCACCGCCGACCCCGATGCCGAAGCGGTCGAGGCCACCACCGGACGCCCGGCGGTCCTGATGATCCACGGCGGCAGCTGGTCGCACGGCGACAAGGCGACGGCCGCGTACCGGTCCGTGTGCAAGTACCTGGCGTCCGAGGGCTTCGTGACGTTCAACGTCGACTACCGCCTGGCCCCGACCGATCCGTTCCCGGCCGGGCTCGACGACGTCCGCCGTGCGCTCGACTACGTGTTCCGTCCCGCGACGCTCGAGACCTACGACGTCGACTCCCAGCGTGTGGGCGTGTTCGGCGGGAGCGCCGGCGGCAACCTCGCCGCGATGCTCGCCGTCACCGACCACGACTCCGCCGCGTACGCCGACGGCGACCGGATCCGTGCCGTGGTCGACCTGAGCGGGCCGACGAACCTCACCACCCGGTCCACCGAGCCCGACGGGGTGTCCGCGGCCTTCCAGCGCAAGCAGCTGCTCTACCTCGGGTGCCGGTCGTACGCCAGGTGTCCGGCGGCCACGCGGGCGTCGCCGGAGTTCCACGTCACCTCGGACACCGCGCCGTTCTTCATCGGGCACTCCACCGACGAGTTCATCCCGATGTGGGAGTCGCAGGAGTTCGCCGCGACGCTCCGCTCCCACGACGTCCCGGTGACGTTCGTGGCGGTCGAGGGCACGGCCCACTCCATCGCCCAGCTCGACGAGGCGATGAGCCGCCGGGTGGTCACGTTCCTGCGGACGCAGTTGGGCTGACCACGGGCGGCCGACCGGCTGCCGGCTGACGGCTGCCGGCACAGGAGACCGACCGCGTGCCCCGGGTGGGTGCCACCCGGAGTCGGGACTGCCGCTGCCGACCCCCTGGCCGCAGACTTCGGGGGTGACCGACACCTCGACCCGCCCTGCCCGCGCCGCTGCGACCCGCTGGGACCGCCCTGCGCTGCAGACGTTCGGGGAGCTGCTGCTCGGGCTGTCGTTCCTCGCCGCGGTGTCGTTCGGCGGGTACGCCTCGGTCACCGGACAGCTGGCCGTCGTGTCACAGGTCGCCGCCGTGGTGTTCCTCGTGACGCTGACCCTCGTGCTGGTGTCCTGGTTCCGGGCCGTCGAGCGCGAGGAGCAGACCGAGCGCGTCGTCGTCTCGCCCCTCGCCGCGATCGACGCCGAGTGCCGCCGCTAGGCAGCGCTGCCGGAACGCGCCGCTCGTCGCCGCTGTCGTTCCTGCCGGAGTTCCACGCGTTCCTGGCGTCGCTCGGCGCGCGCCTGCTTCCGGGTCTTGCCCGCGGCGATCCGGTCGTCGTTGCGCTCGCGAGCCCGCTCGACCACGAAGTACAGCGCCGGCAGCACCACGAGCGTCAGCAGCGTCGAGGACACCAGGCCGCCGATCACGACCAGCGCCAGCGGCTGCGAGATGAAGCCGGACTTGCCGGTCAGCCCGATCGCCATCGGCAGCAGCGCGAAGATCGTCGCCATCGCCGTCATCAGGATCGGACGGAGGCGTCGTGTGGCGCCCTCGATCAACGCCTCGCGCACCCGCAACCCGCGCCGTCGGTACTGGTTGACGAGGTCGATGAGCACGATCGCGTTCGTCACGACGATGCCGACGAGCATGAGCAGACCGATCAGCGACGCGACACCGATCGGGACGCCCGACGCGATCTGCAGCAGGATCGCGCCCGTCGCCGCGAACGGCACCGACACGAGCAGCAGCAGCGGCTGGAGCAGGCTCCGGAACGTCGCGACCATGATCACGTAGACGATCAGCACGGCGACCAGCACCGCGAGCCCGAGCTGCGAGAACGCCGACGACTGGCTGGCGGCGACGCCACCGATCGAGGCGGTCGCACCCTTCGGCAGGTCGAGCTCGTCGACGGCGGTCGTGACGGACTGCACGGCCGCACCAAGGTTCGTGGCGTCCGGCGTCACGGTGATCGTGGCGGTACGGGCCGCGTTCGTCGTGGTGACGGTGGTGGGGCCCTCGGACTCCTCGACCGTGGCGACGTCGGACAGCGGGACCGTGCCGGTGCTCGTCGGCACGTCGAGTGCACGGAGCGCGGCGATGGTGGTCGGCGGCTCCGGGTCGGCGATGTAGACGTCGAGCGTCGCGTCGTCGATCTCGATGCTGCCGGTGTCCCGCGGCGAGACCGCGGCGGCGACGAGGCCACCCACCTGGGTCTCGGTCAGGCCGAGTGACGCGGCCTCCTGGCGGTCGACCCGGACGGCGAGGAACGGTTCTGCCGCGGACAGGTTGCTCGTGGCGCCCGTGGTGTCCGGGACCGACTGCATGGTCTGCAGCACCTGGCGCGACGCCGTCTCGAGCTGCGACTGGGTCGGCGCGGTCACGTCGACCTCGATGTCGCTGCTGCCACCGAACCCGCCGCCCGAGGACGCGATGGTGACCTCGCCGACGTCCTTGATCGCCCCGATCGACTTCCGGGCGTCGGCTTGGATCGTGGGTTGGTCGGCCTCGGCGTCGGTCGTCACGGCGTACTGCACCGAGGCGCTGCCGCCCCCGCCGAACGCCGCCTGGATCGACTGGCCGCTCGTGCCGATGGTGGTCTGCACGGTCTCGACGCCGTCGACGTCCTGCAGTGCCCGCTCGACCTTGCGGGCGGACTCGGACTGGACGGCGAGGCTCGAACCGGCCTTCAGGTCCTGCGTGACCGTGAACGTGTTCTGCCCCGAGTCGCCCAGGTAGTTCGTGGTGACGAACGGCAGCGTGGCGACCGTTCCGCCGAGCACGATCACGGCGAGCAGGATGACGACGACCGGCTTGCGGACGACCCACCGGAGCACCGGCAGGTAGACGCGTCGCAGGCGGTCGACCCGGCCGGCGTCGTGCAGGTCCGCGGCGGAGGCGAGCGCACCCTCCGAGCGGTCACCTTCGTACCCGCGCTCGGCATCGATCGCCGACGGTGCCGCTTCCGCGTCCGTGGGCGCTTCCGCTGCCGCCGTCGCGTCACCCGGCTTCACCTTCGGCGGGCGCAGCCACCAGTACGCCAGCACCGGCACGATGGTGAGCGAGACGAACAGCGACGCGACGAGCGCCAGGGTGACCGTTACGGCGAACGGTCGGAACAGCTCCCCCACGAGTTCTGCGACGAAGGCGACCGGCAGGAACACCGCGACGGTGGTCAGGGTCGAGGCGGTGACCGCGCCGGCGACCTCTCGCACGGCGTCCCGCACGGCCTGGCCCCGGTCGACGCCCGGGAGCATGTGCCGCTTGATGTTCTCGATGACGACGATCGAGTCGTCGACCACGCGGCCGATCGCGATCGTCAGGGCCGCCAACGTGATGATGTTGAGCGTGTACCCGGCGGCGCGCATGCCGATCGCGGCGAGGAGCACCGACGTCGGGATCGAGATCGCGGTGACGAGCGTGGAGCGCCACGACAGCAGGAACACCAGGATGACGAGCACCGCGAAGGCGAGCCCGAGCAGGCCCTCTTCGGCCAGGGAATCGATGGACTGCTGGATGTATGGCGCCTGGTCGAAGACGACGGTGAAGCGGGGGTCGCCCTCGATCTTGTCCTCGATGCCGGGCAGGGCGTCGCGGACGGTGTTCGAGACGTCGACGGTGTTGGCTTCCTGCGTCTTCGTGATCGAGATCGTCAGCGCCTGCTGCCCGTCCACGCGGCTGATGGAGGTGCGCGGCGACTCGGTGATGGCGACCTTCGCGACGTCGCCCAGGGTGGTGTCCGTCGGCGTGGCCGCGGTCGTCGACCCGCCCGTCGCGGCGTCGCCCGTGGGAGCGGTGCCGGTCGCGCCCGTGCCGGTCCCGGTCGCACCGGCGCCGGTCGCCCCAGTGCCGGTCGCACCCGCAGCCGTGCCGTCACCGGACGAGGCCGTCCCGTCGGCACCGGCGGCACCCGATCCGGTCCCGTCCGAACCCGACGAACCCGACGAGCTCGTGAGTGGCAGGGCGCGGATGTCCTTGAGCGAAGCGATCCGCTCGCCTGTCTGCACCGACAGGGTCGAGCCGTCCTCGGTGATCGTGCCGCCGGGGATCAGGGTGCCGTTGTCGTCGAGCGCGTCCGAGATCGCCGTCTGGCTGAGGCCGCGGGCGGCGAGCTCCTCCTGGTCCGGCGTGATGACGACGCGACGACCCGGGTTGCCGAAGACGTCCGCCTGCCGCACGCCGTCGAGCTTCTCGAGGTCGGGGATCGCCGAGGCCTGCAGCCGGTCGACGAGCTGTTCCTGGTTGCCGGACGCCGAGACGGCGACCTGCAGCACCGGCAGGTCGTCGAAGGACCCGGTGACGATCTGCGTCTGCACCGAGTCGGGCAGCGACAGCGCGTTCACCGCGGTCTGGATCTTGTCCTCGGCGCTGGCCAGGTTCGATCCGTACTGGAACGACGCCGACACGACGCTCTGCCCGGTCGACGAGGTCGCGCTGGTCGACTCGAGGTCCGGGACGACCTGGATGGCCTGTTCGATCTTGGTCGAGACGTCGTTCGACACGACCTCTGGCGTGGCTCCGGGGTAGGCGCTGACGATCGCGACCTGCGGGAACTCGACGCTGGGGATCAGCTCCTGCTTGAGGCTCGAGAGCGCGATGCCGCCGAAGACCGCGACCACGATCGTGACGAGCGCGATGAGGGCCCGGTTGCGCAGGCTGAAGACCGAGAGGAGGTGCACGTCATCGATCCTCGCAGGACCGACCGACGAACGCTCGGCTGGCAGCCAGAACCCGCCGTCGGATCAGGACGGAGCGGCGAGGACCCGCCGTCGGATCAGGACTGCAGGATCAGAACCCGCCGAGCAACAGGTACGCCCCGAGCACCGCCACCGTGCCGACCACCCCGGTGCCGAGCGCCACCACGCGCCCGACGGGTGAGCGGGTGCCGAGGACCCCGATGCCGAGCAGCACCACGCCGACGACGATCTCGACGGCCCAGGTGACGTGCCCCGTCGTCGCGGCGACCTGCAACAGCCCGCGGATCCCCTCGCCGACGAGCACCGCGGCCGTCACACCGAACGCCCCCGCGCGCCACCGGGCGTCGCGGGACCGCACCGCCACGGCGACCGCTCCGGCCAGCAGCCCGGCCGGCACCCCGAGCAGCACCCAGGGGTTCGTGATCGACAGCACGTCGGGGAACCCGCGCAGGACCGTCGTGGCCCAGTACCCGACGTGCATGAGCTCGAGGAGCACGACGCCGAGCACCATCGCCAGCGGCAGGGCGACCCGGCCCCCTCGTGCTCCGGCCACCAGGCACAGCAGCGCGGCGACGAGGAACCACGGCCCGGCCGAGTTCGACACGGAGGCGAGTGCGGGCACCGCCTGCCCGAACGAGGTCAGGACGCCCGCCAGGAACGCCCCGCTCAGCGCGATGGTGACCCGCACCACGGCGGGGACCGCCGCGGGCGGCTCGACGGGCGTCGGCACAGCGGAGCGGGTTCCGGCGGACAGGGTCGCGTTCATGGCACCAGCCTCGCCGGACCCCGCCGACGCCGCATCACCCCGAGGAGCGAGAACCCCCGACCCGACCTCACCCCAGAGGATGACGCCGAGCCCCGGACGACGCACCGCTCAGACCACCGCCGCCAACGACCCCCGCACGCCGCTCGTCTCGCCGCCCACCCGTTCCCACGACCGCGACAGCACGTCCACCAACCGCCCCCGGTCCGCCGGGGCCATCGTGAACGGCACCCGCAGGAACCGCTCGAACCCACCGTCCGGCCCGAACACCCCGCCCGAGGCGAGCACCACTCCCTCGGCCCGCGCGGCGAGCACGAGCGCGCTCGACACCGGTCGGCCGAGCCCCACCCACGTCGTCAACCCACCCGCCGGTGCCGGGACGTCCCACTCCGGGAGCCGCGCCCGGAGCGCCCCCACGACCGCGTCGCGACCTTCGCGCAGGGACGCACGCCGCGCCTCCAGGAAGGCCGCCGTGCGCGGGACCAGCTCGCGCACGACCAGCTGGTCGAGCACGGGGGTGCCGAGGTCGCCCGTGGGGCGGGCGAGCAGCAGCCGCTGCAGCAGCGCCGGGTCGGCACGGATCCAGCCGATCCGCAGGCCGCCCCAGAAGACCTTGGCGGCGGAACCGATCATCACGACCGACGACCCCGACGGGTCCGACGCCGCCAACGGCGGCGACGGTTCCCCGTCGATCCGGAGCTCCCCCATCGTCTCGTCGGCGATCACGACCGTGCCGACCGAGGACGCGACCGACAGCAGGAGCCGGCGGGTCGATGCGGACATGGTCGCACCGGTCGGGTTGTGGAGCTCGGGCATGACGTACGCGACGGAGGGCGCGGTGCGACGCAGCGTCGTCTCGAGCGCGGCGGCGTCCCACCCCGTCCGCGCGTCGACGGGGACGCCGACCAGGCGGCCTCCGGCCTCGCGGAAGGCCTCGTGCGCGTGCGGGTAGGTCGGGGACTCGACGAGCACGGCGTCGCCACGGCGGACGAGCACGCGCGCGAGCAGGGCGATCGCGTGCTGCGCGCCGAGGGTGACGATGACCTGGGCGGGCTCCGTCGGCAGTCCGCGCTCGGTGTAGCGCGCGGCGATCGCGGCGCGCAGGCCGGGGTCGCCGACGGTGTCGTAGCCGATCCCGGCGAGCGCCGCGGGCACGTGCCGGACCGCCCGCTCGACCGCCTCGTCGATGCCGGGGGCCGCGTGCAGGGCCGCCTTGCGCAGGTCGAGCAGGTCCCCCTCGACGACTCCGCCCAGGCGTTCGGGGTCGGGCCGGCCGACCAGGTCACGGGGCAGGTGGACCACGCTGCCGGAGCCACGGACGGACACCAGGAACCCGTCGGAGCGCAGGCGGGCGTACGCGTTCGCGACGGTGGTGCGCGAGACGCCGAGGGCTGCGGCCAGTCCGCGCTCGGCCGGCAGCCGGACGCCCTGGGCGACCCGTCCGTCGATGACGAGGACCCGGAGGGCATCGGCGAGCGCCTCGTAGGCCGGGGCGTCGGTCCCGGCGCGCCAGTCGGTCAGCAGGTGAGAGGCGGCGCGGGCACTGATCAGGACAGGGGGCACAGGTCCACGGTAGCGCGATTGGCTCTCGACCAGCAGGCCAATCTGTCGGGACGATGGCCACATGCCCCGTCGCACCGCCCTCACCCTGCGCTTCGTCCAGCTCTTCGTCGGACTGTTCCTCTACGGCGCCTCGACCGCGCTGCAGGTCCGAGCGGTCGTCGGCGTGAGCTCGTGGACCGTGCTGACCCAGGGGCTCGAGAACGTCGTGCCGTGGTCGTTCGGCGTCATCACGGTGGTGTCGAGCGGCGTCATCCTGCTGCTGTGGATCCCGCTCCGCCAGAAGCCGGGCATCGGGACGCTGCTGAACGCCCTGGCGATCGGGCCGAGTGCCGACCTGGTGCTCTGGCTGGTGCCGGAGCCGTCGGGGATCGTCGCCCGGATCGCGCTGTTCGCCGCGGGACTCGTGCTGCTCGCGGTCGCGACGGCGTTCTACATCGGTGCGGGCTTCGGCACGGGCGCGCGAGACGGCCTGATGGTGGGGTTGCACCAGCGGCTCGGCTGGCCGATCTGGCTCGCCCGGACCCTGGTCGAGGTCACCGTCGTGATCGTCGGGTGGATCCTCGGCGGGGACGTCGGCGCGGGCACCGTCATCGCGGCGTTCGCGATCGGCCCGATGGTCCAGCCGCTCATGCCGCACTTCCGCCGGTTCCCGTGGAGCCCCGAGCGCACGGCGGCAGCGCGCGCAGCGAACGTCGCCACCCCCACCCTGGAGGCCCACCCCACCCCCGCCACGCCCGCTTCGTGAGCAGGAATGGTCGGGTCCACGGCCCCGACCCGACCGTTCCTGCTCACGATCGCCCGGCGATCGCCCGGCGATCGCCCGGCGATCGCGTGCGACCCCTTGCGGCAGCGGGGAACGCGATATAGCGTGACCTGCACAGACGCGATACATCGCGAGTTCCAGGAGGCAACATGGCGCAGGAGAAGTGGCTCGTCGACGAGCCCAAGGTCATCGACACCGGCATCGTGCGCACCGTGCGTGTCGGCCTCGTCGGCGGGCAGGTGGACGTCGTCGCGCACGACGAACCCACGGCCCGGGTCGAGATCCACAGCGTGTCCGGCAAGCAGATGCTCATCGAGGTCGACGGCGACACCCTCACCGTCGACCACCCCCAGGTCCGGTGGGACGACCCCATCGGGTTCCTGAAGTCCTTCCGCGGCAAGGCCCACGCCGACGTCAGCATCCTGGTCCCCCGCGACGCCGGCATCACGCTCGGTGTCGTCTCGGCCGGTGCACTGCTGTCCGGCACGAACCGCGGTGCCACGCTCAACACGGTGTCCGGCGACCTGGTCGTCGACGGCGTCGCGGGGGACGTCACGGTCAACGCCGTCTCGGGCGCCACCACGATCCGCGACCTCGACGGCGCGCTCGCGGTGCACACCGTCTCCGGCGACGTCGTGGCCACCGGCGAGATCCCGCGGTTCCAGGCCGACGGCGTCTCGGCCGACGTCGTGCTCGACCTGCACGGGGTCCCCGAGTCCGCCCGCGTCAACACGGTGTCCGGGTCGGTGAGCGTCCGCCTTGCGGACGGCGTCGCCTACAAGTGCACGGTGAACACCGCGACCGGCAAGCTGCAGTTCGACGACGCCGAGATCCGCGGTGTGCGCGGTTCCTACGTCAAGCAGGGCGGCGAGCTGTCCGGCCAGTGGCTCGACCTGCGGGTGAACTCCGTCTCCGGCGACATCGCGGTGCTGCACGCCCCGCCGGTCACCGAGCCGACGACACCGACCACCCCGACGAACGAGAGCGAGGTGCCCGAATGAGCCCCGTCTTCGCCCACGGCCACCTGCGCCTCTACCTGCTCGTCCTGCTGGCCGACCACCCGATGCACGGCTACGAGCTCATCCAGGCACTCGGTGACCGCTTCGGCGGCACCTACGTGCCGAGCGCCGGCACCGTGTACCCCCGGCTCGCGAAGCTCGAGGACGACGGCCTGGTCACCAAGACCGCCGACGGCCGCAAGACCGTCTACGCGATCACGGACGCCGGCCGTGCCGAGCTCGCGGCGCGTGCCGACGAGATCGCCGCGGTTGAGTCCGGCGTGAGCGACTCGGTGAAGTCGTTGGCCGACGGCGTGCGCGCCTCGGTCGGCGAGGCCATGCGCTCGCTCCGTGCCGACCTGGCCGCCGCCGCCGAGAGCCCGGCGACGGGTTCCGCCGAGGAGCCCGTGTCCGTGCCGTCGGACAGCGCCCGCGCCCTGCGCGAGCTCGAGATGGCCCTGTCGTCGTTCCGGCAGCAGGTGCGTGCGGACCTGCGCCGTCGGGCGACCCGCGGCACGCTCGGTGCGGACACCGTGACGCGTCTGCGTGACGGCCTGGAGGCCCTGCGCAAGTCGCTCTGACGGCCGGCGGCCGACAGGCGGTCGCGACCACGGGCCTCCCGGCCGTCACCGGGACCGCCCGCGGTCGTGACCGACCCACCTACAGGCCGCGGTCGGCCAAGGCGACCATCGCGTCCCGGAGCGCCGTCGCTGCACCCACCCCGGCTCGGTCGTAGACGCGAGCGAACCGCTCGTCCTGCACGTACATCTCTGCCAGGGCGCGGAACCGTTCCGCGTCGAGCTCGGCTGCTGGCGTCGACCGTGCGAGCCAGGCGAGCTGCCGCCGAGCCAGTGCCTCCCCGGCCGACGAACCGGCAGCGTCTCCGGAGGCGGCGAGCGCGGCGGCGTCCTGGGCGATCGCGTACTGCTCGTCCTGGAACGCCCGACGGGAACCAGCGTCCTGCGCCGCCCACCACGCTGCCCCGCGCTGCCAGGCGTCAGTGCCCCAGCGCTCCTCGACCTCGTGCTTGAACCGGTTCTGGTCGAACCCGTCGAAGGTGTCCGTCGCGTTCATGTCGTCTCCCTGCTCGATCCTGGTGATGGTGGTGCGGACGGCCGCCAGCTGCCGGGCGAGCCGGTCGCGTTCCTGCTCGAGCCAGGCGACGTGCGCGGTGAGCGCGGCCACGTCGTCCTGCTCGCCGTCGAGGACCCGGCGGATATCGGGCAGTCCGAGTCCGAGCCCGCGCAGCAGCAGGATGCGCTGCAGCCGGACGAGCGCACGGTCGTCGTAGCGCCGCAGCCCACCCGCGCCGACGGCGGTGGCCGGCAGCAGTCCGACGGCCTCGTAGTGCCGCAGGGTCCGACTCGAGACACCGGCGGAACGCGCCACCTCGGTGATGACGTGGGGAGCTTTCGCAGCTGGTTCGTCCGGGCCTGTCGATGCGCTCATGCTGGCGACTGTAATGGTTGACGCTGCGTCAATCACAAGGGGTGCGCGATCCCTCGGGTGGAGCACCGGTGGGCAGCCGGGAATATGCGGCAGGCGAACCGTGTTGACTCGCGCCCGGAACTGAGTAGGTTTGCCGCTCGTGACGAACGAGATCCGGTCGTTGAAAGCACGACTGATCGGGGATCCCCTCCCCTCTGAGAAGCTCGAAGGACAGCTCCTCCCGAAGCACCTGGCCTTGCCGATCTTCGCGAGTGACCCGCTGTCCTCTGTCGCGTACGCGCCGCAGGAACTCCTGATGATCCTGCTGCTCGGCGGCATGGCCTTCCTGACGTTCGCGCCGTGGGTCGCCGCACTCGTCGTGCTGCTGCTCGTGGTCGTCGTCGCCTCATACCGGCAGCTCATCAAGGCGTACCCGTCCGGTGGTGGCGACTACGAGGTGGCGCACCGGAACCTCGGTGAGAAGGCGGGGCTGGTCGTCGCCAGTGCGCTGCTCGTCGACTACGTGATGACGGTGGCCGTGTCGGTCGCCTCCGGTGTCGACAACATCATCTCGGCGCTCCCGATGCTCGACCACTTCCGCGTCGAGCTCGCCCTGCTGTTCGTCGTGCTGCTCGCCGCCGCGAACCTGCGGGGTGTGCGGGAGTCGAGCAAGGCCTTCGCGATCCCGACCTACCTGTTCGTGGCGAGCGTCTTCGTGATGGTCGTCACCGGGCTCGTCCGCGTCGCCGCCGGCAACGCCCCGGTCGCCGAGTCCGCGGCGTACACCGTGCAGAACGTCGAGCACACCACGCAGGCGGCGTTCATCCTGCTGCTCCTCCGCGCGTTCGCCTCGGGCTGCTCGGCGCTGACCGGCGTCGAGGCCATCGCGAACGGCGTGCAGGCGTTCCGCCGGCCGAAGATCAAGAACGCGCAGGCCACCCTGGTCGCCATGGGCGGCATCGCGATCGTCCTGTTCATCGGGCTCATCACCCTGGCGCTCGTGTCGCACGTGCACTACGCCGAGCGCGCCTGCGACCTGCAGGGCTTCGCGAACTGTGCGACCACGCCGCAGCGCTCGCTCATCGCGCAGATCGCGGCCGCGACCTTCGGCAACAACTCGGTGCTGTTCTTCGTGATCCAGGCGACCACGGCGGCGGTCCTGCTCCTCGCGGCGAACACGGCCTTCAACGGGTTCCCGCTGCTCGGCTCGATCCTGGCGCGCGACTCGTACGCCCCGAAGGCGCTCTCGACCCGCGGCGACCGGCTCATCTACTCGAACGGCGTCATCGTCCTGGCCCTCGTCGCCGCGGCGCTGCTCGTGGTCTACCGGGCGAACGTCACGAGCCTCATCCAGCTCTACATCATCGGTGTCTTCGTGTCGTTCACGCTCGGACAGACGGGCATGGTCGTGCACTGGACACGACTGCTGCGGGCCGATCGGGACCGGAACGGGGCGCCCGCCGCAGACGGCGAGCCACCCGTGAACCGCGGGCAGGTCGTCCGCTCTCGCACGATCAACGCGATCGGCGCGACCTTCACCCTCGTGGTGCTCGTCATCGTCACGATCACGAAGTTCACCCACGGCGCCTGGCTGGTCTTCCTGATCATGCCGGTGCTGTACGTGCTCATGCTCGGCGTGAACCGCTACTACCGCGACGTCTCGCACGAGATCGAGGCCGACGTCGAGACCAAGTTCGGCGCCACCGGCGACCACGCGATCGTCCTGGTGAACAAGCTGCAGAAGCCCGTGCTCAAGGCGCTCGACTACGCGGTCGCCGCCGAGCACGCGAGCATCGAAGCGGTGCACGTCGCGATCGACGACGCCGAGTCCCAGCGCCTGCGCGACCAGTGGGCGGAGTACGGCATCCAGGTGCCGCTGACGATCGTGCCGAGCCCGTACCGCGACATCTCGATGCCCCTGATCAAGTACATCAAGGCGCACCGGAACGAGCACGGCTCCGAGGTCGTCACCGTCTACACCCCGATCTTCATCGTCGGGCACTGGTGGGAGGGTCTGCTCCACAACCACCGCGGCCGCCGCATCCGCAAGAAGCTGCTGCTCGTGCACGGCGTCACCGTGGCCCTGGTGCCGTGGCTGCTCGACTCGTCCGAGCTGCTCTACGGCCGCCGTTCCCGCCCGCTGCCCGGCCAGGAGCGCCGTGGCGAGCCCGTCCGGCCCCCGCTCCGCCGGCCCGCGCAGCCCGGTTCGTCGGCCGAGGCCGCCGCCTCGGCTTCGGTCGAGGACCGCCTGCTCCGGTCCGCCGAGCGCAACAGCATCCAGCCGCGCCGCGCGACCCGTCCGGCGGGCCCCGCCGAGGGCGTCGACCCCGCGCTCTGCACGGGCGAGATCCACGCCCTCGTGCCCTCCCCGCCGCGACGGGGAGCCGACGAGTCGTAGCATGTGGCCCCATGACCATCAGTGACCTGCGGACGTTCGCGACGTTCGACGGACACGGCGGCAAGGTCTCGAAGCGCGTCGAGGTGCTCGACCACGAACCGCCGGCCGGCAGCCCGCTCGAGGGACTCGTCGCCGTGCGCGGCGAGCACCCCCTCGGTGCGCGCGACGAGCGCGCCGCCGACGAGTCCGCCGCGCTCTCCCGCGGCGTCCCGAGCGTCGGCTGGGTGGACCCGGCCGCGCTCCGCGACTGGTACCGCCCGGACCGCGTCGTCCTCACCCGGCTCGAGGCGCGGCAGTCCGGCATCGAGCCCGGCGTCTACGCCGACTCCCGTGGGCGCGGTCGCGTCCGGATCGACGGCCTGGAGGCCCACCTCGCCCCCGACGGTCGCCCCGCCTTCCGCGCACTGGCCGGCCCCACCGCCGAGCCCGTCGTCGACGTGCCGCTGCCGACCGACCAGGCCGTCCGCCTGGTGGCGGTGACCGCGGTCGACGAGGGACTCGAGGTCGTCACCGCCCCGGTGTCCCCGTTCCTGCAGCCCGGCGAGCACCCGGCGTACGGTGACGACGTGGTCGGGTTGCCGCCACGTCCGGCGAGCGGGCACGTCCGGGTCACGGCGTCGGTGCTGCTCGACGGCGAGCTGCACGAGGTCGACCGGATCGACGAGCGTGCGGCGACCATCTGGATCCGGCGGGACGACCGCGTCGTGCCGATCGCCACGAGTGCCGTCGGGCCCGACCTGGTGCGGTACGCGGCGACGGCCGTCTGAGCCGCTCCGGTGCGGATGCGTGCCGTCGTGCGCGCTGTGCCGCTGAGCCGCTTCGGGGGACGTCGCTGCTGCGTGTCGTGACGGGGGTGCGGCGTACCGTCGCGGACATGAGTGACGCAGACCGCGACCAGCAGCAGACCCCGGACGCACCAATCCAGGGCGAGACCCTCGGCGGCCCCCGACCCGACCCCTCCACCGACGCGAGCAAGGACCCCGAGCAGTGGGTCACCGGCGACGAGCCGATGACCGGACCGCAGCGCAGCTACCTCGACACCCTGGCCCGTGAAGCCGGCGAGGAGCTCCCCGCCGACCTCACCAAGGCGCAGGCGTCGGAGCACATCGACCGTCTCCAGCAGCAGACCGGCCGCGGCGCCGATTCCTGAGAAGCAGTCCGCCCTTCGGCGGACCGCTGTCTGGGCATGTTCTGGCGAAGCGCGGTCAGTCCCCTGTTCGAGGATGATCGATGACGCGTCACCGGCTACCTTCGTGGCCATGCGAACGACATCGACCTCCATCGGCCTGACCGCGCTCCGCATCGTCCTCGGGGTGGTGTTCATCGCCCACGGCGCCCAGAAGTTCGCCCAGGGCATCCCCAACGTGGTGCAGGGCTTCTCGGGCATGGGCGTTCCCCTCGCCGAGGTCGCAGCACCCCTCGTCGCCGGCCTCGAGCTGGTCGGCGGCGTCCTGCTCGTGCTCGGCGTCGCGACCCGCGTCGTCGGCGTGCTGCTGGCAGTCGACATGGTCGTCGCCGGGTTCCTGGCCCACGGCACCGCGGGCTTCTACTCGCAGGACGGCGGGTTCGAGTACGTGCTCGTCCTCGCGGTGGCGTCCCTCGCCGTGGCGCTGACCGGGCCCGGGCGGTTCTCGCTCGACGCCCTGGTGCTCAAGTCGTCGCGCCGTCGTCGTGGCGTCGAGGAGCCCCTGCCCGCCTGAGCGCGCGTCCCGGTTTCGTCTGGTGCGAGGTTCCGTACTCGGTGCGAGCTCACGAGGCCCGCACCGGGAACGGAACCTCGCACCGTTCACGCTGCCCCTCGCACCGTGCGAGGCGTCGCAGTGCCGTTCAGCCCGCCAGCGCGTCCATGACCTGGCGGGCGATGCGTCGGCCGGCCCGGTTCGCCCCGATGGTCGATGCCTGGGGACCGTAGCCGGCCAGGAACAAGCGCGGCTCTTCGCCGGACCGGCCGTCCTCGACCACCACCCCGCCCGCCGTGGTCCGCAGGTGCAGCGGGGCGAGGTGCCGCAGGTCGGCCCGGAACCCCGTCGCCCAGATCACCGCGTCGGCGTGTACGTGGGTGCCGTCTGCCCGCACCACCCCGGTCTCGTCCATCCGGGTGAACATCGGCTCGTCGCGCAGCACACCGCGGTCGATGCCGGCGCGGATCCGCCGCGACACCGGGACCCCGGTGCCGCTGACGATGCTCGGCAGGACCTCGCCGGCACGGGCAGCCCGGTCCTGTTCGTCGACGGCGGCCACCGCGGACTCGACGTCGAGCGACGCGGTCCCGGCCCAGACCATCGGGCGCCGGGTGAACCACCGCGTCGAGCGGGCGACGCCGTCGAGCTCGAGCAGGAACCCGATCGCGCTCGTCCCACCGCCCACCACCACGACGTCCTGGCGGGCGAACTCGGCGGCGCTGCGGTACTCGGTCGTGTCGACCTGCCGCCCGCGGAACACGTCGCGCCCCGGGTACCACGGCACGAAGGGGGTGCCCCACGTGCCGGAGGCGTTCACCACGACCTCGGCACGGATGCGCGTGACGGTGCCGTCGGCGCTCCGGGTCGTGACGCAGAGCCCCCTGTCCGCCGGGGCGTCGCCCGCCACGCCGCCGCCGCCGTCGATGCGTGAGACGGACGTCACCGTGACCGGGCGCCGAACCCGCAGGTCGTAGTGCTGCTCGAACCGCCGGTAGTACTCGCCCACGACGTCCCGCGCGGGTCGGGACCGGTCGGCGTCGTCGAACTCCAGGCCCATCGCCCGCATGCCGGGCAGGTCGTGCACCCGGTGCGCTGCTCCGAGCCGCAGGGCCTCCCACCGGAACTGCCACGCCCCACCGGTGCTCGGCGCGCGGTCGAGGATCACCAGGTCGCTGCCGGGGACGAGCCCGAGGCGACGCAGGTGGTATCCCACGGAGAGGCCCGCCTGCCCCGCACCGATCACCACCACGCGGGCGTGCTGGTCGACCGGGGTCTCGAGGGGTTCCGTCATCACTTCGATTCTGCTGTGCGGGCCAGCCGTCGCGCGACGTCCAGATCGAGGTACATGGTAGAGTGATCGGCAGATTTCAAACCACGAACCGTCTGGTTCCCCGAGTGATCTTCCGTCATTCGCCAGGACCGGACCAGAGCCGAACGAGGGGGTCACGCATGGGGCGCGGCCGTCAGAAGGCGAAGCACACCAAGGTCGCCCGTGAGCTGAAGTACTTCAGCCCGCAGACGAACTACGGTGCGCTCGAGCAGGAGCTCTCCGCCGGACAACACTCCGACGAGAACTACGTCGACCGTTGGGCGGACCAGTACGGTCCGGAACCGGCGGAAGACGAAGACGAGTTCGAGACCCAGGCAGACCAGAACAAGTCCGCCTGACCTCTCTCGCAGTCACGCCGCGCAGCCCTCGGGCAGCGCGGCGTTTCCGCGTGCCCGGACATTCGTCGGCGCGCTCGGTTCCCGGCCTCGAGTGGTCACGACTCACCGTGCGCACGACGCCGAGCGGTCGAGAACCGTCGGATGCAGGCCCGCCAGGCGACGGTTCGTGACCACCCGCCGCAGGCACCATGGCGAGTCCCCGGCACACGAAACACCGGCGGTACGGGAAAGGCTGCCCGAGTCCCGCGCCCGGCACCGCGCCCGAGTGGTCACGACTCCCCGCGGGAGTGATGCCGAGCGGTCACGAAGCGTCGGCTGCAGGCCAGCCGAACGACGGTTCGTGACCACTCACCGCACGCACCACGGCGCGGCGCACCACTGCGCGGCGGAGCCGGAGCCGCCTGCCCGCAGCCGCCCGGCGGGTCAGCCCGCGTAGCTCCCGACGAGCCGGACCGCGCCGCCGTCGACACCCTTGGCGCCCTGCTCGAACCCGGTCAGGTCCCGTGCGGACGTGGCGATCGTGCCGACGGGCCACGTGGGCATGCCGGCGGCACCGAGTGAGGCGATGACCTCGGCGGCAGCCCCGGCCGAGACGACGGCGAACATGCCGATGCCCAGGTTCCAGGTGCCCTCGGTGTCCTCGATCGGGGTGCCGGCCATGTCGGCCAGGACCCGGAACACCGGGAGCGGCTGCCAGGTGGAACGGTCGACCTCGACCCAGGAGCCGACGGGCAGCACGCGCGCCAGGTTCGCGGCGATGCCACCCCCGGTCACGTGCGAGAGCGAGTGCACAGCGCCCGGGTGCTGCTCGAGCAGTGCCAGGAGCGGTGCGGTGTACAGGCGGGTCGGCTCGAGCAGGGCCTCGCCGACGGAGACCGCGCCGCCGAACCCGACGCCGCTCAGCTCGGGCAGCTGGTCCGTGAAGCCGACGCCCCGCGACGCCAGGATGTGCCGCACGAGCGAGTACCCGTTGGAGTGCAGGCCCGACGACTCGATCGCCAGGACCACGTCGCCGTCCTGCACCAGGTGTGCGCCGAGCTGCGCGTCGGCCTCGACGACACCCGTCGCCGCACCGGCCACGTCGTAGTCGTCCGGGCCGAGCAGCCCCGGGTGCTCGGCGGTCTCGCCGCCGACCAGGGCGGTGCCGGTCTCCGAGCAGCCGCGGGCGATGCCGGCGACGATGTCGGCGATCCGGCCCGGCACCACTCGGCCGCAGGCGATGTAGTCGGTCATGAACAGCGGCTTCGCGCCCACCACGACGATGTCGTCGACGACCATGCCGACCAGGTCCTGCCCGATGGTGTCGTGCTTGTCGATCGCCTGCGCGATGGCGACCTTGGTGCCGACGCCGTCGGTCGAGGTCGCGAGCAACGGGTGTGAGAAGTCCTTCAGGAACGAGACGTCGTAGAGCCCGGCGAACCCACCGACGCCACCGAGGACCGAGGCGTTGTGGGTGGCCGCGACCGCGGACTTCATCAGTTCGACGGCCAGGTCACCGGCAGCGGTGTCCACTCCGGCTTCGGCGTACGGGTTGGGCATGCGGAGTCCTTCGCGGTGACATGGCAGACTTGTTCGGTACCCCCCGATTCTACGGTCTGGAGCACACCCGCGAATGTGCGGCATCGTCGGCCTTGTTGCGCAGGGCCCCGCCAACCAATCCATCTACGACGCACTGCTCCTCCTGCAGCACCGCGGGCAGGACTCGACGGGCATCGCCACGGTCGAGGGTCACGTGCACCACATGCACAAGACCCGCGGGCACGTGCGCGAGGCGTTCCGCACCCGCGACATGCGTGCCCTCCTCGGCACCATGGGGCTCGGACACGTCCGCTACGCCACCAAGGGCGCCGCGACGAACGAAGAAGAAGCCCAGCCGTTCTACGTGAACGCGCCGTACGGCATCGTCCTCGTCCACAACGGCAACCTCACCAACACGCGGGAACTCACGCGTGAACTGTTCGACATCGACCGTCGTCACCTGAACACGACGAGTGACACCGAGCTCCTGGTGAACGTGCTGGCGCACGAGCTGCAGGGCCAGGTCCGCGGCGCGAACCTCGACCCGGGTCAGGTCTTCGACGCCGTCGAGCGCGTGCACGAGCGGGTCGAGGGCTCCTACGCCACGATCGCGACCATCGCCGGGCACGGGCTGCTGGCCTTCCGTGACCCGTTCGGCATCCGCCCGCTGATCCTCGGCCACAAGTTCGACGAGGCCGGGCAGCCGGAGTGGGTCGTCGCGAGCGAGTCGCTCGTGCTCGAGTCCGGCGGCTACGAGATCGTCCGCGACATCGCTCCGGGCGAGGCCGTCTTCATCGAGATGAACGGCCAGATGCACGCCCGCCAGTGCGCGAAGAACCCGCGCCTGGTGCCGTGCTCGTTCGAGTACGTCTACCTGGCGCGTCCCGACTCGGTGATGAACGGCATCTCGGTCTACGACGCGCGTCTGCGCCTCGGCAACCGCCTCGCCGACACCATCGAGCAGTACGCGCCGACCGGTGACATCGACGTGGTCATGCCGATCCCGGACTCGAGCCGTCCGGCGGCCATGCAGGTCGCCCGGAAGCTCGGCATCGAGTACCGCGAGGGCTTCTACAAGAACCGCTACGTCGGCCGCACCTTCATCATGCCGGGGCAGGCGGAGCGCAAGCGTTCGGTGCGCCAGAAGCTCAACGCGATGTCGTCCGAGTTCAAGGGCAAGAACATCCTGATCGTCGACGACTCGATCGTCCGCGGCACCACGAGCCGCGAGATCGTCGAGATGGCCCGGGCCGCCGGCGCGAACGAGGTCACGTTCACGAGCGCCGCTCCCCCTGTCCGGTTCCCGCACGTCTACGGCATCAACATGCCGACGCGTGCGGAGCTCATCGCGCACGACCGGAAGATCCCGGAGATCAACCGCGTGCTCGGCAGCGACCACCTGATCTACCAGGAGGTCGGGGACATGCGCGACGCCATCATCGAGGGCTCGGACGTGACCGACCTCGAGATGAGCTGCTTCACCGGCGAGTACGTCACGGGCACCGTGAGCCCGGAGTACCTGTCCTGGGTCGAGGCGAACCAGCTCAGCTGAGTGGGGGTCGCCATCGCGACCACCAGACGGACGGGAGGTGGGCCCCACCAGCCGGTACCGGCGCACCGCGCCAGCGGGGTGACGGCCGTGCCTGGAGGGACGGTGCCAGCTGGCACCGGGCCTCCAGTCCGTTGGTCGGGGGCGGCTACGGCCGCTGGTCACCGTGGTCGTCGAGCTCACCGTCGACCGTCTCGGGCGGCAGTTCGACCTCGACGCGCTCCGCCGTCAGGCGGGCCGACCGCCGGGCGTAGACCCGGTCGAACACGACGGCGACGACCGCACCGACGAAGGCGCCGATCGTGACGCCCCACAGGCTGAAGTAGCCGACCAGGCTGCCGAAGCTGGTCTGGTCCCGCTGGCCGCCGAGGTTCATGGTGAGAGCGACCACGACGAGGGTCGCGAGGAACCCGAGCACGGCACCGCCGACGATGAACACGCCGAACTTCGGTGCACGGCGGATGGTGACCTCGTCGGGGCTGGCGACCGCGCTGGGAGCCGGTGCCGGCGTGGGGAGCGGCTGCTCGTCGGGTTGATCGGTGTTGCTCACCCGTCCATTGTCCCCCACTGTGGGACGTCCCGCGGCCTGTGCGCGGCGACCGATCCGGGAGAGGATGGTCGCTACTGGTCGGTATCCCAAGCGGAGGAGGTGTGTCGGATGCGTGAACGAACCGCACCCGCCCGCCGACGCCGACCGGCCGCCCCCGCCCGCGTGGCCTGGCCCGTCGCACAGCGCGCGGAAGAGGACCGCGCCGTCGCCGTCGTCGCCGAGCACCGATGGAGCGTCGCGCTCGTCGGTGCCCCCGGCATCGGCAAGAGCACCGCTGCGGCGCGGGTCACCGACCGCGTCGCCGGTCGCGACGGCACCGGCCGCACCGTCGTCGTGCCGATCACGGCGGTCGCCGCGAGCCGGTCGATGCCCTTCGGCGCCGTCGCCGAGCGCTTCGGCGAGTTGCCGGCGTCCATCTCGGAGCTGTCCGACGACACCGGCGCCGAGCAGCGCTTCCGTGCGATCGAGGACCTCGTCGACCGCGACGTCCTGCTCCGCGTGGACGACGCCGACCACCTCGACGCGATCTCCGCGCGGTACGTCGCCTGGCTGGTCCGCCGGCAGGGTGCTCGGCTCGTCCTGACCTGCCGCGACTTCACGGCGCTCCCCGAGCCGCTCCGCGCGCTGTGGCAGGACGACCTGCTCGAGCGCATCGACCTGCAGCCCCTGGCGCTGCACGAGACCGCGGCGCTCGTGGCCGAGGCGCTGGGCTCGCCGCTCGAGAACGCCTCGGCCGAGCGCGTCCACCGCGCCACCGCCGGCAACCCGCTGTACCTGCGCGAGGTGGTCCGTGCGGCGCGGGTCTCCGGCGCCCTCGACCACACCGCGACCGGGTGGTACTGGCGCGGGCGCGTGACCGCGTCGGACAGCCTCGCGGACATGTACCGCACCGAACTCGGGTCGCTGCCGGAGGACCTGCGCGACGTCGTCGACATCGTCGCCCTCGCCGACCCGATCCCGCTCGCCCGCCTGCTCGGCCTGGTGACCGGCGGGGACGTCGACCGGGTCGTCGCGCTCGGCCTGGTCCGCATCGACTCGCTCGACGACGGTGCCGCGGTCGTCCGGCCGTCGCACCCGCTCGTCGGCGAGGTCATCCGCACCCTGGTGCCGGTGGCCCGGCGAACGGCACTCTTCGCGCGCGCCAACGCCTTCCGCACCGATCGGCCCGAGGGCGCACCGCCCGCCGCTCGCCTGCGTGCCGCACTGTGGTCGCTCGAGTGCGGGGTCCTGCCGTCGGTCGACCAGCTGCTCGACGCGGCGCAGGTCGCCGTGCGGCTGCAGGAGCACGAGAGCGGGATCGCCCTGGCTTCGGCAGCGCTCCGCACGACACTCACCCCGACCGAGCAGGTCGCGGCGCACTGCCTCCGCTCGCTGGCGTACTCGTACTCGGACGGCCGTGAAGCCGGCCGCGCCGACGCCGAAGCCGCCTGGGGCGTGGCGAAGCGGCACGTCGGCGACGTCACCGACGAGGCCGTCATCGAAGCGTGCGAGACCCTGGCGAACATCCGCCAGTTCCACGACGACGACGTCACGGCGGCGGTCGCCCTGACCGATGCCGCCACGCGCCTGGTCGTGTCCGACGAGGCCGTCGAGCGACTGCGGTTGCTGCGGATGGCGCACCAGGGCTGGGGCGGGGACTTCGCCGAGGTCCGGGCCGAGATCGAGCGCAGCGGCATCGTGGACGCCCCGACGATGCCGATGTCGTTCCTCGCCGTCGCCCCCTGTGCCGTGATGGCGTTGGCGACCGCCGGCCGGCTGGACGACGCGTCCGCGCTCGGCCACCGCGCCCTGGCCACCGCCGTGGCCCACGTCGAGGCAGCGCCCTGGAGCGTCGGGGAGAACTCCTCCGTCCTGCACCAGGTGCAGATGTGGCGCGGCGACCTGGACGACCTGATCATCGAGGTGCCCGCGGGTCGGTCCAGCCCCTACCTGAAGTACGACTTCACGCTCGAGCTCATCGGCCAGGGCAACCTGGCGATCGCACAGCGCCGCTGGGACGACGCCGTCGCCGCGTTCTCGGCGGCGTGCGAGCGGTACGACATCGCCGACCACGGCGGGTTCGCGGCCTACCCCTGGGCGCGGCTGGCCCTGGCGCTCGCGTACGGCGGACGCCCGGAAGCAGCCGCCAGCGCGCTCGAACGAGCCCGGACCACCCCGCAACGGGCGATGCGCATCACCGGCGAGCAGGTCGCCGTGTCGATCGCCTGGACCGAGGCCGTGCTCGGCAACCCGGTCGGACTGCAGCACGCCGACGAGATCATCGAACGCAGCACGGCGAACGGCTCGTGGACGCACGTGATGTACGGGTACGCCCTGCACCACGCGGTCGGCATGGCGCAGGGGCGCGACTCGACCGGCTCGCTCGAGCGGATGCGCGAGGCCGCCACCCGCGTCGACGGGCCCCTCGCCGCCGCGGTGATCGAGTACGCCGACGCCGTGCGCGCCGGCGACCGGACGCGGGTGATCGCGGCGCAGGGACTGCTCGCGGCACACGGCATCTCCGTGACCGCGGGACACTCGAAACCGCCGCTGACGAAGCGCGAGTACGAGGTCGCCGAACTCGCCGCGCAGGGGCTGAGCAACCGGCGGATCGCGGAGTCCCTCGGGCTCTCGACGCGGACGATCGACGCGCACCTGTCGCGTGTCTTCGCGAAGTGGGACCTGCACGCGCGGTCGGAGCTCAGCGAGCTGCTCTGAGCTGCTCGGTACTCGGCGCGGCCGACTCCGCGTTCCGCGTCGGCTGTCGCGCACGCAAGAACGTTGCGGATTGCAGCACGACGCGCCGCTGCGATTGACACGTTGTGTGGAACATCGCGTACCTTGGTGCCTGTCGCCGGGTTCGGACCCGTTCGGGTCGGGTCCGAATCCCGGCGACTTCAAGCTTAGGAACCCGGTCGATGCGAGCGCATCGGTAGGCACTACCTAATTCGCGCGGGAGTTCTCCGCAGGCGCTTTCGCCGCGGCGGCTCGGTGCCGGCGGATCGGTGCTGGCGGATCGGTGCTGGCGGCTCGCAGGGTCAGGCGCCAGGGGCAGGCAGCCGGACCGGCAGGAACGCCGTCAGGTCGGCGCGCGAGCCCGAGGCACTGACGCGCGACTGCGCGACCGCCTCGGCCCAGGTCAGCTCGCCGGACGCGAGTGCCAGCCACGTGGTGGCGTCGGTCTCGACCACGTTCGGCGGCGTGCCACGGGTGTGCCGGGGTCCGGGCACGGCCTGGACGGCGGCGAACGGCGGCACCCGCACCTCGACGCTGTTGCCCGGGACCTCGTCCGCCAGGCACTGCAACGTCCAACGAACCGCGGTCGCGACGGCCGGTCGGGCCGTCTCCCCACGGCGCACGGCGGCCAGTGCCGCGCGCCCGTCGGCGTCCTCGATCCTCCTGGGTGGCATCTCCACAGGCTAGCCCTCGCATCGCGGGCGGCGAGTCGGGCTGGGTAGGGTGATCGGGTGCGAATCCTCGTCCTCGGTTCCGGTGCCCGCGAGCACGCGATCATCACGGCCCTCCTCGCTGAGCATGCGGGTCACGTCATCACGGCAGCGCCCGGCAACGCCGGCATCGCCGCCGACGTCGAGACCGTCTCCCTCGACCCCACCAACGGTGCGCTCGTCGCCGAGTACGCCATCGAGAACGACGTCGAGCTCGTCGTCGTGGGCCCAGAGGCCCCGCTCATCGCCGGCGTGGCCGACCCGGTGCGCACCCGCGGCATCCCGGTGTTCGGGCCGGGCAAGGCCGCCGCGCAGCTCGAGGGCTCGAAGGCGTTCGCCAAGCGGATCATGGGCGAAGCCGGTGTGCCCACCGGGCGTCCGGTCTACGCGGGCACGGCGGACGAAGCCGTCGCCGCGATCGACGAGCTCGGCGCTCCGTACGTGGTCAAGGCCGACGGGCTCGCCGCCGGCAAGGGCGTGCTCGTGACCGACGACCGCCAGGCCGCGATCGACCACGCCACCTACTGGCTCCAGCACGGACACGTCGTGGTCGAGGAGTTCCTCGACGGCGAAGAGGTCTCGTTGTTCTTCCTGAGCGACGGGCACGACGTCCGCGCGCTCAGCCCCGCGCAGGACTACAAGCGCCTGGCCGACGGCGACCTCGGACCGAACACGGGCGGCATGGGCGCGTACTCGCCGCTGCCGTGGCTCGCCGACCGCTGGCCGTCCGAGCAGGCCTTCGTCGACGAGGTCACCGAGCTCGTCGCGCTGCCGACCGTCCGTCGTCTCGAGCACGAGGGCACGCCGTTCGTCGGACTCCTGTACTGCGGCCTCATCGTCACCGAGCAGGGCGTCCGCGTGATCGAGTTCAACGCGCGCTTCGGTGACCCGGAGACGCAGGTCGTGCTCCCCCGCCTGGCCACGCCGCTCAGCGAACTCCTGCTGGCTGCCGCCACCGGGCAGCTCGGTGCCGTGCCCGCGCCCGTGTTCCGCGACGAGGTCGCCGTGACCGTCGTCCTGGCGAGCGAGGGCTACCCGGAGAACCCGCAGACCGGTCGACCGATCACCGGCATCGACGACGCGAACGCCCGCGACGGCGTCTCGGTCGCGCACGCCGCCACCGGCGTCCTCGACGACACGCTCGTCGCCACGGGTGGCCGGGTGCTCAGCGTCGTGGCGACCGGGTCCGACTTCGCCCAGGCCCGTGAGCGTGCCTACGCCGGGCTCGGCGACATCACGCTCGAGGGCGCGCAGTTCCGCACCGACATCGCCGCGAAGGTCGCGAAGTGAGCGCCCCCGCGCCGATCGCCGGCTGGCGGCACGTCTCGTCCGGCAAGGTCCGCGAGCTCTACGTGCCCGAGGGCACCGCCGACCTGGCGAGCGCGTCCGAGCTGCTGCTCGTCGCCTCGGACCGGGTCAGCGCGTACGACTTCGCGCTCGAGCCGCCGATCCCGGGCAAGGGCGAACTGCTGACCCGCCTGTCGCGGTTCTGGTTCACCCAGCTGAGCGACGTCCCGAACCACATCATCGGCCCGTCCTCCGGTGGCACCCCCGTCCCGGCCGAGGTCGAGGCACGGTCCATGCACGTCATGCCGCTCACGATGTTCCCCGTCGAGTGCGTCGTGCGCGGGTACCTGGTCGGCAGCGGCTGGGCCGAGTACCAGGAGACCGGCAGCGTGTGCGGCGTCGCGCTCCCCGCGGGGCTCTCCAACGGTGACCGCCTGCCGGAACCGATCTACACGCCGGCGTACAAGGCGGCCCAGGGCGAGCACGACGAGAACATCTCGTACGAGCAGACCGTCGACCTGGTCGGTGCCGAGACCGCGTCAACCCTGCGCGAGCTCTCGCTGCACGTCTACACCGAGGCCGCTGCCATCGCGCTCGAGCGGGACGTCGTCATCGCCGACACCAAGTTCGAGTTCGGGCAGGACGCCACCGGCCGGATCCGCATCGCCGACGAGGTCCTGACGAGCGACTCCAGCCGCTACTGGGACGCCCGCTCCGCCGACCGCACCGACTCGTTCGACAAGCAGATCGTGCGGGACTGGCTCAGCGCGCACTGGGACCGCCAGGGCACGCCGCCGGTGCTCCCGGACGAGATCGTCGAGCGCACGGCTGCGCGCTACGCCGAGCTGATCGAGCGCCTCGGCGCCTGACGCCGCGCCCGGCCGGCGCGTGGTGTGGCGTGGCGTGGCCCGGACGGTCACGACACCCCGCTCACGTCCGTCGGGCGGTCACGAACCGTCGGCCGAGGCCCCGCCAACCGACAGTTCGCGACCACCCGGCGCCCCACGCACGACACGTCGCGACCACTCGCCGCGTGACGCCCGTCGCCGGCCGGACGGTCACGACACCCCGCTCACGTCCGGCGAACGGTCACGAACCGTCGGCCGAGGCCCCACCAACCGACAGTTCGTGACCACCCGGCGGCCCACCCACGACACGTCGCGACCACTCGCCGCGTGACGCCCGTCGCCGGCCGGACGGTCACGACACCCCGCTCACGTCCGTCGGGCGGTCACGAACCGTCGGCCGAGGCCCCACCAACCGACAGTTCGTGACCACTCGGCGGCCCACGCACGACACGTCGCGACCACTCGGCCGGCGACCCCTCGCCGCGTGACCGTCGACGAGCCAGCCGACAGTTCTCGACCGGTCAGGCCTCGAGCGCCTCGACGGCGTCGCGCGCCACCACGACGACGGTCAGGTCGTCGCCCGGGTCGTGCTCGGCGACGCGTGCGCGCACCCGCTGCAGGAACGTCTCGACGTCCGGGGACTCCCGGTACAGCGACCCCAGCTCCGACAGCGACGCGAGCGTGGAGTCCCAGAGCTCGAGCGCGCCGTCGGTCACGACGATGAGCACGTCACCGGGCCGGAGCACGAGCGACCCGGCGGCGCGGGGCATCCCGGCGGGGTGCAGCCCGATCGGCAGGTCCGACGACCGCAGGATCCGCTCGGCACCGTCGTCACGGAGCTGCAGCACGAGCCCGTGGCCGGCGTCGGCGAAGTCGAGGCGTCCGGTGGACGGGGTCAGCCGACCATGGAACATCGTCGCGAAGGACTCGGCGCGGCTGAGCTCGGGGGCGACCTGCGCCTCGAGCTCGGCGACGGCGACGCCCGGGTCCTGGTCGCCGCGGGCGAGCAGGCCTCCGCGGATGTTCGCGGCGAGGAGCCCGGCGGACATCCCCTTGCCCATGACGTCGGACACGGTCAGGTGGATCGAGTCCTCGCCGGAGCGGTGCCAGTCGTGGAAGTCGCCGGAGACGAGTCCGTGCGGGATCGACATCCCCGTGATCCGGTACCCGGGAACCTGCACCTCGGTCGGCTGCAGGCCGTTGAGCACGGTGCGCAGGCGGTCCTCGTCGGCTCCGGCGAGCAGTTCGCGCTCCGCCCAGATGCCGAGTTCCTGCAGCAGTTCGAGCTCGTCGGCGTCGAGGGTGCGCGGCTCGGGGTCGATCAGGCAGAGGGTGCCGACCTTCAGGTCGTCGTCGCCGGCACGGAGCCCGACACCGGCGTAGAACCGGACGTTGGGGTCGCCGAGCACCATCGGCAGGTCCGCGTACCGGGCGTCCTCGCGGGCATCCGGGACGACCACGGGCCCCTGCTCGCCCAGGGTCCGTCCGCAGAAGGTGTCCTGCAGCGGGATGACCGGCCCGAAGGCGTCGTCGCTCTGCTGCGACTTGATCGTCAGGGTGGTCTCGCCGGCCAGGTTGAGGAACGAGCCGGAGACCCCGAGGGCCTCGCGCGCGATGCGGGTGATCCGTTCGAACCGTTCCTCGACGCCACCGTCGACCACGTCGAGCGCCGCGATCAGGGCCGCTCGCCGGACGGCATCGGCCCCGGTCGGCGCGGGCACGGACATCGCGGTTTCCGGCTGCATGCTCCCACGGTAACGCGCTGAACGGACAGGGCCTGGCCCCAGTCCGGAGGGCGCAGATCGTCGGGCGCGTCGGCGTACCCTGGTCGTCGTGCTCCGAGTCGTCCCCGCAACCGTCCTCGGCGTGGCCGCGCTCCTGGCCCTCGCCGGCTGTGGCGCCCACGACTCCACCGGCCAGGTGTCGGTCACGGTGTCGTCGAACGCCGCCGACCACCCCTACGAGGTCAAGGTGTTCGCCTCGACCGGCAAGCTCTCCGAGCACCAGCGGGTGTTCCCGGGCGGCACGGCCGACTTCGCGGGCGTCCCCCTCGGCAAGGTCACGGTCCGCGCCGGCGACCTCTGCCCGCAGACGACCAAGGTGTCCGACGGCACAGTCGCGACGGTGACCCTCACCACGACCGGCTGCTGACAACCACCCGCCACCACGACCGGCCGCTGACCCCACCCGTCACCCCGACGACGGGCTGCCGACCCCCTCCGCGACCAGGTGCTCCACCCGCGGCTCGCCCGCGACCTCGCGCACCGACTGCAGGGTCCGCGCGTCGTCCCCGGTCTGCCGGACCTCGTGCTGGTCGACGTGCTCCTGCCACGACCCCACCCGGAACGCCTCGACCCAGGCGTCCGGCCCGGTCGCTGCGTCGCGGTAGAGGTTCCAGTCACGGGCACCGGTCCGCCGGCGGCTCCGCCCGAGCCGCTCGGCGCGCGCCCGGAACTCGTCGACCGCATCCGCAGGGACCGTCCAGTGCAGCAGCACGAGGGTCTCCCCCGTCGCCGCGCCGTGGTCGTCCGCCACGAACACCTCGTCCCCGAACGGCATCGGCGTCACGGCGCGCTGCCGGTCGGTGAGCACCGGGAACCCGGACACGAGCAGCACTGCGGCGCTGAGCGCGGTGAGGACGCCGGCCCCGGCGAGCACCCCCATCACCCCGAGCGGCGTTGCGACCGCGCCGGCGAGCGCCGCGCCGATCGCGGTGCAGCCGAAGAGCACGAGCTGGTAGGCGGCGAGCCCGCGGGTCCGGACCCAGGCGGGCAGGAACGCCTGCACGGTGCCGTTCAGCGTCGTCACCACGGCGATCCAGGCCACCCCGCCGACCAGCAGCGCGACGAGGACGACCGCCAGCACGGGGACGAGCGCGACGACGGTGGTGCAGACACCGAACACCACCGAGGCGATGCCGACCGTGCGGCCGATGCCGAGCCGCGCACGGACCGCCGGCATCAGGAACGCCCCGCCGACGGACCCGATGCCGACGGCGGCGAGCAGCAGTCCGTACCCGCCGGAGGACAGGCCGAGCGAGCCGTCGGCGACGAGCGGCAGGAGTGCCCACAGCGCGTTCGCGGGCACCATGAAGACGGCGAGCTGCACGAGCAGCCGGCGGACGACCGCCGCGTGCAGGACGTACCGCAGCCCGGCGCGGGTGGCGTCGATGAACGGTTCGGCCCGCGTCTCGGGGCGCTGGTAGCCGCGCCAGGCGACGAGCACCACCAGGAAGAGCGCGAACGACAGCGCGTTGGCGGCGAACACGAACGGCACGCCGAGCTGCGCGATCACCACCCCGGCGAGCGCCGGTCCGATCGCCCGGGCGACGTTGACGCCGACGGAGCTGAGCGCCGCGGCGTCGGTGATCGCGGCGCGCGGCACGATCTCGGGCACGAGCGCCTGGTACGCGGGCAGCTGGAGC
Source organism: Curtobacterium sp. MCPF17_021 (assembly GCF_003234605.2). NCBI lineage: Bacteria > Bacillati > Actinomycetota > Actinomycetes > Micrococcales > Microbacteriaceae > Curtobacterium > Curtobacterium sp. MCPF17_021. Next base: position 682,627 of record NZ_CP126252.1, on the reverse strand, counting down.
GCCGAGGCGGTCCCGAGCAGGAACGTGACGGTGAGCAGGAGCGCCGGGGTCATGTCGCCGGTCGCGGTGAGCACGGTCATCACGACGCCGACGACCACCTGGAACGCCTGCACCCCGATGAGCAGCTTCCGTCGGTCGACGAACTCGCCGATCACCCCGGCGGGGATCCCGACGAGCAGCACCGGCAGGCTCGACGCGGTCTGCACGAGGGCGACGACGACGGGTGCGGCGTGCTCGTCGACGAGCAGCCACTGCGCGCCGACGGTCTGCATCCAGCTGCCGATGTTGCTCACCAGCACCGCGATCCACAGGGCGCGGAAGACCGGGATCGCGAGCGGCGCCAGGGCGCCGCCGCGGGGTGCTGGGGTGGTGCGTTCCGTGGTCACGTCACCTCCTGGGGTGGGACGGGGACATCCTGGAGGCGCGGTGTGCGCCGGGCGCACGCCGCGCCTCCAGGGATGGTCGGGTCAGGCGGCGGCGTCGGTCGCGCTGGTCGCGGCGACGGCCCGCTCGATGACGTCGGCGACGTCCTTCGGGTGGGTCTGCATGACGAGGTGCGGGGCGGCGAGCTCGGTCACGTCGGTGATGCCGGCGCGGGTGTAGCCGAAGCGCTCGACCTCGGGGTTGATGGTGTGGTCGTCGGACGAGACGATTGCCCACGCGGGGGTGGTCTTCCACGCGGCGGCGGACGCCGGCTCGCCGAAGGCCGCGCCGGAGAGCGGGCGCTGCGAGACGGCGAGCACCTCGGCGACGCGCGGGTCGACCCCGGCGGCGAAGACCTGCGGGAACGCGTCGATCGCGACGGAGACGTCGGTGCCGTCCTCGCCGCCGGCGACCGGGTACGGCGTGTACACCAGGTTCGCGGCGAGGTCGGAGTCGGGGAACCCGCCCTGCAGCTGCCCCAGGCTCTCGCCGACCTCGAGCACGTAGCCGGAGACGTAGACGAGTCCGACGACGTTCTCGGCCTCGCCGGCGACGGTGATCACGGCGCCGCCGTACGAGTGCCCCGCGAGGACGACCGGCCCGTCGACGTGCTCGGCGACGGCGCGGATCGAGGCGGCGTCCTCGGCGAGGCTGCGGTTGTAGACCGGCGGGACGAGGACGGTGTGGCCGCGGTCGAGCAGCTCGCGGGTGACGGGTGCCCAGCTGGCGGAGTCGGCGAACGCGCCGTGGACGAGGACGATGGTGGGTGCAGCCATGTACGGGTCTCCTTCGTGACGAACGTCTGGGGTGGTGCGGGGACCGGGGGTCCCGGCGTCGTCACGCTAGGGCTGGGGGTGCTGCGTCGTCGTGTCCCTGTCGTTGCCCGTCACCCGCGACGACAGCCCGTGCCGGCGGCCCCGGGTGCGGCGCACGGTGCCCTCGGACGGCCGGACACACCGTGCCGGGGTCCCCCTGCGGGGCGGGGGCTCCGCGACGGGGTCCCCGCCGGGGCCCCCTTCTCCCCCCTGCTCCACGGCCCGGCCGGTTAGCGTGATCGCATGGAACACGAGGACGGCACGACGACGACGTCGGCCCAGGACTTCGTGGACGCGCTCGCCGAACCGGTCGTGGTCTTCGACCGCCACCTGGACGTCGTGGCGGCGAACCGGGTCGCCGGTGCCCTGTCCGCGTCCCTCACCGTCGGCACGAACCTGGCGCGGTTCACCTTCCTGAACCCCTGGGTCGAGGACTCGGTGGACGGCTGGGAGGCCGAGGCGCACCGCACCGCCGCGATGCTCCGGGACTCGCTGGACGAGCACGACGCCGACGACCGGTTCCAGGAGCTCCTGGGCGAGCTGATGGCCCGGAGCACGACGTTCGCGACCGAGTGGGCCGGCGGAGCGGTCCGGCCGACTCGCCGCGGGGAGTCGGCGTTCGAGAACCCGCTCGTGGGCCGGATCGACCTGCGGTGGGAGCAGCTGCGTCGGCTGGAGGACCCCGAGCACGTGCTCGTGGTGTGGACGGCGGTGGACGAGGAGTCCGCCGCACGGCTCACGACGCTCCGGGGGCTGCTCGACGAGGGCGCGACGACCGCCTGACCGCGAGCGCAGCGACCGCTGCGACCGCGACGACCGCTCGGCTACCCCACCGCGCTCTCGCCTGCGACCGGTTCCCGGCGCGCGGTGCCCTGCTGCACCTGCGCGGCGAGGTACGCGACGGCCGCGGCTGCGGGGGTGCCGGGGTCGGCCCAGAAGGTCACGAGCACGTGCGAGCTGCCCGGGATCGCGAGGTTCTGCCAGCGGAACTCGACCCAGCCGATCGGGTCGATCCAGTGCCGCGAGACCCCGGTGCGCTGCACCGCGACGTCGTGCCGGGCCCAGATGCGGGCGAAGTCCGGGTCCTGCAGGGTCAGGGTGCCGACGATCTCCTGCAGTCTGGGGTCCTCGGGTTCGGCGTGCAGCCGGAGTGCGGCGACGACCCGGTGCGCGGTGCGGTCCCACTCGGCCGCGTGCTGCCGGGACGCCTCGGAGAACATCTGCAGGACGAGGTTCGCGCCCGGCTCCATGTAGACGGGGCCGAGTGCGCTCGCCAGGGCGTTGGACAGGATGATGTCCTGGTTGCGGTCCATCACGAACGCCGGGGTGTGCGACCACTGCGCGAGCAGCGACCGGACCGAGTCGTCGAGTCCCGGCGGTACGGCCCCCTCGGGGCGGCGGCGTTCGGCATGTGCGAGTCGGCGCAGGTAGTCGACGGCCTCGTGGTCGAGCCGCAGGGCCCGGCCGAGCGCCACGAGCACCTGGTCGGACGGCTGGTGGTCACGACCGCGTTCGAGCCGCAGGTAGTACTCGGGGCTGATGCCCGCGAGCCGCGCGACCTCTTCACGGCGCAGGCCGTCCACTCGTCGTCCGGGCTCGCGGGTGAGGCCGACGTCCTCGGGCTGGACGAGTGCCCGACGGGCGCGGAGGTACTGTCCAAGTTCGGACCGTCGCGCATCCACGCGAGCAGGATAGCCGGAATCCGCAAAGAACGCGAGAACTACCGTTCTCCGGGTGTGCCGCTCCGCGCGATGGTCTGGTGCGGCGGCTCCCCGAACCGTTCCCGGTAGTACGCCGCGAACCGCCCCAGGTGGGTGAACCGCCACCGCCGCGCGACCTCGCTGACGAGCAGCGCGCGGGAACCCGGCCGACCCAGCTCCAGGTGCACCCGGTCGAGCCGGACCTCACGCAGGTACTGCATGGGCGTGACGCCGAGTCGACGGCGGAACAGGTCCTGCAGGCCGCGCTCGCTCAGGTCGCAGGCCGCCGCGACGTCCGCCACCGTCAGCACCCGGTCGGCGTGGTCGTGCACGAAGCCGATCGCCCGCCGCATCCGGTCCGCGACGTCCGTTCGCGACCGGGCGAAGGTCGACAGGACGACGGTCGCGATCCGCCGGTTCAGGGCCGCACGGTCGTCGGCGGGCAGGGCCGGGTCGAGGATGCGCCCGGAGGCCTCGCGCAGCAGTGCGCGCAGCGGTTCGAGTGCGGGATCGGCCGCGTCCGGCTGCCCGAACACCGAGGACTCCCCCGTGTCGCCGAGCAGCGACGGCGACAGGTGGAGCAGCGTCGTGGCGGTCGCGTCGGTCTCGAAGCCGTACGCGACGGACGCCGAGAGCATCATCGGCCGCTCGGCGCCGACCTCCCAGTGCTCGCCGTCGTCCGCGGTCAGGCTGGCCCGGCCGTCGGCGAGCCAGAACACGACGTGGTCGGGGCGTGGACCGATGGTCCCCGTCCGCTTGCCCGGTGTCGCGATCCGGTGGATCGACAGGTCGTCGTCCCCGCCGGTCTCGTAGCCGAAGCCCTCGTCGTCAGCGGTCACGGCGTCGGGACCCGGTCCCACTCATCGCCGTACCGGGACAGCAGCGACCACCGCGAGATCGGCCACGTGGTCACGAAGGCCCGCCCCACGACGTCGTCGACCGGCACGGTGCCGTGCACGCGCGAGTCGGCGGAGTCGTACCGGTTGTCGCCCATCACCCAGATGCGCCCCTTCGGCACGGTGATCTCGAAGTCCTTCCCGGCGACACGGTCCGACCCGCGTTCGAGCACGACGTAGGGCTCGTCCACCGCGTGCCCGTTCACCGACAGGCGGCCCTGGGCGTCGCAGCACGACACCGTGTCACCCGGCAGGCCGATGACGCGCTTGATCAGGTCATCGCCCTGGCCCATGCCGAGCCAGCCGCCCGGGTCCTGGAACACCACGACGTCACCGCGCTGCAGCGGGACGACCCCGGGCACGAGCTCGTTGACGAGCACCCGGTCCCCGATGAGCAGCGTGTTCTGCATCGAGCCCGAGGGGATGTAGAAGGAACGGACCAGGTACGCCTTGACCAGGAACGACGCCAGCAGCGCCACGACGACGATGATGACGAGGTCGCGCAGGAACCGCAGCCCGCCGCGCTTCGGCTCGTCCGCAGCGGTGGGTTCGGAGGGGGGTCCGGTGTGTGCGTGCGGGTCACTCAATGCGTCAGCACCACCTTGACGAGACCGATCACGAACGCCACCGCGGCGAGCACGATCCCGCCCCACAGCCCGAGGAAGGTCGGCTGCTTGCCACTGAACCGCTGCATGAACACGCCCACCAGCCCGATGCGCACGACCAGGATCACGGTCGCCGAGATCTGCGCCCACTCGGCCGGCAGCCAGCCGATCCACGCCGCCGCGTAGAGGACGGCCGGGATGAGCCCGGAGGTCGCGATCGGGTTGGCGTTCCGGACGATCGTCGCGACCGAGTCGCGCCGCGCAGCGCGGTCCGCAGCGGACTCCTCGCCGTCGTCGCCGAGTCCGTGCGCGACCAGGTGCGCGAGCACGTGCGCCAGGTACGTGAGCACCGCGGTCGCCAGGACGGTCGCCACCGCGGCGCCGTGGTGGATCTGCTCCGGGTCCACCGCGATCGCGACGGCGAGCACCGTGATGTTGCCGTAGATGTACGACGACATCCGGTCGCGGACGTGCTCGAGCGGCAGGTCGCGGGGGTCCGGGCGACCGCCGCGGCGTCCGCGCCCCGGTCGGGAGGGCCGTCGTGTTCGTGGCATCCGTCCATCTTGGCCCCCGCGGTCGGCCGTCCGCCGACAGGACACCGGGTGCGATGGTCACACGGGTGGCCGGTTCCGGCAGACTGGGTGCCGATCGGTGCGACGGAGCGCCGGACAGGAGGCACGCATGACGTCCGCACGACCACTCGCCCTGGTGACCGGGGTGGGTCGCAGAGCCGGCATCGGCGCAGCGATCGCCACCCGGCTGGCGACCGACGGCTGGGACCTCGCCATCTCGTGGTGGGGACCCTACGACGACCGCGTGAGCGGCGGGGCGGACCCGGACGGGGTCGATTCGGTGGTGCAGGAGTGCGAGGCGGCGGGAGCACGGGTGACGCGCCTCCCGGTCGACCTGGAGGACCCGGAGCAGGCGGCCGCACTCGTCGGCCGCGCCGAGACGGAAGCCGGCACGCCCGTCAGCGCCCTCGTCATGTCGCACTGCGAGTCCGTCGACTCCGACTTCCGCACCACCACGGTCGAGTCGTGGGACCGCCACTTCGCCGTGAACGCCCGTGCGCCGTTCCTGCTCGTGCAGGCCTACGCGGCCGGGCTCGAGCGTGCCGGGGACGCCGCTCCGAGGGACCGACGCCGGATCGTCGCGCTGACGAGCGACCACATCGCGTACAACCTGCCGTACGGGGCGTCGAAGGGGGCACTGGACCGGATCGTGTTCGGCGCCGCGAAGGAGCTCGGCAGCCTCGGCGTCAGCGCCAACGTGGTGAACCCGGGCCCGAACGACACCGGCTGGATGTCCGACGAGGTCAAGGGGTGGGCCGTCGAGGGCACCCCGCTCGGCCGACTCGGACGCCCGTCGGACACCGCCGCGCTCGTCGGGTTCCTCTGCTCGGAGCAGGGTGCCTGGGTGAACGGGCAGCTGCTGAAGTCGGACGGCGGGATCTCGAACAGCGCCTGACCTGTCGGCCCCTCGCGACCCGATCGTCAGCCGCGACCGGGCGCGGTCACCTCGATGCGGTTCGCCCACGGGTCCTCGAACGCGACCGTTCGGCCGTCGTCCGCGGTCTGTACCCCGGTGTCGTGCATGCGCGACACGAGGGCGCCGAGGTCGTCGGCCCCAGGCACCTCGATCCGCACGAGTCCGAGCCCGAGGGCGAGCTGTCGCCGCCCGGCGCCGCGGGAGTTCCAGGTGTTCATCGCCATGTGGTGGTGGTAGCCGCCGGCGCTGACGAACAGGGCATCGCCGAAGCCGGCGGTGGTCTCGAAGCCGAGGGTGTCCACGTAGAAGGAGCGCGCGGCGTCGACGTCGCCGACGGACAGGTGCACGTGGCCGACCTTGCCCGGGCGTGCCGCGGCGGTGTCCAGGGCGTCCTGCGTCAGGTGGGACTGCAGGAACGCGTTCGGGTCGACGTACTTCGTGTCCATGTCGACCATGCCGTGCGTCCACGACCACTCCGTGCGGTCACGGTCCCAGTACAGCTCGACGCCGTTGCCCTCGGGGTCGGTGAAGTAGAACGCGTTGCTCACCAGGTGGTCGGCGCTGCCGGTGAAGGTCTGCGGGAACTTCGTCGCGACCGAGTACAGCGCCGCGGCGAGGTCTGCCCGGGTGTCGAACAGGATCGCGGTGTGGAACAGGCCGGCGTCGTGGGGGGCCGCGTGCTGCATCGACGGTGCGTGCTCGAGGATCACGATCGGGATCGCCAGACCACCGGCGCCCGGTCGCCCCAGCACGGCGACGCCGCCCTCGTTCGAGAGCAGCGCGAGCTGGACGCCGTCGCGGTAGTAGCCGATCATCCGGTCGAGGTTCGCGACGCGGAGGGTGACGGCACCCATCCCGGTGTCGGCGGCGAGGAGGTCCTGCGTGTGCATGGCACCAGTGTGCGCCCATTTAGTTGACGCGTCAACCAAATGGGCGTCGGTCGCCGGCGCCAGAGCGACAGATCCACGCCATCCCGGTGCGAGGTACCCGCCAAAGCGACAGATCGCTGCGAACAGTTCGCGGCGATCTGTCGCTTTGGCGAACGGGGGCGCGCAGGCGACGGGAGGCCCGGCGCGCGTCCGCCCCGCCGGCCGCGGTCAGCGGGAGCGGAAGTAGCGGTGCAGCGCGCGCTCGCGGATCGCGGCCGCGGCGAGCGCCCCACCGAGCAGCGCGCCCACGAGCCCGAGGGACGCGATCGCGATCGCCTCGCGCACGATCGGCAGCGCATCGTCGACGTCGAGGCCACGCACCGACACCACCGCGACGCTCGTCGCGACCACCGCCCCGACCGATGCCCAGACCAGGTGCTGCAGGACGATGCCGAGGACCTGCGCGCTCCGCGGTACCCCGACGTGCCGATCGGAGGCCAGGGCGAGCCGGCGCCGTGCGACCGCTGCCCCGCCGATCGTCAGCCCCACGAGGGCCGCCGCACCGAAGGGGACGAGCACTGGCTGCCGCGCCACGGGGGTGAAGACCGCGCCCAGCGTCGGGTTGAGCTGCCCGGCGGTCGGTCGGTCCTCGCCCTCGGCCCCGCTCGCCGGCAGGACGGTGCGCCGGAGCATCGAGACCGCGTCGTCGCGCTGCGGCCACACCGTCGCCCAGCAGGCGTCGAACGGCGACCCGTCGTCCACCGTCGGCGCGAGGACCGCGTACTCCAGGTCGGGGTCCCGGCCGTCGTCGGGGTAGTCGTACACACCGGCGACTCCGGTGCCCGCACCGCCCGCCGTCACGAGGCGATCGCCGGCAGCAAGACCCAGGGTCTCGCGCACCGTGGGCGAGACGATCACTCCCGCGGTGCCGTCGGCATCGGAGCCGCCGAGCAGACCACGTACCCCCGCGGTCACCTCGTAGGTCGGGATCGCCGAGCCCGGCAGCGCGGCGGGGACGACCCCGGCGTCGAGGCGCCGGAACGCACCGGACGCGATGACCCCTTCGGTGTCCACGAGCGCATCGCACACGCGGCCGTCGATCCGGCCCTCGGCCCGCTGGACGGTCGTCGCCGCACCGCTCGCGACGAACACCGCAGCCGCTCGGACGTCATCGGCGACCGCAGCTGCGCGCAGGCCCACGACACCGCTGAGCAGCACCGCGAGGACAACAGCGAACGTCGCTGCCCACGAGGCTCCGGAAGCGATGTCGCGCCACGCCTCACGCCAGACCTCGGTCACCTGCATGCGGCGAAGGCTCATCGGTACCGCCCGAGATCGAGCACTCCGTCGCAGGCGTCACGGCTCGCGTCGTCGTGCGTGGCGACGACGACGACCGTCCCCGACGCGGCGAGCGCACCGATCCCACGGTTCACCTCGATCGCGGCCGCTCGGTCGAGTTGCGCCGTCGGCTCGTCGACCAGCATCAGACCCGGCGCACTCGCGATCGCGCGCGCGAGCATCAGGCGTTGCGCCTCACCACCGGACAGTTCGGCGAATCGCGCGTGCGCCCGCGAACCAAGCCCGAAGCGCTCGAGGACCCCGAGCGCGCGGACGTCCGCGGTCCGACGATCCGCGCCCTGGGCGACGAACGGCAACGCGACGTGGTCGAGCACTCGGCGGCGGGCCACCCCGTACGGGTTCTGGAAGACCCAGAGTGGCCGACAGCCCGGCGGACGGACGACGGCACCGCGCGTCGGACGGAGCATCCCGGCGAGGATCGCGAGCAGCGTCGACTTGCCGGAACCGCTCGGCCCGACGACCGCGGTCACGGTCCCCTCGGCGAAGGCGCGGTCGACGCGGTCGAACAGCACGGTGCCGTTCGGCGAGACGTGCCCGACGCCCTCGAGCGTCACCGACACGAGCTGGACCGGTCCGGCGCAGCCCGGATCCGGTCGAGCGTTCGTCCGCCGGGCACCCGGACGAACGACTGCCCGAGTTCCGATCCGAGCACCTCGACACGGAGTGACCGCCCCGCCGTCGGTTGCACACACGCCCGGTCACCTTCGAGGTCCCAGAGGGCCGTCGGTGGCACCACCTGGACGGTTCGTGGCCGGCTGAGCGTCCACGTTGCGGCCACGGTGGGTGCGCCGTCCGCCGAAGCGACCGTCGCCGCGTACTCCGGCAGGGCGGTGATCGCGGCGAGGGCCGTCGGCGACGAGACCACGCCGGCGGCGTCGGTCGGGACGTCGACGTTCCCGATCCGGAGCACGCGCTCCCCCGGCGCCGGATCGACCGGGAGCGCCTCGATGCGCGCGCCGCGGAGTTCGGCCGGGAGTTCGACGAGGACACCGTCGGCGCCGACCACGGCCCCGACGACGGCCACGCACGCCAGGACGGCGTTCTCGGCGGCTGGCACCCATGCGAAGGGGTCCCGCGGCACGATGTCGTCGGGCAGGTCGTCGCGGTCGACACCTCGGTCGACCAGGAACTGCTGCGCAGCACGGAGTGTGCCCCGACCGAGGACACCGTCGATGCTCAGTCCGGCACCGAGGCGCGTGAGTTCCCGCTGCAACCCCGTGACGTCGGCCCCGCGGTCGCCGAGCTCGAGGTCGCGCCACAGCGGCTCGTCACTGGCGAGCGCGATCACCGGCCGCCCGTCGACCCGCGCGAGGACGTCCCCACTCCGCACGGGTGCCCCGGTCGAGCACGTCGACGTCGTCACCGTGCCGCTCCGCGACGTCACGACCGCCCGTGGGGCACCGGTGTCGAGTGCGAGCTGCACCTGTCGTGCATCGGCATCGGTCCGCTCGGTCACCCGTACGGTGCTCGCGGGGGCCGCCGTCCGGAGTGCAGCCGGGACCTCGGCCGGCACAACGACCACCATGGCGGCGGCCGTCGCCGCCGCGACCACCATCGCGCCGAGCGCCAGGAGTGCGGCAGACGGGAAGCGCATCACTGCCGCCAGAGGCCGAGGGGGTCCAGCCGACACTGTACGGCTGCGGGGTCCCACGGCGAGAAGGAGAAGTTCCCGTCGTCGTTCTGGGTGCGCCATTCACGTTCGGTGTACGTGTCGTCGACGAGTCTCGCAGCACGGAGGCACGCGACGGTGATCGTTGCTTCGTCCTGCTTCTCCGGGTTCCGCCGGACCTCGTTGAACAGGTAGGTCACGTCGCTGTCGAAGTCCTTCGCGCACTTCGACTTCGAATCGTTCATGGCCGTGGCGTCTTCAGCCTTCCGCCCGGGGAGCGGCGAGGCTTCGGACGTGCCGTCCTCCGCTCCCGTGTAGTCGTAGCCGAGATCTCGCATGCATGCGCTCATGCGGGACTGCGCATCTGCGACCTCCCGCGCCGAGATCGTTCCGTCCGAGAGGATCTGCCGCTGGTAGGAACTGGTGTCGGAGGCCGATTCCGCGAACTCACCCGCCCACGGCCCGGCCGCGGAGAAGCCTGACGGATCGACGACCCGGGGGGCAGCATCTGCGGAGGCGCAGCCAGCGAGTGCCGTGGCGGCGATCGCCCCGGCGATCGTTGCTCCCCGAAGCCTGCTCCGAATCACCGCGTCAGGCCCGGGTCATGCCGTACTGGGCGATGTTGGTCCAGCAGGCGGCCTGGTAGGACCACTTGTTGCCACCGACCACGTTCCCCCACTTCATCGTCCCGCTCCGCAGACGGTTGAAGTGCTGAGCGCGACCACACCCCGAATCGTTGAACCCCGTGCTCTGCGTCACCTTCCGCCAGCACGTCGCCGCACTCGCCTCCGGCGCCGTCACGGTGTCGACCGCGATCCCGCCGCCCACGACACTCCCCAGCACGACCGCACCCAGTACGACGTTCTTGATCGACATCGATCTCCCCTTTGGTTGTGACATCACTTCGATGTCACCGTTAACGTATTACCGGTCGGTACGAGAACGCAACGATCACCACCACATCCGTGCAGGATGGACCCGTGACTGACGACATCCGGTGGGAGGTGGTCGAGGAGAGCACGCTGTCGCTCCCCGACCACGAAGCGATCGCAGCGCTGCTCGGGCAGGCCTTCCCCGACTGGTCGCACTGGTACGTGGGCGGCCGGAGCTGGTCCGGCATGCAGCCGGAACGCCGGGTCCTCGCGCACGACGCCGACGGGGTCGTCCTGGCCCACGTCGGCATCCGCCGCATGTACATCTCCGTCGGCGGCGAAGACGTCCTGGTCGGCGACACCGGCCTGGTCGCCGTGTCGCCCCGACTGCAGGGCACCGGCGTCGGCCGCGAGCTGATGACCCGGACCGCGGCGGTCCTCGAGGGACTCCGCGTCCCCTTCGGGTTCCTCGGCGCCGGCGAGGACCGCATCCCCTTCTACGCGAAGCTCGGCTGGCACGAGTTCCCCGAGGCCGTCGGCACCTTCTCGGCGTTCACGGCCGAGGGCGCGGGCGTCAGCAACACCGAGCAGGGCGGCTGGATGGCGCTGCCGGTGGCAGCGCAGCTCGAGGACTGGCCCGCTGGCCCGATCTGGCTGAACGGCCAGCAGGTCTGAGCACGAGGACTGGGCACCCCCGACGCGCCGGCCCGATCTGGCTGAACGGCCAGCAGGTCTAGACGCGACGAACGACGGACGGGAGGCCCGGTACCAGCTGGTACCGGGCCTCCCGTCCGTCAGGTGGTCCAGCGGGGCTTACGCCTCGACCGCGACCTTCTCCGGGTCCTCGTTGGAGCCCGGCGCGCTCGGCGCGACCGCGGCGCGCACGCGCGCACCCAGGTCGGCGTCGACGTTCGTCCAGTAGGCGAACACGCGCTCGCGCAGGTCGTCGCGCGTCACCTTCGAGACGTGGCCGGCGATGTTGCCGACCAGGCGCTCGCGGGCGGCGTCGTCCAGGACCTCGCGGACGAGCGTGCCAGCCTGGCCGAAGTCGTCGTCCTCCGGGTGCAGGGTCGCGGCGGAACGCTGCAGCGCACCGTCGGACTCCCAACCCGGGGCGTCGTCGGTCGCGTTCGGGTCGGCGTGCGCACCACCGAGCGAGTTCGGTGCGTACACCGGCACCTCGGACTTCTGGAAGTCGAAGCGCATGCCGCCGTCCTTCGAGTACGAGTGGACCTCGTTCTTCGGGGCGTTCACCGGGAGCTGGGCGTGGTTCGTGCCGACGCGGTAACGGTGTGCGTCCGCGTAGCTGAAGATGCGCGCCAGGAGCATCTTGTCCGGGCTCGCCGCGATGCCGGGCACGAAGTTCGAGGGGGCGAAGGTCGCCTGCTCGATCTGCGCGAAGTAGTTCTCCGGGTTGCGGTTGAGCTCCATCGTGCCGACCTCGATGAGCGGGTAGTCCGCGTGCGGCCACACCTTCGTCAGGTCGAACGGGTTGAAGCGGTAGGTCGCGGCGTCCTCGTAGGGCATGACCTGCACCTTGAGGGTCCAGCGCGGGAAGTCCTGACGCTCGATCGCGGCGTGCAGGTCACGGATGTGGAAGTCCGCGTCCTCACCGGCGATGCGGTCCGCATCCTGCTGCGTCAGGGTCTTGTGGCCCTGCTCGGTGATGAAGTGGTACTTCACCCAGAAGCGCTCGCCCTCGGCGTTGATCCACTGGTAGGTGTGCGAGCCGAAGCCGTCCATCTCGCGCCAGCTCGCCGGCAGGCCGCGGTCGCCCATCAGCCACGTGACCTGGTGCGCCGACTCGGGCGACAGGGTCCAGAAGTCCCACTGCATGTCGTGGTCGCGCAGGTGCGAACCCGGCAGGCGCTTCTGCGAGCGGATGAAGTCGGGGAACTTGATGCCGTCGCGGATGAAGAACACCGGGGTGTTGTTGCCGACGAGGTCGTAGTTGCCCTCTTCGGTGTAGAACTTCAGCGCGAAGCCGCGGGGGTCGCGCCAGGTGTCCGGGGAGCCCTGCTCGCCAGCGACGGAGGAGAAGCGGGCCAGCATCTCGGTCTGCTTGCCCGGCTGCAGGAACGCGGCACGGGTGAAGCGCGAGACGTCCTGCGTGACGGTGAAGGTACCGAAGGCGCCGCCGCCCTTGGCGTGCACGACCCGCTCCGGGACGCGCTCGCGGTTGAACTGGGCGAGCTTCTCGACCAGGTAGTGGTCGTGCAGCGCGAGGGGGCCGTCGGCCCCGACGCCCATCGAGTGCTCGTCGCTCGAGACGGGTGCGCCGCTGTTGGTCGTGGTGGTCGGGGTGCCGGTCGGCGTGTTCTGGTCGGACACGGTTCCTCCTGGAGGTGGGACGTTGGTTCGGTCAGGGGTGCTCGGGTGGTTCGGGGTCCGGCGCGTCGTGCGGCCGGTGCGGTGGGCGGTCGCCGTCAGGCGGGCGTGGGGGCGACGTCTGGGTCGTCGTGCTCTGCCCCGTCGCGCTCTGCCGCCGCGCAGCGTTCGCAGATGCCCCAGTAGGTGACCTCGGCGGTGGTGACCGCGAAGCCGTGGGTCTCGGACGGTGTCAGGCAGGGCGAGTGGCCGACCGCACAGTCGACGTCCTCGATCGCGCCGCACAGGGTGCAGACGATGTGGTGGTGGTTGTCACCGGTGCGGCGCTCGTAGCGCGCAGGGCTGCCGGCCGGTTCGATGCGGCGGACGAGCCCGACGCCGGTCAGGGCGTTCAGCACGCCGTAGACGGCCTGGTGACTGGTGGTCGGCAGCTCCACGGCGAGCGCGGTGACGATGTCGTCCGCGGTGGCGTGCGGCATCGAGTCGGTCGCTCGGAGCACCGCGAGTCGCGGGGTCGTGACTCGGAGCCCCGAGGAACGGAGCAGATCGGCGTCGGCGTCCATGCTGAGCCTTTCTTTTGCAGGAATCAAGACAACGCGTTCACTGTACACGAGCTTCTGCTGCCGACCAGCGAGGTGACGCATGCCGCCACCGGAATACGAAGTGTCACGATCCGGTCGCGATCAGCTGGGACGACACTGGACCGACCGGTCCGCACGCTAACGTCCGGACATGTCCACGAGCCAGGGTCTGCCTGAACAGGCGAACAGCACCGCGGACGTCCGGGGGATCATCGCGAAGCGGGACCTGGTCGTCGACCTCATCCGGACGGCCTGCGTCGTCCTCGTCGTCATCGTGCACGTCTCGATGGTCGGCGTCGCCGCCGATGACCAGGGGGTGCGGGTCACGAGCCCGCTGCAGGAACTCCCCTGGTACGTCGCCGCCACCTGGGTCGGGCAGGTGATGCCGCTGTTCTTCGTGGTCGGCGGGTTCGCGAGCGCCGTGGGCTGGCGCAGCACCGTCGCCCGTGGTGCGCCGAGTCCCGCCCGCGACTACCTGGCCACCCGCCTGGTGCGGCTGTTCCGGCCCGCGGTGCCGCTGTTCGTGTTCCTCGCGGTCGGGCTCGGGGTCGCCACGGCCGCTGGGGCGCCGCCGGAGCTCCTGGCCGAGGTCGCGTTCGGCATCGGTTCGCCGCTCTGGTTCCTGGCGGCCTACGGCATCACCCAGTGCTGCGTCCCCGTGATGATGCGCCTGCACGAGCGAGCACCGTGGGCCACCCTCGCCGTGCTGCTCGTGCTCGCCGGGGCGGTCGACGCCGTCCGCCTGGCCACCGGTGTCGCCGAGGTCGGGCTGCTCAACCTCGGGCCGGTGTGGCTCTTCGCGCAGCAGCTCGGGTTCCTCTGGGCCGACGGCTGGTTCGCGCGCCGGTCGAAGGTGCTCCTGCTCGGCATCGCCGTCGCCGCGTACGCCGTGCTCGTGCGGATGACCTCGGTCGGGCTGTGGGCACCGGACATGCTGCAGGACCTCAACCCACCGATGCTCCCGCTGGCGTTCCTGGCGATCGCGCAGGCCTGCCTGGTCCAGCTCGTGCACGCTCCGCTCACCAGGCTGATGCGCACGCGGGCCGCACTCGGGGCCGTGTTCGTGCTCGGCCGCGACGGCATGACCATCTACCTGTGGCACCTGCCGCTGTTCATCGCGCTGAACGGCGTCGCTCTGCTCGTCGGGGTGCCGTTCCCGGCGCCGGGCTCCGGTCCGTGGTGGGCGTCGCGCATCGTCGCACTCGTGGTGGTGCTCGCCGTCGCGATCGGGGTGGCCAGGGCTCTGCGCTGGTTCGACCGGCCGCTCCCCCGGCTGCTGCCGTCGGCCGACCGCCCGTCGTGGCCGGTCGTCGCGTTCGCTGCCCTCTGCACGATCGGCCCGGCGTTCCTCGTGATGCAGCTGCACCTGTCGTTCGGCGTCGCGCTCGTCGGTGCCGTGGCCGTGCCGGTGGGCGTCTGGCTGCTGTCGCGGACCGTCCCGGCACGCGGGGTCGCCCGGATCTGAACCGGTTCTCACCGTCGCGGGGCCACGACGGACCCCCGGCGGACGTCGGGCGAGCGGAGGATGGTTCCGGCGGCGCGAAGGACGAGTCCGCCTGATCCCCAGGAGGCTCCCCACGCCGTCGACACCCGAGTTCTGGAGCACCTGGCGGTTCGATCCCCTGGCGGCGGTGCTCCT
This sequence comes from Curtobacterium sp. MCPF17_021, assembly GCF_003234605.2. Taxonomy (NCBI): domain Bacteria; kingdom Bacillati; phylum Actinomycetota; class Actinomycetes; order Micrococcales; family Microbacteriaceae; genus Curtobacterium; species Curtobacterium sp. MCPF17_021. The sequence goes on along the minus strand of NZ_CP126252.1, from coordinate 667,443 downwards.
CGTCGTCGCCGCGCTCGCCTACGGCCGGTGGGTCCTCGGCGCGGCTCGACGGGGTGCCCGCTGGCCGTGGTGGCGCACGCTCGCCTTCGTCACGGCGCTCGTGCTGTTCGGCGTCCTGCAGTTCGGCATCGTCGGCGTCGACGACGAGCGGTTGCGCTGGGCCTTCGTCCTGCGGGCCGCCCTGCTGTTCTTCGCGGTCCCCACCTTCGCCGCGCTCGGTGCGCCCGTCGCACTGCTCCGGATCGGAGGCCCGGCTCGCCTCGCGCAGGTCGCCGACGCGGTCATGGGGTCACGTCCGGTGCGCCTGCTCGGCAACGCGATCGTCGCGCCGCTGGTCGCGCTCGCGCTGTTCGCCGTCCTGCTCACCCCGTTCTCGGCGGTGATCCGGGAGTCCCCCGCATGGGCGGCTGTCATCACCGTGGCCGTGCCGGCGCTCGGGTTCGGCCTGCTCGCGCCCCTGTCCGAGGTCGGGGTGCTCGTCTCGTCGACGTTCGCCACGGCCGAGTTCCTGCTGGCGTTCGTCGAGCTCGTCGTCGACGCGGTGCCCGGCATCGTGCTGCGGATCACGAACCACGTGCTCGACGGGTCGATCGTGCCGGTGGTCGGGCGGGCCTGGTACCCGTCGCCGCTGCAGGACCAGCACCTGGCGGGCGACCTGCTGTGGTTCATCGCCGAGGTGGCGGACATCCCCGTGCTCGTCGCCCTGTTCATCCGGTGGCAGCGGACCGACCGCCGCGAGGCCCGGGTCGTCGACGCCCTGACCGACGAACAGATGGACGAGCTGACCCGAGCGCACCTGCAGCGCCGCAGTTGAGCGCGCGCGAGCGCACGCTCCGCAGCACTTCGTGAGCAGCAATGGTCGGGTACCCGAAGGCGACCCGACCATTCCTGCTCACGAAGTGCGCTCGTGCCCTACTTCGACGGGGCCCCCGCCGGCTCGGCGTCGGGCTGCGTGGTGACCGAGCCGGTCCGCTGCCACGCAACGGTCTGCTTCGGCTTCGCCAGGAACAGCGCCGCGACGATGGCCACGATCAGCACGATCGCCGGCAGGTAGAGCGACTCACCCATGGCCTTGGAGAACGGCTCGAGCAGGAAGCCCGGCAGCGCGCCGACCTGCTGCTCCGCGCCACCGGCCGAGGCCCCACCGGACGACGCCGGGAAGTTCGCGGTGATCCGGGCCTCCATCAGGGCGGCGATGCCGGCGGAACCGAGCACCGCACCGATCTGGCGGGTGGTGTTGTAGACGCCCGAGCCGGCACCGGCCAGCTTCGGCGGCAGGTTGCGCGTCGCCGAGACGGACAGCGGTCCCCACATGCAGGCGTTGGCGAGGCCGAGGAGCGCGCTCGGCAGGAGCACCCGGCCCCACTCGGCACCGCTCGACAGCAGGGCGCCGAACCAGAACAGGCCGACGGAGAAGCAGGCGAGCCCGAACGCGGCGACCCAGCGCGGGTTCCAGCGGTTCAGGTTCTTGCCCACGACCGGCGCGAGGGCAGCGGACAGCACCGCCTGTGGCACGAGGAGCAGTGCGGCCTGGGTCGGCGAGAAGCGCAGGACGTCCTGGGCCCACAGCATGATCGGCAGCGCGAACGAGGCGATCGCGACGCCGACGGCCGTGATGGCGACGTTGGCCAGCGTGAAGTTGCGGTCCTTGAACAGGCCGAGCGGCAGCAGCGGCTCGCCCTTCTGCACGCCCTGCCAGACGACGAAGCCGGCCAGCACCACGAGCCCGACGATGATGAGCGACCAAACCGAGATCGGGCCGGCGATGACGCCCCAGTCGTAGGTCTCGCCCTCTTGGATGCCGAAGACGAGCAGGAACAGGCCCGCTGCCGACAGGAAGATGCCGAGGTAGTCGAAGCGGTGTCCGTGCCGCTCGAACGACGGCACGAAGCGCTGCGCGAGCACGAACGCGACGACACCGACGGGGACGTTCACGAAGAAGATCCACTCCCAGCCGAAGCCGTCGACGAGCAGGCCGCCCACGATCGGGCCGACGAGCGACGCGACACCGGCGACGGCGCCCCACAGGCCCATGGCCGCGCCGCGGTTCTGCGGCGGGAAGATGCGCGTGATGACCGACATGGTCTGCGGGCTCATCATCGCGGCACCGAGGCCCTGCACGACGCGGGCGACGATCAGCACCTCGATCGAGCCGGCCAGGCCGCACCACAGGCTGGCGAGCGTGAAGACCACGAGGCCGATCTGGTACATGACCTTCGGGCCGAAGCGGTCACCGAGCCGGCCGGTGATGAGCAGCGGCACGGCGTAGGCGAGCAGGTAGGCGCTCGTCACCCAGATCACGGAGTTGATGTCCGCGTCGAGTTCCTGCGCGATGGTGGGGGTGGCGACCGACACGATGGTCGAGTCGACGAGGATCATGAAGAACCCGACGACGAGTGCCCACAGGGCAGGCCACGGCTTCTTCTCGGTCGTCCGCGGAGGCGTGACGGTGGTCATCGAGTGGTTTCCTTGCTGTTCGTGGTGGTGTCTGCGGACGCGGCGGGGGCGTCCCAGGAGATGTGGCCGGCGGCGATCCGGTCGGCCGTGGCGGCGAGCCACTCGATCTGCGCCGTGAGCATCGCACGCACGTACGACACGTCGAGCCAGTACCGCTCGGGCAGGTCCTTCGCTCGGACGATCCCGAGGATCTCGTCCGCCTCGTCGCGCTGGGCCCGGAGTGCCGTGACCCGCGCCCGCAGCGCCGACTCGGCCTCGTCGATCGACAGGTTCTCGATCTCGGCGACGGCCAGGTGGAAGACGGGGTACTCCTCGGCCGGTTCGGCGATCAGCCGGACGAGCCCGTCGTGCAGGGCCGTCCACCCCTCGTCCGTGATGGCGTAGGTGGTGCGTTCCGGACGGTTGCCCGCCCGGTCGGTCCCCACGACCTCGGCGAGGCCGAGCTCCACCAGGCGGCCGACCTGGTGGTACAGGGTGCCGGGCCGGACCTTGACGTTCCGGCCGTCCCGGCGGTGCGTCATCGTCTGGAACATCTCGTAGGGATGCGTCGGCCCCTCGGCCAGGAGCCCCAGCGCGGCGAACGCGAGTGGCGTGAGCGACGGCACACGTGCCTCCAGTCCGCTTGTTCGTTGTTGACTATTCGAAGTGGAATATACGCATTGGAACAGGCATGAGCAACCGCACAGCAAGGGCCGGTCTGGAGGCCCGCGGCCGTCCCGGCGTGTCGCGCGCGCCCCGTAGACTGGTCACGTCCCCCCACCCCTGAAGTGCTGGAGAGAACACGTGCCAACGATCGTCGTCGAGGTCATGCCCAAGGCCGAGATCCTCGACCCCCAGGGGAAGGCCGTGGGCAACGCCCTGGCCCGCCTCGGCAAGGCCGACCTGACCAACGTCCGCATCGGCAAGCGCTTCGAGGTGACCGTCGACGGCCCCGTCGACGACGCCAAGCTCGCCGAGGTCCGCGACATCGCGGCCGACGTCTTCTCGAACGCGGTCATCGAGGACGTCGTGTCCGTGACCGTCGAAGGCCAGTGACCCGGATGCGCATCGGCGTCATCACGTTCCCCGGCTCGCTCGACGACCGCGACGCCCAGCGCGCCGTCCGTCTCGCCGGTGCCGACCCCGTCGCCCTGTGGCACGGCGACCACGACCTGCAGGGCGTCGACGCAATCGTGCTGCCCGGTGGGTTCTCGTACGGCGACTACCTGCGTGCCGGCGCGATCGCCGCGAAGGCCCCGATCATGGCCGAGGTCATCGACGCCGCCGGCAAGGGCATGCCCGTGCTCGGCATCTGCAACGGCTTCCAGATGCTGGCCGAGGCCCGTCTGGTCCCCGGAGCACACACCCGCAACGCGCACCAGCAGTTCATCCGCCGCGACCAGAAGCTCCGCGTCGAGAGCACCGCGACCGCCTGGACCTCCGGCTTCAGCGCCCAGCAGGAGATCACCATCCCGCTGAAGAACGCCGACGGCCGCTTCGTCGCGGACGCCGACACCATCAAGCGCATCGAGGACAACGGGCAGGTCGTGTTCCGCTACGTCGGTGTGAACCCGAACGGCTCCATCGACGACATCGCCGGCGTCTCGAACGAGCGCGGCAACGTCGTCGGCCTGATGCCGCACCCCGAGCACGCGACCGAGGCCGGTTTCGGCCCGGACACCCCCGCTGCGATGGCCTCGGGCACCGACGGCCTGACCTTCTTCACCTCCGTGATCGAGCACGCGCTCGTCAAGTGACAGGGAACAACGACACCGTGACGACACCCGTTCGCCCGAAGCCCGACACCGTGCAGGACGCGGCAGCCACCCCCGACAAGGAGCAGCCGTACGACGCGCTGGGCCTGAAGCCGGACGAGTACGCCCGCATCAAGGAGATCCTCGGCCGCCGCCCCACCTCGGGCGAGCTGGCGATGTACTCGGTGATGTGGAGCGAGCACTGCTCCTACAAGTCCTCGAAGAACTACCTCCGTCAGTTCGGCAAGAAGGTCACGCCGGAGATGACGAAGAACCTGATGGTCGGCATGGGCGAGAACGCCGGTGTCGTCGACGTCGGCAACGGCTGGGCGGTGACCTTCAAGGTCGAGTCGCACAACCACCCGTCCTACGTCGAGCCGTACCAGGGCGCGGCCACCGGTGTCGGCGGCATCGTCCGCGACATCATCTCGATGGGCGCCCGCCCCGTCGCCGTGATGGACCAGCTCCGCTTCGGCGCGATCGACCACGAGGACACCGCACGCGTCGTGCACGGCGTCGTCGGTGGCATCTCGTTCTACGGCAACTGCCTCGGCCTGCCGAACATCGGCGGCGAGACCTACTTCGACCCGGTGTACCAGGGCAACCCGCTGGTCAACGCCCTCGCGGTCGGCGTGCTCCGCCACGAGGACCTGCACCTGGCGAACGCGTCCGGTGCCGGCAACAAGGTCGTCCTGTTCGGTGCCCGCACCGGTGGCGACGGCATCGGTGGCGCGTCGATCCTGGCGTCCGACACCTTCACCGAGGGCGGGCCGACCAAGCGTCCGGCCGTGCAGGTCGGCGACCCCTTCGCCGAGAAGGTCCTGATCGAGTGCTGCCTCGAGCTGTTCCAGAAGGACCTGGTCGAGGGCATCCAGGACCTCGGCGCCGCGGGCATCTCCTGCGCCACCTCCGAGCTCGCCAGCAACGGTGACGGCGGCATGCACATCTCGCTCGACGACGTCCTGCTCCGCGACCCCACGCTCACCGCCGAAGAGATCCTGATGTCGGAGAGCCAGGAGCGCATGATGGCGGTCGTCCGCCCCGACAAGCTCGACGAGTTCCTGAGCGTCGTCGGCAAGTGGGAGGTCGAGACCAGCGTGCTCGGCGAGGTCACCGGCACCGGCCGACTCGTCATCGACTGGCAGGGCCAGGAGATCGTGAACGTCGACCCGCGCACCGTCGCCGTCGACGGCCCGGTCTACGACCGCCCGGTCGCCTACCCGACCTGGATCGACGCGCTGCAGGCCGACACCGCTGCCTCGCTCGACCGCCCGGCCGACGGCCCCGCGCTGAAGGCACAGTTCCTCAGCCTGCTCGGTTCGCCGAACCTGGCGTCGAAGAACTGGGTCACGAACCAGTACGACACCTACGTGCTCGGCAACACCGCGCTGTCCTTCCCCGACGACGGCGGCATGATCCGCGTCGACGAGGAAACGGGCCTCGGTGTCGCCATCGCCACCGACGCGAACGGCCGCTACTGCCAGCTCGACCCGAAGCAGGGTGCACGTCTGGCCCTGGCCGAGGCCTACCGCAACGTCGCCGTCACCGGTGCCGTCCCCGCCGCCGTCACCGACTGCCTGAACTTCGGCTCCCCCGAGAACCCCGAGGTCATGTGGCAGTTCTCCGAGGCGGTCGAGGGGCTGGCCGACGGCTGCATGGAGCTCGGCATCCCGGTCACCGGCGGCAACGTGTCGTTCTACAACCAGACCGGCTCGACCCCCATCCACCCGACGCCCGTCGTCGGCGTGCTCGGCATCATCGACGACGTCGCCAAGCGCGTGCCGTCGGGGTGGCAGGACGACGGCCACAACATCTACCTGCTCGGCACCACGAGCCTCGAGCTCGACGGCTCCGCGTGGGCCGGCACCGTGCACGGACACCTGGGCGGGCGTCCGCCGGCGGTCGACCTCGAGCGCGAGAAGGCCCTCGCCGAGCTGCTGTACGCGGCGTCCGGCGAGCAGCTGCTCACCAGCGCGCACGACCTGGCGGACGGCGGCCTCGGCCAGTCGCTCGCCGAGTCCGTGCTCCGCTTCGGCATCGGCGCCCGCGTGGTCCTCGACGAGCTCGAGACCCGTGACGGCATCGACACCGCGACGGCCCTGTTCTCCGAGTCGACCGGTCGCGTCATCGTCACCGTCCGCCGCGAGGACGACGTGCGGTTCCAGGGTATGTGCGACGGCCGGGGCTTCCCGGTGCTGCGCATCGGCGTGACCGACGCAACGTCGAACACGCTCGAGGTCCAGGGCGCGTTCGAGGCCACGGTCGACGAGCTGCGCGGCACCCACGCCGCGACGCTGCCGGCGCGCTTCGGCGACGTGATCGTCGAGGACGTCACCGAGGGGTACGTCGGCCGTGGGCCGCTCGACTCCGACGGTGCCTTCTCGCCGCGCACCGACGCCTAGGCCCGGGTCGCGGATGCCGATCGTCACCCTGCCCTTCGCCGAGCTCGTCGACCGGTTCGGCCCCGTGCCGGACGGCATCGAGCTGGACGTCTGGGACGTCGAGTCGCCGTACGGTCGCCCGGACGACGTCGCGATCACGTTCCTGCCGTTCTACTTCGAGGGGCGGCACCGCTGGCAGTTCGTGCACGACCTGCCCGAGCTCCAGCTGCTGCAGCTGCCGAGCGCCGGGTACGAGCACGCCGTCCCGCACGTGCCCGGTCACGCGCAGCTGGCGAACGGTCGGGGCATCCACGACGACGAGACCGCCGAGCTCGCGGTCGGCCTCGCGCTGACGTCGCTCCGTGAGATCTCGGCGTTCCAGGCCGACCGTGCCAACGGCGTCTGGGACTCCCGTGAGACCCGATCGCTCGCCGACCGTCGGGTGACCGTCGTCGGCTACGGGGCGATCGGGTCCGCGATCGCCACCCGCTTCGAGGCATTCCGCACCGAGGTGACCGTGGTCGCCCGGACCGCTCGCGAGCAGGACGGCCGGCACGTGCACGCGTTCGGCGAGCTGCCCGAGCTCGCCCCGACGACCGACGTGCTCGTGCTCATCGCGCCGCTCACCGCCGAGACCGAACGCCTGGTCGACGCGGAGCTGCTCGCGGCGCTGCCGGACGACGCCCTCGTGGTGAACGTGGCGCGCGGCAAGGTCGTGGACACCGACGCCCTGGTCGCCGAGCTGCAGTCGGAGCGGCTGTTCGCGGCCCTCGACGTCACCGACCCGGAGCCCCTGCCCGCCGGACACCCGCTCTGGACGACGCCGAACACCGTGCTCACCCCGCACGTCGGCGGCAACACCGACCTGAGCGTGCCGCGGTCGATCGAGCTGATGCGCAAGCAGGTCGCCGCGCTGGCCGAGGGTCGCCCGTTCGAGAACCTGATCGAGTTCTAGCGCGCTGCGGCTCCGAACACGCCGGCGTATCGCTCGCACGCCGCGGTGTCGTCGAGACGCCGCCGAATTCGGTGGCGTCTCGACGACTTCGGGGCGTCACACGAACACGCCGGCGTCACGCGGGCACGAACACGCCGGCGTCAGAGCGGGACGACGCAGGTCGGCGTGCCGACCGGGATCTGCGCGACGGCTTCGCCGGGCATGCCCTCGGCGTCGAGCGGCAGCACGGCGACGGCGTCGGACATCTGGTTCGCCACCAGGACGAACCCGGGCACCCGCGCGAAGTGCCGCGGCCAGACCCCACCGCAGGGCACCGACCCGACGACGGCGAGCCCGCCGTCACGAGCGTCGAGCACCACGAGCAGGTCCCGCCCGCGCACAGTCACGTACACGCGGCCGGCCTCGTCGACCTCGATGTGGCTGAGCAGCGACTCCCCCACGGCACCGTCGAACGTCGGCACGGCGGCGATCGTCACGAACGACCCGGAGTCGTCGCGGCGCAGGCGGTGCACACGCCCGTCGAGCTCACCGGCGACGAGCAGGTCACCGTCGACCCAGGCCATGTGCCTCGGGCCGGCGCCGGGGGTCACGTGGTGCACGCGGAGCGCCTCGATGGCGGGGACCCCGTCGGCCGACACCGTGACGCGGAACTCGTGCAGGGCATCGCCGCCGAGGTCGGCGACGAGCACCGTGCCGTCCGAGGTGGCGATCGACTGGTGGGCGTGCGGGCCGTCCTGGCGGTCGTCGTCAGGACCCGTGGCGTCGGGCAGCACGGCGACCGCGACGGCCTCGGCCGGCACGGAGCGCTGGTCGGCGTCCCCGTGCAGCACCACGCCGTCGCTGGCGGTCACCGAGGCGGCGTGCGACTCGGCCGGGGCGAGGGAGATCGCCGTGACCGTACCGGAGACGTAGTTCGTGACGACGAGCGCGCCCGAGGGGTCGACCCGCACGTGGCACGGGGCGTCTCCGCCGGCGGGGGCGTCCCACAGGTGCTCGAGTGCACCACCCTGCAGCCGGAAGGCCGACACGGCGCCGTCGTTCGTCTCGGAGACCGCGTAGACCCGGTCACCCGAGACGGCGAGGAACGAGGGGTCGTCGAGCACCGCGACGGTCCGGGGTGCCGGAACGGCTCCGACCGGTCCGGCGTCGACCAGCGAGATGCCCGTGGCGTTGCCGCCACCGGTCGCCGTGTACGACCCGATGAGCAGCGACGGCAGCTCGGCGCTCATTCGTCGCGGCCCGCGATGCGCTCGTGGTGGTGGATGACCTCGGCGACGATGAAGTTGAGGAACTTCTCGGCGAAGGCGGGGTCGAGGTGGGAGTCGGCGGCGAGCGACCGGAGCCGTGCGACCTGGATCCGTTCGCGGTCCGGGTCGGCGGCGGGCATGCCCGACTCGGCCTTCAGGTGCCCCACGCGCTGCGTGTACTTGAAGCGCTCCGCGAGCATGTGGATCACGGCGGCGTCGATGTTGTCGATGCTCTGCCGGATGCTCCGCAGTTCGGCGACGGCGCTCGCGTCGGCCTCGGACAGGGTGACGTCGTCGTTCATGGTCCGAGCCTACTGGCGGACGTGCAGCGGAACCCGGCCCGCTGCTGCGAGAATGTGCACATGTCGGTCCTGCTGGTGATCTCGGGTGTCTGTGCGGTCCTCGCGGGCCTCATCCACGTGTACATCTTCTTCCTCGAATCGGTCATCTGGACCAGTCCGCAAGCGCGCCGGATCTTCGGCATCGCTTCCGAGACCGAAGCCGCGGCGACCCGCTCGCTCGCCTTCAACCAGGGCTTCTACAACCTGTTCCTGGCGATCGGGGCGATCCTCGGCGTCGTGCTCGTACTGGCCGGCAACACCGTGAGCGGCTGGACCCTCGTGGTGTTCTCGACGGCGAGCATGCTCGGTGCCGCGGTGATCCTGCTCGGCTCGGGTCGCAAGTACGTCAACTCCGCGTTCAAGCAGGGCACGCTCCCCCTGATCGCGCTGCTCTTCGCGCTGCTGGGCTCCACCATCGGCGTCTAGCCCCGCTCCCCCTCCCCCGAACTGCGAAAGCGACAGGGTGCCACCGAACATCGGCGGCCCCCTGTCGCTTTCGCGGTGCTGACCAGCGGAACCGGCCAGCAGCGACGACCAGCCCTAGCCGAGCTTCTCCTCGAACTGCGCCGGCAGCTTGTCGAGCGCCCACTCGATCGCGGCCGTGGTGCCCATCGAGAACGCCGACGACACGTCCTTGTCGTCGAAGACGATCGCGTGCCCGGCCTCGACCGACGGCACCTTCTGGAACAGCTTGTTCGACGAGGCCTCCGACGCGTCGACGTAGATCGGCAGGATCAGCGTCAGGTCGGCGTCGAGCAGGTCGAGGTTCTCGTCGGACAGGTGCACGGAGAACTCCTTGCCGGCCTGCTCGTCGATGGCCTTCGGGATCTCGAAGCCCAGGTTCCGCATGAAGGTCGAACGGCTGTCGGTGGAGGCGTACGCCCCGAAGCCCTCGGAGCTGTAGGCACCGACCACGGCGGTCTTGCCCTCGAAGTCCGGGTGCGCCTTGCGTGCTGCGGCGTACGCGTCGTCGAGGCCGGAGAGCAGCTTCTTGCCCTCGGACTCCTTGCCCAGCGCCTTCGCGATCATGGTCGTCTGCTGCTCGGTCGAGGCGAGGTAGTTCTCGCCGCCCTTCGGGATCGCGACGGTCGGCGCGATCGCGGACAGCTTGTCGTACCGCTCCTTGTCTCCCGAGGACTTCACGTCGAGGATGACGTCGGGGTTGAGCTTGAGGATGTCCTCGTAGCTCGGCTCGAGCGTCTGGATGATCTTCGGCGACTTGTCGTACGCACCCTTGAGCCACGGACCGACACCGTCACCGCCGAACGCGAGCCAGTCGCTCGCACCGACCGGCTGCACGCCGAGCTCGAGCGCGGTCTCGGCGTCGCCCCACCCGAGCGCGACGACGCGCTTCGGTGCCGACTCGATGGTGGTGGTGCCGAGGCCGGTCGTGATCGAGACCGGGAACGCGGCGTCGGACGACCCCGACGACGCCGAGTCGGTCGAGGAGCCGGAGCCGGACGCGCATCCGGCGAGGACGAGGGACGCTGCGACGACGGCGCCGGCTGCGGCGAGCACGCGTCGGAGACGCAAGGGAGAACGGTTCACGAAGGGTAGCCTAACCTAACGGGGTGCTCAGGAACACGGCTGGCTAGGCTGGGTGACCGTGGCGTTCACCGATCCAGGCCGCACGCACCTCGCGGTGCTCGGCTCCCCCATCGCGCACTCGCTCTCGCCCACGCTCCACGCAGCGGCCTACGATGCGCTCGACCTGCCCTTCACGTACGGGAGGCACGAGGTCGCGTCCGGCGAGCTCGCCGCGTTCGTCGCGGGGCTGGGCCCGGAATGGCGTGGGCTGAGCCTCACGATGCCGCTCAAGCGCGAGGTCCTGCCGCTGCTCGACCGCACCACCCCGCTCGTCGACGAGCTCGGGGTCGCCAACACGGTCGCGTTCCGCCTCGAGGGCTCCACGGTCGTCCGAGCCGGCGCGAACACCGACGTACAGGGGCTCGTCCGCCCGGTCGAGGCGCTCGGACACCTGCCCGGCGAGGCCACCATCCTGGGCGGCGGAGCCACCGCGGCGAGCGCCCTGACCGCTGCCGTCCGGCTCGGGGCATCGCTCGTCCGGGTGTTCGTCCGCGACACCGCGAAGACCCGCGCGCTGGTCGACCTGGCCGTCCGGCTCGGGGTGACGCTCGAGGTGCATCCCCTGACCGAAGTCGCCGGCACGCACCACGGGTTCGTCCTCTCGACGCTGCCGGGTGGTGCCGCCGACCCGCTCGAGTTCGGTCCGTCGGGGCCCGACGCCGTCCTGTTCGACGTCGCCTACGAACCGTGGCCCACCGTGGTCGCCAGCCGCTGGACCGACGCCGGGGGCCGCGTACTGAACGGCCTCGACATGCTCACCGAGCAGGCGATCGGGCAGATCCGGTTCTTCCTGACCGGTGACGAGGACGAGATTCTCCCCGACGAGGCGGGGGTCCGCCGGGCGATGCGCACCGCGGTCGACCTGCCCGCCGTCATCGGCAGCTAGCCCCGGCGTCGACGACAACGACGACGACGTGGGTCAGGCGACCAGGCCGTCCACGTAGAACCATCGCCCCTGCTCGCGGACGAAGTCGCTCGTCTCCTCGAGCGTGCCGCGGTCGTCGTCGGATCGCCACCACGCGCGGAACGTGACGGTGCCGTGGGAGTCGAACGGGCCTCCCGAGGTGGTCGCCAGCACGTCCAACCGGGTCCAGCGCTGGGTCGGGTCCAGCTCGAGACCCGCGGGGCGGGTGCGCGGGTGCCAGGTGAGCAGCAGGTACTCCGGCAGGCCCAGCGCGAAGGCGCTGAAGCGGGAGCGCATGAGCCGTTCCGCGGTCGGCGCCACGGCCCCGGCGTGCAGGGGGCCGCAGCACTCCCCGTAGGGGTTGCCGCTCAGGCAGGGGCAGCGCGTCGTGTCGGTGACCACCGGCCGAACGCTAGTCGACGATGGACAGCGTGACGGTGATGTTGCCGCGGGTGGCGTTCGAGTACGGGCAGATCTCGTGTGCACGCTCGGCCAGTCGCTGGCGCTGCTCCTGCGGGGCGTTCGGGGCGTAGACGTCGAGCTCCACGGCGAGACCGAAGGCGCCGTCGCCGTTGCCGGTGCCGCCGATGCCGACCTCGGCGGAGACCTCGGCGCCGGTGGTGTCGACCTCGAGCTCCTTGCCGGCGGCGTGCAGGGCACCGAGGAAGCACGCGGCGTACCCGGCGGCGAAGAGCTGCTCGGGGTTGGTGCCCTCGCCGCTGCCACCCATCTCCTTGGGCGGGCGGGTGTCGAGGTCGAGCCGGTCGTCCTCGCTGCGGACGTGTCCGTCGCGGCCGCCTCCGGTGGCGTGGGCAGCGGCGGTGTAGACGATGTCGAGACTCATGGTCCGAGGTCACCGTGCTCGCCTGGACGAACCCTGAGCGGGAGCACCACGTCGCGGGTGCGGCGGCTCCGGGCGCAGGGCGCTCGGGCGTGTCCGGGTGGGGGCTGCGCGGGGCCGGCGCGCGGTGCGGATGCGAGCGCGTCGCTCGGTGAGCAGAAGATGTCGGGTCCCCCGCCCGCACCCGACATCTTCTGCTCACGAACGAGAGGACGACCGTCCGTCCGGGCACCCCGCATCAGCACCGGGTAGACATGATGAGTGTTCAAGATCGGGTGGCAGGTGTTCCGGGAGCGGTTCCCCGCACTCATCGGACCGCAGTACCGCCGTCGTGTCGTGGTCGTCGCCACCATCGTCACGGTGGTCGCGTTCATCGGGCTCCAGGGGCTGGCGCTGCTCGTCGACGACGGTTCGGTCCCCCTCGCGGTGTGGCTGGTCGCATCGGCGCTGTTCGCGGCCGGGGTCGGCGGCATCGTTTCGTGCTTCGTCCCGATCGGCCCGAAGGGGTGGGCGGTCCCGCCGATCCCCGGCATCGGATGGCGCACCCAGGAGGCCGTCGCCCGGTACTACCGCCGCAATCCGCCTCCGGTCGAGCCGGAACACCGCGACGCCGTCCTCGACCGCATGCCCGAGACCCGCGACCTGATCGTCCGCGGCGCGTTCCGCGGCTTCCTGCTGCTCGGCGGCTGGGCCCTCGCACTCGTCGGGACCGTGGTGGTCAACGTCGCCACCGTGCCGGCCGGCGACGGGCTCGTCGGGCTGTCCGCCTTCTGGTTCGTCGTGCCCCTGAGCGGCGCCGTCACCGGGATCGGAGGACTGCGCACCCTCGGACGCCAGGAGCAGCTCCGCGTCGAGGCCGAAGCGCTCCCGCCGGTCCCTCCGCCCCTGCCACCCCGAGGCCGTCCCGGCGCACGGAGCGGCAGCAAGCTCGCCCTGCCGGAGGAATGACCCGTGTTCACGCTCGGCTGGCAGGTCTTCCGCCGGCACGTCACGGACGTGCTGGATCCGGCACGCGTCCGTCGTGCTGCTCTGTGGTCTGGATTCGCGGCGATCGTCGCGCTGGTCGGCATGGCCGTCCTGGAGGCCCGGGTCGACTGGACGGGGACCACCCCGGTCCGCAGTGTGGTCGCGATGGTGCTGCTGGCGCTCGGCGTCGGACTGCTCGCCTTCGCGTGCATCCCGACGTGGCAACCGCCGGACCCCTCGACGACGATCAACGGTCGGCAGGTGCGGCCCTCGTGGCAGCTCGCCGCCCGGGGAGCCACGCAGCTCTACGTGCAGCGTCGGCCGGTGGCGGTCCTGCCGGAGCACCGTGAGACCGTCCGCACCGACACCGTCATGCTGCGGCGGGGGCTGATCGGCATGCTCGCCCGCGTCACACCGTTGCTCGGTTCGGGGCTCGTCGCCGTCCTCGGGGCGTTCGTCCTCGGGCCCGCCAGCTGGTTCCACGTGCTCTTGATCGCCGTGTACACGATCGGGCTGTCGGAGTACTTCGTCCACCTCGGCCGCTCCGAACGAGCCCGCCTGGCCGCCGAGTCCCTCGAGCCCGCACCCGCACCCGAGACCCCCGCACGCCCCACTTCGTGAGCAGGAATGGTCGAGTCACTGTGGGGCACTCGACCATTCCTGCTCACGAAGCGGAACAGGACACCCCGACGCGCACCACTGTCGGCGGCGACGGGCACACTGGGCGCATGTGTGGAAGGTTCGTCGTCTCCGACACCACGGCTGATCTGTTGCCCGAGCTCATGGGCGAGCTCGCCGCCCGGACCGAGCACGTCGACGAGGACACCGGCGAGGTGCACCCCGGCCTCGCCCCGAGCTGGAACGTCGCCCCGACCGACCCCGTGTACGCCGTCCGCCAGCGGCACGGCGAACGGGAACTGCCGCAGATCAGCTGGGGCTTCGTGCCGAGCTGGGCGAAGGACTTCCAGAAGCAGCGCCCGAAGCCGATCAACGCCCGCATCGAGACGGTCGCGACGAGCGGCATGTTCAAGCGGGCCTTCGCCACGAACCGCTGCATCGTCCCGGCGCAGGGGTACTACGAGTGGGTGGTGCGCGAGGACGGCAAGGAACCCCACTTCGTGCACGAACCCGGCGGCGCCCTGGCGATGGCCGGCGTGGTCAGTGCCTGGCCCGACCCCACGAAGCCCGAGGGTGACCCGGACAAGTGGCGGCTGTCGCTCGCGATCATCACCCGTGACGCCCACGTCGCCCCGGGCGAGGTCCACGACCGCATGCCGGCGTTCCTGACGCCCGACGGCTACGACGACTGGCTCGGCGGCGACCTCCGGTCAGACGACCTGCTTGCCCTGCTCGACCACGAGTCGCTGGCGGTGGCCGCGGGCCTGGAGCAGTACGAGGTCTCCCGCACGGTGAACAGCGTGCGGAACGACGGACCGCAGCTCATCGCACCCGTCGCGTAGGCGGTCGCGCCCCGCGCGCGGACAGGAGGCCCGGATCACCGCAGCGGGTCTGCTGCGGTGATCCGGGCCTCCAGTCCGCTGCCCTGTTACGGACGTGTGCTGCGGCGGATGCCCGGCGCGACGCGGACCGCGATCCGTCGTCGGGTCACCAGGAGCACGCCCGCCAGCATGAGCGCGAGTGCCGCGAGCCCGAGGCCGACCAGCCCGGTCGCGCCCGTGAAGGCGAGCTCGGTGCCGTGGACGATCGCGGCGAGCCCGGTCGGGAACCGGACCGTGACGGTCGCGCTGACCGTCTGTCCGGCGCTGTCGGTGACCTCGTAACCGACGAAGGTGGTTCCGGTGAAGCCTTCCTGCGGGGTGAAGACGACCCGGCCGTCGCGGATGGTCCACGTGCCCTGGTCGGCGACGACCACGCGGTCGGTCGGTGTGCCGGACTCGGGGTGGAGCAGGTGCAGCGTGCCCGGCTCGAAGGTGGCGCCGCCGGTGGCGGAGTCGTTGTCGAGCGGATCCACGACGACCCGGTGTCCGACGACCCCGGTGGCGGAGTCGTCGGTGGCGACCGCCGCGGCGACCACGGTCATGGTCGCGGTGGCGGTGGCCGTCTGCCCCGAGGCGTCCGTCACCGTGTAGGTGAAGGTGTCCGTGCCGGTGAAGCCGGCGGCCGGGGTGTAGACGTACGCGCCGTTCCGCTGGATCGTCACCGTGCCGTGGGCGGACTTCCGGGCCGGGGCGGCGGTGAGGCCGGTGCCCTGGTCGTCGGTGAGCAGGCCGTGGCGGGCGTCGCGGGTGACGGGTGTGCCGGACACGGTGTGCCCGGAGTCGTCCGCTGCGGCGATGCCGACCGTGATCGTGACGGTGGCGTCGACCTGCTGCTCCATCGAGTCCTGCGCACGGTACGTGACGGTGTCGGTGCCCGAGAAGCCCTTCGCCGGGGTGTAGACGAACGTGCCGTCGGCGGCGATGGAGGCCGCGCCGTGACGGGCCTGACCCACCGCGACGACCGTCAGGGCGTCACCGTGGTCGTTGCCGAGCACGCCGTGGCCCGCGACCCGGACCGTCTTGCCGGCCGTGGTCGTGGCCTTGTCGTCCTTCGCGGCGGGGGCGACGTCGATGATGACGCGCGCGAACGCCGCGGTGCCGTCGGCGTCGTTGGCCGAGTAGGTGAACCAGTCACGGCCGGACCAGTTCGACGTGGGCGTGTAGACGTACGAGCCGTCCTTCTCGAGCGAGAGTGTGCCGTAGAACGGCTTCGTCTCCATGGCGGCCCAGAGCCCACGACCGGAGTCACCGACCAGCACGCCCTTGTCGGCGGTCATGCGCATGCTGCGGTTGGTCGACATGGTGTGCCAGTGGTCGACCGCGGCGACGCCGACGACGACCGTGACCGTCGCGGTCGAGGTCCGTCCGGCGCCGTCGGTCGCCGTGTACTCGAACGTGTCCGCGCCGGAGAAGCCCTTCGCCGGGGTGTAGACGAGCGAGCCGGGCTCGGTGCCCTCGGTCACGGTGCCGTGCTCGGCGCGGCCGTGCGCGGTGACGGCGAGACCGGTGCCGCGGTCGTTGCCGGTCAGGGTCGCGCCGCTGATCGGCAGCGCGGTGTTCGCCGCGGTGCGCAGGGCGTCGGCGACCGCGGTCGGCGTGACGGTCACGGTGACGGTCGCCGTCGCGGTGCCGCCGGTCGGGTCGGTCACCGTGTAGGTGAACGTGTCCGTGCCGGAGAACCCGTCGGCGGGCGCGTACGTGACCGAGCTGGCTCCGGTCGGGCCGGTTGCGCCGCCGCCGGTGCCGCCGGGCGTCGTGCTGCCCGTGATCGTCGCGGTGCCGTGGCCGGGCTTCGAGACCGCGGTGACGGCGAGCTTCGTGCCCGAGTCGTTGCCGGTGACGGCGACGTCGACCGGGGTCGCGGCGCTCGTCGTCGCGGTGTCCGCGGCGGCCTTCGGGGCGACGACGATCGTCACGGTGCCCGTGGTCGTCCCGCCGGAGCCGTCGGTGACCGTGTAGTCGAACCCGTCCGGGCCGGAGTAGCCCGGCTCGGGCTTGTACGTGTAGGAGCCGTCCTCGTCGACCGTCACGTCACCGTGCGAGGGGTTCGTGTGGTCGGTGACCGCCAGGTCGGTGCCCTTCGCACCGTCGAGCAGTCCGGAGCCGACCGGCACGGTGGTGGTGGCGTCGGCCTCGGCCTCGGTCGACCCACCACCGGCGACCGGGGTGACGGTGACCGTCACGGTGCCGGTGTTCGTGGCGCCCGACGGGTCCGTCACCGTGTAGGTGACGGTGTCCGTGCCGGAGAAGCCGTCCTTCGGCGTGTACGTGATCGTGCCGTCGTCGTTGCGGGTCGCGGTGCCGTTCTTCCCGTCGGTGACGGACACGACCGTCAGGCCGGTGCCGTGGTCGTTGCCCGTCAGGGCGCCGGAGGTGACCGTGGTGCTGCCACCCGCCGCGACGGTGACGGTGTCGGCCTCCGTGCCGGGGCGCACCGTGACCGTCACGGTGCCGGTGGTGGTGCGGCCGGCGGGGTCCGTCGCCGTGTAGGTGAACGTGTCCGTGCCCGAGAAGCCGTCCTTCGGCGTGTAGGCGTACGAACCGTTCGCCGCGAGCTCGACCGTGCCGTGTGCGGGCTGCTGGTCGACGGTCGCGGTCAGGCCGGCGCCCCGGTCGTTCGCGAGCACGCCGTCGCCCTTCGCGACGGTCAGCGTCGAGCCGGCGGTGGCGGTGGCGGTGTCGGCCGTGGCGCGGGGACCGACGACGACCGTGACCGTGCCGGTCGTGGAGCGGCCTGCTCCGTCGACCACCGTGTAGGTGAAGGTGTCCGTCCCCGAGAAGCCGTCGGCCGGGGTGTAGACGACGCGGCCGGTGGCACGGTCGAGGGTGACGGTGCCGCGGGCGGCGCCGGTCTCGCCGGCGCCGCTGCCGGTGCCCGTCTCGCCGGTGCTGTTGCCGGTGCCGCTACCGGCGGCCCCGCCCGGGGTCACATCGGTCACGGTCAGCCCCGTGCCCCGGTCGTTGCCGGTCAGGGTGGCGGCATCGATGGTCAGCGCCTGGTCGGCCCGGGTCGACACCGTGTCGGCGGTCGCGACGGGTCGCACGGAGATCGTGACGGTCGCCGCACCGGTGGTGACGCCGCTGCCGTCGGTCACCGTGTAGGTGAACGAGTCGGTGCCGGACGCTCCGGTGGTCGGCGTGTACTCGACCGAGCCGTCCGCTGCGACGACGGCCGTGCCGTGGGACGGACCGGTGACGATCGTGGTCTCGAGGTCCGAGCCACGGTCGTTCGCCTGCACGTCGATCGTCACCGGGGTGCCGGAGTCCGTCGACGCGGTGTCGGCGCCGATGGTCGGGTTGACCGTGATGGTGACGGTCGCGGTGCTCGGCGAACCGGAGCCGTCGACCGCCGTGTACGTGAACGCGTCGGGGCCGGAGTACCCCTCGGCCGGCGTGTACGTGAACGTACCGGTGGCCTTGTCGAGCGTCAGCGCACCGTGCGAGGGGGACGTGTTCGACGCCACGGTGAGCCCGGTGCCGGAGTCGTTGCCGAGCACGCCGGTCGCACGGGTGTCGGCCGTGGCCGCGCCCCCCGCGGCGACCTTGACGGTGTCGTCCTGCGCGGCCGGGGCGACCTGCACGGTCACGGTGACGGTGTCGGTCCCGCCGCTGCCGTCGGTCACCGTGTACGTGAAGGAGTCGGTGCCGGAGAACCCGGCGGCCGGGGTGTACGAGTACGAGCCGTCCGGACGCACCGTCGCCGAACCGTGCGCGGGGGTGCTGTTGCCCGTGACCGTCAGGCCGGTGCCCAGGTCGTTGTCGAGCACGTTGCCGGTCGTCGTCGACCCGGCCGTCGCGGTGGCGGCATCGGCCGTCGCGGTCGGCAGGACGGTGAGCCGCACCGTCGCGGTGACGGTCGCGCCGGAGCCGTCCTTCGCGGTGTACGTGAACGAGTCCGGGCCGGAGTACCCCTTGTCGGCGCCGTAGGAGAACGACCCGTCGGCGGCGATCTTCACCAGACCGTGCGACGGCTGACCGTGACCGGTGAGGGTCAGGTCCGACCCGCGGTCGTTCGTCAGGACGCCCTCCGCGGCGTTCACCGTGAGCACGGTGCCCGCGTGCACGCTGTAGGCGTCGTCGGAGCCCTTCGGTGCGACGGTGACGGTCACGGTGCTCGTCGAGGTCTGCCCGGAGGAGTCCTTCGCCGTGTACTGGAACGTGTCCGAGCCGGAGAACCCGCCGGCCGGGGTGTACGTGTACGAGCCGTCGGCGGCGACCGTGGCGGTGCCGTGCGCCGGCGTGGTGTTCGAGACCACGGACAGGCCGGTCCCCTGGTCGTTCGCGAGCACGCCCGAGGACGCGGGCACCGACAGCGCCGTGCCGGTGGGGGTCGTGGCGGTGTCGCTGCTGGTGCGGACGTGCGTGGCCTTCAACGTGTTCGTGAAGGTGACCAGGACGTCCGTGCCGTCCGCGGTGGTGGCTGCCGGGAACGTGAAGGTCCCCGTGGTGCCGGTGCCGCTGGCGACGACCGCGTCGCTGTTCAGGTTCACGGCCTTCCAGGTGGTCGTGTAGTTCGACGGGTCGGTGGTACCCACCGCCGTCTGGCGGGCCGTGTAGGTCTTGTTCGGGGTCGACAGGACCGCGCCCGCCTTCTGGGGCTGGGTGCCGGCGGCCGTGCCGTTGGTGGTGGCCGTGTTGCCGGTCGAGACGCCGCCCCCGGTCACCGCCAGACCGAACTGGTCGGACGGACTCCACCGCTGGTCGACGCTCGACTGCGCCGCCAGGGTGTTGGCGTAGTTGCAGGACGCCAGGTCGCTCGGCGCGTAGCCGTTCGCGATCGTGAACGTGCTGACCTGCGCGCCCGAACCCGGATCGATCTTGTACATCGTGGAGCCGACCGAGGCGAACAGGTAGCCGTCGGACGAGAACGCGATGCCGGGGCTGCCGCTCGTGCTCGCGTCGATCGGCAGGGTCGCGACCTTCGAGGTGGTCAGAGCCGTGGTGCCCGCGGTCGTCGGGACCGTCTCGGTGTCGACACGACGGATCTCGTTGCCGGTGACGACGAACAGCAGCCCGCGGGTGCTGAACGCCATGTCACCGTTCTTGTTGGTGAGCAGGTTGCCGATGGTGCCGACCTGGCCGATCTTCGCGCCGGTCTTCGTGTCGTACGCACCGAGGTACGCGGGGTTCGCGCCGCTCGCGTAGTAGTAGATGCCGGTCGCCGGGTTGATCGCACCACGGAGCAGCTGGTGACTGCCGTTCGGGTCCGCGTCGGTCACGTCGGCGATCCGCGCATCGCTCACCGCGTTGTACCCGGTGATCGTGTTGCCGTTGTTGATCGACGCGTACGCCGCGACACCGTTGCGGGCGACCGCGAGGGCGTTGTCGCCCGGCGCCATGCTCGTGACGTTCGTGACGGCACCGGTGGTGGCGTCGATGGCGGCGAGCTGGTTCGCGGCGGTGTTGATGCCGTACAGCGTGTTCTGGTCGCAGGACAGCGCGCCGGCTGCGGCGGCGGGGTCGGCCACGACGGCCTGGGTCAGACCGACGCCGGCGAGGAGCGCGGCGCCGAGCACGGCGACGGCGCGCAGGCCGGGACGGCTTCTGGGCACAGCGGTGCCCGGGTTCGTACGCTGCATGATCACTTTCGGGTCGAGACGATGCGGGCACCGAGACCGACCGGAGGATCAGGGAGAACGGTCGTTGGCGCCAGGTTGATCCTGGCAGTTCTTCGAGTTCGGATGGGGACAAACCGGGTCCCCAATAGGGGGGACCACTCGTTCAGGGGGTACGCCGCGGACGCGAAGAACCCCCGCCGGCAGGGCCGGCGGGGGTTCGAGGATCAGGGAGCGATCAGCAGCGGATCACGCGGTCGGACGGATGACGTCCGGCAGCAGCACGTGCAGGCGCTCGGCCAGACGTGCCTTCGCCTCGTCGAGCGAACGGAAGTCCCCGACGTACTCACCGAAGGTGTCGGAGACGAAGAAGTGGGTGCCCTGACGGTCGACGGTGCCGCCGTAGTAGCCGCCGTAGTTCGCGACCCACAGGCCGGTGTCGGCCTGGGCCCACGAGATGCGGACGGGGGCTGCCTGCACGGGAGCCACGACCTGGGCCTCGATCTCGGCGATGACCTCGATCGTCTGGGTGTCCAGGGTCACCTCGGCCTGCTGGCGGTGGGCGACGGTCGTGCTCATGGTGCTGCTCCTTCGTGCTGTGCTGCGTACTGGGTGGTGCCGGTGGTGCCGGTGGTGCCGGTGGTTCCGGGTGGTGCGGGCGTCGCGCTCGACGCCGGTGGGGCTGGTGTCCGTCGTCGTCACTCGACCGGCCGGATGACCGGCGGGAGCATGACGTGCAGCTGGTCCTCGAGCTTGGCCTGTGCCTCTTCGAGGGAGTTGAAATCGCCCACGACGAGCCCGAAGGTGTCGGAGGCCACGTACCGGTCGTCACGCTTGTCGACGCTGCCGCCGAAGTACCCGCCGTAGCCGGCGATCCACTCGCCCTGGTCTTCCTGCACCCAGGTGACCTTGGCGCGCATGGGGCGCGAGGAGAGGGCTGCATCGGCTTCGAGGATCGCGATGGTGTCCACGGTGTCGGTGTCGAGGGTGACCTCGGCCTGCGTCGCGTTGTTCACGGTGATGCTCATGTCGCTCTCCTTCACGATCCGGGGTACATCTGCTGACACCAGAACGCTACGAGAAGGGCCGAGGGGACCGCCAGCGAGGCCCGTGGATTCACGGGTTCCGTCAATGCCATCCATCGGGCAGCCCCGGATTTCCGGGCAGGTGCGTCGCACTTCCGGGGTACAGCGCCAGGATCGGGGTACTCGTTTTCCGGATCGACGCGATCGGGGGACGAAACGGCGCGGACACCGGTCTGGAGGCGCGACTCGCTAGCGTCGGCACGTGACCTCCGACAAGCCCCGCGTCGACGACCGCGCCCCGGCCACCTGGCGCAGCCGTCGGTTCGCGACGGGGCTGGCGATCGCCTACGGCGTCGCCCTGGCGCTCGTCGGGTTCTGGGGCTCCCCCGTCGACGCCGCAGGCGGCCCGTGGCTCACCCGTGTCCTCGCTGCCGCGCACCGGCACGGCCTGCCGGAGCGCATCGACTACGCCACCGTGGAGTCCCTGGCGAACGTGGTCTACTTCGTGCCGCTCGGCCTGCTCGTGGTGCTGCTCGCCGGTGCCCGCTGGTGGTGGGCCGCCATCACCGCGGGGCTCGTCGTCAGCACGTGCATCGAGACCGGTCAGGCGCTGTTCCTGCCCGCCCGCACCGCGACCATCGACGACGTCGTCGCGAACGGCGTGGGGGCGCTCCTGGGGGCCGTGGTGGGTGTGCTGCTGCTCAGCCGGGCGGCCCGGCGTCGCTGACGACGTCCTCCGCACACGAAGAAGCCCCCGGAGCAGATGCCCCGGGGGCTTCGTTCAGTGTGTCGAGACTCAGACGGACTCGCGCTGGCGGCGGACCGAGCCGCGGACCAGCAGGAGGCCACCACCGAGGACGACTGCGCCGCCGGCGACCCAGAGGGCCAGGGCGGAGACGGTCGAACCCGTGAAGGCCAGCGTGCCGTCGGTGCCGTTGCCAGCACCGGCGCCAGCTGCGGGAACCGCAGCAGCGTCAGCCGGGGCGACGGTGAAGGCCGCGAAGCCGACGACGCCCGAGGTGGCGCCGGTGGCGGTCAGGTTGTAGGTGCCCGAGGCGCCCTGGGGGAACGTGACGTTGACGTCGAGCGAGCCATCCGAAGCGGCCGTGTAGGTCTTCGAGACGGTCGTGGTCGGCAGCGCGCCGAGCGTGACCGCACCGGCACCGGTGACCTGGACGTTGACGGTCTCGTTGTCCTGGAACGCGCCCTCGGTGAAGTTCACCGAAGCGGTGCCACCGGCGACGGCGGAGCCGGAGACGGAGACGTCGGAGTCAGGCGTGTAGCCGGCGGCGTTGGCGACGGCCGGAGTGGCGAGCAGTGCGGCGCCAGCCAGCACCACCGCTGCGATGAGCTTCTTCATGAATGGTTCCCCTAAAGATCTGAAAATCCAGACCCTGACACCCAGAGCCCGCTGTTCGCCGGTGGTTGACCCCAGCCACAGAAATGGCGGTTGTTATGGCGAAGTTGTCTCAATCTAGCGGAGTTTCCCAGCTTGATACCAGATCACGTGGATTTTGTTCATTGGTCGACGTGTGTTCATCCACGTCCGCTGCCCGTCGCCCGGCTCTACCGTCGGTCCATCGAGGCTTCACACACCCGAAACCCCAGTTGAGAGGCCCCAGCGGTGTGAACCAGAGCACGCTGTGCGTCCGATCAAGGGCCTTTGCACCCGGACAGGTTGGCGCGTTGCCCCTCGGAGTGGGGGCGCACCCTCGGTTCGCTTTGCGGAGGTTCCGTTGTCAGCCCGCGGCAAGCGGCTGCTCGCAGTCGAACGTGAGGGGCTTCGTCTCGGTCTGCCGGACGCCAGGAGTCGAGTTCGCCTGCACCCCCGCCTTCGCGTACTTCGCCTCGCCGAGGAACGCGACGCGGTAGGTCAGGCTCTCGCCGGGGGCGAGCAGGGTCTGCAACTGGGCCACGGGGTGCCCGCCGTCGGTCGCTGTCTGCACCGGAACGGTCTTGCCGTCCTTCGTGGCCCCGAGGAAGATCGCGTTCTCCGGTGCATAAGCGGCGAGGAGCGTCTTGATCTTGCCCGGCTCCACGCCGAAGTCCCCACCGCCGGTGACGTACTCGGGGAGGCTCGTTGCCGCATCGGCCGGTGCCGTGTTCTTGATGGTGATCTGGACGACGGACGTCGGACGCCCGTCCTTCCGGCACACCGAACTACCGACCGAGACGCGCTTCTGGAGGTAGTAGTCCATCTTCGCGCCGGTGCCGTCGTTCAGGTAGACGGCGAACTGGCTCGAGTCCGTGGTCGCCGTCGGCAGCTCTCCAGCGACCGGTGTCCCACTGAGCCGGCCCTGCTCCGCCTTGTCGACGCTCCAGAGGCGAAGCCGGCCCTCATTGGAGCTCTGGGTCAGCGCCGACACGAAGGCCTTCGTGTCGAACCCGCCCGACGCGACCTTGTCGAACACCGCGCTGGCGGCGGACGCGAAGAACGCGTCTTGCACGACCGGGTCGGGGTACTTGGCGTACACGTCGCTCAGCAGCAGCTGGACGGCATTGTCCGCGGTCAAGGTGTCGCCGGTCGGCAGCTGCACGGGGCCGGTCGCCCTGAGCAGGTAGCTCAGCGTCACAGGATCCATGGCGAGCACGCCGTCGACCTGCTGCCCGAACCGCTGCTTCCACATCTCCCGGGCGAGCTTCGCCGACACGTCGAAGCGCGGCGTGAGGGTGACGTCCTGCATGTACTCGCCGGTGATCTCCCCGTAGAGCCCACGCGTGTCGGCGGTCAGCGGCAGTACCGGCTTGTCGTACTCCCCGAACGAGGACCCCGATGCCTGGCTCCCCAGGCTGATCGCGCCGTCCTTGACCTGGAGGAGCGCCAAAGCGCCGGGGATGCCACCACCCGCGCGCAACTCGGCGTTGTTCTGGAACAGCAGGAGGTAGTTCCGGTCCCCGTCGTGACCGAGCATGGCCGGCGCGAGCTGCACGATGCGGTTCGCCGCGACCGCCTGCTCGGACGCTGACGACAGCGCGTTCCGCAGCTGTCCCACGGCGGTGGTGACCGGCGACAGCGTTCCACTGGTGTCGATCCGCGACGCGTCGGCACGTGCCTGCTGGAGCGTCTTCGTGGCCTGGGCGACCGCCGGCTGCGCGTCCTCGATCGGCTGGAGGTCGATCCTGCCGTTCTTCGGCGCGAACGAATCTGACCCGAGGCCGTCGATGACGCCGGCGACGGGACTGACGGCATCGCTGGCGACGTCGTCGACGATCACCGAGATGTCGCGCACGGCCCGCAGGTTGGTCCCGAAGAACGGTACGGACTGTGCCGCGCCCCACACGGGGTCGCCGGTCAGTGATCGAGCCGACGCTGCTTCGTCCTCGAGATGCCTCGCGGTCTTCTGCGCGGCGCCGGTGTCACCACTGGTCAGCTGCGACCGGAGGGTGTCGACGTCCCCGACGGCCCGCTCCAGGTGCCCCTTTGCGAGCATGCCGCGGACACCGACCCAGGCGACGGCGAGGATCAGCAGCAGGACAAGGGCGAGGACGACCCACAGGACGACCCGGGCCCTGGACCCCCGGCGTACTGCAGTGCGTCGCGACTCGGGCTGGTCGGACATGAGGCGATCCTACGGTTCCGTACGTCCCACACCCGTCACTGCCGGACGGAGTCCGCGTGTTCGCGGTACCAGTCGATGGTGCTGCGGAGCCCGTCCTCGAGGCCGATCTGCGCCGTCCATCCAGCGTCCGCCAGCTTCGACACGTCGAGCAGCTTCTGCGGGGTGCCGTCCGGCTTGGTGGTGTCCCAGACCGTCTCGCCCTCGAACCCGACGATCTTGCCGATCGTCTCGGCGATCTCCTTGATCGTGACATCCGACCCGGTACCGACGTTGACCTGGTCAGGACCGTCGTAGTGCTCCATGAGGTGGAACACCGCTGCCGCCATGTCGTCGACGTGCAGGAACTCACGACGGGGCGCCCCGGTCCCCCAGTTCTCAACGGTCCGTGCGCCGCTGCGAGCGGCTTCGTCGTACCGGCGGATGAGCGCCGGCAAGACGTGGGACCCGGTCGGCGAGAAGTTGTCGCCCGGACCGTAGAGGTTGGTCGGCATCGCCGAGATCCACGGACGGCCGAACTGCCGACGGACGGCCTGCACCTGCAGGATCCCGGCGATCTTGGCGATGGCGTAGGCGTCGTTCGTCGGCTCGAGGTGGCCCGTGAGCAGTGCGTCCTCGTGGATCGGCTGCTCGGCCATCTTCGGGTAGATGCAGGACGAACCGAGGAACACGAGCCGTTCGACACCGTGCTCCACCGCGGCGTCCATCACGTTGACCTGGATCTGCAGGTTCTCGCTCAGGAAGTCGTGCGGGTACGTGTTGTTCGCCATGATCCCGCCCACCTTGGCGGCGGCGAGCACGACGTGCTTCGGCTTCTGGTCCGCGAAGAAGGCGAAGACCGCGCCGCGGTCCTTCAGGTCGAGCTGGGACGACGTCCGTCCGACCACGTCGGTGAAGCCCTCCGACTCGAGCTTGCGCCAGACCGCCGAACCCACAAGGCCTCGGTGTCCGGCGACATAGACGCGATCAGCCCGGTCGAGCGGACCGGGGGTGAAGTCGGACGCGGCCATCAGGAACCCCAGCTCTCGAGTTGGACTGTGTCGATCCACGGGCGGCCCTCGTGCTCGAGCGCCGAGATGTCGGCGTCGACCATGATCCTCGCCAGCTCGGCGGTGTCGACGGTCGCCTCCCAACCGAGCTTCTCCTTGGCCTTCGAGGCGTCGCCGACCAGGGCGTCCACCTCGCTCGGTCGCAGGTATCGCTCGTCGAACCGAACGTGGTCTTCCCAGTTCAGCCCGGCGTGCGAGAAGGCGGTGGTGAGGAAGTCCTTGACCGTGAAGTCGCCACCGGTCGCCAGCACGAAGTCGTCCGGCTCGTCGACCTGCAGCATCCGCCACATGCCCTCGACGTACTCGGCGGCGTACCCCCAGTCGCGGACGGAGTCGAGGTTGCCGAGGTACACGTGGTCCTCGAGGCCGGCCTTGATCCGAGCGACCGCGCGGGTGATCTTCCGGGTGACGAACGTCTCACCGCGACGCGGTGACTCGTGGTTGAACAGGATGCCGTTGACCGCGAACATCCCGTAGGCCTCGCGGTAGTTCCGGGTCACCCAGTAGCTGTAGACCTTCGCGGCGCCGTACGGAGAACGCGGCCAGAACGGCGTCTCCTCGTTCTGCGGCGGCGGGGTCGCGCCGAACATCTCGGAGGAGGACGCCTGGTAGAAGCGCGTGTGGATGCCGGACACCCGGACGGCCTCGAGCATGCGCATCGTGCCCACGCCCGTGACGTCACCGGTGTGCTCCGGCTCGTCGAACGACACGCGCACGTGTGACTGCGCCGCGAGGTTGTAGACCTCGTCGGGCTTCAGCTCACTGAGGAGGCTGACGAGCCGCGCACCGTCTCCCAGGTCTCCGTAGTGCAGGAACAGCTTCGCGTCGGGGTTGTGCGGGTCCACGTACAGGTGGTCGATCCGCGAGGTGTTGAACGTGGACGCACGACGAATGAGCCCGTGTACCTCGTACCCCTTCCGGAGCAACAGCTCGGCCAGGTACGAGCCGTCCTGGCCGGTGATGCCGGTGATGAGCGCCCGCTTCGTCAAACGATTCCCCAGTTCTCACTATGGAGCCCGTCGGTCATCCGGCGGCCCCTCCGGCTCCTGAGCATACGGACGTCCTCAAGGTGACACGACATCGGCACGGTGCCGAGCGCGCGACATTTCCCTGTCTCGATGCGCGTACGGGACAGTCCTCCGCAGTCACCCACGCTCGGATACGCGAGCGCTACGATCCCACTCACTCCCCAGACTGTTTCCAGGGGACCGACCGATGAGAAATGTGGCGCCGTGGCCCAGATCGTGATCGTGCAGCCTTACGTTCCGGCTTATCGATCGGCGCTCTTCTCCGAACTCGGACGGCGACTCCGTTCCAACGGCCACGAACTGGTGATCGTGTCGGGAGCGCCGGACTTCGAGCAACGCGAGCGCCAGGACAGCGTCGAGCTCTCCGACGTTCGGCACCACATCTTCAAGACCAAGTCGCTGAAGCTGGGTCCGGCGACGTTACGCACGGCCCCGGCGCCGTCCGCATGGGCCTCAGCGGATGCGGTCGTCGTCGAGCTCGCGGCCGGAGCGATCTATTCCTATCGAGCGCTACTCGGCGCCACTCCGACTGGGGTGTGGGGCCACGTGGGTTCCTATGTCACTCGGGACTCGTTCGTCTCGAGGGCCTTGCGGAGCTGGCAGGTGCGGCGGGCAGATGCGGTCCTCGCGTACACGCCGAGCGGAGGGGACCTCGCAGTCGCGTACGGCGCGGATCCAGCCAAGGTCTCGGTTCTCAGCAACACCTCGGACACAGTCGCGCTTCGTCGGGCAGTTACTGCTGCACGTGAACAGCCCGAGGGGGTTGCTCGTGCAGAGCTCGGTGTCGGTGGCGGGCCTCACTTCGCGGTCATCGGTGGTCTCGACGCGAGCAAACGAGTAGACCTCCTTGCCTCGACCCTCGACGTCTTGTGGGAGAGGAGGTCACCGGCGCGATTCGTGGTTGCCGGGCGAGGTCATCTGGAGCATCTCCTGGATCCAGCGGTCGAACGAGGGCAAGTGCACTCCATCGGCTATGCCGGCGATCGCGAGAAGGCTCTCATGGCCCGAATCTGCGTGGGTGTCTTCAATCCGGGCAGAGTCGGACTGATCGCTCCGGAGAGCTTCGCCCTCGGGCTCCCCATCGTCACGGCGGAATCGGCGTTCCACGCTCCTGAGTTCGAGTACCTCCGACCGGGCATCGATTCGATCGTCACGGACGATTCACCCGAAGCGCTGGCCGTCGCTCTCGACGGGCTGGTGGCCCGCCCAGACGAAGCCGGTCAGCTGGCTCGCGCCGCGGAGTCTCGGTTCGGCGAGTACAAGCTCGAAGACATGGTGGACAGGATGGAACAGTCCATCGAACAACTCCTCCGACGTTCGAGAGCATGATGTCGCTTCTGGACCGCGTGATCAGGGCTCGCCGTGGACCATTCCGGCGCGCGGCGCGGGAACTCCTGTCCCTCTACGGGATCGAGATACCGGCGCACGTCGAGATCGGATCCGGGTTGCGGGTCATGCACCGAGGATTCGGGGTCGTCCTCCATCCGCGCACCGTGATCGGGAACAACGTGACGATCTACCACGGTGTGACCATCGGACGCGGTGACGTCTGGGTACCAGAACCCGAGTCTCCCCTCAAAGGCTTCATCATCGAAGACGACGTCATCATCTGTGCCGGAGCGAAGATCGTCTGTGCCCGTGGTTTCCTGACCGTCGGCAAAGGCGCGGTCATCGGAGCGAACGCCGTCGTCACGAAGAGCGTTCCAGCCGGTGAGGTCTGGGCAGGGTGTCCGGCACGGAAGATCGGCACCCGCTGACGACACCGGCTCCTTGAATCAGGCTTCAGCCTCGATGAGACGCGCGACGCGTCCGCTTCGGCGTGCTGGGTCGGCGCGCGTCCTGGAGCGCCTGCTTGAACGCGTCGATGGCCGAATCAGGAGAAAGGAGCCGTTCGTAGTAACGAACTCCTTCGAGCCCCATCTGCGATGAGCGCTCGGCATCAGCACCGACCTCGATCACCGCATCCAACAGCGCTCGTTGGTCGCCCGCTCGGACACACACCCCGGCCTTCGAAGCCGTGACCTCCTCTTCGGTCACGCCCCCTGCGTCCGTCGCCGCGATCACCGGTCGTCCCGCTGCGAAGTACGAAGTCAGCTTGCTCGGCACCGCCATCCCGGAAACGCCGGGCAGCTCGTTGACCAGCAGAACGTCTGCTGCGACCAGAGCGAGCGCGTACTCGTCATCCGGCAGCGAGCCGATGAAATCGACCTGGGTCAGACCATCGGCCATGGCGACGAGACGATCTCGCTGATTGCCTCCGCCGATGAAGACGAACCGGACCTGGGCACCGCGCTGTTCTGCGAGCGCAGCCGCACGCACCACGTTCTCGAGACCCTGCTTGACGCCCATGTTGCCGGTGTGCAGCGCGATGATCTCGGCATCGCCCCACCCCAGCTTCGACCGCGCTGCGGAACGGCGGCTTCCGTCGACCGGGCTGATGTGAGTCCAGTTCCGGATGACTCGCACGCGGTCGGCTCCGACTCCGAGCAGCGAACTGACCGTGTTCCGGAAACGCTCATGGATCACGATCACGCTGCCGACGCTCCGGAACAGCCACGATTCGACTGCGGTGACCACCTTGGCGACCTCCGCGCGGCCTCCGGTCTCGCGGACTCCGAGGCTGTAGAGGTCTTGCACCCAGGCCAGGACCGGCGTACGCGGGTTCAACAGCTTCAACCGGAGCATCGTCACCGCACTCGCGAACATGCTCGGAGACACGAGGACGACCACGTCGGGCCGCCCCCAAGAGGAAAGAGCTGAACGGACGCCGAAGGAGAGTTCCGACACGAGGCGGCGGAGCGCGGTGGGGTGGCGAGGGACGTAGTGCAACTTCCGGCGGAGGCGGACACCACGGAGCGTCTCGTCACGCTTCCACTGCCCGTACCCCGCTCGTATCTTCCAATCTGGGTAGTACGGATGCGCAGCGACGACCGTCACGTCGAATTCCCCGCTCGCCTGCAGCCCTTCCGCGAGTGAGGTGACGTACGGCGCGTTGCCGCTCGGCTCCGGTGCGTAGTTCTGTGCGAAGATCACGACAGAGACTCGGGAAGACACCCGAGGACAGTAACAGCCGGGGACATCCTCGACCGAGTACGGGACGTTGAACTGTGAACCTCGACAAAGAGCCATCGGGGCGGCCCCGGATCATCAGCTTGCGAGCCGCACCCGGAGAGCGCACGTCCTGGGGACGGCCGGCACCGATCGTGTACCTCTGGGGCATCGCAGAACTGCTCTTCGTCACGAACCCCCTCCAGATCAGCTCGCGGCTCCGCGTCGCCGTGCTACGCCGCTTCGGAGCGGACATCGGCGACGGCGTGATCTTCCGCCCCCGCACTCGGGTGCGCTTTCCCTGGAAGCTCCGCATCGGCAACGACAGCTGGATCGGCGAGGGCGTCTGGATACACAACCAGGACCACGTGACCATCGGCCACGACGCCGTCGTGTCGCAGGACACGTTCGTGACCACCGGGAGTCACGCACACCGGCGGGACATGGGGCTGATCACTCGGCCTGTCGTCATCGAGGACGGGGCCTGGGTCACGGCTCGTTGTGTGGTCCTCGGTGGCGCTCACATCGGTCGGTCAGCACTCGTGCAGCCGCTCTCGGTGGTCCGTGGCACGATCCCCGAGAACTCGATCGCGGTCGGGAACCCGGCAGTCGTGACGGGCACGCGGCATGGATGAGCGCCCCGTTCGACACGTGGTCACACTCGTTTCCCCCGACGGCCGCTTCGGTGGTCCCACGAAGGTCGCGCTCGACATCGCGGCTGAGCAACGCCGTCGTGGCATCGAGTCCTCAGTGTTCGCGGGAGCAGACGGCTTCGAGACACTGCCGACGGAGTGGCACGGCGTGCCACTGCAGCTTGCTCGCTCCCGGAGCCTCGTCCCGGGGATGGGTTTCGCAACCACGGTCGCGCCTGGCCTCCGGCGGAAGGTCCTTCGCGGACTCACCGGCAGGGAGATCTTCCACGTCCACCTCGCGCGCGACCTCGTCACGCTGCCGATCGCCATGGCGCTGCGCAGACGATCGCTCCCCTACGTCATCCACACCCACGGGATGATCGATGCCTCGCCGAGGCGGTCGGCGCATATCGTCGATTCGTTGATGACCGCCCGCGTGGTCTCAGCCGCCCGGGCAGCCTTGGTACTCACCCCCGACGAGCGGCAGGAAGTAGCTCGGCTGTCGGACGGGGCGACGCGTTCGGTGCTGTTCGAGAACGGCATCCCGGTGCACGACGATGCCGAGCCACGACGCCGGCAAGGTGCGCTCTTCCTCGGCCGGCTTCACCCGCGAAAGGGAGCGACCGTGTTCGCTACTGCGGCCGCAGAGCTGGCGAGCCGTTACCCGGACGACACCTTCCGGATCGCTGGGCCCGACGAAGGCGACCTCTCCAACGTCCGCAGCGCACTGACCGGATTCCCTGGGGGCGAGCGGGTCGCGCTCGTCGGACCGGTCGCCCCAGACGAGGTCATCGACCACATGAAGTCGGCTGAGGTGTTCGTTCAGCCGGCCACCGACGAGCCCTTCGGCATGACCATCCTGGAGGCGATGTCCGTCGGGACGCCGCCGATCGTGCACCACACCTCCGCGCTCGCCCCCCTCATCTCGGCGGCGCGGGCGGGATGGACCTTCGGATCCGTCGACGAGTTGCGGGTGCGAATGGAGGAAGCGTTGCACTCACCTCAGACGACAGCCGAGACGGGTGCCCGAGCGAGACAACTTGCGCAGGAGCGGTTCTCGATGTCCCAGGTGGTCGAAGGCCTGCAGGATGTCTACGATGCCGGAGCCTGACGCCGTGGCGCGCAGCCGGGGGCGGTTGCCGGTCCTGCATTGGTTCACGAACATCGCGGCTCCCTACCGGGTCCCGGTCTGGGAACACATCGCGGGCCGGGCTGACCTCACGGTGTTCCTCCTTGAAAGCGACCGGCAGCGTGTCCGCGAAGGGCGTCGCCCCGCCGACTGGTCTGAGCGTGGGCTTCGAGGGCTGCGACACCGGACACTTCGCACGCTCAAGCTGCGCAGGGGTGAAACGAGCCTGTACACGCTCCTCGACCCTCGATTCGCCTTCACGCGAAAGCCGAGCGCAGTCCTGCTCGGAGGGTGGGAGTCCCCCGCGTACTGGCAGCTCCTGCTCGTCGCGAAACTCCGTCGGATCCGTACCGTCGGCTTCTACGAATCCACCCTCAAGACGAACCGTCACCGCTCCGGAGTCATCGCACGCGCACGGAGCCTGTTCATGCGTTCTCTCGACGCGATCGTCGTCCCAGGCGCCGATGCGGAGGCCGCTCTCAAGAGTTTCGGTGTCGCCGCCGAGCGCATCCATCGCGGATTCAACGCCGTCGATGTGCAGCACATCGCAGATCGAGCGCGTTCCGTTCGGGCCAGCGACCAGCAGTCGCGCGGACACCGATTCATCTTCGTCGGACAGTTGATCAGCCGAAAACAACCCGCTCTGCTCTTGGAAGCGTTCGCGAATGTCCGTGGGCCGGACGACGTCCTCGTCTTCGTCGGCGACGGGCCCGAAAGAAGCACGTTGGAAGAGCGTGTTCGGACGCTGGACCTCAATGAGCACGTCACGCTCACGGGAACGATGGAGAACGACGCCGCGATCGACGAAGTGATCGCGAGCGACACCCTGGTCCTCCCATCTTCCGAAGAGGTGTGGGGGCTCGTCGTCAACGAGGGACTGGCAGCCGGTCTCCACGCGGTGGTCACCGAGAGCAGCGGCGTCGCCGCCTCGACGAAGCACATGCGGGGCGTCTATACCTGCGCTCCCGACCTCGGCTCCCTCGCGGAGGCGCTCGTCGCATCGAAGTCGAACTGGTGCGGCCACATCAGCGCCCCGGAGATCCTCGAGCACACGCCGGCCGCGTTTGCCTCGGTCTTCCTCGGCGCACTCGACCAGCGCTGAAGCCAGCCCCGGTCAGTCCCAGTCGATCCCTCGGCGGACGACGGAAGCCGGGTTTCCCGCGATGAGGCTGTTCGGTTCGTCGACGCTCCTCGTCACGACGGCGCCGCTCGCGATGACGCACCCGTCGGCGATCTCGACACCCTTGAAGATCATCGCCTTGCTCCCGACCCACACGTGATCCCCGAGGGAGATCGGAGCAGACCGGGGTCGTTGCCGATCTCCACTCCGGAAGACGTGCTGGTCGTCGTCCAGAATCTGGACGTCCCACCCGATCGCGCATCCACGCCCGACGGTGAGTCCGGAGCTCACGATGATGCGCACGTTCGGGGAGAAGTAACTGTCTTCTCCGACGTCCATGAGTGCTCCCGGCGCCACTTCGATCCTCGATCCGACTCCGATCGCGACCCTGCCACGGATCAGCAGCCTGCCGCGCACACGGAGGATGCCGTCGTCTCGACCGGTCGCGAAACCGTACGGGCGCGTCCCGAGCGTCAAACGAGATTGATCATCGGCGAGCTCCGGCCTCCCCTTCAGACGAAAGCGCCGCCCGACGAGGATCCGATGCCCGCGGACCAGCTGGAGGAGCGTGCGGATCCACGAGATTCGGAAATCCCCGAAGAGCAGAAGAACGAGTCGCTTCATGGCCTCAAGATTAGGTCGTCGAGGTCGCCGAACCGGCTAGAGTTCGGACATGCGATCGGGGACACGCACAGGCGCGCTGGTCGTCCTCGCAGTGGTCGTCACGTGCGTGCTCGCGATCGGAGCGTCCGCCGACCCACGCGCGGCGTTGGTCATCCCCGCTGCGCTCGCACTCGTCCTGGTCATCCGCTACTCCTGGGCACGCGCCGCGTTCTTCGTGTTCGGCGCATTCCTGGTCTTCCAGACCTCGAGCGGTCTCAGCGCACCGAAGTTGTTCTACTTCGCGGTGGTCGGCGTATCGGTGTTGGTCAGTTTGACGAAGTTGAGGAGGCTCTCGGAGTCCCCCGCGTTGCGGTCGCTGTTCCCCGCGTACGTGGGCGGGATCGGGATCATCCTGTGGCAGGTCCTGATCGTCCTTCCGTACTCCGTCGCGGTTCAAGGGGCCTCCTTGTCGAACTGGCTCCGAGACGGGGCGACGTACATCCTGATCGGCTGCGCGGTGATCATCGCCCTCGACGCGATCGGCACAACGAGCGTTCGCTCTTCCCGCATCCTGGTGGTCCTGGTGGGTGCACTCGCGGCGTACAGTTTCGCCGCACGCTGGATCGCCGCCCGTGGTCTGGTGTCAGCGCAGCCCGTGGACGGCGACGCCGCGCTCCTGTCCTCGCTGACCGCGCTGACGTTGGCCGTGTCACTCAGCTTCGCGATGGCGCTCGCAGGTTCGCGGATCAACTGGGCGTGGTTCGCAGCAGGCGTCGCCTTCGTGTTCGCGGTCCTGGTGACCGGTACTCGAACCGGCGTGGTCTTCGCAGCAGTCCTGATCGGCATCGTGGGTGCGCGGAGCAAGCGACGCGCACCTGTCCGGCGAATCGTGACGGCCGCCGTGGTCGGCCTCGCGGCGATCGCGGCGGCTGTGCCCCTGACTGCCCAGTTCTTCCAGAACGAGGACTTCTTGGCCCAGCGCTTCGCGAGCATCTGGCAGACGATCCAGAACGGCGTCGGTTCTGACCAGTCGGGAGCGATTCGTTCTCGTGCCTACGAGTACTGCCTCTCGCTCTGGCAGCAGAACCCCCTGATGGGCAGAGGTGAAGGCCAGACCTTCGTCAATCCGACCACGGGTGTCGCCGGTACTGACTTCTCGGTCGACAGCCCACTCGTCTACCTGGCGAAGTTCGGGATCATCGGCTGCATCATCCTGCTCACGTGCCTCGTGCTGATCTTCGTACCGCTTTTGCGGCGTGCGCCCATGTTCGACTGGACGCTGGCGAACACCGCCGTCCGAGGCTGCGTCGCGATCCTCGTGGCGCTCTTGCCCTTCGGCGCGTCCCTGGAGGACAAGGGCTTCGCGATCACGGTCGGCCTCGCCGTGCTGCTCGTCGGTGCGGCGCTCGCCGAGCAGACGCCGGAGGTCTCAGGTCTGCTTCCTCGAAGCAAGACGAGCAAGTCCTCGCTCCGCGAGAAGCGGAAGAGCGGGCACGGCGGACGTGAGGCCACCACGGTAGCGGCGGCCCGTCGAGCCTGATTGCCCGGCGAAGTGCGGCCGTTCTGGGAAGCGCTCGATCCGAATCTGTTGCAACGCTGCTGAACGCGCCACCGACCCGGCGACGACGTGCTCGAAGTAGATCCCGGCCTCTTCGTCGATGGCTGCGGTGTCGGCAAGGAGTACCGTCCGCCAAGCCTGCGCGTGGGCACCGACGAACCGCGTGTCCGCGAACGAGCGGTCGAGGGTCATCCGGACCCGTACGGCGTCGAGCGGGATCGGGCGCACGAGCCGTCGGGCGTTCCGGAGAACGAGTCGACCCGTGGACTTGTAGATGCTCTGGTCCGGGCCTGAATCCTGCTCGACGGCGGCGACCCCGCGCGCGATCGCATCAGCCTCGAGACGGCCCTTGCCACGGCTCGCATCCGATTCAGAAGGGTCGTACTGGATCGTCCGGATGCGATGGCGGAGACCGGAATCGACTGCTGACAACAGCTCCGTTGCGGTCGCACCGCTCGTCTCCACCACGGTGAGGTCGAACGTGGTGCCTTCGAGCTGCGTGGCCCAGGTCGAGATCGCGTGCCGGTACTGTTCCAGCCTTGCGACGGGATCGTGTTGCACCAGGTACATGGTCGTGTTCGGGCGCACCGTGGCGGTGAGCAGCACCGTCCCCGTCATGGTCGTCGTCCCTCCTTCGAGGCAGTGCTCCTGAAGTGCAGGACTCCCGCGATCAGGGCGATGAGGATGAGCAGCTGGGAAACCAACGCGGCCTGACCCGCGCCGAGAGCACCACTCGCATGCCCGAGAACGAGAACGAGGACGAGTTGCGCGATCGCTGCGATCACCATGATGAGCGCAACGTACCGGTCGCGCCCGAAGGCTTGCAGGATCACGACGAGCGGCTGGCAGATGATGGACGGGATCACGACCAGCGCGAGCAGCCGGAGCACCCCCGCTGACCCTGCGTAGTCGTCGCCGAGAAGCACGTCGACGACGAGCGGCGCTGCGAAGAAGACCGCGACGGCGAGTCCGATCGCGGCGATCGGCATCCAGAGGGCCCGTCGGAGCTCGCTCCAGGCGGTTCTGAGATCGGGGCTCCTCGCCGCGTAGGGTGCGAGCGCTGACGAGAAGGCCGCAGCCAGCAAGCTCATGGGCTGGGTCCATCGGCTGACCGCTCCGTAGACACCCGACGCCGCGCTGCCGCTGACGGCCGACAGCAGCGTCAGGTCGAGGGACTGCGCACTCGTCGCCACCACGGTGATGCCGAAGTACCGAGCCCCGACCCAGGGGTTCACCAGTCGCAGGCGGACACCAGCGACACGATCTGGTGCGAGCACCCTTGCGATGAGGGAAGCGAGTACCGAACCCGAGGCGAGCGCGATCCAGAGTGCCACGGTCGACGGCACTTGGACAGCCAGCAGCCCGAAGAAGAACACCGTGGCGGAGGCCCGATCGGAAAGGATGACGAGCGCGACCAGATCGCCGCGTGCTGCGCTCCGGAGCGGCACCTGGTAGGCCTGGTTGGCCACGAGCGCGGCGGCGATGGGTCCAGCGAGCCAGAGATGGGAATCCGGCGCTGCAATCCCCAGCACGACCGTCCAGATCACCGCCAGCGCGATGGTGATGACGATCTTCGAGAACAGGCGAGTGGCGAAGACATCGCGTCCGATGGCCTGCCGTGCCAGTTCGCGGGTCCAGTGGTTGTTCGTGCCGAAGTCGATGAACCCGGCTGCTGCAGTGCCCAGCGCGATCGCCGAGACAACAGATCCGAAGGCCCCGGGGCCGACACCCCGGGCGGCGAAGAGGTAGAGCACCGCGACGAGCACTTGGGACAGCCCGGTCGCTCCGGCGAGCAGTACCGCCTGGTGTGCCATCGGCCGCTCGCCTCTGGTCGGACCGCCGATCACAGGAGCGCGTCGGTGAATGCCGACGTCGTTGCTGGCAGCACCGCCCGGGGTCGTGGCTGACGAGTCGCGCGGTGGAGCAGCGCGGCCAGAGCACCTTCGTCGAGTGGTGCCCAGTCGCCGAGCCCACCCAGCGCCGACACGTCGTGTCTGAGGCTCTCCGCTCCTGCTGCCACCACCCGTGTGCCGGATGCCGCGGCCTTTCCCAGGAGTCCGCTCGGCCCTTCGTTCGAATGGGCGAGGACCAGGCAGTCGGCAGCCCGTACGGCGGTGTCCAGTTCGTCGTCCGTCAGAAGTCGGTCCACGACGACCGCAGAGCCCGCGGAGGCCATCGAACGCAGCCTGACTCGGAGCTCCTCGCTGATGTCCTCGTCGAGCTGGCCGGCGACGAGGAGCCCCCAGGGCGATCGCACGTCCTGGAGCGCATCGACGATGAGTCCCAGGTTCTTCCGTGCAGAGATCGCGCCGAGGACCGCGAACCAGTACCGCTCGCCGTCCATCTGGTGCTCCGCTCGGAACTGTTCGACCGACCGATCTGACGATGTGATGACCACGGGATCGACCGCGACGGGGAACCGCGCAGTGCCGACCCAACCAGCAGACTTCAGAACACGAAGATCGACGTTCCGCAGACGAGCGACCCGGCGGAATGCGATGGTCCTCAACCGTGTCTTCAGACCGTCCGCGACTGGGGACCCCGTGGGCTGCGCCGACTCGCGCATGATGAGCAGGCTCAGCCGCCCGGAGCCCGCCCACCCACGTCGAACTGCCAGGCGCAGGGCGAAGCGATCCGCATCCGGGATGACAACGCGATGCGCTTCGACCTGATGCGAGAGTCGCGCGACGTCGTCGTGGCTCATCAGCGGCCGCCGAAGCAACTCGACCTGGTCGATGACGGAGGCCAAGTGCACCTGTTCTGCTGCAGGAGCCGGGTCCGGCCCAAGGAGGACAACGACACGAGCCCCTGCAGCGAGAGCCGCCTCTGCAAGCACGCGGACGTAGAACAGACGATGCCCCGTGGGGTTCTGCTCGACGATCAGCACGGTGTCCGGGCTCCCCCGCCGCACCGAGGTCATGACGCTTCCTTACCCGGCGCGAGCACAGCTCGGACGGTCTTCCAGAGGATCACGACGTCGCCGGTCACCGACCAGTTCTCCACGTAGAACAGATCGAGGCGGATGGCGTCCTCCCACGACAGGCTCGAACGTCCGCTGACCTGCCAGAGCCCGCTCATACCCGGTTTGAGGAGCAGGCGCCGCCGTGCAGCGTTGTCGTAGAGCGCCACTTCGCCTTCTCGCTGAGGGCGCGGCCCCACCAGGCTCATACTGCCGGTCAGCACGTTGAACAGCTGCGGGAACTCGTCGAGCGAGTGCTTCCTGAGGAATCGGCCCACGGGAGTGACGCGTGGGTCGTTCTCGACCTTGAACAGGGGCTCCCCGCCTCGGCCCTGCTCCGAGAGCAAGGCGGCGAGCTCTGCGTCCGCTCCGACCCGCATCGAACGGAACTTGAGCATGTGGAAGGGCTTCCCGTTGAGTCCGATCCGCTGCTGACGGTAGAGGACGGGACCGGCGCTGCTGATCCGGACGGCGACGGCGATCGCGACGAGCAGCGGGGACAGCACCAAGATCATCAAGCTCGAACCCACGACGTCGAACGCTCGTTTCGCGAAGTGGGTGGCCCCTTCGTACCGCGGCATCTCGACATGCATGAGCGGCAGACCGGCGACAGGACGCATGTGGATGCGTGGACCGTTGATGTCGGTCAGACTCGGAGCGACGACGAGGTGCTGACGGCCACTCTCGAGTCCCCAGCTCAGTTCCCGCACAGCGCGGGCACCGAGCTCGTCGGAGCTCGTCACCGCGACCGTGTCCGCTCCCGTCGTGGCAAGGGCGGAAAGGGCGTCAGGAATGCGTCCCACCACGGGGATGTCACCGCCGCGAAGAGTCGATCCGATGGGGGCGTTGGGTACGCAGGCACCGATCACCTGGTACCCCTCCTCCGGATGCTTTCCGAGCTCACGGCTGATGTACTCGACACTCTCATCCGAACCGACGAGCAGCACGAGCGCGGAGAACCGTCCGTTCCTTCGTTGTGCGCCGAGCCACTGCCGCCACATCCAGCGCGTCAGCAAGAGCAGGAGCACGCCGAGCGGGAACGCGATGAAGATGTAGCCGCGAGCGAGATCGACCTTGAAGCCGTACGCGAGGATGGCGATGAACGCGAAGAGACGGATCGCGGAGTCCACGATTCGCCGGTACTCCCCCGACCCGGCACCGATGTAACGAGGATCCCGAGTGTCGTAGAGCGCGAGCACGACGAGCCACGCAGCGATGATGAAGATCGACACGGCGGTGTAGCCGATCGCGAGGTCCGGGATGCTCCCGTCGACCCGGTGGCTGTCGAGGCCGAACCAGGCGATCTGGACGCCGAACGTCACCCAGATGAGAGCGAGTGTGTCGGTCACGACCAGACGGCGAGCGTACGAGCTCTCCCAACTGTCGCCGGCTTGGGTCATCCGCCCTGTGACGGTCACCACGTCGCGCCACCGTCCGACGACACCCGGACGGTCGTGCCGTCCCAGAGCCACACGTCCTGGCCGGCACGGTCGATGGTGACCGTGTTGTCGGTGTCGGCCCCGTCGGCACAGCCGATCGGCGTGGTCGACGACGAGGGCGTCACGTCCGACGCGGACATGGTCTCGATCTGCACGCCGTCGCACGCTGCTGCACCGACGCGGGCGAGCGTGTAGTTGCCACCGTCGACGCCGATCGAACGGACGCCGCCCATCGGCACGTCGACCCAGGCGGCATCGCCGGTGCGCCACTCGAGCTGGCCGTCGCAGATGACGACGGCGGTCTTCTCACCCTGGAACGCGTCGATCGGGTCGCCGCACGGCGCCTGCTCCGTCCCGCTCGCGAGCACGACACCGTCGGTGCTGATGCCGGCGCCGGCCGCGCCGGGCGCCCCGGCTTCCCACGTCACGCCGGCGTCGGTGCTGGTCCGCGCCGTCGTGGTGCAGTCGTCGCCGACGCCCACCAGGACCGAGAGCTCCGCACTGGAGGCCCGGATCGCCATGAGCGATCCGACATCCGTCCCGAGTCCCACCGGGACCCACGTCGCCCCACCGTCCACGGAGTGTTCCAGCACCGGCCGCGGGCCGCCGCACGACCCACCGGACGCGCGCCACGCCTCCTGGCCGTCGACCGCTGCCAGCAGGCGGCGACCCTGCTGCTTGGTGGAGGCGGCGTCTGCGTCGGCAGACGCACTCGGTCGCGGTGTCTCGCGCCGGTCGGGCGTTCCCGAGAAGGTGGGGATGGGGCCGGCGGGTCCGTTCTCCTCGGGTGCCGTCCGGCCCAGGGCGAGCGCGACGAGCACGACGTCGACGACGATCAGCGCCACCACCACGACGGCCACCAGGATGAACGTGGTCCGGGGCAGTGCGCGGCCGAGGCTTCGGGTCCCCCGGCGAGTCTTCATCTGATCGGCCCCGTTCAGCGCCCGGCGCGGCGGAGCACGCCCAGCTTCTTGCCGGAACGCTTCGGCGGGTGCGTCGACGTGGTCACGGTGTTGTCGTCCTCGTCGTGGCCGTAGCTGTAGCCGTAGCCGTAGCGGCCGTGACCGTAGGCTCCCGGGCCCTTCAGCGGCATCTTCGTCAGGACGAAGCCGGAGACCGGGGCCCCGACGTTCTCGAGGGTGGCGACGGCCGCGGCGAGCTGACCCTTCAGCGTCTGTCCCGAGGCGACCGCGACGATCGCGCCGGAGGCCTTCTTGGCCAGGATCGCCGCGTCGGTGACGGGCAGCAGCGGCGGTGCGTCGAACAGGACGTAGTCGAACTGCTGCTCGAGCAGGTCGATCAGGTCCTGCATCGCGCGCGAGCCGAGCAGCTCGGACGGGTTCGGCGGGATCTGACCGGCGGGCAGGACGACGAGCTTGCCGCGTCCCCACGGGTGGGCGACGTCCTCCAGGTCGGCGCGGCCGATGAGCACGTCGGTCAGACCGGCGTTGCTCTCGACGTCCATGTACTCGGCGACACGGGGGCGGCGCAGGTCGGCGTCGATCAGGATGACGCGGAACCCGGCGCTGTCCAGGGCGATCGCCAGGTTCGCGACGGTGGTGCTCTTTCCCTCGGACTGCATCGACGACGTCATGACGAAGGTGCGGGCACCGGTTCCGATGTCGAGGAACTGCAGGTTGGTGCGGAGCGTGCGGAAGGACTCGGCACGGGGGCTGCGCGGGTCGACCTGCACGATGAGCGGGCGTTCGGCGGCCTTCGCGTCGAAGGCGATGCCACCGACGACCGGCTTGTCACTGATCTTCTCGACGTCGAGTTCGGTGCGGATGCGGTTGTCCAGGGTCTGGCGCAGCACGGCGATGCCGATGCCCAGGGCGAGCCCGACGAGCAGACCGAGCGCCACGTTGACGGGCACGTTCGGGCTGACCGGGACGCTCGGCACGTCGGCCTGCTTCACGCGGGTGAGCTTGACCGTGCTCTTGCCGCTCGCGTCGGTGGCCTCGATGTCCTGCACGACGTTGGTCAGGCTCTGCGAGGTCGCGTTCGCGATGTCGGCGGCCTGCACCGGGTCGGTGCCCTCCACCGAGATGGAGATGAGGGTCGTGCTCGTCGGCGCCGTCGCCGACACCATCGTCGCGAGCTGGTCCGCGTTCATGTCGAGCTTGAGCGACGAGATGACCGGCAGCAGCACGATCGGCGTCGACACCAGGTTCGAGTACGTCAGCACCCGCTGCTGGGTGAACGTGTTGCCCTGCGCCAGGTCACTGGCGCTGCCGGACGTCTCCGTGGAGACGAAGACCTGCGCCGATGCCGAGTAGACCGGCTTCTTCAGCAGGGAGAACCCTGCGGCTGCGGCCACTCCCACCAGGGCGAGTACGACGATCAGCACCCATCCCTTGCGGAGCACCGTGATGTAGTCGCGGAGTTCCACGCCTTTGCCTTCCCCGATCATGGCCGTCCCCGTGGTCCCGACACAGGCACGCCGGGGTACTCCCAGCGCACGGCATACAAATAGTGCCACAGGAACGAGTACTGCTCGGGGGAAGTCGCCATCCGCCGCGCGGTGTCCTCTACGGTGGCCCCATGCGCTCCGAGCCGGCCCAGACCACCACCGAGCCCAGCGTTCGGCGACAGCGGGACCTCATCGTCATCCTCGTCGCACTCGGCGTCGCCGTGATCCTGACCCGGATCGTCGGACAGGTCACCCGGACTGGGGGCATCCCCTCGCCGGTCCTGCAGGTGCTCGCCGCGGACGCCGCCGTCTGGGTGCCGCTCGTCGTCGCGGCCGCCGTGGTGCTCCGTCGGACCCCGCCTGCCGCGATGCTGTCGCGGCTGCGGCTCGACCTGGGGATCGTGGTCTTCGCGATCGGCATCGTGATCGTGTGCCGCGCGGTGGACGTCGTCATGTCGCTCGCGTTCACGGGGACGACCGGGCTGGTCCCCGCA
This sequence comes from Curtobacterium sp. MCPF17_021, assembly GCF_003234605.2. Taxonomy (NCBI): domain Bacteria; kingdom Bacillati; phylum Actinomycetota; class Actinomycetes; order Micrococcales; family Microbacteriaceae; genus Curtobacterium; species Curtobacterium sp. MCPF17_021. The sequence goes on along the minus strand of NZ_CP126252.1, from coordinate 624,926 downwards.
CCGTCCCTCGGCACGCCCGACGTCGGGCTGCTGCTCGTGTCGGCGATCGGCATCGTCGTCGTGAGCCCGGTGCTCGAGGAAGTGGTGTTCCGCGGGCTGTTCCAGCGCCGGCTCGCCGCCGAGCTCACACCCCGCACCCGGTTCCTCGCGGTGCTGGTCACGGCGTTCCTGTTCGCGCTGCTCCACCTGCTGCTCGGTGCGGGTGGCACGTCGCTCGGCGGGTTCCAGGTGTTCGTCACGACGTTCCTGCTCGGCCTGCTCACCGGCACGCTCGTCGCGATGACCGACCGCATCGGCGGCGCGATCCTGGCGCACGTGCTGTTCAACGCGGTCGCGGTCGTCGCCACCTGGCCGCGCTGAGCGGCCAGAGCCGCGTCCCCAGATCGGGTCAGGGGCGGTCGCTCGGCCGCGCGGACCACTAGCCTGCACTGAGCATGACTCGCCCAACCAGCATCGTCGACAACCCTCTCGTCCGTCAGGCTCCGATCAGCGGCCTGTTGGCGCTGTCGGCGTTCCTGAGCGTCGTGATGCCGACGCTGGCGATCACCCAGCACCACCTGTTCGTCGCGAGCGTGGTGGGCGTGGTGGTCGCGACGCTGATGAGCGCGATCCCCACGCTGGTGCGCCGCGCGGCCTGGGTGGTGCCGGTCCTGCTCACCGTCGACTTCCTGACGATCGCACTGCTGCGCACCGGGACGGGCTCCGGCTCATCACTGTTCACGGCGATCGTCGTGCTCCCGGTGGTCTGGTGGGCGTCGCTCGAGGGCCGTCGCACCGTGCTCTTCGCGATCGCGGGCATCGTGGTCGTGATCCTCGCCCCGTACGTCCTGACCCCGTCCGACGCGCCCGGCGCGAGTGAACTCGTCCGTCTGGGCATCCTCGTCATCGTGTTCGGCACCGTCGCCGTCGTCGTGCACGAGCTCTCCCGCCGGGCCCGACGGAGCCTGCGGTCCGCCGAGGCGCGCGAGGGCAAGGTCCGCGCCGAGATCGACCGGGCGGCCGCCGTGCAGCGGTCCCTGCTCCCGACGACGACCGGCCGGATCACCGAGGACGTCGTCGTCGCGGGTGCCTGCCTGCCGGCCCGGAGCGTCGGTGGGGATTTCTTCGACTGGTACCCGACACCGACCGGCGTGGCGGTGAGCCTCGGTGACGTCATGGGCAAGGGCGTCGGCGCGGGGCTGATCGCGGCCGCGGTGCGCGCGACCCTGCGCAGCGCCCGGACCGTCGAGGACCCCGGCGAGGCGCTGAAGCGGGCATCCGACGGGCTGACCGCCGAGGGCGTCGGACCCGATCTCGCCTTCACCACGCTGTTCCACGCTCGGATCTCCGACGACGGCACACTCCAGTGGGCCGATGCCGGGCACGGGCTGAGCTTCGTCCTGCGGGCCGACGGACACGTCGACCGGCTGCGCTCCGGCGACATGCCGCTCGGCCTCGGCATCCGCGAGGAGTGGGCGACGACCGACGGCACCCTCGAACCGGGAGACCTGCTCGTCTCGTTCAGCGACGGCGTTCTCGACCTGTACGACGACCTGGACGACACGATCGACTCCGTCGCCGCGATCGCCCGCGCCGGCCGCGACCCCCACGCGGTCGTCCTCGCGCTGTCGGCCCGCGCCGACGAGGTGCCGCACGACGACGACGTCACGGTGATCGCGATCCGCCGGCAGCCGGTCGAGGTGGACACCGAGCGACCGCTCGCGATGCACGCGGACTGACGGCGCGGAACAAGCGCACGGCGGCCGGTGCGGAACGCACGGACGCCGTCCAGAGATTGGTACGCGCCGCCGCTCGAACCCGAATCGTGCGGCGACGCGTGCAGACGGTGAGCGTCTGCCCTCGGACGCCCTAGCGTCCTCGGTCTGTGGGGGCGGCCCGACGAGCCACCCGGAGGGTCAACCGACCCGGGCGAGGTCCCAGACGGGCGGCACGTACGCGCGGGACCAGCCCTCGCGCAGACGCGTCACGGCGCGGTCGAAGGCCTCGAGCAGGTCCATCTCCGGTCGCACCATGGACTGCAGCTGCAGCCCCTCGTAGGTCGCGAGCAGCTGCTCCGAGCCGCGGGCCGGCTCCATCGTGCTCGGCTCACGACCGAGCATGACGTCACGCTCCAGGGCGTGCTGCACGAAGGCGTGGAACCGTCGCCACCGGGCGTGCAGCATCGGCGCGAGCGGGTGCTCGGGCGATGCCGCGATGTTCAACGTCGCCGTCAGGAACCGCATGAGCGACGGGTCGGCCACGTTCGCGGTGACGATCGCGCGCAGGAACCGGATGGTGCCGTGCTGCTCGGCCAGGGGCATGAGCGGCACGGTGCGGTCCTCGTTCCACCGGTCGATGGTCGCCAGCAGCAGGCCGTCCCAGCTCGGGAACGTGCGGCCGACGACATCGGTGTCCACCCCGGCCGCAGCCGCGACGACATCGGGGGTCGCCTCGTGCAGCGGACGGGAACGCAGCGCCGTGATCATCCCGTGGATGACCTCACCCCGCAGGGCGGGGTCGTCGGGGGTGGTCACCGGCGGCGTTTCGATGTGCATGCATACACTGCACCAGCCCGACGCGACCGTGCACAGTCCCCCGAACGGGAACGCGCGTTCCCCGGACAGGCGTGACCACCCTGGTGTCGTCGATCGGAGTGAGCCATACTCGCCCCATGCAGTGGGGACGGATCGCACCGATCGTGGCACTCGTCGTGGTGCTCGGCGGCACCCTGGCGGGCTGTGGCAGCGAGACGAGCGGCGACGCCAGCCCCACGGACCCGAGCACCCAGGCCGGGCCGCTGCACTCCGGGTTCTGCGCCGACTACGTCTCCCTGAAGACCCCGGCCGAACGCCGCGACGCAGCTGAACTCGTCGTCGACGCCGACGTCACCAAGACCGACCGCACGGTGGAGCCGCAGGGCATCTACGAGGTGTACGAGGCGACGGTCACCGACGTCACGAAGGGTGACGCCGCCGCCCCCGGCGACACGATCCAGGTCATCAGCACCTCGGACCAGTGCGAGACGAGCGGCGAACCGGTGGAGTACCTCTCGGGCGACCCCCTCGCCGACGAGGGCGCCTTCCGCCTGTACCTCTCCCACGGCGGAGACGACGACGTCTGGAAGCTCGTCGTCCCCGGCGCCGCCGAGCCACGGCCCGCCGACTGACACCACGGCTCGCCGACTGACACCGGGGCCGCTACGGCTGCTCCGGCACCGTCACGATCCGGTTCTGGTACGCCCACACGACGGCCTGCAGCCGCGACCGCACCCCGAGCTTCGGCAGCATCCGCGCCAGGTGCGACTTGACGGTCGACACCTCGAGCACCAGGGCAGCCGCGATCTCCTCGTTCGACATCCCCTGCGCCAGCAGCAGGAGCACCTCGCGCTCGCGAGCGGTCAGCACACCGTCGGCCCGGTCGCCGGAGACCGGCTGCAGGCTCCGCCGCGACACGAACTCCCGCAGCACCCGCCGGGTCAGGGCCTGGTCGAGCGTGCCGTTGCCGGCGGCGACCTGCCGCACGGCGTCGACGATGGTGTCCGGCTCGGCGTCCTTGAGCAGGAACCCGGACGCCCCGGCCTCGAGCGCCCCGAACACGTAGTCGTCCAGGTCGAACGTCGTCAGCATGAGCGCGGGGATCGCCGGATCGGCGTCCGGTGCGCAGAAGATCCGGGCGAGTTCGATGCCGTTCATCACCGGCATCCGGATGTCCAGGCAGGCGACGTCGGGTCGCGTCTCGCGCGCCAGCGCGAGCGCCTCGCCGCCGTCGGCGGCCACGCCGACCACCTCGATGTCCGGCTCCGCACCGAGGAGCGCGGACACCCCGGCGCGGACCAGGGGCTGGTCGTCCGCGACCAGCACGCGGATCACGCGACCACCCCGGGGCCGTCGGCGGCCTGCGCGGGTGCGGCAGGTGCCTCCCGGCCGAGCGCCAGCTCCACCAGCCATCCGCCGGTCGCGGTCGGGCCGGTCTGGAGGCGCGCCCCGACCAGGTCCGCCCGCTCGCGCATCCCCCGCAGGCCGTTGCCGCCCGAGGGAGAGGTCCCCGCTGCCGGGACGGTGGCCGGTGCGTTCTCCACCCGGATCACCACCCGGGTCGCGTCGCGGTCGTCGATGGTGACGGTGCACGGGGCGGACGGGGCGTGCAGGGCGGCGTTGGCCAGTGCCTCCTGGACGGTGCGGTACGCGGCGAGCTGCGCGAGCGGGCCGACGCCGTCGGCCAGCGGACGGTCCCCCGGCAGCACGTCGAGCCGGACGTCGCTGCGGAACCGGGCACGTTCGGCCAGGTCGACGATCCCGGCGACCGTCTCGACGGCGCGCTCGGCGGGAGCGTCGTCCCGGAGCAGGCCGACCAGGCGGCGGAGGTCCTCGAGCACGGCGGTGCTCTGCTCGCGGACCTGGCGGGCACCCTCGTGGGCACGCTCCGGGTCCGCGTCGATCTGCCGGTCGATGACGGCGGCCATCAGTGCGATGCCGGACAGGTGGTGCGCGGCGATGTCGTGGAGCTCGCGGGCCATCGCGGCACGTTCGCGGGACACCGCGGCGTCGACCAGGGCATCCTGCTCCCGGTTCACGGCGCTGGCCTCGGCGGTGCGGGCGACACGGACCTCGCGGCGGGACTGCACGAGCAGGGTGACCAGCAGGGGCAGGCCGACCGCGCCGATCGCCTGCAGCACGCCCTGCCCGAGCGAGCCGGACACGGCGGCCGTCGTGTCACCGGCGACGGCGGCCAACACCGCGCTGCCGGCGGCGACCAGTGCGCCGGCGACCAGGAGCGTCGGCCACAGGCGGGCCAGCGGGACGCGGAGCGCGGCGAGGACGACGGCGACGACCACGGGCAGTGCGGTGAGGCCGAACAGGTCGGACGACTGCGGGGCGAGCGCCGCGACCAGCACCGGCAGGGCGGCGACCACGACCAGGACGGTGCGCGGCGCCCGACGGGCGGCGAGCAGGGCGGCCGACTGGGCCAGCAGGCCGAGGGCGAGCACGGTCCACGCCAGGGTGAACGGTGCGGGGACCCGCATCGCCAGGGCGGGGCCGTCCGGCTCGAGGGCGTCCAGGGGCGGCAGGCCGAGCAGCAGCCCGAGTGCGACGACGGCCGTGCCGAGGGCGACGACGACGTCGACGCGGCGGGCGCGCTGCTCGGGCTGGGCCGATCGCGCGGGCTGCGCTGCCGGCTCGCGCTGCGCTGCCGGCTCGGCCGGTGCGCGCAGCGCGTCGTCCTCAGCGGGTGCCATCGTTGGATCCTACGAGGCGGGCGCGCGTGGGGACCGGTGCGTCGAGGGGCAGGGCGCGTCGGGCGGGGTCGTAGCCCAGGCGGCCACGGGTCACGGCGAGCAGCACCACGGCGGCGATCGTCGACATGATCGTCAGGCCGATCATCAGCGTGCCGGCGGTCATGCTCGGGTACATCTCGGGGAACAGCGTCGAGATCGTGTTGTTCACGCCGACGTGCAGCAGCAGGGCCAGGGGCAGGCTCTCGCGGGTCTTGTTGAAGACCTGGATCATCACGACGTTGAAGGTGATGGTGAACAGGGCGAACACGACGGGCTCGCTCCAGTGCGCGTTCGGCCAGCCGCCCCAGTCGCTGAAGTACAGCGGCATGTGCCAGAGCGCCCAGATCGGGCCGAGGATCGCGGCGGCGCCGAGGCCTCCGAAGCGGTGCTGCAGGCGCGGCAGGGCGAAGTCGCGCCAGCCGGGCTCCTCGCTCAGGCCGGTCGAGAACAGCTGGATGATCAGTCCGGGCACGAGCATGGCGAACGCCAGGGCCGAGGGGGCCCGCACGTCACCGCCGGCGAAGGGCAGCGCGGACACGACGATCAGGGCCGGCACGACGACGAGCGCCAGCGCGTACCAGTACCAGGCGACCCGCCAGCGGAACAGCCGTCCCACCCAGCGGCGGAGCCCCGCGCGACCGTCGGCGACCGCGGTGACGATGAACGCGCTGCCCAGCGGGCCGAGGAGCGCACCGGGCAGGACGCCCGTGAACTGTCCGCTGCCCAGGACCTCGGGGAAGTGGATGTCCCACACGCCCATGCCGTGCGGCGACAGGACGTACGGCACCCACGCGAGCCAGCTCAGGCCGAGTGCCATGGTGAAGAAGGACACGAGCGGGTGCCGGGCGATGAGGCCGCGGACACCCCCTCGGTCGCGGGCTGCGGTGCCGGCGGTGGGCCGGACTTCGGTGGTGTTCGTCATGCACACGACGCTAGGAAACCGGGCGCTCGGGGACGACCGGCTTCGGGATGCACCTGCGGGAGTTCCATCGAAGGATGCAAGTGCGCTGCGGGAGGGTTCGGCACTCCTGAACACGCCGTCGTCGTGCGCAGACGCCGGCGTCTCGCGGATCCGGTCAGGCAGCGCGCTGTGCGGCCACGTGCGCCAGGACGACGGGGTCCTCGCAGCCGCGGGCGAACCCCCGGATGCGCCGGTCGATGTCCCGCTGCAGCACGAGCACGCCGATGCGCTCGGCGATCGGCGCGAGCCACTTCGGCCTGCAGGTGAAGTTGTAGCGCCAGACCGCGAGTGTGTGCCCGGGGTGCCCCTCAGCCGCCTGGAAGCGCCATCCTCCGCCCATCCGCTCGAAGAACCACGAGCCCTTCGTCATCTTCATCCCCACGTTCGAGGGCGGGTGGTACGAGACGTACTCGCTCTCCATCGCCAGCCCGGACCGCTGCACCGTGTACGTCCGGACGCCCTTCGCCGGCACGGTCGCACCGTCCATCAGGTGCTGGCGGCGGATGAAGGGGTCCCACCGCTTCCGGATCGCTCCCTGTGTCTGCGAGACGGCAAACGCCACGTCGGGCTCGACCGGGATGACGCAGCGGGACTCGACGACGGGCATGAGTCATCCTCGCACGTGGCGGTCGCGCGGGCCTCCCCCACGCGGCGGACGTCAGGCCCGGTGCCGACCGGCACCGGGCCTGACGTCCCGCGATCCCGCGGGCCTGCGGTCAGCGCACGCGCCGTCGACGCCGCAGCGCCACCATCGCGGTACCCGCACCGAGCAGGAGCACCGCCGCGATGAGGCCCGGGAGGAGCGAGGCACCGGTGAACGCGAGGTCTCCGCTGCCCGTCCCGATGCCGCTCGTACCGCTCGTGCCGTCCGGCGTCAGGGCACCGGGAGCCGCTTCGTTGCCCGGGCCTCCGGCTGCGCTGCCGCCGCCCTGCCCGCCATTCCCGCCGTTCGCGGGCGGATCGACCTTTGCCGTGGTGACCACCGCTGCCGACACGTCGGCTGCCAACCCGGCGGGGTCGCTCAGGTGCAGCGCGGTGACGGTCCGGTCCCGCCCGCGGGTCCGCTGCTCGTTGAGCACGACCTTCCCCAGCCCGCCGGGCAGGGCGATCCGGGTGTTCGCCCGGATCGTGCCCGCCGGGATGGTGGTGCCCGCGATCCGCCCACCCGCGGTCGTCACGGTGGCACCGCCGTGGGTCACCCGGACACGGACGTCACGGAGCTCGCCGGCGATGCTCGTGCCCGGGTAGAGGACGACCCGTTCGAGTCGGACCTCGCCGCGGTCACTCGCCGACCGCACCGTGACCCCGTCGACACGCAGCTGTCCGGTGGCGCCGTCCCCGACCTGGTCCGCCCGCTCGGTCACGGTGGTGCCGTCGGCGGCGGGCGCAGCGACGGGTTGCGCCGGGACGTCGCTCGGTCCGGATGCCCGCAGCCCGAAGGCATGCCAGCGTGCGATGGCCGGGTCGTGCGGCTCCGGTGTCGGCGTGGTGCCGCCCCCGCCCGGGGTCGGGTCCGGGGCGGGCTGCGCCGCCGCCAACGTCACCTGGCCGAGCAGCACGTCGGGGTGCGTCCCGGTCAGGTCCTCGTAGCGGAGCGCCGTGAGCGTGACGGTCCCGTCCGGTTTCTCGGTCCGTTCGCCGAGGTGGACGCGGACCCGTTCGGTCCCGTCCGGGGCGAGCCCCGTGTACAGGTCGGTGGCGGTGTTGATCCACACCCCGTTCACGAACACGGCGTTCGACTCGTCGTCGAAGGAGACCGTCATCGTGCCGGCCGCCGTCACCTCGGCGTGCAATCCGTTCACGCGGAGTGCCGGCCAGCGGTAGGCGGCGACGGGGTCGGTGGCCTCGTCCGGGATCTGCTCGAAGTGCCCGACCGAGATGGTCGCGGTGTCGCCGTCGTCCCCGACCGCCGCCGTGACGTCGGTTGCCCGGGCGGGGTAGTCGGCGATCGCGTCGATGCGGGCGGCGGAACGGTGTTCCCCGGCACTGGTGACCCGCGGCTGCGGGGCGACCAGCGCCGTACCGCCCGTCCCCCGGACGTCCACCCCGAAGGCGGCGGTGACCCGAGCGTCCGTCGGGCTGCTCGCCCTCGCCGGGATCGTGACCGCGCCGAGCCGCACGTCTGGGTGCGCCCCCGTCAGGTCGCGGTAGTGCAGCGCGGTCAGGGTCGTGCTGCCGTCCGCGTGCACCGTGCGCTCCCCGAAGGTTACGCTGACCCGCTCCTTGCCGTCAGCGTCGACGCCGGTGTACAGGTCGGTGGCGGTGTTGATCCACACCCCGTTGACGAACACCGCGTTCGACTCGTTCGCGAAGTCCACGGTCATCGTCCCCTCTGGCGTGAGGTGGGCGTCGAGGCCGTACACGCGCAGCGCTGGCCAGCGGTACTCCGCGACCGGGTCCGAGGCGCGGTCGGGGATCTGCTCGAACGAGTCGAGGTGCACGTCCGAAGTACCGTCCGCCGCGGTCGAGACGGTGACCCCACGTGCGGTCGACGGGGAACCGTCGGCAGCGTCGACCCGGTCGGCGGTGCGCTTCGCGACGCCGGTCACCGTGGGCTGCCCGTCGATGAGCACGGTTCCGTCCGGGGCAGTCACCTGCACACCGCTGACGCTCCGGGTGGCCAGGGCGTCGCCGTGGGCCGGGGTCGGCTGCGGCGCGGGATCAGGCGTCGGAGCCGGGGTCGGGGTGGGCGTCGGCGTCGGCGTCGGGGTGGGTGCCGGCCAGCGGTCACCCGCCGCGCAGGAGACCGATCCGGCACGGACGCGCCAGATCTCGGAGGCACCGGCTTCGGCGTCGATGCGGAGCGCGACCGTCGTCGTGGTGCCGTCGGCGGCCGTCGTGGTGCTACCGACGACGACCTTGGTGGCGCCGTAACGGGACTCCGGCAGGTCGCGGCTCCACCCGGGCGTCGCGGTGGCCTCGGTGGTGACGTCGTCGCCGTCGATGATCAGGCGGTCGAACGACACCGCGGGGGTGCCGCCGGGAGTGCACGCGGCGCGGAGTCCGGTGAACACGACGGGGGGACGATCGCGCAGGGTGAACTCCCCGCTCGCGATCGTCGAGGTCGCCCCGTCCGGGCCGGCCTCCGAGCGCAGACCGCTCGTGCGGGTGGTGTTGAGCTTCAGGACGTCCTGCGTCGTGTCGACCCGGGCCACCGTCGGGTCGCCCGAGTCCCAGCGCACGGCCGGGGTCGGTGCGGTGAGCGTGCCACCGTCGATGTCGGTCAGTTCGACGCCCGACGCGGCGGCGAGGGTGGCGCCGTCGGCCGCGGTGTCCGCGCTGGCCGGCAGCGCGAGCATGGGCACCACGAGGCCGATGCCGAGCAGCGCCGAGGCCGCGAGCGCGATGACGGAACTGGTGCGTGGACGATCGGTCATCGGCGGGCCTCCTCGGCGAACGCGGTGAAGAAGGCGCGGCCGGCGGGGACGCCGACCCCGGTCACGTCGTCCCAGCCGGGTGCGGACCGGAGTCCCTGCCGACCGGTGTCCCAGAGGAACAGGGTCTCGGGCCACAGCGCTCCGGCATCGGGCCCGCGCGGCGACCAGGTGGCAGCGGAAGCGGGGCGGACGTCGCGGACGGCGTCGGTCCCGAGCATCTCGTAGAGCATCGGCGTGACGAGCCCGATCCGGACCCCCGTGGCGGCCTTGGCCATGGCGACCATCGAGGCGACCATCGGGGTCGCCAGACTCGTGCCGCCGTGCGTGACGTAGCCGGTCACGCCCTTGTGTGGCCCGTACACGACGAAGCCGGTGTTGGGGTCGCCGATCGACGCGACGTCGGGGACGAGTCGCCCGGTCCCCGGTTCGTCGAGCAGCTGGCGCTGCCACGTCGGTCGGTCGTAGACGTCGGACTGGCCGCCGCCTGCGCCGTACGCGAAGCCCGGCGGGATGAGGGCACCGTTGCGCGCGAAGCGGGTCTCGGTCTCCCAACCAGCCTCGACCGCGACGGAACCGTCACGGGCGAGCCCGGTGCTGGTCGCTCCGACCGCGGTCACGTACGGGCTGGACGCCGGCGACGACACGTCGGGGCCGGAGTCGTGGTCACCGACGGCGCTGTTGTCGCCGTCGTTGCCGGAGGACGCGAACACCGAGATGCCCCGGGCCCCCGCCTCGACGAGCACCCGGTTCAGCAGCGTCCGGTCGTCCGCGGTGTCCAGGTCCTCGGTGGACCCGAACGACAGGCTGATGACGTCCGCACTGCCGTGTTCGACGACGTCGAGGATCCGCGAGAACAACGAGGTGGTGCTGCAGTCGTCGGCACCCCAGTACTCGATGTCGGCGTCGGGGGCCATCGCGTGCACCGCCTGCACGTCGAGGTGCTGCTCCTCTGTCCAGCTCTGCGGCCCGCCGCAGCGGGAGGTGTCCGGCGACGCCGGAGCGTGGTGCTGGTACTGCCCCGAGCGGAACGGCTGGGCGCCCGCCGCCCGGAAGTAGGTGTCCGTGTTCGCTTCGACGTCGGGGTCGTCGTAGGCGGCGACGATCGCGATGGTCGCGCCGCGTCCGGTGTACCCGGCCGGCACGTCGTGGACCTCGCGCAACTGGGCCGGCTGGTACCCGCACAGCGCGTTCGATCGGTGCGTGACCGGCACCGATGCGGGCCAGTCCGTCGTGAGGCGCTCGCCCCACCATGCTGCGCACTGTCCGTCGTCGGCCAGGACCGGCGGTCGCGGGACGGTCTCACCCGGTGCCGGGGTGGGTGCCACCGCTGCTGCAGTGGTCGTCTCGGTCGGTCGGACGGCGTCGGAGTCAACGGCTCCGGACACGCCGACGACGGCGGTCAGCCCGCGTGGCACGGCGAGGGCGCGGACCGGTGCCACGGCGCTCTGTCCGGCGACGCCCCACCGCACGAAGGAGGTGTGGAAGGCGTCCGCGATGCGCGCGGCCGTCCCGCGAACGGGCAGGGATGCGATCGAGCGCTCGACGGGGCCGACGTGGAGCCCGGCACCGCGCAACCAGGTCGCCACGGCCGGGGCGCGGTCGAGGTGCACGGGGTCGAGGAGGACGGTGAGGGACAACTCGTCGACGGTCACCGGGTCGCCGCGCTCCGCGTGTGCGGTCCAGGCGGGGACGGAGTCCGCGAGCGGTCGGTCGGGCGAGGGCGGTGCGGGGCGCACGAGGAGCGCGCCGGGGATGATCACGGCGAGCGCGAGCGCACCGATGAGGAAGCGTGGACGCATGGGTTCCTGATCTGCTGAGAGGCGGGGACGCAGCGCTGCGCGCTGCCACAGCGACCTTACATGCAACTGAGAATCGTTATCACTTGCAGGACACGAGCAGTCCAGACAAACGGGAGGCCCGGTGTCAGCTGACACCGGGCCTCCTGTCCGTCAGGGGGTCAGACCACGGCGCGCATTGCGTCCGCGATGCCCGTCAGGGCCACGTCGACCTCGTCGGCCACGCGCTGGTGCGTCGCCATCGAGCGACGGTAGGGGTCGTCCACGTCGTCGTCGGCCGGGTCGGCGGGCGGCGGGACCGTTCCACGCAGCCGCGCGACGCGCTCCACGAGTTCCTGCGGGGTCGTCACGTCGGCCAGGTCACCGGGCTCGAGGCCGGCGAGCACCCGCGCGAACTGCTTGATCGTGAAGGTCCGCTTGGATGCCCGGGGCGCCAGGGAGACAGCGGCTGCACGGTGCGATCGCTCGGCGGTCAGCACCAGGTCGGCGCGCTCGACGATCTCGGCCGTCAGGTACCGCGACCGGTGGGCCGACGGGTCGCCCCCGAGCCGGACGGACTGTTCCGCCGCGGCGGCGTCCATCGCGGCACCGTCGTCGGCGATGGTGCCGGCCGACTCGACCACGAACGCGGGGGCGTCCGGGCCGAGTCGTGCCGTCAGGACCTGCGCGCCGAGCGGCGACCGGCAGATGTTGCCGCTGCAGACGAACAGGATCCGCATCGTCACGCTGCGTCGGTGCGTTCGCCGGCGCGCTGGTCGGCACGCTCGTCGTCGCCGAGCAGGTCGTGCCGCACGACGATGGCGTCACGGCCGGGGCCGACACCGATCGCCGAGATCCGTGCGCCGGACATCGCCTCGATCGCCAGGACGTAGTCCTGCGCGTTCTTCGGCAGGTCATCGAAGGTGCGGGCTCCGGTGATGTCCTCGGTCCAGCCGGGGAACTCCTGGTACACCGGCTTCGCGTGGTGGAAGTCGGACTGGTTGACCGGGACCTCGTCGACGCGGACGCCGTCGACCTCGTACGCGACGCACACCGGGATCGTCTCGAGCCCGGTCAGGACGTCGAGCTTGGTGAGCACGAAGTCGGTCACACCGTTGATGCGTGCCGTGTAGCGGGCGATCGGGGCGTCGTACCAGCCACAGCGCCGCGGGCGGCCGGTGGTGGTGCCGAACTCGAAGCCGTTGGCACGCAGGAACTCGCCCGACTCGTCGAACAGCTCGGTCGGGAACGGACCGGCACCGACGCGGGTCGTGTACGCCTTGACGATGCCGATGATCCGCTCGAGCTTGCCCGGGCCGATACCCGAACCGGTCGCGGCGCCACCGGCGGTCGCGGACGACGAGGTGACGAACGGGTAGGTGCCGTGGTCGACGTCGAGCATCGTGGCCTGGCCGGCTTCGAACAGGACCGTCTCGCCGCGCTCGAGCGCACGGTGGATCTCGAGGGCGGTGTCGGCGACCATCGGGCGCAGGCGCTCGGCGAAGGACAGCAGCGACTCGACGACTTCTTCCGGGTCGATCGCACGGCGGTTGAAGACCTTGACCAGCAGGTGGTTCTTCTGGTCGAGGGCGGCTTCGACCTTCTGGCGCAGGATGTTCTCGTCGAAGATGTCCTGGATCCGGATCCCGACGCGGTTGATCTTGTCCGCGTAGGTCGGGCCGATACCACGACCGGTGGTGCCGATCTGGCGCTTGCCCAGGAACCGCTCGGTCACCTTGTCGACGGTGCGGTGGTAGTGCGTGATGACGTGCGCGTTGGCCGACACAAGGAGCTTCGAGACGTCGACGCCGCGGGCGCGCAGAGCGTCGAGCTCCTGGAACAGCACCTCGAGGTCGACGACGACGCCGTTGCCGATGATCGGGGTCACGCCGGGCGTCAGGATGCCGGAGGGCAGCAGGTGCAGGGCGTACTTCTCGCCGCCGACGACGACGGTGTGGCCGGCGTTGTTGCCGCCGTTGAACTTCACGACGTAGTCGATGCGGGAGCCGAGGAGGTCGGTGGCCTTCCCCTTGCCCTCGTCGCCCCACTGGGCTCCGATGATGACTGCTGCGGGCATCTGGTTCTCCTCACGTTGGCGGAGGACCGCACACGGCCGTCCGGGCCGGTGGTCCACCCGAGTCTATCGGCTGGTCACCTGCGCGTCACCCGCTGTGACGTCCTGTGGACGGCGGGTCGCTTGTCCACATGGAGCGCACCTGGATGTCCGCCCGGATCGGTCGGAGCACGGTCGGACGCGTCCAGATCCACGACGCGAAAGGAGCACGACATGAGCGGCATCGGAGACAAGGCGAAGGACTTCGCCGACAGTGACAAGGGCGAGCAGGCAACGGACGCCGGCCTCGACAAGGCGGGCGACGCGGCCGACAAGGCGACCGGCGGCGGACACGGCGACCAGATCGGCAAGGCCGAGGACGCGGCCGACGGCAAGATCGGCAAGTGACGTCCGAGACGTCACCGGTAGACGGACGGGCGCGTTCCGCTCAGCGGCGACGCGGAGCGTTGCGCGGGGCGCGCCGACCGAGCCTGCGAGGGAGGGGTGCCAGCTGGCACCGCGCCTCCCGTCTGTCCGCCGGTGCGTCCCGAGCCACCCGGCCGACCTCGGATCAGCTCCGGAAGAAGTCCTGGTACGACGGGTCGCCGACGGGCTGGGAGTGCCCCGGCTCGGCCAGGCGCTGCTCGATCATGGCCTGGATGACGTCCGGCGGGGTGAGTCCACGACGGCGCCACTCGACCGGGTTGGACCGGAGCTGGTTCAGCGTGTTCTGCATGGGATTCACACTGGCACCACTTCACTAGTTTGTCTAACTACCTGTCCCGAACACGCGTTCGCGGGGTGGGATGCCCCGCGCTTCGTGAGCAGAAGAGGTCGGATCCCCACTCGGGACCCGACCTCTTCTGCTCACCAGGTGGCGCGTGAACCGCGCGCGCACCCTGTCCTAGCGGCGCGTGACCTTCGCGGTCGCCCCGGACTTGGCCGTGCCGTCCTCGTACCCGGAGGCGTGAGCCGTCACCTGCACGCTGATGCGGTGCCCGACGTCGGACGAGCCGAGCTTGTACTTGGCACCCGTTGCCGACTTGACGACCTTGCCGTCACGCAGCCACTGGTACTTGTAGGTCGCCTTCGTCGTGCTCCACGTACCGTGCTTCGCGGTGAGGGTCGAGCCGACCTTCGCCGTCCCGCTCACCGTGACCTTGCTCCCCTTCGCGAGCGCGAGCTTCGGCGGGACCACGTTGATCGTCGAGGTGTCGGCCTGCTTGCCCGCCGCGTTGTCGAGGTGGAGCAGCAGCACCGTCGCCTTGGTGACACCCGAAGCACGGGTGACCGTGAGCGAGTCGGCGTCGGCGAACAGCACGCCGGAGGTGCCGTCCTGCGAGAACGACAGCTTCGGCGTCGACGGGTCGAACGTGGCCGTCTTCGTCTCGTCCACGACCGAGGAACCGCTGGTGGCAGCACCCGGGGCGTAGGCCGACTCCGTCAGCACGGTGTAGTCGAACTTCTTCGACGAACCGATGGCCTTCGCAGCGACGGTCAGCACCTTCACCGAGCTGTCGAAGGTGTTCACGTCCTGTCCGGGCGCACCGCCGTTGAGCGGCTGGACGTCGACGACGGGGTCGACGTCCGGGTCGTCCAGGGCGGCCTTCGCCAGGTCGACCGTCGTGGCGAACGTGGCGTCCACGGCAGCCGACTTCGCGTTGTACACCAGGAAGTCGGGCTCGCCGTCACGGTCCGTGTCGATGAGGACCTCGACGTTGGTCACGGCGCCCGGGTTCGCGTCCGGACCAGCGGTCTGCACACCGAACGCCAGGGTTCCCGAGGACTTGTCGTACGACGCACCGTAGGAACGGACGTCGGCCGCCTGCAGCGAGCGCGTCGCCGAACCCTCGGGGAACGCCTCGGCCGGGTCGGTGCCGCCGAGCACGAACGGAGCGACGGCGGCGTGGTAGCCGGTCGTCAGTCCGCCCTGGTCGAGCGTGCGGCCCTTGAGCGTGAGCTCGGCCGACTTGCCCGGTCCCGTGAACGAGACCGTGGTCCGGGCCCGGACCGCGCTGACGGGCTTCGGGGCCACGTAGGCCCCGAGGCGCATCGGGTTGAGCGAGCTGTCGGTCGGCGCGAACGCCACGATGCCGGAAGCGGCGGCCACGAACTCGCGCTGGTAGCCCTGCTGGACGGCTTCCTGGGTCGGGTCGATGACCCGGCGGAGCTTCGTCGCGTCGGCGACCGAGAACGTCAGCGTGACCGATGCGGTGCCGTTGGCGGGCACCGTGACCTGCTTCGAGCTGAGCGCGAAGGTCACACCCGGCTGCGACACCTGCGGCTGGTACGACACGTTGTACGTGTGCGCCGTGCTGTCGGTGTTGTCGATCTGCAGGGTGCGGGTCTCGCTCGTCCCGCTCGCGACCTCGACGACGCCGAACGACGCGGTGACGAGCTGGTCGTTCTCGGCGCTGCGGACCGTGGTGCCGGCGGTGACCGCCTGCAGTGCGTCCACGCGACCGGTGCCCTGGCGGAGCAGGGTGGCCGAACGGTTGCCGTCCTTCACGTCGTGCGTCGCCGTGTTCATCAGGGCCGCCTTGACCTGCGGGGCGGACCATGTGGGGTGCGACTGGAACGTCAGCGCCGCGATGCCCGCGACGTCCGGCGTGGCCATGGAGGTACCGCTCATCGACATGCGGCCGTCACCGGTGCCGTTGGCCGCGGAGATCACGTTGACCCCGGGGCCGGCGATGTCCGGCTTGACGATGTCGTCGAACGATCCGTGCACACCACGGCTGGTGAACGACGCGAGCGTGTTCACGGCGTCCGCCTCGATGGCGACCTCGAAGCCCTTGAGCTCGTCCGCGAAGCGCACGTGCAGGGTCCCCGCCTTGGCGGTGGCCTGGAGGCTCGCCACGCTCTTCGCGGTCAGCTCGGCACCCGGGATGGTCGCGTTGCCACCGATGCCGGATTCGAACGTGTCGAGCGTTCCCGCCAGCAGGACGCCGACACCGCCGGCAGCCTGGACGTTGCCGAAGCGCACGGCGGAACCGCACTCGAGCGCGGCGTCCGTCCACTTCAGCCAGACGACCTTGCCCTTGATCTTCGCGGCGTCGGCGGCGCTGAACGCGGCACAGCCGTCGATGTTCGCGGTCGGGACGACGACGTCGCCCTCGACGGGCAGGGTGCCCTTGAAGTTGGACGAGTACTGCGAGCGGTAGGTCTTCGCGACGTCGGCCGGCGCGGTGACCTGGACGCCGTCATACAGCGACTGGCCGGTGGCGCTCGCGGCGACGGTGAGTGCACCCTCGGCGTTGCCCGGCGACCCACCGATGTCGGTGAAGTCGTCGGCGTTTCCCGAGGCGATCACGGGGAGC
The DNA here is from genome assembly GCF_003234605.2 of Curtobacterium sp. MCPF17_021. Taxonomy (NCBI): domain Bacteria; kingdom Bacillati; phylum Actinomycetota; class Actinomycetes; order Micrococcales; family Microbacteriaceae; genus Curtobacterium; species Curtobacterium sp. MCPF17_021. The sequence goes on along the minus strand of NZ_CP126252.1, from coordinate 608,186 downwards.
ACGCCGCGAGCGGTCAGTGCGTCGATCTTGGCGTTGTCGGGGTCGTCCGGTGCGCCGTAGTCGGAGCCGAGCGACAGGTTCAGGACGTTGATGTCCTTGCCCTCGGTGAGCGCCTGGCCCACCCAGTCGAGCGCGGCACCGGTGACGTCGGTCGAGCCACCGTTGTCACCGAAGACCTTCAGGGCGTACAGGCCGGCCTCGGGCGCGGTGCCCGGACCGATCCACATGTCCTGCACCTGCTGCGTGGTGAGCTTGGTGTAGTCGCCGTCGAACTGCTGCTTGTCGGCGGTCAGGCCGTAGCCGGCGATCGAGCCGGACACGTGCGTGCCGTGGTCGCCGCCCTTGCCGTCGATCGGGTTGTCGTCGGGAGCCGGCACCGGGTCGTAGGCGTCCGGGTCCGTCGGGTCGGCGTTGTAGGTCGCACCGGCGAAGTCGTACCCGCCGAGGAACTTCGACGCGTCGTACAGGCTGGGGTCCGGGGCGCCGCCGCTCGCGTTCGCCAGGGCCTGCTGGTACGCCTCGGTGGTGCCGGGGCCGCCGAAGTCGGCCTGCGTGTAGTCGAGACCGGTGTCGAGGACGGCGACGTTGACGTCCTTCCCGGTGTGGCCGGTCTGCTGCCAGGCGTTGAGCGAGCGCGTGTAGACGTCGCTCGCGGCGTTCTTCGGCGCGACGCCGTCGGCACCGGGCTGGACCAGGCTGGGGTCGACGCCCGAGGGAGCGGCGTCGGCGTTCTCGTTGACCGTCGGCTCGACGATCTTCTTCGGCGTGAGCGGGATGATGCTCTCGACGTCGGAGCGCTCGGCGATCTGCCGGAACGCGTCGACGTCGGCGACGACCGCGACGCCAGGGACGGTGTACTCGGTCGAGTAGAGCTCGGTCGCGTCGGCGTCGGCGCGCTTGACAGCCGACCGCACCGCGGCGACGGTCGACTGGATCGCCTCGACGCGGTTCTTGGCCGCGGAGGACTGGGTCCGCGACTTCGTCAGGTCCCCGCCCTTCGCCTTGGCGTCCACTTCGAGGGCACCCTGGCCGGTCGTGCGCACGAACGCGGCGACGGTCTTCGTCGGCTTGGCGTCACGGAGCGGGGCGGAGAGCTTGAGGTCGGCCACCGAGATCCCGGCCGGAGCTGCGGAGGCCGCGCCCCCGACTGCGAGACCGCCACACGCGAGGGCCGCGACGGCGATGCCGGCGGTCAGGACGCGGGTGAAGCGATGGGGGGTTGGGTTCGGGTCGGTGTTCGGTGTTGCACGGTTCAAAGAGGGCACTCCTGGCTCAGTCCGTGGTTCGCATGAGATTCCTGTGAAGCTATGCGTTCGTTCTCAGGGAAGACAGTCCGCACTTTGGGGGACTCCCCTCGTCCGGGGGACGGAACCTGTTAAGTTGCACACCCGTGTGCACGTTATTACGATGGGGTGCGTGACCACCACCGAGCAGCCCTCCCGCGCGCCCCGCCGCGACGCCACGGAGAACCGGGCAGCCCTCCTCGACGCGGCGAAGACCTGTCTGCAGCAGGACCCGGACGCCTCGATCGAGACGATCGCCGCGGCTGCGGGACTCTCGCGCCGTGCGGTGTACGGACACTTCCCCTCCCGCGACGACCTGGTGCGCGAGGTCGTGACCGCCGGTGCCGCCCGGATCGCCGCAGCCATGCCCACCGCATCGGACCTGCAGGAGCTCCCGCCGGCCGCACGCCTCGCCGCCATCGCGGTGACGCTCTGGACCGAGGTGTCGCACGTCCGCTCGATGGCCCGGGTCGCCGTCCGCAGCCCGTTCGCCGAACCCGTGGCCGAGGTGTTCGCGCCGCTGCGCTCACAGGTACGCCAGGCGTGCGCGCTCGGGATCGCCGACGGCGCCATGCGGGACGACGTCGACCCCGAGACCCTCGGCCGTCTGGTCGAGGGTGCGTGCATCGCCGTCCTCGACGAGGCCACCCGTTCCGGCACGAGCGACGAGGACGGACGGCGCATGGTGGTGGTGTCGGCGCTGGGCATGGCCGGCATCGACTGGCGCACGGCACTGCTCTCCGAACCCGCTGCTCCCGCTCCCGCTCCCGCTCCCACTCCTGCCCCGAAGGACCACGCATGACGCTCGAACTCGACCACGTCGGCATCGGCGAGGAGCCCGGCGCACCCCTGCCCGTCGTCTCCGCCGTCGCCGCCCCGGGACGCCCCGGGGTCCTCGCCGTCGAGACCGAGCAGGCGCCCGTGCTCGCGTCACTCGTCGCCGGCGGCCGCATGCAGCCCGACACCGGCCGGCTGCTGCTCGACGGCCACGAGGACCCGGCAGCCGTCCGTCGCTCGTTCGCCCTCGTGGACACCCCCGGGGTCGCCGAGCCCTTCCCCGTCATGACCCTCAAGCAGATCGTGCGCGAGGAGCTCGCGTTCGCCGGGCAGCGCCCGAACCGCGAGCACGTCGACACCGTGCTCGACGAGCTCGGACTGCGGGACTACGTCGACACCGCCGTGCAGCGGGTGCCGACCGTCGTGCGCGTCCGGCTGCTGGTCGAACTCGCCCTGCTGCGCGACGGTGTGACCGGGATCGTGATCACCTCGCCCGAGCGGCACGGCGGCGCCGTCGAGGACTGGTTCCAGGTGGTCCGCGACGTCGCACGACGGGGCGTGACCGTGGTCCTCGTGACCTCGAAGGCCGCCGCCACCACGGTCGAGCACCTGCTCGACACGATCGACACGCACGACGGCGTCGAGACGCACGACGACGTCGCGACGCTCGCGACGCCCCAGACCGAGGACCCCGAGGACGTGGCCCGAACCGACGGAACCGAGCCGGGCCTCCCGGCCGCTCCTTCCGTCACCGAAGCATCCGCAACCGTCCCGACGGAGGCACAGAAGTGACCACCACCTCGCTCGTCCGCGCAGAACTCGCGCGGCTCACCGCGACCCCGCTCGCACGCCTGGCGTTCATCGCGCTGATGATCGTGCCGCTGCTCTACGGCGGCGCCTACCTGTGGGCGAACCGCGACCCGTACGCGAAGCTCGACCAGATCCCCGCCGCGATCGTGAACCTCGACGCCGGTGCGACGCTGGACGGCGACCACGTCGACTACGGCAAGGACGTCACGAAGGAGGCCATCGACGGGGCCGACTTCAAGTGGACGAAGACCAGCGCCGCCGACGCCCGCTCCGGCGTCCGCAACGGCACCTACGACTTCGTCGTCACCATCCCGCACGACTTCTCCGAGCACCTGGTGTCCGCGCAGTCCGACGACCCGACGCAGGCCAAGCTCGTCATGACGACGGCCGACACCAACTCGTACCTGGCCTCGACCATCGCCGAGCAGGCGGGCAAGACCATGCGCACCGCCGTCGCCGAGCGCGTCGGCAAGCAGGCGGCGAAGACCCTGCTCGTCGGGCTCGCCGACGTGCGGGACAGCCTCGGCGACGCCGTCGACGGAGCCGATGAACTCGCGTCCGGAACCGCCAAGGCGGACAGGGGTGCGCACCAGCTCGCCGACGGTACCGGCAAGCTGTCGTCCGGTGCGGCGGAGCTCGCGTCCGGCACGGCCGACCTGCCGTCGCAGACCCAGCAGCTGAACAGCGGCGCGCAGCAGGTCGCGTCGGGGGCGTCGACCCTGGCGTCCGGGCTGGCCAGCGCGCAGCAGCAGACGGCGGCGCTGCCGTCGCAGACGCAGCAGTTGGACAGTGGGGCGCAGCAGGTCGCGGCCGGCAACAAGCAGCTCGCCGACACGGTCGACTCGTACAGCGCCGACGTCGATTCGCTCCGACCCCTCGACGCAGAGACCGTGATCTCGGGCATCACCGACAACCTGCCCGAGGGTGTCGAGCTCACCGAGGAACAGCAGGCTGCCCTGCAGTCGACCGTCACCGACGCCGTCACCCGGGTCAACACCGCCGGCGCCTCGGCGAAGAGCACCTACGAAACGACGAAGTCCTCGGTGGACAAGCTCCGTGACGGCTCCGCACAGGTCGCGGCCGGCACGTCGTCGCTCGCCTCCGCGGCGCCGACGCTCGCGTCCGGCATCTCCTCGGCGGCGAACGGGGCATCCACCCTCGCATCGGGGGCCGCCCAGGTGGCGGACGGGACGTCGACGCTGGCCGCGGCCGCTCCGACGCTCTCATCCGGTGCGTCGCAGCTCGCGACCGGTGCGAAGACCGCCGACCAGGGCGCGTCATCGCTCGCGTCAGGGCTCGACAAGCTCACGACCGGGTCGTCGAAGCTCGCGTCGTCGCTCGACGAGGGCCGCACGAAGATCCCGGCGTCGAACGCCTCGGAGCGTGAATCACAGGCCTCGGTCATCTCCGACCCGGTCAAGGTCGGGGACGACAACGTCGCCGCCGCGTCGAACTACGGCGCCGGCCTCGCGCCGTTCTTCATCTCGCTCGCGGCCTGGATCGGCATGTACGCGCTGTTCCTCATCCTGAAGCCGATCTCGAAGCGTGCGATCACGGCGGTCCGGAAGCCCCTCGCGGTGGTGTTCGGCGGCTGGCTGACCCCGGCGCTCCTCGGCCTGGTGCAGGTGGTGGCGCTGTTCTTCATCGTTCGCTTCGCCCTCGACCTGAACGTGGTGCACGTCGGCGGCACGATCGGGATCATGGTGCTGGCCTCGGCGACCTTCGCGGCGATCATCATGGCGCTCAACGTGCTGCTCGGATCGGTGGGGCAGTTCCTCGGCCTGGTGCTCATGCTCGTGCAGCTCGTCACCGCCGGCGGGACGTTCCCGTGGCAGACACTGCCGGGACCGTTGGCGGCGCTGCACTTCGCGCTGCCGATGACGTACTCGGTCGACGCGATCCGGCAGACGATGTACGGCGGGAACCTCGGCGCCGCGTGGTCCGACGCGGGCGTGCTGCTCTGCTGGCTGCTCGGGGCGCTCCTGGTGTCCTTCGTGGTCACGGCGCGGCAGACCCGCTCCCGCACGCTGCGCGACCTGCGCCCGAGCCTGATCGGGTAGCGGGGCGCCGGGCGGGCGCGGGCGCTCGCGCGGGCGCGCCGGGCGCTCGCGCGCACGCTTCGTGAGCAGAAGAGGTCGGGTGACATCAGGTCACCCGACCTCTTCTGCTCACGAAGTGCGTTCGCCGAGCGGCTGGTGCACCATCCCGCCGCCGAGGGTGCTCAGGTCGTCGGTCGGCAGGGCTGCTCGAGCGTCCGCATCGAGCACGGCGGACGCGTCGTCGAGGGGGTGGAACCCGATGCGCTCCCCGGCGGACAGGTCAGCCGGCGACCCGGTGTTCCGCGACAGGGCCCAGACCACGTGGTGCCCGGGGTCGCGGAGTGCCACGGTCGCGAGGACCAGGCGCGTCAGGTCGTCGGGCGAGGTCCAAATGAGCAGCCCCCGGGTCGTCGGCGGCAGCGCACCGAACGCGCCGATCCGCGCCGACACGATCGACATCTCGTACCGGTCGGCGAACAGGCTGCCGAGCAGTTCCATCGCGGCCTTCGTCACGCCGTAGTACGTGTCCGGACGGGGCAGCCGGTCGCCGGGCACGCTCCCCGGCTGGTCGAGGGGTTCGGGCACCAGCCCCACCGCGTGGATCGAGCTGGCCTGCACGACCCGGAGCACCCCGGCGGCGGCCGCCCGTTCGAGCACGTTCTTCGTGCCGGTCAGGTTCGCCGCGATCAGGTCGTCCCAGGCGGCCTCGGTCGGGATGCCCGCCAGGTGCACCACGGTGTCGACCCCGGCGAGCGCATCATCCACCGCCGCCGCGTCGTTCACCGAACCGGGCACGAACCGTTCCCCGGCGACGATCGGATCGTGGGGTCGCTGTTCGTCGAGCAGCACGAGGTCGTGTCCCGCGGACCGCAGTCGAGGACGCAGGGCGCTCCCGATCCGGCCCGCGGCTCCGGTGATGAGCAGCGTCGCCATGCCGCGGACGCTACCCCCGACGAGCGAGCAGCGACCTCAGCTGTCCGACCGCGCCGAACGCCGGGTGGTCCAGGTCGGACTTCGTCCACCGGACCACCGCCCAGCCGAGTCGGTCCATCTCGCGGTAGCGGCGGAGGTCACGGCCCCACTGCTCGGCGTCGTCCGGTGGTGGTCGCCCTCGTACTCGATGACGATGCGGTGCTCCGGGTAGGCCAGGTCGACGCGGCCGACGAACCGACCGGCTTCGTCCAGCACGTCGACCTGCAGTTCGGGCTCGGGCAGCCCCGCGCGGACGATCGCCAGCCGTGCTCGGGTCTCCTGCGGCGACCCGGCCCCCACCCGCACGAGCTCGAGCGCCACGCGCAGTCGTCGGACACCCGATCGCGCTCCGGCCAGGGCGACGGCGGCAGCGAGGTCGTCGATCGTCGTCTCGCACCGCCGTTCCGTGACGATGGCGTCCCCGAGCACGACGAGCTGGTCGACCGAGAGCATCGCACCGCAGTCCACCCACAGCGCCGCGGGTGTGCTCGTCGGCATCCCCCACCGCTCCGTCACCCGGGCACGGTCCGGTGTGATGCGGTGCCCGACGACCCCGTGGCGTCGTGGTTGTGCGATCGGCAGGGGACTCGTGACGTGCACCGGTCCGTCGTCGGCGGCAGGGACCGGCAGCTGCCAGAGGACCGCCGCCGAGACGTGACTGATGAACTGCCCGGGCACCAGGACCGGCCGGATCGCCCGGATCCGGTGGACCGGGTCGGGCGGACGGTCACGTGCCCATCGGACCGACCGGGTCGGCCGGATCAGGTCACGCCGCCGGAGTCGTTGTCGGGAGACGCCCGCGCGGTCGGCGGCACCGACGTCGAACGCGCGCCCACGCAGCGGTGTCGGAAGTGGTCGTGCTCGCATGACCACCACGTTCGCGCCCCGCGCCCACCGCCCGCGCACCGAACGCGACTTCTGTGCACAACGCACCCCGGGCCTCCCGTGTGGAGGACCAGCCACGCGCGGATCGTGAGCAGAAAAGGTCGGGTCGCCGCCCCGCACCCGACCATTTCTGCTCACGAAGCGAAACCGCAACTCCGACACGACCCCGCCGGCCCATGTCACGTCAACCGCTACGATCGACGCACGAGCCAACGGAGGTCGAAGCGCATCATGGGAGACGGCAAGCCCGCGACCATCTACGACGTCGCCGCACGCGCCGGGGTCTCGAAGTCCCTCGTCTCCCTCGTGCTGCAGCGCTCCCCCCGGGTCAGCGACCAGCGCCGGGCCGCCGTGCTCAAGGCCATCCAGGAACTCGACTACCGCCCCTCCACCGCGGCCGTCTCCCTCGCCGGCACGCGCAGCCGCACCATCGGCGTGGTGCTCGACGACTTCCGCAACCAGTGGTTCGTGGACCTGCTCACCGGTCTGCGCGAGAGCCTGCAGGACCAGGGGCACCGGCTCGTGGTCGCCGACCGGTTCCTCAACACGGGGCTCGATGCGTCTCCGGTGGAGGGCTTCCTCTCCATGCGCGTCGAGGGCATCGTGATCGCCGGCGAGCCCACCACCGACCTCGCGATCCCCGCCTCGATGCCGCTCGTCATCGCCGGTGGCCGCGTCGCGATCCCCCGCGCGGACACCGTGGCGAACGACGACCACGCCGGCGGGGGCATCGCAGCGCAGCACCTGCTCGACCTCGGCCACACCCGACTCGGGTTCGTCGGGGCGAGCTCGGCGGCCTCGGCCGAACGCCAGTCCGGTTTCGAGCAGGCCGCAGCAGCACGCGCCTCCGTCGTCGCGACGGTCCTGCCCGGCGAACCCACCGAGGAGGCCGGTTCCCGCGCCCTCGGCATGCTCCTCGACGAGCACCCGGACGTCACCGCCGTCTTCGCCGCGAACGACGTGATGGCCCTCGGCGCGCTGTCCGAACTCGCCGAACGCGGGTTGCGCGTCCCCGAGGACGTCTCCGTCATCGGCTACGACGACACCCCGGTGGCCGCGATGCGGTACGTCGGCCTGACGAGCATCGACGACCGCAGCGTCGAGATCGGCCGCGGCGCCGGCGAGCGCCTGCTGGCCCGCATCGCCAATCCGCGGATCGCCGCCACGGAACTCCTCGTCGAACCCCGCCTGGTCGCGCGCCGCACCACCGCCGCGCGCTGACGCGTCAGCACGGACCCCGGCCGGGAGGCCCGCCCCGCCTCCGCCCCGCCCGCTTCGTGAGCAGAAATGGTCGGGTCCAGGGCCCGTACCCGACCATTTCTGCTCACGAAGTTGCGCCGGGCAACTCCGCGTGTTGGACGACCCACGAGTGCATGACGATCGCGGCCGCCGCCGAGGCGTTGATGCTCCGCGTCGACCCGAACTGCGTGATCTCCAGGTGCCCGGACGCCCCGGCCACCGCTTCGTCGGTGAGCCCGGGGCCCTCCTGCCCGAACAGGAACACGCAGCGCTCCGGGATCGTCGCGGTCTCGATGCGCTCGGCCCCGGGGGTGTTGTCGATGGCGACGACGGGTCGCTGTTCCTCCGCCATCGCGGTGAGGAAGGCCTCGACGTCGGGGTGGTAGCGGACGTGCTGGTACCGGTCGGTGACCATCGCTCCGCGCTTGTTCCACCGGCGTCGTCCGATGATGTGCACGGTGCCGGCCAGGAAGGCGTTGGCGCTCCGCACGATCGACCCGATGTTCAGGTCGTGCTGCCAGTTCTCGATCGCGACGTCGAACGCGTGCCGTCGGGTGTCGAGCTCGGCGACGATCGCGTCCATCGACCAGTACCGGTAGCGGTCGAGCACGTTCCGGGAGTCCCCGGCGGCCAGCAGCTCCGGGTCGAGCCTCGGGTCGTCGGGCCAGGGTTCCGGGTGCGGCCCCACCCCGTTGGTCGTCAGCTCGTGCGACGGTTCGGGCGCAGTGGTCACCCGACCAGCGTACGGCGCACACGGCACCGGCCCGACGGCGGCAGCGCCCGGCGGCGCCGCGGGCTCAAGCGGTGCCGGACCCGTGGGCGATGCGCGACTCGATGCCGGCGATCAGGATGTCGAGGCCGAGCGCGAACCGGTCGTCGTAGGAGTGCTCGCCGAGGATCTCGCCCACCAGCCGGTGCCGCTCGGGGCGGCCGGCCTCGGAATCCCCGCGCCCGACCTGCACCCCGGCGTGCCCGACCACGAAGTCGTAGACGACGAAGAAGGTGTACATCGCCTCGGCCGGCGGCAGCCCGGCGTCCTGCAGGGCACCGACGACCTTCGCCACGACGGCGTCGGACTCGGTCGAGGCGAGCGGGGCGCGCTGGCTGTGCGACTCGAGCACGAGCGGGTGGGTGCGCATCAGGTCACGGAACGTCGTGGCGAAGGTGCGGACGACGGCGTGCCACTCGTCCGGCCAGACGAAGGTGGCGGTGAACTCGTCAACGGTGCGGCGGACGAGTTCCGCGTGCAGGTCGTCCAGCCCGCCGATGGTCCGGTGCACGGTCATCGGGGCGACCCCGAGCCGCACGCCCAGGGCTCGGAAGGACAGCCGGTCGAGGCCGTCCTCGTTCGCGATGGTCGTGGCGGCGTCGATCACCTGCTCGCGGGAGAGCACGTTCGGGCGGCCTCGGCGTCGTCGCGGCGTCACCTCGAGCTCCGTCTCCGACACCGGGGTGGGTCGGGGCGCGGCGGACGGGGTTCCGGGTTCGACGAGCACGAGGGGCCTCCTTGATTCGGTACGTGTCCCGAAAAGCGTAGGGCAAAAGCCGACCGCGGTTCGGTGTCTCGACCTTCTCGGGTCTCGGAGCAGCGCGCAAGAGCCGCCCCGGGCCTCCCGGCCCTTTCCGAGCCGGCCACGAGCCGGGCCTGAACCCCTGCGCAGTAGGGTGAGGGCCATGGCGACCCGAGACGACGTCGAGTGCTGGCTGACCGACATGGACGGCGTGCTCGTCCACGAGAACCAGGCGCTCCCGGGCGCGCCGGAACTCATCCAGCAGTGGCTCGACGACGGCACCGAGTTCCTCGTGCTGACGAACAACTCGATCTTCACGCCGCGCGACCTCAGCGCCCGACTGCGGGGCTCGGGCCTGCACGTGCCCGAGGAGCGGATCTGGACGAGTGCGCTCGCGACCGCTGACTTCTGCAAGTCGCAGATGCCCGGTGGCTCGGCGTTCGTGATCGGTGAGGCCGGCATGACCACCGCCCTGCACGAGGCCGGGTTCATCATGACCGAGACCGCGCCCGACTACGTCGTCGTCGGCGAGACCCGCAACTACTCGTTCGAGGCGATCACCAAGGCCGTCCGGCTCATCCGCGCCGGTGCCCGCTTCATCGTGACGAACCCCGACGCCACCGGCCCGAGCGCCGAGGGGGTCCTGCCGGCCACCGGCGCCATCGCGGCGATGATCGAGAAGGCCACCGGCAAGCAGCCCTACGTGGTCGGCAAGCCGAACCCGATGATGTTCCGCTCCGCGATGAACCGGATCGGCGCGCACTCCGAGAACACCGGCATGATCGGCGACCGCATGGACACCGACGTGCAGGCCGGCATCGAGGCGGGGCTGCACACCGTGCTCGTGATGACGGGCATCAGCGACCAGGCCGAGATCGACCGGTACCCGTTCCGCCCGAGCGAGGTCATCTCCGGCGTGCACGAGCTCGTGCGCACCGAGCCGTTCGAGGTCGAGCTCTAGCCGGTCGCACGCGACCGCGCGCGTCGGCGCGGCCGCTACCGCGCGTCGACCCCCGCACCGGACGCGACCGCGGCACCCGCCGCAGCCGGTTCGTGGGACGCGCCACGGACCTCCAGAGCGAAGGCCGCCATGGGCGGTACCGTCCGCCACCGCTTCGCGAGCCGACGGGGTCGGTCGTCGTACCAGGCGATGACCCCGCCGGCCACGATGCCGAACGCGAGCACCCCGAACGAGAACAGCCCGATCAGGCCGAGCAGCGTCAACTTGCCGAAGTCGCCCGTGTCCGCGGTCGCCGAGAACCCGATCGACCCGAAGTCCCAGAAGCCGTGCAGCAGCACCGGGGCGAGCAGCGACCCGGTCAGCCGACGCGCGACGTACAGCGTCGAACCGAACGACGCCGCGAACACCACCTGGATGAGCGTCGGCCCGATCCCGGCACCGGCGAGCGCGTTGAGCAGGTGCAGCAGCCCGAACAGTGCGCACGACACGGCCCACACCCCCATCTCCGGCAGGCGCCGCCGCAGCCCGACGAGCAGGGTGCCGCGGGCCATCAGCTCCTCGAAGACCCCGACGAACAGCACCCCGACGGCGAGCAGCAGGAAGTAGTGCGCCGGCAGCGCCGTCCAGTCGATCAGGGGCAGCCGGACGACGCACACCACGAGCACGAGGATCGGCGCGAGCATCGTCCACCGCAGCCGCGTCCGGACCGGGTCGACCGTCGCGATCCGCCACCAACCGAGCGCCGTGACGAACAGGGCGAGTGCCACGACGGCGATGCCCTCGGGGATGACCAGGGCGTGCACGACGCTGTCGACCGTCTGCGCAAGGGTCGCGTAGTCGTCGCTCGGTCGTGACCGCCAGGCGCTGATCGCCGCGAAGACCACGATCGGCGCGAGCCCGAGCAGTAGCGACGGGGGCACCGGCCAGCGACGGCGGCGGGCTCGGACGGGGGCGGTGGTGGCCATCTGCTGGTTGTACCAGGCGGGACGTACGATTGACGGTATGCGCCTGCCCTCCCTGTCCACCATGGCAGAGGACTACGTCAAGCTCATCTGGAAGGCCAGCGAGCGCGGCGGGCCCGGCCTGGCGACGCGGGACATCGCGGCGTCGCTGAAGGTGTCGGCGTCGACGGTTTCGGGCAACCTCAAGAAGCTCGACCGCGACGGCCTGATCGAGCACACCCCGTACTACGGCGTCGTGCTCACCCCGCTCGGGCAGCAGGTCGCGGTGGCGATGGTCCGGCGGCACCGGCTGATCGAGACGTTCCTGGTGGAGCGGCTCGGCTACTCGTGGGACGAGGTCCACACCGAGGCCGAGGCCCTGGAGCACGCCGTGTCCGAGCAGTTCCTCGACCGGGTCGACGCCGACCTCGGCCACCCGACGCACGACCCCCACGGCGACCCGATCCCCGGGGCGGACGGCATCGTGCCGGACTCCCCCGGCACCCTGCTCGGCGCGATCGAGCCGGGAGCGTGCGGCACCGTCGACCGGGTCTCGGACGACGACCCCTCGCTGCTGCGGTACTTCGACGAGCTCGGGGTGGGGCTGGGCACGCACCTGCGGGTCGAGCGGGTGCGGGACTACGCCGGCGTCATCGCGGTGTCGCGGCGGGCGATCGACGGCTCGGAGTCCCTCGTCGACCTACCGGCTGCCGCCGCGTCCTCCATCTGGCTCGCACCCGACGGCGACTGACCGCGCGGCGCGCGCGGGCGGGATGGTCGGCTGGCCGGGCGGTCACAACACCCCGCTCACGTCCGCCGAGCGGTCAGGAACCGTCGCCCGGCAGCCCCGCAACCGACGGTTCGCGACCACTCGGCGCCCCGCCCACGGGGTGACGTGACCGCACCACGGCCCGCGAACGCGCGTGACAACGGACGGGAGGCCCGGCGCCCCGCCGCCACGCGCCTCCCGTCCGACGCCCCCACCGGCCACGACACCCCGCTCACCTCCACCGAGCGGTCACGCTCTGTCGCCCGGCAGCCCCGCAACCGACAGTTCGCGACCACTCGGCACCCCACCCACGGGGTGTCGTGACCGCGCGACGCGCCCGCCCCACCGCCGCGACGGCGACGGTTCGCGACCACCCGGCGCTCCCGGCCGGGCGCGCCCGCCGGCCCTAGCCCTTGACGGAGCGCGTCCGGCCGAGGGCGACCTCGCGCCGGGCCCGTTCGAGGGCGAGCGCGGATGCCGCATCCGGGTCGTGCAGCAGCCGTTCGGTCTCGTGCACGTGCTCCCGGACGGCGTCGGTCCCCCGGTCGGCGGCCGCGACGAGGACCGGTCCGACGGTGTCTTCGCCGAGTCCCACCAGAGCACGCGACAGGCTGAGCCGACGCTCGCGGTCTCCGATGCCGAGATGCACGGCGAGGGTCCGCGCGAGCGACGCCCGCTCGTCGTCCGGCACCAGTGCGACGGCCGTGCGCCAGGCTGCGCGGAGCACCTCGTCGTCGCGGTCCTCGAGCAGCGGACGCACTGCGGGCCACGTGTCCGGGTCACCGATCTTCGACAGGGTGTGGAGCGCCTGGCTGCGGGCCTGTGGCTCCGGGCGCTCGAGCTCGGGCAGGACGCGGGCGACGACGACGTCGGCGGGATGCCTGGTGAGTGCCCACGTCAGCATGTCGCGGACGAAGAAGTCCGGCTCGACGGCGCACTGCGCGACCAGCACCTCGAGGTCCGCCGGGTCCGGGGTGCTTCCGGCAGCCATCACGGCCTGCAGCCGGGCAGAGGAGTGCGGGTCGGCGAGGGCATCGGTGAGCACGGTCATCTCCCCATCGAAGCCCCTCGCGCCGGGGCCGTGTCAAGCATCGGGGCATAGCGTCGGGAGACGTGCGGTTCGCTCCCACCGCACCTCCGACCACGAAAGGACCTCCGCATGCCCCGCATCGGTACCAGTGACCTGCACGTGTTCCCCCTCGCCCTCGGCGGCAACGTCTTCGGGTGGACGGCGGACGAGTCGACCTCGCACCAGGTCCTCGACGCCTACACCGCGGCCGGTGGCGACTTCATCGACACCGCGGACGTCTACTCGGCCTGGGCGCCGGGCAACTCGGGCGGCGAGTCCGAGCGGGTCATCGGTTCGTGGCTGCGCGCCTCGGGCAAGCGGGACGACGTCGTCATCGCGACGAAGGGCTCGCAGCACCCGGAGTTCCAGGGCCTCGCCGCGGGCACCGTCGCCGCCGCTGCCCGCGCGAGCCTCGAGCGCCTCGGCACCGACCGGATCGACCTGTACTACGCGCACTTCGACGACCAGTCGACCCCGCTCGAGGAGACCGTCCGCGCCTTCGACCAGCTCGTGCAGGACGGTCTGGTCCGCTACACCGCGATCTCGAACTACTCGAAGGACCGCGCCGCGGAGTGGATCCGCATCGCGACGGAGAACGGCCTCGCCCAGCCCGTCGCCATCCAGCCGCACTACAACCTGGTCACCCGCCAGCCGTACGAGGCCGAGATCGCACCGCTCGCGCACGAGCACGGACTCGGCGTCGTGCCGTACTTCTCGCTCGCCGCGGGGTTCCTGACCGGCAAGTACCGCTCGAAGGACGACTTCGCGGGCAAGGACCGCGAGGGCCAGGTGTCCGGGTACTTCACCGACGAGGGGCTCGCCGTCGTGGACGCGCTGTCCTCGATCGCCGACGCACACGGCTCCGAGATCGCCACCGTCGCACTCGCCTGGCTGCAGGCGCAGCCCGACGTCGTCGCACCGATCGCGAGCGCCCGGAACACCGAGCAGCTGCCGGCGCTGCTGGCCTCGGCGGAGCTCGAGCTCAGCGCCGACGAGCTGCAGACGCTGTCCGACGTGTCAGCGAAGGTGCCCGCGAGCGCCTGACGCCGGCGCATCTCAGCCGATGCGCGTACATGTTCCGACATCCCACTCGTCGTTCGACGGGTGGGATGTCGTTCGTTGCGCATGCAGTCGCTGCGTGTGCATGTTCCGACAGACCACCAGTCGATCACGGGGTGGATCGTCGCAGAACGCGTGCGACCCGGCCGCCGGCCGCGCCTACGCCCCCGGCGCCAACGTCCCGGTCAGCGGCTGCCCCGACGACCGCGTCACGAAGCACGCGATGAACCGGTCACCCTGGTCCCACGTCGCCTGGTCCGGCGCGTAGGAACCCTGCACCTGCACGTCCCCCACGGCAGCGGCGGCCGAGGCGTTCAGCGCCGCGTCGGACTGGCACTGGTCGGCCGCCTGGGTCGCCAGGGCCTCGGCACCGGGGTAGGTGTCACCCTCGACCGCGAGGCGTGCGGTCAGCTGCCCGATGTGCGGCGTCGCGCAGTCCACCACCGTGAAGGTCTGCGACCACGCGTTCGTGAACGGCGACAGGCACTCCCCGCCGGCCAGGTCGGTCCACGGGTGCTCGCCGGGCAGGGCCGGGGTCGTGGCGAACTGCAACGTGGCGGCCGGCGCTGCGGCGTCTCCCGGCTGCGAGGCCGACGCCGACGGCGCAGCGCTCGGGGTCGCCGGCGCCGACGAGGCAGCCACCGGCGACTTCGTCGGCACGGCCTGGTCGGCGATGTTGTTGCCGAGGATCCACTTCGACAGCAGGAACACCAGCACGATGAGCACGAGGATCAGCGCGATCGACCCGTAGATCAGCAGCTGCTTGCCGCGCTTGCCCTCGTTCCGCAGCCGCGCGAAGCCCTCGTTGATGAAGTTGTCGCGATCGCCGGGCTGCCGGTCCGGACCGCCGGCCGGCCGTCCAGCAGCAGCGGGCGCGGGGACAGCAGCAGGAGCGGCAGCAGCCGCTGGCACGGCAGCCGCCGGCATCATCCGCGTCCCAGTGTCCTCCGGGTCGTAGCCGGTCCCGCCGAGCTGCCCGACGGCCTCGGTGCCGAACAGGTCCTTGATGGCACTCGTGTCACTGGTCTCGCGGCCGTCCCACTCGGACTGGTCCAGGTCGTCCGGCGCCGCAGCGGGAAGGGACTCCGGCTGCGGACCGGTGTCGTTCCCACGCAGGCCGAGCACGGCGTCGAGGTCCTGCCCCACCGACGGCGGCAGGTGCGCCGGGTACTCCTGGGCACCCGCAGCCGGCTCGACGAGGGGCGGTGCCGCGGTCGGCGGCACGGTCGCGTCGGGCTCGGACCACCAGGGTGTCCCGGCCGCCGGCATCGCGGTGGTCGGGGCATCGGCCTGGAGGCCCTCGGTCGCGTCCGGCACGTCGTCTCCGGCGGGCTCGCGGGGCACGTCCACGGCCTCGGTCGCCTCCGTCGCAGCACCAGCAGCATCAGCGGCGGGAACGGCAGCCGGAGCAGCCGTGTCCGACACGGGCGCAGCCGGGACCGCCGGGGGCACCACCGGCGGCACGGGGACCGCCGGTGGCACCGGGTAGGTCCGCGGTGCCTGCGGCAGCCCGGAGGCCGGGGTGTCGACCTCGCCGGCGACGACCTCGTCCTCGTCGTCCAACTCGTCGGCGAGCGACCAGGACCCGGCGGACAGCGCGGTGGTGTCGAACGAGTCGGTGGTCAGCGTCGCCGGGACCTCGCCGGGCTCGTCGTCACCGATGGCCCAGTCGAACGGCCGGTCGTGCCCGCCCGTCTGCGTGGGGACCGGCCCGGTGCTGGTGATGCGCAGCAGGTCGGTGAAGGTCGGCGGTTCCTCGGTCGGCGGCAGCACGTTCTCGACGCCGAGGGGCTGCGGCGCAGCGGGAGCAGCAGCAGCGGGCGCCACGGACTCCGGGTGGTTGCCGGTCGCGCGGCCGAGCCAGTCGACGTCGGCGCGGCCCTCGCCGAACGGGTCGACGCGGCGACGCTCGTCCTCGATGGCCTTCGACGCGGCAGCTCGTTCGTCGCGGTGGGTCTGCGCCGTCGGCAGCACGATCGACGACGGGTGCGGTGCAGTGGAGTCCGGCGCGACGTCGGCGGCGGCCGGGATCCGGTCGTGCAGTGTGGCGCGCTCGTGCTCGACGACGGCGTCGGGGTTCTCGGAGGGTGCGAGCAGCTCGGGCGGCATCGAGATGGCCTGGGTCGCGCCGTCTTCGAGCGCCGGAGCCGAAGCGGCCGGCGCAGACGCGGCAGGAGCCGGCGCAGCAGGAGCAGGAGCAGGAGCCGGCGCAGCAGGAGCAGGAGCAGCAGGCTCGGCGCCCTCCGCCTCCCCCTCGGCCACGAACGGCTCCGGCAGCGGCGCGCCCGTCTCGCGGGCGGTTCGCTCGGCCTCGCGGCGCTCCCGCCGCGACGGCCAGTCCTCCTCGCCGCGCGGAGCCCCGAAGATGTCCGCAGCGCTGCGGAGACCGTGGAACGGAGCGTCCGATCCGGACGCACGCCGAGCCTCCAGGCCGTCGTCCCCGTCTGCCGGGCCGGCGGTGCCGTCGGGTTCGCGTGCGTCGTCCGGACGCTCCTCGGTCACGCGGTCAGCCCCAGATCAGCCAACCCGATGGCCGCGAAGTACGGGTAGCCGGCCGCCTCGATCGTCTCCTTGGCACCGGTGTCCCGGTCGACGACGACCGCGACGGCGGCGATGATCGCGCCCTCGCGCTCGAGCGCCTCGGCCGCCTTGAGCGGCGAGCCGCCGGTGGTGGAGGTGTCCTCGAGCACGACGACGCGCTTGCCCTTGAGGTCCGGTCCCTCGACCTGCTTGCCGCGGCCGTGGTCCTTCGGCTCCTTGCGGACGACGAAGGCGTCGTAGGTCAGGCCCTGGGCGGCGGCCTGGTGCAGGACGGCGCTGGCGATCGGGTCGGCGCCCATGGTCAGGCCACCGACGGCGGAGACGTCCGGCACCTGCTGCACGAGCTCGGTCATGACCTGCCCGATCAGCGGCGCGACGCGGTGGTCCAGGCTGACCTTCCGCAGGTCGATGTAGTACGTCGCCTTCTTCCCGCTGGTCAGGGTGAAGTCGCCGTGGAACACCGCTTCGGAGGAGATGTACTGGATCAACTGTTCGCGCGCGTCGGTCACAGCGCACAAGGGTAGTCGGTCGGGCCCGCAACGCGCTCCCCCAGCCTGTGGGTCTGTGCGTACCGGCACCGAGGCGGCCTCGGTACGCTCCGGGGCATGTCCCGAGCACCGCGTCGCCCCGCCGTGGAGCCGGCTCCGTCCGGCGGCCGCCGGACCGGTGGGGTGGCCGTCACGATCGGACGGGAGGCCCTGGGCGGCCTGGTCGCGCTGGCCCTGGCCGTCATCGCCCTGCGCCACGTCGTCGCGACGGAACGGGTGGCGTTGCTCTGGTACGACGGCGACTCGGTGCTGCTGCCGCTCGTCGAGCGCTCGCTGCAGGCCGGCCAGCCGTTCGAGTGGGCGATGTCGCCCGCGCTGTTCTTCTTCCCCGAGCTGCCCGTGTACCTGTTCTGCTCGCTGGTGACCGGGACCCCGCAGCAGGCCCTGGCGCTGAACGGGGTGCTCGTGCTCCTCGCCGTCTACGCGCTGGTGCGGGCCGCCGCGAACGAGCTGATGCCGTCCGCCGGGCGCCCCGCGCGGATCGCGGTGTCGGCGGGGGCACTCGGCCTGGTCACGCTGCTGGTGCTGACCGAGTCGTCGGCGACGGCGACCTCGCTCGAGCTGGCGTCCCTGCTGCTCACGACGACCTACTACTACGGCGCCGTGCTGGCGGTGCTCGGCACCGCGGTGCTGGTGCTGCGGGCGGTGCGCCTCGGCCGGGCGTCGGTGCCCCTGCTCGTGGTGCTCGGACTCGTCGCCGCGTGCACGACCGCGTCGAACCCGCTGTACGTGCCCTGGTCCGCCGCTCCCGTCGTCGTCACCCTCGGGCTCCTGGTGCTGGCACGGCGGGTGCCGTGGCGCCCCGCTGCGCTGCTCGCCGCTGCCGTCACGGTCGGATCGGTCGTCGGGTACCTGGTGCGGATCCCGCTCCGGCCGTTCGTCTCCCTCGACCCGGCGACGTACGTGCAGCCGTCGCGGGCCGGGGAGACCCTGCGGTTCTTCGCGGCGCTGACCGACGACCGGGCGGGCACGGCACCGGGCGACCTCGGGCTCCTGCTGCTGTTCGCCGGGGTGCTCGTCACGGTCGGCGGCACGGTCTGGGCCTGGCGGGTCCGCACCGCACGCACCGTGCTGGTCGCGACGGTGCTGCCGCTCGTGACCGTCGTCGCCGTGTCCGTCGGGGTCGTCGTCGCCGGGTCCGAGACCCCGCGCTACCTGCAGCCGATCGTGACGGCACCGCTGCTCGCGCTCGTCGCCGTGGCCGAGCTCACCCGCACCGCGGTCCGCCGCACCCGCGTGCACCGCCCGCACCGCGGGGTCCGGGCGGGGGTGGCGGTCGCGATGGCCGCCGTCCTCGCGACCGGGATCGCCGTGGCCCCCGGCACCGCCCACGCCGTGTCGACCGCGCGGTACCCGGCGGCCGCGTGCCTGGACCGCTGGGCCGACGGGCGCCAGGTCACCGGCGTCGGGCAGTTCTGGACGGTCCGGCCCCTCGCCACCTACGCGGCGACGAACGTCGGGCTGCTGCAGGTCCGCGACACCTTCGAGACGTACCCGTGGCTCGTCGACCTCGGGGCCTACCGCGACGCCGACCCGAGCTTCGTGGTGGTCGGGTCGCACGACCTCTGGACCACCGCGGTCGAGGACTCCCTCGGCCCCCCGGCGACGATCACCCACTGCACCGGATTCGACGTCTACGACTACGCCGGCACCGCCGGGCAGGCGATCCTGCGGCGCGACGTCGTCGGGAGCGCCGACGTCATCCGGCGTGACCGCGGCTTCTGATCCACTGCTGAAGTTGTCCACAGCGGCGCGTTGCCGTCCGATGCTCGCTGTACGGATGTATAGGCTCGTGCTCGATGTCTCGTCCCACCAGCCCCCGCGCCCACCGTGTCCCCGTGCGCCTGCGCCTCGCCGTCACCGGCCTGGCACTCGCGGGCCTCGTCGGCACGGTCATCGCCGACGCTCCGGCCGCCCAGGCGGTGACCTACCCCACGTGGGACGAAGTGAAGTCCGCCCGCGGCAAGGAATCCGCGAAGCAGGGGCAGATCACCGAGATCCGGGGCATCATCAGCGAGCTCGACGCCAAGGTCGAGGCTGCCGAGGCGAAGGCGCAGAAGCTCGGCGACGTGTTCTACAAGGCACAGCGCAAGGCCCAGACGGCGGCCGAGAAGGAACAGCAGCTCCGCGCCGACGCGAAGGACCACGCGAAGGTCGCCGACCAGAGCGCCGCGCAGGCCGGGCAGTTCGCCGCGCAGATGTCCCGCTCCGGTGGCGCCGACGTCACCACCTCGGTGATCACCCAGGGCGAAGACGCCAGTGATCTGCTGTACAACCTCGGTGCGCTGAGCAAGCTCTCCGAGCAGGCCGAGCGTGTGCAGGCCGCCGCGAGCGCCGACGCCGCCGTCGCCAGCTCGCTCGAGGCACAGGCCGACCGCGCCGCCGAAGCGCTGGGCGACCTCGCTGCCGAAGCCGAAGACCGCATGCAGGAAGCCCAGGCGGCGTCCGACGCCGTGCAGGCCGCCTACGACGAGCAGCAGTCGAACAAGGCCCGACTCGACGCCCAGCTCGCGACCCTGACCTCCGGCCGCGTCCGGACCGAAGCCGAGTTCGCCAAGGGTGAGCGCGTCCGCAAGGCGGCGGAGGAGAAGGCCGCACGCGAAGCCGCAGAGCGCGCAGCCGCCGCGCAGCGAGCAGCCGCCGCACAGGCCGCCGCGAACTCCGGCGGGGGCGCTCCGTCAGGCGGCGGCTCGACCGGCAGCAGCGGCTCGGGTGGCGGCGGTTCCGTCGGCGCGGGCTCCGGGACCGGCTGGGTCCGCCCGGCCAGCGGCTACGTCATCAGCCCCTACGGGTACCGCGTGCACCCGATCACCGGCGTCGTCACCATGCACGAGGGCACCGACCTGGCGAGCGGCTGCTACACGCCCATCGTCGCGGCTTCGGCCGGCACCGTCGACTACGTCGGGTGGTACGGCGGCTACGGCAACTACGTCCGCATCAACCACGGCGGCGGCGTGCAGACCGCGTACGGTCACATCGTCGACGGTGGCTTCCGGGTCGCCACCGGACAGCAGGTCTCCGCGGGGCAGCTCATCGCCCTCGTCGGCTCCACCGGGGCGTCGACCGGCTGCCACAGCCACGTCGAGGTGCACATCAACGGCGCCACCACCGACCCGGTGCCGTTCATGTCCGCGCGCGGAGTCGCCTTCTAACCGACCGGCCCCGACTCTGGGTCGTCGATCTCGTCGTCGCCGGTGTTCCACAGCGCCCGGTACCACGCGGTGCGCTCCGGGTCGTCCGGCAGCCCGTACGCCCGGTGGAACAACGGCTCCCACCCGGGTCCGTAGTTCCAGCCGAGGGCCATCGTCGCCACCGCGATGTCGGCCCAGCGGTCCGCGACCCCCATCGCGTCCAGGTCGACGTGCCCGCTCCACCGCCGGTCCGCGCCGATGAGCGTGTTCGGCGTGCACGGGTCACCGTGGCAGACGACGATCCGGTCGGTCGGCGGCTCCGGACCGAGACCGCCCGGGCCGCGGACGGCGTCGGCGTCGGCGCTCGCCTCACGCGCGCGACGGAGCCGGTCCGCGGTCGCCCACGTGAACGGGCAGTCGTCGACGGGCAACGTGTCGTGCAGCGCGCGCAGGCCCTCGCCCACCGCGACCACCGCGGTCCGGGGTTCGTCGTGCCAGCGCGGGTCGACTGCGCTCCAGCCGGGCAGCGCGCGGGTGTGCAGCCAGACGCCGTCGTCGTCGGCGCCGTGGTCGAGCACCTCCGGCACTCGGGCGTACCGGGATGCCCACGTCAGCCGCGCGGCCTCTCCGCTGATCCACGAACCGTAGGCGCGCGGCAGCACCTTCACGAACTCGTCGGCGTGCGCGTCCGGTCCGATCCGGAACGTCGTCCCGCCGATCTGGTTGTGCCAGACGAGCGCGACCTCACGCCCTCGCGCGACGTCGGTGACCACGCGCGGCACCGGGACGGTCTCGCCCGGCCGGGGCGGTCCACCGATCGAGCGCACCACGGCGACGCTCAGTGCACGCGGTCCGGGCGGGACGACCCCGACCCACCACGGGCGATCTCGAGCAGCACCGGCAGGCGTTCGCCGAGCAGGGCGTCCAGGTCGGCGACCACGGCCTCGACCCGTTCGGTGATCTCGCGCGGCGCGGCACCCCGGCGCGGACGGACCCGCACCCGGATCGCCCGACCACCACGGACCCGGTAGACGTCGACGGCGAGCGAGCCGACCTGGGGCATGTCGCCGATGGCCGAGGAGAGCGCGTGCTGCACGGCCGTGGACTCGATGCGCACGGAGCCGGCGACGCCGTCGGCAGAACCGTCGCTGTCCACGACGGTGCTCTCGCGGCCACCGCCGAGCGTCGTCAGCACGACGAGTGCGAGCACGCCGAGCACGACGCCACCGCCGAGCACGCAGGTCCACGCGAACACCGAGTCGTCACGCGACGCCCCGGTGCCGAGTGCGGCGAGGGCATCGCCGACCGTGCGCCACCACGATGCGACGAGGGGCAGGCCCTGCGCGGTCTGCACCAGGATCGCGGCGACCCCGGCGACGAGCAGCACGAGCCCGAGCACGACGAGCGCCGTCCGGCCGAGCGCGCGGTTCGTGGCGTTCATCCGTCCACCCGTCCGGTCGGCTGCACCCGCACCCGCGCGGCCAGCGTCGGCTGCGCGTCGATCGCGGCGAACTCCCGCTCGACGGCCTCGGTCGCGGCGACCGCGGGGACGTCCACTCCGGCTGCGGGCCGGAGCACGACGTCGACCGTGCGGCGACCGACGGTGCCCACGGCGGCGTCGGCGCCCAGACGGGTCGCGGAACGGGCGGCTCGGGCCGCGGCGGAGGCCAGGACCTCGTCGTCGACGACCACTGCGAGCCGGTCGGACGACATCACGTGCCGCGGACGGCGCTGGGGCAGGATCCCCTGCAGCAGGAGCACGAGGCCGATCAGGGCCACGACGGCGCCGATGCCGATCACGATGGTGGTGTCGAGGCCGTCCGGAGCGGCGAGCGCGGCGTCGACCACGGCACGGGGGTCGACGCCCAGGACGTTCTGGTCGAGCAGGACGAGCGCACCGGCGAAGACCGCCGCGGCGGCGAGCACCAGGGCGATGAGCATCGCGACGACGACGGCGGCCGAGCGGGAGACGTGGGTCTCGCGGCGCAGCACGCGGCGGTAGGTGGCAGCGTGGTCGGCGGCGGGCGCGCCGACGAGGGGTGGGGCGGTCACCGGACCCTCCGCGGGGTGTCCACCACCGACGAGGCGAAGGTCACGGTCACGCGGGCGACCTGTCGGCCGGTGATGGTCCGGAAGCGCTCGGCGATCGTGCCGCGAGCCCGGTGCGCCGTGGCGACGACCGGTTCGTCGGGGAGTGCGTGCGAGCCCAGCACCGGCAGGGCGAGCGGGGCGGTGATCTCGACCGCCAGCGCGCCGCGGCCGTCGTCCGCGACCCGGGCACGGACCTCCCGGAAGGCAACGCGCAGCGCTTCGGCGGCGACCGCCTGGGCGGTGTGCACCAGCGCGGACGTACCGATGCGGTCGGAGCCGCGGAGCCGGACGCCGCTGTCGCCGGCCGTGGCGACGGCGGCGTCGCTCACGACGAGCTCCGGCGTCCGCGCAGCACGTCGAGCAGGCGGCGGAAGTCGACGTCACCCGTGACGATGCGGGCGACCAGTGCACCGACCGCCATGCAGACGGCGACGACGACGAACGCCCAGAACCCGAGCGTCACGGCGACGATCGCGAGCAGGGCGCCGGTGCCCATCCCGACGACGGTGGCGTTCACCGGACTCGACCGTCCCGGGTGTCGAGCTCGTCCGCGACGCCGTTGAGCGCCGGGATGTTCACGTCGTTGATGGCGATGTTGACCTCGGTGACCTCGAGGCCGACGAGTTCGGTGACGGCGTTCGTGACGGCGGCACGCACAGCGGAGGCGACCTCCATCATCGGCGTCGGGTAGTCGACGACGATGGTCAGGTCGACGGCGACCTGGGTCTCACCGACCTCGACGCGGACGCCCTGGCCGAGCGCGCTCGAGCCGATGGCGTCGCGGATGGCACCGAACGCCCGCGAGGCGTTGCCGCCGAGTGCGAAGACGCCGGGGACGTCGCGGGCGGCGATGCCCGCGACCTTCGCGACGACCGTGTCGTCGATGATGGTCCTGCCCTTGGCGGTGACCTGCGTCGTGGTGGTGCCGGCGGGCTGGGCGCTCCCGGCCCCGGTGCCGAGCGTGGCTCCGGTCGTGATCCCGTCGACGCGGTTCGTCGTCGATGCCATTGCTGCCTCCGTGCGATCGATTGCTGGCCTCCAGCGAACACCATCGTGCCGTACGCCGCACAGACGGCGCACGTGCCGACCTCGTCGTCAGTCGGCACCGGTAGGTTCTTGTTCCATGCGCGTGGCGACCTGGAACGTGAACTCCGTCCGCACCCGAGTGGGTCGGATCGTCGACTGGCTGGTGCGTGAGGACGTCGACGTCCTCGGCATGCAGGAGATCAAGTGCAAGCCGGAGCAGTTCCCGGTCGAGCAGTTCGAGGCCGCGGGGTACCACGTCGAGGCGCACGGCCTGAACCAGTGGAACGGCGTCGCGTTCGCCAGCCGGCTGCCGATGGAGGACGTCACCCGCGACTTCCCCGGCCAGCCCGGGTTCCTGAAGGGCCACGAGGGGCCGGACCTGCCGGTCGAGGCCCGCGCGATCGGCGTCACGGTCGACGGCGTGCGGCTCTGGAGCCTCTACGTCCCGAACGGCCGCGAGCTCGGCGACCCGCACTACACGTACAAGCTCGACTGGCTCGCCCAGCTGGCCGACCGCACCTCGGAGTGGATCGAGGCGTCGCCGGAGACCCCGCTCGCGCTGATGGGCGACTGGAACGTCGCACCGCTCGACCAGGACGTCTGGGACATGCGGGTCTTCGAGGGGTCCACCCACGTCAGCGAACCCGAGCGGGCAGCGTTCCGCGAGTTCGAGGCGCGGGGCCTGCAGGACGTCGTGCGCCCGATCGTGCCCGACGGCTACACCTACTGGGACTACAAGCAGCTGCGGTTCCCGCGCAACGAGGGCATGCGCATCGACTTCGTCCTCGGCTCGCAGGCCTTCGCCGACATCGTCACCGACGCCTCGATCCACCGGAACGAGCGCAAGGGCGACGCCCCGAGCGACCACGTCCCCGTGGTGGTCGACCTCGACCTGGACACGTCGCTCGACGACGACCGCCCGATGATCTTCTGATCGGAGTCGGCTCACCGGCTTGGCCCGGCCCGGCCCGGGATCGGCGTCCGTCCGGCTCTGTTACGCCCGACGTCCGCCGTGATTGAGCCGTCCGTCACGCCGACGTAGGTTTCCTGCACCGAACCCCTTCGAGAGCAGGTGAAGCCATGTCCCGCACGACGATCCTTCCCATCCAGCGCCTCATGGCGACCGCGGCCCCCGGTGCGTGGCGCGACGGCATCGTCGTCGAGACCCGCGCAGCTGACGCCGTGGTGCTGTTCCTCGACGGGAGCATCACCCAGCTGCGGGTGGCGGACGCCGACGGCGTCCTGTCGGTCGGCGAGCCGGTCGCCCACCACCCGGTCGCAGAGATCCTCAGCGCCGGCGGTCGGCAGACCACCGCACGCGTCGCGTAGCGCGCACGCGTCGCGGAGCGCGCACGGAGCGGGTCAGGCCGCCATCGAGTCGAGCATCGCCCGGCACTTCGACACCATCTCGTCGCAGGCCATGGCGCAGTAGCGGCACGACTCGTCCATGTCCTGGTGCTGGCGGCACTCGGCGGCACACGCGGTGCCCATCGCGACGACGGCCGTGAGCATCGCCTGCATCGCGGCGGTGTCCATCCCCATCGGACGCATCATCATCCGCATGCCGGTGTCGGCGAGCATCGCGGTGTTCGAGCACATCGCGGCGCAGGTGGCCATCTCGCCGCCCATCCGCATGTCGGCCGCCGAGCACATCGTCGCGGCCATCGACGCGGCGTTCATCGCCATCATCGTGTCCTGCATCATGTCCATGTCCATCTCCATGGGCATGTCCGTCATCGACATGTTCTTCATCATCGCCATCGTGTCCATCGCCGGTCTCCTCGTCGTGGTCATCGGTCACGGGGCGGTCCGCCCCGCGTGCCCGTCAGGGTACGCGCGTGCCGTCCGCGCTTCGTGAGCAGGAATGGTCGGGTCCGCGACCGCCACCCGACCTTTTCTGCTCACCATCCGCGGTGGTCGCCACCACAGCCGGACGGGAGGCATGGTGCATCCCCGCCACGGGCCTCCCGTCCGCCCCGCGGCGCGTCCAGGGTGCGGAAGACGCCGGCGTGCGCGCACGACGCCCGCAAGTGCGCGAGACGCCGCCGAATCCGGCGGCGTCTCGGCGACATCGAGGCGTCTCCGCAACACGACGGCGTCTTCCGGACGCACCACACGCCGGCGTCTCGACAACACGACGGCGTCTTCCGGACGCACCACACGCCGGCGTCTCGGCGCACGCTACGGGTGCAGCAGGGCGGCGATCGCGACGAGCACGGGCACCGAGCCGAGCGTCGAGATGAGCACGACGTCGCGCGCCACCGGGACCGCTGCCCCGTACCGCTGCGCGTAGTTGAAGACGTTCTGCGCCGCCGGCAGGGCGCCGAGGGTGGTGAGCACGAAGACCTCCTGTTCGCCGAGCCCGAACACGAACCGGGCGAAAACGAACGCCACGGCCGGCATCACCACGAGCTTGATCGACGACGCCACGATGACGTCGGTGCGGATGGCCGGGTCCCGCAGCGGGGTCGCACCGTGCAGGCTCATCCCGAACGACAGCAGCACGACGGGCACCGCGGCCGCGCCGACGAGCGAGAACGGCTCGAGCACCGGGTCGGGCAGCGTGATCCCCGTCGCCGAGCACACGAGCCCGACGAGCGAGGCGATGATGATCGGGTTCCGGAACGGCCCCGCGATCCGTCGTCCCCACCCGCCGCCACCCGCGGTCGCAGCGTCGAGGATCGTCAGCGCGATCGGGGCCATCACGACGAGCTGCAGCAGGATCACGGGCACGACCGCGGTCGCCTGGCCGAGGACGTACACGGCCACCGGCAGCCCGATGTTGTTCGCGTTCACGTAGCTCGACGCCAGGGCCCCGACGGTGGTCGTGGTGACGGGGCGGCGCAGCACGAAGCGGAACACGGCGGCGGCACCGAGGGCGACCACGGCGGCGCTCAGCAACGAGACCCAGAGCATCGAGGACAGCAGCGACGCGATGTCGGCGGTCGCGATGGTGTGGAACAGCAGGCACGGCATCAGCACGAAGAAGGCGAGCCGGCTCATCACGAACTGCGCGTGCGGGCCCAGCAGGCCGATGCGTCCGACGACGTACCCACCGGCGATGATCGCGCCGATGATCGCGAAGCCGGTCAACACGCCACCCATCCCGTCCATCCTGGCACCTGCCGGCGGTGATGTGACGTCACTCAGGTCGGAAATGCGTACGCATCGAATACCGTTGAGCGCATCATGACCTCGACGAACGCCGACACCCTCACCCGGTCCACCGACTCCAGCCAGCCGCTCGTGCCGCTGCTCGAGGAGCGCTGGAGCCCCCGCTCCTACGACGAGACCGCGACGATCTCGGACGACCAGCTGGACGCCGTCCTCGAGGCCGCTCGCTGGGCACCCTCGGCCATGAACTTCCAGCCCCGCCGCTTCATCGCCGGCCGCCGCGGCACCGAGACGTTCCGGAAGATCAACGAGAACCTGCTCGGCTTCAACGCCGCCTGGGCCTTCCGCGCCAGCGCCCTCGTCGTCGGCGTGCTCGAGACCGTGACCGCCGACGGCGAGGAGCGTCCCTTCGCGCAGTACGACCTCGGCCAGTCGCTCGCCGCCCTGACCGTGCAGGCGCACGCCGAGGGCCTGCACGTGCACCAGATGGCGGGCATCGACGCCGCCGGGCTCCGTGCCGCGTTCGACCTGCCCGAGCGCTTCCTGCCGTACACGGTCACGGCCGTCGGCACCGTCGCGCACCCGTCGCAGCTCGACGTCAAGGCCGCCGAGCGCGAGGTCGCCCCGCGCACCCGCATCCCCCTCGACGAGGTCGTCCTCGTCAAGGAGTGAGCACCGGCGGCACCGCCGCCCGCGATCGCCACGACGGCCGCGTCCCTGCGGGGGCGCGGCTGTCGGCGTATCATGACGTGACATGGATCAGCACCAGGACGACGCCCCGCCGGAGATGAACTTCTACACCCGGAAGTGGGTGCGACCGGAAGACCTCAACGCCAACGGCACCCTGTTCGGCGGCAGCCTGCTCCGATGGATCGACGAGGAGGCCGCGGTCTACGCGATCATCCAGCTCGGCAACGGCAAGGTCGTCACGAAGTACATGTCGGAGATCAACTTCCTGTCCTCGGCGAAGGAGGGCGACATCGTCGAGATCGGCCTCGTCGCCACCCGGTTCGGCCGCACGTCGCTGACCATGCGGGCCGAGGCGCGCAACCTCTTCACGCACCGCAGCATCCTGACGATCGACGAGGTCGTGTTCGTGAACCTCGACGAGGACGGCAACCCGGCCCCGCACGGCTACACGGACATCACCTACGCGCGCGACCGGGTCCCCGCCACGCACCGCGCGTGACCCCGCAGACTTCGCGCAGCACCCGGCGGCTCGGAGCACCGCACGCGGCACCTGATCGGCGGCCTCTGGCAGGATCAGGGACATGACCACCCCCCGCCTCGTCGCCTTCGACCTGGACGACACGCTCGCCCCGTCGAAGTCCTCCCTCGACCCCCGCATGCTCGAGACCTTCGCGTCCCTGCTCGAGGTCGTGCCGGTCGCGGTCATCTCGGGCGGCAACTTCACCCAGTTCGAACAGCAGCTGGTCACCCCCCTCCGACAGCGCGACGGCCTGACGCTCGACGCCCTGCACCTCCTGCCGACCTGTGGCACCCGGTACTACCGCTGGGAGGACCAGGACTGGGCACTGCAGTACGCCGAGGACCTCACCGAGGAGCAGAAGGACCGCGCCCTCGCCGCGGTCGAGGCCCGTGCGAAGGAAGCCGGGTACTGGGAGTCCGAGACCTGGGGCGCCATCCTCGAGGACCGCGGGTCGCAGATCACGTTCTCCGCACTCGGCCAGTCCGCCCCGGTGGACGTCAAGAAGCAGTGGGACCCGACCGGCGAGAAGAAGGACCACCTGCGCCGTCTGGTGCAGCAGGACCTGCCCGACCTCGAGGTCCGCTCGGGCGGCTCCACCAGCATCGACATCACCCGCAAGGGCATCGACAAGGCCTACGGCATGCAGCGTCTGGCCGAGATCACCGGCATCGCGCTCGACGACATGCTCTTCGTGGGCGACCGGCTCGACCCCGAGGGCAACGACTACCCGGTGAAGGCGCTCGGGGTCCCCTGCCACGCGGTGCAGGGCTGGGAGGACACGGACGCGTTCCTGACGGAGCTCATCCCCACCCTGCGCTGACCGCGCGGCGGACGGGAGGCCCGTGGCGGGCCCGCACCGCGCCTCCTGTCCGTCCCCGGTCGCGTCCAGAGCCGCGAACGCGACCGACGCGGCCGGGCGCTCAGCCCAGGCTGCGGACGGCCTCGACGAAGGCGCGGATCTTGGCGGGGTCCTTGACGCCACGCTCGGACTCGACACCGCTCGACACGTCGACGCCGTCGGGGTCGAGCGCCTCGACCGCGGCGACCACGTTGGCCGGGGTCAGCCCGCCGGCGAGGATCCAGGCCTCGTCCACGCCGTCGATCGTGGCCGGGTCGATCAGGCGACCGCTGCCGGGCACGGCGGCGTCGAGCAGCAGCAGGTCGTGGTCGAACCCGGCGCGCTGTTCGGGCGTCTCGCGCAGATAGTCCTCGGCCGCGATGGCCCGGATGGTGAAGAAGCCGGCGTCGCGCGCGCGGGCGAAGTCGGACGCCGACTCGCCACCGTGCAGCTGCAGGGTGGTGAGCCCGACCTCGGACGCGATGCCCACGATCTCGTCGATCTTCTGGTCGCGGAAGACCCCGACGGCGTCGATGCCGTCCGGCACCCGCTCGACCAGTTCCTTCGCCAGGTCGGCGGTGACGGTCCGGGGGCTGCCCGCCGCGAAGACGAACCCGACGGCATCGGCTCCCGCGTCGATGGCGGCGTCCACGGTGTCGGGAGTCGACAGGCCGCAGATCTTGATCCAGCGCTGGTCGGTCATGCTGTCCATCCTGCCAGGGCGCTCCGGTGCCCGGGGCACGGAGCCACCGGACGGGTCAGTGCAGGGCGCCCGTGACGTAGGCGGCCATGCAGGCCGCGCTCACGCCGAAGGCCGCGAACGTGCCGACCAGGACGTTCCGGCGACGCCAGCGACGGACCGCCGAGAACGTGCCGCGCTTGGCGTGCCGGTGGGCGGCACGGTGCATGCGGTGGTCGCGCTGGTGCTTCACGCGTTCCGGGCCGAGCGGCACCGGGCCGGTGATCTGGGTGGACCCGCCGCGCAGCGCGTTGGCGATGGCCACCGCCGTGGGCCGGCGCTCCGGGTCGCGGGCCGTCATCCGGCTGAGCAGCTCACGCCACTCGTCGGCGACGTCGTCCGGGATCTCGGGGTCGCGACGGAGCCGGGCGAGTGCGGCCTCGATCAGGGTGCCCGAGTACTCCTGCTTGCCGGTCAGCGCCTCGAGCAGGACGAGCCCGAGCGAGTACACGTCGGTGGCGAAGCTGATCGGTTCGCCGGCGACCTGCTCCGGGCTGAGGTAGGCGGCGGTGCCGATGACCGTGCCGTCGTTCGTCAGGCGGGAGCCGTCGACGAAGTGGGCGACGCCGAAGTCGGTGAGCTTGACGGTGCGGGCGAACCCGGACGAGCCCTCGTCGCTGATCAGGATGTTGGCGGGCTTCACGTCGCGGTGCACGATGCCGCGCGAGTGCACGTAGGCCAGGGCATCGGCGAGCTGCGCACCGAGGTCGGCGACCTCGTAGTTGTGCAGGGCGCCCTCGGACAGACGCCGGAGCAGCGTCGTGTCGGCGATGAGCTCCATCACGATGAACCGGTGCGGGCCGTCCTCGAACTCGTGGGTGCCGGCGTCGTACAGCGGGATGAGACCGGGGTGGGAGAGCATGCTGAGCAGCCGGATCTCGCGCTCCTGACGGACGCGGTCGGCGGTGGTCATCTTGTCCGGGGTCGCGAAGAGCTTCACGGCCACGGCCCGGTACGTGTGCTCGTCGCGGGCTTCGTAGACGGATCCCATGCCGCCGGTGCCGATGAGCTTCACGAGCCGGTACCGCGCAGAGAGGACGGTGTCCGCCCGCGCGCTGTCCAGCAGGGTCATGGTGTCCGTCGTCCCGTCCGGAGCCCGTGGTTCCGCGGCCGCTGCCGGCGTGTGGGCTCATGGGAAACGGTACGCGTCCGACTCTCGATCCGCATGGCCGTTACGACATCGTGATCGCCCTGCTTCCCTGATTTTCCGGGGATCGACGGGGTACAGTCCGACCTCCAGCAGGACGAAGAATCGCGCAAGGAGGACAGCATGGCGTTGTCGAAGGGTGACGAGGTGCACTGGAACACCTCGCAGGGCAGGACGACCGGCACGCTCGTGCGGAAGCGGACGAGCGACTTCGAGTTCAACGGGCAGCACTTCACGCCCACCGACGACGACCCGTACTGGATCGTGGAGTCGGAGAAGAGCGGCAAGCAGGCGGCCCACAAGGAGTCGGCGCTGACGAAGGCCTGAGGGTCAGTCGCGGGCGGGCTCGGCGCGACGACGGCCCCGGGCACCGCTCGGGGCGGGGCTGCCGACGCCGTCATCGTCGTGGCCGTCGGGGCCGCCCGCGCGCCGCTCGGCCCGCACCCGGCGGATCCGACGCACGACGAAGGTCACGACGACCACCGCGATCGCGACGTAGAGCACGCGGTCGATCCACTCGGTGTACGCCTCGACCTGGTCGTACTGCGACCCGAACGCGGCACCGAGCAGCACGAGTGCGCTGTTCCAGATGCCGCTCGCGATGATCGTGAACACCGAGAACGTGCCGAGGTGCATGCGATCGGCGCCGGCCGGCAGCGAGATGAGACTGCGGACGATCGGGACGAACCGGCCGAAGAACACCGCACTCTTGCCGTGCCGGTGGAACCAGCCGGCCGCCTTGCGGAAGTCGTCCTCGTCGACCAGGGGCAGCTTGCCGAACCACCGCGTGGTGCGTTCGAACCCGATCTTCGCGCCGAGCCAGTACAGCACGAGCGCCCCGAGGTACGAACCGATCGTCGCCAGCACCAGGACCAGGACCAGGTTCATCTGGCCGGCACCCGCGAGGAACCCGGCCAGCGGCAGGATGACCTCGGACGGGATGGGCGGGAACACCGTCTCGACGAAGAGCATCAGCCCGACGCCCCACTCCCCCAGCGCGTCGATCAGCTGCAGCACCAGGCCGGAGAGCCCGCCGAGGTCCGACGGAGCGGTGGAGTCGCCACTGGCGACGGTCATGGCACGGGCGGTCACGGCAGTCGTCATGCCCCCAGCATCCCTGAACGCCCTGTCAGGACCCGGCACGCTCCCTGGGTGTCAGCCGAGTCCCATGTGAGCCGACCGGACGTGCGCGAGTGACCGGGCGAGCGCGCCCCGGGCGACGGCGTCGCGACCGACGGTCGACGGGGCGAACACCACCGGGTGCCGGAGCTGTGGCGTGACGATCTCGTCGAGCGCGGCGCAGAACACCTCGGCAGCCGGCAGGACCTCGCCACCGACGACGACGACCTCGGGGTCGATCGTCGCCACGAGCTGCACGACGCCGGGTGCCACGTCGGCCGCGAACGCACGGACGGTCTCGACGGCTGGCACCGAGCCCTGGGCGGCCGCGGCGAAGACGGACTCGAGGTCCGTGTCGGACGGGATCCGGGCCTCCAGGCGGGCGGGTGCGGCGGGCCAGCCGGTCGAGGCGATGCCGCCCATCTCACCGGCGGCACCGCGCGCACCGCGCGCCAACGAGCCGTCGACCACCAGGGCGGCACCGATCTGCCGACCCATGACCAGGTACAGACCGTCCCGGACGCCGTGGAACCGCCCCCACCGGGCCTCGGCCGTGGCGGCCAGCTTGGCGTCGTTGTCGAAGAAGGTGGCGACCCCGGGGAAGAGGTCCTGGATCCGGCCGGGCACCCGTCGCTCGACCCACTCCGGCACCGCGACCGTGTAGTCGATCGCGCCGTCGCGGTCGACGACCGCCGGGACGCCGAACGTGGCACCGAGCACCGGCGCACCACCGGCCGGGCCGCCGCCAGCGCCACCGACGGGCGCCGTCAGCCGACGGACGACGTCCTGCACGCTCGACCAGGCCTGTTCGGCGTCGGCGAGGTCGGTGTAGCGCTCCTCGACGCGTGCGAGCGTGACGCCGCGCAGGTCCGCGCGCACGCCGACGATCCCGTGCAGGCCGAGGTCCACGCCGAGCACGGAGCCGGCCGACGCGTCGGCCGCGAAGCGCTTGGCCCGACGACCGGCCTTGTTCGGGGTCGCGATCGCCTCGGCCTCGGTCGCCCAGCCCTCGTCGACCAGGTCGGCGAGCGCCGCCTCGACCGTGGGGCGGGAGAGTCCGACCGTGCGCCCGAGCTCGGTGACCGTGCGGGAGACGTCATCACGCAGGAGCTCGTCGAGGATCGCCCGCGAGTTCATCTGTCGCAGGACCCCCGGGGTCGTCCCGACGGCGCCCGGGGTCGTTGACACGGTCTGCTGCACGGCCATAGCCTCCATATTACGAAAGATCATTGAGGAATGGTGGCTCCGACATGCTCGTCCCACGACCGCGCCGCACCGCTCCCGGTGTCGGGGCCTTCGAGATCACCCCGTCGACCCGGATCGCCGCCGACCCGGCGAGCGAGTCCGTCCGACTGTACCTGCAGCAGACCCTGCGGGGATCGACCGGGCTGCCGGTGCGGGACGCCCTCGACGACACAGCGCCGGGGGCCGGCACGATCGCGCTGCGCGTCGCCGACGACCCGTCCCTGCCCGCTGGCCCGACGACGCCGGAGGGCGACCGGGCGGAGTCGTTCCGCCTCACGGTGACGCCGGACGGCGTCGACGTCGTCGGCGGTTCGCCCGCCGGGGTCTTCTACGGTGTGCAGGCCCTGCTGCAGCTGCTGCCCCCGGACGTGTACCGCCGCGGCCGGGTCGCGACCGGCCCGTGGTCCGTGCCCGCCGTGGTCGTCGAGGACGCCCCTGCCTTCGCCTGGCGCGGCGTGATGCTCGACGTCGCCCGGCACTTCCGCACGAAGCACGAGGTCATGCGGGTGGTCGACCAGCTCGCCGCGCACCGGATCAACCGCCTGCACTTCCACCTCACCGAGGACCAGGGGTGGCGCATCGAGATCCGGAAGTACCCGCGCCTGACCGAGGTCGGGTCCTGGCGTCGGGAGTCCCAGGTCGGCGCGCACGTCGCCGGGCCGGACGGCACACTCGTCGTCGCCGGGTTCGACGGACGCCCGCACGGCGGGTACTACACGCAGGACGACGTCCGCGAGATCGTGGCGTACGCGGCCGACCGGTTCGTCACCGTCGTCCCCGAGATCGAGACACCCGGGCACGTCCGTGCGGCGCTGGCGGCGTACCCGTCGCTCGGCGTCACGGGCGAGCCGGTGGATGTGTGGACGGAGTGGGGCATCGCCGACGACGTCCTGAACGCCGAGGACGCCACGATCGACTTCTTCAAGGACGTCCTGGACGAGGTCATCGCGCTCTTCCCCTCCGGCTACATCGGCATCGGCGGCGACGAGTGCCCGAAGGTGCAGTGGGAGACCGACCCGCGCACGCAGGAGCGCATCCGCGAGCTCGGGCTGCAGGACGAGGAACAGCTGCAGGCCTGGATCATCGGGCAGCTTGCCGCACACGTCGAGTCGCACGGCCGGCGGGCGTTCGGGTGGGACGAGATCCTCGAGGGCGGCACCCTCGACCCCTCGGCGACCGTGGTCTCCTGGCGCGGTCTGACCGGCGCACGCACCGCCGCCCGCCGCGGGCACGACGTCATCTCGTCGCCGGACGACCAGGTGTACCTCGACTACCGCCAGAGCGACCTGCCGACCGAGCCGATCCCGGTGTCGATCGTGCTCACCGTCGACGACGTCTTCGCCTTCGACCCGGTGCCGTCGGGGCTCACCGACGACGAGCGCGCCCACGTCATCGGCGGCCAGGGCAACATGTGGACGGAGCACGTCGACTCCGCCCGTCGGCTCGACTACCAGCTCTTCCCCCGCGTCGCTGCCCTTGCCGAGGCACTGTGGTCGGCCGACGTCACCGGGCCGCGCGACCTCGCCGAGTTCCGCGGACGCCTGGCCGAGCACACCGCCCGGCTCGAGGCGATGGGCATCGAGTACCGGCACGAGGCCGGTCCGTTCCCGTGGGAGCAGCGACCGGGCGTGCCGGGGCGACCGCACTCGCGCGAGGAGCGTGCGGCGTACATCGACGCGGTGACTGCCAACATCGCCGACTGACCTGTTGACATTTCACATGTGAGAGGTTCACACTGGGGAGGACTTCACGGAGGAGACCCCCATGCCCCAGCGCAGCATCCCCGGCCTCGACGGGCTCGACATCGACGCACTGATCGGGGATCGACAGCCCGAGGCCGAGCTCGAGATCACCGTCGACTTCGTCCGAGGCCGGTCGGTGCTGATCACGGGCGCCGGCGGGTCGATCGGCAGTGAGCTCTGCCGGCAACTCGTCCGGTTCGAGCCGGCGGAGATCATCATGCTCGACCGCGACGAGACCGCCCTGCAGCAGGTGCAGGTCTCCGTGGACGGTCACGGGTTGCTCGACACGAAGAACGTCGTCCTCGCCGACATCCGCGACGCCGACGCCATCCGCGACATCATGCTGAGCCGCCAGCCCGACGTCGTCTTCCACGCCGCGGCACTGAAGCACCTGCCGATGCTCGAGCAGTACCCGGACGAAGGCTGGAAGACGAACGTCCTCGGCACCCTGAACGTCCTCCGTGCCGCTGCTGCCGCGGGCGTGGGGACGCTCGTGAACATCTCGACCGACAAGGCGGCGAACCCGACGAGCGTGCTCGGGTCGACCAAGCGCATCGCCGAACGGTTGACCGCCTGGACCGCCGCCGACACGGGCCACGACTACGTGTCGGTCCGGTTCGGCAACGTCCTCGGCAGCCGCGGCTCGATGCTCCCGCTCTTCGCGGAGCTGATCCGTGCCGGACGCCCCCTCACCGTCACCCACCCCGACGCCACCCGCTACTTCATGTCCATCCCCGAGGCCTGCCACCTCGTGATCCAGTCCGCGGCGATCGCGCACCCCGGCGAGGTCCTCGTGCTCGACATGGGTGCACCGGTCCGGATCCTCGACATCGCACGGCGCATGCTCCAGGCCACCGGCAGCCCGTCCGACATCGTGTTCACGGGCCTGCGGGCGGGCGAGAAGCTCCACGAGGACCTCATCGGACGCGGCGAGACCGAACGCCGCCCGGTGCACCCGAAGATCACCCACACCTCGGTCGCACCGATCGCGCCGTGCGACGTCGACGAGTGCGTCCCCGGCCAGGTCGACCCGTCAGCGCTCGCGATGGCCGCCTGACCGACGCACGTCCGGTCCTCGACGCGACCGCACGACGGACAGGAGGCCCGGTGCCAGCTGGCACCGGGCCTCCCGTCCGTCGTGTGCTGCGGTCGACTACGCGGCGACCGGTGCGCGCTGGCCCACCGTCTCGCCGGCCACGGCGGCCTCGCTGCCCGCAGCGGCCTCGTCGACGGGGCGACGACGGACCCACTTCTTCAGGGCGACGAGCACCAGCGCCGACACCACGGTCCCGGCCAGGATCGCGACGACGAACATCAGCACGTCACCGATCGCGAAGAAGACGAAGATCCCGCCGTGCGGTGCTCGCGAGGTCACACCGGCAGCCATCGAGATCGCACCCGTGATCGCAGCCCCGACCATCGACGCCGGGATGACGCGCAGCGGGTCGGCTGCGGCGAACGGGATCGCACCCTCGGAGATGAAGGACGCACCGAGGAGCCACGCGGCCTTGCCGTTCTCACGCTCCGGCTTGGTGAAGCCCTTGCGGTAGAGCACGGTCGAGGCGAGCGCGAGGGCGAGCGGCGGCACCATGCCGGCGGCCATGACGGCAGCCATGATCTCGAACGGCACCACGTTCGTGGCGGTCCCGGCACCGAGCCCGGCGACGGCGAACGCGTACGCCACCTTGTTGACCGGACCACCGAGGTCGAAGGCCATCATCAGGCCGAGGATGATCCCGAGCAGGACGGCGGAGGCACCGGAGAGCGAGTTGAGCCAAGCGGTCAGCTCGGTCATGACCCAGGCGATCGGGCCGCCGAGCACCAGGAGCATGAGACCCGAGGCGATGATCGACGCGAACAGCGGGATGATCACGACCGGCATCAGGCCACGCAGCCAGCGCCAGGTCGGGATGCGCCCGATCCAGTACGCGGCGGCACCGGCGATCAGGCCGCCGACCAGACCACCGAGGAACCCGGCGTTCATGAACACGGCGATCGATCCGGCCACGAAGCCCGGTGCGATGCCCGGACGGTCGGCGATGGCGTAGGCGATGTACCCGGCGAGTGCGGCGACCAGGAACCCGAGCGACACCTGTCCGATCTGGAACGCAGCGGCGCCGAGGTAGTACCCGAGGCCCTCCGGCGGCAGGTTCAGCAGCGTGGAGTTCGTGAGCGTGTAGGCGGCGTTGCTCATCCCCGAGTCACCGTGGTTCAGCGCGATGCCGTACCCGGAGAGCAGGAAGCCGAGCGCGATGAGCAGCCCGCCGCCGGCGACGAACGGGATCATGTAGCTGACGCCGGTGAGGAGCCAGCGCTTGAGCGACTGGCCGAAGTGCTCGTTCTTGGCGGTGGACTCGCCCTCGACGGCGGCGCCACCCTGCACGCGTGCGGCATGCGGGTCCTCGGAGGCGCGGATGGCCTCGGCGATCATCTTGTCCGGCTCGTCGACACCGCGCTTGACGGGTCCGGACACCAGCGGCTTGCCGGCGAACCGACCGCGGTCGCGGACGTCGACGTCGACCGCGAACACGACGGCGTCGGCACGGGCGATGAGCGCCGGGTCGAGGGGCTCGACCTGCGAGGACCCCTGCGTCTCGATGTGCATCTCGGCACCGGCACGCTGGGCTGCGGCGACGAGGGCGTCGGCCGCCATGTAGGTGTGCGCGATGCCGGTCGGGCAGGCGGTGACGCCGACGAAGACCTTGCGGCCCGCCTCCGGTGCGGTGGCCGGTTCGGAGGCGCTGCTCGCCTTCCCGATGCCGGCCTCGGCCACTTCGCCGCTCACCTCGTCGTCGACGAGCCGGACGATCTCGTCGGGGGTGGTCGCGGCGCGGAGTGCGGCCGTGAAGTCCTCACGGATGAGCGCGCGGGCCAGGGTCGAGAGGACCGTCAGGTGGTCCTTGTCCGCCCCCTCGGGCACGGCGATCATGAAGACGATGTCGGCGTCGCCGTCCGGGGCGCCGAACGGCACCTTCCGGGCCAGGCGCGAGAACGCCAGCGTCGGCTCGGACACCGATGCCGACCGGGCGTGCGGGATGGCGATGCCGCCGGGGACGCCCGTTCCGACGCTCGCCTCGCGCTTGATGGCGTCGTCGGCGAGCGTGGCGCCGTCGGCGGCGCGGCCGGTCGCGGCGACGCGGTCGGCGAGCACCCGGATGACGTCGGTCGACGTGGCGCCGAGGTCCTCGTCGAGGCCGACGAGCTGTGCGCTGATGAGGCGCGGACTCGAGTCTGCGGACATGTGCTTGCTCCTTCGCAATGGCGCTGATCGCGCGGTGGTGCAGGTGTTCGGGGGTGGGGAGGGGATCAGGCGGGTTCGGGGGCCGGGTGCGTTTCGAGCACCTGGACGGAGACCGCCGTCGGGTCGGTGTGGTCGAGTGCCGGCACATCGCTACCGGGCAGGGCTGCGGCAGCGGCACCCGTGGCGACGGCCTGTGCGAGACGCTGCTCGGGCGAGGCTCCGGCCACCTCGGCGAGCAGGTACCCGGCGAGCGAGGAGTCCCCCGCGCCGACGGTCGACCGGGCGACGATCTTCGGTGCAGCGGCGGCGAACGCGCCCTCGTCGGAGACCAGCACGGCGCCGGCGCTGCCCAGGGTGAGCAGGACCGTGCCGACGTTCTTCCGCCGCAGCCGCTGGGCTCCGGCCACCGCGGCGTCGAGGTCGCGCTCGTACTCCTCGGGGTCGCCGCCGACGACCTCGGCGAGTTCCTCGGCGTTCGGCTTCACCAGGTCGATCCGTTCGCCCGACTGCAGCAGCGCCGTGAACGGCACCCCGGACGAGTCGACGGCGATCCGGACGTCGGCACCGTGGCGGGCACGGACGGCACGGACGAGCACGGCGAGTGCGTCGTCGGGCAGACCGGGCGGCAGCGACCCGGCGACCACGACCCAGCGGGCGGCGGGGCCGGTGGCGGTCGCAGCGGCGGTGTCGGCGACCAGTGCGGCGAGGTCGTCGAGGCGGCCGGCGAGCGAGGGGCCGGGTTCGTTGAGCTTCGTCGTGGTGCCGGTCGGCTCGGTCACGGTGACGTTCGAGCGGAGGGGCGCCCCGATCGGCAGCGCGGCCGTCGGGATGCCGCGGGTGGCCAGGCCGAGCAGGACCGGGTCGAGCTCGTCGCCGGGCAGGACGGCGACGGTGTCCCCACCGCTCGCGACGACCACGCGGGAGACGTTGACGCCCTTGCCACCGGGCTCCGCGGTGGACCGGGTCGCGCGCTGGACAGCGCCGCGCTGCAGTTCACCGGCGAGCTCGATCGTGCGGTCGAGCGAGGGGTTCGGAGTGACCGTGACGATGCGGACGTTCATGCGACGACCACCTCGACGTCGGCGTCGGCGAGCGCACCGGCGAGGTCGGCCGGGGGCTGCTCGTCCGTGACGATCGTGTCGATCTCGTCCAGGCGCGCGAACCGCATCAGGGCCTCGACCCCGTGCTTCGCGGCGTCGGCGAGCACCACGGCTCGTCGGGCGGCGAGCACGTAGGCGCCCTTCACGCCGGCCTCGTACTCGTCGGGGGTGCTCAGGCCGAAGCCGGCGGACAGGCCGTTCGTGCCGATGAAGGCGACGTCGGGCCGGAGCGCGCCGATCTGCTCGACGGTGGCCGTGCCGACCGCGGCGCTCGTGACGCCGCGTACGCGGCCGCCGAGCAGGTGCAGTTCGAGGTGCTCGCTGTGCTGCAGGGTTGCGGCGATCGGCACCGAGTTCGTGATGACGGTGATGGTCGAGCCGGCGACCTCGGGCTCCCAGCGGGCGAGCTCGGAGGCGACGGCGGCGCAGGTGGTGCCGGCGTCGAGGGCGATCGAGCCGGTGAAGGTCGGCGGTACCAGGCGCATCGCGGCGCGGGCGATGGCGGACTTCGCGGTGCCGTGCTGTCCCTCGCGCTCGGCGACGCTGAGTTCGACGACACTCGAGCGGCCGACGGGGACCGCTCCTCCGTGCACCCGGCGCAGGACCCCGGCGGACTCGAGGGCGTCGAGGTCACGGCGAACGGTCTCGGTGGTGACGTCGAAGTGCTCGGCCAGATCGGCGACCGACACGCGACCGGCGGACTGCAGCTCGGCGGCGATGGCGGTGTGCCGCTCGGTTGCGTACATGCCCGAACTCCTTCGTTCCGTTGGGTTTCGAGCACTGTACGTCTGAAACCCACAAGAACGCAACCGTTCCGTCACACAACCAACACGTCCACAGGTGCCGGTGGTGTCCTGCCGCGGTCACGACACGTCGCGAGCCGGAGCCCGTGGGGTCATGAAGTGTCGGGTGCGAGGGCGCCAACCGACGCTCCGTGACCGTTCGCGGGCGAGCACGCGGGGTGTTCTGACCACGCGACAGCGCCCCGGTCCGCTCGAAGTGGACCGGGGCGCAGCACCACACAGGTGCCGGCCGTCCGAGCGCTACCCCTTCACGGCACCCGCCGTCATCCCGCTGACCAGCCGGCGCTGCACGATGAGGAAGAACACCACGACCGGGATCGAGAACAGCACGCTCGCCGCCATCAGCCCACCGAAGTCCGTGCCCTTGTTCGTCGAGAACCCGGCGAGCCAGACCGGCAGCGTGTACATCCCCTGGTCCTTGAGCATCACGTACGCGATCAGGTAGTCGTTCCACGCCGCGATGAACGCGAACACGCTCGTGGCGATGACCCCGGGCATGACGAGCGGGAACAGCACGCTCCACAGGATCCGGAAGGTGCCGGCGCCGTCGACCTTCGCGGCCTCTTCGATCTCGACGGGGACGGCCACGAAGAAGCCGCGCATCACCCAGATCGAGAACGGCAGCACGCTCGCCACGTACGCCAGGATCAGCCCGACGTAGCTGTTCAGCAGCCCGAGGGTCTGGAACGACAGGAACAGCGGGATGAGCAGTGCTCCCGAGGGGATCATCTGCACGAACAGGATCGCGACCAGGATCGCCCGACGCCCGCGGAACCGGAACCGCGACAGCGCCGCCGACGCCAGGAACCCGACGACGATCGACAGCACGACGGCCGCCACCACGACGATGGTCGAGTTCCGCAGGTAGACCAGGAAGCCCTCCTGCGTGAGCGCCCGCGTGAAGTTGTCGAGCGTCGGGTGCAGCGGCGCCCAGATCGGGGTCATCGTGGTGACCTCGTCGGCGGGTTTGAAGGCGGTGTTCACCATCCAGTAGATCGGGAACACCCAGACCAGGCAGAACACCACGGCGATGGTGTTCGCGACGACGCGCGGCTTGCGCTTTCGGACACGGACCGTCACAGGTCCTCCTCCCCGCTCCGGACGAGCCGGCGGATGTAGTAGCTGGTGAGCACCCCGAGGATCAGGGTCGAGATCACGGCGATCGCCGCGCCCTGCCCGTAGGCATTGGACACGAACGACTGCACGAAGGTCCAGATGCCGAGCGTCAACGTGGCCTCCTCCGGTCCGCCGCGGGTGAGCAGCCAGATCTGGTTGAAGACGTTGAAGTCCCAGATCACCGACAGGATCGACACGAGCAGCAGCGTCGGCGCGAGGGCCGGGAGCGTGATCGCGCGGTACATCGTCCACACCGAGGCCCCGTCGAGCGCACCCGCCTCGTAGTACTCCGGCGCGATCTGGGACTGCGCGGCGTAGAGCGTCAGCGCCACGAACGGCACGGCCTGCCAGATGACGAGCGTCAGCACGATCGTGTACGCCTGCCCCGGGTGCGACGCCCAGTTGTCCTGCGTGTGGTCGCCGAACACCCGCAGCTGCGTGATGAGCCAGTTGAGCACGCCGTAGAACGGCTGGAAGAGCCACTGCCAGACCAAGCTCGAGGCCACGTTCGGCATCGCCCAGGCCAGCACGAGCACGACGCTGACGACCGTGCGCATCGCGACCCCGAGACGGGTGAGCAGCTGCGCCACCCCCATGCCGATGACGATCGTGCCGAGGACCATCGCGCCCGTGACGAGCACGGTGCGCAGGATGACCGGCCAGAACGACGCGTCGGTCAGGACGTCCGTGTAGTTCGTCAGCCCGGTGAAGCCGGCCTGCCCGGTGAAGATCGCCCGCAGTCCGTAGTCCTGGAACGAGATGATGACGAGCCGGACGAGCGGGTAGACGACGAGGGCGAGGAGCAGCAGTGCCGCCGGGGCCAGCAGGACGAGCGGCGCCCGCGACCCGACCGGCGACCGACGACCCGCGCCGCGCCCACCCCGACGGACACCCCGCGACGGCCCCTGCACCGGCCCGTCGACCCGTCGGCCGCCGGTCCCCCGGCCGCCGGTGCCCCGCCCGCCGGTGCCCGGCGCGGACTGCTCCGCGTCGGTCACCGGCTCCGCAGTGGACGTCATCGCCTACGGCTGCGCGTTCAGCGCGGTCGTGAGGTGCTTCGAGAAGCCCTCGGCGGCCTGCTCCGGCGACTTCCGGCCGGTGGCGACGTCGGCGAACATCGACTGGAACGAGGCGTCGCCCTCGATGGTGGCCCAGCCCGGCGTGGCCGGGGTCGGTCGGCTCGTGCCGGCCGCCTCGAAGTACGGCTTGTGCAGCTCGTCGACGTCGCCGGCGACCGCGTCGAGCAGCTCGGTCGAGTTCGGCTCCCAGCCGT
Source organism: Curtobacterium sp. MCPF17_021 (assembly GCF_003234605.2). Classification (NCBI taxonomy): domain Bacteria; kingdom Bacillati; phylum Actinomycetota; class Actinomycetes; order Micrococcales; family Microbacteriaceae; genus Curtobacterium; species Curtobacterium sp. MCPF17_021. Next base: position 565,847 of record NZ_CP126252.1, on the reverse strand, counting down.
CGACCCCGAACACCTGGTCCTGCTGGAACTCCTTCGAGGTCAGGATCTTCAGGTAGTACAGCGCGAGCTCCTGGTTCTTCGCCTTGGCCGGGATCCCCAGGTCGGAGCCGCCGAGGAACACCGGCTGCGTCTTCCCCGCGGTCGAGGACGGCATCGGGAACGTGCCGATGCGATCGGCGAGTTCCGGCTTCGCCGCGGTGATCGAGCCGATCTCCCAGGCGGACCCGAGGAACGCCGAGGTGTTGCCCTGCGCGAAGACGTCGCTCTGCGAGGGCTTGTCGGTGTTGATGTCCTGGGTGGACTTCGCCGAGTACGTGTTCTGGAAGTCCTTCCAGGCGGTCAGCCCCTCGACCGCGTCCGCGGAGTCGAGCGTGCCGGTCCACTTGCCGCCCTTGTCCGTCGCGATCTCGCCGCCGGCGTCCCAGACCCACTGCAGCCCGCCGTACCAGTACTGCCCCGGCATGTAGAAGGCGGAGAAGTCACTGGCCGGGTTGGCGGCCTTGACCTTGTCGAGGTCGGCGGTGAGCTCGTCGTAGGTGGTCGGCACGTCGGTCACGCCAGCGTCCTTCCAGACCTGCTTGTCGTAGACCACGGCCCGGTTGCCGGCGAACAGCGGCGCCCCGTAGAGCTTGCCGTCGACGGTGGCGGGGCCCTCGAGCCCGGTGAGCCAGGTCTGGCCGTCCTTGAGCTCGTCGCGGTACGGCGTCAGGTCGGTCAACCCGCCGGCGGCCGCGTAGACCGGCACCTGCGTGTTGCCGAGGTCGACGACGTCGGGGGCGTCGCTCTGCGCGAGCGCCGTGGTGAGCTTGGTGGTGATCCCGTCCCACTGCTGGGTCTGGATCTTCACCTTCGCCCCGGTGTCGGCGGTGAACTGCTTGCCGGCGGCGTCGAGCACCTTGTCGCTCAGGTCGCCGTTCATCATCCAGACGGTGATGGTCTTGCCCGTGCCATCGGGCGTGCCGATGGACTTCGTGCCGCCGTCGGAAGCGGCGTTGCTCCCGGCGGAGCACCCGGTGAGGGCGAGCGCGCCTGCGAGGGCGAGCGCACCGAGTGCGGCGAAACGCGTTCGTGTCACGATGACTCCCTTGGTCCGACCTTTATGAAAGGACGTTGCGTATTCGCAATAGAAGACCCTGCGGGGCCCCTTGTCAACCGTTGGATCGGTCCCTGTGACCGCTTTCGATCCGCGTGTTTCCGGGGCATCACGGATGTCGAACAGATCGATGCAGGTGCTTGACCAGGTGGTCATGACCAGGCATGATCTGCGACTCGCGTCCGGTGTGGGGAAGCGAGCGCCTGGAGGCCCGGAGCCGGTCCGCCGGACCGGCTCCGGGCCTCCAGGTGCGCGCGTCCACCGCACGCGTCAGACGGCCGCCAGTGCGGACGTCGGCGGGATCCGTGCGGCGCGCGCCGCCGGGTAGAGCCCGGACACCCCGCCGATCACGACGGTGGCGCCGAGGCCCCCGACGACGGCCCACACCGGCAGCGCGACCGGCCAGCCCTGCGCGACGGCGAACACCACCGTCACCCCGACGCCGAGCACGACGCCGGCCACACCACCGAGGAACGACAGCAGCAAGGACTCGACCAGGAACTGGTCGCGGATGCTCCGACGTCGGGCGCCGAGGGCTCGGCGGACACCGACCTCGGCGCGGCGTTCGAGGACGGTGATCACCATCGTGTTCGCCACCCCGATGCCGCCGACCAGCAACGCCACGCCCCCGATCCCGACCAGCAGCCCGGTGAAGGAGTCGTCGGTCGCGTTCTTCGCCGCCAACGCGTCCGACGGTCGCGTCACCCCGACGTCCTGCGCGTCGCCCGGTCGGATCGCGCCGGCGAGCCGGTCCCTCGACCGTTCGACGTGCGCCGGGTCGACGCGCGCGTGGACCGCGGTCGGCACTCCGTCGAACCCCAGCTGCTCGGCGAACCCGCTCGGCACGAACACCTGCGAGTCGAGGTCCTCGGCGAGCGCGACGGGTCCGAGTACCCCGACCACCTGCACCCACTGCCCGCCGATCCAGACCCGGCTGTCCGGGTGCAGGTCCTCGATGCCGAGGGCAGCGGCGGCCCGGGAGCCCAGCACCACCTGCGGCGGCGCTCCGGTCGTGTCGTCGAGCCACCGGCCCGATGCGAGCTCGCCACCGAGGACTCGTGGGACGTCACCCCACGCGGCCAGCACCCCGATGCCCTTCGTCTGCGGCACCGGGACGAACGCGTTGCGGTAGACGCCGGTGTCCGGCACCGTGCCGACCGCAGCAGCCGACTCGACGTCGTCCTGCCGCAGCACGGAACCGAGCGCGGTGGACGGCAGCGGGACCGGTTCGCCGAAGCCCTGCGCCTGCGTGGCCGTCAGCACGTTCGTCCCGAGCGCGTCGAGGACCTGGTCGACCTTCGCCTTGCTCGACGACGAGATCCCGACGACCGCGATCATCGCCGCGATGCCGATCGCGATGCCGAGGGCCGACAGCACCACGCGCCCCGGCCGGGTCCGCAGCCCGAACACCCCGAGTCGGAGCAGGTCGCCCGCACCGACGGTCCGACGCCGGGTCACCGGTCGCCCTCGTGCTCGATCCGGCCGTCCCGCATCCGGATCCGTCGGGGCAGCGACGCGGCGAGGTCCAGGTCGTGCGTGATGACCACGACCGTGGTGCCCGCCGCGTTGAGCTCCCGCAGCAGTCCGACGACCGCCGCGCCGGATGCCGTGTCGAGCGCACCGGTCGGTTCGTCCGCGAGCAGGATCGTCGGGTCGCCGACGACGGCCCGCGCGATGGCGACCCGTTGGCGCTCACCACCGGAGAGCTGGTGCGGTCGGTGGTCCGCCCGGTGGGACAGACCGACCCGGCCCAGGGCTTCGACCGCCAGCCGGTGCCGCTCGCGCCGCGGGACCCCGGCGTAGAGCACCCCGTCGGCGACGTTCTCGGCCGCGGTCGCTCCGGCCTGCAGGTGGAAGTGCTGGAACACGAAGCCGACGTGGTCGGCCCGGAGCTCCGAGAGCGCGTCGTCGGACATCACGGCGACGTCGTTGCCCGCGATCGTCACGGTGCCCGACGTCGGCCGGTCGAGCGTGCCGATGATGTTCAGCATGGTCGACTTGCCGGACCCCGACGGCCCGACGACGGCGACGAGTTCCCCGGCGAGCACCTCCATCGACACCCCGCGCAACGCGTGGACGTCCCCGTGGACCTTCGTCACCTCCCGGAGCGCGAGCACGGTGCTCGCTCCGGCCCCGGCGCTCACGTGGGCACCACCACGCGGTCGCCGGCCGTGACCGCACCGGTGATCGCCACCCGCCCGTCGGCCGTGAACCCGGGGTCGACCCGAACCCGCTTCGTCGTGCCGTCGCGCTGCACCACGTCGACCGCGTACGCCCCGCCGGCCCCGGCGACGAGCGCGGCGACCGGGACGGAGAGCACGTCGCGCTCGGTCGTGCCCTGCGCGTCGACCTGCGCCGAGGCGGCACCGGGCAGCTCGCGCCGACCGGGGTCGAACGACACCGACACGTCGACCTTCGACCCGCCGTCCTCGGTGGTGGTCGGCTGCGCGTCGACGACCTCGCCGGGCATCCGCGCTCCGGCCCCGTTGATCCGGACGTCGACCGTCGAGCCGACGGTGAGCCGTTCGGCATCGCGCTGGGACACCGTCACGATGACGATCCGCTCCGTGCTGGTGACCTGCAGCACGTCGCCGGCGGCGCCACCGCCGGTCCCGCGGGACACGCCGTCACCACCGACCCCACCGGCGCCACCCGTCGACCCGGTGTCAGCACCGAGCCGTCCGTCGACAGCGGCCACCCGCACCGCACCGTCCACGAAGGCGACGTCGTCCGCCGTCAGCACCCCGGTGACCTCGTGCCCCCGGTCGGCCTGCCACTGCCGCACCGCCCGCTCGGACCGTGGACCGAACGCGTCGTCGACCGACACGTCGTACCCAAGCGCCGACAGGTTCTCGTTGAGCTGCCGCACGTCGGTGCCCGTCCGCCCGCGCTCGAGCGAGCGCCACAGCGGCACCGTGCCGTACATGGCCCGGACGCCGCGCTCGTCGACGGCGTAGAGGTACCCGTCGCGCTCGATGACGTCGCCGGGTCGCGGCAACCAGGTGATCGTGCCGGACGCCGCGCCGGGGACACCGACCGCGGCGCCGTACCCGAGCGTCCCTGCGAACACCTTCGAGTCGGTGAGGTCTCCCTCCGTGACGACCGCCGTCGCCCCGGCGCCCGCTCCGCCGGCCTCGGTGCCCGGGGACGTCGACGCCGCCGATCCGCTCGGCAGTCCGGCGAGCGCCCACGTGCCGGTCCCGGCCGCGAGTGCGGCCACGAGACAGACGGCCGCGATCGTCCGGCGGCGCGTGCCGACCATCACCGTGCCACCCCCGCACCGGCGGACTCCGCCGCCTCCGCGTCGCACGCGCGGGCCACCTCGTCGAAGGCCTCCTGGTCGTCCGGCTGGTAGCGGATCTTGCCGTCCTCGTCGTCCGGGTAGTCGGAGAACCCCTGCTCGCGGATGCACTCCGCCGTCCGCAGCGTCCGGTCGTCGTCGCCCGGGATCTGCTCGGCGACCCGGGCGTCGCCGGCTCCCGCGGTGTCGTCGAGGCAGCTCCGGAGGTCCCCCTGGTACTGCTCCTCGTCGACGCCGTCGGGAGCGCTGAGCTGCAGGCCCGAGCCGCTCCCCGGGTCCGGCATGTCGTAGCCCTTGTCCCGCATGCACTCGGCGAGCGAGGACCCCTTCGCTGCGGTGTCAGCCGTCGACGCCGCGTCTCCCCCGGGCGTACTGCCCGAGCAGGCGGCGAGCAGTCCGGGCAGTAGCAGGGTCGCCGCGGCGGCAGCGAGCAGGGATCGGTTCCGACGGGTGGTCGTCCTGGTCGTGTTCATGACCCCAGGACACCCGACCGGCTGTTTCGGCGCGTGTACCGGCCGGGTTACACCGACGAAACGTCGACGCGGACGACGAGCCCGCCCGTCGGCCGCGCCGTGAGCGCCAGGTGCCACCCGTGCGCCTGCACGATCGCGGCGACGATGGACAGGCCGAGCCCGCTGTGCCGGTGCGCACGGGGGCCGGGCGGGCAGCGCCGGAACGGTTCGACCAACCGGACAGCGTCGGACGCGGGCACGACGGGCCCCGAGTTCTCGACGACGATCCCGGCCGCGGACGTCGTGACCCGGACGAACCCGTCGTGTTCGTTGTACTCGACGGCGTTGCCGACGAGGTTGACGAGCAGCTGGTGCAGCAGCGTCGGCTCGCCTGCGACGATCAGGCCGGGAGGCCCGGTGTGGGCTGCGCGGACGAGGGTCACCCCGGCGTCGGCGGCGGTCCCGGACATCGCCACGATCACCGCGTCCGTCACCTCGTCGACGTCGACGGCCTGCGTCGCGCCGGCCAGCCCACGGTCCGCCTCGGCCAGGACGAGGAGCGACTCGACCAGGTGTTCGGTCCGCCGGTTCTGCTCCAGCAGTTCCTCGCGCGTCGCGCGGACCTCGCCGCGGTCGGCCGCGTCGTGCAGCCCGATCTGCACCGCGGCCCGCTGCACCGCCAGCGGCGTCCGCAGTTCGTGCGACGCCTGTGCCACGAAACGGCGCTGGCTCTCGAACGCCGTCTCGAGCCGATCGAGCAGGTCGTCCACGGTGCGGGACAACCGCCGCAGCTCGTCGTCCGGACCGTCGAGGGCGATGCGCTCGTGCAGGTTCGACGCCGTGATCCGGTTCGCGGTCGCCGTGATCCGGTCGATCGGCAGGAGCATCCTGCGGCTGACCAGCCACCCGACCCCGCCGGCCACGACCCCCGCGCCGCCGATGCCGATCGCAGACCACTGCCACTGCTGCACCGCGACGAGGCGGACGACCGACACCGCCTCCCTTGTGTCGCCGCGTGCGGAGCCCTCGCCGAGCGGCACCGGCCTGGACGTCGGGACGGACTGCGCTGGTGCAGCCCGTCGGACCGCCGCAGTGTCGAGTCCCGCACCCACGCCCGCCAAGGACATCACGTTGGAGAACACCACGACCCCGGTGGCCAGCGCCATCGCCGCGAGCGCGAACGTCCACGCGGTGCGTGCCCGGATGCTCCACAGCCCGGGCCGTCGTCTCACAGCGCGTACCCCTGACCCGGCACCGTCCGGATCGGGTCCGGGTCCCCGAGCTTCCGGCGGAGCTTCGACATCGTCACGCGGACCGCGGCGGTGAACGGGTCGGTGTTCACGTCCCAGACCTTCTCGAGCAGGTGCTCGGCGGAGACGATCCGACCGTCCGCGCGGAGGAGGGTCTCGAGCACCCCGAGTTCCTTCGAGGTCAGGTCGAGCGGCCGTCCGTCGCGCGTGGCCATCCGCCGGTTCGTGTCGACGACGAACCCCGCACGCTCGAGCACCGGGGCGACGGGTGCGACGCTCCGCCGACCGAGTGCGCGGACCCGGGCGACGAGTTCCGGGTACTCGAACGGCTTGGTCAGGTAGTCGTCGGCACCGAGCTCGAGCCCGTGCACACGGTCGCTCAACGTCGTCGCGGCGGTGAGCAGGAGGATCCGTGTGAGCGCGCCGCGCGCGGTGAGCCGCCGTGCGACCTCGTCGCCGTGCAGCCCGGGGACGTCACGGTCCAGCACGACGACGTCGTAGTCGTGCACCGCCAGCAGCTCGTCGGCGTCGTCGCCGCGGTAGGCGACATCCACCGCCATGTCCTGCCGGGTCAGGCCCGTCGCGACCAGGTCGGCGAGGGCCCGTTCGTCGTCCACCACGAGTACGCGCATCGATACATCACACGTGACGTACCTTTGCCGGACCTGGGAAGCGGATCAGGCGTCGAACGGCACCTCACCGTGGTCACTGACGCCGGCACGCTGCCGGTAGGACAGGTGTCCGCCGAGGTACCCGCCGACACTGACGACGGCGAGACCCGCGAAGCCGAGCAGCTTGCCGGCACCGTGGTTGCCGCGCTTCCGCTGCAGCCACGACAGGCCGTACAGCGACAGGCCGGTCCAGTTCACGGCCTGGTGCACCCATCCGGTGCGGAGCTGCTCGCGGTTCAGTTCGGACCAGTCGACGTAGCCGGCGACCGACGCGCTGCTCGCCGAGACGACCCCGACACCGACCAGGGTCTTGGCGGCCTTCGCGTTGCCCTTCCCGCCGACCAGGTCGAGCACCGCGGCGGAGATCCAGGCACCGAGGGGCACCTGCACCATGAGCGGGTGGATCGGGTGGCCGAACGGCACACCGTGCAACAGCTGGCGCAGCGCCTTCGGCTTGGCGAGGGCGTTCACGACGGCACGGTCGATGTCGACGGCCTTGTCGAGCACGCTCGCGTGCTCGACGGCGTCGGTGAGGCGACGGATCGCGCGGATCTCAGGCATGCCGTGGACGGTAGACGAACGGCCCGTCACCGGTCCCAGGAACCGGTGACGGGCCTCCTGTCCGTCGTGGTGGGCTACTCCTCGACGATCTCGGCCAGCTCGAAGGGCTCGACGGTCAGGCCGTCGCCGTCCGCGGCGACGTCCACCCGGACGGTGTCGCCGTCACGGACGTCACCCGACAGGATGGCGCGTGCCAACCGGTCGTCGATCTGCCGCTGCATCAGGCGACGCAGGGGCCGCGCGCCGTACAGCGGGTCGTACCCGCGCTCCGCGAGCCAGCCGCGCGCCTCCGGGGTGACGGCGAGCTCGAGTCGGCGGTCGGTCAGGCGACGAGCCAGCCGGTCGACGTAGAGCGACACGATCTGCCCGAGGTCGTCGGCCGTCAGGGCCTGGAACACCACGATGTCGTCGAGCCGGTTGATGAACTCCGGCCGGAACGCCTGCTGCACGAGTTCACGGACCGCCTCTTCCCGCTGCGCGTCGCTCAGGGACAGGTCCGTCATGAACTGCGACCCCAGGTTCGACGTCAGCACGAGGATCGTGTTCCGGAAGTCGACGGTGCGCCCCTGGCCGTCGGTCAGTCGCCCGTCGTCGAGCACCTGCAGCAGCACGTCGAACACCTCGGGGTGGGCCTTCTCGATCTCGTCGAGAAGGATCACCGAGTACGGACGGCGGCGGACCGCCTCGGTGAGCTGTCCACCGGCCTCGTACCCGACGTACCCGGGCGGAGCACCGATCAGGCGGGCGACGGAGTGCTTCTCGCCATACTCGCTCATGTCGATGCGGACGAGGGCCTTCTCGTCGTCGAACAGGAACTCGGCGAGCGCCTTGGCCAGCTCGGTCTTGCCGACGCCCGTTGGTCCGAGGAACAGGAACGAACCGGTCGGGCGGTCCGGGTCGGAGATGCCGGCGCGGGTGCGACGGACGGCCTCGGACACGGTGGTCACGGCGGTGCGCTGCCCGATGATCCGGCGGCCGAGCTCGCTCTCGAGGTGCAGGAGCTTCTCGGTCTCGCCCTGGAGCAGCCGGCCGAGCGGGATGCCCGTCCACTGCGCGATGACGGCGGCGATGTCCTCGTCGGTGACGCTGTCGTTCACCATCCGGTCGGCGCTCTCGGCCTGTTCGGCGGCGGCGAGCTCGGCCTCGATTCGGGGCTTCTCGCCGTACTCCAGCCGAGAGACGAGTTCGTAGTCGGCCTCGCGCTGGGCGCGCTGCGACCGCATGTTCAGGTCGTCGAGCTGCTGCTTGAGCTCACCGATGCGGTTCAGGCTCGCGCGCTCGGCCTGCCAGCGCTGCTCGAGCTCGGCCAGCCGTTCCTCGCGCGTGTGCAGCTCGTTGCGCAGGGTCTCGAGGCGCGCCTTGGAGGCGTCGTCCTTCTCCTGCTTGAGCGCGAACTCCTCGACACGCAGACGATCAACGTTCCGCTTCAGCTCGTCGATCTCGACGGGGCTGGAGTCGATCTCCATGCGAAGCCGGCTCGCGGCCTCGTCGATCAGGTCGATGGCCTTGTCGGGCAGCTGCCGGCCGGAGATGTACCGGTTCGACAGGCTCGCGGCCGCGACCAGCGCGGAGTCGTTGATCGTCACCTTGTGGTGCGCCTCGTAGCGCTCCTTGAGCCCGCGGAGGATCGCCACGGCGTCCTCGACGCTCGGCTCACCGACGTAGACCTGCTGGAAGCGACGCTCGAGCGCGGCGTCCTTCTCGATGTACTCGCGGTACTCGTCGAGGGTCGTCGCGCCGATGAGCCGGAGCTCACCGCGGGCGAGCATCGGCTTGAGCATGTTCGACGCCGCGACGGACCCCTCGCCGCCACCGGCACCCATCAGGGTGTGCAGCTCGTCGATGAACGTGATGACCTGCCCGTCGGAGTCGTTGATCTCCTTGAGCACGGCCTTGAGTCGCTCCTCGAACTCGCCGCGGTACTTGGCGCCGGCGATGAGGGCGGAGATGTCGAGCGAGATGAGTCGCTTGTCCTTGAGGGAGTCGGCGACGTCCCCGGCGACGATGCGCTGCGCGAGCCCCTCGACGACGGCGGTCTTGCCGACGCCGGGCTCGCCGATGAGTACGGGGTTGTTCTTGGTGCGGCGCGTGAGCACCTGGGAGACGCGCCGGATCTCGGAGTCGCGGCCGATCACGGGGTCGAGCTTGCCGCTGCGGGCGATCGCCGTGAGGTCGATGCCGTACTGCTCGAGGGCGGTCTTCTGTCGTTCTTGTGAGTCAGGAGCGCCCTGGAGGTTCGCCATGCGTTCCGTCCTTTCGTTGCGGTGGTCCTGGAGTTGAGTCTACTCCACTCAACTTACGTGCGCTCCGGGACATTCCGGATCCCGACGGCGCAGACGACAGCACCGGCCGCCAGCAGGAGCGCCATCACCACCATGGCCCGGTGCAGCCCGACGACGCTCACCTCACCGCCGAGCACCACGCCGGCCAGTGCCACCGTCACGAGTCCGGCGATCCGCGCGACCGCGTTGTTCACGGCCGAACCGGACCCGGCCTCGGACTGCGGCACCGATCCGAGCACCGCACTGGTCAGGGGCGTGACCATCAGGGCGATGCCCACGCCGATCAACACCAGTCCGGGGAACACCGACCACCAGTAGCCGTTCGGGTCGTCGCCGGCGAGCAGCAGCAGGAGCGCCCCGACCGCGCCCACCGCCGGCCCGGCGGCCATGAACCACCGCGGACCGTACCGACCGGCGAAGGACCCGACGGCGGTGGACAGCGCGAGCAGCATGATCGTCGGCGGCAGCGTCGCGAGGCCGGCGAGCCAGGCCGGGAACCGCCAGACCTCCTGCAGGAACAGGGTGACGACGAAGAACACCATGCCGAGCGCCCCGTAGATGGACAGCGTCGCGAGGTTGCCGACCGTGAAGTTCCGCGCCCGGAACAGCTCGAGCGGCACGAGCGGCGAACCCGTGGCCCGCGTCACCCGGAGCTCCCACGGCACGAACGCCACGAGTGCGGCGGCGCCGAGCACGAGCGCGCCGACCACCACGGGCGCACCCCACCCCAACCGCTCCTGCTCGATGAGGCCGAGCACGACACCGCCGACACCGACCACGGCGAGCACGGCCCCGACGACGTCGATGCGCGGGCGGACGGCGGGGTGCACGTCACCGGTGATGCGCAGGACCAGCGGGATCGTCACGGCGATCGGCACCGCGGTGAGCACGAAGACCCACCGCCACCCGATGCCGTCCACCACGAGCCCGCCGACCACGGGGCCGAGGATCGTGGCCGCGCTCGACCACGCCGTCCACGTGCCGATGGCCTTCGCCTGCGCCGCTCCACGGAACGCCGCGACGATGAGGGCGAGCGCGCTCGGCATGACGAGCGCCCCGCCGACGCCCTGCAGCGCCCGGGCGACGATGAGCACCTCGCCGGTCGGGGCGATCGCGCACACCACGGACGCGATGCCGAAGACCACGAGCCCCCACGTGATGATCCGGACGCGGCCGAACAGGTCGGACAGGCTGCCGGCGACCAGGATGAGCGAGCCGAGGGTGACCAGGTACGCGTCGACGACCCACTGCTGCACGACGAGTCCGCCGCCGAGCTCCTGCCGGATCGCCGGGAGCGCCACGTTCACGACGCTCGAGTCGAGTCCGACGACGAACGACGCCAGGACCGCCACCACCAGCACAATCCGCCGGTCGTCCCGGAGCGGGGCGACACCGCGGGGCACGGGGGCCGGAACGGGAACGGGAGCGGTCATGTGCTCATCCTGCGGCACACGGTGCCCGGCGGTCGATCCCGCACGACGAAGCCCCCGCGACCGATGTGGTCGCGGGGGCTGCCGACGGGACGGGGCTGGGTGTCCTAGCGCCGGGAGTCGGTGTTCGGCTGCGCGGTCGGCCCCGGGTTCAGGACCGGACCGGCGGCGGGCTCGGCGGGGACGTTCTGGACGGTGCTGTTCTGCACGGTGCCGTCCGGAGCCGTGCCGTTGGCCTGGGCCTGCGCCTTCTTCTCGTCATCGGACATCTCCTTCTTGAAGATGTTGATCGACTGGCCGAGGCCCTTTGCGAGGGCCGGGAGCTTGGTCGCGCCGAACAGCAGGATGACGATCCCGAGGATGATCAGCAGGTGAAGGCCGGTCAGGTTTCCGAGCATCATGACTCCTTGGTCTGGAACTGGTCGCCGTCCGCTGATCGTCGTCGATCACCGCGGCGGAAGTCCGTGTCCCCCCATCGTAACTCCCCCACCCCCGGATGCCCAGGCCGGTCCTCGGAACGGACACCGTTCGTCCAGGGAAGCGCTCCGGTCACCGCAGGACGCCGTCGATGCTCCACAGCACGGGCGCCTCGCGGAGCGCCGGGATGTCGGCCTCGGTCACACCGCCGAGCCGGAACACCACCCGCTCGCCGGGCAGCAGCGTCATGAACCCGCGGTCGACCGTGCCGTCGGCCGCGACCCGGTCCGGCTGCACCAGCAGGTCGCGGACGAGCGAGTCGGCCTCGACGGTCAGGTCCAGGCCGCCGTCGACCACCGCGAACGAGGTCCGGTAGCGCGCGGGCTCCCACCGCATCGCGGCGTCGGGACCGGGGGTCCAGACCGCGCGGCGCCAGTCCATGTCCGCGATGATGAGCTCGTTGGCCGGGTCGTCGACGACACCGACCGCCTCGGGCAGGGCGACGACCGCGACGCCGGCCGACGACAGCCGGACCGGCAGCGATGCCTCGGCCAGGATCGTGCCGGCCGTGGTGATCCGGCGCACCCGCACCACGCTGTCGTGCCCACCGCGCGTCGACCGCACGGCGACCTCGACGGGCGAGGAACCGAACGCGCCGGGCGAGACACCCAGCGAGAGCGTGTCAGCGAGCACACCCAGCTCGGCCGTCTCGCCGACCGCAGCCGACCCACCCGGGCGATCCGGGCCTCCAGTCGGCTCCGCAGCCGCCGCAGGCGACGTACCGACGGAACCGGGCGCACTCGACGTATCGACGGAACCGGCCGCACCGGCCGGACCGGGCGTCACCGACACCGACGACACCGGGCGGATCGTCAGCAGCACGTCGTCGTACAGCCGGCGCAGCTCGTGCGCCAGCGGCTTCAGCCGCCCAGCCGAGTCGATCGCCGACCACGACGACACCGGCCACAGGTCGTTCAGCTGCCACACCACGACACCCGTGTTGCGCGGCCAGTGCGTGCGCCAGTGCTCGATGCCGGTCGCGATCGCCCGGGCCTGCTGCAGCTGCGTCAGGTAGTGCCACGCGTCGAACGCGGCCGGGTCGACCGCGCCGAAACGCGGCTCGAGCCCGCGGGCCAGCTTGGCCATCCCGTCCGCCGCCTTCTGGTGGTGGACCACACCGGGCGAGTCGACCCGCAGCGGCGCGTCCGTGACCGCGTCACGCAGTGTGCGCCAAGCCGGCGGCGCCTGCCAGCCGAACTCGGACACGAACCGCGGCACCGACTCGCGGTAGGCGGTGTCGGGCAGCCGGTTCCAGACGTCCCACGAGTGGTGCGTCTCGTGGTCGACCTCGTTCGCGGGCAGCGACTCGGAGCCGGACCACGGCGACGCGACCGTGTAGAAGCGCGACGGGTCGACCGCGTCGACGATGGTCGGCAGCAGGTCGAGGTAGTAGTCCAGTCCCCAGCCCCGATCGCCCAGCTCCGCACCCCAGCCGTCGGCGTCGTGCAACCAGATGTTCTCGTTGTTGCCGTTCCACACCACCAGCGAGGGGTGGCGGGCGAGCCGGGCGACGTTGTCCCGCGCCTCGGCGATGACCTCACTGCGGATCGGCTCCACCTCGGGGTATGCCGAGCACGCGAACGGGAAGTCCTGCCAGACGAGCAGACCGAGTTCGTCGCAGACCTCGTAGAAGTCGCGCGATTCGTACACTCCGCCGCCCCAGACGCGCACCAGGTTCGTGCCGAGCGAGGCCGCGGCCGCCAGCCGGGACTCGAGCCGGGCACGGTCCACGCGCGAGATGATGACGTCGTCGGGGATCCAGTTGACGCCGCGGACGTCGACGAGCGTGCCGTTGACGTGCACGGCGAAGGGGCGGCCGATGCCGTCGACCTGGGTCTCGATGCGGGTGGACCGGAACCCGGTGCGGAACGTGTCGCGGTCGAGCACCTCGCCGTCGACGGTCTGCAGCTCGACCACGACGTCGTACTGCGGCTGCGAGCCGTAGCCGCGCGGCCACCAGCGCCGCGCCTCGGGGACGCGCACGGTGACGACGGTCTCGTCGTCCTTCGGGGTCAGCTGCGCGCGCGACCGCTGGCGCGTGGTGCCGCCGTCCTCGGTCTCGCCGCTCACGGTGACGACGAGCACGAGGTCGTCGTCCTCGCCGTCCTGGTCCAGATCGTTCATGCCCGAGCGCTCGACGGTGATGTGCGCGTCGAGCACGCCCTCGCCGGCCTCGACGTCGACGAGCGGGCGGACCTCGCGCAGGCGCGCGGTCGACCAGCGCTCGATCGCGACCGGCCGCCAGGGGCCGCTCGTGACCGCCGTCAGCCCCCAGTCCCACCCGAAGTTCGACGCCATCTTGCGGATGTACGGGAACGGCTCGTCGTAGGGACCGGGCATGCTGCCGGCCTTCGCGGCGACCCGGCCGGCCTCGCGGTAGGGCGACTCGAACAGGATCTCGAGGTCCTTCGTGGTGCCGCCCGACCCCGTCTGCACCCGTGCGTCGAACCGGTACCGGCGGTGCATGTTGCGGGTCGTGCCCACGACGACGCCGTCCAGGCTGAGCTCCGCGACCGTGTCCAGGCCGTCGCAGACCAGGTCGACGCGCTCGTGGCCCCGCGGGTCGACGTCGACCGTGCGGCGGTAGGCCCAGTCGGCGCGTCCGACCCACTTCGCAACCTGCTCGTTCAGGTGGAACGTCGGGTCCGGCAGCAGGCCCTCCCGCTCCAGGTCGGTGTGGACCTGGCCGGGCACCGTCGCCGGGATGGTGCGGCCCGCGACGCCGTCCGGCGCACCGGTTCCTCCGGCCATCGTCACGGTCCAGTCGTCGCGGAGTTCCTCGCGTTCGAGGGTCATGCGGGTCCTTCTCTTCGGCGGCAGGGTGTCCGTCAGCCTCGGTCGGGGACGTCGACCGGCGGTCCGACCCGCGGCCGGTTCCCACGGCCTGGAGGCTCGGCACCGGTTGCCCGGGCGTCGTCACGTCGCGCGCACGAACGGGTTGCGCTCGCGCGAGGGGTGCTCGGCGATGCTAGTACGGGATGCTTTCGGCAACCTAGGTGGTGACAGGGGCGGGTCGCGCGGGCAAGGTGGGAACGTGATCACCGTCGAACTCGCCAGGTCCCTCCGTGACGCCGGCCTCCGCTGGCACCCCGAGACCGGGGACCGGTTCGTGATCGACAAGCCCGGCATCGACGACGACGTCTACACGGTGTCCGAGATGACCGTCGAGCGGCACGACTCCCCCACCGGCACGATCCTCGGCTTCAACGGCACCACCGAGTGGGCGCTCGACTCCGTCACCGCCACGGAGTCGCTCTGGCTGCCCCGCGAGGACCAGCTGCGCGAACTGCTCGGGCCGTCGTTCATCGGGCTCACCCGGGTGCGGGTCGGCGGTCGCGTGGTCTTCACGGTGACGGCAACGATCGACGGTGCCGATCGCAGCTTCGCGTCCGAGGTACCCGCGATCGCGTACGGCCAGGCGCTGCTGGCGTACATCACGGCTGCGCTCGCCTGAGCTGCGCAGCCTGAGCGGCGTGCCCCGGGTCGGCGTTCCTGGGTGTTGGCGGAGCGGGCGCTGAGGGGCGTTTGGTTGCATGGACCCATGACCGTTCCGAACATCACCCTGAACGACGGCAAGACCATCCCGCAGCTCGGCTTCGGTGTCTTCCAGATCGACCCCTCCGAGACGAAGGCCGCCACGCTGGCCGCGCTCGAGGTCGGCTACCGCCACATCGACACCGCCGAGATGTACGGCAACGAGAAGGAGGTCGGTGAGGCGATCGCGTCCTCCGGCATCCCGCGCGAGGAGATCTTCGTCACCTCGAAGCTCAACAACGGCTTCCACGACCCGGAAGCCGCGCTGGAGAACGGCAAGAAGTCGGCCGACCTGCTCGGCGGCTACACCGACCTGTTCCTCATCCACTGGCCGCTGCCCACCGTCTCGGACTTCGTCCCGACGTGGAAGGCCCTCGAGGAGCTCTACCACGCCGGCACCGCCCGATCGATCGGTGTCTCGAACTTCCAGGCGCACCACCTGCACCGCCTGCGCGCCGAGACCGACGTCCCGCCGTCGGTCAACCAGATCGAGGTGCACCCGTACCTCGTGCAGGACGACCTCCGTGCCGTGAACCGCGAGCTCGGCATCGCGACCGAGGCCTGGTCCCCGATCGCGCAGGGCCTCGTCCTCGATGACGAGACCATCACCCGCGTCGCCACGTCGGTCGGCAAGTCCCCGGCCCAGGTCGTCCTCCGCTGGCACATCCAGCGCGGCGACATCGTGTTCCCGAAGTCGGTCACGCGTGCCCGCGTCGAGGAGAACTTCGCGATCTTCGACTTCGAGCTCTCGGACGAGGACATGACGGACATCACCGCCCTCGACAAGGGCCACCGCACGGGCCCCGACCCCGACACGTTCGACTACGTGCCGGCCTGATCGGTCCCCCACCGCACCACGTCGCGAGAGCCGTCCGGGTCAGCCCGGGCGGCTCTCGCCGTCCGTGGCCGGTCAGCGGTTGGTCGCGACCGAGGCCGTCACGGTGAACTTCGGGGTCCGGACGACCTCACGGGTCGGACCGACCAGGCGCGACAGCACCGGTCGGTAGCGCAGGTGCGTGTTCCAGACGCACCACAGTTCACCGCCGGCCTGGAGGATCGTGGCCGCGTTCCGGAACATCGCCTCGGCCGTGTCCGTGGTCACCGTGGTGTCCGCGTGGAACGGCGGGTTGCAGAGCACGAGCTGCGCAGACCCCTCGGCGAGTTCGTCGCCCGCGTCGGTCCGCAGCACCGTCACCCGGTCGGCCACGCCGTTGGCCTCCGCCGTCGCGCGCGTCGACTCGACCGCGATGCGGGACACGTCGGTGGCGATCACCCGCACCGACGGTCGCCGACGAGCGACCGCAGCCGCGATGACGCCGTTGCCGCTCCCCAGGTCCACGATCGTGCGCGCGGTCGGGACCGCCTGGTCCATCGCGTCGAGCAGCACCCGCGTGCCCTGGTCGAGCGACGTCCCGGCGAACACACCGCCGTGGGCGACCAGGGTCATGCCGAGGTCATCGACGTGCACCGACCGGGGCCAGGGGTTCGTCGTGGCGGCGCGGTTCGCCTGTGCGCGGAGCGGGTCCTGCGCGATGAGCAACCGGGACTTGCCGCGCCCCCGGGAAGCCGTGACCTCGCCGAACGAGCGCCGGAGCACGTCGTTCTGCGTCACGTGCATGTACTTGACGTTGCCGCCGCAGAGCAGCACCACGTCGGGTGCCGCGAACCGTGCGACCGCCCGGGCGATCTCGTCGAGCCGGTCGTGCGACTTCGACAGCCGCAGCACCACGAGCCGGACGTCGCGGAACGCGTCCTCGAGCGAGTCGGGGTGGTGGAAACCGCGCAGTCCGAACGTGCCCGCGTTGGCCTCGAGCGCGCGCTCCCCCACCAGGGAGTCCTGCACGACGCGGATGTCGCTCGCGCCGTACTGCGTGATGAGGCCGAGTGTCAGCACCCCATACCGGTCGTCGACGACCGCCACCTCTCCGGGCTGCCGGAGCGCGTCGCCGTGCACGTGCGGGGCTTCGTCGAGCAGGAACCGGTCGGTGCCGTCGATCGCGATGAGGTCCGGCGCGTCGTCGTCGCGTCGGCGGAAGAGGTCGGCGAAGTCTGGCACCGCGTCAGCGTACCCGGCGTCGTCGTCGTCGTCGCGTTGCGGTCACACCTCCACGTCACCCGGTCGTGACCGTCGCCCCGCCGTGCGCGATCCGGACCCGTGCCGTCCCCCAGGCGTTGCCGCGGACCACGAACCGGTTGTCGGCGTCGCCGAACCGGACGGCGACCGCGAGTGCTCGGTGTGCCGACTCGAAGTGGTTCCCCGAGATCGAGCCGTGGTTCGCCCCGGCGCGCACGTTCACCCCGATCCCGGCACCACTGACGCCGACGATGCGGTTCGCCCGGACCGCGACGGCTGCGTTCGAGTGCGCCAGGCACACGGCGTTCTCCACGCTCGCCTCGATCCGGTTGCCGGTGACGGTCATCCCCCGTGTCAGCTTCAGCAGGATGCCGGCCTCGCCGGAGGACCCACCGCCGCCCGTCACGACGTTGCCCGAGACCACCCCCGTCGCGCGTGGCCGAGCGGATCCGACGGTGGTCCCGGCGCCGCTCACGACGATCGCAGATCCCGGCGCGAGCCCGGGCGGCCGGGTCACGGTGTTGTCCGCGATGACCAGGCCGATCGGCGCCTCGCTCGTCTGCTCCCGATCAGCGGGGTCCTTCGACGGCACGGCGGCGATGCCGACCCGGCACCCCGTCACGACGTTGCCGCGGATCTCGATGTCCGCTCCGGCGTGCGTGTCGATGCCCTCCCACGCGGGGACACCCGCGATCCGGTTGCCCGTCACACGGACCCGAGCCGAACGCCGGGCCTCTGACAAGCCCCACCGTGCGTCACGGGTGAGCGTGATGCCGTAGGAGTTGACCCGGCCAGCGGGCTGCCGGACGTCGCGCACCGTGTTGCCGTCGATCGACCCGTCGACCACCCCGACGCCGACGATGCCCGCGTACCCGAGCCGTTCCGCCGTC
Organism: Curtobacterium sp. MCPF17_021; assembly: GCF_003234605.2. Taxonomy (NCBI): domain Bacteria; kingdom Bacillati; phylum Actinomycetota; class Actinomycetes; order Micrococcales; family Microbacteriaceae; genus Curtobacterium; species Curtobacterium sp. MCPF17_021. The sequence goes on along the minus strand of NZ_CP126252.1, from coordinate 547,832 downwards.
GTCCCGGTGATCCGGAAGCGGTCGCAGTACTCCAGGTGCACGCCGTCGTGCGGGACGTCCCGGACGTGGCCACGTCGCACCGTGGTCCCGTGCAGGGGAGCCCCTCGGAGTCCCATCACCGCGATGCCGTGGCCGGTGCCGCCACTGTCGGCACCGATGCCCGTGATCACGGCGTCCACGATCTCGACGTCCGACGCCAGCACCAGGAGCGCGGTCGAGTCCGTCGTCATCCGGAGCGCCCCGTCCCCGGTGAACCGCAGCCGGAGCGGCGTTCGGACGACGAGGCTCCGCGAACGGGTCCAGGGCCGGTCGATCACGATCTCCCCGCCGGAGGGTACGGCGTCCAGTGCAGCCTGCAGCGCGTCGCGGTCAACGTCGTCCGCCGCCTCGGTGGGCACGGGGCGACGCCCGAGGACGACCGCCCCGGCCAGCGTGATCCCACTCACCGCCGCCGTGAGCACGACGCGACGCGGGACCCGCCTCGTCAGTCGTCCCTGGTCATCCATCCGCGCCCCCTCGACGAACCGCTCGGACGGCCCCGCAGGCGCGACTGTACGGCCCTCCTCGGCACGCTGTCCAGGTGGTGGTATTCCACAATACTCAGCGCATTCCGTATCTCGCGTTGCCGGATAGTCGATGGGTTTTCATGTCTGATATGTTGCGTGCAATCCGGGCCCTCCGGACGTGGATGGCACGGTCCATCCGCCCTCAGAGACGAGAGAGACACATCGATGACGAGACACCCCCGCAGGAGCGTGGCCTTCGCCGCCACCGGCCTGACCGCCCTGACGCTCGCCGCGACCGCCGGGCTCGCCCCGGCCACCGCGGCCGAGGTCGACGAGTCGGAGCTGACGCTGGTCGGCCCGCTCATCACCGAGACCTCGGCCTTCGCCGGCGATCCGTCCACCCCGACGTTCAGCGCCCCCTCGGCCTCGGCCGCCGGGGAAGAGGTCCCGGCGAACCGGGCGACCACCCTCGCGGCCGCCCGTGCCGCCGCCGTGCGGTGGTCGATCCCGGCCACCGGAGCCGTCACGACCGTCCGACCGCTCTCCGATCCCGATCTGTGCCTCACCGCGGCGACCGCGTCGATCACGAGTTACTCGCCCGTCACCCTCGAGACGTGTGTCGACGGTGACGCCCGGCAACGGTTCCGGACCGCGGCGAACACCGGCTCGAACAACCCGATTGGCACCGGCCTGCAGTCGACCTACAACCGCGGCTTCCTCGGCCTGTTCAACACCGACCGCGTCATGCGACTCCAGTCCCAGAACGTCGCCGACCGGCTGCCGAACACCGAGGACTTCACGCCGTCCTTCACCGCCCGCATCGACTCCACCGACGTCACGACGCGGAGCGCGCAGATCTCCGGCACGGGCACACCGGGCGCGACGGTCCTCATCGGTGGCCGGAACCCGCAGGTCGTCGGTCCGGACGGTCGCTGGACGGCCCGCGTCACGAACCTCCCCCTCGGGACGAGCACCATCGAGGTCGAACAGTACGAGGGTGCCCAGCGCACCGGGACGACCGACCTCGAGGTCACGCTGACCGCGGCGGCCCTCACGTTCGAAGCAGCCTTCGCCGCCGGTGACCTCACCGCTCCGGTGACGGCGAGCGGGACCGCGCAGGCCGAGGCCGAGGTCCGCCTGTACGACGTCGCGGGGGCCCAGCTCGGCGAGGCGGTGACGGTCGGTCCGGACGGCGCGTGGGAGACCACGATCCCCGCACCGGACGCGGGCGGAACACTCCGCGTCACGGCCGCGCAGTTCATCGACGGCGTCCGCGACACCGCGAACGAGATCACCCGCGACGTCGACTACGGCGCCGCGGTCAGCATCACCACCCCGACGGACGGCTCCGCGCACGGCGGCGGATCGATCGCCATGACCGGTACCGGTGAGCCGGGTTCGACCGTCGAGGTGGTCGAGGTGACCGCCGACGGTGAACGTCGGGTCGGTCGCAGCGCCGAGGGCGTCCTCCCCAGCGGCCGCTGGTTCGTCGACACCGACGACCTCGACCGCGCCGAGCACGTCCTGCGGGTCGTCCAGGGTTCGAAGGGTGCGAACACCACCACGGCAGAGGTCACGGTCAACCCCGGTGAGACCGGCCGCCTCACCCCCGTCCGGCTGTCCGGCCCGGAGACGGTCACCCCCGGGGTGTCGAACCGGCTCTCGGGGACCGGCGAACCCGGCGCCACGTACCGGGTCCTGAACGTCTCGGGCACGGAGATCGTCCCCGGGGTCCGCCAGGTCGACGACGATGGCAACTGGTCGTTCGACCGTGTCGTCACGAGCGGTGCCGCGAACCTGCGGTTCGTCATCGAGCAGACCAAGGGCGACCAGGGGCCGGAGCGGTCCGAGGTCTTCACCATCGCCGCCAACCAGGGCTTCGATCCCATCGCGGTGAGCACGCGCGCGGTCGACCCCGGTGCCGCGAACACCTTCGAGGGGACCGGCCCGGCCGGGGCCACCCTCGTGGTGCTGAACGCGTCCGGCACCCAGATCGTGCCCGAGACCGTCACGGTCGACGCCGAGGGCAACTGGAGCTTCGAGCGGGTCGTCTCCCGCGGCGCCACGAAGATCGACTTCAAGTTCGAGGTGTCGGTCTCGGGCTCCGAGTACACGACGCCGCTCTTCACCGTGCACGCGAACACCCGGTGAGCTCCGGCTGACCGACGCGACGATGCCCCGGACCGTCAGGTCCGGGGCATCGTCCGTGCAGGTGGGTCAGCGCGGCCCGCGGTACAGCACGATCTGCGTGTTCCGCTGTGGCCTCGACCCAGCCTTGAGCGAGATCGCCGCCCCACTCGCGGTGGCGGCGAAGACCCGTGCGCCGGGCCGGTTGATGAGCTGGTCGGCCAGCGCCGACTCGAGCTCCCGCACCCGGTCACGCAGTGCCTTGTTCTCGTTCTCCAGGTCGAGCACCCGCCGGATGCCCTCCAGCGACACCCCCTCGGAGCCGAGGCGCGCGATCTCGCGAAGCTGCACCACATCGCGCATCGAGTAGCGCCGCGAGCCACCCCGGGTGCGACCCGGCACGACCAGGCCGAGCCGGTCGTACTGCCGCAGCGTCTGCGGGTGCATCTCAGCGAGCTCCGCAGCGACCGCGATCGCGAAGACGGGCGAGTTCTCGTCCATGTCGGTCATGGCGCGTTCCTTTCCGTCGTTCGCGTGGTGTGGAAACCAGCCTGGAGGCGCGGGGCGGCTTCCTGACGGAGCCGCGCCGAGCCTCCAGGCCTGGTCTACTGCTGTGGCTGCACGCGCTAGTCGCGCGCCTTGGCGAGGAGGTCCTCGCGGGGGTTCTCGTCGGGCAGCGCAGCCGCGAGTGCCTCGACGGCCTCGCGCTGCTTCTCCGACAGGTGGGACGGCACCGCGACCTGGACGGTCGCGAGCAGGTCGCCCGTGCCGTTCTTCGTCGTGACGCCGCGGCCCTTGACGCGCAGGACGCGACCCGACGGCGTGCCGGGGGCGACCTTGAGCTTCACGGGCGAGCCGCCGAGCGTCGGGACCTCGATCGTCGCGCCGAGCGCCGCCTCGGTGAACGTCACGGGCACGTCCACGCGCAGGTTCAGTCCGTCGCGCTCGAAGACCGGGTGCTTGCGCACCGACACGGCGACCACCAGGTCACCCGCCTCACCGCCGTCGGGCGACGGTTCGCCGCGGCCGCGCAGCCGGATCTTCTGGCCGTCGGCCACGCCCGCGGGGATGCGGACGTTCACCGGCCGACCGTTGCCCTGCGACAGCTTGACGGTGTCGCCGGCGATCGCCGTGGTGAAGTCGAGCGTCGTCGACGCCGTGACGTCCCGGCCCTTCGTCGGCCCACCGAATCCGCGGTAGCCGCCGGAGGTCTGGCCGAAGCCTCCCCCACCGCCGAACATCCCGCCGAGGATGTCCTCGAAACCGCCGGCACCGCCGGGGCCGCCCTGGCCGAAGCGGACACGCTGTCCGCCACCGCCCTGCTGCCCGAACATCCCGCCGAAGACGTCCTCGAAACCGCCCTGGCCCCCGCCGCCCGCCGTGAAGCGGGCGCCGGAGCCCATGGCGCGGACCTGGTCGTACTCCTGGCGCTGCTCCTTGTCGGAGAGCACCGAGTACGCCTCGCTGATCTCCTTGAAGCGGTTCTCGGCGGCGGCGTCACCCGGGTTGGAGTCCGGGTGGAACTGCCGCGCGAGCTTCCGGTACGTCTTCTTGAGCTCCGCGTCGGAGGCGTCCTTGGACACGCCGAGGACCTTGTAGAAGTCCTTGTCGAACCAATCCTGACTGGCCATGGATCACCTGCCTTCTTCTGTCGTCGCCACGGGGTTCCGGCTCAGGCCGGGACCGCCACCGCGACCTTGGCCGCGCGGAGCACGCGCTCGCCGAGCTTGTAGCCCGGCTCGACGACGTCCGCGACGGTCTGTCCGGTGGCGCCCGGGGTGGGCAGCTGGACGATCGCCTCGTGGATGTTCGGGTCGAACGCCTCGCCCTTCTCGCCGATCTGCACCAGCTTGAACTTCTCGAAGCCCCCGCGGATCTTCTGGCCGATGACCTGCATGGGGCCCTCGGCGAGGTCACCGTGGGCCTCGGCCCGGGTGAGGTCGTCGAGCGCCGGCAGCAGGGCCCGCACCACTTCGGCGATGGCGACCTCGCGGTTGGCCTCGCGGTCACGCTCGACGCGCTTCCGGAAGTTCACCAGCTCGGCCTGCGCACGGAGCATGTCCGCGCGCATCTCGGCGACCAGGTCACGCTCGTCCGTGGTCAGCTTGTCCTCGGCCATGCCGCGGGCGGCGTCGGCGAGCAGTGCCTCGTCCTCCGGAGAGAGGTCGTTCGCCGCTTCCGCTGCCGGCCCCCCGGCGGCGGGGCCGTCCGTCGGTACTTCGACGTCGGGCCCCTCCGCCTCGATGAGGTCCTCGGGCTCGGCCGCGTTCGTGGCGTCGCCCTCGACCTGGGGTTCTTCCTCGTTGGGCACGTTGTCCTTGGGATCCGTCATCGTTACTTCTTGTCCTTGTCGTCCTCGTCGTCCACGACCTCGGCGTCGACGATGTCCTCGTCGTCGGCCGGCTGGTCACCCGCGGGCTGCTCGCCACCGGCGGCACCGGCGGTTGCGTCCTGCTGGCTGTAGATGGCCTGCCCGAGCTTGCCCTGCGACTCGTTGAGCTTGTCGAAGGCGGTCTTCACCGCGTCGTCGTCCTCGCCCGCGAGAGCGGACTTGAGCGCGTCGACGTCGGCCTGCACCTCGGACTTGACGTCCGCGGGGAGCTTCTCGTCGTTCTCCTTGATGAGCTTCTCGATCGAGTAGACGAGCTGCTCGGCCTGGTTGCGACGCTCGTTGGCCTCACGGCGGGCCTTGTCCTCGGCGGCGTGCTCCTCGGCCTCGCGGACCATGCGCTCGATGTCCTCCTTCGGCAGCGACGAGCCGCCGGAGATGACCATCGACTGCTCCTTGCCGGTGCCCTTGTCCTTCGCGGACACGTGCACGATGCCGTTGGCGTCGATGTCGAAGGTGACTTCGACCTGCGGGACGCCACGGGGAGCCGGCGCGATGCCGGTGAGCTCGAAGGTGCCGAGCGGCTTGTTGTCGCGGGTGAACTCGCGCTCGCCCTGGAAGACCTGGATCGCGACCGACGGCTGGTTGTCGTCAGCGGTCGTGAAGGTCTCGCTCCGCTTGGTCGGGATCGCGGTGTTGCGGTCGATGAGCTTCGTCATCAGGCCGCCCTTGGTCTCGATGCCGAGCGACAGCGGCGTGACGTCGATGAGCAGGACGTCCTTGCGCTCGCCCTTCAGCACGCCGGCCTGCAGCGCAGCACCGACGGCGACGACCTCGTCCGGGTTGACGCCCTGGTTCGGGGACTTGCCACCGGTGAGCGACTTGACGACCTCGGCCACGGCCGGCATGCGGGTCGAGCCACCGACGAGCACGACGTGCGCGATGTCGTTGACCGAGACACCGGCTTCCTTGATGACGTCGTTGAAGGGCTTCTTGGTGCGGTCGAGCAGGTCGGAGGTCATCTGCTCGAACTGTGCGCGCGAGATCGTCTCGTCGAGGTTCAGCGGACCCTCGGCGGTGAGCGTCAGGTACGGGAGCTGGATGTTCGCCGACATCTGCGACGACAGTTCCTTCTTCGCCTGCTCAGCCGCTTCCTTCAGACGCTGCTTGGCGATCTTGTCCGTGGACAGGTCGACGCCGTGCTCGTCCTTGAACTTCTTGATCAGGTAGTCGACGATGCGCTGGTCCCAGTCGTCGCCACCGAGGCGGTTGTCACCGGAGGTCGCGCGGACCTGGATCGTCGAGAAGTCGTCGTCCTTGCCCACCTCGAGCAGGGAGACGTCGAACGTGCCGCCACCGAGGTCGAAGACCAGGATGAGCTCGTCTTCCTTGCCCTTGTCGAGGCCGTAGGCCAGAGCGGCCGCAGTCGGCTCGTTGATGATGCGGAGGACGTTGAGGCCGGCGATCTCACCGGCGTCCTTCGTGGCCTGGCGCTCGGCGTCGTTGAAGTACGCCGGGACCGTGATGACGGCGTCGGTGACGTCTTCCCCGAGGTACTGCTCGGCGTCGCGCTTGAGCTTGCCGAGGGTGCGGGCCGAGATCTCCTGCGGCGTGTACTTCTTGCCGTCGATCTCGGTCGTCCAGTCGGTGCCCACGTGACGCTTGACCGACGCGATGGTGCGGTCGACGTTCGTCACGGCCTGGCGCTTGGCGGTCTCACCGACCAGGACCTCGCCGTCCTTCGTGAACGCCACGATCGACGGCGTGGTGCGCATGCCCTCGGCGTTGGCGATGACGGTGGGCTCGCCACCTTCGAGAACGCTGACGACCGAGTTGGTGGTTCCGAGGTCGATGCCTACTGCACGTCCCATGTGTTGCTCCTCTTGCTCTGGGGGGAAAGTCGTTGGACTTGCGTCCGATGGACTCAACTCTACTCCTGAGTCACCTGGAGTCAACTCCAGTCAGGGGAAACCTGCGCCGATCTCACTCAACTCTCAGGCCGGGGATCTCGATCGGCGCGCGCGTATGTTGGTATTTCACGTGATATTCTGTATGTACATGCGCCGTCGGAATCTGTCGACGGGCGTGCCCCTTCCCGCACGGCCGCTGTCTGCGGCCCGTCCTGAAAGATGCACATGTCTCACAAGAAGAGGGCTTCCTTCGCCCTCAAGTCCATGGGTGCGGCCGGACTGGCCGCAGCCACCATCGTCTCGGGGTTGTCGTTCGGCGCCCCTGCCGCTTCCGCGGCTGCCGCTCCCGAGAACGACATCCGGCCGCAAGCCGAAACGGCGAAGATCATCTTCAAGGACGGTGGGACCTACAAGTGGCCCATTGTCGGCGGCCAGGCGGTGAAGTACGGGTCGGCTTCGAGCCTCTCAGCCGCGCGAGCAGATCCGCGGTCGAGTTACGGAGTGGCCTGGCTGAGCGATGGGTCGTTCGCCCTGACGAACGATCCGATGTACGGAGGGTGCCTCGGCGTCAACGGCGGGATGCTCGTCGGGCTGAACGGCACCCCGTGCGCGAGTTTCTGGTTCGCGGACGGCAAGCTCACCGCCAACAATGCTTCCATCGGGCCGGTCGTGAAGGCGGACTACTGGGGCGGAGGGTCCTACTGGGGGCTCGGAGTCGGCAACGGCGAGCTCCAGTTCGTCGGCGACGCCGGTCCGATCACCCGGACCGTCGCCCTCGAGGCGAAGGTCGACAGCGTCAAGAACCTCGCCGCCAGCGCGGTCGTGTCAGGAACGGCCTCGCCAGGCGCAAAGGTGTCGATCGGCAGCCAGGAGGTCGAGGCTGACAAGACCTCTGGCGCGTGGTCGATGACCGTCCAGGGCCTGCAGGCGGGCAAGAACGATCTCGTCGTGGTCCAGACGCTGAACGGCTCCGAAGTCGACCGGAAGACCGTATCCGCGACGATCGTCGAGGGCGGCGGCCTCTTCGCCGTCGACCAGGGCCCGATCGAACTCGAGCGAGGCACGACCACAAAGGTCCCGTTCGTCGTCGAGAACCGCGTCTCACGCACGGACACCAAGGGCACCGTAGTGCTGACCGCTCCGGACGGCACGACCTTCTCGGAGCAGGACGGCGTCCAGGGCTCGTGGCGGCGCGTCGGCAACACCGCGTGGAACGCATCCACGTCCATTCCGCTCTCGAACGGTCGCCTGTCGAACGACAACACGACCCTCACGTTCGACGCGGACTGGGCCAGCGAGCGCCCCGCCGATCAGCAGTACCGCTTCATGATCGACGTCGCTGCTGACGCAGACACGCCCGAGACCCCGAGCGCGATGGAGTTCGACTTCAGCGGGACGAGCAGCACGAACGACTTCCGCGCGCAGGGCTCGACCTCCACCACGGTCGGCACCTCGATCGTGGACCTGACCGCCGAGGTCGAGTCGGTCGACAACGAGGGCCGATCGGCCGTCGTGACCGGGACCGCGACCCCCGGTGCCGACATCTCCATCGGTGACGAGTCGACCAAGGCCGACGCCACCGGCGCCTGGTCCATCACGGTCGGCGACCTCGAGGTCGGGGACAACGACCTCGTGGTGATCCAGAAGGTCAACGGCCGCGAGGTCGACCGCAAGACCGTCACCGCGACGGTCGAGGGTCGCACGGAGCTGGCCCCGATCACGCTGTCCGGGCCGGCCTCGGTCACCCCGGGTCGCTCGAACACGTTCACCGGGACCGCCGAGCCCGGCGCGACCTTCCGCGTGCTCAACGTCTCCGGCACCCAGATCGTCCCCGGCACCTTCCAGGTCGGCGCCGACGGCCGCTGGACGTTCGACCGCGTCGTCTCCAACGGTGCGACGAACTTCCGCTTCGTGATCGAGCAGACCAAGAACGGCCAGACCGTCAAGTCCGAGCTCTTCACGATCAACGCCGCCGCGCTCACCCCGGTGACCGTCACCACGCCGGAACGGGTCACCCCGGGTCGCTCGAACACGTTCACCGGTACCGCCGAGCCCGGCGCGACCTTCCGCGTGCTCAACGTCTCCGGCACCCAGATCGTGCCCGGCACCTTCCAGGTCGGAGCCGACGGCCGCTGGACGTTCAACCGCGTCGTCTCCAACGGTGCGGCGAACTTCCGGTTCGTGATCGAACAGACCAAGAACGGCCAGACCGAGAAGTCGTCCCTGTTCACGATCGAGGCCGCGGGCTTCGCTCCCGTGACCGTCGCCAACCGTTCCGTCACCCCCGGTGTCGTGAACACCTTCACCGGCACCGGTGAGCCCGGCGCGAGCTACCGCGTGCTGAACATCACCGGCACCCAGATCGTCCCCGGCACGTTCGAGGTCGACGCGCGGGGCAACTGGACCTTCGACCGCGCGGTCTCCCGTGGCGCGACCGAGTTCCGCTTCGCCCTCGAGCAGACCAAGAACGGCAAGACGGAGCTCAGCGAGCTCTTCACCCTGCCGGCCGACACCAAGTAGCGCACCGGCCCCTTCCGTCGACGTGACGGGAGGGGCCTCCCCTTCCCCACGGCGCCATCGCCGAACGATCTCCTCGGAGAGGAACCCGATGAACACCACGATCCGCCGCGGTCTCGCCGCCGCTTCCATCGCCCTCGTCGCCGCGCTCAGTGTCACGGCGTGCAGCTCCACCGACGCGAAGGACCCCGCCCCGACCGCCTCGAGCACCACGAAGGCGGCGCAGACCACCTACAACGAGTGCATCGACGGGGCCGTGCAGCTCTGGGACGAGGACGAGGACTCGGATGAGACGATCGCGACCGACGACTGCGCAGCGGCGAACCTCATCAGCTCGGACCGCACCTACGACCTCGGCACGATCGGCACCATCACGGTCGAGGCGAGCAACGCCACGATCTCGGTCTCCTCGACGAAGAAGGTCTTCTTCAGCGGATCGAACAACACCCTGACCTACGAGGGCGAGGCCCCCAAGGTCGACGACCAGGGCAAGGGGAACACCATCACGGCAGCCGGCTGAGGCCACCGCGGACGACCGCGCCAGAAGGGGACGGGAGCAGTTCTTCCCGTCCCCTTCTGCATGCGTATTGTTCTTTCAGATGTGATGTTTTAGACTGGTCATGCAACCCGACCGGAGGCTCCACTTGAACTACCTCGCCGTCATCCGCGCCCTCATCTCGGGCTGGTGGATCATCGCCGGTGCAACGCTCCTCGGAGCCGGCGCATCCCTCGTCGTCACGAACGTCACCCCGCCCACCTACGAGGCTTCGACCTCGTACTACGTCTCGGTCGCCGGCGACACCTCGGCGACTGCGGGCGAGATCGCACAGGGGTCGAACGCCGCACAGCAGAAGATCAAGTCGTACATGCAACTCGCGACCTCTCCCCGTGTCCTGCAGGGCGTGGTGGACGAGCTCGAGCTCGACACGACTCCGGCGGCGCTGGCGTCCAGGATCACGACCTCCGTCGACGCCGGCACCGTGATCATCAAGATCGCCGTGCAGGACGGATCTCCGAAGGTCGCCGCCACGATCGCAGAACAGGTCGGCAAGAGGCTCGCAGGCGTGGTCCAGCAGATCGAACCCCGCGGCGCCGACCAGGCACCATCGGTGCGACTCGAAGAGGTCACGCCAGCGAGCGAGCCCACCAGCCCGATCTCCCCGCGGAAAGCAGCGGACCTCACGCTCGGCCTGGTCGGTGGCCTCGCCGCCGGTGCCGCCCTCGCCCTGCTCCGGGCTGCGGTCGACACCCGCGTCCGCTCGGACGAGGACCTGGACGGCGACGTCCCCGTCGTCGGCGACATCGCGTTCGACGCCGACGCAGCCCGGCACCCGCTGATCATCCGCGACGAGGTGAACTCGGCGCGGTCCGAGGCCTTCCGCAGCCTCCGCACGAACATCCAGTTCCTCCGGACCAGCGGCGCACCGACCATCGCCGTGACCAGCGCCAGGCCGTCCGAGGGCAAGACCACCACCACCGCAAACCTGGGTATCGCGTTGAGCAAGAGCGGCATGCGCACGGTGATCATCGACGCCGACCTCCGTCGACCGAACGTGGCCTCCGTGATGAGCATCGAGGGCGCCGTCGGGCTCACCGACCTGCTCGTCGGCCGCGTCGAACTCGACGACGTCCTGCAGGACTGGGGCCTCGACGGCCTCTCGGTCCTGCCCGCCGGCACGATCCCCCCGAACCCCAGCGAGCTGATCGGGTCCGAGGCGATGGCACGGGTCCTCGCCGAGCTGGCCGCCAACTACGACGTCGTCCTGGTGGACACACCACCGGTCCTCGCGGTCACCGACTCGGCGCTCGTCAGCACGCTCGTGTCGACGACCCTGCTGGTCACCGCCGCCAACCAGACGAAGCGTTCCGACGTCCGACTCGCGATCGAGGCACTGGCGCGCGTCGGCCAGCAGGTCGCCGGCATCGTCCTGACCAAGACCAAGCACAAGGCCTCCCGGAGCGCGTACTACCGCTCTGAGTACAAGAGCGCTCGCCCTTCTGACCGATGACAAGGACACGACCCATGCAGTCCCCCCGCCGCACGCGCACGCTCCGCGCCAAGCGCTGCTCCGACATCGTCGGCGCCTCCCTCGCGCTCGTCGCACTCGCTCCGGTGCTCGCCGTCGTCGCCGTCCTGGTCGCGGCTCGGCTCGGTCGTCCCGTGCTGTTCCGGCAGCCCCGCCCCGGGCTCCACGGCAAGACGTTCACCATCCTGAAGTTCCGCACGATGCTCGAGCCGGACCCCGCGGCCGGACTCGTCAGCGACAGCGACCGCCTCACGCCGTTCGGTTCGTTCCTGCGGTCGACGAGCCTGGACGAGCTCCCCAGCCTCTGGAACATCCTGCGGGGTGACATGAGCTTCGTCGGCCCCCGCCCGACCCTCTGCCGGTACCTCGACCTCTACACCGCCGAGGAGTCCCGCCGACACGACGTCCTGCCCGGCCTGACCGGTCTCGCCCAGGTCCGTGGCCGCAACGCGCTCCCCTGGCCCGAGCGGCTCCGGTCGGACGTCGAGTACGTCGACACCGTGACCCTCGGCCTCGACCTCCGGATCCTGCTCCGCACGGTCGTCGTCGTGCTCCGACGCGAGGGCATCGCGGCGCCCGGTCACGTCAGTTCCGACGCCTTCGAGGGCACCGCCGCGATGTCGGGTGGATCACGGTGAGGACCGTCTGGATCGTCAACCACTACGCACACCACCGCGAGCGGGACGGCCGCGCGACCCGGCACCAGCACCTCGCCGCGGGTCTGACCGAGCACGGGTGGCGCACGGTGGTCATCGCGGCCGGCACGGACCACCCCTCCGGCCGCTCCCACCTGCACGGGACGACGCTGCGCGAGCGCTGGACCGGCGACGGGTACGAGTTCTGCTGGCTCCGCGGAGTCGACCACCGTGGTGCCGGACCCCGCCGGGCGATCCGGCGCATCGCCGACATCGGCTTGTTCACCGCACTGCTGCTCCGACCGGGTTCGCTCCGAGGGCTCCCCCGACCGGACGTCGTGATCGGTGGATCCTTCCATCCCCTGGCCGCGTGGGGTGCCTCGGTACTCGCTCGACGACTGGGCGTACCGTTCGTCTTCGAACCGAGCGATCTCTGGCCGGAGTCAGCCCTCGGGCTGGCGGGCATGACCGAACGGCACCCGGTGGTCAGGGCGCTCCGACGGATGGAACGCACCATCGTCCGTCGCGCAGCGCACATCGTCTCCCCGCTCGAGGGCGTCGGCCGGTACTACGCCGACCGCGGTCAGCCCACGCCCTTCACCTGGATCCCGAACGGTGTCGCACTCGACGAGCAAGCCGACGCACCAGACGGGGACGCGAACGAGCCCGACGACGACCAGTTCACGGTCACCTACATCGGCTCGATGGGGCCGGCGAACGCGCTCGAAGCCGTCCTCGACGGCTTCGAGCTCGCCGCCCGCCGGGCCGCCACGAACGGTGGCCCGCGTCTGGTGCTCCGCATGGTCGGGGACGGATCGGACGTCAGCGCGCTCCGGGAACGCGCGTCGCGCCTCCAGGCCGGAGCCGACGTGATCTGGGACGGACGGGTGCCGCAGGACGACGCCCGCCGCATCGGGCGCCGAGCGGACTGCCTGGTCGTCAACATGCACGACCTGCCCCTGTACCGACACGGCGTCTCGATGAACAAGCAGTACGAGTACATGCTGCTCGGCCGCCCGTTGCTCGTCGGAGCACCCGTCCCCCTCGAACCCGTGGTCGCTTCAGCCAGCGGCCTGCACGTCCGGCCGGACGACCCCGAGGCGATCGCCGAGGGCATCCTCACGCTCGCGGCGATGTCCGCCGCCGAACGCGAGGCCATGGGTGCCCGCGGCCGCGACCATGTCGTGCGCGAGCACGACTACCGAGTCCTGGCCGGCGTCCTGGCGGGTGCCCTCGACGACACCGTCGCCGCCTGACCCTTCCCTGTCCCGTCCCGTCCTGTCCGTCCCGTCCGAGGAAACCCGAGCATGCTCCCCGACATCGTCCACGTCTCCAGCGCCCACCCCTGGGTCGACAACCGCGTCCACCTGCGGGAAGCCGCGGCAGCCGCCGACGCCGGCTACCGCGTCCGACTCATCGCGGTCGAGTCCGAGCTCGGCGCCCCGCCCACGGCCGTCGAGGTGGTGCGGATCCCACGGCGTGCGCGCGTCCGGCGCATGGTCGTGTCGACGACGCAGGCACTCGCCCTCGCGCTGCGGTCGCGCGCCCGGGTGGTGCACCTGCACGATCCCGAGCTCATCTGGACCATCCCGGTGCTCCGGCTGGCCGGTCGCACCGTCGTCTACGACGCACACGAGGACCTGCCTGACCAGGTCTGGGGCAAGGACTACCTGACCCACCGGCAGCGTGCCGTGTTCGCGTGGCTCTCGCATGCGCTGCTCCGCGTGGCCGGGACCGCGAACCGGGTGGTCACCGCCACCGAGTGGACCGGACGCCGGTTCCCGGCGCCGCGCCGGATCGCGATCCACAACTTCCCCTTCGCGCGTCCGGAAGACGACGCCCAGGTCGGCCTGGAGGCGCGGCCCGCCCTGGTCGCGCACGTCGGGGTCCTGAGTCACGACCGTGGCATCGACGTGCTCGCGTCCGTCGTCGAGGAACCGTCGTTCCCGACGGGATGGCGGGTCGAGATGGTCGGCTCGATCGATCGGGCGACGTCGACGGAGCGCTTGCGTGCGGCCGAGGCCACCGGCCGGGCTGTGCACGGCGGCGTCGTCGGCCCGATGGAAGCGCGCGACCTGCTCCTCCGGGCTCGGATCGGCGTGGTCCCGTTCCGCCGGACACCCGTCACCGACCAGATCTTCCCGACGAAGCTGTTCGAGTACCTCGCGGCCGGACTCGCCGTCATCGCCACCGACATCCCCCTGTGGCGGCACCTGTTGCGCGGGGTCGAGTGCGTGACCTTCGTCCCCGCTGACGACCCCGCGGCCATCGCCGAGGCGATCCGCCGGTACGCGGACGACCCCGCGCTCCTCGAGCGGCACGGCGCCGAGGCCCGACGGGCTGCCGCGCGGTTCACCTGGGCGCCGGAGGCCGAGCGGCTGGTCGAGATGTACGACGAACTCCTGCCCGGCGTCCGCGCAGCACGACCGACGCCGACGGCCGCCCGGTGACGCGGGCGACGATCGACCGCGCCGAGCTCGCGCGTCCGGTGGGACGGGTGACTGGCGTGTTCGTCGCGGTCGGGCTCCTCGGCCTCACGATGAACTGGATCTCGGCGAACCTCGTCGCACCGATCTTCTCGTACCTGGGGTACGGCTACGTCCCCGCACCCTGGCAGGCACTGCTCGTCGTCGTCGTGCTGACGACCGCGGTGGCGCTGACGCTCCCCCGGGTGCTCGTCCGGCCGTCGCACGTCGTGCTCTGGACGATCTTCGTCGTGTGCGTCAGCCCGACGATGATCATGAGCATCTCGACCGGGTACGTGTCCACCGCCACGGCGATCGCGCTGAGTGCCGCGGTCGGGACGGCGTTCGCACTGGTCAGCCTGGCCACGCCGAGCAGCGCGACTGCTCCGGCAGCCCGGGTCGAGGCGGCGGACGACGTGCTGGTCATCGGCGCGCGGCGGATCGACCGTGGCACGCTCACGTGGCTGGTGTGCGGCCTCTACTCCCTCGTCACGTACGGCCTGATGGCGGCGACGGTCGGCATCCACATTCGTTTCCTGGCGCTCGACGACATCTACGAGGTGCGCGCCGACTACTCGGCAGACGTCGGGACCGGCGGTGCCCTCGGGTACCTGCTGACCGGTCAGGCGTACGTGATCAACCCGCTGGTCCTCGCGCGCGGTATCTTCCGTCGGCGCCCGTCCCTGGTGGTCCTCGCCCTCGCCGGACAGTTCCTGCTGTACTCGAGCACCGGGTTCAAGGCGGTCCTGTTCTCGTTCATCGCCGTCCTCGGCATGGCGGTGCTGTTCCGGGGCGCGAAACCGGCGCGGTCGCTCGCCTTCCTCACTGCGCCCCTCGCGATCATGATCGTCTCCGCGGTCGCCGACGAGGTGCAGGGCGGCATCACCTGGACGTCGGTGTTCACCCGTCGCTTCATGCTGACGCCGGGGCTGCTGTCCTCGGTGTACGTCGACTACTTCTCCGACAACCCCGTCGCACGCTACGGGTACTCGTTCCTCAGCCCCTGGATCGAGTACCCGTACGATCTGCCGCCGCCGAAACGGATCTCCGACTACCTGGTGCCCGGGTCGGTGGGCTACGCGAACGCCAATCTGTTCGCCGACGGGTTCGCGAACCTGGGGTGGATCGGGATCTTCGTCGCGGCGGCTGCGCTGTTCGTCTGGCTTCGGTTCCTGGACGGTGCGAGCCGGGGGCTCCCGATGCGGGTCGCGGCGATGGCGGTGGTGATGCCGAGCATCATGCTGTCCAACACGTCCATCTTCACGGCGATGCTCTCGCACGGGCTGCTGATGGGCACGCTGATCCTGCTGATCGCCCCGCGCAGTGGATGGGAGCGGGCCTCGCCCGGACGGCGGCCCACCGTCCCGGACGACGACCGGCTGCGAGCACGATCCCGGGCCGGCCGCCGCTCGGCGATCGTGGGCGAAGCACCCGCACCCGCGCTGTCACAGGGGCCGGCCCCGATGCTGCTCCGCGCGCTGCCGGGGCAGGGCGCTGGACGCCGCGATGCTGCAGCACGTGCGCGGACCGCCGGCCCGACCGACCGGCGGAAGGCGCCCGGGCGTCGGGCAGCTCAGCCCTCGCGGACCCGGAGCACCGCGCCGGCACCCGCCACGACCGCGGTCGTCGTCGCGGCCCAGTCGTTGTCCACGAGCACCAGGTCGTTGGCCGTCTGGCGGCACAGCACCCCGTAGACGGCACCGCTCTCGACGCTGCCCTCGTACCGGTTGCCCACCAGGTGCCCGCGGTTCTCGGTGGCGCGGACGTCGATCGCGACCGATGTCGCCGTGCCCTGTCGCCGCAACCCCGCGATCCGGTTGCCGACGAGCGTGATGCCGTCGTTCGAGTGGTACAGGGAGAGCCCGCGACGGACTCCACCCGGGCAGTGGTTGTGCGCGACGATCAGGTGCCGCGTCAGGTAGACGAGGACGGCCCCGTCGCGGTCACCGTCCCCGTACCCCGTCACCGTGTTGCGGAGGACGATGCCGTTCGCCCGTTCGGCGGGGTCGCCGACGGTCTCGCCCGCGCCGCGGATGACGATGCCGGACCCCGGGCCGGACGTCGTGCGGCGGACGACGTTGTCGATGACCGAGCAGTCGAGGGGCGCGTACTTCGTGGCGCCGGCGTTCGACTCGTCCTTCGAGGGGACGACGGCGATCCCCACCCGGCAGTTCTCGACGAGGTTGCGGAGGATCGCGATGGACTGCCCGCCGTGGGTGTCGATGCCTTCCCACGCGGGGACGTCGGAGACGTGGTTGTCCGCGATGACGATCCGGGCCGAACGTGGTGCGCCGAGGAGTCCGGTGGTGGTCGCGCGGACGGCCTCGATGCCGTACGAGTTCAGGTACGGCGCAGGCTGGGTCACCCGGGCGATGCGGTTGCCGCGCACCGTGCCGTCGATGCAGGAGAACATGAGCACCCCGGCGTAGCCGACGTCGGCGATGACGCAGTCGGCGACGGTGAACGCCGCGCAGTGGTCGAGCAGGACTCCGTCGTGGGAGAAGTCGCGGATGTCCGCGCCGAGGATCCGGACGTCGCGGAACGGCCGGGTGACGGTGCCGGCGACGTGGACACCCCGACCGAGCCCGGAGTGGTCCGACCCGGAGCCCCGGAGGACCGCGTCGATGATGGTGACGTCCGACGCCGCGACGACCACCAGGTCGATGTCGCGCGTGGTGGAGAGCGATCCGCCGACGAACCGGATCGTCATCGCGCGGTCGATCCGCAGCGGCTCGGACAGCGCCCAGTGCCGGGTCACGACGAGCACGGCACCCGCGTCGGTGGCCGCGACGGCGTCCTGCAACCGGGCGACCCCGGTGTCGGTCACCGTCCGGGCCGTGTCCGCCGGCGCGGGAGTCGAGCGCCCGGGCGCGGCGGCCGCCCGGGTCTCGGTGGCGAGCAGCGCTGCGGGGATCGCTCCGGCCGCGCCGAACAGCGCACCCCGTCGGCTCACGACCGACCGGGGTGTCCGGAGCGGCGTCACCGCCCGACGGCTTCCGGCATCGGCGAGGCGCCGGACAGCGAGCGGTACAGGTCGAGCAGGACGTGCTCTTCGTGGTCCCACCGGAAGCGTTCGAGCACCAGGGCGCGGCCGGCTTCGGCGTGCCGTCGCAGCAGCTCAGGATCGCCGTCGTACCGGCGGAGTGCGGCCACGACGGCTTCCGGGTCACCCGGTGGCACCCACGTCGCGCAGTCGGCGCCGTCGAGCAGCTCGCGCCAGAGCGGGACGTCGGTGGCGACGACCGCCAGTCCGGCCGCCAGGTACTCGAAGAGCTTCGTGGGGATCGACGCCGCGTAGGCCGGCGTCGGCAGGAGTGGGAGGAGCCCGACGCGGGCGGTCACCAACAGGTCGCGGGCCGCGTGCGGTGCCAGGACGCCCCGGTGGTCGATGCGCCCGGTGTCGACCAGTGCGTCGAACGCACCGCGGTCGACCGCCGAGTCGATCGGACCGGCGGTGACCACACGCCAGCCGTCCGGGAGACCGGGTGAGGCCGCGACGCCGGTCAGGACATCGATCCCCCGGTCGCGGCTCATCGACCCGAGGTAGACGGCGACCTGACCACGAGCAGCGGCCGGCGGGGCATCGGTGTCCTCGGCACGGAGCCGTGGGACGTTCCGGACCAGAACGGTCCGGTCGGCTCGGAAGCGGCGCGCGATGGTCGGCGTCGCGGCCACCACGGTGCGTGACCGGCGTGCCAGGGCCACTGCCGCGTGC
This sequence comes from Curtobacterium sp. MCPF17_021, assembly GCF_003234605.2. Classification (NCBI taxonomy): domain Bacteria; kingdom Bacillati; phylum Actinomycetota; class Actinomycetes; order Micrococcales; family Microbacteriaceae; genus Curtobacterium; species Curtobacterium sp. MCPF17_021. The sequence goes on along the minus strand of NZ_CP126252.1, from coordinate 529,601 downwards.
GCCGCCACCGTGCTCCCACGGCGGGCGACGGGGCCGAGGTACTCCTTGCCCCGCACCTGCTCCGGCAGGTCTTCGTGGGCGTCGTACACCACCGTCCGGTGCAGCACACGCAGGAGCGGGAGCGCCCACAACAGTTCGGGGTCGTGCAGGTGCACGATCGGCGCCCGTGACGAGAGTGCCGCCCCGATGACCTGGACCGAGGACACCAGGACCCGTCGCCCGCGACGCCGAGCCGGGATGCGTCGGACGTACACCCCCGTCTCGGGATCGGGCAGGTGCCAGTCCGGATCAGCGCCGACGCCTGCGGCAGCGACGGCGACCAACGCCGTGCGGTACCCGGCACGCGCCGCGCTCGCCGCAGCACGGAGGTGCACTCGGTTGTCGGTCCACGGGTGGGCGCTCGAGACGTGGACGATGTCGAACGGGCGGGGTCGAGGGGCCATGCAGCGAAACTATGGGGCGGCGCGGCCCCCGCGCGAGTTATCTACATGTTGCATTCCAGCAGACTGGTCCGCTTACGGCACCACACCGAGTCCCTCATCGTCGTGGCGGCGGGTCGCTCGCACCACGAGCAGCAGGACCGCCGCGTAGGAGACGGTCATCGCCGAGGCGAGCGCGACGAGCACGACCGGCATCGGAGCCCCGAGCACGGACGGCACGAGCACCGCGGCGGCGCACACCACGAGACGCGATGCGTCCCACGTCAGCTGCGCCCCCTGCCGCTGCAGCATCGACAGCACCTGCGTGACGGGCGACGCGGCGACCTGGACCGCGAAGGCCGGGACGAGGACCTGGGCGTAGGTGCCGGAGACCGCCCACTCCGCACCGAACACGGTCGAGAACACGGCGGGTCCGAGCAGCACGACGACGAGTACCGCGACCGCCCCCGCGGTGGCGAGACGCACGACGAGCCGCAGGACGAGCCGGCGCACGGGATCACCCGATCGGATGCGGAGCCCGAACGCCCCGGCGGCGTACTGCGCGGTCGCGTCGGCCACCATGCCGACGGGCGCACCGAGCACCCGCATCGTGAGGGCGACGAAGCCTGCGGCGACGCTGCCGTGCAGCGCCGCGATGAGCAGGCCCGGCGCCTGCTGCCCGATGACGTTCAGCATCGAGGACCACGGCGTGACGACGAGGAACCGCCGGTGGTGACGGGCGGCGGCCGAGAGGGACCGAGGGGTGGTCCGCTCGCTGTCGCCCCGCCGGAACCGGACCATCCCGAGCACGGCCACGATCCGCCCGGCCGCCAGGCCGCCCACCAGCCCGACCGGACCGGCCGCGGCCATCGTCAGGTTCCAGACGGACTGGCCGATGCCCTGGCAGGCGTTGCGCACGGCGATGGACCGGTGCTGCTGCCGCCGCGCGAGCACGGCGGAGGCGATCCGTTGCACCCCCACCGCGACGACCGTCACGGGGACGGCCCACCACAGGTCTTCGAGGGCCGGTGCGGTGAACCACCGTGCCGCGTGGCCGCGGAGGACCCAGGCGACCCCGCCGGTGCCGACGCCGACGACCAGCGTCGAGAGCAGACCGAGTGCGACCAGCGCGCTGGTCGTCGCCCGGTCGTGTGCGACGACCAGCGCACGGTCGGTGCCGAGCGTCGCACCGGCTCCGAGGATGCTCGCGACCGCCGTGACGACCGCGAGCGTGCCGAAGTCCGCCGGGGTGTAGAGCCGGGTCAGCAGCGGTGAGATCGCCACGACCAGGCCCTGTCCGAGGACCGTGCCGACGAGGATCGTCGCGATCGCCGGGAGGCGCCGTCGGGGCGAGGACCGCACGGTGTCAGGCCACGGGGACCACGGGCGGAGCACCGATCGCGGTCACCGTGGTGGACGCCCACCGTTCGACGTCGAGGACCCGTCGGCCGTCGACGACCGTGCGGACGCCGGGGAGCCGGGACTCGTCCCACGTCGCGTACTCGGCGTGGTCGGCCTGCACGACCGCCGCGTCCACCGGTTCGCCGTCGACGTGGGGCTCGAAGCCGAGACTGCGGAGTTCGACGTCCGAGTACAGGGGGTCGGACACGGTCACCACTGCGCCGTGGACCCGGAGCGCGTCGACGGTGCCGAAGACCCCGGAGAACGCGGTCTCCTTCACGCCGCCACGGTAAGCGGCACCGAGGACCACGACCCGCTGGCCCCGCAGGTCCCCGTGCAGGCGCTCGAGGAGGTCGACCGCGTGGGCCGGCATCGCGGCGTTCCTGGCACGTGCGGCACGGACGACCGTGGCCTCCGGGTCGTTCCAGAGGTACAGCCGCGGGTACACCGGGATGCAGTGACCGCCGACCGCGATCCCGGGCCGGTGGATGTGGCTGTACGGCTGGGAGTTGCAGGCGTCGATGACCGCGGCGATGTCGATGGACTGCCGTTCGGCGAACCGGGCGAACTCGTTCGCCAGCGCGATGTTGACGTCGCGGTAGGTGGTCTCGGCGAGCTTCGCGAGCTCGGCGGCCTCGGCGGTGCGGAGGTCCCAGACGCCGTTCGGCCGACCGAGGTCGTCGCGCTCGTCGAACTGCAGCACCGCTTCGTAGAAGGCCCGGCCGCGCGCCGAGCCCTGGTCGGAGAGACCACCGACGAGCTTCGGGTAGCGCCGGAGGTCGGCGAGCACCCGGCCGGTCAGGACCCGCTCCGGCGAGAAGACGACGTGGAAGTCCTGCCCCTCGACGAGTCCGGAGCGGGCCTCGAGCCGGGGCGCCCAGCGGCCACGGGTCGTCCCGACCGGCAGCGTCGTCTCGTACGCGACCAGGGTGCCGGGTCGCAGGTGGTCGCCGATCGTGTCGGTGGCGGCGTCCATCCAGCCGAAGTCGGGGATGCCGTCGGCATCGACGAAGAGCGGCACGACGACCACGACGACGTCGGCGTCGGGGATCGCTGCCGCGGCGTCCGTGGTCGCGCGGAGCAGCCCCGCGGGGACGACCTCACGCAGGCCGTCGGCGAGCCCGTGCTCGCCGGGGAACGGCTCGGTCGCAGCGTTCACGGCGTCGACCACCCCGCTCGCGACGTCGAGGCCGGTGACGTGTGCGCCGGATCGTGCGTACTGGACGGCGAGCGGGAGCCCGATCTTGCCGAGACCGACGACGACGACGTTCATGCTGCTGCTCCTTCGGCGTCCGTGCCGAGCTGCACGGTCTGCTGGATCCGCGAGGACTCGAGGACGGCCTCGGCGACGAGCACCGTCCGGAGGCCGTCGCGGAGGGTGACGATGTCCGACGGCCGCCCGAGCACGGCGTCGCGGAACGCCTCGTGCTCGACCAGGAGCGGCTCGCGCTTGGTGATGGCGAACCGGGTGCTGGCCCCCTCGGACACACCCCGGAACGCGGCGACCTGGTCCCACTCGGTCTGGACGGTGCCGTTCTCGTGGAAGGTCAGGTCGGCGGTGAGGGTGTCGGCGACGAACGTGCCGCGGTCACCGGTGACGATCAACAGACGTTCCTTGTACGGGGTGAGCCAGTTCACGAGGTGCGAGGTCAGGGTGCCGTCGGCCAGGCGTCCGGTGACGGTGACGAGGTCCTCATGGGGACGCCCGCTCTTGGTGCCCGCGAGCGCTCCGACGTGGACGAACGGTGACCGGGCGATCCACGACGTCGAGTCGATGTCGTGCGTGGCGAGGTCCTTCACGACGCCGACGTCCGCGATCCGTGCGGGGAAGGGCCCCTGGCGACGCGTGACGATCTGGTAGACGTCGCCCAGCTCACCGGCGTCGAGCCGCTGTCGCAGCGCCTGGAGCGCCGGGTTGTAGCGCTCGATGTGGCCCACGGCGCCGACGAGTCCGGCGCGGTCGAAGGCGGCCACGAGGCGCGCGGCAGCGGGACCGTCGACCGCGACGGGCTTCTCGATCAGGGCGTGCACCCCCGCCGCGGCGAGTTCCAGACCGACCGCTTCGTGCAGCGCCGTGGGCACCGCGACGACGGCCGTGTCGAGGCCGAGCGCGATGAGCTCCCCGACCGACCGGACGATCGGCACGCCCTGGGCGACGTCGTGCTGGTCACCGAGGGCATCGGCGACGCCGACGAGTTCGACCCCCTCGAGCGACCGCAGGACCCGGGCGTGGTGCCGGCCCATCATCCCGAGGCCGATGACACCGGCCCGCAGTGCGCGACTCATCGTCCGGCCCCGGCGAGGGTGTTGACGGCCTCGACGACGCGGTCGAGCTGGGAGAGCGTCAGGGTCGGGTACACCGGCAGCGCGAGGACCTCGGACGCCGCACGCTCCGTCTCGGGCAGGTCGAGGTCGTGTCCGAACGACGGGAGTCGGTGCACGGGAGTGGGGTAGTAGACGCCGGAACCGATCCCGAACTCGGAGCGGAGGGCGGCCGCGAAGCCGTCGCGGTCCGAGGGCACCCGCACGACGTACTGGTGGAAGACGTGCTCTGCCCGCGGATCGGTCGTCGGCGTCACCACGCCGTCGAGCTCGCGGCTGAAGTAGGCGGCATTCGCCTGCCGCTGCGCGGTCCACCCCAGGACCTTGCGGAGCTGCACGCGCCCGATCGCGGCGTGGATGTCGGTCATCCGCGCGTTGAAGCCGATGACCTCGTTCGCGTAGCGCTGCTCCATGCCCTGGTTGCGCAGCAGCCGGAGCATCCGGTCGACCGCGGCGTCGCGGGTCGAGATCATGCCCCCTTCGCCCGCGGTCATGTTCTTGGTGGGGTAGAGGCTGAACGCCGCGGCGTCGGATGAACTGCCGACGCGCGTGCCCGCCCACCGGGCGCCGTGCGCCTGCGCCGCGTCCTCGACGACGAGCAGCTCGTGCTCCTCGGCGATCCGGGCGATCGCGGTCATGTCGGCCGGGTGCCCGTAGAGGTGCACCGGCAGGATCGCCCGCGTGGCCGGGGTGACCGCGGCGCGGACGGCGGACGGGTGGACGCAGTAGGTCAGGGGATCGATGTCGACGAACACCGGCTCGGCGCCGACGAGTCGGACCGCGTTCGCCGTGGCCGCGAAGGTGAACGAGGGGACGATGACCTCGTCACCCGGACCGATGCCGAGCGCGACGAGCGCCAGGTGCAGGGCAGCGGTGCCGCTGTTGACCGCGGTGACCGAGGCTCCGGCGACGAGGACGTCGCCGAACTCGCGCTCGAAGGCGGCGACCTCGGGGCCCTGCGCGAGACCACCCCCCTCGAGGACGGCATCGACGGCGCGGCGTTCTTCGAGGCCGATGAGGGGCTTCGCCGCGGGGATGAGTTCGAGTGTGGTGGTCAACGGATCGCCTCGATCGTGTCGGTGGTCTCGGAGTGGAGGAAGCGGTCGCCGGTCTCGGTGCAGACCAGCGTTCGGTCGTCGACCTGCGCCAGCCGTCGGCCGGTCCGGCTCACCCAGCCGATGCGGCGGGCGGGGACCCCGGCGACGAGCGCGTGGTCCGGGACGTCGTGGACGACGACGGCGCCGGCCGCGACCATCGCCCACCGGCCGATGCGGATGGGGGCGACGCAGAGCGCCCCGGCGCCGATCGACGCGCCGTGCTCGACGACGACGGCCGTGGGCCGCCAGTCGTCGGCGTCCTGCACGGAACCGTCCGGGTTGATCGCCCGCGGCGTGTTGTCGTTGGTGAGGACGGCACCGGGGCCGATGAAGACACCGTCGCCGACGACCGCCGGTCCGTAGACGAGGGCACCGTTCTGGACCTTGCAGCGCGCTCCGATGCGAACGCCGGCGCCGATCGTGACGCCACGACCGACGAGGGTCTCGCTGCCGACGGACGCGTGCGCCTCGACGTGGGAGTCGTCCCAGATGCGGACCCCGGGAGCGACGGCCGCCGAGGGCGACACGACGGCTGCCGGGGCGATGAACGCGGTCGGGAGGGTGGGACTGGGGGTCATGGGTGCGCTTCCGGATCAGGCGCGGCGGGACCTCCGCTGCCGGACCACCATACGATATACCGGTACGACATATCAAGTGTGATGATCGCGAGTGCGATGAGTTCGCATCGCAGCCCCGCCGCCGGACGCCGGTAGTGTCGTCCCGTGCGATGGAGTCGAGTGAACTGGCCCTCCGTTGGCTACGTCTCCCTCGAGGACTTCGACGGCCAGCGCGAACACGTGACCCGGTTGCTCGAGGACGCCCCGCCCACGGTCGCCGCGCTCCTGACCGTCAAGTGGACCGACTCACGGATCGAACGCTGGGTCGTGGAGTCCGCGGACGCCGTCGTCGACCCGGACGCCGACGAGGACGACGTGACGACCCCCGTCGACCTGCCGGGCCACGGTGTGCCCGACCCGGTCGTCGTGCACGCCGACATCGTGGTGCGCAACGACGAGGTCCTCGACACCCCGAGCGGCCTGTGGCGCCGCTGGAACCACGCCAGGGTGTCGCTCCGGCTCCGGGACGCCGTCATCGACCCGCCGGGTGTCGACGCCGCAGAACTGCTCGCCGGTGACGCCCACGTCGCCCGGGGCGAGCTCGAGTACCTGAACGAGCACGACGCCTGGGAGCTCCGCCTGCTGATCTCCCCCGTCGGCGAGGTCGCGATCCGGTTCCGGGGCGTCCGGGTGGCGATCCGGAGCGTCGCCGAGAGCGTGTACGCCGACCTCGAGGCGCGCCCGGCACGCGGCTGGCACGGCCCGGTGCCGGACGGCTGGGTCGAGTGGACGACCGAGGTGGTGCGGGCAGCGGCCTACGGTGACCTCGGCGGACTGCACCTGGCCGACGACGCGAGCGACGTCGACGACGTCGATCCCCGCTGGGGCTTCGCCCCACTGCACGCCGCCGCGTGGTTCGACCACCCCGAGATGCTCGAGGAACTCCTGCGCCGCGGCGCGACCCTGCAGCTGGAGGACACCGAGGGGCGGACGCCGCTGACGCTGGCGATCGACCGCGACGCACGACGGGCGGTCGACGTGCTGGTCGCAGCGGGCGCCGACCTGGAGGCCCGTGACGGCGACGGCAACACCCCGATCGTCCGCGCTGCGTGGGGCGGGCACGCCGCGATCGTGCGTGCGCTCGCCACCGCGGGTGCGGACACCAGGGCACGCGGGTCACGGGGCGCGACGCTGCTGATCGCGGCCGTCGACTCCGGCGACCTCGACACCGTCCGGGTCGTGCTGTCGCTCGACGTCGACCGGGACGCCGTCGACGACGAGGGCTCGAGCGCCGCGGACCGGGCGGAGCTGCTCCGCGAGACGGCCGTCGCCGACCTGCTCGCCGCCGCCTGAGCGCTGTCCGCACCACGGCCCGTGCCCTCGGCCACGTGCCGGGGCGCGGAAGCGCGGCGGACGGGAGCAGGGCCTCCCGTCCGCCGCGCGCCTGCGGGGTCGACCGTCCTAGACGGTGACCTGCTCGATGGCGTTCGCCTGCGCGACCCGCCCGTACCAGCGGGCGGAGTCCTTCGGCGTGCGCTCGAAGGTCTCGCGGTCCCACGCGACCAACCCGAACGTCGGGCGGAAGCCGGAGGCCCACTCGTAGTTGTCCAGGAGCGACCAGTGCTGGTAGCCCAGGACCTCGATGCCGTCCTCGATGCAGCGGTGGATGCCCTCGAGGGCGCCCTGCGTGTAGGCCTGCCGGCGGGAGTCGTCGGCGGTGGCAATGCCGTTCTCGGTGATCATCAGCGGGACGCCGCCGGAGAGCTCCCACGCGCTGCGGAGCCCGTCGGCCGAGGCTTCGGGGTAGAACTCCCAGCCGGTGAGGGTCGTCTCGACGTCGTCGGACACGGGCAGGGGCCCGTCCGGACCGATGAACGTGCGGGTGTAGGCCTGCACACCCAGGAAGTCGTCGCCGGCAGCCTGCTCGAGGTACCAGTCGTCGCGCGGGTACCCGTACTCGCGGAGCATGGCGTCCGCCCCGGGCTCGCCGGACGACTTGAAGGCCTGCGTCGCGATGGTCCACCCCGACTGGAGGCCCGACACCTGTGACAGGACCTCGCGCGACAGCTTGTGGCTGGCCAGCAGGGCGTCGGCGACCCCCAGGTCCGGGTTCGGCAGGCCGAACGCCACCAGGTTGGCGGCGTCCTCGCCGCCGGCGAGCATCCCAGCGATGTTCGGCTCGTTGATCGTGCAGACGTAGCGGACGCCGTCCTGCACCACGGGGAGCGCGGCCTCGGTGTAGCGGGCGAACAGGTCGGCGGCGTCCGGTGCCCGCCAGAAGCCGTCGCGTTCGAACCAGCGCGGCACGGTGAAGTGCATGAGGGTGACGATCGGCTCGATGCCGAACTCGTGGCAGGCATCGACCATGCGGCGGTAGTGGTCGACCTCGGCACGGCTGACGAACCCGCGCTCGGGCTCGATGCGGGCCCACTCGATGCTGAACCGGTAGGAGTTCAGCCCGAGCTCGGCCGCGATGCGGATGTCCTCGCGGTACCGGTGGTAGCTGTCCGCCGCGTCACCCGAGGGCTCGACGATGGTGGTGTCCGGCTCGTGCTCGTGCACCCACCAGTTACTGTTGACGTTGTTGCCCTCGATCTGGTGGGCGGCGGTGGCGGCACCCCAGAGGAAGCCGTCGGGGAACTGCAGCGTGGAGATGATGGTGCCTTTCAGTGCTTGTTCGAGTCAGTGCTTGCTCAGGAAGGCGTCGAAGACGGCGACCGTCCCGAGCGGGTTCTCGACCTGGGGGCCGTGGTAGCTCGCGGGGATGACGACGTACTCGGCGCCGGTCTGCTCGGCCATCGCCCGCTGCCACGGGATCGGCCAGGCGTTGTCCCACTCGCCGTGGGCGACGAGTACCGGCAGGCCCGTGGCGCGCAGGGCGTCGGAGGCGTCGGTGTGGTCCTCGAGGATGTGGCCACCGGCGACGACGCTGAGCGGGCTCGTCGCGTCGAAGCGGTCGCGCACCATCCGGACGTCGTCGGGCAGTTCCTCGTCGGGCCGGTACGCCCAGAGCGGGTTCGTCGAGTCGAACAGCTGCCGGAGGTTCCCGCCGGTGTCGTGCAGGATCGTCAGCTCGGCGACCTTGCGGTACGGCCACCCGTGCGGCCCGGAGCAGAACTGCACGACGTCGCGGAACGCCGACGGGTCCTGGAGCGCGGCAGCCCGGACGATCACACCGCCGAGCGAGTGCCCGATCAGGTGCACGGGGGTGCCGTCGTCGAGCAGGCGCGCGACCCGGACGACGTCGGCGGCTTCTTCGTCGAGGGAGTAGTCCCGCGGCTCGGTCGGCGCTGCCGAGTCGGCCTGACCACGCCGGCTGATCGCGACCGCGGTCCAGCCGGCGTCGCGGAGGACGGGCAGGAAGGTCCGCCAGTCCTCCTTCGAGCCGGTGTACCCGGGGACGATGAGCACGGTGCCCTTCGACACCCCCTCGGGCACGATCCGGTAGGCCGTGAGCCGCCCGACCGGGACGTCGATCCCGACGACGTCGACGCCGTCCGGGGTGGGCAGGTGCCCGAACGGCGGGACCGTCGGGAAGTCGTGCAGGTTCGTCATGCGCGCAGGGTCCTCCGCGGGTTGGGAACGGCGTCGAGGAGGGCGATCGTGTACGGGTCCTGCGGGTCCTGCAGCACCTGGGCCGTGTGACCCCGCTCAACGACGGCGCCCTCGTGGAGCACCATGATGTCGTCCGTGATGAGCCGCGCACTCAGCAGGTCGTGCGTGATGTAGAGGAGCGAGACGCCCCACTGCTCGCGGAGGTCCTCGAGCAGTGCGAGCACACCGGCACGCAGCGTCACGTCGAGCATGGACACCGGCTCGTCGGCGATGATCACCTGCGGGTCGCTCGCGAGCGCCCGGGCGATCACCACACGCTGCCGCTGCCCGCCGGAGAGCTGGTGCGGGAGCTTCTGCGCGAACTGCTCGACGGGGGTGAGCCCGACCGTCTCGAGCAGCTCGAGCACCCGGCGTCGGGCATCGCGCCCGGTCAGCCCCGTGTAGTTCGCGATCGGCCGGGACAGCGTGTACTCGACCGTGTGCAGCGGGTTGAGCGCCGAGTACGGGTCCTGGAACACCATCTGGACCTCGGAGCGCAAGTCCCGCAGGCCGCGCTTGCCGAGGCGGGCGACGTCGAGGTCCCCGAACCGGACCGTGCCGGTGGTCGGCTTCTCGACGCCGGTCAGCAGCTTCGCGATGGTCGACTTGCCCGAACCGGACTGGCCGACCAGGGCGAGCGACTGCCCGGGCTCGAGGGTGAACGACACGTCGCGCACGGCCTGCACCGGCTGCTCACCGCGGCGGGGTGCCGGGTAGGTCTTCACGATGTGGTCGACGACGATCGGGTTGCGGGCGGCACTGCGCTCGCGGGACCCGACGGTGCTGAACGACGAGGTCGTCGCCTGCCGCTTCTCGCCGGCCTCGGCACGGAGCGAGCGGTCCGGGAAGCCCGGCAGCGACACCACCTCGGCGCGGGGGTCGGCGTAGTGCGACAGGAGCATCTGCGTGTACTCGTCCTGCGGGTCGCGGAGGATCTCGCGGGAGCCGCCGTCCTCGACGATCCGGCCCTCGTGCATCACGAGGACGCGCTCGGTGGCCTCGAGGACGATGCCGAGGTCGTGGCTGATCAGGATCGCCGTGAAGCCCTCGGTGCGCTGCAGCTCGATGATCGTGTCCATCACGGCGTGCTGCACGAGGACGTCGAGCGCCGTCGTCGGCTCGTCGAACACCATGAGCTGCGGCTCGAGCGAGAGTGCCAGGGCGATGGAGACGCGCTGCCGCATGCCGCCGGAGAGCTCTCCGGGGAACCGGGCGAGCATCGACGTCGGCAGCTTCACCTTCTCGATGAGCTCCTTCATCCGGGCGTCCCAGCGGTCGCGCGACACGTGGCCGTGCGCCTTGAAGACGTCGATGAAGTGGTTCCGGATGGTGCGCACCGGGTTGAGCGCGTTCATGCCGGACTGCAGCACCATCGCGAAGCCGCCCTGCCGCTGCTGGCGCAGGGCTTCGTCGTCGAGGTCGCGGATGTCCTTGCCCGCGAAGACGATGCTGCCGCCGTTCGTGCGCGCCGGCGGCTTCTGCAGCCGGGTCAGCGCGTAGCCGAGCGTCGACTTGCCGGAACCGGACTCGCCGACCAGGCCGATGAACTCGCCCTTCTTCAGCTGGAACGACACGTGGTCGACGGCTTGGACGGCCGTCTGGCCGGCCGATTCGTAGACGACCGACAGGTCGCGGACGTCGAGCAGGACGGAGGCGTCGCCCTGGTCGTGACGGGCGTCGGACTGGAGGCTCGTGGCGGCGCCGGTGGACGCCTCCAGGCCGTCTGCCGGGTGCGTTTCTGGCAAGCCGCTCATGCGCGCTTCTCCTTACGGGGCCGTGCGCCGTCGCGCAGCCGCGGGTTGGACACGGCGTCGACGCCGAAGTTGATCAGGGTGAGGCTCATCGCGAGCAGCGCGATGCAGAGACCCGGCGCGAAGAGCAGGATCCACTGCCCGGTGAGGAGCGCGTTGGAGTTCTGCGCCCAGTACAGGATCGTGCCCCAGCTGACGATCGACGAGTCGCCGAGTCCGAGGAACTCGAGGCCCGCCTCGGCGAGGATGGCGCTGGTGGCGGCCCCGAAGAAGCTGCCGACGATGAGGCTCGTCATGTTCGGCAGGATCTCGCGGAACACGATGCGGGTCGCGCCCTCACCGGAGAACTGGGCGGCGGTGACGAAGTCCCGGCCGCGCAGCGACTGCGTCTGCGAGCGGAGCACGCGAGCGCCCCACGCCCAACCGGTCACGACGATGACCGCGATGATCACCGCGATGCCGCCGTTCTGCAGGTAGGCGGCGATGACGATCATCAGGGGCAGACCCGGGATGACGAGGAACAGGTTGACGATGAACCCGATGACCTCGGCGATCCAGCCGCGGACGTAACCCCAGCTGAGGCCGATCGCGACGGCGACGAGCGTGGACAGGATGCCCGCGACCGCGCCGACCATGACCGAGATGCGGGCGCCGTAGATGATCTGGGACAGGACGTCCTCGCCGGCGGCGGTGGTGCCCATCCAGTGGTCGGGCGTCGCGTCGGCGGACCGGGCGAAGCCGTTCTGGCTGGCGCCGTACGGGGCCAGGAGCGGGGCGAAGATCGCCACGAACACGAAGACACCGAGGATGATGATGCCGATCCGGGCCTTCTTGTTCGACCAGACGACGCCGAACTGGCGGGCGGCGGCGCGCCACTTGGACGGCGCCTGGGCTGCTTCTTCTTGCGTGCGGACTGCGACTGTGGCGTCCGGGGTGGTGGTGTTGGTCATCGACGCGTCCTCGGGTCCAGGACGCCGTACATGACGTCCACGATGAAGTTGGCGATGAGCACCGACACGGTGATCATCAGGAAGAGGGCCTGCATGAGCGGGTAGTCCTGCCCGATGACGGCGTTGAACAGCAGGTAGCCGATGCCCGGGTAGCCGAAGACCTGCTCGACCAGGACGGAACCGCCGACCACGCCACCGAGCGCCAGCCCGAAGCCGGTCAGGTTCGGCAGGATCGCGTTGCGGGCCGCGTAGCGGATGGCGACGGTGCGTCCGCGGAGGCCGTTGGCCTCGGCGAAGGTCACGTAGTCGTCACCGAGGGTGTTGATCATCGCGTTGCGCATGCCGATGATCCAGCCGCCGAGGCTCGTCACCAGGATCGTGACCGCCGGCAGCACCGCGTGCTGCAGTGCGTCGCCGAAGAAGGCACCGTTCAGGCCGGGCGTCGTCGTCGCCGAGTAGGCGCCCGTGGTCGGGAACCAGTGCAGCACGTAGCCGAGGAAGAACAGCAGCAGCAGGGCGGTCCAGAAGTACGGGAACGTCGACATGAAGCTGCCCGACAGGGTGGGCAGTGAGTCGAGCCAGGTCCCGCGCTTCCACGCCGCCGCGACACCGATCAGGGTGCCGAGGACGAACGCCAGGATCGTGACGACCCCGACGAGGATCAGCGTGTAGGGCAGGGCCTTCGACACGAGGTCACCGACGGGCTGCGGGTAGAACGTGTAGCTCGTGCCGAAGTCGAGGGTGATGACCTGGTGCAGGTAGCTGACGTACTGGTCCCAGAGGTTGCCGGTCGGCACCCCGAGCTGGGCCTCGATGGCCTTCTTGGTGGCGTCGGTGACCGGACCGTTCTGGCTGAGCTTCGCGAGTGCGGCGTCGGCCGGGCTGCCGGGCATCAGGCGCGGGAGCACGAAGTTCAGCGTGACCGCGGCCCAGAGGGTCAGGACGAAGAGGACGAGTTTCTGGAGGATGTACTTCACTTCTGGTCCTCCTGCTGCGCGGCGTCCTGCTCCTGCAGGATCTGCTTGCCGGCGGCGCTGTCGCGCAGACGGAGCTTCGTGAAGATGAGCAGCGGTGCCGAGTCGTAGTTCTGCGGTGCCATGTAGGGGTCCTTCGCGCTCGGCCAGCCGACGAACTTGCCGGTGTTGAACAGGCCCCAGAGCCCGCCGTAGTACATGCCGATGACGGGGAGCTCGTCGTAGACGGTCTGCTGCAGCTGGTCGAGGATCTCCTGCTGCTTCGCGGTGTCCGTCGTCGCCTTGTACTCGTCGAGGAGCTTCTGGGTTTCGGCGTCCTTGTACCGCTCGTAGTTGTTCACGGTCGACTTGCCGACGGGCTGGTAGAACTCGCTGCTGAGCAGGGAGTTGAACGCCTGGTAGACGTCGCCGTTGCCCATGCCGCCCATCGCCATGTCGAACGTGCCGTTGTTGATGTTCTGCTGGTACCCGGCGGGCTGCGGCGCCTGGATCGTCACCTTGATGCCGATGGCCGTCAGCTCGCGGCGGACTTCCTGCGCGGCGCGGAGCCAGTCGGAGTAGCCGTTCGCGGTCATGATCGTGATGGCGAGCTGCTTGCCGTCCTTGACGACCTTGCCGCCCTGCACGGTGTAGCCGGACTTCTCGAGGCTGGCGAGCGCCGCCTTCGTGTCCTGCGTGATCATGCCCTTGTCGGGGATGTCCGGGTTGAGGTAGCGCTCCTGGTTCGGCAGGATCAGGCCGGTCTGGCCCGCCGCCGACAGGTTGCCCTCGGACGCGGTCTCGGCGATGGCGTCACGGTCCAGCGCGAGCGAGATGCCCCGGCGGACGTTGACGTCGTTGTACGGCGCCTTCGTGAGGTTCGGGATGAGGCCGATCACACCGCCGGCCGGGAACCACCACTCGTTCGTCTTCGACGCGGCGCCCCAGGTGCCCTTGACGTCGGAGATGAACGAGTACGCCCAGTCGTAGCCGCGGGTGACGGTGTCGAGCTGCGTGTTCGTCGCCGGCAGGATGAGGTGCTTGATGGCGATCTTGTCGGCCTGCCAGTACTTCGGGTTCTTGTTCATCGAGTACTGCTGGTCGGTGTAGTTGCCGAGGACGAACGGCCCGGTGCCGACCGGGTTCGGGTCGCGCCAGGTGGTCGGGTCCTTCACGCCGCCCCAGTGGTCCTCGCCGAGGATGTACGTCTGCCCGATGATCGTCAGGCTCGGGACGTCCTCGCTCTTGAGGTGGAAGACGACGTGGTCACCGTCCTGCTCGATGCTCTTGATGTGCTGCCAGGCGCCCTTGACGTCCATGGCGGGGAACTTCTTGAGCAGGTCGAAGGTGAAGACGACGTCCTTCGCGCTGAACGGCGAACCGTCGGACCACTCGACGCCCGAGCGGATCGTCATGTCGATGGTCTTCGCGTCGGGCTGGCTCCACGCGCTGGCGAGCCACGGGTTGCGCTTGCCGTCGAGGGGGTTCACCTCGATGAGGGGCTCGTACATCCACTTGGAGGCCGTGCGGGCGTTCGCGATGTACGGGTTGAAGTTGCGGTCGAACAGCGGGTTGCCGCGGTCCGCGTTGATGAGCATCGTGTCCTTGCCGATGGTGGGATCGGGTTCGGATCGGACCTGGATGCTGCAGCCGGTGGCCACGAGGGCCACTGCGGCGAGGCCTGCGATGGCCGCGACGAGGCGGCCTCGGCGGCGGGGGCCTGGGTCACGCGTGCCGCGCGTGCGCTGTGGGGGAAGCGTCATTGCTCGGTCGACCTCCATGTCGATTCGGTACGTGCTCAATGTATGCGCTTACATCGCGGCGTGCAACTGCGGGTGTTGTTTCGCGGGGCGGCACGGTGCGAGGTGCGCCGACTGGTGCGAGGTTGCGGTCCTGATGGAGGGCGGCGCACGGTGCGAGGTGCGCCGACTGGTGCGAGGTTGCCCGCTCTGTGCACTGCTACGGACTCGCACGGGGCGCGGAAGGTCGCACGGGATGCGGAAGGTCGCACGGTGCGGCCTCGCGACGGCACGCACGCCTACAGCGCGGGCGGGCAACTCTCGCGCAGCAGCACCTCGACGGGCAGGCGCACGGCGCGCGGCGGGCCCTCGCGGCGCTCCAGCCGGTCCACGATCGCCAGGACGGCAGCACGGCCGAGCGCCCCCATCGGCTGGTGCACGGTCGTCAGGCGCGGCGACGAGAACCGACCGGCGTCGATGCCGTCGAACCCGGTCACGACGAGGTCCTCGGGCACGCGGAGCCCCCGGGCAGCGGCGGCGTCGAGCACCCCGAGCGCGGACTGGTCGTTCGAGCAGACCACGGCGCGCGGGACGTCGTCGGCCAGCAGCGAGACCGCGAGCTCCCGCGCCCGGGCCCGCCCGAAGTCGCCGTGCACGGTGCGCACCGTCGAGGCCGGCACCCCGTGGTCGGCCAGCGCCGCGCGGAACCCCGCCGAGCGCTCCATGTCGTCGGGCGAGTCGATCGGCCCCGCCACGTACGCGAGGGACCGGATCCCCAGGCGCCCGATCACGTGCGACGCCAGGGTACGCATGCCCGCGGCGTTGTCCACGCTCACCGAGTCGAACCCGTGCGAGCGCCGGTCGTCGGCGAGCACCACGACGGGGATGCGGCGGGCGACGTGCTCGAGCAGGTCGTCGGGCACGGTCTGTGCCAGCACGGCGAGCCCGTCGACCCGGCCGGCGACGTCGTTCACGATCACGTCGCGCGACGAGCCCCGCCCGGCGGCGACCATGAGCGCGAGCCCCCGCTGCCAGGCCTCGGTCTCGGCACCGCGCAGGACCTCGTCGAAGTACAGGTTGGACGAGAACGGCTGCGTCACGTGGCGCCGGTCGTCGACCACGCGGACGCCGCCGTCGGTGACCAGGTCCGGCCGCTCGTCGGGCACCACGTCGAAACCGGGCAGCAGCAGTCCGACGACGCCGGTGCGCTTGCCGGCGAGGGCACGGGCGTTGCCGGACGGGACGTAGCCGAGGCTCCGGATCGCCGCCTGCACGCGGTCCCGGGTGCCCTCGCGGACGGCGTCGGGCGTGCGGAGCACGCGCGAGACGGTGGCGATGGAGACGCCGGCCGCAGAGGCGACGTCGTAGACCGTGGGAGGTGCGGTGCGCTGGTCGGCCAACCCGTGCCTCCCCTTCGACGTCCGCTGGTGCCGCGCCTCGCGCTGTGCGGCCGGACCATCCTAGGCATGCCGTGTGCCGGGAGTTCTCCACACGGTGCCGGAAACGCTTGCGGGACAGCGGGGGTCGCGCGACACTGTTCCGACCTCAGTACGTCCCGTGAGGAAGCGCACCAGCGGGCCGCGTGCCCGCACCGATCAGGTTGCCCACACACAGGGGAAGGACACGACATGTCACAGTCGACACGTTCCGGGAGCAAGCTCGCACTCCGCGCGAGCCACGACGAGGCCGAGGTGCGCGACGCGCTGCTCGAACGCACGGATTCGATCCGCACGTTCGACGACCTCGACGCACCGCAGGAGACGACGGACCTGCGCTAGCGGCTCGCGCCCGGCCTCCCCCCGGACACGGCCAGGAGGCCCGGGCAGGCGCCCGCAGACCGCTCACGTCCGCGGGCACTCAGCGCTCGGTCGCGCCCACGATCGTCATGCCTGCCCCGCGCAGGCGTCGGCGCTCCTGCGCGATCCAGCTGAGGAGCCGGTCGTTCGTGCCGGCGACGTGCGCGGCGACGAGGTCCGCTGCGCGGTCCGCGTCACCGTCGCGCACGGCGTCGATGATGGCGCTGTGCTCGTCCCAGGCGGCGTCGCGCGCCTCGGGCGTGCGGACCTCGATCCAGCGCGTGCGCTCGAGCCGCGTCAGGGCGTCGGCGATGGCGTCGGTGACGAACCGGTTGCCACCGAGCGCGGCGAGGTCGAGGTGGAACGTCGACCCCATGCGGATGCCGGCCTGCTGGTCGGGGGTGGGCTGGAGCGCGTCGAGGTGCCCGCGGACCTCGGCCAGCTGCTCGGGGGTGGCACGCTGGACGGCCAACCGGACGGCAGCGGGCTCGAGGATGCCGCGGAGTTCGGCGAGCGAGGCGATCTCGTCGAGGTCGATCGGGGTGACCGTCCACGAGCGGCCCTCGTGCAGGATGAGTCCCTCGCGCTCGAGCCGCGACAGTGCGGCGCGGACCGGCGTGCGCGAGGCGTGGAACCGTGCCTCGAGCCCCCGCTCCGAGATGCGCTCCCCCGGTGCGATGTCGAGGGTCAGGATGGCCGCGCGCAGGTTGCCGTAGAGCTGGGCCGTCTGCGACACGGGCGCGGCGTCGGTCGTGTCGGTCACGGCGGACAAGCCTAGCGGCGTGACGGCGGGAATGGTATACCGTTCTGGTATACCAATCCGTTCCGCGATGGAACGACGACGAACGGCCGAGACGCATGCCCACGACCGACGCCCCGCAGCGATCCACCACGACGCCGCCGGTCTCCGCCCGCGCCTGGACGATGCTCGCCCTCGGGGTTGCGGCCCAGGCGGCGGGGACGCTCGTCGTGTCCGCGCCGGCGCTCCTCATCCCCCACCTGCTCAGCCGCGGCACGTCCCTGCCGGCCGCCGGGCTGCTCGCGGCCGCCCCGACCTTCGGCATGGTGCTGACGCTCATCGCCTGGGGCGCGATCACCGACCGGTTCGGCGAGCGCGTCGTCATCGCCGGCGGTCTCGTGCTCACCACGCTGGCCGTGGTGGGCGCCTGGCTCGCTGCGGGCGACCCGGTGCTGCTCGGGTTGGCGTTCCTGGCCGGTGGGATGACGAGTGCCTCGACGAACGCCGCGAGCGGTCGGGTCGTGGTGGGGTGGTTCCCGAAGGAGCGCCGGGGTCTCGCGATGGGCATCCGGCAGATGTCGCAGCCGCTCGGCGTGACGCTCGCGGCGGTCACGGTGCCGCAGCTCGCCGAGGGCTCCGGGATCCGCGCGGCCCTGGTCCTGCCGATCGTGCTGTGCGCGGTGCTCGCCGTCTGCTGCGCGATCGGGATCACCGACCCGCCACGCCCTGCCCGGGCCACGGTGGCGACGACGGCGACCGCGAACCCCTACCGATCGAGCGGCTTCCTGTGGCGGGTGCACGCGGTGTCGGTCCTGCTCGTGGTGCCGCAGTTCACCCTGTCGACGTACGGGCTCGTCTGGCTCGTCGGCCTCGGCTGGTCGACACCGGCGGCCGGGCTGCTCGTCGGCGCCGCGCAGTTCGTCGGGGCGATCGGCCGGATCCTGGTCGGTGGCTGGAGCGACCGTGCCGGATCGCGCGTCGGCCCCCTGCGCATCGTGGCGGTGAGCGCCGCGGTGGTGATGGCGGTGCTCGCGGTCGTCGACGCGACGCACCTGGCCGGGGCCGCGGTGTTCCTGGTGCTCGCGACGAGCGTGACGGTCGCCGACAACGGGCTGGCGTACACGTCGGTCGCCGAGGCGGCGGGGCCGTTCTGGTCCGGCCGGGTGCTCGGGGCGCAGAACACCGGGCAGTTCATCGCGGCGAGCGCCGTCGGTCCGGGCATCGGCGCGCTGGTCGGTGCGCTCGGGTTCGCGGCGTCGTTCGGCATCGTGGCGGTGCTCCCGCTGCTCGCGGTCCCGATGGTGCCCCGACGCGACCGCTCGCACGACTGACCGTCCGCAGGACTGACTGCGAACGGCCCCGTCGGTCGGCTCCGCCCGTCGCGCCCGTCACCCCTGTTCGTGGTCCGCACGCTCGGGGTCGTCCTGGGAGTCCCGGCGGCGGTCCTGCATGAGCTCCTTCGTCCGGAGCAGGCGCAAGGCCGTCACGAGCACCAGCCCGCCGAGGACGTTGAACAGCAGCGTGTAGCCGAACCAGCCGAGCCACTGCCCGTAGGTGATGTCCGCGCCCGACTGGATCGCACCGAAGACGAGCAGCGAGTCGAGGATCGAGTGGAAGAGCTGCAGCCCGGCGAGCAGGAAGCCTCCGGCGACGGCGGCGACGAGCTTCGCGGGGTCCGAGTCGGTGCCCTGCTGCATCCGCGTCATCAGGGTGATGGTGCTGCCGCCCAGGACCGCCAGCACGATGCTCTGCAGTCCGAACGGCGCGTCGACGTAGTGGTGCGCCGACTCCGAGAGCGTGGCGTGCCACTGCGGGAACGCCTGGACGACGAGCCACATGAACACCCATCCCCCGGCCAGGTTCGCCACGAGGGTGCCGCCCCACAGTCGCACGAGCTGCAGCACGGTCCCCTCTCGCGCGACCACGGCCGCGACCGGCATCAGGAAGTTCTCGGTGAAGAGTTCGCTGTGCGCCAGGTGCAGCGCGATGAACCCGATGCCGAAGGCCAGCCCGGCGAGCAGGTGGCTGTCGGTCTCGGTGAGCACGGCGAGGTACGCCATCACCCCGAGACCGACCTCGAGGCCGCCGAAGAACCCCGTGACGAGGACGGCCCGGGTCGTCCGCTGCAGCCGCTCCGCGCCCTCCTCGACGGTCGCGTCGAAGGACTCCGCGAGTTCGTCCTCCACGGGTGCGTCGCTGGTGCCGAGCTCGCGTCGGCGGTCGTCGGTCATGGCCGGGACGCTATACGCGGGCCGTCGTGCCGGCCCGCAGGATCGCACCGAGACGGACGGGAGGCCCGGTACCAGCCGGCACCGGGCCTCCCGTCCGTCGATGGGTCGCCGCTCAGGCGGTCGGCACCGCCGGACCCACCGGCCAGCGCAGCAACGCCGCCGCCGGTGCCCCGTTCGGCAGGGACGCGGCGTTGACGAGCAGCAGTTCCGCGTCGGTGAGGGCGACCGCGCGGACGAGCGCGCACACGGCCGGGACCGGTCCGATCACCGGTGCGCCCGCCGCCTGCTCGGGTGCCGTGGCGATCCACGGCACCGCGGCGAGCGCGAGCAGCGTGCGATCGCCGATCGCAGCCGCGTCGATCGCCACGACCGATGCCTGCGCCTGCTGCAGCGCCTCGACGACGGATCCGATGCCGGCGACCGTCTGGTTGTCCCCACGGCCGACGTGGGTCCGGAGCAGGTCCTCGAAGTCGTGCCGCCGGGTCGCGATGACCCGGGCAAGCGCGATGTCGACGTGCTCGACGAGTGCGGTCTCCGACGCGTCCGACGCCCGGGTGTCGACCGGGACCTCGGAGACGACGGCGCGGGCCTCGGTGGACAGCTGGTCGAGCAGGAGCCCGCGCGCACGGATGTCCCCCGCGACGACGATGAGCTTCGGCTGCAGCCGACGGAAGACCTCCTCGATGGCCGCGGCGACCTCGTTCTGGTTGTCGCGCCAGATCTCCTCGGTGTGGTGCTGCCACCGCAGGTGCGCCCAGCCGCCGCCCTGGAACTTGTGGAGCGTGTCGGTGCGGCCCTGCACGCGCTGTTCGTCACGCTGGTCCGGCACGTCGGCGTGGCCGAGACGGTAGGCACGGTAGCCACCGCCCTCCCGGCCGACCTCGACGACCAGGAACGGCAGGTCGAGCGGACGGTGCGCCAGGAGCGGCAGCAGGTCGGGGACGGGATCGTGGCCGACCGAGGTCGGTGCGTGCATCTCGCCGGGCAGGACCTCGCTGAGCACCAGCTCGCCGTCGTGGACCAGCACGAACCGGCTGACCGGGGCGGGCACTCCGGGGGTCTCCTCGAGCTCCGCCATCACGGTGTCGATGACCTCGGCCCCGGCCCCGGCCGCGCGGAGTTCGTCCTCGGCCTTCCGGCGCTGCAGGGCGGCGAGGTGCTGCGGGTCCTCGCGGTCGCCCGAGGCGTCGACGTACGCCCAGGTCCAGGTGCCGCCGCGCTTCAGGCGTTCGGCGATCCCGGACTGCAGGTGCGGGGCCTCATTCTGCGTCAGTGCCATCGGTGCTGCCCTCCCCGGTCTCGGTGCGGTACACGGTCGCGTCGGCGCCGTCGCCCTCGCCGGAGGGCAGGGGGTCCGCCAGGTCGGCGTCGTCCTCGGGGACGACGCTGGTCGCGTCGTCCTGCAGCTCGCCCTCGATCTCGCCGTCGTAGCCGGACGCGACGACCGTCTCCGGGTCGTCCGTGTCGTCGGGGACCGGTTCGGACTGCCGGAACTCCTCGACGTGCGCGTTGCTGCCGTGCCCCTGGACGATGCTCTGCGCCTCGTGCGCGAGCTGCTCGTCGAGTTCGGGCCGATGGGTGGTGTTCCCACGTTCAGCCATCGCTTCTCCTCCCGTTCGTGCCACCGGCGGCCTTCGCCGTCCGGGGCGTCGGTGTCTGCTCTGTGACCCCACGGTCCGCGCCCGGGCCTGGGGCCGTTCCAAGGTGCGCCGGGAACGCGCAGTGTCGGTACGGTCACGAAACCACAACGGCGTTCGGTTCTGTGATTGGGTGTCGACAACCCCGATCAACGACGAACGGAGTGCGGCAATGGCGCCACGACCACGACCCATCACGAGACGACACCTGTTGGGCTTCGGCCTCGGCACCGCGGCGGCGGGACTCCTCGCCGGCTGTGCGGTCCCGGGCTCGACCAACGTCAACAAGGCGGCCCTCGTGCCCGCCGCGGCCTCGGGTGAGACCGTCCAGCTCACCTACTGGGCGTGGCTCAAGGACCTCCAGAAGGTGTGCGACGTCTGGAACGAGACGCACCCCGAGATCCAGGTGACCGCGAACTGGATCCCCGGCGGCAACAGCGGCGGGTACCAGAAGATGTACTCCGCGCTCGCGGCCGGCGGCGGCCCGGACATCGGGCAGGTCGAGCTCCGGCAGATCCCCGAGTTCATGCTCGCGAACGGCCTGGTCGACCTGGCCCGGTACGGCGCGAAGGACTTCCAGTCGAAGTACGACGAGGCCGCCTGGGCGCAGGTGTCGTTCGTCGACGGCATCTACGGCATCCCGCAGGACACCGGCCCGATGGGGTTCTACTACCAGACCGCGATCCTGGAGCAGGCCGGCGGCGAACCCCCGACGACGTGGGACGAGTGGCGCGACCTGGCCGACAAGGTCCGGAGCACCGGCAAGCAGAACTACCTCGAGGTGTTCCCGGTCGCCGACGCCTCACCGTTCGCCGCGTACGCACAGCAGGCCGGCGCGCGCTGGTTCAAGGTCGACGGCGACGAGTGGGTCGTCGACATGACCGACGACAAGACCCTGATGGTCGCGGACTTCTTCGACGGCGTGATCGACGACGAGCTCGTCGACACGAGTGCCGGCGCGTACTCCCCCGGGTGGTACGCGGCGGCCGCGAGCGGCAAGATCGCCGCGGTCACGAGCGCGAGCTGGGGTGACGCCCTGATCGAGTCGGTGCAGGGCGGCGAGGGCAAGTGGAAGGTCGCCCCGATGCAGAAGTGGGGCGCCGACGGCTTCGGATCGAGTGCCATCGGCGGTTCGACGGCCGCGGTGCTGGCGAACGCGAAGCACCCGAAGGAGGCGCTCGAGTTCATCACGTGGATGACCACCTCGAAGGAGGGCATCGACGCGATGATCAAGCACTGCGGCATCGGCTGGTCGCCCGCCGTCGACTACATCGGTGCGCAGCGCGAGAAACCGTCGAAGTGGTTCTCCGGTCAGAACTACAACGAGGACGTCTTCGTGCCGGCCTCCAAGGAACAGAACATCGACTGGTCGTGGTCCCCGGTGACCCAGTCGGCCTTCACCAGCCTGCAGAACCAGTTCCGCCGCAAGCTCACCTCGGGCCTGAAGCTCAGTGACGCCGTGGAGCTCGCACAGCGGGAGATCGTCCAGTCCTTCACGGACAAGGGCCTCAGCGTCAGGACGGCACGATGACCCAGCAGACCACCACCAGGCAGTCCACCCGCCGACCGGCCGGCGGCACGCCCGCGTTCCGCACGAGCACGAAGGCCACGAGCGCGCAGAAGCGTGCCCCGTGGATCCTGCTCGCCCCGTTCCTGGCCCTGTTCCTGCTGACGTTCGTCATCCCGATCATCAGCGCCCTGTTCCAGTCGTTCACCACCGTCGACCGCGAGGGCCTGTTCGGTGAGGACGGTGTGGTCGGCCGGTTCGCCGGGTTCGACAACTACGCGATCGCCCTGCAGGACAGCGGGTTCGTCGCCTCGATCGGCCGCATGCTGCTGTTCGGCATCGTCCAGGTCCCGGTGATGATCATCGCCTGCACGATCCTCGCGCTGTTGCTCGAGTCGGCGAGCGCCCGCTGGCCGGGCTTCTTCCGGGCGATCTACTTCATGCCCTACGGCGTCCCCGGCGTCATCGCCACGATCCTGTGGTCGTTCCTGTACGTGCCGGGCCTGTCACCGATCGTGTCGCTGCTCCAGTCGATGGGGCTGCAGCCGGACTTCCTCGGCGCGAACAGCGTGCTGTGGTCGATTGCGAACATCGTCACGTGGACGTACACCGGCTACAACATGCTCATCATCGTGGCGCAGCTGAAGTCCATCCCCGGCGAGGTCTACGAGGCCGCCAAGGTCGACGGCGCGAACGCGTTCCAGGTCGCGTGGCGGATCCAGATCCCGCTCATCGCACCGGCCCTGGTGCTCACGACGGTGTTCTCGATCATCGGCACCCTGCAGCTCTTCGCGGAGCCGCAGATCCTGTCGACCGTGGCCCCCGCGATCGACACCGAGTACACGCCGAACTACGCCGCCTACACGAACGCGTTCGCGTTCAACGAGTACGGCGTCGCGAGTGCGCAGGCGGTCATCATCGCGCTGGCCGCGTTCATCCTGTCGTTCACGTTCCTCGCGCTGACAAACCGACCGCCCAAGGACGAACGCGACCGACGCAAGCGCGCACGGCGCGACGGCCGGGAGGCCCGCACCGCGCTCCAGACGCGCGCTGCGGCGGGCAGCACGGTCACCACCCAAGCCGACCCGGGGGTCCAGGCCGGCCGCGTCGCGACCACCGAAGGGACTGACCGATGACCAGCGAAGCCATCGAAGCGCCGGCCACGGCGAAGTCCGCCGTCCCCGTGGACACCACGTCGATCTCGGCGCACCAGCGCCGCAAGCTCGACCGGTCCCCCAGGTCGCAGATCGTCGTGACGGGGATCCTCGTCATCGTCGCGCTGTACTTCATCGTCCCGCTGTACTGGGTCGTCATCGCCGCGACGAAGACCACGGGCGCGCTGTTCTCGACCAACGGGTTCTGGTTCGGCGGCGAGTTCGCGCTCTGGAGCAACCTGCAGCAGGTGTTCACCTACGACGGCGGCATCTTCGTCCGGTGGATCGCGAACAGCATCCTGTACTCCGGCGTCGGTGCCGTCCTGGCGACCTACTTCGCCGCGGCCGGCGGGTACGCGCTGGCGAAGTACGACTTCCGGGGGCGCCAGTTCGTGTTCGGCACGATCCTCGGCGGCGTGCTCGTGCCGGGGACCGCGACGGCGCTGCCGCTGTTCCTGCTGTTCTCGTCGATGGGCCTGACCGACACGTACTGGAGCGTGCTCATCCCGAGCCTGGTGTCACCGTTCGGGCTGTTCCTGTGCCGGGTCTACGCCGCCGCGTCGGTGGACACCACCCTGCTCGAACAGGCACGCATCGACGGTGCCGGTGAGCTGCGGATCTTCCACACCGTGGTGCTCCGGCAGATGACCCCGGCGCTCGTCACCGTGTTCCTGTTCCAGGTGGTCGGGATCTGGAACAACTTCTTCCTGCCGCTCATCATGCTGGCAGACCAGAAGCTGTACCCGATAACACTGGGTCTGAACAACTGGCGCTCGCAGGTCGACCGCCTGCCGGAGTTCTACCAGCTCACCACCGGCGGGGTGCTCGTCTCGGTCATCCCGCTCGTCATCGCCATCATCGTCCTCCAGCGCTTCTGGCGTGGAGGCCTCACGGAAGGATCGGTCAAGGGTTGACCCACTCCGCACTCTCGTCCACCGCACCCGGCTCCGACTCGCGGCTGGCACCCCGTGCCTGGCTGCACACCGACGCCCCGTCCCTGTCGCTGAACGGGGACTGGCGGTTCCGGTGGTCGCCCGTCGCCTCGGTCTCCGAGGACTTCGCGACCGAGGGTGGGGAGGACGACGACCCGGCCTGGGGCGAGCTCCCGGTGCCGTCGCACTGGGTGCTGCACGGGCACGGCGCACCGAGCTACACGAACCTGCAGTACCCGTTCCCGATCGACCCGCCGCACCCGCCGGAGGAGAACCCGACCGGTGACCACCGCCGCACCTTCGAGCTGCCGTCGTCGTTCGACGGCGCCGGCCGGGTGCTGCTGCGGTTCGACGGGGTCGAGTCACACTTCCGGGTGTGGCTGAACGGGACGCTCGTGGGGTGGTCGACGGGCTCGCGCCTGGCGACCGAGTTCGACGTCACCGAACTGGTGCGCCCGGGGGCGAACGAGCTCGCGGTCCGGGTGCACCAGTGGTCGGCGGCGTCCTACCTGGAGGACCAGGACCAGTGGTGGCTGCCGGGCATCTTCCGTGACGTCACCCTGCTCGCCCGGCCCACGGCGCCGATCGACGACGTGTTCGTCAGCGCGCGCTTCGCATCAGGGCGGCGCACCAGCGACGCCGCGGCGCCAGCGCCGGGCGAGCCTGCGAGCACGGTTCGTTCCGCACGCGGTACACAGGCGGGCACCGCGGCGTCGGGACGGCCGGAGACGGGGACCGGCACGATCACGTTCCCGACGCTCGACGCGGTGTTCCCGGTGCGGTTCGCGGTGCCCGACCTGGGCGTCGACGTGACCTGGGCCACGGCGGACGACGTCGCGCCGATCGAGGTCGAGGGCGTCGAGCCGTGGAGTGCCGAGCTGCCGAAGCTCTACGACGCGATGCTGTCGACCGGTTCCGCGGCGGCCGGCGCGGGCGCCTCGGGCGGTGAGACGGTGTCGCTCCGACTCGGGTTCCGCACCGTGTCCATCGTCGGCGACCGGTTCCTGGTGAACGGCGAGCGCGTGGTGTTCCACGGCGTGAACCGGCACGAGACCCACCCCGTGCGCGGCCGGGTGTTCGACGAGGAGCACGCCCGCGCCGACATGGCGCTGATGAAGCGCAACAACGTCAACGCCATCCGCACCTCGCACTACCCGCCGCACCCCCGTGTGCTCGACCTGGCCGACGAGCTCGGGTTCTGGGTGATCCTGGAATGCGACCTGGAGACCCACGGGTTCCTGTTCACCGACTGGGTCGGCAACCCCTCCGACGACCCGGCGTGGGCCGAGGCCTACCTCGACCGCATCGCCCGCACCGTCGAGCGCGACAAGAACCACGCGTCGATCGTGATGTGGTCGCTCGGCAACGAGTCCGGCACCGGTCGGAACCTCGCGGCGATGTCGCAGTGGGTGCACGACCGCGACGCCGAGCGCCCCGTGCACTACGAGGGCGACTACACGGGCGAGTACACGGACGTCTACTCGCGGATGTACCCGACGCTGCAGGAGACCGAGTCGATCGGCGGCGGCACCCCGACGCCCCTGCTCGGCTGCGGCCCGGCCGAGGCCGCACGGCAGCGGTCGAAGCCCTTCATCCACTGCGAGTACGTGCACGCGATGGGCAACGGCCCGGGGCAGATCGCCGAGTACGAGGCCCTGGTCGACCGGTACCCGCGGCTGCACGGCGGGTTCGTGTGGGAGTGGCGGGACCACGGCCTGCTCGCGAAGACGCCCACGGGCGAGGACTACTACGCCTACGGCGGGGACTTCGGCGAGGTCGTGCACGACGGCAACTTCGTGATGGACGGCCTGGTGCTGCCCGACGACACCCCGACGCCGGGGCTCGCCGAGTTCGCCGCCGTCGTGGCCCCGATCCGCCTGGCGGTCTCGGACACGACGGTGCTGGTCGAGAACCGGTACCACTCGGCCTCGACCGCCGGGCTCCGGCTGTGCTGGACCCTGTCGCGGAACGGCGTCGTCGAGGCCTCGGGGCGCCTGTCCACGGGCATCGTCGCCGCTCGGGAGTCGGCGACGGTCCCGGTGCCCTCAGAGGTGCTCGACGCGGCCACGTCCGAACTCGCGCCCGGCGACGAGCTCTGGTTCGACCTGACCGTGGAACTGGCGGGGCCGACCGCGTGGGCGGACACCGGCCACGTCGTCGCACGCACCCAGCGGCTCGTCGCAGCGCGCGCGGCGGACGCACCACGGGCCTCCCGGCAGGGGTGGGACGGCGACCGACTCGGTGACGGCACCTTCAGCGCCCGCGGTGACCTGGTGTCCTGGAAGGGCCACGAGGTCGCCGGGCCCCGTCTGGAACTCTGGCGTGCACCGACGGACAACGACAGCCTGGCGTCACAGGGCGGCTACGAGACAGCGGACCCGGTGCTCACGCACGGTGTCGGCGACCCGACCGCTCCCCCGTCGGCGTCGCGCTGGCGCGACCGAGGGCTGGACCGGCTGACGCACCGGCTGGTGTCGGTGTCGCGGACCACCTCCGGGCTGGAACAGCGCGTCCGCGTCGCGGCGGCGAACAGCGGGTGGGGCCTCGAGGTCACGCACCGCTGGACCCTGACGTCCGACGGGCTCGTGCTGCAGACCGACGCCGTGCCGTTCGGCGCCTGGGACGTCACGTGGCCGCGGATCGGGGTGCGGTTCGACCTGCCCGCGTCGCTGGCCGACGCGGACGCGACCTGGTTCGGGACCGGACCGCTGGAGTCGTACGCCGATTCCTCGCACGCTGCCCGTGTCGGCCGGTTCACCGCGCCGGTGCGGTCGCTCGGGGTGGCGTACTCGCGGCCGCAGGAGACCGGGCACCGGCCCGACCTGCGAGAGCTGTCCGTCGGGCCGTTCACCGTGTCGACCGTCGGGTCGCACCGTGCGGGGTTCACCCTGTCGCCGTGGACCGCGCAGCAGATCGACCGTGCCGAGCACCCGTACGAGCTGCCCACGTCGGACCACCTGTACCTGTACCTCGACGCCGCGCAGCACGGGCTCGGCAGCCGGGCGTGCGGGCTCGACGTGCTGCCGGAGCACCAGCTCTGGCCGCAGGCCTTCAGTTGGAGCGTGCTGCTGGCGTAGGTCGGGGCGAGCAGCCCGCGGGTCGGCTCCGCGAGCTGGCCCGCGGGCTGCGCCCCGCTGCGGTCATCGCGCCCCGTCTCTTCGGGGCGCGATGACCGGGGCGGGGCGCGGCGCGGGCCGCGGCGCGCCGTGCACAACCAAAGCCACCTCGAACCACGGGTTCCCGCGGTTCGAGGTGGCTTTGGTTGTGCGGAGCGCGACGCCTACGCGCCGGCGGCCAGGGCGCGCAGGGCCTCGGGGTCGCTCGCGTTCAGGAAGTCGGTCAGTCGCTCGGCCTCGCCCGGCTCCTCGATCGCCTCGGCCGCACGCCGCAGGGCGAACAGCGCCCGCAGCACGCCACGGTTGGGCTCGTGTGACCACGGCACCGGGCCGACACCGCGCCAGCCGGCCTTGCGCAGGGCATCGAGCCCACGGTGGTAGCCGACACGGGCGTACGCGTACGACTCGAGGGTCGCGCCACGCGCCCACGCCTCGTCGGCGAGCAGCGCCCACGCCAGGCTCGACGACGGGTAGGACACCACCACGCTGGCGACGGGGGCCTCCGCCTCGATCGCGGCGGTCACCTCCGGCTCGGCGGGCAGCAGGGTCTCGGGGTTCGACGACGGGGTCGGCAACAGGTTCTCCGGCATGCCCCCAGCCTGTCATCCCTTGCGGGTGCCCGTGTCACGGGATTACCGTGGAGGTCACCTCGTCGTCATCGCGGGGCCGCCGGGGCGGGAGACCGACCGGCGGAACGGATGGCGGACACGGGGGTCCCCCGACGGAAGCAGACGGATTGCTGTCGATCACCGGTACCGCTCAGCCCACGCGCTGACACCGTGATCGCGCGCCCCGTCGGGCGCTCCACCGCACCGCGGTGGCCTCGGTGTCGTGCGCCCAGCATCGACACCGGGAGACACCCCCATGCCCACCAGTCCGTCCGTCGTCCTGCACGACGTCACCTTCGCCTGGCCCGACGGCACCGTCGCGCTCCACCACCTCACCGCCGCCTTCGGACGTGGCCGGACCGGCCTGGTCGGGAGGAACGGGGCCGGCAAGTCCACGCTGGTCCGGCTCGCGACCGGCCGGCTCCACCCCACGTCGGGCAGCATCACGACGTCGGGTCCCGTCGACCACCTGCCGCAGCGCCTTGCAACGGGGATCGACGACACCGTCGCCGACCTGCTCGGCGTCCGGCCCACACTCACCGCGCTCCGGGCCGTCCTGGCCGGCGACGCCACGGCAGCACAGCTCGAGGCAGTCGGCGACGACTGGGACCTGGAGGAACGGGCCGCCGCGGTGCTCGACCGGGTCGGGCTCGACGGCACCGACCTCGACCGGCCGGTGTCGACGCTGTCCGGCGGGCAGTCGGTGCTCGTCGCCGTCGCCGGGGTGCGGTTGCGCGCTCGGCCGATCGTGTTCCTGGACGAGCCGACGAACAACCTGGACCGCCGGGCCCGCGGGCTGCTCCTCGACCTGGTCGACGACTGGCGCGGCACCCTGGTGCTCGTCAGCCACGACCGGGAACTCCTGGAGCACGTCGACGAGACCGTGGAGCTCCGCGCCGGGGCGATGACGGTGTTCGGCGGGACGTTCAGCGCGTTCGAGGAGCACCTCGCCGTGCAGCAGGCAGCCGTCGAGCGCGAGGTCCGGGTCGCCGAACAGCGGCACCGCACCGAGAAGCGGCAGCGCATCGAGGCGGAGACGAAGATCGCGCGTCGTGCCAAGGCCGGTGAGAAGGCGGGCCGCTCGATGCCGAAGATCCTGGCGAACGAGCAGCGGAAGAAGGCGCAGGAGACCGCCGGTCGACTGCGCGTCGGGTACGCGGACGACGAAGCCGCCGCACTCGCCACCAAGCGCGAGGCCGAGCTCCGCCTGCGCGACGACGAGTCGATCCAAGTCACCCTGCCCGACCCGGACGTGCCGGCATCGCGTCGGATCGCCACCGTGACCGTCCGCGGCCGGGACGTCATCGTGCAGGGGCCGGAACGGATCGCCGTCACCGGGGACAACGGCGTCGGCAAGTCCACCCTGCTCGAGCAGCTCGTCGGCGACCCCGCCGCGCGGGAGCACCCGCTGCCCGAGACCACGGCCGCCGCCCACGTCGACCGGATCGCGTACCTGCCGCAGCGGAAGGACAGCCTGGACGACACCGCCACGGTGCTCGACAACGTGCGCCGGGACGCCCCGCACGTGCCCGTCGCCGAGGTCCGCAACCGGCTGGCGAAGTTCCTGGTGCGCGGGGACACCGTCGACCGCCCGGCCGGGGACCTGTCCGGCGGCGAGCGGTTCCGGGTCGCGCTGGCGGCCCTGGTGCTCGCCGACCCGCCGCCGCAGCTGCTCGTGCTCGACGAGCCGACGAACGACCTCGACCTGACGAGCGTCGACCAGCTCGTCGACGCGCTGCGGGCCTACCGGGGAGCACTCGTCGTGGTGAGCCACGACGAGACGTTCCTGGAACGGCTCGAGCTCGACGACCGGATCGAGCTGCGGTAGCCGAGGGTCGGCGTCAGCGCCGTCCGAACATCAGCGCCGTCGGGTCGGTCGGATCGCGAGCGACTCGACGGTGCCGCGCTCGGGCATGTCGACGACGGTGCGGACCGCGGCGGCCACGTCCTCCGGCGCCAGGTAGTAGTCGGTGTCGTAGGACTCCCCGAGCTTCGCCACGAGCTGCCGCTGCATGTCCGAGTCGGTCCGGCCCGGGTGCACGCTCGACACCCGCACGCCGTTCGCCCGCTCCTCTTCGCGCAGGGCGTCGGCGAAGGCCCGCAGCGCGAACTTCGACGCCGCGTACACGCCACCGCCGGGGCCCGAGTGGAACCCGGAGCCGCTGTTGATCGGCACGACGATGCCCCGCGCCGCCCGCAGTGCCGGCAGCGCCAGCCGGGTGAGCTCGGCGACCGCGAACACGTTCGTCGCGAAGACCTGCTCCCACACCGCGCGCGGGGTGTCGGCGACGGTGGTGCCCTGCTCGACACCGGCCGAGTGCACGAGGACGTCGAGCCGATCCGGCAGCGCGGGGACCTCGCCCGCGCCCAGGTCACCGACGAACGGCGCGGCGCTCGGCAGCTCCTGGACGAGGGCGTCCACGGCGTCGGCCGACCGGCCGCCCACGAGCACGTGGTGGGTGCGGCCGAGGTCGGCGGCGATCGCGCGGCCGATGCCGCGGGTGGCTCCGGTCACCAGGGCGACCGGACGGTTCTGGAGCTGGTCTGTCGTCACGGATGCCAGCCTACGGAAGCCGGCCCGGGCCTCCTGAGCGATCGCGGCGACGACGCAGGACCGTCAGCGCGACGCCGGCGACGACCACCAGACCCACGAGCGCCGCGATGCCCCACGGCGAGCCGGCGAGCGCCGCGACGACCGCCCAGAACACGGCGAGCCCGACCGTCGCGTACAGGAACGCCCATGCCACGCACCCCGGCACCATCGCGATCGTGTACCGCCACCAGGCGACCCGCGCCAGGCCCGCTGCGGCGTTCATCACCGTCTGCAGGCCGACCACGACGAAGCTCACCGTCACGACGGGCAACCCCCAGCGATCCAGCAGCGCCGAACCGCGGCGGACCGCCGGCGACCGCAGCCAGCCGCCCCACCGCGATCGGGACGCACCCGTCACCGCGAGCCGCGCGACCCAGTACGTGGCCTGCGCACGGCAGAACACGATCACGAAGAGCGCGAGGACGAGCCACCGGAACGGGAGCCCCTCGAGGAAGGACGGCACGCTCGCACCGTAGCGCCCCGACCCGGAGAGCGCCCGTCAGCGGTGGTCGGACGAGCCGCGGTCAGTCGTTGTCGACGCCCTGGCGGATGCGGATGCCCTCGAGCACGTCCTGCGCCCGCTTCTCGTCCTGCTTCTCGATCTGTCGGGTGTCACGCTCGGGGAGCTGGATGTCCTCCTCCGCGCGGATGCCGGCCTGCAGCTCGCGGCCCCGCTCGATCTCGGCGTCGAACTCGGCACCGAAGAGCAGGGCGTTGTTCGTGATCCAGATCCACAGCAGGAACACGATGACCCCACCCAGGGAGCCGTACGTGGCGTTGTAGTTCGAGAAGTTCCCGACGTAGAACCCGAAGCCGACACTGGCGATGATCCAGATGAGGAGCGCCAGGATCGAGCCACCGCTGACCCAGGTGAACTTCGGCTGCTTGACGTTCGGAGACCAGTAGTAGAGCACCGCGACGACGATGATCGCGATGACGAGCAGGATCGGCCACTGCACGATCGACAGGACGGTGACGGCCACGTCGCCGAGGCCGATGACGTCGCCGAAGCTGCGGGCGAGCGGAGCGCTCACCAGCACCAGCAGACCGACCACGAGCAGGACGACGGTGGTGACGGTCACGCCGAGCATGGTCGGGCGGAGCTTCCAGATCGGGCGGCCCTCGCGGACGTTGTAGATCCGGTTCATGGCACGGCCGAAGGCGCCGACGTACCCGGATGCCGACCAGAGGGCACCGACGACACCGACGATGAACGTGATCGGGGCGGCAGGCGAGCGGACGAGCCCCTCGAGCGGCTCCTTGATCAGGTCCACGACCTGGTCGGACCCGATGTTGCCGATGATCTGCAGCATGGTCTTGATCGTGTTGTCGGCCTGGCCGACCAGGCCCAGCAGTGACACGACCGCCAGCAGCCCGGGGAACAGCGCGAGCACGGAGTAGTACGTCAGGCTCGCCGCCAGGTCGGTGCACTGGTCGCTCGTGAACTCGCGCAGCGTCTTCTTCAGCGTGTAGACGAGCGTCGGCTTCTTGAGGTCGGTGGGGTTGTCGGGCTTCCGGGCGTCGTCCGGATCCGGCTTGTGCTCTTCGTGCGCCATGTGACTACCCTCTCGCCTTCACGGCCTGCTTCGACCGCTTGACCGCCTGCTTGCGGTTCTTGTTCGCCCGTCGCTGCACCGCCGCGATGCCGACCTGCTGCTTCACGCGGGCGCGGTGCGCCGGGTCCTGCTCCAGGGCTTCCTCCGCCGCCTTTGCCCGCGCCTTCCGGCCCTTGCGACCGGCCTGCGCCTGCTCCTTCGCCGAGGGGGCGTCGCCACGCGCGCCGAACGGCAGCAACGCGGTGAAGGCCGAGTTCGCCGGCGGTTGGGCCAGGTGCCCGGCCGGGCGGTTCCGCAGCGCGATGCCGAGGACGATCGCCGCGACACCGGTCAGTCCCGTGATGCCCATCGCCACCAGCGGCGTGGGATCCCGGTGCCACCGCTGCTTCGTCTTGGCGACCGCGAGCCGCGTGCGGGCGGGCAGGTCCGCGCGTCGCTTCAGCTCCGTCACGGTGTCCGTGATGCCCTCACGGGTGCGCACGTTGGCGAGTTCGAGCTCGGGCAGACTGTCCTTGGCCATTCCCCATTTCGTACACGTCCCACCCGGGATCGTGCCCAGCAGGCCGCGTCTACCGTGCCGCACATGCTCTTCCGGGACGCCGCCGAGGGGATCCACCGCCTCGAGATCGCACACACCAACACGTACCTCGTCGAGACCGGCGATCAGTTGCTCGTCGTCGACGCGGGGTTGCCCGCCGCGTGGCCGCACCTGCAGCTCGCCGTGCACGACCTGGGCTACACGCCCGACCAGGTCGAGGGGCTCCTGCTCACGCACGGGCACTTCGACCACGTCGGCACCGCCGCAAGGATGCACCGCGACTGGGGCACGCCCGTGTTCGTCCACCCGGGCGATCGGCACCTCGCCGCGCACCCGTACTCGTACCGGCCGCAGACGAACCGTTTCGGGTTCGTCGCGCTCCACCCGGGTGGTCTGCGCCCCCTGGGTCGGATGCTGCTGGCCGGTGCGGTCACGGTCGACGGCATCGCGGACACCGAACCGATGGAGAACCGCGCCGACGTGCCGGGCAACCCGTGGATCATCGAGACCCCGGGACACACCGACGGCCACGTGGCACTGCACTTCGCCGACCGCGACGCCGTCATCGCCGGGGACGCGCTCGTCACCTTCGACCCGTACACGGGCGGGATCGGACCGCGGATCGTCGCACCCGCGGCGACCTCCGACGTCGACACGGCGGTCGCGTCGCTCGACCGGCTCGCGGACACCGAGGCGAAGCACGTGCTGCCCGGCCACGGCCCCGGGTGGTCGCTCGGCGTGCGGCGGGCCGTGGCGCAGGCGCGGCGGGTGGCCGGCGTCGCCTGACGCGCGAGCGACAGATCAGGCGGACCGCACCGGGTCTGGTTCGCGAAAGCGACAGTATGCCGCGAACGTTCCGCAACCCACTGTCGCTTTGACGCGGTGGACGCGACCAGAGCCGGCCTGGAGGCGCGGTGCGGGCCCGCCCCGCGCCTCCAGGCCGTGGGTGGTCTCGGTCAGGACGGGACGACGACGTCCTCGGGCAGGCCGGACGCCGCGGAGCGGCCGGCGGCCTCCATCAGCGCGAGGCTCCGCAGGTTGTCACGACCGCTCGTCTCGGGGGCGGGGCCGCCCTGCACCGATCGGGCGAACGCCTGCAGCCCGCCCTGGCGGTCGGTGTGCGCGAGCACGGGGAGCTCGACCGGCTCGGCGACGTCGTCCTGCGTGCGGCGGACGGTGACCCGGTCGCCGTCGACCGCGTTCGGTTCACCGTCGCGGCTCGTGAACCAGAGCTCGCCGTCCTCGCCCTCGATGCTCCACTCGCCGGCCCAGGCGGTGCGCGGGCCGCGGCTCAGCCAGCTGCCGCGGTAGTTGACGACCGTGCCGCCGTCGAGCTCGATGATCATCGAGGCAACCGCTTCGTCCTGGTACTTGCTGTAGGCGGGGTAGCTGGCCTTGGCGAAGACCCGGAGGGCCTCTTGCCCGGTGATCATCCGGAGCAGGTCGAAGTGGTGGATCGCCATGTCGTTGATCATCGCGTGCGGGAACCGGTAGTGCGGGTACGTCTCGGCGGGCTGGTCGTTGTCCCACTGCCGGAAGTCGACGTTGATCGCGGAGACCTCGCCGACGACGTCCGCCTCGAGCATCTCCTGCACGACCCGCGGTGCCGGGTACCAGCGGTAGTTCTGGCTGACCTGCAGCACTAGGCCGAGCTCCTCGGCGCGACGGACCGCGGTGACGGCCTCGTCGGTGGTGTTGGCGAACGGCTTCTCGACCAGGACGTGCTTGCCGGCATCGAGGGCCTCGAGCGCGAGCGGCACGTGCGTCACGGCCGGGGCGGTGATGACGACGGCGTCGGCCTCGACCGCGGCGAGCGCCTCGGTCAGGGACCCGAACGCCGCGGAGGCCGGGAGCCCGAGGTCGGTCCGCACGGCCTCGAGCGTCGGTGCCGACGGGTCGACGATCGCGACCACCTGCACTTCCGACACCTCTGGGATGGCGGTGCGGGCCCAGTTGCCGCCCCACCCTCCGAGACCGACGTGGATGATCCGGACGCTCATGCGCGCACTCCTTCGTGACTGCCGTCGTGACTGGTGACGCACCACGGACGCCGCGGTGCGTGCGTCCAGTCTGTCAGTGCGTGAAGGCGTACGCGATGAGTGCCATCGTGACGATGAAGCCCGCCAGGTAGTTGATCCAGAGGAACCGCTTCCACCCGGCGTTCGCGGCCTCGGCGCCCTGGTCGGTGATGTTCCACCACGGCAGCACGTTGAGCGCGTACGGGATGACGACGATCGCGGCGATCGGCCCGGGGAACGCCGAGAACAGCAGCGCGACGCCGGCGACCAGGTAGGCGACGAAGGCCAGGCGGACGGTGGCCCGGGCGCCGATCACGGTCGCGACGGAGCCGATGCCACCGGCACGGTCGGCCAGGACGTCCTGCACGGCACCGAACGCGTGCGAGGCCACGCCCCACAGGAAGAACGCGATGCACACGGCGACGAGTTCACCGGTCCAGTGCGGACCGGCGAGGGCGAGGCCGTAGATCGCCGGGGAGACGAAGTGGGTGCTCGACGTGAGCGAGTCGAGGAACGGCTTCTCCTTGAACCGCAGCCCCGGTGCCGAGTACGCGATGACCGCGAAGACGCTGATCGCCAGGACGAGCCACGACCACGGCCCGTTGCCGCTGACGGCGCCGAGCACCATGAGCGCGACGAGGAAGGGGACGTTCGTGACGACGACGGCCCACAGCGTGGTGCGGTGGACGCTCTTGTCGAGCAGGGCCCCTTCGACACCGCCCTTGCGCGGGTTGCGCAGGTCGGACTCGTAGTCGAAGACGTCGTTGATGCCGTACATCGCCAGGTTGTAGGGCACCAGGAAGTACACGACACCGACCAGGAACGCGACGAGCGAGAACCCGCCGCCGCCCTCGACGCCGACCCCGCTGCCGAGCAGGTACGCGGCGCCGAACGGGTAGGCGGTGTTCACCCAGCTGATCGGGCGCGACGACACGAACAGGGCGCGCAGGGTCGACGGCCTGGAGGCGGTGCTGGCGTTCACTTCATGTCCTCTGCTGGTGCTGTGGTCGGGCCGAGCGCGGGGCGCGCGCCGGTCCGGTCGAACAGGACCCACAGGCTGGGCAGCAGCACGATGGCGGACATCGCGTAGGCGAGGTCCTCGACCGGGATCGCACCGATCTTCGCACCGCTGATGAGCGAGGGGTCGTAGGCGACGATCCGCAGCGTGACGATGACGTTGTCGAACACCATCGTCATCACCAGCAACGCGACGCCGGCGATCACGGACGTGAGCACCGCGACCCGGCGCCCGACCGCGGGCCGTCGACCCGCCGCACGG
The DNA here is from genome assembly GCF_003234605.2 of Curtobacterium sp. MCPF17_021. Taxonomy (NCBI): domain Bacteria; kingdom Bacillati; phylum Actinomycetota; class Actinomycetes; order Micrococcales; family Microbacteriaceae; genus Curtobacterium; species Curtobacterium sp. MCPF17_021. The sequence goes on along the minus strand of NZ_CP126252.1, from coordinate 493,114 downwards.
GCCCGGCGGGCGGCGACGACGCCGGCGACCACGGCCACGACGGCCGTGACGCCGAAGAACGGCAGGGCCAGGAGCGCGTACGCCCCGGTGCCGTTCACGCGCGCCGCCGATCGGTCGCCCGCTGCACCAGGGGCCGGACGAAACCGACCAGGTCCATCGTCGAGTAGCAGAGCAGCAGCAGGAAGAAGAGTTCCTCGAGCGGGACCTCGGGCGCCAGGAGCACCCCGGTGAGCAGGTTCTGCGGCCCGATGAAGAAGATGCCGGCAGCGACACCGGCGACGTCCCACACCATGAAGAACGCGACTCCGACGACCATCACGGCCGCCGCCCGCCACGGTGCCCGCCAGAAGAACAGCCGGAAGCGGGCGTCCAGCACGGTCATGCCGACCAGGGACACCACCAGGCCGGCGAGGTAGACCCCGGGCATCAGACGGTCTCGGTCCGGTCCCGCGGGGCCCCGAGGGGCGTCGGCAGCGGCTCGGTGCTCCGGTCGCCGTGGATGCGCTTGAGCAGGACCTCGGCGCTGATCAGGCACATCGGCAGACCGATGCCCGGGATCGTCGAGGCGCCGACGTAGTACAGCCCCTCGACCTTCTTCGACGCGTTCTTCTCGCGGAAGAACGCGCTCTGCTTCAGGGTGTGCGCCGGGCCGAGCATCGAGCCGTTCCAGGCGTTCAGGTCGTCGGCGAAGTCGCGCGGTCCGATCGTGCGTCGGACCCGGATGCGGTCGCGCAGGTCCGGCACCCCGGCGCGCTCGGCCAGCGCGTCGATGGCACGGTCGGCGATCTGCTCGACCTGGTAGTCACCGGCACCGTCGATGCCGCCCTTGCCGATCGACAGGTCGGCGGGCAGCGGCACCAGGATGAACAGGTTGCTGGTACCGGGCGGGGAGACGCTCGGGTCGGTCTCGGACGGGGCGCAGACGTAGATCGAGGCGGGGTCCGGCACGTGCCGGTCGTCCCCGAAGATCGCGCCGAAGTTCGCCTTCCAGTCCGCGGTGAACATCAGGGTGTGGTGCAGCAGGCCCGGCGTCGGACCGTCGATGCCGAGGTACACGAGCACCGCGCTCGGGCCCGGGTCGCGCTTCTTCCAGTGGTCCGCGCCGTGGGTGCGGTGCTCACGCTCGAGCAGCTGCATCTCGGTGTGCTGCATGTCGGCAGCGCTGACCACGAGGTCGGCGGGCGCCGTGTGCTGCACACCGTCGCGGTCGCGGTGGACGACCCCGGTGGCGACGCCGTCCTCGACGACGATCCGTTCGACCTTCGCGCCGGCGATGATCTTCGCGCCCTCGGCCCGGGCGACCCGCTCGACGGCGGAGATCACCTCGGTGATGCCGCCCTTCGGGTAGAGGACGCCGTCGGCCAGGTCGAGGTGGCTCATCAGGTGGTACATGCTCGGCGCCGCGTACGGGCTCGTGCCGAGGAACACCGCCGGGTAGCCGAGGATCTGCCACAGGCGACGATCGCGCACCGCGGTCTCGGCGAAGGTGGAGAGCGGCTCGAGCAGCAGGCGCGCGAGCTTGGGCAGACGACGCAGGACGTCGGGTGCGGCGAGCTTCGTGAGGTCCTGGAAGCTCGTGTAGAGGAACCGGCGCACGGCCATCGTGTAGGTGTCCTCGGCCGACGCGAGGTACTTCCGCATCCGCTCGCCGGCACCGGGCTCGATGGACTCGAACAACGCGATGTTGGCCTCGGCGTCGGCGCGCAGGTCGATCGGCTCGTCGTGGCCCTCGCTGTAGACGCGGTAACCGGGGTCGAGCTTCACCAGGTCGAGTTCGGCCTCGGCCGACGTTCCCAGCAGCTGGAAGAAGTGGTCGAAGACCTCGGGCATGAGGTACCACGACGGCCCGGTGTCGAACCGGAACCCGTCCTGCTCCCACGAGCCGGCACGGCCGCCGAGCTGCGTGCGCTGCTCGAGCACCGTCACCGAGAAGCCGTCGCGTGCGAGCAGCGCGGCGGCCGCCAGGCCGCTGATGCCGCCGCCGATGACGACCGCGCGGCGTGCGGGCACCTTGCGCCGGGTGGTGGTGGCGACCGTCGTCGGTCGGGAGGCGCGGGGCGGGGTCATGAGGAGCCTCCCGGCCGGTGGGTGGTGACGCGCGACCGGAGCGGTGCGCGTCCGGCGAGGACCTGCGCCGCGAGGCGCGCCTTCACCGGGTTGGGGACGCGCACGCGCGTCGTGACGAGGCGGCTCGCCGGGGTGCGCGCGAGTCGGTCGTTGAGTTCCTGGAACAACGCGTGTGCGAGTCCGACGGCGTTGCGGGCGTCGGCCGGCAGCAGCCGGATCGTGCGTGCTGCGTGGTCGAGGTCGGCCTGCACGTCGGCGACCAGGCGGTGCTTGGTGGCTTCGTCGAACGACCGGATGTCGACGCCCGGGAAGTACGAGCGACCGAGCACCTCGAAGTCGGCGTGCAGGTCACGCAGGAAGTTCACCTTCTGGAACGCGGCGCCGAGCGCACGTGCACCGGCGACGAGTTCGGCCTGGTCGAACGTCGGCCGACCGGCCCGGTACACGAACGCGCGCAGGCACATCAGGCCGACGACCTCGGCGGAGCCGTACACGTACGCGTCGAACGAGGCGTCGTCGTGCTCGGTGCGGTCGAGGTCCATGCGCATCGAGGCGAAGAACGGGGCGGTGAGCTCGGCGCCGAAGCCGGTGGCGCGGGCCGTGCGGGCGAAGGCGTGGACGACCGGGTTCACCGAGAAGCCGAGCGCGATGGCCCGTTCCGTGTCGGCCTCGAGCTCGTCGAGCACCGTGCGGGCGAGCTCGCGGTCGAGCCCGGCCTCGGTCGCGGGGCCGTCGACGACCTCGTCCGCGACGCGGACCAGCGCGTAGACGTTCCGGATGTGCTCGCGCGTGTCGCGGGCGAGCATGCGGCTCGCCAGGCCGAACGACGTGGAGTACCGGTCGATGACGACCCCCGACGCGGCCTCGGCCGTGGCGTCGTAGAGCTGGAGGCGAGCCGGACGGGATCCGGTCGCCGTGGTGGTGCTGTGGGTCACCGGGCGCGCTCCACGAGTTCGGTCACGAGGGCCTCCAGGCGGTCGGCGAGGTCGTACGGCAGCCGGGCGAGCTCGGCCCGGGCGAGTGCGGTGTGGTCGGCGACACGTGCTTCCGCGGCGCCGCGCGCACCGCAGGACACCAGGGTCGCACGGACCTCGTCCGCGCGGGCCTCGGTCAGGTCCGGGTCGCCGAGGTACGGCTCGAGGTCGGGCCAGCAGTCGGTGGTCGCCGCGTAGGCGATCAGCATGGTGCGCTTGCCCTCGCGCAGGTCGCCCAGCACGGTCTTGCCGGTCATGGTCTCGTCGCCGAACACCCCGAGCAGGTCGTCGACGATCTGGTACGCGATGCCGATCTCCCGACCGAAGGCCCCGAGGGCGGTGACGATCTCCTCGTCGGCGCCGGCCAGGACAGCACCGGACTGCAGCGGGGCCTCGAACGAGTACACGCTCGTCTTCGCCCGCTCCATCGCCAGGACCTCGTCCACCGTCGGCATCACGCCGAGTGCCAGGTCGACGTCGGTCATCTCGCCGGCGGCGCTGGCGAACACCGCCTCGTCGAGCAGTTCGAGCAGCCGCTCGCGGCGGGTGCCGTCGACGCCCGCAGCCTCGATGAAGCGGGGCGCACCGGCGAGGGCCAGGTCACCGGCGATGACCGCGGCACTCATCCCCCGGTGCTCGGCCGTCGGCAACGGCAGGCCACCCGTCGTCCCGTTGTCACGGAAGGACCCGGCGACGTTCGGCTGACCGCGGCGCGACCAGTCACGGTCGATGACGTCGTCGTGCACCACGAGTGCGGTGTGCAGGAGTTCATAGGCCGCGGCGACGTTGGCTGCGGCGTGCGCGTCGGTGCCGCCCATGCCGGCGTACGCGGTCATGACCATGCGGGGCCGGAAGCGCTTGCCGCCCATGCTCGCCTTGCGGAGCACGCGCCACAGTTCTTCCGACGGCCGGCCGTAGCGCTCGGCGCGTGCCGACGACACGGCGAAGAAGCGCTCGAGGCAGTCGTCGACGAGCGCGAGGTCGATGTGCGGCACGGTGGTCGCTTCCTCGCTCATTGGCCTAACCTATCGACACAGATGAACGCTTTCCCTGAATCCGTGGTGCTCCTGGCCGACGACCGTACCCCGATCGGCACGGCGGACAAGTTCACGGTGCACACAGCCCACACGCCCCTGCACCTGGCGTTCTCGTGCCACGTCCGGAACACCGACGGTGACGTCCTGGTGACCCGACGAGCACTGTCGAAGAAGACCTGGCCGGGGGTGTGGACGAACACCTTCTGCGGCCACCCCGGTCCGGACGAGTCCTTCGAGGACGCCATCGGCCGTCGTGCCTCTCGCGAGCTCGGCATCACGGTGCGTGACGTCGAGGTCGTGCTGCCGGAGTTCCGGTACCGCGCGGTCGACGCCTCGGGCATCGTGGAGAACGAGGTCTGCCCCGTCTTCCGTGCCGTGACCGACGACACCCCGGCGCCCGCCGACGACGAGGTCGCCGAGTGGGCATGGGTGTCCGAGGACTCTCTCAGGCAGGCCGTCGCCGGCGCGCCGTTCGCCTGGAGCCCGTGGCTCGGGTGGCAGCTCGCCGAACTCGAGACCGCCGGGCTGCACGTCACGCGCTGACGCTCCTGCGCCTGTCGGGCCGGGTTGTCCCGCCCGCGCCGCAGGCGTACGCTCGACGGTCGGCAGCGCTCTGGGCGCCGCCACGACGAGACGAGAAGGGCAGGTGAGGCGCGATGTCGGGTGACCATCCTCGATCGGGCCGGCCGCCCGTGTCGGTCGTCGCGCCCGCTCGCTGACCCTGCCTGCGTCCCGGATCACCTCCGGGGCGCCATCGCGCCCGTCTGCTCCGCACCGAAGGAGCACGCACATGGCACTGATCGACAACGCGATCTACGTCCGGGGACGCCGCGTGGAGTCTCCGTCGACCCTGTCGCGCCCGGCTCGTGGCGACCTGACGTGGATCGGGCTGCTCCGGCCCGACCCGCACGAGCTCGAGGCCGTCGCCACCGAGTTCGACCTGCACGAGAACGCCGTCGAGGACGCCCGCAAGGGACACCAGCGCGCCAAGCTCGAGCGCTACGGCGACACCCTGTTCCTGGTGCTCCGGCCGGCCTGGTTCGACCAGGCCTCGGGCACCGTGGAGTTCGGCGAGGTGCACCTGTTCGTCGGCGACCACTTCGTGGTGAGCGTCCGGCACGCCGCCCGACCCGACCTGGCGGCGCTGCGGGCACAGGTCGAGGCGGACCCGGAGTTCCTGGCGAAGGGGTCCGAGGCCGTGACCGCAGCCGTGCTCGACGAGGTCGTCGACGGGTACGGCCCCGTCGTCCAGGTCCTGCAGGAGCAGATCGACGCCATCGAGGACCAGCTGTTCGCCGGGCACGTCGACCCCGGGGTCTCGAAGCGCATCTACCAGCTGCTCAGCGAGGTCCTGGCGTTCCAGCGGGCCACCACCCCGGTGCCGGCGATGGTCACGGGGCTGCTCCGCGGTGCCGACAAGTACGGCGTGGACGACGACGTGCAGCACCGCCTCCGCAACGTGCACGACCACGCGCTCCGTGTCACCGAGCGGGTCGACTCGTTCCGCGCCCTGCTCGAGAACGCCCTGACCCTGCACGCCACCCTGGTGTCGCAGGAGCAGAACGAGGCGATGCGCCGGATGACGAGCGCGAGCCTGGCCCAGGGCGAGGAGAGCCGGCAACTCGCCCGGGCAGCACACCGCCAGGGCGAGGAGGTCAAGAAGATCTCGTCGTGGGCGGCGATCCTGTTCGCACCCGGCCTGATCGCCGGTGTCTACGGCATGAACTTCGACCACATGCCCGAGCTGCACTGGCGCTACGGCTACCCGGTCGCGATCCTCGGCATGCTCCTGCTGATGGGCGTGCTCTGGGCGATCTTCCGCAAGCGCAACTGGCTCTGAGCGGACGGCGGATCGGCGCACAGGTGGCGCCGATCCGCCGGACGTGCATAATGATCTGGCCCGGAATGTGAACGTGCACATCGATGTGCCACGACACCCGGGCGGAAACGAGCAGCAATGGCGTCATCGCGGACACAGCAACCGCGTTCGCCCAGCATCCGTGACGTCGCACGGATCGCGGGCGTCTCGCACCAGACCGTCTCGCGGGTGCTGAACAACTCGGATGCGATCCGGGCCGAGACACGCGACAAGGTCCTGGCGGCCATGGAGCAGCTGCAGTACCGGCCGAACCGGGCCGCACGCGCCCTGGTCACGAGCCGGACCCACACGATCGGCGTCCTGACGGCCCGCCGCGCCCACTACGGTCCCGCCGTCGCGCTGCAGGCGATCGAGGACGCCGCGATGCTCCGGGGCTACTCGGTCACGACGGCGAACATCGCCGAGGCGACCGACGCCGCCGTGCGTGAAGGACTCGGACACCTGCTCGACCTCGACGTCGAGGGCATCGTCGTCATCGCACCCCAGCAGCGGGTCTTCGACCTGATCGCGGAACTCGGCATCCGCACCCCCTACGTCACCATGCGCGCCAGTGTCGGCGAGGACCCGACGGCCCTGTGGGTGGACCAGATGGAGGGCGCCCGGCTCGCGACCGCGCACCTGCTCGACCTCGGCCACGAGTACGTCCGGCACATCGCCGGGCCGCAGGACTGGATCGAGGCGGATGCCCGGATGCAGGGGTTCCTGCGCGAGATGTCCGACCGCGACATGGCCGTGGCTCCACCGATCCTGGGCGACTGGACCGCCGACTTCGGGTACCACGCCGGCCGCGAGCTGCTGCGGTGGCGGGACTGCACCGCGATCTTCTGCTCGAACGACCAGATGGCGCTCGGCGTGATGCACGCAGCGCGCTCGTACGGGCTCGACGTCCCGGGCGACCTGTCCGTGGTCGGCTACGACGACATCCCGGAGGCGAAGCACTTCTGGCCGCCGCTCACCACGGTGCAGGTCGACTTCGCCGAGCTCGGGCGTCGCTGCGTGGATCTGCTGCTGCCGAGCGAGGGCGAACTGCTCCGCCCCATCGACATCGTCCCGCAGCTGGTCGTGCGCGCCTCCACCAGCGCGCCCCGTACGCGCTGACGCACCTCGGGCCGCGCCACGCCCCGAGTACCTGCCACGAACTTCTGCCCAGGGACGCCCGGAGACACCCGGTACGCCCGGAACCACCCGGCGCCCCCGGAGTACCTGCCACAAACGGGCATACCTGCCACGAACTTCCGACCAGGTACGCCCGAAGACACCAGGTACGCCCGGAATGACTGGGTACACCCGAAACGTCTCGGTACACCCGAAACCAACCGGCCACCCCGGAGTACCTGCCAGGAACGGGCGTACCTGCCACGAACTTCTGCCCGGGTACGCCCGAAACGACCCGGTACGCCCGGAACCACCCGGCCGCCCCGGAGTACCTGCCACGAACGGGCATACCTGCCACGAACTTCCGACCAGGGACGCCCGGAAGCGCCAGGCAAGCCCGCCCCGACGAGGCGAGCGGGGCTCCGGACGCGACCACGAAGCGGACGGGAGGCCCGTGGCGGGCCCGCCACGGGCCTCCCGTCCGCGCATGCGGATTCGCGCAACGAAACGCGCGCTCCCGAGCCCCCTGGCCCCAACCCGGGGGACGTTCCCTCCGGATCACGCACGCCGTTACGAAAACGCGACCAATCCGAATTGACAGCCGCACCGAGGCTGTGCGTAAATTGCCTCCGTCCAGCCGATGTGACCGTTCACATGAGCGTCACACCGAGCCGGATCCGGACGCGACAACGAAGTCCACACAGGCCCCCTGTGCTTTCGCTGCCGCAGCAGAACCACCCGAACACACTGCCGCACCGAAGCGGCAGAAGGAGATGCACTGTGGCGTCAACCCCGATCGACACCGGCCTCGAGACCCGGTCGATCACCGCACCCGAGACGATCCTCGAGATGCGCTCGATCACCAAGGAGTTCCCTGGTGTGAAGGCGCTGGCCGACGTCTCCCTCAGCGTCCGCGCCGGCGAGATCCACGCGATCTGCGGCGAGAACGGCGCCGGCAAGTCCACCCTGATGAAGGTCCTGTCGGGCGTCTACCCGTACGGCACCTACAGCGGCGAGATCGTCTACGAGGGCGAAGAAGTCCGCTTCTCGAACATCAAGCAGTCCGAGCAGGCCGGCATCGTCATCATCCACCAGGAGCTGGCGCTCATCCCGGAGCTCTCGATCACCGAGAACCTGTTCCTGGGCAACGAGCCGAGCCGCGGTGGCGTCATCAACTGGACCGCCGCGCAGCTGCGTGCGCAGGACCTGCTCGCCCGCGTCGGCCTGGCCGACGACCCGGACACGCAGATCAAGAACCTCGGTGTCGGCAAGCAGCAGCTCGTCGAGATCGCGAAGGCCCTGCACAAGGACGTCAAGCTCCTGATCCTCGACGAGCCGACCGCCGCGCTCAACGAGAACGACTCGCAGCACCTGCTCGACCTGATCGTCGGGCTGAAGGCCAAGGGCATCGCGAGCATCATCATCAGCCACAAGCTCAACGAGATCGAGCAGATCGCGGACGAGATCACGATCATCCGCGACGGCAAGGCCATCGAGACGCTCAACGTCAAGGCGGACGGCGTCAACGAGGACCGCATCATCCGCGGCATGGTCGGCCGCTCGCTCGAGTCGCGCTTCCCCGACCGCACCCCGAAGATCGGCGAGACCTTCTTCGAGGTCCGCAACTGGACCGTGCAGCACCCGCTCGACTCGTCGCGTCTGGTCTGCAAGGCCTCGAACTTCCACGTCCGCCGCGGTGAGATCGTCGGCTTCGCCGGCCTGATGGGCGCCGGACGCACCGAGCTCGCGATGAGCCTGTTCGGTCGCTCGTACGGCACCTGGCTCGACGGCCAGATCATCAAGGACGGCCGCGAGATCAAGGTCACAAACGTCCAGCAGGCGATCGAGAACGGCCTCGGCTACGTCTCCGAGGACCGCAAGGCGCTCGGTCTGAACCTGCTCGACACCGTGAAGCGCTCGACGGTCGCCGCCGACCTGCGGAAGATCTCGAAGGCCGGTGTCGTCGACTCGCTCGAGGAGTACTCGGTCGCCGAGAAGTACCGCAAGATGCTCCGCACGAAGGTGCCGAGCGTCGAGGACAACGTCGGCAAGCTGTCCGGTGGCAACCAGCAGAAGGTCGTCCTGTCCAAGTGGATGTTCACGGACCCGGACATCCTGATCCTCGACGAGCCCACCCGCGGCATCGACGTGGGCGCCAAGTTCGAGATCTACGGGATCATCCAGCAGCTCGCCGCCGAGGGGAAGGGCATCATCCTCATCTCGTCCGAGCTCCCCGAACTCCTCGGTCTCTCCGACCGGATCTACACCATCTTCGAGGGCCAGATCACCGCTGACCTCCCGGCCGACCAGGCCGATCCCGAATCGCTCATGCGCAGCATGACCTCCGCGCGGAAGGGCGCCACCGCCTCATGAACAACCTGAAACTGCTCTTCGGCAAGGGCAACAGCATCGGCCAGTACGGCATGATCATCGCGCTCATCGTGCTGCTGATCTTCTTCTCGATCACGACGAACGGGCTCATCCTCGAGCCGACCAACGTCATCAACCTGTTCCTGCAGTACTCCTACATCCTGATCCTGGCGCTCGGCATGGTCATGGTCATCATCGCGGGGCACATCGACCTGTCGGTGGGGTCGGTCGCAGCGGTCGTCGGCATCGTCGTGGCGCAGTCCATGGCCGTGTGGGACTTCCCGGTGTGGGCCGCCATCATCCTGGGTCTCGCGTGCGGTGCCCTGATCGGTGCGTGGCAGGGCTTCTGGGTCGCGTTCGTGAAGGTCCCGGCCTTCATCGTGACGCTGGCCGGTCAGCTCATCTTCCGTGGTGTGAACCAGATCATCGGCAACTCGACGTCGGTCCCCGTCCCGGACGCCTTCACCCCGATCGGCGCCGGCTTCCTCGGTGACTTCGGCCCCGACTTCGGCTTCAGCAACGGCACGCTGCTCATCGGCCTCGTCACGATCCTCGCGCTCATCATCATCGAGGCCCGTGGCCGTGCCCGCCGTCGGAAGATGCAGGCCGAGGTCCCGCCGCTGTGGGTCTCGATCGTCCGCACCGGCATCCTGGTCGCCGTCACGCTCGTCGCCACGTACCTGTTCGGCGCCGGTCCGGTCGGCACCTCGGTCCCGATCGTCGCGATCATCCTCGGTGTCCTGACCATCGTCTACGGCTTCGTCACGAAGAACACGATCTTCGGTCGCCAGGTCTACGCCGTCGGTGGCAACGCCAACGCAGCCGTCCTGTCCGGCGTCTCGGCGCGGCGGGTCAACTTCTTCGTCATGATGAACATGTCGGTCCTCGCCGCGATCGCCGGCATGGTGTTCGTCGCCTACTCCGGCGCCTCGGGCCCCGCGGACGGCACCGGCTGGGAGCTCGACGCGATCGCCGCCGTGTTCGTCGGTGGCGCGGCGGTCGCCGGTGGTGTCGGCACGATCTCCGGCTCGATCATCGGTGGTCTCGTGATGGCGCTGCTGTCGAACGGTCTGCAGCTCATGGGCCTCGAGTCCAACCAGGTGCAGATCATCCGCGGCCTGGTCCTGCTCGTCGCCGTCGCCTTCGACGTCTACTCGAAGTCGCAGGGACGCCCGTCGCTGATCGGCGGCATGATGCGGCAGTTCCAGCGGAAGGACACCGAGCAGGACACGGTGGCCGCCCAGCAGCCGCGGTCCATCGAGGACCAGCCGGACAAGATCACCCTCCCCTAGTCCACCCCTCCCCACAGCGGGGCTCCGGCCCCACACCTCCTCAACGAAGAGAAAGCACTCACATGCGCAAGAAGATCGTCGCCGGCCTCAGCCTGGCGCTCATCGCGGGCCTCGCCCTCAGCGGCTGCTCGGCACGCGGCTCGTCCGACGACGCCGGCAGCACCAGCAGCATCAAGAAGGGCGACCTCATCGGCGTCGCCCTGCCGGCCAAGACCTCGCAGAACTGGGTCCTCGCGGGTGCCGCGTTCAAGAAGTCGATCGAGGACGCCGGCTTCAAGGCCGACATCCAGTACGCCAACGCCGGCAACCCGGTCCCCGACCAGCAGTCGCAGATCTCGGGCATGATCACCAAGGGCGCCAAGGCCGTCATCATCGGTGCCGCCGACGGTTCGCAGCTGACCGCGCAGGTCAAGTCCGCCAAGGACCGTGGCGCCGTCGTCATCGCCTGGGACCGCAACATCCTGAACACGAAGAACGTCGACTACTACGTGGCGTTCAACAACTTCAAGGTCGGCCAGCTCCAGGCCGAGGCGCTGCTCAAGGGCCTCGAGGAGAAGAAGGGCGACAAGCCGTACAACGTCGAGCTCTTCGCCGGTTCGCCGGACGACGCCAACGCGACCGTGTTCTTCAACGGTGCGATGGACGTCCTGCAGCCGAAGATCGACGACGGCACGATCAAGGTCGTCTCCGGTCAGACCACGTTCCAGAAGGTCGTCACGCAGGGCTGGCTCGCGCAGAAGGCCCAGTCGCGCATGACCGACCTGCTCTCGCAGTACTACACGGGTGACACCGAGCTCGACGGCGTCCTGTCGCCGAACGACACCCTCGCCCGTGCGATCCTCACCGCGACCAAGGCCGCTGGCAAGGACAACCCCGTCGTGACGGGCCAGGACTCGGAGACCGCGTCCATCCCGCTCATCATGAAGGGCACGCAGTACTCGACCATCTTCAAGGACACGTCGAAGGAGGCCCAGGCGGCCGTCGACCTCGTCTCCACGCTGTCGAAGGGCGACAAGCCCGACACGAAGATGGACAAGACGAACAACTACAACGGCAAGAAGACGGTCCCCGCGATCGAGCTCACGCCGGTCCTGGTCACCAAGGACAACGCCGTCGAGGCCTACAAGGGCAACGACACCCTCGAGGAGCTCGCCAAGAAGGGCTGATCTCCCCAGCACCACGGACGGCCCCGTCTCGCCTCGGCGAGACGGGGCCGTCCTGCGTCGTCCGGGGGCCGGCCACACGGCGGACGGGAGGCTCGGTGCACGTCGTGATCCGTGCCTCCAGTCCGCCGTGTGGTCCGCCCAGGGCACGTGGCCGCGTCCGGTCCGCGCCCGCGTCCGTCAGGGGTGGGCCGCGCGCAACCGGCGCGCGGCGTCGGCGAGGTGCGGGACGTCGGTGCGGGCGGTGCCGAACACCAGCGCGCGCGTCGTGTCGAAGTACCGCCGGGTCAGCCGCTCACCCAGGTCGGACACGCGCGACCACGGGATGCCGGGCTCGCTCGCGGTGACCCCGGCGGGGAGCACCCGGACCGCCTCACCGATCTCGACCAGGCGCATCCGGACCGCGTCGTGCACCAGGTCCTCGGGCAGCCGCTCGTCGTCGATGTAGCGCCGGATCGCGTCGCACGCCCGGATGACGTCGTCGAGGCGGTCGGCCACGGCACGGCGGATGCCGGGCTGCCCACTCACAGCGGCACCGCGGTCCGGACGACCCCGGGGCGCATACCCGCGGCGTCGACGACGTCGACCCGGACTCCGAGCAACCGTTCGGCGGCGTCCTGGATGCGCATCAGCGCGAAGATGCCGAGCCCCGCGTCGACGTCGACCATCAGGTCGACGTCACTGTCCGGGCCGTCGTCACCCCGCGCGACGCTGCCGAAGATCCGGGGGTTCCGCCCGCCGAACCGCTGCACGATCTCGATGAGGTCCTGCCGGGCTGCGACCACGCGCTCGAGGAGCGGCGGGGGTTCCTCGACCGGCTGCAGGTCGATCGTCGTCGTGAAGCCCGCCGCGCGGAGCATCCGCTGCAGGGCTGCGAGCGACGGTTCGCGCCGACCGTTCTCGTAGGTGCTGATGACGCTCTGCGTGACGCCGGCGCGCTGGGCGAGCTGGACCTGGGTCAGTTCGGCGCGTTCACGGGCGTCGCGGATGAGCACCGCGGCCGACAGTGGCGGGGCGGACCGTGGGGGAACAGCGGACATGCTGCAACGATACACAGCATCCAACATTTCGTCCGCCGCCGGAGCGGCTCACGCTCAGCGGGGGTCGGAGACGTCCGCCCGGTGGAAGTTCTGCGCCGAGCGGGACGCGGTCGGGCCACGCTGGCCCTGGTAGCGGGACTGGTACTCGGCGGAACCGTAGGGCTTCTCGGCCGGGCTCGACAGCTGGAAGAAACAGAGCTGCCCGATCTTCATCCCCGACCACAGCTTGATCGGCAGCGTCGCCACGTTCGACAGCTCGAGCGTCACGTGCCCGGAGAACCCGGGATCGATGAACCCCGCGGTCGAGTGGGTCAGGAGTCCGAGGCGACCGAGCGAGCTCTTGCCCTCGAGTCGCGCTGCGATGTCGTCGGGCAGGGTGACGACCTCGAACGTGGAACCGAGCACGAACTCGCCCGGGTGCAGCACGAACGCCTCGTCCGGGTCGGTCTCGACCAGGCGGGTCAGGTCGGGCTGGTCCACCGCGGGGTCGATGTGCGGGTACTTGTGGTTGTCGAACAGCCGGAAGAACTTGTCGAGCCGGACGTCGATGCTCGACGGCTGCACGAGCGAGGCGTCGTACGGGTCGAGGCCGATCCGGCCTGCAGCGAGCTGGGCGGTGATGTCGCGGTCGGAGAGCAGCACGGACGAAGCCTAGCGGCAGCGGGCGTCGCGCCGGTATGCTGCCAGGCTGCCCACCGCCCGAGCGGGCGGCGTTCGGAGCAGTGATGACCACGTACACCGTCGACGAGATCACGGTGCCCGCCACCATGGACGACGACCCGGCCATCGTCTCGGTGTTCCGCGAGTGGGTCGACGCGCAGAACCGGGCCGAGGTCGCGACCACACACCTGCCCGAGCTGCTCTGGACCCCCGAGGAACAACTGCCGTACCTGATCGACCCGGATGCCCCCAGCCGACTGTTCCTGGTCCGTGACGACGAGGGGACCGCGGTCGGAGCCGGCTCGTACGACTCGAAGGCGGACGTGGCCGCCCCGAACTGCTGGATCGCGGTCAGCGTCGCACCCGAGCACCGACGTCGCGGCGTGGGCACGCTCCTGGCCGAACACCTGGAGGGCGTCGCTCGCGGTCAGGGGCGCACGCAGTGGAAGGCCTACGCGGTCTCTCGACAGGTCGGGCCGGCATCCGGTCCCGGGTACCGACAGGCACCCACCGGGTTCGGGGCCGTCCCGGAGAACGAGGCAGCGGTCCGGTTCCTGACCCGTCGAGGCTGGCGGCTCGGGCAGGTCAACCGGATCAGCCGTCTCGCACTCCCGGCCGCCGAGGCCGCGGTGCCCGACGTCCTCACGACTGCGACCGCGGCGTCGGGTGACCACTACCGCGTGCACACCTGGACGGGTCCGACACCCGATCGGTGGCAGTCGGACCTCGCGCTCCTGCTGACCCGGATGAGCACCGACGCCCCGTCGGGCGACATGACCGAGCCTGAGGACGCCTGGACCGTCGAGCGGCTCCGGACACACGAGCAGCACCTCGAGGACGGACCCCGCACGATGCGCACGATCGCGGTCGAGGACACCTCGACCGGCTCGCTCGTCGGGTTCACCCAGCTCGCCGTCCCAGGTCCCCTCGCGCAGCCGGTCATGCAGGGCGACACCCTCGTCGTCCGTGAGCACCGTGGGCACCGGCTCGGATGGCTCCTGAAGGCGGTCGGGATCGAGACCGTCGAGCGGGAGCATCCGGGGCACCCGTCGATCATCACGTTCAACGCGGAGGAGAACCGCCACATGCTCGACGTGAACGAGGCCGTCGGGTTCGTCGGCGTCGGCTGCGAGGGCATCTGGGAACGGCGGGTCTGAGCGCGCATCCGAGGGGCCGCCGTCCAGCCGACACGCCTACGATTGGACGGTCATGACCGTCACGTCACCCGAAACCCAGCCCACGGGGTCAGCGCCGGACGCCGCCCCCACCACCGGGCGCTCGTCCACCGTCGCGACGGTCCTCGTCATCGCGATCCCGCTGGCCGTCGCGTGCTCGATCCTCGGGCTGACGATCACCGGTGCCTTCAGCGCGAGTCAGCAGCTGGTGTCCGCCGGCGAGGTGGTCGAGTACGGCCTGCCGATCGCCCGCGTCGTGCACGACACGATGGCAGCGCTGACCATCGGGCTCCTCATCGTCGCCGCCTTCGCGCTGCCCGCGCAGAAGAAGGACCACGGCGCCCTGTCCAGCGTGCAGCACCGTGCGACCCGGTGGGCTGCAGCGACCGGCGCCGTCTGGTTCCTGGCCGCCGCGGTGAGCATCGTCCTGACCGGCGCGAACACCCTCGGTGTCCCGCTCACCAGCCCGGTGTTCGCCCGCAACTTCATGCTCTTCGCGTTCCAGGTCGAGATCGGCCAGGCGCTCGTGGTGTCGGCAGCCGCGATCCTGGTCGCCACGGTGGTCGCCGCTTTCGCCACCCGGGTGACGACCCTGGCGTTCGCCACCGTGATCGGCCTGTTCGCCCTGCTCCCCCTGGCCCTGTCCGGCCACGCAGCCGGGTCGCTCGAGCACGCGAACGCGGTGAACTCGCTCGCGATCCACCTGGTCGGGGTGTGCGTGTGGGCCGGTGGCCTGGTCGCCGTGGTCCTGCTCCGCACCCGCACCAAGGGCGCGACCGGACGCGTGATCGCCCGGTACTCGACGCTCGCCGGCTGGTCGTTCGGGGCCGTCGCGTTCTCCGGCATCGTCAACGCGTCGCTCCGCCTGACCGGCCCGCTCGACCTGTTCACGACCACGTACGGCTGGCTCATCACCGTCAAGGCGCTCATCCTCGTGCTGCTCGGCGTCGCGGGGATCGTGCAGCGCCGGAAGCTCGTGCCCGGGCTCCTCCGCGCGCCGCTCGACCGCCGCCTGTTCACCCGGTTCACCCTGGCCGAGATCGTGTTCATGGCCGTGGCCATCGGTGTCTCGGTCGCCGTGTCCCGCTCGCAGCCGCCGATCCCGCAGACCCCGGCGACGGGCGAGGACACCCGCTCCGGCCTGATCGGGTTCCCGTTCCCGCCGGCACAGACCACGCAGACCTACCTGACCCAGTGGCACATCGACTGGGTGTGGCTCGGCCTGGCCGTCGTCGGGGCCGTCTGGTACCTGCTGGCGGTGCGCAAGCTCCGGAAGCGCGGCGACGCCTGGCCCGTCGGGCGCACCATCGCCTGGCTGATCGGCTGCGCCCTGTTCATCTGGACCACGTCGGCCGGCCCCGCCGTGTACGGCATGATCCACTTCTCGTCGCACATGCTCCAGCACATGCTCCTGATGATGTTCGTCCCGCTGCCGCTCGTGCTCGGCGGCCCGGTGCTGCTCGCGCTCCGCACCCTGCCGGTCCGGAACGACGGCTCACGCGGCGCCCGCGAGTGGCTCATGCTCTTCGTGCACTCCCGTTGGATGCAGTTCCTCGGCAAGCCCGCCGTCGCGGGGATCATCTTCGCCGGGTCCCTCGTGGTGTTCTACTTCACGCCGGCGTACCAGGCCGCGATGCAGTCGCACGAGTGGCACGTCGCGATGATCATCCACTTCGTCCTGAGCGGCTACCTGTTCTTCTGGGTCTTCGTCGGTGTCGACCCGGGCCCCCAGCGCCCGCCGTACCCGATGCTCATCATCACCCTGCTGGCCACCCTGGCGTTCCACGCGTTCTTCGGCGTCGCGGTCATGACGTCACAGTCGGTGTTCGCGATCGACTGGTTCCACGCACTGGGCCAGACGAACGACGCCGCACTGCTCGACGACCAGCACACCGGCGGCGGCATCGCCTGGGGCGCTTCGGAGCTCCCGATGGTGTTCGTGGCCCTGCTCGTCGTCCGGAACTGGATGCGCTCGGACAAGCGCGACGCGAAGCGCCTCGACCGCAAGGCCGACCGCGACGGTGACGCCGACCTCAAGGCGTACAACGAGCGCCTGGCGGCGATGAGCAAGCGGGACTGACCCGCAGCACGGGTCACACGGCGGGCGTTGCCCCGGTCAGTCCCCGTGGACGATGCAGACCGCGTCGAGGTCCATCGCGGCCTCGAGCGCGGCCGAGACCCCCGATTCCCCGTCGGGGCCGGCGGGGGTCACGGTGTCGACCCACCACAGCGGCGTCGCCAGGGTCGGGGCGTCCGGCAGGATCCGCTCGACCTCGTCGAAGGAGTCCACCCGCCGCACGCCGAGCACGGTGATCACCGGGTGGGTGGCGTCCCGGCAGACCTGCATCATCGGGCCGTCGTCGAGCGCCCGGACACCCCAGGTCTCGTCGTGCAGCAGGAGCGCCTCCGCCACCTCGCGCGTCTCCACCGGCTGGCGGCAGAGGATGGTGACGTCACGCGGCACCCTGACCGCCCACCATCCGGTCGTCGCGGACGTGTCCGTCGAGCGTGCCCTCGTCGTGCGCGGGGTCGAGCGGTGCGCCGCCGACCAGCTGCAGGAAGCGGTCCTCGTCGATGCGGTCGAGGAACGACTCGAGCGCTTCCCAGCCGTCCTCGAAGCGGACGATCATGCCGCCGTCGTCAGCGGCGTCGGCATCCGGACGGGCGGCCGAGCCTGAGCCGGCTGCGAAGGTCGCGGTGGTGGTGCGCGGTGGCGGCCAGACGCCGTCGCGGTCCAGGAAGCCGGCGGCCTCGGGGCCCACGACGACGGCGAGCGGCGACGGTTCGCCGTGCGAGACGGCCCGGACCAGGTGGTCTGCGTCGCCGCGGCGCTGCATGACGACGCCGAACACGGGGACGACCTGGTCGGCGACCCGCTGCACGGCGTCGAACATCCGGTTCGCCAGGCCCGGGTCGGTGTTCTCCTCGGGCACGGTGAGCACGGCGGACATCGTCTCGACGACGACCCCGCCGACCAGGTGCGCGGTCATCGTCGCGGAGAACCCCTCACCGACGGCGTACGAGGTCGAGATGCCGGGTGCCTCGTGCTTCGCGTACTGCGTGACGACCCAGCGGTCCCACGGCACGGTGAGCGGTTCGGCGGTGCCCCACCGGGTCGGGCAGGTGCCGACGGTGTGGCACAGCGCCTCGATCGCGGAGCCCATGTCGACCGCACGGCCGGGGTGGTGGCGGAGGGTCAGGTCGATGCTGATCTGTCGCACCGAGTCGGCCGAGACGGGGTGCTCGGGCGACGGGGTGCCCACGAGTTCGGGGCCGCGGTGCACGAAGTCCTCGATGTCGGATGCGGCGACGCCGGTCCGGCCGTCACGCAGCGTGCCGTCGAAGTCGGACACCGCCCACGCGGCGCCGTACGCGCCGAGCGCGTGCCGGAGTGCCGGGGTGATCGCCGCGGCCCGGCCGGTGCGGAGCACGACCGTCCGTCCGGCGTCCGCCGACCGACGGAGCAGCGAGGCGAGCGCGTCCGTCAGCCACACGACGGGCGAGGCGGACTCGACCACGATCGCCGAGCCGACCACGTCGTCGATGAGGGGATGCCTGACCATCCGGGTCCTCCTCGGTTCGGGGCTGGAACTCCCTGGACGGTACACACGGGGGCGACACCTGTCCGTCAGGCTCGCACCCTCACAGCGGAGACTCGGGAGGCGCGACACGCGCCCGCGAGACGGCGTACGGTGCGCGGTCGGCTGGCTTCCAGGCGAGAATCCGCTAGGCTTGCCGAGTCCCGTTCTGCGGGGCGCGCGAGTGTAGTTCAATGGTAGAACTCCAGCTTCCCAAGCTGGTAGCGCGGGTTCGATTCCCGTCACTCGCTCTCTTCGTTCTGCGGCCGGTCCTCCGCCGCTCGCCACCTGCCGATCCGTCCGGCCAGGCGTCAACGCTCCGCTTGCCGCGTACGGGCGTGAGCTCGCGGCGGCGAGCCACCCCGATCGCGATCCTTCCCGGAAGCGCAGGCGTCCGGGGCATCCCCTGCGGGCAGCGCAGGCTGCGTTCAAGATGTCAATGGGCACCACGCCGCTGCAGTACCTGCTCAACGCGCGCGTCGCTGCCACGCGGGCACAACTGCTCGGTTCGACTTCGTCGCACCCCGAGTCGGGAGGCGACGGTACGGGCACCGACGCTCAGCGACTCATCCAGCGCTGGACGGCGTCGTAGGAGTTCTGGGGGCTGGTGTTGAAGCTGATGCGGATGCCCGGCTGCAGATCGATCAGGACGTTCACGATCCGTTCGAGCACGACCGTGTTCTCCGGCAGCATGCGCACGCCTCCGCCGACGAGGGCCACTCCGTACGACTGCTCGGCGAAGCGTGCGCGCAGCTGCGCTTCCGCCTCGTCAGGGTCCTTGCTGATGCCGGCGAGCACGCCCTCCACTCCCTGTGCCTGGATGGCGGCCCACCCGCGCTCCATCTGCTCGGCGAGCTGTTCGACGGTCATGCCGAGGGGTGCGAGTTCTTCGTCGGTCATCGCCTCGGCGGCGAAGCCGATGAAGAGGACCTGGTTGTTGACGGGTGCGGCCACGGACGAGTTCTCGTGCGACATGTGTTCCTCCTTGGTTCCAGGGTGTTGTGGATCGGTTCAGCGCGGGATGACGGTCAGGGGATGACGATGAGCTTCCCGCGGGTGTGTCCGGCTTCAGCTGCCCGGTGGGCGGACGCTGCATCGGCGAGTTCGAAACGGCGGTCGACGTGCAGGGCGAACCCTGGTACCGCGGCAGCCTCGGCCAGGCCGTCGCGGGGACTCGTCGTCCTGCCTGCACCGGTCGAGACGCGTGCGCCGAGCTGGGGCGCCGTGAAGTCGGAGATGGAGATGACTCTGCTCGGGTCGCCGACGAGGGCGATGAGGTCACCGATGACCCCCGCGCCCGACAGGTCGAGTGCGCCGTCGACGCCGTCGGGCGCCACCGCTGTCACCCGGTCCACGAGGCCTGCCCCGTACGTGATCGGTACTGCTCCGAGCGCTTCGAGGTAGGACTGGTTCTTCTCACCGGCAGTACCGATGACCCGGAGCCCCCGAGTGGTGGCCATCTGGATGAGGGCGGATCCGACACCGCCGGAAGCACCGCTGACCACGATCGTTCCCGCCTCGACACCCAGCTCGGTCAGCAGGCGGTGGGAGGTCTCCGCTGCGACGCCCCACCCTCCAGCCTCGACAGGGTCCACACCAGCAGGAACCTTCGCCCACGCGGTCAACACAGCCTGCTCGGCGAGGGTGTTGCGGCCGATCCCGAACACGACGTCCCCGGGCTCGACATCGGCAACGCCGGCCCCGACACCGATGACCGTGCCCGAGGCGTCGAATCCCGTGCCGCTCGGGGCCGGAAGGTCCTCACCGTTCGCCATCAGGCCGGATCGGAGTTTCGCGTCGAGTTGGTTGGTGCCCGCACTCATGACCTGGACGAGGATCTCCCCCGCAGCCGCGTCGGGAGCATCGACGTCGACGACGTGGAGGACGTCGGGCGAGCCGTAGGAAGTGAACTGGACGGCTTTCATGAGGTGCTCCTTGCGGTGTCGACATCGAGGACGTCGTCGTACTCAAATCATGAGTCGGCTAATTGTCCTTGGGAAGGACCTCGCCGGTCTTCCCGCGGAACTCCCAGACTCGATCCCCGAGCGGTGCCGGTCCCGAGTCGCCGGTCAGGCGCCCCCGGTCGGAGCAGCGGTCAGCTGGCCAGCCGTGTCGCAGCAGCGGCGATGCGTTCGTCGGTGGCCGTGAGCGCAACCCGGACGTGGTTGGCGCCGGCCGCGGAGTAGATGTGCCCCGGGGTGACGAGGATTCCCCGGTCGGCGAGCCAGGCCACACTGTCGAGCGCGCTCTCGTCACGCGTTGCCCAGATGAACAGTCCGGCTTCGCTGGCCTCGATCCGGAACCCTGCCGACTGCAGCGCGCCGACGAGGAGCGCACGCCGGTCGCGGTAGCGACGTTTCTGATCAGCGACGTGCGCAGGGTCCGAGAGTGCGATCCGCATGGCTTCCTGCACGGGGGCGGGGGTGATCAGACCCGAGTGCCGACGAACGGCCAGCAGGCGAGCAAGGATCTCGGCGTCGCCCGCGACGAACCCTGCGCGGTAGCCGGCGAGGTTCGACTGCTTGCTCAACGAGTACACGCTCAGCACTCCCCGCCGGGTGTCGCCGACGACTCGGGGATCGAGAACGGAAGGCGTGGTGGCATCACTCCACTCGTCCTTCCAGCCCAGCTCGGCATAGCATTCGTCGCTCGCGATGACCGCGCCGAGTTGTCGAGCTCGCTCGACGGCGCGGCGCAACTGCTCGAGGTCGAGGACGGTGCCGTCGGGGTTCCGGGGGCTGTTCAACCAGATCAGCCGGGTGCTGTCCGGCCACTCGGCGGGGTCGTCGGAGGCGACGGGATCCGCCTGGGCGAGCGCGGCACCGACCGCGTAGGTCGGGTAGGCCGATGTCGGATGCACCACGACGTCCCCGGGCCCGAGACCGAGCCACCCCGGAAGGCCCGCGATGAACTCCTTGGAACCGATCGTCGGCAGCGCCTCAGCAGGCTCGAGACCCGGCACGCCCCGCCGACGCTCGTACCAGTCCACGATGGCACTCCGGAGCGCGATGGTCCCGAGGACAGTGGGGTAGGCGTGTGCGTCCGTTGCGTCGGCGAGGGCGTCTCGGATGATCTGCGGGGTGGGGTCGACCGGTGACCCCATGGAGAGGTCGACGATTCCGTCGGGATGCCGTCTGGCGGTGGCGGCGAACTCGGCGAGCGTGTCGAACGGCAGGTCGGGGAGCCTGTGATCGATCCCGGAACGAGCGTGGTCAGTGCCGTGGAGAGCCATCCGGCGATCGTAGAGACCTCGACGCCGATTTGACCAGACGATCGTCTGTCAAAATCTACGAATCTTCTCACCCGGCACGGGAGCCGATCCGCGGCTGCCGATCAGGTCGCGGGGGTGAACCGGTACATCCAGCCACCTGCGTCGGCGTGGTCCATCCGGGCCTTGAAGGCTGCGCCGGGGAGGATGATCCGGTCTCGGAGGAGTGATCCGACCGGACCGAGCGTCTTGCTCTCGTCGAGCCGCACCCCCTGCCGGGTGATGGCCGCCACGCGACGGTCCCGTCGATCGCGCAGGTGGACGGCGAGGTTCGTGGCCGACACTCCGCCGGCTGCCAGTGATCCGAGGACGACGGCATCCTCGAGCGCCAGGGATGCGCCCTGTCCGGCGGTCGGAGGGATCGCGTGCGCGGCATCGCCGATCAGGACGATCCGCCCCTGGCCCCACAACACCGGCCGCGGAGTCGTGCGGGACGTCCACGCGTCGACGTCGCCGGAGCCCGCCAGCAGAGCGGACACCGGAAGGGCGTCCCGCCCGACGAGACGTGGGAGCACCACAGCCCACTCGGGGCCACTCAGGCTCACGGCGGCGCGTTCACCTCCGTCCACGGCACGCAGGCGCGGGTTCGCGAACCACAGGACGGTGGACGTGTCGACCCGGACCGTGCCGAGGAAGCAGTCCCTGCCGAACCGGAACTGCAGTGCGCCCGTGACCCCGGTCTCGGTCTCGGGCAGTCCGCTTCCGGTGTACGTTCCACCGATGCTGACGACGGGGGCCAGCACGTCCTTCTTCGTGACACGGCTCGCGTCCGGTCCGTGACTTCCCAAGGTGCGTCGGACCGCGGAACCGATGCCGTCCGCACCGATGACGATGTCGGCGGTGAAGCGACCGTGCCGCTCGGTGAGGACGCTTGCCTGGCATCCTTCGTCGGCGGCGCTCAGGACGCGGGTTCCCGTGATGATCGTGACGCCCCGCCGTTCCGCGTCCGTCCGGAGCAGTCGGTAGAGATCTGCACGTTTCACCGAGCGTGTCGCGGTCGCTTCGTCCTGCGGCCCGAGCGGCAGCTCCGCGGTCCGTCGCCCCCTCGAGTCGAACGTCTGCAGCCACGAGCTCCGAACCCCGAGCGTCGGCACCGCAGACCCGAGACCGAGCGCGTGGAGCGCCCCGACGCCGTTGCTCGCGACCTGCAACCACGATCCCGCATCATCAGCCGACCCGGCGTTCCGCTCGAGCACGATCGAGCCGTGACCGGCTCGGTGCAGGGCGATCGCAGCCGCAAGACCGGCGATACCGCCGCCCACGATGAGCGCCTTCATCCCCAGAGCCCGTCAGTCGTGGTCGCCTGCACGACCCACGTCGACGTTCGCACTCGAATCGGTGCGCACTCGGCGCGCAGCAGCAGCGGTCGGGACATCGGGGTGCCTCACTCTTCGGACGGGAATCGGGCCGTGGACCTGGTGCAGCAACGAACGGATCGACAAGACGATCGTATGGTGAACCGAGTCCGTCGGCACTGAGAGAGCCTGCAGACGGGCCCTCCGTACATCGGCGACTGCAACGCCTGTGGGCATGCTCATTTGGTGACGAGCACGGCCTTGCTACGTTCATCAGACGATCGTCTGACCAACTGACTCGTCGTGGAGGATCCGTCTTCGCTCGCTCCTTGCGAAGGACTTCAGGGCGACGTCCTGACCACCGCTCGGCTTCGCCGGGACGCAGTCGGAGGCGCACGTCCAGGTCCGCCGCTGTCGGCGGAACGGAGCAGGTCGGTCGGACAGACCAAGACGGAGGACTCCGAACCATGCCGCTTCCGGTAGCACCGATCCCGATGACCCCGACCGAGGTCCTTCCCTACATCGAGAACAACGTCGGCCCCATCCTGATGGGGCTCGGCATCGCGATCATGATCACCCTCTGCATCTACGCGGTGATCCTCCTCGTGATCTCCATCGTGGCAGTCGTCTCGGCGGCCGTGGAACGTTCGGAACACCGTCGCGGAGCTCCACGAGACTGACGCCGCCTCGGCGGGGGACAGCCACGGGGACGCCCGAGCCGCGGCACCCGAAGCCACCGGGGGAGACAGTCCGGACGCAGGCCGTGACGGAACGCCGGCTGGGCAACGCGCTAGCGGTCCGAGTGCGATCCTCGGCCGGCGTCCTCGACGAGGCGGGCCGCGGCGGATGCGGCGTCGTCGACCGCGAGTCGGGCGCCGACGAGCCGAGTGCGGGCAGCGACGGCTTCGTCGAGCAGGGGCCGGACCGCGTCCACCAGCCGGTCTGCATCCGCCTTCCGGAACGGGAGCCACGTTCCCAGGCCCTGATCGCGCAACCGCTGTCCCCAGAACGGTTGGTCGAAGGCAACCGCACAGACCACCGTCGGCAGCCCCGCGCCGATCGAGGCTGCGGTCGTTCCCGCACCTCCGTGGTGCACCGCCACCGAGCAACGAGGCATCACACTGGTGTGATCGAGTGGCCCGACCAGGCGCATGCGATCAGCGGCGCGCTGCGCGACACCGATGGGCATGGCGCTCCATCCCGCGCCGATCAGTCCGCGGACGCCGAGTTGCTCGCACACGTCGGTGAGCATCGCGAGCATCGCTCCGGGATCCCTGACCGGCATGCTGCCGAACCCGAAGAAGACGGGTGGGTCCCCGGCGTCGAGCCACTCGTCGAGTGCTTCGTCCGGTTGCACGTCGTGCCATCGAAGCCGCTGCTCGGCAGTCGGGGTGAGAAAGCCGACGACCGGGAACCGCGTCGCCCATCCGTGCAGCTCGGGCACGAGCCCCGCTCCGAACGCCTGGATCTCGAGGGTGTTCCCCGCTGCCAGCCTCGTGGGCAACGGGAGGTCGGTTTCGGGCAGGTCGAGGGACCGCCGGAACGTGTTGACGTAAGCAGCGGTCGCCTTCCACTCGGCCTGCGCCACGAGGTGGTGCGTCGCGAGACGAAGGGGCAGGACCAGACGACGGACGGTCATCGCGTGGGCCGCGTACGCACGATTCGGACGCCAAGGCGCGAAGTGGAGTCCGACGAACGGGACACCCATGGCTTCAGCGACACAGGAGGCCTCGTCCATCACGAGGTTCGACGCGACGATGACGTCTGCCGATCGACATGCCTCGAGAACGGCAGCCTGCCACGCCGTGGCGATGAGCATCTTCTGCTCGAGCACCCCGCGGCCGTACCCCCTCGCGCCCCGTTTCGTGAGGAGTGCTTGCCCCGCATCCGAACGGAGGAACGAGCGAGTGTCGAACGCGAGCGGTACGGTTCGCAAGCCCAGGGCGTCGCCCATCCAGGTCAGGTCGTCCGTGCTGGCGAGTGTGACGTCGTTGCCGCGTCGTGCCAGTTCGGCGCCGAGGATCGCGCCGGGCTGCGTGTCGCCTCGGGAACCGGGGACGAGGATCGTGATGCGCATGCCGCCTCGCTGTTGTGGTCGACTCGACGCGTGGGTGGTGGTGACGGCGGGACCGCCGTCTCGGACGCCCGCAGCGAGACCGGTGGTGCCTCCTCGGCAACGGGACGACGGTTCGTGCCGAACCACCGTGGCGTGGCAACAGTAGAACTTTCACCAGACGATCGTCTATCCAAGTCTTCTCAGCAAACCCGTCCGTTCCGACCGGGGTCGTTCGACCGGAGCGTGTCACACGGCGTCATCGACGACAGGTGTCGGTGGCGGCGCGACATTACGCTCGCTCCATGTCCTCCCCCGACTCCCCCACGATCGTCGTCGGTGCCGGCGTCATCGGCCTGAGCGCGGCCTGGCACCTCGCCGGCCTCGGACAGCGGGTGCTGCTCCTCGACAGCGGCACGATCGCGGGTGGCACCACCACCGCGGGAGCCGGGTTCGTCGGACAGTGGGCCGCCGGGTACGCCTGGTACTGGAACGAGTCCGAACGCGACGTCGAGCAGTACGGCATCGACTTCTACCGGGAACTCGCCGACTCCGGGCACGGTCCGACCGGGTACCGGCAGAACGGCAACGTCTGGCTGACGGTCACCGATCAGGGCCGCGCCGACCACATCCCGCCGTTCGAGGACCACCCGCTGCGACCGCCGGGGTCGCGGACGCTCACCCCGGCCGAGGCCGCCGACCTCGTCCCCGGGCTCGACCCGGGTGCCGTGACGGCGGGGTTCCTGCACCCCGACGGCATCCAGATCAGCGCGCCCGACGCCGCACGTGCGCTGGCCGCTTCGGTCCGTGCCCGGGGCGTCGAGATCCGCGAGCACACCCCGGTCGCAGCCCTGGAGGCCCGTGACGGCGCCGTCACGGGCGTCCGGACACGCGGTGGCGAGGTCATCGACGCCGCGCGGGTCGTGCTCGCCGCCGGCAGCTGGACGAACACCCTGCTCGCACCCTTCGGGCGCGAGCTGCCCACGGTCCGCGTCGTCGCGAGCCGCCTGATCACCCGGCCGTTCGGACTGCCCGGCAGCCTCCCGACCCTCATGCTGCCGGAACTACAGGGACTGTGGATCCGTGAACACCGCGCTGGCGTGACATACGGCGCCGGTCCCGGTTACGAAGCGCTCTCGGTCGGTGGCGCGGACCGGAACACCGAACCCGACCGTCGACCGGTGCGTCCGGACCTGCTCGACGCGATGCGCGAGTACCTGCACCCGGTGATCGCCCGGTTGCTGCCCGACGCGGCGAGCGCCCTCGGGGCTGACGAGACCCCCACGCAGGGTGTCGTCTCGATGACCGCCGACCGGAACTTCATCGTCGGCGCGGTCCCCGAGGTCGCCGGGCTCGTCGTCGCCGGTGGGGACAACGAGTCGGGTGTCACGCACGGCCCCGGGCTCGGTCGCATCGCCGCCGAGCTGAGCGCCACGGGCAGCACTGCGCTCGGCGACGCGACCAGGTACGACCCCGCGCGGTTCCCGGCGGTGGCACCGAGCGAGGCGGACGTGATCCGGATGATGCCCGCCCGCCGTGAGGCCGACGCGCGACGAGCCGGAGCCACGACGTGAGCGACACGTCCGCACGGGATGAGCGGACCGGTGCGCCGACGACGCACCTCGTCATCGGTGCCGGGGTCGTCGGCGCCGCGACGGCGTACGCGCTCACCCGCCGTGGTGAGCGGGTCCTGCTCGTCGAACAGCACGAGCGCGGGCACCACAACGGGTCGTCGCACGGCGCCACCAGGATCTTCCGACAGGGGTACGCCGACGCCGAGTACGTCGCCCTGACGACGCGTGCGCTCGCGCTGTGGGAGCAGCTCGAGCAGGAGGCGGACGAGGAGCTGATCGTCCGCACCGGCGCGGTCGACCACGGGCGCCCCGAGGTGGTCGACGCCATCGCCGCGGCCCTCGCCGACGCCGGGATCCCGCACGAGACCCTGACCCCGGCCGTCGCCGCCACCCGGTGGCCGGGCATCGCGTTCGAGGGGCACGTCCTGACGCACGCCACCGCCGGCCGGATCCGGTCGGCGAGGGCCGTCGAGGTGTTCCTCACCCTGGCCGAGCGGACCGGTCTGGCGGAGCTCCGGTTCGGCACCGCGGTCACGGGGCTGCAGGACCACGGCGACAGCGTGAGCGTCGCGCTGTCCGACGGGTCCACGGAACGCACGACGAGCGCGATCGCCGCCGTGGGGTCGTGGGCGCCCACGCTGGTCGGCGACCTGCTCGCCGCACGCGGGGCGGGCCTCCCGGCGATCCGTGTCACCCAGGAGCAGCCCGCCCACTTCCCCAGCCACCTGCCGGACGAGGCCTGGCCGAGCTTCGTGCACTGGGCGCCCGGCGACGACGTGTACGGGCTGCTCACCCCGGGTGAGGGCGTCAAGGTGGGGTTCCACGGCACCGGACCCGTCGTCGACCCCGACCACCGGGACTTCACGCCGGTGCGGGCCGAGGCCGAGCGGCTGCAGGCGTACGTGGCCCGGTACGTCCCCGGCGTCGACGCGACGCGACCGACCTTCATCAGCTGCCTGTACGACAACTCGCCCGACGAGGACTTCGTCATCGACCGCCGTGGACCCCTCACGGTGGCGACCGGGTTCTCCGGCCACGGCTTCAAGTTCGCACCGCTGCTCGGCGACATGATCGCCGACCTCGCGACCGGCGGGCCACCCCGTGCCCGCTTCTCCCTGACGAAACCCTCCCCCACAGGAACCCCGTGACATCTCGACTCCTCCCCGCGCTCGCGCTCTCCGCGGTCGTCGCCGTGGCCGTCACCGGCTGCGTCTCGACCGGTTCGACGTCCGACGCCTCCGACGCCCTGGTCATCGGCACCACCGATCCCGTCACCTCCCTCGACCCGGCCGGTGCCTGGGACCGCGGCAGCTACACGGTGCAGACGCAGCTGTACCAGCACCTGCTCACCTACCCGGCCGGCAGGACCACGACGAGCCCCGAGGTCGCGGAGTCGTGCGACTTCACCGACGGGACCCACTACGTCTGCCGGATCCGCGACGGGCTGACGTTCTCGAACGGCGACGACCTGACGGCGAAGGACGTCGTGTTCTCGTTCGAGCGCCAGGTGACGCTCGGCGCCACGGACGGCCCCGGGTCGTTGCTCGCCAACATGGACTCGGTGACCGCCGACGGCGACGAGGTCACCTTCACCCTGAAGCAGGCGAACGACCAGACGTTCCCGTACGTGCTCGCGAGCATGGCCGGTGCGATCGTCGACAGCAGGGTCTTCTCGGGGACGAAGATCCACGCGGACGACGGGGTCGTCGGGTCCGGTCCGTACGCACTGCAGCAGTCGACCGACGGTGGGGCCACGATCGCGTTGACCGCGAACGCGGAGTACGACGGGCCGGCGCCGAAGTCGTCGGCCGTGACGATCAAGCAGTACACGAAGTCCGCCGACCTCAAGCTCGCGGTGCAGACGGGCGACGCCGACGTCGCGTACCGCCAGCTCACCCCGACCGAGGTCACCTCGCTCGCCGACGACGACGGTCTGCAGCGGGTGCAGGGGTCATCCGGCGAGGTCAGGTTCCTCGCCTTCAACCTCGAGACGATGCCGGGGAAGGACGCGGCGCAGAAGGAGGCCGTCCGGCAGGCGGTCGCGGCCACGATCGACCGCGCGGCCATCGCGAAGGACGTGTACCAGGGCACCTACGCCCCGGCGTACTCGATCGTCCCGTCCGACTTCAGCGGTGCGACGGACGCCTTCGAGACGGAGTACGACGGCGCCGACCCCGCCGCGATACTGCGCAAGGCCGGGGTGACGACCCCGGTCGCACTCCCGATCCAGTACACGACCGACCACTACGGCTCCGGGTCGGACGACGAGTACGCGCTCATCGAGCAGCAGCTCGAGGACACCGGGCTGTTCACCGTGGCCCTGCAGTCGGCAAGCTGGGACACGTACGTCGGCAACGTCGGCAAGGGCGAGTACCCGGTGTTCCAGCTCGGGTTCTTCCAGGACTACCCGGACGCGTCCTCGTACCTGACGCCCGCCTACGGTCCGTCGGACGTCAACCTGCTCGCGAACCACTTCGACGACCGGACGGTGACGGACCTCGTCACCGCGCAGGCGGTCCAGGCGGACCCGGCCGTCCGGAAGGAGCAGATCGAGCAGATCCAGCGGGACACCGCCGAGTCGGTGCCGCTGATCCCGCTGCTCGCCGGTCAGGAGAACGTGATCGGGCAGAAGTCCCTCACGGGCCTCGCCGGGTCGGTCGACGCGTCCGGCGAGTTCCGCATCTGGGAGATCGGGCGCTCGTGACGGCCGACTCGCGACTCCGGGACGCCGTCCGTGCCGCCCTGCCGGACGGGCTCGACGAGCTCGCGGCGCTCGTCGCGATCCCGTCGGTCCACGACGAGGCGGTGCAGTCGCTCGACGACTGCGACCGGGTCGCCGAGCGGGTCCGGGTCGCGTTCCAGGACGTCGGCCTGGAGGCGCGGCTCGTCACCACGACGGACGGCTCGCAGGCGGTCATCGCGACCCACCCCGCCCCCACCGGCGCACCGACGGTCCTGCTGTACGCGCACCACGACGTCCAGCCCGCCGGTGACCCGGCGGCGTGGACGAGCGACCCGTGGACGCTGACCGAGCGTGACGGCCGGCTGTACGGGCGTGGCGCGGCCGACTGCAAGGGCGGGGTGGTCACGCACCTCATCGCCCTTCGGGCACTGCTCGACGCGCACGGGTCGTTCCCCGTCGGGCTCGTCGTGGTCGTCGAGGGTTCCGAGGAGCAGGGCACCGACGGTCTCGAACAGTACGTGTCGACGCACGCCGACGAGTTCGCCGCCGTCGACACCGCCGTCGTGATGGACGCCGGGAACGCCGCCGTCGGGGTCCCCGCGCTGGTGACCACGCTGCGCGGCACCGCGTTCGTCGAGCTGCGGGTGCGGGCACTGCACGGAACCGTGCACTCGGGGATGTTCGGCGGGGCGGCACCGGATGCGATCGCGGTCCTGGTCGCGCTGCTCGCCACGCTCCGCGACGAGGCCGGCGACACCACGGTCGACGGACTCGACGCCTCGCAGGTCTGGGACGGTCTGCCGTACACCTCGGAGCGGTTCGCCGCCGACGCCGGCCTGCTCGAAGGGGCGGTGCCGATCGGGTCCGCGGACCCGGCGTCCCAGGTCTGGGCACGGCCTGCCCTGACCGTCGTCGGCATCGACGCGCCGGCCGTCGCCGGGTCGTCGCCGTCCGTCCAGGCCACGGCCGGGGCCGCCCTGAACCTCCGCGTCCCGCCGGGCGTCGATCCCGCCGAGGCCGGCGCACTGCTCGTCGCACACCTGGAGCGTCGGGCGCCCGCCGGGGTCGAGGTCTCCGCTCGGTTGACCGGTGTCGGCGACGGGTTCCGCGCGCTCGCGGGGCCGTACACGTCGGCCTTCCGGGACGCACTCGCGTCGTCGTACCGGGCGTCCTCGGTGGGCTCCCTCGGCGGCGGCGGGTCGATCCCGCTGTGCGCCACGCTGGAGCGGGCGATCCCCGGGGTCGAGGTGATCCTGGCCGGGGTCTCCGAACCAGCGGCGAACGTGCACGCGCCGGATGAGAGCGTCGACCCGTCGGAGATCGAGCACATGGCGCTGGCCGAGGCGTCGTTCCTGGCCGGGCTCGCGCCGCGCTCCTCGTCCTGACCCCGGTGCGGGACCGAGCGGCCACTACGGTGGACGGCGTGCGCATCATCGTGGCTCCGGACTCGTTCAAGGGCACCGCGACGGCGACGGCCGTCGCCGGAGCGGTCCGTGCCGGCTGGCTGACCGAGCGCCCCGACGACGACGTGGTCCTCGTCCCGATGGCCGACGGCGGCGAGGGCACGCTCGACGCCTTCGCGACCGCCATCCCCGGAGCCGTCCGGGTCCCCGTCACCGTCACCGGGCCGGCCGGCACGCCGGTCGACACCCACTGGCTGCGGCTGCCCGACGGCCGCGCGGTGGTGGAGCTCGCGGCGACGAGCGGCCTCCCCCTGCTCGACGCACCGATGCCGGACACGGCGACGAGCCGCGGGTTCGGCGAGGCGATCGCCGCCGCGCTCGATGCCGGTGCCACGGGGCTCGTGCTCGGCATCGGGGGCAGCGCGTCCACCGACGGCGGGCGTCCGGTGCTCGAGGCGCTCGGACTCGACAGCGACGGAGCCGGCACCGACGGGCTCCGGGCCCTCCCCCCGCTCGGCGTCGTCGTGCTCACCGACGTGACCTCGCCGCTGCTCGGACCGACCGGTGCCGCCGCCGTCTTCGGCCCGCAGAAGGGCATCACCCCCGACCGTGTGGCGTCCTTCGACGACCGACTCGCCACCTGGGCGGCGCGCTTCCCCGAGGTCGACCCGGACACCCCGGGCGCCGGAGCCGCTGGTGGTGTCGGGTTCGGCCTGCTGGTGTGGGGTGCCACGCTGGCGGGTGGGGCCGAGGCCGTCGCCGAGGTCCTCGGGTTGCCCGCGCTGCTCGAGGGGTCCGATGTCGTGATCAGCGGCGAAGGACGCTTCGACGGGCAGAGCGCCGTCGGCAAGGTGCCATCGGTGGTCCGTGCCCTGACGGCTGCGCGCGCTCCCGGTGCCCGTTCGATGCTCGTCGCCGGCGCGATCGAAGCCGCACTCGACGACTACGCGGCCGCCGCATCGCTCACCGTGCTCGCGACGCAGACCACCGGCGAGCCCGACGACGCCCTCGCCGATCCGCTGCGCTTCGCCACGATCGCGGGGCAGCGGTTGGCCCGGCTCGCCTGAGCGAACAGAACGACGCGAGCAACGCGGCGGCGCAGTGCCACGCCGACGCGCCGGGCAGCCGCCGCGACGCGCCCGTCCGCGGGCACAGGGGTGTCCTGGTTGTACCTCCCACCCGGCCGCGGCTGCGCGCACACTGGTTCCGGGCCGGAACCGGCCCGCAACGCACCACCCCCACGAGGAGATCATTGCGCACCGTCAACGCGTACGCGGCACCGTCAGCGACCGAGCCGCTCGTCAAGACCACCATCACCCGTCGGGACGTCGGCCCGGACGACGTCGCGATCGACATCGCCTACGCCGGCATCTGCCACTCGGACATCCACACCGTCCGCGGTGAGTGGGGCCCCATCCAGTACCCGCAGGTCGTCGGCCACGAGATCGTCGGACACGTCACCGAGGTCGGCGCGAACGTCACCAAGCACAAGGTCGGCGACCGCGTCGGCGTCGGCTGCATGGTGAACTCGTGCGGCGAGTGCGAGAACTGCGTCGCCGGCCAGGAGCAGTACTGCCTCAAGGGCAACATCGGCACCTACGCCAGCGTCGACCCGGCCGACGGCTCGATCACCCAGGGCGGCTACTCGCAGGCCGTCGTGGTGAACGAGGACTTCGTCCTCCGTGTCCCCGAGTCGCTCGACATCGAGAAGGTCGCGCCGCTGCTCTGCGCCGGCATCACCACCTACTCGCCCCTGCACCACTGGAACGCCGGCCCCGGCACCAAGGTCGCTGTCGTCGGCATGGGCGGGCTCGGCCACATGGCCGTCAAGATCGCCGTCGCGCTCGGCGCCGAGGTCACCGTCCTGTCGCAGACCACCTCGAAGCAGGAGGACTCGCTCCGCTACGGCGCGAAGGCCCACTACGCGACGAAGGACCCGGAGACGTTCGAGAAGCTCGCGAACTCCTTCGAGCTGATCATCAACACCGTCTCGGCGAAGATCCCGATGGGCGCCTACCTCGGCCTGCTCAAGGTCGACGGCACGCTCGTCAACGTGGGCGCTCCGTCCGAGCCGCTCGAGGTGCCGGCCTTCGCGCTCATCCCGCGTCGGCTCAGCTG
Organism: Curtobacterium sp. MCPF17_021; assembly: GCF_003234605.2. Lineage (NCBI taxonomy): Bacteria > Bacillati > Actinomycetota > Actinomycetes > Micrococcales > Microbacteriaceae > Curtobacterium > Curtobacterium sp. MCPF17_021. Next base: position 460,390 of record NZ_CP126252.1, on the reverse strand, counting down.
GGCGGGTTCCGCCATCGGCGGCATCCAGGAGACCCAGGAGATGCTCGACTTCTGCGCCGAGCACGGGATCCTCCCGGAGACCGAGCTCATCAGCGCCGACCAGATCAACGAGGCCTACGAGCGCGTGCTGTCCTCGGACGTCCGCTACCGCTTCGTGATCGACACGGCCACGCTGGCGTAGTCGTCACCACCTGACAGACGGAAGGCCCGTTGCCGGCTGGCAACGGGCCTTCCGTCTGTCGTCTCGGGACCGTCAGCCGACCTCGTCACCGGACGGCAGCGCGCCGCACCAGTCGACGGAGCCCGCGTCGATGCTCGCCTCCAGCGCGCCGGAGGCCGCGTCCACGATGCTCACGAGCTCGCCGGTCGCCGACTTCGTCGCGACCGCGACGAACTGGCTGTTCGGGGACGGGCAGACCGCCGTGACGCTCGCGTCGTCGGGGATCGTCACCGGCAGCCGGGAGGCCCGTCCCCCGTCCACACGCACGATCCGTGCCGCGATGGTGCCGTCCGACCGCACGTCCCCCAGCACCCGCAGGTACGTGTCGTCGGACAGCTGGGCGATGCGGCCGAGGACGGCCGCGTCGGTGCTCGCGGCGGGCGCCTGCAGCGCCGACTTCGACCCGTCGGTCAGGTCCAGCCGCTCGATGCCGGTGCCCGTCTCGACGACTGCGGTGGTGCCGGTACCGACGAAGCCGTGCAGGTAGGTGGCGCTGCCGAGCCGGACCGGGTCGGCGCGCCCGCTCATGTCGACGAGCACCAGGTCGTCGCTGCCCGTCCGGACCAGCGCGCTCTCGGTGCGCGGCACGTAGGCCCACTGGGCGACCGTCATCGGCACGGCGCCGGTCTTCGGCTTGCCGTTCGCCGCGATCGCCGTGGGCATGTGGGTGCCCGTCATGTCGACCACGTACAGGCCGGTGTTCCGAGACTGCCCGGTCGACGTGTCGGCGTACTCGAACCCGAACGAGGCACCGTCGTCGGCGACGTGGAGCGCCGTGACACGGCCCTCGGCGGTCGGCAGGGTGAGGTGTTCGACGGGGGCGTCGGCGTCCTGCACGCCACCGCTCAGCGCCACGATGTCCACGGACGAGCTGGCGTCCGTGCCGCTCACGACCACCAGGGAACGGCCGAGCCGGGCGTACTCGGAGATCGCGGTGCCCTCGTAGACCGTGGTGGCGCCGCCCGCATCGAGGGAGCGTCGGACGATGCGGTCCTTCGCCCCGGCCTGCCCGGGCACGAGTGCGAGCACGTCGGTGCTGCCGGTGCGGATCGCCGCGGTCAGGTCGGACGTGGCGCGCTGCCCGGGTGCCCGGACGTCCGCGACCGTCACGGTGTACTCGCGGTCGTAGGCCAGGGGTCCGGCGAACTCGACGGCGATGGTGTTGCCGCTCGAGGTCACGGTGTGCGCCGCAGCCGGGCTGACCCGGACGTCGGCGGCGGCGACCTTCTGCAGCGCCTGGTTCGCCGTGAGGATCACCCGCTGGGCCGGCCGGGTGACGAGACCGGTCGCGTCGTAGGACACGTCGCGGAGCCGCGGGCCCTGCTGCGAGCCGACGACCGCGGCGAGCGCGGCGACCACGGCGAGGACCACCACGACGGCGACGTACCGGCGGTGGAAGCGGTGTGCGACGGGGCGGCGCTCGCGGCGCTGGTCTCCGTGGTGCTGGTCTCCGCGGCGCTCAGAACTCATACGGGTCCTCGGGCTGCGCGATGTCGGTGATCTTCGCGGCCTTGACGACGATGCGGGCGTCGGCGGACTGGTCCGGGTTGGCGGCCAGGGCTCCGCGGACGGTGACCCACTGCCCCTCGTCGGGGACGGTCCCGGTGCCGGCGCCGTCGCCGGTCACGACGCCGAGGCCGACCGGTTGCGCGTCCACGGCGCAGCAGCTGATCACGAAGCGGGTGAGGGTGAAGGACCCGTCGTCGCCCGGCACCACGAAGCCCGTCAGTTCGACCTGCTTGCCGACCAGGGCCGTGGTGTCCGTGGTCTGCCGGATCAGCGCGGCCCAGTCCTTGACGCCGTACTCCGAGGTGTCGACGCCCTCGCTGCCGAGCAGCTGCACCGCGGACTCCGAGCCGGTGGCGTTGGACAGGGTCGCGGAGTCCACGCTCCGCTGCTGGGCGGTCCGGGCCGACAGGGTCGTCGGGGGCAGGACGAGCATCGCGACGGTGACACCGATCGTGACGACGGCGGCGGCTCCTCCGAGGGCGAGGCGGACGGCGCGACGGCGGCCTCCCGTCCGCTGCTGCTGGTGCAGATCGAGGTCGTCCTCGTCGTCGCCGTGGGTGTGGCCGTGACCCCGGGCGATGACGACGAGTGCGGCGACCGACGCGGGCACCCCGACGGCGGCGAGTACCACCGTGAACACCGAGTACCGCGGGTTGATGTACAGGTCGAGGTGCCCGACCAGCGCGAGCCACAGCGTGCAGAGGGCCGCGGCCAGCACCGACCCGAGACCCAGGTACGCGGCCGCGTTGCTGCGTGCATCAGACGAGGACATTCATCACCAACCCGACGGCTCCGGCGAACAGGACGCACACGACGGACAGCAGCACCAGGAAGCGGACCCGGAACGTTGTGCGCAGCAGGGCGATCATCTTGACGTCGATGATCGGCCCGATGATCAGGAAGGCCGTGATCGACCCGGGCAGGAACGTCGACGCGAAGGACAGCGCGAAGAAGGCGTCGACGTTCGAGCAGAGCGACACCGTCATCGCCAGCAGCATCATCGCCGCGACGGACAGCACCGGGTTCGAGCCGACGGCGACCAGGGTCGAGCGGGGAACAGCGACCTGGATCGCCGCGGCGAGCCCGGCACCGACGAACAGCGCCGGCATCATCGTCGCCGTCTCGCCGCCGAACTGCGCGGCGCTCTGCCGCCAGCGGTGCAGGCCGCGGGGCGCTCCGACGGCCGCACGGCACCGGGCCTCGAAGGCGGGGAGCAGCAGGTCGGCCGGACGGCGGTGCGCGGCGACGATCCAGCCGACGAGGTTCGCGATGACGAACCCGCCGACGATGCGCACCGGCAGGATCCACCCGGACCAACCGAACGCCTGCGCGGTGCTGATGATGACGAGCGGGTTGAGGATCGGGGCCGCGACGAGGAACGTGACGGCCTCGGCCGGCGTGAACCCACGCATCATCAGGCCGCGGGCGAGGGGCACGTTGCCGCACTCGCACACCGGGAAGAGCATGCCGATCAGGGAGATCACGGCGCGACGGCCGAAGGCGTTCTGCGGCAGGACCTTCTCGAGCGCGCCGACCGGCACCCAGACCTCGACGACGATCGACAGCACGATGCCGAGCACCACGAACGGCAGGGACTCGACGACGACGCTGATCGCCAGTGTGAGGAAGTCCTGCACGACGTCCGGCAGCCCGGTCGACCCGATGCTCGGGGAGAACAGCCGGATGCCCAGCAGGACGACGACGGCGAGCAGCACCAGGCCGGGGCCGGTGAGGCTCCGGGTGCGCTGCGGCGGCCGCGTGGTCGTCGTCACCGGGACAGGATAGGTGACGCCGACTGCCCGGGGCTGCGCACGGGGCGGCTCAACCCGCGGTGACGCCGTCGAGGTGCCGGTCGAGCACGTCGATCGCCCAGTCGCCGGACTCCCCCGGAGCCAGTCGGACGACCTGCATCGCGAGTCCGTCCAGGAGCGCGTGGAGGCGGCAGGCCTCGTACTCCCGGTCGTCCGCCGGTACCCCGAGCAGCCCGAGGACCTCCTCGCACCACGTCCGCATCGCCGCGACGGTCCGGTCGAGCGTCGGCCGGAGCCCGACGTCGGTGAGCGCGGCGTTGCCGAGCGCCAGGTAGACCTCGAGCTCGACGACCCGCTCCTCGTCGAGGGGCAGCAGCTCGAGCACGATCCGGCGTGCGCGTCGGGCCGGCGTGAGGTCGTCGGGGATGGCGTCGATGCGCTCGCGGATCCGGTCGAACACGAGCGTGATGGTGTGCTCGCGGACGCTCGCCTGGGTCGGGAACGTGTAGCGGACCGTGCTCGGCGGCAGTCCGGCCTCGGCGGCGACGTTCCGCACGCTCAACGCTCCGAGCCCGTCGCGCACGAGGACCCGGCACGCCGCCTCGGACACGTTGCGGCGCCGTTCGTCGACGTCCATGCTCCTGGCCACGACGCCATACTCGCACAGTCGTACCAACTCGTGCTACCGTCGAGGTCGTTGTCGCACAGTCGTACGACAACGAGAACGAATGACTCCCGCAGGAAAGGACATCGTCATGGCATGGGCAATCCTCGTGCTCAGCGGCGTGCTCGAGGCCGTCTGGGCCACCGCCCTCAGCGCCTCGAACGGCTTCAAGAAGGTCGTCCCCACGATCGTGTTCGTCGCAGGGATGGCGCTGAGCATGGTGGGGCTGGCGTTCGCGATGAAGAGCATCCCGGTCGGCACCGCGTACGCCGTCTGGGTCGGCATCGGGGCGTCCCTGACCGTGGTCGTCGCGATCCTCCGCCGACAGGAGGCCGCGTCCTTCGCCCGACTCGCCCTGGTCTTCGGCCTGGTGGCGTGCGTCATCGGCCTCAAGGTGGTGAGCTGACGTGGCCTGGATCGTCCTGTTCGTCAGCGCCGCGCTCGAGACCGTCTGGGCGACCGCCCTCGGCGAGAGCGACGGCTTCACCGAGCTCCGACCGACGATCGTGTTCGCCGTCACGATCGTGATCAGCCTCGTCGCCTTCGGCTACGTCCTCAAGCACATCCCGATCAGCACGGCCTACGCGGTGTGGACCGGCACCGGCGCCGCGCTCACGGTGCTGTGGGGCATGGCCACCGGCGCCGAACCGGTCACGGTGCTGCGCCTGCTCTTCATCGCCGGCATCGTCGGGTGCGTCGTCGGCCTCAAGCTCGTGCCGGCCCGCCCCGTCGCGGAGCCCGCTGCCGAGCTCACGCGCTGAGCGACAGCTCACGCACCAGCGATCCTGTGACGTGTCGCTGACCCCGTGACGTCGGCGCGGGCCCGAGGACGCGCGCCGAGACGGACGGGAGGCCCGGTGCCAGCTGGCACCGTCCCTCCCGGCACGGCCGTCGTGCCGCTGGCGCGTCACGCCGGAACCGGCGGATGGGGCCCACCTCCCGTCCGCTCGGGGCCGCGCCCACCGCGCATGGTGAGCAGCAATGGTCGGGTCACCTCGCGGGACCCGACCATTCCTGCTCACGATGCGAGCGCTGGGAGCGCTGGGAGCGTCAGACCGACGCGCCCGTCCACTCGTCCTCGGCGGCGACGTGGTCGCTGCCGACCGTGCCGGCCGCCATCGCAGCAGCGGCGCGTGCCGCGTGCGACGGCGGGTCCGACGGGACGTCGGCGGGGCGACCCTCGTCGTTCAGCTTGCGCAGTTCCGGCACGATGTCCGTGGCCAGGATGTCGATCTGCTCGAGCACCGTCTTGAGCGGCAGACCGGCGTGGTCGATGAGGAACAGCTGGCGCTGGTAGTGGCCGACGTGGTCCTTCATCGCCGCGTACCGGTCGATGACCTGCTGCGGCGAACCGACGGTGAGCGGGGTCTGGGCGGTGAAGTCCTCCATCGAGGGGCCGTGGCCGTAGACCGGGGCGTTGTCGAAGTAGGGCCGGAACTCGTTGATCGCGTCCTGCGAGTTCTTCCGCGCGAAGAACTGCCCACCGAGCCCGACGATCGCCTGATCGGCGCGGCCGTGCCCGTAGTGCTCGAAGCGCTGGCGGTACAGGCCGACCATCTGCTCGGTGTGCTGGATCGGCCAGAAGATGTTGTTGTGGAAGAAGCCGTCACCGTAGTAGGCCGCCTGCTCGGCGATCTCCGGCGTGCGGATCGAGCCGTGCCAGACGAACGGCGGGACACCGTCGAGCGGACGCGGGGTCGAGGTGAAGCCCTGCAGCGGCGTGCGGAACTTGCCCTGCCAGTTGACGACGTCGTTCTCCCAGAGCTGGCGGACGAGCGCGTAGTTCTCGATCGCCAGGTTGACGCCCTGGCGGATGTCCTGCCCGAACCACGGGTACACGGGGCCGGTGTTGCCGCGGCCCATCATCAGGTCCATGCGACCGTCGGACACGACCTGGAGCATCGCGTACTCCTCGGCGATGCGCACCGGGTCGTTGGTGGTGATCAGGGTCGTCGACGTGGACAGGGTGATGTCCTTCGTCTTCGCCGCGAGGTAGGCGAGCAGCGTGGTCGGCGACGAGGCCACGAACGGCGGGTTGTGGTGCTCACCGGTCGCGAAGACGTCGAGCCCGGCCTGGTCGGCGTGCTCGGCGATCGTCAGGATGTCGCGGACGCGCCGGGTGTCGTCCGGCGTGGTGCCGGTCGTGGGGTCGGTCGTGACGTCACTGACCGTGAAGATGCCGAACTGCATGATGCGCCGCCTTTCGCGATATCGATGCGTTTGCATCGACTTGCTGGGTACAACGTAGCGCACGGCGTGGCATTCCCGCCAGGCTCGCGCTCGTCGGACGGGCGGACTGGCTCGGCTCCCCGGGTCAGCCGGCGGTCGGCAGCGTGGCCGGGTCAGGGGGCGAGCGTGGCCGGGTCGGTGCGCGCGGCGTGGTGCATCCCGTCGAGGAACCACACGACGGTCACGACCGCCAGGACGCTCGCGCTGGACGCCAACCGCCCCGCCACCAGGATCGCGGCGTGGTCGTACGCGCCGTCACCGGTCAGGCCGACCACGAGCGCCGCGACACCGATCACCAGCGTGAGCCCGGTCGCGACGAGGAGCACGACGCTCACCACCCGCCGAGGCCCCCGCCGACCGTCACGGTCGCCCCGGAGCCCGCGGTCGACCCGGGGTCCGACCGCGCGGACGATCCCGAGCCAGAACATCGCGATCGCGCAGGCGCCGATGATGTCGCTGACCCGGTGCCAGCCGTAGACCACGGTCTGGTTCGCCACGAAGACCGCGTACCCGACGCCGACGATGGTCACCAGCGGGCGGAACCGGCGAGGCGTGACCATCAGGACCGCGAACAGCGCCGCCAGTGCGATCGTCGCGTGCCCGGACGGGAACGAGTTCGGCGTCGTCGACTGAGCGATCTCAGGGCGCACGGCGATACGCTTGAGGAGCGTCGAGGTGGCCGCCGACGCGAGCACCACGACCCCCGCGCCGAGTCCCACCGAGAGCCGCCGTCTGGCGAACGCCACGGCGACGATCACGACGACGAGCAACAGGATCACCGGCACCGAGATGACGTTGAGCGCAGTGTCCGAGCTGAACAGGTCGGACTCCCGGACCCCGCCGAGCGCGGCGTCCTCCGCTTTCTGACCGACCGGGGTCAGCACCGCGACCCCGTAGACGAGAGGCACGATCACGAACCCCAGAGCCGCCAGCGCAGCCCACCGCCCCCGCCGCGAGACCCACGGTCCGCGCGACTCGGATGCACTGCGCTCGGGTGTCAAGGTCACCGGGCTGGTCCTCCTCGGAGTGGTCGTCGTCGGGCTCGTCGCACGACTGGCGGCGGCGCTGCGATTGGGTCGGTCGGGGTCCGACACGATACCGTTGGAGCACCGGCCGGAGGCTGGGAACCGCACCCCCGTCGGCCGTGCACTGCGCGCTGACACGAGGGGATCGGTGATCCCCGCCGGGCCGTCGCACCACGCGGGATCGACGCACGTCGCGTCGGCAGTGTACGAGGAGGAAACCGAAGTGGCCATCAAGGAACCGGGCATCATCGCCTCGCCGAACCGGGGTCTCGCACTCACGGCCGGCGGCGTCCTCGCACTCTGGGGCGTCCTGGGCTTCTTCTTCGCCGCCGACGGCGACCCGGGCTTCTTCAACCGCCAGGGCGGCATGCTGTGGAACGCGTTCGGCGTGAACCCGGCGCTCTGCCTGGTGTGGGTGCTGCTCGCCGCAGTGCTGCTCATCACCGGCCTCGGCAACACCGTCGGATCACGCAACGGCAACCTGCTCGTCGGCGTCCTGCTCGTCCTCTTCGCGGTGTACGGCTTCGTCTTCGTCGACACCTCCGCCAACGTCTTCGCGCTGAACACCACGGACAACGTGTTCCACGCCATCGTCGGTGTGCTCCTGCTCCTCACCGCGATCGGTGCCGACAAGGAGAACCTCCGCGCACTGCGAGCGGCGCGCGCCTGACGCACCCGCTCGACTGCACTCCCGACGCCCGTCTGCCGCTCCGGCAGGCGGGCGTCGTCGTGTGTGCGGGGGCGGGGCGGTCCGGCGGGGTGGTCCGGCGGGTGTGGTCCGGCGGGGGTGTCGTCCGGTCACGACTCCCCGCTCAGGTGCGTCGGCCGGTCACGAACTGTCGGATGCGGAGTGTCCAGGCGACGACGAGTGACCACTCGGCGCAGGACCGACGGGGAGTCGTGACCGCTCGGCAGTGTGCGTCCGGGCATGCAGGCGCGTTTGCCCGGCGGCGTGCGGCCGAAGCGGACCCAACGGGTCAGTCGGACGCGTCAGTCGGCGTCGGAGTCGGCATCGGAGTCGGCGTCCGGCTGCTTCTTCGGGGCCTCGAGCTCGGTGGCGACGATGCGGGGCGCCTCGGACATGAAGCGTCGGACGTCCAGATCGACGATGATGTCCTGTGGCCGGAGCGGCCGGGTGAGGAACAGCCCCTCGAGCGAGGTCAGCCGCGACAGCGCCACGTACGTCTGGCCCGCGCTGAACACCCGGTTGCCGAGGTCGACCACGGCCCGGTCGTAGGTGCTGCCCTGCGACTTGTGGATGGTCACGGCCCAGGCCAGTCGGAGCGGGAACTGCTGGAACTCCCCGACGGTGTCCTTCTTGAGTTCCTTCTTGTCCGCGTCGTACGAGTACTTGAACTTCTCCCACACCGAGGGCTGGACCTCGAACGACTCACCGTCGACGTCGACCCACACCGTGTCGCGGATGGCCGTCACGATGCCCAGGGTGCCGTTCACCCAGCGCTGGTCGGCGTCGTTGCGCAGGAACATCACGTGCGCGCCGGGCTTCAGCTCGAGGGCTTCGTCGGCTGGGAAGTTCCGTCCACGGAAGTCGCCGTTCACGTCGGCCTTGGCGGTCTTCACCTTGCCGGGCAGCCGTTCGAGGGCGGCCTTGTTGATCCGGGCGACCGTGTCGTTGCGGGTCGCCAGGGTGATGGCGTCGTCCGGAGCCGGGCGGGCCCCCGCGGTGTTCAGCTGCTCGGCGATGTCCGCGGTGACCCGGCCGTGCCGGACGGCGGTGAGCATCGCGGCGAAGGCGTCGTCGCGCTGCCGGTGCACCGTGGCGAGCTCGATGATGTTGAGCTCGGCCTCGAGCCACACCTTGGCGTCGAAGAACCACATCGACCGGTAGTGGTCGGTGAAGTAGGCGCGCTCGTCGGCGTCGCCCGGCACCGGAGGAAGCTGGTACGGATCGCCGAACATCACGACCTGCACACCGCCGAACGGCTCGAACTGCCGACCGCGGGCCTTGCGGAGCGACCGGTCCATGCCGTCGAGCAGGTCGGCGTTGACCATCGAGACCTCGTCGATGACCAGGGTGTCGATCGTGTTGAGGAGCTTGCGGGTGTCCGGGCCCTGCCGCAGCTCGGCGTCCGCGATGAGTCCGATCGGCAGCCGGAACAGGGAGTGGATCGTCTGGCCGCCGACGTTGAGCGCGGCGACCCCCGTCGGGGCGCAGATGACGACCTGCTTCTCGGTGTTCCACGACAGGTGGTTGAGGAGCGTGGACTTGCCCGTGCCGGCCCGGCCGGTGATGAACACGTGGTCTCGGGTGTGCTCGATGTACTCGAAGACGGCGCGCTGTTCGTCGCTCAGCTCGATGCTCATCGGGCGTCCGCTCCGGGCGAGGGTTCGAGGTCGTCGCTGCCGTCGTCGAAGTCCAGGTCGTCCTGGTCAACCTGGGAAGCGGGCTCGGCGGCGGCGGTCGGGCCGGCCACAGCTGCGTCGCCGGCAGCAACTGCGTCAACGGCGTGGGCCGGGTCTCCCCCGTCACGCCGCAGCCGCACGACCACCACCACGACCACGGTCACCAGGAGCAGCACCCCGGCGACGATCAGCACGAGCCCGGCCCGGGCCTGGTCGACGAGCGGATCCGGCCCCCACGTCCGGCCCATCGCACCGAACCACGATGCCTGCAGCAGCCCGAGCGGCCCGCGCATCGCGATCCCGAGCGAGACGGTGCCCGCCGCGATCACCATCGCCCCGACGATCCGGACGGCGGCGGCAGCCGTGGTCGGGCGACGGCGCCCGGCAGGGATCGGTGTGCAGAGCGTCGGGACGGCCAGCAGCCCGACCAGCAGGAACACGGCGTCGCTGACGGTACGACCGGTGGGGTCGCTCACCGACCACCGGACGGCATCGGTGGCGAAGAAGGCCCACCACAGGGCCGCCGCGAGCAGGAACGCGGGGAACGGCTGGGCCAGGTACCGCACGGAGGGGTGCTCGACGATGACGTCGGTCCACTCACGCACCCCCGTGCTGTCGTCGTTCCGGGGGTGCACGGCGGCGCGGATCAACGCGACGGGTGCCGCCGCCCACACCAGGGCGGGGACCACCAGGCCGAGCAGCACGTGGGCACCGACGTTCGCCGAGACGAGGAACCGGTCGTACTGATGCAGCGAGCCCGAGGTCGCGACCACCAGGGACACGACCGCCAGGGCCGCGGCGATTGAGCGACGCGCCGGCCACCGCACGCCGCTCCGCCGCAGTCGCACGACGCCGGCCACGTAGGTCGCGGCGAGCAGCACGGCGGCCATCAGCCAGAACAGGTCGATGTTCCACTGGGTCAGCCAGCCCCACGCACCGGGCGCGTGCGGCAGCAGGTCGTCGGTCAGGAGCTCCGCCGGGCTCGGGTCGGTGGTCTTGCTCAGGGCGATCTGGTCGACCGGGGTGGCGGTTCGTCCGAGTGCCGCGGCGAACCCCGACGCCACACCCATCACCGCGAGTTCGACGACGATGAGGGTCCAGAAGGGCCGCTGCCGACCGGGCGAGGTGGTCAGCGCACGGATGGCCCGACGGCGCTGCACCGCGCCGAGGACCCCGATGGCGACGATCGCACCGATCTTCACCAGGACGAGCGTGCCGTACGGGGTGAACAGGTTCGACAGCGCCCCGACGCGGATCTGCGCCGACGCAGTGCCGGATACGGCGACGAGCACGAAGCAGCCGAGGGCGATGCTCGAGTACCGGGCCACGACCACGGCCAGCCGGTCGCCGGGCAGCACCCCGCGCAGCAGCACGAGCATGACGAGCCCACCGACCCACAGCGCCGCACCGACCAGGTGGAGCCCCAGCGCCGTGACGGCGGCATCGTGGCTCGCGGTACCGGCGGCGTGTCCCTGCTGTGCGAGCGGGATGAGGCCGATCATCGAGACGCCGGCGGTCAGGGCGACCATGCCCCGCGAACGGACGGCGAAGCAGAGCACCGTGACGGCCGCGGCGACGAGGACGGTCACGAGCCAGGCGAGCCCGAGCTCGGTGCCGGTGAGGAAGACCCCCATCGACTGCCCGAACTGCTCGTCGATGCTGATGCGCGAACCGGCGACGCTGAGGAACGTGCAGAACGTGGCGACGGCCGACGCGACCGTCCAGACACCACTGGCCCCGGCGGCGACGTCGATCGCACGGTTCCACTCGGGGCCGGAGCGCGAGAGGCCGATGGTCGCCAGCGCGAGCCCACCGATCGTGGTGGCCGCGGACAGGTCGACGACGAGCCGGGCGATCGGCAGCCCGAAGCGGACGACGGGCCCCGGGTCGGCGATGAGCGCAGGGTTCGCGCCCCCGCCGATGACGAGCGCCGTGAGCAGCGCCACGAACCCGACGAGCAGGAGCACGGCGGGACCGGCGATGCGCGCGATCCGATTCACCCGTCAAGCCTAGGCGGTGCCCACCCGGCCACCGGACGGGGCGGGCCGATCTGTGCAAACCGCAACGGGCCTCCAGGCCGGGACGACCCCGGGAACGACGAAAGGGACGGCCGAAGCCGTCCCTCCCGATGCGCGGAACAGTCTTACTTGACCGCAGCCTTGAGCTTCGAGCCGGCGCTGACCTTGACCGAGTCGCTCGCGGCGATCTCGATGGCGTCACCCGTCTGCGGGTTGCGGCCGGTGCGGGCGGCGCGGTGCGTCTTCTCGAAGGCGATCCAACCGGGGATCGTGACCTTCGTGCCGTCGGCGACGGACGACGAGACGACGCTGAAGAGCGCGTCGACGACGCCGTTGACGGTGGCCTGGCTCTGGCCGGACTCAGCGGCGACGGCAGCGACGAGCTCGGTGCGGTTCAGTGACTTGTCAGCCATGGATGTCCTCCTCGGACTTCTTGCAGTATCGGTCGGACGCACGTGTCGTCCGGCGCCCGGAGCGGTTGCCCCGTGCCACGGTGCCAGTGGGCCGAGGGCCCGGCGGAACCGGAGTTGAACCTACCAGCCGCCGGGGGTGAAAACCGCCGACTCGCCCGGATTTCCGGGGTTGTTGGGGCTCCGAGGGGGTGCTGGAGGGGCAGATGTGACGAATGACGGCTCGCATGTACCCCGTACACAGCGAACGCCCCGCCACCAGGAGGTGACGGGGCGTCGTGTACTGCGAGTGCTTACCAGGAGCTCTTCGTGATGCCGGGGAGCTCGCCGCGGTGGGCCATGTCACGGAAACGGACACGGCTGATGCCGAACTCACCGAGGTGGCCACGGGGGCGGCCGTCGATGGCGTCGCGGTTGCGGTAGCGGATGGGCGATGCGTCGCGGGGCAGCTTCTGCAGGCCCACGCGGGCAGCCTCACGCGACTCGTCGGTGCCGTTCGGGTCCACGAGGGCCTTCTTCAGCTCGAGACGACGCTCGGCGTAGCGCGCGATGATGACGGCACGCTGGTTGTTCTTCGCGATCTTGCTCTTCTTCGCCATGCTTAGCGCTCCTCACGGAAGTCGACGTGCTTGCGGATCACCGGGTCGTACTTCTTCAGCACGAGTCGGTCGGGGTTGTTCCGACGGTTCTTCTTGGTCACGTAGGTGAACCCGGTGCCCGCCGTCGAGCGGAGCTTGATGATCGGACGGATGTCCTGACCCTTTTTCGCCATCAGATCTTCTCCCCACGGGCGAGGAGATCCTTGACGACGGACTCGATGCCACGTGCGTCGATCACCTTGATGCCCTTCGCGCTGAGCGTGAGCGTGACGTTACGACGAAGCGAGGGCACGTAGTACGTCTTCTTCTGCACGTTCGGGTCGAAGCGACGCTTCGTCCGGCGGTGCGAGTGCGAGATGTTGTGACCGAAGCCGGGAACGGCGCCGGTCACCTGGCACACTGCTGCCATGGTTTCCTCCTGAGTACCGTGCGACCGGACGGCCGCACCCAAGTTCACTTGCCTGGTGCACACGCGCACTGCCACCTGGGTGGCCGTGCGAGGGGGTTGTGTGCACCGCCCAGGTCCGCATCCCCTGTCGAAGGAGAGCCGGACACCGCGCGACCGCGGCGTTCGCGACGGTCGGAGGGCTTGGAACAACGGGCCCGCCGCGCGGACGCGGAGAACCAGGGGTCCACGTTACGCGAGGACCGGGCGTGTCGCAAGCCGCGCCTCCAGGCCTGGAGGCCCGGTGCGGCCGACCGTCCCGCTCACGTGACCCCGTTGGTCACCCCCACCGCCCGCGATCGTGAGCAGGAACGGTCGGGTCGGGCACCTCGACCCGACCGTCCCTGCTCACGAAGTGGACGAACCGCCCTCCGCGGCACGACCGCGCGGGAGCCCGACCGGTGCCATGAGCAGGTACCGCTCCCGCCGGATCCAGTACAGGCCCGTCTCCCGCCGCTCCGCCCGGGTGGCGAACCGGTAGTGGAACATCCGTGCGCGGACCCAGCGCGGCGGTTCCCCGTCGAACGGGTCGTGGGCGAGCAGCCGCAGCGTGGGCCGGTCGGCCTCGAGCAGCCGCACGACGAACACCCGGAACCACCGGTCGTCGGCACCGAGGGCCAGGAACCACATCAGCCAGTCGAGCCGCAGGTGGTACGGCGCGAACTGCCCGGGCCGACGCCTCGGGTCGCCCGGCTTGCCGCGGAACTCGTACGGTTGCCAGTCCTCGTCGGACGGGTCCTCGGCCAGGGTTCCCTCGACGATGACCTCGTCGCGCTGCTGCGTCACGCTGCCGAAGGCACCGTAGGCGTTCGCCAGGTGCCACCGGTTGAACGAGGCGTTCATGAGCTGCCGCCGCGACACCAGGTTCTTCGCGGCCGGCCAGGACAACCAGGCGAGCAGCAGCCCGACGGCGACCGTCACCGCGACGAAGGAGACCGGCGTCGCGGTCGGCCCGGCCTCGACGCTGTCGTGCAGCCAGGGCAGCACCGCCGCCACCGACCGGTCGTCGATCGCGGCGAAGGCCAGGACGAGGGTGATCCAGTTCAGCCAGGCGAAGTTGCCGGAGACCACCAACCAGAGCTGGGTGAGCAGGACGAGTGCGGCGGCGATCGACGCCACGGGCTGCGGCGCGAAGAGGAAGAACGGCACGACCAGCTGCACGAAGTGGCTGCCGAGCGTCTCGAACCGGTGCACGGGGCGGGGCAGCAGGTGGGCCGTCCGCGACACCGGGTTCGGCATCGGCTGCGTCTCGTGGTGGTAGTACAGCGCCGTCAGGTCACGCCAGGAGCGGTCCCCACGCATCTTGATCATGCCGGCACCGAACTCGAGCCGGAACACCAGCCACCGCAGCGCGACGAGCACGACGATCGGCGGCGCGACGTCGTCGGAGCCGAGGAACGCGACGGTGAACAGCGCCTCGACCAGCAGGGACTCCCACCCGAAGGCCCAGAAGGTCTGCCCGACGTCGGAGATCGACAGGTACGCCAGCCAGAGCAGCAGGAAGCACAGCATCGGCACCCACCAGGGGGCCCGTTGCGGGACACCGACGACCAGGGCGAACGACACGACCGCTCCCCCGCCGGCGAGCAGCCGCAACCGTCGGTCGGTGTAGCGCCACCACCGCCAGACCACCGGCAGTCGGCGGGCGTACGGGCGCTCCATGAACCGGGGCACCGGGAGCAGGCCGTGTTCCCCGACGAGCACCGGGAACTGGGCGAGGGCGGACAGGAAGGCGAGGCAGGCGATCGCTGCGACGCCGTGCTGCAGCACGAACCGGGCGACGTCGTAGTCGGACGCGCCGGCCCACTGCGTCCAGGCTGCGAGGTCCACGGGCGGGACGCTACGCGGGGCGGGCTGCGGTCCGTCTCGGCGTCATGCCCGATGCGTCGCCGACGGCGTGCGTCGCCGACGGCGTGCGTCGCCGACGGCGTGCGTCGCCGACGGCGTGCGTCGCCGACGGCGTGTGTGGCCTACGGCGCCTGCGTCGGCTTGGGTGCGAGCGCCTGCACCATCAGCTCCCCGAGCTGCTGCGGCGCCGTGAACATCGGCCAGTGGCCGGTCTCGAGCCCGACGATGGAGAGTTCCTCGGTCGCGACGAGCTCCGCCGCCCAGGCCTGGTGGTCCGCCACCATCGCCAGCAGCTCTGCGGCGGGGATCTCGCAGGTGATGATCGTCGCCGGGATCGTGTGCCGTGCCGGGTCGGCGTAGTGGAACCGGTCCGACGGCACCGAGGCGGGCTCGGGGATCGCCCGGTGCTCGACGTCCTGCCGGACCTCGGGCGTCATGCCCCGGACGGTGGCGGGTTCCCAGATGTCCCACGACGGCAGCGGCACGACCCCGTCGACCACGGGCAGCTCGTCGTTGACGCACCCGCCCTCGGGCCCCGGGAACGTGTCGACGTAGAGCAGGTGCGCGACGAGCGACGGGCGCTGGTCGGCGGCCATGTACGCGATCGGCCCGGCACCCGAGTGTCCGGCGAGCACGACGGGTTCGTCGGCCGACGCGACGTTGTCCAGGATCGCGACCAACGCGGCGACCTGCTCGTCGAGCGTGTCGCCGTCGCGCGTGACCGCCTGCACCGAGTGCCCGGCCGCGCGGAGCACCGGGGCGACGTCGTCCCACGCGCTCGCGTCGAGCCAGAACCCGGGGACCAGGATGACGTGCATGCGGGGCAGGCTACTCGTCGGTGGCGGCGGTCGCGCGGGCCGCCGTGCAGACGGCGCACTCGCCGAAGATGTCGACGACGTGGCTGGCGTTGGTGAACCCGTTGGCGGCAGCGACGTCCTGCGCCCACTGCTCCACCGGGTCCGCCTCGATCTCGACCGTCCGGCCGCAGTTCCGGCAGATCAGGTGGTGGTGGTGCGCGTCCGTCGTGCACGCCCGGTACAGCGATTCGCCGTCCTGCTGCAGCGAGTCGGCGTCGCCCTCGGTGGCCAGGTCGGCGAGGGCCCGGTAGACCGTGGCCAGACCGATGGTCGAGCCCTCGTCCCGCAGGTGCTGGTGCAGCGCCTGCGCGCTGACGAACCCCTCGGTGGAGTCGAGGGCACCGCGCACCGCTTCGCGCTGCCACGTGTTCCGCTTGGTCTTCTGCACGGCGTTCATGCTGACACCTCTTCCTTCCGACCGGCTGTCGACGTCGTCCCTGCCTGGAGGCCCGGCTCGCCCCCGCCGCGCTGGTTCCGGCCGGCGACGCGGTTGCGTCCCCGCCTGTCGCGTCGCGACCCGATGATCCGGCAGACCACCCAGATCGCGAACGAGATCGTCGTCACGTAGGGGCTGATCGGCAGGCCGCCGCCCAGTGCGAGCAGGATGCCACCGACGACCGACGTCACCGCGAACACCGTCGACAGCACCGGCACGACGACCGGGTGCGAGCTGAGGCGCAGCGCCGCCGCCGCCGGGGTGACGAGCAGGGACAGCACGAGCAACGCACCGACGATCTGCACCGACACGGCGGTGGCCAGCCCGAGCACGAGCATGAACACGATCGCGAGGGTCCGCACCGGGATCCCCGCGGCCGCTGCCACGTCGGGGTCGACCGAGGCGAACATCAGCGGGCGCCAGATGACGAGCAGCGTCGCCACGACGATCGCGGCGACCACGATCAGGAACGTCAGCTGCGGGTTGTCGACCGAGACGATCTGCCCGGTGAGCAGCCCGAACTTGTTGGCGGCCCGGCCCTTGTAGAGCGCCAGGCAGAGGATGCCGAGCCCGAGCCCGAACGGCATGAGGACGGCGATGATCGAGTTGCGTTCCCGGGCACGCGACCCGAGGAGACCGATGAGCAGGGCGGCGATGACCGACCCGACGAGCGAGCCGGACACCACGTTCACCCCGAGCAGCAGCGAGGCACTGGCCCCGGCGAACGAGAGCTCCGAGATGCCGTGCACGGCGAACGGCATGTTCCGGGCGACGACGAACGGGCCGATGAGCCCACCGACGATGCCGAGCACCGCGCCGGCCCAGATCGAGTTCTGCACCAGCGCGAGGAGCTGGCCGTAGTCCTGGAACGAGAAGACGGTCGACAGCAGGTCCATCAGATCCGCCCTTCGTCGGGCTGGTCGGCGTGCGGGTCGACCTCGCCCGGGTGGTGCTCGTGGGCCTCGTTGGCCCCGACGATGACGATGCGTCCCATGGTGCGGACGACGTCGACGGGCGTGCCGTACAGGTCGCTGAGCACGTCGGCGCGCAGGACCTCGTCCGGCGAACCGATCCGGAACCGACCGCCGGCGATGTAGAGCACCCGGTCGACGACGTCGAGGATCGGGTTCACGTCGTGCGTCACGAAGAGCACGGCAGCCTCGCGCTGTCGGCGCTCACGGTCGATGAGCTCGGTGATCCCGCGCTGGTGCCGCAGGTCGAGCGAGATGAGGGGTTCGTCGCACAGCAGCAGGGCGGGGTCGGCGGCGATGGCCTGCCCGACGCGGGTGCGCTGCTGCTCGCCGCCGGAGAGCTCGGCGACGGGGGCGTCCGCGAAGGCGGTGGCGCCGACCTCGTCGAGGACCCGGTCGATGCGCATCCGGTCAGCCTTCGACGCCCGTCGGATGCCCCACCGGTGCCCGGTCACGCCCTGGGCGATCATGTCCCGCGCGCGCAGGGGCGTCCCCGCCTCCATCAGGCGCTGCTGCGGGATGTAGCCGATCTTCCGGTGGCCGCGGTGCACCGGCTGCCCGAGGAACGACATCGTGCCGCTCGTGAGCCGCTGCTGCCCGAGGACGGTTCGGAGCAGTGAGGTCTTGCCGGCGCCGTTCGGGCCGAGGACCGCGACGAACTCCCCCGGCGCGAGGTCGAGGTCGAGGCCTGCCCAGAGCTTCCGGGCGCCGTAGGACAACCCGGCGTCGCGGAGCGCGAGGACCGGACGAGCCGCAGCCCGGTCGTCCACCGTGGTGGTCGCCGGGCTGGGGGTCGCCGCTGCTGCGGTCGAGGTCGTCACTTCTGGAGCGCTGCCTTCACCGCGTCGATGTTCGCCTGCTGCCACGAGACGTAATCCTGCCCCTTGGGGAGCGTCTCCGTGACACCGACGACGGGGATGTCGTTCTGCTCGGCCGCCTTCTGGACCTGCTCGGTCTCGGGGCTGGACGCCTGGTTGTTGTAGGCGAGGAGCTGCACGCGCTTGCCGGTGAACAGCGCGAGGGTGTCGCGGAGGGCCGCCGGCGGGACGTCGTCGCCTTCCTCGATGGCCTCGGAGAAGTCCGGCGGGGTCTCGTTCTCGAGCCCCATCGCGTCGAACAGGTACCCGGGCACCGGCTCCGTGTACGCCACCTTGTCGCCGGAGTCCTGCTTCTTGACGGCGTCGGTCTGGGACTCGAGGTCCTCGAGCTTGGTGGTGAGCGTGGCGGCGTTCTTCTCGAAGGCGTCCTTGCCGCTCTCGTCGAGCGCACTGAGGTCCTTCGTGACCGCCTCGACCAGCTTCACCATCGTCGGGTAGCTGTAGAAGACGTGCTCGTTGAACTCGGCGCTGCCGCCCTTGTCGAGGCCGGAGAGCTTCACGACGTTGATCGTGTCCGCCTTGGTGTCCGAGGCGTTCGCGAGCGTCGTCATGAAGTCGTCGTACCCGCCACCGTTCTCGATGAGCAGGTCGGCCTTGGAAACGGAGAGCTGCGTGCGGGCGCTCGACTCGAACGAGTGCGGGTCCTGCGACGGGTCGCTCAGGATGCTCGTCACGGTGACGGCGTCGCCACCGATGGTCTTGACGATCGAGCCGTAGACGTTGGTGGAGGCGACGACGTTGACCGTGCCGTCACCGCTGGCCTCCCCCGAGGCGGACGAGGTGGCGCACCCGGTCAGGGCGAGCGCGGCGGCGCCGGCGACGAGCGGGAGGGCGAGGAGGCGGTTGTGCATGGCACGACGCTAACGCCTACTGATAACGATTGTCAAAACCGCTATGGGGTCTCTCAGGGCGACGACGAACGGACGGGAGGCCCGGTGCCAGCTGGCACCGGGCCTCCCGTTCAAACGACGCTCGCGTCTACGGCTTGGTGGCCGCGTCGATCGTGTTCTCGGCGATCGTGTCCTCTTCACGCCCGGGTGTGCGGAGGTTCCACTTCTTGATCACGAAACTGAACAGGAAGTAGTAGACGACCGCGTAGCCCAGTCCGATCGGGATGAGCCAGATCGCGCCGTCCGCCTTGCCGAAGTTCAGCACGTAGTCGATCGCACCGGCCGAGAACGAGAACCCGTCGTGGATCCCGAGGGCGTTGACCAGGGCGAGCGAGGTGCCCGTGAGGACCGCGTGGATGATGTACAGCGGGAACGCCACGAACATGAACGAGTACTCGAGCGGCTCGGTGATGCCCGTGACGAACGAGGTCAGCGCAGCGGAGATCATGATGCCGCCGACGAGCTTGCGGTTCTGCGGCTTGGCGTTGCGCCAGATCGCCAGGGCACCGGCGGGCAGCGCGAACATCATGATCGGGAAGAAGCCGGTCATGAACGTGCCGGCCGTCGGGTCGCCGGCGAGGAACCGGTTCACGTCGCCGTGCACGGCGAGGCCGTCCGCGCCGGTGAAGCTGCCGAGCTGGAACCACGGGAAGAAGTTGAGCAGCTGGTGCAGGCCGACGGGGATGAGCATGCGGTTCGCGAACCCGAAGATGCCACCACCGATGACGGCGTTGTCCGCGACGGCGGTGCCGGCTGCGGTGAGCGCGATGTCGAAGTAGCGGTACACGAAGGACATCAGGACGGCGATCACGAGACCGGCGGCTGCGGTCATGATCGGCACCAGGCGGCGACCGGAGAAGAAGCCGAGGAAGTCGGGCATCTTCGTCCGGTGGAACTTCTCCCACAGCACGGCGGAGACGAGACCCATCACGATGCCGCCGAGGACACCGAAGTTGATGGTGGCAGGGTTGCCGGCGGCGTCCTTCACCCCGTCGAGCACGATCGGCGACATGGCGGCGAACACCTGGTACATGACCATGTAGCCGACGACGGCCGCGAGCGCGGTCGTGCCGTCGGACTTCTTGGCCCAGCCGATCGCGATGCCGACCGCGAAGAGCAGCGGAAGCCACGTGAACACGGCCTGTCCAGCGGCCGCGATGATGGTCGCGCCCTGCTCGAAGCCTGGGATCGCACCGAGCATGTCGGACTGGCCGAGGCGGAGCAGGATGCCCGCGGCGGGCATGACCGCGATCGGCAGGAGCAGGCTCCGTCCGAGTCGCTGGGCGTTCGCGAAGAACCTGGACTGCTTCTTCTTCGGCTTCTTCTCCGGCACATCCGTGGCAGTGGTGGCGCTCATCGGAGGTCCTCTCGTCATTGGGTGGAGCTGTCGGGGTGAGTTGAGTCGTGCAGCCAGCGCAGGTAACCTCGGCGGTGTCGCCAGGTCCGGTCCTGTCCGGTCATGACCAGTTCCGTAGTCTGATCCGAGAGCGGTCCGGTGTCAACCTGCGACGCAAACCCTTAACGAGGAGGAAACGATGGCCGACATCAAGGCAGCCGACATCATCGCCGCACTCGGCGGTGCCGAGAACATCGAAGAGGTCGAGGGCTGCATCACGCGCCTCCGCGTCGAGGTCGAGGACGGGGACCTGGTCGACAAGGCTGCCCTGCAGGCCGCCGGGGCCCAGGCCGTCGTCGGTGGCGGCACCGGCTGGCAGGTCATCGTCGGCACGATCGCCGACAACCTCGCGCAGGACATCCAGGACGAACTGTGACCGTCGTCCGCACCCCGTTCGGCGGCCCGGTCGTCGCCCTCGCCGACGTGCCGGACCCGGTGTTCGCCGGGCAGCTCGTCGGTGCCGGCGTCGCCGTCGACCCGACGGGTGTCGAGGGCGCGGTCACCGCGGTGGCCCCGGTCGACGGCACCATCGTGAAGCTGCACCCACACGCGTTCGCGCTGCAGGGCACCGCGGGCACCGACGTCCTGGTGCACGTCGGCATCGACACCGTGAAGCTCTCCGGCGAGGGCTTCGAGCTCCTCGCGACCGAGGGCGACACCGTCACCGCCGGTGACCCCGTCGTCCGGTTCACCCCCTCGGTGATCTCAGCAGCCGGCTACTCGCCGATCTGCCCGGTCGTGGTGCTCGGTTCAACGCCGGACAGCATCAACCAGGGAAGCGTCGGCACCACAGTGCTCGACGGCGACACTCTCTTCGAGGTCTGAGGGGTCTTCCTCGTCAAAGCGACTGTGTGCTGCGGAACACCCGCAGCACACAGTCGCTTTCGCGTTGCCGGGCGAACTACGCGACCGCGGGGGTCGCGGTGACCTCCATCTGCACGCGGTAGCGATCCGATCGGTACCAGCTGCGGGTGTGCTCCACGGGTCGTTCCCCCGCGTACGACACCCGGTCGAACTCGAGGACCGGCGCTCCGGTCTTCGTCCCGAGCAACGTCGCGACGTCGTCGGCCGCCGGGTTCGCCGCGACGGTCTGCTGCGCGCGGTCGATCGGGGTGCCGTACTCCGTGGCGATGATCGAGTACACCGACCCCGACAGGTCGTGGTCGAGCAGACCCGGGAACGCGTCGGCCACGAGCCAGGCGTCGTCGATCGACACCGGGGCACCATCGGCCATCCGCAGGCGCTTCACGTGGAAGGCGGGCACGTCCGGGTCGATCCGCAGGGCTGCGGCGGTGTCGGCCGGCGGCACGCGTTCCTCGCGCACGAGCACCACGGTGGTCGGCTCGTGCCCCATCGCCCGCATCTCCTCGGTGAACGAGGCGAGGTGCAGCGTCGACTGCACGGGCCGGTGCGCGACGAAGGTGCCCTTGCCGCGGACGCGCTCCAGGTAGCCCTCGTTGACCAGCTGCCCGAGTGCTTCACGCACGGTGATCCGCGAGACGCCGTACTCGGCGATGAGCTGACGTTCGGACGGGATCGCAGCGCCGGGAGCCAGTCGCGTGGTGACGAGGTCGAGCAGGATGCGCCGCAGCTGCTGGTGCTTCGGTTCGGCACCCTCGGTGATGCGGCTCGTCATGCGTCCCTCGTGCTCCGTTGCTGGTCCTGGGCGGTGGTCATGCGCGGACATGACCAGTTCCCATCACAGTAGCGAGTCAGGCCGGGAAGACCAACGTGCGCGGTGACGAAGGGACGGAGTCGGTGCTCAGGCGTTGGCGACGAGCCAGGCGAACTGCTCGTCGGAGAGCAGCCGGTCGGTCCAGACCTGCCCCTCGACCCCGGCGGCCGCACGGTTCTGCGCTGCGGGAGCCCCCTGCCACACCAGCGACAGCCCCGCACGACGCAGCACGGCTGCAGAAGCAGGGTTGTTCGTGAGCACCCGCCCGGTCACCGGGACGTCCGGAGCGGTGTCGGCGGCGGCACGCACGGCAGCGAGGGCGATCTCGGACGCGAAGCCCTGCCCCCACGCCGCGGGTGCCAGACGGTAGCCGAGGTTCCAGACCCCACCGGCGGTCATGTCGACCCCGCCCACACCGACGAAGGCGTGGTCGGAGGCGCTGCGGACCGCCCAGGACCCGAGGCCGTGGCGTGCACGACCGCCGATCTTGCGCTGCACCATGTCCACGCTCGAGCTCCGCGCCACGTGCCGGCCGGTGGGCAGGTGCTGCCACGTGCGGGCGTCCGAGAAGAGCGCGTGCACGTCGCCGATGTCGGCCGGGGTCAGCGGCGTGAGCAGGAGGCGATCCGTTCGGATCTCCTGCGAGGGGGTCAGGAGCTGGTGGACCATGCATCGATCATGCCGCCGACCCCCGACATCCGTGTGAACACCACGCGACGTTTGCGGAAGCCCGCAGATGGTGAGCAGAAAAGGTCGAGTGGCTCGAAGCAACCCGACCATTTCTGCTCACGAAGCGGAACGACCGACGCTCAGTCGAGCAGCAGCGCGGGCTCCTCGAGCACCGAGGCGACGTCGTGCACGAAGCGGGACGCCACGTCACCGTCGACGACGCGGTGGTCGAACGACGCACCGATGGTGGTCACCATGCGCGAGCGGACCTCGCCGTCGACGACCCACGGCTTCGGCTTGATCGTGCCCATGGCGACGATCGCGACCTCGCCCGGGTTGAGGATCGGGGTCCCGGTGTCCATGCCGAACACACCGATGTTCGTGATCGACACGGTGCCGTTCGCCATCTGCTTCGGCGTGGTCTTGCCGTCGCGGGCGGTCAGGGTGAGTTCCTCGAGCGCCTGCGCCAGCTCGAGCAGCGACATGTCCTGCGCGTCCTTGATGTTCGGCACGATGAGCCCGCGCGGGGTCGCCGCGGCGATGCCGAGGTTCACGAAGTGGTGGACGATGATCTCGCGGTCGGTCCAGGTCGAGTTCACCGAGCGGTTCCGGCGGACGGCCCAGATGACGGCCTTCGCGACGATGAGCAGCGGCGAGACCTTGACGCCGGCGAACGTCGGCGAGGCCTTGAGGCGCTTGACGAACTCCATCGTGTGGGTCGCGTCGACGTCGACGAACAGCGACACGTGCGGTGCCGTGAACGCGGACGTGGTCATCGCGGTGGCGATGGCCTTGCGGACGCCCTTGACCGGGATCGTCTCGCTGCGGACCTCACCCCACTCGGGCGTCTCGATGTTCCGGAAGACGCTGGCCTGCTTCGCGTGCCGGATGACGTCGTCGCGGGTGACCTCGCCGGCCAGACCGGTCGCGACGATCTCGGTCAGTTCGACACCGAGGTCCTTCGCGAGCTTCCGGATCGGCGGCTTCGCCAGCACGTTGGTCGCGGTGCTCTGCTTGTGCGCGGAGCCCGTGCCGAGGGCGCTGATCGCCTCGGCGGTGCTCTCCTCGCCCGGGTCGACGGAGGCTTCCGCCGCCGCGGCGGTGTCCACACTGGAGGCGCGGCTCGCCTCGGCCGCGAGCGCTGCGGCCCGGCGGGCGCCCGGCTTGCGACGGGAGGGCGACGAGGTCGCCGAGCCGTAGCCGACGAGGACGGCACCGGAGGACTCGTCCGTGCCCTGGACGGAGGCGTCGACCGCGACCGGCTGGACCGGCGCCGCCGGCGCGGCGGCAGGGGCAGGTGCTGCCGGTGCGGGGGCAGCGGCGCGTGCCGGCACCGCCGCGGGAGCGGGAGGGGTCTGCGCGACCGGGGCCGACGGGGCGGCAGGGGCCGGCGGGGTGGACGCGACCACGGGCGAGACCGGGGCGGTCTGGGCGACGGGCGCCGCGCCTCCAGGCTGCTCGACAGGCTTTTCCGCAGGCGGCGTGAGGGCCGCACCGGAGGCGACCGACGCGTCCGAGTCGACGCGGATGATCGGCTTGCCGACCTCGACCGTGTCTCCCTCGGACACGAGCAGGCCCGTGACGGTGCCGGCGAACGGCGACGGGAGCTCGACGAGCGACTTCGCGGTCTCGATCTCGACGAGCACCTGGTCGACGGCGATCTCGTCCCCGATCGCGACGCGCCACTGCACGATCTCGGCCTCGGTGAGGCCTTCACCCACGTCGGGCAGGGGGAATTCGGCGGCGGCCACTACGGCTCCTTCGCGGATCTGGTCGTGCTCGGTCGGACGGGTCAGTAGGCGAGGGCGCGGTCGACGGCCTCGAGGATGCGGTCGGCATCCGGCAGGTGCAGGTGCTCGAGCTTCGAGACCGGGAACGGCACGTCGAAGCCGGAGACCCGCAGCGGCGGTGCCTGCATCGTGTAGAACGCCCGCTCGGCGACGGTCGCGGCGATCTCGCTGCCGACGCTGACGAAGCCGGAGGCCTCTTGCGCGATGACCAGGCGACCGGTCTTGCGGACGGAGGCGAGCAGCGGCTCCCAGTCGATCGGCGAGATCGAGCGGAGGTCGATGACCTCGCAGCTGGTGCCCTCGGCCTCGGCGATGTCCGCCGCCTGCATCAGGGTGGCGACCATCGCGCCGTGCCCGACGAGCGTGACCTCGGTGCCGGTGCGGGCGACGCGGGTCGTGTGCATCGGGACGTGACCGTCGACCAGGTCCACCTGGCCCTTGGGCCAGTAGCGGGACTTCGGCTCGAGGAAGACCACCGGGTCCTTCGACGCGATGGCTTCCTGGATCATCCAGTAGGCGTCGTTCGGGGTGCTCGGGCTGACGACCCGCAGGCCCGGGGTGTGCGCGAAGTACGCCTCGGGGGACTCCTGGTGGTGCTCCACGGCGCCGATGTGGCCGCCGTAGGGGATGCGGATGACGACGGGCAGCGACATGTGTGCCGGCAGGCGGTTCGCCATCTTCGCGAGCTGCGAGGTGATCTGGTCGAAGCCGGGCCACACGAAGCCGTCGAACTGGATCTCGACGACCGGGCGGTAGCCGCGCAGGGCGAGGCCGATCGCGGTGCCGATGATGCCGGCCTCGGCGAGCGGGGTGTCCCGCACGCGCTCGGCGCCGAAGCGGTCCTGCAGGCCCTCGGTGATGCGGAAGACGCCGCCCAGCTGGCCGATGTCCTCGCCCATCAGCAGGACCTTGTCGTCCGCTTCCATGGCAGCGGCGAGCCCGGCGTTGAGGGCCTTGGCCATCGGCAGGGTCGGGGTGGGGTCGCTCGGGACCTCACCGGCGCCCGGGTGGGAGCGCAGGGTGTAGTCGAAGAGCTGCTCGGTGGTGCTCATGCGTGGGCGCCCCCTTCGAAGCCGGCCTCGTACTGGGCGAGCCAGGCCTTCTGCTCGGTGATCCGCGGGTGCGGTTCGCGGTACACGTTGTCGAACATGACGTCGACGGACGGTGCGGTCAGGGCGACGGTGCGGCGTCGGACGTCGGCGGCGATGTCCTCGCCCTCTTCGTCGAACGCGGCGAACTGCTCGTCCGTCGCACCCTTCGAGCGCAGGTACGCCTCGGACCGGACGATCGGGTCGCGCAGGACCCACTCCTCGAGCTCGCCGTCGGCGCGGTACCGGCTCGGGTCGTCGGAGCTCGTGTGCGCACCGATGCGGTAGGTGTCGGCCTCGATGAAGGCCGGGCCCTGGCCGCTGCGGGCGTGCTCGGTCGCGACGACCGACGCCGTGTAGGACGCGAGGATGTCGTTGCCGTCGATCAGGACGCTCGGGATCCCGAAGCCGCGCGGGCGGTCGACGAGCGGCGTCGGGGACTGCACCGACACCGGCACCGAGATGGCCCAGTGGTTGTTCTGCAGGAAGAAGACGACCGGCGCCTTGGTCGACGCGGAGAACACGAAGGCCTCGTTCACGTCGCCCTGGCTGGTGGCGCCGTCGCCGAAGTAGACGATCGAGCAGGCGTCGCGGTCCGGGTCGCCCGTGCCGACGTCGCCGTCGAGCTTCTGCCCGAGCGCGTACCCGGTGGCGTGCAGGGTCTGCGAGCCGATCACCAGCGTGGAGATGTGCGTGTTGCCGCGCTGGTCCGGATCCCACCCGCCGTGGGTCTGCCCGCGGTACATCGCGATGATCTCCATCGGCTCGACGCCGCGGTGCATCGTGACGGCGTGCTCGCGGTAGGACGGGAACACGTGGTCCTGGGCGCGCAGGGCGAAGGCCGAGCCGGTCTGTGCCGCCTCTTGCCCGTGGCTGGGCACCCACAGGCCGAGCTGGCCGGTGCGCTGGAGATTGTGGCCGGCGTGGTCGAACCGACGGGTGAGCACCATGCGGCGGTGCATCGCCAGCAGGGTCTCATCGGGGATCGCCCGCGCGGCGGCGGCGAACTCGGCGTTCTCGTCGGTCTCCACGAACCGACCCTCGGGGTCGAGGAGCCGGACGGTGGTCGTCGCGGGAGCCGCGGCGCGGAATGACATGCGGGCCAGCGTAGCGCCAGGCACTAGTCGGCCACCTGGAGGTCCCCCACAAGTGAGCGGGCTGTTTGGAGGAGCGTTTCCACAGCTTCGTGCTCGCCGATCGAGATGCGGATGCCCTCTGGCGGGAAGGCCCGGACAATGATGCCGGCGTCCTCGAACGCGGCCGCCGCGGTCGCCGTCCGCTCGCCCGTCGGCAGCCAGAGGAAGTTGCCCTGGGCGTCCGGGACGTCCCAGCCCTGGGCCCGGAGCTCGACGACGATCCGGTCGCGCAGGGTGGCGATCTCGGTCACGCGTCCGAGCAGTTCGGCCTCGCGTTCCAGGCTGGCGAGCGCCGCCGCCTGGCCCTGGGCGGTCACGGACAGCGGGATGGCGCAGGCCCGGACGGCGTCGAGCACGTAGTCCGGACCGAGCGCGTAGCCCACCCGGAGCCCGGCGAGCCCGTACGCCTTCGAGAAGGTACGGAGGACCAC
Organism: Curtobacterium sp. MCPF17_021; assembly: GCF_003234605.2. NCBI lineage: Bacteria > Bacillati > Actinomycetota > Actinomycetes > Micrococcales > Microbacteriaceae > Curtobacterium > Curtobacterium sp. MCPF17_021. The sequence continues at coordinate 433,091 of NZ_CP126252.1, read as the reverse complement.
GAGGTTGGGGTGCGCGGCGAGCAGCGGGTGGCCGTGCACGGCGGCCTCGTCGGTCACGAACTCGGCGTATGCCTCGTCGAGCACGACCAGCACCGACTGCGGCACCGCGGCCATGAACGCGTCGAACTCCGCGGCGGTCACGATCGGCCCCGTCGGGTTGTTCGGCGAGCAGACGAGCACCATGCGGGTGCGCTCGGTGACGGCCGCGGCCATCGCGTCGAGGTCGTGCCCGCCGTCGGCGCGGTTCGGCACCTGCACGCTCGTGGCGCCGGCGACCGTGACGACGCCCGGGTACGCCTCGAACGAGCGCCACGCGTAGACGATCTCGTCGCCCGGGCCGGAGGTCGCGCGGGCGAGCTCGTGCAGGATCGCGACACTGCCCGGGGCGACGTGCACCTGCTCGGCGGTCAGCCCGAAGCGGTTGGCCAGCACGGCGCGCAGGGCCAGGGCGGTGGCGTCGGGGTAGCGGTTGTACGAGGTCTGGGCCTGCACGGCCTCGACGACCCCGGGGAGCGGCGGGAACGGGTTCTCGTTGCTCGACAGCTTGAAGGCGGAGTCGGACGCCTGTCGCCCCTGCTTGTACGCGGGGAGGACGGCCACCTCGGGCCGGATGTGCACACGCTGCTCGCTCACGGGTTCAGGCTACCGGCAGGCCCACGGCAGCCACGAGGGGAACGAGGGCATCATGGGCGCATGCGATTCCTCGTCCGCCTCGTCGTCAACGCCCTCGCGCTCTGGCTCACCACGCTCATCGTCAGCGGCGTCTCCGTCACGCCGTTCGGCGACGGCGGGACCACCGCGACAGTCCTCACCTTCCTGCTCGTGGCGTTCGTGTTCGGTCTCGTGAACGCGGTGATCGGCACGGTCATCCGGATCGTGGCGTTCCCGCTCTACATCCTCACGCTCGGGCTCATCTCGTTCGTCGTGAACGCGATCCTGCTGCTCATCGTCGCGGGCATCTCGGAGGCGTTCGGCTTCGGGCTCGAGGTCGACTCCTTCGGCTGGGGCATCGTCGGTGCCTTCGTGCTCGCGGTCTTCGCCTGGCTGATCGGGCTCTTCGCCCGCCCGGTGCTCAACCGCCAGCGGGCGTGACCCCGGCGGACCTCGCGGAGGACCCCGCCCTGCGTCATGATGTGCTCATGACCCAGGACGTCGACGCCCCGTTCCGCGTCTCGTTCGTCTGCAGCGGCAACATCTGCCGCTCCCCCATGGCCGGTGTCGTCTTCGCGCAGATCGCCGCGGACGCCGGTCTCGCCGACCGGTTCCAGGTGGAGTCGGCCGGTACCGGTGACTGGCACGTCGGCGAACCCGCCGACGAGCGCACGATCGCAGCGCTGGCGGCGCGCGGATACGATGGCAGCAGGCATCGCGCCCGTCAGTTCGACCCGGACCGGTTCCCGGACCTCGACCTGGTGGTCGCACTCGACCGCTCCCACGAGCGCATCCTGCGTTCGTGGGCCCCGACCATGGACGACTCCGCCAAGGTGACGCTCCTGTTGCGGTACGACGCCGCCTGGCCCCAGCAGGCCGACGTGCCGGACCCGTACTACGCGGACCGGCACGAGTTCGACCGAGTGCTCTCGACCGTCGAACGGGCCTGCCGGGCGCTCTTCCACCAGCTCGAGCCGGCAGTCCGTCAGGGAGCCCCATGACCCCCCTTCCCCCGCAGCCGATCAGCCCGCTCGACGGGCGCTACTACCCGATCGTGCACACGGTGGGCGAGCACCTCTCCGAGGCCGGCCTCAACCGCGCGCGCATCGTGGTCGAGGTCGAGTGGCTCATCTTCCTGACCGACCACGCGATGTTCACCACCTCGCCGCTCAGCGTCGACGACAAGGCAGCACTGCGCCGGATCGTCGAGACCTTCGGCCAGGACCAGATCGCGGAGCTCGCCGAGATCGAGGCGACGACCCGCCACGACGTCAAGGCCGTCGAGTACTTCGTGCGCCGCCGGCTGTCCGAGCTCGGCCTCGACGCGATCGCCGAACTCACCCACTTCGCCGCCACCAGCGAGGACGTCAACAACCTGTCCTACGCACTCACCGTGCGGGACACCGTCGACCAGGTCTGGCTGCCCGGCTTCCGTGCCGTGCTCGAGAAGCTCCGGACGCTCGCCGTCGAGCTGAAGAGCGTGCCGATGCTCTCGCACACCCACGGTCAGCCGGCCACCCCGACGACGCTCGGCAAGGAGCTGGCGGTCGTCGTCTACCGACTCGAGCGCGTGCTCGCCCAGATCGAGGGCGGCGAGTACCTCGGCAAGTTCTCCGGCGCGACCGGCACCTTCTCGGCACACCTCGCCGCCGACCCCGAGGCCGACTGGCCCGCGCTGTCCCGCGAGTTCGTCGAGGGCCTCGGCCTGACGTGGAACCCGCTCACCACGCAGATCGAGTCGCACGACTGGCAGGCCGAGCTCTACGACCGGGTGCGTCACGCCAACCGGATCCTGCACAACCTGGCCACCGACGTGTGGACCTACATCTCGATGGGGTACTTCACGCAGATCCCCGTGGCGGGTGCCACCGGGTCGTCGACGATGCCGCACAAGATCAACCCGATCAAGTTCGAGAACGCCGAGGCGAACCTCGAGATCTCGTCGGCGCTCTTCTCGACGCTGTCCGAGACCCTCGTGACCAGCCGACTGCAGCGCGACCTGACCGACTCCACCACGCAGCGGAACATCGGCGTCGCGTTCGGGCACTCGCTGCTCGCGCTCGACAACCTGCGCCGCGGACTGGGCGAGATCGCCGTGAACGAGGTCAAGCTCGCCGACGACCTCGACCACAACTGGGAGGTCCTCGCCGAGGCCATCCAGACGGTCATCCGTGCCGAGGTCACCGCCGGGCAGTCGAACATCGAGGACCCCTACGCGATGCTCAAGGAGCTCACGCGCGGCAAGCGGGTGAGCCAGCAGGACCTCATCGTCTTCGTGAACCGTCTGGACATCTCCGACGGCGCGAAGGCCCGGCTGACCAACCTGACGCCGGCGACCTACACGGGCCTGGCGGACGAGCTGGTCGACCACCTCGACGTCTGAGCACGTCGGCGTCGCGGCCGGGGGATGCGGAAACCTGAGCAAGTCGATAGGTTGGAGCTGCTGAGTACAGCTCAGCACGGGGGGCGTCGCAGTGGATGCACCCTGTCCACTGACCGGATGGATCTCCACACCGTGCTTCGTTCTCGCATCACCGCGGCCGCCGTCGGCGTCACCGTGCTCGGCGTCACCGCCGCCCTCGTCCCCACCGTCTCGACGGCCAGCGTGTCCACCGGAGCCGCTTCGGCGATCGTCACCTGGACCGACTCGGCCGACGACTTCACCGCCGCGCCGACCGGGACCGTCCCGCTGACCGACCAGTGGTACTGGGCGTCGGTGACCGACCTGGACGCCGGCGGCACGATCACCGACCACGCCACGATCGACGAGGACGGCCTGTCCGTCTCCGAGGGCGAGGCCGTCGGCCTGGTCCGCGGTCTGAACAAGCCCGTCGCCGCGAGCGACTTCCCCGCACTCGCCGCTGGCATCAGCACCACGACCACCGGCGCGACGAGCTTCGGCATCGCGGTCCAGGAGGGTGACGACGACAGCGCGCAGACCGTGGTCTTCGCCACGGACGAGACCAGCGGCGACGGCATCTCGGACGGCGCCAGCAACTGGATCGACCCCTCGACCGGCGAGGTCGAGTCGACGACGACGCTCACCGCCGACCTCGAGGCCGCCGACGCGCAGGTCGTCGGCTACGTCGTCTATGTCGGCATCGACGTCGCCGGCGAGGTCATCGCGCCGCCCACCGAGACCCCGGACCCGACGGACACGCCCACCCCGGCCCCGACCGTCGACGGTGCTCCGGCTCCGACCGCCGAGGCGCCCGGCGCCGAGCTGAAGAGCCTCGCCGCGCCGCTCCAGGCGAACGGCCAGGCCCTCGCCGCCGACGCCAGTGGTTCGATCTCCGCGCTCCGCATCGACGACACCACGACGTACTTCACGCCGCAGCCCACCGCCGCAGCGAAGCTGCTCACCCCCACGGCGACCCTGACCGAGGCGACCACCACCGGTGTCCGCATCCAGGGCTCGGGCTTCGCCCCGAACGAGCTCGTCGGCGCCGGTGTCGGCACCGGCGCACAGGGCACCGAGATCCCCGGGGTCGCGTTCCGCGCCGACGCCGAGGGCAACGTCTCCGGCACCATCGTCCTGCCGGCCGACTTCGTGAACATCGCCGGCGCGTACAGCGTCGGTCTCGTCGGCGCCTCGTCGGCGCAGGCCGCACAGGCCGAGCTCACCGTCACGGCCGACCCGGCCGCTGCCGGTGACCCGGGCACTGCTCCGGTTGCCGTCCCGGTGCCCGGAACGGCGACCTTCACGGGCTGATCTTGCCGATCCTCCCGACCGAGCCACGGCGGCGTGCGACTGTGATCGCCGCCGCCGTGGCCGTCGTCTGTGCGGGGGCCGTCGCGTTCGTCGCGCTCGGTCCCCTGTCAGCCGCACCCGCCCCGGCCCCGACCCGATCCGTCGCAGCGCCGACGCCGACCCCCACGACGACACCGGAGCCGACCCGGTCGGCAGCACCCGTCGACGCGGTCGACGCCCCGGTCAGCACCACCGTCGCCGCCGTCACCGGCGCGTCCGTGCCGGTCAGCGCGAGCGCGGGCGGCAAGGCGACGCAGACCCTCGAGAACCCGCAGGCGTCCGGTGCCCCGCTCGTCTTCCGGGTCGTCGACCAGCAGGACGGCTGGGCGGAGGTGCAACTCGCACAGCGCCCGAACGGCAGCACGGGCTGGGTGCCGACCAGTGCCGTCACCCTGTCCGAGGACCCGTACGCGATCGTCGTCACCCGCTCGACCAACACCCTCGACCTGTACGAGGCCGGCAAGGTGGTCGACAGCTACCCCGTCGCCACCGGCACCGGCGGCACCCCGTCGCCGACCGGTCGGTTCGCGCTGACCGAGCTGCTCGCGCCCACGAACGACGGGTACGGCCCGTACGCGTACGGCACGACGGCGTTCTCGGACGTGCTCAACTCCTTCGGCGGAGGCCCCGGCCAGATCGGTCTGCACGGCACCGACGACACGTCGAGCATCGGCACCGCCGCCTCGCACGGCTGCATCCGCATGCACAACGACGACATCACGGCCCTGGCGGAGCGTCTGCCGCTCGGCACGCCGTTCCAGGTGCGCTGACGTTCCAGGTGCGCTGACAGGCGGCCTGGAGGCACGGCGCGCGCCCGGCAGTGGGCGCCGCCGTCTCAGGTGGTGACGTCCAGGGCCACGGCGACCAGCGCCTCCAGGACGGTGCGCACCACGGGACGGACGGCACGGTCGGGGCGGACCAGTGCCTCGATGCGGCGTCCGGCACGGACGTCGGCGAGCTCCGCCAGGTGGAAGCGCCCGGCCGCCCGCGTGCCCGACGTGTACCGCGGGACGAGTGCGATGCCGTGGCCGCCCGCCACCAGGTTCTCGATGACCGGCAGGTGGATCGTGCGGAACGCGACACTCGGCGGGGTGTCCGTCGCCGCGGCCATGGCGTGCAGCACCCGGTCGATCGGGTAGCCCTCCGGCACGCCGATCCAGCGTTCCCCGACGACCTCGTCGATGCTCACGCGTGCGCGGCCGGCCAGGGCGTGCCCGGGCGGCAGGGCGACGTCGAGCGGTTCGCGGAGCAGTGGCACGGTGTCGACCGATCCCTGGTCCGCCGGGCGGACGCCGTCCGACCGGTGCCCGACGACCACGTCGTGGTCGGCCGCGAGCGGTGCGAACTCCCCCTCGCTGACGTCCACGTCGACCAGGGTCAGCGCGATGCCCGGGTGCGCCTGCATCCGGGTGAGCACGCCGGGCAGCAGCAGTTCCGCCGCCGACGGGAAGATCGCCAGCGACACCGGTCCGGTCGTGCCGCCGAGGTGCTCTTGCCAGGCGGCGTCCACCCGCGCGATGGCGGTCGCGACCCCGGACGCCAGGCCCGCGAGCACTTCGCCGTGCGGGGTCAGCCGGACCCCGCGCCCGACGCGTTCGACCAGCGGGACGCCGACCTGCCGCTGCAGCGTCTGCAGCTGCTGGGAGACGGCGCTCGGTGTGCGGTGGGTGGCCTCGGCGACGGCCGTGACGCTGCCGCGCTCGGCGAGCTCCCGCAGGACCGCCAGCAGCTGCACGTCGAAGTCGACCATGCAGGGACCCTACATCGTGGTTCACGAGGGTTTCGATGGACCTACAACGTCGCTCCCGGGACCATGAGGAGCATGACCACCCGAGACCGCCTCCTCGCCGTCGTCGTCGCCGTGGTCTGGGGCCTGAACTTCCCCGCGACGGCACTCGCGCTCGAGCACTTCCCGCCGTTCCTGCTCGCCGCGCTGCGGTTCACGATCCTGGCGGTCCCGACGCTGCTGTTCGTGCCGCGACCGCGGATCCCGTTCGGGCGGCTGCTGCTCGTCGGTCTCGGACTCGGCGTGCTGCAGTTCTCGTTCCTGTACCTCAGCATGGCGTCCGGTATGCCGTCGGGGCTGGCCTCGCTCGTGCTGCAGGCCTCCGCGCCGTTCACGGTGGTGCTGGCCGGGGTGTTCCTGCGCGAGCGGCTGACCGGCCGGCAGGTCGTCGGGGTCACCGTCGCCGTGGCCGCCCTCGCCGCGATCGCCCTGCACCGCTCCCAGACCGCTGCGCTGCTGCCCGTCGTGCTCGCGTTGTGCGGTGCGCTCGGGTGGGCGATCGGCAACGTCGCGACACGACGGGCGGGGGCCGCGAACCCGCTGCACCTGACCCTGTGGTGGTCCGTCGTGCCGCCGGTCCCGATGGTCGTGCTGTCGCTCGTGGTCGAGGGCCCGGACCGCATCGGCACCGCACTCGGTTCGGCGTTCACGTCGGCCGCGCTGCCCGCCGACCTCGGCCTGCTCTACATCGTGGTCGTCGCGACCCTGGTGGGGTACGGCATCTGGTCACGGCTGCTGGCGGCCTACCCCTCGAGCACGGTCGCGCCGTTCTCGATGCTCGTGCCCGTGGTCGGGGTGCTTGCATCATGGGTGGCCTTCGGCGAGGTGCCCGACCTGGTCGAGGTGCTCGCGGGCGCGGTCGTCGTGGCCGCCGTGCTGTGGTCGTCGCGTCCGGCGCGGGACCGCGGGCCGCGACCGGCCCCCGTCGACGAGGTCGCACGACGCGCCGCTGCCGTGTCGCCGAGGTCGCACGACGTGCCGCACGGACCGCTCGCGAGCGGCAGTCCGCGCGACCTCGACCCGGCGCTCAGCCCCGGTGCTGGCGACGCTCCGCGATGATCCCGGCGAGCGCCCCGCGCAGGTGCGGGTACCGGAACTCGTAGCCGGCCTGGGTCAACCGGGTCGGCACCACCCACCGGCTCTTCAGCACGAGTTCGGTTTCGGTGCGGATCGCGAACGACCCGAGCTCGAGCATCCACCGCCAGGTCGGCACCCCGAACCGGCGCCCGACGGCGTCGCGGAGGGTCGCCATCACGGTGCGGTTGTCGGACGGGTTCGGGCTCGAGATGTTCACCGGCCCCTCGATCTCCGGGTGGTCGCGGAGGAACCGGATCGACCCGAGGACGTCGGCGATGTGCACCCAGCTGAAGCGCTGCCGACCGTGCGTGGGCCGGTGGTGGTGGTAGGTGCCGGCGCGGAGCCGGGAGCGCGTCGGCACCCACGGCCCGTCGTACTGCGGCCCGCCGAGGCCGGCCTGCGCGAGCCGCAGCAGCGGCAGCAGGGCGCTGCCGTCGCCGAACACGATCGCCATCCGGAGCGCCACACGACGGGTGCCGGGCAGGTCGGCGCCGAAGAAGGCGTCCTCCCACGCGCGGGCGACGGAGACCGAGAACCCCTCGCCGATCTCCCCCGTCGCTTCGTCCTGCGGTCGGTCGTCGGCGTGCCGGTAGATCGTCGCGGTCGAGGCGTTCATCCACAGCGGTGTCGGGTGCTCGGACGTGCGGATGGCCTCGGCGAGCTCGAGCGTGGTGTCCACCCGCGAGCGCATGATCTCCGCACGGTTGCGTCGGCCGTAGCGGCAGTTGACGCTCTTGCCCGCCATGTTCACGACCATCGCGGCGCCGTCGACGAGTTCCCGGATGCGCATGGTGTTGCCCCACACGGCGTCGCCGGTCCGGCCGATGGTGACGACCCGGTACCCCTCTTGCGTGAAGGCGTCCCGCAGGTACCGCCCCACGAAGCCGCTCGCTCCCACGATCACGACGCGGCCCTTCTGGTCGCTCATCTCATCCCCGTTCTGTGTCCGGCGCGATCTCGTACCGGAACGCCCCCTCGTACCGGTACAGCGTGCCGAGCACCGGCGCCGTGAGCACCAGGGACACGCGCTGCAGGTCGGCTTCGTCATCGAATCGTTCTGTGAGCGTCACACGCGGGCTCAGGGCGGCCGGGAGGCGCAGATCGCGTCCCAGCGCTCGGAACGTCACGCGCGTGGAGACCAGGCGCAGAGCGCCCGCGTCGGGACCGTCCGCGTCGACCTGCGCCCGGAGCCGGGCGCTGACGCGCCCGTGGCGACCCAGGTGGTCGACCAGGCCGTCCGGTTCGGCGGTGATGGCGTCCACCATCGTGCGGCTCCCGGAGCGGAACCGGAAGGTGCGGTGCGCGCGGACGGCGACCCGGGCCTCCAGGCTGACCCCTGACCCGCGGCGGACGCGAGCCGGCCGGTTCTCGACCGTGAACGGGACGTCCCGCTCCCAGACCGGGAACATGACGGAATCGTGGGCGAACACCGCGAGCACCGGCCAGAGCCACCGACGTGGGGTGCCGACGACGTCGAAGACGCCCTCGCCGCGGCCGACGTGCCCGGGCGGGACGGGGCCGAAGTACGTGCGGAGCCGCGGGTGCAGCCGGGCCAGCACGTCCGGCGGTGTGGACAGCTCGTAGGGCGACCGGCTCACGGTTCGATCCTGGCATGTCGTCAGTGCGGATCCCTACGATGTCGCACATGGGACACGACCACGGGCACGGCGTCGGGCACGCCTCGGAGCGCGCCCTGCTCGTCGCGTTCTGCATCTCGGCGGGCATCCTGCTCGCCGAGGTCGTGGGCGCCGTGGTCACGGGTTCGCTCGCGCTGCTCGTCGATGCCGGGCACATGGTCGTCGACACCGGCGGACTCGGCATCGGGCTCGTCGCGACGCGGCTCGCCCGCCGGTCCCCGACCGCGCAGCGCACCTGGGGCTTCCAGCGGGCCGAGGTCCTCGGGGCCACCGCACAGGCCGCGATCCTGCTCGCCGTCGGGGTCTACGTGATCATCTCGGCGGTGCAGCGGCTGTTCGTGCCGGAGGAGATCCACTCCGGGCCGCTGCTCGTCTTCGGCATCGTCGGACTCGTCGGCAACCTGGTGGCCTACGCGGTGCTGCTGCGGGCGTCGGGCGAGGGGTTCACCTCGCGCGCCGCCCGGCTCGAGGTCCTCAACGACACCCTCGGCTCGGTCGCCGTCATCATCGCCGCGGTCGTGCTCATGCTGACCGGGTGGGAGCGGGCGGACTCCGTCGCCGCGATCCTGATCGGCCTGCTCATCCTGCCGCGGGCGATCCGGCTGCTGCGCGAGACCGCGAACGTGCTGCTCGAGTCGACGCCGCCGGGGCTCGACCTCGACGACGTGCGTGGTCACATCCTCGAGCTCGACCACGTCATCGCGGTGCACGACCTGCACGCGACGCTCGTGGCGACCGGGGTGCCGAACCTGACGGCGCACGTGGTCGTCGACGACCACTGCTTCTCGACGGCGCACGCCCCGGCGATCCTCGACGAGCTGCAGCGGTGCGTGGCGGAGCACTTCGACGTGCCGGTGGAGCACTCGACGTTCCAGTTGGAGCCGGTGTCGCACCGGCGGCACGAGTACGAGGTGCACGCGTAGGGTCCGCGCTCGGGCGTGCGGGCGTCGGTCGGGGGCGCTCCGGCTTCGCGACGATCCACCAGGTGATCGACGCGTGGTCTGTCGCAGAACGGGTGTCCGCGGGTGCCGGGTCAGCAGTCGTCGGTGCGCGTGGGGTACGCCGTGATCACCCGGTCGGTGGTGGCCGAGACGATCACCTTGACCCAGGGCTCGTCGTCGGGGCGTGAACCGTCGTCGAACCGGACGGGTGCGGCGTAGCAGACCTTGCCGTCACCGGCGTCGAGCGGGAACCCGGGGCGCGGGTCCTCGAGCGCCGTCTGCACCGCGGTGAGCATGGCGTCGTCCCAGTCCCGCGAGCCGTGCCCGGTGACGACGTCCTGCCAGTCGGCGGTGTGCCGCACCCGGACGTGCTCGTAGCCCTGGGCAGCGGTGCCGCACTGCAGGGTGACGCGGCCCAGGGCCTCGGTCTCGTACTGCGCGACGGCCGCCTGGGTCGTCGTGTCGCACCGGCCGAGCGCGGTGCTGCCGGGCATGTCCGGCCCGGTGCGGGTGATCGTGACGGTGCCGTCACCGGCGGCGGTCGGCGCGTCGCTCGGCGTCCGTGAGGCCGAGCCGGCACCGATGGTGGGGTCGTCCGCGCCCTGCCGTGCCGTCAGGAACAACCCGCCGGCGAGGAGACCGGCGGCCACCACGGCCGCGACGCCGGTGATCACGGGACGGTTGCGGTTCCGGGGCACGCGCCCAGTATGCCGGGAGTTCGACCGCACGACGGAACCAGGCTCCGGACACGGCACCGCGCGATCGCGTGGTGCGGTGTCCGGAACCTGGTTCCGGGCGGACGGGAGGCCCGCCACACGTCAGGCGCGCGCGGCCAGCCGGGTGCCGGCGACGACGGCCAGGACGGCGACGAGCACCACGTACCCGATCAGGACGGGGAGCGTCGGGATCACCAGCAGCGCTGCCCCGACGGCCACGACCGGCACGGTGAGCCCGGCGTAGGCGATGAGGAACGTGGCGGCGAGCACGCCGCCCCGGCGCTCCGGGCCGACCAGTGCTGCGGCGCTGCCGATCGCGGCGCGGAACAGCAGGCCGACGCCGGCTCCCGCGACGACGCCGCCGCCGATGAACCCGGCGACCTGCAGCAGGACCGCGGCGACGGCGAGGACGACCAGCCCGACGACCAGGAGCACCATGCCGAGCCGGATCTGTGCACGCTGCGACAGTCGGGCGAAGACGATCTGCGACAGCGCGCTCGCGGCGAAGACCCCGAAGGTCGTGGCACCGGCGGCCAGGCGGTCGGTGACGTGGAACGTGGTGCCGAGGAAGCTCGGCGCGACCGAGGTGAAGAGGCCCTGCACGGCGAGCGCGGCGAACGCTGCTGCGCCGGCTGCCCAGAACGCCGCACCCTGCCCCTCCGGCGCCTGCATGCGCTGCGGGCGGTAGGCCACGGGCTGCTCGGGACGGTCGACCGTCTCCGGTGCGGCCAGCACGAGCACGAACGCGACGGCCAGCGCGATCACGAACACCACGTACGGGACCATGAGCGGCTGCCCGACGAACTCGGCGAGCGCTCCGCCGACCAGGGCGCCGAGCGACAGCCCACCGAGGTTCACGGCTCCGGCGGCGACGCTCGCGCCCTTCGCGGAGTCGCTCGACCCGGTGGCACGGACCCGGAGCTCACCGAGGTGTGCCGTCGCGGTCGCCGTCAGCGTCCCGACGCCGAGGCCGGTCACGAGCCGGGCGACGATGAGGCCGGTGACGTCGTTCCAGAGCAGGAACAGCACGGCGGCGACGAGTTCGAGGGCGATCGACACCAGGATGAGCGGGCGCCGCCCGTGCACGTCGCTGAGGTGTCCCGCCAGGTACAGCGACCCGACGACCCCGACCCCGTACGCCGCGAAGATCACCGTCGTGGTGAAGGTCGGGAAGCCGTCGCGGGCCTGGTAGATGACGTAGAGGGGTGCGGGGACGGTCGCGAAGGCCATCACCGCGAGGAACGCGAAGGCGACGATCCAGAAGCCGAAACCGTGGCGCCGACGGGTGTGGACACGGCGTCCGCGCGGGGCGACGACACGGTCGCTCGCGGATGCGGGAGCGGCGGTGGTGGCGGGGACGGTACCCGTCGGGGTGTCGGTGACGGTTGACATGCTCCGATGATCGTGCTCGCGGTGCATCGAGTCCAACGGATGCGCTTGATGTGCACGATCGATCTGCTCGATACTCGGACGATGGAGACCCGACTGCTCGAACAGTTCGTCGCCGTCGCCGCCGAGGGCAGCGTCACCCGTGCAGCCGAACGGCTCTGGGCCGCGCAGTCCACGGTGTCGGCGGGGATCGCCTCACTCGAACGGAGCTTCGGGGTACGGCTCTTCGATCGCACCGGCCGACAGCTCGTCCTGACCCCCGCCGGCGAGGACCTGCTCCCCCACGCCCGCGCGGTCCTCGAGTCCCTCGACCGGATGCGCGACCTGGCCACCGCCGACGACGCCGACCTGCGGGGCCGGGTGCGGCTCGGCATCTTCACGAGCATGGACATCGTCGATCTGACGGGCGTGCTGCAGCGGTTCCGACGACAGCACCCGCTCGTCGCCGTGGAGCTGATGACCTCACCGTCGGGGACGACCGGCCTCGTGCAGGACCTGGTCGCCGGGCGGCTCGACATCGCCTACACGGGCCTGCCCACCGTGCCCGCCGGCGTCGTCGTGGAGCCGCTGCGGGAGATGCCGTTCCGGGTCTTCACCGCGTCGGACCACCCGCTCGCCGGCCGGTCGTCGGTGTCGCTCGCCGAACTCGCCGACGAGCCCTTCGTCGACACGGCGCACGGGTTCGGCAACCGGATCATCCTCGACGGGGCACTCGAGCGGCTCGGCATCCGTCGGCGCATCGTCGCGGAGATGAACGACATGCCCGCAGTGATCCGGTTCGCCTCGGCCGGGCTCGGCGTCGGGGTCGTGCCGGACTCGGGGGTGCGGTACGACGGGGCGGTGCTCGACCTGGAGGACGAGGTCGACCCGCTCCGCATCGGCCTGGCGGTCCGGACGTCCCCGGAGCCGAGCCGCGCGGTCCGGACGCTTGCGCGTGACATCGTGGCGGCGCGGGTGGGGTGACGCGGTCGCGCTCGCTGTGCTTCGTGAGCAGGAAAGGTCGGGTCGCGGTGCGCGAGGCGACCGTTCCTGCTCACGATCTGACCACCGACGGCCTGGAGGCACGGGTCGGGTCCGCCACGTGCCTCCGGGCCGTCAGTCCCCCCAGATCTCCCCGACCACGGCGTCCAGCAGCCCGTTCGTCGGGAAGTTCGCCTGCCGGATCACGATGAAGGTGTCGTCGCGCAGGAAGAAGGTGGAGACCTGGTCCACCGGGGCAGCCTCGGCCGGGACGGACGATTGGCACACCCGCCCGCCGTCGCGGTCCTCGCACTCCAGCGGACTGGTGGCGAGCACGTCCGCGGCCCCGGGCCCGGCCGTCCCGACAGTCATGGTGAGCCCACTGACGTCGGCTCGGGGATCGGCCCACGTGCAGATGATCTTCGACTCGCCGTTCGCCCAGGTGACGTCCTCACCATCGCCGCCGGCCGTCCCGTCCTTCGCCTTCGATATCTCGGTCAGCGGAGTCTCCCCGAAGAGCCGGGTGTAGTCCTCTGCCGGGACCATGTCGCGGCACGTCGCCGGGATTGTCGCCGCGGCGGGGGTCGGTGTCGACGTCGGGGTGGGCTTCGGCACCGGGGCACCCGTGATCGGGGCGGAGCTCGGCGTCGTGGAGGACGGCGCGGGCTCGGGCTGCTGGGTCTGGGTGGGAGCGGCGACCGGGTCGGCGTTCTGCTGCGACAGGGTCAGGGCGACCGCGCCGGTCGCGGTGCCGACGGCGAGCAGCGCGACGACACCGATGACGATCCCGGACCGGCCCCGACGACGCTTCGGGAGCGGGGTGGCACGTTCGAGGACGTTCTGCTTCATCGAGACGAGCATGCGCTGCAGGTCGTCTCCCTGCGGAGGCTCAGTGTTCATCGTGCATCACCACCTTCTTGAGTCGTCGACGGTTGCGGGACACCCGCTGGGTGACCGCGCCGACCGTGAGTCCGAGGAGTTCGGCGGCCTCGGCGTACGAGTGGCCCTCGAGCAGGCAGAGCTCGCAGATGCGGCGGTCGAGGTCCGGGAGCGCGGCGATCTCGGCGCGGACCCAGCGCAGGGTCTCGCGGGCCTCGTCGTGGTCGGCGGGCGAGGCGAGGTGCTCCGGCAGCTCGTCCGTGCGGCGCCGGGCCTGCTTGCGCCCGGTGTTGAAGGCGTGGTTGCGGCACACGACGAGCAGCCACGGCAGCACCGTGTCCGCCGGCAGCTCGAGGGTCGCGGCGCGCTGCCAGAGCGTCAGGAACGCGTCCTGCACGATCTCCTCGACGTCGGACCGGTCGTCGACGAGCGCCCACGCGTAGCGGGTGAGGGTGGCGGCGTACCGGTCGAACGCCCTGGCGAGCGCGCCGGTGTCTCCCTGTGCCATCGCACGGACGAGTCCTTCGTCCGTGTCGGTGCCGGTGCCGGTCGTCACGTCCACATCCCACCTCCTTCACTCAGAGGTGTCGGCAGGACCCGCGATCCTGACAGGACCGTGGCGGATTCGTGATCTCGGGCGTGTCCGCCCGGAGCCGTCAGCCGTCAGCCGTCAGTGGAAGTCGTCGCCCTCGCCCGGCGTCTTGTGTCCGCCGAGCATGTCGTTGTCGTCCTGCTCGCTCGACGAGGCGAGCTGCAGCATCGCGAGCACGACGACGACCACGATGAACGCGACGCCGAGGAAGATCACGGCCAGCTGCAGTTCCCGCGTCGAGAACAGCACGACGAGCCCGGTGAACACCGCGATGATCGCGGAGATCCCGAGGAGCTCGACCGGGCGCAGACGGTCACGACGGCTGGGGGTGGTCATGCGTGTGGTGCTCCGTCCGGGGCGACGGCCGGCGTGGCCGTGCCCCACTTGTGCGAGAGGCCGGCGATCACGTGGAAGACGGCCGTGATGGCGAGGTACGCGCCGAGCAGGCCGACGAGCACGATCGAGGCGTCGAGGGTGCCGGTGACCTGCTCCACGCCACCGAGCTGCTGGGAGTAGTCCGGCGGCGTGACGAGGAAGGCGACCGCGAGCAGCAGCGTGAGACCGCCGATCGTGGTCCAGTCGCGAGCGAAGGGCGAGCGTCGCCGGGCACGGAGCCCCTGCGACAGCTCGAGGGCCCCGGTCAGCACCGCGAACGCGACGATGACCGTGATGAAGGCAGGCAGCCCGAACCCGTTGCACGCGAAGGCGGCGACGGCCGCGAGCAGGGTGATGACGGCCTGCAGCAGGGTCGTGCGACGCGATCGACCGTCGAGGGGCAGTCGGGAGATCCCGGCGAACAGGAGCACGAGGCCCTCGACCAGAGCGAAGCCGCCGAACAGCAGGAGACCGTAGCCCGCGGCGTGGTTGGTCGAGAAGGTGATCACCATCGCGACGACCGCTGCGGGGACCGCCCGGAGGATCGGGATCGGCCAGTACCGCGCGCGCTGGGTCGCGTCTTCCACGGTGGTGGCGTCGTCCACGGTGTCGGACACGAGACCTCTTTCGGGCATGCGGATCGTGGATCCGATCCTACCGCCGGTGGGGTGGACGCCCGACCGGAGCGGACTCGACCCCCTGTGGACGTCCACACCCGTGCACCGGGACGACACCGCCGTCCGGTGCCGTCCCGGCGGTGTCAGGGCTGCTGCGGGTCGTCGGACGGCGCGTTCCGGCGAGCACGACGTCGGGCGAGCCACCAGCACACGGATCCGGCGGCGGCGGCCAGGGCGGCGAGCGCCGCGGCGAGGCCGAGCCCTTCGGCGCCGGTGTAGGCGAGGGCTCCGACGGGGGCAGCCGCACGACGGTCGACTGCGGGGTCACCGGCTCCGCCGTCGTCGTCGACACCGGCGCCGTCACCGTCGTCACCACCGGAACCGTCACCACCGGCGTCCCCGTCGTCCGGAGCCGGCCCGCTCGTCGGCACGGGGCTCGGCGCAGGCCCCTCGTCGTCCGGGCCCACGACGATCGCGACGCCGGTGGACGGGTCGCCGCCGTCCGCGTCGGTCGGCGAGGTCGCCGTCGCCACGTTCACCACGTCGGAGCCGTCCCCCTGGTACGCGGGGTCGAGCTCGGCGCGGATCCGGAAGTCCAGGGTCTCGCCCACCTCGAGCGACACGTCGGAGCTGCAGGTCACCCGCTGCCCCTCGGCCGTGCACCCGTCCTCGGAGCCCACGAACCGCATGACCTGGGGCAGGTCGTCGACCGCCCCGACCTGCTGCGCCACCGACGGCCCCCGGTTCCGGGCCGTCACGAGGTACTCGACCTCGTCACCGGGCCGGACGGTCGACGGCGACACCGACTTGTCCGTCTCGACGTCGGCGGCGATCACGGGGGCAGTGACCGTGGTGGTCGCCCGCGAGGCGTTGTCGGCCTCGTTCGTGTCGGACAACGAGGTCGGCGGGGCGATGGTCGCAACGCTCTCCAGCGCTCCGGACGTACCCTCGGCCACCCGGCCCTCGATCGTGACGACGGCCGAACCCCCTCGGGGCAACGACAGGTCGGTCGCGACGTCACCGGTGCCCGACCCGGTCGCACAGGCGGAGCCGTCCGCGGCCGTGCAGGTCCAGGTGACGTCCTCGACGCCGTCGGGCACGTCGACCTGCAGCGGGCTCGGGTCGGCGGCGTTCGGGCCGGGGTTCCGCGCCGTCACGGTGTAGCGGAGCGGTTCGCCCGCCGTCGCGGTCGCGGGCAGGTCGTGCTCGACGGACAGGTCCGCCGGCTTCCAGACCCGGAGCGCGTCGACCTCGTGCTTGTCGACGTGGCTGCCGGTGGCCCCGGCGAACCCGAGGCGCAGCGTGCTCGGCAGCGCGGCCTGCCCGTCGCCGTGCAGCGGGACCGAGTCGAGCACGGTGCGCATGGTCGAACCGACCTGCAGCCGGACGGAGACCGCGAGCCCGCCGTCGTCGTCGGGCAGCAGGGTGATCCGGACCGTCCGGGGCGTGGAACCGGCCGTCACGGTGCCGCCCGGTGCCGCGGCACCGGCGACGTACCGGTAGCCCTCGGTGCCGTTGCCGGAGCCCCGGACCACCACGTGGTCGGGCTGTGCTCCGGGACC
Source organism: Curtobacterium sp. MCPF17_021 (assembly GCF_003234605.2). NCBI lineage: Bacteria > Bacillati > Actinomycetota > Actinomycetes > Micrococcales > Microbacteriaceae > Curtobacterium > Curtobacterium sp. MCPF17_021. Next base: position 416,158 of record NZ_CP126252.1, on the reverse strand, counting down.
GGACCCGTTGATGCGTGACGAGAAGTTGCCGTAGTGGTCGATCGCGACGGCCGCGAAGCCCCCGGGGACGCCCGGCAGGTCGCACTCCCGGCCACCGCCCTCGGTCGCTTCCTTGCGGCATGCGTACCCGAGACCGGCGCCGAAGGACCCGACGCCCTGCGCCGCAGCGCCGTCGGCCAGGTACAGCAGCAGGCCGTCGGCGCCGGGGTCGTCCTTCTCGTGTGCATCGCGTACGTGAACTCGATCTCGAGCCCGGTGTCCGACGGGAACGTGTCGTTCGTCGACCACGCTCCCGCCTGGTTCCGGACGTCGTCGGTGAGCCGCAGTCGGCCGCCGGACACCGCGGCGTCACCGTGCAGGGCACCGCCGGACGCACTGGAGAACTGGTTGACGTACGGGAAGTCGAGGGCGGCCGCACTCGACCCGGACGGCAGGACGGCCGGCGCCGCAAGCACGCCGAGCGCGGTCAGGGCGGCGCAGGCCGCGGCGAGGCGCCGGACGGCCCGCGAGCGGAACGACCGCCGGTCGAGGGAAGGAGCTGGGGCAGGAGCTGGTACTGGTGCAGGAGCAGGAGCAGTGGGATCTGTCATGCTCCGATGCTCGCGACCGGGACGTCACCCCCGGGCGGCGGCGAGACGATCTGTGGAACGCCCCCACGGGCCTCCCGGCTGTGGAGGAAGAACGACGCGAGCGGACCGCTCAGGCCAGCCACACCGTCGTCTCACCCGGCAGCAGCCCCGGTGCGACCCCGTCGAGCGGCCCGGACGCGACGACGACGGTCCCGGCCGGCAGGGGCACCGGCGCGGTGCCGAAGTTCGTGACCGACCGCCAGCCGTCGTGCCGCGCGAACGCCACGACCTCGGAGCCGGACTCCAGCCACGTCAGCGCCTCCCCCTGCTGCAGGCGACGGCGGGCGGCCAGCGCCCGGCGGTACAGCGACAGGGTCGACTCGGGATCGCCGTCCTCGGCCTCGACCGAGGACGCCCCGAAGTCCTGCGGCTGCGGCAGGTGCGGTGCGACGTCCCCGAAGCCGAACGACGGCCCGGAGCGCGTCCACGGGATCGGCACCCGACAGCCGTCCCGGCCCTTCACGGTGTGCCCGGTGCGGAGCCACTTCGGGTCCTGCAGCAGGTCGCGCGGGATCGCGGCGGCCTCGTGCAACCCGAGCTCCTCGCCCTGGTAGACGTACGACGACCCGGGCAGCGCCAGCATCAGCATCGTCGCCGCTCGGGCCCGACGGAGCCCCCGTGCACGGTCGAGCTCCGGCGTCGTGCCGTCCGTCATGAGCCAGGCGTCGGTGTCGGTGCCGTCCGGCAGGCCGTAACGGGTGGGGTGCCGCACGACGTCGTGGTTCGAGAGCACCCAGGTGCTCGAGGCACCGGACTGCTCCGAGGCGGCCAGGTTCCGCTCGATGATCCGACGGAACACATCGGGCTCGAACGGGGCCTCGAGCAGGTCGAAGTTGAAGGCCTGCCCGAGCTCCGTCGGCCGGGCGTACAGGACGCGGCGGGGTGCCGGGGCCCAGGCCTCGGCGACCGCGGCACGGGGCGGGTCGTACTCGTCGAGCACCCGGCGCCAGGTGGCGAAGATCTCGTGCACCTCGTCGCGGTCGTACAGCGGGTCGGAGCCGTCGAGCGGCAGGTCCTGCTCGTTCGACGGCCGGTACGGGGTCGACAGGTCCTTCGCCAGCCCGTGCGCGACGTCCACACGGAAGCCGTCGACGCCGCGGTCCGACCAGAAGCGCAGCGTGTCCTCGAAGTCGGCGCGGACCTCGGGGTTCGACCAGTCCAGGTCGGGCTGCTCGGGGGCGAACAGGTGCAGGTACCACTGCCCGTCGGGCACCCGGGTCCACGCGCTGCCGCCGAAGTTCGAGACCCAGTCGCTCGGCGGCAGTTCCCCGGAGGCGCCGGAGCCCTCACGGAACACGTACCGCGCCCGCTCGGCCGACCCCGGCGCGGACGCCAGCGCAGCCCGGAACCACTCGTGCTGGTCCGAGGTGTGGTTCGGCACGATGTCGACGATGACCTTGAGGTCGTGCTCGTGCGCGGCCCGGACCAGGGCGTCCAGGTCGTCGAGGGACCCGAGCTTCGGGTCGACGGCGCGGTAGTCGGCGACGTCGTAGCCACCGTCGGCGAGTGGCGACGGGAAGAACGGGGAGAGCCACAGGGCATCGACGCCGAGCGACGCCAGGTACGGCACCCGGCTCGTGATGCCCGCGACGTCACCGAGCCCGTCGCCGTCCGTGTCGGCGAAGCTGCGCGGGTAGACCTGGTAGACGACGGCATCGCGCCACCAGGTCGGATCGGTGGTTCGTGGCGTGCTGGCCGGGGTCCGAAGCGTGGTCACGTCGCCACCGTACCCAGGGTGCTGGGAATAGCGCCCCCTACGATCGCATTGGTTGTCGCTGACACCTTTCCGTCCAGCAACAGCATCCCGCAACAGAAGGAGCTCCATGACGAACGTCCTCGTCCTCGTCGGCAGCCTGCGCGCCGACTCCATCAACCGCAAGCTCGCCGAGGCCGCCGCGCACCACGCGCCGGAGGGCATTGAGCTGCACACCTTCGACGGCATCGTCGACCTGCCGTTCTACAACGAGGACATCGACGGTGACACCCCGCCCGCCGCGGCCGTCGCCTTCCGCGACGCCGTCGCCACCGCGGACGCCGTCCTGCTGATCACCCCCGAGTACAACGGCACCATCCCCGCCGTCCTGAAGAACGCGCTCGACTGGGGTTCGCGTCCGTTCGGCGCCTCGCCGCTGTCCGGCAAGCCCCTCGCCGTGATCGGCTCGGCGTTCGGCCAGTACGGCGGCGTCTGGGCCCACGACGACGCCCGCAAGGCCGCCGGCATCGCCGGCGCGAAGGTCCTGGAGGACGTCAAGGTCGCCATCCCGCAGTCGGTCGTCCGCTTCGCGGAGACCCACCCGCGCGAGGACGCCGAGGTCACGACGCTCGTGCAGGGCGCGCTCACCGCGCTCGCCGAGGCCGCGGCCGGCACGGACGAGCAGGCAGCCGCGTAACGCGACCGACCACCGGACAGGAGGCCCGTGGCGACCCCGCCACGGGCCTCCTGTCCGTCAGGTGCGGACGCAACGGTCGTTGCGAACGCATCGGACGGTGCGGACGCACCGGTCGTGGCGGAACCCGGGAGTCCGCTAGACGACCGAGATACGAGACGGGTTACCCTGAACGCCATGTCGACGCAGGAGATCACCGAGGCGTCCGGGTACTGGTTCCCGGACGACGACGCGACCCAACGCGGGGTCGCCGTGCTCAACGCCCTGCGCCGGTACCGATCCGCCGAGACGGCCATGCGCCGCCGGACCCGTGACTCGATGGGCATGGGCGAGACCGACCTGCTCGCCGTGCGCTTCCTGCTGCAGGCGCAGCGCTCCGGCACCGCCGTGAGCCCGAAGGACCTCGCCGCGTACCTCAAGATCTCGTCGGCTTCGACGACCATCCTCATCGACCGCCTGGTCAGGTCGAACCACGTCCGCCGCGACCCACACCCCACCGACCGCCGGGCCCTCGTCATCACGCCCACGACCGAGACCGACGACGAGGTCCGCGCCACGCTCGGCGTGATGCACCGCCGGATGATGTCGATCGCCGAGGGGCTCCCCGCGTCCGAGGCGCGGATCGTCGCCGGCTTCCTGGAGCAGATGCGCGACGCCGTCGACCAGGTCGACCCCGCGCCGTCGCACTGAGCAGCCCTGCACCGAACGACCTCGGGGGACGCTGCCTCCGAGCGCACTGAGAGCGTGCACTGCGGCACCGCGTAGACCGGAACGGTCACACCGACGCGAAAGGAGCCACAACCATGCACGCTTCGGACAAGATGGCCAAGAACCTCCAGGCGGTCCTCGTGGACCTCATCGACCTGCACCTGCAGGGCAAGCAGGCCCACTGGAACATCCTGGGCACCAACTTCCGCGACCTCCACCTGCAGCTCGACGAGATCGTCGACGCAGCTCGTGAGTTCGCCGACGACACCGCCGAGCGCATGCGTGCGCTGTACCTCGTGCCGGACGGCCGCTCGGCGACCGTCTCCGCGGGCAGCCACCTCGACGCGTTCCCCTCGGGCGAGATCACCACGCACGACGCCATCGACCAGGTCACGCTCCGGCTGTACCAGGCGACGGGCACCATGCGCGATGTCCACGACGAGGTCGACGAAGAGGACCCGACGACCGCGGACCTGCTCCACGGCTTCATCGAGCGCCTCGAGCAGCTCGCGTGGATGGTCTCCGCCGAGAACCGCGCGCCCAGCACCCCGCTGGCCTCCGCGACCACGCCCGCCGTCGCCGACGCGTCGGCACACGCGTAGGGGCCCGGGTGGACCTCGGTATCCAGGGCAAGACCGCGCTCGTCTTCGGCGGCGACTCCGGCATCGGCTGGAACACGGCGCGCATCCTCCTGGCAGAGGGTGCGACCGTGGTCGTCACCGACATCGATCAGAGCCGTCTGGACACCAGTGCGGACCAGCTCGAGGCGCCGATCGGCAAGCTGCACGCCTTCGCCGCCGACGTCCGGAGCGCCGAGAGCCTCGCCTCCCTGCACGACAAGGTGCGTGAAGCGGTCGGCGAGATCGACATCCTGGTGCAGTCCTCGGGCGTCACCGGCGCCCAGGGCATGTTCCACGAGATCGACGAGGCCGGCTGGGCGGAGACGATCGACATCGACCTGATGGGGCCGGTGCGGATCACCCGCGAGTTCATCGGCGACCTGCGCCAGGGCGGCTGGGGACGCATCGTCTACCTGGTGTCCGAGGACGCCTCGCAGCCGTACGACGACGAGCTGCCCTACTGCGCCGCCAAGGCCGGGGTGCTCTCGTTCGCGAAGGGACTGTCGCGCTCCTACGCCTCCGAGGGCCTGCTGGTGAACACGGTCTCCCCCGCGTTCATCCACACGCCGATGACCGACGCGATGATGGACAAGCGGGCCAAGCAGCGCGGGACCTCGTTCGACGAGGCCATCGGCAGCTTCCTCGAAGAGGAGCGGCCGTACATGGAGCTCAAGCGCCGCGGCGAGCCGGAAGAGGTCGCGAACGTCGTGGCCTTCCTGTGCTCCGACCTCGCCAGCTTCGTGAACGGCGCCAACTACCGGGTCGACTCCGGCTCGGTCGCCACGATCTGATCGTGGCACCACAGCACCGCCAGGAGGCGTCATGACCGACTTCCGCTACCTCATCGTCGGCGGCGGGATGGTCGCCGACGCCGCTGCCCGTGGCATCCGCGAGCTCGACACCGACGGGTCGATCGGCATTCTCAGCGAGGACGTCGACCGACCCTACGCCCGGCCCGCGCTCTCGAAGAAGCTCTGGACCGACCCGGACTTCAGCTGGGACGACAAGGTCGACCTGCACACCGAGGAGACCGGGGCGCAGTTCGTCCTGGGAACCGCGGTCACCGCGATCGACCGTGCCGCGAAGACCGTCACGACGGCCGACGGCGCGACCCACGGCTACGAGCGGCTCCTGCTCGCGACCGGCGGGAAGCCACGCGGGCTGCCGGGGCTGTCCCCGTCGGCGCGCGTGCTCGACTACCGCAGCGCGTCGGACTACCGCCGGCTGCGTGAACTCGCGGACGCCGGAGCACACGTCGCCGTCGTGGGCGGCGGGTACATCGGTCAGGAGATCACGGCGGGCATCGTGCAGAACGGCGCACGCGTCACGCTGGTCGACCCGGACGAGGTCGTCGGCGGACGGATGTTCCCGGAGGACCTGGCACGGGCGTTCCAGCAGCGCTTCGTCGACCACGGCGTCGAGCTCCGCACCGGCCGCCGGGTGTCCGAGGGCACCGAGACGGCCGACGGCGTGCGGCTGACGCTCGACGACGGCTCCGTGGTCGAGGCCGACGCGGTCGTCGCCGGGCTCGGCATCGAACCCGCGACGCAGCTCGCCGCCGACGCCGGACTGACCGTCCGCGACGGCATCGTGGTGACCTCGACGCTGCTCACCGACGACGACTCCGTGTTCGCCGCCGGTGACGTCGCCGAGTACCCGGACCGGATCCTCGGCACCCGCCGGGTGGAGCACGTCGACAACGCCCAGCAGCAGGGTCGGCAGGCAGGCCGCAACCTGGCCGACGCCGATGAGACCTACGACCACACGCCGATGTTCTACTCCGACGTCTTCGACATGGGGTACGAGGCCGTGGGGCAGGTCAGCTCGAAGCTCCACACGGTCGAGGACTGGCAGGACCCCACCGTGACCGGCGTCGTCTACTACCTGGACGACGACGACACGGTCCGGGGCGTGCTGCTCTGGAACGTGTGGGACAAGACCGACGAGGCCCGCAAGGTCCTCGCCGAGGCGAACGCGCTGACGCCCGACATGCTGCCGGGCCGCATCACGCCCTGACCGCTCGCTCGTCGCGTTGGTCGCGACGGCCTGGAGGCCCGGTGCCCGTCCGTCGGACCGGCACCGGGCCTCCAGGCGGTCACCCGCAGATCGCGGCGGACGCTGGTCCGACCGCGCCCGCTACTTCGACTCCGGGGCGACCTCGTCGACGACCGCACGGCGGTCCGCCGGGTCGACCGGCAGGTCGTCGCCGTCCGCCATCGCGACGGCGTGCGCGGACTTGGCAGCCTCGAGCGTCTCGTCGTCGTTCCGGGCCATCCCGAACAGTTCGATGAAGCGCGACTTGACCAGCAACCAGGCGTCCCCCGGGCTGAGCCGCGCCAGGTCCGACGACGTCGAGTCGTCGCGCACCCGCTGCAGCGACGACACGCCCCGGTCGGGGATCCGGTGGTCGACGTGCGCCACGGCGAGCCGCGCGACCGCGTCGGCCTGCGCGTGCATGACCGAGTGTGCGCCGTCGACGACCTCGCGGAGGACCGCGTACGGGAACACCCGCGCCAGCCGACGGACCCAGTCCCGCGGCACCATCGCGTCGTGCTCACCGCGGACGATCAGGGTGCGGGCCTGCACGTGGGCGGCGCGCTCCTCGATCGGGAACGCGATCATCCGCGGCAGGACCTTCCGGAACCAGTGCCAGCCGCACAGTGCGTACGCCGTGATGCCGTGCCAGCGGACCGCGGCGGGCTCGTGCAGCGTCGACCGGAGGAACCGGAACGCCGACTGCCGCACGGTCCGTGCCGACGAGTCGACCACCGGGCTGATGAGCACGAGGTCGGAGATCCCTGGACGGCGGGCGGCGACCTCGGTGACGACCTGGGTGCCCATCGAGTGCCCGACCAGGACCGGATCCTGGAGCCCGAGGTCGTCGATGACCCGCTCGACCGCGTCGGCGTAGCGCTCGATCGAGACCTTGCCGCGGAACCGCGGGACTCCGGCGAAGCCCGGCAGGTCGAGCGCGTGCACCGGCCCGTTCTCGTTGAGGTGCGGCGCGAGCCGCTCGTAGTAGGTCGAGGCGATGCCGAGCCCCGCGACGAGCACGAAGGCCCGCTCGCCCGGCTCACCGATCGAGCTCACCCGGACGTAGGTGCCGTCGACCGCGACCCGGTCCACCTGCACCGTGACGTCGGCGTCCTCGGCCTGGGCGAGTTCCCCGGCCGGGTCCGGCCGGGGTGCCTGGCGTTCGTCGTCCACGTGGGTCTCCTCCGGTCGGGCGGTCGCCCAGGATACCCGGCCGCCGTCCGCGCGGGCGACGACGACGTACTCAGCCGCTGAAGGTGTTCGCGGGGAACCCGTGCACCGTCGTCGGCACCGCGAAGACCGCCCCGGACCGGGGCGCCTGCTCCAGGTCCTGCTCGGTGAGGTTCTCGCGGGCCGTCCCGACGAAGAGCGTCGACATGTCCGGGCCGCCGAACGCCACCGACGTCGGGTTGGCGACGGGGAGCTCCACCGTCTCCAGGTGCGAGCCGTCCGGCCCGTAGCGCTCGACGCGGGACCCGCCGTAGATCGCGCTCCAGAAGCAGCCCTCGTCGTCGCGGACCAGGCCGTCGTGCGCCTGACCGACGATGAACGGCTCGAGTTCGCCGAGCTCGCCGTCCGGGCCGTACGACCCCCGGAAGACCGTCGAGGCGCTGGTGTCGGTGACGTACATCGTGCTGCCGTCCTCCGACCACTCCATGCCGTTCGTCACGCCGAAGCCGCCGCGGAGCACCCGGGTCGTGCCGTCGGCCTCGATCGAGTAGAGCGCTGCGTCTGGCTCGCCGGTCGTCACGTTCATGCTGCCGACCAGGAACCGGCCGAACGGGTCGCACTTGCCCTCGTTGAACCGGTTGCCCGAGGTGCTGTGGGTGACGCGGGTGATCTCACGCTCCACGGATCCCTGCTCGTCCGTCACCACGACGGTGTCGCCGAGGGCCGCGACGAACCCGCCGGAGGCCCGGGGCTGGAAGCTCGCCAGCGGGGGCGGCAGCGGCACGCTCGAGCGCACGGTGCCGTCGGCCTCAGCGGTGTTGAGGGTGCCGAGGGTGATGTCGGCCCACCGGAGCAGCTGTGCGGACGGGTCCCAGACGATGCTCTCGGCGAGGACCGCTCGGGCGTCGGCGAAGACGGTCGCGGGGCCGGTCGTGACGTTGGTGCTCATCGACCCCGTCTACCGCGGGGGTGGTCCGTGCCCGTTCAGGCGTGCGTGCGTCGGCGGGTAGCGCGGCAGCGCCGGCGGGTCAGAGGCGGGCGAACCGCGCACGGAAGAAGCTGTAGACGCCGAAGGCCAGGAACCCGATGCCGATCGCGACGAGGACGAACACCCCACCGGGCATGCTCCGCACCGCGTCGAACGCGGCGTCGAGGCCGGTGGCCTGGTCGGGGTCGCTCTGCAGCCCCGCGACGGCGATGAGCACGCCCACGATGACCACGGCGACGCCCTTGCCGACGTACCCGACGACGCCGAGCACGGTGACCACGCGGTCGAGCTGGCCCGACGGTCGCGTGATCTGCTTGCGGAACGACCGGCGGCAGCCGATCACCACGAGGCCGATGCCGACCGCGACCGCGATCGCCCCGGCCAGGACCAGCACGAACACCCCGCCCGGTGTCGCCAGGGTCTTCGCCGCGGCACTCTGCGACGAGCTGCTCGAGCTCGAGCCGGCTCCGAGCGCGTACGAGGCCGCCGAGTACGCGATCACGCCGTAGACCACGGCCTTCGCGACGTCCTTCAGCCGGGCGAGCCAGCCACGGGTGGTGTCGGAACGGCCGCCGACGATCGCCTCGACGACCAGACGCACGGTGAGTGCGGCCGTGCCGACGGCGATCAGCCAGAGCAGGAACACCCCGCCGGGGACCGCGGCGATCTGCTGCAGCGCACCGGACTGGTCCGTCTCGCCGCCCGAGGACGCGTTGCCGATCCCGAGCAGGATCGCCAGGTACCCGATCAGCAGGTGGACGATGCCGCTGCCGACGAACCCGGCGCGTGCCGTGACCTCGAACCAGCGGCTGTCGGCCGCCCGCCGGACCTGTCGTCCGGTTTCCTTCGCTGCGTGCTCCGCCGTGTCGCTCATCACGGCCCAGCGTGCCCGACGCGTGCCGTCCTGTCCGGGGCGCGCCGGGCCGTGCGGTCCGCCCCGTGGCGGACGGGAGGCCCGTGGCGGTGCCGCCACGGGCCTCCCGTCCGTCGGTGGGCGCGTCTCAGTCGCCCTTCACGTTGACGACCTGCCGCAGGGTGTGCCGGATCGACACGAGGTCCTCGGCGTCCGCCATGACCTGGTCGATCGGCTTGTAGGCCGCCGGGATCTCGTCGAGGAACGCGTCGGTGTCGCGGTACTCGATGCCGGCCATCGCCTCGCGCAGCTGCTCGTGGGTGAAGGTCCGCCGGGCAGCGCTCCGCGAGAACAGCCGGCCCGCACCGTGCGGGGACGACTCGAGCGAGGGCTTGTTGCCGAGCCCCTCGACCACGTACGAGGCGGTGCCCATCGACCCCGGGATGAGGCCGGGCTGACCGGCCTTCGCCTGGATCGCACCCTTGCGCGAGACCCACACGGACTTGCCCCAGTGCGTCTCACGCTGCGTGAAGTTGTGGTGGCAGTTGATCCGCTCGCGCTCGTCGACGGGCGTGCCGACGGCCTCCGACAGCTGCCGCACGACGCGGTCCATCATCTCCTCGCGGTTGAGCAGCGCGAAGTGCTGGGCCCACCGCAGCTCGGCGATGTACCGGTCGAACTCCGGCGTGCCCTCGACCAGGTACGCCAGGTCGGGGTCCGCCAGCTGGATCCACCACCGCTCCATCGCCTTCTTGGCGACCTTGATGTGGCGCTGCGCGATCTTGTTGCCGACGCCCCGCGACCCGGAGTGCAGGAAGAGCCAGACCCGGTCCTGCTCGTCGAGGGAGACCTCGATGAAGTGGTTGCCGGACCCGAGCGTGCCGAGCTGGTTCCGCCACCCGCCGTGCACGCCGTCCGGGTCGAACCCCGCGGTCTCGGCCATCGCCTCGAGCTCGGCGATCCGGGGTGCGGCGGTCGCCACGATCTTCCGGTTCGACGCACCGGCCGACAGCGGGATCGCGCGCTCGATCTGCTCGCGCAGGCCCTGCAGGTCGGCGGGCAGGTCGGTGGCGGTGAACTGCGTGCGGACCGCGATCATGCCGCAGCCGATGTCCACGCCGACGGCCGCCGGCATGATCGCGCCGAGGGTCGGGATGACGGACCCCACGGTGGCCCCGAGGCCGAGGTGTGCATCGGGCATGAGGGCCAGGTGCGGGAACACGAACGGCATGCGCGCGGTCGTGCGGGCCTGCTGCTCGGTGTTGTCCTCGAGCATCGAGGCCCAGCTCAGCAGCCGGTCGTTGATCTTCTTCATGGAGTCGTCTCGCTTTCGTGACGGTCGAGGTGACGGTCCGAGACGGTCGTACGCCGAGCCTCCTGGTCGTCGCCGGACGTGGCGGACGGAAGGAAGCGGTGCTGACGAACGCCCCGGGCCGGGTGGGCACGGGGCGTCGTGGGACGTCGCGTGCCTACGCGGGATAGCGGAGGGACCACTGCTGCTCGGGCAGCACGGCGGCCGCGGCGAGCTGGAGCTCGACGCGTTCCTCGTTGTGCTGCACGGCGCGCATGCGCGGTCCTTCCGGTGTGCCCGGGGCGGGCGGTCTGCCGATCGGCAGGAGCACGACGCTAGTGCGACACGCCCGGGATGCGCAAGTCGCGTGGGCGTGTCGGCTGGTCCGCGTCGGTTCTCCACACGCTGGAGGCCCGGGGTGCGTTCTCCACGAGGGGTACGTCCGCCTGATGGTCGCCGCCGGGGCCGGGGCAGGCTGGACGCATGACCGAGCGCACGCGAGACACCCCCGACGCGACCGAGAACGAGGAACGGACGAACGGGTACGTCCCGCTCCGTTCGTACGGCGCGATCGGTGACGGTCGGACGGTCGCCCTCATCGCGCTCGACGGCCGGATCGACTGGCTGCCGATCCCGTCGATGGACTCGCCGCCGGTGTTCGCGAGCATCGTCGACGCCGAGCACGGCGGACACGTCGCACTGCGGCCGGTGGACGACCACGCGCAGGCGTCCCGCACCTACCTGCCGGGGACGAACGTGCTCGTGACGACCTGGACGACCCCGTCCGGCACCGCCACCGTGACCGACGCCATGGTCACCGGCGTGGCCGGACGGCTGCCGTGGGCCGAGATCGGACGCTGCGTGCAGGGGGTCGAGGGCTCCGTCGAGATGGAGTGGGCGGTCGTGCCCGGCACGATCCTGAGCACCGCGGAACCGCGCCGACTCGACACCGCGAACGGCACGGTGATCGGCGTCGACGGCGTGACCATCGCGATCGTCCAGCAGGGCTTCGAACCCGTCCACGACGACGGGCCCCGGTTCTCCGGGCGGTTCTCGACGACCGAGGGCTCGAAGTCGATCTTGACCATCGTCGGCACGCACGACGAACCGATCTTCCTGCCGGAGCCGGACCGCACGCTCGAAGGGATCGACCGCACGATCGAGAACTGGTCGACCTGGTCGAAGGAGTTCCGCTACGACGGGCCGTGGTCCGACGCCGTCCAGCGCAGCGCCCTCGCCCTGAAGCTCCTGATCTTCGCCCCCACCGGCGCGATCGCGGCGGCACCGACCACGAGCCTGCCCGAGGACCGCACCGGCGGGAAGAACTGGGACTACCGGTTCGCCTGGGTGCGCGACCTGGCGTACACGGTGCACGCGCTCACCCGCTTCGGCCTGCGCGAGGAGACGCACGCCGCCGTGTCGTGGGTGATGCGCACGATCGCCGAGCACGACGAGACGATGCCGATCTTCTACGGACTCGACGGGTCGAAGAGCGACACCGTCGAGGAGCGCGACGTCCCGGGCTGGAACGGCATCGGGCCGGTCACGATCGGCAACCGCGCCGGTGACCAGCTGCAGCTCGGGGTCTGGGGCGACGTGTTCGAGATCATGCGGCAGTACGTCCGGGCCGGCAACGTGCTCGACCGCAAGACGGCCTCGGTGCTGCAGGACCTGGCCGACGACGCGTGCCACCGCTGGGTGGAGCCCGACTCGGGCATGTGGGAGCTGCAGGAGGCGCAGCACTACACGACGAGCAAGATCGGCTGCTGGCAGGCGCTCGACGCCGCGGTCGAGCTGCACGACGCGGGGATGATCGACGGCCCGCGCGAGAAGTGGATCGAGAACCGCGAGCTCATCGAGGACTGGGTCGCCGAGAACGGGTGGAACGAGGAGCTCGGCCACTACGTCATGTACCCGGGCACCGACGCGCTCGACTGCTCGATCCTGCTGCACGCGATGTCGGCGTTCGACCGCGGACCGCGCATGGAGTCCACGATCCGTGCGATCGAGGAGCAGCTGCAGCACGGCCCCCTCGTGTACCGGTACTCCGGCATCCAGGACGAGGAATCGCCGTTCGTGGCGTGCTCGTTCTGGCTCGCTGCGGCCCTGGCCTGCGTCGGACGGGTCGACGACGCGAAGCAGCTGATGGACGACATGGTCGCGCAGGCGAACGACGTCGGCCTGTTCAGCGAGATGCTCAGCGCCGTCGACGGGGACTTCATGGGCAACATCCCCCAGGGGCTGTCGCACCTGGCGCTCATCCAGGCCGCGCTGACCATCGAAGAAGTCTCAGAGAAGTCCTGACCGGGCTGGACGAACCGTCGGGGGGGCGGGGCATCATGGTCTGACGATGAACGACGTCGATGCACGGATGGACCGGCTCCGCAGGGCCGCGCGCTACCGCTACCAGCAGCTCGTCGACCAGGAGATCGAGCGGGGGTCGCTCGACCCCGACGAGGTGCGCTCGGAACGTGAGGAACGTCGGCTGCTCAAGGCCGCCGACGTCGCGGCGCACGCCCGGGCCCAGATCGCGGAGGCCGAGCGCCGCGGGGTCTTCGAGGGCAACCCGTACCACGGCAAGCCGCTGCCGGGCCTCGACGGGCAGCACGACCCGGACTGGTGGATCAAGTCGAAGATCGAGCGTGAGGACATCCGGGGCATCGCGCCGCCGGCCCTGGCGCTGCGGACCGAGGACGCCGACCTCGACGACGCACTCGACGCGCTGTCGCTGGAGTCCGACGTGCGGGACGTCCTGGTGGACTTCAACGCGCGGGTGAAAGAGGCCCGGCGGCAGCTGCTCGGCGGGCCGCCGGTGGTGACGCCAATGCGCGACGTCGAGGCCGAGGTGCTCGCCTGGCGGGAGCGCCGCGAGGTGCGCATGGCTTCGGCCGCGCGGGCTGCGGAGCAGGCGCGGCTCGAGGCGAAGCCGCGGCGGTGGTGGCGGCGCCGCTGAGCGGTGGCGCGGCGCGGTGGCCGGGGGCGGGATTTCGCGCTCAGCGACAGTTCTCGCGGACGTGAGCCCGTGAGGTGTCGTCCAGCCCGTGACGACGCCGGCCGCCGGCCCGGCGTCCGCACCTGACGGACGGGAGGCCCGGTGCCAGCTGGCACTGGGCCTCCCGTCCGTCTGTGCGCCCGTTCTTTCCCATCGCGCGCGTGTTGGTTCGCAAGAACGGGCGTACCTGGTCGAAAGAACCGACCAGGTACGCCCGATTCCACCAGGTACACCCGGTTCCAGCAGGTACGCCCGATTCCGCCGGGTACGCCCGGTTCCAGCAGGTACGCCTGGTTCTGCTCGGCGCGGGCCCGCGAAACGCAAGTCGGCCCGGGCCACGCTGCTGCGTGGTCCGGGCCGACTGTGGTGGTGCGGGGTGTTACTTGATCTGTGCGGTGATGGTGGCGGTGCCGACGAGGAGGCCGCGCTTGACGGCGTCGGTGCCGAAGGTCTTGTTCAGCAGGCCGGCGGCGTCTTCGCTGATGTGGACGGTGGTGCCGGTGAGGATGGCGTTGTCGCCCTCGAGCTGGAGGGGCTTGAGGGAGCCGCCGTGCAGCTCGAACAGGAACGCGTTGGCCGCGGCGACCTTGCCGTTGACGAGGACGTCGCCGTAGAGCTTGGACGAGCCGGGGTTCACGACGAAGTTCTCCAGCGTGACGGTGGTGTCGCCGGCCTTCAGGGTCAGCCCTGAGTCGTCGTGGTTCAGCAGGCCCTGCACGTACGGGCGGTAGTTGCCATCCGGGGACCAGTAGGTGACCGACCCGGCGGTGATCGGGAACGACACCGACCCGTCAGCGAGGGTTGCGTCGCCGGAGACGCCGGGGGTGAGCTTGAGGGCGGTGAGGGCGTCGGTGAAGCCGGAGTCGAGCTTCACGGCGGTGGAGCCACCGAGGACCTCGGGGACCGAGGCGACGGGTGCGGGGATCTTCGACTCGGACGACGAGGACACCGTGTGCACGTTCGGGGTCGCGGCCTGGGCGGAGGAGATCCCGAACGCGGCACCGCCGAGGACGAGGGCGCCGGTCGTGGCGAGGGTGATGGAGGTCTTGAGGCTCTTACGCATCGTGATCAGTCCTTTGCTCTAGAGGCGCTCCGGCCGGTGGCCGAATGTGCACTGTGCACATACTGAGTACCGGCCAACTGTGACCGGAGAGCGCCCTGGGCTTTTGCCCTGTGCAAGTCATTCGGCGCCCCCGCCCGAACGGTTTGGGACGAGTTTCCTGAGGTGCAGCAACCCGGTGTTTCGTACCGTGTACCCATGGCTCCAGCACACATCTCCACCACCGACCGGCTCCGGGCGGTCGACGCCTGGTGGCGCGCCGCGAACTACCTGACGGTCGGGCAGATCTACCTGCTGGACAACCCGCTGCTCAGCCGGCCGATCGAACCCGACGACGTCAAGCCGCGGCTGCTCGGCCACTGGGGCACCTCCCCCGCACTGAACCTCGTGTACGCGCACTGCAACGCGCTGATCACGGAGACCGGGCGCGAGTTCCTGTACATCTGCGGCCCGGGGCACGGCGGTCCGGCGATGAACGCGAACGCGTGGCTGGACGGCACGTGGAACGAGCTGTACCAGGACGTCGACCTGCAGCGGTTCTTCCGCCAGTTCTCGTTCCCCGGCGGCATCCCCTCCCACGCCGCCCCGGAGACCCCCGGCTCCATCAACGAGGGTGGTGAGCTCGGCTACTCGCTGTCGCACGCCTACGGTGCGGCGCTCGACAACCCGGACCTCGTCGTCGCGTGTGTGGTCGGTGACGGTGAGGCCGAGACCGGTCCGCTCGCCGGTTCGTGGCAGGCGCACACGTTCCTCGACCCGGTGTCCGACGGCGCCGTGCTGCCGATCCTCAACCTCAACGGCTGGAAGATCGCGAACCCGACCGTCCTGGCGCGCATTCCTGACGAGGACCTCACCGCGTACTTCCGCGGGCTCGGCTACGACCCGATCGTGGTCGACTCCCGCCGCGTCGACGACGACCCGTACGCGGTGCACGCCCTGTTCGACGGTGCCCTGCGACGTGCCCTCGCCGGCATCGACGACATCCAGGCCGCTGCCCGCGCCCAGGCCGCCCGCGCCGCCGCGGGGCAGCCCGCCGGTGCCGCGGACCTGCGTCCGCGCTGGCCGATGATCGTGCTGCGCACCCCGAAGGGCTGGACCGGCCCGAAGGAGGTCGACGGCGAACAGGTCGAGGGGACCTTCCGGGCACACCAGGTGCCGCTGCCCGCGGTGCGCGAGGACGACGGCCACCGTGCGCAGCTCGAGGAGTGGATGCGCTCGTACCGCCCCGAGGAGCTCTTCGACGAGGACGGCCACCCCGTCGGCATCATGACCACGATCCGTCCGACCGGCGACGAGCGGATGAGTGCCACTCCGCACGGCAACGGCGGACGGCTGCGGACCGCGCTCGACCGGCCGCCGCTCGAGCCGTACGCGGTCGAGGCCGGTTCCACGGCATCCGCCACGGGCACGCTCGGCCCCTGGCTCGCCGCACTCATCGAGAAGAACGCCTCGACCTTCCGGCTGTTCGGCCCGGACGAGACGATCTCGAACAAGCTCGACGCCGTCTTCGACGTGACCTCGCGCGTCTGGCGAGCCCAGCGCGCCGCAGGCGACGAGCACCTCGCCGCACGCGGACGGGTCACCGAGGTCCTGTCCGAGCACCTGCTCGAGGGGATGCTTGAGGGGTACGTGCTGTCCGGTCGGCACGGGATGCTCAACACCTACGAGGCGTTCGCCCACATCATCGACTCGATGGTCGGGCAGTACGCCAAGTGGTTGGAGTCGTCGACCGACATCGACTGGCGGGTGCCGGTGTCCAACCTGTCGCTCCTGCTCTCGTCGCACGTCTGGCGACAGGACCACAACGGGTTCTCCCACCAGGACCCCGGGTTCCTCGACGTCGTCGCGTCAAAGCAGCAGGACCTCGTCCGGATCAAGCTGCCGGCCGACGCCAACACGCTGCTCGCCGTCGCCGCGCACGCGATGGAGACCACAGACCGCATCGAGGTGATCGTCGCGGGCAAGCACCCGGAGCCGGTCTTCCTGTCCCTCGACGACGCGGTCGCGCACGCGCAGGCCGGACTCGGCGTGTGGGACTTCGCCGGCACGGAGCAGGCCGTCGGGAAGGTCGACGTCGTGCTCGCCTGCGCCGGTGACGTCCCCACGGTCGAGGCGATCGCCGCCACCGACATCATCCGGAAGCACGCTCCCGGCGTCGGGGTCCGCGTGCTCAACGTCGTCGACCTGCTGGCGCTCGGCGACCCGCGCAAGCACGAGCACCCGATCCCGGACGAGCAGTACGACGCGCTCTTCCTGCCCGGCACGCCCACGGTCTTCGCGTTCCACGGGTACCCCACCCTCGTGCACCAGCTGACGTACCGCCGGAACGGGCACGACGACCTGCACGTGCACGGGTTCCTCGAGCAGGGCACGACGACCTCACCGTTCGACATGCTCATGCGCAACGAGATGGACCGATTCGCCCTGGCCCACGACGCCCTGACGCGGGTGGACGCCGAGGCGCACGCCGATCTGCTCACGAAGCTGTCCGAGGCGCGTGACGCCGCGCGGACGTTCGCGTACACGAAGGGCGAGGACCACCCGTCCCTCGCGGGCTGGGAGTTCGCGGGCTGGCCGCAGGACGAGCCCGCCAGCGGCGGGACCGGCGGCGACCCGGGTGCGGGCGAGACCGAGGCGGCCGCGCCCGGCAACTGACGCACTCCTCCACAGGCCTGGAGGCCCGGAGCGCCCTCCACAGGACCGGTCACGCCCGCCGCGTGGCCGGTTCCGTGCTGTCAGGGTTCCGGCATGGACATCGGCTGGATCAGCGCGCTCGTGTCGGTCACGAGCGCGTCCGTCGCGCTGGGTGCGCTCGTCGCCTCGGTGCTCGACGGGCGCGCAGGACGGCGAAATGCAGAGTTCTCGGCGCACCGCGACCTGTGGTGGCAGCGTTGGTCGTGGGTCGCCGACCGGGCGACCTCGGACGACGAAGGACAGCGCGCGGCCGCCGGTGTGATGTCCGCTGCGCTGGTGACCCGCAGTTGGACGACCGCGGACGACCGCTGGGTCGGCCAGGCACTCGACGACCTGACCGCAGCGACGATCGAAGGAGCGAACGATGATCTCGAAGCTGAGTGACAAGGACTTCAAGCGCTGGCTCGACGGACGTGAAATGACGACGCCCGCACTGCTGGCGGACCCGCACTACGGGCCCATGATGCGGGCGAAGGGCGCCGAGGAAGAGCTCCGTCAGGCGCGCATCGAATGGCGCGAACGCCAGGAGCGCGCACGGGCGCGGAAGCTCAAGTACGAGGCGTCCTTCGGTGAGAGCTGAACCGATGCCCTGCGAGCCTGCCACGCTGGGACCGTGACCGAACTCGTCATCCCGGCCCCGAACCTCCCGACCGTGCCCACGACGACGGGCGCGCGTTTCCCCGTCCGCCGTGTGTTCTGCGTCGGCCGGAACTACGCCGCGCACGCCCGCGAGATGGGCCACGACCCGGACCGCGAGCCGCCGTTCTTCTTCACCAAGCCGGCAGACGCGGTCGTGGTCGACGGGGCCGACACCCCGTACCCACCGCTGACGCAGCAACTGGAGCACGAGGTCGAGCTGGTCGTCGCGATCGGCACCGGCGGCACGGACATCGCAGTCGCCGACGCCCTCGCACACGTCTGGGGGTACGCCGTCGGGATCGACCTCACCCGCCGCGACCTGCAGGCCGAGGCGAAGCGACTCGGGCGCCCGTGGGACACGGCCAAGGGCTTCGACGCCTCGGCACCGATCGGCGTGCTCACCCCGGCGGCGGGGGTAGACCCGACCAGCGGCGCGATCGAGCTGACGGTGGACGAGGGACTCCGGCAGTCGGGCGACCTGACCGACCAGATCTGGTCGGTCGCCGAGACGATCGCGGCGCTGTCACGGTCCGTGGCGCTCGCGCCCGGCGACCTCGTGATGACCGGCACTCCTGACGGTGTCGGCGTGCTCGAACGCGGCGCCGTGCTCGTCGGCACGATCGCCGGCGTCGGCGAGGTCCGGACCCGGATCGTCTGAAGCACGTGTCGGCGATGTGTCGACGGGCTGGGAGCGTTCGCAGGCAGTACGGGTAAGTCTTGGGCATCGTCGCGGGTGGGGCCCGCGGCGGACACGGGGCGGCGCATCGCGACGGGGCGACGCGGACACCTCGGGACTGCCGGAGGTACGACCGTGCTGGAACACGACCTGCTCGCCACGTCCTGGACGTGGGCGGGCGACGAGAGCATCCGTGACCGCGTGCACGCCGTCGGCGCCGCCGGGTTCGCCGGCCTGTCGCTGTCCCTCGACGATCTGCACGAGGTCCGCGCGACGACGGGGTTCGCCGAGCTGCGCCGCATGCTCGACGCCGCCGGCATCGTCTGGGTCCAGCTCGGACCACTCGACCGGTGGTGGACGTGCACGAGCCGCACCCAGGACGAGGACGCCGACCGCGGGGTCGTGCTCGAGGCCGCGGCGACGCTGAGCGCCTGGCAGGTGGTGGCGCGCGCCGACACCTCGTTGCCCGGAGCCTCCCCCGCGACGATGGCCGACGACTGGGTCGTGCTCGCCGACCAGGCCGAGGCGGTCGGAGCGCAGCTCGTGCTCGAACCGGAACCGTGGTCGAACCTGCCCACGATCGAACGGGCCTCCCGCTTCGTGGCCGCTGCCGGACACCCCAACGGCGGCCTGCTCATCGACGCCATGCACGCGCTCCGCGGCGGTTCCACGCTCGCGTCGATCCGGCAGGGCGTCGCACCGGGGGTCCTCGCAGCCGTCGAGCTGAGCGACGGGCTGCTGCACACCCCGAGCGGGATGACCCTCGCCGACGAGTCCCGGACGGCACGGTACCTGCCCGGTGCCGGAGCGTGGGACCTGCCCGGCTTCGTGCGGACCGTGCGCGAGCTCGGGTTCGACGAGCCGTGGGGCGTCGAGGTCCGGACCCCGGCGCACCGGGCGATGCCCGTCCGCGATGCGCTCCGGACGGCCGTGGCCGCCACCCGTGCGGTGCTCGACGCCGCCGACGCGTTCGGCGCGCCGGCCGCCCCGGCGATGCCCTCGACGCCCGCACCGACGTCCGCGGTGGACTTCGAGCCACCGCACACCGGCCGGCACGACCCGACGCACGGAGCCCGCCGGCGGGACGCCGACACAGGGACGCCCGCGTAGGTTGCTGGGCATGACCGATCAGGCAGCACACGACGACGACCTGCTCCGCCGTTCCCAGGAGTCCATCGACGAGGCCAAGGCCGCCGCGGCCGAGGTGGTCGAGCCGGAAGAGGACGAGCTCATCGAAGAGGACGCACCCGTGGCCGACCACGCGGTGCCCTCCGACGGCCCTGCACCCGCGGCCTGACCCCGTCCTGATCCGACAGGATCCCCCCCCGGGACAGACGAGATCGCCGGGCGACCATCGAGGTCGCCCGGCGATTCTTCTTGCCGCTCGTGTGACGATCCGGTCACTCGGCACGTCTCCCCAGTGGACCCACCGGTCGCGCTTAGGCGAGCCCGGTGCGGGGCCTCGTGGTCGGTCTCCCTGAACCGGCGGACCACGTGCCTCGGCGACGGTCCGTGCGCTCCCTGATCCAGCGTGCGGGCCGTCGGGTCTGTCGCTTCTTTCGGTCGCGTCGAGCGGTCAGGTGTCCAGGTCGTTCCGGTCAGGCGCTCCGGCTGCCCCGCTCAGTCGTCATCCTCGTCCGCGAGGAAGTCCGCGTACCGGACCTCGGTCTCCGTGGCGCCGCTGCCCGGTTCGACGGTCCGCTGCGACAGGTCGTCCCCCGTGATCGCGACGCGTTCTGCGGCCGTGTAGGGCGGCAGGTACTTGCTCGAGTTCATCATCGAAGCCCCCTTCGTCCCGGCGAACGTAACAGCCGATGGCCGATCGTGGCCAGCGGGGCCGATACTGTCCCCCGCCCGGGCACGGTACGGGGGACGGATGTTCGCCAGCGGCGGACCCCATGCGCACGCATGCGGAGCCGAGGCCGGAGCGCGGGTCAGGTCTCCCGCACGACGTCGTCCGGGTCCTTGTCCACGCGCCACCCACGCCACGACGGCTGGCGGAGCCGTCCGTCGCCGGTCCACTCGGCGAACTCGACCTCGCCGACGCGCTTCGGCGTGACCCAGTGCGCATCCCGAGCGTCAGGTCGTGGGACGTCGACGAACGGCGGGGTCTTCCGTTCCAGCGGTGCGAGGACACCGGCGATCTCGTCGAGGTCACGGTCACGGAACCCGGTGCCGACCTTGCCGACGTACTCCAGCCCGTCGGGGCCGGGCACCCCGAGCAACAGCGACCCGATCCCGCCGGCACGCCGACCGCTGCCCGGTTTCCAGCCGCCGACGACGACTTCCTGCGTGGCGTGGTGCTTGAGCTTCAGCCAGGCCTCGGACCGCCGGCCCTCGGCGTACTTCGACGACCGCTTCTTCGCGACGACGCCCTCGAGGCCCTGCTCGCGCGATGCGGCCAACACCGCGTCGAGGTCGCCCTGCACCGCCGGCGGCACGTCGATCGCACCGCCGGGGTCCACGACCGTCTCGAGTGCCTGCCGCCGGGCGTCGTAGCCGAGCCGCGTGAGCTCGTGCCCGTCCGCCTCGAGCACGTCGAACAGCAGGAACCGCACCGGCGTCGTCTCCTGCGCGCTCCGGACCTCGCGTGCCTTCGTCAGGCCCATGCGGTTCTGGAGCAGCTGGAACGAGGGTCGGCCACGATCGTCGACGGCCACGATCTCACCGTCGAACACGCCGTCCACGCCGGCCCGCTCGCCCAGTTCCTGCAGCTCGGGGTACTGGGCCGTCAGGTCGTTGTCGTTGCGGCTGCGCAGGGTCACCGACCCGTCGCGGACCGTCGCCAGCGCGCGCACCCCGTCCCACTTCATCTCGAAGGCCCAGTCGGCCGGGTCCAGCCGGGGCTCCCCCTTGGCCAGGGTCGCCTGCATCGTCCGGCGCTCCGACGGTGGGGTCTCGGCGTCCGCGGTCCCGCTGATCCGTCGCTGCCCGGCGCGGTGCGCATCGCCGTGGCCGTCCGACGGCCGCTCCGACCGTCGCGCCACCGTCGGCCCGGCAGAGCCGCTGCCGTCCGCCAGCCGTTCGGGTTGTTCCTTCGTGCGGTGGATGAGCCAGTTCTTCTCGTCCCCGCCGCCACGGCCGCGGGTGTGGAGCAGCGCGAGGCGGCGAGCGCCGCCGGCCCGACCGTGCAGGGTGACGATGACCTCCTGCCCCTCGCGCCACTTCTCGAGCTCGTAGGTGCCGTCATCCCAGATCGTGACCGTGCCGCCGCCGTACTCGTCCTTCGGGATCGTGCCCTCGAACGAGCCGTACTCGAGCGGGTGGTCCTCGGTCTGCACGGCCAGGTGGTTCTTGCCCGGGTCGGTCGGCTCGCCCTTCGGCAGGGCCCAGCTCACCAGCACCCCGTCGTGCTCGAGCCGGAAGTCGTAGTGGTCGCGGGTGGCGTGGTGCTCCTGGATGACGAAGGTCGGTGTGCCGTCCTTCCGCACCGTGGGAGCGCCCTCGGGCACGGGCTCCGGCGTCTTCGAGGCGTCCCGCTTCGCCCGGTAGGCGGCGAGCCGGTCACGTGCGGGCTGCTCGGCATCGTTCGCCCGCTCGGTCCGGTCGCTGTCCCAGTGACCGTGGTCGTCGCGTCCGACGGCCAGCGAGGCGGAGGCGACCGGGTGCAGGAAGTCCCCACGGGCCTCCAGGCGTTCGAGGACCTCGTCCAACGTGAGCTGCGCGAGCCCGCGTTCCTCGAGTTCCTTCCAGGTGCGGGGCGCCGCGACCGTCGGCCGCTCGCGGCCGCGCAGCGAGTACGGGGCGATGGTCGTCTTGTTGCCGTTGTTCTGCGACCAGTCGACGAAGACCTTGCCCTTCCGCTCGGCACGGCTCATCGACGACAGCACCAGGTCCGGCAGGTCCGTCTCGAGGGCCTTGGCCAGCTCGTGGGCGACGTCGGAGACCTGCGCGGTCGTCGCCTTGCCGTCGAGCGCCGCGTACAGGTGGATGCCCTTGGAACCGGACGTCACCGGGTACGGGTCGAGCCCCATGCCGTGCAGGATCTCGCGCGCGGCCACGGCGACCTCGACGCACTCGGGCAGCCCCACGCCGTCCCCCGGGTCGAGGTCGAGGACGAGCCGGTCCGGGTTCTGCTGCGCGCCGCGTGGGCCGAACCGCCACTGCGGGACGTGCAGTTCGAGCGCGGCCTGCTGCGCCATCCACACCAGGGTCGGCAGGTCGTCGACGATCGGGTACTCGTTGTCGTGTTCCGAGTGGTGGATGGTGTGGTGCCGCACCCAGTCGGGTGCCGAGTCGGGCAGGTTCTTCTCGAAGAAGACCTTGCCCTCGACACCGTTGGCCCAGCGCTTCCGGGTCACCGGGCGGTCCTTGACGTGCGGGATCATCCACGGCGCGACCCGCTCGTAGTACTCGATCACCCGACCCTTCGTGGTGCCGGTCTCGGGGTAGAGCACCTTGTCGGTGTTCGTGAGCGCGAGCCGCCGGTCCCCGACCAGGACGACGGTCTTGCGCGAGGCGGGACTCACAGCGCCACCCCGGTCGCTCCCGCCACCGTCAGGGTCGTGCCGGACGTGTACGACGACTCGGGCCCCGCCAGGTAGACGTAGGCGCTGCCGAGCTCGACGGGTTGGGCGGGACGGCCGAAGGGGGTGTCCTGGCCGTACGCCGCGATCTCGTCGCCCGGGTAGCTGATCGGCTGCAGGGGCGTCCACACCGGCCCGGGCACCACCGTGTTGGCCCGGATGCCCTTGCTGGCGAGCTGCCGCGCGAGCCCGTTCGTGTAGGTGATGATCGCGGCCTTCGTCGCGGCGTAGTCGATCATGCGGTCCTGCGGCTGGTACGCGGACACCGAGCTGGTCGTGACGATCGAGCTCCCCGGCGCCATGTGCGGGACGGCGGCGCGGACGAGCCAGAACAGCGAGTACAGGTTGACCTTCATCGTGCGGTCGAAGTCCTCGGTGCTCTGCACGGTGATGTCCTCGTGCACCTGCTGGTGACCCGCGACCAGCACGAGCGCGTCCAGGCCGCCGAGCTCGCTGACGGCGTCCTGCACCAGGACGTCGCAGAAGGCCTCGTCCGTCAGGTCACCGGGCAGCAGCACCGCCTTGCGCCCGAGGTCACCGATGACGTCGCGGACCTGTTCGAGGTCCTCGCGTTCCTCGGGCAGGGCGTTCAGGGCGACATCGGCGCCCTCCTTCGCCATCGCGATCGCCGCAGCGCGCCCGATGCCGGAGTCCGCGCCCGTAACGAGCACCCGGTACCCGCGCATCCGCCCGGTGCCCAGGTAGCTCGTCTCGCCGTGGTCGGGGGCGGGGTCCATCGCACTCGCCAGCCCGGACCCCTGCTGGGTCTGCGCGGGGAACGGCGGACGGGGGAACTGGTCGCGCGGGTCCTGCTTGTCGAGCTGGCTCATGGGCCCATCGTGCTCGCGCCGGCCTCGCGGCGGTCCAGCGAACCGGACATCCGTGGAACGATCCCCCGGACGGCGGACCTGTGGAGGAACCGACGGCTCCGGGCACGCACGCGTGCGGGCGGGCATCATGTGCGCATGAGGTCGATCTGGAAGGGCTCCATCGCGTTCGGGCTCGTCAACGTGCCCATCAAGGTCTACGCGGCCACCGAGACGCACGACGTGTCCCTGCACCAGGTCCACGACGACGACAAGGGCCGCATCCGGTACAAGCGGGTGTGCGAGTTCGGCCACGAGGTCGAGTACGCGGACATCCAGCGTGCCTACGATGACGGTGACAAGACCGTGGTGCTCACCGCGGACGACTTCAAGCAGCTCCCCGAGGAGCAGTCGCACGAGGTCGAGGTGCTCGAGTTCGTGCCCGTCGACCAGGTCGACCCGATGATGTTCGAGAAGACCTACTACCTCGAGCCCGACTCGCGCTCGCCGAAGGCGTACGTGCTGCTGCGCGAGACCCTGGCGAAGACCGACCGCCTGGCGATCGTGCAGTTCACCCTGCGGCAGAAGACGCGGCTCGGGGTGCTCCGGGTGCACGACGAGGTCATCCTGCTGCAGGGGCTGCTCTGGGGCGACGAGGTCCGCGCCGCCGACTTCAAGACCCTCGACACGACGGTGAAGGTCAGCGCCAACGAGCTGAAGATGTCGTCCTCGCTCGTCGAGAGCATGTCAACCGACTTCGACCCCGACCGCTACACCGACTCCTACCAGGAGGAACTGCAGCAGCTGATCGACGCCAAGCTCGAGGCGGGCGACGACATCGACACCGAGAAGACCTTCGGCGCCCAGGACGACGAGGACGACGACGACGAGGGCGGAGACGTGCTCGACCTGATGGCCGCCCTGCGTGCGTCCGTCGACAAGAAGCGGACAGGAGGCTCGGGGTCGCGTTCGTCGTCGACCTCACGGTCGTCGTGCGGTTCCGGCTCGGGCACGTCCGGCTCGGGCACGTCCGGCTCCGGCAGGAAGGCACCGGCGAAGAAGGCGCCCGCCAAGAAGGCCGCGGAGAGCACGGCCGAGAAGGCCCCCGCGAAGTCGGCGCCGAAGAAGGCCCCGGTCAAGAAGGCGCCCGCCAAGAAGCCCGCCGCGAAGAAGCAGGCGAGCTGACCACTCCCGGGTCAGGCCGCGGTCGACCCGCCGCCCGCCAGGCGCTCGAGCGTGGTGAACACCTCGACGTACTGCTGGCGGAGCGCCGCCCACCCGGCGCCGGTGTCGATCGACTCCGGGTCCTCGACGGGCACCGCGTACCCGTACTGCGCCCGCGGGACCGGGTCGCCCGGCAACCGGAGCTCCTGGGTGAACGCACCGCTCGCGGCCTCGAAGGTCAGGGTGTGCGACGCGATGTTCCGGCCCCAGTCCGCGGACGGCCACGACATGAACGCGACGTGCCGCATCCCCTCGGCGGGATCGGTCGCCGAGACGTAGCAGCCGTGGTGGTCCTCACCCGGGGACAGGATCGTGTACGTGCCGTTGTCCCGGTAGACGAGCAGGGCCTCGGCGAAGGGCTTCGGTGCATACATCGCGGTGTAGCGCAGCGCGTGCACGAACTGCGGCCGGCCCAGCGGGACCGTCACGAGCGCGCTGCGGGCCGGCCCTTCGCTCGGTGGCGCCTCGCCCGGGGTCGACGCCGCTGCACCTGCCGGCAGGTGGGCGACGTAGAGCAGCTCGGCGTCCTCCGTGCCGGTGCTGCGGCCGTCGTGCACGATGCGCGGCTCCTCGACCAGGGCCTGCCCCGGCCCGACGACCCGAGTGGCCTCTTCGGTGACGTGCGTCAGCGCGCCGCGCACCACGAGACCCGTCTGGCGCGCGTCGTGCCGGTGCCAGCCGGTCGACGCACCCACCGGGAGCGTCAGCCGCCGCACCTCGTACGTGCCGCCGTCGGGCCCGTCGACGGTGGCGACGAGGGTGGTGGTGGGCTCGAGATCGGTCATCGGGGTCCTCTCGGTGGCGCGTTCGCCAGATGATCGTCTTGCACCCGCCTGGGACGGCGGTCGAAGGACGACGCGGATCCGTTCAGCCGACGCGCGAGGCACGTGTCACGAGCCGGAAACACGGGTCCGGGACACTGGTCGGATGACTCCACAAGAGCCTGGGAGCCTGCAGTCGTCATCCGAGACCGCAGGCCCGCCCGTCACCGTCTCCGTCACCCGCCTGGTCGAACCCGATCGCATCCCCGAGGTCACCCGCTGGGTGCAGTCCGGGGTGAACCTGGCGAACCGCTACCCCGGCTTCCTCGGCTCCGGGTGGGTGCGTTCCACCGCGCAGTCCCGCGAGTGGCACATGCTCTACCGGTTCGCCGACCACGACTCCCTGGCGACGTGGGAGAACTCCGACGACCGGCTGCGCTGGCTCGACCTGGGCCGTGACCTGGTGGTGGAGTCCCGCGTCGAGAAGCGCACCGGCATCGAGGGGTGGTTCGACGTCCCGCAGGACGCCCCGGCCTCGAGCGCTCCCCCGCGGTGGAAGCAGTCCGTGAGCATCTGGCTCGGCTTCTTCCCGGTCAAC
This sequence comes from Curtobacterium sp. MCPF17_021, assembly GCF_003234605.2. Lineage (NCBI taxonomy): Bacteria > Bacillati > Actinomycetota > Actinomycetes > Micrococcales > Microbacteriaceae > Curtobacterium > Curtobacterium sp. MCPF17_021. Next base: position 389,502 of record NZ_CP126252.1, on the reverse strand, counting down.
CTCGCGTTCACGTACCTGACGGCCTGGCTCGTCCCCGCGTTCGCGCACGTCGCGATCCTGCCCCGGGTGCTCATCACGACCGTCGTGCTCACGCCGATCATGACGTTCTGGGTGCTGCCGTTCGTGACGAAGCTGATCCGCCCGTGGCTGCTCGCTCCGCCGAGGCAGCGACGGCAGCAGGACCCGCAGCCGCGCGGCTAGACCGACGGGCGCTACGGGGTCCCGAGCACCGACAACTGGTCGAGCCGCTCGAGGATGACGCCCTCGCGCAGCGCCCACGGGCAGATCTCGAGGGCCGGCAGGTCGAAGATGTCCAGGCACGCCTCGGCGACGAGCGCGCCCGGCACCACCTGGTGCGCCCGGCTCGGTGAGACACCGGGCAACGCCGCGAGCTCGTCGACCGACATCGTCAGCAGCGCGGGCAGCTTCGACCGGAGCACGTCGCCGTCGAGCACCCGCGGCACGAGCGGACCGGCACCCGAGGGTGCCGCCCCGCAGATCCGCGCGATCGACCGGAAGGTCTTCGAGGTCGCCACGGCACGGTCCGGACGTCCGGCGCGGAGCAACTTGCCGGCGTCGCGGGCGATCTCGACCCGGATCTCGTGCCGGATGCGGCGGACGTCGTCCTCGGTCGGGGTGCCCGCGGCGAAGTAGGACCGAGCCAGGCGTGCGGCGCCGATCGGCATCGACCACGCGACGTCCGGCGCCTCATCGGCACCGCCGGCGATCTCGAGCGAGCCACCGCCGATGTCGAAGACCGCCAGGCGACCGGCGGACCAGCCGAACCAGCGACGCACGGCCAGGAACGTCAGCCGGGCCTCGTCGGAGCCGGACAGGACTGCCAGTTCGACCCCGGTGGAGGCCTCGACGTGGGCGAGCACGGCCTCGGAGTTGCCGGCGTCGCGCACCGCCGAGGTGGCGAACGCGAGCATGTCCTCGCAACCGCGTTCCTCGGCGACACGGACGGCGTCGGCGACGAAGGTGGTCAGGGCGTCGATCCCCTGCTGGGTCACCGCGCCCGAGTCGTCCAGGTGCTCGGCCAGCCGCAGCGGCTGCTTGAACGAGGACGCCGGCAGCGGCGCGGCGCCGCCGTGGGCGTCCACCACGAGCAGGTGGCCGGTGTTGGACCCGATGTCGAGGACTCCCACGCGCATGGGCTCAACGCTAGTGGGCCGAGCAGTCACGCCACGGCCGGGAGGCCCGTCCTACGCCCGCAGGAACGCCTCCAGCTCGGCGGTGGTCGGGTACGAGGCCTGTGCGCCCGGCTTGGTCGCGGCGTACGCCCCGACCCCCACCGCGAACCGAGCGGCGTCAACGAGGGCGTCCCCCGCCGCCAGACGCAGCGCCACCGCACCCATGAAGGCGTCGCCGCAGCCCGTGGTGTCCACCGGCTCGACCCGCACGGCGTCGATCGACACCGGCTCGGCACCGCGATCGTGCACGACGCACCCGGCACCACCACGGGTGACGATCGACCGGGTGACGCCGTGGTCACCGAGCGCCGCGGCCTCGTGCTCGTTCACCAGCAGGACGTCGGTCAACTCGAGGAGCTCGGCCGGCACGGCACCGAACGGCGACAGGTTCGTGAGCACCGTGACCCCGGCGGCGTGCGCGGCCCGGGCGGCGGCGAGGACGACGTCGATCGACACCTCGAGGCAGAGCCCCAGCACCGCGGCGTCGGCGAAGGCGTCGGTCGGCACATCGTCCGGCGTCAGCGTGCCGTTCGCCCCGGCGGAGATCACGATGGTGTTCTCGCCTGCGGCGTCGACCGTGATGACGGCGGTGCCGGTCGCGACGCCCTCACGGATCGCAACGTGCGTCGTGTCGACACCCGCAGCCGCGACGGAGTCGCGGAGCAGCGCACCGTTCCCGTCGTCGCCGACCGCACCGATCATGCGCACCGTGCCCCCGAGCCTCCCGGCAGCCACCGCCTGGTTGGCGGACTTGCCCCCTGGCAGGATCGCGAGGTCGGAGCCCTGCAGGGTCTCACCGGGCTGGGGGAAGCGCGTGGTGCGGACCACCAGGTCCGCGTTGAGCGACCCGACGACGACGATGCTCTCGGTCAACGGACGGTCTCCTTCTGCGGGGCGACGGACGTGGTCTCGGCACCCTCCGGACGGGGGATGAGGAACGAGATCGCGAGCGCGACGGTCGTGATCGCGGCCCCGAGCAGCATGCCACCGGAGTACCCGGCGGTGCCCGCGGAACCGCCGACGCCGAGCGCGATCTGCAGCGCGGGCAGGACGGCGAAGCTGACCCCGGCACCGAGGTTGAACGCGCCGGCGTTCAGCCCGGGCAGGAACCCGGGGTTCGACTCCGGCGACAGCACGATGCCCAGGCCGTTCAGGATGATGTTCGCAATACCGGCGTAGGTGATGCCGATCAGCACGGTCGCGGTGACCAGCACGGGCAGGGAGTGCACCCCGACGAGCGCCATCAGGACGGTCGAGACGATGCTGCCGATCAGGCCGAAGCGGAGCACGGCGCGGTACCCGATGGTCGGGGCGAGGCGCCCGGCGAAGGGTCCGACGATCCAGCCGACCAGCGCGTACGGGGTGAGGAACACGAGCGACGCCAGGTCGGGCTCCATCCCGAAGCCGGCGTCACCGTTCTGCGCGAGCGAGGTGACCAGGCCGTTGACGACCGCGAAGACGCCCGTCATCGTCAGGAACGTCGTCGCGAGGAGCGCCCAGGTCGCCCGGCGCTGCAGGAACCGGGTCTCGACCAGGGGCTCCCGTACGCGCGACTCGACGGCCCAGAACACCGCGAAGGCGACGAGCGCGACGACGACGCCACCGACCACGAGCACGGGGTTCGCCGCGCCGAGCTTGCCGGCCTCGTTGAACGCCGTGAGCAGCGCACCGACGCTCACCACGAGGGGCACGACGCCGATCCAGTCCATCCGGGTGCCGGCCGAGGGCTTCGACTCGACGCCCCAGACCGCGACCAGGAGCAGAGCGAGGACGGTGACGACGGCGATGACCCAGAAGATCCCGCGGAACCCGAAGTTCGTCGCGATCCAGCCGCCGGCCAGGGCGTCGACACCCGCGATGCCACCGTTCACCGCGGTGAGCAGGCCGAGCGCGGCGCCGTAGCGCTTCGGGTCGCTGATCTCGTTGCGCAGGACGAGCAGGCAGATGGGGACGACCGGACCGGTGACGCCCTGGATGATGCGGCCGGCGAACAGCATCGGCACGTTCACCGCGAGCGCGGCGACGATGCTGCCGACGAGCATCACGGCGAGCATGCCGATCAGCACGCGCTTGCGGCCGACGATGTCGGACAGCCGCGGCAGGAAGAGCGAGAACAGCGCCGCGAGCGTGAAGTACAGGGTCTGCGACAGGCCGATGGTGGCGTCGTCGGTGTTGAGCTCGCGCGCCATCGTGACGAGGGCGGGGCTGAGCATGCTCGCGTTCAGCTGGAACGCGATGCACGCGGCGAGGAGCGCGGCCGTGAGGGCGCCGATCGACTTCTTCGTCGAGGTGGTGGTCATGGGGGTTCAGCGCTCCGGGGTCGTGGTGATGCCGGCTTCGACGGCGTCGGCGGCGGCACGTGGGGTCCAGCCGGTGTCGGCCGTCTCGCCGATGCGCTCGAGGGCGTCGACGACGAGGTCCCAGAACCGGCCGTGGTCGAGCTCCATCGCGGCGCTCGTGCGGCAGTCCTCGGGTGCGGGGGCGCGGAAGTCGGCGACGGTCATGCCGAGGGTCAGCGCGCCCTGGGTCTCGACGTGGATCGGGACCTTCACGGCGCGGACGATGGTGGGGTCGATCACGTAGGCGACGGCGCAGGGGTCGTGGACCGGCGGGGCGTCGAAGCCCTGGGCGTCCTTGTAGGTCTGGCCGAAGAAGTCGAGCAGCTCGCCGACGAACGCGGCGGGGGCGGTGCCGACGCCGGCGATGCGCGCGGCGACCTCGGGGGTGGCCAGGGCCTGGTGCGTCAGGTCGAGGCCGACCATCACGACGTCCCACCCGGCCTCGAACACGATGGCCGCGGCCTCGGGGTCGATGACGATGTTGAACTCGGCGACCGGGCTCCAGTTGCCGACGTGCACGCCGCCGCCCATGAGCACGACCTGCTTGACGCGCTCGACGATGCGGGGCTCCTTGCGGGCCGCGAGGGCGATGTTCGTCAGACCCCCGGTCGGCACGAGGGTGACCGTGCCGGGCTCGTGGGCCATCACGGTGTCGATGATCAGGTCGACGGCGTGGCGCGCGTCGAGGTCGAACGACGGCTCGGGGAGCATCGGGCCGTCCAGGCCGCTCTCACCGTGGATGTCCGGTGCGACCTCGATCTGGCGCAGCAGCGGGCGGGCGGCTCCGGCGGCGAACGGTACCCCGGTGATGCCGGCGATGCGGGCGACGGCCAGGGCGTTGCGGGTGACCTTCGGCAGGGTCTGGTTGCCGACGACGGTGGTCACCGCGAGCAGGTCGATGGCCGGGCTGCCGTGGGCGAGCAGGAGCGCCACGGCGTCGTCGTGGCCGGGGTCGCAATCGAGGATGATCTTCGCGGCGGGCTGGGTCGCATCGGGCACGCTGGGCGCTCCACTTCTTCGGGGAATCGAGGTGAGTGCTCGACGTGGTGGGGATCCACGGGCCGGCAGAGCGCTGGCGACGCGGCGCGTCAAGCGTTTGACATCGAAACACGTCAAACGCTTGACGTCAAGTTCGACCACCACGCTCGCTAGCATCGACGGGTGCCCTCCCCCGCCGTTCCGAGCCGTCGTGTGACCGCTGCGATGGTGGCCGAGCGTGCGGGCACGAGCATCGCCACGGTCTCCCTCGTCGTGAACGGCAAGGACCGCGGGCGGGTCTCCACCCCCATCGCCGCACGGGTCCGCGACGCCGTGGACGACCTCGGCTACGTCGTCGACCACGCGGCGAGTTCCCTGGCGCGCGGCAGCGGCGACCTCGTCGTGTTCATCGCCCCCGACCTGTCGAACCCGTTCTTCGCCGAGGTCATCCGTGGCGTCCGCGACACCCTGGGCGACCGGTTCCAGCTCGTGCTCTCCGTCACCGAGCGGGGTGCACAGCCGGTCGCGGCCGACGTCCGGCGCTTCGAACGGCTCCGGCCAGCCGGCATCCTGGTCGACGCACCGGCCGCCGACGAGCCGATGTCGGCGAGCGTCCCCGTGGTGCTGCTCGACGCCCCCGGTGGGCCCGAGGCGGTCAACTACGACCTCTCCACCGGCGTGCACGACCTCGTCGCCCACCTGCACGACCAGGGGCACCGGCACGTGGGCTACCTCGACGGCACCTCGAGGGCGGCGACGTTCGGCGTGCGCCGCGAACTGTTCGAGCAGGCCTGTGCGGAGGCCGGCATCACGGTCTCCGAGGTCACCGCCCGCGCCGACCTCACCGTGGAGGCCGCGGCCTCGGCCACCGAGCACGTCATCGAGGCCTGGCAGGACGACGACGTCACCGCCGTCGTCGCGGCCGCGGACACCCTGGCCTACGGAGTCCTGCGGGTCGCTGGCGCGCTCGGCATCGCCGTCCCCGGCGCACTCGCGGTCGCGGGCTTCGACGACCTGCCGTCCTCGTCGGTCACCGCGCCGGCCCTGACGAGCGTGGCGCTTCCCGGCGCCGACCTCGGTCGGGCTGCAGCACTGCGGCTCCTCGCGACGCTCGACGGCACAGCCGCCGAGCCCGCGGCCCTGCCGACGCGGCTCGTGCCGCGCGCGAGCACCGGCGCGTAGCGCCAGCGCCAGCGCCCGAGCCGGGCCCGCGAAAGCGACACATCTCGCACGTCCGAGGCGGCAGGACCGCGAAAGCGACAGTTCGACGCGGATGTTCCGCGGAGAACTGTCGCTTTTGCGAAGGAGGCGGGCTGGCCACGCGCCGTGTGCGCGGACGCGCCGGACGGGAGGCCCGGTGCCAGCCCGCACCGCGCCTCCAGGGAGCGACGGGCGCGACCACCCCGCCATGGCGACAGATCTCGCCGCCCACCGACCGGCAGGACCGCGAAAGCGACAGATGTCCGCGGACGTTCCGCGCAGATCTGTCGCTTTCGCGAGGCAAGCTACTGCTGCGTGCGGTCCGTCGGCTCCGCCGCCGCGTGCTCCGCACGCGCCGCGCGCTGCGCCCGCTCGAGCTCGTCGGCCTCCTCGCCGCCGACGGCCTCGCCACGGGCGACCATGCCGGCCGTGTCGGAGAGCGTGATCTGCGGCAGGAAGAGCGCGAGCAGGAACGCCACCGCGATGAACGGCAGCAGGTACCAGAACACCGGTGCGAGCGAGTCGGCGTAGGCGTTCACGACACCGTCCTGCACCGCAGGCGGCAAGCCCGCGACGGTCGACGGGTCGATGCTCCCCGCCGACGACGCCGCATCGGTCGCCGAACCACCGGCACCGCGGAACACGTCGGTCAGCGACGTCGTGAGCCGCGCGGTGAAGAGCGCGCCGAAGACGGCGGTACCGAGGGAGGCGCCGACCTCGCGGAAGTAGTTGTTCGTCGAGGTCGCGGTGCCGACCTGCTCGGCGGGGACGGCGTTCTGCGCGACGAGGACGACCACCTGCATGATCAGGCCGAGCCCGGCACCGAAGACGAACAGGTACGCGCAGATGAGCCAGATCGGGGTGTCCGCCGCCAGCTGGGTCATCGCGAGCATCGCGATGGCCACCAGGACCGTGCCGACGATCGGGAACATCCGGTAGCGCCCGGTCTTGGTGATCAGGACACCCGAGGCGATCGACGTGCCGATCAGGCCGGCCATCATCGGCAGCATCAGCAGGCCGGAGACCGCAGCCGAGGTACCCGAGGCCATCTGCAGGAACGTCGGGACGAAGCCGATCGCGGCGAACATGCCGATGCCGAGCACCAGGCCGATGCCGGTGGCCAGCAGGAAGGTGCGGTTGCGGAAGAACGACAGCGGGAGCACGGGGTCCTGCGCACGGGACTCGACGAACACCAGCAGCGCTGCCGAGACGACGAGACCGGCGAACCAGGCCCAGGTCTCGGGGGCGTCCCAGCCGTGGTCCTTGCTGCCGCCGAACTCCGAGAAGAACACCAGGCACGTGGTCGCTGCGGACATGAACAGCACGCCGAGGACGTCGATGCGCTTCGTCGCCTTCTTGTTCGGCAGGGTCAGCGCGAACCAGGCCACGAAGAACGCCGCGATGCCGACCGGGATGTTGATGTAGAACGCCCAGTTCCAGGTGAGGTGGTCCACGAAGAAGCCACCGAGCAGCGGGCCACCGATGGCGGACAGGCCGAAGATCGCACCGAGCGGGCCGAGATACTTGCCGCGCTGCGAGGCCGGGACGATGTCCGCGATGATCGCCTGCGACAGGATCATCAGGCCGCCGCCGCCGAGCCCCTGCATGGCGCGGAACGCCACGAGCTGCGTGAAGTCCGTGGCGAACGCGCACCCGGCCGACGCGATGGTGAACAGCGCGATCGCGATGAGGAACAGGTTGCGTCGGCCGAGGACGTCGCCGAACTTGCCGTAGACGGGCATCACGATGGTGGAGGCGAGCAGGTACCCGGTCGTCAGCCAGGCCTGGTGCGCGACGCCGCCGAGCTCGCCGACGATCGTCGGCATCGCGGTGGAGACGATGGTCTGGTCGAGGCTGGAGAGCAGCATCCCCGCGATCAGGGCGGAGAAGATGATCCAGATGCGACGCTGCGTCAGGAGCAGCGGGCCGTCGGAGCCTGGGCGGGCACGCTTGGTGGTGCCCGGCGCGGTGGCGCTCATGTGGTGTGTTCCCGTTCGATCGTGGTGACCGCCCTGAGCAGGCGGAGGTTCTCGGTGAGCAGCGCGTCGAACGTCGGCCCCGTGGCCTCGTCGAAGGCGTCGTCGAAGTACTCGGTCGCGGTGGCCTTCATCAAGGCTGCCGCGGCCTCGGTGACCAGTCGCGGTCGGCGGTCGGCGGGGTCGTCCCACCCGAACCGTCGCCGCAGGGCCACGGTGATCCGGGCGAGCTGCACGTCGGTCGCCGACAGGAACCGCGCGACGAGTGCCGGCTCCCGCTCGAACACCCGGCGGACCAGGGCTTCGTCGGCGCGGGCGATGCCGACCCGGTGGAACTGGTCGATCGCCAGCGCCACGATCGAGCCGAGGGGGTCGAGCTCGCCGGGGACGATCCCGCCCGCGGCGTAGGCATCGATCGCCTCGACGTCGGCGTTGAGCTCGATGCCGAGCACGGCGTCGTCCTTCGACCCGAAGTGGTTGAAGAACGTGCGGCGCGACACCCCGACGGTCTCGCAGAGCTGCTCGATCGTGAAGCCGTGCAGCCCGTGTTCGACCGTCGCCCGACGTGCCTCGACGATCATGCGTCGGCGCAGCGCGCGGGTGCGTTCAGTGGTGCTCACCGAGCAAGAATTGCACTCTCCTGCCGAAAGTGCAATATGGCACGATCGGGCCGGGCTACAGCGCCTTCTCGAAGCAGAACGACCACGGCATGGTCGCGACGTAGGGCTCGTAGACGTCGATCTGGTCCCAGCCGGTCTTGCGGTAGAGCGCCACGGCGTCGGGCTGCTTGTCGCCGGTCTGCAGGATGAGCCGCGGGGCGCCGAGTTCACGGCCGACGCGCTCGCACTCGTCGAGCAGCGCGGTGGCCGCACCCTTGCCACGCGCGGAGGCCAGCACGATGAGGCGCTTCAGTTCGACCTCGTCGCCCAGACGTCGGACGGCGATGTGCCCGACCGGGTCGCCGGACTCGTCGAGAGCCAGGATCGACGTGACGACGGTCGACGGGTCGACGCTCAGCGCACGACCCCGCTCGGCGGTGACCGCCGGGTCCTCGCCTGCGTTCGCCGACCCGTAGCGCTCGTGCATCTCGTCGTCCATGCCGGCGCGGAGCACCACGCTGCGGGGGTCGTCCCAGGACACGCGTTCGATCGTGATCACGAACGTCGATCCTGGCACGGGCGACCGACGACGCGGAAACCGAGGCGCCCGTCGGGCGCGACCGGCGACGCCCGTCAGGCGCGACCGGCACCGCCCGTCAGGCGCGACCGGCACCGCCCGTCAGTCGCGCTGGCCGAGTGCCGCGATCGGGCCCTCGCCGGCGCGGAACGCCGCGAGCACGGCCGCCGCGTCGTCGTACACCTCTGCCGCCCCGGCACCGCGGAGCTCGTCGCCGCCGATGCCGCCGGTCATCACGCCGACGCACGGTACCCCCACCTTGCCGGCGGACTCGACGTCCCACATGGCATCCCCGACCATCACGGCGTCGTCGGCGGAGACCCCGGCCTTGTCGAGCGCGACCCGGATGATGCCGGGGTCCGGCTTCGCCTGCTCGACGTCCTCGGAGCTGGTCTCGGCGGTGACCCACTCGCCCGCGTCGAGCAGGTCGCGCAGGCGGGCGAGTTCGTGCTCGGGCGCGCTGGTCGCCAGGACCACGGCGTGCCCGGCCTCGGCGACGGCCTGCAGGAGTTCGCGTGCACCCGGCAGCAGCCGGAGCCGCGGCATCTGCTCGGCGTAGTAGGCGGTGTGGAACTGCTTGGCGGTGTCGCGGGTCTCCTGGGACGCGTCCGGCAGCAGCGTCTCGAGCAGCTTCGCTGAGTCCATCCCGATCGCGCGGTGGATCCGCCAGGCGTCGACGGACTCCCCCGCCGCCAGGAACGCCCGCCACCACGCGTCGATGTGCGCGTAGTTCGAGTCGGCGAGGGTGCCGTCGATGTCGAAGAGGACTGCTGTCGTGGGTGCGTCGGCCATCACACCATGCTGCTCGGGAGGCCCGGATCGCCTCCCAGGGGCCGCCCGCGTCCGTCAGACGGTGATCGTCTCCCCCGCCGGCAGGATCAGGACGGGCACCGGCCCGAGACCGTCCGGGCCGAGGAAGCGCGCGGCGGACTGCTGGCCGAGCTCGCTCAGCATCGCCTCGTGGATCTGCACGGCCCGCTCCGGCGCCACAGCTCGCACGTAGTCGACGGCCTGGGCGGTGTTCGTCCACGGCCCGCTCGTCGGCAGCAGCAGGGTCGGCACCGGGACGCCGGGCTCGAGGTACGCGTCGCCCGGGTGGAACACCGCGTCGTCCACCAGGTAGCCGACGTTCGCGGTGGACGGGATGTCGGGGTGGATGACCGCGTGCTGCTCGCCGAAGACCCGGACGGAGAACGGTCCGACGGTGATCGCGTCGCCCGCGTGCACCGCTGCGACCCGGCCGTGGTGATCGCCGAGCTGCTCGACGACGGTCTCCGGACCGCGGACGACGAGGTCCGGGTTCGCGGCGAGTCCCGCGCGTAGGGCGTCGATGTCGAAGTGGTCGGGGTGGTCGTGCGTGACGAGGACGCCCGCTGCGCCGCGGACGAGGTCGACGGCCTCGGGCGTGAACACCCCGGGGTCGATGACGAGGGTGACGCCGTCCTGCTCGAGGACGACGGTGGCGTGGTTGTACTTCGTCAACTCCATGCGCACAACTGTACAGCCGTGTTGTACTTCTGCGGCTGCCCTGAAGGTGAGGGGTTGTTCAGTCGGCTCGGCGCGCGACCCGCTCGAACAGCTCGGGCAGACGGCGGAGCAGCGCACGCTCCTCGGCGTCGGTCTCCTCGCGGATCGCATCGGCCAGCCAGTCCGTGCGGGCGTCCATGTCGCGCTGCAGTGCGGCCCGGCCGGCGTCCGTGATCCGGATGACCGACGCTCGGCGGTCGGTGTCCGACGCCGTCCGGTCGACGTACCCGAGTTCGGCCAGTTCGCCGACCGTGCGGGACTGCCCCTGGTGCTTCACCCCGCGGCGGCGCGCGAGTTCCGCGATCGTCATCGGGCCCTCGCGGTGCAGGAACCCGAGGGTGGTGGTGTGCGTGGCCGGCAGCGCGTCCGCCTCGCGTCGTGCGGCACGCACGACCCGTCCGATGGACTGTCGGAGCTCCGCAGCGAGCTCGTCGATCGGGTCCATGCCCGGAACGCTACCGCTTCACGGACAGGAGGCGCGGTGCCAGCTGGCACCGCGCCTCCTGTCCGTCACGGGGTTCTGCTCAGCTGCTGCGGACGTCGTCCGCCGCACCCTGCGCGTTGTCCTTGACGTCGGACGCGGCCCCCTGCGCCTCGCCCTTGACCGCCTGCGCGGCGTCCTGCGCAGTCCCCTTGAGGTCCTGCGCGTGCTCCTTCGCCACGTCGCCGAGCTGCGAGCCGACGTCCTTCGCCTGCTCCTTGACCTCGTCGACGAGCGGTGCAGCCTTGTCCTTCAGCTCACCGGCGAGCTCTTCTTCCTTCTCGGTGGTCGGCAGGAGCGACGACACGAGCCAACCGGCACCGAACGCGATGAGGCCGACGGCAAGCGGGTTGCCCTTCGCCTTCTCGACGCCCTTCTGCGCGACGTCCTTCGCCTGGCCGGTCGCGCCCGAGGCGGAACCGGAGGCGCTCGAGCGGGCCGACTGGGCCGCGCCCATCACGGACTCACGGACGTCCTGGAACCGGCCCTTCACCTTCTCGCTCTGGCGGTGGGCGATGGACGACGGGCTGACCTTGTCGGCGAGGGCGTCGACGTCGGAGCCGAGTTCGCCGCGGGTGCGCTCGATGTCGGCGCGGATCTCGTCTGGGGTGCTCATGGCTTCCTCCCGGTGTTGGGCTTGAGTGTCTCGGGGACTTCCTTGGCGGTCTCGACCGTCTGCGGGGCGCCCTTGATCTCCTTGATCTCCTTGCGCCCGCGGACGGCCAGGATCGCGGCGACGATCGCGTAGACGACCGCGATGATCAGGGCGGACCAGGCGTTGCCGATCAGGTAACCGAGGCCCCACCACGCGGCGATCGACAGGAACAGCAGGGCGAACACGGCGGTGAGTCCGGCGCCGCCGAACATCCCGCCCGCCTTGCCGGCCTTCTTCGCGGAGTCGGTCAGCTCGGCCTTCGCGAGGGCGACCTCCTGCCGGAACAGACTGGAGAGGTCACGCGACACGTCGGACAGCAGCTCACCGAGCGGTGTGGTCGCGGCGCGCTCCTCGGGCGTCGGTTCACCCAGGGGTGTCGCGCCGGGGACGGACTGGCTCATACGCCACTCCCCGATCCGGTGGTGCCGTCGCCGGCCTCCTTCTCGTGCTTGACCTCGGTCGCGAGTGCCTTGGTCAGGCGTCCGGCGAGCAGGCCAGCACCGGCGGCGATCGCGATGAAGGTACCGGGGCGCTTCGCGGCGAAGGTCTTCACCTCGTCGAGCAGCGAGCCCGGGTCGCGGTTCTCGAGGAACCCGGCGGCCGAGGTCGCGCGGCCCGACAGGTCGCGGACGACCTTCGAGGCGACGCCCTGCTCGTCGTCGTTCTCGGCCATGCGACCGAGCTGCTCGCCGAGGGAGCGGAGTCCGCCGGCAGCGCGCTGCTGCTGTTCGCCGGCCTGCTGCTTGAGGTTCTCGGACGCCTGGCCGTAGAGCTGCTTGGCGTGGTCGGTCGCCTCGGAGGCGACCTTCGACGCCTGCTCCTTGGCGGTGCCCGCGACGTTCGCGGCCTTCTCCTTGGCGTCGCCGGCGACGTCCTGCGCGGCACCCTTGGCCGCGTCGGCCTTGCCGGAGCCGCTGCCCGAGTCACTGCCGGAGCCGGAGCCGCTGCCGGTGCTGCCGGAGCCACCAACGCTGCCGGCGGATGCCGCGGACGGGACGGCGGGGAGCTGCTCGTCGGCCGGGACGGCGTCGAGGGGTGCGTCGAACGGCACCTCGGCGGCGCTGTCGCCGTACGGGTCGTAGGTCTGGGGCGCACCGGGGTCGGTGGGTCGCGCGGCGGGGGTACCGCTGGCGTACGACGGCACGGTCACGCCGGGGGCGACCTCGTGGCCCTCGGAGGCTGCGGTGCGGTCGTGGATGGGCGTCCCGGAGTCGTTCCCGGGTGGGTTCGTGGTCATGGTCGGCCTTCCGGTTGTCGTCGTCCCCGGTGTGCACCGGGGGCGTTTCGCCATCGACCGTGCGCGCTGCCCTCTGGGCCAGGACCCAGGAATGCCGGGAAACGCGGTCCGGCAATCCGCACAGGTGGAAGCCGGTTGGATCGACGGATGCCCCGTGTCTCGGTCGTGATCCCCGTGCGGGACGACGCCGTGCACCTGCGGCGGTGCCTCGCCGCCCTCGCGGCCCAGACCCGGCCGGCCGACGAGGTCGTCGTGGTCGACAACGGCAGCACCGACGACAGCGCGGCGATCGCCCGGGACGCCGGCGCGGTGGTGCTCACGGAGCCGGTGCGCGGGATCGCCCGGGCCTCGGCGCGCGGCTACGACCGGGCGTCCGGCGACGTCGTCGTGCGGCTCGACGCCGACTCCGTCCCACCGCCGTCGTGGATCGCCGACGCGGTCCGGTTGCTCGCCGACCCCGAGGTCGTCGCGGTCACCGGTCCGGGCCGGCCGCGGAACGGTGGCGCCGTGGTGCGCCGGCTGTGGAACGCCGTGTACATGGGCCCGTACTTCGTCCTGATGTGGAGCGCGCTCGGGCACCCGCCGCTGTTCGGGTCCGCCATGGCGATGCGCCGGTCGACCTGGGCTGCGGTCGGTGGGCGAGCGCACCGCGACGACGCCGAGGTGCACGACGACGTCGACCTGAGCATGCAGCTCGACCCGGCCTGGCGGGTGGTTGCCGATCCCGTGCTCACCCTGCAGGTGTCCGCGCGACCGTTGGCGGGCCTCCCGTCCGTCTGGGTGCGGACGCGACGTGCCTTCCACACGTTCCGCGTGAACGGCCGGCGGGCGAACCCGGTGCGCCGGTGGGCGCGACGGCTGCGATCGCAGTCGCGGTCGCGGCGGTGGTGGCGCAGCCGCTGACCGACGGGGTCGGGGGACAACGAATCGGTGACGGTCTCAGCCACCGCGGCCCCCGGTCGGTACGTTCGTGAGTGACGGTCACGACCTGACGAGACCGGACGAAGGGGAACCATGCGCCACACGATCACGCTCGCTGCCCTGCTGGCGGCGGGCCTCGCCCTGACCGGCTGCGCCCAGGCCGGACCGGCCGGACCCGCGAGCGACACCGCGACCACCGCAGCCGACCCGACGACGGCACCGAGCCCGACCGACACCACGACCGCTCCGAGCCCCACCGACACCGGGGCCCCGAGCGACGAGACCGTCACCGTCCCGGCCAGCTGCACCGACCTGATCACCCCTGGCAAGTGGGACAAGGCGTTCGCATCGGCACCGCTCAACGACCCCTCGGTCGTCGGCGACCCGATCGCGATCCCGAAGAGCTCGTTCACCCCGGCGCTGCAGGGCGACGGCAAGCGCCTGTACTGCGTGTGGCGGGAGCCGCAGGCCGACATCTCGTACCTGTCCATCGCGGTCGACGCAGTCGATCCGGCCGCAGCCCGCGACGCGCTCGAGCAGCTCAGCGCGAAGGGCTACGACTGCGGCGACGAGTCCGACGGGTACCTGTGCCAGAAGGTCTCGAAGAACTCGCAGTACCCGGTCACGGACGGCGACACGTACTTCACCCGGGGCGACATCGGCATCCACATCCAGCAGTCGAACATCGAGACGACCGATCTGCTCGACGACGTCGTGGCGAACGTCTTCACGGACTGACGCATCGGGTCACCGGGCGGGGCGGGACCGCACGTGTGCCCGCTCGCCCTGTGGCCCGAACAGGCACAGCACCTCGGTGACGGAGTCGGTCACGTTGCCCATCCAGTGCGGGGTGTGGGTGTCGAACTCGGCGACCTCACCGGGGCCGAGGTCGAGGTCGTGCTCCCCGAGCACCAGTCGGAGCCGTCCGGACAGGACGTAGAGCCACTCGTAGCCCTCGTGCGTCTTGAGCGACGGGTCCCCACCCGGGGTGTTCGGTGGGAACAGCTGCTTGAAGGAGCGCACCCCACCGGTCCGCTTGGTCAGCGGCACGACGACACGACCGCCGTGCACCTCGGGCTTCATGTGCACGCGCGGGTCGCCGGTCTGCGGTGCGCCGACCAGGTCGTCGAGGGGCACCTGGTACGCCCGGGCGAGGGGCAGCAGCAGTTCCAGCGTCGGCTTCCGTTGACCCGACTCGAGTCGCGACAGGGTGCTCACCGAGACCCCCGTCTGTTCGGACAGTGCCGCGAGTGTGACGTCGCGGTGGGCGCGCAGCGCGCGGAGTCGGGGGCCGACCCCGTCGACCACGTCGGCCGTCGTGCGCGGGGCGGCCGGTCCCCGGGTGCTGTGTGCCATGCGGGCCATGTTGCCACATCGGCAAACTTCGTTGCCGTTCACTCGTGACCGGCCGCATGATCAACGCATGCCTGAACACTTCGACGTCATCGTCATCGGCGGCTCGGCCGCCGGCCTCTCCGCCGCCCTGATCCTCGGCCGTTCGCGGCGCTCGGTGCTCGTCGTCGACTCCGGCGAGCCCCGCAACGCTCCGGCGGCCGGCGCGCACAACTACCTCGGCCACGAGGGCGTCGCGCCCGCCGAGCTGATCCGCATCGGTCGCGACGAGGTCGCCGCCTACGGCGTCCAGGTCACGGCCGGGAGGATCATGGCCACGTCCGCCACCACCGGTGACGGTCACGACCCGGTCGGCTTCTCGGTCACGCTGGACTCCGGCGCGGTCGTCACGGCGCGCAGGCTGGTCGTCGCCTCCGGCGCCGTGGACGTTCTGCCGGAGGTCCCGGGCCTGGCCGAGCAGTGGGGGCGCGGGGTCGTGCACTGCCCGTTCTGCCACGGGTGGGAGATCCGCGACCAGCGGATCGGGGTTCTCGTCACGACACCGAACGCCGCGCACCACGCGCTCATGTTCCGGGCGCTGAGCGATCGGGTGACCGCGTTCCTGACCGATCGGGCCCTGATGGACGACACCGCCCTGGCTGGTTTGGCCGCCCGCGGCATCTCGGTCATCGAGGGCCCCGTTGCCGCCGTGGTCTCCGAGGGTGACCGGCTGACCGGGGTCCGGCTCGGCGACGGGTCCTTCGTCGAGCTCGATGCCCTGGCCACGGCGAGTCGGCCTGAGGCGCGGGTGGGCTTCCTGTCCGGGCTCGGCCTCGCCGCCACCGACCAGTTCATGGGCGACCACCGGTTCGCGACGGCGTTGACCGTGGACGCCGCCGGGCAGACCGCCGCTCGTGGGGTCTACGCGGCCGGCAACGTGACGGCCCCGATGGCGACGGTCATCGCGTCGGCGGCGGCCGGCACCCAGACGGGCGCGGCGGTGCACGGCGACCTGGTGCAGGCCGACCTGGCGGCGGCGCTGGCCGGGGTGGGCGCGGGCTTCTGACATCCGGTGCGAGGTTCCGTACTCGGTGTGAGGTCCGCGTGGTCGCACCGAGTGCGGAACCTCGCACGACTCGTGGGCGCACCTCGCACGGTGCGAGGGAGCCGTCAGTCGACGCGGTAGCCGGCCTGCGCAGCCAGGAGCGGTGCGAGCGTGTACAGCTGGTCGGCGCCGATCGTGGCCCCGCGGAACCCCTCGAGCCGCTCGACCCGATCGAGGTCCGCTCCGCGCAGGTCCACGTGGTCGATGCGGGTGTTCGACCCCTCGGCGGCGCGGATGCTGCTGCCGTCGAACGACACCCGCAGCAGCTTCGCGTCGGCGATGTCGAGCTCGTCGATGACGCAGTCGCGGAACACCACGTCGGTGATCGTCGACCCGCGCAGGTTCACGAACCCGAACTTCATGCCGACGAACTCGACGCCGTTCAGCCCGGAGTCGTACAACTCCGCCGAGCCGACCCGCCCGCCGGAGACCCGGACCTCGCGCCACGTGCTGCTCGACGCCCGCAGGATCGGGGCGTCGAGCGAGTCGATGACCGAGTCACGGACCCGGAGCCCACGGAAGTCCGCGTCGCCGCCCCGGAACGTGTCGATGACGCACTCCTCGATCTCCAGGTCGGGCAGTCGCTCGCCGGCCAGGTCGAGGACGTCGATGCGCTTGCCCTCGATGCGGTCACCCGTCAGGACGTCACCGGGAGCTGGCACCCAGTCCTCGAGGTTCGTCGGTTCGGTCAGGGTGATGCGCGGGGCGTCGGTGCCGGAGGAGCGTGCCATGCCCCCAGTCTGGCGGCGACCGCCGACCCCGGGTCACGACCGGGGTCGGGTGAGGACGCTGTCCAGCCGGTAGTCCTTCGCCGGGCCGCGCGCTTCCCACCGCACCGTCCAGCGGTCTTCGTCGCCGTCGAAGGCACCCGTGTAGTCGTCCGGAGTGCAGGCGTGGGCGACGCACGTGCCCCAGACCCAGTCGTGGAAGACCCGACCGTCGGAGAAGTGCACGGTCCAGCCGCCGGCGGCGCGGTGCGCCACGCCGGTACTCGTCCGCCGCAGGACGAGGGTCCGGGACACGGGCGTCGTCCGACCGTCGAAGGTCATCACGCCCGACTCGTCCCAGCGCACCTCGTCGTCACCGAACCGGGTCAGGGTGGTCGTCCCGGTGACGGTCCCCGTGGCACCGGCGCGGTGGTCGTGCACGGTGCGGTGCAGGTCCCACACCCCGAGCAGGTCCGTCGGCAGCAGCACCCGCCCACTCTACGTCCGGGTCAGCGAACCCCCCGGGGTGGCGGGTTCACGTCGTCCTCGGGCTGGGCACGCCTGGGGACGAGGGTCCGGAGCCCCACGACGACGGCACCGCCGGCCGACGCCACGAGGATGCCGAGCGCTATCCCGCCGGTCGAACCCCGGCCGTAGTTGGACCACGGCAGACCGACCGCCCACTGCACCGCCGGTCCGACCACGAGCAGGGCGCTCGTGGGTGCCACCACGACGACGAACTTCCGCGCACTGCTCCACTCGGGTCGCAGCAGGGTGATCGCCCCCGCCAGCGCCGCGATCGACGCCGCCCCGTAGACCCAGGACGAGCCGGACAGGCGCCAACCGTCGAACGCGAGCCAGTCCTGGACACCCTGCACGGTTCGCTCCCACGCGTGCGCCCGCTGCGTGCGCCCGGAGACGATGGGCAGCGGCCACCCGATGACGGCGAGCACCCCGGTCATCGCAGAGACGACGCCCAGGACGCGCGGCCAGAAGCGCGGTCCGACAGCAGGCTCGACGTCGAAGTCGGGAATGCTCAACCGCGCAGGGCCTCGGCCCGCGCGGCTCGGCGCTCGTCGTCGGTGATGACACCGCGCGCGTGCAGCTCGTCGAGTTCGAGCAGCCGCTGTTCGGGCGAGCTCCGACGGGCACCGTGGGGACGCCGACTGCGGACGACCGCGATGCACACGGCGACGATGACCGCGACGACGATGAGCGCCATCAGCAGGGTCCAGACGAGGTCGTAGACCGGCGGGATGAGGGGGTTCTGCACTTCTTCGGAGGCCATCATCGTCCGCGCAACGCTTCGGCTCGGGCGCTGCGGTGCTCCTCGTCGGAGATCACGCCGCGGGCGTGCAGGTCGTCGAGTTCGGCGAGCCGCTGTTCGAGTGGCTTGTCCGGTGCGAACGTGCGGCTCTGCATCGCCCGGTACGCGATGTCCTCCTGCATGGTGAGCGGGTTCTGACCACGGTCGGCCATCCGCTTGCCGCGGTAGAGCGACAGGATGACGATCGTCAGGGTCGTGAGGATCGCCAACGCGGCGACGACCCCGAACGCGATGCCGAACCAGCCGTCGAACAGGTCGGGCATCCCCGACTCCCCCGGACCCTCGAGCTCACTGAACGCGGACCAACTGAGCACCATCGCACTCCCCCTTCTCACAACGACGAGCGAAGCGTAGCGCGACACGGGGAACACGAGCGGGCGTTCCTTCCCAGAACGCCCGCGATGGAATGTGGAACCGGGCGTACCTGGTCGGAACTTTCGACCCGGTACGCCCGAAATCACCCGGTACGCCCGATTCGACCAGGCAGCGCGAGCCCCACCAGCCAGCGCGAGCCCCACCAGGCAGCGCGAGCCCCACCAGCCAGCGCGAGCCCCACCAGGCAGCGCGAGCCCCACCAGCCAGCGCGCCACGCACCACCCCGGCCTCCCCCAGCCCGCTCAGCCGCGCAGCGGCCCCGAACCCGGAACGTTCGCACCGTCCGCGAAGCCGGCCACGAGTGCACGCAACGCTTCTTCGGAGGTGTGTCGGGCCTCCCATCCGAGCACCGACCGGGCACGGTCGGTCCGCATGATCGGCACGCCGGCCGCGATGTCGATCCAGCCGGCGTCCGTCGGCTGCAACCGCAGCCGCCACGTCACCGTCACGACCCCGCGCAGCAACCGCAGCGGGATCCGCACGGCACCGAGCATGCCGAAGGCCCGAGCCAGGCGAGGCGGATTGAGCACGGGCGAGGCGGCGATGTTGAACGCCCCCGCTGCCCGTCGGTCGACCGCGCGCCAGTAGGCGTCGGCGACGTCGTCGGCGTGCACGGCCTGGAACACGAACGGGTAGGGCAGCGGCAGCACGAGCCAGCGGATCCACCGCACGATCGACATCGGCACCAGGTGGCCGAGGAAGAGGCCGCGTATCTCGGCGGCGGCGTCCCGCTGGAAGATCAGCCCCGGGCGCAGCCGGGTGACGGTCACGGAAGGGTGCTCTACCTCGAACGCGTCCATCGCCGCCTCGTTGGCGGCCTTGTGGATCGAGTACGTCGCCGTCGGGATGCCGTCGGCGGGCCAGGTCTCGTCCACGAGGGTGCGCTTGCCGTCGACGTCCACCCCGCGGTAGGCGCCGACCGAGGACGCGACGACGACCTGGGGCACCTCGGCACGCGCGACGGCTGCCAGGACGTTCGCCGTGCCGGTCACGTTCGTGCGGTGCTGCGCCGGGATGTCGTGCGTCGGCTGGAGTGCCCAGGCCAGGTGGATGACGGCGTCGGCGCCCTGGAACACGGCCGAGAGCTGGTCCACGGCGTCCGCGGCGCCGACGTCGACGGCGTGCCAGACGGCGGCGGCGTACGGCTCGGCGCGCAGGTCCGGCAGCCGCCGGGCGACGCCGACGATCTCGACGCGACCGCCACCGCCAGCGCCAGCGCCAGCGCCAGCGCCAGCATCAGCGCCAGCGGACGCCCCGTCGCCGTCGGCACGCACGGCGGCGAGCCGACGGAGCACCGCCGTCCCCACGTTGCCGGTCGCACCGACGACGACGATGCGCATCAGGCTGCGGCCATCGCGGGGTCGAGCACGACCTTGACGCAGTCGTCCTGCTTCTTCTGGAAGACCTCGTACATGTGCGGGGCCTCCTCGAGCGAGACGCGGTGGGTGGTCAGGTCGAGCGTGCCGAGCGGGTCCGACGGGTCGGAGACGAGCGGCATGATGTCGTCGATCCAGCGCTTCACGTTGCACTGGCCCTCGCGGATGGTGATCTGCTTGTCGAACAGCGTCATCATCGGCATCGGGTCGGCCATGCCGCCGTAGACACCGCTCAGCGAGACGGTGCCGCCGCGACGGACCAGGTCGATCGCCGCGTGCACGGCGGCCAGCCGGTCGACGCCGGCGGTCTCGATCGCCTTCTGCGCGAGCTTGTCGGGCAGCAGGCCGGCGGCGCGCTGGGCGAAGCCCGCCATCGGGTTGCCGTGGGCCTCCATGCCGACGGCGTCGACGACCCCGTCGGGGCCACGGCCGTCGGTCAGGTCGACGAGCTCGGGCACCAGGTCCTTCGTCAGGTCGAACACCTCGGCGCCGTGCTTCGCCCCGAGGTCACGGCGGACCTGCTCGGGGTCGACGGCGAGCACGCGGTAGCCGAGGTGCTTGCCGATGCGGGCGGCGAACTGGCCGACCGGGCCGAGGCCGAGCACGGCGAGCGTGCCGCCCTCGGGCACCTGGGCGTACTGCACCGCCTGCCACGCGGTCGGCAGGATGTCGCTCAGGAACAGCCAGCGGTCGTCGGGGGTGCCGTCGTCCGGCACGACGATGGGGCCGTAGTCGGCGTGCGGCACGCGCAGGTACTCCGCCTGGCCACCCGGGACCTGGCCGTACATCTTCGTGTAGCCGAACAGCGAGGCACCGGTGCCGTACTCGGTCACCTGGGTGGTCTCGCACTGCGACTGCAGGCCGTGCTGGCACATCCAGCAGTGGCCGCAGGAGATGTTGAAGGGGATGACGACCCGGTCGCCGACCTTCAGGTTCGTGACGCCGGATCCGATCTCTTCCACGATGCCCATCGGCTCGTGGCCGAGGACGTCGCCGCGGTCGATGTACGGGCCGAGCACGCGGTACAGGTGCAGGTCGGAGCCGCAGATCGCCGTGGAGGTGATCCGCACGATCGCGTCGGTCGGCTCCTGGATGGTCGGGTCGGGGACGGTCTCGACGGACACCTTCTCGGTGCCCTGGTAGGTCAGTGCGCGCACGTTGCGTTCCTCTCGTGGTCGCTTCGAGCCTGCCTGGAGGCACTACTCGCGTTCCCCTCCTCGGTACGCGCCCGCCCCGTGGACGCTCCCAGCCCCGCGTCCCCCTCGCGCACGTCGGCCGTGTGCGCGGTGCGTGCCGGGCGCGGGCGGCCGGGCGGACCTGCACCGGGCCTCCCGGCCGTCGCCTCAGGCGGGTTCTGCCAGGGCGAGCAACGGCTCCCGCGCGACCGCCAGCGCCGTCAGCCCCGCAGGCGGTCGCGCTCCGCCGGCGGCAGGTGCTCGGTCGCGGTCCGGCGGGCGGCCGGGCTGAGGAACCGGCCGCTCTGCTCGAGGAACTCCACGAGCGCCGCCTCGGACGCCCGCTTCCCCGTCTCGCGCAGGACCAACCCGAGCGCCGACTGCACCGTCTCGCTGCGCTCCCGCACCAGGCGACCGGCGATCCCGAGTGGCACCTCGGCGTCGCCCTGCTTCACGAACGCCAGGGTCGCGACGACCGCGATCCGGCGGACCATCGCCACGTCGGACTTCGCCAGCGCGAACAGCGGGCCGGTCGAAGCGCCCAGCAACGGTGCGCCGACGAGTTCCTCGGCCGCCAGGTCGACGAGCACCGGGTCCTCGAACCGCTCGGCCTTCGCCACCGACAGGTACTCGTCGGTGAGCTCCGGGTCGGGGTGCGCCCGCATCGCCTGCACGAGCAGCAGGACGGCGACGAGCTTCGCGCCGTCGTCCTCGCTCCAGAGCAGCGCCGAACGCTCGCCCTCGTCGAGGTCGTGGAACTGCCGCGCGACCCTCCGGGCCGCGGCGACGTCACCGGTGGTGCGGGCGAACGCCGCCAGCACGGCCTCAGCGTCGCGCCCTGCTGGGAGGCCCGTCACGCGACCTCCCCCTCGCTCGCGTCGCTCTGTGGTGCCCTCCGACGTCCGCGGCTGAGCACGATGACCGCGACGACCACCAGGAACGCCGCGAACAGCCAGGTGCCGACCTGCGGGTCGACCAGCCGCGCCAGCACGGCACCACCCGGCGAGCACACCGCGGCGGTGATGCCGACCGTCAGCCCGACCCGCAGGTCGACCGCGCGACGCCGCAGGTTCGCGACCGTCCCGGACACCGACGTCGGCACCATCGTGAGCAGCGACGTGCCCTTCGCCAGCAGGTCACCGGCACCGAGCACGACCTCGAGCCCCGGCACGATGACGACCCCGCCTCCGACCCCGACGAGCCCGGACAGCACCCCGGACAGCAGCCCGAGCAGCAGCAGGACGATCGCTTCGACGACGCCGAAGTGCACCTCGCCACCGCGGGTCGGCACCGTGGTGAACAGCGACACGAGCACGACGGCGATGAACCCGACGAAGATCCACGGCAGCGCGCGGAGCGGCAGGGCACGGAGCAGCCGGGCACCGATCGGGGCGCCGATGACGCTCCCGACCGCCAGGGTCAGGGCCGCGAGCCAGTGCACCTCGCCCTGCACGGCGTAGGTGACCGCGCCGACGACGGCCGCGGGGGCGACCGCCACGAGCGATGTGGCCGAGGCCCGACGCTGGTCCATCTGTGCGAAGGCCATGAGCGCCGGCACCACGATGACCCCACCACCGACGCCGAACAGCCCGGACAACACTCCCGCCAGGACCCCGATCGCCACCAACACGAGCACCGTTCCGCCGCGCTTCCTCATCCCGCCCAGGCTATCCGCGCCGCGGGCTACGACGCAGCGAGCGCCGCCGGCTCGCCTTCGTGCACGAGCTGGTGCACCCGCTGGTACGAGACACCGAGGACGACCGCGATGTCCCGCAAGGTGAGGCCATCGTCCTTCAGCGAAACGGCGATCGCTCGCCGCAGCGAAAGGGCTCGGGCCTCCTTCACCTCGGCCTCGGCGCGCAGCGCGGTGGCCTCTTCGAGCGAGCGCGCCAGGGCTGGTTCGAGCTCGGCACGGATGACCACGGTGACGTCGTCCTGATCGACCTCGGCGACGAAGGCGATCGCTTCACGCTGGGCATCGGCAGCGAGGTCGAGCCGACGGACCTGCGAGATCGCGCCGGGGAACTGGTCGTTCTGCACGATCCACCAGTTGCCCTCGCGATGCGCACGTGACGTGTAGGTCATCGCCACCACCCCTTCCCGAGCTCTTGCTCGAACTGCTTGAAGAACGCCCGAGCGGTGCCGTCGGCGATCTCGGAGTGCCGCCCGACGGTGCTCCGTGTCGACCCGACGACGATGCCGGTGTGGTTCGTGAGTTCCACTTCCCGGTACTCGAGGCCGGCCGCACGCGCCGCGATCCTGATGCGCTTGAGCACGGCTTGACGTTTCACAGCGTATGTCTACTGCCCTTGATATATCAAGGCAAGCGACATAGACAAGACGGGATACCGTCCCTCTCGCACCGTGCGAGGTGGCCCGCACTTGGAGTGCAGAAATGGTCGGGTGCCCGAAGACGACCCGACCATTTCTGCTCACGAAGCGAACGACGAACCGCCCCGCGACCCCGCGACCCCTCCCCGCCTCAGCGGAAGTGCATGTTCTTCAGCGGGTCGACGAGGGTGCCGTTCCGCCGCGTCTCGACGTGCACGTGCGGCCCCGTCGACTGCCCGGTGTTGCCGGACTTCGCGATCTCGGTGCCGAGCTTCACGATCTGCCCCTGCTTCACCTCGATCTTGCTGAGGTGCGCCGTCAGCACCGCCGTCATGCCGTACGTGACGACGATGTAGTTGCCGTAGGCCGCGTCGTTCGCGATGGTCTTGGTGACCGTCCCGGTCCCGGAGCCGTACACGGCCGTCCCTACCGGCACCGGGGCGTCGGTGCCCTGGTGGTAGCGCGGCACGTGCCCGGCGCCGCGGTCGTCGCCGTACCGGCCGGTGATCTTCGTGCCGTTGACGGGCCAGGCCAGGCCGGTGACCGGTCGGCTCGACCAGACGCGGGTGTCCTTCGCGCCGTAGAGCACGACGTTGCCGTCGACCTGCACGAGCAGGTTGCCCGACCCGGCGGTGCTGGTGCGCGAGCTCCAGAGCGCGACCTTCTTGCGTGAGGCGTCACGGGTCCAGATGACGAAGTTGCCCTTGGCCTGCAGCTCGGCCCAGGCGCCGGGGTGCCCGCCGGTGCGCGACTGCCAGACGACGCGGCCGCTGACCTTCTGCACCAGGTTGCCGTCGGTGCGCATGTTGAGGATGCGCGTGTTCGAGGTGTCGGATCGCAGCACAGTGCCGCCCAGGATGGTGTTCCCTGACGGGACCCGGTCCTGGTAGCCGTTCCAGCTCACGACGACGGTCTTGCCGGCGAGCAGCGCCATCGTGCCGTCGGCGCGCACCTTCAGCGCGGTCGAGTTCACGGTGCCGGCCGAGGCCCAGCGGGCCACACGCTTGCCGTTCTTCGTGATGTCGAGGGCGCGGTTCTTGCCGACCACGGCGATCGCGCCGGAGTTGCCGGCGGTGTTCGACGCCCACAGCACACGGTTGCCGATGCCGTACTCCACCAGGTTGCCGTCGCCCTGCATGATGAGCTTGAACTGGCCGTTCGGCGACGTGACCTGGTCGCCGGGCAGGATCTTGGTGCCGGCCGGGGCCGAGCCGACCCAGACCGCAGAGGCCGCTGCCGGTTCGGCTGTCGCTACGAGCGCCCCTGCCGCCAGGGCCAGTGCCGTCACGGCGCCGGCGATGCGTGGGAGTCGGCGCGCACGTGCGACGGTCGACGGAGTGGTGGTCATGGATCCCCTGCCCTGGAACCGACCGTGCGAGCGCGCGGTCGTTCGGCGCTCGCCCTGCACGAGTCGCCGAACGATGTTCGCTTTTCTGCGCGGGGTGCACAACCCCTTGGACGGGGGGTGTACAGCACGGAGCCGATCGCCGCGGGACAGGATGGGACCATGTCGACGCCGAACCCCGCCTTCGTCCCGCCCGCTGCGCAGACCACCCGTCCGGACCTGCGGGGCACGTTCGGGATGGCGGCGTCGACGCACTGGATCGCGACGGCGACCGCCCAGTCGGTGCTCGAGCGCGGAGGCAACGCGTTCGACGCGGCCGTGGCCGGGGCCTTCGTCCTGCAGGTCGTGGAGCCCCACCTGAACGGCCCCGGGGGCGACCTGACGGCGGTCTTCGCGACGGCGGTCAACCCCGTGCCGACGGTGCTGGTCGGTCAGGGTCCCGCGCCCGAGGGCGCGACCCCGGAGCACTACCGCGCCGAGGGCCTCGACCTGGTACCCGGATCCGGCGCGCTGGCCGCGACCGTCCCCGGCGCGGTCGACGCCTGGCTGCTCCTGCTCCGCGACCACGGCACGTGGGAACTGGCCGACGTCCTCGCCCCCGCGATCGGGTACGCCCGCGACGGCCACCCGGTCGCACCTGCGGTGGTCCGGACGATCACCGCCGTGCGCGGCCTGTTCGAGCAGCACTGGCCCACCTCCGCCACGCAGTGGCTGCCGGGAGGCACGGTGCCGGTCCCCGGGGACCTGGTGCGCAACGACGCACTCGCCGCAGTGCTCGACCGGCTGATCGAGGCCGGCGCCGGTGCCGGCAGCCGGACCGGCCGCATCGATGCGGCCCGGTCCGAATGGGCGGAGGGGTTCGTCGCCGAGGCGATCGACCGGTTCGTCCGCGAACCGCACCGGCACGCGTCGGGCACCGACCACGCCGGGGTCATCCGGGCGTCCGACCTGGCGGCGTTCCGCGCGTCGTACGAACCCGCGACGACCGCCGAGTTCCGTGGCTGCACGATCGCCAAGACCGGACCGTGGGGCCAGGGTCCGGCGCTCCTCCAGACGCTGCGGCTGCTCGAACCGCTCGACGACGCCCTGCTCGACCCGTCGACCGAGCTCGGCGCGCACACGATCGTCGAGGCGCAGAAGCTCGCCCTCGCCGACCGCGAGGCGTTCTACGGCGACGGCGAGGTCCCGATGGACGTCCTGCTCTCCGACGCCTACGCCGACGAACGTCGTACGTTGATCGGCGAGCGTGCTTCGGCCGAGCTCCGACCCGGCACGATCGCCGGGGTCGAGCACGCGCTGCCGCCGGTCCGGACCTCGTACGACTCCGCCGGGTCGGTCGGGGTGGGCGAGCCGACCGTGCAGGTCGCCCGCGCGGCCGAAGCCGACACCGAGGTCCCGCCCGCCGCTCCGCTCGAGGACCGCGGCGAGCCGTTCGTCACCCTCGACGGCGAGACCCGCGGCGACACGTGCCACATCGACGTCGTGGACCGCTGGGGCAACATCGTCAGCGCGACCCCGTCCGGCGGGTGGCTGCAGTCGTCGCCGACGATCCCCGAGCTCGGGTTCTGCCTCGGCACCCGCCTGCAGATGACGTGGCTCGAACCGGGCACGGCCTCGACCCTGCGGCCCGGCGAGCGCCCCCGCACGACGCTGACCCCGACCCTGGTGCTCCGCGACGGGCAGCCGGTCGCCGCGCTCGGTTCCCCCGGCGGTGACCAGCAGGACCAGTGGCAGCTGCTGTTCCTGCTGCGCTGGGTCGTCGGCGGCTACTCCCCGCAGCAGGCCATCGACGCACCGGCGCTGCACACCACGTCGTTCCCGGGGTCGTTCTGGCCGCGCACGTGGGAGCCCGCGGGCCTGGTCGTCGAGGACCGCCTGGGTGAGGAGGTCATCGCGGCGCTCGAGGCCCGCGGACACGTCGTGACTCGCGGCGGTGACTGGAGCCTGGGCCGGCTGTCGTGCGTCACCCGTGACCCGGACACCGGGATCCTCGGCGCTGCCGCGAACCCCCGCGGCGCCCAGGGCTACGCGGCGGGACGCTGACCGACGCCCGTTCCTTCCCAGAACACCCGCACTGGAAAGTGGAATCGGGCGTACCTGGTCAAAAGTTCCGACCAGGCACGCCCGATCCGACCCAGGTACGCCCGATTCGACCAGGCACGCCCGATTCGACCAGGTACGCCCGAATCGACCGGGTACGCCCGGTTCAGAGCGTCGGGACGACCACCGCGCGACCCGAGAGCTCCCCGGACTCGAGCTTCCGGTACGCCTCGAGTGCATCGGACAGGGCGTACCGCTCGACGTCGGGGACGATCTGGCCGGCGCGGTACATCGCGACGACCTCGTGCAGGTCCTCGATGGTGCCCCAGTAGGTGTTCGTGATCGTCGACTCGTACGGCGTCGCGAAGAAGTTCCACTCGGTGGTGCCGCCGGCGATCCCGACGACGGTGAACCGCCCGCCGACCGCCATCGAGGCCTGCGCGACCTTGATCGTGGGGGTGGCACCGACGAAGTCGAAGGCAGCGTCGACGCCGCGTCCGCCGGTGATCTCGCGGATGCGCTCGGCCTGGTCCGGGCCGCCGGGGACGGTGATCGCGCCACGGGCGGCAGCGCGGTCCATCGCGTCCTGCTTCATGTCGGTCGCGATGACCGTGGCACCGGTGAGCGCCGTGAGGATCTGCACGGCGATCTGCCCGAGGCCGCCCAGGCCGACGACGAGCGCGAAGCGACCGCCACCAGCCAGGTTCGGCAGGGAGTTCTTGATCGCGTGGTACGGCGTGAGCGCGGCGTCGCTCAGCGGTGCGGCGGCGATCGGGTCGGCGTCGCCGAGCGGCACGAGGTTCCGCGCCGGGACGCTCACGTACTCCGCCATGCCGCCGTCGCGCCCGAGGCCGATCCCCATGTAGGGGTTCGTCGCGGCGTTCTCGCAGTAGGTGTCCTGCCCCTTCGAGCAGTACGAGCAGTGCCCACAGCCGACCGGCCCGTAGACCAGGTAGGCGTCGCCCTCGGCGAAGCCGGTGACCCCGTCGCCGACGGCCTCGACCCAGCCGGAGTTCTCGTGGCCGAGCACGAAGGCGGGGGCCTGGGCTCCCGGCTGCCCCTGCTGGAACTCGCGGTACACGGCGACGTCCGAGTGGCAGGCACCGGCGCCGGCGACCTTGAGCAGGACCTCACCCGGCCCGGGTGCGGGCTTCGGGACCTCGGTCAGGGACGGGAAGGTCTGGTACTGCTCGAACACGACGGCGCGCATGGGGTTCTCCTTTGATCGCCCTTCACGCTACACCTGTCGTTGAGGACGACATGTGTCGTCCAGTTGCCTCGAGACCACGCCCTCCCGCGAACAGTCCGCGGTCGAACCGTGCCCCACCAGGGCGCGACGACCGCGCCACCATGACACCCAGCACGACCGCACCGAGCGGCCCGGTGAACACGAGGAGCAGGATCCACAGACCGCTGTGGTCCCGGTCGTGCAGTCGCCGCACGAGCAGCGACCACCGGGGCACGATGGTCATGATCTTTGGGACGAGGATCGCCAGGTCCCACGCGTCCGGCCAGACGTCCCGCCCACCGCTGCCCCAGCCGAACCACCCGTCCCGCCCGCGGTCGATCAGGTGGAACGAGACCCGCGGTGACGGGACGACCCCGAACGGGTCGACGTACATCTCCCACCGCCCGCCGGTCCCGTGCACGCCGACGACCCAGAGCGCGACCCCGACCAGCGCGAGCTCGAGCGCGATCACCCACCAGAACTCCGAGCGACTCGCCCGCCCGTGGAACCGCCACCCCTGCGTCCAGAACCGGAGCCAGGCGACCACCGGGTTCGTCACGACGGCCGGCCCCTGCTCGAGTACGGACTCGCGGAAGCCTCTCATGTCGCTGTCCCCCATGTGCCAGATCGTAGGGCAGACCTGCGTCTTCGCCGTGAGCCCGTTGCGAGAACGGTCGTTCTCCGATTGACTCAGGAGCGGTGGTCCCGTTCGGGGCCGCTCCCCCACACGAAAGGAGCGGGCATGCCCACTCGCACCGCACGCACCGCCTGGAACGGCGGCCTCGAGGACGGTTCCGGCCAGGTCGAACTCTCGAGCTCGAAGGTCGGCACGTACGACGTCTCGTTCCCGAAGCGCACTGCCGAGGACGCCGGGGGCACCACGAGCCCCGAGGAGCTCATCGCCGCCGCACACTCGGCCTGCTACGCCATGCAGTTCTCCGCGGTCCTCGGCGAGGCCGGCGGCACGGTCGAGGCCCTCGACGTCAAGGCCGACGTCTCGCTCGGCCCGGACCCGGCCGGCGGCTTCCGCCTCACCGGCATCGTCCTGACCGTCAGCGGCGAGGTCTCCGGCATCGACGAGACCGCCTTCCTCAAGGCCGCCGAGGACGCCAAGGCGACCTGCCCCGTCAGCAAGGCGCTGACCGGCGTCGAGATCACGCTGCACGCGACCTTCGAGCAGTAGGCGCGGGACGTAGGAGCGTCACCACCTGACGGACGGGAGGCCCGTGGCGACCCCGCCACGGGCCTCCCGTCCGTCGTCCACCTACGCTGGGTGCCGTGCCCCGCTTCCTCGCCACCCCGACCCTCGTCGCCCTCTGGCTCGGCCTGCTGGCCGTCGTCCTCGGGATCGTGTTCGTGCTGACGACTCCGACCTTCACATTCGGCTTCGCAGCCTTCGCCCCGCTGTCCGACTACGCGTTCGTCGCGGGGAGCCGCCCATGGCAAGCGACGGTGGGACCGGTCCTCGTGCTGGTGGGCGCGGTCGTCGCGGCGTTCGCCCTCGGTCGTCTGAGCACGCGCCGCCGGGGCTGATCCGAAGGCGTCCAGCGGACGTCCGGACTCGGCCGCCGTCGACTGGCACCATGGCGTGATGGCCGAGCAGCACCCCCCGGGCCCGCACAAGCCGGGCCGCCCACCCCGGCCACGACGCCGCAGCCTCGCGCAGCACGACCTGCGCGACGCACGTGCCCGCCTGCGCGGGACGATCTACGAGCACGTCGAGCCCGACGCCAAGGGGCGCGACCAGTACACGGCGACCCAGATCGTCGACTTCTGCCTCGACCTGGCCGAGGTCATGCTCGCCTCGGGTGCCGACACCCGCAGCGTCGAGACGGCCGTCGTCGCGGTCTCGACGAAGTGGAACCTCGCGCCGCTCGACCTCGACTTCTCCGGCAGCTCGGTGACCATCCAGTACGCCCCGGCCGACGTCCCGCCGCTCGTCAAGGTCCGCACCGTGCGGTCGGACGGCTCCGACCTCGACAAGCTCGCGCGTGCGAACCAGATCGTCGACGACCTGATCCACGACGACCGCGACATGACCTCGGCGGTGAGCGCCCTGGTCGCCGTCCTGCGACTCCCGCCGCGGTGGCCGATGTGGCTGTCCGACGTCGGCCTGTCGGTCCTCGGCATCTCGATCGCCGTGCAGGCCGGCGGCGGATGGCGCGCGGGACTCGGGGCGTTCGTGCTGATGCTCGGGATCATCGTCTCCGGACGCTGGCTGACCGACCGGGGGTACCCGCAGTTCTTCGTGTCCGGGGCGCAGGGCGCGGTGGCGTCGGCGATCGGCACGCTGGCCATCTGGGCCGGCGTGCTGAACGCGAACGGCGCCGCGACGATGGTCGCGGCACTCGTGGTGCTCCTGCTGCCGCACCCGTCCCTGGTGACCTGGGCGCAGGACGCCATCTCCGGGTTCCGGGCGATGGCCGTGGCCCGGGCGTTCTACATCGGGCTGGTCATCGCCGCGATCGTGGTCGGGGTGCCGGCCGGGATCGCGATGACGCACTGGCTGCGGATCGAGGTCGACCCGTCCGGCATCGTGACGCAGACCCTGCCGCTCTGGGCATCGCTGTCGCTGACCGTGGTGTCGGCGGGCGCGAACTGCTTCGTGCAGCAGGCGAGCGCCCGCGTGATCCCGGTCGCCGTGGTGTTCTCGGTCGCCGCCGGTGCCGCGCTGTGGGCACTGCGGCAGGCCGGGCTGCCGCTCCTCGGGGCGACGTTCCTGGCGGCGGTGCTGCTCGGGGTGCTCTCGACCTACGCGGCCGTCCGGATGCGCACGGCCGTGGCGGCGATCGCGGTGCCGGCGTTCTGCGGGGCGCTGCTGCCCGGTGTCGCCGTGTCGAACGCCCTGCTGAACTTCATGTCCGGCTCGTCGAGCGCCGCACTCGACTTCGTGGCGGCGGTGTCCGTGGCACTCGGGATCGGCGCGGGCCTGGTGCTCGGCGGGCTCTTCGCGACGCCCGGTGCCCGTCGAGCGCTGCGCCGGACGCGTCGGGTCGTCGTGCACTCGGTCCACAACGACACCACGGCGCTGCGCGTCATCCGTGACACCGGGTACGACCCCGGCGACGGTTCGGAGCCGCGCGGGTCGCGCTCGAACGGCGCTTCGTAAGGCGCTTCGTGAGCAGAAGAGGTCGAGTGCGACGCACGCACCCGACCTCTTCTGCTCACCGAGTGGGCCGGCCGCGCTCAGCCGGCGTCGGACACCGCGCTCGACACCGCGGTCGGGGCGTCGTACTCGCCGTCCGGGATCGCGCGGAGCGCCTCGAGGACGTCGTCCGGGGCGCCCTCCTGCTCGGCCGTCGAGACCACGTCGTCCTTGGACGCCGGGTAGTCGATGCCGCTCAGGTACTTCTGGACCTGGATGGGGTTCGGTGCTGCCATGTCGGTTCCTTCCGTCAGGTTGCGACTCCCGGAGTACCCGCGGGGCGCTGCACGACGGCGCGGGGAACGCGCTCCGCGGACGAACCGCCGGTCAGATCTCCCAGCTGCCCGAGTCGTCCTCGTCCCACATCGCCAGACGGCGGGCGGCCTGCGGCTCGTACCGCTCCATCCAGCCGCGCTCGAGCCGGGCGACCGCGCGGTCGAACGCCGCCACCAGGTCGAGCTCGGCGCGCAGCAGGGCCTGCAGCTGCAGCCCCTCGTACAGGGCGATGAGCTGCTCGGCACCGCGGCGCGGGTCCATCGTGTGCGGGGCACGGCCGATCGCGACGTCGTGCTCCAGGCCGCGCTTGATCTGCGCGAAGAAGAGCTGGTACCGCGACCGCAGGTAGGTCGCCATCGGGTGCGCCGGGTTGCCCGCGACGGACAGCAGGGCGACGAGCAGGCGCATCAGGGCCGGGTCCTCGGCGTTCGAGGCGACGATGGCGCGGAGCAGGTCCACGGTCGAGCCGTCACCGACCTCGTGCGTGACCTCGTCCATCCGGGCACCGTTCCAGCGGTCCAGCGCGGCGAGGACCAGGCCGTCCCACGACGGGAAGTGCTGCTCCAGCTCGGCGACGCTGATGCCCATCCGCTCGGCGACCTGCACCGGCCGGGCCTCGTGGAAGGGGACGTCCCGGAGCAGGTCGACGGTGGCACCCACGATCGTGATCCGCAGGTGCAGTGTGGCCGCCGCGGCCGCTGCGGCCTGCGTGTCGGCGCTGGTGTGTTCGAGCATCGTGCCCTCCGTCGTCCCCGGACGTCCTGTCCGTGTCACCCCGGGTCCGGGGTACCTCCATCCAAACGCAGAACGGGGGACATAAGAATCCCCGGTACGGGTGTCGGCACAAGGGGGGACAGACCACGACGTCGAGCCGGTTCGCGGCCGTCCGTGCGACCATGCGGGCATGACCCCGAACGACCCCACTGCCCAGGGACTCGCGACCATGGCCTCGACCGGCTTCGAGTTCGGCGGCGACCCCGACCAGGTGGCGCACGACGTCCGGGCCATGTGGGAACAGCTCGGACGGCCCGCCGGTGCCTTCGAGGCGGCGGCTCGAGCCATCGCCGTGCTGCCCCAGCGCCCCGAGGTGCCGATCGCCGACCAGGCCCGCCGTCGCGCGTTCGAGCAGGCGATCGGCATCAACCCCGTCGAGGTCGAGCTGGCCGCCGCGATGTCGGCGCGCGAGCTCCTCGAGCGGATGGCGCGCTCCGTCAGCTGCTGACGCGACCAGGCGCCGCGGACCGGACCACACGGACGACGGGAGGCGCGGTACCCACCGGCACCGCGCCTCCCGTCAGAGTCCCGTCAGGAACAGCGCCCTACGGCGTCGGCATCCCACCGTCGACGTGCAGCGTCTCGCCCACGACGTACGACGACTCACCGCTCGCCAGGAACACGTAGGCCGGCGCGAGCTCGGCCGGCTGGCCCCAGCGGCCCAGGTAGGTCTGCTCGCCCGCGCTCGGCAGCGCCTCCGGCGGCTGACCGCCGGCCGGCTGCAGCGGCGTCCAGATCGGGCCCGGAGCGACCGCGTTGACGCGGATCCCCTTCGGCGCGAGCTGCGCGGCCAGGCCCTTCGCCATGTTGTTCACGGTCGCCTTCGTGGCCGCGTAGTGCACCAGGTGCGGCGACGGGGCGTACGCCTGGATCGACGTCGTGTTGATGATCGTGGAGCCGGGCTGCAGGTGCGGCACGGCGGCCTTCGTGATCCGGAACGTCGCGTACGCGTTGGTCTTGAAGGTCTCGTCGAACTCCTCGTCGGAGATCTTGGTGATGTCGTCGACGTTCTGCTGCTTGCCGGCGTTGTTCACCAGGATGTCGAGGCCACCGAGCTGCTCGACCGCGTCGGCGACGAGCTGCTCGCAGACCTCGAGCGAGGTGATGTCGCCCGGCAGTGCGACGGCCTTGCGTCCGGCGGCCTCGATGAGCCCGACGATGCGGTCGGCGTCCTCCTGCTCCTCGGGCAGGTACGAGATCGCGACGTCCGCACCCTCGCGGGCGTAGGCGATCGCCACGGCGGCACCGATGCCGGAGTCGCCACCGGTGACGAGTGCCTTGCGGCCGGTCAGACGACCCGAGCCGCGGTAGGTGTCCTCGCCGTGGTCGGCGGGGACGTTCTGCGCCATCTCCGCGTCGGTGCCGGCACCCTCGAGGTACTGCTCGTCGGGCTTCTTGTCGGCGTACATCTTCGTGGGGTCCTGCATCACATACTGGTCAGGCCCGGTCTGGTCGTTCTGCTGGTCCGTCATGCCGCCGACGGTACGCAGGGGGTCGCTGCGGGCCGTCCAGGAGGCTGTCCCCCGTTGCGCGGACCGGCCTGCGCCCGCCGGCCGCACCACTCCAGGGCCGCAGGTGCGTGATCCTCGTTTGTCACGGTCCGGTGACGGGCAGGCTCCGATTCGGTAACACCTGTCGTTCTGTTCCGATCGAGGCCCTACCGTCGAACGGTGACTCCTCGGACCCTGCTGGCGCTCGGCGCCGCCGTGCTGGCCTTCTCGGCCGGTGCGCTCGCGTTCGACGGCACCGCCGGGCTCGGGGCCGACGTGGCCGTGGCCGCCGAGACCTCGCACGACGCCGCTCCGGTGCACGTGACGAAGGCGGAACTCCGCCGGGTGGACTCGATCGAGCTCGACGCCGAGGCACTCGTGCTCCGGAACGGCGACGACACCGTGGTCGAGTCCTCGATGCGCGACTCCGGTCTGACCGTGAGCGTCCTGAACCGTCTGCTCGGCACACCGTCCCGCACGCAGACCGCCGAGGGCGACGGCGGGGCGTGCTTCCCCGCGGGCACCACCTACACCTGGGGCGGTGCCATCCGCGTCGCAGCCCTGACGACCGACGCGGCGGCCGGCAACGCCGTCGAGATCCGGGTGCTGCGCAACTCGGTCCGCAGCGTGCTCGGCCGGCAGATCGAGCTGACCGGCCCGGGCGGTGTCCGGGTGGGCGACGACATCGCGGACGAGATCGCCGACGCTCCCCGCTCGGAGCGGGTGTCCTACGGCTCGGACGACTCGCGCGCCTGGCAGCTCCTGCTCCGCGAGGGCTGGGCCAACCGGCACGACGACGAGTCGAGCGAGCACTCCGGCGACGCCGGCACCAACGGGGTCTCCGCCCTGACGAACGAGACGACCGTCACGGTGCTCGGTTCACCGATGCCCGTCCACGCGCAGCGCAGCTGCTGAAGCGACTCAGACCCGCAGTGTCGCGACCACCGGGAAGTGGTCGCTGGCGAACCAGGTCTCGGGACCGTCGTGGTCGATGACGATGCGGTCCACGGCGCTGACGTCGCGGGTGAGCACCCAGTCGATCCGCTCGCCCGAGTCGACCGGCGGCTGCCAGTCGTTGAACGTGGCGGTGCGGTCGGCGGGGTCCCCCGCGGCGAGCCAGGCGTCGGCGAACCCGGCCTCGGCGAACACCCGCGAGGCCGTCCCGCTCCCCGCGGGTTCGTTGCAGTCCCCCGCGAACACGACCGGGCCGGTGGTGCCCGCCAGTCGTTCGGCGATGAGCGCGGCACTCCGGCCCCGGACCTCGTCACCGTGCGCACCGGGCTCGTGGTCCAGGTGCGTGGTGAGCAGGGTGAACGCGGGCCCCTCGGCGTCGAGGAACCGGGCGTGGTTCGCGATCCGCGGGTACAGGCTGCCCCAGGTGTTCGAGACGGGCTCGTCCGGGGTGTCCGACAGCCAGAACGACCCCTCGTCGGACGGACGGAACCGGTCGCGGCGGTAGAAGACGGCCGCGTGTTCACCGGCGTCACCGCCCTCGCGCCCCTGTCCGACGTCGGCGTGGTCCGGCAGGCCGGCACGCAGGTCGTCCATCTGGTGCGCGAAGGCCTCCTGCACGCACAGCAGGTCGGGGTCGTGCCGGTGGATCAGGTCGAGCACGACCGGCAGGCGGGCCGGCCAGTCGTGCGCGGGGTCCGGGTTCTTGATGTTGTAGGTCATCAGGACGATCGGGCGTGCGGCGCTGGTCACACCGTGAACCTACCGACCGGTTGCCCGGCGGGTTCCCATCAGTTGATGCAGGTGCCCTCGGTGCCGTAGTTGTGCACGTCGGTCGACTTGGCCGTCGGCTCCTTCGCGGGCTTCTTCGTCGGCTTCGAGCCGGTGCTGGAACCGCCGGTCGACGGCGTCGACGCCCCGGCGCTCGGCTCGGTCGCGATCGGCTTCGCGGTCTTGCCGTCGGTGCCGAGCACGAGCGTGACACCGGTGACCGCACTGGTGCGGACGGCGACGGCGCCGGGCACCACGGACGCGATGGCCTTCGCCTGCGACTCCTGACCGGCGGGGTACTGCACCTGGGTGGTCTTCGTCGTCGCGGACGAGCCGGCCGGGGCGACCTGGAAGCCGCGGGCGGTCAGGACCTGCCCCGCAGCCGTCGCAGCGCCCTCGACCCCGCTGCCGTTCAGCACGGTGACCGAGGTGTTCGCCGGCTGTGCGCGGCCCGCCTTCGTGTACGCCTCGGGTTCGCCGACCAGGCCCTGCACGAACGCGGGCAGGCCGACGGTGTCGACCTCGACGATCGACAGGGCGGAGCCGTTCACGTAGATGGTCGGCGTGCCGAGCGTCGGGATCGTGGCGGACTGGATGTTGCCGGGCCGCAGGTTGCGCATCTGTGACGCCAGGTCGATGAGGTCGGTGTCGGTCTGGATCGATCCGCCGACGGCCTTGAGGATGTTCCCCATCTTCACCGGGTTGAGCAGCGTCCCCGCCGACGTGACCTTCCGGGCCTCCTGCGACAGGAAGTACTGCTGGCGGACGTTGCGGTCCAGGTCACCGTTCGGCAGGCCGTGGCGCTGTCGCACGAAGGACAGCGCCTCCTTCGCGTTGAGCGAGGACTTGCCCGCCGGCAGGTCGACGCCGGAGTACGGGTCGCTGGTCGCCTGGTTGAGGCAGACCTGCACCGGGCCGAGTTCCTTGACGACCTGGTAGAAGCCGAGCAGCGAGACACGGACGTAGTGGTCGATCTGCAGGCCGCTCAGGTTCTCGATCGTCTTGATGAGCATCTTCGCACCGCCGGTGTCGCCACCGCCGTTGAGCGTGCCGTAGTAGAAGGCGCTGTTGAGCTTGCCCTTGCCGACGTCCGGGATGTCGACGTACGAGTCACGGGGGAACGAGATCATCGTCGCCTGGCTGCCGTCGGCGTTGATGTGCAGCACGATCATCGTGTCGGTGTTCGTCGCACCACCGTCCGACGTCGTGCTGAGTTCCGCCATCTGCTCGGGGGTGGCGTTCTCCGGCCGGTGGTCGTCGCCGACGAGCAGGATGTTCTGCGCCTTGCCGTCGACGTCGTCCTTCGTGTCCTTCTTGCCGGTGATCGCGTTGACGATCGTGACGCCGTCGGACAGCTGGTTGTACGCGTACCCCGCGTACCCGACGCCCAGCAGGAGGGCCATCGTGAGCACCCCCGCGACGGCCGGGAAGACGACGCCTGCGCGTCGCTTCTGGCGCCCGTGGCGCGGCGTCGCAGCACCGCGGTGTGCGGGCTCGGTCGTCTGCTCGGGTTCGTTGCTCACCGGGAAACCATAACCGCCGCGCGGGGAACGGACATGGGATGCGCCTGGAAGGTCACCCCGTACTCGCCGTCACCCCGTGACGGACTGGAGGCCCGTGGCGGGGTCGCCACGGGCCTCCAGTCCGCCCCTTGGTCGCGCTCGGCACGCTAGTCGCGCGACGGGAGCAGGTGGATCGCTTCCATGGCGAGTTCCGCAGCGATGGGGTCCTTCGCGACGACGGCGTCCTTGAGCTTCGTCAGCTCGGGCAGGATCACGTCGGCCGGCAGGAGCTCGGCGAGCTCCGGCACGCGGAGCTTGAAGGAGAGCCCGTCCGTGGTCGAGTTGCAGAGCTGCACGAGGGACGAGTTGCCGCACGCGTCCGCCCACATCGAGTAGATGCCGGCTCCGTCGCGCGCGACCTGGTCCTGCTCGTCGGCGCTCACCCGCGCGTGCACGTCGTCGAGCATCTTCACGATCTTCTTGCGCTGCGCGTCCGTGAACCGGGGCACCGCGAGCCGCACGACGCCGCCGTAGATCACGCCGAGGGTGCGGTACGCGTCGAGGAGCTCCCCCTTCGTCGGCGCCGCGACCCGGGTGTAGCGGTTCGGCGCCATCTCGATGAGGCCGGCCCGGGCGAGTTCGGCGAGGGCTTCGCGGATCGGCGTCCGGGAGACCCCGAGCCAGGCGATCAGGTCGTCGTCGTTGAGCCGTTCCCCGGGCTCGAGCGTGCCGTCCATGATGGCGTCGCGGATCTTGTCCTGCACCGTGTCACGGAGGAGCTTGCGCTCGGCAGCGGGCTGCGTCGAGGGAACTGGCATGGGTCCAGCGTGTCACATGTCAGGGTTCGTGCGCGAGAGGCGCGACGGCCACCAGGCGCGGTGCCCGAGGTCGTAGGCCAGCGCCGGCACGAGCAGCGAACGAACCACGATCGTGTCGAGCAGGACGCCGAACGCGACGACGAACGCGATCTGCACGAGGAACAGGATCGGGATCACGCCGAGGGCGGCGAACGTGGCGGCGAGCACGACGCCCGCCGATGTGATCACTCCGCCGGTCACGCCGAGTCCGCGCAGGACGCCCTCGTGTGGACCGTGCCGCAGCGCCTCCTCGCGCACTCGTGTCATGAGGAAGATGTTGTAGTCGACGCCGAGTGCCACCAGGAACACGAACGAGTACAGCGGCACGCTCGGGTCCGCGCCCGGGAAGTGGAACACGTGGTCGAAGACGAGCGCTCCGACGCCGAGGGCCGCCGCGAAGGACACGATCACGCTGCCGATCAGCACGAGCGGCGCGACGATGCTGCGGAGCAGGAGCATCAGGATCAGCAGGATCACGACGAGCACCACGGGGATGATGAGGGTGCGGTCACGGATGCCGGTGTCGTTCGTGTCGACCGCCGTCGCGGTGACGCCACCGACGATCGCTCCCGGGTCGACCCGTTCGACGGCGGTGCGGAGGTCGCGGACGGTCTGCTCGGCGGCGTCC
Organism: Curtobacterium sp. MCPF17_021; assembly: GCF_003234605.2. Classification (NCBI taxonomy): domain Bacteria; kingdom Bacillati; phylum Actinomycetota; class Actinomycetes; order Micrococcales; family Microbacteriaceae; genus Curtobacterium; species Curtobacterium sp. MCPF17_021. The sequence continues at coordinate 351,084 of NZ_CP126252.1, read as the reverse complement.
GAGTCGGCGGCGTCGGACAGCGTCGCCTCGAGCAGGACGTCACCACGGGAGACGGTCGGCGTGCTGCTGCCGGCGGCGGACCCGGTCACCGGGACGGTCCCGGCGGGGCTGTCCTTCGCCGCGGCGACGACACCGTCGACCCCGTCCACCGCGGTGATCGCGTCGACGAGCTGGTCGAGGTCGCGCTCCGCGCCGATGACCTGCGCGGGGCTGCCCGAGCCGCCCGGGAAGTGGTCGGCCAGCACGTCCTGACCGTCACGGGCCTGCGACGACCCGATGATCAGGTCGCTCTGCGGCACCCCGTCCGCCTTGAGTCCGAACAGGCCGGCACCCATCGCGAGCAGGCCGACCGTGCAGACGATCCACACCACCCGGGACCGACGGGCGACGAGCCGGCCGACGCGCGCCCAGATGCCGCGGGCGTCCGGACCGGTGAGCACGGGGTGGGCGCTGCCGAACGCGGGACGCAGCGGCCAGAACGCCGCGCGGCGGAACGCGAGCATCAGCGCGGGCAGGAGTGTCAGGGCGGCGAGCAGGCTGAACGCGATGCCGATGGCCGCGACGGGGCCGAGCGCCTTGTTCGAGTTGAGGTCGGAGAGCAGCAGGCAGAGCACCCCGACGATCACCGTGCCGCCCGAGGCCAGGATCGGCTCGAGGCTCCCCCGCAGGGCGGCCTTCGTCGCGTCCCAGCCGGTGCGGTGGTCGCGCAGCGCCTCCCGGAAGCGCGAGGTGTACAGGAGCGCGTAGTCCGTCGCCGCGCCGATCACCAGGATCGACAGGATGCCCTGCACCTGCCCGTTGACCGTCACGATGTCGGCTTTGGCCAGCCACCAGACCACGAGGATCGAGGCGCACAGGGCGAAGGTGGCGGTCCCGAGCACGAGCACGGGCAGCAGGGGTGATCGGTAGACGATGATCAGGATCACGAACACCGCGGCGAGCGCCACCCCGAGCAGCAGCCCGTCGATGCCGGCGAAGGCCTCGGTCAGGTCCGCGGTGAACCCGGCCGGGCCGGTGACGTAGCCGCTCACCCCGGACGGCAGTGCGTCGTCGACGTCGGCCCGGATGGCCTCGACCGCGTCCCCGGTCTCGGCGTCCTGCGTGAGCGTGGCGACGATCTCGACCGCGTCGCCGTCCTCGCTCGGGATCACCGGGCTGACGGCATCGACGTCGGCGCGGTCGGACAGCGTCGTGGTGAGTGCCTTCGCGTCGGCGAGGTCGGTCGACGTCAGGCCGCCGTCGCGCTCGAGGACGATGATCGCGGGCGCTCCGGACTCGTCGCGGAACTCGGAGGACCGCTCCTGCACCTTCGTGGCGTCGGCCGAGGCGGGCAGGAACGAGGTCTGGTCGTTGGTCGAGACCTCGGAGATCTTGCCGAAGAAGGGACCGCCGACCGAGGCGATGCCGAGCCAGACCACGATGACGAGCGCGGGGAGGACGATGCGGAGGAAGCGGGACACGTCGGTGAGCGTACACCGATCGTCAGCATGCTGATTACTTGACCGTCGAGCGCTGCTGACGACCATAGAATCACGGCATGCAGGACACGAGCGAGCAGTGGCCCCTCGGGCGCCTGCTGTCCGCGGCTGCACGGTCCGTCGAGCGGGACTGGGACGAACGACTCCGCGCCATCGGGCTCTCGCACGCCGCGGTCGTCGCGATCGACATCCTCATCCGGACCGGTCCGACCGGCGCGGACACCATCGCCCGCACCGCACGGGTCCAGCCGCAGACGATGTCCCGCACGCTCGAGCGGATGGAGCGGGACGGCCTGGTCGAGCGCACCCCACATCCCGCCGATCGCCGGCGCCGCGTGGTGAGCGTGACGTCCGCCGGCCGGTCCGCCTGGGAGACCGCGCGGCACATCGAGCGCGAGGTCCTGCCGGAGGACCCGGCGCTCCGATCGGCGCTGGGCGAACTGCTCGGCAAGCCGCAGTCCGAGTGAAACACTGTTCATGAAATACCACATGCGATAAGATCCTGTGGTCGGTGCGTGCCGACCTGACCACAGGAGCCCCGCATGTCCGAACGCCGAGCCGCCCGCGCGGCCGTTGCACACGCTCACCATGCCGCCAGCAGCAGACGGCGGCGGCGGCCGTTCCTCGTCGCGCTGATCACGACGCTCGGCTCGCTCGTCGGCGTCGCCCTGGTCGTCGCCGTCGTCGCGAGTGCGTTCGTCGGCGGTCTCGCTCGGAGCTTCGACGCCGGGCGCGAGACCATCACGAACCCGTTCCCGAGCGGCACCCGACCGACTCCGACAACCGGCGAGAACGTCCTGCTCATCGGTTCCGACTCCCGGGCGCAGGGCAACCCCGATGGTGGCCCTTCGACGTCCGGCGGGCGCTCGGACACCCTGATGCTGGCGCACGTACCCGCCGATCGTCAGCACGTCTACCTGATGTCGATCATGCGGGACTCGTGGGTCGAGGTCCCCGGGCACGGGCGCGCCAAGATGAACGCCGCGTACGCCTGGGGCGGGGTACCCCTGACCGTGCAGACCGTCGAGCAGCTCCTGGACGTCCGGGTCGACCACGTCGCCGAGATCGACTTCACCGGGTTCGAGGACATGACCGATGCCCTCGGCGGCGTGACCGTGTCCTCCCCGCAGGCCTTCTCGACCGCCCACCACGACTTCGTGGCGGGGACGAACCGCCTCGACGGCGCCGACGCACTCGCCTTCGTGCGGGAGCGTCACGCCTTCGCCGACGCCGACCACACCCGGGTCAGCAACCAGCAGGCGTTCATGCGCGGCGTCGTGGAGGGACTGCTGTCCCGCGGCACGGTCACCAACCCCGGGCGCATCCAGGACTTCGTCGCCGCGACCAGTGAGCACCTGTCGGTCGACGCGGGGTTCACGTTCGCTCGGATGGCGGAACTCGGGTGGTCGCTCCGCGCGGTCCGGGCCGACGACCTGGTGACCTTCACGGTGCCGACGGCGGGCTCCGGGACGTCACCGGACGGACAGTCGATCGTGACGCTGAACCAGCTCGAGGTCGGGTCCCTGTCCCAGGCGCTCCGGTCCGACGACGTCGCCGGCTGGCTCAGCGACAACCCGCAGTAGCCCGGCACCGCACGCACGACGACGCCCCACGACTCGAGGTCGTGGGGCGTCGTCGTGTTCGGTCTGCGGAGAGATCAGGCGGGGAGCTGGAGCTCCTGGCCGGCGTAGATCAGGTTCGCGTCGTCGATGGTCGACGTGTTCGCGGCCCAGAGCTGCTTCCAGCCGCCGTCGATCCCGAGCTTCGTCGCGATCGTGTCGAGCGTGTCACCCGAGGCGATCGTGTACGTCTTGCCGCTCGTCTTGACCGGGGCCGGCTTGCTCGGCGTCGTCGCTGCCGGGGCGGGCGTGGACTCGGTCGTGCTCGGCGAGGCCGGCTGCGGGGCGGCCTGCTCGGCGGGAGCCGGTGCCGGTGCCGGTGCAGCGGGCTGCGGGGCGGCCTGCTGTGCGGGAGCCGGAGCCGGTGCGGGGGCCGGAGCCGCCGCGGCGGGCGCTGCACCGCTGGTGCCGCTCAGCCCGAGCTGGGCGGAGCAGGCGGGCCACGCACCCCAGCCCTGCGAGGCGAGGACACGCTCGGCGACGGCGATCTGGGCTTCGCGGCTGGCGGAGGCGGGGTTGCCCGCGCCACCGTTCGCCTGCCAGGTACCGAGGTTGAACTGCAGGCCGCCGTAGTAGCCGTTGCCGGTGTTGATGGCCCAGTTGCCGCCGGACTCGCACTGCGCGAGGGCGTCCCAGGTCGAACCGGACGCTGCGTTCGCGGGGGCTGCCGCGAGGCCGACACCGGTCGCGGCGATGCCGGCGAACGCCAGGCCACCGACGATGGTGCGGGTACGGGAAAGCTTCTTCATGTGATTGCTCCACCGGGGTCACGAGCCGCATCTGTTGCGGGATCCACTGCCCACCCCGACCGATCGCGGTCAGTTGTGGGGGTGCGCCACCGGGGGCAGTGGTCATCGGGCCGGCGGCACCTCGGTCGGCAACCATAGGAAACTCTTGACCGTTATCAAACCGAGACAAACGGTTCTACCCGTGCATGCTATGTACCCCGCCCCGGAACCTGAACGGCTCGATGCCCATGGCCATGGTGATCGAGGCGTACCCGGGTACGTGTCCTTGGCAATTCCCTGGCAATGCCGATCGGCGGTCGGGATCAGGCCCGCGTGAGCAGGGTCACGGCCTCGAGGTGACCGGTCTGCGGGAACATGTCGAGCACCCTGGCCCGACGCAGCCGGAACGACGGCATGCGCGCCAGGTCCTTCGCCAGGGTCACCGGGTTGCAGCTCGAGTAGACGACGTGCTGGACGTCCGAATCCTCGAGCCAGGTCGACAACCGCTCCCCGATCCCGCGACGCGGAGGGTTCACGACGACGAGCTCGGGCACCGCGTCCGGACGGGCCCGGAGGGCGTGCTCGGTCGCGTCGTCGGCGGCGAACCGGAGGCCCTCGAGGCCGGCCTCACGAGCGGACTGCTTGGCGGAGCGGATCGCCTCGGCGCTCGTCTCGATGCCGGTCACCACGCGGCCGGGACAGGCAGCGTGCAGCGCGAACCCGCCGACGCCGCAGTACAGGTCCCACATCGACGCCGGGTCGAGCTCGTCGATCCAGGCCGTCGCCTGCGCGTACAGCTCGGTCGCGACGCCGGTGTTCGTCTGGAAGAAGCTCTGCGGCCGCAGGTGCATCGTGATCCCGCCGAGCCGCATCGGCAGGGTCTCCTGCTCGGTCAGCACGATCTCGCGGTCGCCCTCGGTGACGGCCTTGTGCTCGGGCAGCAGGTTGGCGGTCACCACGACCGCGTTCGGCAGTGCGGCACGCAGGGCGTCGAGGTGCTGGCGGAGCCGCGGGAGCTGCCCCTCGGAACGCAGCACGAACCGGATCATCAACTCGCCGTCGGGCGACTCGGTGACCAGGACGTACTTGAGCTCACCCCGGCGCGCGGCGACGTCGTACGGGATCAGCCCGGCGGTCGAGACGAACTCGGCCAGCACGGGCAACGCGTGCCGGATGCCGGGCGTGCAGATCCCGCAGTGCCGCAGGTCCACCCCGCGCTGCCGGTGGTCGAGGATGCCGACGGTCGGGTGCTGGACGGACCCGCCCACGACCATCTTCGCCTTGTTCCGGTACCCCGACTCCGGGCTCGTGATCGCGGGCGACCAGGAGACCGCTCCGGGGCCCCCGGCGGCCTCGACCGCGGCGTGCAGGAGTTCACGCGTGCGGAGTTCCTTGTCGAGGACCTGGTCGGCGTAGGGCTGGCCCATGAGCGTGCACGACCGGCACACCCCGCGGTCGAAGTAGTCGCACTGCATGGCCGAGTCAGGATACGGCAGCGTCCCGCGTCGTCGTGGCGATCCGGTACACCGACGTCGTCGCGGTCAGGAAGAGCGTCGTGCCGTCGTCGCCGCCGAAGCACAGGTTCGACGTGACCTCCGGCACGGCGACCGCACCGATCCGGGCACCCGCCGGGTCGAACACGACGACGCCGCGGTGCGAGGACGACCAGACGTTGCCGTGCACGTCGACCCGGATGCCGTCCGGCGCACCCTCTCCGGGCTCGAGCCGCGCGAACACCCGGCCGTTCTTCAGCAGGTCACCTCGGCGGTCGTAGGCGCGGATGACCGGCTCGTCGCCCGACGAACTCGCGATGTACAGCACCCGCTCGTCCGGGTCGAAGGCCAGGCCGTTCGGCTCGTCCAGGTCGGTCGCCACTGGCCGCAGGTCCTCGCCCGCCGGCCCGCACCGGAACACCCAGTGGTCGCCGTACTCACGCACGCCCGGGTGTCCCTCACGCGGCTGGGTGATGCCGTAGGCGGGGTCGGTGAACCAGACGCCGCCGTCCCGCGCGACCACCACGTCGTTCGGGGAGTTGAACCGGCCCCCGTCCCACGTGTCGACGATCGGCGTGACGACGCCGTCGCGGTCCCGCTCGACCCGACGCAGCCCGTGCGAGCACTGCACGACGCTGCCGTCCCGGTTGAGCGTGCGGCCGTTGGTGAACTCGACACCGTCCGCGTACACCGAGGTCTCCCCCGAGTCCGCGTGCCACTGCAGGATCCGGTCACCCGGGATGTCGGACCACCGCAGCGTGCGCGTCGACGGGATCCAGCAGGGCCCCTCGGCCCAGGTGCTGCCGGTGGCGATGCGCTCGATCGCGTCGGGGTCCGGTACGAGGTCGTCGAGCAGCACGGGTTCTCCTTCGAACGGGCTGCCCAGCCTACGTTCGTCAGGCCGCGGCCGCAGCCTCACTCCGTCGTCGCACGGCCTTCTCGATCGCGGAGATCGCGAGGCCGAGCAAGATCGACGCCACGACCGCGAGGGTCGTGACGAGGAAGGGCTGCTCGCGGCTCCAGCGCCCGGTGGCCGAGGCGATGCCGACGCAGTACGCGGCCCACACGACGTCGGCGAGCACGCAGCTGAGCAGGAACCGCCGGAGGTCGAGCCCGCTGTCGGCGCCGACCAGGTTCGTCGTCAACCGGCCCATCGGGATGAAGCGTCCGAGCACCGCGATGCGCCCGGGAGCGGCGCGGTAGCGGCCGTCGATGGCGTCCCGGGCCGCGCGGACCTTCGGACGCGCGAACCACGACCTCGAGCCGAGGTCGACCGACCGCGCCAGGTGGTAGAGCCCGAGGTCGCCGAGGACCATCCCGATCGACGCCGCGACGACGAGGAAGAGGACCGGCAGGAGACCGCCGTCACCGCCCACCAGGAGCGTGCCGATCGCGACGACGAGTGCCTGGCTGGGCAGGAAGACCGCGACGCTGCCCACGGCGAGCACGAGGCCGACCACGAAGAACGCCCACGGGGTGCCGACGAGCTGGACGACCAGGTCCTGTGCTGCGTCCACGACTCACCCTCCACGGGCACCGGAGGGGCGCGCCGGGGTCCATCCTCGCAGGTCCGGCGCGCTCCGCTCACGTGCGGTCGACGATCGCCCGCATGGTCGAGGCCGCGTCGTCCGGGCGGCCGTCGAGGACGGCATCGGCGAGTGCCAGGTGGAGGCCGACGTCGTGCCGGTCCGGGCGGATGCTCCCGCGTTCGCGCAGTACCTGGCCGACGACCTGGTGCAGGCGTCGGTACAGGGCGTTGCCGGACAGGTCGAGCACGAGCGCGTGGAACCGCACGTCCGCGGCCACGAAGTCGAGGCGGTCGTCGCGGGTCGCGGCGGCGGCGAGCTCGTCCGCGGTGGTGCGGAGGGCCTCCCGTCGGTCCGCGCACTCGTCGAGCGCCGCTCGCCGCGCCGCAGCGGCAGCGGCGGCGGGTTCGACCGCCGCCCGCAGCTCGCGGAGCTCGGCCGCCACGCGCTCCCCGTCGGGTCCCCGCAGACGCCACCGCACCACACGCGGGTCCAGGACTTCCCACTCCCGCACGTCGAGGACGGTCACGCCGACCCGGCGCCGCGCGGTGAGCAGGCCGAGGGCGACGAGGACGCGGACGGCCTCGCGGACGATGCTGCGACTGGCGCCCGTCCAGGTCACCAGGTCGTCGACGCTCCGGCGGCTGCCCACGGCGACCACACCGGAGACGACGGCGGCACCGACCTGGTCGAGGACCCGTTCGAAGGTGCTCGTCACCGCTGCGAGACCGGCGACAGCACGAGCTCGTCGATGCGCACGTGTGCCGGCGACCCGAGCACGAAGGCGACCGTCCGCCCGATGTCCTCCGGTTGGAGCATGCGCTGCCGGGCGGCCGCGTCGGGGACCTCGGGCCGTTGGTCGAGGAAGTCCGTCGCGACGTCACCCGGGCACAGGTGGGTGGCACGCACGCCGTGCTCGGCCTCCTGCTGGTTGAGCGTCCGGACGACCGACGCGAGCGCGGACTTGCTCGCCGAGTACGCGACACCCGCCCCCGGCTGGAAGGACCACCCGGCGTACGACGACACGACGACGACCACGCCGCCGGCCGCGCGGAGTGCCGGCAGCGCGGCGTCCACCAGCGAGACGACGGCGGTGAGGTTCGTGTCCACGATCGCGCGGAAGTCGGTCAGCGACTGGTCGTCCCACCGGCGCCTCGGGGCGTTGAGCCCGGCCGCCAGCACGAGCCCGTCGAGCCGCCCGTGCCGCTCGAGCACGGTGTCCCGCGCGGCTGCGACGGCATCGGGGTCGTTCGCGTCGAGGGGCAGGACGTCCGCGGTTCCCCCGGCGCAGCGGACGGTGCGCGCGACCTGCTCGAGCCGGTCGGCACGGCGCCCGCTGAGGACCACGGTCCAGCCGTCCCGCGCCGCTGCCTCGGCGCTCGCGGCCCCCATGCCGCTGCCCCCACCCGTGACCCAGAGCACACGCTGATCCGTCATGCTCGAATAGTATGCCTATTCAAGACACCGACGACGGGAGCAACGATGCACCTCGACCTGACCGACCGAGTGGTGGTCGTGACCGGCGCAGCGCGCGGAATCGGCCGCACGCTCGCCGACCGCTTCGTCAGCGAGGGGTGCCGCGTCGTCGCACTCGACCTCGCCTTCGAACCGGACTTCCCGCTCGACCACGTCGTGTGCAACGTCGCCGACCCGCAATCGGTGCGCGACGCCGTGGACGAGGTCGTCCGGCGGCACGGCACGATCGACGTGCTGGTGAACAACGCCGGCATCAACGTCACGGGCACGGTCGCCGAACTGGAGTGGGACGCCTGGCGCCGCTGCATGGACGTCAACCTCGGCGGCACGTTCCTGATGAGCCAGGCCGTGGCTCCGGTGATGCAGGCGGCCGGGCACGGTCGGATCATCAACGCCGCCTCGTTCGCGGCGATCGTGCCCAGCGTCGGGAGCGCGGCCTACGCGGCGTCGAAGGCCGCCGTCGTCTCGTTCACCCGGGTCCTGGCGTCGGAACTCGGCCCGTGGGGGATCACCGTGAACGCCTACGCACCGGGCATGGTGCCGACGGCGATGAACGGCTTCGCGACGATGCCGACCGAGGCGCAGGACCGCCTGCTCGACACGCTGTCGCTCCGCCGGTGGGAGACGCCGGACGACGTTGCCGACCTGCTCGTCTTCGTGGCGAGCGACGCTTCCGGGTACATCACCGGCACCCTGCTCGACGTCTCCGGGGGCAAGCTCGCGACGCAGATCCCCGCTCGCGCACACGGCCGGACCTGAGCGGACTGCTGTCTGGCCGCACAGGTTCTCCACATGGCCTCCTCCGTAGGCTGTGAAAGCCCAGTGAGCCGGACTGCAGCCCGACCCCGAGGAGGTGCCCGATGGTCCTCGTCCTCGTCGCGTTCGCGATCGTCGCCCTGATCGTCCCCGCCCTGACCCCCGTCCTCGGCCGCCGCGTGTTCTACGTCGCGGCCCTCGCCCCCGCCGCGGCGGCGGTGCTGACGATCGCCCAGACCGACGCCGCCCTGCACGGCAGCGTCGTCGAACGGCACCAGTGGGTCCCCCAGCTCGACCTCGACGTCACGCTGCGGATGGACCCCCTGTCGTGGGTGCTCGCCCTCGTGGTGTCGATCGTCGGCGCGTTGGTGCTGGTCTACTGCGCCTCGTACTTCGCGCGGGACGAACCCGGGCTCGGTCGGTTCGCCGGGGTCCTGACCGCCTTCGCCGGCTCGATGTACGGGCTCGTGATCGCCGACGACGTCATCGTGCTGTTCGTCCTGTGGGAGGCCACGACGGTCTTCTCCTACCTGCTCATCGGGCACGACGCCGCGAAGCGTGCGAGTCGCGCCGCCGCCATGCAGGCGCTCGTGGTCACCACCGCGGGTGGTCTGGCGATGCTCGCGGGCCTCGTGATGCTCTCGGTCACGGCGGGCACGACCTCGCTGTCCGCGATCGTCGCCGATCCCCCGAGCGGCACGGTCGTCTCGGTGTCGGTGGTCCTCGTGCTGCTCGGGGCGCTCACGAAGTCGGCGATCGTGCCCTTCCACTTCTGGCTCCCCGCCGCCATGGCCGCACCCACACCGGTCAGCGCGTACCTGCACGCCGCGGCGATGGTGAAGGCCGGCATCTACCTGGTGGCCCGGCTCGCCCCCGCGTTCGCGCTGCTCGACGGCTGGCGCGAGACGATCACGCTGCTCGGCGTCGCCGGGATGCTCGTCGGCGGGTACCGGGCCCTGCGGCAGACCGACCTCAAGCTCCTGCTCGCCTACGGCACCGTGGCCCAGCTCGGGTTCCTCGTGCTCGCCGCCGGCTGGGGTGCCCCCGCGGTCGCGCTGGGCGGGGTCGCGCTGCTCGTCGCACACGCCGCCTTCAAGTCGACGCTCTTCCTGGTCGTCGGCGCGATCGACCACGTCACCGGCACGCGTGACCTCGGTCGACTCAGCGGGCTCGGGCGTGCCCGCCCGTGGCTGGCGGTCGTCGCGGTGCTCGCGCTGCTGTCGATGGCCGGGATCCCGCCGACGATCGGGTTCGTCGCGAAGGAAGCCGTGCTGACCGGGTTCACCGAGTCCCTGCACGGCCCCGACGCCGGCTGGGCCTGGTTCGCCCTGATCGGCGTGACCGTCGGTTCGGTGCTCACCGTAGCCTACTCGCTGCGGTTCCTGTGGGGCGCCTTCGCCCGCAAGCCCGGCGTCGCGACCACCGAGCCGCACGCCCTGCACGGCCTCGCCGTCGTGCCCTCGGTGCTCGCGCTGGCCGGGCTCGCACTCGGCCTGCTCACCCCGTTGGTCGCGCACGGCATCGAGCCCGCTGCCACGACCGCAGCGCTCGGCGGACAGGAGGTCCCGCACCTCGCGCTCTGGCACGGCCTCGAACCCGCACTCGGCCTGTCCGCGATCACCCTGGTCGGCGGCCTCGCACTGTTCGCCCTGCGCCGTCCGGTCGAAGCGCTCCAGCACCGGCTCGCGGGGTTCCCGAGCGCTGCGGGCACGTACCGGCACGGCATGCGACTGCTCGACCGCGGAGCGACCGGACTCACCGCGAGCCTGCAGCGCGGCTCGCTCCCCTACTACCTGACGGTGATCCTGTCGGTCTTCGTCGCCGGGGCGCTCGCCAACCTGGTGCTCGGCGGGCCGTGGGAGTTCCACGTCCGGTTCGCCGACTCGTGGGGCCAGATCCCGGTGGTGATCGTGATGTCGATCGCGGGCATCGCGGTGCTCACGGCGAAGACCCGGTTCGCCGCCGCGGTCCTGGTCGGCGTCACCGGCTACGGCCTCTCGGTGCTGTTCGTCCTGCACGGCGCCGTCGACCTCGCCCTGACGCAGCTCGTGGTCGAGACGGTCACCCTGATCGCCTTCGTCCTGGTGCTCCGACGGCTGCCCCCGCGCATCGCCACGACCAACCCGTCGCGGTTCCGGGTCGTGCGGGCGCTCTTCGCCGGGCTGGCGGGGCTGACGCTGGCGATCGTCGTCGTCGTTGCTGCCTCGGCCCGCACGGCACGCCCCCTCTGGCCCGACCTGCCCGCGCTGACGAGCTCGTTCGGGCACGGTCTGAACGTCGTGAACGTCGCCCTCGTCGACCTGCGCGGCTGGGACACCCTCGGTGAGCTCACGGTCGTGGTCGCCGCGGCCACCGGCGTCGCGAGCCTGATCTTCGTGAACTCGCGCGAGGACACCCTGCCCCGGCTGCGTGACCTGCCGGAGACCCTGACCGCGAACGGCGAGCGCACCGACGGCGAGCCCCGCGCCTGGCTGCCGACGAGCGCCGCGATCCCGACCGGCCGCTCCGCCCTGCTCGACGTGGTCGTCCGCCTGCTGTTCCACGGCCTCATCGTGCTGTCGCTCTACCTGCTGTTCGCCGGGCACAACTCGGCCGGTGGCGGGTTCGCCGGTGGCCTGGTCGCCGGCATCGCGCTCGCGGCCCGCTACCTGGCCGGCGGCCCGGCCGAACTCGGTGCAGCGGCCCCGGTGCGTGCCGGTCGCCTGCTCGGCCTGGGGGTCGCGACGGCGGCCATCACCGCGATCGTGCCGCTGTTCTTCGGCCGTGAAGCCCTGTACTCCGAGTTCTTCGAGGCCACCGTCCCGATCCTCGGACACGTCGAGTTCGTCACCGCCACGTTCTTCGACATCGGCGTGTACCTGGTCGTCGTCGGCCTGGTGCTCGACGTCCTCCGCAGCCTCGGCGCCGAGGTCGACCGGCAGCGCCTCGAGGACGCCTCGACCCCGACCCGCGACACCACCGAGGGATCCGTCAGCGACGCCCTCGATGCCCCCACCCCGGAAGGGAGCGCCACGTGACCGTCACCCTCGTCCTCGTGATCGCCATGGCGGTGCTGTTCTCGTGCGGCGTCTACCTGCTGCTCGAACGCTCCCTGACCCGGATGCTCCTCGGCTTCCTGCTGCTCGGCAACTCGCTCAACCTGCTGCTGCTGGTGATGTCCGGCGCCGCGGGCGACCCGCCGATCGGCAAGAGCGCCGAGGGCATCACCGACCCGCTCCCCCAGGCGTTCGCCCTGACCGCGATCGTGATCACCTTCGCCGTCAGCGCGTTCCTGCTGGCCCTGATCCACCGGTCGTGGCAGCTGTCCCGCGCCGACGAGGTCGAGGTCGACGAGGCCGACGCCGCGATCGGACGCGACCGTGACGAGCCGGCCGACGAGGACCCGGAGACCACCACCGACGCAGAACAGGAGGCGACCCGATGACCTGGCTCGTCCCGCTCCTCGTCCTCGTCCCGCTGCTCGGTGCCGCGGTCGCGCTCGGACTCCTCCGGCACCAGAAGCTCCAGCGTGCGATCACCGTCGTGGTGCTCGTCGTGGCCCTGGCCGTCGCCGCCACGCTCATGGTCCTGGTCGACCGGCACGGCACGATCGTGGTGCAGGTCGGCGGCTGGGACGCCCCCTACGGCATCTCGCTCGTCGTCGACCGGCTCAGCGCGCTGCTGCTCACCGTCAGTGCGAGCGTCCTGCTGCTCGTCCTGCTGTTCTCGATCGGGCAGGGTCTGGCCGCCGACGACGAGGACGCCCCGGTCACGATCTTCTACCCGACGTACCTGGTGCTCGCCGCCGGTGTGCTCGACTCGTTCATCGCCGGTGACCTGTTCAACCTGTACGTCGCGTTCGAGATGCTGCTGGTGGCGAGCTACGTGCTCATCACGCTGGGCGGCAGCGAACAGCGCGTCCGGGCCGGCACGACGTACATCGTCACGAGCCTGATCGCCTCGGCGATCTTCCTCGCCGCCATCGGGCTGGTCTACGGCGCCACCGGCACGGTGAACATCGCCCAGATCAGCGAGCGCGTCGCCGACCTGCCAGAGCACGTCCAGCTGCTCCTGCACACGATGCTGCTGATCGGGTTCGGCATCAAGGCGGCCGTGTTCCCGCTGGCGTTCTGGCTGCCGGACTCGTACCCGACCGCCCCGGCGCCGGTCACCGCGGTCTTCGCGGGCCTGCTGACCAAGGTCGGCATCTACGCGATCATCCGGCTCGAGACGGTGATCTTCCCGCGACCACAACTCAACGAGGTGCTGCTCGTCGTCGCCGCACTGACGATGGTGGTCGGGGTGCTCGGCGCGGTGTCGCAGACCGACGTGAAGCGGCTGCTGTCCTTCACGCTGATCAGCCACATCGGCTTCATGGTGATGGGCGTCGGACTCGGCACCGTCGCGGGGACGGCGGCAGCGGTGTTCTACACGGTGCACCACATCGTCGTGCAGACCACGCTGTTCCTGGTGTCCGGTCTGATGGAGCGCGTCGGCGGGACGACCTCGACCCGGTCGCTCGGCGGACTGCTGAAGGCCGCACCGCTGCTGGCCGCCCTGTACCTGATCCCCGCGTTCAACCTGGGCGGGATCCCGCCGTTCTCCGGCTTCATCGGCAAGCTCGGCCTGTTCCGCGCCGCCGCCGAGGACGGCTCCCCGATGGCGTACGTCACCATCGGGGCCGGCGTCGTCACCTCGCTGCTCACCCTGTACGCGCTCATGCGGGTCTGGGACGCCGCCTTCTGGCGGCCGAAGCCGGCGGCCGAGGCCGCCGCCCCGCACGCGACGAGTGCCGAACCGCACGCCCACCTGCGGTCGCCGGAACCGGCGCCGCTCACCGTCTCCGAGGAGACGGGTGAGGCGTACCACCCGGGAGGCTCGGTGACGGTCACCGACGCACCGCACGCGACCCGTGCCTCTCCCATCCGGCACGGCCGGTCCGCCGCTGGCGCGTCGGACAGGAACCGGCGGACGGGGCCCAGTCCGACCACCGGCGCGACCGAGGCGGTCGGCGAGGCTCCCGAGAAGGTGCGCCTGCCGCGCATGCTCGTCGGCGTGACGACCGTCGCGGTGCTCGGGTCCGTCGCGCTGACCGTCGTCGCCGGCCCGCTCTACGGCTACGCGACCCGCGCAGCGGAGTCGCTGGAGTCGCCCGACCGGTACGTGCAGGCCGTGCTCGGAGGTGAGCGATGACCGACGTCCGCCGCATCTCCAACGCCAGGCGGATCGCACTGGCGTGGCGCTACGACGTGCCCCTCGTCGCGGGACTCACCGTGCTCTGGGCGCTGCTCTGGGGGTCGTGGACCCCGCTGACGCTGCTGTGCGGCATCGTCGTGGCGCTCATCGTCACCCAGGCGCTGCCGCTCCCGCCGGTCCCCCTGTCCGCACGGTTCTCGATCGTGCACGTGCTGCGGTTCCTGGCGGTCTGGTCCGGGCTCGTCGTCGTGGCGTCCTTCCGGGTCGCCTGGGTCGCGTTCCGTCCCCGCGGTGTGCGGCGGAGCTCGATCACGCTCGTGCAGCTGCACTCCACGTCAGAGATGACCTTCACCCTGGCCACCCTCGCGATCTCGCTCGTGCCCGGCTCGTACGTCGCCGACGTGGACCTGCGGCGCCGTCGCCTGCTGCTCCACGTGCTCGACACCGAGCGCCTCGAGCAGGTCGAGGACGAACGCCGCGTCGCACTCCGGATCGAGGCCATGGTCATCCGCGCACTGGGATCCAAGCAGGACGTCTCCGAGCTGTCCGAGCCCCTGCCGGAGGTGACCCGATGAGCCCCGTCGTCGTCGTGATGGGCATCGCCGTCGCGCTCGTGCTCGCGCTCCTCGGGGCGACGTTCGCCCTCGCGGTGTTCCGCATCGTGCGCGGTCCGACCATCCTCGACCGCATGATCGGCTCCGACATGGTGCTGACCACCGTGCTCGTGGTGATCGCCGCCGCGATGGTCATCCGCCAGGACCTGACCGGCATCCCCGTGCTCGTGGTGATCTCGGCGACGAGTGTGTTCGCCACGGTCGCCGTCGCCCGGGCCGTCACGCCCTCGGCCGACCCGTCCGACGAGGGACTGACCGTCACCACCCCCGAGCGCGCCGAGGAGGACCAGTCGTGATCGAGATCATCGAGTCGTTCGTCGACGACGCCGGCATCCGGGCCTGGATCGCCATCGGGCTGCTGCTCGTCGGGTCGCTGCTGTCGCTCGGCGCCGGGGTCGGCATCGTCCGGTTCCCGGACCCGCTCGTCCGTCTGCACGCCATGGCGAAGCCGCAGGTGCTCGGGCTCGCACTCGCGCTGGCCGCCATCGTGGTCGCGGTGTGGACGTGGACGGCGTTCTGGGTCGTGCTGCCGATCATGGTGTTCCAGCTGTTCCTGGTGCCGGTGTCGACGCACATGATCGCCCGCGCCGGCCTGCGTGCCGACGACTACCGGCACGAGGACCTGCTCGTCGACGACACGGAGTCCTGACGCACCGACCTGACGGACTGGAGGCCCGTGGCGGCGTCGCCACGGGCCTCCGGTCCGTCAGGTGGTCACGTTCGCGGTCAGGCGGTCACGACCCGGCGCGGGAGCAGCAGGTTGCCGACCGCGGCGACCACGACGATCGCGGCGGAGACCGCCGGCAGCAGCATCGCTGCGGCGGTGCCGTGGTGCTCGGCGACGTCACCGGTGATCGCGGAGGCGATCGACTGGCCGACGATGACGGCGGACCCGAGGATCGTCATGGTGGTGGCGGACCGGCCGACCGGTGAGCGGTCGGAACCGAGGCTGTACTGGGCGACCAGGGTCGGCCCGATCCCGATGCCCATGATCGCGAGGATGACGCCCGCGGCGACGACGGAGCCGGCGCTGGCGAACGCGATCGCACCGGCGAGGAGCACGACGCCGAACACGAGCCAGCGCCAGCCGAGGCCGAAGGCCCGCGGGAACGCTGCCGACCCGAGCGCCAACCCGGCGGAACCGATGCCCATCAGGCCGTAGAGCAGGCCGGCCTGCGAGGCTTCGCCGTGGGTCTCCATGAAGGCCGTCAGCGAGGTGAGCGTCGAGCCGAAGAACAGGCCGATGCCGAGGATGCCGACGACCACGACGACGAGCCGCGGACGCAGGAGCTGCCGCGCGGGTGCCTGCGTCGACTCCGCGTGCTGGCCGACCACGAGCTTGCCGGTCGGGTGCAGCGCGAACGCCGTGACGAACACGAACGTCAGGACCGAGGCGCCGGCGACGGCCACCCACGGGGCGATCGCGCTGGCGAGGATGCCGACCAGGAACGGGCCGATGATGAAGACGGTCTCGTCGGCGGCGGACTCGTAGGCCATGGTGCCGCTGAGGGTCTTCTCGCGCCGCGCCGGGGCCATCCGCTGCCGGATGATCGCGACGAGCCGGGTGCGGGACATCGGGGCGACCTGCGGGGCAGAGGCGCCGATGCAGAACGCGACCGCGAGGACGGCGAGGTCGGGCGCGGTACCGCTGACGACGAATGGGAAGAACCCGAGCAGCGCCGCGTTCACCAGGCCGACGGGGACGAGCACCGCCCGCTGGCCGTAACGGTCCGCCGCGGCACCGACCATCGGGCCGAAGATCGCGGAGCCGATGCCGACGGCGGCGGAGTTGATGCCGCCGAGGGCGACGGAGTCACGGGCGGCGACGACGAGGGTCAGGACGCCGACCACCATCATCGCGAACGGGAGCCGGGCGATGAACGCCACGGGGAAGTACCAGCGGCCGGCGAGGGAGACGAGTGAGCGGTCCGGAGCGGGCGGGGCGTCGGTTGAGCGGGTCTGGAGCATCGGGGTTGTGCCTTCTCGGCCCGCCCGGTTCGGTGGCGGCGGACCCATCGGGTGCCGCCGTTGTCCGCCGGGATGCCGGCGGCCGGTAGATACACACTGCGTGTTGTCGAACGCTGTCGATGGTACCAACCGGCCGCCGCGCCCCGGAGGAGTTCGCTCCGGGCGCCGTCCCGGCGGTCAGCCGCGGCGCGGTCGCAGACCGTCGCCTGCGGCGCCGCCAGTCCACAGTTCGTGACCAGTCGGCGGGCGGCCCGCGTCGGGTCGTGACCGGCCCCCGCGGGCCGGCCACGCGACGCAACGCGACCGGACGACGGACGGGAGGCGCGTGGCGGCGTGCCCCGCGCCTCCCGTCCGCCGCGCCGCGCGCCCAGGGCACCGCAGCGGTCACGACACCCCGTCGGCCGTGCGCCGTGCGGTCGCAGACCGTCGCCTGCGGCGCGGCCAGCCGACAGTTCGTGACCGCTCGGCGGCGACCCGCGACGTGTCGTGACCAGCCGGCGGGATCCGCCGAGCAACGAGATGCGACCGGCCGAGGGACTGGTGCGGCGTGGGGCTCGGGTCAGGAGACCTCGCCCGCGCGGGCTCCCGCCCACAGGTCGACGTCGGTGATGCCGACCGAGTGCTCGTCGATGACGCGGAGCTCCTCGTCGGTGAACGAGGTGTTCGACAGCGCGGCGACGTTGTCCTCGAGCTGCGACACCCGCGAGGCGCCGATCACGAGTGAGGTCACCCGCTCGTCACGGAGCGCCCAGGCGAGGGCGAGCTGCGCGAGGGACTGTCCGCGCGCGGCCGCGACGTCGTTCAGGGCACGGAGGTGCTCGACGACCTCGGGCGTGATGCTCGACGCGTCGAGGGACTTGCCCGCTGCCGCGCGGGAGTCCTCGGGCACACCGTTCAGGTACTTGCCGGTCAGCAGCCCCTGCGCCAGCGCGGTGAAGCCGATGACGCCGAAGCCGAGCTCGCCGGCGGCGTCGAGCAGCCCCTCGGTCTCGATCCAGCGGTTGAGCATCGAGTACGAGGGCTGGTGGATCAGGAGCGGGGTGCCGAGGTCGCGGAGGATCTCGGCTGCCTGCCGACTGCGCTCGGCGTCGTACGACGAGATGCCGACGTACAGCGCCTTGCCCTGCTGGACCGCGGTGTGCAGGGCGCCCATCGTCTCCTCGAGCGGGGTCGAGGCGTCGAGGCGGTGCGAGTAGAAGACGTCGACGTAGTCCAGGCCCGTGCGCTGCAGCGACTGGTCGAGCGACGCGAGCACGTACTTGCGCGAGCCACCGCCCTGCCCGTACGGGCCCGGCCACATGTCCCAGCCGGCCTTCGTCGAGACGACCATCTCGTCGCGGTAGGGCCGGAAGTCCTCACGCATCAGGCGGCCGAAGTTCACCTCGGCGGCACCGTACGGCGGGCCGTAGTTGTTCGCGAGGTCGTGGTGGGTGATCCCGAGGTCGAACGCCCGGCGGCTGATGGCACGCTGGTTCTCGAAGGGCATGTCGTCCCCGAAGTTGTGCCAGTACCCCAGGGAGAGCAGCGGCAGGTCGAGGCCCGAGCGGCCGGTCCGGCGGTACGTCATCGAGTCGTAGCGGTCGTCACTGGCGATGTAGGTCATGGGACGAGCCTGGCACTCGATCGGACCCGGGCCTCGCATGCTTCGCTTCGCGGACCCATGATGGGTGCACGAGACCACGAGGAGACGACGATGGCACGGACGACGAAGACCGAGACCACCTTCACCGACGAGGAGCGTGCGGCGATGCAGGAGCACGCCGCGGAGGTCAAGCGTGCTCGCGGCACGAAGGGCACCAGGGCCGAGAAGGCCGCAGCCGACGCCGCTGCGGTCGAGGCAAAGATCGCCGAGATGCCCCAGCCGGACCGCGGGCTGGCGGAGCGCATCCACCGCATCGCGCTCGAGGTCGCGCCCGAGCTCGCGCCGAAGCTCTGGTACGGCATGCCCGCCTACGCCCGGGACGGCAAGGCGGTGTTCTTCTTCCAGGACGCCGCGAAGTTCAAGGCCCGCTACGCGACGCTCGGGTTCCAGGACTCGGCCGCGCTCGACGACGGCACGTTCTGGCCGACGTCGTGGGCGATCAGCCCCGAGTTCTCCGAGGCCGACGAGGCACGGGTGGCCGACCTGATCCGTCGCGCGGTCGGCTGACGGTGCTCGGGCTGGGCGCCGCTCCCGTCTTCGCCCTGCTGTTCCTGGTGCTGTACGTCCTGGGGCGGCGACGGGACCCGCGGATGCTCCGCAACGGGGTGTTCCTGACCGCGGCCGTGCTGTTCGGGCTCGCGACGGTCGTGGCCGTGCTGACCAGGGTGGTCCCCGGGTTCAGCCTGCTCGTCGCCGTGGTGCTGCTGCTCGTGCCGCTCGCCGTGGTGGTGCTCGGCGTCGCCCTGGTCGCGAACGGTCTGCAGATGCTCCGCGCCGAGGGACGCAGCGTCGGCAACCTGCTGTCGCTCGCCGCCGGGGTGGCGGTGTTCGTGCTGCCGGCCATCGCCATCGCCCTGCTCGTCTCGGGCAGCGGCGAGGGCTTCACACTGTGGGACGGCACGAGGATCGCGGTCGCCGTCCTGATGGTGTTCGTCTGCGGGTACTTCGCGCTGTCGCTGGTCGCGTTCGCCCTGTACTCCGTGGTCTACGGGCGGACGCGGCACGGCATCGTCCCCGACACGATCGTGGTCCTCGGCTCCGGGCTGGTGCACGGCGAGGTCCCGCCCCTGCTGCAGAGCCGGCTCGACCGGGCGCTCGGCGTCTACCGGGCCGAACGAGCCGCCGGACGCCATCCGCTCCTCGTGCCGTCCGGCGGACAGGGCGACGACGAACCCCGCCCCGAGGGCACCGCGATGGCCGAGTACCTGGTGGCGCACGGTGCCGACGCGGGCGACGTCGTCGCGGAGACCGCGTCGCGGAACACCCGCGAGAACCTGCGGTTCTCGCGGGACGTGCAGACGGCCGCCGGCCGGGACGGCCAGATGGTCGTGGTCACGAACAACTACCACGTGCTGCGGGCGGCGACCCTGGCCCGTCGCCTCGATCTGCCCGCCCAGGTCGTCGGCGCCCGCACGGCGGCCTACTACGTGCCGAGTGCGTTCCTGCGGGAGTTCGCCGCGGTGATCGTCGAGCACCGCTGGCTCAACGTGGTCGCCTGCACGCCGTTCGTGCTGTTCACGGGGTTCCTGCTCTGGGAGTCCTTCCAGCAGTAGGATCTCCACCATGGTCGAGATCCAGGCACCCCGGCCGACCGACCTGCTGCCCATCGGCGAGATCGTCCGCCGCACGGGCGTCGCCGCCTCGGCCCTGCACTTCTACGAGCGCAAGGGCCTGATCCGCCCGGAACGCACCGACGGCGGCACGCGGATGTACCCGCGGCACGTCGAACGGCGGATCGCGATCATCCAGGTGGCCAAACGCCTCGGTATCCCGCTCAGCGAGGTCGCCGAGCAGTTCGAGGCCCTGCCCGCCGACCGCATGCCCTCGCTGCGCGACTGGAACCGGTTGAACGAGCGGTGGCGCGCACGACTGCGGGCCCGCCAGCTCGAGCTCGAGCGCCTGCAGCAGGAGATGACGCAGTGCATCGGCTGCGGGTGCGTCTCGCTCGGGGCCTGCTCGGTCGTGAACCCCGGTGATGCCCTGGGCGACGAGGGGCACGGCGCGCGTCGCCTGCTGCCGATCCAGGACGAGGCGGCCGACGATGCCGACACCGCTGCCGACGACGCCGCTGCCGCCGCCGAGGACGCCGTCGCCTAGCCCGCGCGCAGTCCGTCGTCGATCCGCTGCAGCAGCTCCAGCGCCTCGACCGCACCCCGCTCGTCGCCACCGAGGGCCGTGCGGAGCTTGTCCGACCAGTGCCGGTAGAGCCGGTCGACGCTCTCCTGGGCCAGGGCGGTCGAGTGCAGCTGCACGGTCCGGGCGTCCGCCGGGTCCTGGCGCCGCTCGACCATGCCCTTCGCCACGAGCGACCGGAGCGCGACGCTGAGGTTGCTGCGCTGCAGGGCGGTCGCCTCGGCGGTGGCACTGGGCGAGGTGCCGGGGTTGCGGTTGATCCAGCGCATCACGAGCGCCTCGGTGCCGGTCAGCGGCACGATGTCGAGGGTCTCCGAGCCGTGCGGGTCGATGTCACGCGCGATCCGGAGCAGGACGTCCGCGAACTCGGCGAGGACGTGGTCGGACACGGCGGAGTGCATGACCGTACTGTACCGATCTCGGGCAATGAGTTATGCTTTCATAACAATGACCACGGACACCGGAACCATCCGCGCGACGATCGCGACACCCACGACCAAGCAGCAGGGCATCACGACCGCGCTGCTCCTGGTGCTCGGCCTGCTCAGTGCCGTCGCCCCCTTCGCCACCGACCTGTACCTGCCGGCGTTCCCGCAGATGACCACCGAGCTCGGGGCGAGCGCCACCGCCGTCCAGCTCACCCTGACCGCGTTCCTGGTGGGCGTGACCGCGGGCCAGCTCGTGTTCGGCCCGCTGTCCGACCGGTTCGGCCGCGTGCCGCCGCTCATCGCCGGCGCCGCGGTGTGCGTGCTCGCCAGCATCGCCGCGGTGCTCGCGCCGAACATCGGCGTGCTCATCGCTGCCCGCCTGCTGCAGGGCCTCGGCGGTGCGGCCGGCATGGTGATCAGCCGTGCGGTCATCTCCGACCTGGCGACCGGCAAGTCCGCCGCCCGCGCGTTCTCCCTCATGATGATCGTCGGCGGGGTCGCCCCGGTCGTCGCACCGCTGCTCGGCGGCCTGCTCACCGGTCCGATCGGCTGGCGCGGCCTGCTCTCGATCGTGCTCGGCCTGTCGGTCGTCATGCTCATCGCGGTCCTCGCCGTGATCCGCGAGACCCACCTGAAGGAACACCGCGACGCCCTGCGCGAGGAACGCCGTGGCTCGGGCTCGGCCCTGCGTGCCCTACGCTCCCGCACGTTCCTCGGCTACACCGCGGTGTTCGGCTTCGCGTTCGCCGTGATGATGGCCTACATCTCCGCGTCGCCGTTCCTGTACCAGGACATGATCGGCTTCGGCACGGTCGGCTACGGCCTGGCCTTCGGGCTGAACGCCCTGGCGCTGATGGGCGTCAGCATCCTGTCCGCCAAGCTCACCGCGACCCGTTCGGTCACGGGCGTGCTGTCGCTCGGCATCGTGCTGGTGCTCGCGTCGACCGTGGCGTTCGCGCTGCTCGTCGTGTCCGGGGCGCCGGTCATCTGGCTCGCCGTGCCGCTGTTCACCGCGGTGGGCTCGCTCGGCCTGGTGCTCGGCAACGCCACGGCACTCGCCCTCGGTGCCGTGCCCTCGGCCGCCGGCAGCGCCTCGGCCGTGCTCGGTGCCCTGCAGTTCGGGCTCGCGGCGCTCGTGTCCCCGCTCGTCAGCATCGGCGGCTCGGACACCGCGGCGCCGCTGGCGATCGTGATGCTCGCCGCCGCCGTGGTGGCCGTCGTGGCGCTGCTCGCGGCGCGGGGCCGGACCAGCACCCTCCGCTGACCCGGAACGACACTGTCGACGTCGTACGACATCGACAGTGTCGTTCCGCGTCGACCAGACCACCCGCAACCGCCCCAGCCCAAGCCGCCCGGCGTCAGCCCCGCCCCGGCCGCAGGAACGGCACCCGCGGCATGAGCCAGTCGACCCACACCACCCGCACCCCCGGCGCCACGGCGAGCGCCCACAGGATCGAGGCAGCGGCGTCGGTCGGGTAGTGCACCGCATCGATCGACACCGCGAAGAACACGATCACGATGGCCACGACCCCGAGCGTCAGGGCAAGCCGGTGCCACCGGGTCTCGCGGAGCAGCCAGATCAGCGCGATGACGAACGCCGTGATGTAGACCGTGTGCCCGCTCGGGTACCCGGGGTCGGGCTGCACGGGGAACGGGTGCGGCAGCACGGCGACGTCGGGCCGGGCGCGGTGCACGATCTCCTTCACGATCGCGGACGGCACCCACGTGATCGCGATGGTGCCGCCGAACGCCAGGGCCGGTCGCAGGTCGCGCGTGCGCCACCAGATCACGGCGACGACGACGACCGTGATCCCGATCGCCGGTGCCGGACTGATCACGTGGTAGACCGCCGTGCTGAACGCCCCGATGAACCCGGTGTGCAGCGCGTTGAGGGCTTTGGACAGCCCGAGGTCCACGGTGCCGAGGGTGAACCCGACGATGGTGATGACGACGACCGCGATGACGGCGATCGCCACCGAGACGAGCGGGTACGGCGAGCGCTCGAGGATCCCGTACGCGGCGCGCTCCCGTCGGCGGGGACGGAGGAGCGGCGCGTCGTCGGTCATCCCGCCATCGTCGCAGCACGACCCCGGCATCCCAGGGCGAGTGAGCCTCACAAAACTCCGAAAGCGTTCAGCGCAGCGGTCGCGAGTAGACAGGACGCATGCCAACCGTTGCCGAGAACATCGTCGCCACCCTCCGCGCCAACGACATCCACCGGGTCTACGGCCTGCCCGGGGACTCCCTGAACGGCTTCACCGACGCCTTGCGCAAGGACGGCACGATGCGGTGGGAGCACGTCCGTCACGAGGAGGCGGCCGCGTTCGCCGCCTCTGCCGAGGCCGCCCTGACCGGTGACCTGACCGTCTGCGCCGGCAGCTGCGGGCCCGGCAACCTGCACCTGATCAACGGCCTGTACGACGCGAACCGTTCGCGGGTGCCGGTGCTGGCGATCGCCGCGCACATCCCCACGGCGGAGATCGGCTCCGGCTACTTCCAGGAGACGCACCCGCAGGAGCTGTTCCGCGAGTGCTCCGTCTACGTCGAGTACGTCGCCGACCCCGTCCAGATGCCCCGCCTGCTCGAGATCGCGATGCGCGAGGCGATCGAGAAGCGCGGCGTCGCCGTGCTCGTGATCCCGGGCGACGTGCTGCTCGCCGAGGCGAAGGACGACCGCACCACCCGCATCGAGCGGGCCACCCCGCGCATCGTGCCGAGCGAGGCCGAGCTACAGCGCACCGCCGACCTGCTGAACGGTGCCGACCGGATCACGATCCTGGCCGGAGCCGGCGTCGCGGACGCCCACGACGAGGTCGTCGCCCTGGCCGAGCGGCTGCAGGCCCCGATCGTGCACGCGCTGCGTGGCAAGGAGTACATCGAGTACGACAACCCGTACGACGTCGGCATGACGGGGCTGCTCGGCTTCGCGTCCGGGTACCGCGCGATGGAGGACGCCGACGTCGTGCTCATGCTCGGCACGGACTTCCCGTACCAGCAGTTCTTCCCGGCCAAGGCGAAGCACGTGCAGGTCGACATCCGCGGCTCGCAGCTCGGCCGACGGCACCCCGTCGACATCGGGCTGGTCGGCACCGTCAAGGACACCGCCCTCGCCCTCATCCCGCTGCTGACCGGCTCGCACCCGACGAAGCACCTGGAGGACTCGCTGCGGCACTACCGGAAGACCCGCGAGAAGCTCGACGACCTGGCGGTGCCGGCCGGCAGGAAGAAGCCGCTGCACCCGCAGTACGTCGCCCGGGTGCTCGACCGGCTCGCCGCCGAGGACGCCGTCTTCATCCCCGACGTCGGCTCCCCCGTCGTCTGGGCCTCGCGCTACCTCACCATGAACGGGAAGCGCCGGCTGATCGGCTCGTTCGTGCACGGCACGATGGCGAACGCCGTCCCGCAGGCGATCGGTGCGCAGACGGCGTTCCCGGACCGGCAGGTGATCGCCCTGGCCGGTGACGGCGGGCTGACGATGCTCCTCGGTGAGCTCATCACGATCGTGCAGAACAAGCTGCCGGTGAAGATCGTCGTGTTCGACAACTCGTCGCTCAACTTCGTCGAGCTCGAGATGAAGGCCGCCGGCTTCGTGAACTACGGCACCGAGCTGCAGAACCCGGACTTCGCCGCCGTCGCCGAGGCGATCGGCATCAAGGGGTTCCACGTCGACGTGTCCGACGACTTCGAGGACGCCATGGCCGCCGCGCTCGCGCACGACGGCCCGGCGCTCGTGTCGGTCCGCGCGAACCGCCAGGAACTCTCCATGCCCCCGGCGGTCACGCTCGAGCAGGCGAAGGGCTTCACGCTCTACGCCATCCGCACGGTGCTGTCGGGTCGCGGCGACGAGCTGCTGGACCTCGCGTCCACCAACGCGCGCCAGCTGCTGTAGACGCGACCGGACGACGGCCTGGAGGCCCGTGGCGGCGCCGCCACGGGCCTCCAGGCCGTCACGACGTCACCACCCGAGCGTCTGGCCGTCCTCCAGGAACACGCCGGTGGGGCCCTCCGGGCCCGCGCTCGCGGCGGCCGCGATCGTCGCCGCGCTGACCTCGACGGGGCGACCGTGCGGGTTCGGCATGCCACCGAACTCGGTGGCCGTGTAGCCGGGCTCGATCGCGACGAAGTGCACCTCGGGCACGACGCGTGCGTACTGCACCGTCAGCATCGAGACGGCGGCCTTGGACGCGCCGTAGACCACGGCCGGCACGCTGAACGCCGGCTTCGACGGGTCGTGGGTGGCGGTGAAGGAGCCGAGCGCGCTCGAGAGGTTCACGACGATCGGGTTCGCGGAGCGACGCAGGAGCGGCAGCGCGGCCTCGGTCGCGCGGATCGTGCCGACGGCGTTCGTGTCGAAGACGGCGAGCGCCTCGGGCCCGCTCTGCCCCCAGACGGCGATGCCGGCGTTGTTGACCAGCACGTCGAGTCCGCCGTTCGCGTCGACGTGGGCGAAGGCCGCGGCGACCGAGTCGTCGTCGCGGACGTCGAGCTGGACGGAGCGGGCGCCGATCTCGGCGGCGACCGCGGCGCCCTGGTCGGCGTCACGGGCGCCGATCCAGACGGTGTGGCCCGCCTTGACGAGCTGGCGGGCGGTTTCCTTGCCGAGGCCGCGGGTGGCCCCGGTGATGAGTGTCGTTGTCATGGGTCCAGCGTCACGCTCGGCGACGACCGCAGGGAGTCGCCCGGTTGTCGTGGGACCAGCAGGGCCAGGACCCGGGCGCCCCTCGACGCGCAGACTGGGGACATGGCGGACACGGACTTCGGGCACACCCTGCGGCGACTGCGCGACCACGTCTCCCCCGAGGCGGCGGGAGTGGTCGTCGGGCCGCGTCGGCGTGCGACCGGTCTGCGGCGCGAGGAGCTGGCCGGGCTGGCGGGGATCTCCGCCGACTACCTGACCCGGCTCGAGCAGGGGCGGGCGACCTCGCCGTCCGCCCAGGTCGTCGAGGCGCTCGCGCGGGCGCTGCGGGTCGCCGATGCCGACCGCGAGCTGCTCTACCGGCTCGCCGGGCACGCGGTCCCCGGCGCCGACGTGGTGCCGTCGAGGATCCCACCGAGCGTGCAGCGACTGCTCGACCGCCTGGCGGACACCCCGGTCGCGGTGCTCGACGCCGCGGGGAACCTGCTCGTCGCCAACGCCCCGTACGACGCCCTGATGGGGCCGATCGGGGCGCTGCGCGGGAACGACCGGAACACCGCGTGGCGGCACCTGCTGGGGTCCGGCAGCCGCGCCGTGCACACGCCCGAGGAGCAGGCGGCGTTCGAGGCGAACCTGGTGGCGGGGCTCCGGATGACCGCGGCCCGCTACCCGCTCGACCGCCAGCTGCAGCAGCTCGTGCGGGACCTTCGGGCGGCGAGCCCGCGGTTCGTCGAGCTGTGGGACTCCGGCGCGACCGCGCTCGGCGAGACCGCCCGCCGGAAGGTGATCGACCACCCGGACGTCGGGCTGATCACGCTCGACTGCGACACCCTGGTCGTCGGGCCGGAGGACCTGCGGATCCTGGCGTACACGGCCGAGCCCGGATCGGTGGACGCGGAGCGGCTGGCCCTGGCGATCGTGGTGGGGACGCAGTCGTTGGTGGAGTGAGGCGGGGTTCGATTTCGGTGTGCCCCGACTCCGACGCGGCCGGACTAGCGAGCGGGCCGCACAGGTCTCCGCGGTGGGAGCGCAAGGGAACCACGACTGTGGAGGACGAGCAGGACCAGCCCGAGGGCCACCGGGAGTGCCACCAACTCGACGGACCCGCTCCCGACGTCCATCGCGCGGACTTCGTTCACCGCGAGCGCCCCGACGTACGGGACGAGACTCAGGACGATCGTGAACGCTGTCCGCCACCACCGCATGATCGCGAGAACGACGGCGCTGATCTCGAGCACTGCCGTCCCGTACCAGGCGTAGAGGTTCCCATCCCACAGGGACCGGCTGTACTGCCACTGTCCGGGATCGCTGACGCTGCAGTAGCTGAGGGCGCCGAGCAGGAACCATCCGACGGCTGCTGCCGCGGTGTGCTGGGAGCGGTGCGGGCGTCCGAGGACCGCGACGACCGCGCACGCGCTGAGCAGGAGCAAGGTCGCCCGGTCGACACTCCAGACGCCCGGGTAGCGGTTCAGGAGGTACGGCGACACGGTCCCGAGCAGCACGGACACCAGCAGGACGACGCGCCCGACGTTCCACCGGCCGGAGAGCGCAGTGACGAGGGCGATCACCCAGAGCGCCGCGAACACGAAGCCCGTGTCGCGGAAGGGTCCGACCTGCACCATCGATCCCGGAGCCGGGTTGCCGGTGATCCACGGCGCCCAACTCGAGAACAGGAACTCGGCGAGAGCAAGCCCGGTGCCGAGGGTCAGGGCCACCGTGCTCGCGGGGTTCCGCACATCGGCCACCACGAGCCCGTCGAGCCGCAGGCCCACGCCGTGCTCGGCGATGGCCCGACGTTCCTGGCGGGTCGGACGCTCTCGGCCTTCGCCCTCGGCGACGTCGAGGAGTGTCCCGACGAGCGCGTCGGCGTTCGCGGAACGCCACGCAGCCGGGTACCAGGCGAGCAGTCGCCGGTACCGAGCTTCGAGTTCGGCACTCATGCTCCGGCCACCTTGCCGGAGATGCTCGACGTGCGCGGCAGACGGGCACGCACCGCGCGCAGCCTGACCTCGAGTCGCTCGGTCTCCAGCGCGAGCCGCTGTTCGCCCTGGGTGGTGAGGGCGAAGTAGCGCCGGAGACGCCCCCCAACGACTTCGTCTCCGGCGCCGGTCACCAGTCCGTCCTGTTCGAGACGTTCCAGTGTCTTGTACAGCGTCGTCACCGGCAGGCCGACGTCGCCCTCCGTGAGCTCGGTGACGGCCTGGATGATGCCGTACCCGTGGAGCCGTCCCCGGGCGAGGGTGGTCATGACCCAGAACGCCGGCTCTCGCAACTCTGCTGTTCGCACGGTGAGACCATATGCCCGAAATGGGAATATTTCCACCTCTCCAGGTGAGCGCTGCGACGACTGCGGCGCGATGCCGCTCCCCCACTTCGCGGGTGATGCCTGCCCTCGGGCTCAAAGACGCTTCACAGGTTGGCTACGATCCGAGGGCGCCGGCTTCCGGCGATCGCACTCGTCCGGCCGTTGTCGGACGGCACACCCGAGGGGACAACCCGTGCCACACAGCACCGCAACACTCCGACGCGCATGCGCGATCGGCGCGACGATCGCCGTCATCGGCCTGAGCACCGGCTTCGGGGCGCTGTCTGCCTCGGCGGCAGAACTGCCGGAAGCAGCACCGGCGACCGCGTCAGCCGGCTCGGCCGCGGCCCCCACCGAGGACACCGCGCCCGGAACCGGCACGGACTCCGGCACCGGCACCGGCACCGGCACCGATGAGGAGACCGCAGCAGCGTCGCCCGACGCGACGACTCCTGTCGTCCCGGTTCCGGATGCCGCCGAGGACACGGAGGTGCCCGCGGACGAGACCACCGCGCCCAGCAGCGCTCCGGCCGCCCCGGCGACGTCTGCTCCCGCCGTCGCCGACCCCACCGCGACCATCGCCGGGGATGCGACCGTGGGCAGCACCCTCACCGCGACGGGGACGGGCTTCACCGGCACGCTCTCCTACGCGTGGACGGGTGACGGCACCACGCTCCCCGTCACGACCGAGTCCTACCTCGTCCTCCCTTCGGACGCCGGCAAGGTCATCGCCGTCACGATCACGGGCGACGACGACCAGACAGCAACGGCGTCGACCGCTGCGGTGACACAGGCCGCCTCGTTCCCCGAGGCGACCACCGAGGACGAGCCGGTCATGCTGTCCACGACGGCCGGGGAACGGTTCACCCACACGTTCGCCGCGGACGGGTTCCCGAAGCCGACGTACTCGGTGGAGTACTTCTCGCTCGACGACCCGTACGCCGACGAGACCGATCAAGACGAATCTGGTTACCTCCCCTACGGTCTGTCGCTCGACCACTCCACCGGGGTGCTGTCCGGCACCTCTGACTACTCGGGCACGTACGCCTTCCGCATCGTCGCGACCAGCGGCACGACGATCGCATCGCAGTACGTGAACCTCACGACGGACGCCTCGGCACCGCTCGGCGTGCGGGTCACGGCCGAGGACAAGGACACCTTCCTCACCGCGCACTCCACGAGCTGGGTCATCGAGCGCGACGGCACCGTCTGGACCTTCCAGAACGAGACCACCCCCGAGCCCGACGGCGGTTACAGCTCCATGGGCGTGGGCTTCGAGGGTGGGCGGCCGACCATCGACCAGGGCGGCACGCTCCTGGTCGGCGGGAGCCTCGTCGATCGTTTCGGCAACGAGGTCGACGGCGCCGACGGCTACCCGGCACCGTTCACGGTGACGTCCGACCACACCTCCGACGTCATCGTCCCGAACACCGACCCGTGGGCAGGTGCCGAAGTGACGTTCCCGCACGCGTCCACCCATGCCCTGACCGTCGCGTCGAGCCGCTTCGCGACGGCGTTCACGGTGGACGTCCGTCCGACCGCTTCGACGGTGGCGACCCCTGTCGCTCCGACGAGCGCGGTCTCCGCCGCCGTCCCGACCGGCCAGCTGGCCTACACCGGGAGCGACGCGATGCAGCTGCTGCCGTGGGCTGCGGGACTCGCGCTGACCGGCGTCGGCGTGATCGCGCTGCAGGCCCGTCGTCGGAAGCGATCCTGACCCACCACCGATGAACGACCGAGGGGCCCAGCGCGTGCTGGGCCCCTCGGTCGTTCGCTGCGAGCCCGCCTGAACCCTTCGGAGAAGGCCCACAGGTCGGGTCCTTCGCCCTTGTCCGGCTCGGACACCGTCCATAGGCTACCGCTGTCAGACGATCGTCTGACTCCAGAACGGGACGAGGACGGGCATGAACGACGACACGCAGGTCAGCATGAACCGGGTGCACTGGGACGGTGGCGTGCCGCGCAGTGCGGTGGACGCGCTGCTGCACGACGGCGGGCTGGCGGTGGTCCCCACCAAGGTCGGCTACATCCTGATGACCTCGGACCGCGCGGGTCTGGAGCGGAAGTTCGACGCGAAGGAACGCAACCGCAACAAGCCGGGCGTCGTGCTCGTGAGCTCGCTCGAGATGCTCCGGAGCATCGCGCAGCTCACCCCCGAGATCGACGCCCTGTACCAGCGGTGCTGGGACGAGGACATCCTGCTCGGGTGCATCCTGCCCTGGAGTGACGAGGGCCGAGCGGCGTTGCCGGCGGACGGCTCCGACGAACTCATGATGGACACCCGCGGGACGTCCTGCTTCGTCATCAAGTTCGGCGTCCCCGGTGAGCTCGCCGCCCGCGAACTCTGGACCGAGCACGGCAAGTTCGCCTTCGCGAGCTCGGCCAACCCGTCGGGCACCGGCAACCGTGGCGTGGTCGACGGCATCGGCGAGCGCATCGCCGAGCGCGCCGACGTGATCGTCGAGGCGGACGACTACGTCGCGTCCATCCAGCCGGAGCAGAGTGCCGAGACCCGCTACGAGCAGGGCGTCATGGTGTCGATGGTCGACAGCACGGGGACCCTGATCCCGCTGCAGGACGGACGCCGATCGGTCGTCCCCGCACCGACGCTGATCCGCAAGGGGCTCGACGTCGACCGGATCATGGGGCTGCTCGCGGACACGTTCACGAGCTGGGACTACCGGCAGGGTGAGTACTACTGAGCCCGCACGAGAGGACTTCCGTGGGCCGGAGACGCCTGTCGCGTGAGGACGCCTCGAGCCGCATCACCGCGTTCGTGTACGGCAACATCGTGATCCTCGGCACGATCGCACCCATGCTCCCGGACACCGCCGAGAGCGGTCGGGGGCTCTGGTACGTCCTCGCCACCGCGTTCTCGACCTTCCTCGCACACACCTTCGCCGAATCGGTCGGACGACGTGCGCGGAGCGACCACCGCCTCACCGGGGAGACCGTCCGCGCCGAGCTGCGAGATTCGCTGCCCATCCTCACCTCCGGTTTCCTGCCGGCTGCCGTCCTCGCCTACGCCTGGCTGACCGGCACGTCCGGGCTCGCGGCCGAGATCATCGCGATCGCGTACCTCGTGGTCCGGCTCGCCCTCCTCGGGCCCGTCGTGGCCAGGCTCCGCGGGGAGAACCCGTCCCCGCGGACGTTCGTGGCCGGTCTCGTCCTCGCGCTCGTCGGTGTCGGCATCGCGCTGGTCAAAGCGGGTCCGGGCTTCTGAGGCGAGCGTGCGCGGGAGCGCGGGAGCGCGGGAACCTCGACGCCTCGCGCCGTCACGTGGCCTGGCCGTCGGCGACGGCCGCGACGGCTTCGATCTCGACCAGCTGGTCGTCGTAGCCGAGCACCGTGACCCCGAGCAGGGTGCTCGGCACGTCGTGCGCGCCGAAGGCATCGCGCACCACCTGCCATGCGGTGACGAGGTCGGCCTGCCGCGAGGACGCCACGAGCACCCGGGTGCTCACGACGTCCTCGATGGACGCACCTGCGGCACGCAGCGCCTCCTGCATCGTCTCGATGCACCGGGCAGCCTGGCCCGCGTAGTCGCCGACCGCGACGGTCGACCCGTCCGGGGCCAGCGGGCAGGCCCCGGCGAGGAACACGAGCCGCGTCCCGGCCGGCACGGTGGACGCGTACGCGTACTGCGCCGCGTCGCTCAGGACGTCGGACCGGATGAGGCGGACAGTGCTGGCCATGCCCGTCATCCTGCCAGGGAGGCCCGGAGCGTTCGGCGTCAGGCTCCGGCGCCGCCGTCCACGGGGACGATCGCCCCGGTGACCATCGACGCGCGATCACTGAGCAGCCAGGCCGCGACCTCGGCGACCTCCTCGGGCTCGGCCATCCGACCGAGCGGCACCGTGGCGTTGATCTGGTCGACGATGCCCGGTGTCGCCGCCTCCCACGCGTCGATCATCTCGGTCGCGGTGCCGCCGGGGGTGATGCCGTTCACCCGGATGTGCGCCGGAGCCCAGGTGACGGCCGCGGTCTCGGTGATGCTGTTCAGCGCACGCTTCATCGCACCGTAGGCGGGCAGCGCCGGGTTGGCGCGGCGGCTGCCGATGCTCGAGGTGTTGACGATGGCGCCACCCGCGCTGCGACGCATCAGTTCGGCTTCGGCGTTCATCGCCACCCAGTGTCCGCGGAAGTTCACCGCGAACTGGGTGTCGATGTCCTCGTCGGTGGTGGTGTCGAGCGGCCCGGGCTGCTGGATGGTCGCGCCGTTGTTGAAGGCCCCGTCGAGCCGACCGTGCAGCTCGTCGACGCGGGCGACCGCTGCACGGATGCTGGCGGGGTCGGCGAGGTCGAGTGCGACGGCATCGGCCGTGCCCCCGGCCGCTCGGACGTCGGCGACGACGGCGTCGAGTGCGGCGGTGCTGCGGGCGGCGAGGACGACCCGGGCGCCCTCCCGAGCGAAGAGCCGGGCGGCCGCCGCACCGATGCCGCGGCTCGCGCCGGTGATGAGGACGACCTTGTCGGACAGGAGGCCGATGGGACTGGTGGTGGTGGTTTCGTTGTTCACGGGACCAGCGTCACGCCGGACGACTGCCCGGATACAGGTACGAGCGGTACCAGGATCCGGGCGCCGAACCGGTGGAGACTCGTGCCATGGACAAGCCGGAACTCGCCGTGTTCCTCCGCTCTCGACGCGAACGCCTGCGCCCCGAGGACGTCGGGCTGCCGTCGGGGCCACGACGTCGGACGCCCGGGCTCCGTCGTGAGGAAGTAGCGGTCCTCGCCCACATCTCCACCGAGTACTACGTCCGGCTCGAGCGGGGTCGCGCACCCCGACCCTCCGCCGAGGTCCTCGCGGGCATCGCCGGGGCGCTCCTGCTCACCTCGGCGGAGTCCGACCACCTGCACGCACTGGCCGGCACGGCCGCACTGCAGCTGGGCCGGGTACGCCGCGACGTCCGGCCGAGCATCCTCGCGCTGGTGGACCGGCTGCCGCAGACCGCTGCGATCGTCCTGTCCGCCACCTTCGACGTGCTCGCGTGGAACCCCCTCGCTGCAGCGCTCATGGAGGACTTCTCGGTGCTCGACCCGGCCGAGCGGAACCTGGCACGGCGGGCGTTCCCCGCACACCCCGGTCCGGAGACTCCGCCGCCCTACGGGATCTCCGACGGCGCCGAGTTCCGGCGCCACGTCGTCATGCAGCTCCGAGCGGCCCGGACCCGGTACCCGGACGACCCCGCCGTGGGCAACCTGATCGAGGAGCTCGGTGCGGGCGACAGCGAGTTCGGGCGGCTCTGGGACCAGCACGACGTGCAGATGACGTCCGTGCTCACCAAGACCTTCCAGCACCCGTCGGTCGGATCGGTCACGGTCGACTGCGACAGCCTCGCGCTCACCGACCGCGACCAGCACCTGGTGCTCTACACGGCCCCGGTCGGCTCACCCGACGCCGACGCCCTGTCGCTCCTCGGGCTGCTCGCGGCCGAGCAGGTCCGGTCCTAGGCGTCCAGCCCGTCCGCGACGCCGGACCCGGCCGCAGCGGTCAGTCGGCGTCCTCGACGTCGAACACGACGACCCGCGCACTCGCCGCACCGATGAACTCGGCCACCGGCCGGTGCTCCGGGTGCGGCAGGTACCCGGTGAGCGCGGCACGATCGCGGAACCGGACGACGAGCATCCAGTGGAACCCGCCCTCCAACCCCTCGGTGCTCACGCTCGTGCCGGCCTGCACGGACTCGACCCCCTCGACCCTCGGCAGGTGCTCACGCGACAGGGCCGTGGCCTCGGACGACCGGTCCTCCCCGTCCCACTCGACCAGCACGGTGTGCGTCACTCCGGACACATGGTCCCCTTCCTCGAACGCAAGAACGCGAAACCCAGAACCTCAGAACCTCAGAACTCGAACAAGGCAGATCAGAACGCCGGCGTCCCGCCCGCGATCGTGATCGTCGACCCGGACTGGTAGCTCGACTCCGGGCTGACCAGGTGCACGTAGGCAGCACCGAGCTCGGCGGGCTGACCGGGACGGCCGAACGGCGAGCTCTCGCCGAAGTGCGACACCGTCTCGGCGTCGTCGGAGCCGGGCTGCAGCGGTGTCCACACCGGCCCCGGGGCAACGGAGTTCACACGGATGCCCTTCGGCGCGAGCTGCTGCGCGACGGCCTCGGTGAAGAGCTTGATCGCGCCCTTCGACACGGCGTAGTCGATCTTGTCCGGCGAGGGCGTCGACGCCTGGATCGAACCGGTCGTCACGATGGTCGAACCGGGCTCGAGGTGCGGCACGGCGGCCTTGGTCAGCCAGAACAGCGAGTAGATGTTGGTCTTGAAGGTGGAGTCGAACATCGAGGTGTCGAGCGTGAGGATGTCCTCGTTGCTCTCCATGCGCCCCGCGACCATGACCAGGGTGTCGAGACCGCCGAACTCGTCGACGCCCTTCTGCACCAGGTCCGTGCAGTACTGCTCGTCGGAGATGTCGCCGGGGAACAGCACGGCGCGACGCCCCTCGGACTCGAGCAGGTCGCGGACCTGTTCCGCGTCCTCCTGCTCGTCCGGCAGGTACGAGAGCACCAGGTCCGCGCCTTCGCGCGACAGGGCGATGGCGGCGGCACGGCCGATGCCGGAATCAGCACCGGTGACGATGCCGCGGTACCCCTTCAGCCGTCCGAGCCCGACGTAGCTCTCCTCGCCGTGGTCGGGCTTCGGGTCCATCTTCCACGCGGCGCCCGGCAGCGACTGCTCCTGCTTCGGGTACGGCGGTGCCGGGTAGAGGGTGTTCGGATCGCGCTTCTCGTACTGGCTCATGGCCCCACTGTCGTCGCGGCGCCCGCACGGGCGCTCAGCTGGTGGGCGACGGACGCCGAGCAGGCGACCCCGGTTCTGGAGACGGGTGGGGACGGACTGGAGGCGCGGTGCCAGCTGACACCGCGCCTCCAGTCCGTCAGGTGGTTCAGACGCCGGCCGTGGTCCGGATCCAGGACGAGGCCTGCGACAGCAGGGCGTAGTTGGAGCCGGCCTTGGTGTTCGCGCCGGGGTCGGCGCTGTCGCCGGTGGAGCAGACGGCAACGACCTTGCCGTTGACGAGCAGCGGGCCGCCCGAGTCGCCGTGGTTCGAGGCGCCGGTCACGCCGGTGAGGTGCTGGGCACGACCGCTGAAGGCGTCGGTGCTCGCGCCGGTGAGCGAGACCGTGGCCTGGTACAGGCCGTCGGACTGGGTCGCGTTCGCACGCAGGCCGTAGCCCTGGATGGTGCCGGTGCCGCTCGACTTGGCCGTCGCGGTGAGGTCGAGGGGTGCGTAGGTGGACAGCGAGTAGGCGGTCCGCAGGTGCACGAGCGCGATGTCACCCGCCGGCGAGGCGCTGACGCGGTCGACGGCGACGGCCGTACCGCGGTTGACGGTGGAGTTCGAGTGGTACACGTTCATCGCGCCGATGCCGTCGATGCAGTGCCGGGCGGTGAGGATCCACGAGGCGTTGAGCTGCTCGCCGGTGCAGTTGCTGACGTAGCCCGAGGGGATGCTCCCGCCGGAGGCTTCGAGCTGCACCGCCCACGAGGTGGTGGGGGCCTTCTCGCCGCCGACGACCTTCGTGCTGACGGGCAGCGCGGACGCGGGCGAAGCGGCGAACACGCCGGCGGTGATGACGGCGACCGCGGCGAACGCGGCTGCGATGGACTTCTTCATGACGACTCCTCTGTCGGTGAAGCACCTGCCAGTTGCTCTGTGCAACTGATGCGTCATCCTGACCCCCTGTTCAGGGGTCGCACCAGTCCGCACTTCGACGGACGCGACCGACGACCCTGCGGGACAGCGCGCTGACGGTGATCCGGACCGCGAACTGACTGAGCCGTGCGTCATCGAGCCCGTCGTACCTTCGAAGCATGACGAGTGAGGCGGCGGAGTTCCGAGACCGGTTGGCGTGGGCGATGGCTCCGGACCTCGAGGTACTGGACGCCATGGACCGCGTGATCGCTGCTTGTGTCGAGGGGACCTCGGCGACGGAGGCGGGGGTCGTCCTGGCCGACCGGACCGGTGCCCTGCAGGTCATCGCCTCGACCAGCGAGCGCAGCAGTGAGACGGAGGAGGCACAGCTCGGCACCCAGGAGGGGTCGTGCCTCGACTGCTACCGGGCGGGGAAGACCGTCGACGTGCCCGACGTGTCCACGCACGAGTCGGAGTGGCCCGCCTTCTCGGCGGCGATGCGCGAACAGGGGCTGCAGGGCACGTTCGCCGAGCCGATCCGCCTGCGCGGCCGGACCATCGGCTCGTTGTGCGTCTTCGCCGACCACACCCGCGGGCACAGCGACCAGGACGTCGCGCTGCTCCAGCTGTTCGCTGACGTGGCGTCGGCTGCCCTCGTCCGGCAGCGGGACCGTGGCACGTCCGTCACCATCGAGGACCAGGTCGAGGACGCGCTCGAAGCCCGTGTGCTCCTGGAACAGGCCAAGGGCGCGCTCGCCTACCGCCGGGGCATCCGGATGGACGAGGCCTTCCAACTGCTCCGACGTGCTGCTGGCGATGCAGGTCGAGGCATCCGGGCGCTGGCAGAGGACGTCGTGCACCGCGGTGCCGACCTCGGCAGCGCCGGCTAGACCGGTTCCGTCCGGAGGACCAGGCCGTGGTGGTGGGTGGTGAGCGTCACGGCGACCACTTCGCCGAACGCGTCGCCGTCGAGCTGCACCCGCTCCGGGGTGCCGACGGTCAGCCGGAGCGTCCGAGCGCGCGTGTACCGGAGCACGCGTGAGGTCGGCAGGACCCGGGCCAGGAGCCGCCCGAACCCGGTGCGCGAGAAGAACCGGTTGAGCGTCAGGACGTACCCGACCTTGGTCCAGCCGAGCCACCCGGCAGGCCGGAACGCCACGGCGTCGAGGATCCCGTCGTCCGGTCGGGCAGCGGGGAGCAGCAGGATGCCCGCGGTCAGCGTGCCGCAGTTCCCGACGATGATCGTGTGGGCGCTCATGCTGCGGAGCGGACCGTCGTCGATCCCGTAGTGCACCGGGATCTGGCGGTTGCCGATCACCGACCGCGCGATGGGATCCGAGTAGGCCACCCACCCCAACCGCTTCTTGACCCAGGCGTTCGTGTCCGCAGCCATGCTCGCATCGAGCCCGATGCCGGTCATCACCAGGAACGCCCGCGACGTGGTGGTGCCCGCAGGGTCGGTCAGGTCGGCCAGCCCGACGTCGATCGGGCGGTCCGTCCCGCTGAAGCCCGCTCGGACGGACCGCACCAGGTCGCCGAGGGGCAGCCCGAGGTTCCGCGCGAACAGGTTGCCGGTGCCGCTGGGGAGGAGCGCCACCGGGATCCCGGTGCCGCGGAGTTCCGCGGCGACGACCCGGAGCGTGCCGTCACCACCGGCGACGAGGACGACGCTCGGGTGGGCGTCGCGTGCGGCCCGGGCAGCCGCCCGTCCGTCGTCGTCGGCGCTCGTCTCGAACCAGAGCGACTCGGCCCATCCGTGTGTGCGCTCCTCGGTGCGGAGCACGGCCCGGAGCCGGGCCTGGTCGATCTTGGTCGGGTTCACGACCACCGCTGCTCGGAGCTGCTGGGGTTCGTCCGGGAGGTTCGGCACGGGGCTGGTGGTCAGTGGATCCGGAGCTCGGACACCATCGGGCAGACGAAGGGGTCGCGGGCGCCGAGGCCGACGCGGTTGAGGTACCGGACGACGATCCCGTACGAGCGCAGCAGCGTCGTCTCGGTGTACGGCACGTCGAGGGTGTCGCAGTGGTCACGCACCAGCAGGCGGGCCTGCTTCAGCGCCGGACGCGGCATCGACGGGAACAGGTGGTGCTCCACCTGGTAGTTCAGCCCACCCATCAGGAACGACACCCACCAGCCGCCACGGATGTTGCGCGAGGTGCGCACCTGGCGGGAAAAGAAGTCGACCTTCGCGTCGTGGGCGATGGTCGGCATGCCCTTGTGGTTCGGGGCGAACGAAGCGCCCATCATCACGCCGAACACGGCCAGCTGCACCCCGAGGAACGCGCACGCCATCCCGAACGGCAGGAACCAGAACACCACCGTCAGGTAGATCGCGAACCGCGCAACCAGCAGGATGCCCTCGAGGACCCGCCCCCGGACGTCACTGCGCCCACCCGTCCCGCGGAGCACCGACATGACGGCGGCCCGGTGCAGGTTGATGCCCTCGAGCGTGAGCAACGGGAAGAACAACCAGCCCTGGTACTGCACGAACAGCCGGAGCGCCCGGTGGTTCTTCACGGCGGCGGCGTCCTCGGGCAGGAAGCGGATCGCATCGGGGGCGATGTCGGGGTCCTTGCCGACGGTGTTCGGGTTGCCGTGGTGGCGGGTGTGCTTGTTCATCCACCACGAGTAGCTCAGCCCCACGAGGAACGTGCCGAGCCA
Source organism: Curtobacterium sp. MCPF17_021 (assembly GCF_003234605.2). NCBI lineage: Bacteria > Bacillati > Actinomycetota > Actinomycetes > Micrococcales > Microbacteriaceae > Curtobacterium > Curtobacterium sp. MCPF17_021. The sequence goes on along the minus strand of NZ_CP126252.1, from coordinate 312,798 downwards.
GCGGCCCGCGCGGTCGTTCCACTTCTGGGACTCGAACACCTGCCGGTGCGCAGCCTCGTGCGAGAGGAACGCGAACTGCGTGAACAGCACGCCCAGCGCACCGGCCACGATCAGCTGGAACCACGAGTCACCCAGGAACGCGAACGCGACCCAGCACGCGGCCGTCGCCACGACGAGCGCGGAGAACAGCGCCCAGTAGAACCCCCGACGGCGCTGGAGCAGGCCGGCTTCCTTCACCTGCGCCAGGAGCGCCGAGTAGGACGAGGTGCCGCCGCTTCGAGGTCCGGCCGGGGAACCGGTCTTCCGGTAGCCGCTGGGGAGGGGGTTCGAGCTGGTCTCCCGCTGCGGGCTGGTACCGGCGTGCTGCATCGTCATGGATTCCCTGGTGGTCATCGGAAGGGAGGAACGTTCCGGCTGCCGGGGTCTGGGGCTGCTGCTCCAACGCTAGGGCCGCCGTGCTCCCGGGTGCAAGCCACAGGTCCGCGTGTCCGCCGCTCGGCTACGGTTGTCCCGCCAGCTCGACGGAAGGACCGTTCCCCACATGACCGAGGTACGCGAAGCACGACTGGTCGAGACGTTCGTGGCCCTCACCGACAGCCTGGTGGCGGACTACGACGTCGTCGAGGTCCTGCAGACACTCGTCGACCGGGCGGTCGAACTGTTCGACGCCGCCGCGGGTGCGATCCACCTGCTCGACGAGCAGGACCAGCTGCGGGTCGTCGCGTCGACGAGCGAGCGCAGCAGCTTCATCGGCCTGCTCCAGCTCAACGCCGGCGAGGGGCCCTGCATCACGGCCGTGACCACCGGTCGACTGGTGACCTCGGAGAACGCCGACGACCTGCGGCAGCGCTGGCCCCGGTTCGCCGAGGCCTCGCGGGCACGCGGCTACGCGGGCGTCCACGCCATCCCGCTCCGGCTGCGGGACACCACCGTCGGGTCGTTGAACCTGTTCCGCGAGACGGAGGGGGCGCTGAACGGCGCCGACGCCCGGGCGGCACAGGCCCTCGCCGACGTCGCGACCATCAGCCTGTTGCAGCAACGGACCCTCGAGCACGCCACCCTCACTGCGGCGCAACTCCAGCGCGCACTCGACAGCCGCGTCACCATCGAGCAGGCCAAGGGGTACCTGGCACGTGCGGCCGGGGTCGAGGTCGAGGAGGCCTTCGGCATGATCCGTCGCTACGCGCGTGCGCACCAGCGCTCGCTGAGCCAGGTCGCCGCCGCCGTGGCGCGCGACGACGTCCCGCTCGCCGACCTCGTCGCCGCCGGGGCGTCCTGAGCGGTCACCCCGGACGTCTCCGAACCCGGCGGGTCGGACCGTGCCCGACCGCTACTTCGTCGTCGTGAAGGTGCCCCTGGCCCGCTGGTCCGAGCCGTAGCCACGCGCGTGCACCACGTGCGCGCCCGGCGCCAGCGCGGCCACGGTCTTCGTGATCTTCAGGCGGACCTTGCCGTCGGCGTTCGCCGTCGTCCGTGTGGCCCGACCACCGTCGATGCTGACGGTGACCGACTCGCCGGCGCGGAAGCCCGTCGCCGAGATCGCGACCTTGGCACCCTTCCGGCTGCTCGTCGGCGTGACGGCGATGGCCGTGCTGGACGCCTGCGCCTCGGCGCACGCGTCACCCGGGGTCCCGACCGCCGGAGCGGACGCGGTCGCCCGTCCGTTCACGCTGCGCACGCCGTCGTCCTCGCGGATGCGCATCGTGCCGACCGAGTCACCGATCACCGAACCACCCTGGGTGTTGCTGAGGGTCATCGCGTAGTCCGACGTCCGCGAGAACGACGGGGTGCGGTCACCGTTCACCGAGACCGCGACGGCGCGGCAGACCTCGCCGGGTTGGAACGTGACGGGCTGCACCGCCGGGCGGATGCGCCCGTCGTACGCCTGGTCGAGGTCGAAGGACACCGTGGTGGCCTGTTCGGCCGGCCGGGAGAGCACGACCGCCGCCCGGACCACCGTCCGGGTGCGGCCCTCGTCGACGAAGCGGTCGGCGATGCGGGCGGTGGGACGGTTCGTGACGACCGGGGTGCCGAGGGTCGCCGCGGGCACGAGCGACAGGTCGCTCAGCAGGACCCCGCTGTTCTTCTGCGGGACGTCGATCGTCACCTCGCGCACCGACGCCAGGTCGATGCCGGTGAACGCGTCCAGCGGGATGCGCGCCTGCTGCAGGATCGTCTTGCGCGGAGCCATCCGAGTTCCGGGGAGCAACTGGCCGGCACGGCTGGTGTCCGACACGCGTCGGGTCGCCACGGCGCCGGTCCCGTCGCGGAGGGTGATCGAGACGTCGGCGTTCGTCGTCGCCGTGTCGTCCGGGGTGAGGCGGAGCGAGAGCGCCTGGAACCCGGTGAAGTCACCGGCCGCCGGGGCCACCGGGACGTGCACCTGCCCACCGGTCGCCGCCTTGGTGGGCGAGACGTGCAGGGCCGGGGTCGCCGGCACCGAGGACGCCAGGTACGCCGGGGTGTAGTCGGGGGCGTTCGACGAGATCGAGACGCACGCCGGCAGGGTCTGCTTCGCGGGTAGGTTGTCGGTGCTCGCGCAGGTCGTCGCCGTCATGGCGCCGGTGGTGGTGATCGCCGGGTTCGCCGTGTCGAACAGGGCGAGGTCCCGCCGGCTCGCGCCGGGCTGGGAGGCGCTCACCCGGATGTCGGCCGTGTCCAGGGCGGCGGGCTGGCGGTTGGTGCCGTCGAACATCGGCAGGAACTGCTGCTCACCGTCGAGCGTCAGGCGGAAGAAGCCGCTGATCAGGCTCGTGCCGACGGCGTACTGCTGGTCGGACGAGAGCCGGGTGGTGCGCTTCGCCTTCGCCCCGCAGACCGCGTCGGACTCGTCGTACCAGTCGTCCGACGACGCCTTCGCGTACTTGCCCGGGGTCCACGTCGTGTTGAAGAAGTTGTGGTTCGCGCCCATCACCAGGACCGAGGAGCGCAGCACGTCGTCCCCGAAGGCGGTGCGGGAGTCGTCGTAGAAGTGCTGGCCCTGCAGGTCGGACACGTCACCGTCGCAGTACGGCAGGACGACCGCGGTGTTCGTGTCCGGCAGGGTCATCCTCCCGAAGTCGGTCGGTGCCAGGGGCAGGACGGCACGGATGCCGAAGGGACTGCTGCGCTGCATGTTGAGCAGGGCCGCTCGGACCACGCCGTCACCGCCGCGCGAGTGCCCCATGAGCCCGACGTGCTGCAGGTCGAGCTTGCCGGTGAGCAGCGGCGACAGACGGGGTTCCTGCCCGGCGTCGGCGCGCTGCAGCAGGCTGAGGTGGTCGAGGACGAGCTGGCCGCGCGCGACCGCTCCGCCGTCGTCCGAGTAGCTGCCGTCGAGGGCGTTGATCGCGTTCGCGGAGATCGACACGACGACGTTGCCGTGGCTGGCGAGCGCGGTCGCCGCAGCGTTGTAGCCGAGGTAGCTCGGGATGTCGGTCTGCCCCGGTCCGCACGGCCAGGCCCTGGGGTTCTCGGTGCCGCCGACGCAGGCCTCGTGCCGGCCGTGCAGGAACACCACGACGGGGCGCTTGCCCGGGGCGTCCTTCGGCACGAAGACCGCGGCGCGCATCTCGCCCTTGCGGCCGAAGCCCTTGATCGTCTCGGTCTCGTTGCCCAGGTCGTAGTCGGCCCGGGTGACCGCGTACTGGCCCGCAGCCGCCGGATCGTCGGTCAGGGGAGCCGGAGCGTCGCGGGGCGCCACGGACTGCGGTGCGGTCGCCGCCTGCCGGTTGCCCTGCGGGTCGGTCGCACCCGTCCATCCGAGTTCGACACTGTGGGCGTCCGCGACCGTGGGGTCGGTCGTGGTGACCGTCAGTTGCCGCTGGTCGAGGCTCGTCTGCGCGACGCCGATCTCGGTGCCGTCGACGAGCAGGACCGGGGCTGCCGCACGGAGCGGCAGGGGCTCGGCGAGGGTCAGGACGACGGTGTACCCGCCGTCGGTCGGCGTGACCGTCCAGTCGTCACCCTGCGCGACGGGCGTGCCCGGGGTCGTGATCGTGGTCGTCCCCGTCGCGGCGGTTGACCCGTCGCCCGGCGCGGCCGTGGCCGGCACCGCCGCGATCGTGCCGGAGACGGCGAGCGCCCCGGCGATGAGTGTCGAACACGCGATCTGCAGCGCGATGGTGGAACGGCGTCTCGGCGAATGGTTCACGTCGGATCTCCCCTGGTGCGACGGGCATGCGCCACCGCACGCTCCGTCGCCAACAGTAGGGAGCGCGCTGCTCGCCGCGGATCGTCCTGGAGGATGAGGTGGCGGCTCAGTACCTGAGGGTCCTCACGGGTGCGACGGCCGGGTGCCGGGCGAGTAGTACCCCCGGCCCGGCACCGTGTGCCGGATGCCGCCGGCCGGGTCCGGCACGTCGCCGCCGTACCGCGGGATCACGTGCAGGTGGGCGTGGAACACCGTCTGCCCGGCTGCCGAGCCGTCGTTGAACCCGACGTTGTACCCGTCCGGTCGGTACCGGTCGTCGAGCACCAACTTGAGTGCGCGGACGAGCCGCGTCATCGCGGCCACTTCGTCCGCGGTGGCCTCGAACCACGACACCACGTGACGCTTCGGGACGACCAGGCTGTGCCCGGGCGAGACCGGGTTCACGTCCAACAGCGCGACGACCAGGTCGTCCTCGACGAGCCGGGAGGCCCGTGGCACGTCGTCGAAGACACAATCGGTCGGCATGCCCCCCATGCAATCGGGCACGTGGACCGATCGCAAGGCCGGTGACGGCATGCAGACGGCCCCGCGACCAGGGTCGCGGGGCCATCGGTGGTGCGGGTGGATCAGATGCGGCCGACGGTGCGGCGACGACGACGCAGCAGGACCATGAGCGTGGCACCCGCGGCGAGCAGTGCCGCGGCGATGCTCAGCGGGACGGTCGGGTCCGAGCCGGTGAACGCGAGCTCACCGGTGGGCTGGTCGGTTCCACCGCCACCGCCACCGCCGGCGCCTGCGGGGCCGCTCGGGGTGTCGGTGGGCACCACGGCCGGAGCGGTCGGGGTGGGTGTCGCGGTGGGCGCCGGTGCCGGAGCACGGACCGTGATGGTGACCGTCTGGGTGTCGTCCGGGCTGGTGCCGTTCGACGCGGTGATGGTCACGGTCGAGGTGCCCGGGGTGGTCGGGGTGCCGGAGATGACGCCGGTGGTGCTGTCGATCGTCAGGCCGTCGGGCAGGCCCGCGGCGGTGAAGGTCGGGTTCGGGGTGCCGGTCGCGGTGACGGTGGACGAGTAGGGCACGTCCACGGTGCCGTCGGACGGGGTGCCCGAGGTGATGGTCGGCGACTCGGACGGCGTGCCCGGTGCGGGGCAGCCGTTGGAGGCCGTGATCGTGTTCGTGTCGAGGGTCACGGCGCCGGTGCGGGCCAGCAGTCGGCCCTGCACGGTCGCGCCGGTGGTGGCGGTCACGGACTGCTGCGCCAGGACGGTGCCCTGGAACTGGGCGCCGGTGCCGACGGTGGCGGAGCTGCCGACCTGCCAGAACACGTTGCACGAGCTGGCGCCGCCGGTGATCACGATCTGGCTGGCGGACCCGATGGTCAGGGTCGACGCGGCCTGGAACACCCACACGGAGTTCGCGCTGCCGGCGAGGGTCAGCGCACCGTTGTTGGCCAGGGCGAGGGCGCCGCCGGAGTACACGCCGGGCGAGAGCGAGAGGCCGTTCAGCTCGGTCAGACCGGTCTGGGTCGGGGAGAGCGACGCGGCGACGTTGTACGCGGTGGTGGTGTCGCGCTGGGCCTGAGCGGCCGCGGCGTCGGTCTGGTGCGTGGTGCCGTTGACGACGCCGTTCGGTGCGCCGCCGAAGCCGGTGATGGACGTGCCCGGTGACAACCCGAGGTCGCCGTTGATCACGGAGGGGCCGGTGTTCGTGACCGCGCTCGCGCCGAGGACGCCGTAGGTCGATGCGGTGCCGAGGTTGACCGGACCGTCGATGACCGTCGCGGCGGATGCTCCGCCCCCGGTCCCGAGGGTGACCAGCGCGGCGACGGCAGCCGCCGACACGACCAGGAGGGAACTGCGTCTGAGATGGCGAGCCTGCACGGTCCGACCGCTTCCTGCAAGGAGAGGCGGGGTGACGTCGGCGACGAGCGCGCATTCTCGGTGGCTCGAAGTATGCGCTTCTCCACAGCGATTACCTAGGAATGTCTGAACATTCGCTCAAAGCCTGGCAGTTGACCTGGCTGCCTAGGCGATCCCGGTACGTGAGCGCATGCTCACCACAGGTTGACCGGCCGCTCTCACCAGCGGACGGGTAGGGAGTTCGGGTCTCCCGTCAGCCGGTGCGGCGCCGGTCCCGGGTAGGACCGGTCGCCCACCCCCGAACCACACGGCGAAGGGCCCCGCGATCGAGATCGCGGGGCCCTTGCTGGTGCCGGGTGCTACTTGATGACGACCTTGATGGTCGGGCTGGTGCTCGTGGTGAGCTCCGAGGTCCCCGCGAAGACGGCGTGCAGGTTGTGCGTGCCCTTCTTCAGCGGGAGCTTCGAGGTGACCACGCCGTCCTCCACCGTGACGGTGGCGAGGCGCTTCGACCCCTGGTAGATCCGGGCGCTGCCGTCGACGCTGAAGCCGGTGGCCTTCACCTGGACGGTCGCCTTGCCGCCGCTGTACTTGATGGCGGTGCGCGACGGGGCCTTCTCGACGGTGACCGTCATGGCCTTCGCCGTCTTCGAGTTCGTTCCCGAGTACACCGGGTCCGCGTTGACGAACGAGGCCGTGACCGCGTGCTTGCCGATGGTGAGCGTCTTCGGCAGCGTCATGCTGGCCGCGCCGTCCTTGACCGGGGCGGTGCCGAGGACCTTGCTGCCGTCCTTGAACGTCACGGTGCCCTGCTGGGTGCCGATGCCACCGGCGATGGTCGCGGTGACCGTGGCCGGCTTGGCGGTGCCGTAGGTCTGCTCGGCGGCCGACGCGGTGAGCGTGGTGGTCGTCGTCGGCAGCGTGGCGTGCAGGTTGAACTTGTCGACCGTCGAACCGATCGCAGCCGGGTCGGCCGTCGCCGTCGGCTGGAGGGTCACACCGCAGCTGTCCACCTTGCCGTGCTGCACCGCCGAGTTGAGCGTGGTGCAGTCGCTGGCCCGGATGTCCTCAACGGTGAGCTTGGCGTCGGTGACCGAGACCTTCACGAACGTGCGGACGTGCTCCTGGTTCTCGACCGAGTTGGCCCAGTGACGCTCACCCTTGGGGTCGAGCGGGTCCGCTCCGTAGCCGCTCTGCGTGGCGTCCGGGGTGGTGAGGTCGTAGTACTTCGAGCCGGAGGCCGAGTTCGCCGTCATGTAGATGACGCCGCCGGGGCCGGAGAAGACGTCGGGAGCAGCGGGCTGCTCGTTGACGTTGGCCTTCTTGCCGTTCTTGATCGCGTAGCTGCGCGAGTAGGAGTGGTCGTGGCCCTGCAGGACCAGGTCGACACCCATGTCCGAGAACGAACGCGTGAAGTCGAACCGGCGCTGCTGGTTGTCCTTGTCGTTCGCGTGGTCGGCCGGCGAGTAGATCGAGTGGTGGTAGACCAGCGTCGTCCACTTCGCGTCGTCGCCGTAGCGGTTGATGACGTCGCGCACGTAGTTCACGTGGGCAGCGTCCGAACCGGCAGCGTAGGCGTTCGAGTTGATGTCGATGAACAGGACGCCCTTGTACATGTACCAGTAGTCGCCACCCGAGTTCGCGGTGGTGTTGCCGCCCGGGTAGAAGTCCGGCACCTTGAGGGAGTTCGGCACCTGGTTGTGCTGCTCGTAGGCCTTGCCACCCACGTCGTGGTTGCCGATGGTCGAGGCCCACGGGTAACGCTTCAGCACGTCGCTGCTGTCCGCGAACGCGCCCCACTCGTACTCGTTGTTGGCGTGCTCGACCTGGTCACCACCAGAGACCAGGAGCTCGGCGTCCGGCTCGGTCGACGTGGCGTACTTGAGCGTGTCCGCCCAGCCGGCGCCGTCGTCGTCGGTGAAGCCGGACGAACCGATCTGCGGGTCACCGAAGAACAGGAAGTCGAAGTCGCCGGAGAAGCTCTTCGTGGTGAAGGTGTACGACGCGGACCAGGCCGAGCCGTCCGCCGCACCGACGTGGTACGTGTACGAGGTGTTCGGCTCGAGGGCCGAGATCGTCGCGTGGGCGTTGATGTAGCCCGACTCGGCAGCGATGCCCGGGATGCTCTTGGTGTTCGAGTCGGTCGCGCTCGAGTCGGCTGCGGTGTTCGCGGCCTCCGAGGCGGCGACCGTCTGCTTGGCGTCCGTGAAGACGCCGTCCGTCATGGACGCGGTCTTCTGGATCTCGAGCGACTGCGCGACGTTCGTGGGGAAGTACCACGAGGCGATGCGCTGGCTCTCGGTCGCGCCGACGCCGAGCAGGATGTGGATCGGGCCACCGGTCGAGATGTTGGTGGTGGGGGTGTTCGTCGCAGCGGTGGCGGCGTTCGTGCCGACCATCGAGGCACCGGCGATGAGCGCGGCCCCGAGGACGGCTCCGCAGACGCGGAGGGTGGTGGTTCTGCGCCGGGTAGTGGCGCCGGACAGGAGACTCATGTTGGTCCGTTTCTCAGACGTGGGATGGTGCAGCACGGAAGACTCTGCATGCACTGCAAAACGTCTTGGTAAACGCTGAGTGACAGTTCGTCGCTGTTCAGGAACGAACGCGACGTGCCAGCTGTTCGGTGGCGAGCGTCAGCCCGCCGCGAGCCGCTCGACGAACCAGATCATCCCCATCACGAACACGCCGGCGGTCACGGCGCCCGTCACCCAGAGCGACACCCGGTGCGCCTTCCGCCGCAGCAGCGAGAGCGGCGGGAAGACGATGACGATGATCGCGAGCTGCACGGCCTCGATGCCGACGTTGAAGATGAGGAGCGAGACGAGCAGCTGCCACGAGAACGCCTCGTGGATCCCGAGGGCCCCGGCGAACCCGAGCCCGTGGATGAGCCCGAAGGCGAAGACGACGGCCAGGCGGGTCCACCCGGCGCGGTCGAGCGAGAAGTGTCCGTGCTCACCGACCACCAGTTCGTCGGCCCGCGATCGACGACGCCAGAGCCGCCACAGGTACCAGCCGGCGACCGCGGCGATCGACAGGGCGATGAGCGGCTCGACGACGATCGCAGGCGGGCTGACCACACCGAGGGCGGCGAGGATGAACGTGATCGAGTGGGCGATCGTGAACGCGGACGCCGTGTAGACGACCTCGCGCAGACGACGCGAACCGGCGATGAGCGCCACGAGGAACAGGATGTGGTCGATCCCGGTCAGCAGGTGCTCGGCGCCGAGCCGGAAGAACTCCCAGAAGCGCTCACCCGCGGACTGCTCGGTCGAGAACGTGCGCTGCGAGGCGTCGAGGGTGGCCGAACCCGTCCGGTCGTCGACGTCGTAGGTGACGATCGTCTTGGTGTCGCGCACGAAGGTCTCGTCGTCGGGGAAGAGCTCCGACGACACCACGTGCCCGGACTGCGTCTCCGACGGTTCCGGACAGGTGAAGTCCGCGGTCACGTGGGCGTACGGCACCTCGTCCTGCAGGTCGACGGTGACGGTGTCGTCGAGCGTGCCCGTGCAGGCCTGCCCGCCGGCTCCGGTCACCCGGAACCGGTCGAACACGTACTTCCCGATCGCGTCGGTGTGCGCCTCGGCAGCTGTCACCATCCCCGGGAAGTCCCCGTCGTCCCAGGCCTGCTGCCCCTGCTCGTGCAGCGCGTCGTCGTGCTCGCTCGTGGCCACCGAGACGAGCATCAGGTCGTACTCGAGCCCGAGCTTCGCCTGCACGACGGTCGGCTTCGTGGACGTGACGTCGGCGTAGACCACCGAGCTGAAGCCGTGCGCCGACGCCGGTGCGGCTCCCCCGAGCACGCCGATCACGACCACCCCGAGCAGCACGAGCGCGGCGACGACCCGTCCGACGAGCGCGAACAGGGGGAGGGAGCGGGCAGGGCGGGCGCGCAGGAGCGCGGCGGTGGTTCCGGAGGGCACGCGCAGACGATCCGGCCCGCAGACGACCGGCAGGTGAACAACCGGTGACCAGCAACGGGACGGCGGTCGGACAGGTCCCCGTACCAGCCCGGAGCGGCCGTCGGGCGTGCTTGCATGGTGCCGTGATCCGCCCCGCCACCCGGACGACCTCCCTGTTGACCGCCGTCGCCCTCGCCGCGGCCGGCACCGCTCTGCTGGCCGGCTGCTCCGGGGCGTCGAACGGCACCACCGGCGGCACCGGCCCGACGGCGACCGCGTCGGCGCACGCCTCGGCCGGGGTCCTGGGCACCGGGTTCTCCGACCCCGACCAGCCGCCGGCGCCCGAGGCAACCATCCACCCCGAGCCCGGTTCGTGGTCCGGGGTGCACGCCCCCGCCGGCTACGACGTCGTGCTGCTCTCCGACGCGGGTGACGCCGCCGACGCTCCGACCCGGACCCTGCTCGACGCCGTCGAGTCGTGGGCCGCGGACGAGGACGTCACCGTCACCCCGGTCTCGGCGAAGGGCCCCGACGACCGGATCGCCGCGGTCCTGCGCGCCGTCGACGCCGAGCCCGACCTGGTCATCACCGTCGGCAACCACATGGTCGACCCGCTCGCGGCCGTCTCGCCGACCGCGCTCCACCAGCAGTTCCTGGTCGTCGGTGCCGAGATCGCGGAGCCGACGTCGAACGTCACGGCGGCGGACTGGACGGGCGGCGGGTTCCGCGGCGAGGGCCTCGGGCCGTCGAGCCACTACGACCCGGAGACCTTCACCGAGGACCGCGCGGCCCGTGGCCTGCGCGCCGGCCTCGCCGCCGTGCTCCACGACCTGCGCGGCATCGTCGTCTGGGTGCCCTGACCGGGCGCTCCCCCGCTACGCGGTCTCCGGCTCCAGCACGCGCGCTCGCACCTGCGCCGCTGCGCCGAGTGCCACGGCGTCGGACCCGAGCGTCGACTGCGCGAGCCGGATCGTCGCCCCGCTGACGGGTGGTTCCGCGGCGATCGCCGCCGTGATGGCCGGTTCGAGCAGGTCCCAGGACCGTGCGATCCCGCCGCCGATCAGGACGGTGGTGACGTCGAGGATCCCCGCGGTCAGCAGTGCGGCCCGCGCCAGGCCCCACCCCGCCGTGGCGAAGACGGCGGCCGCGTCGGCGTCCCCACCGCGTGCGGCGACGGCGACGTCCCGTGCCGAGAGCATCCGCCCGGAGCGTTCGGCGTAGCGGTCGGCGATACCGCGCGCGCCCGCGATGGTCTCCAGGTGCCCGGTCTGCCCGCAGGTGCACCGGGCGTCGCCGAAGCCGGGGACGTGGCCGATCTCACCCGCGGCACCGCGCGGGCCGGCGAAGAGCTGTCCGTCGAGCACGAGCGCGCCGCCGACACCGGTGCCGAGGGTCATGCCGAGCACGTCGGACTCCCCCACGACCGCACCGGTGGCGATCTCGCCGAGCAGGAACGCGTTCACGTCGTTGTCCAGGGTTGCGGGGACGCCGAGGGCGTCCGTCACCGCGCGGGTCACGCCGTACCCGGCCCAACCGGTGAACGAGTTGCCGGTGACCAGGACGGTCCCCGTGGTCCGGTCGACGACGCCGGCCGCGCCCACCCCGACACCCGCCAAGGAGGCCCGGTGCGTCTCGAGCAGACCCGTCACGGCCCCGAGTGCGGCCGTCACGATCGCCGCCCCGCCCGCGTGGGCGGGCGTCGGCAGGTCGAGGCGGTCGATGACCTCGAGGTCGGGCGTCGTCAGGACGACCTTCGTGTTGGTGCCGCCGACGTCCACCCCGGCCAGGACCCGGGTCACGCGGTCACCGCCGCGAGTGAGGCGAGGCGCTCCGTCCGACGCTGCCGTTGCAGCACGGGGTCGGGCACCGGTACCGCGGCGAGCAGGCGACGGGTGTAGTCGGTGGTGGGGTGCAGCAGCGTCGTGCCGGTCGTGCCCTGCTCCTCGACGACGCCCTGGCGCATCACGACGACGCGCTCGGCGAAGTGCTGCACGACGGCCAGGTCGTGCGAGACGAACAGGCACGCGAAACCGAGGTCGTCCTGCAGCTCGCCGAGGACCTCGAGCACGGTCTCCTGCACGCTGACGTCGAGCGCCGAGGTGGGTTCGTCGGCGACGAGCAACCGCGGTTCGAGCACCAGCGCCCGGGCGAGCGAGACCCGCTGGCGCTGCCCTCCGGACAGCTCGCGGGGGGCACGGGACGCCAGGGTCCGCGGCAGCCGGACGGCGTCGAGCACCTCGTCGATGCGACGACGACGATCGGCCGAGGACATCCCGCGACGGTGCACGGCGAGGGGCTCCGCGATGCACTCGGCCACCGACATCCGGGCGTCGAGGGACGCCACCGGGTCCTGCAACACGACGCCGATGCCGGAGCGGAGTGCACGGCGGTCACGGCCCTTCGCGGTCCGCAGGTCCTGCCCGAACAGCGACACCGTGCCGGAGGTCGGCTTGATGAGCCCGAGCGCCACCCGGGCCGCGGTCGACTTGCCGGAGCCGGACTCGCCGACCAGGCCGACGGTCTCACCGGCGTGCACCGCGATGTCGATGCCCGCGAGCGCGCGGACGGCGCGCGCCCCGCGCCCGAACGTCACCGAGACGTCCCGCAGGTCGACCACCGGGGCCGCACCGGGCCTCCCGGCCGGCTCGGTCTCCGCGTCGGTGACGGGAGCCGGCGGACGACCGCCCGCCACGTCGAGCCGCGGCACCGCGGCGAGCAACCGCTTGGTGTACTCGTGCTCGGGGCGGAGCAGGACGTCCTCGACCCCGCCGGTCTCGACGATCTCGCCCTGGAGCATGACCGCGACCCGGTCGGCGAAGTCTGCGACGACCCCCATGTTGTGCGTGACGAGCAGCACGCCGGTGCCGGTCTCGACGGCGAGCGCGCGCAGGAGCTCGAGGATCTCGGCCTGCACGGTCACGTCGAGGGCCGTGGTCGGCTCGTCCGCGATGAGCAGCTTCGGCGCGTTCGCGATCGCCATCGCGATGACCACGCGCTGACGCTGCCCACCCGACAGCTGGAACGGGAACGACCGGGTACGGGACTCGGGGTCGGGGATGCCGACGCGACGGAGCAGGTCGACGGCCTCGGCCGCGGCGGCGGACGCGGAGACGTCACGGTGGTTCCGGATCACCTCGGCGATCTGGGCACCGACGCGGGTGAGCGGGTCGAGGGCGGTCGCGGGCTCCTGGAAGACCATCGAGACGGTCGAGCCGCGCAGGGCCCGGAGCGCGGGTTCGGGGGCGCCGACGACCTCGTGGCCGGCGACGACGGCACTGCCCGAGGCCGTCGCGTTGCCGGAGAGCAGGCCCATCGCGGCGAGGGCGACGGTTGACTTGCCGGAGCCGGACTCGCCGACCAGGGCGAGGGTCTCGCCGGGGGCGACCGACAGGGACACCCCCCGCACGGCGTCGACGGTGCCCGACTCGGTGCTGAAGGAGACGCCGAGGTCGGTCGTCCGCAGGATCGGTTCGTTGGTCATCAGCGGCCCCGCACGTCGAAGGCGTCCCGCAGTCCGTCGCCCACCGCGTTGAACGCGCAGACGACCAGGATCACGGCCAGACCCGGCGGCACGATGAGCCACCAGCGTCCGGAGTAGGCGGCGGTGAGACCCGCCGAGAGCATGCCGCCCCAGTCCGTCGCGGGCGGCTGCACACCGAGCCCGAGGTACGAGACGTAGGCGACCAGCAGGATCGCGTCGGCGACCTGGAACGTCGCCGCGACGACGATCGTCGACACCGAGTTCGGCAGCAGGTGCTTGCCGATGGCGCGGGCGTGCGAGCCGCCGATCGCGCGCAGGGTCAGGACGTAGTCGCGGTTCTTGAGCGTCAGGGTCTCGGCGCGGATCAGACGGGACGGCACGAGCCACGACACCAGGCCGAGGATGACGATGAGGCCGCCGACGCCCGGGTTCGTGATCGCCGAGATGACGAGCAGGATGAACAGGGCCGGGATCGCGATGCCGGCGTCGACGACGCGCATCATCAGCGCGTCGACCCAGCCGCCGACGTACCCGGCGACGGATCCCCACAGGGTGCCGACGACGGTGGCCAGGACCCCCGCGGCGATGCCGACCATCAACGAGACCTTGCCGCCGTACATCAGACGGCCGAGGACGTCGTGGCCGACGGCGTCGGTGCCGAGCCAGTGCGCGGCGCTCGGACCCTGGTTGGCCTGCTCGAGCAGCGTGTGGGTCTGGTCGGTCGGGTACACGAACGGGCCGACGAAGCAGAACAGCACGATGACGACGATCAGGGCGAGGCCGATCACGGCCAGGGTGTTGCTCCGGAACCGGCGTGCGGCGAGCCGGAACCCGGTGGCCGCGACGGTGACGGGGGCGCCCGGGGCTTCGGGGGCCATCTGGACGGCGGTCATGCGCGGCTCGCCTTCACGTCATGGGTGGACGCAGCATCGATGGCTGACGTGGCGGTCATGCGCGGCTCGCCTTCACTCTGGGATCGATGAGGGACTGTGCGACGTCGGCGAGCAGGGTGCCGATGACGGTCGCGATGGAGATGACGAGCACGCAGCCGAGCAGCGTCGGGTAGTCGGAGGACTGCGCGGCGTTCCAGAACAGCAGCCCCATGCCGGGGTAGTTGAACAGCTGCTCGGTCACCAGGGCCCCGCCGAACAGCACCGGCAGGTAGTACCCGAGCATCGCGACGACCGGGGTCAGCGAGTTCCGGAACACGTGCCGCCGCAGGATCGTCGCGGTCGAGGCGCCGCCGGCGCGGGCCGTGCGGACGTAGTCCTCCTGCAGGTTCTCGAGCGTCGAGGCGCGCATGTACCGACTGAACACCGCGATCATCGCGAGGGCTCCGGTCACCACGGGCAGCACGAGTCCGGCCGGGTCCTGGAACACCTCGGCCAGTGTCGTGCCGCTCGGCGCCTGGGACGGCAGCCACGGCAGCTGCTGGCTGAAGACGATGATCAGGACGAGGCCGAGGAAGAAGGCCGGCGTCGAGTAGAAGACGAACGCCAGGGCGGTGGCCGCGTAGTCGACCGCACCGTTGCGGCGGGCAGCCTGGAGCATCCCGACCGGGATCGCGACGACGAGTCCGAGCACCGCGGAGATGCCGGTGAGCACGAGGGTCTTCGGCAGGCGCTCGGCGATGAGCTGCGAGACCGGCTCGTTGAGCGTGTACGAGGTGCCGAGGTCGCCGGTCAGCAGACGACCGAGGAACCGCAGGTACTGCACGGGCAGCGGCTGGTCGAGCCCCTGCGCCTGGTTGAACTGGGCGATCTGCGTCGGGGTCGCGGAGACGCCGAGCACGCCGCGGGCGGGGCCGCCGGGCAGCGCGTGCAGCAGGCAGAACACCACGACGGTGACGATGAGGATCACCGCGAGCGCCTGCAGGACGCGCCTGGTGAGGTAGAGAGCTGTGGTCATGCGGCTTCCGATGGTCGGATTGGAGACGTGCGAGGGACGGGAGGCGCGGTGCGCGTCGGACGCGCACCGCGCCTCCCGTCCGTGGTCACGGTCTTACTTGGTCCACTTCCACTGGGCCGGGTGGAAGTTGGCGAGCGAGTCCTGGTCGAAGCCGGACAGGCCCTTCTTGACGACCGAGATCTGGTAGTCGGGGCTCGGCAGCCAGATCACCGGCAGGTCCTTCGCGACCGCTGCGCTGTAGTCCTGCACGGCGGTGGCGTCGGTCGAGGTGGTGGTCGCGTCGATCAGGGAGTCGACCTCCTTGTTGGAGTAGCTGCCGAAGTTCGCCGAACCGCCGGTCTGGAACAGCGACTCACCGGTCGGGTAGGCCGGGAAGTACCAGCTGCCCGCGGTGCCGAAGAACGACAGGTCCCAGTCGCAGCTGGCCTCGTCCGAGGTGCAGGTCGGGGTCTGCGACAGCACGCTCGACACCGGCGCGGTCTTGATGGTGAAGTCGATGCCGGTCTTCGCGAGCGACGACTGGATCGCGCTCATCATGTTGTCGGTCACGGTCGAACCGGACTGCGACAGCACCTGCATCGAGAACTTCGTGCCCTCCTTGACGCCCTCGCCGCACTGGCTGGCGGACGTGCCCGGGTCGGTGCAGACCATCGTGCCGCCCTGCTCCTCCCAACCGTGGCTGGTCAGCAGGTCCTTGGCCTTCGAGGTGCTGAACGGGTACGGGTTCGACTTCTGCACGTCGGAGACGTAGTCGGACTCCTGTGCCTGCGGGATCGGACCGTAGGTCGAGGTGGCGGTTCCGTTGAAGACGACCTTCGACAGCGACGTCTGGTCGATCGACATCTGGACGGCCTGACGGGCGTACAGCTGCTTGAAGACAGCGCCCATGTCGGGGTTGTTGAAGTTGTACGGCATGTACGTGATGGCCCAGCCGGTCCAGGGCTCGACCTCGTAGCCCTTCGCCGTGAACGCGGACTTCTGGTCCATGTCGGTGGCGTTGATGTAGCCGTAGTCGACCTCGCCCGAGCGGACGGCGTTCACCTCGGCGTCGGCCGTGGTGAAGGGCAGCAGGTTCACCGTCGTGATCGACGGCTTCTCACCGCCGTCGTACTTCTTGTTGGCCGTCAGGGTGACCTTGCCGGCCGTGGTGAAGGTCTTGACGCCGTAGGGACCGGAGATGGTCTTCCACAGGTCGTCGGTGGCGTAGTCGGAGATCTTGCCGGCGGCGGTGTTGAGGTACTTCCACACCTGCTTCGCGCCGGCGGTGGTCTCGTCGGCGTCGGTCACCTTCGCGGTCGCGCTGGTCTTGTCCCAGGCGTGCTGGGGCAGCGGGATGATGTGGCTCAGCTGGTTGGCGAGCATCCAGTCCGAGTTGTAGGCCTTGTCGAACGTGATGGTGAAGTGCGTGTCGTCGACGGCCTTGAACGACGTCCAGTTGTCCGGCGCCTTGCCCTTGGAGTACGAGCCCCACTGGTCCTTGTTCGCCTTGATCAGGTTGAACCAGAACCCGACGTCGCGGCTCGTGATCGCCTCGCCGTCCGACCAGTGCCGGTCGCCGAGCGTCATGGTCACGCTCTTGCCGTCGTCGGCGAACTTCGCGTCGGTGGCGACGGAGCCGGCCTTGTTCCACGCGATCTTGCCGGTGGAGCCGTCGTACGCGACGAGCGGCTCGTACAGCGACTGGGCGATGGAGCCGTTGTTCGTGTTGAGGTGCGCGGCGGTGCCGATCGGCAGGATCCAGTTCGGCGTGAAGTTGGCGGGGAGCGCGTAGTCGATCTCGTCGGTCGATCCCTGCGAGGCGTTGCCGCCTCCGGAACAGCCGGCGAGCAGCGCGCTCACGGCGATCGCAGCTCCGGTGAGGAGCGCCCAGCGACGGGGCTTGGACATGCGGTGTCTCCTTGTGCGAGGGACTTCGGGGAGGTGGAGCACGGGTGCCGAGCGGCACGAGGACAGTCAAGGACCAAAGCGATTGGAAAAACAAACATCTCGATGTAAAAACTGCGTTACTGCGGAACGGACGAAAGGGTGGACCGCTCGATCCGCCCCGTAGGCTCGCGGCAGAACGGACCATCGACCGGTGTTCCGCTCCCGTTCCGCCCGGATTGGAGAAAGTCGTGGCCGATCTCAGCGCCCGCGTCCTCGAGCTCGTCGCATCGGGGCAGGCCGCCAGCCGGACCGAGATCGCGAAGGTGCTCGGAGCCGCCCCGTCGACCGTCTCGCACGTCGTCGGCCAGCTCCTGGAGCACGGGATCCTCGCCGAGGAAGGCACGGACGTCTCGACCGGCGGTCGCCCCCGCAAGGTGCTCCGCATCGGCGGTGTCGACGAGTACGCGGTCGCCGCGGACGTCGGTGGCGGGCACGCGCGCATCGGCGTGGTCCTGCCTGGAGGCGCGCTCGAGTCGGTCGCGAACGTCCCGTTCGCGCTCTCCGACGGTCCGACCGCCGGGCTCCAGCGCCTGGCCGCGCTGCTCGAGCGGCTCGCCGACGACCGTGGTCGCGAAGGGCTGCGGGGCGTCGGACTCAGCCTGCCCGGGCCGGTCGACGTCGTCGCCGGGGTCGTGGACCTGCCGAGCCGGATGCCGGGGTGGAACGGGTTCCCCGTGGCCGCGTGGCTGAGCGACCGGTTCGGCCTGCCGGCGATCGTCGACAACGACGCGAACTGCATGGCGGCGGGTGAGCAGACCGTCCAGGATCCCGCTCGACGCCAGACCATCACGATCAAGGCCGGCTCGGCGATCGGCGCGGGCATCGTCATCGACGGTCGGCTCTACCGGGGGTCGACCGGTGCGGCCGGGGACATCACGCACGTGCGGATCGACGCCGCCGGGGACACCCCGTGCTCGTGCGGCAACACCGGCTGCCTGGAGACGGTGGCGTCCGGTGCCGCCCTGGTCCGGATCCTGTCGAACGCGGGGGTCGACGTCGCCTCGACCGCCGACGTCGTCCGGCTCGCCTCGGACGCGCACCCCGAGGCCACCCGTGCCGTGCGGATGGCGGGCAAGTACCTGGGCGAGGTGCTCGCCGCCAACGTGAACTTCTTCAACCCGGACGCCGTCTACCTGGGCGGCATCCTGTCGACCCTCGACCCGTTCATCGCCGCCGTGCGGAGCCAGCTCTACGAGAGCTGCCACCCGCTGATGACCCAGCACCTGGCCATCGAGCCGGTGTCGCTCGGTGCCGATGCCGGGCTCGTCGGCGCCGGGCAGTTCGCGCTGCAGCGGGGCCTCGCCGCCTCGCTCGAGGAGCTCTCCGCGCCCATCCCCCAGTCCACCACCAGGAACAGGAGCGTCCGTGTCTGAGACCGGTCCCGTCACCCCCGCCGCCCCCGCCAGCACCGCTGGTGCCCGTCGCCCGGTCATCGCCATCGCCGGGCTCGCCATCGAGACCTCGACGTTCACGCCGACCCGGACCCACGCCCCCGCGTTCCACCCGGACCGCGGCGACGAGGCCGTCGCCCGGTACCCGTTCCTGGCGACCATGGCGGACCGGGCGGACTTCCGCGGGGCGCTCATCGGGCACGCGCTGCCCGGCGGGATCGTCGACCGGGCGTCGTACGAAGCCCTGGCCGACGAGATCGTCGAGCGGTTGGGTGCGATGGGTCCGGTCGACGGGCTCTGGTACGACATCCACGGCGCGATGGTGGTCGAGGGGCTCGACGACGCGGAGACGGACCTGCTCGGTCGCATCCGCGCGGTCGTCGGCCCCGACGTCATCGTGTCCGCGTCGATGGACCTGCACGGCAACGTCACGCGCGAGCTCGCCCACCAGGTCGACCTCGTCACGTGCTACCGGATGGCCCCGCACGAGGACACCCTCGAGACGAAGGAGCGTGCCGTCCGGAACCTCGTCGACGTGCTCACCGAACGACCCGTCGGTGCGCAGCGACCCGTGAAGGCCTGGATCCCGATCCCCGTCCTGCTGCCGGGCGAGCAGACCTCGACCCGTCTCGAGCCGGCGAAGTCCCTGTACGCGCAGGTCCCGCTCGTCGAGCAGACCGAGGGCGTGCTCGACGCCGCGATCTGGGTCGGGTACGCCTGGGCCGACCAGCCCCGCGACCAGGCCGTCACCGTCGTCACCGGGTGGGACGAGGCCGCCGTCGCCGCCGGTGCCGAGCGGCTCGCGGCGGCGTTCTGGGACGTCCGCGAGGACTTCGTGTTCGTCGCCCCAACCGGCACGTTCGAGGAGTGCCTCGACGCCGCGCTCGCCCCGGGCGCAGCGAAGCCGTACTTCGTCTCGGACTCCGGCGACAACCCGACGGCCGGCGGCTCCGGCGACATGACCTGGGGCCTGACGCAGGTGCTCGCCCGCCCGGAGTTCCAGGACCCGTCCGGCCCGACCGTCATCTACGCGAGCGTGCCCGGACCGGCCGCGGTCGCCGCGGCGGTGGACGCCGGCGTCGGTGCGACGATCACCGTGACCGCCGGTGCGTCGGTGGACCACGTGCATGCCGGCCCGATCACGATGACCGGGCGGGTGCACGCGATCAAGCACGGCGACCGTGACGCCGAGACCGAGGTCGTGCTGCAGGTCGGTAGCGTCTTCGCGATCCTGACGAAGCTGCGGAAGCCGTACCACCACGAGCACGACTTCACCGACCTCGACCTGGCGCCGCGGCAGGCGGACGTCGTCATCGTGAAGATCGGGTACCTCGAACCGGAGCTGTTCGACATGTCCGCCGACTGGATGCTCGCGCTCACCCCGGGCGGTGTCGACCAGGACCTGCTGCGCCTCGGGCACCACAGGATCGAGCGCCCGATGTTCCCCTACGATCGAGTGTTCCCGACGGCACCGGACCTCCGCGCCCGCATCGTCCCCGCCTCCAACGAACCGCTCGGAGCCCCTGCATGAGCACCACCGCCGCACTCGAGATCGCCGTCACCTCACCCGCCGGTGCGATCACCGCGCGGGACGGTGGCGCCGACCGCGTCGAACTCTGCGTCGGTCTCGAGCTCGGCGGGCTCACGCCCTCACAGGCCCTGGTCGAGACGACCCACGAGACGGGGATCCCCGCGCACGCGCTGGTCCGCTGCCGCCCGGGCGGGTTCGTGCACTCCCCCGACGAGGTCGACCTCATGGTGCGTGAGGTCCGCACGGTCCTGCGCTCCGGTGCCGCCGGCGTCGTGGTCGGAGCCCTGCGCCCGGACCGGACCCTCGACGAGGACACCCTCCGCCGCTTCGTCGAGGCCGCCCGCTCCGTCAGCGCCACCGCCGAGGTCACCCTGCACCGCGCGATCGACCACGCCACCGATCCCGTCGCCGCCGCCGGGTCGCTCGCGGCGCTCGGGTTCACCCGCGTCCTGACCTCGGGCGCCGCCCCCACCGCGGTCGCCGGTGCGGCGACGATCGCGCGCATGGTCGAGGCCGCCGGGCCCGTGCAGGTGATGGCCGGCGCCGGGGTCACCCCCGCCGACGTCCGCGCACTGCTCGCCACCGGTGCCGCCGCCGTGCACCTGTCGGCCAAGCGTCCGGCCGCGGACAGCACGCACGCCGGGGTGCCGATGGGCGCCGGGGACGACGGCTCGGCGCACTTCGTCACCGACGCCGAGGTCGTCGCGGCCGCGCGGCGCGCGCTCGACGCCTGAGTCGTTCCAGACCCGCACCGAGGCCCCGGACCCACACTGGGCTCCGGACCCGCACCGGGTTCGAGGTGCGGCGCGTGGCGGACGCACACCGCGCCTCCAGGCCATTCCGTGACCACCCAGAGGGACCCGCTCCTACGGTCGGCACCACCTGACCCGAACGGAGACCCGTGTCCACTCCCCTGACCGACAGCACCGAGCCCGACACCCGCCGCGCCGAGGTGGCGCGGTTCCTCGAGGAGCGCCGCGAGCACCTGGTCCGGCAGCTCAGCGAGTGGGTCCGCATCCCGTCCGTCGCATCGCAACCCGAACGGGCGATCGAGGTCGACCGGTCCGCGCACTGGCTGGCCGGAGCGATGCGCGAAGCGGGGCTCGAGACCGAGATCCTGCAGGCCGGTCCCGCCCCCGCCGTGTACGGCGAACTCCTGGTCGACCCCGCACTGCCGACGGTCCTCGTCTACAGCCACCACGACGTCCGGCACGCGAAGCCCGAGGAGTGGCACGAGACCTCACCGTGGGAACCGGTGTTCCGCGACGGCCGCCTGTACGGACGCGGGGCCTCGGACGCGAAGGGGCAGGTGCTCGCTCACCTGTGGGGGCTGCGCGCGCACCTCGCCACCCGACCGGACGGCACCCCGGCCGTCAACCTCAAGTTCGTCGTCGAAGGAGAAGAGGAGCTCGGCTCCAGCCACTTCGCCGACCTGCTCGACGCCGAGCACGAGCGTCTGGCGTGCGACGTGGTCGTGTTCTCGGACACCCTGCAGTGGAAGGCCGGCAACCCCGCCGTCGTCACGTCGATGCGCGGCATGACGGGTGCGACCCTCACCGTCACCGGTCCCGCGCGCGACGTCCACAGCGGCGCGGTCTCCGGACCGGCCCCGAACCCGGTGCACGCCCTCGTCACCGTGCTCGCGGCACTGCACGACGACGAGGGGCGGATCACCATCCCCGGGTTCCTGGACGACGTGGACGAACTCAGTGACGAACGCCGTGCCGAGCTGCAGGCACTCGATTTCGACCCCGACGTCTGGGTGGAGCGGACCGAGACCGGCGCGATCACCGGCGAAGCGGGGTTCTCGGTCGAGGAGCGGCTCTGGGCGCGGCCGTCGATCGAGGTGCTGACGCTGCTCGCCGGGGACCCCACCGGGTTCCCGCGAGCCGTCGTCCCGCGCGAGGCCACCGCCGAGATCAGCATCCGGACCGTGCCGGGACAGCGGGTGCAGGCCGTCGCCGAGCAGCTGCGTCGGTTCGTCCGGGACACGATGCCCGACGGCGTGACCTACGAGCTCACGATCCCCGAGGAGAGCGGACAGGACCCGTACGTCACCCCGACGGGGCCGGCCCTCGACGCTCTGGTGCGGGCGATGGAACTGGGGCACGGCACGGAGACCGCCGGGCGGATGGGGAACGCCGGGGGCGGTCCGGCGGAACTGCTCGGCCGGGTGTTCGACGCACCCGTCCTGTTCGTCGGGACCGGCTTGCCGGAGGACCACTGGCACTCCAGTGACGAGAGCATCGACCTGCGGACCCTGCTCGACGGCGCGGCGACGATCGCGCACCTGTGGAACGAGCTCGGGGCCGAGGGGAATGGATCGCAGCACTCCGGGGCTTGATGCCCCCATGACATCGTCAGCAGAACGCCGCGGGTGGCTCAGCGTCACGTCCGTCGCACTCGGGTCGTTCGTGCTCGTCCTGTCCGAGTTCCTGCCCATCGGGCTGCTCCCCGCCATCGCCGACGACCTGGACGTCGGCATCGGGACCGCCGGCCTGATGGTCGTCGCCACCGGACTCGTCGGAGCCGTCGCCGCACCGGTCGTCACCGTCCTGACCTCGCGACTCGACCGCCGCGTGGTGCTCGTGTCCCTGACCGTGCTGCTCGTGGTCGCCGACGGCCTCGCCGCGATCGCGCCGTCGTTCTGGGTGCTGCTCCTCGCACGGATGCTGCTCGGTGTCGGCATCGGGGGCTTCTGGGCCATCGGGGCCGGGATCGCCGGGCGACTCGTCCGGCCGGAGCTGACGATCCGCGCGACCTCGCTCATCACGGCCGGCGTCTCCGTCGCGACCGTCGTGAGCCTGCCGCTCGGCGCCCTGGTGTCGTCGCTCGCCAGCTGGCGTCTCGGCTTCGTGATCGGCGGGGCGCTCGGCCTCGTCGCCTTCGTCCTGCAGCTGGCGATGCTGCCGCGGATCCCCGCGCAGCAGCGGGTGCGGTTCGCCACGCTCGGGTCACTGCTCCGCGTGCCCCGTGCCCGGGTCGGGCTGATCGCGGCGGCGTTCGTCTTCGCCGCCCAGTTCGCCGCGTACACCTACATCGCGCCGTACCTGCAGCAGCTCGTCGGCGTCGGCCCGGACACCGTGACGATCGCGCTGCTGGTGTTCGGCGTCGCGGGCATCGTGGGGAACTTCGCCGCCGGCTTCACGCTCGACCGCAGTGTCCTCGGCACCATCGGCGCGTCGAAGTTCGTGCTCGCGGTGGCCGTCGTGCTGCTGCCGCTGCTCGCCCACTCCGTCGTGGGGGTCTTCGTCCTGCTCGTCGTCTGGGGTCTGGTGTGGGGTGCGCTGCCGCTCGGGATGCAGACGTGGATGTCGACGGCGTCGCCGGCCGGGTCCGAGACCGGGCTCGCGCTGTTCGTCACGACGATCCAGCTCGCGATCGCCGCCGGTTCGGTGGTCGGTGGGGCCGCGGTGTCGTCGTTCGGCCTGGCTGCCGACTTCTGGCTGGCCGGTGGGGTCGCGATCGTCGGTGCCGTGGTGCTCGTCGCGATGGGGCTGCGGAAGTCGAGCGCCGTGCCGGCGGTCGAGCCGGTCGCGGCCGACCCGACGCCGACCGGCCCGGTGGCCGTCGCCTGCCCCTGACGCCGGTCGGGGCTGGTCGTGACCGGTAGGGATCGGTAGGGATCGGTCAGGTCAGTGTGACGATGCGGTCGGCCGCGGCGATCGCCGCAGGGTCGTGGGCCGCGTGCACGACCACGACGCCGGTTGCGGCCTCGTCGGCGAGCGCCGCCACCACGAGCGCCGCCGAGTCGGCGTCGACCCCCGCGGTCGGTTCGTCCACCAGCAGCACCCCGGCACGCTGCGCCAGCCCGAGCGCGACGAGCGTCCGCTGACGTTGTCCGCCCGACAGCTCCTCGACGGGCCGGTCGGCGAGGTCCGTGATCGCCATCCGCTCGAGCTGCGCCTCGACGATCGCCCGGTCGGCGCGTCCGAGCGGCCGCCACCACGCGCGGTGCCGCCACCGCCCCATCGTGACGGCCGCTCGGACGGTGAGCGGGAGCGTGGTCGGCGGCACGGACTGGGTCACGTAGGCGACACCGTCGGACGGGAGGCCCGTCACCCGCCCGGCGGTCGGCCGCACGACGTCCGCGACCACGTCGAGCAGCGTCGACTTGCCGGATCCGTTCGGTCCGGTGACCGCGGTGACGACCCCGGCGGGGAACGTCACGTCGAGCGCGTCGAGGACGGTCCGGCCGCCGAGGACGACCGTCACCCGGTCCAGGTGGGCGGCGGATCGGGGCTCGGCGGGGTCGGTCGGCTCGGTCGCAGGCACCTGAGCACGCTATCAGTATCGATACTCGTTTTCATGTAGCCTCTCCGACCGTGACCTGGCTGACCGATCCGTTCTCCGTCGACTTCATGGTGCGCGCCCTGGTCGGCGGCTCCCTGGCGGCGGTCCTCTGCGCCGTGGTCGGCACCTGGGTGCTGGTCCGGGGCATGGCGTTCCTGGGCGAGGCGCTCTCGCACGGCATGCTGCCCGGCGTCGCGATCGCCACCCTGACCGGGATCCCGCCGGTGCTCGGTGCCGCGGTGAGCGCGGGCGTGATGGTGCTCGGCGTCGGGGCACTGCGTCGTCGTGCACGACTGTCGTACGACACCTCGATCGGCCTGCTCTTCGTCGGGATGCTCGCACTCGGCGTGATCATCGTGTCGTCCTCGCGGTCGTTCGCCACCGACGTCACCGCGATCCTGTTCGGCGACGTCCTCGCCGTCACCCGGGAGGACGTCGGTGGCCTCGCGATCGCCGCGGCCGTCGCCCTGGCCGTCGCCGTGGCGTTCCACCGACCCTTCACCGCACTGGCGTTCGACACCCGCAAGGCCACGACGCTCGGACTGCACCCACGACTGGCCGAGGTCGTGCTCATCGGGCTCGTCACCCTGGCGGTCGTCGCCTCGTACCGGGCCGTCGGCACCCTGCTCGTCGTGGGCCTGCTGCTCGCGCCGGCGGCCGCCGCCCACGCTTGGACCCGGCACGTGGCCTCGACGATGCTCCTCGGCGCCGGCATCGGTGCCGCCGCCGTCCTCGTCGGGCTGCTCGTCTCCTGGCACGCCGGCACCGCCGCCGGCGCGAGCATCGCCGCGGTCGCCGTCGCCAGCGTCCTGGTCTCACGCGCCCTGGCCGTCGTCGTCCTGCGGCGCACCCCGATCCCGACACCGGCACGCGCGGCCGCGCCGGCAGCACCACGATCCGCCGCACCGTCTCGAGAGGGAGCATGAAGCACTCGACCACCAGCCGCGCCCCCGCGCGCCTCCTGTCCACGATCGGCCTCGCCACCGGCCTGGCCCTCACCGTCACCGCCTGTTCCACGGGCACCCCGTCGGCCGACGGCTCGACCGGCACCGCCCGTCCCCACGGTTACGTGGCGGGCGCGAGCGAGTCCCAGGAACCCCAGGTGCGCCTCCTGGCCGTGTCGGCGACCGGCGCGACCGCACTGCACGACCTGCTCACCGAGGAGACCACCGAACTCGACGACGTGGACGCACCGGAGCACTCGGCGACCGACGGCCGGTTCCTCGTGACGAGCGACGCCGACCGCACGACGATCGTCGACGGCGGGTCCTGGACCGTCGACCACGGCGACCACACGCACTACTACGCCGCCGAGCCGCGGGTGGTGGGCACGATCGACGGCGGTGGCCGGGTCGAGGTGCACTCGTCCGAGACCATGACGACGATCGCCTGGCCGGACCGCACCGAGGCCGTCGTGCTCGACCGCGAGGCGCTGGGTCAGGGCGAGGTCGACGAGACCGCACGGATCGACGCGAGCGTCCTGCTGCCGATGGGCGAGCATCTCGTTGCGGCCGACGGCGACACGGTCCGCGTGCTCGACGCGGACGGCGAGGCGACCGACCCCGCCGGCACCGCACTGACCTGCACCGACCCCGCCGGCGGGATCGTCACCCGCGCCGGTGCCGTCGTGGGCTGCGCCGACGGAGCGGTCGTGGTGGACGACGCCGGCGAGCCCTCGTTCGTCGACCTGCCCGACGGCGCCGAGCGTCCGACCGCCTTCGCCGCACGCGCCGGCCGGCCCACCGTCGCCGGACTGGCCGGCACCACCGGGTTCTGGTTGCTCGACGTGCGCGAGGGCTCCTGGCGGCTCGTGCCGACCGAACGGCCCCTGCGCGCCGTGGTCGCGGTGGACGACGAGGACGAGCACGTGGTCGGGGTCGACGACTCCGGGCGGGTGGTCGTCGTGACCGCCTCGACGGGGAAGGTGGCCACGACGAAGGCGCTCATCGACACCGGCGCAGACGGCCCCGCACCGCTGCTGCAGCTCGACGCCCAGCGCGCCTACCTGGCCGACCCCACGGACGGCACCGTGCACGAGATCGACTTCGCCGACGGCGCCCGGGTCGCCCGCACGATCGAGCTCCCCGTCGCCCCCGTCGCCTTCGCCGAGGTCGGACTGTGACGGGCACCAGGGCCCTGATCGCGGGCCTGGTCGCCGCAGCCGTCGCCCTCGTCGCCACGGGGTGCACCACCGCCGGCTCCGACCGACCCCTCGTCGCGGTGACGACGAACATCCTCGGCGGCGTCGTCAGCGAAGTCGTCGGGGACCAGGCCGACGTCATGGTCCTCATGCCCCCGGGCGCCGACCCCCACTCGTTCGAGGTCTCCGCGCAGGAAGCCGCACGACTGCGGAGCGCCGACCTGGTGGTCGAGAACGGGCTCGGGCTCGAAGAAGGGGTCGCCCGTCACGTCGCGGCGGCGGCCGAGGACGGCGTGCCGGTCTCCACCGCCGGGGACGCGTTCGCCCCGCTGGAGTGGACCACCGAGGACGACAGCGGCCCCGACCCGCACTTCTGGACCGACCCGGCCCGGATGGTCGACGTGGTCGAGGCCCTCGACCAGGATCTGCGCGACAACGGCATCGAGCCGACCGGCACCGATGCCTACCTGGACGAGCTCCGCGACCTGGACGACACGATGACGACCGCGTTCCGGACCGTGCCCGAGGAACGCCGGGCGCTCGTCACGAACCACCACGTGTTCGGCTACCTGGCCGACCACTACGGGTTCCGGGTCGTCGGGGCGGTGATCCCGAGCGGGACCACCCTGGCCTCCCCGAGCGCCGCCGACCTGCGCGATCTGGCCGACGCCATCGACGAGGCGGGGGTCCGGACGATCTTCGCCGACGCCTCGCAGCCCGCGCGACTGGCCGAGGTGCTCGCGGAAGAGGTCGACCTGCACGTCGAGATCCGACCGCTGGCGACGGAGTCCCTCACCGAGGACGGCGACGCCTCCACCTACCTCGGCATGATGCGCTCGAACACCGAGGCCATCGTCGACGGCCTGTCGACTGGTAATTGAGAATGAGAATCAATACAGTGAGCGACATGACGAACACGAAGACGCTCCGGGCCGTGTGGCCCGCCGCCCTGCTCGGCGCGGCCGCCCTGGCCCTGACCGGGTGCGCCACGAACACCGACGCCGGGTCCGACACCACTGCGACCCCGAAGGCCGACGGGACCCGCATCACCCTGACCTACGACGGCGGCCTGCTCGTCCTCGACCAGGACCTGCAGGTGGTGGCCGACGACGCGATCGACGGCTTCACCCGGGTCAACCCCGCCGGCGACGGACGCCACGTGCTCGTCACCGTGCCCGAGGGCTTCCGGGTCCTCGACACCCAGGCCGAGCCGGCCCTGACCGACGCGGTGTTCCCCGCCGACACCGGCGGCCACGCGGTCGTCCACGGTGACCGCACCGCCCTGTTCGCCGACGGCACCGGGGACGTGACGACGTTCGACCACACCGAGCTCGACGGCGCCGACCTGCCCGAGGTCGAGACGACGAAGTCCGAGGCCGCCCACCACGGCGTCGCGATCGAGCTCGAGGACGGCACGCTCCTGACGACCATCGGCACCGAGGAGAGCCGCTCCGGCGTGCGCGCCCTGGACGCCGACGGCGAGGAGATCACCCGGTCCGAGGAGTGCCCCGACGTGCACGGCGAGGGTGCGGTCAAGGGTGAGGTCGCGGTGTTCGGCTGCACCGACGGCGCCCTGGTCTACCAGGACGGCGCGTTCGAGAAGATCGACGCCCCGACCGAGTACGGCCGCACCGGCAACCTGTTCACCACCGAGGACTCGTCCGTCGCCGTCGGCGACTACAACGACGACCCCGACAGCGAGGGGTACCTGCTCGACCAGATCGCCCTGATCGACGCGGCCTCGGGGAAGTACACCGTCGCGGACATGCCCGACGGCGTCGGCTTCACGTTCCGCGACCTCGCCCGCGGCCCCGGTGACGAGGCCGTCGTGCTCGGCGACGACGGTGCCCTGCACACCTTCGACGAGACCACCGGCGAGCAGCTGGAGTCGTACGCGGTGATCGACGCGTGGGACGGGCCGGCCGAGTGGCAGGACGCCCACCCGGCCCTGAAGGTCGAGGGTGACGTCGCCTACGTCACCGACCCCGCCGAGCGGAAGGTCCACGCCGTCGACCTGACCACCGGCAAGGTCATCGCCTCGAGCGACGAACTGCCGGGCGTGCCCAACGAGATCGCGGTCGCGTAGCGACGAGCAAGACGAGCGCGCTGCGAGCGCGCGGCGCGGTCCGGAACACGACCCGAGACGGACAGGAGGCCCGTGGCGATCCCGCCACGGGCCTCCTGTCCGCTGTCAGCGCGTGGACCGCGCGACGTCAGCCGCCGTCCGTCAGCCCTTGACCGGGATCGACTGCGCCTTGAGCGCCGCGATGGTCTTGGACTGCCCGGACTCGAGCGCCTCGGCCAACGTGCCCGAGCCGGACGCCGCCTGCCCGAAGCCGTCGGAGACGTCCGAGTAGGTCTGCGTCATCGTCGGGCCCCAGGTGAAGGGCTGGATGTCCTTCGCCGCGGTGGCGAACTCCTCGTAGATCTTCTGGCCGCCGTAGAAGTCGAGGCCCTCGGTCAGGGCCGGCAGGTCGGCGCCGGTGGTCGAGGCCGGGTACAGGTTGGCCTCCTTGTTCAGTGCGGAGAGCGCCTCGGTCGAGGTGTTCAGCCAGACCAGGAACTTCGACGCCTCGGCCGGGTGCTTGCTACCCGCGAAGACGACGTTCGACGAACCGCCCCAGGCGGCCGACTTGGTCTCACCGGACTTCCACTGCGGCATCGGCGCGACGGCCCACTTGCCCGAGGTCGACGGCGCACCGCTCGAGATGGTGTTCGCACCCCAGACCGCGGAGACCCAGGTCCAGTCCTTGCCGCTGTCGTAGGCGTTGTTCCACTGGTCGGTGAAGCTCGGCAGGGTGTTGACGAGCTTCTTGTCGATCAGGTCCTGCCAGTAGTCGGCGACCTTCTTCGACGCGGCGTCGTCGAGGTTGACCTTCCAGTCCTGGCCCGAGTTCTCGAACCACTGGCCACCGGCCTGCGAGACGAGCCCGGCGAACTGGTTGACGTCACCCTTGGCGAAGTTGGTGATGTTGCCGCCGAGCGCCTTGATCTTCACGGCGTCCTCGGCGTACTCCTCCCACGTCTTCGGAGCGTCGAGACCGGCCTTCTCGAACAGGTCCTTGCGGTAGTACAGCGCCATCGGACCGGAGTCCTGCGGCACGGCGTAGACCGACTTCGACTCACCGAAGGTCACCTGGTTCCACAGGCCGTCGGAGAAGTCCTGCTTCGCGTCGCTGATGCCGGCGCACGCGCCGATGTCCTCGAGGCCACCCTGCACGCGGAACGCCGGCAGGGTGTCGTACTCGACCTGGCCGATGTCCGGCGCCTGCTTGGCCTTCAGCTGGTTGAAGAAGTTCTGGTAGGTGCCGCTGTTGCCGTTCGCGACGATCGAGACCTTGACCTGGATGTCCGGGGTGGCCTTGTTCCAGATCGCGACGACCTTGTCCATGTTCGGCACCCAGGTCGTGAAGTCGAGGGTGACCTTGCCGTCCGAGGGCTTGCAGCTGGCGGCCGCGGTGTCGGATCCACCGCCGCTGCTGCCGCCGGTGCTGCAGCCGGCGAGGGCCACGGTGGCGGCCACGGCGATCGCGGCGACGCTGAGGAACTTCGTTGTCTTCATGCTGTTTCCGTTCGGATGTGGTGTGGGGAGAGCTGGTGCGGGAAGGGGTGCGGGTCGAGGGGCTACTTCAGGCCGCCGGAGCCGAGGCCGGAGCGCCAGAAGCGCTGCAGGCTCAGGAAGGCGATGAGCAGCGGGATGATCGAGACGAACGACCCGATGAGCACGAGGGTGCGCAGGTCCGGGTACTGGTTCACGCTCGAGTTCCACGTGTAGAGGCCGAGGGTGACGGGGAACAGCGACGAGTCGCGGAGCATCACGAGCGGCAGGAAGAAGTTGTTCCACACGGCGACGAACTGGAACAGGAAGATCGTCACGAGCGCGGGCGACATGAGCCGGACCGCGACGGTGAAGAACGTCCGGACCTCGCCGGAGCCGTCGATGCGGGCGGCTTCGATGATCTCGTCCGGCACGCTCGACGCCGCGAACAACCGCGACAGGTAGACGCCGAACGGGCTGACGATGCTCGGCAGGAACACCGACCAGAACGTGTCGGTCAGGTCGACCTGGCTGAAGATGAGGAACAGCGGCAGGGCCAGGGCGGTCGCCGGCACGAGCACGCCGCCGAGGAACACGTTGAACAGGACCTCGCGGCCGCGGAACCGGTACTTGGCCAGGGCGTACCCGCACATCGCGGAGAGCACGGTGCCGAGCAGGCCGGCGACCCCGGCGTAGGCGATGCTGTTCAGCAGCCAGCGCAGGTAGATGCCGTCCTGCCGCGTGAACAGCTCGACGAGGTTGCCGAAGAAGTCCTGCACCGAAGTGGCGCTGAACCACAGCGAGAACGTCGAGTTGAAGTTCGCGGCGGTCTTGGTGGACGAGACCAGCAGCCAGAAGATCGGCAGCAGGAAGTAGAGGGTGAAGACCCCCATCACGATCATCGCGGCGCTGCGCGAGATGACGCTCTCACGGGGACCGCGCGCTCCGCGCTGGTGCGGACGGGAGGCCCGGTTCGGCTCGAGCGGTCGGCCGACGTCGCGGACGAGGTCGCCTTGGGACGGGGCGTTGACGGTCATTCGGCGGCCTTCCGCTGGGTCAGTCGGAGGAACCCGATCGACAGGACGAACGTGGCGACGGCGAGGACGACCGAGAACGCCGCGGCGAGGTTGAAGTTCGGCACCGACGACGTCGAGTAGACGAGCATGTTCGGCGTGAACGTCGACGAGATGGTCGAGGTGAACTGGCGGAACACGGTCGGCTCGGTCAGCAGCTGCAGCGTGCCGATGACGGAGAACACCGCGGTGAGGACGATGGCCGGCACCACGAGCGGGATCTTGATCGACAGGGCGATCCGGAGCTGGGACGCGCCGTCGAGCTTCGCCGCCTCGTACACCTCGGCGGGGATCGCGAGGAGCGACGAGTAGATGATGAGCATGTTGTAGCCGACGTAGACCCAGGTCACGACGTTGGCGACGGCCCACAGCACGGTGCTGCCACCGAGCAGGTCCACCCGCGAGGTCACCGCGGAGAACGGCGACAGATCGGGTGCGTAGAGGTAGCCCCACATGATCGCGGCGATGACGCCGGGCACCGCGTACGGCGCGAAGAACGCCAGGCGGAAGAACCGCTTGCCGCGCAGCAGCGGGGAGTCGAGCAGCAGGGCGAACAGGAGCGCGAGCCCGAGCATCACCGGCACCTGCACGACGCCGAACAGCAGCACGCGGAGCACGGAGCTCCAGAACTCGCCGTCCTGGAACACCAGGGCGTACTGGCTCAGGCCGCCGAAGACCTGCGTCGGGGCGCCGAACGTGCCCTGCCGCTCGATCTTCTGCAGCGACTCCCACACGGCGTAGAGGATGGGGACCAGGTAGAACGCCGTGAACAGGACGGCGAACGGCAGGACGAAGATCGCGATGGCGCGGCGGTAGCGGAACCCGCCGCCCCGGCGTCGTCGGGTCGCGCTGGGCGACTGTGCGGTGGTGGTCATGAGCGGTTCCTGTCGGTGCGGATGATCTGGGTCCCGCCGGGGGCGATGGCGGTGGTCCCGGTGACGGGGCGGTCGGCGACGAGCTCGTGGCCGGCCTCGTGGTGCTCGACGGGGCGGTCGGAGTGGTTCAGCAGGAAGACCCACTCGTGGGTGTCGTCCCGGCGACGCACGACCTCGAGTCCGGGGCGGACTGCGGGGTCGGCGCGCACCCCGGCCTCGTCGAGGACGCGGTGGACGAAGCCGCCCAGCGCCCCGGCGTCGAGCACCGTGGACGTGTACCAGGCGGTCCCGGCGCCGTGCTCGTTGCGGGTCACCGCGGGGCGCCCGGCGAGCGAGCCCTCGGCGTAGTCGACGATGCTCGTCGCACCGCGCAGCTCGACCGGCTCCGACCAGACGCTGCCGGTCGTGCCGTCGGACAGCGCGATCGTGGCGTCGGCGGCGAGCGGGAGGAACTCGTCCACCCGCACGCCGAGCAGGTCACGGAAGGCGCCGGGGTAGCCGCCGGTGCGGACCCGGTCGCGCTCGTCGACGATGCCGCTGAAGCAGCTGACGATCGCGTGCCCGCCGCCGGCGACGTGGTCGGCGATGACGGCCGCGTGCTCGTCGCGCACCAGGTACAGCTCGGGGACGACGACGAGCGCGTACCCGTCGAGCGGTGCCCCGGGGGCGACGACGTCGACGGTCACGCCGAGGTCCCAGAGCGCGGCGTGGAAGGCGTGGACCTGCTCCAGGTAGCGGAGCGCGGTGCTGGGGTGGGCCTCCAGGTCGGCCGCCCACTGGTTCTCCCAGCTGAAGACGAGCGCGACGTCGGCGACCACGCGGGAGCCGCGCAGCTCGCCGAGCCGCTCGACCAGGGCGCCGAGCGCGACCACGTCGTGCCACGTCCCCGACTCGGTGCCGGCGTGCGGCAGCAGCGCGGAGTGGAACTTCTCGCTGCCCTGCACGGACGCGCGCCACTGGAAGAAGCAGACCCCGTCGGCGCCGCGGGCGATGTGCGCCGCGGTGTTCCGGAGCATCTCCCCCGGGGCCTTCGCGACGTTGTGCGGCTGCCAGTTGACGGCACCCGTCGAGTGCTCCATCAGCAGCCAGGGGGCACCGCCGGCCAGGCCACGGGTGGTGTCGGCGGCGAAGGCGAGCTCGACGTGCGGCCGGGGCAGGCGGTGGTCCAGGTAGTGGTCGTTCGCGATGACGTCCATGTCGCCGGCCCACGACCAGTAGTCGAGTGCCGTGATGTGCGCGGCGACCATGAAGTTCGTCGTGACGGGCTTGTCGCTCAGCTCGCGCAGGACGGCGGCCTCGGCACGGTGATGGCCGAGGAGCTCGTCGGACGAGAACCGGTCGAAGTCGATGGTCTGCGCCGGGTTCGTGAACGACAGCGTCGCGCGGGGCGGCAGCACCTGCTCCCACGCCGAGTAGCGCTGGCTCCAGAACGAGGTGCCCCAGGCGGCGTTGAGCGCGTCGACCGTGCCGTACCGGGCCTGCAACCAACCGCGGAACGCCTGGGCGGAGACGTCGCAGTAGCAGTGCGCGTTGTGGCAGCCGAGCTCGTTCGACACGTGCCAGAGCCGCACGGCGGGATGGTCGCCGTAGCGCTCGGCGGTGGCGCGGACCAGGGCGAGGGCGTGCTCGCGGTAGATCGGGGAACTCGGGCAGAACGCCTGGCGGCCACCGGGCCAGCGGGTGGTGCCGTCGGCGACGACGGGCAGGACCTCGGGGTACCGGGTGGTGAGCCACGGTGGGGTCGACGCGGTGCCGGTGCCGAGGTCGACCCCGATGCCCGCGCCGTGCAGCAGCTCGATGACGGTGTCGAGCGCGGCGAAGTCGTACTCGCCCTGGCGGGGTTCGACGTGCGACCAGCCGAAGACGTTGATCGCGACGAGGTTCACGCCGGCCTCGCGCATGAGCCGGACGTCCTCGACCCACACCTCGGGGTCCCACTGCTCGGGGTTGTAGTCGCACCCGAACGCGAGGCCCGTCGAGCCGAGGCCGAGCGCGCCGGTGGCGGTCGTCGGCAGGGTGGTGGTCGTCACGGGGATCCTCGCTGATCGGGGCGACCCCGGCCGCCTCGGTCGCGTGCGACCCCTTCGACGGCGAAGGCCACCCAGTGTTCTGGGAGCGCTCCCAGTCCACACCGGCCGATCGGGACCGGATGTTTCTGGGAGCGCTCCCAGATCAAACACCAGCGGCTGCACCCTGTCAACTGCGAGGCGTTCCGAGGGCTCCTCAGCGGCGGATATGGTTGCCCCATGTCCGAGGTCCGATCCGCTCGTCAGCGCGCCACGATCCAGGACGTCGCCGACGAAGCGGGGATGTCCCGCGGCACCGTCTCACGGGTGCTCAACGACGAGCCGTACGTGTCACCGAAGGCGCGCGAGGCCGTGCAGGACGCCGTCCGACGTGTCGGCTACGTGCGCAGTGCCGCCGCCCGCAGCCTGGTCACCCGGCGGTCCGGGGCGATCGCGCTCATCGTCCACGAACCCTCGGTCGTGGTGCTCGACGACCCCAACATCGGCAACATCCTGATCGGCACGAACGCCGTGCTGTCCGACGCCGACCAGCAGCTCGTCACGATCATGGTCGACTCCGCCCGCGACAGCGAGCGCGTGGTCGAGTACCTGCGCGGCGGGTTCGTCGACGGCGCCATCGTGCTGTCCGCCCGCGACGGCGACCCGATCACCGGCGCGATCGAGGAGATCGGCATGCCCGCGTGCTTCGTCGGGCACCCGTCCGACGCCGCGAACATCTCGTACATCGGCATCGACAACCGCGCCGCCGCCGAGCAGATCACCCGGCGCCTGGT
This sequence comes from Curtobacterium sp. MCPF17_021, assembly GCF_003234605.2. NCBI lineage: Bacteria > Bacillati > Actinomycetota > Actinomycetes > Micrococcales > Microbacteriaceae > Curtobacterium > Curtobacterium sp. MCPF17_021. The sequence continues at coordinate 277,952 of NZ_CP126252.1, read as the reverse complement.
CGACACCGGTCGACGCCGGATCGGGATGCTCGCGTCCGGGCTCGACCGCGACTCCGGCCAGGACCGTCTGGCGGGGTTCACCGCGGCACTCGGCGAGCGCTTCGACCCCGATCTCGTCGCCCGGAACCCCCTGTTCAGCTACACCGCCGGCGCCGAGGGCATGCGCGAACTGCTCGAGCGAGCCCCGGACATCGACGGGGTGTTCGCCGCGTCGGACGCGGTCGCCGCCGGTGCGATGGACGTCCTGCAGCGCAGCGGCCGGAGCGTGCCGGGTGACGTCGGTGTGGTCGGGTTCGACGACAGTGCCTGGGCCCTGCGGTGCGACCCGCAGCTGTCGACGGTGCGGCAGCCGGCGCGCCTGCTCGGCGAGCAGGCGGCGCACCAGGTGCTCGAGCAGATCGGCGGCACCGACGACGGTCCACGCGGTCTGCTGTTGCCGACGGAGGTCGTCTGGCGCGGGTCCGCGTAGCCGGCCGCGGACGGACGGGAGGCCCGTGGCGGCGTCGCCACGGGCCTCCCGTCCGTCCATGGGTGCGTCCCGCACCCGGGCGGGTCAGCCCTGCGGCGGCGAGTAGAGCTGCAGGTCGTTGCCCTCGCTGTCCTTGAAGGGGATGATCTTGCCCCACGGGTGCTCGCTGATCTCGCCCTGGATGTCCGCGCCGCGCTCCTTGAGCGCGGCGACCTCGTCCTCGATGCTGCCGTCCGGCTGGAACGACACGACGGCGCCGCCGTCGCTCGCCTGGCTGGCGGACTCGCGCCCGTTCAGGCCGATCATCAGGCCACCGGCATCGATCTCGCTCCAGTCGTCGGACTGGTCCTTGACGGTGAGACCGAGCGTGTCGCGGTAGAACGCGACGGCGCGTTCCATGTCGCTGACCGGGACCCAGACTGCTGCGACTCCACTTGCCATGGTGTTTCCTCTCGTCGTGGTGTGCCGTGGACGGTAGGCAGCGCTCGTGCACGCCGGTACAGGGTCCGTGTCCCCCGAACCCGCGCAGTCGGCACGCTGCAAACCGACCGGGGATCCGCTCCGAATGTCATGTGTGCCGCACACTGCGGCGCGTACAGAAAAGAGGGCTGATCATGACCAGCAGCGCAGCAACCGCACGCACCGCCTCCGGTTCGACGTGGACCCAGCGGGGCGCGTTCGTCTTCGGTGTCGTCTTCCTGATCGTCGGCATCGCCGGGTTCATCCCCGGACTCACCATGGACATGGGCTCGATGTCCATGGCCGGCCACGGCTCCATGGCCCTGCTCCTGGGCCTGTTCCAGGTGTCCGTCCTGCACAACATCGTGCACCTGCTCTTCGGCATCGTCGGGCTGCTCGCCGCCCGCCGTGCAGCCTCCGCACGCCTGTACCTGGTCGCCGGCGGCATCGTCTACGCGGTGCTCTTCGTCTACGGGCTCTTCACCGCGGGCATGGCCGGTGGCGCGAACTTCGTGCCGCTGAACAGCGCGGACAACGTGCTGCACGCCTTCCTGGCCGTCGCGATGATCGTGCTCGGCTTCGTCCTGCCGCGGATCGGGACGCGCACCGCGCGCTGAACCGCACCACATGACGGACGGGAGGCCCGTGGCGACACCGCCACGGGCCTCCCGTCCGTCATCAGGGGCGTCCGTCGTCCGCGTCGACGACGCCCGGGGTCGGGGTCGTGCCCGTGAAGGCGTCGCGCATCGTGCCGACACCGCGCTGCGGGTGGGCGCGGTCCAGGTACTTGGCCCGCGACTCCTTGCGCGGTTCCGGATCGGTGCGCATCGCGTGGTTCCGGTCCTGCTGCAGCGCGCTGTCCACCTCACCCTCGCGGTTGAACGACCACATGAGCATCGGGTCGCCGACCGGCAGGTCGTGTGCGGGCTGCGAACCCATCGGGGTGCTGTGCCAGGTGTGCCAGGTCTTGCCGTACGAGTTCACCAGGTGCCCCATCAGCTCGGTCTCCACCGCGATCGGCAGGCCCGGAGCGACGAGTTCACCGGAGAACACCTCGTGGTTGTGCGGGTGCCACGACGCCTGCTCGTCCTCGGGCAGGGAGTCGAAGAGCCGCTCGGACACGATGTACTCGATGCCGATCAGGTTCGCGTCGGCGGTGTTGCCGTCGAAGAGCACGCACTGCAGCATCTCGGCGTTCACCACCTTGCAGAAGTGGTGCGCCTCCATCTGCACGTCGGGCTCGCCCTTCACGCAGTGGAACCCGACCACGTAGACGTCGAAGCCCCGCAGCGGCGCCGAGGTCTGCAACACGGCGGCGCCGCGGTCGAGCAGGGCGAGCTCGAAGCCGCCGGGCTCTCCGGGCGGGGTGACACCGGTCTTCCGGTCGTGCACGGTGGGGTTCAGGGGCATGGGGGCGTCCTTCCGTCCGTTCGAGGGTGGGCGCCATGCAACCCGGAACACCCTCCCTGTCGTCGGAGGCCAGGTAACGACTTCGCATCGAAGTTTGATGTTCTACATATTCCGCCGGTTCTCCGCCAGGCTCACCGTTCATGAAGACCTCCGTCAAGAGCGCCCTCGTAGCTGCCGCCACCATCTCCCTGCTGCTCGCCAGCGGCACCGCAGCCGAAGCGAAGCAACCGCGCGAACCTCGAGCTGCGTGGGGGTACTACAACGAAGTGGTCAACAAGTCGAAGAAGTCCCACCACACCGGTTCGCAAATCCTCGCATCCTGCGGGTCCCGCACGTCCTCGATGAACTGCGGCCTCACGAAGGGCCGGGCAGCAACACGAACGATCGGTCTGGAGTTCGGTGCGACGAGGAAGTGGGCCGCGGGCAAGCTCAAGTTCAGCGCTTCCCGCACACAGAGCGTCTCGGTGACCTGCAGCAGGCAGCGTGTCCCCAAGGGACGGATGCTCGTCGCCTACCCGGTCGGCAACCGCTACAAGTACAAGATCGAGAAGCACATGACCGGCGTTGGGAAGGACTACGTCACAGGTCGTTCCGGCTGGTTGTACGCCTTCAACCCGGGCAGTGCAGGCGTGACGTGCGACATCATCCGGTACCGCTGAACATGTCCGCCCTGCGCCTGAGTATCAGCGCGGTCAGCATTGCCGTCGGCGCCTTGCTGCTGGCGGGATGTTCCACAGCAGGTCACCCGGCCCGTGTGGACGTCACGGTCGGGATGACGGTCACCGAAGCCGGTGCCCTCGTCCCGGACGGTGACGCGTTCGTCTGGTACGACCTGTCTCCACAGGTGCTCCATCGCCCAGCGACACTGTCTCAGGCCGACGGAGCGGACGGCGTCATCGTCGCCGTCTGCGATGGGAGTGGCCACGGGGACGTCGCGGTCGGGGTTGTTCCGGAGACCGACTTCGACGGCGCAGTGAGCACCGCTGCCCGCAAGGAGGAGTACCGGCGCTTCCTCCCCGAGTGCGCGCAAGCCCAAGGACACCCGCGTTCCGCACCGTGACCGTGGCTGAACCCGACCGGCGTACTGTCCGCTGCATGCCCGCACTCATCGACACGTTCACCCTGTCCAACGGTCTGCACATCCCGAAGATCGGCTTCGGCACCTGGCAGATCCCGTCCGGCTCCGACGCGTACGACGCCACGAAGACCGCGCTCGACCTCGGCTACCGCCACATCGACACCGCCCTGGCGTACGGCAACGAGGCGAGCGTCGGCGAGGCCGTCCGCGACAGCGGTATCCCCCGCGACGAACTCTTCATCACCACGAAGCTTCCGGCCGAGATCAAGACGGCCTCGGGCGCCCGCGACGCCTTCGAGGAGTCGAGCCGCAACCTCGACCTCGGACACGTCGACCTGTACCTGATCCACGCGCCGTGGCCCTGGAGCGACATGGGCTCCGACCACCGCGACGGGAACGTCGAGGTGTGGAAGGTCTTCGAGGAGCTCTACGACGCCGGCCGCACCAAGAGCATCGGTGTCTCGAACTTCGCCGTCGCCGACCTCGAGGACCTGCTCGGCCGCACGGACGTCGTCCCGCACGCCAACCAGATCCGCTGGTTCATCGGCAACACCCAGGACGAGACGACCGCCTTCGACCGCGAGCACGACATCCTGACCGAGGGCTACTCCCCGCTCGCCACCGGAGGCCTGCTCGAGAACGAGCAGATCGCCGAGATCGCGGCGAAGTACGACAAGACCGTCGCCCAGGTCGCGATCCGCTACCTGCTCGAGAAGGACGTCCTGCCCCTGCCGAAGTCCACGACCCCGTCGCGCATCGCCGAGAACGCCGACGTCGACTTCGTGCTCGCCGCCGAGGACGTGGCCGCGCTCGACGCGCTCGAGGACACTGCGAGCTGACGCGGCCCCACCCCGGACTGGAGGCGCGGTGCCAGCTGGCACGGCGCCTCCGGTCGGTACACGGCCGAGTCACGGGCGAGGCTCCGCCACCGTGCGGACGCACCGTGATTTCGCTACGAAGTTCCGGCCCTCGTGCTCAAGGTTGTCGTCGGGGCGCGTCCGCGACCGTCACGGCCATGCCGGTGTCGAGAAGGATGTTGGCGCGGGTTCCTTGGCCTTCGTCGCCCGGGGTGGCGTGGAGCGTTTGGTACCCCTTCACCGGGCATTTTTGCGGGACAGGTATACGGGAATACCCCTGGTCAGACGGCAGTAGGCAACGGAAGGTGTCGAAGGTGACAGCTGTCGTGTAGCGGTGATCCACCGGCTACCGGGACTCCATGGTTCGATCAGTCGTGCGCTCGCAAGTGCGCGAAGTTCGAGGATGGGAACGCGTCGGATGGCCAAGTTCTTCAACTCGCCTCATCCAGTCGCAGAGATGGGGCTCGGGGCGGTTTTCGTCATCATGGGCGTCGTCGTCGGACCGGTGGTTGCCGCTCCGGAAGATCGCGTGAATCAAGGGCCTCTGAACATGATTCCGACGCCGGTGCTGGTCGGTGTGCTCGTCGTGTGTGGGGTCGTCGTGTTCGCGCAAGGGCTCGGCACTTGGATCAAGCGGAAGCGCGAGAGGACCGAGGCAAGATCACAAGAACCTGAGAACTGATTGCCTTTTCGGGCCTGAGTAGACGCACAGGTCTACCGTCTTGAAAGAGGGCCGAGGGAGTCCGAGATCGGGGGATCAGACCATGCAGGAGACGTACGGTCAGCAGTTCGCGGCGATCTACGATGACGTGTTCCCGCCCGATCCGGACCTCGTCGGCTTGCTGACGCAGTCCCAGCCGACCACGGCACTCGAGCTCGGGGTGGGGACCGGTCGTATCGCTGTTCCGCTTGCTCATGCCGGAGTTGCGGTCACCGGGGTGGACCTGTCGCCGGAGATGCTCGAACGGTGCCGCCGAGGTGCGCAGGACGCCGTCGTCGACGTCGAGCTCATCCAGGGGTCATGACGGATGTGCGTCTCGAGCGGCGTTTCGATCTGGTCTTCAGCGTGTGTGCGTCGCTCTCGATGCTGTTGAGCCGCGACGAACAGCGGGCCACCTTCGCGACCGCGCGTGAACACCTCGCAGACGATGGTCGGCTGGTGGTTGAGACGCACAATCCCGAGGTGGTGCTGGGACTACACGAAGGCCGCCGCCGAGCGAGCTGGTTCGTTCCCTATCCGGGCAGAGGACGGGGCCTGCAGACCTACTCGATGCTCGACGAGGAGGCCGGGCTGTGGCAGGTGAGCCATCTGTGGCACGACTGTGGACGGACGATCATCGGGACCGAGACGAGTCTCCTGACTCCGGTTGACGTCCTGACTGACATGGCAGCCGAGGTCGGTCTCGATGTCCGTTCGGTGACCGGAGACCGGGCCGGTGGTCCGGTCACCGCGGAGTCGCCCACCTACACAATCGAGTTCGAGGTGGCGCGGTGATGCGCATCGTCGATCGCGTCGTGCGCGGCGTACTGGATCGCGCAACCGACCGCACCGCTGTGGTCGAGGCGACCGAACGCGCCTCAGCGCTCGTGGTGCTGCTCGGCAGCCTGGAACACCTCGCGAACGCGGAGAACCGACGATGGGGCGGCTTGAACGACTGGGCTGTCTTGCGAGGGTCGGCGCTGGTCCGGAACGAACCACTCAAGCGCGTGCTCGATCAGGTGTACCGGCCACGAGTAGTGACCGCGATGCATGTGATGCGAGTGGCTGCTGCGCTGGTCCACCTCTCGCCGATCAAGGACAACCGCGTCCGCGCTGCCGCGTCCGCTGTGACGGTGGTCACCGGTTACGCACTCGGCCCGTTGCACCACAACGGTGGCGACGGCAGCGACCAAGCCGCATTCTTCACGCAGGCACTCTCTGGCGTGGCCCGGAGCTCGGGACGGGTCGCCACCGTCGACACGGCGCTGTGGGCGATCGCGAGCCAAGCGACGCTGTCGTACCTCGTGTCCGGATGGGTGAAGTTGCTCGGAGCGCCCTGGCGGAACGGGTCCGCGCTCCTGGGAGTCATGCGGACGAGGACGTACGGCTCGGAAGTCCAGGCGATCGCGCGGCAGGTCATCGACGCTCGGCGGAGCCGGCGTCCGAGAGCCCAGCAAGAGCTGGTCGAGACAGCGGCGGGGTCGAAGCTGGCCGTCCGGTACCGTCCGGCGGCGGCGGCGAGGGCAGGTGCACCACTGGTGGTGTTCGAGAACTCGCTCGTCGCCGTCCAGGAGTACTGGGAACCACTCATCGCGGAACTCGGCGATGACATCGCGACACTCACCTACGACCGGCCCGGGACGGGGGCGAGCACGAGTCCCACCGCGCCCCTGAGCAGCTATGCGGACGACCTGCGTGAACTCGTGCACCGATACGCCGGAGACGGGCCAATCTGGTTCATCGGACACTCCTTCGGCGGGTACCTCCTCCGGCAGCACGTCACCTCCCTCGGACGCGAAGTCGCCGGAGTCGTGTTGCTCGACCCGACCACGGGATTCATCGACCAGCCCGACCACGATGTCTTGTCGGCGGTCCGGTCGCTCACCGAGGGGTTCCCGCTGATGGAGTGGTCGCTGCGGACGGGCTGGGGCTGGTTGCTCGATGCGTCCACGTGGGCGATACCAGCCCGAGGTGCGCCCACTAAGGACCTCAGCGCCGTGTACCGGAACGCCCGACTGTGGCGCACCGGCCGCGCGGAGTGGCAGGCGGCGGAGGTGGATCTCCTCGACGACCGACCCGGTCCCCGATTCCCGAAAGCGACGCAGGTCCTGGTCGTGACTGCCAGCACGAGTGACGAACTCCAGCCAGCGGTGAGCGCAGCCCATCAGCGAGTAGCGCGCGAGCACGCCGGGCAGCGAGCCATCGTCCGTTCGACCCACGACGGGTTGCTCATCCACTCCGGCCCGGTCCGACGCGTCGGCGAACTGGTTCGCGACATGATCGGAACGAAGCAGTGATGGGCCGGCGGAACAGCAGAGGCCACCTGCCGCTGGCCGCAGGACTTGCACTGTGGTTGATCGCCACGGTCATCGGGCAACACCCCAACCGTCGATTCGACCGGGTTCGCCAGGTGGACACAGCTGCCCTGCTGATCCCCAACTGGAGGTTCTTCGCACCGGTACCGGCGTCCATGGACTTCGAGCTGCTGCACCGATTCCGAGTGGACGGCGAGGTGAGCGAGTGGGGCCGGACGAAGGAGACCGCCGCGCGCCGCCTCGCGCACATGGCCTGGTTCCCCGGCCGCCGGATCGACAAGGGCCTCTTCGACGTCATCGGCCGCTTCCTGGTCGCCGCTGAGCAACAGCCAGACGGCTACGAAGCCGGAGCAGATTACCGGGCGCTGCTCGCCTTCGTGCGCCGAACCGTGGCTGCCGAGACGAGTGGTCGCGCAGACGCCGTGCAGTTCGCGATCGTGCGCACCGGTGGCCACGACGACGACGTACCCGTCGAGGAGCTCTTCGCCTCTCGTCGGGAACCCATGACCGACGGGCACGAGCCCCGTCGAGCCGCGGCTCCGCCGACGGCGTCCGCTCGATCGAAGGAGGAGACCTGATGAACGTCAACTCGCGCGCCACGCTCTGGTTCGCAGCCCCCATCGTGCTCATCGCACTCGTCGTGGCGATACTCCTGTTCGACCTGCCGGGCCTGGTGTGGCTCTCGGTACCGGTCGTCCTCGCCATCGCCGCCGCAGTCTTCGTCGTCTCAGTCCGACGAGAGTGACCCCGGTCCGCAGGACCGGCGGCCGGACCACCGTGGTCCGGCCATCAACGCAATGCAACGGAAGGACACCAGCATGACGACCATCGCCGACATCGCCTTCGACAGCGACCGCGGGCAGCGGTTCGCGCCGGAGCAGCCCCTCGCAGCGACCCCGCTCGCAGCACTCGCTGCGACCTCCGTGTTCACCGGGGCTGTCGCCGCGTACGCGGTCGAAGAGACCGTGGGCAACTGAACCCCCGACCCACGAGAAAGGACCAGCACCATGCAGCAGATCCCACAGCTCAACGACATCCCGTTCGACACCGATGACGCAACCGCATTCCGCGGGCTCCGCCCCGTGGCGGCCACCCCGGCCGCCGTGGCGTGGGCAGCAGCTGTGGTCGCGGCCGGCGGCGTGGGTGCCGCCATCGGCGACGCGGTGGACTGAGCAACGTACTCGGGAACCACACGAGAGGCGCGGTGCCAGCTGGTACCGCGCCTTCCGTGTGCATTAACAGAGGACGGCCCCAGCGCGAGGGCCACCTTCTTCCAATAGAACAGGCAAGAGCCCCGCCGCAACACCTGTGCCCGGACTTCTCTGCGTCTCGACAGCCGATCGTCAAGAAGACGGCGGGGAACAAGGGCACCTCCGTCTTCACGCAGGGCTCGGGTAGAAACAAGATTCGGGTGATCGTTGACAACAAGACCGGCAACGTCATCACTGTCACGAAGGGCTAGACCATGCGCATCACCTACGACCAGACCGTGGAGGCGGCGTACAGCTCCGTCGACGAGATCGCAGACGGAGCTGGTGCACGGCAGCTGCACTCCGTGGCTACTCCCGGCGAGCTCGGGGAGGTGACGCTCGACTTCGACGAGAACGGGCTGCTCCTCGGGATCGAGGTTCTGGGTGCCACCAAGGTGCTGCCGAAGGAAGTCCTCGCGGCCGCTCAGGCCTGACGCGATCCGAAGGGGCCGCGACAACCTCCTGTCGTGGCCCCTTCGGTGTTTCAACTGAGCGTGTGAGCCCCGACGGGCGTGCTGCTGAACGACCGGCTGTCTCTCATGGTGGATGGTTGAGGAGCTTCGTCTCAACCCAGGCCCGCGCAGGAGCTGGTGAGACCCTGCGCGACAGTAGCCCCGCAGCCGCGACAACAGCGGCAGTACGTCGCGCCTCCAGGTCGGTGTCCGGAACCGGTCGATCGTTCGCCGGGTGCGGGGCCGCGAGCATCGGATGCTGTCCCGCGTCAGGGACTCGCCACCCCATGACACGTTCGCCCGCTCAGCGCTCTGCGGTGTCGTACTCGATGAGTCCGTCGTCTTCCAGCCGCTGCAACCGGTCCGCGAACTGGTCGGCGGCCGCATCCCCTCGGATCGCTACTCCTGTGATCGAGCCCCACGTCTCGACGGCGCCGCCGAATTCGTGGATGACCTGGTGAGCGATGCGGAAGGCGCTTGCATCACGAGGGCTGATCCTGAAAACCCACGACTGTCCCCGTTCGACACGACCTCCGTACTCAAGCTGTCCGGTCGAAGTGTCCTCGACCGTGTCGATGATGTCTCCGAGATGGACGTCCTTCGCGAACAAGGGGACGCAGCTGACGACGTTGCGGCCGTCGTCGAGGACGATGATCGTCAGGTCTTCGTAGCGGATCGGGTCCCACGACGGATCAAGCTCCACACGGACGACCTTCTCGACTCCGAGCACTGGGTTGTCGTGCGTGACGACGGTGTCATCCGGCATTCCTACGGTTCCTTTCGCAAGCGCGGCGCGCTTCATCCGATCTTCCGCAGCCCGAGCGCAGCCTTCTTCCGCACCCACGGGCGGTCGTCGGTCAACTTCTCCTCGAAGGCCTCGCGCGCTTGCGGGTTCGGCCGCTTGCTCAGCGCGAACACCGCATGCCCGCTGATGTCGTGGTCGTCCATGAGCTGCAGGAGGACATCGACCGCTTCGGGCCGCTTCGACTTCCCGAGCGCGAGGGCCACCATCTGCCGTGCGTGTCCGTACTGCGGATCGAGCGCGAGCGCTGCCACGTCGTCGAAGTACGTGTCCACGTACGCGGTCTCGATCGAGTTCCCCACCGCCCAGCGCGTGCCCGCTTCGTCAGTGAAGTTCCGGAACGCCTCGACCAGCGCGGGCATAGCTGCGCCCTTTGCCGACGGGTTCGTCAGCGTACGAGCGACTGCCCGCTGCATCATCGGCGTCCGCGCCTTCCCTAGCCACTCGATCAGCGTCGGTACCGCGTCCTTGTACCGGATACCCGACTGGGCGAAGGCGGACAGGTTCGAGAAGTCGTACCCCAGCGCTCGGAGGTCGGCCAGGATCGCCGACTGCTCGGCGGCTTCTTCGGGAGTGAACGGCATCAGGTCCTCCGGAGCGCAGGGCGGCGAGTTCGGTTCAGGAACGGCTGTGCCGCCTCATGCATGCGAGAACTCGATGCGGAAGCGGAAGTCCTCGAAGTCGACGTCGCCCAGTCCGTTGCTGCACCGAACGACCATCGCGTCGACCTCCTGCTCGACGATCATGCCGAAGTTCCCCGTCCATGCATCCTCCGAGCCGTACGGGGAGCGCCAGACGTTCCACACCCGCATCCGCTCGAGGCGTGACGGGTCGTCGACCGCGAACTCGATGACCGGCGGTGCCGTATCCGTCCAGAGCCGGAAGCCGCGCCCGCTCAGATGGTTGATCGTCACCGTCGACCCCTTGGCGTCGAGCGCCATTCCTTGGTCTCGATCACCACGGGCCGCCTCGAACACAATCCTTCCCCGTGCGATCCCGGGCGGAAGGTCGAGGATCGCCCAGACCGTCGTGCCCCGCAGATCGATCGACGCTGCTCCGGCTTGCCGGAAGCGCTCCTCCATGAAGATCGACACGAAGAGCAGTCTCCTGCAACGAGCGGGGTCAGAGCCAGCCGGTCTCGTAGGACAGAAAGTCCGGACGCTGCAGAGCTTCCAGTGCTTCTCGAACAGCAGCGAGTCTCTGGGTGCCCTCGACCGCGAACGCGACCAGACGCCCGCGCGTTTCCACGAGCGCGTCATATCGCTGCAACAGCTCCAGGAGTGCTGCGGCTGCGTCATCACGCTCAACGAATGCTCGGAGAACCCAGAATGCGCTTCGTTCGAGAACTGCAGTCGGCGTGGGACCGACTCCGTCACGCTCCTCGAGACGCACTCTGTCACCGAGCGACCAGCCGTACGTGAAGAACGGGATGCAGCAGAGCTGGTGGGTGCCGTCACCGAGGTCCCGGAAGAGGAGCTGCTCGAACTGCAGAGGACTCATCGGATCTTCAGCGATCGTCGCGTCCGCGACGAAGTCGACTCGGCCAGCCCACACCGGGTTCGGGTGCAACGCCCATCGAGCTGGATCGGGTGCAGTCAAGCGACCTTCTCCAGCGAGACGCCACGAACAGACGGGCGCTGACCCTCGTCGTGGATGGATGACCGCTTCACGCGGCCTGACCGTATCACCCGATCTTCCGCAGCCCGAGCGCAGCCTTCTTCCGCACCCACGGGCGGTCGTCGGTCAACTTCTCCTCGAAGGCCTCGCGCGCTTGCGGGTTCGGCCGCTTGCTCAGCGCGAACACCGCATGCCCGCTGATGTCGTGGTCGTCCATGAGCTGCAGGAGGACATCGACCGCTTCGGGCCGCTTCGACTTCCCCAGCGCGAGGGCCACCATCTGGCGAGCGCCTCCGTACTGCGGATCGAGCGCGAGCGCTGCCACGTCATCGAAGTACGTGTCCACGTACGCTGATTCGATCGAGGCCCCCACCGCCCAGCGCGTATCCGCTTCGTCGGTGAAGTTCCGGAACGCCTCGACCAGCGCGGGCATAGCTGCGCCCTTTGCCGACGGGTTCGTCAGCGTGTGAGCGACTGCCCGCTGCATCATCGGCGTCCGCGCCTTCCGCAGCCACTCGATCAGCAGGGGGATCGCGTCCTCGTAACGAATCCCGGCCTGGGCGAAGGCGGACAGGTTCGAGAAGTCGTACCCCAGCGCTCGGAGGTCGGCCAGGATCGCCGACTGCTCGGCGGCTTCTTCGGGAGTGAACGGCATCAGGTCCTCGGGAGCGTGATGGCGTCGAGCGCCATTCCTTGGTCTCGATCACCGCAGGTCGATCGACGCCGCTTCGGCTTGCTGGAAGCGCTCCTCGACGAGAATCGACGCGAAGAGCAGTCTCCCGCAACGAGCGGGGTCAGAACGACCCGATCTTCCGCAGCCCGAGCGCGGCCTTCTTCCGCACCCAGGGGCGGTCGTCGGTCAACTTCTCTTCCAACGCCTCGCGCGCTCGCGGGTTCGGCCGCTTGCTCAGTGCGAAGACCGCATGCCCGCTGATGTCGTGGTCGTCCATGAGCTGCAGGAGGACATCGACCGTTTCCGGCCGCTTCGACTTCCCCAGCGCGAGGGCCACCATCTGCCGTGCTCCTCCGTACTGCGGATCGAGCGCGAGCGCTGCCACGTCGTCGAAGTACGTGTCCACGTACGCGGTCTCGATCGAGTTCCCCACCGCCCAGCGCGTGCCCGCTTCGTCAGTGAAGTTCCGGAACGCTTCGATCAGCGCCGGCATCGCGGTCCCCTTCGCGGATGGATTGCTCAACGCCCGAGCGAGGTCCTGTTGCATCGCTGGCGTCGTCGCTTTCCGCAGCCATTCGATCAGCAGGGGAACCGCGTCCTTGTACCGGACACCGGCCTGGGCGAAGACGGACAGGTTCGAGAAGTCGTACCCCAGCGCGCGGAGGTCCGCCAGGATCGCCGACTGCTCGGCGGCTTCTTCTGCAGTGAACGGCATCAGGTCCTCCGGAGCGTGTGGCGGCGAGTTCGCTTGACGACCGTCATCGGATCGACAGATTGACCGCGACGACACCGAGCACGAAGGTCAGGACGATGACCACGAGGCCGATCGCCGGCGTCAGCACCCGTCGCCGTACCGTGGGGGCACCGGACGCCCCGATGACCCACGTCGTGATCGCGACGATGAACGCGGCCAGCGGCACGAGGATCTGTGCGGTCTCCCCGACGGCGTACGAACACCGCATCGTCTCGTCGGAGCCACACGGGGTGTACTGCAGCTGCGCGGCGAGCATCCCCGGCAGGGAGCCGATCGCCACGAAGACTTCGAGGAACACGAGGAAACAGAACGCGAGTCCGAGCAGCCACCAACCGCGTGGACGGCGTTGGACCTCGTCGTGCATGGATGACCCCTTCATGTGAGCCCGACCGTACCGCAGGGGTGACACGGAGCACGGACTCGTAGGGTCGAGTCGTACCGACCGCACACCCGGGTGGGTCCGTGCCCCACAGCGGACCTGACGACGGGAACAGATCGTCCCTGTTGCCGGTTGCACCACACGGTGTCGCAGCCAGTGACACGAGAGCCCAGGAGGCCACCATGACCACCACCGAGACCGCCATCCTCGCCGGCGGATGCTTCTGGGGAGCGCAGCAGCTCCTCCGTCGTCGTCCCGGCATCGTCAGCACCCGCGTCGGCTACTCCGGCGGCGACGTGCCGAACGCGACGTACCGCAACCACGGCGACCACGCCGAGTCGGTCGAGATCGTCTTCGACCCGTCCCAGATCTCGTACCGGGACCTGCTGGAGTTCTTCTTCCAGATCCACGACCCGTCGACGAAGGACCGCCAGGGCAACGACATCGGTCGCAGCTACCGTTCGGCCATCTTCACCACCTCGGACGAGCAGAAGCAGGTCGCGCTCGACACCATCGCGGACGTCGACGCGTCGGGCATCTGGCCCGGCAAGGTCGTCACCGAGGTCACCGCGGCCGGCCCGTTCTGGGAGGCCGAGGACGAGCACCAGGACTACCTCGAGAAGAACCCGCACGGCTACACCTGCCACTTCGTGCGTCCGGGCTGGAAGCTCCCGCACCGCGATGAGGCGACCGCGGCCGTCTGACCTGACGACCGCCGCGGATCAGCGTGATCCGCCGAGCAGTTCCAACCAGTCCCCGGGAAGGCGATCCGCCGGCCCGGGGACTGCCTGCGTCACGGGGTGGCTGGTGGGGGCTGCGAGCTCGAGCCCCTCGGAGCGGGTGTCGTCGCGGTAGTCCCACGCCCAGGTCTCGCCGGGCTCGTAGCTCTGGATGACCGCGTGCCCGGTCTCCTCCCAGTGCCGCGTCGCGTGGGTGTTGAGGGAGTCGTCGCAGCAGCCGACGTGGCCGCACGCCGCGCAGCGGCGCAGGTGCACCCACCACGAGCCGGTCGCGTCGCACTCGACGCACCCGTCTCCGCTCGGTGCGATCTCGGGGTGGATCATCTCGGCCTGGTCCGTCATGGCCCCATCATGCCTGTGAAGGGCCACATGCGGTCGGGAGGCACGGGGCGGGCCCGCACCGCGCCTCCAGGCCGTCATCGGGTCGCGTCCAGGGCGAGGCGTGGGGCGGTCGTGCGGGTGGCCGGGCCAGGATGGCCCTGGGGCCGACAGCCGATCGGCTCGCAGAGGGAGGACACCGTGGACACAGCGCCGTACTCGCAGCCGTTGCGGGAGTACATCGAACAGCTGCGAACCGAGGGGTACAGCGTCGCGGACGGTCAGACGGCCGACCCGGAGCTGATCGACCCGCACGGCAACCCGGTGCTCACCTGGCAGGACGACTACCCCTACTCGGAGCGCCTGCCGCGGGACGAGTACGAGTACCAGAAGTACCTGCTGCAGATCGAGCTACTGAAGTGCCAGTACTGGCTCGAGGACACCGGCCAGAAGGTCGTCGTGCTCTTCGAGGGTCGTGACGCCGCGGGCAAGGGCGGCACGATCAAGCGGTTCACGGAGCACCTCAACCCCCGGACCTCGCGGGTCGTCGCGCTGAGCAAGCCGACCGAGCGCGAGCGTGGTGAGTGGTACTTCCAGCGGTACGTGCAGCACCTGCCGGCCGCGGGTGAGATGGTCCTGTTCGACCGCTCCTGGTACAACCGTGCCGGCGTCGAACGGGTGATGGGCTTCTGCAGCGACGACGAGTACGAGTCGTTCATGACCCAGGTGCCGCAGTTCGAGCGGATGCTCGTCGACTCCGGCATCCACCTGACGAAGTTCTGGTTCTCGGTGACCCGGCGCGAGCAGCGGACCCGGTTCGCGATGCGCCAGCTCGACCCGGTGCGGCGGTGGAAGCTGTCCGACATCGACCTGCTCTCGCTCGACCGGTGGGAGGACTACACCGAGGCGAAGACGGCGATGTTCACCCGGACGAGCAAGCGCTACGCGCCGTGGACGATCGTGCGGTCGAACGACAAGAAGCGCGCGCGGCTCAACGCCATGCGGTACTTCCTGACGCAGTTCGACTACCCGGACAAGGCCGCCGACGTCATCGGCAAGCCGGACCCGCTCATCGTCCGCCGCGGCAAGCGGGACGTGGACGTCGAGTGATCCCCCACCGGTGATCCCCCGCCGCTGATCCGCCCGCCGACTCGGAACGTTTACACGCCGAGGCCTGCCGTCACGCACTCGAAACAGACGGGCAACGGCGACGACACAGGGCCGCAAGACACTTGTCGCACTACCTGTCACCCGACAGGTACTCCGCGAAAGGTCTGCAGTCATGCGTTCTCCGCAAGCACCGCTCCACGCACCGCGCGCCACGTCCGACGTCGACACCCAGGGGCTCGCCCGCCTCGGCTACGAGCAGGAACTCCACCGCGGAGTCGGCTCGTTCTCCTCCTTCGCGGCGGGCTTCTCCTTCGTCTCGATCCTCACCACGGTCTTCCAGCTGTTCGGACTCGGCTTCGGGCTCGGCGGTGCTGCGTTCTTCTGGGCGTGGCCGCTCGTCTTCGGCGGCCAGCTGCTCGTCGCGCTGAACTTCGCGCAGCTCGCGGCCCGCTGGCCCATCTCCGGCGCGATCTTCCAGTGGTCGAGTCGCCTGGCCGGAGCCCGGTTCGGGTGGTTCACCGGCTGGACGATGATCATCGGCCAGATCCTCACCGTCGCGGTGGCGGCCATCGCCGTGCAGGCCGTGCTCCCCGCGATCTGGGACGGGTTCCAGGTCGTCGGCGGTCCGGGCGCGGACCCGTCCGTCGCGTCGCCGACCGGTGCCGCGAACGCGGTGGTCCTCGGGCTGGTGATGCTCGCCGTGACGACGATCGTGAACATCACGAGCGTCCGGCTGATGGCCCGCGTGACGAGCTTCGGCGTGCTCATCGAGATCATCGGCGTGGTCGTGCTCATCGGCGCCCTGTTCCTGCTGCCGCACCGCAGCGCGTCCGTGGTGTTCACAACCGCCGGGTCGACGAGCACCGAGCCGTACGTGTGGGCGTTCCTGGCCTCCTCGCTGATGGCCGCGTACGTGATGGTCGGCTTCGACTCGGCTGGTGAGCTCGCGGAGGAGACCCACAACCCGCGTCGGACCACCCCGAAGACGATCGTCCGGGCGCTCACGGTCTCCGGCCTCGGTGGTGGGCTGCTCATCATCGGCGCCCTCGTCGCTGCCCCGAGCCTGACCGACGGCAAGCTCGCCACGCAGGGCCTCGCCTGGGTGATCACCTCGACCCTCGGCGACGTCTTCGGTCGCCTCCTGCTCTGCACCGTCGCCGTCGCCGTCTTCGCCTGCACCCTCGCCGTGCAGACCGCCGGAGCCCGGATGGTCTACTCGATGGCCCGCGAGAAGGCGCTGCCCTTCCACCGCACCCTCGCACGGGTCTCGCCCCGCACCGGCACCCCGATCGCCGCGTCGATCGTCGTCGGGGTCGGCGCCGGGCTGGCCCTCGCCGTCAACATCGGGCAGTCCGCGATCTTCACCGCCCTGTCGAGCCTGTGCATCGCGATGCTCTACCTGGCCTACCTCGGGGTCACCGGCCCGCTGCTGGTCCAGCGGATCAAGCTCCGTCGCACGGGGCTGCCGACCGGGGTGGACGAGGACGGCAAGCCGCTGTTCACCCTCGGTCGCTGGGGCATCCCGCTGAACGCCCTGGCCGTGGCGTTCCAGATCGGCATGGCGATCAACCTCATCTGGCCCCGGCCGGAGATCTACGACCTGACCGGCACCTCGTGGTGGCTGCAGTACAGCGCCCTGCTGTTCATCGGCGGCGTGCTGCTCGTCGGCTGGGCGTGGTCGAGCTGGCGGCACCGCACGCACGGGCCGATCACCCTGGCCGAGGTGCCCACCACCGCGGCGGTGCCCGTCCCCGCAGCCGCGACTGCGGCGAGCCCGACCGCCGCCTCCGTCGAAGCCTGATCCGGAAGGAACCCCATGCGCGACCTCCACCAGACCGACAGCGTGCTCGCCTCCCGGTCCGACGCACGCGCCCAGGCCGGCTCGCAGTCCGAGTACATGCCGTACCTGCCGGCGTCGTCGTCACCGTTCGCCCCCGAGGGCGTCGACCCCGCTCAGCTCGTCTGGGCCGAGACGGTGGCGCCGGGCGGGTACACGCACAAGGTGCTGGCCCGCGGGTCACGGCTGCGGTTCGACGACCCGACGGGTCAGGCCTGCGCCAACGTCCTGGTGTTCAACGCGCTCGAACCGTGGGAGCGGCTCAACGTCGCCGACACCCAGAAGATCCCGTGGCAGGCGTACCTGGGCCAGGGTTCGCCGCTGCTGAGCGGGGACGGTCGGGCGCTGGCGACCGTGCTCGAGGACACCTCGGGGCACCACGACGCGTTCTGCGGCACCTCGACGGACGCCTGGAACGAGCGGAAGTACGGCGACGCAGCACCCGAGGGGCGCACCCCGAGCGGTCGGTCGCTGTTCGCGAAGGCCGCCGCGAAGCACGGGCTCACCAAGCGAGACCTGCCGCCGAGCATCTCGTTCTTCCAGGGCGTGCGGATCGACGCCGAGGGGGCGATGACCTTCACCGGTTCGGCGGGCGCGGGCACCCACGTCACGCTCGTCGCCGAGCTGCCGCTGCTCGTGCTGGTCGCCAACGTCGCGCACCCGATCGACCCCCGCCCGGACTACCTCGTCGGACCACTGCGGGTGCACGCCTGGCGCGGGGCCCCGACGACCGCGGCCGACGAGCGGTTCACCGCGACGCCGGAGCTCACCCGCGCCTACCTGAACTCGATCGACCACGCGGAAGCCCGAGGCCTGTGATGACCGACACGACGACCCACACCCCCACCTCCACCGTCCCGGTCGGAGCCGTCCACGACCCGGACGTCGCCCTCGACTGGAGCGAGTCCCTGGTGCCGGGCACCGTGGTCCGCGACGACCGGGTCGCCCCGCTGGCGCCGTGGTCTGCCGTGGTCCGCGCCGGCGAGGTGCTCACCATCGTCGACGTCGGCGGCAACCAGAGCGCCGACTGCCTGCTCTACGACGCCCACGACCCCGACGAGCGGTACAGCGTGCCGGACACCCTCGCCGCACAGGGCAACGCGTACGTCCGGACCGGCACCGTCCTGATGTCGAACGAGGGCCACCCGCTGATGACCGTCGTCGCGAACGAGATCGACCGGCAGGACACCATCGGCGGCGCGTGCTCGAAGGAGTCGAACACCCTGCGGTACGGGCACCACACCCGGTACCAGCACGGCTGCCGCGAGAACTTCCTGGCCGAGGCAGGCCGCCACGGACTCGGTGCCCGCGACATCGTGTCGAACCTCAACTGGTTCATGAACGTGCCGGTCGAGGCCGACGGTGCCCTCGGGATCGTCGACGGCATGAGCGCCCCCGGCAAGCGGGTCGCGATCCGGGCCGAGCGGGACGTGCTCGTCGTCGTCTCGAACTGCCCGCAGATGAACAACCCCTGCAACGACTTCTCCTGCACACCGCTGCGCATGATCGTGGTCCAGCCGTGACCGCCGCGCCCGACCCCACCGGGACCGCCACCGTGAACCAGACCCCTGCCCTCAGCCCCGACACCGTCCTCGTCGCGAACCGCGGTGAGATCGCCCGTCGCATCATCCGGTCCGCCAAGGCGCTCGGCATGCGCACCGTCGCCGTCTACTCGGACGCCGACCGCGCGGCACCCCACGTGCGCGAGGCCGACACCGCCGTCCGGCTCGGCCCCGCACCCGCCCGCGACTCGTACCTGCGCATCGACGCGGTGGTGCAGGCTGCGAAGGACACCGGCGCCGGGCTCGTGCACCCCGGCTACGGGTTCCTGTCCGAGAACACCGACTTCGCCCAGGCCTGCGAAGACGCCGGCATCCGGTTCGTCGGGCCGACCGCCGACCAGATCGTCCGGTTCGGCGCGAAGCACACCGCCCGCGAGCTGGCCGCCGCAGCAGGGGTCCCGATGCTCGCCGGCACCGGACTGCTCGCCAGCGTCGACGACGCCGTGGCCGAGGCCGAGCGCATCGGGCTGCCCGTCATGCTCAAGGCCACCGGGGGTGGCGGCGGGATCGGCATGCAGGCGTGCTCCACCCTCGACGAGGTCCGCGAGGCCTACACGAGCGTCGTCCGCCTGGCGACCGCGAACTTCGGGTCGGCCGGCATCTTCCTCGAACGACTCGTGCGGCCGGCCCGGCACGTCGAGGTCCAGCTCTTCGCCGACGGCGAAGGCCGTGTCGCGGTGATCGGCGACCGCGACTGCTCCCTGCAGCGCCGCAACCAGAAGGTCATCGAGGAGGCCCCGGCACCGGCACTCCCCGAGCACGTCCGTGCCGAGCTGCACGCGTCCGCCCGCCGCCTGGCCGAGAGCGTCGGGTACCGCAGCGCCGGTACCGTCGAGTTCGTCTACGACCCGGTGCGCGAAGAGGCGTCGTTCCTCGAGGTGAACACCCGCCTGCAGGTCGAGCACCCCGTCACCGAGGAAGTGTTCGGCGTCGACCTCGTCGAGCTCATGCTCCGCCTGGCCCGCGACGGTGCCGCCGGCATCGACCCCGACGTCTTCGACCGCACCTGGACCCCGAACGGCCACGCCGTCGAGGCCCGCGTCTACGCCGAGGACCCGGCGAAGGGCTCGCTGCCCTCCAGCGGCCTCGTCACCCAGGCCCTGTTCCCGAGCGCGACCACGGCATCCGGCGAGCGCACCGGCATCCGCGTCGACGGCTGGGTCGAGACCGGCTCCGAGGTGTCCGCGTTCTACGACCCGATGCTCGCCAAGGTGATCGCCACCGGGGAGACCCGCGACGACGCGCTCGACCTGCTGCGCGACGGGCTCGCGGCCACCCGCATCGACGGCATCGTCACGAACGCCGGGCTGCTCCGCGCGCTGACCGACGACCTCGAGCTCCGCACCGCCACGCACTCCACCTCGACGCTCGACGCGACCGAGGACCCGGACCCGCGCATCGACGTCGTCGCCCCGGGCACCATGACGATGATCCAGGACCTGCCCGGACGGGTCGGGTACTGGCAGGTGGGCGTCCCGCCGAGCGGCCCGTTCGACGCGGCGTCCTTCGCCGAGGCGAACCGGGCCGTGGGCAACCCGGACGGCGCCCCCGCGCTCGAGGTCACCGCCACCGGCCCGACGCTCCGCTTCTCGGCCGCCGCGGTGGTCGCGCTCACGGGTGCGCCGGCACCGGTCACCCTCGACGGCGAACCCGTGGCGCTGTGGGAGCCGGTCGAGGTCGGCGCCGGGCAGACCCTGGCGATCGGCACGGTGCCCGGTCCGGGCCTCCGCACCTACCTGGCGGTCCGCGGCGGCTTCGACGTGCCGACGTACCTCGGCTCCACCGCGACCTTCACGCTCGGTGGCTTCGGCGGCCACGCCGGTCGGGCCCTGCTCGCCGGCGACGTCCTGCGCCCGGGCTCCCCGGACTCGGACGCCCCGCACCCGGCGTTCCCGTCGGGGACCCGTCTGGGCCTGGTGGGCGGTCCGACCCCGGCCGACCGCCGCACCGCGCTCACCGACGCGTGGGAGATCGCCGTCACCGAGGGGCCGCACGCCGCACCGGACTTCTTCACCCGCGCCGACCTCGACGTCTTCTACGCCACCGACTACGCCGTGCACCACAACTCGGCGCGCACGGGCATCCGGCTCATCGGGCCGCGGCCGGAGTGGGCGCGGACCGACGGCGGCGAGGCCGGCCTGCACCCGTCGAACATCCACGACACCCCGTACGCGGTCGGTGCGATCGACTTCACCGGGGACACCCCGATCATCCTGGGGCCGGACGGGCCGTCGCTCGGCGGTTTCGTCTGCCCCGCCGTGGTCGCCAGCGGCGACCTGTGGAAGCTGGGCCAGCTCCGACCGGGTGACACGGTCCGGTTCGTCCCCGTCCGCGAAGCCGACGCCGCCTCGCTCGACGCACGCCGGGCCTCCAGGACGGTGCCGCGCACCGGGGGTGACGGCGACGACGGCGTGATCGCCCGCCTGGACGCGACCGACGTGCGGCCGAGCGTCGCGTACCGACGCGACGGCGACGACAACGTGCTCGTCGAGTACGGCGACATGACGCTCGACATCGCGCTGCGGATGCGCGTGCACGCGCTCATGACGAAGCTGCAGGAGCACACGCCGAAGGGGATCCTCGACATCACGCCGGGCATCCGCTCGCTGCAGGTGCACACCGACGCGTCCGTGCTCAAGGCGCGCGACGTGGCGGGGCTGCTCCGCGAGCTCGAGGACGAGATCCCGCCGACCGACCAGCTCGTCGTGCCGTCGCGCACCGTGAAGCTGCCGCTGTCGTGGGACGACCCGGCCACCCGCCTGGCGATCGAGCGGTACATGAACGGCGTCCGGAACGACGCCCCGTGGACCCCGTGGAACATCGAGTTCATCCGTCGCATCAACGGGCTGGAGAGCGTCGACGACGTCTTCCGCACCGTGTTCGACGCGAGCTACCTGGTGCTCGGCCTGGGCGACGTGTACCTCGGTGCCCCAGTCGCGACCCCGCTCGACCCCCGGCACCGCCTGGTCACGACGAAGTACAACCCGGCCCGCACCTGGACCGCCGAGAACTCCGTCGGGATCGGCGGCGCGTACCTGTGCATCTACGGCATGGAGGGTCCGGGCGGCTACCAGTTCGTCGGCCGCACCGTGCAGATCTGGAACCGGTTCCGCCGGGGCGGGCTGTTCCAGGAGAACCCGTGGGCGCTGCGGTTCTTCGACCGGATCGAGTGGTACCCGGTCGGCGCCGACGAGCTGCTCGAGCTGCGCGCCGAGACGGACGCCGGACGGGGCTCGTTCGAGACCGTCGAGGGCGAGTTCTCGATCGCGTCGTACAACCGGTTCCTGGCCGACAACGCCGGGTCCATCGCCGACTTCCGGGCCCAGCAGGCGCAGGCGTTCGGCGAGGAGAAGGAGCGGTGGCGGGCATCGGGCGAGTTCGACGTCCGTGACGAGCCGGCCGCCGTGGTGGCCGACGCCGTGACCGTGCCCGAGGGGTCGACCGCCGTGTACGCCCCCTTCACCTCGACCGTGTGGCAGGTGGACGTCCGCCCGGGAGACCGCGTGGACGAGGGGCAGAAGCTGCTGGCCGTGGAGGCGATGAAGATGGAGTCGATGGTGCACGCACCGGTGCCGGGCCACGTGCTCGAGGTGTACATTAAGCCGGGCGACCAGGTCGCGCCGGGCCAGGTCCTCGCCGCGATCGGAGCGGCAGCGTGAGCGGGACGAGCGCGCCGGGCGGGACCGCCACTGCGGCCGCCACGACGTCCGCCGCGGCCCGCGTCCGCGACGCCTTCGCCCGCATCGACGCCGTCGACCGCCCCGAGGTCTGGATCACCCTGCGCGACCGTGCCGACGTGCTGGCGGAGGCCGAAGCCGTCGACCCGACGCTGCCCCTGGCCGGCCTGCTGTTCGCCGTGAAGGACAACATCGACGTCGCCGGGCTGCCCACCACCGCAGCCGCCCGCTCCTACGCCCACGACCCCACCGCCGACGCCACCGCCGTCGCCCGGCTCCGCGCCGCCGGAGCCGTCGTCGTCGGCAAGACGAACCTCGACCAGTTCGCCACCGGCCTGGTCGGCACCCGCTCGCCCTTCGGCGCGGTCCGGAACGCCTGGGACCCGACGCGGATCTCCGGCGGCTCGTCGAGCGGTTCCGCCACGGCGGTCGCCCTGGGCATCGTCGACTTCGCGCTCGGCACCGACACCGCCGGGTCCGGCCGGGTGCCCGCCGCGCTCGGCAACCTGGTCGGGGTGAAACCGACGAAGGGGCTCGTGCCGAACACCGGGGTCGTCCCCGCCTGCCGGTCGCAGGACTGCGTCACGGTGTTCGCCCGGTCGCTCGACCTGGCGCGCACGGCGGCCGAGCTGATGGCCGGTCCGGACGGCGTCGACCCGCTCGCGCGGCCCGACCTCGCCCTCGCCGACCTGCCCGCCGTCCCGCGCATCGCGGTGCCGCTGCCGTCGCAGCTCGCGGGGCTCGCACCCGGCTGGGCCGAGGCGTTCGCCGCGGCCGTCGACCGGTTCCGTGCGCTCGGACACCAGGTGGTCGAGGTCGACATCGCACCCCTGCTCGACGCCGCGTCGCTGCTCTACGACGGAGCGTTCGTCGCCGAGCGGTACGCGGCCGTCGGCGCCCACATCGAGGCCCACCGCGACGAGATCGGTGCCGACCTCGACCCGTCGGTCGCCGCGATCGTGCTCGGTGGCGCACGCCCGACCGCCGCGGAGCTCTTCGCCGACCAGGAACGGCTCGACGCGTTCGGGGCAGCGGGCCGAGCCGCACTCGAGGGCACCACGGCACTGCTCACCCCGACGACGACGTGGCACCCGACGCTCGACCAGGTCGCGGCCGACCCGATCGGCGCGAACAGCCGGATGGGTCGGTACACGAACTTCGCGAACCTGCTCGACCTGGCCTCGCTCGCCGTGCCTGCCGGGTTCGTCGACGGGCTCCCGTTCGGCGTGATGCTCACCGGCCCGGCGTTCAGTGACCGGCGCCTGGCGGCGCTGGCGTCCGCCTTCGCTGCTCCCACCGTCGACCTGCTGGTCGTCGGAGCGCACCTGCGCGGCCAGCCGCTGAACGGACAGCTGGTCGCGTCCGGCGGATCGTTCGTCCGGGAGGCCCG
Organism: Curtobacterium sp. MCPF17_021; assembly: GCF_003234605.2. Taxonomy (NCBI): domain Bacteria; kingdom Bacillati; phylum Actinomycetota; class Actinomycetes; order Micrococcales; family Microbacteriaceae; genus Curtobacterium; species Curtobacterium sp. MCPF17_021. The sequence goes on along the minus strand of NZ_CP126252.1, from coordinate 254,103 downwards.
CACCGCGTCCGACTACCGGCTGTACGCCCTCGACACGGTGCCGCCCAAGCCCGGGGTGGTCCGCGTGGGTCCGGTCGCGCCCGGCGCCGCCGCGCCGGGCTCCGGCTCGGGCTCGGGCTCGGGCTCGGGCTCGGGCATCGTCGGGGAGGTCTGGCGCCTGCCAGCCGCCGGCTTCGGCACCTTCGTCGCGGCCCTGCCGGCACCGATGGCGATCGGCACCGTGGCGCTCGACGACGGCACCGAGGTCACCGGGTTCCTGGTCGAGCCGTTCGCGGTCGAGGGCGCCGAGGACATCACCCACCACGGCGGCTGGCGCGCGTACCGGGAGCAGTCGTGACGGACACCGGCTGTCAGGATGGGGGCATGACCCCCGACGACCGGCCCGTGCGCCCCGGCCGACCGCGGGTCGTGCCGAACGCCGACTCCGCGCTGAGCCCGCGCGACCAGATCCTCGACGCCGCCGCCGCGCTCTTCGTCGAGAACGGCATCAGCGCGACCTCGACCCGGGCGATCGCCGAACGGGTCGGGATCCGGCAGGCCTCGCTGTACTACCACTTCGCCGGCAAGGACGACATGCTCGTCGAGCTGCTCACGACCTCGGTGCGCCCGAGCCTCGAGCTGGTCCGCGGCCTCGAGCAGCTCGTGCCGCAGTCGGCCTCGGCAGCAGGGGCCCTCGCCGCGCTGGTCGTCGCCGACGTGGACACCCTCGCCCGCACGCCGCACAACATCGGCACGCTCTACCTGCTGCCCGAGGTGCAGGGCGAGCGCTACGACGGGTTCCGGGCCGAGCGCGTCGAACTGCAGGAGGCCTACGGGCGCCTCGGCTCGCGCGCTGCCACCCCGGACGTCGCCGCCGGTGTCTCGCCGTCGCGCCTCGGTGCGGTGCTCATCCAGATCACCGAGACCGTCATCCAGCTCCGCCGGTCCGGCCCCGTGCAGGACGCCGACCGCGACGCCCTCGTCGCGACCTGCCTGCGCGCCTGCGGCCTCGACACCGCCGCTGTGGCCGAGGCCCGGCGCGACGCCGAGTCCCTGCTGGCCGCCGTCGCGGTCTGACCCCTCCGTCTCCCCAGCTCCGTCTCCGCCAGCTCCTTCCCCCACAGCGAGGAACACCATGACCACGATCACCCCCGCCGCACACCGTCCGCTGGCCGACGCACTGCTCCCCCGCACCGCCGTCGTCAGCACCGCCCTGGTCCTCGGCGGCGCACTGCTGACCGCCGGTGCTGCGCAGGTGTCCGTGCCGATCTGGCCCGTCCCGATCACCGGGCAGACCCTGGCCGTGCTGCTCGTCGGCAGTGCCCTCGGTGCCCGTCGCGGTGCCCTGTCGATGCTCGTCTACGCGCTGCTCGGCGTCGTCGGGCTGCCGGTCTTCGCGGACGGTTCGGCCGGGGTCGGCGTGCTCGTCGGCCCCTCCGGCGGGTACATCGTCGGCTTCGTCGCCGCCGCGGCCCTGGTCGGCTGGGTCGCCGAGCGCTTCGGCGACCGCCCGCTGCGGAACGCGCTGCTGTCCTTCGCCCTCGGCACCGTCGTCACCTTCGTCACCGGGATGGCCTGGCTCGCGGTGGCACTCGGCCTCGACCTGCAGCAGACCCTGCAGTACGGGCTGTACCCGTTCGTCCTCGGTGGTGTGGTGAAGACCCTGATCGGCGCCGGCGTGATCTCCCTCGGGTGGACCGCAGCAGTGCGCTCGGCCACCCGCCGGTGAGCGCTCCGTCAGGACTCCGCCGCCGGCCGTAGGGGTTCCGTCAGGAGGCCTTCCGCGCCGTTCGAGCGCGCGGGAGCGTGTGGTCGTGACACTGACTGCGATCATGCCGACGCTCCGCGCGTCGCTCCCCGATCCGATGGACCCGTTCCTCTGGCCGGCCCGCACCACAGCGACCACCGACGACCTGCTGGTCTCGGCGATCTCGATGGTCCGGCTCGCCGACCTCACCGGCACCCCGACCGTGCACACCGCCGAGCAGTCCCCGCCCCGGTACCGCCCGCGCGGCTGGGCACCCCGTGACGTGAGCGTCGCCGTGGCGTCGGTCACCCGTGTGCGGCGACCGCGCACCGGGGTGGTGCTCCTGGAACTGGACGCGGTCCTGCCGACCTGTGCCGTGCTCGACCAGGTGCGCCTGATCGGACGCCGGAGCACCGCTCCCCTCTCCCCGATGTACGTCGTCACCCGCTGTGACGGTCAGGCCGACGGTCCGTTCCACCGCCTCCCGGCTCCGTTGCCCGCCGACGTCCGCGAAGGCGACCTGGTCTGCTTCCCGTGCCTGGCGACCGTCCGGCACCGCGACGTCGTCGAGCCGGTCCGGGCGGAACTCGCGCCGGTGCGCGCGGAACTCGCGCCGGTCGATCGATGACCACTGCGCTGCCGGTCCGCACCCGGCTGCTCGACGGCACCCACCTGTGGGGCCGGTACACGATCCGACCCGTCGGGCGGACGCTGTGGAGCTCGCGGACCCTCGTCGTGTTCCCGCCCGGCACGACCACCGGCGAGCGCCTGCTGCTGCGTGCCTGGCACGTCTGGCCGACCGTCGGGGCGGTCCTCGCCCTCGCTGCCCTGGTGCTCGCCGTCTCGGTCCCCGCCGTCGGCACGACCACCGCGCTGCTCCTCTACGGCGGCGGCTTCGCGGTCCTCGCCCGCGCCACCCGCGCGCTGCGACCACGGGTGCGGTCCGTCACCGTGACGACGTTCCTGGGCGACGGCCGCCGCGAGGTCCACGGCGACGAGCGTCTGCTCACCGGCTCCCTGGACGCGCTGTCGATCCTGGAGCAGGCGCTCCGGGCCGACCGCATCCGCCCCGTCGACTTCGAGCTGATCTGGGCGGACGTGTGGAACGCCCTGGAGTCGCCGGACCCGGACCACCGCGTGCAGCGGTCAACCTGAAGCCCGCTCTCGCGCCGCGCGTTTGTATGGGTTCGGGAAGGAGCACGCGATGAAACACATCCACTACGACGGCACCACGATCCTGGTCGGTGACGACGTCGCCGATGCCGTGATCGAGTACGCCGCGGCCCTCGCAGGCGGGGACCGAGCGGACACCGTCGACGTGCCAGCCGTGGCCGACGACGGGACGATGACCACCACGAAGATCCTCATCGGACCCTCGAGCGAGATCGTCATCGAGGACGCGGAAGAGGACGAACTCGAGATGGACAACGGGGAGTTCGTCGGACGGCTGCGCGCCGCCGCGAAGACCTTCGGGCACAGCGAGCCGATCCACGCGAACACGCGGTCGGACCTGGCGGACGCGGCGGAGGCTGCCGAGGAGTCCTGACGCCCGGGCATCGCGCTGCAAACGAAACGGAGAGGGTCTCCTGTATTGTGGTGATTCCGGAGAGCCTCTCCGGTACTCGACGCCACAGCCTGGAGGCCCGCCATGCCCGAGCAGACCGCTCCCGCCGGGCGCGCACCGCGCGCCGACGCGCTCCGGAACCGGGACCACATCCTGCGGGTCGCCGAGCGCGCGTTCACCGAGCACGGCGTGACCGGCTCGCTCGACGCGATCGCCAAGCAGGCCGGTGTCGGCGCCGGCACCCTGTACCGGCACTTCCCCACGCGCGAGGCCCTGCTCGCCGAGCTCCTCGCTGCCCGCGACGAACACCTGGTGGCCCGTCGCGAAGCACTGCGCGACGGCTCCGTGGACACCGGCGACGCCCTGCACGGCTGGCTCGACGCGGTCACCGAGTGGGCCGGCACGTTCGACGGACTGCCCGAACCGCTCCGTGCCGCCGCGTCGTCCGACTCGTCGCCGCTCGCCCTGACGTGCCAGGGGTTCATCACCACCACGGACGAGTTCCTCCGCGCCGCCCAGCGTTCCGGTCGTGCGCGTGCCGACGTCCGCGCGCGGGACCTGTTCCTCGCCGCCCTGGCGACCAGCTGGGTCCGGGGTGCCGCGATGGCCGACGGCTCGTCGTCCGCGGCACTCTCCGCCCTGTCTCGGCGGGGCTGGGAAGCCCCGCTTCTTCCTTGAGATCCACCTCCCTGAAAGGGCACACCATGAACCGCATCGGCATCATCGGCAGCGGCGCCATCGGCACCGCGATCGCACGCCTGGCCATCGCCGCCGACCTCGACGTCCTCATCGCGAACTCGCGCGGCCCCGAGTCGCTGCAGGACCTCGTCGCGGAGCTCGGCCCGCGGGCCCAGGCCGGCACCGTGCGACAGGCCGTCGAGTTCGGCGACGTGCCCGTGCTCGCGATCCCGCTCACCGCCTACCCGGCACTCGCCCCCGACCTCGACGCCTTCGCCGGGCGGACCGTGCTGTCGACGGGCAACTACTACCCCGGTCGCGACGGCCGGATCGAGCAGCTCGACACCCTCGCGACGACCACGGCGGAGTACGAGCAGACGCTCCTGCCCGGCACGCGGATCGTCAAGGCGTTCAACAACATCGTCGCGCACCACATCCCGAACCTCGCCGGCTCCACGCCCCGCACCGCACTGCCGATCGCGGGCGACGACGAGCAGGCCAAGGCCGTGGTCGCCGAGCTCGTGCAGCTGCTCGGGTTCGACACCGTGGACGCCGGCACACTGGCCGACTCGTGGCGCTTCGAGCCGGAGTCCGGGGCGTACACGGGGATCTACGCGGCGAGTGCCGAGGGCTTCGCGGCGGACTACTTGGCGGACCAGGGAGCACCGTTGCCCGCCGAGCGGCTGCGGGACGTACTGGCGGTGTCGCACCGGGCGGATGTGGCGAACCGGCAGTTCTGAGTCGTCACCCCTGCGCATGACCGCGTGCAGCGGCCTCGCGCACAGGGGGTGTACGCGAGGCCGTCCGCCTGCCTGATCCGATCAGGCGGTCTCTCCGTCAGGGCTACGCCGTGACGCGCGCCTGCACGAGTTCGGTCAGCGTGATGAAGTTACCGGCCTCGACGACCTCTTCTTCGCCGAGCGGGACACCGTAGGTCTGCCCGACGATGGTCGCGATCTCGACCATCGAGAGCGAGTCGAGGTCGAGTTCTTCGAACGTCTTGTCGACGCCGCTGACGTGGGACAGTTCCTCGACACTCGTTCGGATGAGTTCGACGAGGGTCTCGGCAGAGGGGACGGTTGCGGTCATGACTGTGGCCTTCCTGGTCGGGTGAGCCGGCCCCCGCTGCGCGAGGAGCCGATGGGGTGGAACGTCGTGGTCGGACCCCTCAAACGAGGTCGATGACCGGCGCGGTGAGGGTCGGCCACGTGAGTGTGCCGGCACCCCAGGTCGCCCCACCGCCGAACGCGGTCAGCAGGACCCGGGCCCCGTCCGCATCTCGGTCGCATGCGCGGCGAGGGCGAGTGGGATCGACGCGGCCGAGGTGTTGCCGACGCGGTCGAGGTGCAGGACGGCTCGGTCGGCGGCAACGCCGATCGAAGCGGCGACCATGGTCAGGATCCTCCGGTTCGCCTGGTGCGCCACGAGGTGGTCGACGTCGTCCACGGCCCATCCGGCGGCGTCGAGGACAGAGCGGCACGAGTCCGCCATCGCGGTCACGGCGGCAGCGAACACCGCACGGCCCTGCATCGCGAACCACGCCGTCGGGTCCCCCCGGTCAACGACGGGCTGGCGTGATCCGCCGGCCTCCACCCGGATCAGATCGAGTCCGGTGCCGTCCGAGCCGAGGGTGACGGACCCGAGCGCGCCGGCGTCCGATGCCTGACCGGCACCCAGCACGACCGCACCGGCGCCGTCCCCGAAGATGACGGCGTTGACCCGGTCACCCGGGTCGACCAGGGTCGTGAACGTGTCCGCTCCGATGAGCAGGACCCGCCTGGCCGCGCCGGATCGGATCAGGGCGTCGGCCTGCGCGAGCCCGTACACGAAGCCCGAGCACACGGCGGCGAGGTCGAACGCCGGCACCGTGCCCAGGCCGAGGCGTGCCGCGACGTCAGGTGCGGTGGCGGGACACCGATGGTCAGGGGTCGACGTCGCGACGATCACCATGTCCACGGAGTCGACGCCGGCGTTCTCCAGGGCCCGTCGGCCGGCGGCGACCGCGAGGTCGCTCGTCGAGGTACCCGGGTCGACCTGGTGCCGCGCGCCGATACCGGTTCGCGACCGGATCCACTCGTCGGTCGTGTCGAGCGTGGCGGCGAGGTCGTCGTTCGTCACCACCCGGCGCGGGAGAGCACCTCCGAGGCCCTGCAGCACCGTTCGCGTCGTCGTCGCGTGGGGGTCACGCTCCGGCGTCGCGTCGACGACGATCTCGTCGAGGGCGGTCATGCGGCACCGACCACGTGCGCGACGGAGCACGACACGCGCACACCGGTGTCGAAGGTCCCGACGATGTCGGCGAGGCGCCAGGAGCGGCCATCCTGCTCGAGCGTGCGTGCGCGGTCCAGCCGGACACGCGCGTCGCTCCGCACCGAGGGGTGCGGCGACCCCGGGACCGTGATCACCGTCCGGCGCATCCAGAGCGTGTCGCTCTCAGCTCGGGCGAGCGTGTCCAGTCGGTAGAGCAGCACCTGTCCGAGCTGGAGAGTCGCGACGAACGTGTCGACGAGGTTGAGGCCGGGCTGGAACGCCGCCTCGAAGCCGCACAGCTCCTCGGCGGGACGTCGGCCGAGCGGAGGCACGACGACGGTCGCGCGCGCCTCGTCCCAGGCGAGCTCGACCTCCTCGACCAACGGGGAGCGGCTGCGGTACACGCCGCAGTACACGCCGTCGCCCGGGCGGTCCTCGACCCGCGCCTGGCCCGCGACGGGTTGCACGGTGCATGACCGGCGCACGACGAGTGCGATCGTGAAACCGGCGACGTCAACCGTGATCGGCACGTCCCCGCCGGTTGCCGCCGCGCCCCGGGGTGCATGTCCCGTCACCGGGAGCACCGCGAGGTCCCCCTCGATCGGGCGACGCGGGGACCGGATGTCGATGCTGGCGATCGAGCACGCGGTCATCGACTCCGCATCGAGCTCCTGAGCGATGAGTTCGTAGGCGCTCGCGATGCCCAACACCATCAGGTCTGTGGTGCTGAGGTGTGGTTCCTGCACGTCGTCGCCCTTGCGCGACCAGGCCGCGCCGGCGGTCGCGTCGGCGGTGGCGGAGAGCCGCCACGTCGTGTCGTCCGCCCGCACCACGGCGCCGCGGAGTCGTGGGTCCGTGAGTCGGTAGCCGAGTCCGAAGAACCGTCCGGCTGCCGGGCCGAGGAGGTCGTCGATGGATTCGTGGCGTTCGATGGTGTCGGGTGTCACGGTTCGGTCTCCTGTCGGTGGAGGAGTGGCGTCCTGCAGGACCACGATCCACCGTGACGGAAGACGTGACCAGGCGTCGGTTATGGTGGGAGCAACACCACCAGTCATGCGGTCGCCGCGTCCCGACCGATCAGCCTGACTCGGCGACCGGGACCCATCGCCGGTGCTCGACCCGTCCGAACACGACGTCGGCGAAGTGGTTGCCGTAGGCCAGAGCATCGTGACGCTCCAGCTCGTCGAGCAGCGCGGCCCTCGTGGTGATCGCCATGACGGGGTCGTGCTCGACGAAGGCGTTGATCGTGGGGTCACCGACCTGCAGCGGGCTGTGCAGCGCGTCACCGAAGGCGATCAGGACCCTGCCCCGTGACTCGATCCGCAGCCCGATGTGCCCCGGCGTGTGGCCGGGCATCGGGACGACGGTCACACCGGGTGCCAACTGCTCGCCGCCGTCCGCCGGCTGCCACCGGTCAGATCGCTCCGCCAGGGCACTCCGTTCGAGGTCGAGGCGACCGGCCGTGGTCGGGAGGCTCCGGAGACGGGTACCGAACGGAGCATCGCTGCTCCACCAGCCGCTGTGGTCTTCGTGCAGGTGGGTGATGACCACCTGCGTCGGCTCGGGCAAGCCAGCGGCCTGCCACTCGACGGGCAGTGTCCCGCCGGTCATCCGGCCGATCGCTGGGCGCCCTCGGCCACGCGGCACGTCGACGGGGCCGAGTCCGGTGTCGAGCGCGATGACCTGGTCGCCGGACTCGATGACGAGCGACCCGACGGATGCGACCAGGTACCCGTCGACGTCGAGGAGTGGTCGGACCTCGGCGGCCGGCCTCGGCGGCTCCGATCGCCCGTACCAGCCGGCGGGGTGCAACTGGATGCGGCCGTCCGGCACCGAGGTCACCCGGACGTCACCGACCTCCAGCGAGCGCATCCGGGCCGGGGCCCGGCGCCGCTCGTCGATCATCGGATCTGTTCGAGCACGGCCATCGTCGCCGGCGCGGTGGCCGGTGACGGCGAGTACAGGAAGAGCATCAGGTCGTCTCCACCCACAGCGGGTGTGAGCACCACGGTCTCGAAGGACATCCGGCCGAGCGAATGGTCGAACACCGTCGCGACGTGGGGTTCCTGCCCGACGGAGTGCTCCCCCCAGTGCCGTCGGAACTCCGGCGAGCGCTCGGAGAGGTCGGTGGCGATCGACTCGAACATCGGATCGGTGGCGAAGGCCGTCGCCTGCCGACGGAACTGCGAGACCATCATCCGGGCCGCGAGGTCACGATGCGGGTAGTGCGTCGCGTAGTCCTCGTCGGTGAAGTACCGGATGAGGCAGTTGGTGCCGACCTGCGTCTGGAAGGTCTTCGCCGCGAGCTCGTTCGTCGCGAACACGTTCCAGTACCGGTCGGCGGCGTAGGCAGGCATGTCCTGGATGCTCGACAGCATGCGCTCGAGCGAGCCCTTCAGGTCGTCGGCCGCGGCTCGGCGTGACGCCGGCACCTTGCCGGTGAGTTCGTAGAAGTACTCGAGGTCGGCGCCCTCGAGCCGGAGCGCGTTGGCGATCGCATCGACGACGACCGTCGAGACACCGATGTCCCGCCCCTGCTCGAGCCACGTGTACCAACTCACACCGACGTTCGCGAGCACGGCGACCTCCTCGCGGCGCAGTCCGGGAGTCCGACGGCGGGCCGAGCGCGGGAGCCCGACGTCCTCCGGCTGCAGTGCCTCTCGTCGAGCGCGAAGGAACTCCCCCAACCACGCCCGTCGCCCCTGCCCGTGTTCACTCTCCGCGACGATCACGCCCGCGTCATCCTGCATGAAGACCCCCCTGATGGTCGACGAATGGTGTTGCGACGGGCAACTCTAACCGGATCGGGCGATCGCGACGAGGACCTCGGTGAGTTGCTCGTGCGCGGCTTGATGGAACAGGTGGGCGCCGTCGATCGCGTGCACGGCGAGCGTCTCACATCCCAGATCCGACCACCGTTCCATGGCTTCCGGCGTCACGATCTCGTCGTCCCTCCCACAGACCACGTGCACCGCGACGCCGATCGGTACGGGCCGTGGTGCGTAGGCGCGGGACCGGTCGATGCCGGCTCGGGTCCGGACGCTGGCCGCGCGACCGGACGACTCGGTCCCGAGGATCGAGCACGTGTCCTTCGTCGCGGGGAGCACGCCAGGCGGTGCGGTCGCGCCGAGCACGAGCGCGGACGGCATCGGTGACCCGACCGCGGCGAGTTGCCGACAGACCTCGAACGCGATCAGGCCGCCCATGCTGTGGCCGTACAGGAGGGCGCCGGGAAGCGCCTCCTGCACAGCGCGGACCGAGAGCGCCGCCAGCATCTCGATCGTCGCCCAGGTCGTGCCGAGGGCAGCACGCTCGAACCCGACCGCGGTGACCTGCTCGAGTCCGGCGGCGGTCGCCGCTGCCCGGACTCCCTTCGGCACGGTGGCCAGACCGCCGGCGTGGTGGAAGTACAGCAGCGAACGGCCCGACGCAGCCCCCACGTGCGGACGTCCTCAGCTGGTGGCCGCGGGTCCACCCGCGGTCACCGGAGAAGCCGCGATGCCGTCCGCGGCTGCGTCCTCCGCCGCGACCACGGACCGTCGACGTGACGCCGTCAGCGACACGAGCACACCGATCACCAGCCCGGCGGCGATGAGGAAGGTAGCGACCACGATCTGCCCCATCAGGTCTCCGTCGGCCACGGCCGACGACCCGAGGACGAGGAGCGCGAGTCCGACGGCGCCGCCGACCTGCTGCCCAGCCGTGGCGATTCCGGACGCAGTGCCCTGGTGTTCCCCGGGCACGCCGCTCGTCGCGAGGGTGAACATGGTGGTGAAGACGACGCCCTGGGCGATGCTGAGCACGACCAGTGGCACCACGAGCACGTACGGGGACAGCCCCGCAGCGAACCCGGCAGCCAGCGCCGCAGTCCCGACGGCACCGACTGTGAAGGACACGGCGAGGACGGACCGGGGGGCATGGGAGTTGCCGAGCCGACCAGCCCACGTCGCCCCGATCAGCACGCACGCCGAAGGGATGATGAACGCCAGCCCAGTCACAAGCGGCGAGAAACCGAGCTGCTGCTGCAGGTAGATCGTCAGGAAGAACGGGATGGCACCGAAGGTGGCCATGAACAGGAACGTCACCCACGTTCCGACGCCGAGGTTGCCCGAGTGGAACAGCGTCAGGGGCACCAGCGGCTCACGCGTCGAACGCTGCACCAGTACGAACGCCACGAGGAACACGATGCCGACCACGCCCGGCACGAAGGTCACCGGCGCCGCCCACCCGGACTCGGGTGCCTGCACAAGCGCGAAGACGACGGCGAGGACACCGATCGTCCCGGTGACGGCACCCGGGACGTCCAGTCGAGGCCGACCAGCGGCCACCGATCGCCGATCGGCGGGGATGAGCAGGAACGCACCGACGATCGCGACCGCGGCCAGGACCACGTTGACCGTGAAGACCGATTCCCAACCGAGGCTGCCGGTCAGGACACCGCCGAGCAGCGAGCCGAGGACCATGCCGGTGCTGCCGGCGGCGGCCCAGACGGACATCGCAGTGTTCCTGGAGCGCCCTTCCGGGAAGCTGGTCGTCACCAGGGACAGCGTGGCCGGGGACAGGAACGCCCCGCCGAGTCCTTGGAACGCGCGCGCGATGACGAGGACGAGCGGATCGGATGCGACGGCACCCACCAACGACGCCACGGCGTAGAGCGCGAGGCCGATCACGAACGCCCGCCGCTTCCCGATGAGGTCCGCGAGACGGCCCCCCAGAAGCAGGAACCCCCCGAAGGCGACGGCGTACGCGCTCACCACCCACTGCAGGGCGGACTCCGAGAAGTGCAGTCCCTCTCCGATGACGGGCAGGGCGACGAACACGATGTTGTAGTCGAGCGCGATGATGAGCTGAGCGAAGGCGAGGAGTGCGAGCAGCAGTGCCGGGCTCGTCACCCGTGCGCCGTTCCGGACGGTTTCCGCGGTCGTGAGCATGGTCGGTCCTTTCGAGGGGTGCGAGCTGGTGGCGGTGTCAGTAGCGGAGGGCGTACTTGAGCTGGCGGCCGAAGGTCTTCTGCCGCTGTGCCTCGTGGAAGCGCGCGTCCTGCTCCAGCACGTCGGTCGCCGCGCGGACCCGGGCCTGAGCGAGCTCGATCGCCTCGGCCGTCGGAACCACCTGCGGCATGTCGAAGAGCTCGATGATCCGGTCCACCCGCTCCGGGATCGGACCACCGACCACGTGGTACGGGATCCCGAGGTCCTGCAGGGCCTCGATGAGCAGATCGTCGGAGAGTCGACGGAAGGGTTCGGAGACGGGGCGGTGACCGTCCTTGTGCATGTCGAACTCGACGGGCAGGTGCACGTACGCGTCGTAGATCCGCTTCGCCCGGGAGCGGGTGACGTCCCCGAGGGTGTCGGTGTACCGCTGGTAGAAGTGCTTGACGGGCAGGCCGGTGACCTTCTTCACCGCCTGGAACCACTTCGGTGCGCCGGGGTTGATGCCGACACGCATGCGTGCCTCGAAGTAGACCCACTCGTGGAACACCCCACCGTCGGAGATGAACGGGCCGGGTCCGGATTCGTTGTGGACCCGCTCCTCGAACCGCCGGAGCCCGAGCTTGATGAGTTCCATGGCGTTGAGGTCCATCACGGTCTTGCCCGGGATGAGGTCGATCAGGATCTCCCGGGACGTCATCGCATGGGTCCTCGGCAGCCCCGTCGCGATGGACAGGGCCTCGGTCGTCGTGCTCTTCCCGGTCGAGTAGGTGCCGGAGATGGCGAGCTTCAGGTTCTCTTGCATGAGGGTTCCGTTCGGTGAGGGGTGGATGCGGACTAGGCGGCGGTGGCGGTGGGCACGGCGACGAGCGCCGCGATCTGCTCGAGGCGGTCCTCGACGGAGCCGGTCACGGTCTTCGGTCGCAGCCCCGCAAGAGCAAGCTCCTCGGCCAGGTACTCCTCCGACCGTGTCCGGAACGACTCGGACACCGGAGGTGCCGTCTCGGTCATGGCGAACTCGATCGGCAGGTGCACCACGACGTCGTAACGATCGTGCAGCGAGGACCGCACGGCTCGCCGGGACGGCTCGAGGAGCCCGTTGACGAGACCGCGACCCGCGATCGTCGGGCGCGGTGCTGCATCCGGGTCGACCCCGTGCAGGAGCAGCGTCTTCGCGAAGACCCAGTCGTGCACCAGCGACCCGTCGGAGACCCAGAGGTCACCGGACTCGCGTGCGCTGCGCTCGATCAGGCGTCGCACCACCAGCTCGACGAGCTGTGCCGGGCTGCAGCCGGTCGCCGCCTTGCGGGAGCCGAACGGGTCCTGCATCGGGGGCAGTGCCTCGGCCTGGAGCCCGAAGCGCTCCGCGGCGGCCTTGGCCAGGGTGGACTTGCCCGAGCCGTACGCACCGGTGATCGCGAGTCGCATGCACTTCCTGTCGTCGAGGTCGAATCGTCGTGGGTGCGGACCGGCCCCCTCGCCGGTCCGCACTCCGATGGTCAACGACCTCCGCGCTCCCCCGACAGGGCTGCGTTATCCGGGGTGTGCAACCACCCGGTTGGTGCGCCCCGGACCGCGTGGGCTGGTGGTGAGAGCACCTGGTTCGGAGCGGCTTCCCCGGGTTGGATGGACACATGAAGCTCGTCGGCACCACTTCCTTTGGCGGACCAGAGGTCCTCGGACTGCACGAGGTCCCCTGTCCGGACCCCGCAGCAGACGAAGTGCGCATCCGCGTGCACGGGGCCGCCGTCAACCCCACGGACCTCGCGTTCCGGGCAGGTTTCTACCGCGCGGTCCTCCGGGAACGCACGCCGCCGTTCGTCCCCGGCATGGACGCAGCCGGCATCATCGATGCGGTCGGCAAGTCCGTCGTGGGTTGGAAGACCGGAGACCGCGTCATGGCCGTCGTCGATGCCCCGCTGGTCTCGGGCGCCTACGCCGAGTTCGTCGTCGTCCCCGCACGGTCGGTCACGCGGTGCCCGGAACGGCTCAGCCTGCACGAAGCGGCGGCCGTCCCGATGAACGCCCTGACGGCACGACTCGCGCTGGACTCGCTGCCGGAGCTGCGGCACGGAACCCTCGCGGTGACCGGCGCGGCTGGTGCGGCCGGTGGCTTCACGGTGCAGCTCGCGAAGCACGAGGGCTTCACCGTGATCGCGGACGCCCGCGGCGAGGACGTCGAGCTGGTCAAGTCCCTCGGCGCGGACTACGTCGTCCCCCGCGGCGAGGAGTTCGCTTCTGAGGTGCGAACACTCGTCCCCCAGGGTGTGGACGCCGTCGTCGACGCCGCGGTCCAGACGAGCGCGGTGTTCCCCGCGATCCGCGACGGCGGACACTTCGTCCCGCTCCGGGGATGGGACGAAGCGATCCCGCGCGGGATCGTCGCCCACCCCATCATGGTGTCGGACTACACGCAAGAGTCGGAAAAGCTGCGGCAGATCGCGGAACACATCGACGCCGGCGTGCTCACCGCGCGCATCGCCGACGTCGTCCCGGCTGACCAAGCGCACGACGCGCACACGCGGCTCGGACTGGGCGGGGTGCGCGGGCGCATCGTCCTCGACTTCGCCGCCCTGGCGTGACCGAAGGGGTCCTGCGTCGAGCCGCGTTCTTCGACGTCGACGGCACGCTCACGCGCACCACCACGATGTTCGACCTCCTGCACTTCGACGCCATCGAGCAGGGCAGCGGCGAGCGCGGTGAGGAGTTCATCGATGATCTCCGGCGAATGCAGATCGAGGACGGCGTCCCCCGCGAAGCGGCGAACCGCCACTACTTCTCATGGTGGCGCGGCCGCTCCCGCGACCAGCTCTCGGCCCTCATCGCGCGCTGGTGTGCGCAACGGGCGGCCGGGTACTTCCACCTGTCGACGCTCGAGCAGCTGCACCGGCACCGTGAGCGAGGCGACCTCGTCGTCTTCGTCAGCGGCTCCGTACCGCTGTTGCTCGACGACCTCGCCGAGGAGCTCGGGGCGGGTCACGTGCTCGCCACCAGCATGGTCGTGTCCGGCAGCGTCTTCACCGGCGAGGTGGACGTGCCGATGATCGGCAGCCGGAAGACGGATGCGATCCGGCAGCTCGCGGACGAGGAGCACATCGACCTGACCGCGTCGGCGGCCTACGGCGACCACCTGTCGGACGTGCCGTTCCTGGAACTCGTCGGCGAGCCGGTGATCTGCGGGGTGCCCCGAAGCACCGAGTGGTGCTTGGCACAGCGAAGGGGTTGGGCGACTTTGCTCCTGGACGGCTGACGGATCACGCCCGACGCGTTCGACGGCTGAGCGGCTCGGAAGAAGATCCCCGAGAACCAACCGCACCGAGCTGCCCGCCCAGGGAGCCGAGGAGCGCGACGACGAAACCGACGACCTGCAGCGGCGACAGCGTCTGGCCGAGGACGACCCACCCGAGCACCGCAGCGGTCAACGGACTGAGGACGCCCAACAACGCGACACGCGCCGACGGCAGCGCACGCGCGCCTCGGAACCAGACGCTGTAGGCCAGGGCCCCACCGACCAGCGTGAGCCAGGCGTACCCCGCGTACCCGGCGGCGGTCGGCTGCCACGGCCCGCTGTCGACGATCGGGATGAGCGGGGCGATCACCACGCCCCCGACGATGAGTTGCCATGCGGTCGAGGTCAGGGGGTGCGTGCCCTCCGGGGTGCCCCACCGACGAGTGAGCAGGAGCCCCAAGGCCATGGACACCGTCCCGAGCGCCGCGGCCGCGAGCCCGAGCACGTCGAACACGGCACCTCCGCTGAGGGAGACGAGCGCGACGCCCACCAGGGCCACGACTCCCCACGCCACGTGGGTGATCGCGGGCCGTCCCCACCGCAGCGCCAGGGTGAGGGCCACGACGACGAGCGGCTGGAGCGCACCGACGATGGCCGCCAGTCCACCCGGCAACCGGTCGGCCGCGACGAAGAGCAGCGGGAAGAAGCACCCGATGTTGAGCATGCCGAGCACGAACGTCCGGAGGCGCCAGCCCCGCGGTGGGACTCCCGGCCGGAGCGCGAGCAGCAGCAGGCCTGCGGGGAGCGCACGCAGGACACTTGCCGTCATCGGGTGATCGGCGGGCAGGAGCTCGGTGGTGACCACGTAGGTCGACCCCCACACGATCGGCGCCAATGCCGCGCTGAGCGTGAGGCCGGCCGCCGCCGACGTGGACAGCGAGCGATCGGTCATCGGAGCCTCGTTTCCTTCATGCTGAACTTCTCAACGTTGAGACATTATGGCCCCGATAGGCTCGCGTCAAACAGTTCAGCGTGAAGGAGTGGTCCGATGGAGGATGCCGTCGATCGAGTCCTGGCCCAGTGGGGCCGGGAACGACCAGACCTCGACGTCCGCGCGATGGCCGTCATCGGGCGCATCGGGCGCGCCGAAGCGATCCTCGACCGGAGGGTCGGTGCCGTCCTCGCTGAGCACGACCTGCTGCCGGGTGAGTTCGACCTGCTCGCGACCCTCCGACGTTCGGGATCACCACATCGGCTGACCGTCGGGCAGATGCTCGCCGCCACGATGGTGACCTCGGGCGCCGTCACGAACCGCTTGAACCGGCTCGTCGCGAAGGGCTACGTCACGCGGGAGACCGACCCCGCGAACCGACGGAGCGTGCTGGTCACGTTGACCGATCACGGCCTGACGGTGGTGGACTCGGCGCTGGCCCGGCACGTCGAGAACGAACGGGAGCTCCTCGGCACCCTGAGCAGCGACGAGGAGCAGCAGCTGGCCGGGCTCCTCCGGAAGCTGCTGCTCGGCCTCGGTGACGGGGCGCCCTGAGCACAGCCCGTCGTGCCGGCCGCACTCGGAGCCGACCTGACGCGCTCCGCTTCAGGCGGCGCCGTGGCCCCGGCCGTGGCCGTGCTTCGTCGCGTTGGCGTTGACGAGGTGCAGTTCGTTGCCGTGGCGCTCCACCACGGGCTCGTACCCGGCGGGCAGGCCGGCGACGCGGACCCGGCTGAAACTCGAGCCCTTCGCGATCCGGTCAGCCGTGATCAGGACCAGGTCGTTCGCCACGGCCGTGCCCTTGGCGACGTGCACCCGCAGCGTTCCGCCGAACGACGCCGTGCCCTCGATGCGCAGGGCAGGACGGGGTCCGGAGACACTCAGCGACAGTGCGGCGTGCGAGCGCTGCGTCAGGTTGCCGCCGATTCGGATCACCCTCGTGCTGGCCTCGGCGAGCGTGCCGGAGACCGTGGTCACCGACCCCCTGCCCAGGGCAGCAGCGGAGTCCGCGATCAGCGTCCCACCGCGGACGACGGTGCCGCCGGTGTAGCGGTTCGAGCCGGTGAGGGTGAGGGTGCCGGTCCCCCGCTTGGTCAGTGACCCGTTCCCGCCGATGTCGTTGCGCCAGGTGTCGGCGGCGTCCAGGCCCTTCTCGGCGGCGTCCATCGAGACGGTCACCGCGCTGTCGAACGCTCCGTAGCCGGACGCTGCCGAGAAGAGGTCGAGTCGCCCCCACCCTTCCGCGTCGTCCAGCAGGGGGTAGCCCGACGGCAGCGCGGTCGTCCGGAGCACCTCTCGGATCTGGGCGTCGCTGAGGTACGGCAGGCGGGTCCGCAGGAGCGCTTCAGCGCCCTTCGGCACGGTGGCGGGGATCGTCTTCGTGCCGGTCCGCGTGAACCCGTACGTCAGACGCCCGCGGTAGTCCTTCTTGTCCGACGCGTAGTCCGCGTCCCGATCGACGGCGCTCGGGCCGGCAGCGGCGAGCACCTTCTCCGCCTGCTGGTGCGCCTGCTGCTCGAGCTGCGTGTTGGCCGGGTCGTTCAGGATCGCTGCCGCCAGCGCAGTCGCCAAGACTCGTCCCCCCATGACGTCGAGCGGCGAGTGCATCCCCGCGACGATCCGACTGTTGCCGATCTCCGAGCCGTTGGCGAGGAGCTCGGTGTACTTCTCCGGGTACGCGTACGCGAACGCCAGGGAAGCCAGGTAGCCGGCGTTGGTGTGTCCGCTGGGGAACCCGCCGTCGGTGGCGGGCGTCGGCGACTTCTCGGGGACGAGCTGCGGCAGGACCTGCACGTCCTGGCTCTGCCGGTACGGCCGCGCGTACTGGTAGTACTTCTTCGCGTTGCTGGCAGAGGAGTAGTCGCCACGCAGCGTGTTCACCAGCTGGACGACGTCGCCGAGTTCCGAATCGGTGTCCGCCCACGACCCCTTCGCGTTGCCCTGGTCGACGTACTGCTTCGTCGTGGCATCCGCCGGGATCTCGTCGGGGATCGTCGTGCCCGCGTTCGTCGCGGTCCGCACCGCGTCGGACAGGTCACCGAAACCCGCGATGGCCGAGTAGCTCTGGTTCCGTCGGTCGATCAGGTACGCCTCGTGCCCCTGCGCATCCGTGCGGGTCTGCGTGGTCCGCGCTGCCTGCGCGATGTTCGAGTCCAGGATCCGCTGCGCTGCAGCACTGGTGGCGACCCCGTTGTCCCACGACGATCCCGGGCGCCACAGGGTGCCGAACTGCGACAGCACCCCGGTCGCAGCGTTCGTCTCCGGCGTCGTGGCAGCAGGGGTGTTCGTCTTGTAGGTGTCCACGAAGTACCCGTAGGCCCCTGGACGCGGCGCGGTCCCCGATGTCGCCGCGGACGCTCCCGCCGGAGCGATCAAGGACACGGCGCACGCCACCACCAGGACCCCCAGCACCGTGCGGGCCCGACGTCTGGGAACAGCGATCTGGAACCGGCGCATGGCGTTCTCTCCACTCGGGGCGTGGTCACACGACTCGGTGACACAGAGCAGAAGCGTGGCGCAGGCCCGTGAACCGGAAGTGGCACCTGCGTGAACCGCTGCCGTACTCGCTGCTGTTGCTCACCACGGACCCCGCCGGGTGCAACAGCGACGCCACGAGAGCGCGGCCTTCGCCTCTCCCGAGGGGCCGGTCACGTGCCTGAGACGGCTGACGAGACGGACTGGAGGCGCGGTGCGGGCTGGCACCGCGCCTCCAGTCCGTCGGTCGACCGTCACGGGCGGGAGGGGCGGGGTACCCGATCCCGCCCCTCCCGCCCGTCGATCAGCCCGCGCCGTGCGGCGCAGGGCGCTCCACCAGACCCGGAACTGGTGAAGTCCTCAACGGCGCAGGGTGTCGCGCGCCAGGACGGCGAAGTCGCGCAGGAGGTCGAGTTCCACGGTGCCCGCATCGCGTGGAGCGGGGTCGAACACGCAGACCGCACCGACGCGGGTGCCGTCCAGGTCCTCCAACGGATGCCCCGCGTAGAAGCGGATCCGTCCCCGCCGTGCCACCTGCGGACGGCTCCGGTCCCATGCGTCCTCGATGACCGTCGGTCCCGAGTGCAGCACGGTCGAACGGCAGAAGGAGTCCTGCAGCGCTCCCGTCCCGCGTGGGAACCACACACTCGCAGCGGACCACTGCCGTCCCAGCGGCAGGAACGTGATCGCAGCCCCCCTCGTGCGGAAGAGTTCCGTCATCTGCTGCACCATCCGGTCGAGGGCGGCGTCGGCCGGCGCGTCGACGACACCCAGGCGACGGATCGCGTCGTACCGGTCCTGCACACGCTGCGGCGTCGAACGGAGCCACTGCGGGCTGCCGGCTCGGGCACGTTGCTGCTCGATCAGCAGGTGCACGACCTCGACGAACAGCGGCGGGGTGCACGTGATCACGTCCGTGTCCACGCCGAGCACGACCAGGTCCCGTCGCGCCTGCTGCAGTGCGGTGACGAGCGCGGACTGGTCCTCCTCGTGCGCCAACGCGAGCACGATCTCCGTGGTCGGCGCGAGGAGCGGTCGGAGCTGATCGACCAGGACGAGCGCTTCCTCGGCGGCACCGACGACCGCGGTGGTCGTCGTGCGGCTGTGGACGACGCTGCCGGACAGGCAGACCACCACCACGTCGTAGTTGGCGACGTGGAGACCGGTCCCGGCCGAGACCAGCGTCTGGCCGGACCAGCTCGACCACGGCACCGCGGTGACGTCGACACCACGTCCGGACCGTGCAGCCACGTTCTCCGCCATCGTCCGCGCGGCGTCGGGCAACGACGCTCCGGGCGCGAAGACCGCATCGCCGAACACGAGGATCCGGTCCGAGTCCGCGCCGCTCGCCGACCCGGTGACGATGCGCGGCGCGGACGAACGGTCGGGCAGTCGTGGGGCTTCCAGCATGGTCATCGTCAACCTCCTTGTTCGACGCAGCTGCTCCTGGACTGCTCTGGTTTCCGGGAGCCCGACGGGTGCGCGCCGGCTGGACACGACCGTAGACAGGCCGGAAGACCACACGCCATCCGTTGCGCGCGGAGTCACCGTCGATCCGCGCGGGATCGTGTCCGGTGGACGTGGACGCGGCCGGTAGAGTCGCGCCATGACCGGGGCAGCGACGGAGATGTTCGCCTCGCATCGACTCGCCGACAGCACCACCGTCGACGAGGCCGCGGCCGTGCTCAGTGAAGTGTTCCTCCCGGTGCAGGTCACCCCGTCCGAACCCGTCCCGGGTCTGCGCATGCACCTGAACGCGCTCACGGCCGGTCGGATCACGTTCGGCTACATGCGCTTCCGCGAGGCCGTCCTGATACGCACCGCGGAGCCCGTCGACTACCACCTCGACATCCCCGTACGGTCGCAGATGACGATGCGTGCTGCCCGGGGCGCGCAGTTCCGGGGGACCGAGCAGACCGCCGGGGTCTTCATGCCGGGCAGACCGGTGGAACTCGACTGCAGCGACTGGTTCGCGCAGGTCGCCATCATGATCCCGCATCGCGACCTGCAGACCGAGCTGGAGCTCCTGCTGGACGCACCGACCTCGACACCGCTCGAGTTCCAGACCGAGTTCGACCTCACCACTGAGAGAGGCCATGCCGTCTTGCAGGCCGTCCGGCTCGTCGACGAGAGTTCTCGGCGGACGCCAGGCGTCCTCGCACACCCACTCGCGATCCGCAGCCTCGAGCAGGTGTTCCTGCACAGCCTGCTGCTCGGGCAGCCGCACAACTACTCCACGGCGCTCCACACGCCGCAAGGAAGATCCGGCGCCCGGTCGGTCTCCCGCGCCGTTGAACTCCTCCGCCACGACCCGGCGCGGCCGTGGACGGTGGGAACGCTCGCGTCCGCCGTCTCGACGAGCGTCCGCAGCCTCCAGGAAGCCTTCCGACGAGAACTCGACACCACGCCGACGGCCTACCTGCGGCGGCTCCGGTTGGAGCGGGCCCGCGAGGACCTCATCACCGCCCGCTCGGACAGCGTCACCGTGTCCGAGGTCGCCGCTCGCTGGGGCTTCCTGCACGTCAGTCGCTTCGCCAGCGCCTACGCCGAACGGTTCGGCGAGCTGCCATCCGCCACGATGCGGCGTACAAGACGCCCGGAAGGGCAACTGGAGCCGACGCAGGAACCGACGGGCTGACGCTCCGCTGGCTGGGCACGATCCTCGCTCGGCAGCCAGGCAGCAACGGGGCGGAGTCGTGCGCTCAGGAGAGTGCACCGCATCTGCGCCGAGGCCACTCCCCCCGAACGAAGAAAACCCCCGCATGCACGGGGGTTTTCTGTGGCGGGTCATTTGCAGGTCTCGGCGTTCCGCGTAACGGCGCCGTTCTCGGGCAGCCGGTTCGGCCAATCTAGCTGGGTTTCCCCTGGGCCTGGTTCACGTTTCCCCCTCTTGCAAGAAAGCCCCGGTCAGGCTGGAGGCGCTGTGGGTCATACGCACCGCTCAGCGACTACTCGGATGATGACGACATGCGAGAGCGCGCTTCCCTCGGGGCGCGGCCGCCGACCGGTGTACGTGACGTGATCCCGGCGAAGACTCGACTCGAAGGGGTCCGAGCCTGTCGCCCGTCCGGGGCGCAGACAGTGCGGCCACGGCTAGTTACCGTGTCCGCATGGTGTTCGCGCTCGTGCTGCTCCTCGTTGTTTTCATCATCAGCGGACGCCTGTTGGTTCAGCACTTCACCCGTCAGCGCGGCGCTGAGCCCCTTGCGACGTGCCCGATCGTGACCGCCACAGAGACCAGCCCGGAAGTTACGCAGCAGGCCGGGGCCATCGCCAGGAGCTCCAGCGAAGCTGTTGCGGAAGCGGACGAGCGGAAGCGCCGAGCAACTTCGCGTAATGCTTCGAGGATCGTTCCGGCTTACCTTGACGAGCGACTTCCCCGGATCGACTTGCGTGAGCTGCCGTCGTCGCGATTCCGCATTGTCGGTACGGCGTACTGGCTGCGCGACGACGAACGGGCTCGGTACGGGGGTCAGGAATACGAACTCGTACGTGAACCCGAGAACGAGCATGACGAGAACGCGGTCGCTGTCTACGGCCGAGGACGGAAGGTTGGACATCTCAGCGCCGCGAAGGCCGCAGCGCTCGCTTCAGATCTCGACCGTCTCGGACCCGCATCCTTCGTCGTATCCGGCGACACCGTCTCGCAAGCGAGCATCAAGATGTGGGTCGACATCCCCCGAGTGCCCGCGCTCCGCACCTTCAAGCGAAACTAGCTTTCACCGCTAAGTAGCGCTCGGTCCTACTGGTGGACCGCCTGCCGTTTGGTGTGTTCGACCCCGAGGCCGCCGCGGTCCATCGCCTCGCGAAAGTTCGCAGCGGTGATCCCGAGATGCGACTGCGCCTCCTCGAGGCTTGGCATCACAACGCGCATGCTCGCCTTGGTAGCTCCACCACTCCTCGATGCGCGCAACCGCCAATGCGAGGGTCGGCGCCGGAGTTACCGGTCTCGTCCGGAAGGCTGCGTTTGTCAGCGCGACGTGCTGAACTGGGCCTATGGCTGCCCGAGATTCCCTGACCGTCGACCTGCTCGCCGCTGAGGTTCCGCCTGCTCCAGGCGACGTTGCGCAGTGGGCGGCGGAGCAATCGGTGTTCGTGTCGAGCCTGATTCGAGACATGCCCGACGAACGCGCTGCAGCTCGGGCAGCGATCACCTCGTTCGGCGCGCAGCCAGTCATGTTCGAGGACGACCTCGGGGCGCAGGATGTGCCAGCGGAAGCCGCGTACTTGGACGGCCTTGCTCGATCGAGCATCTATCTCGGTATCTACGGGCGCCGCTACGGCGTTCCGTTGTCGAGTCGGTACTCGGCGACGCACGAAGAGTTCCAGCATGCCGATGTCGCGAACCTGCGCATGGCGTTGTTCGTCTCAGATCCCTTCGATGATGCAGAGGGCCAGCAGCGGGACTTCGTCGCTGGCGTGCGCACCCGCTACACCACCGCGTCGTACACCGACTCATCCCAACTGCAGGAGCGCATCGAGAAGCGTCTGCAAACGATCGCCCGTGAGGAACTCACCCCGTGGGTGATCGTCGGGGAAACCGCGTTCCGAGCAACATCCATCGCGCGCAACGGCACCGACATCACAGTCCGTGCGACTGTGCGGAGCAGTCGGGTCGCAGAGCTGCTCGACAGCTACGCGGAGCGGCGCGACACGATCTCGTTCGCAAGCCCGCACGATTCCGGTTCGATGCGCGTGACGGCCGTCAACACGCACACCACATCCGCCAACAGCCGAGTTGTCGAGATGACGTTGTCCGCATCCCAGTCCGGTGCGAACAGCTCATCCATGTTCGCCGCCATGAACGGCGTCTCCGCTGAGGATGCATTCGCGAGCGCGTTGCAGGATGCCTTGTGCCACACCGGACAGCCAGCGCCGTTCGGCATGACACCGCTGCAGGACCCGCTCGCCGTTCTGCGCGTTGCGGGACCTCCCGATGCCGTTGTCCGATCACTTGCGAGAGTGCTTGTCAGCGAAACGCTCCGCGAGAACAACGTCCCCGGCGGCGCATCCCGGTTCGTCCTCAGCCCGCAGCGGCCCGAAGGTCGACTCCTCGAAGTGTCCTGGTTCCCGAAGAAGCAGTACGTCAACGTGCCGGCGCCGGCGGAACGGACGATCACAGGAACGGTTTCGGCCATCTGACCTCGTGACGGCGGCGTCCAGGATTCGCCGTCCGGTGCGCCTCGATCTCCGTCCCAGCGTGCAGCAGTTACGGGGGCGCAAGTTCCTGAAGACGACGGCGGACACCATCACGAAGAACAACCTCGACAACCTGCCGCCGTTCTGATTCACTCTGGACCGCCACGTCGTGGCGGTATCTCGGCTGCGGAACCTCGACGACGCCGTAGCGCAGCCTCCGGTCAGAACCACCCCCAGTCCGCTTGAGCGTTGCCGATAGTCCGAGGTGTGGCGTCACGATGACGCCCCGACCTCAGGAGACAAACATGCCCGTCCGCCTTGCCAGCATCATCTACGAACGCCACATCCGCATCTGGCGTCTCCGTCTCGAACCTGACGCGACCGGCGCGGGCGACAAGGCTGGCGATCTCGTCGGGTTTGGCGGGAACATCCACGACCCGGACGATGAACTGCGAGTGACGATGCACCTCGCCGGTTGGGGTGTGCGTCCGGAACTCGGCGGCTGGCGGGACGAAGCCGGGACGTGGGTCGTACCGGTGGTGCGGCTATCGTGAGCTGCATTGAGAGTTCTTTCTGCGTTGGCTGAACGTGAGGATCTTCAACCCACTAGGGGTGGACTCCACGACTGTGTGCCAGTCTTGCGACCGAGCATGCTTCGCGCTTTGGGTCACTCCAAATGCCCAGATCCTGCATCGTGGCGCTGCTTCGTCTGGATCGCGCTATCCGTCGTCGACACAGGAGGCGACGAGGAAGTCGACGGAACCTCCGCGCCGACGGCTCGCGCTGACGACGATGTGCTCGAGCACACGAGACGGAAGCCTCCTGGTCGCAAGCCCCCGAGCTGAAGTGTCCGGCTTCTGATGCTCGCAACGCGTCGACTTCTTCGATACCTTCGACGAATGTCGCTCATTGTCGCCGACAACCTGGTCAAGGAGTTCTCTCGCCCGGTTCGGGTGGAGGGGGCGTTCTCCGGGATCCGGAACCTCTTCACGACGAAGACGGTCACGAACCGTGCGGTGGACGGGGTCTCGCTGACGATCGAGCCGGGGGAGATCGTCGGCTACCTCGGTGCGAACGGCGCTGGGAAGTCGACGACGATCAAGATGCTCACGGGCGTGCTCGTCCCGACCAGCGGCGAGGTCCGGGTGAACGGCGTCGTACCGTGGCGCGACCGCTCTGCGAACGCGCGGACGATCGGCGCCGTGTTCGGGCAGCGGACCCAGCTCTGGTTCGATCTGCCGCTCCGGGATTCCTTCGACGTTCTCGCGAAGCTCTACGGCGTCGCACCGTCGGCGTACCGGCGGACGCTCGCCGAGTTCGTCGACCTGCTCGACCTCGGCTCTTTTATCGACCGGCCGGTCCGGACGCTGAGCCTTGGGCAGCGTATGCGTGGCGACCTCGTGGCCGCGATGCTGCACGAGCCCCCGGTGCTCTACCTCGACGAGCCGACCGTGGGCCTCGACGTCGTCGCGAAGTCCCGGATCCGGGACTTCGTCCGCGAGCGGAACCGGAGCTCGGGCACGACGATCATGCTGACCACACACGACATCGGTGACGTCGAGCAGCTCTGCCGACGAGTGGTGATCATCGACGAGGGGCGCACCCTGTTCGACGGCGAGATCGATGCGTTGCGCCGGGCGTATCTGCCGCACCGGACGCTCCGTGTAGAACTGTCCGGCCCGGAACCACGCGACTGGTCGGTCGACGGCGTGCACCGCGCCGGCATCCGGTCACACGGCGCTGCGCAGCTGCTCGACCTGCGCTTCGACCCGGCCAAGGTGTCGACCTCTGCGGCGATCGCCCGCACGACGGCTGCACTCCCGGTGGCGGACCTGACGGTCCGGGAGCCCGAGCTCGAGGACGTCATCACCGAGATCTACACTGCGCGGAGGGTGCGTGGTGACGGCTGATGGCGTGCTGAGGGAGGGGCGAGACCGGCCCGCAGGTCCGTTCGCGATCCGCCTAGCGCTCGTCGGGCACGGGATGCGGCAGGTGCTCGTCTTCCGCGCCGACGTTATCGTCGGAACGGTGAGCACGGTGAGCCGGGTCGTCCTCGTAATGCTCGTCTGGAACGCCGTGTACGGAGCGCGCGGGACCGTGAGTGGTGTCGACCGGGAGGACGCCGTCGGCTACGCGGCGCTCGGCGCGCTGTTCGCGGTTGTGTTCCAGCCGTGGCACTTCTCGAACCTCAACAGCCGGGTGCGCGACGGAAACGTCGTCTTCGACATCATGCGGCCGGTGGGTCTGCTTACTCAGACCCTCGCGGCGCAGATCGGCAGCTCGCTGGCGAATGTGCCGAAGGCGGCGGTCGGGCTGGCGCTGGCGCTCTTGCTCGGCGCGATCCCGGGGCCGAGCACGTGGTGGCAGACGGCGGCGTTTGTGCTGAGCGCCTGCCTCGGCCTGGTCATCGCCGTGCAGTGCAACCTCATCGTCGGTCTCACCGCGTTCTGGACCACCGACGTCGGCGGCGCCTACATGATCTACAGCATGGCGGCGGCGTTCTGCTCCGGGTCGCTCATCCCGCTCTGGTTCATGCCCGACGGGTTGGCAGGGGCTCTGCGTGCCTTGCCCTTCAGCGCGCAGATCTTCACACCACTCTCGATTTGGTTCGACCGCGCTCCAGGATGGACCGTCCTCGGCGAACTCGCGCTGCAGGTCGGGTGGATCGCCGTGCTGACGGTGATCGCGCGCGCGGTCTGGTCGCACGCCCTGCGCAGGACGGTGATCAACGGTGGCTGACGTCGGACGCGAGGTTCTCCCGGGCACCGCCACCGCGCTTCCCGGCTGGTTCCGCCAGTGGCAGATCCTGCTCGCCGCAGCGTTCCGCCAATCCCTCATCTACCGAGGTAACCTCATCCTGATGATGGCGGGCAGCGCCGCACTCCAGGGAACGCAGCTGCTGTTCATCGGGGTACTGCTCGATCGGTTCGGGGTGATCGCGGGCTGGTCGACGGCGCAGATCGCGTTCCTGTACGGGCTCCGGCTGACGGCGCACGGCGTCGGGACGGTCTTTTTCGGGCAACACCTCGCAATCGATCAGGTCATCCGCCAGGGCGACTACGACCGGTTCCTGCTCCGACCGGCCCCGCCGCTCGTCCAGCTGTTGACACGCTGGTTCAACCTCGGAACACTCGGGGACCTCGCCCTCGGGCTGGGCATCCTCATCGCCACGATCACCCTCGCACCGATCGCGTGGACCCCCTGGCTGGTGGTCCTCACTGTCGCCGCTGCGATCGGCGGCGGACTCCTTGAGGCCGGGCTGCAAATCGGGCTCGCCGGCCTCTCGTTCCGGCTCGGCTCGACCCGCGACCTCAAGGTCACCGTCGACAACACGTTCACCGACTTCGGCGCGTACCCGCTGCCGGTCTTCGGTCCGGCCGGCGTCTACGCCCTGACATTCGCATTGCCGCTGGGATTCGTCGCGTACCTGCCAGCCACCGTCGTGCTTGGCAAGACGGGCGAACTGCTCGTGCCTGTGTCGCTCGCCCACGCCGCACCACTCGCCGGCCCGGCGATGCTCGCGCTCGGGTGGTGGTTCTTCATGCGGCAGTCGCGGTACTACACGAGCCCCGGCGCCTGACTCCTCCCTCTATCTCGCATGGACTGCACGTCTGCCGAGAGCGCTACCGCGTTTTGTTCGAATCGCCGGGGAAATTCGGCCCGACCCCTAGACGGGGGTCGGAACCGCGCCTAGCGTGGTGGGACTCGATGATGAGGACCTTGGGGGGAACCATGGCTGCGAACGCATGTGCCGTCGGCTACACGCCGGATCGGTGCTCGTCGGTCGAGGCAGTGCTCGACTGGCTCGATGACGCGGCACACTGGGGTCCACTTCACGTGATGCCTGTGCCGGTGCAACAGTTACGCGACTGGTCGATGTCCGGCAGCACTGGCGACCTGGCGCACGACCGAGGAGCTTTCTTCTCCATCACCGGCATCGAGGTGGCGGACGGCGACGATATCCTCTGGCAGCAGCCCATCATCGATCAGCCCGAGATCGGCATCCTCGGGTTCATCGCTCGGCAGGGCCCCACTGGCTACGAGTTGCTGACGCAGGCGAAGATCGAACCCGGCAACCCACACGGCGTGCAAATAGCTCCAACTGTCCAGGCGACGGAAAGCAACTTCACCCGCCGACACGGTGGACTCCCGACGCCGTTTCTCGAGCATTTCGACGGCTCGCGCCCCTCCCGCGTCCTCGTCGACACTCTCCAGTCGGAACAGGGCGGTCGGTTCCTCGGGAAACGGAATCGCAACGTCGTCGTCGAGTGCAACGAGGAAGTTGATCGCCCGAGAACCCACCGCTGGGTACCAATAGAGGTTCTCCTCGAGTGCGTCAGGCTGACAGAAGTCGTCAACATGGACGCGCGCAGCGTGCTCGTCACCTTTGCTGCCGCTGAACGGCTGAGGATGTGCGACGAGGCTCACCGGTCCGTGGGAGAGCCACCATCCGGCTCCCTCCCGACCCGGGGATCCAACGGCGACTTCACCGTCCGAAGACTTCCCCTGAAGGAACTGACCGACTGGTCCTTCTTCGATGACTGCATCCGGCATCGGACCGGCCGCTACTTTCGCGTGATCGGCGTGCACGTCGAAGGGGTAAGCCGCGAAGTCCGCTCGTGGGAACAACCGATGCTGCACGCGCCCGTCGGCGGGCTTGTGATTCTTGTCGTGCGTCGCTTCGGTGGCACTTGGGAAGCACTTGTGCAAGACAAATGGGAAGCAGGCAATCGACGAGGTCGCGCTCTTGCTCCGACGGTGCAGCGCGGGGCTCAGGATTCATCTGCCAAGACAGCCCAGGACATGCTGTGTGAATGGGTCGCAGCGCAGACCTGCGCCGTAATTAGCGACCGACTACTCGCTGAAGAAGGAGGGCGGTTCTTCCGACAAGAGAACCGTTACCGCGTGCTGGAAGTCTGGGACGATCCGCCAGCGACGAACTCCCACCACTGGACACGATTGGACGATCTATTCCGGGCGATGGTTAACGGGGAAGACGTCAACATCGAGGCGAGGAGCGCCCTCCTCTGTTTCCTCGCCAGCAGAAGGGCCGAGGAAACACAATGACCAGATCACCGTCGCGCCAAGACCTCGTCGCCGATATCTGGCGAGACGTCCTTCGTGCGCGCTCGATCGATCCTGCGACGCCGTTCGTCGCGCAGGGCGGATCTTCCGTGCTTGCCGCGATGCTGGCGGCACGGCTGCGGCGAGAGCTCTCCATCACGGCGTCAATCGCAGAGATCCTCGACGGCGTCAGCGTCGTCGATCTGGCCCGGAGGACGCGAAGCTCACCCGCGCTGGAGGGCTCGGCTCCAGCCATGCAGCAACGTCCAGCTTCGGCGCCGGAAACCTGGCTGCTCGAGCGCCCCCGGCGCAGTTTCGTAGGGGCGATCTCGGTCCTGCCCGAGAAACTTGCTGCCGCCGTCCTGGGTGACGCCGTCCGTTGCGTCGTCGCCTCGCATGCTGCTTTCCGAACGCACTTCATGCAGGATGGCGCGACGTGGTTTGCCATGAATTCAGCAGAGCCCACTCAGCTTGAGGTGCTCGGCAGCGCGGGGGCTGCCCCTCGCGAAGTCGCCATGCGCATGGTCCAGCGCTATAAGTCGTGGCCAAGGACTGTACCGATGGCAGCGCTCGTAAAAGGCGAAGCTGAGGATGTCTTCTGCTTCGTCGCCGATCACAGTCACCTCGATGGCGAGTCCGTCGGGATGTTCATGGACGCCCTCGCCGACAGCTACGAATCCGGAGCATACCCCGCGCCCTGGTCCGCCTCCCCGGTCTTCGTGCGGGAGGCCTCAGGCGATGTCGGCACCGATGTGTACCAGTACTGGGCCGGCGTATTCGACCGGGTCGGGCCATTCCCGCGGCTGAACGACGAGCTGGAGAGCGCCCGGGGTGAGCAGAAATCGGACCAGTTCGACGCTCAGGGGTTCTCCGTTGCCCTCCGTCCTGCCGACCCGCGTCACGTACAGCGACTGCGAGCGCAGGGCACCACCGTGTTCATGCTCTTCGCTGGCTCGCTCCTGGCAGCGCTGAGCCGCATGCCAGGCGCGGGCCGAGGGCCGCTCGGCATCATGACAGCGAGTGCAGGGCGGCATGATCCTCTGGCGGCTCTGGCTCTCGGCAACTTCGCCCACGAGATCACGGTCGAACTGGGAGCTTCAACACGAGACGTCGGCAGAGCCATCCGGCAAGTCCGTGAGAACGTTCGAGCGACGGCACGGTACGACCGCGTGCATCGTTCTGTCCTCCTGGACCGGCTCGGCGGCGCCCCTGCTTCGCGAGGGAAGACGACTGCGTGGCTGACCATCGACGAGCCAGCTCACCGTAGGGCAGGCAGCGGGCCGGCTGGGCCGCTTCGTTCCTTCGAACCGTTGGCCGATGAACACACCCCGAAGCGCGTCTACGCAGGCATCGGATTGCACGTGGACCTCGCCGGCTCACAGCCCACGTTGCAGGCTCGCTTCTCGGGGGACGGTCCTATTCGCAAGTGGGTTGAAGCGCTCGTGGTCGCCTGGGGTGCTGCTGTCGAGGAGGCGCTCGGATGATCCGCATTCCGGGTGGAGTCGTCCGGATCGGTTCGTCCGCGACGGACCTGGACTGGCTCGAATCCGAAGGGCAGGCCTTCCCGCGCGAGTGGTTCAGCGACGAGACGCCGCAGATCGACGTAAGGATCGCCGAGTTCGAGATCGACCCACATCCCGTGACGAACGAGGCGTTCGGCGAGTTCGTCGCGGACACGGGCTACCGAACCGACGCCGAACAGCAAGGATGGGGAATGGTCTACGGCGACCGTTACTGGGTGGAGAGCGAGGGCGCTTGCTGGCGCAGCCCAGGCGGACGCGGCACGCACGTCGCCGAGCGCCCGGACCACCCTGCAGTTCACATCTCTTGGCAGGACGCAACCCAGTACGCGTCCTGGGCCGGCAAGCGTCTTCCGACAGAGTTCGAGTGGGAGTACGCAGCGCGGGGCCCCCTGCCCCGACGTTGGCCGTGGGGCGATTCCTGGGACCGGAATCGGTGCAACGCCGCGGACTGGCACCTCGGAGAGGATCTATTACACCTCGATGTGTGGCGCGCCTGGTGGGACCGGCAGCGAGAACGCCACGGCGGATTGCCCATGACGACGCCAGTCGGATCGTTTCTCGAGTCACCACCCGCGGCCTTCAACCTGGCAGACGCTTCGGGGAACGTCTACGAGTGGACGGAGTCCCTGTGCAAGCCATACCGCGAAGGTGCGAAACATCCGGTGTACGGCCGACTCGAAGGATTGTTCCGCGTACTGCGCGGAGGTTCGTGGATGAACTTCCGTTACCAGTGCCGTCCCGCGGATCGAATGTACGGCGACCCGTTCGGATGGTCCAACTTCGCTACCGGGTTCAGGTGCGCTCGCGATGTCTGATCTGCTGCACGCGCTCACGGGACACGCTCGACGCAGACCGAACACGATCGCGGTAGTCGACGGCCGACGCACTCTGACGTACGAGGAACTCTGGACCGGCGGCACGCCACTGATCGAGTCGCTGCAGCGAGCAGGAGTTGCGCGAGGAGTCGTCGTCGCGGTCGACCTGCCTCGTTCGATCGAACTGGTGGAAGCGGTGTTGGCCCTTCAGCGCCTCGGAGCTGTCTACCTGCCACTCCACCCGAGCGAACCGGAAGCGCGGCGGGCATCGATCCTGCGAGACAGCGGCAGCGCTGCGCTCATCGACCGAGGCGGGGTGCATCCCATCGCTCCCAAAGAGATCGTGACGCACCCCAACGCGGCCTACCTCATGTACACCTCAGGTTCCACTGGGCAACCAAAAGGTGTCTTGCACATGCAGCAGGCCCTCGATGAACTGATTGCTTGGCAGTCAGCAGCTGCCAATAGTCGGGGCGCGGGGCGCACAGCCCTCCTCTCCCCGATCGCGTTCGACGTGTCTGTGCAAGAGATGCTGGCGACCCTGAGCTCAGGGGGAACGCTCATCTGCATCCCTGAAACGACGAAACGTGATCCTACGCATTTGTGGAGGATGCTCATCGGTTCTGGAGTGCGTCGGATCTTCCTCCCGTTCGTACTTCTGCATCTCCTCGCCGAGGCTGCTGTCGACGAAGACGAGGGCCTGCGACATCTGAGTGCTCTCCGAACGGTTATCGTCTCCGGTGAGCAACTCGTCGCCACCCCGGCGGTCGTGCGGCTCTTCGAAGGTATGCCCCGCTGTCGGCTGGTGAACCAGTACGGCCCCCTTGAGACCCACGTCGTCACGCAGCACGTCCTCGACGCACGACCGAGTGAATGGCCAATGCTTCCCCCGATCGGTCGAAGCGTCCGTGCGGCCAGGATCGCGATCGACGATGGCCAATCTCTGTCGTGGCACGGTGAAGCGGAGGGCGAACTGCTTGTGGCCGGGAATTGCCTGGCCGAACGCTACCTCGGTTCCACAGAGGAGTCCGACGCACGCTTCATCCACAGGGAGGGCGTGCGTCTATACCGCACTGGCGACCGTGTGCAGCGTGACAGCGGAGATCGCCTCCAATGGGTCGGTCGCCTCGACGATCAAGTGAAAGTGGACGGCTACCGGATCGATCCGTCCGAAATGGAAGCCCTCATTCTCCAACAGCCCGGAGTCCGTTCCGCGGCGGTCGGTCTGGTCGGTGCTGGTGCATCGCAACGCTTCATCGCTGCTCTCGTGACGGACGACGACGACGCACTCCGAAGAGCATCTCGCCGGATAGCCGCCGAGTATCCCTCTTACGCCTGGCCCACTGAGTTCAGGAAAGTGTCTACTCCCGTCTTGACGGCGAGCGGCAAGACGGCGCGTCGAGCGCTGCTCGTCGAAGCGGAGGAATTGGCCACGAACACCAAGGAGCAAAAATGACGACCCTTATCGTTTCACCAGCCTGGAAGACGGACGACACAACGGAGTTCAGGGTGCCCGCCGAGAGCATCGAGTCCATCCTGCTGAACTTCGCCGAACGGTTCCCAGCGAATCGTCGCAGGGTCGTTGGGGAGGACGGCCGCGTCTACGGCTACTTCAGCGTGTTCTTGGACGGCGAACGTGTCCCGCTATCCCAGTGGCACGACACGGTCGTCGGCGATTCCTCGACTGTCGAAGTGCTTCCGCCGCTGGTGGGCGGTTGAGTAAGACTGCGGGCTCCGTGCTTATCGTGGGGAGCGGGCCGGTCGGTGCCGCGATGGCGCTCGCTCTCAGTGCTCGGGGCCACGCCGTCACAGTGCTGGACCGCGATGTGGAGACACCGCGCTCCGACATCGACGCGTGGGGGCGTTGGCCGAGGCGCTCGGTGCCGCAGTTTCGACAGGTGCACTCGTTCTCCGCGTCGGCGACGGCGTTCCTCCGATCGGAATTGCCCGAAGTATGGCTAGACCTGCTTTCCCACGGCGCACGCGATCAAGCAGTCGAGCCGTCGCTGGGAGACGGATCAACCGTCCTCCGTTGCCGACGCGTCATCGTCGAGATGACCCTCAGACGACACCTGCGAGAAGCCGGTGTGGGCATCATCGCGGGAGTAGCTGTCCAGGCAGGTGCAGTCGGCCAACACGGGCATGTATGCGTGTCACTCGCGGACAGAGCCCGCATGAGCGCGCAGGTCGTCCTCGACTGCTCAGGGAGACGGAGCCGTCTGCACAAGCGCCGACTCGTGCACCACGTTGCGTTGGACTACATGACGGGGTGGTTCCGCGCACGCGCCGGAGCCGTACCGATCAGCGGAGTCCGATCCGAGCACTCGGGTCAGCAAATCGTCGTGACAGCCGCCGATGGGCCGTGGTTCTCCGCAACGATCATCCGCCCGACTTCCAGCGCTCGCGCGGATCTCACCCGCGCAGCTTTCGACAAAGCGCTCCTGCGCGATGCCGCGGTCTCCGAGGTAATCAGCGGCTGCCGGGCGGAAGCTGTCGGAGTGCCGCTTCACGCGGGTCGACTGCTGGACTCCTTGGCGACCCGGATGCTCAATAAGACGCCTCCGCGCGTCCTGCCTCTCGGTGATGCGGCTCTCACCACGAACCCGATGTACGCGAGGGGCGTCGGACTTGGATTGGCACAGGGGCGCATGTTTCTGTCTGAGTTGGACGGTTCGTCGGGAGTCGAAGAGGCAATCCCGCGAGTGTGGCCGCGGCTCCGCGCACTCACGACCGGCTGGTTCCGAGAGTCGGCAGCTCACGATGCGCTCCTCGTGGCGAGGTCTCGGTCGGAAGCGGGGGCGGGGGCGGAGGTCACTCTGCCGGAAACCGACCGCGAGCTCCTCCAGAGCACCCGCCGACGCATGGAGGACCGTGCGATGGCGCAGGTTGCTACCAATGACTTAGCTCGAATGGCGTATCTGCAGTACCTGAACACCACTGCAGGCCCCGACACGCTCGAACGAATCGCTCGCGGGGCGCTGCCCTTGGAAGGACAAACGCAATGATCTTGTTGGTGGGTGCCGGCGGACTCGTCGGACGAAAGATCGTGGACCTATGGGCGACCGGGGACGTTGTGGCGCTCGGCCACGAGGAGCTTGACGTCACTGACGCAGTCGCCGTGCGTCACTTGGTCGGCGAGCTGCAGCCGAGCGTCGTCATAAACTGCGCAGGCAACAAAGCGGCTGACGCTATGGAGCGCAACCCTACGACGGGCTGGGGAGTCAACGCCGTAGCCCCCGGAATCCTTGCGGCTGCTTGCGAGCTCGTCGGGGCTTTACTGATTCATCTGTCCGCGGACTATGTCTTCGGGGAGGGCTTCTCCGCCCCGATCCCGGTCGACGCCACGGCAACTCCTCTCTCCCGGTACGGAGCTTCCAAGCTTGCCGGCGAACGAGCCGTGCTGGAACATTCTCCGCGCGCATACGTGGTCCGCACCTCATCCGTCTTCTCGGTCAAGGATCCAGGATTCGTCACGACGATGCTCAGGCTGGGACGTGAACGGGAAAAGATCGAGGTCGTGTCGGATCAGCGCAGTAGCCCGACGTGGGTAAACGATCTGGTCGCCGGCTTGCAGACGCTCGTTCGCGTCAGACCGCCAGGTGGGGTGTTCCATTGCACCAACAGCGGCGACGCGAGTTGGGCAGAACTTGCGACCGCGACCTTCGCGGAGGCTCTGGTGCCAGTGACCGTTCAAGCCACGACCGCGTCGTCCCAGAACCAGATCGCACGGCGCCCCAGCTACAGCGTCCTCAACGACGAGGAATGGCTCGCAGCCGGACTGGGACCGATGCGGCATTGGAAAGAAGCCCTGCACGAAGCCTTTGCCGCGCAGGGCGACCCTCGGCTTCCAGCAGAAACTCACGTGAAGGGATCCAGATGAAGAACGCGCCGTCGACGGAGATGGACAAGGAAACTCTCGCCAGATACTCACGCCAGATACTCATGCCCGAATTCGGTCGATCCAGCCAATCGGCCCTCACTCGGTCACGGGTCCTCGTGGTCGGCGCAGGTGGTCTCGGATCTCCGGTCATCTCCTACCTCGCCGCAGCAGGCATCGGCACCATTGGCATCGTTGACGACGACTTCGTGGACGTCACGAATCTTCACCGTCAAATCATCCATGAGGAGCGAGCGGTCGGCACGGCGAAGGTGCTGAGCGCGCAACGGTGGGTGCATGAGCACAATTCGAACATCAACGTCCTCGTTCACCAAACACGACTGAACGAGGTGAACGGCCTGGCGATAGCGGACGACTACGACGTAATCGTCGATGGCTCGGACAACTTCGCGACCCGTTATCTCGTGGGTGACATCAGTGCGATCCAGGGCAAACCTCTCGTCTGGGGCTCCGTCTTCAAGTTCAGCGGACAGACAACTGTCTTCTGGCCCGGGCATGGTCCGACCTACCGGGACGTCTTCCCGGAAATGCCCCCGCCTGGCGCGGTTCCGTCGTGCGCTGAAGCTGGCGTGATCGGTGCTGTCTGCGCCACGATCGGGTCGACGATGGCCCTGGAAGTGGTCAAGCTGATCGCCGGCATCGGGGAGCCTCTGGTCGGACGGCTCCTCACCTTCGACGGCCTGACGCAGCGATGGCGCGAACTTGACATCTCCGGCGCTGCCGGCTCGACGCCCATTCCCAGCGCCCTCAGCCGCGAACAACCGCCTGCCTGCCTCATCCCGGACGTCGCCGACGTCTCGCTCACCGCGTCGTACGTCGCCGAGATGCTCCGAGATCGAGAAGCGGGGGGTCGGCCGTTCCGACTGATCGACGTGCGAACGGAGGAAGAACACGTCATCGCCGCGATCGACGGTGCAGAGCTCGTCCCAATGGCGGTACTCGAGGGCGAGGCGAGTGCTTGGAATCCGACAGACTCAATAGTCGTCTTCTGTAAGAGCGGGGTGCGGTCAAATGAGGCTCACCGCTTGCTCGAACAGCGCGGCTTCACCGACGTGCGTACCCTCAAGGGCGGCATCGATGCCTGGTCCGCCACCGTCGATCCAACGCTCGCTCGATACTAGGCACTGATGAAGATCGGAACGATAGCTGCCTGGCACCAGCGCGATCTCGGAGCAATCGTCGAACTCGAGAAGTGGGAGCGTTTCTACCAGCAACAAGGCGTGGAGATCATCCCGATGAGGGGCGGCGGAATCGATGTTCCAGACGGGACACGCGTCCTCGACGAGCTCGACCCGCGAAATCCTTCGCAGGTCGCGTTCCATCGGGAAGTCCTGCGCTCTTCCCCGGATCCGCGCAGCAACGACGCCCTGTTTCGTGAGGTCGCGCGGCGTGGTCTTGCGGCGTACAAGTCCATCCGCTCGGTCATCGAATCAGAGCGACTCGATGGGCTGCACGTCGACGCGCTTGCCTCATACCTGATCTCCCTCCCGGCTGCCTGGGCCGTGGCCGAACTTGCTGCAGAGGGAGTACCGATGGTGCTTCGTTCGCACGACTTCACCTGGGAGCGGGCGTACGCCTCCAACCCGTTTATCGAGTCACTCATCGGGCGGGTCCTTCCGCCGACCGGACCGTCTGTCCTACACGTGGTGAGTACCGGAAGCGCTCGTCGAGCCTTGGCGGAGCACGTGCCGGACGCGAATGCGATCGTCGCGCCGAACCTGTTCCCGGTCCATTCGACCGCAGGCCGAGGGCGCCGCTTCCGCCAGGACTTCGGAGTCCCCGCTGACAGGCTCCTCCTCCTCCAACCCACGCGATTTATCCCCACCAAGGGGATCCACCACAGCGTGCACCTCGCCCACCGACTCACCGTCGCCACCGGTCAGCCCTCCGAGATCCTGGTCACCGGAAGTGCGGCCGGCGGCACCTCTTGGAAGCCCGGAGTCGCGCAGGCCTACGCCGAAGAGGTGACCAGGCTCGCTCAAGCCCTCGGCGTCCGTATCCGAATGCTCGACGGAAAGCTCCGCAGCTATGCAAGCGACGACGGGGCAGCACAAGGAGTGCGCGATGCGTACGCCGCTGCAGACATCGTGACTTATCCGAGCATGGCCGAGGGATTCGGCAATCCTGTCGTCGAGAGCGCGCTTGAGCGCCGTCCGCTCGTCACCGCGGACTTCGAGGTCATGCTGAAGGAATTCGCGCCGCTCGGCTATCGCCCCGCAGCCATCCTCCGCGGCGATGCAACGTCGAATATCTCAAGTGACGGGTGGACTTTCAACATAGCGCTCGATCGAATCGAGGACGAGATGGTCCAAAGAACGCAGGAGGCTCTCAGTATCGAATTCGCCGGGACGGCGAACTCGAACCGCGAGCTCGTCGTGGCGGAGTACGGTGACTCACGCGCGAACCGTAATCGCTACTTCGAACCTGCCGTATCATGGTTCGGACCCACCGGTAGGTCCTAGCAGTTTGCAATCAGAAAATTCATGAGGAGAACAACATGTCTGCTCCAAGCACAAAGTTCGTGCGCCGCACAACCGACATCTCAGGTCTCCTGATCTTCGATGTGACCCGAGTTGAGGACGATCGCGGTTGGTTTCAAGAAAAGTATCACCGCGAAAAGCTGCTCGACGCTGGCTTCCCGGCAGACTTCGACGTCGTGCAGACAAGCGTCGCCTTCAATAAAGAAGGCTCGACTCGCGGTCTTCACGCTGAACCATGGGACAAATACATCTCCATCATTGACGGGGAGGCGTATGCCGCATACGTTGACCTGAGAGAAGGGCCGGGCTTCGGGCAGATGGTGACGGTGACCCTCCGACCAGATGTAGCCGTGTTCCTGCCGGCCGGAGTGGCGAACTCCTATCAATGCCTGAGCCCCCTCCACTATCTCTACGCGGTCAACAAGCATTGGACACCCGACGCTTACGATCGTTACTCGTTTGTGAACCTTGCGGACCCCGACCTCGCCATCGACTGGCCAATCCCCCTCAGTGAAGCTCTGCTATCGGCAAAGGACCAGCAGCACCCCTTCTTGCGCGATGCGGTGCCATTCAAGTCAGAGCCCTCTTGAGCTTCGACACCGCACTTGCCCCTGGACTTCAGCTCCCGCTCATAGGGTTTGGGACATGGAGGGCCGCCGACAGGGCTATTCGAGATGCGTGTGAGCTTTCGTACCAGCTCTTTGACACCGCACCGACTTACGGCACTGAGGAATCTCTTGGAAGGGCGCTGCGACGAAGGACCGACATTCAGCCGATTGTCTGTACGAAATTACCCCGCGAATCCATGGGCTTCAAGGGAAGCATCAGGTCCTTCAAGCGTTCCGCTCGCAATCTCGGTCGTGATGTTATCGACATTCTCCTCATTCATTGGCCGCAGCCGGACTTCCGTCTTGTCGCAGACAGTTGGCGGGCGATGGAGGAACTAGCAGAGTCAGGGCGGGTGCGAGCTATCGGGGTATCGAATTTCAAGCAGTCCGATCTTGACCGGCTCGAGCGGGTTGCCCGCATTCCTCCCGCGGTGAATCAGATTGAAATGCATCTATACCATCAGCAGACCGAATTGAGGCACGAGTTAGCGCAGCGCAATATCCGCGCCTTGGCCTGGTCCCCCCTCGGGAGAGGTGGGGACCTCCTCCTCAACCCAACGTTGGCATCGGTAGCCGCCGAATCGCGCGCTACTGCCTCTCAGGTAGCTCTCGCGTGGTGCCGCAGTGAGGGAGCAGTTGCCCTACCTCGATCCAATGATCGACGCAGAATCGAAGAGAATGCCGGTTCGGTGCATATCCGCCTATCCGAACGCCAGATGTCCAGTCTGTCCGAGCTCGATCGCAGACGCCCAGTGGGATAACCTCTCCCCACCAGTCGTCCAAGCAGCTGTGACGAAGGACTCGGGCGTCAGGCGTCAGGCGTCAGTCGACGCCAGCACTCTGTTCCGTTGGGTGGGGAGTGGAAGACGGAGCGAATCCTAGCCGGAAGGGTTGCCACGGCGACAATAAGCTGGGCCGTCACGACAAATATTGAAGAAGCGCCAAGGGCGCCGCTCGTTACTCCACTAAATGCACTCCCGCCGGCAGATGCAAGCAGGATCATTCTGATACGAGCTCCGGACGCTGCGCCCATCGCCCTGGCGACGTGGCGCGTTCCGTCGCCGAGGCGAGGAGCCCGGCGATCGCTTCCGCCAGACAACACCGCGGTTGCACTAGCGGCCGCCGGAAACCTTGGCCGGCAGCACGTCATGCCAACTACGGTGGCCGGGAGTCGGGCGACTCGACGGATGGCGCTATCAGACAGCCAGCCGCTTGAGAAGGAGACGTGAGTGGGCTGCTGGATGCTCGACCCCACCGATCGGATCGGTCAGGCCCGCAGAACGGTCCGCATGTACAACGGCAAAGCCGCGGCGACGAGCACTACCGATCCCAGTACGCCCAGAACCACGGACGATCCGGCTACTCCGCCGGACGCTCCCGCTACGGCGCTTCCTACGGCCGACGCGAGCAGTGAAACACTGATCCGCATGCCGGACGCAGCACCTATCGCTCCCGACGAGGCGGCGCCTTCAGTCGCCGCGGCTAGCAGCACTGCAACGGGACCCGACGCAGCGCCGATGCCGAACAGCAGGATCGCGAACGCCCACGGCACACCGGTGGTGAAAGTGCAAACGATCAGCATCAGCCCCGTTACGGCCACTACTGCTGCCAATTGAGCCACCTGGCCGAGCGGCCAACGGATCATCCCGTAGACGACAGCTCCGAGTACCTCCCCGACCGCGAGTGACGCGAAGAGTAGGCCAGACAGTTCGATGGAGCCCGTAGCTGCCAGTACACGAGGGATGACGAGCGTCATCACACCGCCGACAGCTCCGACAACGGCAGCGACTCCGAGAATTGCCATCATCGGCCCATGCAGGACGGCACGATCCGGCGGCATGCCTCTTCCCGCTGCCTTCGTCGCGATCGACGGCGTCGCGCTGGGGTGTGTGACCCGGAGGAACCAACCTGCGGCCACGATCGCGAGGAGGGTGATCGCCACGAGGGTTCCTGTGCCCCCAACCCAGGGCACCGCAGCTGTGACGAGAAGGGGACCGAAGACCAGGCCCGTCTGGAAGCAGGCGCCGAGGAGCGAGTAGCTGGCGACGCGCTGGGCTGACGACAACGTGGAACGGGCGAGCCACACGCGAACCGCCGTGGTGATCTCGGGCAGTGACGCCCCGGCGACGGCGGCGAGGGCGACCAGTGCCGACACGGACCGGACTGCCGTTGCTTCGCCGACGACCACGAACGTAATCGACGCAGCGACGAACACCGCGGTGGCGGAGACCACGGTGCTGCGCGTTCCAAGCCGATCTATCAGGTGCCCCTGCGCAGTAAGCCCGACGGCACTTCCACTGGTGAACGCTGCGCTTACCCAACCTGCCACCGCGAACGAGTCGGTCCAGCTGTGGACCGCCAGCACGACCGTGATCGGGAACATACCGAGCGGAACGGTCGCGATGAGAACCGACGCGAGTTGCCCGCGCAACTCACGATTTCGCAGGAGGACGCGATAGGTGACAGCAGCGCCCTCGTCGGTTCCTGCATTCAAGACCGGTACCGGGTGAACTGAAAAACCTTAAAGTCGCCGCTTGGACAACTCGCGCTGACACCGCCCGTGGAAACATCTGTCGATGCAGCCATCAAGCCCACTCCTTGCGTTTCGTTCGCGGGTGCGGAACCGACCCTTGCTGACACGTTGCATCGAGTGTAGCCTTCGAAGCGATGTAACGAGGGGGTTACTTTGGTCGACGCCTCATCGCCGGTTTCCGTGGCGATTTTCTGTGGATCCTCTATGGGATCGAGCCAGCTTTTCAGGAGAACTGCGGAAGAGGTTGGTCAACAATGCGCATCGCGCGGAATCAGGATAGTTTTCGGAGGCTCGGACGTCGGCCTCATGGGAGCGCTATCCGGGGCCGCCGCCGCCGCCGGAGGCGAGGTCATTGGTGTTTCACCCTCCGTTCTGATCGACTTGGAACCGCCGGCGCATGGTATCGAAATCGAGATCGTCAGTTCACTCGGAGAACGTAAGCGCCGATTCATGGAGTTAAGTGACGCCGTCCTCGTCCTTCCCGGTGGTATCGGGAGCCTCGATGAGGCATTCGAAGCGATGACAGCGAAACAACTCGGTCTCACCTCGGCACAAGTGATATTCCTCAACGTCGGTGGGTTCTGGGATCCACTCAAGGTCCTCCTGGATCATCTACGGCATAACGGCTTCGTCGCAGAGGACCGCCGTTTCGAGTTCCCCGAAGACGTGGTGTCGGCCTTCGACATCATCGAAAGGGAGACGAATTCGTGACATCACCGCTGCTGCTCTCCTACTTGAACGTCAGCAACGCATCCAACCTCGAAGCCGACAGCGGGTTCGTCTTCCAGGAGGCCCTGCTCGCCAGTCTTCGGCAGCTCGGGTGGAAGACGGTCCTCATCGGCCCGCCGGGCATCTCGTCGGTGTCGGGCTCCGACACCATCGAAGTGCCCTACCCGGAATCGAAGTACGGAGCCAGGTTCGGCTTCCCGTGGGACGCCCTCGCCAACGAGCTGCAGCGGGTGGGCGCCGTCGATGCGCTACTCGTCAACCAGCCAGAACTCACCGTGCCGTTGCAAGCATTAGTCGCTTCGACGTCCGGGACGCGACCACGCACGGGCGTGTACTTCCACTACATCCCCGTAGAGAGGATCACCGAGGCGGGAGTTGAATGGGACCCGAGTCTGAACCAGCACGACCTCGCGAACCCCATCTGGTCGAGACAGGTCGAAGCGGCCGCTTGCGCGGACGTCGCAATGATTGGCAGCCAGTGGGGCGCGTCCTGGTTTCAGCGGGCCGCCAAGAGTACCGGAACTGAGGCGGTGGACTTGGAGGTAGTACCTCCACCGGTGACGGTTCTGCAGCAGCCCGAGGAGCACTCAAGCCTCGTATCCGTCGTCTACAACCACCGTCTTTACGACCACTACGGCACACCTGAGATGCTGGACTGGCTTGAGGTACTCCACTCTCGACGCCCCGGTCGATTTGAAGTCGTCTTCACGAACCCGACCGGTGAGCGGTCTCTCGAGCGGCGTCGTCTCGACCCAAGCATCGATGAGGCTGTGGAGCGGATCAATGCCCTCCCGTTCGCCCGGGTATCGGAGGCCAAGTCGCGGGAGGAGTACGCAGGTCTGCTCAAGCAGTCGCATGTCGGCCTTGGTCCGCTGCGCAACAACGCACTCTGGAACATGTCGATCGTCGACGTCATGGGCGCTGGGAGGCCCGTCGCAGCACCAGCGCGAGGAGCGTTCTCGGAGATCGTCGGGGACTCGGACCTCCTCTTCGACGACCTCGACTCGTTTCTCGAGGTCATGAAGAGGTTGATCGACGACCGCGAGCACCGATTGAACAAAGGGCAGGCAGCCCTCGAGCGAGCGGCACGCTGGTCGCCCGCCGAGATCGCGGACCGCGTTCATCATCTTCTCGACCC
Organism: Curtobacterium sp. MCPF17_021; assembly: GCF_003234605.2. Classification (NCBI taxonomy): domain Bacteria; kingdom Bacillati; phylum Actinomycetota; class Actinomycetes; order Micrococcales; family Microbacteriaceae; genus Curtobacterium; species Curtobacterium sp. MCPF17_021. Next base: position 212,332 of record NZ_CP126252.1, on the reverse strand, counting down.
GCGTATCGGGCACTGACCTGCGCGGCCGGCGAACGCTCCGAGCGGTAAACCGACGCGGCGCTGGCCGCCGCTCGCGGCGTCACGATGACACCCCGACCCCAGGAGGTAACCATGCCCGTCCTCCTTGCGTGCATCATCTACGAGCGTCACGCTCGAGTGTGATGTCTCCGTCTCAACCCGGACGCGAACGGCGCCGGTGACAAGGTCGGCGACCTCGCTGCATCCGGTGGTGGTCCCGCCGATTGAACGAGCGGTTGAAGGTGCCTATGGCACCTCGCCGGTCGGGGCGCCCGTCCGGGACCCGCCGGCTGGCGCGACCGCGACGCGAGGCGGGTCGTAGCGGTCGCGTGCTTGGGTGATTCGAGAGACACGCGGCACACGCTGCACCCCAGACGCCCGTGCACATTACGGTCTACCCTTCCGGCCAGCCAACCGTGCACGTAGAGTCAGCTCACCACACGACAACGGGGAGTTCGGGACTGCTGCAGCTCTATCAGTACGGCACCACCGTCTGGCACAAGACCTATCATGTCGACCGGCAGAGCGACGAAAGCTTCAACAACTACCTAAAGAAGCACCACCACATTGACGACCCAAGCCGACGGCTTATTCGCGGCATCGCAGCCCAGCAGCTCTTCATCGGCATCATCGCAGCCGTAGCAAACATGAACCGCATGCTGAAGTGGCTGCACGACCTCGAGCGGTGGCGCGCGAAAACCGGCACGAGACAGCTCAAACCACCGCCAGGGACCGAGAACCCCCGCAAGCCGAAGCTTCCACGCAGACGCGACCGCCTCGGACTATCCCGCTACGGGTCTCATCCCCCGCCGTTAGAAGCGATGGACACGCCCCCTCCGTGGGGTGGAGGCCAAGAGTAAGCCGCGACCGAACCGCATCCGTGGGACCGGTCACTGCGCTGCCCGGAAATCGGCAAGTGAACCCTCAGCACTGCCATCTCGACACTCAGAAGCGGTCTCTGCGGGCGCTGCCGGTGCCGTGTTCGGAGATCCGGCTGAACCAGGGCGCTCAAAGCCCGAACCAGGCTGCCGCGAGCCCCATAACGACGAAGAACCCTCGGGAAAATCCGAGGGTTCTTCGCGTTCGGGCTGCCCTGCAAACCAAAACGGGGTTGGTCTGCAAATGGCCCTGTGGCGGTACCGGTGGGATTTGAACCCACGGTGGAGTTGCCCCCACACATGTTTTCGAGACATGATCCTTCGGCCGCTCGGACACGGTACCGGGAAAGAGTTTACACGATCCGGGAGGCCCGTGATGACACCCCGGGTCGGCTCCCCCTCCACAGGCGGTCAGCTGCAGGGCTCTCCCCACACCCACAGGTCCTCCTCGTCTCCGGCAAGACCGGCGGGCGTACCGTCCACGGCATGAGATCCCGCACGCTCATCGCACTCCTCACCTCCGTCGTCGGCAGCCTCGGCGTCGTCGGTGCCGCAGCCGTCGGTGCCCGCGCCGGCGTGAAGGGCCAACGGGCAGCGGCGCAACGGGTCGTCGACATGCTCCCGATCCACGCCGACTGGTGGCGGGAACGACAGCAGCACGAGGGGCAGCTGCTCTACGTGGCGATCGGTGACTCGGCAGCGCAGGGCGTCGGTGCGACCGCACCCGGCCGCGGTTACGTGGGGCTGCTCGCACGGCGCATCCGGCACCGCTCCCACATGTCGGTACGGGTGGTGAACCTCAGCGTCTCCGGCTCGACCACGTGGGGCGCGAAGCGTGATCAGCTGCCGAAGCTCCGGCACTACGCGCCCGACATCTGCACGGTGTCGATCGGGGCGAACGACATCGCCGACTTCGATCCGGACAAGTTCGAGCGGAACATCCGGGCGATCTACGGCGCGGTCCCGTCGCACGCCGTGGTGGCCGAGCTGCCGTGCATGTTCGTGCCGGACCGGGAGCGCAAGGTGGCGGTGGCGAACGAGATCGTGCACCGGGTGGCCGACGAGTTCGGGCTGACGGTGGCACCGCTGCACACCATCACGAAGCGCGTCGGGGTCCGCCGCACCTTCTTCAACAGCTACGGTGACCTGTTCCACCCGAACGACCGCGGCTACGAGGTCTGGGCGAGCGCGTTCGAACCGGCGGTCGACGCGCGGGTCGACACGGTGGCGGCGATCCGGCACTACCTGTCCGTGCGCGAGGCCGAGAACCTCGGTCGTGAAGCCGGGGCGGTGGCGAACGCCCGCGCCGAACAAGACACCGACGGCGCCGAGGCGCTCGACCACGCCTCGCGCCAGGGTCCGGGGCCGGTCGAGCGCCTGCGCCACCGGATGACCGGGTCGATCGCGGTGCCCGACGAACGAGACCGGTCGGACGAACCAAGCGGACCAGACGAGCCGGGCGACCACGCCGGTGATGTCGGCCGTACGGCCTAGCCTCGACGACATGGCGCGCCCGCAGTCCCTCTACCGTTGCACCGAGTGCGGCTGGACCAGCATCAAGTGGGTCGGCCGGTGCGGTGAGTGCCAGACCTGGGGCACCGTCGAAGACAGCTCTGCGGCGTCGGCGAGCACCCGCGGAACGTCAGCGGTCGCCGTCACCGGTGCCCGGGCCGCGCGACCGATCACCGAAGCCCGCGGCACCTCCGTGCAGCGCTGGCAGACCGGCATCGGCGAGTTCGACCGCGTCCTCGGCGGCGGCGTGGTGCCGGGTGCCGCGGTCCTGCTGAGCGGCGAGCCCGGCGTCGGCAAGTCGACCCTGCTGCTCGAGGTCGCCTCCCGAGCCGCAGCCTCGGGCAAGCGCGTCCTCTACGTCAGCGCCGAAGAGTCCGTCGACCAGGTCCGACTCCGTGCCGAACGCACCGGGGCGATGCACGACGACCTGTACTTGGCGAGCGAGGTCGACCTCGGCGTGATCATCGGCCAGATCGACCAGGTCCAGCCCGACCTGCTCATCGCCGACTCCGTGCAGACCATCTCGTCGAGCTCGATCGACGGCATCGCGGGTGGCACGTCACAGGTGCGCGAGGTCGCCTCGACCCTGATCCGCATCGCGAAGGACCGCGCCCTGCCCGTCCTCATCGTCGGCCACGTCACGAAGGACGGCACGATCGCCGGCCCGCGGCTCCTGGAGCACCTGGTCGACGTCGTCTGCCACTTCGAGGGCGACCGGCAGACCGCACTGCGCTTCGTCCGGGCGCTCAAGAACCGCTTCGGCCCCACCGACGAGGTCGGGTGCTTCGACATGGGCGGCGACGGCATCCACGAGGTCCCCGACCCGAGCGGCCTCTTCATGTCGAAGAACGCCACCCCGGTGTCCGGCACCTGCGTCACCGTCGCACTCGAGGGGCGTCGTGCGCTGCCGGTCGAGGTGCAGGCCCTCATCGTCCCGAGCTCGGCGCCGCAGCCACGCCGGGTCGTGAACGGTGTCGATGCCTCGCGCGTGGCGATGCTGCTCGCGGTGCTCGAACGCCGCGCCGGTCTCAAGCTGTCCGACGCCGACGTCTACGTGTCCACGGTGGGCGGCATGAAGCTCACGGAGCCCGGCGCCGACCTGGCGATCGCACTGGCGCTCGCGAGCGCCGCACGAGACCGTCCGTACCCGCACACGCTCGCAGCCGTCGGCGAGATCAGCCTCGCCGGCGAGATCCGTCCGGCCACGGGCACGAAGCAGCGCGTGAACGAGGCCACCCGCCTCGGGTTCACGACCGTGCTCGGCTCGGACTCCGGGCACCTGCGCGAGGCCCTGCGTGTGGCGTTCTCGATGACGCAGTCCCCACGCGAACGCGAGCTCGACCGCGCGTTCTGAGCGGCTACGCGCGCAAAGCGGCCAGCAGGTCCGCCGGCGCGGCCTGCATCGTGTGCGGGCCGGCGATGTCGAAGAACACGCCCTCGAGCATGTCGAGGTGGGCGGCCAGGAACTCCTCGAGCCGCGGCCCGTCGTAGACCATGACCTGCCGGATCTTCTCGTCCGGCACCATCGCCGTGTAGGCGTCCGCCGACGAGAACAGCAGCAGGATGCGCTTGTCCGACCCCTCACGGCCGAACACCCGCACCTGCATGTCCTTCTTGCCGGTGACGAGTCGGGGGACGATCACGATGTCGTGGCGGAGCGCGAACGCCACCGCAGCGACGTCCTGCTTCGCGAGGGCTTCCTCGAGCTGTTCGCTCCGGAAGCGCTGTTCCTTGTCTGCCATCAGCTCAATTCCACCAGATTTTCGTCGTTCCGTGACGCACGGGTAGCCAGTCGGCCCAGAGCACGCTAGCCTGATGGGACCGCTTCGGCGGCGCTCAACGTCCGGGCGAGGTGGTTTGCCCCTCAACCCGGGCCCCAGGGTCACTGGCCGACAGGCCTGGCCCCGAACCCGTCCCGCCGGCACCTGCCCGCGTGGCGCATCACCCCCGTCGACGTACGTCGGGGTCTCCGTCGGTGCATCTGCACCTTGGCGGAAGCAAGAAAGCTAAGGAAACGCCATCATGGCATCTACCGGTACCGTCAAGTGGTTCAACAACGAAAAGGGCTTCGGCTTCATCGCCCCGGACGACGGCAGCGCTGACGTCTTCGCGCACTTCTCTGCGATTGCTGGCAACGGCTACAAGTCGCTCGAGGAGAACCAGAAGGTGGAGTTCGACATCACCGAGGGCCGCAAGGGCCCGCAGGCGGAGAACATCACCGTCCTCGGCTGATCACATCAGCTTGAACAGGCCCCGTCGTCTTCGGACGACGGGGCCTGTTGCTGTTCCCGGCGCCCTGCTCGGCACAGGCCAGCCGGAACCGCGAACCGCGAACCCGCCACCTACTGCAGGATGAACTGCACCGAGGTCTTCGACTCGAGGTTCCCGACCCCGACCTGCAGGTGGTAGCTCGCGCCTCCCGCGGTGACCGCCGGCCGTGACGAGTCACACGTCGACGTGGACGAGCGGGTCCGGTCCCAGGCGATCGCCGGGGTCGTGAGCGTCTGACCGGACTTGATCGTGACGTCCTGGTTCGTGCCGCCGGTCTGGCAGTCCTTCGACGACCAGTACTGCTCCTGGCCCGAGCTGATCGTCAGCACCTGCTGCGCCGATCCGAGGTCCAGGTGGCAGGAGTTCGTGCCGGAGTTCTTGATCGACATCGCGATCTTCGGGTCCTCGGTGGGGCCGTACGCCGACTTGTCGAGCACGGGGGTCAGGACGATCTGGTCCTTCGTGCAGGTCGAACCGTCGGCAGCGGCGGGCTTCGACGCAGAAGCCGAGGCGGAAGCCGACGGCTTCGGCGCAGCGGACCGCGAGGACCCAGAACCGGACCCAGAACCGTCGGACGATGCGCCGCCAGCAGACCCGGCACCAGCAGAGGCCGACGCACTCGGCGCCGCCGACGTGGCCCCGCTCCCCCGCCCGACGACGATGAGCACCACGAACAGGACGACGACCAGCAGCGCCCCGAGCGCGAGCGCGCGGCGGCGCCAGTAGACGACCGGCTTCTCGGGCCCGACGGGGTGACGCAACGACGACATGCGCACAGGGTAGACAACGGCGCGGGCCGCACACAGCCACCCCGCCGGGCGGCACGGGAAAGCGTCAGAGGTTCTTCAGCATGCGGGTGTTACCGAGGGTGTTCGGCTTGACCCGGGCGAGGTCGAGGAACTCCGCGACCCCTTCGTCCGACGAGCGGACCAGTTCGGCGTAGACGTCCGGTGAGACGACGCTCTCGCCGATCTCCAGGTACCCGTGCTTCGCGAAGAAGTCGACCTCGAAGGTCAGGCAGAAGATCCGGGCGACGCCGAGTTCACGGGCGTCGTGCTCGAGCGCCTCGAGCATCCGGTGGCCGACGCGCTTGTGGATCCACTGCTCGTCGAGGGCGAGCGTGCGCACCTCGGCGATGTCGTCCCAGAAGACGGCGAGCGCGCCGCACCCGATCGGGGTGCCGTCGGGCCCTTCGGCGATCCGGAACTGCTGGATCGAGCCGTACAGGGCGACGTTCTCCTTGCCGAGCAGGATGCGCCGGTCGACGTAGGGGGCGATGAGCCGCTGGATGTGCGGGACGTCCGAGGCGAGCGCCGGACGCACGAGGATCCCGTGGTCGTCGCGCTCGTGGAACGCGTGCTTGCCGTGCTCTGTCATCCGCCTCACACTACTGCGCCGCGACGGACGGACCCGCATCCGCCGAAGCCGCAGGGGGACAGCGCTGCTGAGTGCCGCCCAGGTCGATCGGCCTACCGTCCGGGGTATGCCTCAGATCATCGAAACCGTCGACGTCAACGTCCCCGTCCGCCAGGCCTACGACCAGTGGACCCGTTTCGAGGAGTTCCCGCACTTCCTCGACGAGGTCGAGAAGATCGTCCAGGTGGACGACAAGACCACCGACTGGACCGTGAAGATCGCCGGCCAGGAGCGCGAGTTCCGGGCCCTCATCACGGAGCAGCACCCCGACGAGCGTGTCGCCTGGACCGTGAAGGACGGCGAGACCGACCACGCTGGTGTCGTCACCTTCCACAAGCTCTCCGACGCCGAGACCCGTGTCACCGTGCAGATCGACTGGGAGCCCTCCGGCATCCTCGAGAAGCTCGGCTCGGTCGTGGGCGTCGGCGGCCACGCCGTCAAGAAGGACCTGCAGAACTACAAGGAGCGCGTCGAGAACGCACCGACCCAGCCGGGCTGGCGCGGCGACGTGCAGGCGTAGTCCGCACCACACGACGGACGGGAGGCGCGGTGCCAGCTGGCACCGCGCCTCCCGTTCGTTCGTCCCCCGTTCGGCATCCCCCCATCGAAATGCCGACCTGACGAGCGAGCGCGAGCCTGGCAGAGTGGTGACACCGGCCGACGCGCTGGATCAGTTTTATCATGTCTGAGACAGATGTGAGAGTGGGGACACGTGATCGAGTACAACGACGACGACGCACACCGTCGGGAACTGTCGCGCAAACTGCAGCTCCTGATGGACGTCGTCGAGGCCAACTCGGGCCAGCGACCCCCGTACAAGGAGATCGCCGCCGAGATCGAGGCGCAGGGTGCGTCGATGAGTCGACCGCGCTGGGGCTACATGCTCGGCGGCAACGGTCCGGCCGTCCGAGACCAGCGACTCCTGGCCGCCCTGGCGACCTACTTCGGCGTCCCGGCGGAGTACCTGACCGACGCGGCCGGAAACACGGACGTGCCGGAGCGGGTGCAGGCGCAGCTGGAACTCGTGCTCGAACTCCGCAAGCGCGAGGTCGTCGCGTTCGCCACCCGGCGTCTCGGCGAGTTCGCCTCGGCGGACGAGATCCGCGACTTCACCGACCACCTGCGTCGCGTCGACGAGTCGGGCGGCACCCCGTGAGCGGGTACCGTGACCGCTTCGACGCCCTGCGTCGGCAGACCGAGGCCCGTCGCCGCGTGCAGCGCCTCGGGCTCCCCCGTCGGCTGTCCCTGCCGGAGCTGACCGCCCGTGCCGAGGCGGCGCTCGGCAAGCCGATCCTCGTGCGCACCACGGAGCTGCCGGGCGACCTGTCCGCGCGGCTCATCCAGCGCACCGACCACGCCCTGCTCGAGACCCGCCCCGGGCTGTCCGAGCGCTCCCGGGTGGCCTGCGTGCTGCACGAACTCGCCCACGTGTTCATGGACGACACCGGCTGCGACCACCAGGCGTACACGGGGCTGCTCAGCGGCCGGACGGCGTTCACCCGCTCGCTGGACACCCCGCACGAGCAGGCCGTCGAGCTCGTCGCCGATCAGCTCGCGCTGCGGATCGGGCTGCTCGACCCCGAGGGCCAGCCCGGGATCTTCCGGTGACGCGGTGACGCTGCACGTCTGGGGGTCGATCCCGGTCTGGCTGATCCTGGCGGTGCTGGTCGCCCGGCTGCTCCTGGTGCGCACCCAGTCGGCCAGCGTCACCTGGCTGATGGTCTGCTGCAGCTGCGTCGCCGTCGGGCTCACGATCAACCAGCCCGACGTCACGACGTTCCTCGCCGGTGTGACGCACGTGCCGAACATCGCCGACCTGATCGGCCGCTGCCTGATGGTGTGCGGCATGTTCGCCCTCGCGCAGTCGGTCGAGGCCGCCGCACGCTCCGCCAAGCTCCTGCGCGCCAGCCGCATCATCGGCTGCGTGCTCGTGCTCGTCGCCCTCGTCGTGCTGTTCAGCTTCATCGACGCACCGACCCCCACGGCGCAGTTCATGGTGGCCTACGGCGACCAGCTGCCGACCGCGCTCTACTCGGCGGTCGAGATGACCTACATCGCCATCGTGATCGCCCGGTCGGCCGTCGCCGTGCTGCGCGGGTTCCGGAGCGGTGACGGGCTCGGCCGCCTGTACTGGCTCTTCGTCGTCGGTGCCGCCGGCCTCCTGCTGCTCGCCGGCATCGCGATCGCCCTCGACGCCGTGCACGTCGCCGGCGCCGACGGTGCGGTCGGGGTCCTGTCGAAGCTCTACACCCCGGTGTTCCTCGGCTCGATGGTCCTGCTCGCCATCGGCGCGGCCGGCGGGGTGCTGCCCGACGCCGCACGGGAGTTCCGCGACTGGCGGGCCGCCCGACGCCGGTTCCGCGTGCTCGAACCGGAGCTCCGGCGGCTCGAGACGGCATCGGGCAACACCGGGCTCTACTTCACGATCGTGTGGCAGCGTCGCCAGTGGCGGAGTCGGCAGCACCGACTGTCCGTCGAGATCGAAGACCGCGCGCGCGAGGCCGGGCAGGACGTCCCGGCCGCTGCGACGCTCACCACGGCACGACTCAGGGAGATCACATGACCGGCGCACGCATCACGGCACTCGGTACCGCGGCAGGAGCGGTCGGCACGCTCGGACTCGGTGCCTTCGTCGCACGGCGGCTGCTGTTCCCGACGCCGTACTCGGCGACCGCCACGGTCCGCAGCGCCACGGACACCGAGGTCGAGCTGACCGCCACCCGCGACACCCGCCTGCCGGGCACCTACGACCTGCAGCGCGACGACACCAGGGTGCAGGTCGGCGCGATCACCACCGCGAGCACGGCGACCGGGACCCGCAGCGACGGTGACACCGTCCACCGCAGCGTCACCGCCCCCGTGGCGACCGGTGCGTGGGGCTGGGACGCCCTGCGGTACGACGGACCGGACGACGTCCCCGGCACCGAGCCCGAGGCCGCCACGACCCACGTGGTCCACGTGCACGGCCAGTCCCTCGGCCCGCGCCAGGTCCTGCGCGGTGTCGGCGTCTGGCGTTCGCTCGGCGCCTCGTCCGAGGTCGTCGACACCACTGACCTGCCGCTCCGCTCCCTCGACGGCGGGGCACCGGACCGCATCGTCGCCGCCGTCCGCGCCGCCCGGGGCCGTGGTGCTCAGCGCGTCGTGCTGCAGGGCTGGTCCGCCGGCGCGCTCGCCTGCTCCGTCGCCGCCGCACGCGTCGACGTCGACGGACTCGTGGCCGTCTCGCCCCTGCTCGACGTCGCCTCGGCACTCCGCGGAGCCGTCCGGGGCGCGCACCTGCCCGCGTTCGTCGGCACCGTCGCCGCCCGCATCGCGACCACGAACGTGCTGTCGCGGCTCGCCGGGGCCCCGACTCCCGTCACGACGACCACCTGGCAGGACTCGTCGACACCGACGCTGCTGATCCACTCCGAGGCCGACGCCCTTGTCGCGGCCGACGACGTCGCCGACGCCGCGCAGCAGGGCGCCACCACGGTCACGTTCCGCACGGCACCGCACACGCTCGAGTGGAACGAGGACCCGGAGCGCTGGGAGCGCGCCGTCCGCGACTTCGCCGCACAGCTGCCCGACGCCGCCTGACGCCACGGGCGCCCGCCCGCACGGACGACCGACACCGTCCCCGAACGTGCAACGGCCCCGGTCTGCGAACAGACCGGGGCCGGCTGCGTCTCGATCCGTTGGGGGGAACCGATCGAGCGCGACGCGCGAGGAGTTGGGGGGAACGTCTCGCGCGTTGTCATCACAGTACCCCCGGACGGGGGTCCGTGGCCGCAAGGACGCGCAGATCGGCGATGCGGGTTCTGAACGCGACCCGAGAACGGACAGGAGGCCCGGTGCCAGCTGGCACCGAGCCTCCTGTCCGTGGGGTGTCAGGTCCTAGGACTCGATCTCACCCTGGGGCGTGTCGGTCGCGGCCTCGACCGCGGCTGCACCGGCGAGGACCTCTTCGCGGCCCGGCTGACGCCCGGTCTCGAAGTGGAACGCACCGTCGACGTAGTCGACCTTCACGTGGTCACCGGCGTTGAGCTCACCCTGCAGGATGTGCTCGGACAGCTGGTCCTCGACCTCGTGCTGCATCGCGCGACGCAGGGGCCGTGCACCGAGGGACGGGTCGAACCCGACCTTGATGAGCTGCTCCTTGGCCGGCAGCGTGAGCTCGACGGTCATGTCGCGGTCGAGCAGGCGGTCGGCCAGACGCTTCACGAACAGGTCCACGATCTGCAGCAGCTCGGGCTGCGACAGCTGCGGGAACACGATCGTGTCGTCGACACGGTTCAGGAACTCGGGCTTGAAGTGCTTCTTGAGCTCCTCGTTGACCTTGCCGCGCATGCGGTCGTAGCCGACGGCCGAGTCACCCTCGACCTGGAAGCCCACCGGGCCACCGGCGATGCCCTGCGAACCGAGGTTCGTGGTCATGATGATGACGGTGTTCTTGAAGTCGACCACGCGGCCCTGACCGTCGGTGAGACGGCCTTCCTCGAGCACCTGCAGCAGCGAGTTGAAGATGTCCGGGTGGGCCTTCTCGATCTCGTCGAACAGGACCACGGAGAACGGCTTGCGGCGCACCTTCTCGGTGAGCTGGCCGCCCTCCTCGAACCCGACGAACCCGGGAGGGGCACCGAACAGGCGGGACACGGTGTGCTTCTCACCGAACTCCGACATGTCGAGGGAGATCAGCGCACCCTCGTCGTCGAACAGGAACTCGGCGAGGGCCTTGGCGAGCTCGGTCTTCCCGACGCCCGTGGGCCCGGCGAAGATGAACGAGCCGGAGGGACGGTTCGGGTCCTTCAGGCCGGCACGTGTCCGGCGGATGGTCTTGGACAGGGCCGAGATGGCCTCTTCCTGACCGATGACGCGCTCGTGCAGCGCCTTCTCCATGAAGACGAGACGCGAGGTCTCCTCTTCGGTGAGCTTGAACACCGGGATGCCCGTGGCCTGGGCCAGGACCTCGGCGATGATGCCCTCGTCGACGGTGCCGGACGCGGCGACGTCACCCGCACGCCACTGCTTCTCGAGGCGGAGACGCTCGCCGAGGAGCTTCTTCTCCTCGTCGCGCAGGCTCGCGGCCTTCTCGAAGTCCTGCTCCTCGATGGCGGCTTCCTTCGACCCGCGGACCGTCGAGATCTTCTCGTCGAACTCGCGGAGCTCCGGCGGCGCCGACAGGATCGACAGACGCAGGCGAGCGCCGGCCTCGTCGATCAGGTCGATGGCCTTGTCCGGCAGGAAGCGGTCCTGCACGTAGCGGTCCGCCAGGTTCGCCGCGGCAACGATCGCGCCGTCGGTGATGGACACCTTGTGGAACGCCTCGTACTTGTCGCGCAGACCCTTGAGGATGTTGATCGCGTGGGGCAGCGACGGCTCGTTGACCTGCACCGGCTGGAAGCGACGCTCGAGTGCGGCGTCCTTCTCGAAGTGCTTGCGGTACTCGTCGAGCGTGGTGGCACCGATGGTCTGGAGCTCACCGCGGGCGAGGAGCGGCTTGAGGATCGAGGCAGCGTCGATCGCGCCCTCGGCTGCACCGGCACCGACGAGCGTGTGGATCTCGTCGATGAAGACGATGATGTCGCCGCGGGTCCGGATCTCCTTCGTGACCTTCTTCAGGCGCTCCTCGAAGTCACCGCGGTAGCGGGACCCGGCGATGAGCGATCCGAGGTCGAGCGAGTAGAGCTGCTTGTCCTTCAGCGTCTCGGGCACGTCGCCCTTGACGATCGCCTGGGCGAGGCCCTCGACGACGGCGGTCTTGCCGACGCCGGGCTCACCGATCAGGACGGGGTTGTTCTTGGAGCGGCGGGAGAGGATCTGCATGACCCGCTCCATCTCCTTCTCGCGCCCGATGACGGGGTCGAGCTTGCCGTCGCGCGCGGCCTGGGTGAGGTTCCGACCGAACTGGTCGAGGACCTGCGAACCCTGCTGCGCGTTCTGCTGCTGCTCGCCGCCGACGGCGACCGCTTCCTTGCCCTGGTAGCCGGACAGGAGCTGGATGACCTGCTGGCGCACCCGGTTCAGGTCGGCGCCGAGCTTCACGAGGACCTGGGCTGCGACACCCTCGCCCTCGCGGATCAGGCCGAGCAGGATGTGCTCCGTGCCGATGTAGTTGTGGCCGAGCTGCAGCGCCTCGCGCAGGGACAGCTCGAGCACCTTCTTGGCGCGCGGCGTGAACGGGATGTGCCCGGTCGGCTGCTGCTGGCCCTGCCCGATGATGTCCTGGACCTGCTCGCGCACGGCGTCGAGCGAGATGCCCAGCGACTCCAGCGCCTTGGCGGCGACGCCCTCGCCCTCGTGGATGAGGCCGAGGAGGATGTGCTCGGTGCCGATGTAGTTGTGGTTGAGCATCTTCGCTTCTTCTTGAGCGAGGACGACAACACGACGGGCCCGGTCGGTGAATCTCTCGAACATGTGCTCTCCCTTGGCCCCTGATGAGCGGAGCCGACGCTGTGCCGGTCTCGTGTGAGTCCGGCCAAGTACTTCGAGAGTAACCAGCGCTCCCCCCGGGGGCTGCACCTGTTCGCCGTGGGCGTGACCAGGGTGCGTCTTGTGCGCAGTGAGCGAACGACGAGACGGACTGGAGGCTCGTGGCCGGGCCACCACGGGCCTCCAGTCCGCTTGTCGGTCGCGCTGGGTCAGGCGCGCCGCACCGCGCGACGCAGGTCGCGTCGGAAGCGGCGAGCGTCGACGCCCAGGGCGTCGAGGACGTCGTGCGCCGAACCGGCGAGCGGATCGTCGACCGAGTCGAGCACGGCGAGGACGACGTGCGGTGGCCGGATGCGCTCCGAACGGCCGGCGATCGTCGCGGCGCGGGCGAGCACGCGCATCGCGGCGGGCGTGCACGCGACGCGGTCGTGTTCGCCGGGGCAGGTGGTGTGGGCACCGACGAAGGCGCGGATGCCGGAGCGGACGGTGTCCGGGGTGATCCGGTGGGCGTCGAGGACGGGGCGGAAGCGGGGCATGCCGGCGCAGAGCGTGACGGCGGCCAGCAGCAGGTGTTCGGCGTCGACGAAGCCGAAGCCGGACTCGTGGGATTCGAGGTCGGCGAGCAGCACGATCTCGCGGCCGTGCCGGACGGAAGGGAGGGCGACGGAGAGCTGAGCGGTCTGCATGTATTCAGAATATCGCATGTCTCTGCGAAGAGACAGCCCGCATGGGAGGTCCGCTCGGTACGATCCGGTCATGGAGCAGCCCGTCGTCGGCCTCGTCGTCCACCCGACCAAGAACGTGCAGGAGTCCGTGACGACCCTGCAGCGCTGGAACGCGTCCGGCCAGGGCGAGCTGCTCGCCCGGCGTGCGGACGCCCAGCGCATCGGTGGCGGGGTCGACGTGGTCGACGACGACGACTTCACGGACCGCGTCGACCTGGTCGTGGCCCTCGGCGGCGACGGCACCATGCTCGGCGCGATGCGGCTCGTGGCCAAGCGCCCGGTGCCCGTCCTCGGCGTGAACTACGGCAACGTCGGGTTCCTGGTCGAGATCGAGCCGCCCGAGCTCGAGAGCGCGCTGGAGCGGTTGTCCGCCGGCGAGTACCAGCTCGAGCCGCACCACGCGCTCGAGGCCCGGTTGTCCTGGGGTGGTGCCCGCACCGACTACCTGGCGTTCAACGACCTGACCATCGTGCGACGGCCGGGCTCCGGGCAGGTGTCGGCCGACCTCAGCGTCGGGGGCCTCGGGTACGGGTACTACCGGGCCGACGCCATCGTGGCAGCGACCCCGGCCGGCTCCACCGCGTACAACTACGCCGCCGGTGGGCCGGTGCTCTCCCCCGCGCTGTCCGGCTCGGTGGTGACGCCGGTCGCGCCGATGGCCGGGATCGACCGCTCCGTGGTGCTCGCCGCGCGGGAGCGCTACCGGTTCGACATCGCCGAGGGCACCAGGAGCGCTGCGCTCGAGGTGGACGGGCTCGTGGTCGGCGAGGTGGCCACCGGGGCACAGATCGACATGCGGCTCCGGAAGGACGCCGGGAGCGTGGTGCGCCTCGACGCCGAGCGGCACGGGCGCACCGGACGCGTGAAGCTCAGCCTGCTCGACCTGCCGGTGCGTCCCGACCAGCTGGTCGAGCTCATCCCGAGTGACCTGCGGCAGAAGCTCCGGCGCGAGATCGACGACTGACGCCGCGCCGGGGCTGGCCCTGGCTATGGCTATGGCCCCGGCTCCGGCCCCGGCTCCGGCTCCGGGAACGTGAATGGCCCGCTCGAGCAGTGCTCGAGCGGGCCGTCCCATCACCCCACCGAATCGTCTTCCCACAGAACGACCCGGTTTCCCCGCGCCGGCACGGGTGAACGTGCCGGCCGAAGTCCACTGACCTAGTCGGTCAGGTACAGCTGCATGTCCTGCGAGACCGCCTTGGCGAACAGACGCAGCTTGGCGCGCGACTCCACTCGGCTGACGGCCTGGCGGGTCGTGTGCACGATCTTCGAGATCTCGTCGAGGGTCATCGGCTTGTCGTCGTCCAGGCCGTAGCGCATGCGGATGACGTTCGCCTCGTCGCTGGGCAGCTCGGCGACGATGGAGCGGATGTCGCGGTGCAGCAGCGTCGTCTCGGTGAGCTCGTTCGGGCTCGCGGCGTCCTCGTCCTCGATGAAGTCACCGAGTTCGCTGTCGTCGGAGTCGCCGACCACGGTGTGGATCGAGACCGGCTCGTGCGAGCGGCCCTTGAGGTCGACGAGTTCCTCGACGCTCATGCTCAGCTCGGCGGCCACTTCCTCCGGCATCGGCGCGCGGCCGAGGTCGACGGTCAGGTCACGCTCGGTGCGCGAGATCTTGTTGATGAGCTCGACGGTGTGCACCGGGATGCGGATCGTGCGCGCCTTGTCGGCGAGACCACGGGAGATGGCCTGACGGATCCACCAGGTGGCGTAGGTCGAGAACTTGTAGCCCTGCGTGAAGTCGAACTTCTCGACCGCACGGACCAGGCCGAGGTTGCCTTCCTGGATGACGTCCATGAAGGGCAGGCCGCGCTGCGAGTACCGCTTGGCGATGCTCACGACGAGGCGGAGGTTCGAGGTGATCATGCGCTCCTTGGCGCGCTCACCGTCACGGACGAGCCAGCGGAGTTCACGCTGCAGGGTCTTCGCGAGGCCCTTCTCGGTGGCGAGCTTCTCTTCGGCGAAGAGCCCGACCTCGATGCGGCGTGCGATCTGCGCTTCTTCCTCGGCGGTGAGGAGCGAGAGGCGGCCGATGTGACGGAGGTAGTCGCCGACCTGGTCGACCGAGGCGCCGCGGACACCGGCGAGCTGCTCGTCGGCCTCGACCTCGGTGTCGAGGGAGGTGGTGGCGGACTCGGCGGTCGCGGTCTTCGATGCCGATGCCTTCTTGGTGGCGGTGCGGCGGGTGGTGCTGGGTGCAGCCGTTGCGATCGTCATGGTGTTTCTCCCTGCGTTCGACGGTGATGGCTTCGTGGGGCGTTGCCGGGGGGTGCTGATGAGTAAAGCGGCCCGGAGGTGTACCCCACAAATCGTTCGGAGCGATTCTCAGGGTTCTCCGTGCTTCATCATCGAAAGCGTCCCCCGCGGGGTACAGCCCACCGACAGTCTGGTCCCCCAATCGGCCCTGGATCAAGCGGATAACGCCGTGTTTCCGGCGTTGCAGGCGTGTTTCACCAGCGTTTCCGATCGTGTACCCCAGGCGACTGCGTACTCCGGACATGCAAAAGGGGTACGTCCGACCGGATCAGTGCGATCTGGTCGTCGTACCCCGAATACCGAATGGGTGGGGGTCACCAGGAGGGTTCGAGCCACCCGTCCCGGCGCTTGGAGACCTCGAGGTCTGCGTCTCGGTCGAACTCGTCGTACTCGCTCTCGATGTCACCGACGAGGCTGCGGCCCGTGAAGGGATGTGCGGTGGTTGCCATGCGGACGATGCTCACCCCGGCACGCGTCGGCGAGGTGAACGGTGCGTGACGGTCCGTCGGCGCTCAGACGTCGAGGTCGTCGACGTCGCCCTCGTCGTCGAGCGGTCCGTCGTCGCTGCCGACGGGCGAGACGGACGCTCCGGACACCGGGTGCCCGAAGGCGTCCTCCACGTCGAGGTCGTCGAGGTCATCGACGCCGGCGGCGGACTCCGGGATGGTGGGCATGCGCGACAGGATCACACCGCGCGGTGAACACGGGGTGAAGTGGATCGTGGGCGGGCGGCTACTCGGCCGACGTCGGAGCCGGCGCGGGGCGACCGTGCTCACGCTCGAAGCGGGCGCGCTCCTCGGCCTCGACCTTGGCGTACGCGGCACGCTCGGTCCGGTCGGCACGCATGATCGCGCGCATCACGAACCAGAAGATCAGGCCGACGACGATGGTCGGCGTCAGGGCGAAGACGATCCCGCTTACGACTCCTTCAGGCACCCGAGCATCGTACCCCGGTGGACCGGGAGCTACTTGACCAGCGGGAACAGGATCGTCTCGCGGATGCCCAGGCCCGTGATGGCCATGAGCAGGCGGTCGATCCCCATGCCCATGCCGCCCGACGGGGGCATCGCGTGCTCCAGGGCCCGCAGGAAGTCCTCGTCGACGCGCATCGCCTCGAGGTCACCGCCGGCCGCGAGCTTCGCCTGCTCGACGAACCGCTCCCGCTGCACGACCGGGTCGACGAGCTCCGAGTACGCCGTGCCCAGCTCGAAGCCGCGGACGTACAGGTCCCACTTCTCGACGACGCCAGGACGGGTGCGGTGCTGCCGGGTGAGCGGCGAGGTGTCGACCGGGAAGTTCATCACGAAGGTCGGGCGGTCGAGCGAGTCGATGACGAAGTGCTCCCAGAGCTCCTCGACGTACTTGCCGTGCGTGGCGTGGGCGACCTCGACGCCCTCGGCCTCGGCGAGCGTCTGCAGCTCGGACAGCGGGGTCTCCGGGCTGATCTCGCGCCCCGCGGCCTCGGACAGCGAGCCGTACATGTCGATGCGGGGCCACTCGCCACCCAGGTCGTAGGTGCTGCCGTCGGGCAGGGTGACCTCGAGCGCACCACCGGTGACCGCGCGGGTCGCGTTCTGCACGAGCTCCTGCGTCAGGTCGGCCATCTGCTCGTAGTTGCCGTACGCCTGGTACGCCTCGACCATCGCGAACTCGGGCGAGTGCGACGAGTCAGCGCCCTCGTTCCGGAAGTTGCGGTTGATCTCGAACACCCGGTCGATGCCACCGACGACGGCACGCTTCAGGAACAGCTCGGGTGCGATGCGCAGGAACAGCTCGGTGTCGAAGGCGTTCGAGTGCGTCACGAACGGTCGAGCCGAGGCGCCGCCGTGCTGGGTCTGCAGCATCGGGGTCTCGACCTCGAGGTACTCGTGCGCGGTGAAGGTCTGGCGGATCGAGGCCATCACGGCAGCGCGGGCACGCACGGTGGCTCGGGCCTCGTCGCGGACGATGAGGTCGAGGTAGCGCTGGCGGACCCGCGTCTCCTCGTTGAGCTCGTTGTGCAGGTTCGGCAGCGGCAGGATCGCCTTCGCGGCGATCGCCCAGTCGTCGACCATGATCGACAGCTCACCGCGGCGCGAGGAGATCACCCGGCCGTGCACGAACACGTGGTCGCCCAGGTCGACGAACTCCTTCCAGCGGGCGAGGGACTCGTCCCCCACCTCGGCCAGGGAGACCATCGCCTGGATGCGCGAGCCGTCGCCGGACTGCAGGGACGCGAAGCAGAGCTTGCCGGTGTTGCGCGAGAACACCACACGACCCGCGATGCCCACGACGTCCTGGGTCTCCTCGCCGGTCTCCAGGTGCGCGTACTGCTCGCGCACGGCCGGGATCGTCGTGGTGATGGGGAGCTCGGCGGGGTACGCCTCGATGCCCGACTCCAGCAGCTTCGCCCGCTTGTCGAGCCGGACCTGTCGCTGCTCGCTGGTCTCCTGCTCGGCCAGTGCGGCGGCGTCGGCGATCGCGGTGTCGGGGGTGACGGTCTCGTCGGTCATGCGGGTGCGGCTCCGATGGTCGTGGGGGTCGGGGGAAATGCTACCCGCGCCGCGGTCCCGCCCCCGAACCGTGCTCGCCCGAGAGCGCGGTCACAACTCCCCGCCCGCACCACGCCCACCGGTCACGATCCGTCGGCTTGAGCACGCGCAACCGACAGGTCGTGACCACTCGGGCGAACTGAGCGGGGAGTCGTGACCTCTCGAGCGCCCGGCCCCGACCGACTCCCCGCGCCGCGGTCCCGCCCCCGAACCGCTAGAGCGCCGACTGCCCGTCGGCGGCGGTCAACGCGTTGTCGACGGCGGAGCGGACGAGCGCACCGAGGACACGACCCGGGTGTTCGACGCCGATGCCGGACAGGGTGCCCGCCGACTGGTCGACGATCGCGGTCGAGAAGCTCACGGCGGCCCGCACCGCATCAGCGTAGGCGGGCCGGTCACCCTCGGCCACGACGAACGGTTCGGCGCCCATCTCGACCACGAGCGCCTGCGCGATCGGCAGGACGGGCGCCGGGGCGGTCACCGCGCAGTACGCGTCGCGCAGCCGGGACAGGTCGACGCTCGTGCCCGTGAAGGCCATCGCGGGGTGGATCGCCAACGGGATGGCACCGGCCGCCATCGCCGGGGCGAGGATGCCGACGCCGTGGTCCGGGCTGGTGTGCACGACGAGCTGCCCCGGCTGCCAGATCCCGGCGTCCGCCAGCCCCTGCACGAGCGAGGCGAGCTGGTCGTCCGGCACCGCGAGCAGCACGAGTTCGCTCCGCTCGACCAGGTCGGGCGTCGCGAGCACCGGGGCGCCGGGCAGCATGGCCTCGGCGCGGTCACGGCCCTCGTCGGACACGGCGGTCACCCCGACGACGGCGTGCTCCGCGTTCGCCAGGGCTGCTCCGAGGACGGGTCCGACCCGTCCGGCGCCGACGATGCCGACCCCGAGACGCCCCGCCCTCATCGTGCGGCTCCGGTCGGCGGGACGTCGTCCCAGCCGGCGGGGACGGCGCCGGACCGGTGGTCCGCCGCCTGCCCGGCAGGGGCTCCGGACCCGGGCACGGTGTCGGCCGCAGCGTGCGCGGCGGCCGCGGGACGGGCCTCCCGTTCGCGCCAGCGGTGGGTCGTGTCGACCGCGGCCGCCTCGACGGCACGCTGCGTCGTCTCCGCCCACAGGCGCTGCGCGTCCCGCGCGTCGAGCGCGCCGACGCGGGCCGAGACCGGGCCGGCCACGGTGTGGACGTGGACGGCCGCGAGCCGCAGGGCACGCTCGAGGGGACCCTGCTCGACCTTGACGCTCTGCACCCGGGGCAGCGGCACGATGACGAGCGAGCGCCACACGGCACCGAGCCGCAGCAGCACCGCACCCTGCACGAACCGGTAGCCGTTGCGGCGGAACGCGAACGGACGGAGCCAGGCGCCACGGCGTGGGGAGTGCACGAAGCCGCCGCGGTCGCCCGAGGTGGTGAGGCTGTCGTCGACGACGTCGACGGCTTCGGCTGCCCCCTCGCGCAGGGCTTCCTGCGAGGCCTCGGGGCCGGCGACGACGGTGCCGACGAGCCCCGGCAGGATGATGTCGAGGACCTCGCGGACGTCCGCCGTGGTGCCCACGGGCAGCACGATCGAGGACACCTGCTGGTTGCTCGACGCCCCGTTGCCGGCGCTCGTCGCACGGTTGATGCGGATGTCCCACCAGCCGAACGGACGCCACAGCAGCGGCTGCGCGACGCTGACGGCGTGGATGCGCCCCGGCGGCAACGTCTCGTTCGACGTCGAGACCAGCCCGAAGCCGATCCGGATGCCGTCGCGGGTCTCGGCGATCGTGTACTGCAGCGAACGGGAGAACTTGCGGACGTAGTAGCCACCGGCACCGAGCACGGCGGGGAACAGCCCGAACAGCACCGCGAACTCGCCGGTGAGGGCGACGCTGACGATCATGCCGGCGATGACGAGCAGCAGGAACAGCGTCGTGCCGGACAGCAGCATCGACGCGATGAGCCGACCGGGGCGCACCTTGACGATGCGGGTCGCGTGCACGGCTGCCGGGTCGAGCTCGGGCGAGAACATCTCGTCGACGCGGTCCTGCAGTGCCCCGTGCGACTGTCGCGACGGACCGCCGTGGCCGTCGTCGTCCTTCGCGCCGGACGCGAGCACCAGGATCCGCTGCCGCAGATCGTCGGCGGCGCGGGCCCCGAGGTAGGCGAGCTGCACGTTGGCGTCGTTGCCGGCCTGCGCGATCTCGAGCTTGGCGGTGCCGAACACCCGGGGCACGAGCGGCCGCTGGATGTTGATGCCCTGGATCCGGTCGAGCCGGGCCTTGCGGTGGTTCCGGAACAGCACGCCCGAGCGCACCTCGACGATCTCACCGGTGACGCGGAACTCGTGCATGCGCCAGGACAGGTAGAACAGCCCGATCAGCACCAGGAGCAGCACCACGATGCCGAGCAGGACCCAGCCGACGACGCCGTGCTCGTACACGTACCGGACCGGGTCACCGTCCTCCTGCTGCTCGCCCGGGATGAAGAACTCGACGAGCTGGTCACGCAGGCTGTTCAGCACGTAGCCGAGGATGACGATGAGGAAGATCCCGCCCTTGAGCAGCGGGGTCAGCGGGTGCAGGCGGTGCCACTCGCCGTCGGTCAGGGGCGCCGCGGCGGCCGCGTTGCCCCGGGTGGGCGGGGCGGGCGGAGCGGGTGGCGGGGTGCCCGGTCGGAAGGTCACGGACGACCCCTACAGTCCGGCGCGACGGGACTCGGCGAGCTCGACGAGGCGGTCGCGCAGTTCGTCGGCGTCCGCTGCCGGCACACCCGGGATCCGGACGTTCGTCACGGCCGCGGCGGTCACGAACTTGAGCTCGCTCATGCCGAGCGCCCGGTCGAGCGGCCCACGGGCGACGTCGACGAGCTGCATCCGGCCGTACGGCACGGCCGTGAACCGCTGCCACATGAGGCCACGGCGCACGACCAGGTCGTCGTCGCGGAGCGCGTAGCCGATGGCCCGGACCCGTCGAGGCGTGAGCGCCGCGGTGATCGCCGTGGTGACCGCGACGACGATGCCGATGGAGAGCCAGACCGTGCCGGCCCCGGAACCGAAGCCGTCGGTGACGATCCCGATGAGCACGCAGCCCGCGGTGAGCACGACACCGATCACGAGCGTGGTGATGAGTTCGGTCCACACGAGCTTCGCGGACACCCGCTGCCAGGCGATCCCACCGAGGCCGAGGCCGGGCTCGTCGAGTCGTTCACGCGGCATCGCGGGCCTCCTGGGGTTGCTCGGTCAGTTCACGGTCGTCGAACCGTTGCGGGGATCGTCACGGTCGTCGTCGTCACCCGGAGGTGCGATGCACATGCGCTCTGCCACGAGTGCGCAGACCGTCAGGACGATCCCGCCCCCGACGGCGATCACGTTCGGCAGGGTCGAGCCTAGCGAAGGCGTCGCGGAACGGGTCAGCAGGTACAGCACGAGGCCGAGGGCGAACCCGCCGAGCAGCGTGCCGCAGATGCTGGACGCCTTCGCGAGCACGACGACCCGCGTCGCGTAGAGCGGGTCGACCGGCCGCTGGCGTCCAGCGCCGTCGCGCGCGTGCCGGCGCACCGGGCGTGCCATGAGCACGACGGCGACGCCGATGAACGCGAGCGTGACGCCGAGCGGGATCGAGAACAGGAACGTCGGCAGCTGGCGCGACGCCAGGACGGCGTCGAGTGCGAAGCCGGCGACCACCGTCACGACGGCGATGCTGATCAGCGTGGAGGCACGGGTGGGCTTCATGCGCTGGTCGCGCTCCCCGCAGGCCTGGAGGCCCGTGCCGGCTCAGCGAACAGGCGCGGCTCGTCGACGCGCTCGGTGTCGTCCCCCACGGCGGTGAGCAGGTCGGCCACCGGTCCGGCACCGGGCAGGACGGCCTCGGGGTCGGCGTCGAGCCACGGGGCGAGCACGAACGCGCGCTCCGCTGCCCGGGGGTGGGGCACGACCAGGGTGTCCGTGGCGATCCGCAGGTCATCCACGGCGACGACGTCGAGGTCCAGGGTGCGGTCGCCCCACCGGACCTCGCGCGCGCGGCCGTGGGCGTCCTCGATGCCGTGCAGGGCGTCGAGGAAGGCCTGCGGCTCGAGGTCGGTGTCGACGACCACGACGGCGTTCCGGTAGCGGGGCTTCGACGTGTCGAGGCCGTCGAGGGTCACGGCGACCGACTCGACCTCGCGGCTCGATGCCACCGGCTCGACCCCGGGCAGGGCGGCGATCGCGGTGGCGGCGGCGCGGAGCGTGCTCCCCCGGTCGCCGAGGTTCGCTCCGAGGGCGACGACGACCCGGTGGGTCATTCTTCTTCCTCGTCCGGCACCGTGGCGCCGCGGGAGCGCCGGATGGTGATCGAGACGTCGGTGAACGGCACGGTGATCGGGGCCTGCGGCTTGTGCACCGTGACCTCGGTCGCGAGTGCGGCACGGTGGGTGAGCACGGCTGCGGCGATGCGTTCGGCCAGGGTCTCGATCAGGTCGACCGGGTCGCGTTCGATCTCGGCGACGACCTGCTCGGCGAGGACGCCGTAGTGCACGGTGGCGTCGAGGTCGTCGCTGCCCGAGGCGGCGCGGGCGTCGAGCTCCACGGCGACGTCGACGACGAAGTCCTGGCCGTCCTCGCGCTCGTGGTCGAAGACGCCGTGGTGTCCGCGGGCGCGGACCCCGGTGAGTCGGATGGTGTCGTTCACGATCGAGCTGCCCTCCAGGCGTCCCAGACGTCGAGCACGGCACGGGTCGGTGCCGGGTCGTGCACGCGCACACCCCACGCGCCGCGTTCGGCGGCGAGCAGGCTGATGGCGGCGGTGGCGAGGTCGCGCTCCCTGGGCGGGGCACCCTCGGGGCTCCCGACACCGTCGAGGAACCGCTTGCGTGAGGCGGCGACGAGCACCGGCAGGCCGATCGAGGCGAAGCGCTCGTAGCCGGCCAGGATCTCCCAGTTCTGCACGCCGTGCTTGGCGAAGCCGAGGCCCGGGTCGATGACGACCTGCTCCTGCCGGACGCCGAGCACGATGAGTTCGGCGACTCGGAGCTCGACCTCACGCCGGACCTCCTCGACCGCGTGGGTGTACTCGGCGTTGCGGTACATCCGGTCGCTGTGGCCGCGCCAGTGCATGACGACGAAGCCGACGCCCGTCGACGCCACCACCCGGGCCATGTCCGGGTCGGCGAGCCCGCCGGAGACGTCGTTGACGATGGCGGCACCGAGGTCGACGGCACGTTCGGCCGTCGCGGCGTTCATCGTGTCGACGCTGACCGGGATGCCTTCGGCCACGAGCTGCTGCACGACCGGCAGCACCCGTTCCTGCTCGACCGGCACGGGCACGCGCTCGGAACCGGGGCGGGTGGACTCCCCACCGACGTCGATGACGTCCGCACCGGCGGCGACGAGGTCCCGTGCGTGCTGCACGGCGGCGTCGTAGGCCTGGTGCAGCCCGCCGTCGCTGAACGAGTCGGGGGTGACGTTGAGGATGCCGAGCACCCGGGTGCGCTCCTCGGCCGGACCACCGCGGTCACGGCGACGGCCGGTCACGACCTCGGGCACCGGCTGGGGTGCACGGAGGTCGATCGCGACCGTCGCCGGTTCGGCGGCGGCGGCGCGGGCACGACTCACCTCGGCGAGTCGACGCTCTCGTCGCGTCGGCAGCTCGGTCATGCCGGCCTACGCGGGGGCGATACCCGGGTTGCCGAACGGGCGACGACGGGTCTTCGAGGTCGACTCGGAGTCCGACGGGTCCGCTGCGGTCGAGGCGGCCTTGCCGGGCACGTCGATCGCGGGCAGGTTGCTGACCGGGCGCTTGTCGCTGGAGAGCCACTGCGGGCGCTCCGGCAGCTTGCGGACGTCCTTGAAGATCTCCACGAGCTCCGGGGCGTCGAGCGTCTCCTTCTCGAGGAGCTCGCCGGCCAGGCGGTCGAGGATGTCGCGGTTGTCGTTGAGCACCTGGTAGGCCTCGTCGTGCGCGGCCTCGAGCAGGGCGCGGGTCTCGGCGTCGACCGTCTGGGCGATGGTCTCCGAGTAGTCGCGACCGGTGCCACCGCTCATGTCACGGCCGACGAACGGCTCGCTCGAACCGGACCCGAGCTTGACGGACCCGACGGCCTGGCTCATGCCGTACTCGGTCACCATCTTGCGGGCGGTGCCGGTGGCCTTCTCGATGTCGTTCGAGGCGCCCGTGGTCGGGTCGTGGAACACGATCTCCTCCGCGACGCGACCACCCATGGCGTACGTGAGCTGGTCGAGGAGCTCGTTGCGGGTGACCGAGTACTTGTCCTCGAGCGGGAGCACCATCGTGTAGCCGAGGGCACGGCCGCGGGGCAGGATCGTGATCTTCGTGACCGGGTCGGTGTGCCGCATCGCCGCTGCCGCCAGGGCGTGGCCGCCCTCGTGGTACGCGGTGATCAGGCGTTCCTGGTCGGACATGATCCGGGTGCGACGCTGCGGGCCGGCCATCACGCGGTCGACGGCCTCGTCGAGGGCACGGTTGTCGATGAGCTGCGCGTTCGAACGGGCGGTCAGCAGGGCCGCCTCGTTCAGGACGTTCGCCAGGTCGGCACCGGTGAAGCCCGGCGTCTTGCGGGCGAGCAGCTCGAGGTCGACGCTCGCGGCGAGCGGCTTGCCCTTCGCGTGCACCTCGAGGATCTGCTTGCGGCCGGCGAGGCCCGGGGCGTCGACGCCGATCTGGCGGTCGAAACGGCCGGGGCGCAGGAGCGCGGGGTCGAGCACGTCGGGACGGTTCGTCGCGGCGATGAGGATGACGTTCGTCTTGCCGTCGAAGCCGTCCATCTCGACCAGGAGCTGGTTCAGCGTCTGCTCGCGCTCGTCGTTGCCACCGCCGATGCCGGCACCACGGTGACGACCGACGGCGTCGATCTCGTCGATGAAGACGATGGCCGGCGAGTTCGCCTTGGCCTGCTCGAAGAGGTCACGGACACGGCTCGCACCGACACCGACGAACATCTCGACGAAGTCCGAACCGGAGATCGAGTAGAACGGCACGCCGGCTTCTCCCGCGACGGCGCGGGCGAGCAGGGTCTTGCCGGTTCCGGGAGGGCCGTAGAGCAGCACGCCCTTCGGGATCTTCGCCCCGACGGCCTGGAACTTCGCGGGCTCCTTGAGGAACTCCTTGATCTCGTGCAGTTCCTCGATCGCCTCGTCGGCACCCGCGACGTCGGCGAACGACACCTGCGGGTTCTCCTTGTTGTTGATCTTGGCCTTCGACTTGCCGAACTGCATGACCTTCGAGCCGCCACCCTGGGCGCTCGAGAGCAGGAACCAGAACAGGGCACCGATGATCAGGAACGGCAGCAGGATGCCGAGCAGCGACAGGAACCAGTTGCCCTGGGCGACGCGGTCGTTGTAGCCGTCCGGCAGGTTGGCGTCGTTGACGGCCTGCACCACCTCTTCGCCGCGGGGCGTGGAGTAGTAGAACTGCTCCTGCTTGTCCCCGTCCTTCAGGACGAGGTCGACCCGCTGCTCGGTGGAGTTGATGGTCGCGGACGAGACCTTGTCATCGGAGAGCTGCTCGAGACCCTTCTGGGTGTCGATCTCTTGCGTGCTGCCCTGGCTGATGACGCTCCAGCCGATGAAGATGCCCGCCAGCGCGATCAGCACGTAGAGGTACGGGCCGCGGAAGATGCGCTTGAAGTTCATGTGATCCGGGCGCGAGTGCCCGACACCTTTCTCTGCCGAAGTTGCGTGCAGGTCAGCATACGGCCGCGATTCTGTGGCGAGAATGGGTGTCCTCTGCGGGCGAACTCACCCCCGGGCCAGAGTCGGCCGAGTGCGGCCCGAGCGCGGCGGGCCGCCCGTCAGGAGTAGACGTGCGGAGCGAGGACGCCGACGCCGCGCAGGTTGCGGTAGCGCTCGTCGTAGTCCAGGCCGTACCCGACCACGAAGGCGTCGGGGATGTCGAAGCCCACGTACTTCACGTCGACCTCGACCTTGGCGGCCTCGGGCTTGCGCAGCAGGGCGACGATCTCGACGCTCGCGGCACCACGGGACTGCAGGTTTTGCTTGAGCCACGACAGGGTCAGACCGGAGTCGATGATGTCCTCGACGATCAGGACGTCGCGCCCGTGCAGGTCGGTGTCGAGGTCCTTGAGGATCCGCACCACGCCGGACGACTTCGTGCCGGAGCCGTACGACGACACCGCCATCCAGTCCATCCGCGCCTGCATCTTGAGGTGGCGCGAGAAGTCCGCCATCACCATGACGGCACCCTTGAGCACCCCGACGAGCAGCGGGTCGCGGCCCGCGTAGTCGGCGTCGACGACCGCCGCGAGCTCGGCGAGCTTCTCGTCGATCTGCTCGGGGGTGAAGAGCACTTCGGACAGGTCTGCCTGGACGTCGGAGAGTTCCACCACGCCAGCCTAACCGGCGCTGAACTCGATGCGGTCGCCGGTCCGCGTGGCACGGACGCCCGGCAGGTCGATCGGGCCCTGTCCGCTCCAGTCCGTGACCAGCCGGCAGACCTCGAGCGTCTGGACGCGCGACAACGTCACCCCGAACTCGCTCTCCACCGCCAGGCGCACGAGTCGCTGCCGGAGCGCCGGCGGGTTCGCCCCGAGCGCCCGCACCGACAGCGAGATGCCCGCCTCGGAGTGCTCGGCGATGTCCTCCGCGATCTCCTCGGCGAAGTGGTCCAGCGCCGCGGAGTCCTCGCGCAGCTGGTCGGCCGTGCGGGCCAGGGCCTCGGGCACCCCGGCACCGAGCTCCCGTTCGAGCACCGGCAGCAGGGTGTTCCGCACCCGCACCCGTGCGTACGCGGGGTCGTCGTTCTGCGGGTCGCGCCACGGCGCCAGCCCCGCTGCGGCGCACGCCTGCCGGGTCACGTGGCGCCGGACCGACAGGAGCGGCCGGCCGTACGCCGGACCGCCGTCGCGTCGGGCGAGCGGTTGCATGCCGGACAGGCTGTCCGGCCCGCTGCCGCGCAGCAGGCCGAGCAGCACCGTCTCGGCCTGGTCGTCCAGGGTGTGGCCCAGCAGCACCAGGGGTGACCCGGTGGCGGCGGCGACCTCGGCGATCGACGCGTGGCGGGCCTCCCGGGCGGCGCCTTCCGGACCACCGTCGGAGCCGACCGTGACCCTGCGGACCGTCACCGGGTCGAGTCCCAGCTCGGATGCCTGCCGGGAGGCGCGGCTCGCGACCGCCTCGGAGCCCGCCTGGAGCGCGTGGTCGACGACCACTGCCCCGGCCCGCAGACCCTGCTTGCCCGCTTCGAACGCGGTGGCCGCCGCCAGGGCGAGGGAGTCCGGTCCGCCGCTCAGTGCGACGAGGACCAGGTCGCCTGCTGCGACCACGCCGTCGTCGACGGCTGCGGCGAGCAGGTCGCGGACCGCCAGGCGGGTCTCGGCGACGGCGGGGTCGAGCCGGGGACGCGGAGAGTTCACCCGGTAACGTTAGCCGCGCTTTCGCAACACACGACAGTCCCCGAAGCAGACACAGGAGCGCAACATGGCCGCGTACGACGTCGTCGTCGAGATCCCCAAGGGCAGCCGCAACAAGTACGAGGTGGACCACGAGACCGGTCGCGTCTACCTCGACCGCGTGCTGTTCACCTCGTTCGTCTACCCCACCGACTACGGGTTCTTCGAGAAGACCCTGGCCGACGACGGTGACCCCGTGGACGCGCTGCTGCTGCTCGAGTTCCCGACGTTCCCCGGCGTCGGCGTCAAGGTCCGCCCCGTCGGCGTCTTCAAGATGAGCGACGAGGCCGGCAACGACGAGAAGGTCCTCGTCGTCCCCGCCAAGGACCCGCGCTGGGCGCACATCCAGGACATCTCGGACGTGCCGGAGCAGACGAAGGCCGAGATCGCGCACTTCTTCGAGCGCTACAAGGACCTCGAGCCGAACAAGTGGGTCAAGGCCGAGGGCTGGGGCGACGCCGCCGAGGCCGAGCGCATCGTGCAGGCCGGTCAGGCCGCGTACGTGCCCGGCTCGCACTGACGATCCCCTGACGACGAACGGCGCCCGCTCTCCTTCCGGAGGGCGGGCGCCGTTCTGTGGTGATGCTGTCGCGCGGGGCGGGGCGTGCGGGGGCGCGGCGTGCGTGGGCGCGCCTGGTGGAACGGGCGTACCGGGTGGAAACGGGCGTACCTGGTGCGTTGATCCGTGCAGGTACGCCCGATCTCACTTGGTACCGCAGCCGCTCTGGGAAAGAACGGGCACTCCGGGAGCGGGCTACAGGGAACCGCTCGGGCGGGCGACGTACGGCATGAGCTGGTTCGGCAGCCAGATGGCGCGCTCGACGACGCCGACGCCGGGGCGGGCGGCCTCGACCATGGTGCCGTAGCTCGTCACGATCGAGTCGTGGTACGCCCCCGAGGCCGTGCCGTTCGACGAGTAGAACAGGATGTCGCCGGGCTGGCGCTGGGACAGCGGGACGAGGCGGCCGATCGACTTGAAGTAGTTGTACTGCCAGACGACGTTGTGTCCGCCGGTCGCGATGCCCTGCGAGTTGTAGGCCATCATCACGAGCCCGGAGCAGTCCCAGGTGTTCGGGCCGGCGCCACCGAGGAGGTACGCCTTGCCGAGCTGCCCACGGGCGTAGGAGATCGCGCCGGCGGCCTTCGAGGGGCTGCTCGGGGCAGGAGCGGGGGCCGGGGCGGGCGCCGGAGCGGGGGCGGGGGCGGGGGCGGGGGCCGGAGCAGGCGCGGGTGCCGGCTTGCTCGGGGTGCTCGGCTTCGCGGGGGTGCCGGGGTTCGACGGGGTGCTGGGCTTGGACGGCGTGCTCGGGACGGCCGGGGTGGAGGTCCCGCCGCCGGTGCTGCCGGTGCTGCCGGTGCCGCCCGTGTTGCCACCGCTCGTGCCGCCGCCGGTGGCGTTCCCGGTGCCGGAGCCGTTCCCAGTGCCGGCGTCGTTTGTCTGCTTCGCGATGGCGGCCGCGGCGGCCTTCGCCTGCTGCGCACTCCAGTACGCGGTCTCCGTCGCGACGCTCGTGCCCTTCAGGTACGCGAGCTGGCGCAGGACCTCGGCCTGCTGGTCCTGCTCCTTCTGCACCCGGGCCTGGGCGCCCGCGGCCACGTCGTTGGCCGTCGCGAAGGTGGTCTTCGTCGCCTCGGTCGCCTTGCTCAGGGCCTTCTCGGCCGCGGACTGCTGGGCGGCCAGGGACTCGACGGTCTTCTGGTCGGCGCGTGCCTCGGCCAGGACGGTCGCGGAGCGCTCGGACAGGTGCGACATCGTGCCGACGCGGTAGAGCAGGTCCTTCGAGTCCGACGAGTCCATGAGCATGGTCGTCGACAGGTCACCGCCGCCCGTGCGGGACAGCTCGACCACGAGCCCGGCGACCTGACCGGCCGAGTCGTCCGCCCGGGCCTTCGCACGCTTCGACTGCGCGGACAGGTCGGCGAGGGTGTCCTTCGCCTCCTGCTGCTGCGACGCCGCGAGGGCGTACGCCTGCCCGGCCTGCTGCTCGGCGACACCGGCCTGGTCGGCGGCGTCCTGCAGCGTGCCGAGCCGGTCGCTCAGCTCGTCGACCGTCTGCTGGGCGTCGGCGGCATCCGACTTGGCGGCCTTGACGTCGTCCCAGGACGGACCCGAGGGTGCGGCCTGGGCCGGTCCGGCGATGACGACCGACAGGCCGATCCCGAGCACGGCGATGGTCGCGATCCCGCAGGAGAACGAGCGAGCGGAGGTGGTCATGACGTGGGTCGACGCCTTCTGGTGGCGCTGATGCTCATACCGAGATCCCCCGCGCTGCCATGAAGGGGACCGGGTCGACGGCAGCGCCGTTGATCCGGGTCTCGAAGTGGAGGTGGCACCCGGTCGACCAGCCGGTCGAGCCGATCTTGGCGATCTGCTGTCCGGCGGTGACGTGCTGTCCGGCGGTGACCATGATCCCGCCGTCGACGACGTGGCCGTACGCGGTGGAGATGCCGCCGCCGTTGTCGAGGATGACCTCGTTGCCGTACCCGCCACCGTTGCCGGCGAAGGTGACGGTGCCGTCGTGCGCCGCGTAGATCGGGGCGTAGCACGCCGGGGCCAGGTCGACGCCCGCGTGCAGGGCGCTGACGTGCGTGTAGGGGTCGACGCGGTAGCCGTACGGGCTGGTCTGGAACCCGCCGGCGGGTCGGACCCACCCGGCCGGGTTGGCGCTGCCGCCACCGGTGCCGCCCTGGCTGGTCGCCGCGGCCTTGGCTGCTGCCTTCGCGGCGGCTGCTGCGAGGCGGGCCTGGCGGGCCTTCTCGGCAGCGACGCCCTTGCGGTAGTCGGCCTCGACGCCGCGCTGCTTCGAGGTGAGCGCGGTCAGCTGCGCCTCGAGCCGGGCCTCGTTGTCGTTCTGGGCGTCCACCGCGGTCTGTGCGGCGTCGGCGGCACCCTGGGCCTGCTGCATCTTCGACTGTGCGGCGTCGGCCAGGTCCCCGAGGGCCTGCTTGGCGCGGTCCGCCTTGTCGGCGAGGCCCTGGGCCACACCGCGGTCCTGCGAGGCCTGCGCGTAGATGCCCTCGGACTGCTCGCTGAGCTTCGACATGGCGCCGAGCTCGTAGAGCAGGTCGCCGGAGTCGGACGGGTGCGTGAGGATGTCCGTCGTCACGTCGTCACCGCTGGTGCGACCGAGCTGGGCGGCGAGCTGACCGGCCTGCTCCTCGGACCGTGCGGCGGTCTGCTTGGCCTCATCGGCCTGCGACTGGAACTTCTTCTGCTTGAGCGTCGCCTCGTCGTACTTGTTCTGCGCGGCCTGGTACGCCTCGCCCGCGGCCTGTGCGGCCTTCTGCTTGGCAGCGGCCTCGCTCTTCAGCGATGAGATGAGCGACTTGATCTCGCTGACCTTGGCCTGCTGGGCACTGGTCGACGACTTCGCCCGCTGCACCTCGTCCCAGCTCGGGTAGCTCGCGGCGCTGGCGGACGACGCCGGGGCGAGGACCGCGAGCGTGCCGGCTGTGAGCGCGACGGCGACCGCGGCGGCGATCAGGCGGCTGCGGGAGCGGAGGGAGAAGGGAGTGGAGGTCGACATGTATCTCGATTTCGTAACAGCGCGGCAAGGCTCACGCACGTAACACTGTTAACAGGTGCAACAGTAACAACAGGGGTCGCAGGCTCGACAGCCCCTCGGACGAGGGGTGCGGCCGCCGACGATGCTCGCACCGACAGCATCGGAGATCCGTGCGCTGACGGCGCGACACGCCGGGGATGCACGGTTGGCGGGGTCGGATTTGTGAAACCCGGGGGGCATCCGTATGCTTGTCCATCGGTAGCGCGATGCACTGCTTGCGGCCCTATCGTTTAGTGGCCTAGGACACCGCCCTTTCACGGCGGCAGCACGGGTTCGAATCCCGTTGGGGTCACTCCTTGAGTGAGCGAGCAAGTAGTACTGAACAACACCACAGCAATTCAATATGGCCCTGTAGCGCAGCTGGTTAGCGTGCCGCCCTGTCACGGCGGAGGTCGCGGGTTCAAGTCCCGTCAGGGTCGCCACGGCTGGATAGCTCAGTTGGTAGAGCGTTCGACTGAAAATCGAAAGGTCCACGGATCGATGCCGTGTCCAGCCACCGGTAAAGGCCCCCTGCTTCGGCAGGGGGCCTTTTCCGTTGTCTGGCCGGTGTGACCTGCTCGCAAAACACCGGTGTTCGCGCATCGAGCCGCGGCATGCGCGTGTTCAACGGGCGAACACCGGTGTTTTGCGGACTGCCTACGCCTCGCGGGTCTTCGGGCTGCTGTCGTTCGTCTTCGCCGGGTCGCGCTCGACCACCGCGCCCAGGGCATCGTCGATCCGTGACATGAGCTCTGCCGGGATCGTGACGCCGGCAGCGCCCGCGTTGTCGTGCACCTGCTCCGGACGCGAGGCACCGATGATCGCCGAGGCGACGTTCTCGTTCTGCAGGACCCAGGCGACCGCGAGCTGCGCCATCGACAGGTTCAGCTCGTCGGCGACCGGCTGCAGCTCCTGCACCGAGGACAGCACCTCGTCGCGCATGAACCGCTTGATCATGTCCGCGCCGCCCTTGTCGTCGGTCGCGCGGGAGCCCTCGGGCAGCGGCTGACCCGGCTTGTACTTGCCGGTGAGCACACCCTGGGCGATCGGCGACCAGACGATCTGCGAGATGCCGAGTTCCTTCGAGGTGGGGACGACCTCGTCCTCGATGACCCGCCACAGCGCCGAGTACTGCGGCTGGTTCGAGATGAGCTGGAAGCCGAGGTCCTTCGCGAGCGCAGCGCCGGCCCGCAGCTGGTCCGCGGTCCACTCGCTGACGCCGACGTACAGGACCTTGCCCTGACGCACGATGTCCGCGAAGGCCTGCATCGTCTCTTCGAGCGGGGTCTCGTGGTCGTAACGGTGCGCCTGGTACAGGTCGACGTAGTCCGTCTGCAGCCGCTGCAGCGAGCCGTCGATCGACTCGAGGATGTGCTTGCGGGACAGTCCGGTGTCGTTGTGGCCCTTCGGACCGGTCGGCCCGAACACCTTCGTGGCGATCTCGAGGGACTGGCGCCGCTCCCCCTTGAGCGCTTCGCCGAGGACCGTCTCCGCGCCGGTGTTGGCGTAGACGTCGGCGGTGTCGAACGTCGAGATGCCGACCTCGAGGGCTGCCTTGACGCAGGCGATCGCCGCGTCGTTCTCGACCTGGGATGCGTGGGTGAGCCAGTTGCCGTAGGTGATCTCGGAGACCTTGAGGCCCGAGTTGCCGAGGTAGCGGTACTCCATGTGCGTGTCACTCCTGTCGTGGGGCGCGTCGGTGCGACCCGAACCGTGACGGTAGTCCGACGTCGTCGGCGCGCACTCGGCAAGGCGGCGCGGCGCTGTACGATGATGTTTCAGAAACGGTCGGCAAAGACGAAACCCCGGCGATGTGGCCTGAGCCAGTGATCGTTCCGGGGTCTTCGATATATGAGTTTACGGGGCGAGCGTTCGATGTCAACTGGAGGTCGCGTGGAGCCGGCGGACGTCGTGGACCTGCTGACCCGGGAACGCCTTCGTTCCTCCTTCCACGCTGTGCCCGACGACGCACGCGCTGTCGGGCTCTACGAATGGAACATGCGAGCTGCAGCTGCCGTGATGGAGCTGACCGGGGCGGTCGAGATCGTGGTGCGCAACGCCGCAGACGTGCAGCTCCGCGCTTGGGCAACTGCTCGTCACCCCGGCTCATCCTGGCTCGACGTCGTTCCCCTCGACACCCAAGGCAAGAACGATCTGGTCGTCGCGCGACGACGTGCCACGCGAGGGGGAAACGAGCAGAAGTGCACGGGCGAGTCGTCGCCGAACTGAGCTTCGGGTTCTGGCGGTAACTGTTCGAGTCTCGTTACCTGACGGCCCTGTGGACACCGGCACTCCACCGCGCGTTCCCACACGGCCCGGCGGATGCGCTGACTCGCCAGCGCGAGGTTCGGACACGTATGCAGCAGCTGCACTTCGTGCGGAACCGCGCCGCGCACCACGAGCCGATCCATGGGCGTGATCTTCGGCGGGACCACGATTACGCGATCGAACTGCTCGGATGGATCCACCCCGGCGCCGCGGCTTGGGCACAGGACGTGACGATGCTCGGCACGGTGCTCGGTGCCCGACCCAGCATCTGAGGGGCAGGATCGGAGGGGTTCGGCGCAGGGCTGCGCCGCGGAGAGCGAGGGAGCATCCATGACCGGAGCGAGCGTGTTGTTCATCGGCGGGAGCGGCGTCATCAGCGCCGCCTGCGTCCGGGAAGCCGTCGAGCAGGGGTTCGACGTGACCGTGCTCAACCGGGGGACCACCGGGGGCAGGCCGATCCCGGAGGGTGTGACGCGCCTCCAGGCCGACGCGTCGGACCGCAGCACACTGGCGGACGCACTCGGCGACCAGCGCTTCGACGTGGTCGTGAACTGGATCGCCTTCACGCCGGACCAGGTGCAGGCCGACGTCGACTTCTTCGCGGGGCGGACGCGGCAGTACGTGTTCATCAGCTCGGCCTCGGCGTACCAGACGCCGGCAACGCACCTGCCGATCACCGAGTCGACGCCGCTGAAGAACCCGTACTGGCAGTACTCGCGCGACAAGATCGCGTGCGAGGAGCTGCTGATGGAGGCGTACCGGGAGCAGGACTTCCCGGTGACGATCGTGCGGCCGTCGCACACCTACGACGAGACGAAGCTGCCGCTGACCGGCGGCTGGACCGCGGTCGCTCGGATGCGTGCCGGCAAGCCGGTCATCATCACCGGCGACGGCACCTCGCTGTGGACCCTGACGCACAGTCGCGACTTCGCGGTCGGGTTCACGGGGCTGCTCGACCGGGCCGAGGCGATCGGTGAGCCCTTCACGATCACGAGCGATGAGGCCCCGACGTGGAACGCCATCGCGCACGAGATCGCGGCGGCGGCCGGGGTCGAGGACCTGCGGATCGTGCACGTGCCGGCGGACGCGATCAACGCCGTCGACCCCGAGTGGGGCGCGGCGCTGCTCGGCGACAAGGCGAACAGCTCGGTGTTCGACAACAGCAAGGTCCGGTCGCTCGTGCCGTGGTACCGGCCGCGCACGACCTACCGGCAGGGTGTGCGCGAGGTCATCGCCTGGTACGAGGCGCACCCCGAGGAGCAGGCCGTCGACGAGCGGCTCGATGCCCTGATGGACGAGCTGGCGGCGCGCTGGGCGGTGTGAGCCGCACTTGGTGAGCAGAAATGGTCGGGTGCCGTGTGGCGACCCGACCATTTCTGCTCACGAAACGCCCGCGTCAGGCGCGCGCGGCGAGCACGTCCGCCAGGGTTCCGATCGCGAAGCGCACCTCGTCGTCGGTGACGACCAGGGGCGGCGCGAAGCGGATCGTCGACCCGTGGGTGTCCTTCACCAGGAGCCCGCGGTCGGCGAGGTCCTTCGAGATCGCCTTGCCGGTGCCGAGCGCGGGGTCGATGTCGATCCCCGCCCAGAGTCCGGCGACCCGGTGCGAGACGACACCCTTGCCGAGCAGGTCGTCGAGCAGCCCGCGCAACAGCGGTTCGCCGTCGAGTGCCCGCTGCTGGAACGTGCCCTCACCGAGCATCGCCACGACCTCGGCACCGACGGCTGCGGCGAGCGGGTTGCCGCCGAAGGTCGATCCGTGCTCGCCGGGGCGCAGGACGCCCAGGACATCGCGCGAGCCCACCACCGCGGACACCGGCACGATGCCGCCACCGAGGGCCTTGCCGAGTGTGATCAGGTCGGGACGCACCCCGACGCGCTGCACCGCGAGCGTGTGCCCCGTGCGACCGAGGCCGGACTGGATCTCATCGGCGATGAACAGCGCACCGAACTCGTCGCAGACCGCGCGGACGTCAGGAAGGTAGGACTCCGGCGGGATGACCACGCCGCCCTCGCCCTGGATCGGCTCGAGCAGCACGGCGACGACGGTCTCGTCCATCGCCTCGCGCAGAGCCGCAGCATCGCCGTACGGCACCGTGCGGAAGCCCGGCGTGAACGGCCCGAAGTCATCGTGGGCCGAGGGGTCGTCCGAGAACGAGATGATCGTCGTGGTGCGCCCGTGGAAGTTCCCGGACGCGACGATGATCGTCGCCCGCTCGGCCGGCACGCCCTTGACCCGGTAGCCCCAGGCGCGGGACACCTTGATCGCGGACTCGACGGCCTCGGCACCGGTGTTCATCGGCAGGACCATCTCGGTCTCCGTCAACGCAGCCAGTGCTGCGGCGAACGGCCCGAGCTGGTCGTTCACGAACGCGCGGCTCGTGAGCGTCACGCGGTCGAGCTGCGCCCGTGCGGCATCGAGCAGCCGCGGGTTGCCGTGGCCGAAGTTCACCGCCGAGTACGCGGCGAGGCCGTCCAGGTACTGCTTGCCGTCGACGTCGGTGACGGTCGCTCCGGCACCCGACGCGATGACGACGGGCAGCGGGCGGTAGTTGTGCGCGAGGGCGCGGTCCTCGACGGCGAGCGCCGCCGCGGTGTTGACCCCGAGCGACGCTGCCGCCGACATCAGCTGACCCCGAGCGAACGCGCGACCGAGGTGCCGGTGCCGACCGGGTGCAGGTCGAGCGTGCAGCACTTCACGCCGCCACCGCCGAGCAGCAGCTCGGACAGGTCGACGCCGATCGGGTTGTAGCCCTTCTCGCGCAGCTGCTCGGCGAACCGAACAGCCCGGGCGGCGATCACGACGTTGTACCCGTCGGAGTAGGAGTTCAGGCCGAGGATCGCGGCGTCCTCCTCGGTGGCGATGATCGCGTCCGGGAAGCGCTCGCGCAGGATCGCCAGCGACGGCTCGTCGAAGGCGCTCTCCAGGTACGCGATGTTGCTCGTCCCGTCGACGGCGGGCTCGGGGTCGAGCACGGCGATGGCGGTGTCGAGGTGGTAGAAGCTCGGGTTGATGAGCTTGAGCGTGACGACCTCTCGGCCGTAGATCTTCGCGAGCTCGTCGTGCGAGGTGCTGTCCGACCGGAAGCCGGTGCCGGCGAAGATCGTGTCCCCGATGAGCAGGAAGTCACCCTCGCCCTCGTTGGTCTGCTCCGGCTCGGCGACGGTCAGACCGGCCTGGCGGAACCAGTCCATGTACGCGGGGCCCTCGGGCTGGCGCTCCGGGTACTGGAACTTCGCGCCGTACGCGATGCCGTCGAGGACGAACCCGCCGTTGGCCGCGTAGACCATGTCCGGCAGGCCGTCGATCGGGTCGATGTACGAGATGTCGAAGCCGAGCTGCTCGTAGACGGCGACGAGCGACTCCCACTGCTCGACGGCCTTCGACGTGTCGGTCGGCTCCTCCGGGTGCATCCACGGGTTGATCCGGTAGCTCACGGTGTAGAAGTCCGGCTTGCACATCAGGATCGTGCGCTTGGTGGCGACACGGGCCGGGGTGGCGACGGACTCGGGGGCGGGTGCGGTGTTCGACATCAGTCCTCCTGGAAGGGACCGGGGCCCGAGCCTGCCAGGAACCGAAACGGAACGAGGAGAAGAGCTCCGGTGAGATGCAGGCTCACTCACCGCAGCGGACCAGGTCGACGCCGTGTCGATCTTTCCACACACCGTCCACGGAGTGCAGTCCCCCGCCTGCGGGACCGTGACACCCGTTCGGGTGACGCACGTTTCGTGCGCGAGACCCACCAGCCTCGCAACAAGTCCGCGTACGATGGGGACAAATGGATACGCTCGACCACCGCATCCTGGATCAGCTCCGGGACAACGCCCGCGCCGGCTACGGCGACATCGGGTCGGTGGTCGGACTCTCGGCCTCGGCCGTCAAGCGCCGTGTCGACCGGCTGGTCGGTGACGGCGTCATCCAGGGCTTCACGATCAAGGTCGACCCCGCCGTCGAGGACCGCGGCACCGAGGCCTGGGTCGAGCTCTACTGCCGCGGCACCGTCTCGCCCGACGAGCTGCGTGCCCTGCTCGACACCGTCCCCGAGGTCATCGACGCCGGCACGGTCACCGGCAGCGCCGACGCCGTCGTGCACATGCGCTCGAAGGACCTGTCCGCGCTCGAGGAGGCGCTCGACAAGGTCCGCCTCGCACCCCAGGTCGACCACACCCGCTCCGCGATCGTGCTCTCCAAGCTCGTCAGTCGAGAGACCGCGTAACGTCCCACGCATGGGACGGAAGACGGCCGGGAGGCGCGGATCACCGCCCACGGGATCGCGTCCGGCCCGGCAGCTGGTCACCGCTGCGGGCCTCGCCTACGTCGCGAACTGCCTGTGGGGCACGGCGGTCGCCGTGCGGCTGATCCGCACGAAGAAGCTCCGCGTCGTGCACCACGGCCTGTTCGTCGTGACCGCGACCCTGACCGGCGTCGCCGCGACGGCCCCCGCGTGGACGCGCGACCGAACCGCACTGTTCCTGCTGCCGGCACTCGTGCCGCTGGCGGTCGCTCCACGCACGAATCCGCGCTCCGGAGCACACTGGAGGGTCGCGGTCGCCGCCGCACCGTCCTACCTGGGGGCCGTGCTCGCACGCAGGCGATCAGAGAGGTGAGCAGTGGAGCTGTTCGAGGCCATCCGACGACGACGCACGACGAACGGGCCGTTCCTGCCCGATCCGGTGTCGGACGAGCACCAGCGACTGCTCATGGAGCTCGCCGGCCGGGCGCCGTCGCAGCTCAACAGCCAGCCGTGGCGCTTCGTGCTGATCGAGGAACGCCAGACGATCGACCGCGTCGCCGAGATCAGCGGCAGCTCGATGACCCGCACCATGGCCGAGGGCACGTTCTTCGAGCGGTACAAGCCGTACTTCCGGTTCTCGAAGGCCGAGATGGACGAGCGGCGCGACGGCATGCTGTTCGACAAGCTCCCCGGGCCGCTGCGGCCGTTCACGAAGCAGGTGTTCACGAAGCGCGGGCAGCTGCTCATGAACACGCTCCGGGTGCCGCAGACCCTGGGTGAGGAGAACCGGAAGCTCGTCGCCGGGTCGCCGCTGCTGCTCGGCGTGCTGCTCGACCGCCACGAGTACCGGAAGGAGGAGCTGTCCGGCTTCTACTCGGTGTTCAGCATGGGCGCGGCGATGGAGAACATCTGGCTCGCGACGACCGAGCTCGGCCTGGGGATCCAGTTCGTGTCCTTCCCGATGGAGACCCCCGGCGCGTGGGAGGAGATCGAGGGACTGCTCCGCGTGCCCGAGTCGCTCGAGCTGATGGCCGTCTACCGGATCGGGTACCTGCCACCGGAACGACGACGTCCGGCCATCGACTGGACCTCGAGCGAGCGGAAGCGACCCTCGCAGTACGTGTTCCGCGGCACCTGCGACACCCCGCAGCGCGGGTGGGACGACGCACCCGTCGCAGCCCACATCGAACCGGAGGCGACCACATCGTGACCGACACCCGACCCACCCAGACCGCTCCGAGCCTCCAGGCCGTCGCCCCCGGCCTGCCGGGCCGCCCCTGGATCTCGCAGGACTGGCTCGACGTCGTCTTCGTGCACTGGCGCGTCGACGTGTCGGCGGTGGCCCCGCTGCTGCCGGCCGGCACCCGGCCCGACACGATGGCGCTCGACGGCACCGACGACGGGGTGACCACCTGGGTGGGCCTCATCGCGTTCCGGTTCGAGGACACGCGGTTCCCGCCGTTCTCGACCGGGAGCATCGGCGACTTCGTCGAGCTGAACGTCCGCGTCTACACGGTCGATGAACAGGGGCAGCGCGGGGTGGTGTTCCTGTCGCTCGACGCCGGGAAGCTCCTGCCGACCATCGGGGCGCGCGTCGCGACCGGCCTGCCGTACCGGTGGGCGATCGCGGAGTCGCGCAGCGGTGACGGCCGCGTGGGGTACGCGATGCGTCGGCACGGCACTCACCTGCGGTCGATGCTCGACGTCCGGATCGGCGAGGCGCTCGACGAGCCGGGGCCCCTCGAGACGTTCCTGACGGCGCGGTGGGGCATGCACGTGCACCGGGCCGGACGGACGCGGTTCTGGCCGAACGAGCACGAGTCGTGGCCGTTGCACCGGGCCTCGGTGGTGTCGCTGCGGGACGACCTGGTCGGAGCGGCCGGGCTGCCCTTCGGGCTGACCGAGCTCGAGCCGGACTCGGTGCTCTACTCGCCGGGGGTCACGACGCGGTTCGGTCGGGGGCGCTGAGGGCGGACGACGTCAGTCGTGGGGTGACCGACGCGCGACGACGAACTGATGGACGGCCATCAGGGCGCTGATCACCGCGAAGGCAGCGCCGAACGTCCAGAAGGTGCTCCGGTAGTCGGGGAGATCAGCGAGCGTCAGGCCGAGGGTCGCCAGGACGACGCAGCACACGGCGACCGCGAGTGCTGTCCACGCGACGACGAGGCGATCGATCCGCGGCACGGAGCGCGCGAAGCGGAACGCCGTCGGGACGCCAGCGAGCGCACCGAACAGGGCGCCGAAGGGGAACCCGACGGTCAAGGTGGTGACCGACACGATACCGACGCTCACGACCGCGACGACCACGCGGGTGACGTGGGACCGCCACGAGGCTCCGCGGCTCTGCTCGACGTACGCGCGCCGACCCGTCACGAACAGGGCAACTGCGCCGACGGTCGTCACCACTGCGGCGGACACCCCGACGACGAGCGCCAACGCACCACCGAAGGCGATGCCGAAGACGACGTGTGCGGCGGCGAGGAGCAGCGCGAGGACCGGGTACGTCCAGACCTCGCGCGGCCGGGTCGGTGTGTTGAGCACCCAACCGGGCGGCGTCTCCTCGGCGGGGCCGGCGGTGTCGGGGTCTCGGGTCTCCACCTGGCCATGATGTCCGATCGGTGCGTGCGTGGTCCGGGACGGCGAATTCGGGGGACAGCGGCTGAGTGGTGCACGGCCGGCCGCAGGTACAAGGGAGCCATGACTCGAGTGGCAGTGGTGACCGGTGGATCGGCAGGACTGGGACGGGCGACCGTCCGGGAGCTCGCTGCGCGGGGGTGGGACGTGGCCGTCCTGGCCCGCGGGCAGGAGGGCGTCGACGCCGCCGTCGCCGAGGTCGAGGCTGCCGGGCGCCGCGGGCTGGCCCTGGTCGCCGACGTCTCCGACCGTGACGCCGTCGAGGCTGCGGCCGACCGGGTCGAGCAGGAGCTCGGACCGATCGACCTGTGGGTGAACGGCGTGATGGTCGGGGTGTTCGGGAAGTTCCTCGACACCGCGCCGGAGGACTTCGAGCGGGCGCTGCACGTGACCTACCTCGGCTTCGTGAACGGCACCCGGTCGGCACTGTCGCGGATGGTCCCCCGCGGTCGTGGGCACGTGATCCAGGTCGGCTCGGCGCTCGGGTTCCG
This sequence comes from Curtobacterium sp. MCPF17_021, assembly GCF_003234605.2. NCBI lineage: Bacteria > Bacillati > Actinomycetota > Actinomycetes > Micrococcales > Microbacteriaceae > Curtobacterium > Curtobacterium sp. MCPF17_021. The sequence continues at coordinate 171,755 of NZ_CP126252.1, read as the reverse complement.
CGGGATCCCCCTGCAGGCCGCGTACTGCGGTGCGAAGCACGCGATCGTCGGGTTCACCGAGTCCGTCGTCTCCGAGCTGCGCGAACAGGGCAGCAAGGTCAAGGTGTCCCGCGTGGACATGCCCGCGCTCAACACGATCCAGTTCCAGTGGGTGAAGTCGAAGCTGCCGCACCACCCGCAGCCGGTCGCCCCGATCTACCAGCCCGAGGTCGGTGCCCGGGCCATCGCCGCCGTGGCCGAACGGCCGCGCAGCCGCACCTGGGTGGGCGAGTCGACGGTCTACACGATCCTCGGCAACCGGATCAGCGGACGCTTCGCCGACTGGTACGCCGCCAAGACCCTGGTCGACGGGCAGCAGGCCCCAGACAAGGACGGCCTCGAGATGCGGGACAACCTGTACGAGCCGGTGCCGGGCGACCACGGTGCGCACGGCGTCTTCGACGAGTCAGCACACGCCTGGTCGCCGCAGACCTGGTGGGTGGAGCACCGCCGGGTCGGCAACGGCATCATCGGGGCCGTGCTCGGTGCCGCCGGGGCCGTCGCACTCGTCGCGGGACGCCGACGATGAGCCGCCGGTCGTCGACCGTGAGCGGGACAGCCGTCGTCGAGCTGGCCCGGGCCGGGCTCGGCCTGTGGCACCTGAGCCGTGCGGCCCGAGGGTCCGACCAGGCCGTGCTGCACGGCGTGCTCGGGGTCCGGCAGATCGCACAGGCCGTCCTCGTCGCGCGGGCGGGTTCCGGCAACGCGCACACCCTGAGTGCCGTCGTGGACGCCCTGCACGGCGCGACGATGGTGCCGCTCGCCGTCGATCCACGTCGACGCCGGTTCGCGGTCGACCAGTTCTGGATCGCCGTGGTGCTCGCGGTCGCCGAGGCAGCGGTCGTCGGTCGCGGGGGTCGTCGCTGACTCCTGTCGGAGGTGCTCGGTAGCGTCCCCGGCATGAGCACGATCTACTCCGTCGCGTCCTCGCTGGACGGCTTCGTCGCTGCGCCCGACGACGACCTCGACTGGCTGCTGCAGTTCGGGTTCGAGCCGTTCCAGGAGCACCACGACCGGTTCTACGCGGGCGTCGGCGCGATCGCGATGGGGTCGACGACGTACGAGTGGCTGCTCGAGCACGACGACACGTGGGCGTACCCGGACCTGGCGACGTGGGTGTTCACCACGCGAGACCTTCCGGTGCCGGACGGCGCCGACGTGCGCTTCGTCTCCGGCGAGGTCGGCGACCACCAGGCCGACCTCGAGCGCGTGGCCGACGGCCGCGACGTCTGGATCGTCGGGGGCGGACTGCTCGCGGCGCAGTACCAGCAGGCGGGCATCCTCGACGAGCTGCGGGTCACCGTGATGCCGATCGCGCTCGGCGCCGGAGTACCCCTGCTGCCGGTCGCCGCACCGACCCCGGTGTTCGAGCTCGTCGGCACCACGCAGTTCGACGGCGGGGCGGTCGAGCTCCACTACCGTTCCGCAGCAACCGCGGCGTAGCGTCCGGAGCATGAGCGACAACGAGCAGACCGAGCCCGTCATGGACGGCGCCACCGATGCCACGAACCACGAGAAGCTGCAGGGCCTGATCGAGCAGGTCGACCACGACCACGCCGGTGAGGGTGCGGGCGCGATGGCGGACCACCTGCGGGACCGCATGGACGAGACCGGCGTCGAGGACGAAGAAGCGGGTGACGCCGAGGACTGATCCTCGGGTCACTTCGTGAGCAGAAGAGGTCGGGTTCCCACACGGGACCCGACCTCTTCTGCTCACGAAGCGGAACGCGCGAAGCGGAACGCGCAACGCACGACTGCTCACACGCGCAGCTCGGAGAAGTCGCTGTCGACGTCGCCGAACCGGTGCGCGGTGATCGACACCGACTGCTCGCGCAGGTACGGCAGCATCTCGATCACGCCGGCCTCGACCACGGGGTCGTCGTGGATCGCGACGTCGATGCTCGCACCCAGGGCTTCTTCGAGGGCCAGGGGGTCACCGCCGAGCAACCGGATCCGGGCACCGGGACCACCGAACGCCGTGTGCGCCGGGCGGTCCGGCCCCTGCGACAACACGGCCTCGAGCGCGTCGACCGGCTGGTCGTCCTGGTCGCTGGACCAGTCCGCTTGGAACACGGCCCCCGAGGACGCGCGGGCGTGGAACTCCTGATCGGACTCCACCAGGTGGTCGACGACGTCGAGCGGCGACCGGTTCCCCGCCAGCAGCTGCGTGAGCGGGCCGGGTAGCGGGCGAGCCGTGCTGAGCAGGACGTGCGCACGTGCCGAGGTCGCGGCGACGAGCGTCCGGACGAGGTCCACGGTCGAGGCGTCCTCGGCCTGGCGCACGATGACGGACTGGGGGCGGTGGCGCAGCACGTTCCGCTGCACCACGAGCCCGGACAGGTCCCGCGACCGGAAGAGGGTCTCTCGTGCGTGCACGTCGCTCAGGGCCCCGGCGCGGACGCGGTCGAACTCCTCGAAGGACAGCCCGCTGCGTGCGGCCTCGATCACCGCGGTGACGCGCGGGGGCAGGCCGTGCAGCTGGATGCTCTTGTGCACGGTGCGGGGCGTGGGCAGCCAGCGGCCGAGCGTCGCGACGTACATGGGCCCGCCGGCCTTGGTGCCGGTGCCGACCGAGGAGCCCTTCCAGCCACCGAACGGCTGGCGTCCCACGACGGCACCGGTGATGCCGCGGTTGACGGAGAGGTTGCCGGCGCGGACGCGAGCCAGCCACTCGGACACCTCGTCGACGTCGAGCGAGTGGATGCCCGCCGTCAGCCCGAAGTCGGTGCCGTTCTGGATGGCGATGGCCTGCTCGAGGGTCTCGGCGCGCATGATGCCGAGCACCGGGCCGGGGTACTCGGTCTGGTGGAAGTCGCTACCGGGGCGGACGCCGTCGCGGATGCCCGGCGACCAGAGCCGGCCGGAGTCGTCGACCGCCTCGGGCTGCACGAGCCAGGACTCCCCCGGCCCGAGTTCGGTCAGCCCCTGGCGGAGCGTGCCTTGCGGTTCGGCGATGAGCGGGCCGACCTGCGCCGTGGGGTCGTCCGGCCACGCGACCCGGAGTGTGCGGGTGGCATCGACGAGCTGCCGCTGGAAGCGCTCGCTCTCGCCCACCGACCCGACCAGGATCACGAGGGACGCCGCCGAGCACTGCTGTCCGGCGTGCCCGAAGGCGGACTGCACGATGTCCTGCACCGCCAGGTCGAGGTCGGCGCTCGGCGTGACGACGATGGCGTTCTTGCCGCTCGTCCCGGCGGTGAGCGGCAGTCCGGCACGCCACCAGCGGAACGAACGGGCGGTGTCGGACGAGCCGGTCAGGATGATGCGGTCGACCGTGGGGTGGCCGATGAGGTCGCGGCCGAGTTCGTCCTCGGCCAGGTCGACGAGCTGCAGCAGCGAGTGCGGCACCCCGGCGTCCCAGAGCACGTCGGCGAGCACGGCACCGGACCGCTTGGCCTCGGGCGCTGGCTTGAGCACGACACCGCTGCCCGCGGCGAGCGCCGCCAGCACACCACCGGCGGGGATGGCGACGGCGGAGCTCCACGGCGGCACGACGACGGTCAGCCGCGGCGGCACGTACTGCGCGCCCTCGATGTCCCCGAGGCGGCGGGCGCTCTCGGCGTAGTAGTGCGCGGCGTCGACGGCCTCGGTCACCTCGGCGTCGGCCTCGGCGAAGGTCGTGCCGGTCTCGGCGGCCATCACCTCGATCAGGTCGGCGCGGCGGGTCTCGAGTTCGTGCCCGATGAGGTCGAGGAGCTCAGCACGGTCGGACGGGTCCTGCCGCCCCCAGTTCACGCCGGCCTGGGCGGTGCGCGCCATGATCCGCTCGAGCTTGGAGCGGTCGGCGACCTTCGCACCGCGGATCGTCTGCGCGCCGAGCTGCGAGCGCGGCACCCGGCGCAGGACGTCGAGTGCCCAGGCCCGGTTCGCGGCGATGGACGGGTCGGTGTCGGGGGCGTTGCGGAACGCGTCGCGCAGGACCGGTTCGCCGAGCGCGCGGTGGCGGTCCTGCGTGCGGTGGGTGGCGGGGACGGGCTCGTCGAGTGCGGCGACGGACGCCAGGAACCGGCTGTGCTCCCGCTCGAAGACGCTGGCGTCGTGGTCGATGTCGGACGCGGCGGCGATGAAGTTCTCGGGGCTCGCGCTCTCCTGCAGGCGACGGGCCAGGTACGCGATGGCCGAGTCGAACTCGTCCGGCTGCACGACGGGCGTGTAGAGCAGGATCTGGCCGACGTCGGCCCGGACGGCCCGGGTGTGGGTGGACGCCATGCCGAGCAGCATCTCGACGTCGACGGCGTCGGTGACCCCGCGGCGCTGGGCGAGCACCCACGCGGTGGCGAGGTCGAACAGGTTGTGCCCGGCGACCCCGATCCGCACGGCGTCGGTGCGTTCCGGTGTCAGTGCGGCGTCGAGCAGCCGGAGGTAGGCGGTGTCGGTCTCGCGCTTGCTGCCCCAGGTGGCGAGGGGCCACCCGTGCAGGATCGCGTCGACGTGCTCCATGGCGAGGTTCGCGCCCTTGACGAGCCGCACCGTGATCGGGGCGCCGCCGCGCGCCCGGCGTTCCTGCGCCCACGCGGTCAGCGCGTCGAGTGCTCCCGCTGCGTCGGGCAGGTAGGCCTGCAGCACGATGCCGGCCGGCAGGTCGGCGAACTCGTCACGGTCGAGCAGCGCCCGGAACACGGCGAGGGTGACGTCGAGGTCGCGGTAGTCCTCGATGTCGAGGTTGATGAACTTGGCGGGGCGTCCGGCGGCCGTCGGTGCCGCGGCCAGGCGGTAGAGCGGGACGAGCCGGTCGACGACGCGCTCGACCGTCTGGTCGAAGGCCCACGGCGAGGTCTGCGGCACGACGGCGCTCACCTTGATCGACACGTGGTCGACGTCGTCGCGGGCGAGCAGGTCCATGGTGCCCTGCAGGCGTCGGTCGCTCTCGGCACTGCCGAGGACGGCTTCGCCGAGCAGGTTCACGTTCAGTCGCGTCCCCGGACCGCGGACCTTGGCGAGGGCCGGGCCGAGCTTGCTCGTGCTCGCGTCGATGACCAGGTGCCCGGTCATCCGGCGCAGGATCCGGCGCGCGGTCGGGATCACGGCCCACGGCGCCATGGTGGCGAACCCGCCGCCGAGCGTCACCGCCCCGCGCAGGTACCAGGCGAGGAAGTCGGGGACGTCACGGCTCAGCTGCTCGAGGTTCCGTGCCGCCACCCGGGGGTCTTCGGGGCGGATGACCTTGTCCACGAACCCCCGCGTGAAGTCGAGGCCCTGCTCGTCGCGCAGGACCTCGGCCAGACGGACCGCACCCGGGTCGGGCTTCACCCCGGCGGACGCCGCCAGCCACCGGCGCACGAGCGCGACGGCGTCATCGGTGGTGTCCTGGAGGCGAGCGCTCGGCATCCCCCGATCGTATGCCGCACGTCCGACGCGACCTCGGAGCACGCCGTACGTCGGCCAGGAGTCATCCGAGCGGATGAAAGGGGTCGCTGGGCGGACCGACCGTCCCCCCGGTGGATACGCTGGTCGGCATGTCGACGGAGGGCAACGGTGGCCACGACTGGGCCACCTGGGACGCGTACCACGACGCCTGGCGACGACTCGACCGGGCGCTCGACCGGGCCGTCCAGGCGGGCGCCGGCATCTCCGTCCCCGAGTTCGAGATCCTGATCGGCCTGCACCGGGACCCCGACCACCGTCTGCGCGTCCGGGACATCGCGGCGGGGATCGGCTGGGAGAAGTCGCGCGTCAGCCACCAGGTCACGCGGATGGTCTCCCGCGGCCTGGTCGAGCGGGCGGACTGCCCGAGCGACGCCCGTGGCAGCTGGGTGGTGATGACCGCGGACGGTCGTCGCGCGGTGCTCGCCGGCATCCGCGCGCACACCGGTGCGCTCGAGGACCTGTTCTGGAGGCCCGTGGGGACCGATGCCGAGACGCTGCGGTCCGTCAGTGCGCGCGTCCAGGACGCCATCGGCCCCGACGACGCCTCGGACGAGGCCGACGTCGGCTAGAGCGTGACGTCGGCGAGCGCGCCGCGCTCACCGCGCAGCCGGACCTGCACGCTCTTGATCTCGTCCCGCGGGATGTCCGTCGACGCCGACAGTCCGCGCGCATCGGCACCGGCAGCCGTCCACGAGCCCACGGTCTGCGTCGTGCCGTCGGTCCGGACGACGACCAGGTCGTAGAGGATCGACCCGTCCGGCGACCACTCCTTGCCGCCGTACGAGCACCCCCAGTCGAAGCGGGTGCCCCACTGCTCGCCGCTGATGGCGAGCTGGACGTCGAGTCCCTGCACGCCGGTCATGTCGTAGCGGTCGGCGGTGGCAGCCGCCGTCGGAGCGGCACCGGCCTGCACCGTGGTGCGCTCACCCGCGGCACCGACCGCGAGCCCGCCCAGGACGGCGGCGACCACCGCGAGCCCCGCGGTTGCGGCGACCCAGACCCGGCGACGGCGGCGACGGTGTCGGACGCGGTGCGCGACGGAGGCGAGGTCGCTCTCGGAACGGGTGTCGGGCCTCCCGTCCGGCTCTGCGATCTCGATCGCCTGGTCGGCCGGCAACTTGCCGAGCAGCCCCGGCAGACCGACCAGCTCCGCGACGGCGGCCGCACAGCGGTCGCACGTCTCGAGGTGCCGTTCGTACTCCAGCCGCTCACCGGCCGGGAGCGACCCCAGGACGTACGCCGCATCCCACTCCGCGTACTTGTCGTCGCTCATCGGGTCACTCCTCGTTCCTGCAGTGCGAGCCGCAGGGCTCGCAGCCCGTAGTGCAACCGCGACTTGGCGGTGCCCTCCGGGATGTCGTGTCGTCGCGCGATCTCCGGCACCGTGTGCCCGAGCCAGTACGCGTCCACCACCACGCGACGGTGGTCCGGGCTCAGCGACGCGAGTGCGTCGGCGACCACGATCCGGTCCAGCACGGCGTCCGTGCTGTCCGACTCGATCCGTTCGACCTGGTGCTCGGTGCCGTGCTCACGGCGGTTGCGGGCCGACCGTGCGTCGTCGACCACCAGGTTGCGCGCCACCGTGAAGAGCCACGCCCGTGCGCTGTCGGGTGCCCGTTCGAGCACGGCCGGGCGCTGCCAGGCGCGGACCATCGTCTCCTGCACGACGTCCTCGACCGTCGAGCCGTCCCGCGTGAGGTGCCGGACGTACCGCGTGAGCGCGTCACCGTGCTCGCGGTACAGCGTCGCGAGCAGCTCGTCCGCGGAACGACTCGTCACGGTCACTTCCCGAGGTCGAGGGAGAACTCGACGGAGCCCTTCCCGTCCACGGTGACGAAGCCGAGCGAGGGGGCCTTCACGCCGTAGTCGGCGAAGGTGATCGGCACGGTGCCGGCGACCTGGACGGTCCCGCCCTTGCCGACCGCGACCTGGGCGTCGGCCGTGACCGGCTTCTCGACGCCGTGCAGGTCCATCGTGCCGGTCAGGGTGACGTCCTGCGTGGAGCCGTCGAGCGCCTTCGTGACGTCGACGGGCTTCGTCAGCTCGAACGTCGCCGTGGGGTACTTGTCGGTCTGCAGCGCGGTGGAGCGGAAGTACTCGTCGCGGGCGGCTTCGGGGGTGCTGATCTTGCCGACCTGGACGGTGACGGTCGCCTTGGTGAGGGAGCCGCCGTCGACGACGGCGGTGCCCTTGACGTCCTTCGTGCGACCGACCACGTTCACATCATTCCCCTGCAGGACCTCGTGCACCCGGTACCCGGCGTACGAGGTGCTCTTGCTGGTCCAGGTGCCGTCGGCGTCCTTCGCGTCGAGGGTGCCGGACGAGGACGCCGACAGCGAGGGTGCTGCGGCGGCCTGGCCGTTGACGGTGTTCGCGTAGATGACGGGGCCGGCGATGACGGCTGCTGCCGCCACGACGACGACGCCGGCGGAGATCCCGATGATGACCTTGGTTCGTTTGCGGAGTGCCATACCCTCAACGACGAGGCAGCCGGGCGGATCGTTCAAACGGGTTTCAGTCGGAGGTGCGGGCGCGGTCCTGGTCGGCGCGGTCCTGGTCGGCGCGGTCCTGGTCGGATCGGTCGTCGTCCGCCGCTGTGTCGTCCGCGGTCACGGCGTCGGCGGGGGTCTCCCCGCGCATCCGGACGAGGCTCGCCAGCGTCGACACGGCCATCGCGGCGACGATCACCAGCAGGGACACCCACGTGTTGATCTCCGGCGCCCACTCGATGTGGTGGCCGCCGTTCAGGAACGGCAGCTCGTTGTCGTGCAGCGCGTGCAGGACGAGCTTCACGCCGATGAAGGCCAGGATCACGGCGATGCCGTACTTCAGGTAGACCAGACGCTCGAGCAGTCCGCCCAGCAGGAAGTAGAGCTGGCGCAGACCCATCAGCGCGAAGACGTTCGCGGTGAACACGATGAAGGGGCTCTCGGTGATGCCGAAGATCGCCGGGATCGAGTCGAGCGCGAACAGCAGGTCCGTGGTGCCGATCGCGATGAGCACGATGAGCAGCGGCGTGAAGTGCCGAACACCGTCGTGGTGGGTGCGGAACTTCATGCCGTCGTACGTGTCGGTGAGACGGACCCGGCGGCGGAGCAGCCGGACGATGAAGGTGTCCTTCTGGTCGTCCTCGTCCTCGCCGCGGAGCTGCTGGATCGCCGTCCAGATCAGCCAGGCGCCGAAGATGTAGAAGATCCACGAGAAGTTCTCGATGAGCTGCGCGCCGACCAGGATGAAGATCCCGCGGAGCACGAGCGCGATGATGATGCCGAGCAGCAGCACCTCCTGCTGGATCTTCTTCGGCACCGAGAAGCGCGCCATGATGATGACGAACACGAACAGGTTGTCGATGCTCAGGCTGTACTCGGTCAGCCAGCCCGCCAGGAACTGCCCCGCGGAGTCGCCACCGGCGAAGACCAGCATGAGCACCGCGAAGACCAGTGCGAGCCCGACGTAGATGCCCACCCAGATGCCGGATTCGCGCAGCGTCGGCACGTGCGGGCGACGCGCGACGATGAGCAGGTCGGCGAGCAGGATCGCGACCAGGGCGATCATCGAGCCGACTTCGAACACGACGGGGAGCTCGGGCATGCGGAGCCTTCCTTGCTGGTGGTGGGGCGGGCAGCTTCGTGAGCGACCCGCACCAGTCTCCGGCATGATCCGGGCGGTGGCGAACCCCGGGGCTGCGTGCGGCGGACAGAGCCGTGCCGCTCGGCGGCCGTCGCGACGTTCGGACGCGCCGTAGCCTGGGCGCGTGGCGACTCCGCGAGCGATCTGCTTCGACCTGGACGGGACGCTGTTCGACCACCACGGGTCCGCTCGGGTGGGCGCGACCCGGTTCCTGCAGGGCCTCGGCGTCGAGCCCACCGAGGAAGCGATCGGCGCCTGGTTCACGGCGGAGGACGAGCAGTTCGAGCGCTGGCGGTCCGGGGCGATCAGCTTCCGGGAACAGCGACGCGCACGGCTCCGCACGGTCCTGCCGCACCTGGGCATCGAGGCGCCCGGCGACGAGGCCGGCCTGGACGCGGTGTTCGACGACTACCTGCTCGCGTACCGCGAGGCCTGGCGGCTCTTCCCCGAGAGCCTGCCGCTGCTGCACGAGCTGCGCGCAAGCGGACACCGCCTCGGTCTCTTGACGAACGGCACGGAGAGCCAGCAGCTCGACAAGCTCGCTCGGACCGGCCTGGCCGACGCGTTCGACGGCGTCTGCGTCTCGGAACGCATCGGGTTCCAGAAGCCGGACGTCCGCGCGTTCCACGCCCTCGCTGGGCAGCTCGGCGTCGACCCGGCGGACTGTCTGTTCGTCGGTGACGACCCCGAGCGCGACGTGGCCGGTGCCCGGGCAGCCGGGATGCGGGCGGTGCTGGTCGACCACGCGCAGCCGGAGGCCCCTGGTCTCCGCGCACTCGTGCTGTCAGCGCGCTGACGTCACCGCGTCCGCGACGGCCCGGGCGACCTCGGTGGCGGGGACCTCGGTCGCGTCGATGACCTCTGCCTCGGCGTGCAGCCAGCCGCGAGCCGCCTCGGCGTAGGCGTCGACGTACGCGAACCGGAACGTGGACGGGCCCACGATCGGGTCGTTCTGGATCCGGTCGCGGAGCGTCGACTCGTCGACGTGCAGCACGAAGTGCCGGACCGGGATGCCGTGAGAGGCGAGCCCCGCGGCGATCTCACGCCAGTACGCCTCGACCAGGACCGTCATCGGCATGATGAGCGGCCCGCCCACGTAGTCGTGCACCCGGCGAGCGGTCTCGACCACGAGCGGCCGCCACGGGTCCCAGTGCTGGAAGTTGTCGCTCTCCGGCAGCCCCGGTGTGACGTCCATCAGCACCTCGCCGACCTTCTCGGCATCGAGGATCCGCGAGCCGGGCAGCAGCGGCTGGAGCAGTCGGCTCGTCGTGGTCTTGCCCGCCCCGTGTGTTCCGTTCAACCAGACGATCACACCAGGACCCTAGCCGCCGACCACCCCGAGGGGCGGTCGGCGGCTGGTTGTCGATCGACCGAACGGTCAGCGACCGCTGAGGTCGTACGGACGCACGGTGGAGTCGACCGTCGTCAGATATCCGCCTCCGGCGAGCGCCGTGGGCAGCGTGATGGTGCGGAGCACGGACGGCTTCGTACCGGTGGTGTCGATCTGGGTGATCTTCCCCTCGTCGCCCCGCGTCACGAACACACTGCGGCCGTCGTCCGTCGCCGCGGTGAACCGCACCGACGCCCCGGTGGCCGGCTGTCCGGCGACGGGGCCCTTGCGCAGCGGCGTGAGCGCGACCGAGGTCGTGCGGCCGGAGTAGACACCGTCGGCCTGCTTCCGCACCAGGACGAGCGAGTCCCCGGTGCCCGACGTCAGCGCGACGGCGGCGAACCGGGCGGTGACGGCGACCCGGGTGAAGGATCCGGTACCGAGGTCGACGCTGCTGATCCTGCTGGACGACGTCGACGAGGTGGTCAAGTAGGCGGGGACGGCGTTCCACGGGGTCCCCGCGGCCGTGCTGCCGGCCTGGGTACCGACCACGGTCGTGCCGTCCGGTGCCATGCGGGGCCGGTAGCTCTGCACGCTCGGCTTCGGGTAGGCGACGGACCGGGAGCCCGTGAAGCCGGTCCGTGTCACCCGGACGGTCTGCACGCCGGCGGCCAGGTCGGAGCCGATCACCGTCCCGGTGGCGTTGACGATCGGGCCGTGCGGGTAGGCACCGAGGGGCGTGGTCGCGACGGGGCGCGGGTGGGTCGCACCCTGCATGATCGCGGACACGGAGTAGGCGTCGAGTCGTCCGCCCGCGGTGACCACCAGGCGCAGGGGGCTGCCGACCAGGAACGTCTCGACCTCTTCGGTGCCGCGCTTGCCCGTCGTGGCGAGCTGCACGGCCGAGGTGTCGATCCGGGCGGTGCGCTCCGTCTTCCGCCGCAGGTCGATCACCGTGACCCGCTGGCGCTCGGAGCCGTCGAAGTCGGAACCGACCGCCAGGTGACGCCGTGCAGTGTCGGTGGACAGCCAGCCGGCACGCTCCCAGCGCTGGTCGGCGTTCGGGATCGCGTAGTGCTGCGCGATGCGCGCCGTGCCGCGGGGGCCGATGGCGAGGACGTCGAGCCGCGGCTTCGACTCGTCCATGAACGCGATCCGCCCGTGGCCGAGCTGCACGGACCCCGCGTGGGTGCCGAACTCGATCCCGCTCAGGGTGGCGGTCCGCCGACCGGTCACGGCGTCGTTGACGTACACGCGCTTCGCCGTCGGGTCAGCCGTCACGAGCCAGCTGTGGTGGGCGGTCCGCGTCACGGCGGGTGCAGCCGACGCAGGGACGGCGATCGCGGTACCGACGAGCGGCACGAGCCCGGCCAGGACGAGCGCGGGGAGGAGACGCAGGGATCGAGGGGACATGGAACTCCTGTCGAGAAGACCGGACGGTGATCGCCCAGTTGAGAACCATTATCATCAAACTCCCCGCCTTCCACCATGAGACCGTGCCAAGGTCGAGCCGTGCAGAACTCCACGACAGTCGTCATCGCCGGATGCGGCGACCTCGGGACCGAAGCTGGCCTGCGCTTCGCCGACCAGGGCCACCACGTGATCGGACTCCGCCGCCGTGCCGAGCTGATCCCCGCACCGATCACCGGCCGGAGCCTCGACCTGCGCCACGAGGTCCCCGAGATCCCCGCCGACACGAGCGTCGTCGTCGTGGCCTTCGCCGCGGGCAGCCGCGACGTCGACGAGTACCGCGCCACCTACGTCGACGGGCTGCGCAACGTGCTCGACGGCATCGACGCCTCGGACGCCGACCCACGGGTGCTGGTCGTGTCCTCGACCGCCGTGTACGACGTCTCGGACGGCAGCGAGGTCACCGAGGAGACCCCGGCGCGCGGTGCGACCCCGACCGCCGAGGTCCTGGTCGAGGCCGAGGTCCTGCTGCGCGAGCGCGCTCCCGGCGCCGTGCTGGTCCGGCTGTCGGGCGTCTACGGCCCCGGCCGCGAGCGACTCATCGACCAGGTCCGGTCCGGGTCCGCACGGCTGGCGCCGGGGACCTCACCGCACACGAACCGCATCCACCGCGACGACGCCGCCGCAGCACTCGTGCACCTGGCGGCCCTGCCCGACCCGGCGCCGCTCTACCTGGGCACGGACGACGAGCCGAGCCGGCTGGACGACGTGCTGCGGTTCCTGGCCGAGGAACTCCACGTCGCCGAGCCGTCGACGGGCGACGGTGACGCGCGGCAGACCGGCGGCGACAAGCGCCTGTCGAACGCGCTGCTCCGGTCGACGGGATGGGTGCCGCAGTACCCGACGTTCCGCGAGGGCTACCGCGCCGTCCTGGCCGGCGAGGGCACCCGCCACCCGTGACGCGCGCGGGTGCCGTGACCTGACGGCCGGGAGGCCCGTGGCGGACGTGGCCACGGGCCTCCCGTCCGTCAGGCGGTCCGGTCCACTGCGCGACGCTCGCGTCCGCCCCGGTGCGGCAGGAACGTCTCGTCCCGCAGGGACTGCTCGATCTGCTCCAGGGACTTGCCCTTCGTCTCCGGCACCCGCAGGAACACCAGGACCCACCCGAGCACGTTGAGCGCGGCGTAGACGAGCATCGTGCCGCCCAGGCTGATCCAGCCGGTCAGCGTCAGCGCGGTCGAGGTCACCAGCAGGTTGGCGCCCCAGAGCACCATCGCGTGCAGGCTCGTCGCGGCGGCCCGGATCCGCAGCGGGTACATCTCGGAACCGACGAGCCACCCGACGACCTGGATGCCGCCGGCCTGGAAGAACATGAACGCCAGGATCAGCACGAGCGTGAGCACCGGTGAGGGCTTGCCGTCCTGGACGTAGAAGAGCACACCGAACAGGCCGATGCTCACGGCGGCACCCGGCAGCATCACGAGGGTCAGCCGTCGACGCCCGATCCGGTCCACCAACCGCGACCCGACGAACGTCATCACGAGGTAGACGACGCCCACACCGACGTTCGCCCACAGGGAGTAGACGTGCGGGAACCCGGCATCGGTGAGGATCGTCGGCGTGTAGTAGATCATCATCTCGAGGCCGGTCAGCTGCGTGAACGCGGCGACGATGAGCCCCGCGATCAGGGCCGGCCGCACCCACGGCTTGCGCAGCTGGGCCCACTGCCCGGAACCGGCGCTCGGTTCGGCCTCGTCGAGCTTGCGGATGTCGTCGAGCTCGTCCTCGGCGGCATCGTGGTCCGGACGCAGCCAGCGCAGCACCCGTCGAGCCGGACCGATGCGGTCCTGCGACACGAACCAGCGCGGGCTCTCGGGCAGGCGGAGCATCCCGAGCAGCAGCACGATGGCGGGTGCGGCGGCGACCCCGATCATGAAGCGCCAGGACACGACGCCGTTCAGGGCCACCCCGACGATGGCGGCGGACAGGATGCCGACGCCGATCGCGCAGTTGAACACCGTGACCAGGCTGCCGCGGCGCGGGCCCGGGGCGATCTCCGCGATGTAGGTCGGGATCGTCTGGGTCGAACCGCCCACCGCCAGTCCGAGGAACAGTCGGCTGAGGATCAGGAACACCGGGCTCGGCGACACCGCGGCGAAGAGCACGCCCAGGCCGAAGACGCCCGCGATCAGCAGGATGGTCCGCCGCCGCCCGATCTTCGCCGAGATCGGACCGGTGACGAGTGCGCCGAGGATCGCGCCGACCAGGATCGACGCCGTGATGAACTCCTTGACGGCGGAACCGATCGAGAACTCCTTGCCGATCTCGATGAGCGTGCCGGAGATGACACCGGTGTCGTAGCCGTAGAGCAGTCCGCCGAGTGCCGCGACGAACGCGACCCGGGTGACGTGCCGCTTCGTGACGCGAGCCGTCTCGGCCGACCCGGTGTCCTCGGGGATCTCCGGAGGGACGCCGGGCACCTTGTCGTGCTCGTCCTCGTCGGTGGTGGTCGTCATCGCGTCCTCTCCGTGCCGGGCACGCCCCGGACCGGCGGTCACGGTAGACGGACCAGCACGAACGGACGTTGAGGAAGCGTCGCCCGGGCTCAGTGGCCGCGGTGGTCCTGGATCGTGATCCGCGGCCCGAACGACGGCTTCCGGAACCCGGAACCACCGATCAACCGCACGACCCGCTCCCGGTGCCCGCGCCAGGGTTCGAGCAGCTCGAGCATCCCGTCGTCGTCGACCGGGGCCCCGGTGAGCGCCCACCCGACGAGCGCCGGCACGTGGAAGTCCCCCACGCTCGGCGAGTCCGGGTCGCCGTGGGAGCGCTGGGCGGTCTCGGCGGCGGTCCACCGCCCCACCCCGGGGATCGACTGCAGCTTCGTGGAGACGACCTCGCCACCGCGCCCGTGCGCCAGGGTCCGTTCGAGTGCCGGCGCGAGCTTCACGGCGCGCATCACGGTGGCCGACCGCCCGGGTTCGATGCCGGCCCGGTGCCACTCCCAGCTCGGGATCCGTGCCCACGTCGGAGCATCGGGCGGCACCATCATGCCCGTGGGAGCCGGTCCGGGCGCCGGGGAGCCGTGCCGACGGAGCAGGTACCGCCACGCGCCCCACGCCTGGCGCGAGGTCACCTTCTGCTCCATGATCGCCGGCACGAGCATCGCGACCACGGTGTTCGTGCGGAGCAGCCGGAGCCCCGGCTGCCGGTGTCGTGCCGCGGCGAGGAACTCGTTGCCGGAGACGTCGAACGACGACCAGTCGTCGCCGCGTCCGAGCAGATCGGGGGCGTGCTCGACCGCCCACGACGCACCGCTCCCCCACGCCGACACCGCGATGGTGTCGGCGGCCCGCCGGATCGCCACGGAAGCGGGACCGGAGGGCGTGCGCAGCGCGAGCCACACGACGCCGCCGACCACCTGGAAGGCCGGGTCGCCGGAGCCACGCTGCAGGGGCCGCAGGGTCGACGCGACGTCCACCGCGCCTCCAGGCCGGTACACCGTGTCGACGCGAGACGCGTCACCGGACGCACCAGCGGCGTCGACGGTGGCGGAAGCGAGCAGGGACACACGGGGATGGTAATGCGGAACCACCGTCAGTCATGATGGGCACTGATCCCCACCACCCGACGACGGAGTTCCCATGCGCATCGGCATCCTCACCTCCGGAGGCGACTGCCCCGGCCTGAACGCGGTCATCCGCGCGATCGTCCTGAAGGGCATCGCCATCTACGGACACGACTTCGTCGGCTTCCGCGACGGGTGGCGCGGGGTGGTCGACGGCGACATCGTCCCGCTCGGCCGCAAGGACATCCAGGGCATCGCGAAGCAGGGCGGCACGATCCTCGGCACCAGCCGCACGAACCCGTTCGAGGGCCCCAACGGCGGGTTCGAGAACATCTCCGCGACCCTGCAGCGGCACGGCATCGACGCGATCGTCGCGATCGGCGGCGAGGGCACCCTGGCCGCCGCGAAGCGCCTGACCGACGCCGGCCTGAGGATCGTGGGCGTGCCGAAGACGGTCGACAACGACCTGGGCGCGACCGACTACACGTTCGGTTTCGACACCGCCGTCGCCATCGCCACCGAGGCCATGGACCGCCTCCGAACCACCGGTGAGTCGCACTCGCGCTGCATGGTCGCCGAGGTGATGGGCCGGCACGTGGGCTGGATCGCGCTGCACTCCGGCATGGCCGCGGGCGCGCACGCGATCCTCATCCCGGAGCAGAAGACGAGCATGGAACAGATCGCGAAGTGGGTGCGGGCCGCCTACGACCGCGGTCGCGCACCGCTCGTGGTCGTGGCCGAGGGCTTCGTCCCCGACCACGAGGACACGGCGCACACCGAGCGCGGGCTCGACGCCTTCGGGCGCCCGCGGCTGGGTGGCATCGGCGAGCGCCTCGCGCCGCTCATCGAGGAGATGACGGGCATCGAGACGCGGGCCACGACCCTGGGGCACATCCAGCGCGGTGGTACGCCGACCGCGTACGACCGGGTGCTCTCGACCCGGCTCGGGCTGGCGGCGATCGACTCGGTCGTCGAGGAGCGCTGGGGCCGGATGGTGGCGCTCCGGGGCACCGAGATCGAGCACGTCTCGTTCGAGGAGGCGCTCGGGGAGCTGAAGACGGTGCCGCAGGCGCGCTTCGACGAGGCCGCCATCATGTTCGGCTGAGTGCGGCTGGCTGGGCTGCGCGGGCTGGGGCGGCGGGGCTGTTTCGGGCGTACCTGGTCGAATCGGGCGTACCTGGTCGGTTCTTCTGCCCCGGTATGCCCGAACCCACCAGGCATCGCACGCGTTCTGGGAAAGAACGGGCACAGCGACGGGCCCGCCGACTCTGCGCCGGGTCAGATCGGGCGTACCTGGTCGAATCGGGCGTACCTGGTCGGTAGTTCTGCCCCGGTACGCCCGAATCCACCAGGCATCGCACACGTTCTGGGAAAGAACGGGCATGCCGAGGCGCCCGCCGACTCTGCGCCGGGTCAGATCGGGCGTACCTGGTCGAATCGGGCGTACCTGGTCGGTTGTTCTGGCCCGGTACGCCCGAACCCACCAGGCATCGCACACGTTCTGGGAAAGAACGGGCATGCCGAGGCGCCCGCCGACTCTGCGCCGCGTCAGATCGGGCGTACCTGGTCGAATCGGGCGTACCTGGTCGGTTCTTCTGGCCAGGTACGCCCGAATCCGCCAGGCATCGCGCACGTTCTGGGAAAGAACGGACCGAAGGCCGGGAGGCCCGGGGTAGCGTCCGGCGCATGACCCGCGCCGTCCTCGTGTCCAGTGCAGCCCCGCCCACCGTCACCGACGTCGACCTGCCAGATCCGGCCGAGGGCGAGGCCCTGGTCGACGTCACGTACTCGAGCGTCAACTACAAGGACGGCCTGGCCCTCGCGCGGAACCCCGGCGTCGCCCGGCTCGACCCGCTCGTGCCCGGGATCGACGTCGTCGGCACCGTGTCAGGGCTCGGCCCCGGCGTCCACGAGGTCGCGATCGGCGACCGGGTGGTGCTGAACGGGGCCGGGCTGGGCGAATCCCGGCACGGTGGCTGGGCGACGCAGGCGGTGGTGCCGTCCGGGTCGCTCGTCGTGCTGCCCGAGGCGATCGACGACTCGTTCGCGGCGGCCATCGGCACCGCGGGGTTCACGGCGATGCTCAGTGTGCTGGCGCTCGAGCGCTTCGTCGCACCGGACGACGGGCCGGTGCTGGTGACCGGGGCATCCGGCGGGGTCGGCACCGTGGCGATCGCACTGCTGGCGGCCCGCGGGTACCGGGTCACGGCGTCAACCGGTCGCGCGGCAAACACGGACTCCCTCCGCCGGCTCGGGGCGACCGAGGTGGTCGACCGCGGCACCCTGTCCGAGCCGGGCAAGCCGATGCAGCGCGCCACCTGGGCCGGAGCGGTGGACAGCGTCGGCGGGGCCACGCTGGCGAACGTCCTGGCATCGACCCGGTGGGGCGGTGCGGTGACGGCGTGCGGGCTGGCGCAGGACTCAGCGCTGCCGACGACCGTGCTGCCGTTCATCCTGCGGTCGGTGTCGCTGCTCGGGATCAACTCCGTCGATGCCCCGCTGGAGCTCCGTCGTCGGGCGTGGGACCGGCTCGCGACCGACCTCGACGCGGCGCTCCTGGCCGACGTCACCCGCACGGTCACGCCGGAGCAGGCCATCGAGGTGGGCGCCGAGGTCGTCGCAGGTCGGGTGCACGGCCGAACAGTCGTCGCGGTCGCGGGCTGAGTCCCGGCCGGCGATCCACGCGACATTTAGCAAACGTTTGCATATTGGCACGCTAGGATTTCGAGTGTCGATTTCGTCCTCGAGGAGATGACATGCCGGTCCCCAAGTCCACCGTGGAGAGCTCTCCCCGGAAGCTCCTGCGCGACGTCGTCTACGACAAGATGCTCGCGGCCCTGCGTGACGGAACCCTGCAGCACGGCGAGCGCCTGAACGACGACGAGCTGGTCCAGTGGCTGGGTGTGAGTCGCACCCCGATCCGCGAGGCCATCGCGAAGCTCGTCGACATCGGTCTGGTCGAGATGGAGGCGAACCGGTACACCCGCGTCGCCACCCCGACCTTCGAGGACTGGGTCACCGCGACCCGCGCGACCGCCGGGTTCTTCGAGCTCAGCCTGCGCTGGGGCGTCCCCGAGTACAGCGACGAGGACGTCGATGCCCTCACCGCGCTGCTCGACAAGGCCGACCGCATGCGCAAGGTGCGCGACTACGGGTTCAGCGGCGCGCTCACCGAGATCATCGAGTTCGCCGTCGAGCACTCCGGCAACCCCCTGGTGCAGAACGCGGCCGTGGGCGCCATGGAGCGGGTCCGCTTCACGCTGAACCCCACGCCCCCGTTCGAGCAGTACGGGTCCGAGGCCTTCTTCTCGATCCTGCGCGAAGCGCTCACCGAGCGCGACGGTGAAGGCGCCGCCGAGGCCGGACGAGCCCTCACCCGCAACTTCGAACAGCACATCGAGGCGGTCCGCGCCGACCGCGGCTGACCCGTGGTCGCCGGCGAGTGGGGTGACGCCGATCCCTGGGCGGCCGTGCACGACGACGCCTACGCGTCCCTGCTCGCGCACGTCCGGACCGGCCCCCGCGGACCGGTGTCCGTCGACCTCGACGCACTGAGCTGGGAGTGGGGCACCCCGCGTGGTGACGTCCGTGCGGCGGCGGCCCGGCTCGAGGACCTCGGCATCCTGGTCCACCAGCCGGACGGCACGTGGCAGTACGAGGAGCTCTCCGACGCCGACCTGTCCGACGCACTGGACTTCTGGGTCACGCTCATCGGTCCGGCCCTCCGTGCCACGATCCCGGCGCTCACCCCCGAGCTGCGTGCCGAACTCGACCGCCGAGTCGCACGAGCCCGCACCACCGCGGCGTTCCGGTTGCCGGAGTACCCGACGGCGTTCGCCGCCGCCTGCCAGTTCTGGTTCGAGCACTCCCCGAACCCCTTGGTGCGGAGCCTCGGCCTGCGCGCGTTCGAGCGGATGCGGTGGGCACGCGTCCCGACCCAACTCTGGTCGGTCCACGACGTGCACGCCTGGTTCGTCACGACCGCCCGCGCGGTGGACACCCGCGATCCGGCCGACGCGGCCGCGGCGGCAGAGGTCATCGATGAGCTGTTCGAGGTCCACCGGCGGAACGTCGGGGTCCCGCGGACGAGCCGCCCGGCGGACGACACCACCGAACACCGCGCAGGTCCGGTCGACCGCGCCCTGCTCCGCGACGTCCGATCCGGCGCGCTGGCGCTCGGGTCCACCCACACGATCGACGACCTGGTGGCACGGACCGGGGCTCCGCCCGAGCAGGTCCTCGGCGCGCTGCGCTGGCTGCACGACCTCGGTCTCCTCGAGGACGACCGGGGACGCCACCGCGTCGTCGAGCCGTCGTTGGCGACCTGGCGCGACACGATGGAGCTGCTCACCGGGGTCTTCACCCACGGCGCCGTCCACGTCCTGCCCGGGCTCCGTGGGCCCGCGCTCGAGGAGCTCCGCCAGCTCGTGGCACGGGCCCGCGAGGACGGCCAGGTGCGCGACCACCGGTACACCGAGAGCGCGTTCGCCGTCACCCGGTTCCTGTCCGAGCAGTCCGGCAACCGCTGGACCCGTGAAGCCCTGCGCCTGGTGATGGCCCGGCTCGCCTACGCGCTGCCCGAGGCCCCCACGTTCCGGCAGTGGGACGCCGAGGCGCTCTGGCTCGCGCTGGACACGGCCGCGGGCAGCGCAGACGTCAGCACCGCACGGGCCGCAGCCCGCCGGTTCGTCGACGTCGCACGGGCGCACGTGGACGACGTCACGGCGCGGTGGGGCACGATGGGGTCATGACCGACGCGCACGACGACGTCCTGATCCACGCCACCGGGGTCCGCGTCACGCGCTCCGGCCGCGACCTGCTGCACGACGTCGACCTGACCGTCCGGCGCGGGGAGCACTGGGCCTTGCTCGGACCGAACGGTGCGGGCAAGTCCACACTGCTGGCCGTCCTCGGCGCGACCGGACACCCCACCGCGGGCACCGTCGAGGTCCTCGGCCGCCGGCTCGGGCGCATCGACGTCCGCGAACTCCGGGAGCACATCGGCCACGTCGACCCCCGGCACCGGATGCTGTCACCGCTCACGGTGCTCGAGACCGTGCTCACCGGGCTGACCGGCACGACGGACCTCATGATGCGGTGGGAGCCCTCGGGCGAGCAGGTCGCCCTGGCCGAGCAGCACATCGCCGACGTCGGACTCACGGCACGACGGGACGCACGCTGGCCGGTGCTGTCGCAGGGTGAGCGGGGACGCGCCCTCATCGCCCGTGCCCTGATGTCCGAACCCCAGTTGCTGCTGCTCGACGAGCCGGCGACCGGTCTCGACGTCGCCGCACGGGAGCACCTGCTCGAGACCGTCGACGCGCTGCGGCACCGGCACCCCGAGCTGGGCAGTGTCATGGTGACCCACCACCTGGAGGACCTGCCGGCCTCGACGTCGCACGCCATGCTGCTCCGCGACGGCGCCGTCGTGGCCCAGGGCACCTCGGACGAGGTCATCACGTCGTCGGCGGTGTCGCACGCGTTCGACTTCCCGCTCGCGATCCTGCGGGCAGAGGGGCGCTGGGCCGCGCGCCGATCCGCCTGACGCGTGCTTGAATGGCTGTTCAGTGTCCGCGGCCCGTGTCGGGGAGGGACCCGGCACCGCACCACGGTGTCACGCCGCGGACCGTCACCAGGGGGAACCATGACGAACACGCCGCCGCCCTACCCGGGGTCCGAACCGCAGCCGAACGGCGGGCAGCCCGACGCCGGCCAGCAGTACCCGCAGCAGCCCGCCGGCCAGCCCCAGCAGCAGCCCAGCGCGAACCAGCAGTACCCGCAGCAGCCCGCCGGTCAGCCGTACGCCCAGCAGCAGCCCGCCGGCCAGCCGTACGCCCAGGCTTCCCCCGCCGGTGCCGCTCCCTACGCACCCCCGCCCAAGTCGTCGTCCTCCCGCGGCAAGCGCGTCCTGATCTCGGTGCTCGGCGTCGTCGTCGCCGTGGTGGTGGCGTTCCTCGTCCGCCAGGGCCTCAACGCAGCCTTCAGCGACTCCACGGAAGAGAAGGTCTCGAAGGCCGTCGAGCAGATCCGCGAGCAGAGCGACCTGCCGAAGCAGGTCGACTCCGTCACGACGTGGACCGGTATCGAGGCCGAGGGCGCCGCGATCCACTACGACTACACGGTGTCGTCGAACGTCGATCCGGCCTCGATCACCGAGGGGGCCATCCGCGACGCCGTCGGGCCGAACCTCTGCTCGAACAGCGAGACGAAGAAGCTCCTCGACGAGGACGTCGACATGCGGTACACCTACAAGTTCGAGGGCTCGTCGAAGACCGTCGACACGACCTTCACGAAGGCCGACTGCTCCTGAGCCCCGACGCCCGTCACGCGGGCGCGGCGGCAGCAGCCTCCGCGCCCGTCACACGGTCGCGGCGGCAGCAGCCTTCGCGGCCGCGGGCAGGGCGTCGAGGATCCGTCCGACGGCGCGGTCGTCGTGCGCGGCCGTGACGAACCACGCCTCGAAGACGCTCGGCGGCAGGGTCACCCCGGCCTCGAGCATCGCGTGGAAGAACGGCGCGTAGCGGAACACGTCCTGTGCCCGCACGTCGTCGTAGTTCCGCGGTGCCTGCTCGGTGAACGCGAACGAGAACAGGTTGCCGGCGCGCTGCACGGTGTGGGCGACGCCCTCGGCCGACAGGGCCTCCGACGTGGCCGCGGAGATGACCGCAGCGGTGCGGTTGAGCGACTCGTACACGGACGGCGTCGCGGCCCGCAGCGTGGCGATGCCGGCGGCGACGGCCAACGGGTTCCCCGACAGGGTGCCCGCCTGGTACACCGGCCCGAGCGGGGCGAGGAAGTCCATGACCTCGCGCCGTCCACCGAGTGCGGCGAGGGGCATGCCACCGCCGATGACCTTGCCGAACGTGATGAGGTCGGGCTTCCACCCGGCACCGTCCGGCACGACCTTGGACGCCTCGACGCCCCACCAGCCGGCAGCACCGACGCGGAACCCGGTCAGGACCTCGTCGACGATGAGCAGCGCCCCGTACGAGCGGGTGATCTGCGCCAGTGCACGGTTGAAGCCGCGCTCCGGTGCCAGGACGCCCATGTTCGCGGCGGCGGACTCGACGATGACGGCGGCGATGCGCTCGGAGTGCTCGTCGAAGGCCCGGCGGACGGCGTCGAGGTCGTTGTACGGCAGCACGAGGGTCTGCGCGGCGGTCTCGGCAGTGATGCCCGCGCTGCCCGGCATGGCCAGGGTCGCGACGCCCGAGCCGGCCTCGGCCAGCAGGGAGTCCGAGTGCCCGTGGTAGTGCCCGGCGAACTTCACGAGCAGGTCGCGACCGGTGTAGCCGCGGGCCAGTCGGATCGCGGTCATCGTGGCCTCGGTGCCGGTCGACACCATGCGGAGCTTCTCGATGGGACCGTCGCCGTCCACCGACACCCGCTGCTTCACGAGTTCGGCGAGCTCGGTCTCCCCCGGGGTCGACGCCCCGAACGACAGTCCGCGCGCGGCGGCCTGCTGCACGGCCTCGACCGTGCCGGGGTGGGCGTGCCCGAGGATCGCGGGGCCCCACGACGCGACGAGGTCGACGTACTCGCGACCCTCGGCGTCGGTGACGTAGGCGCCCTTCGCGGACACCAGGAACCGCGGGGTGCCGCCGACCGACCCGTAGGCGCGGACCGGGGAGTTCACGCCACCCGGGATCGCGTTCTTGGCACGGCCGAAGAGCTGGTCGTTCGTGGTCATTCGGGGGCCTTCCCGGTCGAGGCGATGCCGGCGACGTCCGCGGTGCTGCCCGAGTTGCGGAGGCCCGCTTCCTCGTTGAGCTTCCGCGCGATGTCGACGGCGAAGTAGGTCAGGATCGCGTCGGCACCGGCGCGCTTGATGCCGACGAGCGACTCCATCGCGGCGGCGTCGCGGTCGATCCACCCGTTCTGCGCTGCTGCGGTGATCATCGCGTACTCGCCCGAGATCTGGTACGCCCAGACCGGCACAGGCGAGGTCGCAGCGGTCTCGGCGAGCACGTCGAGGTAGCTCATCGCGGGCTTCACCATCACGATGTCGGCGCCCTCGTCGACGTCGAGCGCGACCTCGCGGAGCCCCTGTCGACCGTTCGCGGCGTCGATCTGGTACGTCCGGCGGTCACCGACGAGCGACGACGACACGGCCTCGCGGAAGGGACCGTAGAACGCCGAGGCGTACTTGGCGGCGTAGGCGAGCAGCGCGGTGCCGCTGTGTCCCGCGCCGTCGAGGGCGTCACGTGCGGCGGCGATCTGGCCGTCCATCATGCCGCTCATGCAGACGAGCTCGGCACCGGCTTCGGCCTGGGCGACCGCCATGTCGCGGTAGCGCAGCAGGGTGGCGTCGTTGTCGACGGAGCCGTCGGCGGCCAGCACACCGCAGTGTCCGTGGTCGGTGAACTCGTCGAGGCACAGGTCGGACTGCACCACGAGCGCATCCCCCACCTCCTGCCGAGCGACCCGGATCGCCACGTTGAGGATGCCGTCCGGGTCGGTCGCGCCGGAGCCCTCGGCGTCCTTCGTGGTCGGGACGCCGAACAGGTTCACGCCACCCACACCGACCGACGCGGCGTCGACCAGCGCGCGGCGGAACGAGTCGAGGGAGTGCTGCTGCACGCCGGGCATGCTCGAGATGTCCACGGCGTCGGTCGCGCCTTCGCGGATGAACATCGGCAGCACGAGCTCGGCCGGGTGGAGCCGGGTCTCGGCCACGAGTCGTCGCATCGCGGGGGTGGCGCGGAGCCGACGGGGGCGGACCTGGGGGAAGCGTCCAGTCACGGGTGACCTTCCTGGTGGGGGGTGGTTGGGTTCAGTGCCTCGACGACGGCGTCGAGCAGGGCTTCTGCGGACCGGGTGCGTCCGACCGCGTGCACGGGCAGACCGGCCGCACGGGCGTCGGTCGCGGTCCCGGGGCCGATGCAGGCCACGATGGTGCGGGGGTCGAGCGGGGTCATCCGGCGGGCGATCTCGCGGGCGACGCTGCCGCTCGTCACGAGCACCGCAGCGGGCGCCGTCTCGAGGGTGATCGGCTCGTCGCCGGTCCCCACGGTACGGTACGCGACCACGTCGTCCACGTCGATGCCGCGGGCACGGAGGCCGTCGACGAGCGTGGGTGCCGCGATCTCGGAGCGGGGGAACAGCACGGTGCCGTCGGTGTCCGGCAACTCCTGCACCAGGCCGGCCGCGGACGTCTCGTCCGGCACCAGGTCGACGACCCAGCCCGCAGCGCGCGCGGCACGGGCGGTCGGCTCGCCGACCGCGGCGACGCGCACCCCGGCCGGGAGGCCCGCCACGCGTTCCGACAGGACCGTCACGGCCGTCGCACTGGTCACCACCACCCATGCGTAACCAGCCACAGGGGTTCGGTCCCCGATGGAATTCGGCGATCCGTTCCTCCCGGCCGCACCGGAGGCGACCAGGCGGCGGACCGAAGTATCGAGGGCGACGGGGTCGGACGGCGGAGCGTCCGTGATGAGGGGGACGACGACGGGGGCGAGCCCTCGGGCCCGCGCCGCTTCGGCGACCCGGTCCCCCCACGCACCGCCACGCGGGACGAGGACGACCGGGGGTCGCGCCTCGTCCGTCGCGGTGGTGGAGGGTTCCGTGGTGACCGCCTACTCGGCCGGCGTCGCGAGGCCGGGGCCCGCGGTGTACGGCCCGTCCGTGGTGTCCTCTGCGACGGTGGTCGCCAGGTCGGCAAGGTCGGCAGCGCCGTTCTCGAGCAGCTCGGTCGCCACACGGCCACCGACCGCGAGCGCTTCGTCGAGACGCTCCTGCGCCGAACCGTCGAGCACGGCCGCGTGCGACGCGGTGCGGTACTCGGTGCCGTCGGGGCGGTAGACGGTAGCGGACACGAGCAGCAGCTCGGCGTCCACGACGGCCGTCGCACCGATCGGAGCGGAGCAGCCGGCCTCGAGCTTGGCGAGCACCTCGCGCTCGGCCGTCACCGTCAGGCGGGTGGGGGCGTGCTCGATCTTGCGGAGTGCGGCGAGCAGCCCACGATCGGTCTCGTCCGAGCGGATCTCCACCGCGAGCGCGCCCTGTCCGGGAGCACTCGGCCAGAAGCCGAGGTCGAGCAGTTCCGTGGCGGCCGACAGGCGGTCGATGCGCCCGAGGCCGGCGGCGGCGAGCACCACGGCGTCGAGGTCGTCGTCCACCCGGCCGAGGCGGGTGTCGATGTTGCCGCGGATGTCGATCACGTCGAGGTCGGGGCGCTGCGCACGGAGCTGCGCGGCACGGCGGGGCGAACCGGTGCCGACCTTCGCGCCCTCGGGCAGGGTGTTGACGGTGGCGCCGTTCCGGGCGACGAGGACGTCACGAGCGTCCGCACGCTTCGGCACGGCACCGATCGTCAGGCCCGGGTACGGCGCGGTCGGCAGGTCCTTGAGCGAGTGCACGAGGACGTCGACCTCACCGGCGACCAGGGCTTCACGCAGGGCGCTGGCGAAGACACCGGTGCCGCCGAGTGACGCCAGGGAGGCACGGTTCGTGTCGCCCTCGCTCGTGACGGTGACGAGCTCGACGGGCCGACCGGCCGCCTTCGCCAGGCGGTCGGCGACGTCCTGCGACTGCGCGACCGCGAGCCGGCTGGCACGGGTGCCGAGCCGGATCGGGGTCGGTCCGTCGGGCCCTGTGGCGCTGGGGTCGTTCACGGTCGTGTCGGTCACGGAGCGACGCCCGCGGCGGCGGGCTTGAACCCCGCTCGCACGTTCTCGCAGCACCCCGGACGGCACACGTCGTACCAGGGGCCGATGTCGGTCATGTGCGGGCGCTCGGCCTTGGGCGTGCCGTTGACCCGCTCGAGCACCAGGTCGACGAGACCGGACACGTAGGCCGGGTCGATGCCGGGGGTCTGCGTGCGGAGCGACCAGAAGCCGAGCTCACCGGCGGTCTCGGTGGCCTCCTCGTCGAGGTCCCACATGACCTCCATGTGGTCGCTGACGAAGCCGAGCGGGACGATCAGCACGGCACGCGTCGGGCCGCCCTTGAGGTCCTCGTTCATGTAGTCGTTGATGTCGGGCTCGAGCCACGGCTGCGTCGGGGGGCCGGAGCGCGACTGGTAGACGAGCTTCCAGGCGGGCTTCGACGTGCCCTGCAGGTGGGCGTGCTCGGGCTGCTCGAGGAGCTCGGCCCAGGCCTGGTCGAGGACGACCTCGCCGACGGCCAGGTGCTGCGCCTCGTACGCGCCGTGCTCGTCGAACCCGCGGTAGTCGGGGCCCGAGCGGGCGGCGTCGGTCGAGGGGATGGAGTGCGTCGAGAAGAGCACCTGCAGCTCGGTCGCGACGTCGAGGCCCTCGTTCTCGGCGATCGCGCGGGCCATGCCGTCGCGGACGCCGTCGATGAACGGGCGGACGAAGCCCGGGTGGTCGAAGAACTGGCGGACCTTGTCGATCTGGATGGTGTCGATCAGACCGGTCTCGTTGAGCACGCGGGCGTAGTCCTCGCGGTACTGCCGGCAGCTCGAGAACGACGAGTACGCGCTCGTGGCGATGGCGACGAGCTTCGTGTAGCCCTTGTCCGCCGCCTCGGTGAAGGCCTGCTCCAGGTACGGCTCCCAGTTGCGGTTGCCCCAGAGGACCGGCATGTCGATGCCGCGCGACGCCAGCTCGGCCTCGAGCGCGGCCTTGAGCGCACGGTTCTGCGCGTTGATCGGGCTCACGCCACCGAAGTGGCGGTAGTGGTGCGCCACTTCTTCCAGACGCTCGTCCGGGATCCCGCGGCCGCGGGTGACGTTGCGCAGGAAGGGGATGACGTCGTCCTGTCCCTCGGGGCCACCGAAGCCGGCGAGCAGGATCGCGTCGTACGCGGTCGGGGTCTCGACGTGCTCGGGACCGGACGCCGCCGCGGGGGTGGCGGCGAGGACCTGGCCGTTCGTGATCATGCTGGTGTCGGTCATGACAGCACCTCCGGGAGTTCGGCGGTCGTCACGCGACGACCCGTGAAGAAGGGGACCTCTTCGCGCACGTGCATGCGCGCTTCGGTGTAGCGGAGATCGCGCATCAGGTCGACCAGGTCGACGAGGTCCGGGCTCTCGAGCGGCAGGATCCACTCGTAGTCGCTCAGGGCGAAGGTCGCGATGGTGTTCGTGAGCACGCGGCGGTACTTCGCGCCGGCGACGCCGTGGTCGCGGAGCATCTTGGAGCGCTCCTCTTCCGGCAGCAGGTACCACTCGTAGGAGCGGACGAACGGGTACACCGTGATCCACGCCTCGGGGTCCTTGCCGCGCAGGAACGCGGGGGTGTGCCGCTTGTTGAACTCGGCCTCGCGGTGCATGGCCATGACGTGCCAGACCGGCTCGGCGTCCTGGAACAGGCCGGTGCGACGGATCTCGCGCAGCACGGCCTGGATCGCCTGTGCGTCGTCGCCGTGCAGCCAGACCATGACGTCGGCGTCGGCACGGAAGGCCGAGACGTCGTAGAAGCCACGGATCGTGACCCCGCGCTCGGCGGCGCTGGCGATCACGGTGTCGAGTTCGGCCACGGCGTCGTCGCCGACGCGGTGCACCGGGCCGAGGGGCCGGCGGAACACTGCCCAGAGGGCGTAGGCCGTCAGCAGGTTCGGGTCGATCCCGGAGTCCGGCTGACCGGTCTCGGCGGGTTCCGTGTGGGGGTGGTCGTGCGCGGGCACGGGCCCGGTGTTCGTGGGCGCGTCGGAGCTCATGGATCCATTGTCCTATCGGTTGCCAGGGTGTTGGCCGCCCCGCATCCGGTGGACCGCGCTCGGGCGGTCTACCGCCGTCGGAGCACCATCACGACGATACCCCCGACCACCGCTACGCCGGCTGCGAGACCGGCCAGGTAGGGCACCGGCTTCTCGTCGAGGCCGCGCTTGAACTTCGACGCCGCGATCCCGATCTGCTTCGGGACGTTGAGCTTGTCCTCGATCGCGTCGAGGGTGTCGAACAGCTGGGCGCGGGTCGCGGCGACGCGAGCAGCGAGATCGTCGTGCGGGTCGGTCACGGTTCCTCCGTCGGTGGTGCGGCTGTCGGGGCTGTCGGCGCTCAGGAGCGGCCGTCGACGTCCGGCTTGCGGCTGCCGTACTGCGTCGGCGGGGTCGGCTTCTTGCCGAGGCCCTTGACCGCGTTGATGTCGTCCTTGACGCTGGCGATCGTGCGCTTCGGCGTGATCGGCAGGCCCTTCTTCAGGCGCTTCCAGCCGATCAGGCCGAGGATCGCGGCGATGATCAGCATCACCACGGCCACCACCAGTGCGGCCAGCCACGCCGGCATCACGGTCGCGAGGCCCATCACGGCTGCGGTCAGCAGGACGCCGATCGCGTAGAGCACGACGACGAGCGCACCGACCAGCAGGCCGGCTGCGAGGCCGAAGATCTTCGCCTTCGCGAGCATCTCGGCCTTGAGCAGGTCGATCTCGCCCTTGACCAGGCCCTTGACGAGCTTCGGGACGTCGCCGACCAGGCCGAACAGCGAACGCGACTTGCGATCGCGGGTGTCGGTCATGAGGTGGTGGTGTCCTTCTTCTGGCCGACCTTGCGGACGGCCTTCTTGGTCGTCTCACCGATGAACTCGGCGACGTCCGGGGTCTTGTCGGCGATGAAGTCCTCGGCGACGTGCACGCCCTTCTGGACGCCGTTGCTGTTCCAGACCTTGCCGCTGACGGTCTTGATCTGCTCGTACCGCGCCCGTCCGGCTCGCGACCCCAGGACGTACCCGAGTGCGGCGCCGGCGACGAACAGGAGCTTTCCGCGCATGTGCGATTCCTCCGTGCATTGGTTGTGCGGTGGTCATGCACCGAACGGAATACGTCCGGCGGTCTGACCAACAGTAGCCCTCAGGGGCTGCGCGGTCCGCTCAGGAACCGAGGATCTGGTCGGCTGCCTTCCGAGCGGCGGCGATGATCCCGGCCAGGCCCCGTCCGGTCGAGGCCTCACCGATGCCGACGACACCCTCGGCCAGCCCGGCCGCGGTGAGGTCCGGTCCGTACCAGCCGACGCGTGCGGCGCCGCTGACGCGGTCGGCCGTGATCGGCACACCGAGCAGCGTGGACGCGTCCTGCAGGGCACGGCTGCCGACGGGGTCGGTCGGGTCGACCGGGAGGCTCGTGGCGACGCCCGCAGGGTCCGTCCCGGTGGTCGCGTAGCTGAGTCGCAGGACGTGGCGTCCGCCCGCCACGTCGGCCAGCCACGGCCACTTCACCGTCGCGTGCGTGAGGGCCTTCGCCGACACCGCCTGAGCATCGGGGTGCACGAGCATCCCGGTGCCACGCGGGGCGGCGTCGAGCTCCGGCTGGTCGACGACGAGCGTGACCAGCTGGATACCGGTCCGGTCGGGGGCGGCGGTGCGCTCCGGGTCGGCGACGGAGGACAGGGTGTGCTGGGCCGGCAGCCGTTCGGTCGTGCCGTCGGCGCTGACGATCTCGACCGCGTGCGCCTCGATGCGGGTCGCCCGGGTGTGCAGCCGGACGTCCACCCCGTAGGTCTCCATGTCGGCGACGAGCTCGTCCACCAGGCGCACCGTCCCTCCGCGGATCCCCTGCACCGGGGTGCCGGCGGCCGCGCGTGCCCGCAGCGACAGGACCGCTCGGGCGAGTGAGCCCTCGCGCAGCAGTGCGGCACGCAGGCCCGGAGCCACCCGGTCGGGATCGAGCTGGTCGGGGTGCGTGGAGTGCACGCCACCGGCGATCGGCACCACGAGGTCGTCGAGCACCCGCTCCCCCATGCGCCGGCGGACGAGTTCGCCGAGCGACGAGGCCTTGGCGCCCACCGGTGCCGGCAGCAGCGAGTCCATCTGGGCGCGCAGGCCGCCCTTCTGCCCGACCACGGCCAGCACGTCCGCGGCCATCGGGGTGCTCGGGATACCGAGGAGCCCGGTCGCCGGGATCGAGGAGGTCCGACCGTCGCGGGTCATCAGCCAGGCGCCGCGGGGGTCGGGGGCGACGACGTCGTTGCCGAGCCCGAGCTCGATCGCCAGGCGGCCGACGGCGTCCGTGCGGGTGGCGAAGGAGTCCGCCGCCATGTCCAGGTCGATCCCGCCGACGGTGTGCCGACGGATCATGCCGCCGAGCTCGCCCGAGGACTCGACGAGCACCACGTGGGCGCCGCCCTCGGCGAGGTCACGGGCGGTGACGAGCCCGGCGACCCCGCCGCCGACCACGACGACGTCGGTCACGCGCCGGCTCCGTCCTGCGCTGCACCGTCGTCCGCGCGGCCGTCGCCGAGCGAGTGGACCAGTTCGACCACCCGGGTCAGGACGTCCGGGTCGGTCTCGGGCGGGACCCCGTGGCCGAGGTTCACGACGTGGGCCCGTGCGACGCCACCCCGACGGACGACGTCGCGGACGTGCGCTTCGAGGACAGCCCACGGCGCCGAGAGCATCGCCGGGTCGATGTTGCCCTGCACGCTGACCCCGGTGCCGACGCGCTGGACCGCCTGGTCGAGCGGCAGGCGCCAGTCGACCCCGACCGCGTCGACGCCCACGGTGTCCGTGCCGAAGGTCGTCATGTCGGCCAGGACCTCGCCGCTGCCGACGCCGAAGTGGATGCGCGGCACCCCGAGCTCGGCGACGTGCGACATCGCCTGGGCGGAGTGCGGCGCGACGGACCGGACGTAGTCGGCGCGGGAGAGCGACCCGACCCACGAGTCGAAGAGCTGCGCGGCCGAGGCCCCGGCGAGCACCTGGGCTCGCAGGAACATCCCGGACACCTCGGCGGCCCAGGCGAGCAGGCGCGACCAGGTCTCGGGGTCGGCGTGCATGAGCGTGCGGGCGCGGATGTGGTCCTTGGACGGGCCGCCCTCGACCAGGTAGGCGGCGAGGGTGAACGGCGCCCCCGCGAAGCCGATCAGCGGGGTGTCGCCGAGCTGCTCGACCGTGCGACGGACGGCCTGCTCGATGGGGGCGAGGGCCGCGGGGTCGAGCTGCTCGAGCGCGTCGACGTCGGCGGGGGTGCGGATCGGCGACGAGAGCACCGGGCCACGACCGGGGACGATCTCGACGTCCACGCCGGCGAGCTTGATCGGCACGACGATGTCGCTGAAGAAGATGCCCGCGTCGACCCCGTGCCGGCGCACCGGCTGCAGGGTGATCTCCGACGCCATCTCCGGGTCGAGGCACGCGTCGAGCATGGCTGTGCCGATCCGAAGCTCCCGGTACTCGGGCAGGGAGCGACCGGCCTGCCGCATGAACCAGACCGGGAGCGTCTCCGGACGGTCACCCCGCAGGGCCCGCACCAGGCGGGAACCACTCGTCCGCCCTGATGCCAGGGGGTGGGAGTCGGGGAGTGATGTGGTCGTCGCTTCGGTCACCGGATGATTGTCCCATCGAGCGCGTTACCATTGGCTACGTGCTCATCTGTCTCACGGCGTCGCATCGCAACGCCAGCTTCGATCTCCTGGAGCGACTGAGCATCGGTGCACCCGCGGCAGCCAGCCGACTCGTCACGGATGCCGGCGTCCTGGACGGTGCCGTGGTCCTCGCGACCTGCAACCGCTTCGAGGCGTACCTCGATATCCCGGGCGACGAGAGCGACTCCGCCGTCTCCGCCACCGTGCAGGCCGTGGCCGCCGCGAGCGACCTGGACGCCACCGAGGTGCTCGACTCCGTCAACGTCCTGGGCGGCAAGGACGTCGTGCAGCACCTGTTCGCCGTGTCGAGCGGACTGGAGTCCGTCGTCGTCGGCGAGACCGAGATCTCCGGCCAGGTCCGTCGCTCGCTCGAGGACGCCCGGTCCCACGGCACCACGACCTCGGACCTCGAGCGCCTGTTCCAGGAAGCCGCGCACACCTCGCGCGGCGTCAAGACCCGCACCCGCATCGGTGCCGCCGGCCGCTCGCTCGTGCGCCTCGGCCTCGAGCTCGCGTCGTCGCGCGTCACCGACTGGGCCCGCACCCGCGTGCTGCTCGTCGGCACCGGCAGCTACGCGGCGACCACCATCGCGGCCCTGCGCGACCGCGGTGCCACGAACATCCAGGTGTTCTCGCCCTCGGGCCGGGCGCCGTGGTTCGCCGCCAAGCACGACCTCGTCGCCGCCCGTGACCTGCGCCAGGCCATCGGGGAGAGCGACGTCCTGATCACCTGCACCTCGAGCGAGGTCCCGGTCGTCGCACCGGCCGACCTCGACGACGGGGTCCGCCGCATCGTCATCGACCTCGGGCTCCCCCGCAACGTCGACCCCGCGGCCGCCGGCGTCGACGGCGTCGAACTGCTCGACCTCGAGACGATCAGCATCCACGCCCCGATCTCCGAGCTGAACGCCGAGTCCGAGGCCCGCGCGATGGTCGACGACGCGGTGTCCCGGTTCCGCGCGCAGGCAATGGAGCAGTCGACGACCCCGGCGCTCGTGGCGTTCCGCAAGCACGTGTTCGACATCCTCGACGACGAGATCGAGCGGGCCAAGCGCCGCGCGGACGCCGACGGCGAGTCCGTCGAGCACACCGAGCGGGCGCTCCGGCACCTGGTCGGCGTCCTGCTGCACCGTCCCTCGGTCCGCGCCCGCGAGCTCGGTCGCGCCGGTCGCGGCGAGGAGTTCGTCGGGGCGATCGACTCCCTGTACGGCGTCCGGCCGGAGGCCGAGCCGGAGCTGCCGTCGCCCGTCGTCCCGCTGGCCGACCGCACGGCACTGGACCCGACCGCCTCGGATCGCGACGACCAGGCGGACGCGAGCTGAGCCTCCAGACAGGCCCGCAACCACCCACGCTGCGCGTGAGTGCGCTGCTGCTGGTGCGTGACCGACGCGTCCTGATGGTGCGCGCCCGGGCGCGCGACGTGCTCTACCTGCCCGGCGGCAAGGCGGAGCCGCACGAGACCGACGTCGAAGCCGCCGTGCGCGAGGCGTACGAGGAGACCGGCCTGCGGCTCACCGCCGACGACGTCGACCCGTTCGGCGTCATGCTCGAGCCCGCCCACGGGCAGGCTCCGGGGACCATGGTCGCGATGACGCTGTTCCTGGTCCGGCCGGGAGGCCCGCTGGACTCCGCCACGCCCGTCGCCTCGGCCGAGGTGGACGAGGTCGAGTGGGTCACCTCCGCCGACGCGGACCGCTGCCCGCCTGCGGGCGTGGAGACGCTCCGCCGCCTGGTGGCGGCGGAGCTCATCGACTGACCGTCAGGCCCTGGGCGGAGCTGCCGGCACGTGTCTGGTCGGCGGCACGACGCCGGTGTCACCAGCCGGAGAGGCGAGACGGCGTTCCAGCAGTGCCAGCGCGCCGATCACGGCGTCTGCCTCGAAGACACGGTTCCGCCGTCCCGCCGATCGTTGTGTCAGGACTCCACGCTCGACGAGGACCCCCAAGGCCGTGTTCGCGGCCTGCTCGCTCCGGCCCGTCGCGGCCGCGAACGTCTGCGCGGTGAGCACGGGCATGCGGGGCGCGAGTTCGAGCGCCGACCATGCAGCGGAGTCAGAGCGGACTCCGGCGAGCGCAGATCGCCAGGACTCCTTGATCCGGACGAGCTCGTGCTCGAACTGCGTCATCCGGTCCACGACCTCGGCCATGGCCTCGGCGAAGAGCCGGACGAGCTGCCCGACGGCACGCTGCGCTGGCTCCGATGCCGGCGGATCGGTGGACCGGAAGCGCTGGAGCCCCGCTTCGTAGTCGACAGCGCGGGTCGCCAGGACCAGGGACACCGGTGGAGACGACTCGATGGTCAGCCCCCGTGACCGCAGGACGGCGTGGATCAGTGCGCGTCCGATGCGACCGTTACCGTCGGCGAACGGGTGGATCGTCTCGAACTGCGCGTGTGCGATGGCG
Source organism: Curtobacterium sp. MCPF17_021 (assembly GCF_003234605.2). Taxonomy (NCBI): domain Bacteria; kingdom Bacillati; phylum Actinomycetota; class Actinomycetes; order Micrococcales; family Microbacteriaceae; genus Curtobacterium; species Curtobacterium sp. MCPF17_021. The sequence continues at coordinate 137,746 of NZ_CP126252.1, read as the reverse complement.
GCGATGGCGATCGTCGGCAGCGTGCTCGAGTTCACGAACTCCAGCAGGTCGTCGAGGAGCCCTGGCACCCGCTCCGGCACGGGCGGGACGAACGCCGCTGCAGCAGGCGTCGGTCCACCGATCCAGTTCTGGACCGCTCGGACCGTGCCCCCGACCTCGGGGGTCGTCGAGGCCTCCATCAGACGCCGGTGCGCCTCGAGGAGCAGGTCGAGGGTCACCGGAGAACCCGGACCGACCGACTCGGTGAGGAAGGTCATGGCGTCGATGTTGCCGAGGACCTCGGTTGCGGTGCTCCACTGCCCGAACGGGCTCCGTCCGCGGGCTTCTTCTTCGAGCAGCTTCCGCGGGGAGACCTCGAGGCCCTCGATCATCGACGACCCGACCGCCTCGGCCCGGAGGAGCATCCGACCCAGTGCGTCTCCGCTACCGAGCAGCGTGGATCTCGTCTCGGCTTCCGTCACCGCAGCGGTGGCCTCGAGCACGGCCGCTTGTTCGGTCGGTCCGAGTTCGACCGTTCGGCCGTGCAGCGGATCCGGCACGTAGGCGTCGAAGACCATCGGCATCCGGAAGGCGCGTGTCGCGGCCGACGGGTCGCCCGTGCGGCGGATCGTCTCGTACGAAGCCATACATGGATCATCCCATGATCAAGGATGACTGCCTATCCTTGATCATGGGATGCGTTCCACTCGGGTTCGTCAGGCCTTGTCGGTGTCGGTGTACTCCCCGACCTCGCCGTTCTGGGCCGGCTCGGCCTCGCCGGGGATGTCCGAGTCGACGTACTCGCCGTCGGGTCCGGTTCCGGTCGGACGCGTCTCGCCGGGGATGTCGCTCGAGACGAACTCGCCGACGGGCTCCGTCGACTCGACGTGCTCCTCGCCCGGGATCTCGCTGTCCGTGAAGGCTCCGGCGCGGGGTTCGACCCCGTCCGCGCGACCCTCGTCGCCTCGTGCCTGTTCGTGCTTGCCCGTCATGTCCGACCTCCGCTGCTCGGGTTGCTTGCCTCGGAGTGTGCCCGTGGTCCCTGGACGCCGACCGAACCGGATGCGGCGTTCGGTGGTTGCCTGTGCACCATGCAACGCAGCAGCCGATCGAAGTTCCTGCTCGTCGTGACCGGGCTCGTCGCCGTCGGGACACTGGCGGGGTGCGCCTCGGACGGGCAGCCCGCAGCCACCGAGACCGTCACGGCGCCCGCGCCGTCGCCGTCCGTGTCGGCGTCCACGCCGCAGTCGTCCGAGGAGTCCGCCTCGGCGGCACCTTCGTCCGGGTCCGGCTCATCCGCCGGATCCGGTGCCACCGGTTCGTCTGCTGGTGACCGGTGCGCGGCATCGTCGCTCGCCGGGCGCATCGAGGCCGGCAGTGGTGGTGCCGCCGGAAGCGTCATCGTGCACCTGGTGCTCGAGAACACCGGGTCGACGACCTGCACCGTGCAGGGGTGGCCCGGCGTCTCGTTCGTCGGGGGTGGCACCGGCAAGCAGATCGGAGCGGCGGCGATCGCGGAGAAGAGTTCCCCGCACCCGACCGTCACACTCGCTCCCGGCAAGACCGCCGTCGCACCGCTCAAGATCGTCCGGGCCGAGAACTACTCGGCGGGCGACTGCTCGCCCAAGACCCCGGACGGCTTCCGCGTGTACCCGCCCGGGTCGAAGCAGTCCCTGTTCGTGAAGGACACCGACTTCCAGGCATGTGCGTCGACCGATGCCTCACTGCTGTCGGTGCAGGCGTTCGTGCCGGAGGGGCAGGCGACCTCGTAGGAGTCGGGCACGATGAGCACCGTGACCACCACGATCAGCGACGAACGACCGGGCACCGACGAACTGGTGGCGCTGTACGACGCCGTCGGGTGGACCGCGTACACGCAGGACCCCGCAGCCCTCACCGCGGCGATCGCCGGCTCCCACACCGTGCTGACCGCCCGCGACGACGAAGGACACCTGCTCGGCCTGGTCCGCACGGTCTCCGACGGCGTGACGATCGTGTACGTGCAGGACGTCCTCGTCCTGCCGTCCGCGCACCGGTCCGGCATCGGCGGCGCACTCCTCGACGCCGTCCTGCAGCGGTACGCCGACGTTCGCCAGACGGTACTGCTCACCGACGCGGAGCCGGGGCAGCGGGCGTTCTACGAGTCACGTGGGTTCGTCGAGGCCCACGAAGTCGACCCGCAGCCGCTGCGCTCCTTCGTGCTCCTGCGCTGAGCACGGATGGGTCTCGCGACCGATTCCGGGCGGCGAGACGCCGTTCCTAGACTCGGACGCATGGGGGCTCGCGCACGGACACGTTCAGCGGCAGCCCTCGCAACCGCGCTCGGCGTCGTGCTCGCCCTCGCCGCGTGCACGTCGCCACCACCGCCGGCTGGGTCGGAATCGGCGCTCGCGAAGCTCATCACCCGGGTCGAGCGGTTGCCCGGGGTCGACACGGCCGAGGGCGAGATCCGTCAGGTCGACGCGAAGGACGACCCGCAGAACTGGATCGCTTCGCTCGAGGTGCAGGCCGACACGAGCGACCTCGCCGTCGCCGAACGGATCCGGCACACGGCAGCGCGGGGTGTGACCGGCACGACGCTGTCGGTGACCGTGGACGTGCCCCGCGGCCGGGCGGCGGCGCCGGTCATCATCGACCCGATGGACGCCGACGTCGTCGAGCTGGCCGGACGGCTGCGCGCGGAGCCCTTCGTGCACCGGCTGTGGGCGACCCCGTCACGTTCCACGATCTGGCTCGTGCCGGGCGTCAGCTTCACCGACGCCGTCGCGCAGGCCCGTCCGATCGTCGGGGACCACCCGGCCTCGCTGGACCGTGCTGACGTTTCGGTGGGGATCACGGCGACGCACCCCGGGCGAGCACTCCTGCGCACGATCGACGGGTTCGACCGCGACGGTGACCACGACGTCGAGGGCCTGTACTACTCACCGGGCACGACCTACGCCGACGCTGCGCAGGCACCCGCAGACGAGTACGGAGCGGCTGCCGAGCCCGAGCGGCCTTCCCTGTCGTTCTACGGCGACAGAACCGGTGCCGTCGCCGACGTACTCGTCCGGACGAAGGACGAAGCCGCCGACGCACACCGCGCTCCGCGCACCGCGTTCTCCGTCGGCCTCGACGGAACGAGAGGCTGGGTGGGACTCCCCCTCGACGCGAAGAAGCCTCGGGACGCCACCGCCCCGGGCACCCCGACGACGAGCGCCACCCCGGCTCCCTGGGTGCCCGCCGACGTCAGCGACCACGCTGCGACGCTCCGGGCGTTCCTCGAGCGCTCGGCCGAGGCCGCCGGAGTCCCGGCGACCGTGACCACGGGCACCGAACAGTGCGCGCCGCCCGGATCGACCTGGTCACCCAATGCGACCGGCACCCGCGCGACGGCGTTCAGCATCGTGCCCGTGTTCCAGATCGTCGACGACGCGCAGGAGCCGTTCGACGCCGTGACCGCGCTGTGGACGTCGGAGGGCCTCGAGGTCAGCGGCCGGGCGATGGGGCGGGACTACTGGTCGTCGTCAACGGATGCGGACCCCGCCACGGCGAGCATCCGCGGCACCGTCGACGGGCTGAGTCTGAGCGCCGAGTCTGTCTGCGTCCCCCGGTCCTGACACGGTGACGCCGCACCCGCGACGAACAGCACCAAGCGCCGTCAGCGACGCGCAGGCGCGTGCACCGCCTCGAGCACCTCGGTCCCCATGGTCCGCAGCGCCTCGACCACGGCCAACCGCCGCTGCAACGAAGCGTCGTCGAACGTGACGGTCACGGCGTAGCTGACCGACGACCCGGGCCCCCGCAGGATCCCCGCCTCGGCCCGCACACCGGTGCTCGACCCGGTGACCGCGACGACCTGCAACCCGTGGTCGAGCGCACGGTGCGCCAGGGGGTCGAGCCCGAAGGACCCGGCGACCAGGTTCAGGTCACTCGCCAGGGACAACCAGCCCAGCACCCGGTTCGACACCGCCTCGTCGACGACTTCGCCGAGCGCCAGTCCGCGCATCACCCACGACAGCTCCCCGGTCGGTGCGACGGAGGCGTCGGGGGCGTCATCCGGGCCGCGGCGGTCCCGCACGCGGTCGATCAACGCGGTGCGCTCGATGCCCAGGGACTCCGCACGCTCCCGGACGGCGTCGATGCCCACGGTCGACAGCAGCGCGTTCATGGCCCAGGCGTCGGCGGTTGCTCCGACCAGTGTCGCCAGGTCGGGCACCTGCATGGTCGGCTCCTGCAGGAACTGCCACAGGCCGGCACCGGTCGCGGTGTCGCGGGCCATGCGCTGCAGGCGGTCACCGTGCAGGCGGCCGTCCTCGAGCTGGGCGGCGACCTCGATGAGCAGCAGGACGCGGCCCAGGCTCGCGACCGGCTGCACCAGGGTGTCGTCGATCGCGAGCAGGGCCTTGCCACTGGAGGTGTCGATCACCGAGGCGCTGACCCCGGCACCCTCGAGCGCGAGGGCACCGAGCGCCTCGGTGGTGGCGGTGAAGCGGTCGTCGGACCGGCCGCTGTGCCGCCCACGACCGCGGCCGCCACCTGCTGGGCGGTCGTCCGGTCGCCGGCGGCGCGACGACCGGGCCGCGTCCGGCTCCGTCATCACCAGATCGCGACGCGCTCGGCGGGGTCGAGGTACATCGCGTCCTGCTCGGTCACGCCGAAGGTGTCGTACCAGACGTCGATGTTCCGCACGACCTGGTTGCAGCGGAACTCGTTCGGCGAGTGCGGGTCGATCGACAGCAGTCGAGCGGCTTCTTCCGGTCGGATCGCCATGCGCCAGGCCTGGGCCCAGCTCAGGAAGAAGCGCTCGGCGCCGGTCAGGCCGTCGACGACCGGGGGCTCCTGGCCGTCGAGCGAGAGCAGGTACGCCTTCCATGCGATCGACAGGCCACCGAGGTCACCGATGTTCTCGCCGATCGTCAGGGCGCCGTTCACGTGGCTGTCGGGCACCTCGGTCGGCACCAGGGCGTCGTACTGGGCGATGAGGGCCTTCGTGCGCTCCTCGAACGCGGCACGGTCCGCCTCGGTCCACCAGTTCTCGAGCTTGCCGTCGCCGTCGTACTGCGAGCCCTGGTCGTCGAAACCGTGGCCGATCTCATGGCCGATGACAGCCCCGATCGCACCGTAGTTCGCGGCGGCATCGCGGCTCGCGTCGAAGAACGGGAACTGCAGGATCGCCGCGGGGAACACGATCTCGTTGAAGCCCGGGTTGTAGTAGGCGTTGATCGTCTGCGGGGTCATGAACCACTCGTCGCGGTCGATCGGCTTGCCGATCTTGCCGAGCTCCCGGTCGACCTGGAACGAGGCGGTGGCGCGGACGTTGGCGACCAGGTCGTCGGCACGGACGGGCAGCGCGGAATAGTCGCGCCACTTCACCGGGTACCCGATCTTCGGCGTGAACTTGTCGAGCTTGTCGAGCGCACGGGCACGGGTCTCGTCGGTCATCCACTCGAGCCCCGTGATGCTCTGCCGGTAGGCCTCGACCAGGTTGGCGACGAGGTCGTCCATCTTGGCCTTCGAGGTCTCGTCGAAGTGCTCCTGCACGTAGATGCGGCCGACGGCCTCGCCCATCGCGCCCTCGACCAGCGAGACGCCGCGCTTCCAGCGCTCGCGCTGCTTGGGCGCACCGGTCAGTGCGGTGCCGTAGAACGAGAAGTTCGTGGCCGAGAACGCGCTCGTCAGGTACGCGGCGGAGCCGCGGATGACCTGCCAGCGCAGCCAGTCCTTCCAGACCTCGAGCGGCTGCTCGTTCAGCAGGTCGGCCAGGCCGGTGATGAACGAGGGCTCGCGGACCACGACGGTCTCGAAGGCGCCGGCCGGTGCCTCGATCGCCTGCCACCAGATCTGCAGGTCGACGCCCTTGGCGAGCACGGCGACCTCGGCCCACGGCAGCTTGTTGTAGGTCTTCTGGCTGTCACGGGTGGTGACGTTGTCCCAGTGCTTCGACGCGAGCGCCGTCTCGAGCGCGATGACGTGCTCGGTGCGGGCACCGCCGTCGTCGAGGCCGGCGAGCGGGAACATCGCCGCGACGAACTCGCGGTACTTCTCGCGGATGTCGGCGAAGCGCTCTTCGCGGTAGTACGACTCGTCGGGCAGCCCGAGGCCGGACTGCTCCAGGAACACGACGTACGACTCGGGGTCGCCCGGGTCGTTGTCGACGAAGAGCTGCAGGAAGCTCGGCAGGCCGAGGCGCTCGAAGCGGCCCACGGCGGCGATGACCTCTCGCGTGGACTGGATCTCGGTGATCTCGGCGAGCAGGTGCTCGATCGGTGCGGTGCCGAGCTCCTCGAGCCGCGCTTCGTCGGTGAACGAGGTGAAGAGGTCACCGACCTTCCGCTCCTCGGTGCCGGGGGCGGCCTGCTGCGAGCGCTCGATGATGTCGCGCACGGCGATCTCGGCGGCTTCGGCCAGCACCGTGAAGGAGCCGTACCGGGCCTTGTCGTCGGGGATCGGCGTCGCCTCGATCCAGGTCCCGTTCACGTGGCGGTACAGGTCGTCCTGGGGGCGCACCGCGGGGTCGAGTTCGTCAGTGTGGATGCCGGAGGCACGTGCGACGTCGGTCATGTCGTCCACGATAGCCACCGTCCCCATGGGGCAGGCCGATCCGGGTCGTCACCGGCGCATCGCTGCCGGTACGGTCATCGCATGGGACTTCCGTGGAAGCTGCACGGGGACGGCAAGACCGTCTCCGCGACGACGATCGTGACGCCGGACGAACGACTCACCTGGCCCCGGACGATCGGCCTGGGCGTGCAGCACGTCGTCGCGATGTTCGGCGCCACGTTCCTGGTGCCGCTGATCACCGGGTTCCCGCCGTCGACGACGCTGCTGTTCAGCGGCATCGGCACGATCCTGTTCCTGCTCATCACGGGCAACCGCCTGCCGAGCTACCTCGGTTCGTCGTTCGCGTTCATCGCCCCGATCGGTGCTGCCACGAAGATCGGCGGGATCCCGCTCGCCCTGTCCGGCATCATCGTCGTCGGCGCGCTGCTCGCGATCGTCGGCCTCGTCGTGCACCTGGCCGGAGCCGGCTGGACCGACCGCCTGATGCCCCCGGTGGTCTCCGGCGCGATCGTCGCGCTGATCGGCTTCAACCTGGCACCGGCCGCCCGCGACAACTTCACGGCGTCCCCGGTCATCGCACTCATCACCCTGGCGGCGATCATCCTGGTCACCGTCCTGTTCAAGGGCCTGATCGGCCGACTGTCGATCGTCATCGGTGTGCTCGTCGGGTACGTCGCGGCGCTCATCGGCGGGCAGGTCGACTTCTCGAAGGTCGGTGAGGCGAAGTGGATCGGCCTGCCGGACTTCACCGCTCCCGCCTTCGACCCGTCGCAGCTCGCGATCTACCTGGCGTTCGTGCCGGTCGTCCTGGCGCTGGTCGCCGAGAACGTCGGGCACGTCAAGGGCGTCGGACAGCTGACCGGCCGTGACCTCACGCCGCTCACCGGTCGCGCGCTCTTCGCCGACGGCGTCTCGACCGTCCTGGCCGGGGTCGGCGGCGGCTCCGCCACCACCACCTACGGCGAGAACATCGGCGTCATGGCCGCCACCCGCGTCTTCTCGACCGCCGCCTACTGGGTCGCCGCGATCGCGGCCGTCCTGCTCGGCCTGTCACCGAAGATCGGCGTGGTCATCTCCTCGGTGCCGGCCGGTGTGCTCGGCGGTGCCACCACCGCGCTCTACGGCCTGATCGGCGTCATCGGCATCCGGATCTGGGTCGAGAACCGCGTCGACTTCTCGAAGCCGAAGAACCAGCTGACGGCCGGCATCGCCCTGATCATCGGCATCGCCGACTTCACGTTCCGCTTCGGCCAGGCGAGCTTCGGCGGCATCATCGTCGGCACCATCGCAGCGATCGTCGTCTACCACGTGATGGACGTCATCGGCCGGGCCCGTGGCGCCGACGGGCCGTCGACCGAGGTCTCCGACCCCGCGCACGCCGCCACCGTCGCCGTCCCCGCGGAACCGCGCGCCGACTGACGCGAGTGGTCGGCTGGAACGCGCGTCCGGCCTGACGACGTGGGACCACCGGACTGGAGGCCCGTGGCGGCGCCGCCACGGGCCTCCAGTCCGTCGTGGCGTCGCGCCCACCCCGCCTGGTGACCGCGACGGGTCGGCATCGCCGACAGAATGGGTCGGTGCACCCACCGACGCGACCCGCTGTGACCGCTGAGCGGCGCGCGGTCGACCGCGACATCGTGCGGCTGGCGGTGCCGGCGCTCGGAGCGCTCGTGGTCGAGCCGCTGTTCCTGCTGACCGACACCGCGCTCGTCGGGCACCTCGGGGCGACGCCGCTGGCGGCCGTCGGGCTCGCGAGTGCCGTGCTGTCGACGGTGACCGGGCTGCTGGTGTTCCTGGCGTACTCGACGACCCCGGCCGTGGCACGGGCGCTCGGTGGTGGCGACCGTCGCGGCGCCGTGCACGCGGGCATCGACGGGATGTGGCTCGCGCTCGTGCTGGGGGTGGTGCTGGCGCTGGTCGGGTGGCCGCTTGCCGGACCGCTCGTCGACCTGTTCGGCGCCTCGGCCGAGGTGTCGGCGGCGGCGACCGCGTACCTGACCATCTCGCTGGTCGGGCTGCCCGGCATCCTGGTCGTGACCGCCTCGACCGGGCTGCTGCGTGGGCTGCAGGACACGAAGACCCCGCTCGTCGTCGCGACCATCGGGTTCGTCGCGAACGGGCTGCTCAACGCCGTCCTGATCTACGGCGCCGGCTGGGGTGTCCAGGGATCCGCCGCCGGCACCGTCATCGTGCAGTGGGCGATGGCCGTCGTCTACGTGCGCATCGCGGTGCGGGCCGCTCGGTCGTCGGGGGCCCCGCTGCGACCCGGCGCCTCGGGCGTCGCCCGGGCCCTGTGGTCTGGGGCATGGCTGTTCCTGCGGACCGCGTCGCTGCGGATCGCGATGCTCGCGACCGTCGGGGCCGCTGCCGGACTGGGGACCACCGGGTTGGCGACGACGCAGGTCGGGCTGACCGTCTTCTCGACGCTGGCGTTCGCGCTCGACGCACTGGCGATCGCCGGGCAGGCGCTCGTCGGGCACGGACTCGGCGGGCGTGACCCGGAGCGGGTGCGACTGGTGACGCGACGGCTCGTGCTGCTCGGGATAGCCGGTGGTGTGCTGCTCGGAGTGCTGACCCTGGCGGTGAGCGGGGTGCTCGGGCCGGTGTTCTCGGACTCGCAGGCGGTGCGGGACGCCCTGCCCGTCGTGCTGGTGCTCATCGCCGTCGGGATGCCCGTCGCCGGGTACGTCTTCGTGCTCGACGGGGTGCTGATCGGCGCCGGTGACGCGCGGTACCTGGCCATCGCCGGAGGCGCGAACCTCGTCGTGTACCTGCCCCTGCTGTGGTGGGCCGGCGGGACGCTCGCGGGGCTGTGGGCGGCGTTCACCCTCGGGTACATCGGGGTCCGGGCGGTGACGCTCGGGGTGCGGGCGCACCGGCGCGGCTGGGTGGAACAGGCGTTGGCGCGATGAGCGGGTCGTCTCCGGCTGGGCCTGCTTCGTCTGCCGGGCCTGATTCTCCTGCGGCGCCGTCGTCGTCGGTGGCTTCGTCGGCCGTGCTCGCCACGGTCGGCATCGGGGTGCAGGGCGTCGCGAAGCTGCTCGTGACCGTCGTCGTCGGTCGGGTGTTCGGCACCGAGACCCTCGGGCAGACCACGGCGCTGCTGTCACTCTCGGTCTTCGTCGCGCTGCTCTGGCCGAACGCCGCGGGCAACACTGCATCGCGGTTCCTGGCCATCGCACTGCGGGGTCGGCGCTCGGACGCCGCCGTGAACCGGCTGCTCGGGGTGTCCATGCTGGTGTCGAGCGCGGTGCTCGCGGCGGTCACCGTGCCGATCGCGCTGGCCTGGGGCAACGGCCCCGGGATGGTTCTGGGCGGTGCCGCGGTCGTCGTCGGCTACGGGCTCTACTGCTACGCCCGCGGCGCACAGCTCGGCTACGACCGGGCGCCCCGGGTCGCTCTCTGGGACTCGGTGACGAGTGTGCTGGCGCTCGGGTTGCTCGTGGTGGCGTGTGCCGCGCGGCTCGAGCCCTTCGTGCTGCTGCCCCTGGCCATCGGGTACACGGTGTTCGCGATCGCGTGCTGGCCGCGGGGCAACGGCTTCGCGCCTGCTTCGCGCGAACCGGCTGCCGGGGTGCTCGGGTTCGCGGCGTGGAACGTGCTGGCGGTGGTGACCTCGAACGGGTTGCTGCAGTTGACGATGATCTCGGCGCAGGTGACGTCGTCGGCGTACGACGCCGGTGTCTACGCAGCCGCGTTCACCCTGGCGACGCCGGCGTCGATGCTCGGGCAGGCGTTGGGGCAGGTGCTCGTGCCGGCGTTCGCGCACCGGACCGATGGCGGATCGCTGCGCTCCCGCGGGGCCCTGCTGCTCGTCGTCGGGTTCGCCGCTGCATCCGCCGTCGTCTTCGGTCTGATCGCCCTGCTCGCCGGATGGTTCCTGCCGATCGTCTACCCCGCCGAGGGCGCCGCTGCCGTCGCCGACCTGCGGTACCTGATGGTTGCCGTGTGGGTGTTCACCGTCGGACTCGTGCCGGCGGCGTTGCTGCTCGCCGCTGGACGCTCGCGCCAGGTTGCCCTCGCCTCGGTCGCCGGGTTCGTCGTCGGGGCTGGGCTCATGGCGGTGCTCGGACCCGTCGCAGGTGTCGCGGGTGGCACCACGGGGTTCTTGGTGGGGAGTGCGGTGAACCTGGTTGCGGTGGTGGGGATCGGGGTGCGACGGCGCTGACCGCGACGCGCACGGGCGGCGTGTGCGCGGTGTGACGTTTGGCGCCCCGGAAAGAGAGTCGTTCTCGACCAGGTACCCGAGAATGTGCTGATCAGGATGCAGGAGCCTGACGTTTGAATAGGACCACCGAAAACGACTGGCCAGTGAGCAGGCGTCGCCTTACCCGCCTGGGAACTGAACATCAGCGCGAACCAGCGACTATGTGGCCAAGACGTACGAACCGCGGAGGAGCTAGAGGGCGACAAAGCACTTCATCATCTCGTGCTTAATGACGCGACCGTTCGTCGACTCAACCGAACGAAGGAGACGACCCTGAGGTGATATGGCCCCGAAAGGGAACTCATGGCGCATCAGTGTCGGCGTGGATGTCAGTCCGCTTGTACATCCGTCGAACGTGTTCCAAAACATCGTCGCTGCTGGTATGCGACATCGCGCCGCGAAGCAGCGTTGTCCAGCGGCTCGGTTTGACATCGTAGGGACGACGGGCTTTCGAGATGAGGGAACGTGCGCCTGTGACGATGACGCCGTGGCGTGCTCGCGAAATGACTACGAGGAGGATCCGCAGTTCCTCGGCCAGGTCGGCGGGTCGCTGCGCGAGGAAGCTTGGCATGTTTCCTTCGTCGAATCCAGGCACGAAGACCCAGTCGAATTGTTGGCCTTTCCCCAAATGTGCGTTCAGCAGATGGATCCCAGGAGAGATAGCGTCCGTGGCATCCTCGATGGCTCGTAGCCGCGCAAGTGCGGCTCCGAGGGACCCGGATTCCGCGACAAGTTCGTCGACCTGCGTTAGCACCTCGGTGATGTCTGCGATTGTCTCTGAGTCAGCGATGTTGACACTTTCGAGCAAGTGTGTGCGCAGTTGCTCCATGCTCGCGTTAGCTCCGATGCGAGCAACAGCATCGTGGATTCGTTTGACCACAGCCGGATCGTCAATCGCGAGGTCCCACCTGGTCACTGGCGTGTCCGACGACGCAAAGGCCGCATCGACGGGTTTCCGCCGCCAGCCCGACCTGCAGATCACGCCGATTGTGGTCTCAGGCGCAAGACGCTGAATTTCTGCGGAAGCCGACCGGACAAACTCGGCTTCATCGGACCCGGTGCCGAACATGAACCCGGCCGCAACGCCACCTTCGAACCAGTGTTCGGGATCTACAGGTACGAGAGTTCTACCGCCGACCTCGGACGCCACAGCACCGAGGAGTCCGAGCACGTTTGGGGAAGAGCGATAGGAGGTTCCGAGGGTTAGCGGTTCGCCGCTGATCCGACGGAGCAACCGCTCGTTTTCGACGGGCCGCGCACCTGCCCAGCTGTAGATGCCCTGCAGTGGGTCTCCGACAATCGTGCGGTTGCAGTCAGCGGAACGGAGCACCAGGTCGAGTTGCTGTGGCGAAAGGTCTTGGAACTCGTCAACCATCACCGTTTGGAAGTGTGTTCGATACATACGCGCGACCTGTGGCACCCGGAGCAGTCGTTGAGCGTGACGCAGCAGGTCGTCGTAGAACAGCTGGCCCGATCGTTGCCGATGCTCTTCCACGAGCAAGCTTCGCTCATCGCCTCCGTCTCGAAGTCGTTCGAGGACTTCGGCGTCGCTGTACGGCCCGCGTTTTGCTTCGCCGAGCTCCCCATTGATCCGAGCCCGGACGTCGTTAGCCTCACGCTCGGTAAGCCCCTCGAGGTAGACGTCAACAACATCGTCCTGGGTCCGGTCGTTCGGAGGGTCGAAGTCGATCGGGATGCCGAGCGTGCGTCCATGGCAGCGGATGATCTCTGCACTATGTCCATGGAAGTTGTGCACAACGACGAAGCGTCGCTTTCGCTCGACGCCGAGGATTTCGATAAGTCGCCCGTTGAGATTCGCCTTGGCTTTGTTTGAGAACGTCAGCGCGAGAATTTGACGTCCCGCCTCGAGATCTGCGACATTTCGATGCGCACGGTGGGCGAGTAACTCGGTCTTCCCGCAGCCTGGCGGTGCGATCACGAGTAGATTGCGTCTGTCGCATCGAACTGCCCGTTCGAAGGCCTCGTTCCGCTTTATCATTCGACGGCTCGTCTTGCAAGCTCTGCGAGTAGCGCGTTCACGCTGTCCATCCGCGAGACCTCATCCCGATTCAGACGCTTGGCCACGGCCAAAGCAGCAGGAACCTTTCGATTGATTCGAGGTTGTCCACCACTCGTCCGGCAGTACTTCGCGATGCTGCTCGGTGTCAACGCCGCATCGTCGGCAACCCCGCACGCGGCTAGAAGCGTCTGCACATCCCGGGCCACTCCCGCGTCAATGAGCCGAGCGGTCATCGCCTCCGCGCCGAGGGCCCGGCAATACTCATCTTCGAGGTCGGCCTTCGAGACGAACACCGTGCGCTCAAGGACGTCGCGCGGACGACCGCCGACCGCACCGACCCATTTCCCCTTTTCAGCGTCATCGACCAGGCCCAGGACATCGATCCCGAAGCCCGATGGGCCGAGCAGCTTGTGAACGACCGGGAAGTTCTCAGCACCTCCCAGCTCGAACACCGTCGCCCCGATGCGATCCAGTGAGATCCCGAGGGCACGAGCTGCAGCTTCGACAATTAGGCGGTCCGCGACCCCCTCGACCGCGATGACGAACCGCGCTGTGAGTGCTTCGAGCATCCGAGGCGACCACCAGTGCGCTTGGACGCGTTCTTCGATCCTCGTTCGAGTCGGATCGAGGTAGTGCGACTCCCCGTTCGGATCGACGGCGATGACTTCCGTCGGGTCGAACTTTTGGACGATGTAGGGCGAATGGGTGACGATGACCTTCTGGTTTCGGTCCGAGGCAAGCAAGTCCGCTACCGTCCGCTGGCTAGATGGATGGAGGTGGATTTCCGGTTCGTCAATCGCGATAACGTTCGCTGCGCCCTCGGCCAAGTCGAACAGTGTCATGGCTATAAGTTGGCGGATACCGTCGGATTGCTCGGATATCGGGGAAAATCCGGATTCCGAACGGGTGAACAGTGACACTCCGTCGAGTACCGAGTCGGTTGGGTCCGCGACAGTGCGTACAGCGAGGTCCTCCGACGCAATGGTTCGCGGCATTGCATCAGACAGCCTCTCAGCCACCCCGGAGAGCAGCTCACCCAAGGGAACGCTCGTCGCCAGCATCGAATTGAACGAACTGAGAATCTCTCCAAGCGCCGACTTCTCGTCGCCGAGCTCGGGCTCGAGTGCGCGCAGCAACGTCTTTACCGCCCCCGCAGGGCTCTCCAACTGAGCTGCGGAGGCCTGACGGGCGGCTGGCAGATATCGCCATCCGATCGCGGCTAGCTGCTCCCGCGTGATGGGCCGCACCTCGCCACGTCCGGGGCTCCACCTCGTGATCAGAATCGATTCGGGGTCGTCGGGGTCCACCCGGACTTCGAGTCTGACCTCGAGCGCTTCCGCTTTGCTCGTGGCGTCGATGTCAATTTCTCGATAGAAGACCGCGCGCTCTGCCTCGCTAAATGCTACGAAATGAGCGCTGACAATCATCGGTTGCTCCGCATCTGCGAGATCCTGCACCGATAGCGACTGGTACAACTGGGCAGCCGCACCGAGCGCCAGATTTAGTGCACGCAGAATGGATGTCTTCCCGACGTCGTTGGCTCCGACAACGACAAGATGGTTCCCAACAGGAACGTCGAGGTCGGCGACGCGCGAGTAGTTCTTGATGGTGATGCGCGACAGGCGCACGGTGCTCCTCGATCTCGGATAGGGGGACCGAGTTGTTGCTGACGGTCCTTCACTTCCTGCGTATGGTCGCATGCTCTCGAGCACTGGACGTGAAGGACACGACCGTTATCTCGCGCAAAGGAGGGTCTCGTGTTGGGAAGCTCTGCCGCGCCAGCGCCCCTCCCGCCTGAGGGACCCGACCCCGCAGCGCTGGCAGCGGCGCCGCCGAGCGCGAGCGCCGGCGCCACGAACAGCCATGCGGGGACGATGTCCGCTCGCGATGTAATCAGGTGATCTGCGCTACCCGTAAGGTCTAGCTGTGGAGCCGGTCATGAGTGCGAGTCAGGTAAATGACGTTCTTGGCTCGCTCGGCGGTGCGACGAGCGGTCTACTGGCGTGTGTCGCGGCCGCGGTCGGGGTCCTGGGCTTGGTTCGGGCAGTGCTTTCGGTTCGCAGCACTAAGTCGGAGCTTCAAGAGCTAGATGCGCGACTCAGGCAGGTTCGGAACTCGGAAACCATCGCCATGACCAAGCGGCGGGCGATCGAGATACCGGACCTTCTAGAGCGCCCCGAGGGTGAGCCAGGAGGCAGTGTCCCCCAAAGCAGCTCGAAGCTCGAATCGGTTGGTCCCGAACCTACGGATCTTTCACTCGCAGCACTCTGGCCGGTCACGCAGGAGCGGATCGACACCTACCACAGCATTGTCACCAAGCAGGCCAGGAGGAGCTTCGTCTCCACCCAGGTCACTGCTGGGGCAGGGTTCGCAATCGTCCTGGGCCTTGGGGTTCTTGCTGCGACCGCCCCATCGTTCGCGGCCTCCGTGACCACGGCATCAGTAGGCGTGATTGGCGGGGCGCTTAGCACGTACCTGGGAGCTACATTCATGAAAGCCTCGGCCCAGGCCAACGCTCAGTTGCGAAGATTCTTCGCGCAGCCGATGGAGAACACGCGTCTTCTTGGCATCGAGCGCCTCATCGAGACGCTGCCCCCTGCTGAACGGTCCAAAGCGATTTTGAAAGTGATCGATAAAATGAACTTCACGATCGACGAACAGACCAGCGCGCAAGCAGACAGATGATGAGCCCCCGCCTGGTCCGTTGCGAACGCAGACCTACACGACTCAGACAGGCTCACCGCCGGAACGAGCTGTTCCAGCTCGACCGCACGGAACCTGTTCAGCACGCGACGGGTTCTCGGTATGCGGGATTCGGACGACGTGGGATCAGCGCGAAGGCGGCGGCCCCGTCGTGTCCCCCACCCGCAACTCCGACCTGAACGACGCGGGCTGCGGTTCAGCCCCCTCGAGCATGGCCAGGGCGGCACGGGCGGCGGCCTGACCCTTCTGCACGAACGGCTGCACCAGAGTGGTCAGGTGCCGGATGGGTGTGCGGTGGAGCAGGCTGTCGTCCACCGTGATGCCGTCGAACCCGACGACACTGACGTCCTCGGGCACACGGAGTCCGGCGTCAAGCGCGGCCGAGATCACCCCGACGGCGATCAGGTCGCTCTGCGCGATGACGGCGGTGGGGCGGGGGCCGTCCGGTGCGAACAAGGCGGTCCCGGCCAGACGGCCCTCTTCGACCGAACTGCCGGCCGTCTCGATGGCGACCGCAGAGGGGTAGACCTCCCGCACACCGCGCAGTCGCTCGAGCGTCGTGAATGCGATACCGGAGCCGAAGCGGTCGTCGTCGATCGGCCCGCGTCGGCGTGCGGCGTCGAGGGGCAGGGTCACGACGGTCACGTCCTGGTGGCCGAGCCCCTGCAGGTACTCCGCAGCACGGCGTGAGGCATCCCGGTTGTCGAGCTGGACGGGGACAGCGCCCTCGATCTCGGCCGCCTCGATCGCGACGACGGGGATCTGCCGACGCCGCAGTACGGCGACGGCGGGGTCGATCCGGACGTTGCACCCGACGAGCACGACGGCGTCCATCGGGGCGTCGACCAGCGGGCCGGCACCCTGCTCGTCGTCGAGTGGACTCCGCACGAGCAGCAGTGAGACACCGGCAGCACCGGCGACCTCGGCGATGCCGTCGAGCGTCAGGACGTTGACCGGGTCACGGAACGCGTCGCTCAGGCGCTCGTCCATCACGACGCCGATGACGCCGGAACGACCGCGGCGCAGCGAACGGGCACGGGGATCGGGGCCGCCGTAACCGAGGTCGGCGGCAGCGGCGAGCACGCGAGCCTTGGCGTCCTCGGACACCGGGCCGAGACCGCTGAAGGCGAGCGAGGCCGTCGACGGCGCGACACCGGCAGCACGGGCGACCGCGGCGAGCGTCGGGCGCGACGGACGTGCAGCACCGTCGCGGAGGGGCTTCATCCGCGACGCGCCGGGTTCTGTTGCCGGTTCGACCATCGCCCGTTAGCGTAGCCGGAACGAGCAGTCGAATCGATTCGACAGCCGTGAGACCAGCACCGACACGCACCAGAACGCGCAGCACCACGCGCGCCGCAGCACGATGGGAACCACCATGACGACGCCGTCCACCCGAACCGTCCCGACCACCAAGGCCTGGATCATCGCGGTGTTCGTGGTGTTCACCCTGTCCGGGCTCGACATCGCGACGTGGCTGGGCCGGATCCCGAGCGTTCGCGACTCCCTCGGCGCGAGCACGTTCGAGATGGGCATCCTCGTGCTCGGCATGGCGGTCGGCTCCATCGGTGGTCTGACGTTCGCCGGGCACATCGTCGCGAAGCTCGGTGCTCGGCGGGGCGTGCAGGTGGCTGCGGCGTGCCTGGCACTCGGCATGGTCTTCGCGGGGGTCGCGGTCACGCTCGGGTGGGGCTTCGCCGCCATCTGGATCGCGCTCATCGCCTTCGGCTTCGGCAACGGCCTGTGCGACGTGTCGATGAACGTCTCCGGTGCCGCCGCCGAGAAGGCCGGCGGGCGCACGATCATGCCGCTGTTCCACGCCGCGTTCAGCCTCGGCACGCTCGCCGGCGCGGGCCTCGGTGCGTTGGCCGAGAAGCTCGAGATCCCGGTGGCGTGGCACTTCATCGTGCTCGTCGTCATCACGAGTGCCGCCATGCTCGTCGCGGTCACGAAGTTCCAGGACGAGCACCGCTTCGAGCAGCCGGTGTCGACCGACACCAGCCCGGTCGCGACGCCGCTCACCCGCTGGCAGGTCTGGGCGCAGCCCTCGACGCTGTTGATCGGCGTGATCGTGCTCGGCATGGCGCTGGCCGAGGGGTCCGCGAACGACTGGCTGCCCCTCGCGATGATCGACGGCCACGGGCTCGACAACGCCGCGGGTGCCGGGGTGCTCACCGTGTTCCTGGCCGCGATGACCGCGGGCCGTGTCGCCGGCAGCCCCCTGATCGACAGGTTCGGCCGGGTGCCGATCCTGCGCATCAGCGCCGCCGTCGCGGTGGTCGGCCTCGGGATGCTCATCTTCATCGACAACGTGCCGCTCGCGATCGTCGGCGTCGTGCTCTGGGGCCTCGGGGCCAGCCTCGGCTTCCCGATGGGCATGTCCGCCGCGGCCGACGACCCCCGCACCGCGGCCGCCAAGGTCAGCGCCGTCGCGACGATCGGCTACGTCGCGTTCCTGGCCGGGCCGCCCCTGATCGGCTTCCTCGGGGAGCACATCGGGCTGCTCGGTGCGCTGCTGATCGTCTTCGTGTTCATCATCGCGGCCGGCCTGGCCTCGGGTGCAGCGCGCGAGACCGGCGCCGCCGCCCGGCCCGCCCGCGGGACCGCCAAGACGAGCGGGACAACGAAGCGCGAGACCGAGAAGGCCAGCCAGACGGACAAGACGAGCGAGACCAGCCGCAGCTGACGCAGCAAGGCCTCAGCCGCCGTCGCCCGCCCTCGCCCGCGTCGCCAGGTGCAGGGCGAGCCGGGTCTCCGGGTCGGACAGGTCCACCCCGAGCAGCCGCTCCACCCGCGCGATGCGGTCGGACACGGTGTTCCGGTGCACGCCGAGCACCGCGGCGGTCTCGGCGATCGACGACTCCGCGTCCAGGTAGGCGGCGAGCGTCGTCAGGAGCGCCCCGCCACCGCGTTCGAGCGGCGCGAGCAACTGCCGCGACGCCGGCAGGAACGTGTCCGTCTGCGTCCACGCGAGCAGCAGCTGCGCGAGCCCGAGCCGGTCGACGTGCACGAAGTGCCCCGACTCCGGACGGCTCGCGGCCAGACGGGCGGCGTCGCCCGCCTCGCCGAGCGTCCGGACCAGCCCGGCAGGGCCCGCCTGCAGACTGCCGACGCCCACGTTGGTCTCCACGGTGGTGCGGAGCGTGTTCTGCGCGCGCCGCAGCCGACCGGCGATGTCGGCCACTGCCTCCCGGCCGGGTTCGTCGGGTTCCGACAGCCACAGCACCCAGCCGTCCGCCTGTTCGACGACGACCGCGTCGAGTCCCTCGGCGCGCACCGCGGCGTCGACCTGCTGGCGGAGCGCGACCAGGTCGACGCCCTGCCGCGCGACCACGCGCGCACCGACGTGCCAGGCGTCCAGCCGCCACCCCGCGGCGATGGTCCGCTGCACGAGCTGCGGGGCGGGCGCCCCGTCGGCCGCGCGGAGTTCGTCGAGCATCGCCATCCGGTAGCGGGCGTCACGCTCGTCGTCGAGCCGGGTGAGCAGCAACCGGTGCCCGACGGCGACGGCGGCGACCTGCAGGGCACTCGCGACCACCTGCTGTTCGGCGGCGATCGGGACGGGCAGGCCGACGGCCAGCCAGGCGCGCGGTCCGATGCCGGTGCCGACCGGGATCGCCACGAGCGTCTCGTCGACGCCCTCGGCGGTCAGCACGTCGCTCGTGCCGGCGCGGCGGACGAGCACGGCGCGGGCCGCGTCGTCGACGGCGGCTCCGCGGAGTGCCAGGCCCGAGGCGTCGAGGAACCGCACCGGGTGGCCGAGCGAGCGGTCGAGCCGGGCGAACAGGTCGTCGAGTTCGGGGCCGGCGTCGAGCGCGACGCGGGAGGCGTCGAGGGCTGCCCGGGCCGCCGGCCCCATCCCGGTGCCGATGAGTTCGTGCAGGCGGACCGAGGTCGCCCACGGGTCCGGGGTGGCGAGCACGGCGACGCCGAGCCGGTCGGCGAGCGTCGTGGTGCCGGGGCCGAGTTCCAGTGCCCCGTCGACGACGAGCAGGGTGGTGCCGGCCGCGGACGCCCGGCGCAGCAGCACGTCGAAGCGCGCGTCCGCGCGGTCGACGGGGGTGAGCAGCACGACGACGTCGTCGCCCTGCGACAGGGACCGGCCGACCTGGTCGGGGGTCCCCACCACCCCGCGGACGCTGCGGACCGCGGTGCTGCCGGGGCCGACGAGCAGGCGAGTGCCGGCCGGCAGGAGCGGGAGCAGGTCGCCGACGGCGTTCACGCGAGCACCTGGCCCACGGCCTCGGGCACGACGTCCGCGTCGATGCCGAACGCCCGCGGTCCCATGCGCGCGGTGCGGTCGGGGTCCGCCCACCACCACGGCGCCGACGGCAGCACGAGCACCGCGAGCTCGTTGCCGACCCGCGTGCGGTCGGTCGCCACCGGCGCGAGCGACCGCGCGTCGACGACGGTGATGACGCTCGGGGTGCTGGCGACCGGCAGGCCGTCGACCAGGCAGTGCACGTACTCGCTGCCCGCCTCGACCCGGGCGACAGCACCGGTGCCGGCGTCGCGGATGGCCAGGCTGCTGCGCACGAACGCGAGGGCGTCCCCCTCGCGCTGGACGTCGATGACCCGGCCCTGCGCGACGACCCGGCCGCCGATGAGCGCGGCGAGTTCCACCGCGTCACGTGCGCCGCCCGCTGCGCGTCCGATCCGGAGGGCGCGCTGCACGCTGCCGACGACGGCTCGCTCGCGCAGCAATGCGACCGGGACCGGGCCGATCGCGAAGGCCGCCCAGCCGCCGCTGTGCGAGACGGCCTCGCGCCAGACCGTCTCGACGTCGTGGGGGTGCCGGGCGTCGACCACGATCCGCAGACCGCTCGTGGTGGCCGCGGCTGCCGTGACCGTCGTGGTCGGGCCGACGAAGACCGACAGTTGGTCGATGCGCGGGACCGCGCGGCCGACCAGGTCCGCGTCGACGAGCGGCAGTCCGGCGGCGTGGGCGGTGAGGGCCGCGGCCGGTCCGGTCACGCCGCCGATCTGTGCGGCGACGACGGCGTCGGCACGGACGCCCGTCCAGCGTTCGACCGCCGCGAGCGCGGCCGGCAGCTCCTCGCCGCTCGGCATCTTCTCCTCGAGCACGGTCGTCGACCCGATCAGCCCGACGGCCACCAACGATCCGAGCGCGGGGTCGTCGAGGTCGACGACCGGCACGCTGCGGTCGCCGAGCGCGAATCGCAGCGCGCTGACCATGTGGTCGACGCGGCCGCCACCGCCGCAGCCGAGCAGGGCGGTGCCGCGTCCGAAGACGGTCGCGTCGTCGGCCTGGAGGCCCGCCACACCGCCGCCCCGCCGCTCACCCTGGTCCATGGGTCCATTCTGCTGCCGTGGTCGCGTCTCGGGGCCGGGGGTCGGCGCCGGGGTCGGCGCGCGGCCGTTCGTCAGCCGACCGCCGGGGCGGCCGGGCGGACGTGCTCGTGCAGGTCCTCGACCGGGACGAACGGTTCGTCGAGCCCGAAGCACGACGGCCCGAACACGGCGAGCGCCTCCGGGGTCCGCATCAGGTCGGGGGTCGAGATGCCGATGACCCGGACGCGCTGCCCGAAGCGCAGGCGTTCGGTGGTGATGGGCTCGGCTGTCTCGGCGTCGAGGACGCAGATCAGGTCGGGCACGACGGCGACGAGCTGCCCGTCACGCCGGGCGACGAGGTTCTCGTTCTGGAACCGGAGCTCGAGCTCGGACCCGTCGGTGCCCTGCACGGTGGCACGACCGCGGGCGAACCCGTCGACCGTGCGGCGCTCGACGTCGACGACCTTGCCGTCGAACAGCTCGCGCAGGTGCGTGTAGATCGTCGTGCCGAGGGCCTCGGCGAGCGCGTCGATGGGGTCGCGGTGGGCTTCGCGGGCGACCCGGATGGCCCGACCAACGGCGAGTGCCAGGGAGAGCGTGCGCGGGACGGCGGTCTCCTTCACCTGGCGGCCGGACATCGCGTACTCGGCGATGTAGGCGACGCCGCCGAGCCGGATGGTGACCCCGCGGGCGAGCCACTCCATCTTCTTGTTGTCCGTGCCGGTCTCGATGATGACGCCGTGGCCGTTCTCGTCGCTGATCGCCAGCGGACTGCCGGGGACGCCGTAGACCGAGAACGTCTCCATCTGCAGCTCGGGGAACGCGCGGCCCATGCCGTCCGCGTCGACGACGGGCAGGCCGCCGGTGGCGCCGACGAGCAGCGGGATCATCGAGTTGATGCCGCCGCACTCGATGGGCATCGTCGCGGTCGCCGTCCGGCCCAGGTGGGCTTCGAGCCGACGGAGGGCGCCGAGGGGTTCCGGTCCGGCCGGGATGCGTTCGAGCACCACGGTCGGTGCGCCCATCTGCGCGGTGGGGATGACGAGAGCGTCGTCGGGCACCTCGGACGGGTCGAGGATCGTGACGGGGCCGTGCTGTTCGATCGCGGCACGGACCAGGAGCATCCCGATGGTCGGGTCGCCTCCGCCGCCGGTGCCGAGCAGGGCGGCGCCGCGGGCCAGGTCGGGCAGGTCGTCGACGTCGAGGATCCAGCTCATCGGTGCGCTCCCGTGTTCGTCTCGCCCGCGCTCGTGGTGCCGTCGTGGCGGACCGCGGGGGTGTCGTAGCCGAAGTACCGCGGGCCGGTCAGGCGCAGACCGTCCGGGGAGTGCCAGCGTTCGTCGGCCGGTGCGGTGACGATCCGGATGCGGGCGCCGAAGCGCAGGGCCTCGGTGGTGATCGGCTCGCCGGTCTCGGCGTCCAGGGTGATGATGAGGTCGGGAGCCGTGGTGCGGACCTGGCCGGCCACCTCGACCAGCAGGTGCTCGTTCTGGAACCGGAGCACCGCCTCCAGGCCGGTGTCGCTGCCGGAACCGGCGATGCGGGCCGTGCCACGGGCGAACCCGGTGACGGTCTTGCGCTCGATGTCGGCGACCTTGCCCTCGAACACGACCGTGCCGCCGAGCACCTCGGTGACCGCCGCGACGGGGTCCGCGTTCTCGCTGCGTGCGCGGACCAGCGTCTCGCCGAGCCGGACGCTCAGCGACAGACTGCCCCGGACGAACGACTCCTTCACCTGCGCGCCGGACATGGCGTACTGCGCCGTGATCGCGGAGCAGCCCATCTCGACCGTCGCCGTGCGGGCGAGCCGCTCCGCCCACCGGTTGTCCACCGTGTCGAAGACGACGGTGTTGCCCTTTTCGTCGGCCAGGGCCATCGGTGTCGCGCTGACCCCGGACAGGGTCGGCAGCACCATCTGCACCTCGGGGAACGCGCGGCCCATGCCGTCACCGTCGACCAGGGGCAGGCCGAGCTCGGCCGCGGCGACGATCGGGGTCGTCGAGTTCACGCCGCCGACCTCGATGCAGGCCAGGTGGGTGGGGGTGACCCCGAGGAACGCCGACAGGCTGCGGATGGCCTCGGCGAACTGGCCGGCGGACGGCAGCTTCTCGACCATCACCGTGGGAGCGCCGATCATCGCGACCGAGAGCACCACGGCGTCGTCGGGCAGGTCCTCGACCTGGACGATCTCGACCGGGCCGTGGGCGCGGACGGCGGCCTCGGCGAGCAGGCGGCCGATGTAGGGGTCACCGCCGCCGCCGGTGCCGAGGATCGCGGCGCCGCGGGCGAGGGCGGAGCAGTCGGCGCCGATGGCGGTGAGGGGTGCGGCGGCCGGCGTTGTGGCGGCGCGGGGCGCTGCTTGCGTGGCGCTCATCGGACCAGCGCCCCGAGTGCCAGGTCACCGACGGCCTTGGCGCGGATCCGCGTCGCGTTGCCCGGCAGGTACGGGATCGGCACCTCGTCGAAGTCCACGATGTCCACCGAGCCGGGGTCGGCCCCGGCAGCGATCGCACGGTCGACGGCCTCCTGACGGGCTTCGTCCACGACGGCGGACCGGCGGCCGTCGCTGATCGCGTAGACCTTGTCGACCTCACCGCTCACCTGCGCGATCGCCGCACCGATGGCGTTGGCGACCGAGTAGTGCTCCGGGCGGTGCACGGTGCCGAGTCCGGGCAGGGTGTCCGGCAACAGCACCGAGCCGCCGCCGACCGCCACGACGGGCAGCGGATCGGACGAGGTGCGCATCCGCTCGACGATGTCGGCGACGCGCTCCGCGATGACGTCGAGGGCGCGTGCGGCGACCTCGGCGGGCACCCCGGCGACGAGCGACGGGTCCCCGATCGCGCCGCGGCCACCGCGGACGGCCACGTCCGTGGCGGTCAGGGTGGTGCCGCCGAAGACCAGGCCCTCCTCGGTCAGGCGGTACCCGACGGAGTCCGGCCCGACGACGCTGCCGTCCTCGCGGATGCGGGAGCCGCCGCCGATGCCGACGGACAGGACGTCGGGCATCCGGAAGTTCGTTCGGATGCCGGCGACGGCGACCTCGCCCGTGGCCTCACGCGGGAAGCCCGCGGTCAGGACGCCGACGTCGCTCGTCGTGCCGCCGACGTCGACGACCGCGCAGGTGTCGAAGCCGGACAGCACCGCTGCGCCGCGCATCGAGTTCGTCGGGCCAGAGGCGAACGTCGCGACCGGGTAGCGACGGGCGTACTCGACGTCCATCAGCGTGCCGTCGTTCTGGCTCAGGAAGAGCGGTGCGTCGATGCCGCTGCCCGTGACGGACCCGGACAGGCCGTCGACGATGCGGTCGGCGAGCTCACGGAGCGCCGCGTTGATGATCGTCGCGTTCTCGCGCTCGAGCAGGCCGATGCGACCGATCTCGGACGACAGCGAGAACGCCACGTCCGGCCCGAGCTCGGCGGCCATGATCTCCTGCGCACGCTGCTCGAACTCGTCGTTGATCGGGGAGAACACCGACGAGATCGCGACGGAGCGGATGCCCGCGGCCGCGATGGCACCGGCGTGCCGCTTCAGTTCCTCGGGGTCGAGCTCCGAGATGACGCGGCCGTCGAACTCGTGGCCGCCGTGGGCCAGGAACGGCTGCGCGTGCACGGCCGACACCAGGTGCGCGGGCCAGTCCGTGAACGGCGGCAGCGACGCCGTCGCCGGCAGGCCCAGGCGGACCGCGGCCGTCGGGGCGAGGCCGCGTGCCTCCACCAGGGCGTTGATGAAGTGGGTGGTGCCGATCATCACGCCGTCGATGTCCGTGGGGCCGAAGGCGTGCTGTTCGCGCAGACCGTCGAGCGCGGCGACGATGCCCGAGGTGACGTCGGGGGTGGTGGACCGCTTGACCGCCGCACGGACGGTGCTGCCGTCCATCAGGACGGCGTCCGTGTTGGTGCCGCCGACGTCGATGCCGATGCGCATGGGGGTTCCCTTCGGTGGTGCGGGTGCGGGTGCGGTGGTGCGGGTGCGGGGTGTTCGCGGGGTGGTGCTGGGTCGTGGGGTGGTGCTTCTTGGGGGGGACCGGCCGCGCCGTCGCGCGGATCAGGGGTGCGGCGATGCGACCGGCCGTTCGGGGAGCGCCCGGGTCAGGCGGCGGGGGTGGCCGGTGCGGCGGGGGCTGCGGCGACCGGGGCGGACGTGGCAGCCGGCACGGCCTCGGTCCGACTGACCCCGACGCCGCGGATCAGCCCGACCTTGCCGGTGACCACGTAGAGCACGAAGGCGATGACCACGGAGTTGATCGACGGGATGCCGACGGCGACGAAGTACCCGATGAGCGAGGCGACCGCCCAGATGACCAGGGTGGCCGGCACCCAGGTGGGCGAGGTCGCCGGGATGTTCTCGGCGTCGCTCAGCTCGCGGCGCCAGCGCTTCACGACGAAGTACTCCGCCACCATGATCCCGGCGATCGGCGGGAAGACGACCCCGAGCACGGACAGGAACGGTGTGAGGGCCCCGAGGAACCCGACCGCGGCGAGCACCGAGCCGACGACGCCCATCACGAGCGTCACGAGCCCGCGGTTCACCTGCTTGCCGAACACCGCGTCGATGAAGTTCGTGACGCCGAGGCTCGAGCTGTAGATGTTCCAGTCGTTGATCTTGAACGTGCCGAGCAGGATCACGAGGATGCCGACCCAGCCGACGCTCGACGTGATCACGCGGGTGATGTCCGCGGAGCCGACGGCGTGTGCGAGCAGGACCCCGGCCAGGCCGATGACGTACTCGCCGAGCGTCACGCCGAGCAGCGTCTGCTTCACGACGTCGCCGACCGACCGGTTGAAGCGCGTCATGTCCGGCGTGATCACCGCACCGACGATGAATCCGCCGGCCACCAGGGTGGTGCCGGCCACGAAGCTCAGCTCCGGACCGGCCGGGGCACGCGCGGCGAGCTCGGCGATCGAGTGGCGGCTCAGCTCGACGATGACCGCCCAGCCGACGAGCACCAGGAACAGCGGCACGGTGACGTTCGCCAGCCACTGCATCGAGTGGAACCCGCGCAGGACGATCGCGGTGACGAGCAGCCCGAACACGAGCGACCACGCCCAGGCGGGCAGGATCGGCAGGATCGAGACCAGTCCGGCCGCCGAGACGCCCGACTGGATGCCGAACCAGCCGATGAGGCTCAGCCCGATCGCCAGCCCGACCAGCGCGGAACCCGCCTTGCCGAACCCGGTCCAGCGGGCGATGACCGAGGTGTTCAGGCCCTCCTTGACGCCGATGACGCCGACGAGCACCGAGACGATCTCCAGGATCACGGCGCCGAGGGTGATCGCCCAGAAGGCGTCCCAGAAGCTCATGCCGAAGCCGAGCGTCGCACCGAGCAGGAACTGGGACAGCGCCGAGATCTGCCCGAAGCGCTGCACGGCGACCTGGAACCAGCCGTAGCGCGCGGACATCGGGACTCGGCTGAGCGAGTAGTCGTCGACGGCGACCGACTCGGAACGGGGGGTTCGTGGTGCTGACACTGCGGTCTCGCTGGCCATCGTGGCTCCTCGGGGAGGGGTGTCGGCGTGGGCCGATCGGGGTGTCAGCCACGGTAGGACGGCATCGGATTGCGGTACATGTGCAGAACGTCGTTACGGGCGTGTGAATCCGTGCGCGCTGCACAGGCCGCGCGCCTCGTCCGGTCGGCGACACCGCGCCGGTTAGGCTTCCGGGGTGCGTCTCGTCATCGCCCGGTGCTCCGTCGACTACGCGGGCCGGCTCTCAGCCCACCTGCCGCTCGCGACCCGCCTGCTCATGCTGAAGGCGGACGGCTCCCTGCTCGTGCACTCCGACGGTGGCAGCTACAAGCCGCTGAACTGGATGAGCCCGCCCTGCTCGATCGAGATCACCGAGCCGGACGAGGAACAGTCGGTCGCCGGCATCACGCAGGTGTGGACGGTGACGCAGAAGAAGACGCAGGACAAGCTCATCGTCTCCCTGTACGAGGTCGTTTCCGACGAGACCCACGACCTGGGCGTCGACCCGGGCCTGGTGAAGGACGGGGTCGAGGCGCACCTGCAGCAGCTCCTGGCCGAGCAGATCGAGCTCCTCGGTGACGGCCACACCCTGGTCCGTCGCGAGTACATGACGGCGATCGGGCCGGTCGACATCCTGGCGCGTGACGACGCAGGGGCGAGCGTCGCGGTCGAGATGAAGCGCAACGCCAACATCGACGCGGTCGAGCAGCTCACCCGGTACCTCGAGCTCATGAACCGCGACCCGCACCTGCGTCCGGTGCAGGGCGTGCTCGCCGCGCAGACGGTGGCACCGCAGGCACGCACCCTCGCCGAGGACCGCGGCATCCGCGTCCTCGTGCTCGACTACGACGCGATGCGCGGCATCGAGGGCGGCCACACCCGCCTGTTCTGAGCCGCGTCGGGCCGTCCGGCCTGGAGGCACGGCGCACCCCCGCCCCGCCGCCGACGGATCCCGGATGGTCGCCGCCACGGCCCGGCTAGGGTGGACAGGACATGACCAGCCCGTTCTCCGCCATCCTGTTCGACCTCGACGGCACCATCAGCGACTCCGCTCCGGGCATCCTCGAGAGCCTGACGCACACCTTCCGCACCGTCGGCGTCCCGGTGCCGGACCACGACACCCTGATGTCGTTCGTGGGCCCGCCGATCATGGACACGTTCCGGATCGCGATGGGCATGGACGACGAACTGGCCGACCGCACCCTCGCCGTCTACCGCGAGCACTACTTCTCGCACGGGGCGCTCGACTCCGCGATGTTCCCGGACATCGACGTCGTGCTGCACACCCTGCACCAGGCGGGGCTGCCGATCTCGACGGCGACGAGCAAGCCGGAGACCCCGGCGACCTACATCCTCGAGCACTACGGGCTCACCGGGGACATCGACATCATCACGGGCGCGAGCGACGACGAGGTGCGGTCGAGCAAGGCCGACGTCGTCGAAGAGGCACTGCGACGCCTCGAGGCCCACGGCTTCGACACCAGCCGCCCGGTGCTGATCGGCGACCGGAAGCACGACGTCGAGGGCGCGACCGTGCACGGCGTCCCGGTCGTCTTCGCCGAGTGGGGCTACGGCTCCCCCGACGAGGCCGAGGGCACCATCGCCCGTGCCGCCACCCCGCTCGACCTGCTGCCGATCCTGCTGCCGTCCGCGACGCCGTCCGCATGAGCGGCGACGTCGCACGTCGGGGCCTCCGCGGCGCCGCCTGGCTGCTGCCGGCGGCCATCGTCCTGATCGCGCTGAACTTCCGCGGTCCGATCGTCGCGACCGCCCCGGTCATCGGGGACGTCCGCGCCGACCTCGGCCTGACCGCGACGATCGCCGGGCTGCTGACGACGATCCCGGTGCTGTGCTTCGCCCTCGCGACGCCGTTCGCCAGCTGGGTCATCGCGAAGGCCGACCCCGAGCGCGCGGTCTCGCTGTCGCTCGTCATCGTGCTCGCGGGCACCGTCGTGCGCTCGATGCCCTCGTCGGCGGCGCTGCTGATCGGCACCGCGGTCATCGGCATCGGCATCACGATCGGCAACGTGGTGATCCCGGTGGTCATCCGGCGGGACACCTCACCGGAACGCGTCGGCCTGGTCACCGGCGTGTACACGTCGGCGCTCAACGTCGGGTCGATGATCACGTCGCTCGGCACCGCTCCCCTGGCCGCCCTGTGGGGGTGGCCGGTCGCCATCGCGATCTGGGCGGTCTTCGCACTCATCGCCGCCGCTGCCTGGACCTACACGGTCGGTGCTCGCGCCGCCTGGCGACGCCCGCTGCCCTCCGAGCGGGACGAACCGCTGCCCGTCACCGGCCCGATCGACCAGGTGCTCGACACCGGGGCGATCCGGACCGCCCGCGCCGCCGAGGCCGCACGGGTCGCCGTCGCCGAGCCGATCCGGCCGGCACGACGGCTCATCACCTGGGGCCTGACACTCGCCTTCGGTGGTCAGGCGTTCTCGTACTACGCCCTCACCGCGTGGATCCCGACGCTGCTGCACGACGAGATCGGGTTCTCGAAGGCGTCGTCGGGTGCGAGTTCGTCGGTGTTCCAGATCCTGGCCGTCGTCGGGGCGCTCGGTGTCCCGCTGCTCGCGACCCGGTGGCGTCCGGCGGCGATCATCGCCCTGGTCGGCACCCTGTGGCTGGCGATGCCGCTCGGGCTGCTGTTCGCCCCGCAGCTCTGGTTGCTGTGGTCGGTGCTCGGCGGTGCGGCCCAGGGCGGCGGCATCACCGTGATCTTCATCGTCATCGTGCGGATCGTCTCGAGCGACGCCGACGCCCGCCGGATGTCCGCGTTCGTGCAGGGCGGCGGGTACCTGCTCGGGTCGGCCGGGCCGCTCGTCGCCGGCGCGCTGCACGGTGCGACGGGGAACTGGACGGCGCCGCTGCTCGTCGTACTCGTCGCGGTGCTCACCCTCGGCGTCGTCGGGACGTTCGCCGCGCGACGGGTGTCCTGACCCCGAACCCGAACGCCGGCTGAGACCCCGCTCCGGCTCGACCCCCGAGGCGCTGACCGACGGGGCCCGCACCCACACGACCCCTCAGCGCGCGGACCGGCTTCGCGGCCAGCTGGCGGCACGGTCCCGGCCGGTCGTCATCCCGGACGGCCAAGGTCCGGAGAGTGGACATCCGACGACCCGCCCGGTGGCGGGACCAGCCGCTCGCAGCACGGCTCACCCTGCTCGTGATCGCGGCCGGCACGACCGTGCTGCTCGCCTGGAACCTGGGCCGTGGCGGGGACTTCAGCTTCTACCAGGCGTCGGCGCGGTCGATGTCCGAGTCGTGGCCAGCGCTGTTCTCGGGCGCATTCGACCCCTCCGCGACGGTGACGCTCGACAAGCTCAGCGGCTTCACCGTCCCGCAGGCGCTGAGCATCCGGCTGTTCGGGCACTCCACCGCCGCGCTCGCGTTCCCGCAGGTCGTCGAGGGGCTCGTCACCCTGTGGGCCTGCTCCCTGGTCGGACTCCGCTGGGCCGGCGTCGGGACGGGCCTCGTCGCTGCCGCAGCAGCGGGGTCGACGCCGGTCTTCGTGTCGATGTTCGCGCACCCGATGGAGGACGGCATGGTCACCGCCGCGCTGGCCGTCGCCCTGCTGTGCTGGCAGCACGCGGCACTGACCGGGCGCTGGTGGCCGCTCGTCACCGCGGGCCTGGCCGTCGGTGTCGGGTTCCAGGCGAAGATGGTGCAGGCCTGGTTCGTCCTGCCGGCGCTGCTGCTCGGCACGCTGCTGGCCTCGGCCCGGCACGACGGCCGTCCCTTCCGCTTCGGCACCCGGGTGGTCCGCGCCGGGGTACTCGGGATCGTCGCAGTCCTGGCGTCGGTGTCGTGGGTCACCGCGCTGGCACTCACCCCGTCGGGTTCGCGGCCGTGGGCGGACGGCTCCACCGACGACAGTCCGCTCGCGATGGTGTTCGGGTACAACGGCATCGACCGGTTCCTGCCCGGCGCGGTGCCCGGGTCCGTCCGGTCGTTCACGGTGCCGTTCGGTCCGCACACCTGGCGCGGTGGTCCGGCCGGGTTCGGCAAGCTGCTCGGACCGCACCTGGCGTCACAGGTGGCCTGGCTCCTGCCCGCGGCGGTGTTCGGCGTGGTGGTTGCGGCCGTGGTGCTCGTCCGCCGCCGTGCGGAGCGCCCCGGCACCCTCGGCTCCCCGTTCGGGAACGCGTTCGACACCCGTGCCAGCGCCGCCACCCTGGCCGTCCTGGTGGTCTGGTTCGGCACCGCGGCGGCCGTGCTCTCGGTGGCCGCCGTGCCGCACACCGCCTACGTCGCCGCGATCGGCGTGCAGCTGGCCCTGCTCGCAGCCCTCGGGTGGCGCGGTGCGGTCGGGCTCGTCCGGGCGCAGGCTCGAGGGCTCCGGGCGCTCCCGGTCGTCCTCGCCGCGGCGCAGCTCGGCTGGGTGGTGTTCCTCGCCCGGGGCACCGCGATGCCGAGCGTGCTCGCCGTGCCCGCTATCACCGTCTCGACGGTCGCCGTCGTCGCGACGCTGGTGGCGGTGTGGTGGCGACCCCGCTGGGAGGCGACGCGCGGGCCGGACCGGCACCGGGCCTCCAGGACGGTCATCGCGCTGGCAGCCGGGCTCGCGCTCGTCGCCGGCCCCGCCGCGTTCTCACTGCAGGCCCTCGACGCGACCCGCGACGGCAGCGGCGTCGACGCGTCGGTCGGGCCGTGGCCCGCGCGCTGGCCGATCCCGGTCGGCAGTCCGGACGTCTTCCACGTGTCGCGCCCGGACCCGTGGGGCGGGTCGACGCCCTACCCGCGTGCCCTCAGCCGGCTCGTCGCGACCGCGCGACGCCTGGAGGGGTACCGGCACGACGAACCGCTCTTCATGACGGACACGTGGCACATCTCCGCACCCGTCATCGACGCGACCGGACTCCCCGTGCTGACGGACGGCGGGTTCTCGGGCACCGTGCCCGTCTTCACGACGAACCAGATCCGCCGGAGGATCGCCGACGGCCTGCGCGTCCTCGTCGTCGAGGCCCACGCGCCCCGCACGGACCCGGTCCTGCGCGCCGCACTGGTCGGGGGCTGCCGAGCACTCACCAGCGGCACCCGGCACGCACGCCTGCCGATGCAGCCGCGCCGGGCGGACGGCATCGCCTGGACCGTCTGGCACTGCGGGCTGCCCGGGCCGTCCGTCGGACCCGGTGCGCACCGCCACCACGGGTCAGCTCGCGGCGAGCACCTCGCGCAGGGACATCGGCGGACGCCCGGTGATGCGTTCGACGTCGCCGGACACGTGCGCGAGCGCCCCCTCGGCGATGGCCGTGTAGGTGCTCACCCAGGCGTCGGCCTGCCACGGCTCCGGGTTCCACTGCGCACGTGATGCGTACGCCTCGTCGAGGGTCTCCGGGTGGTAGCTGACCGTCCGGCCGCGGACCTCGGACACGATCGCCGCCGCCTGGGCGAGGGTGATCGCCTCGGGGCCGGTCAGCTCGTACGTCTGGTCGCGGTGGGCGTCCGGGTCGCGCAGCACCGCGGTCGCGACGCGAGCGACGTCGGCACGGGCCACCGCGGCCATGGCGCCGTCGCCGGCCGGCCCGCGGATCACGCCGTCCTCGCCGACCAGGTCCTCGACGAAGTCCAGGTAGAAGCTGTCGCGCAGGAACGTGAAGGCCATCCCGCTCTCGCGGATCGCCTGCTCCGTCGCCCAGTGGTCGCGGCCGAGCGTGAAGGTCGCGTCGGGAGCCGCGCCGAGGAACGACGTGTAGACGACGTGCCGCACGCCCGCGTCGGCCGCCGCGGCGACGAACGCCCGGTGCTGGTCGAGGCGGTCCTGGGCCTCGGCCGCCGAGACCATGAGCAGTACCTCGACGCCCTGCAGGGCGGTCCGGCTCGCGTCGGCGTCGGCGAAGGTCGCGACGGCGACCTCGGTGCCCGGGAGCTCCGGCGCACGCGAGGCGTCGCGCACGAGCATCCGGAACGACACGGCGTCCGCGGCGAGCGCCGCGCTCACGGCGCCCCCGATGTTGCCGGTCGCTCCGGTGATGGCGATGGTCATGGTCGCTCCTCGTGTCGGTGTCGGTGTCGGTGTCGGTGTCGGTGTCGGTGTCGATTTCGCGTCGCGTTGGTCGGTGGTCACGTCCACACCGTCGTGGAGGCCCGGATCACCGTGGGCGCGACCCTCGCGGCGTTCACGCCGTCCACCTCCACCGCCCACGCGCGGGCGGCGTCGTGGTCGCGGCCGTGCCGCATGTGCCGTCCGACCAGGCGGTCGAGCCGCACGTCGTCGGCGACGGCGCAGAACCAGGTCTCGGTGAAGAGCGTCGGCAGCGTCGACCACGGTGCGGTGTCGTCGAGCAGGTAGTTGCCCTCGGACACCACGAGGCGGGCGGCGCGGGGTACCGCGATGCTGCCGGCGACGGGTTCGTCCACGCGACGGTCGAAGTCCGGCGCCCACACCACGTCCTCGTCGGCGGCGACGAGTCGGCGGACGAGCGCGACGTACCCGTCGGCGTCGAAGGTGTCCGCCGCGCCCTTGCGGTCGTGCCGGCCGAGGGCGTCGAGCGCCGCGTTCGACAGGTGGAAGCCGTCCATCGGGACCTGCACCGCCGTGCCTGCACCCAGGCGATCGTCGACGGCGGTGACGATGCGACGGGCGAGCGTGGACTTGCCGGCGCCCGGTGCTCCGGCGATCCCGAGCACCGTGCGCTCGCTCGAACGGGCCAGTTCGACGGCGCGTTCGACGGCCTGGTCGACGGTCGTGCCGGAGTCGCTCACGGCTTCATCCTCGCAGAGCGCACCGACGCCGGGCCGCGGTGGTTCACTTGCCGCATGGTCGATGCGACGAAGGCGTTCAGCGGGTTCTCGGTGCGCGACGTGCCCGAGGCGAAGGCGTTCTACCAGGACGTCCTGGGCGTCGAGGTCACCGAGGACCACGGCATGCTCTTCCTGCAGCTCGGCGGTGGACACCAGGTGCTCGTCTACCCGAAGGGCCCGGGTCACGAACCGGCGGCCTTCACGGTGCTGAACTTCCCGGTGCCGGACATCGACGCCGCGGTCGACGAGCTCACCGCGAAGGGCGTCGTGTTCCTGCAGTACGAGGGGATGACCGACGACCGGGGTGTGAACCGGAAGGGCGGCCCGCTCATCGCCTGGTTCACCGACCCGTCGGGCAACGTCCTCAGCGTCATCGAGGAGTGAACGTGTTGTGTTCCGGAAGCTGACCGCCGGGTGATGCGATCAGCGGGACAGGGCACCCGCCCAGCCGAGGGCGATCGGCACGAGCAGGCCGTGGCGGTGGTGGGGGAGCTCGGCGACGGGGATCCACCGCGACTCGTCGGTCGAGCCGTCGAGCTCGTGCCGCAGGGCTCCCCCGGTGATGGTCGCCCGGAACACGACCTGCACGGCCTTCATCGGGCGACCGTTGGCGTGGATGCGACGTTCGGCGGGGACGATGTGGTGTCTGACCCCGAGCAGGGCACCGGCCTGGGCCTCGTACCCGGTCTCCTCGCGGATCTCGCGCACGACGGCCTGCTCGACGGTCTCGTCGAACTCGACCCCGCCGCCCGGTAACGTCCACGTGCCCGCGTCGGGGTGACGCAGCTTCGCCAGGAGCACGCGGTCACCGTCCGTGATCACGCCGTAGGCGGCGAGCCGGGTGTCGTAGTCCGTGTACTCCATGGGCCGACCATGCCAGGTGGGTGCACCCACGTCTGCCAGCCGCGCCGGGCCTCCAGGCCGTGGACCGGGGTGGTGCGGACGCTCACCAGCCCGCCGACCGGTCACGACCCCCCGCGGCCCGCACGCCGAGCGGTCACAGACCGTCGGCACCGCCGCCCGCAAACGACAGAACGCGACCACGCGACGCAGCCCGTGCGGGGAGTCGTGACCACCCCGCGTCCACGCCGGACGGCCGGCGCGCGCGGTCAGGACACCCCGATGGCTGCCCGCCGAGCGGTCACAAACCGTTGCTTGCGGCACCGCCAGACGACTGAACGTGACCACGCGACGCTGCACGCGCGGGGAGTCATGACCGCTCGCCGCTCGAGGACCCGGACCCGGGGTGGTGCGGACCGGACCCGACGTGCGCGCCCGACCCGGATCAGGCGTTCACGCGTGCCGCTGCCCAGCCCACGCGCATCCGAGCGACCGCCCGGTCGAAGGCGCTGAGCGGTTCCCCGTCGTCTCGGATCACGGACTGCAGCTGGAGCCCCTCGTACAGCGCCATGAGCTGCTCGGCTGCGTGCCGGGGCGATGCGCCGCGGGGTTCTCTGCCAGCGACGACGTCGCGGACCAGGGCGAGGGTGACATCCTCGAACGCCCGCGTGTACTGCGTGCGGAACCATCCGGCGGCGGGGTGGTCGGGGTTCGAGGCGGCACTGAGCACGGCGACCCGGAGTCGCACGAGGGCCGGGTCCTTGACGCCCGCGGCGAGCCGGGCTCGCAGGTAGGCGACCGTGCCGTCCCGCTCCGCGATCGGCCAGAGCTGGCGCCGGCTGCCGTTGTTCCACTTGTCCATGACCGCGACCACCAGGAGTTCCCACATCGGGTACGCCCGGTGGAACTCGTCGGCCGTGACCCCGGCGTGCTCGGCGACCTCGTCGGGCCCGACACGGTGGAAGTCCGCGGCTCGGTAGGCACTGATCGCCCCGGCGACGATGCGTGCGCGGAGGTCGACATCGGTCGTGGGCATGCTGACGATTGTGCGGGGCCGGTCAGCGGCCCGCGACCGCCAGTTCAGGGGGCGCGGCCACCGTCGCCGGCTCTGGGTCAGCCGCGGTCGAACGTCAGCGTCTCGTCATCGGGGGCCCGGACCTCGCCGGTGCGGGCGAAGTCGGCCCAGATCGCCCGGAATGCCCGGCCGCGGCGCTCGACCTCGGGCCAGTCGCGTTCGGGGACGAACCGGGTGCCGGCCCAGGCCTCGCGGCCGCCGAGCAGCAGCGGCAGGTCGCTCATGTGCACGGCTCCGGTCGGGGCGCTCGTGACACCGCGGTGCAGTCGGTACGAGGTCGCGCGGCCGCCTGCGCGTCGGTGCCGTTCGGTGAACCGTCGGGCATCGCGCCCGTAGATGACGTCGGACAGCGGACGCACGACCCACCACCGCAGGGCCGACCGCAGCACCCGTGACCGGGTGACCCGACGCAGGCCCGGCACGAGCGGCACGTACATGCCGGCCTCGTCGGAACCAGACCCGATCAGCACGTCGACGTCGGGGGCGACCCGGCTCCACGCGGCGTCGAGGTCGCGCTCGGCGGGCAGCGGCGCGAACCCGTACTGGGTGCCGAACGGCATGCCGGCGGCGAGTCCGTACGGCGCGGCGGCACGGGTTCCGAGTGCCTGACGGTCGAGCAGGTCCTCGAGCGGGGTGTCCGCGTGCACCGTGCCGACCGCCCGGACCATCGCGCGGTTCATCCGTGCCCGACCGCGGGACAGCCCGAGCGGAGCGCTCTGGATGATCGCGCGGCGGAAGAGCCCTTCGGCGTCGGCACTGATCATCAGGTGCGCGGCCGCGTCCCCGCCGGCCGACTGCCCGAAGACGGTGACCAGGTCGGGGTCGCCGCCGAACGCAGCGATGTTCGCGCGCACCCAGCGCAGCGACTCGACCAGGTCGAGGAGCCCGAGGTTGGCCGGGATCGTCTCGCCGTCACCGAGGAACCCGAGCACGCCGAGCCGGAACGTGACCGACACCACGATCACGCGCTGCTCGGTCACCAGGTCGCGGGCGTCGTAGATCGGCAGGTCGCCGCCGCCGATGACGTACGAGCCACCGTGGATCCAGACCATCACGGGCAGCTGCTCGCCTGGACGGACGTCGGCGGGCAGCGTGATCGAGAGCCGCTGGCAGTGCTCGTCGACCTCGATGCCCTGGATCGGGTTGAGCAGCAGGTCGACGAACTCCTCGTGCGGCTGCGGTGCGACCGGCGACGGGGTCGACGCGTGCAGCTCGCCATCGAACGGTGGCATCGGCTGCGGCGGGGCGAACCGTTCGGCCCGCGCGTACGGGATCCCGAGCACCCGGACCACGTCGCCGTCGACCGTCCCGACGATGCGGCCGGCGGGGGTGTCGAACGGGGCAGGCGTGGCGTCGAGCATGGGGTTCACGGTATCGGTGCGGCGACGACACGAGCGGACGTGACGAGAGGCCGTCCCGATGTGATCGGGACGGCCTCGCTCCGGCTGTGGGAGCCGAGTGCACGTGGTGCTCGGCGTCAGTTCGAACGGCCGTTGACGTCGCGTCGGTCGTCGTCGTTCCAGTCGGGCTTGCGCACGCCGGACTTCGCGATGCCGCGGCTGACGACGTAGGCGGCCGTCACGATCGCGACGTACAGCCAGGCCTGGTCGGCGCCGAAGCCGGTGTGGCCCTCGTCCGCGTTGTCCACGACGGCCGACGCGACGAGGATCGCGATGGACACGACCAGCCAGGCGTA
This sequence comes from Curtobacterium sp. MCPF17_021, assembly GCF_003234605.2. Taxonomy (NCBI): domain Bacteria; kingdom Bacillati; phylum Actinomycetota; class Actinomycetes; order Micrococcales; family Microbacteriaceae; genus Curtobacterium; species Curtobacterium sp. MCPF17_021. The sequence goes on along the minus strand of NZ_CP126252.1, from coordinate 101,176 downwards.
GAACTCCGTGGTCTTCAGCGCGGACTTGGTCTCGTTCCAGGTGGCACGCACGACCGAGTCGTTCCGTGCGGGACGTCCTGCAGTGTTCGACATGGTCTCTCCTTCTGATCTCCGCCACCGGGCTTCGGTGGCGCCGTGTGGAGAGATTTGTCTCGCTCGGCTGATTACTCGCTCAGTTTGGGTTCTCAGGCAGGGGGTGGAACATGGCGTTTGTCCACAGAACGACAGGACCGGACGGGGCGACGATGCACGACGAGGACCACCCGCAGCGCGGATCCGATGTGTTCGAGCGGCAGCCGCGCACCACGGAGGGCGCCGCTGCGATCGCGAGCCTGCAGGCGCTCAGTGACAGCGTCCACGAGGCCGACGAGCAGGCGCTCCGCACCCTGGGGATGTTGCCCGTCGACGCACTCGCGCTGCGGCACCTCGTGCTCGCGGACCGAGACGGACGGCTGGTGAACCCGACGCAGCTCGCGCGGGCGTTGCGGCTCTCCACCGCCGGGATCACGAAGCTCATCGACCGCCTGGTGCGTGACGGGCGGGCGGAGCGGCGGGCGAACCCCGAGGACCGCCGCGGCGTCATCATCACGGCGACCGGCTCCGCCGAGCAGGACCTCGCACGTGCCTACGGGCACATCCACGCGCCACTCATCGAGACCATCGACGCGCTGAGCGTCGACGAGGCGACGGCGGTCCGCCGGTTCGCCTCCCGCCTCGCCGAGGCGCTTCGGCAGGAGCTGCCCTCCCCCGGCGCCCCCTGACGCCGGCCCGGCGCGGTGGGTCGGTGGCTGCGACGGACGGGAGGCCCGTGACGGCGTCGCCACGGGCCTCCAGTCCGTCCTCTTGTCGCGTTGCGCGACGGGTGGTCGCGTTGCGCGACGGGCGCTACCGCACCCGCTTGATGGGGATCACGACGAGTGCGCCGATGATGGCGATCGCGCCGGCGGCCCAGCACATGAGCGTGTAGTTGTCGGCGGCGTCCCCGGACCCGATCTTCAGGAAGAACAGGGCGACGGCCGGGGCGAGCGACTGCGGCAGGGCGTTGGCGATGTTGATGACGCCGAGGTCCTTGCCGGGACGGTCCGCGTTCGGCAGGACGTCGACGACGAGTGCGGTGTCGATCGCGGAGTAGATGCCGTAGGCGAAGCCCATGATGACCTCGGCGACGTAGAAGCCGTTCACCGTGTCGGCGTGCGCCAGCACGATGAGTCCGACCGCGAACATCGCCGTGGAGCCACCGACGAACACCTTGCGGCGACCGAGCTTGTCCGACGCCCAGCCGGACAGCGCCGCACTGACCAGCAGCGCGATCGTGTAGAGCAGGACGCCGAAGGCGACGGCGGCCGTCGCCTCCTTCGCGCTCTCGATGCCGAGGTGCTGCTCCATGTAGAGCAGGCGGTACGTCGTGAACATGAAGGTCGCGAAGATGATGAGGAAGCGCGACCACCACGCGAACGCGAAGTCCGGGTTCTTGACCGGGTTCGTCCAGAACGACGCGATGAGGTTCAGGAACGTGAACTTCTTGAGCTTGTACGTGGGCAGGTCGTCCCGCGCGACGACGGCGTACACGGCGACCAGGATGATCGCCAGGATGCCGGGCGCGATGAACAGCACCGGCAGGTTCGCGACGAAGAAGACCGACAGGTAGGTGCCGGCGAGCACGGCGATGTTCTGCGCGAGCGCGATGATGCTCGAGGACCGGCCGCGCTGCAGCTGCGGCACGTTGTCGGCGAAGCTCGCGAGCAGGGTGGCGAGCGTGGCGTTCGCGGCGAGCTGGGCGAGCAGCCAGGCCAGCGTCAGGTTGAGGACGTCGGGCGAGTAGGCGATCCAGGCGAGGGCGATCGTGAAGACCACGACACCGCTGAGCAGCCAGGGGCGACGACGGCCCCAGCGCGTGCGGGTGCGGTCGGACAGGGCACCCGCGAGGGGGTTCATGATGAGCGCACCGAACGCGCCGATCGGCAGCACCGAGCCGATGACGTTCGCAGCGTCGTCGCCGACCAGGGCCTGCGCCTTGAGCTGCATGCTCACGTAGACGGGCGCCATGAGCGCGACGAAGAGGCCGAACTGCCCGAGGAACAGGGCGATCTGGTAGCCGACGCCCACCTTGACCGTGCTGACGGGCTGGGTGATGCCCTCTTCCGGGTTGAGCAGTGCCGGGCTGCCGGGTTCGGGTGTGCTCATGACGCCTCCTTGAGTCGATGAAAACCTTGCCTGACAAGGTTTTTCCGACGCGAGCATACATCGACACGTGTTGTCTGCAACACCGGTCGCGTCGAGAGCCGTGACGCGCGGGGCATCCGGGCCGCGTCACACGGGGCAGCAAAAACTACACACCGGGTGGTTTTTGGGGTAGCGTCGTCATCGATCTCGCCGCGGAGCATCGCTCCTCGACGGGCCGCGACACCCAGACAGGATCGAAGGAGCCTCTGCAATGCCCACCACTTCTGTGCAGCTGTACTCGCTGCGCGACGCCATCGCCGAAGACCTCGACAAGGCCATCGCCCGTGTCGCCGAGATCGGGTACGAGAACGTCGAGCCCTACGCGTTCGTCGAGCGCGCCACCGACCTCGAGCGTGCGTTCGCGGCCACCGGCCTCAAGGCTCCGTCCGGCCACGTCGCCGTGATCGACGCCGAGGACACCGCGCCGATCTGGGACGCCGCCGAGCGCCTCGGCATCCGCACCGTCATCGACCCGTTCATCCCGACCGACCGCTGGCAGACCGCCGACGACGTCGCGAAGATCGCCGAGCGCGTCAACGAGCTGACCGCCGAGGCCGCCGGCCGTGGCCTGCAGTTCGGATACCACAACCACCAGTGGGAGTTCACGAACAAGGTCGACGGCCGCACCGTCTACGACCTGTTCGTGTCGCAGCTGTCGCCGGAGACGGTCCTCGAGGTCGACACCTTCTGGGCGACCGTCGGTGGCGCCGACGCCCCCGCCGTGCTCAAGGGCCTGGGCGACCGCGTCGTCGCGATCCACGTCAAGGACGGCAAGGTCGACGGAGACATCCGCACTGCGCTGCCCTCGTCCGAGAGCGCGCTCATCGTGCCCGAGGCGCTGCAGCGCGCCTTCGAGAACCAGACGCCGGCCGGTCAGGGCGACGTCGACGTGACCGCGATCCTCGCCGCCGCACCGCAGGCGATCCGCGTGGTCGAGTTCGACGCCTACAAGGGCGACGTCTTCGAGGGCATCACCGAGTCCCTCACCTGGCTCAAGGACAACGACAAGTGAGCCGTGTCGGGATCGGCATCATCGGTGCCGGCAACATCTCCACCCAGTACCTCGAGAACCTGACCAAGTTCGCCGACGTCGAGGTCCGCTTCGTCGCCGACGTGCTGCTCGAGCGTGCCGCTGAGCAGGCGGCTGCGTACGGCGTCGCCTCGTCGGGATCGGTCGAGGAGCTCCTCGCCCGCGACGACATCTCGATCGTGATCAACCTGACGATCCCGGCCGCGCACGCCGAGGTCGACCAGCAGATCATCGACGCCGGCAAGCACGTCTGGAGCGAGAAGCCGATCGCGACCGACCACGCGTCGGCCGCCGCGGTGCTCGAGTCGGCGAAGGCCAAGGGCCTGCGCGTCGCGACCGCTCCGGACACCGTGCTCGGCGCGGGCATCCAGACGGCGCTGCGGGCCATCGCCCGCGGTGACATCGGCGAGCCGCTGTCCGCGACGACGCTGTTCCACGTCCCCGGACCCGAGGCGTGGCACCCGAACCCGCACTTCCTGTTCGCCACCGGTGCCGGGCCCCTGTTCGACATGGGCCCCTACTACGTGACGACCCTGGTGCACGCGTTCGGCACCGCCTCGCGCGTGCAGGCAGTCTCGTCGAAGTCGCTCGACCGTCGCACGATCGCGTCCGGCCCCCGCGCCGGCGAGACGTTCCCGGTCGAGGTCCCGACGCACCACGCGGCCCTGATCGAGTTCGCCGGCGGCCAGTCCGCCCAGTCGACGTTCTCGTTCCAGCACGCCCTGCCGCGCATGGGCTTCGTCGAGATCAACGGCACGCTCGGCACCATCTCGCTGCCCGACCCGAACACGTTCGAGGGCTCGTCGCAGCTCTGGCGCTACGGGCAGGACGAGCCCGAGACGCTCGAGGCGGTCGGCTCCACCTGGGGTCGTGGCACCGGTGTCGTCGAGCTCGCCCGCGCCATCGCCGAGGAGCGCCCGGAGCGTGCCTCCGGCGCCGTCGCGCTGCACGTGCTCGACGTGCTGCTCGGCATCCGTGACGCCGCCGAGTCGGGGTCCGCCGTCGACATCACGTCGACCGTGGACGCGATCCCGCCGCTGCCCGAGGACTTCGACCCCGCGGCAGCCGTGCTGACCGCGGGCGCGAACGCCTAGGAGCGCCGCGCGCACCACTTCGTGAGCAGGAATGGTCGGGTCCCGAACGGGGACCCGACCTTTTCTGCTCACAGGAACCCGTGACCCGCTCCGTTCTGCGCTCCGTGGACCGGATCGCGCCCTTCGGCCAGCACATCCGCGCTCGTCGGCCATCTGGAACGGTCCGCAGTCGCACCCTCCTTCACTCGGGTGATGAGAACAATGGGCGTTGAAGAGGAGTTGCTCCTCATCGACCGGTCGACGGGTGCCCCCGTGCCGGTCGCGGACGGTGTGCTGGCCGGCGCGATGGCGACGCGCGTGCCGGACCCCGGCGGCGTCGTCGGCGAGATGCAGCGCGAGATGATCGAGGTCACCACCCGCCCGCACACCTCGCTGGCGGCGCTCGGCGGGCAGGTGCTCGACAACCGGGCACTCGTCGAACAGGTCGCGAACGGGTTCGGCGCGCACGCGGCCCCGCTCGCTGCGTCGCCGACCCCGGTCACACCGCACGTCAGCGACAGCGCCCGGTACCACCGGATGCTGGAGCGGTACGGGTGCATCCCTCGGGAGAGCCTGACGTGCGGTCTGCACGTCCACGTCGCCATCGACTCGCCGGCAGAGGGCGTCGCAGTGCTCGACCGGATCCGGACGTGGACGCCGGTGCTCCTCGCGTTGAGCGCCAACTCCCCCTTCCACGGTGGGGTCGACACCGGGCATGCGAGTTTCCGATCGATCGCTTGGAACCAGTGGCCCTCCGCCGGTCCGATGGAGCGGTTCGGCTCCGAGGAGCGCTACCGCACCGTCATCCAGAGCATGCTCCGGACCGGTGCCCTGCTCGACGAGGGGATGCTCTACCTGGACGCGCGACTGTCAAGGAACCACCCCACCGTCGAGGTCCGGGTGGCGGACGTGCCGCTCGACCCCGGCGTGACGGTCACGATCGCCGGCCTGGTCCGCGCCCTCGTCGACACCGCCGCCGAGGAGTGGCGATCGGGGTCGATGGAACGGGACACCCCCGCGTGCACCATCCGACTGGCCAATTGGCGTGCCGCCCTCGAGGGCCTCGAGGGCGAGCTGGTGGACCCCCTGACCGGCCGCGCGGCACCCGCACGCGAGGTCGTCATGCTCCTCCTCGCCCACGTGCTGCCGGCGCTGACGGCGAACGGCGACGACCAGCTGGTCGAGCGCGGACTGGCCGACCTGTTCGCACGCGGAACGGGCGCGGCACGACAGCGTGCCGCCTTCGCCGAGACGGGTGACCTCGGTCGGGTCGCCCTGGCGGCGGCGATGACGAACCTGCGCGCCCGGACCGGTCGTGCCACCGCCGGTGTGGGATCGGATGTCGGGACGGGACCCGTCCTCGCCGGCGGGTCGGTCCCCCGCGACGTCACCGGGGCGGCCGGCTGATGGGGTCCAGGCGGCAGCCGACCCCGCGGATCGCCCGTCGGCACCGCGGTGTCATCGCGGTCGTGAACTCGATCTCGAACGCCTCGGCCCAGCCGGTGTTCGCGGACTCGACGTCGAGCAGGAACTCGACAGGCGTCCACTCCGGGTCGTCGCAGCCTGCCGGACGCACCGGCAGGACGCGGGTGGAGAAGCCCGCGATCCACGCCCGGCGCAGCACACCCGGCAGGCTCCGCGCCAGGACCTCGCGGGGCAACACGACCCGTATCCACATCTCGCTGCCTTCCACCCGTTCCTTCGGACACTTTGCGCACCCGATGGACAGAATCAACGCGACCGCACCTCACGGTCAGATCAGCCTCGCGCTTTCCGAACGATCCGATGGGAGCACCCCGTGACCGACCTCGAGAACCCGCCCGTCCTCGGCGAACACCCGGCGGACGTCGGCCCCGGACGTCCGGTGAAGCTCGGCGCGCGATTCGTGCACTGGCACACCACCACCGACCACAAGACGATCGGCAACCTGTACCTGGTGACGTCGTTCGGGTACTTCTGCCTGGCGGGGGTGATGGCGGTGGTGATGCGGACGGAGCTCTTCACACCGGCGCTCGATGTGCTCGAGACCCGCGAGGAGTACAACCAGCTGCTCACGATGCACGGCACCGTCATGCTGCTGCTGTTCGCGACCCCGCTGTTCTCCGGTTTCGCGAACGCGATCATGCCGCTGCAGATCGGTGCCCCCGACGTCGCGTTCCCCCGGCTCAACGCGTTCTCGTACTGGCTCTACGCGATGGGCAGCCTGGTGACGATGGGCGGGTTCCTGACACCGGGCGGAGCCGCTGCGTTCGGGTGGACGGCCTACGCACCGCTGTCGGACACCACCTTCGAACCGGGCATCGGCGGGCACCTCTGGGTCGCCGGCCTGAGCATGACCGGCTTCAGCACGATCCTCGGCGCCGTGAACTTCATCACGACCGTCATCACCATGCGTGCCCCGGGCATGACGATGTTCCGGATGCCGATCTTCACGTGGAACGTGCTGATCACGTCGATCCTCGTGCTGATGGCGTTCCCGGTGCTGGCGGTGGCGCTGTTCGGCCTGCTGCTCGACCGGGTCTTCGACGCGCAGATCTTCAACCCGGCCAACGGTGGGCCCCTGCTGTGGCAGCACCTGTTCTGGTTCTTCGGCCACCCCGAGGTCTACGTGATCGCCCTGCCGTTCTTCGGCATCGTGTCCGAGGTGTTCCCGGCCTTCAGCCGGAAGCCGATCTTCGGCTACAAGACGCTCGTGTACGCCACGATCTCGATCGCGGCGCTGTCCGTGTCGGTGTGGGCGCACCACATGTTCGCGACGGGTGGCGTCCTGCTGCCGTGGTTCTCGCTCATGACGATGCTGATCGCCGTGCCCACCGGCGTGAAGATCTTCAACTGGGTGGGCACGATGTGGCGCGGGTCGGTGACCTTCGAGACGCCGATCCTGTGGGCGATCGGGTTCCTCGTGACCTTCACGTTCGGCGGGCTGACCGGCGTGATCCTGGCGTCGCCGCCGCTCGACTTCCACGTCCACGACACCTACTTCGTCGTAGCGCACTTCCACTACGTGGTCTTCGGGACCGTCGTCTTCGCGATGTTCTCGGGGTTCTTCTTCTGGTGGCCGAAGTTCACCGGCAAGATGCTCGACGAGCGACTCGGCAAGGTGCAGTTCTGGATGCTCTTCATCGGGTTCCACATGACGTTCCTGATCCAGCACTGGCTCGGTGTGATCGCCATGCCCCGCCGGTACGCGAGCTACCTGCCGGAGGACGACATCACCTGGCTGCACCAGGTCTCGACGGTCGGTGCTGTCCTGACGGCGGCGTCGATGATCCCGTTCTTCCTGAACATCGTGCAGACGATGCGGAAGGGCCAGAAGGTGCTCGTCAACGACCCGTGGGGCTACGGCCGGTCACTCGAGTGGGCGACCAGCTGCCCGCCGCCCCGGCACAACTTCACGTCGGTACCGCGGATCCGGTCGGAGTCGCCGGCGTTCGACCTGAACCACCCCGAGGCCGGCGTCCCGGTCGGGGTGGGTCCGGCGATGGACGCCCCGGACGCAGCCACCCACGACCAGGCGACGGGCAAGACCCGGCACCCGAAGGAGACCGACCAGAAGTTCTGACGGCACCACTTCGTGAGCAGCGATGGTCGGGTCCCGAACAGGGACCCGACCATTGCTGCTCACCAAGCGAAGCAGCGCGACACGAACAGCGTGACGCGAACCGCAGCCCCCGAACCCGTCAGACCAGCGCGGTGAAGGACGCGTCGCGCACGAGCAGCGTCGCCGCGTCGCCCACCACGGCCTGGTCGGGGTCGCTCGACAGCCCGAGGGACCAGCTGCCCCCGCCCGGACGCTCCGGCAGCGTGAACTCCACCGTGGTGTCCGACGCGTTCAGCAGCACGGCCACGGTGTCGTCCCCCTGGTGCAGCACGAGCGTCACGGCCCGGTTGCCGCCGTCCGCCCAGTCGCCGTCCTCGAACCCGGCGGCGTCGGCACGGAGCAGGGTCACCGTCGACTCCGAGTCGCCGGGCGCGGTGCGGAACCACTCCGGACGCAGCGCCTGGTGCGCTCGGCGGAACGCGATCGCCGCCGTCGTGAAGGCGAGCAGGTCCTGGTCGGCGGCGGCCCAGTCGAACCACGAGATCTCGTCGTCCTGGCAGTACGCGTTGTTGTTGCCGCCCTGCGACCGGGCGAGCTCGTCGCCGCCGAGGATCATCGGGACGCCGGCGGAGAGCAGCAGGGTGCCGAGGAAGTTGCGGCGCTGCCGGTCGCGGTAGTCGTTCACCGCCCCGTCGTCGGTCGGCCCCTCGATCCCGCCGTTGAACGAGGTGTTGTCGCTCTCGCCGTCGTTGTTGTCCTCGCCGTTCGCCTCGTTGTGCTTCTCGGCGTACATCGTCAGGTCGGCGAGGGTGAACCCGTCGTGGGCGGTCACGAAGTCGATCGAGCAGAGCGGGGAGCGCCGCGAGCCCTCGTAGACGTCCGGGCTGCCGAGGACCCGCTGGACGGCGTCGCCGAGGGCGCCCTCGTCGCCGCGCCAGAACGCGCGCAGGTCGTCGCGGTACTTGCCGTTCCACTCGGACCAGTCGGCCGGGAATCCGCCGACCTGGTAGCCGGCGGTGTCCCACGGCTCGGCGATCATCTTGACCTCGCGCAGCACGGGGTCCTGGTGGATGATGTCGAGGAACGCGGAGTGCTTCTCGGCCTCGCCGTCCTGGCGGGTGAGCGTCGTGGCCAGGTCGAACCGGAAGCCGTCGACGTGCATCTCCTCGACCCAGTAGCGGAGCGAGTCCATGATGAGTCCGAGGGCCGCCGGGTGCCCGACGTTCAGGCTGTTGCCGGTGCCGGTGGTGTCGAAGTAGTTCGCCTCGTCACCCTCGACCAGCCGGTAGTACGACTGGTTGTCGATCCCCTTGAACGACAGCGTCGGGCCCATGTGGTTGCCCTCGGCGGTGTGGTTGTAGACGACGTCCATGATGACCTCGAGCCCCGCGGCGTGTAGGGCCTTCACCATCTCCTTGAACTCGGCGACCTGCTGCCCGGCGGTGCCGGAGGACGAGTACTCGTCGTGCGGCGCGAAGAAGCCGATGCTGTTGTAGCCCCAGTAGTTGCGGAGGCCCTTGTCGAGGAGCGTCGAGTCCTGCACGAACTGGTGCGTCGGCAGCAGCTCGACCGCGGTGACCCCGAGGTCGGTGAGGTGCTTGATGGCTGCCGGGTGGGCCATGCCGGCGTAGGTGCCGCGGATCTCCTCGGGGACGTCCGGGTGCTGCTTCGTGAAGCCCTTGACGTGCACCTCGTACACGACGGTGTCGGCGAGCGGGGTCCGCAGCAGGGTGTCACCGTCCCAGTCGAAGGACCGGTCGGCGACGACGGACTTGGGCATCGCGCTGGCCGAGTCGGTCTCGTCGATCTGCTCGGGCTCGTTCATGTCGTGGCCGAACAGGGCCTGGCCCCACTCGTAGGTGCCGTCGACGGCGGTGGCGTAGGGGTCGAGCAGGAGCTTCGCGCCGTTGTGCCGCAGGCCGTTCGCCGGGTCCCACGCACCGTGCACGCGGAAGCCGTAGCGGGTGCCGACGGTCACGCCGGGGACGACGTCGTGGAAGGTGTAGCCGGTGCGGTTGCGGAGCTCGGTGCGGTGCTCGGTGCCGTCGTCGTCGAAGGTGCAGAACTCGACCCGCTCGGCGGTGCTCGAGAACAGGGCGACGTTGGCGCCCCCGTCGACGAGCGTGACGCCGAGCGGGGTGCGCGTGGAAGTGGTCATGCTGCCCTTCTACCGGCCGGTCGCTGTGCCACCGGCGGTCTGGGCGTACCCCTGGCCGCTCAGCGCACCGGCGGGACGAGCTGCTCGAGCAGCCGCAGCACCCGCTCGCCGTCGACGGCGTCGGGGTCCAGCAGCCACTGGACCTGCAGTCCGTCGGATGCCGCGATGCTCAGGCTCGCCAGGTCGACCGGGTCCAGGTCTGCGCGGATCCGGCCACTCGCCTGGTCCGCCTCGATCAGTTCGGCGAGTTCGGCACGCAGGCGGGCGAAGCGTTCGCGCATGAAGTCGCGTGTGGCCGGGTGGCCCTCCTGCACGGCGTCGGCCGCGAGGGTCGTGTACAGCTGCACCAGCCCCGGCACGGCCCGGTTGCGCGATGCGCTCTCGCGCATGTCGCCGATCGCCGACTTCATCCGGTCGGGCGCGCCCTGCTCGCGGACCTCGTGCTCCCGGTAGACGGCGAGCAGCAGTTCGTCACGGCTCGGGAAGTAGTGGCGCAGTGCCGCGTGCGTGATCCCGAGGGCCTCGGCCACCGAGCGGAGCGACGATGCGTCGACCCCCTGCTCCGCGACCATGCGGATCATCTCGTCGAGGATCTGCGTTCGCCGCTCGGCGCCCTTGCGGTACCCGCCGCGGCGCGGCTGGGCCGCGTCGGCGTCGTCCGCGGGGTGGGTCATGCACCCAACTTACCGCTGGAAGGTTTTCTCGCCACCGTCCGGACTGGAGGCCCGTGGCGGGCGCACCACGGGCCTCCAGTCCGTATCGGGGTCGCGTCGCACCCGCCGGGTCGCGTCAGCCGGGCGCGCTCGCGTCAGTCCTGGTCGTCGACCGTGTACTCGTCAATCGGCGCGGGCGTGCCCGCGGCGAGCGCGTCGACGATCTTCGTGAGCGAGTCGGCGAGGACGGCGTTGTCCGCGTCCGGCAGTTGCTCGAGCACCTCGACGACGGCCGCGTGGAAGCGCGCGTACGAGTCGTCGATCTTCTCGACGGCCTGGTCCGTCGGGGCGAGCACCTGCGCCCGCCGGTCGGTGGGGTGCGCCGTGCGGGACAGCAGTCCCTTCTGCACGAGCCCGTCGACGATCTTGGTGACCGAGGCGTTCGAGACGGCGAGCATCACGGCGAGGTCCTTCGGGCCCATCGTCCGGCCGTCGCGGTGCGCCTGGAGCATGTAGCGGACGGCGAGGAACTCGTTCTTCGACAGCCCGCTCTCGATGCGGGCGGACTCGATCTGCTGGTCCTCGGCGTGCTGCAGGCGCAGCAGCGCGTCGACGGCGGTCTTCGCGACCCGGGACTCGGGTTCGCGGGCGTAGAGGTGGACGTGCTCTCGACGGACGACGGTCAACGGCATGGGGTCGTGCGCTCCTTGCTCAGTACCCGGGCGTGGTGAAGAAGTCCGCGTAGGACGGCTCGGTCCGGCCGGCGAGCAGTGAGGGGTCCTGGATGCGACGCTCGACGTAGGCGTCGATGATCGCCGGGTCGGTGAGACCGACGCGCGTGTGGCTCCCGCCGATCCGCGCCGTCCGAGGCATCCCGGAGTACGTGCTGTGCATGTCGTGTCCCGCCCTTCGTGCTTGCCGTGTGTCCCCTGCGGACGGCTGAACTCTTTCACAAAGTGAACGGTCAGCTCAACGAACTATTCGCACTGTGTACGTTTTGCGCGCCGAACGGTTCGGAGTCGTCGGTGAGGGTCGTGAGGAGCTGCAGGAGCGCCGCTCGTCGCGGATCGTCGAGCGGCGCGAACAGTGCGTCCAGCACCCCCGTGGCGACGCGGTTGCCCTCGTCGAGCACGCGGCGACCGTTGTTGGTGATCGCGTGCTCGAGCCGCCGACCCCGGCCGGCGGTCCGGGTGATGAGCCCGCGGTCGACCAGCCGGCTGGCGAGGGTGCCGAAGGCCTGGTCACTCTGGAACGTCGCGACGGCGAGGTCGTGCCCGGAGGCGCGGGGCATCCGGTCGATCGCGCGCAGGGCGTCCCACTGCACCAGCGTCACGCCGAGGTCGCGCAGGGCGGCGTCCATCGTCCGGTGGTTGCGGTACTGCGCCCGCTTGACGGCGTGGCCCAGGGCTTCGAGGTCGGTCGGCATGGTGCTACGGTATCAACACTCGTACATAAACCTGTTGATACGGAGCATCCATGACCGACACCCGCACCCGCACCGCGCTCGTCCTGCACGGTGGCGGCGGCCCCCGGACCGTCGCACCGATCGTCGCGCACCTCGCACCCGCCTTCCACGTCGTCGCTCCGACGCACCCCGGATGGGACGGCACCCCGCGCCCGGACGGCATCGACTCCATCCCGGCCCTGGCGACCGCGTACCTCGAGCAGCTCCTCGCCGCCGGGGAGCAGGACGTCGTGCTCGTGGGGTCCTCCATCGGCGGTTGGATCGCCCTCGAGATGGCCGTGCAGGCTGCTGCCGACGACCGGTTCGCCGGGGTCGTCGGTGCCGTCGTCGACATCGACGGCGTGGGTGCGGTGGTCGAGGGCGAACCGATCGCCGACTTCTTCGCCCTCGATGCCCGCGGGCTGGCCGAGGTCGCCTGGCACGATCCCGCGCGGGGGTACCAGGACCCGGCGTCCGTCACCGAGGAACAACGGGCGGTGCAGCGGTCGAACGGGCAGACCATGGTGGTCGTCGCCGGGCGGTCGATGAGCGACCCGACGTTGCTCGATCGACTCAGGGCCGTGCGGGTGCCGACGCTCGTGGTGTTCGGCGCGAGCGACCGGGTCGTGACCCCGGCCTACGGTCGCGCGGTGGCCGCGGCCGTGCCGGGTGCGGTGTTCGCCGAGGTCCCGGCGGCTGGGCACCTGCCCCACCTCGAGGCCCCCGACGCGACGTGGGCGGTCATCGACCCGTTCCTCGCGCGCTGAGCAGGACGGACCACCACCGGCACGCGGCAGGCGGCAGGCGCCTCAGACCATCGCCGCGGACATCACCGCGACCGCGACCCCCATCGCCAGGGTCTCGACCAGCGGCAGCGGACGCGAACGTCGCCGGACGCCGTCACGGAGCATGTGGACGGTGAGCACCAGGTACCCGAGGGTCAACCCGCCGAGCACCACCTGCCACGTCACCGCGACCACCCCGAGGTGCTGGTGCATCCCCGCGGCGCCGGCGTCGTGCGCCATGCCGACACCCATCGCGCCCATCACGAGCAGGCCCAGGGCAGCGTGCAGTCGCCCGTACTGGCCGTGTGCGGAGGCCGCGCCCGGCGGCTGAGCCGGCCCGCGCCTCCAAGCGGACGTGGACTGCAACCGGTGCACCCCGGCGACCACCACGGCGAGGAACGCCAGCACCAGGAACCAGAGGACACCCGGCAGGACCCGGGGTCCGAACGCCCCGTCGACCATCGCCGCCACCATCGCGACCGCGGCGACCACGTCGACCGCACGGCCGGGGCGCCACGCCCCGACCGTGCAGCAGGCCCCGGCCGACGCCGGCACGATGGCCGCGAGCCCGAGCAGATCGGTCACGTCAGTGCCCGTCCCCGTGGTCGTGCCCGTGGTCGTGCTGGTGCTCGGCTGCGTCGTGTGCGGCCTCGACGGCGCCGGAGACGTGGTGCGAGCAGTGCGACCCGGCCGACGCCCCGATCGACGCCGGCACGTTCAGGGCCGGGTTCCGCGGGAAGAACCCGTACGGCTTGAGCGTGAACTTGGCGTAATCGACCGGCATGACGGGCCAGTCCTCGGGCCGGGGGAAGTGCGTGGGACCGAAGGTGTGCCACAGCACGATGTCCTCGCCGTCGAGCGGACGGTCACCCTGCACGTACCGGGCGACACCGTCCCCGCCGGGGTTCTGGTGCACGAAGTCACCGGCGGCGAAGCGCTCGGCCGGGTCGTACTGCGTCACATAGAGGTGCTTCCGTGCGAACTCGGCGCGTGCGGCCACCGACGACGAGTCGTCCGCGAGCAGCACCGGGGCGTCCTGCGGGTACAGCACGTACCCGGTGGGGCGGTCGAGGTGGTTGCGCTCCTCGGTGTTCGAGATGAACCACGTCCGGGCCTTCGACGCGTCGGCGAGACGGCCGGAGGACGACTCGGACGACAGCCGGGTGACCGACTTCGTGAACGCGTTGCCGTGCTCGTTGCCCGGGCCGACGGGGACCCGGACAGCGTCGACCTCGTCCACCGCGTTCGACAGCCCGTCGACCATCATGTCCAGCCGCGCCGAGAACAGGTGCTGGTGGTACGGGGCGCCGAGTCCGGGCGCGACCTCGGAGGCGTACGGGTAGTCCGCACCGGACTCAGTCCGACCCGGGTACGACGAGGTGAAGAGGACACCGGTGAGCTTCGCCTCGCACTCGATCGTGCCGTCGAGGTACAGGTACCAGTAGAACCCGTAGTCGTAGTTGCCGACGGTGGTGAAGAACGAGATCACCAGCCGACGGGAGCGCCGGACCTCCTGCGACCCGGTGTAGATGTCCCCGTGCTTCCACAGCGTGCCGAAGTCCTCCTCGTGCATGCAGATGCCGTTCCGGATGGTCTGCGGGTTGCCGAGCTCGTCGGCCAGGACGGCGTCGAAGTACTTGATCTCGCCGACGCAGTCGCAGCCGAGCTCGAGCGAGTTGGTGAAGCGTCCGAACAGGTACTCGCCGGTGTCGAAGTAGTTCTGCCAGAACCGCACCGGCGACGGGTCGCCGTAGGGCACGAGCATCTCGTCGATCGAGGCCCGGTAGACGATCGGCCGCAGCCGCGCACCGTCCTGCCACGACAGCTGCCGGAGCACGAGCCCCTCGCGGGCGTCGAACCCGACCTGGAACCGCCAGTTCGCCCACTCGACGAACTCGCCGTCGACCGAGAACGACGGCCCCTCGGGCTGCGTGATGACGATCGGCTTGAGGTCGAGCGGTTCGCCCTGCACCGCCGGGTCGTCGAAGTTGCCGGACGTGGCGGGCACGGGCATCTCCGCGACGTCCACGATGCGGGTCACCGCGCGGTTGGCGGCGTCGACGTACACGGACAAGCCGTCCACGGGGTGCGCCCAGACGTGGTCGGCGGGGTGGTCCTGGCGGAAGGCGAGCACGCGGAGGATCCGGCGCCCCTCCTCCTCGGGGTAGTCGTAGTACCCGGCCGACAGCGGGACGCACTTCACCTCGTCCGGCGTCAGGCCGCGCTTCGCCAGGGCGGCGACCCAGCGCTCGTCCGCGTTCGCGATCTCGCCGACGGCGTCGAACTCCTCGATGAGGACGGGCAGCTGTCCACGGGACCCGTCGAGCACGTCGGTGGACAGGACGATCCGGTCGGTGATCGAGACGACGCCGTCCGTGGAACGTCCGGTCGCCATGTCGAGGAGCATCACGCGGGCACGGCGGTCCGGCAGGGGACCGTCGCCGGCCTGCCAGGCCAGGACCTGCTGCTTGTGCGGCTCCTCGAGGCCGACGTAGACGAAGCGCGTGGTGTCGGTCAAGTCCGGCTGCGCCGTGACGACGTCGCGGACCGCGGTGAACTCGTCGGGGCTCAGGTTCGCGAGCGGGTGGGTGGTGGCGGTGACGGGATCGGTGAGGGTCATGCTGGTGGTTCCTTCGGTTCGGTCTGGAGGCGCGGGTCGGGTGGGTCGGTCAGCCGTCGCTGGCGAGACGGTCGAGCATCTGGTCGTAGCGGCGGCGGTCGCGCCGGCGCAGCACCACGGCCTGCAGGACGCCGACGGCGGGCACGACCACGACGAGGCCGGTGAGCACGGTGCTGACGACACCGAAGACGCTCGCTCCGGAACCGTCGACGTCACCGACGAGCGTCGGGAAGTTCGCCCAGATCAGGACGGCCGAGGCGACGAGCCCGACGAACCCAAGGACCGGGGCGATGACGGTGTTCCAGATGCGGCGGTCGGCGCGGTTCCGGCGGAAGTAGACGATGACGGCGAGGCTCGTCGCGGCCATCAGGATCGCCACGCCCAGGGTGGCGACGCCGGCGAACCAGCTGAAGACCTGCAGGACCGGGTCGAGGCCGAGGACGGCGAACAGGACCATGAGCACGGCGGCGGTGACGGTCTGCACGACGCTCGAGGTGTGCGGTGACTCGTGCTTGCGGTGCACCGTGCCGAGACGACCGGGCAGGAGCGAGGCGTTCGCCATCGAGTGCTGGTACCGGGTGATGACGTTGTGGAAGGACAGGACGCAGGCGAACATGCTCGTGAGCAGCAGCACGTTCATGACGGCCTCGCCCGCGGTACCGATGTACTGCGCCGCCGTGGTGAGGATGAGCGCGCCCGGGTCCTTCGCGGCCTCGGCGAGCACGCCGTCCGGACCCCAGGCCATCACGAGTCCCCACGACGCCAGCGTGTAGAACACGCCGATGCCGATGACGGCGGTGTAGGTGGCCCGCGGGATCGTGCGCTCCGGGTCCTTCGCCTCGTCGCGGAAGATCGCGGTGGCCTCGAACCCGATGAACGCCGCGATGGCGAACATGAGGCCGACGCCGGGCGAGCCGGACATGACGTGGATCGGTTCGAACGGTGCGAGCGAGAGCCCGTCGGCACCGCCGCGGAACACGATCGCGGCCACCAGGACGAGCACGATCCCGACCTCGCCGACGAGCAGGACGCCGAGGACCTTGCTCGACAGGTCGATGTGCCGGTAGCCGAGCACCCCGACGAGCGCCACGACGACCAGGGACCACACGTACCAGGGGATGTCCGGCCCACCGAGGCCCGTGACGGTCACCCCGAGCAGGTACCCGATGTAGCCGTGCACGCTGACCTGGATCGTCGTGTAGGTCAGCAGCGCCAGGGTGGCCGCCCCCGCACCGGCCGGACGACCGAGCCCGTGGCCCACGAACGTGAAGAAGGCGCCGGGTCGTGGCAGGTGCCGGGTCATCGCCGCCAGCCCCACCGAGAACAGGAGCAGGATCACGGCGGACGCGGCGTAGAGCGACGGGAACCCGACGCCGTTGCCGAGCAGCATGCCGAGCGGGGCGGCACCGCCGACGACGGTGAGCGGGGCGGCGGCCGCGACGACCATGAACACGATCGCGGTGACGCCGAGCGAGCCGCGCATCGTCCGCTGGGGTGCGGGTACGGCTCCGAGTGACGCGGGGTCCTTCGTGATGCTGGACATCGTGGCCTTCCGGTTCGGGTGACGGGGTCGGGGTGGGACCACGGTCCCGCGCTGCCGTTGCGCCCCCGTTCCACGGGTGTGAAACCCGCACGCACCCGAATGGGACGGCCCGGACGAGGCGTCTCATTTGCCCGAGACCACCGCGAAACACGACCGAGACACCGGGGCAACGCAGCCCCCGTACCGTTGCCGCATGACCGCGCTCGACCGTGCCATCGCCGACCCGCCACGGGTGCCGGGCATCGGCACGCGCTCCCCCGTCGACGGGCTGTCCCGGCGGAGCATCGGCCCGGTCGACGTGCTGGCGCAGTCGGTGTCCGCGGTCGCACCGTCGGCGGCGGCCACCACGATCCCGGTGCTCGTCGCGACCGTCGCCGGGCAGGGCGCGACGTGGTCCCTGCTCGCCGCGATGGCGCTGTCGTTCCTGGTCGGACGCACCGTGAACCAGTTCGTCCGACGCGTGGCGGGCACCGGCTCGCTCTACACCTACGTCTCGCTCGGCCTGGGGCCGGCGGCCGGTGTGGTCGCGGGCGCTGCTCTGCTGCTCGGCTACGGGTTCATCGCGATGTTCTCGCTCACCGGCAGCGGCTACTACCTCGACTACCTGCTGTCCCGGTTCGTCCCGTTGGCCGGCACCGGCTCCCTGGTCACGGTCGTGGTGATCACCGTCATGGGCGCCGCGGTGTTCGCCGTCATCGCCCTCGGGGTCCGGTTGTCGACGCGCCTCACCCTGCTCGTCGAGACCCTGTCCGTCGCCGTCATCGTCGTGCTGATCGTCGCCCTGGTCGCACGGCTGCACCCCGTCGACACGTCCGCCCTCGCGCTCGGTCCGACTGCACCGGCACCCTTCGCGGTGGGCACGGCGCTCGCGGTCACCGCCTTCGTCGGGTTCGAGAGCGCGTCGGTGCTCGGCGTGGAGGCCCGGCGTCCGTTCCAGGCGATCCCCCGCGCGATCTCGTGGACCGTCCTGGTCGCGGGCGTGCTCTACGTCGTGAGCGCTGCCGCCCAGCAGACCGGGTTCGCCGCGATCGGCGCCGACCTCGCCACGAGCGCGTCGCCGGTCAACGAGCTCGCCACGGCCTTCGGCATGCAGTGGGTCGGGTGGGCGCTCGACCTCGGGATCGCCGCCTCGTTCGCCGCGTGCGCGATCGCCTCGACGACGGCGCTCGTCCGGGTGCTGTTCGCGATGGGCCGTGAAGGGGTGCTGCCCGCAGCGCTCGGGCGGGCGTCGCCACGGTTCCGGACACCCTTCGTCGCGGGCGTGCTGGCGTGCTCGGTGCTGACCGCGCTGCCGGTCCTCGGGCTCCTCACCGGCATCCCGACCTGGTCCCTGATGGAGGCCGAACTGGTCGTCGCGGCACTCGGGTACCTGACGGCGTACGCGATGACGTGTTTCGCGGCCCCGGTGTTCCTGCGCCGCATCGATGAGTTGACGACCGGGGTGGCGACCACCGCGGTGACGACCGGCGTCCTGCTCACCGCCGTGCTGCTCACCTACGCCGGGGTCGAGGCCGCATCGCCCCGGTGGCCGGCCGTCGTCCTCGCCGTCGGGACGGTCACCGCGGTCGTCGTCGCGTTCCTGGTGGCGACCCGTCGGCGACCCTGGCGACGGGGTCGGAGCCGGGCGGTGTACGACGTGCCGGTCGAGGCGGACCTGCTGGGCGCCTCCCGGCCGTCCGCCGGACCCGGCCACGGGACGGGGGTGCGGTGAGCGAACCCGGTCTCCGCGCGCGGCAGCCGAAGGCGATCCAGAACGCCCTCGCGGTGCTCGAGGCGGTCGCGCACGCCGGGCCCGGCGTCACCGCCCAGCAGATCTCGGACGCGCTCGGGATGCCGCGGGCGACCACCTACCGGCTCATCACGCTGCTCGTGGAGGACGAGTACCTGGTGCGGCTGCCGGACCTGCGCGGCTTCGCACTGGGGCACAAGGTCTCGGAGCTCGCCGGCGTCGCCCCGGCCGCGGCCCCGTCGGTCCCACCACTCCCCCGAGCCGTCCGGTCCGTGCTGTCCGACGTGCGCTCGGCGGTCCGCGCCGGGGTGCACCTGGCCCGGTACGACGCCGACGGGATCTGCGACGTCGACGTCGACCCGGACTTCCCGCTCCTCGACGCGACCGCCCTGCGATCGGCACCTGGGTCGAGCGCGATGGGGCGGCTGCACGCGGCCGGCGGTGCCTCGGCGTCGCAGGTCGGTGCCTTCGTGCGGGGTTTCGGGTGCCTGGCCCTGCCCGTCCGCGGCGAGCGCGGTGAGCTCGTGGCGGGGCTGACGTTGTCCGCGCCCGCGGCCCGGGTGGAGTCTCCTGGCCAGGCCCTGGTGCACCTGCGGGCGGCGGTCGCGCGGCTCGAGCCCCTGCTCGGCTGAGTTCTCGGCGTCCTCCGAGCGATCTTTTGGCACTCACCAGGGTCGAGTGCTAAAACGGTGGCAGTTGAGTCGAGGGGACTCAACGAGAACCACGAAGGAGTTGATTTCGATGACGATGAACTTCGATCCGTTCCGCGAGCTCGACCGACTCGCGGGTTCGCTCCTCGGCACCGCCGCCGGCCCGCGCTCGATGCCGATGGACCTGTACCGCACCGGGGACCACTACGTCCTCGACGTCGACCTGCCCGGCATCGACCCGGGCTCGGTCGACATCGACGTGGACGGTTCCGTCCTGACCATCCGCGCCGAGCGCACCCTCGGCGCACCCGAGGGCTCGCAGTGGCTCACCCGTGAGCGCCAGCCCGGCACGTTCGTCCGGCAGCTGACGCTCGGCGACGGCCTGGACGCCGAGCGCATCACCGCCGGGTACGACAACGGTGTGCTGAGCGTCACGATCCCCGTCAAGGAGTCCGCGAAGCCGCGCAAGATCGCCGTCACCGTCGGTGGCGCGTCCGAGCAGCTCGCGGTCGGCTCCGGCGCCGCCGGTTCCGGCGCCGCCGCAGAGTGAGGAGCTGAGCGATGACGTCCGTCCTGCTGAACGCGGTGGTCGCGGTCCTCGTCGTCACCGCGGCGCTCGCGCTGACGAGCCTGGACCGGCGCACCGCCGTGCTCCTCGGGGCGACCGGCAGCCTGACCGGCACGTTCCTGACCTGGGTCGCCGCGCCCCGGCTGTTCGAGCAGTCGCTCCTGGCGCCCTGGGTCGCGGCGGTCCTCGGCACGGCCCTGCTGATCGCGGGGTGGAGCGCGGTGCGCGCCTACTCCGGCATCTTCGAGGCACCGCGCGACGAAGAACCCGAGACGGGGGCACTGATGACCGTGGGCGGGTCCGCCCCGTCGGTGCGGTGACCCCCTGACGGACAGGAGGCCCGGTGCACGTCGTGCGCCGGGCCTCCTGTCGTTCGGTCGCGCCGGCGACCGTCCGGACTACTCCTTGTTCAGCTTGTCCTGCACCAGGCCGGCCGTCTTCTCGACGACGTTCGGGATCTCGGTGGTGCCGTAGAGCCGGACGTCGGGGTGCGTGGGCGGCGGGTACGCGGCCGAGGTGGTGGGGCCGTCGTGGTACGAGTACTCGCCCTTGCCGTCGAACGACGGGCCGGACGCCCACGAGCCGTTCTTCGCCTCGGCGCCGTCGGAGAAGTTGAGGTACTGGTAGTGGACCTCCTGGTTCTCCTTCGACTGCGGGAAGTTGCTCGGCACGGGGAAGCCCTCGACGCCCTGCTCGCGCAGCTCGGCCGCGGCGGTCGCCCACATGTTCTGGTGCATCGTGTCGCGGGCGATGAGGAACGACAGCAGGTCACGGACGCCGTGGTCGTCGGTCATGTGGTAGAGCCGCGCGGCCTGCACACGACCCTGCATCTCGGCGTTCTCGTTCGCCGTGAAGTCGGCGAGCAGGTTGCCGCTGGCGGTGATGTACGAGCCCTGCCAGGGGTTGCCGTTGCTGTCCACCGGACGGGCGCCCGCACCGGCGACGATCGCGTGCTGGACGTCGGTGCCACCGACCACCGCGGCGACCGTGGGGTCGTCCTGCAGGGCGTCCTCGGTGATGCCGAGCGGGGACTTCTCGAGCAGCTGCGCGATCATCGTCGCGAGCATCTCGACGTGGCCCATCTCCTCGGCACCGATGCCGAACACCATGTCGCGGTACTTGCCGGGGATGTGCATGTTCCACGCCTGGAACTGGTACTGCAGCGCGACGGAGATCTCTCCGTACTGGCCGCCGAGCACCTCCTGCAGCTTGCGGGCGTAGATCGCGTCGGGCTTGTCGGGCGTTGCCTTGAACTGGAGTTCCTGCTTGTGGAAGTACAAATCGTGCTCCTTCGTCTCGATCGAGCGATTGCACGGCCGATGGTTCGCCGGGGGCACTGAGCGGCCGTCCAAGGTGGCCGGATCACGCAGAGGGTGTCCCGGATGCGCCGTTCCACGGTTCCGGGTCCACCGTCGGCTTCACCCGGCAGGACGAGGCCCTTCGGTCGGCCGCCCGATGCCCTCGGCCGTCCGGCTGCGCAGGCTGGGAGCATGCAGACCTCGACCAAGCACACGATCGCCACCCTGCTGCTCTGCGCGGCGATCGTGGTCGCCACCGTCATCGCACTGATGGCCATGGCCCCGCCCGCGTGACGCCGGTACGGCATGGGAGGATCGCTCTCGTGACCGAACGGGGCAGGTTCCTCCGGCCGCTCGCCACCCGGTCGATCGTCATCGACGTGGCCTGGGCGGTCCTGGCGGCGTTCGTCTTCCTGCTGCCCATCGACCTCGAGCTCGAGCACGCGAGCCTCGCCGCGGTCCTGTCGGCCTCGGTGGCGATCGCCCTGCGTCGCATCTCCCCGTCCGCCGCGATGGCCATGGTCGTCGTCCTCGGGGTGATCCAGGTCGGCGGCGGCGAGCGCCCGTCGCTGGTGGACCTCGCGCTCTTCGTCGTGATCGGCACCGCCGCCGTCGTGGGCACCCGCACCGAGGTCGTCGTCTCGGGCGTGCTCGCGGTCGTCGCCGGGGCGGGTGCCACGGTCTACCTGGCGTCGACCGGCTTCCGGTTCCTCGTGCTCATCAACGGCCCGCGCGACCAGGCCTTCCTGGCGATGGCCGCCCCGGTGACCGCGCTGCTCGGGGTCTGGGCGGGCGGCGTCGCTGTCCGGGCCTTCCGCTCCCGCGACCGCGAGTCGGAGCGCCGTGCCGATGCCGAGGCCGCAGCCTCACGTGCCGAGGCCGTCGCCACCGAGGCCGAGGCCACCGCCACCCGCGCGATCGACGTCGCCGAGTCCGAACGCATCCGCGCGGACATCGCCCGCGACGTGCACGACGTCGTCGGCCACTCGCTCGCGGTCATCATCGCGCAGGCCGACTCGGTGCCGTTCCTCGACGACGAGGCGCGCATCCGAGCGGTCAGCGCCACCATCGCGAGCACCGCCCGGAGCTCCCTGGTCGAGGTCCGACAGGTCCTCGGGCACATCGACGGCTCCGCCGAGGCGACCGGCCCGGGCTCGCTCGAGGAGATCGTGCAGGGCATCCGCGACGCCGGGGTCGACGTCGACCGCACGGTGCGCGGGGTCCCACTGGCCCTGCGCCCGGACACCGGCACGGCCGCCCGCCGCGTGCTGCAGGAGATGCTCACGAACGCCCTGCGCCACGGCGCCCCGGGCAACCCGGTGGTCGTGCGGGAGACCTGGCGGAGCGCCGACCTGGTGCTCGAGGTCGAGAACGTCGCCGGCGACGGCACCACCGCCGGCTCGGGCCGCGGGATCGACGGCATGGACTCGCGCCTCGGCGCCCTCGGTGGGTCGTTCGACGCCGCCGTGCTGGACGACGTGTTCACGGCACGCGCCCGCATCCCGTTCGACGTCCAAGGGGGACCCGTCCGATGACCGAACCGATCAGGATCCTGCTCACCGATGACCAGGCGCTGTTCCGCGCCGGGCTCCGGGTGGTGCTCGACGCCCAGGACGACATGCGCGTGGTCGGTGAGGCCTCCGACGGCGCCGAAGCGCTCGCGCTCATCCCCGAGGTGCGCCCCGACGTGGTGCTGCTCGACATGCGGATGGCCGGCATGGACGGCGTGGAGACCGTCCGCCAGCTCTACTCCGGCGTCGTCCCGGGCCCGCTGCCCCGCGTCGTCGTGCTCACCACCTTCGGGCTCGACCCGGCGGCGGCGACCGCGATCCGGCTCGGCGCCAGCGGGTTCCTGCTCAAGGACACCACGCCGCCGTTCCTGTTCGCCGCGGTGCGGGCCGTGCACGAGGGCAGCTCGGTCATCGCACCGAACGACCTCGCGCAGCTGTTCGGCACCGACGTGGCGCGGGCCCCCGCACCGCAGCCGCCGGAGTTCGCGACCCTGACCGAGCGGGAGCGCGTCGTGTTCGGGTGGGCGTCCCGTGGGCTCTCGAACGCCGAGATCGCCACCAGGGAGTACGTCACCGAGTCGACGGTGAAGACCCAGATCTCGAGCATCCTCGGCAAGTTGTCACTGCGCGACCGGGTGCAGCTCGTCGTCTACGCACACGACCACGGGCTGGCGGGCGCCCGCGAGGGGTCCTAGCCCGCTGCGACCTCGTCGAGGATCGCCTCGACCGCTGCGGGGTCGTGGGCGAACCGTCCGAGGAACAGCCCGCCGATCCGCCCCTGCCCCCGGGTGAGCAGGCCGGGTCCGGCACTGCCCCCGTAGAGCACGGTGCTGCCGTGCAGCTCGGGCCGGGTGGCGAGGTGCTGCTCGATCCCGTCGAGCACCGTGACGATGTGCTCGTCGGGTGCGGGCGCCGGGGCGCCGATCGCCCACACCGGTTCGTAGGCGACGGTCAGGGGTCCGGCGAGCCCGTCCGCGACGGCGGCCGAGACGGCCCGGTCGAGCTGCGCGGTCACCGCCGCCATGGCCTCGGTCGGATCGGAGGCCCGGTCCGGCTCCCCGACGCAGACCAGCGGACGCAGGTGGTTGCGGAAGGCCGCGTGCACCTTCCCCGCGATCGTCGCGTCGTCCTCGTGGAACAGGGAACGCCGTTCGGCGTGCCCGATCTCGACCAGGTCGACGCCGATCTCCCGCAATTCGGCGCCGGAGACCTCGCCGGTGAACGCGCCCGCGTCGGCCCACGACAGGTCCTGCGCAGCGAGCTGCACCCCGGTGCCGGCGAGCAGGTCGCGCACCGGGACGAGGGCCGGGAACGTCGGCGCCACGAACAGCGTCGCCGCTCCCGAGCGCACCGCGGGGTGCCGCCGGGCGATGTCGGCGACCTCGGCCGCCCACTCCAGCGTCCGGGCGTGCGAGAAGTACGTCTTCAGCGACACCCCGACGGTGATCACGGCGCGACCGTCTCCACGACGAGGGCGAAGGACAGCGCGCCGGGGTCCGCGGTGCCGACCGCCTGGTCGGCGTGCGTCCGCGCCCGGCCCATCTTCGGCACCAGGGACTCCGTGGCGTCGGCCGCTTCGCGGGCGGCACGGACGGCGTCACCCCAGGCCTCGGCGAGCGCCGCACCGGCGTCGAGCCGGGTGCGGAGCACCTCGTCGAACGGCACCAGGGCGTCCACCATCGTCTTGTCGCCGACGGTGGCGCCGAACGCGAGCACGGCCTCGGTGGCCGCGCGGACCCCCTGCGCGACGGTGGCACCCGACGGACGCGAGTCGTCCCCGACCACGCGACCCAGTGCCTCCAGGGCGGCACCCCAGATCGCACCGGACGTGCCGCCGGCCTTGTCGGACCACGCATCCGCGGCGATCAGCAGGACGGTGCCGGCACCGGCACCGCGGCTGACCGCGTCGGCGGCTGCGACGTCGGCGGCGTGCGATCCGCGCTGCATCCCGATGCCGTGGTCGCCGTCACCGGCCACGGCGTCGATGCGTCCGAGTTCGTCGGCGTGCTCGTCGAGGACGGCGCGGACCGCGGCGAACCCGGCGGCGACCTGCTCGGCGACCGCACGGGACTCGTCGGTCGCCGGGCCGATGCCGACGCCCTCGGCGTCCGCCGCCACGGTGGACGGGTCGACCCGCTGTTCGGCGACCGCACCGCCCTTGCGGTAGGCGGGCGTGTCCGCGGGTGCTGCCCAGAGTTCCTCGAGCTCGTCGTCGAGCCAGAACAGCGTCAGGGAGACCCCGGCCATGTCGAAGCTCGTGACGAGTTCGCCGACCTCGGGCTCCACGATGACGACCCCGGCGTCCGCCAGGCGCCGCTGCACCGAGCGGTAGACGACGAAGAGCTCCTCGTACTTGACCGAGCCCAGGCCGTTCAGGATCGGGACCACCCGCTGGCCCTCGAGCGTCACGCCGTCGGGCAGTTCGTCGAGCAGCCGGGACACCAGCAGCTCGGCCAGACCGTCGGCCGACGGCACGTCCGTCTCGTCGATGCCACGCTCGCCGTGGATGCCCATGCCGACCGCCATCCGGCCCTCGGGCACCGTGAACAGGGGTTCCTCGGCGCCCGGCAGCGAGCACCCGGAGAACGCGACGCCGAAGCTGCGCGTCCGGTCGTTCGCCCGTTCGGCGACGGCGGTGACCGTGTCGAGGTCGTCCCCGCGCTCGGCGGCGGCGCCGGCGACCTTGAAGACGCAGAGGTCACCCGCGATGCCGCGGCGCTTCGCGCGCTCGTCGGCCGGGGCGCTCGTCACGTCGTCGGTGACGCGGACCGTCCGGACCGGGATGCCGTCGGCCTCGAGCGTGCGCGCCGCGGCGTCGAAGTTCAGGACGTCACCGGCGTAGTTGCCGTAGCTGAGCAGCACCCCGCCACCGTGCTCCGCGGCCTTCGCGACCCCGGTGACCTGCTGGGCGCTGGGGCTGGCGAACAGGTTGCCCATCGCGGCACCCGCGGCCAGTCCGTGTCCGACCAGTCCGCCGAACGCGGGGTAGTGGCCCGAGCCCCCGCCGATCACGACCGCGACCGTGCCGTCGGGGCTCGTGGTGGAGCGGGCGACCCCGCCGTGCACCCCGCGCACCCACCGCTCGTTCGCGGCGACGAAGCCGTCGGTCGCCTCGTCGGCGAAGTCCGCCGGGTCGTTGAACAGTCTGGTCATCGCTTGCTGCCCTTCGGGTCGGTGGTGCGGACGTGCGAGGTGTCGAGCAGTTCGTCGGCCTTGGCCCCGCGGAAGAACTTGGTGCAGAAGATCATCACCGCGGCGACGAACGCCAGGACGCCGAGCGAGACGATGCCGAACGCACCGCTGTCGGTGGGCACCACCTCGTTGATCGCGGTGCGCATGATCGGGGCGACGAACCCGCCGAGGTTGCCGAGCGAGTTGATCAGGCCGATGCCCGCTGCGGCTGCGGCACCGGTCAGGAACGCCGTCGGGTACGCCCAGGTGATCGGGCCGACGGCCAGGAAGCTCGCGACGGCCAGGGTGATGAACAGGATGCCGAGCACCGGCTGCCCGTTCGCACCCGCCCACGCCGAGCCGAGGATCGACAGGCCGGTCGTGACGTAGAACAGGGTGCCCCAGCGACGACGGCGTCCGACGGAGTCCGCACGCGACCCGATCAGGTAGCAGGCGACGAGTCCGACGAGCCACGGGATCGCGGACACCAGACCGACCTGCCAGCCGACGTCCTGCCCGAGCAGCGAGGACACCTGCTGCGGCAGGTAGAACGTCGTGCCGTACACCGCGACCTGCAGGCAGAAGTAGATGATCGTGAAGTACCAGACACGCCCGCTGCCCATCGCGCGCCAGATGCCCTTCGGGCCGTCCTCGCTGCGGGCGGTGTCCTCGCGCTCCATGGCCGCGGTGAGCGACGCCTTCTCGCCCGGTTCGAGCCACTTCGCCTGCTGCGGACTGTTCGTCAGGAACACCAGGGCCGCGATGCCCGCCAGCACCGCGAGGATCCCCTCGCCAGCGAACATGACCTGCCAGCCGTGGAACGGCGTGACCTGGTCACCGACGCTGATGAGGCCGCCGGACAGCGGGGCGCCGATCATCTGCGAGAACGGCTGCGCCAGGTAGAAGATCGCGAACATGCGCACGCGCACCTTGTTCGGGAACCACTCGGACAGGTACATGATCACGCCCGGGAACAGCCCGGCCTCGGTCACGCCCAGGATGAACCGCAGGATGATGAACATCGTGTCGTTCGTCGTGAAGGCGAACAGTGCGGCGACGATGCCCCACGTGACGGCGATCCGGGCGAGCCAGAAGCGCGCACCGAACCGCTTGAGCAGCAGGTTCGACGGGATCTCGAAGATCGCGTAGCCGATGAAGAAGATGCCGGCGCCCAGGGCGAAGGCGGCGTCGGAGATGCCGCGGTCGACGCGCAGGGCCTCTTCGGCGAAGCCGACGTTCGTGCGGTCGAGGAACGCGACGAAGTACAGGATGACGAGCATCGGCATGAGGTGCTTCGTCGCCTTGCCGATGGCGGACTTGAGGCCGGGGTCGTTCGTCGACCCGAGCGCGGGGGCAGGGGGTAGTGACACGGGTTCGCTCCTTTGCGAGCACGGTGCGGTCGTTCTGGCGTCCGGCGGTCGGTTCGGTCGTCCGGACGGGAGGCACGGATCGCGTCGCCCGGTCGGCGCGCGTTCCGTGGGCGGCTGGCCCTAGTGCATGTACAGGCCGCCGTCGACGTTGAGCGTCTGGCCCGTGACGAACCCGGCGTCCTCGCTGATCAGGTACGCGATGGCGGCAGCGATGTCCCGCGGGGTGCCGATGCGCGGCAGGACGCCGTCGGCGGCCATCTCGGTCTTCCGTTCCTCGGACAGGGTGCCGCCCATGATGTCGGTGTCGATCGGACCGGGGGCGATGGCGTTGACCGTGATGCCGCGCGGGCCGAGCTCGCGCGCCAGGCCACGGGTCAGGCCGATCACGCCGGCCTTCGCCACCGTGTACGGGGTCTTGCTGAAGGTGCCGCCGCCGCGCTGGGCGGAGACCGACGACAGGTTCACGATGCGCCCGTAGCCGGACCGCACCATCGACTCCGCCGCCCGCAAGCTGGCGAAGTGCACACCGTCGAGGTTGATCGACAGCACGCGGTGCCACTCCCCCTCGGGCAGGTCGAGGTAGGCGTGCGCGGAGGAGACCCCGGCCAGGTTCACGAGCGCGGTGATCGGCCGGAGTTCAGCCTCGATCGTGTCGAAGGCGGCACGGACGGCGGACTCGTCGGCGACGTTCGCACCGACACCGACGGCCCGCACGTCGTGCTGCTCACGGATCTCGGCGGCGACCTGCTCGCTCGCCGTCTGGTCGAGGTCGATGATCCCGACGTCCCACCCGGCCTCGGCCAGGTGGTGGGCGGTGGCGCGGCCGATGCCCCGCGGCGAGGCGGCCCCGGTGAGGACGACGGTGCGGTCCTGGTGCTGGCCGGCTGACTGGTTCTGCGTGCTCATGGTTCGTGCTCCGGGCTCAGTGGATCGGTGCCGGGCCGAGCTCGTCGAGGAGCTTCTGCATCGCCACGTACGCCTTGTTCCGGTAGGCCACGAGCTCGGGCGTGCGGTCGGCCGGCACGTCGAGGTACCCGGCGCCGGACTTCGTGCCGAGCTCACCGGCGTCGACGTGCTGCTGCAGCGACGGCGGGGTGGCGAAGCGCTCGGGCCAGCGGGTCTGCAGCGACTCGAAGCAGAACGCGTAGACGTCGAGCCCGGCCATGTCGGCGATCGCGAACGGGCCGAAGAACGGCAGGCGGAACCCGAACGTGGTCCGCACGATGGTGTCGATGTCGTCGGGGCTCGCGATGCCCTCGTCGGCGATCTTCGTGGCCTCCTCGAACAGCGCGTACTGCAGGCGGTTCAGGACGAACCCCGTCGAGTCCTTCACCCGCGCCGACTGCTTGCCGGTCGCGGCGACGACGGTCTCGCCGACCCCGATCGCGTGCTCGTTCGTGGTCGGGTGCGGGATGAGCTCGACGCCGGGGATGAACGGTGCCGGGTTCGAGAAGTGCACGCCGAGGAACCGCTCCGGGCCCACGACCGCCTCGGCCAGCGACTCGATCAGGATCGTCGAGGTGTTCGAGCCGATCACGGCGTCGGGGCGAGCGGCCTCGCTGATGCGGCGCAGCGTCGCGTGCTTGATCTCGAGCTTCTCCGGCACGGCCTCCTCGATGAAGTCCGCGTCGGCGACGGCGGCCTCGATCGACTCGGCAGCGCTCAGGTGTGCGCGGACCCGTTCGACGGCGTCCTCGGGGAACAGCCCGTCGGCGACGAACTGCGCGGTCTCGCCGAGCAGCCGCTCCAGGTTCTGCTCGGCGATCTCGGCCGAGACGTCGGCGATCCGGACGGTGTGGCCGGCGAGGGCGAGGACCTGGGCGATCCCGCCGCCCATGTAGCCGGACCCGACGACGGCGATGTCGAGGGTGCTCATCGGATTGCTCCTTCGTTGCTGGTTGCTGCAGTCGGGGTCGCCGTCGCATCGAGCTTCGTCGTCGCGAGGACGGATCGGATGTACTGCTGGTTGGTGGCGCAGACGCCGAGGCTGTCCCCGCCGTACTGCTCGGTCATGACGATCCCGCGGAACCCGTCGGCGACGGCGTCGCGCAGGACCTGGCGGTAGTTGATGAAGCCCGTCTCCATCGTGCTCGGCGCACTCGTCGCCCAGCTGCCGTCGCCGGCCTCGTCACGCGTGTAGTTCTTCACGTGCAGGTAGTTGGTGTGCGGCATGGTCTTCGCGAACAGCTCCCGCCAGTCCTCGACGGGACGGTGCAGGCGGATGAGGTTCGCGACGTCCGCGTTCAGGCCGACGTTGTCGAGCCCGATCTCCTCGACCAGGCGGACCGCGCTGTCGGCGGTGCCGAGGTACGTGTCCTCGTACAGCTCGAGCGCCATCGGCAGCCCGACGCTCGCAGCGTGCTCGCCGAGCTCCCGCAGTCGCTTGACCGCAGCGGCCCAGATCTCCGGGTCGTCCGGGTCCTTCGGGCCCGGCGCCGTCCAGAACCACAGCGCCCGCTTCTGAGCGTCGGTGAACGGCTGGTGCAGCCCGGTCGAGAAGACCTGCATGCCCCACTCGGCCGCCGCGTCGATGGTGCGGTGGGCGTAGGCGAGGTTCTCCTCCTCGTGCCCGGGCTGGATGACGCTCTTGCGCTGCAGGTGCACCGAGGGAATCCCGATGCCGTGCGACTTCGCGACGGCGAACAGCTCGTCGCGGCGCGAGGCTTCGAGGTCAGCGGGCCGGATGTGGCTGTCGGCGAGCTCGGCGAGCGAGAAGCCGACGGCCTCGATCTGCGCGAACACCTCGTCCCACACCTCGGTGGGGGCGTCGTGGAAGGCCGTCCCGTCGCGGGTGACCTGCGCGAACCCGTGCAGGCAGGCGGCGATCGGCCAGGTCCCCGACGTCCAGGTGGTGGGGTCCCAATCCTGGTCGACCCAGTCCTGTGGAGTGGTCACGGAATGCTCCCTTGCATGTCGTGGTGGTTCAGCATTGAACCTCTTTCCTATAGGAAAGATACTCGCACGACGCCGGAACGCAACCCCTCCGCCTCAGCTCGTGTGGGACGCGTCCGCGCGCGAACGCAACCGGACGGCGTCGATGTGGAGCCGCATCGCGGCGACGGCCGACGTCGGGTCCGCAGCCAGCGCCTCCAGGATGGCCCGGTGTTCCTGGACCGCACGATCCGTGTCGTCCCCGCCACCCTCGACGATCTGCCGCATGCGGTGCACGCGCGTCGTGATGATCTCGGACATCTCCTCGAGGAACGGGTTCCGTGTCGCGTCGAAGATCAGCTGGTGGAACTGCCAGTCGCTGCGGAAGAAGCGGGCCATCAGTTCTTCCGGAGCGTGCGCAGCACCGACGGACGCGACCTCGGCGGCCACCGCAGCCTGCTCGTCGAGCGCTGCTGCCAGTCGCTCGCGCAGGCCGTCGACGTCGCCGCGGGCCGCGAGCTCGACGGCGCCGCTCTCCACGATGAGTCGGGCGTCGAACAGTGCCTCGAGTTGGTCGCCGGCCAGGGGTGGGGAGACCCGGTATCCCTTGTTCGCTTCACGGGTGACGAGGCCGGTGCGTTCGAGTTGGACCAGGGCTTCGCGCACCGGGGTCGGGGACACCCCGAGACTGCGGGCGAGGCCGTCGATCGACAGTCGCATGCCCGGTTCGACATCGTGGCCCATCAGGACCTCGAGCACCCGGTCGTAGACGCGGTCGCGCAGGCCGAGCTGCGTGATGCGCTCCGTCCCGAAGCCGGGCATGGTCGTGGACATGGGTCGATCCTAGAGAATCCACGACTCGGGCTCGGTGCGAGGGCCCCGGGCCGGGCTGCGCCGTTGCCGGGCACCACTCCTGCGATCGACTCGCACGACCAGGCCCACGACGGATTTACTCGGCGCAGCACAGCCCTTCAGTCCCTTGACCTGCTTGCTCGCAACCTCCGCCGCACTGTCGCGCGACGCCCATTGCTGAGCACCGCGAGGTTGAGCGCAAAACCGTGGAGCGTTCAGCGCCCCTTCACCGGGCATTTTTGCGGGACAGTCATACGGGGATACCCCTGTTCAGACAGCAGGAGACAACGGAGCGCTCTGAGCGCGACAGTTGTCGTGTAGCGGTGAACGACCCGCTTGCGGCACTGTTTCCATGGCCCGTGAGTAGTGTCCATTCAGACAAGCGGGGACGCGCGGCTCGACGGAAACGACGGACGTGCCGCTGAGCGATCCTCGGCTGAGCCCACGGACACGTGCCGACACCCGTTCGCGCCGACGAATCGACTACGCCGTGCAGAGTCGGAGGTAGAAGGAATTTGCCTGGCGGACGGTGCCGGACGGCGACTCGGCGATCTTCTAAAGGTGGGCCGCATACACGTCAACCTTCGCCACGGTCGATGACGCCATGGCTACCAGGCTGACCAACGCCTTGTAGCCCTCGGGATTCCAGGTGCCTGAAATCGACTGTTCCGTGAGGGTCGCGAGTTGCGTCGGATCATTGGGCATCGTCCAGTCGCACGAGGCCGGTCGCGCCGCTCTCGTCTCGTCGTCAATCAGAGCGGCTGTCGCCCGATGCCACCGCCAGCAGCAGGCCGGGGAACCGCAGGTTGAGCTCCTCGACGCGCAGGCGGATGTCATGCGTACGGCCGTGGACCTCGTACACCACGATGCCTGCCTCGCGGAGGGTCTTGAAGTGGTACGAACAGGTCGCCTTCGACGCGGCGAACGCTGCCCAGACGTCGTTCTTCGGCAACGGCGCACCGTCGGCGAGCATCCGGACGATCTCGAGGCGTGTGGGATCGCCGAGCGCCTTCAGGATCGTCTCGAGCGGGATGTCCGCGAGGTCGGCGCTCGGGTACTCGGGCATTGCGCATCCAATCGTTCGATAAACGCCTAACGGTCCACTAGCGTGTCCGTATGACATCCTTCGAACGATCGTATCCGGCCCGTGGCATGGGCGCTCCTGCGCTGGCACGCCTGTGGGTTCTCGCTGCTGCACTGTTCGTGGTCGGGACGAACGCGTTCGTGATCGCCGGCGTCCTGCCGGACCTCGCCGTGGGACTGCGCACCTCCACCGCGACGGTCGCCACGGCGATCACCTGGTACGCCGCCGTCGTCGCGCTTGCGTCGCCCCTCGTCGCCACGTTCCTGGCGGTGGTCCCGCGCCGGGGCCTCCTGACGACCGGGATGGCGTTGGTCGCGATCGGCACCGCGGTCACGGCGGTGGCGGGGAACGTCGACGTGTTCATCGTCGGACGGGTCGTCGCCGCGCTCGGCGGTGCGGCCCTCGTGCCGCCCGCCACCGCGGCTGCCCCGACGCTCGTCGAGCCGCACCACCGCGGACGCGCGATCGCTATTGTCACCGCAGGGTTCGCCGGCGCGATCGCGTTCGGGTCGCCGCTCGGTGCGGCGGTCGCTGCTGGGATCGGGTGGCGGGCCGCGCTCGCTGGCATCGCGGTGCTCGCCGGGCTCCTCGCGGTCACGATCGGGTTGACGATGACGGGGATCCCCAGTGCTGCCGCACGGTCGCTGCGGGAGCGCGTCAGCGTCCTCGCGGATCGCCGGATCCTCCTCGCGCTGGTCGCGATGGTGTCCTACATGGTGTCGTTCAACGTGCTCTACGTCTTCACCTCGGATGTCCTCGCGCCGGTCGTCGGCGGGCGCCCAGGTGTGCTCGCCATCGTGCTGCTCTCCTTCGGGCTCGCGACCCTGGTGGGGACATGGCTCGGTGGGATCGCGGTGGATCGGCGAAGCGGCGTGTGGGCCACCGTGCTCGGCCTCATCGCGATGACAGGGGTCTACGCGGCGCTGTCCGTGTCCACCCGATCGCTGCTCGGCGCGATCCTCCTCTACGCCGTGTGGGGCCTCGTCGCCATCGCGCCACAGATCGGGATCCAGGCCGTGCTCGTCGCGGCGAACCCGGCAGAGGTCGGCGTCTCACTGTCGTGGTACTCGACGGCGACGTACGTGGGCATCGCAGTCGCCCCTGTCCTCGGTGCAGGTGCACTCCACCTCGGCGCGTGGGCGGTGCTCCTCGCGGCGGGCGTGGCCGCACTCGTCGCGCTCGCGCTCGTCGCCGTCTCGTCGCGGGCCGGCGACGGACGATCGGCGGCATGATTCGCCGCCCATGCATCCGACACCGATACACACCAGCGCCCAACCGGGCTACTCGAACGCCCAACAGGCTCTGCGGACACCGAAGCGCCCATGGAGTCCACGACTCAGCAGCCGATCGGCTATCGAAACGCTCGGCACCCCTTGGTCACAGCTTGGAACGTCTGTAGCCCAACAAGGCGCTCGCCATGATGACGATTGCGCTGACGAGTGTGATCCATCCGAACGGCCTCGATGATTCGTGCGCGAACAAGGCGGCTGTGACTCCAAGGAACACCACGCCCAGCAGCGCGAACGTGAGCCACAGGGCGTTTGAACGGTTCATGAGGTCACCGTACCTCTGGCCGTCCCAGTAGCGGATCGGCTACCGGGACGGAGCGGGCTGGGCTGCTGATGGTAGACAGACGCATGCGCATCCGCCCCTGGACTCTCACGCTCCTGATCGTGCTCGCAGCCTGTGGCGTTGCACTGTTCGTGGTGCCACCCGGAGTGCCGACGAAGGTCCTCGGGGCAGTGCTCATTGTTGTGGCGTTCGTGGTGTTGATCGTCTCGGAACGAGCTGGTCGGTCGGGACGCTGATGGCATCGGCGGGTGATCCATTCGCCGTCCGCTGACCGATCCGCTTCCGGACGGTGTCGACATCGTTCGCAGGGGAGCAGCTGTCACGACGGTCTCCGTCCTGAGGCCTGGTTCGCCCGCTGGCAGCTGCGGGCTGCGGATAGCCGGCCGGCGGAGGTGCACTGCTGCGCGGGGTATGGCTTCTCAGGCGCCTCTCCCGATTCGGAGGGCTGCTCCTCCGATCGCGATCGGGACCCCGACCAGGAGGAGCACGGCGGACAGGATCCCGCCCATGAGGGCCCAGGCGGCCATTGCGGCGACGATGAGTATTACGCCAGCGACGAGAAGGCTCGTGCTCGCATCCGGCGTCGCGGTTGAGCGTGTGGGCACGTTGTTCCTCGTTCGTTATGCGGGGTC
Organism: Curtobacterium sp. MCPF17_021; assembly: GCF_003234605.2. Classification (NCBI taxonomy): domain Bacteria; kingdom Bacillati; phylum Actinomycetota; class Actinomycetes; order Micrococcales; family Microbacteriaceae; genus Curtobacterium; species Curtobacterium sp. MCPF17_021. The sequence continues at coordinate 66,798 of NZ_CP126252.1, read as the reverse complement.
AGGGCATGGCTGCTGCGTGCGGCGCTGTTCCCGTTGATGCTTCAACCGGGAGAGCAGCTGGGATTGGAACGGCGCAGGGGTTCCGGTCACCAGTTCCGCGGGTTTGGTTGAGGTGCTCGAGTGCGACGGAGACGACACGTTCCGTCCCGCTGAGCTCGGCAGCGTTCCCGTCGGCGTTTGCGGCGACGGTCCGGGGCGGCATGGTCAGCGACGGCTCGTGCGACGATGATGAGCGCGAGGGCCCGTTCGGCGGGGTCGGAGGTGTCCCGGAGGAGACGCCGTGTTCGAGCGGCGAGGGCCGCGAGCCGGAGCTTGCGTGCAGTCAGAAGAGTTCCGCTCTCATGCGATGACGGGTGGACATGACGATCGGCGGGCCGTTAGGGGGCGGCCCGCCGATCGCGTGTCGGGATTGGTCAGGTCCCAGTTTCATCAGCCCGAAGCTGATGGGGTGTCACCGTCTTCCCGGGATCAGTCGGGTCGACGGTGATTCATGGCCGGCCGGTGTCGCGCTGTGCGAAGCGCGCTCCGACCGGCCATGAATTCGTTAGGCGTTGTCGATCTCGTCGCCGTGCTGGTTGCGGCGGCGTCGGATGATCAGCAGCCCGCCGCCGAGAGCGAGGAGCAGCAGTGCCAAACCGATGCCGGGGCCGACGAGCTCCGTGCCCGTGAACGCCAGACCCGGGATGACCGGCGTCACACCGGCCGGGGTGTCAGCGATCGGCGTGTCCGTTTCACAGGTCCCCGCGGGGTCGCAGGAGCCGTCAACGAGCGGGTCGACTGTGTTGACCAGTGCACCGTTGCCAGCGCCGGCGGCCTTCACTGTCACGGAGTACTTCACCGCGATGGTCTGCCCGGCCCCGAGCGGACCCGCCCAGTTGAGCGTCGTCCCGGTCAGCTTCGCTCCGTTGGTTGCGTCACCGTTGTAGGTGGCGTCATCCAGAACGTCCGACATGTCATCGGCGAAGGATGCCGGGGCGGCCGTCGTGAACGCGACCGCTCCGGTGTTCTTCACCGTGACGGTGTAGCCGACCTTGTCGCCGGGCTTGACCGCATCGGTGGTCGAAACGGTCTTGGTGACCGTGAACGACTTCACCGGCGTGTGCGTGATGCACGAGCCCTCCGGGTCGCACGTTCCACCCTCAGCAGTCGGGACGACCGCGTTGACGAGGTTGAGGTTTCCGGCGTCGTTCTTGTCGACCGTGACGGAGTAGACGATCTTGATCGTCTGTCCGACTGCGAGAGGACCGGACCAGGTCAGCGTGTTCCCGTCGACCTTCGCGCCCTGGTTGACGTCGCCGTTGTACTTGGCGTCGTCGAGGACGTTGGTCAGGTCGTCACGGAACGACGCCGGCTTCTCGGCCGTGTACGCGGTCTTGCCGGTGTTCTGCACCGTCACTGTGTACGTGACCGTGCCGCCGAGCTTGACAGCCTTCGTGTCCGCGGACTTCGTCACCGTGTACGACCCGGAGGGGATGTTCGCGGTGCACGCAGCGTTGTCGGTGTTCGGCTCGCAGTCGCCGCCGAGACCGGCCGGGGTGACGACAGTGTTGTTCAGCTGCTTGTCGCCGGTGTCCGGGTCGTTGACCGTCACCGAGTAGGTGATGGTCTCCGTCCCACCTGCTGCGAGCGGGCCCGACCAGGACAGCGTCGGAGCGTCGTACGTGGCACCGTTCGACGCGTCACCGTTGTAGGTGGCGTCGTCGAGGACCTCGGACAGGCTGTCCGTGAAGGACGCCGGGTCGGTGGCCGTGTAAGCAGCCTTCCCGGTGTTCATCACCGTGACGGTGTACTTCACGGTGCTGCCCGGGGTGACCTCGGTCTGGTCAGCGGTCTTGGTAACGCTGAACGCCTGCAGCGGGCTCGTCGTCGTGCAGCCACCCGCGGTGGCGCAGCCGCCACCGTTGCCAGGGTCGCCGGTGACGACGTTCGTCAGGGTCCCGTCGCCGGTGCCAGCGGGGCCAGCCTTCACCTTGTAGGTGATCGTCTGCGTGCCACCGACCTCGAGAGCGCCCGACCAAGTCAGCGTCGTGCCGGAGACCTTCGCACCGTTCGTCGCGGAGCCCGCAACGTAGGTGGCGTCATCGAGGACCTTGGAGAGGTCATCGGTGATCGTCGCCGGAGCAGCGGCCGTGTACGCGGCGGTGCCGGTGTTCTTCACCGTCACCGTGTACGTGACCGTGTCGCCCGCGTGCACGGGACCCGTGGCGGATGAGGACTTCTCGACCGTGTACGTGCCGACCGGGTTCGACGTCGTGCAACCATCCTCGGTGGCGCAGGTGCCACCGTCGCCCGCGACTGCGGCGTTGGTGAGGATCTTGTCGCCGGCGTCCGGGGTGTTCACCGTCGCCACGTAGGCGACCGTGATGGTGTCGCCGACGGCGAGAGCTCCGGACCAGGACAGCGTGTTCCCGGTGATCGTGGCGCCGTTGTTCGGGCCGTCGGTGATCGTCGCGTCATCGAGGACCTTCGAGAGGTCATCGGTGAACGTTGCCGGGTTGGCGGTGGTGAACGCGGCGGTACCGGTGTTCTTCACCGTCACCTTGTAGGTGACCTCATCGCCCGGGTGAACAGTGCCGCCCGGAGTCGAGGTCTTCGAGATGGTGAACGCACGCACCTCAGTGGTGGTAGAGCAGTCCCCATCCGGGTCGCAGGAGCCACCGTCACCGGTGGGCCGCACCGTGTTCTTCAGCACGTTGTCGCCGGTGTCGGGCGAGTTGACCTTCACCGAGTAGGTGATGGTCTGCGTCGCACCGATCGCGAGCGGGCCGGACCAGGTCAGCGTGTTGCCGCTGACCGTGGCACCGTTCGATGCGTCACCGTTGTAGGTGGCATCGTCGAGGACCGACGTGAGGTCGTCGCTGAGGGAGGCCGGGGAAGCGTCCGTGTATGCGACGCTTCCGGTGTTCGTCACCGTCACCGTGTAGGTGACGTTGTCGCCAGCGGTGACGGTCGCGGTCGAGGCGGTCTTGGCGACCGTGTACGAACCCGACGGGATGTTCACCGTGCATGCCGGGTTGTCCGAGTCGGTGTCGCAGTCGCCGCCGTTGCCGACCGGCGTGACGACGGTGTTGTCGAGCTGCGAGTCGCCGGTGTCGGGGTCGTTGACCGTCACCGAGTAGGTGATGGTCTCCGTCGCACCTGCTGCGAGCGGGCCCGACCAGGACAGCGTCGGGTCGTCGTACGTGGCGCCGTTCGATGCGTCACCGTTGTAGGTCGCGTCGTCGAGGACGGAGGACAGGTCATCGGAGAACGACGCCGGTGCGGCGACGGTGTATGCGGCGTTGCCGGTGTTCTTGACGGTCACCGTGTACGTGATTTTCTGGCCGGGGACGACCTGAGTGCGGTCGGCGGTCTTCGTCACGGAGTACGACTGCACCGGTGTTGTCGTGGTGCAGGTGGCGTCGGGGTCACATGTGCCGCCGTCGCCGGTGGGAGTGACGGTGTTCGTCAGGGTGCCGTCACCGGGGTCAGGTGATCCGACCGTCACGGAGTAGGTGATGGTTTGTGTCGCGCCAGCGGCGAGTGGACCAGACCAGGACAGCGTGTTCCCGGTGACGGTTGCACCGTTCGACGCGTCGCCGTTGTAGGTGGCGTCGTCGAGGATCTTCGAGAGGTCATCGGAGAAGGAGGCCGGGTTCGCGGCCGTGTACGCGGCCCCGCTCGTGTTCGTCACGTTCACCGTGTAGGTCAGCGTCTGACCGGGGTGCGCAACTGCTGCGGATGCGGTCTTCGAGACTGTGTAGGTGGGGCAGAGCGCGTCGGACTGCACCTCGGCGTTGAAGCCCTCAGCGGTGTAGAAGCTCTTCACCTGCACGAGGATCGTGTTCAAGCCGGTCTGCCACGAGCCCGCCATTGACGTCGACGCTGCAGCCCCGGCGAGGAACCCGCCGCCGATGTAGGGAGTGTCCGGGGACTGCGGCAGGTTGGCACCCGCCTGAGCGACGTTGTTGACCCACACGCCAGCGACGGAGTTGTCCGCGAGCCAGGACATGTCGAGCCGGAACGTCGACGGGTCAACCTGCGGGGCGAGGTTGAACTGGTACCGGTAGTACCAATCCCCATACCCCGTCGCCTGGTTCTGGCCTGCGGTGGTATCAGCAACGATCCACTGCGACTTCCCGGACTGCGAGTCGGCCCACGCAGGCGTGACCTTCCCCGCGTACGCCGCCGCATACGTGGTTCCCGCTGGCGGCAGCGCCGCGGGAGAAGGACCGGTGGGTGCGGTAGTCGTGTTGACGTAGTTGAGGCCGGTGTACCCGCCGGCGACGGTCCAGCGCTCATCTTCAGCACCGTTGGCGGTCTGACCATCGGTAGCCGTGTTGTAGCCGGTGTTGAAGATCACCGGATCGGTCGTACACGTCACGGTGGGGATCGTCGCCGCCTCCGCAGGTGCGGCCGGCGCCGTCAGGACGGCGGTACCGCCGAGGACCGATCCGACAAGCGCGAGCGCCCCGATCGATGCTCCAACTCCAAGACGCCGCGACCGAAGCCGCGGCAGCACTGAACGTGCTCCGTGATGTGCGGAGCGACGCGACGCTCCAGGCCAATTGAGTTTCAACCTGATCCCTAACTCTCAACCACTGCGTCCGGACGCGTACCCCACGCCTGGACGCCGGCTCCAGTGCCGACGGTCTCAGTTTTCGGTCAGGTTGAGTGCTTTCCCAGGCCTCGGACCCAAGTCAGCACAAATGGACCGTTTTCTTGCACAAAACGGCACTCGACGCCCCCCAAACGGGGCACGCACCGTAGCGGTTCAGCGCTCAGGACGGGCAAGATACGTCAGGAGGTGGCGTATTGAAGATGGGTATCGAAGCCGCTGAGCGGTGCGACGACTTCGGGTGGCACCCCCACGGGCAGATCGATACGACCCTCGTCGCCGAGATCGCGCAGCATCCCCGATTCGGGATGGGGCACGCCTGGTCGAGGTCGGCGGAGTACAACCTCACCACCGCTCCCGAACGCACCTACCTGGTCCTGACGATGGAGGGCGGCTTCGAGTTCACCGTCGACGGTGAAGCCGTCACCGCGGAAGCCGGCTCGCTGATCCTCCTGAACGGGGAAGTCCCCACCACCGCCAAGACGCTGACGGAGACCGCACGGTTCGTCTGGCACCTCGAGCCGACCATGCTCCACCCGGGACGGTCCCGCTTCAAGTACGGCGAACCCATCAGTACCGGCGGAGCCTCCGTGCAAGCGCTGACGGGGATGACGAACGCGCTGCTGCAGGCACCATCGCCGACGACTGAGACGGCACGGCACTACCTGGCCCTGTCGTTCGAGAACGCCCTCGCCGCCGTGGTCGACGAAAGCGGTCACCGGCAGCACGGCCCAGCCCATCACCGTGACGGCCTCTTCATGGCGGCACTGGCGACGATCGGCGCGCAGTTCCGCGACCCTGCGTTCACCGTTGCGCGCCTCGCCCAGGAGCTCTCCGTCAGCGTCCGGACGCTGCACACCGCTTTCAGCAGCATGGGCACCACGCCCCGCCGCGAGATCGAACGGCGCCGCGTCGCAGAAGCCGACCTGCTCTCCGCAGAGCACACGATCACTCTCGCTGACCTTGCCGCACGGTCCGGGTTCTCCTCGACCAGGCTCCTCACCCGCGCACTGGTCCGAGCAGCCCACAGCAAGCAGTGACGCTCACCTTCCGGTAGCCGTCTTCGTCCCGGATCAGGCAGCGCCGCCGGGCGCCTGCCGGACGACGCGCATCGGGAGACGGTGCATGATCGCCCCGTCGACCTCGATGACCCACGAGTAGCCGCCCACCCGATCGAGGAGCAGGTCGTTGATGGTGAACGTCACCGGGTGCGTCTGAGCGTCCCCCGCGCGAACCAGGGTTCCCCGGCCGGTCGTGAAGCGGTGTCCGATCGCGGCGACCGCTGTCCCTGGCGGCATGCCTGCGGCGTGACGTGCAAGCGGAACGGGGTCCCCGTCTTCGGTCTCGAGTCGGAGCGTGACATCGTGCTCCACTTCGCTGTCGTTCCAACCCACCTGCACCAACACTCCGACAGCCACGCGTTGCTGCACCGCCGGGACCTGGGACACCACCAGCATGTCCCACCCCGCGCCCAACACGTAGAGCTTGCCGTTCACCGCCTCAGCGCTGTCAGCAAGGAACGCAGTGATCCCGATCGTCATCCCGAACGGTCCCACACCATCCCCCGCACACGCCGAGAACAGCCGAAACCGGACGACGCACCGCGCTGTCAGCCCCGATAGCTCATCGCCACAGTCCACGGTGATCACGACACCGAGCGATGCTGCTCACAACGTCGACACACCGCGAGGGGAGGCGTCCGATTGACGATCGACCTCGGCCACCGCTCGAGTCAGACCCTCGGATACCGTGGGCGCGTTCTGTTCGCCATCGCCGCCCTGGGGCTCTTCGGTTCTCTCGAATACGTCTTCGTCTACAAGATCTATCAGCAGATGGCCGGTCGACGCGCGCTTCGCGCAGAGCGCGACGACCATTGAGAACCAGATCCCGGGCGTTCACCCGTCCGTAGGCCGATCGGCTACCGAGACGTGGTCGAGGGGTTCCAGTGGTCGGAGCAGGACGGACGGTAGCGTGCCGCCATGCACTGGGGGGACACCGGACTCGACGACGAGCAGATCGCGTTCGTGCAGCAGACGCTCCCCGATGCCGTCGTCGTGGCCGATGAGTCGTGGGGGCTCCTCGACACGAGGGTCCTGCACGTCCGCGCTGGCGACGACGGCTTCACCGTGAAGGCCTCCGGCCCGACCAACACGCACTTCCCCCGCGAGCTCGACGCTCACCGCACCGCCACCGCTGCACTCCGAGCCAGCGGGGACGCCGGTGCCCTCGTCGCCGCGAACGAGGAGGACCGCATCCTCGTGCTGGAACGCGTTCCCGGGCACCTCGCCCTCGGGACCCCGGACGAGCACGATCCCGATGTCCACCGACAGGCCGGAGCACTGCTCCGACGGCTGCACGACCAGGACACCCGCCACGACCCGACGTTCATACTGCACGAGCAGGCGAAGGCACTGGCCGCGCTCGACGCCCCGCACCGGATCCCGGACGACGTGGTCGCCCGCGCACGAGCGGCACTGCGCGCGCTCACGACCGACCACCCGACGCAGCCCCTCGTCCCGACCCACGGCGACTTCCACCCACGCAACTGGATCGTCGACGGCGGCCGACTGCGCGTCATCGACTTCGGCCGGTTCGGCTGGCGCCCCGCGTCCTTCGACCTCACCCGCCTCGCGGTGCTGCACTGGCAGCACGATCCCGGGCTCGAAGCGGCGTTCTTCGACGGGTACGGCGACGATCCGCGCACTCCGGACGCGTGGCGCTGGCTCCAACTCCGCGAAGCAGTGGGGACGGCGACCTGGGCCTACGCGGTCGGCGACGAGGGCTTCGAGGCCCAGGGCCACGACATGCTCCGCCGCGCCCTCGCCGCGTTCTGACCCGTCAGACCAGGACGCAGCTCACGGCACCCGCACGAACCGCGGCGCCCCACGGTCCCGCAGTCGGAACCCCAGGTGCTGGTACAGCCCGATCGCCCCGGTGTTCCCGGCGGCCGCGTGCATCAGCGGGGTCTCGCCCCGCTGCCGGATGCCGTGCGCGACGGCGAGCACCAACCGGCGCCCGAACCCCTGCCCCCGGTACGCCTCGTCCGTGCACACCGCGCTGATCTCGGTCCACCCCGGCGGGTGCAGGCGCTCCCCCGCCATGGCGACGAGCCGCCCGTCCCGCCGGATGCCCAGGTACGTGCCGAGCTCGATCGTCCGCGGCAGGAACGGCCCCGGCTTCGTCCGCTCCACCAGGGCGGTCATCTCCGGCACGTCGTCGGGCGTCAGCACGACGGCTTCGGGATCCGGCGCACCCTCGATCGCCTCGCCGGTCAGCTGCACACCGCCGGCACCCTCGACGAGCTCCCACCCCACGGGCAGGACGGCAGCCGCACCGACGCCGAGCATCCCGCCCGACCCGAGCAGCGCCCGGACGTCCTCCCAGTCCTGCGCGGTGGGCTGCTCGGGGATCCCCGTCCACACCGACACGTCGGTCTGGTAGCGGACGACGTCGCCGCGCCGCTCGGCGAACCGCGCGTGGTGGCTGTTCAGCGCGGCCATGGCGGGCGCGTCGAGCACCCGCGTCGGGGTGCCGTCGTCGGCGATGGTCAGGTCGAGGGTCCGGAGCGCATCGCCGCGGGAGTCCCCGCCGCGGAACCCGAGGTCCTCGATCCGCCGTCGATCGCCGTCCGCCCACCCGGCGGTGTCCGCGACGACACCGGAGGCGTAGTGGTTCGTGGCACGGTGGACGACCAGCTCGACGTCCGCTGCCGAGGCCACGAGGACCTCTCCGGGTCGGGGCAGCGCGGTCGAGGTCGGCGCAGTCGTCGTCATCCCACCATTCTCCGCCCGCGGCGAGCGCCGTCGGCGCATCGTTGCACCCGGTGACGGCACGGTGCGAAGTTGACCACCCGGTGCAAGGAAACAACCTCGCACCGAGCGTGCAACCTCGCACCACGAAGAACCCGCGCGAGCACCAGACCGAGCGCCCCGCCCCGACTACCCCAGCCGGGCCGCCACGAACTCCACCATCCGCCGCACCAGCAGCGCCTGCGACGACGCTCGCCGGTACTCGTGCCCCTCACCCTCGAGCTCCAGGTACTCCACGTCGCGCGCCCGCTCCCGCAGCGCCGCGACCACCTGGTGCGCCTCACCGATCGGCACGTTCGTGTCGAGCTCCCCGTGCACGACGAGCAGCGGCGCCGTGACGTCCTCGATCGCGCGCATCGGTGACAGGGCAGCAAGCAAGGCTTCGTCCTCGACGGGGTGGCCGTACTTCGTGGCGGCAGCGGCCGCGATCCACGGTTCGGTGTCCCGGTAGAAGGTCGCGAAGTCGCTCATCCCGCACACCGCGACCCCGGCCGCGAACACGTCGGGCGTGAACGCCAGGGACGCGAGGGTCGCGTACCCGCCGTACGAGCGCCCCTCGCCGGCGACCCGGAAGCGATCCGCGTACTCGTTGGTCACCAGGAACCGCGCGCAGTCGACGACGTCGGCGAGCGCGTTCCACCGCAGCGCCAGGTCGTCGGCGTGCACGAACTCGTGCCCGTACCCGCTGGAGCCGCGGATGTTCGGTGCGAACACGGTCACCCCGGCGGCGGCGAGCGCCTGGTGCTGCGGCGAGAACGTCGGTCGTTCCTGCGACTCCGGTCCGCCGTGCAGGTGGACGAGCGCTGCGCGGCCGGGAGGCACGGCACCAGCACCAGGGTCGGCGTCCGCCCCCGACGCGGTCGCCTCCACGGCCCGGTACAGCCACCCGGTCAGCTCCAGTCCGTCGCGGGCGGCGAACCGCTCGAGCGTCGGCTCGACCAGCTGCACGTCCGGCAGCACCGGCACGTCGGTGACCCGGCTCCAGGTCAGCGCGTTCGTGTCGAGTCGCCAGAGTTCGCGCGGCCGGGTCGGTCCCTCGACGGCGAGCAGCACGCTCCGGCCGTCACGGCTGAGCACGGGGTCGGTGACGACGTACCCGGGCAGGTCCGGCACGGGTGTGCGCGAGGCGTCGTGCGTGTTGATGAGGTCGAGTTCACTGCGGCCGTCGACGTTCCAGACGAGCAGCAGGGTGCGGCCGGCGTCGTCGGCGTCCAGGTACTCGAGTTCGGCGTCGTCACGCTCGACGATCCGCCGCGGTGTGCCGCGCCAGCCGTGCGGCCCGACCGGCTGCGCGACGAGTCCGCGGCGGGGCAGTCCGGCCTCGGTGGCGACGTAGGCGACGAGCGGACTGGTCTCGCTCGCGGGTGAGGGCCGCAGGAACGCGATCTCGGCGGACCCGTCGGGGTCGTCGGCGAACAGGGCGTGGCTCTCGTCGGTCAGCCGGTCGACGACGACCACGAACTCCTGGCCGCGCTGCCCGTCGCTCAGCACGACGAGCCGTTCCTCCACCGACAGGTCGAGGATGTGGATGAGCTCCCCCACGGCCAGGTCGTCGCGGTCCCCGGTGACCGGGTCGACCAGGTACGCACGGGCCGGCTGCTCGGGCTCGGTCGAGGGCAGGGTGATGACGACCCGGTGGCCGCTGCGGCTCCACGGTCCGAGTTCGGCGTGCTGGTACCGCGAACCGGCGATCTGCGCGGCGTCGGAGCCGTCCGGCCGCACCACCCAGACCTGTTGCTTCACGCCACCGTCGGTCGCGAGCGCGACGGCGAGCCACTCCCCGTCGGACGACCACGACACCCGGATCACGGGGTCGTCGGAGAGCGCGATCCGCACCGGTTCCGGCACCCCGCCGTCGACGACGACGTCCTGCACGAAGACCTCGGGGGTGCCGTGCCGGTCGCTCACGAACGCCACGCGCCGGGCGTTCCGGGTCATGGTCGGTCCCCACGATCCCCAGGCGGCGGTGAGCTGCGCACCCAGGTCGGCCGCGGCCCTGGTGGTGACCGACGGCTCGACGGTGGCCGACGACGCGACGCCCTGCGCGCCTCCAGTCCGGACGGAACCCACGGTCACCGCACCCCCTGCTGCTGCAGCCACATCTCGATCAGGCCGAGCTGCCAGAGCGCGTTCGCGCCGATCGCCGTCCTGGTGCTGTTCGGGTCCTGCAGCATCCGCTCGACGGTGGCGGGGTCGAAGAGCCCGCGCTCCCGCGCCTCGGGTGCGTGCAGCGCGTCGCGGACGCGCTCCAGGTACGGACCCTCGAGTTGCCGGATGGCGGGGACCGGGAACGAGCCCTTGCTGCGGTCGATGACGGCGTCGGGCACGATCCCGCGCGAGGCGCGCTTCATCACGCCCTTGCCGCCGTCGGTGAGCTTCATCGACGGCGGGATCGCGGCGGCGAGCTCGACGAACTCGTGGTCCAGGAACGGCACGCGGGCCTCGAGCCCCCACGCCATCGTCATGTTGTCGACGCGCTTCACCGGGTCGTCGACGAGCATGATCGTGGTGTCGCTGCGGAGCGCGGCATCCACGCTCGTCTCCGCGCCCGGCCGTGCGAACTGGCGGTCCACGAAGGCCGACGGGGTGTCGTCGTCGCTCTTCCACCGCTCCCCGAGCAGGCCCTGCAGCGCCGGCCACCGGCGGTCCATGAACACGGAGCGGTAGGCCTCGGCCGCCTGGTCGCGCGGCACGTCGGCGAGTGGCGGGTACCAGTCGTACCCGGCGAGCACCTCGTCGGCGCCCTGGCCGGACTGCACCACCTTGACGTGCTGCGAGACCTCCTGCGACAGCAGGTAGAAGGCGACGCAGTCGTGGCTGGCCATCGGCTCGCTCATGGCGGCGACCGCACCGTCGATGCCGTCGAGCAGCCGCGACGAGGGGATGTGGATGCGGTGGTGGTCGGTGCCGAAGTGCGCAGCGACCTGGTCGGAGTACTCGAACTCGTCACCGGACTCGCCGCCCGCCGCCTCGAACCCGATGCTGAACGTGGCGAGGTCCTGCTGCCCGGCCTCGGCGAGCAGCCCGACCACGAGCGAGGAGTCGATCCCGCCGGAGAGCAGCACCCCGACGGGGACGTCGGCGACCATCCGACGCTCGACGGCGGTGCGGAGCGAGCCGATGAACGCCTGCTCCCAGTCCCGCTCGGACCAGTCGGACTTGGCTGGGTCACGCTCGAAGCGGGGCTCCCAGTAGACGGTGTCGTGTGCGGTGCCGTCGGGGTCGATCACGCGGAGGGTCGCGGGCGGGAGCTTGCCGACGCCGGCCAGGATCGTGCGGGGGGCGGGGACGATCGAGTGGAAGCTCATGTACGAAGCGAAGGCGACGGGGTCGATGGACGTGTCGACTTCCTTGGTGCCGGAGCCGCTCGTGCCTCCGCTGCCGGCGTCGCCGGCCAGGATCGCCGGCAGGGACGAAGCGAACCGGAGCCCACCCGGGACGGGCGCGACGTAGAGCGGCTTGATGCCGAGCCGGTCCCGCGCCAGCACGAGTCGGCCGCTGCCGTGCTCCCAGATGGCGATGGCGAACATCCCGATCAGGTGGTCGACGAACGCGGTGCCCCACTCGGCGTACGCCAGGGCGATGACCTCGGTGTCCGACGTCGACGCGAACCGGTGCCCCTTGCCGTGCAGCTCGTCGCGGAGCTGCCGGTAGTTGTAGACCATCCCGTTGTAAGCGATCGTCAGCCCGGCCTCGGCCAGCACCATCGGCTGCGCGCCCGCGGTGGACAGGTCGACGATGGACAGCCGTCGGTGCCCCAGGGCGACCGGGCCGCGAGCCCACAGGCCGTCGCCGTCCGGGCCGCGGTGCGTCATGCAGCCGGTCATCCGGGCGACCGCCCCGACGTCCGGCGCTCGGCCGTCGAACCGGATCTCACCCGCGAGTCCACACATCAGCGCTCTCCCTCGGTGTCCGCCGGGGCGTTCCCGACGATCCACGTGTCCTTCGCGCCGCCGCCCTGCGACGAGTTGACGACCATGCTGCCCTCGGGCGCGACGCGCGTCAGGGCGACGTCGGCCAGGTGCACGTCGTCCGGTCCGGTCCCCGTCGCGTAGACGAAGGCCCGCAGGTCCACGTGCCGCGGGTCGAGACCGGCGGGTCCGATCGTCGGGTGCGAGGACAGCTGCACCACCTCCTGCCCCACCCACCCGGCGGGGTCCGCGGCGATCTCGCGCCGTCGCTCGGCCACCTCGGGGGCGCTCGCGCTCGGTCCGATCAGGACCCCGCGGCCACCCTCGCCGTCGACCGGCTTCGTGACGAGTTCCCCGACGCGGTCCAGGACCGACAGCCGTTCGACCTCGATGCTCGTGCGGTACGTCGGCACCGATGCCAGCAGGGGTTTCTCGTCCAGGTAGTACCAGATCAGGTCCGGCACGGTGACGTACATCGCCTTGTCGTCGACCAGCGCGTTGCCCGGCGCGTTCGCCAGGTAGACCCGTCCTGCCTCCGCCGCGTCGAGGATCCGCGCACCGAGGTCGGGAGCGTGCTCCGCCGTCAGCGCGCTGACGTCGCGGTCGATCCGCAGGTACAGCCCGTCGAGCACGTCACCCGTCGTCGCGTCGACCACGCGTCCGTCGCGGACCTCCAGGTCCGACCCGGACAGGAGGCGCAATCCGGCCCCGTCGGCCAGCCTGCGGTGCTCGAACCACGCGCCGGCGGCGGGGCCGTCGCTGACCAGTGCGATCACGGGGTCGGTCGCGCCCGTCACCGCGGTGGTGTTCGCGCAGAGGGTCCGGCGCAGCCGGTCGATCACGCCGTGCGGGTCGCGCAGGTGCGCCGGCCGCGGGGCGTCCGGCACGACGTCGTCCATCAGCTCGCGCAGGGCGATGCCGTACGCGACGCCCGAGGGCGAGCGGACGTTGTCCTCGAGCACCCGCCAGCCGCCGAACTCGTTGCGCACCAGGTCGAACCCGAGCACCGGCGCACGGACGGCGGTCGCCGGCAGCCGGGTGGCGTCCGGGTCCCAGCCCTTCGCGCCGACGAAGTGGTCCGCGTCCAGCACGCCGTCGGCCACGATCCGCCGGTCGCCGTACGCGTCACGCAGGAACAGCTCGATCGCGCGGGCACGCTGCCCCAGGCCACGCTCGAGCTGCGACCACTCGTACGCGCTGATCGTCCGGGGCACCAGGTCGCAGCCGAACTCCTGCGCCCCGCCGTCCACCACGAAGCCGACGTGGTGCTCGCGCGTCCAGACGTCGCGGGCGGTGCAGCGCTCGATCGCGGTCTCGGCGTCCCAGCCGTCGAAGAAGGCCGCCAGGTCACGGAACGCCGGACGGGGGCGCGCCCCGGGGCCGACCGCCTCGTCACCGGCACGGACGCGGTACCCGGGGATCGGGACCACCGGGTCCTCGTCGCGTCCGGACGGGAGCCCCGCGGTGTCCTCCACCACCAGGGCGACGACGTCGTCCATCTCCCCGCGCTCGGCGTAGGCGGTGCGCTGCCGGTCGGTGGAGTTGCCGCGGGCCAGGGTCGCGTCGAGCAGCTCCGTCACCGTGCCCCAGTCGCCGAGCTCCTCGAGCTCCGGGCGCAGCCGGGACACGAGCTGGCGCACCGCGACCTCGGCGGGCAGCCGTTCTGGGTGCTGCCCGAGGCCGACGAGTTCCCCGCTCAACCCAGAGCGGGCGGCCTGCCACATCGCTGCACGGTGCAGGGGTTCACTGCGCGGGTGCCACTCGGCGCCCGACACGACCGACTTCTCGGCCTTGCGCACGGCGGCGCGGAAGAGTCCGGCGATGAGCACGGCGTCGTCCACCACCGGCGTCGCGTCGCAGACCCGCAGCTCGAGCGTCGGCGCGTGCGACGACGGCCGCACGTCGAAGTAGGCCATCTTCTTGTCGGCGATCACGCCCGAGGCGATCAGGTCGTCGAGGACCCGGTCGTACTCGGCGGCGTCCGCAACAGGGCCGAAGCTGCCGGCCGACGGCCACCGCTGCCAGATGATGCTCCGGAACGAGGCGTACCCGGTGTCCTGCCCGTTCCAGAACGGACTCGACGCACTCAGGGCCAGCAGGACCGGGAGCACCGGCGCCACCCGCTGGGCGATCAGCACCGCCAGGTCGCGGTCGCTCACGCCGACGTGCACCTGCAGGCCGCAGATGAGTTGTTCGTCGACGAGCATCCGGTACTGCTCCTGCATCCGGCCGTACCGACCGCCGGCGCTCAGCTCGAAGTCGGCGTACTCCGACCTCGGCGCGGTGCCGACGGCGGCGATGGTGACGCCGGCCGGGGCGATCGCGGCGCTGAGCTCACTGCGCAGGTCGACGATCACCCGCCGCAGGTCGTCGAGGGTCCGCACCACCGGGGTGTTCGTCTCGATCGTCGTGCGCTGCAGCTCCGCGCCGAAGCGATCCGTGGGCAGCTTGGGCAGAAGGCGCGGGGCCTTCGCGGAAAGTCGGCCGGACTCGAGGTCGATGAGGTGCAGCTCTTCCTCGGCGCCGAGCGTCAGCTCTGCACTCATGGCTGGAACCTACGCGTGTGCCCTGTGGCGTGTCCGCCGCCGCTCCGCCCGACTCACGCTCGTAACATATGTCATATATTGGCGTGATGACTCCCCTCCTTGAGACCTCGGCGCTGACGCGGCGGTTCCGCAGCGCAGCAGGCCATGACGTGACCGTCCTCGAAGACGTCTCCGTGAACGTCGGCCGCGGCGAGTTCGTCACCGTCGTCGGTCCGAGCGGCTCCGGCAAGTCGACGCTCCTGCAGTGTCTGTCCGGGCTGGACTCGCCGACCAGTGGCACCGTCCGGATCGCCGGCACCGACCTCGCAACCCTCCGGGGCGACTCGCTGGCTGCCTTCCGACGCGACCACCTGGGGTTCGTTTTCCAGTCGTACAACCTCATCCCCGCGCTGACCGCGTTCGAGAACGTGGCGCTGCCGCTCCGGCTCGCGACCGGGTCGGTCGATCCCGTGGTCGTCCGGAACGCCCTCGAAGCGGTCGGTCTCGGCGCGGTCGCCCAGAACCGCCCCGGCCAGCTCTCCGGCGGTCAGCAGCAGCGCGTGGCGATCGCCCGGACCATCGTCACCCAGCCGGACGTCGTGTTCGCCGACGAACCGACCGGCGCCCTGGACACCGAATCTGGAGCACGGGTGCTCGGACTCCTGCATGCGGCGGCCACGGGCACGCGTTCGGTCGTGATGGTCACGCACGACCTCGAGGCCGCGGCACTCGGCGACCGCGTGCTCGTCCTGCGCGACGGACGGCTGCACCGGGAGCTCGTCACCCCCTCGGTGCCGGACATCCTCGAGGCGGTGTCCCGGTGATCACACGTCTCGTCCTCGCCGAGGTCGTCCGGGCTTGGCGGCTCTGGACCTCGACGTTCGTCATCATGGTCCTGACCGCCGTCGTCGCGCTCGTCTGCGCGGGTGACGTCTCGACCGCCGCTGCGATCACCGACACCGTCGACGCAGCCGGCCTGCGCAACCACGCGATGGTCTTCGGAGCGATGAACGCCATCGTGGTCATCGGCGCACTCAACGTGCTCGTGACGTTCGCGATCCGCGTCCAGCGCCGGACGTACGCGCTGTGGCAGTTCGGCGGTCTCGGGCCTGCGCTGATCCGCCGGGTCGTGCTCGCACAGGCGGTCACGCTGTCCCTCGTCGCGTTCGGAACCGCCCTGGCGCTGATGCCTCTCACACTCCGGAGCCTGATGGCCTTCCTCTCTGCGCCCCTCCGGAACCCCGGTGCGCCAGCCCTCGATCCGCGCCTCGGCGTGCTCGAAGCAGTCACCGCCTTCGTGGTGTTCGAGCTCGTGGTGCTCCTCAGCGCACTCGGGGCTGCACGTTCGGCGTCGACGACCCCCGCCCTGGACGCCGTCCGTGAGCCCGAATCCGAGCCCGCCCGTCCCAGCCGCGGCCGGAAGACCACCGCCTGGGTGCTCGGCGGCGTCACCGTCACGATGTACGCGATGACGCTGCTCGGCGCGCGAGGCGTCACGATGCTCTTCCTCGTGCCCGCGATGGGGTTCGTGATCACGGTCGCACCCTGGTCGTGCCGAGCGCTCGTGTCGGCGTGGACTTCGGTGCTCCCCGGGGCTCCGGCGGCGTGGTTCCTCGCGCGCGAGTCGCTGACGTACCACGTCGCTCGGAGCCACTCGGCGATCGCACTGCTCGCGGTGGCGATGCTGCTGGGCTCGCTCACCGGCCTGGCCGGCGTCTGGGACTCGCCCGCGTACTACCTGGGCGGCCTGGCCATCTTCGGCGGACCGGTCCTGATCGTCCTCTTCACCGGTGCCGCCACCGTGGTGATGACGACGATGGGTCGACGACGCGGCGTTGCCCTGCTCGTCGCCGCTGGCGGGACCTTCCGGACCGGGCTCGTCGCTGCACTACTGGAAGCCGTCGCGGTGGTCGTCACCGCGGCGCTCATCGCAGTACCAATCGCGATCGCGACCATCCCAGCGGCCCTGACGAGTTGGACGGACCCGCTTCGTCCCGTGCCGTTCGTGGTCGCCGTCGGACTCGTCATCATGGTGGTGGCGACGACCGCACCGGTCCTGCAGGCTCGGCGTCGACCGTTGGGTCCACAACTCGTCGACGCCGGAGTCTGAGCCGCATCCGCCGGTCGAACACCAACGGGGCCGAGCACCGTGCACAACTCCCCAACCCGTGCGAGCTTCCACGCGCCGTGCCCGGTCACAAGCCCGCACCCAGCACCCAACCCCGCACCGGGCCACGAAACCGGCACCGTGCGGACGGGAGGCCCGACACCCATCCGGCACCGCGCCTCCCGTCCGCACCGTGCGCACCTCGCCACCCCGTGCGAGCTTCCGCGCACCGTGCGCCGCTACAAGCGCGCACCATGCGCGCAACCGCGCACCAGCCCACGCACCTCGCACGGTGCGACCCGCGCGCCAGCGCCGCAGCGCTACCCGCGCGTCCGCGCCAACCGCCGGTTGAGCGCCCCGTTCAGCAGCGCCACGAGCAGCCCCACCGCGAACACGAGCGTCCCGAAGCACAACACCTGCGGCGGCATCCCGGCCTTCGCGGCACCGTAGACGAACAGTGGGAAGGTGACCGCTGGCCCGGCGACGAACGAGGTGATCACGTAGTCGTCGATCGACATCGCGAGCGCGAGCAACCCCGCGGCGAGCATGCCCGGTGCCAGCAGCGGCAGGGTGACGAGCCGGAACGCCTGGAACGGCGTCGCCCCGAGGTCACCCGCGGCCTCCTCGAGTGCACGCGAGGTCCCCGCGATCCGCGCCCGCAGCACGACCACCACGTAGGCGACGTCGAACGCCACGTGCGTGATGAGCACGGTGAGGAACCCGGTGCCGAGCCCCACCGACAGGAAGAAGGAGAGCGACGCGGAACCCACGACGATCGACGGGGCCGCGATGTCGGCGAACACCACGGTGTTCACGACACCGCGACCCGGGAACCGGTACCGCTCCAGCGCCAACGCGAGGGGCAGCCCGATCGCGACCGAGATGATCGCGGCGAGGAACGCGACGACGACCGACGTGACGAACGCGGCGCCGAGCCCGGACACGTTCACCAGGTTCGCGTACCAGTAGGTCGTGAAACCGTTCCAGGCGAACGACAACCGGTTGGTGGGGGCGTCGTTGAACGAGTACACGATCATGTAGACGATCGGCACCAGGGTGATCGCGATCGTCACCCAGTACACGATGGCGAGCCAGGGCCCGCGGCGGTTCACCCCGTGGCGGCGCGGACGGCCGGCGACGGAACCCGTCACGGGCGAAGCCGGAGCGGCGGCGGAACGGGACGGTGCGACGGCAGTCATACGAGGTCCTCGAGGTCGTCGGTGCCGGAGACGCGGGCGTAGATGAACAGGATGATGCCGAGCACGACCATGAGCACGGTCGACAGGGCCGCGGCGACGTTGTACTGCTGGTTGCCGGAGTAGGCGTCCTGGATCGCCTGCCCGATCGTGTACGTGTTCGTGCCGCCGAGCAGCGCCGAGTTCACCGGGTCACCGACGCTGTCGATGAAGACGAGCAGCACCCCGGCGAAGATGCCCGAGCGGGACAGCGGCAGCGTGGTGTGCCAGAACGCCCGGAACTTGCCGGCGTACAGGTCGTTGGCGGCCTCGCCGAGTCGTGGGTCGATGCGCTCGAGGGCGGCGTAGATCGGCAGGACCATGAAGGCCAGGTCGTTGTAGGCGTCACCGAAGATCACTGCGCCCCCGGTGCCGAGGATGTGGAAGTCCTTGCCGGCCAGCCCGAGCGCCTGCAGCGTCGTGACGACCGGCCCCTGCGACGCCAGCACGAACGCCCACATGTCGGTCCGGATGATGAACGACACCAGGAAGCTGATGAACACCAGCATGAGCAGCGGGTTCTTCCACCGCGGGGACACCCGGAACGCGATGAAGTACGCCACCGGATACCCGACGACGATGCAGGCGATCGTGGCGGCGGCGCCGTACCAGAGCGACCGGAGCAGGAACGTCAGGTAGGGCACCTGCGGGTCGACGAACAGCGAGCCGTAGATCCCGAAGTTCCAGGTGAACGTGTAGCCGTCGTCCGGGTTGCCGGTCATGAGCGAGACGATCAGCCCGGACACCAGCGGGATGACGAAGAACACGCAGAGGTACGCGGTGCCGACGAGCGCCAGGAAGAACGGCGTGCTCCGACGGCGTCCCCGCCGCACCGGCGCGGAACCGGAAGGACCGGCGGAACCACCGGGACCGAGCCCCGGTGCCACTCCGACCGCGCTCACGACTGCACCACCGCGTTGAAGATGCCGTTCCACTCCGAGTACTCGTCGTAGTTCTCGAACACACGGAACTCGTGCGACTGCTCCAGCACGTCGGCAGAGGGGAACACGAGCGGGCTGTCCGCCACGGTGGCGTCGTCGAGTTCGTCCCGCACGTAGTCCTCGGCAGCGGGCACCGGGCAGACGTAGTTGACCCAGTCCTCGACGATCCCGGCGATCTTCGGCGTGTAGTAGAAGTTCATCCACTCGAGCGCCGACACCGGGTTCTCGGCCTGCCGTGGGATGAGCATGTTGTCGTGCCAGGTCATCTGCCCCTCTTCCGGCGTGACGAACTCCAGGTCGGGGAACCCGGACTGCTGCGCCTGGAACACGTCGCCCGACCACGCCTGGGTGATCCAGGTGTCGCCGTTCTCCAACCGGTTGATGTAGCTCTGGTCGTAGAAGCCGGTGACGCTCGGCCGCAGTTCGCGCAGCCAGGCCTGGGCCTTCCGCCAGTCGGCGGGCGTCGAGGTCTCCGGGTCGATGCCGAGCGCGAGCAGTCCGAGCGACCCGAGTTCGGTGTTGTCGCTCATCAGCCCGATGCGGCCCTTGAACGCCGGGTCCTGCAGGTCCTTGAGCGAGGTGATCTTCCGCCCGGTGTACTTCGGGTTGTAGGCGAGCCCGGTGAACCCGGTCTGCCACACGACGGAGTGCTTGTTGCCCGGGTCGTAGATGGGGTCCTTCACGGAATCCGAGGCGTTCGCGGCGAAGTTCGGCAACCGCGAGTGGTCGAGCTCGCACACGAACCCGTTCTTGATCATCTGGGTCAGCTCGAACCCGTTCGTCATGACGACGAGGTCGTAGCCGGTCGCACCGTGCGCCCGCAGGATCGGTGAGACGGTCGCGTAGAAGGTCGCGTTGTCCTGGATCACCGCCTGGTAGTCGACCGCGATGCCGGTCTCCTTCTTGAACAGCGCCAGGGACTCGGACTTGCCGTGGTCGGAGTCGATGTACAGCGGCCAGTTCGCGAAGTTCAGGGTGCCGGTCGCCTTCGCGTCCTTCCAGAACGCCGCCCAGTCGACGGTGTCCTCGGCGCCGGCGGCCGCGGAGCCCTTGATGCTGCACCCGGTGAGCAGGGCGGCCAGCGCGGCGGCCCCGCCGCCGGCCAGCAGGCCGCGTCGGCTGACGCGGGCCGACGTCAGCCCGCGCAGCAGGTCCGGACCGGGCACCGCGCCGGTCACGCGAGCGATCCTGCCGTGGCGGGGACGCTCTGGAGGCCCGGGTCGTCCTGGGTGGTGACGGTCGCGTCGGACGCGGGGTGCGCCTCCAGACCGAAACCGTGGTCGACGCCCCACGTGAGCCAGACCTCGGTACCGGTCGCGATCCGCGGCCCGCCCTTCGAGTTCTGCGCGAACACCGAGACGCGACCGGCACCCGGCACGTCGACCAGGTACTGGGTGCTGACGCCGGAGAACGAGACGTCCACGACGCGACCCGGGCCGAGGATGTTCCGTTCGGCCTCGGGGGTCGGTTCGGCGGTGCGGATCTTGAGCTTCTCGGGCCGGACGCCGACGACGACGCGACCGGTCGTGGCGACGGCTCGGTCGGCCGGCACGGCGACCGAACCGGCCGCGGTCGCGACGACGAGCAGGCCGGCATCGGTGCCGCGCACCTCGCCCTCGAGCAGGTTCGACTGGCCGAGGAAGTTCGCGACGAAGGCCGTGCGCGGCAGCTCGTACAGGTCCTGCGGGCTGCCCATCTGCTCGATCCGACCGCCGTTCATGACGGCGACCGTGTCAGCCATCGTCATCGCCTCTTCCTGGTCGTGGGTGACGTGCAAGAACGTGAGCCCGACCTCGGCCTGGATCGTCTTCAGCTCGAGCTGCATCTGGTGGCGGAGCTTCAGGTCGAGGGCGCCGAGGGGCTCGTCGAGCAGCAGCAGGGCCGGCCGGTTCACGATCGCGCGGGCCAGGGCGACGCGCTGCTGCATGCCGCCGGAGAGCTGGGCGGGCCGCTTCGACGCCGACCCCTCGAGCTCGACCAGCCGTAGCGCTTCCGTGGCCTTCGTCATCGGGTCCGGGATCCGGCGCCGCTTCAGCCCGAACGCGACGTTGTCGAGCACGCTCATGTGCGGGAAGAGCGCGTAGTTCTGGAACACCGTGTTGACGGGCCGCTGGTACGGCTTCGTGTCGGTGACGTCCTGGCCGCCGATGGTGATGGTGCCGCTCGTGGGTTCCTCGAGCCCGGCGACGAGCCGCAGGGTCGTCGTCTTGCCGCAGCCCGACGGACCGAGCAACGCGAAGAACGAGCCGGCGGGCACCGTCAGGTCGAGGCTGTCCACCGCGGTGTGGCCGGGGAAGGACTTCGTGATCTGGTCGAGCCGGAGATCGGCTCCCGATTCGGCGAACGTTCCGGTCATTGCCATGGTGCCTCCAGGGGGTGGTCGGCCTCAGCCGATGTAGGACATGACGTGCTTGATGCGGGTGTAGTCGTCGAAGCCGTACTGGGACAGGTCCTTGCCGTAGCCGCTGTGCTTGAACCCGCCGTGCGGCATCTCGGCGACGATCGGGATGTGCGTGTTGATCCACACGCAGCCGAAGTCCAGGTCGCGGGCGAAGCGCATCGCCCGCGCGTGGTCGGTCGTCCACACCGAACTCGCCAGGCCGTACTCGACGCCGTTCGCCCACGTCAGGGCCTGCTGTTCCGTCGAGAACCGCTGCACGGTCTGCACGGGGCCGAAGATCTCCTGCTGCACGGCCCGGTCGTCCTGGCGCAGGCTGGCGACGATCGTGGCCTCGTGGAAGTACCCGCGGTCGCCCTGTCGTGCACCGCCGAGCTCGATCGTCGCGTGGTCGGGCAGCGTGTCCAGGAACGACTGCACGTGCGCGAGCTGGTTCGCGTTGTTGACGGGGCCGTAGTGACCGTCCGTCCCGGTTCTCGCGTTGACGCGTGCCTCTGCTGCGAGCGCCGCCACGAACTCGTCGTGGATGCCGTCCTGCACGAGCAGCCGGGTGGCGGCGGTGCAGTCCTGTCCGGCGTTGAAGAACCCGGCGGCGACGATCCCGGCCACCGCCGAGGGGATGTCCGCGTCGTCGAACACGATCACGGGTGCCTTGCCGCCGAGCTCCAGGTGGGTGCGCTTGAGGTCACCCGCGGCGGCACGGGCGACCTCCATGCCGGCACGGACGGATCCGGTGATGGACACGAGCTGCGGGGTGGGGTGGTCGATCATCGCTGCGCCGGTGGTGCGGTCCCCCACCACGACGTTCAGGACCCCCGGCAGCAGGAACTCGGCGGCGACCTCGGCGAGCAGCAGGGTCGACAGGGGCGTCGTGTCGCTCGGCTTGAGCACGGTGGTGTTCCCCGCGGCGAGCGCCGGTGCGAACTTCCACACCGCCATGTTGAGCGGGTAGTTCCACGGGGTGACCTGGGCGACGACACCGATGGGCTCACGCCGGACGAACGAGGTGTGGTCGGCCAGGTACTCGCCGGCGCTCCGGCCCTCGAGGTTCCGGGCGGCCCCGGCGAAGAAGCGGATCTGGTCGACGGACAGCAGGATCTCGTCCTCGACCAGGGTGGCGCGGGGCTTCCCGGTGTCGAGCGACTCGAGGTCGGCGAACTCCGACGCCCGCTGCTCCATCGCGTCGGCGATCCGGAACAGGGCGAGCTGCCGTTCGCCGGGGGTGGTGCGGCGCCAGGTCTCGAACGCGGTCGCGGCCGCACCGAAGGCGGCGTCGACGTCGGCGGGGGTGGACACCGGGGACGTGCCGTAGACGTGCTCATCGGTCGGGTCGACCAGGTCGAACGTGGTGTCGGCGGTCGACTCGACGGAGGCGCCCCCGACGAAGTTCCGCAGGACCCGGGTGTCGGTGTCCGCCGTCGCCGTGCTCTGTGCGTCCAGCATGGCGGTGATACTGACACGGATTCCGGCGGTGCGGAAGAAGGATCCGGAGGTTGTGGAGAACTGTAACAACGGAAATCGTCGCGAAACACGGAGTTCACAACGGAATCCCTTGTGCACCCCGAACCTCGCTGCCATGCTGTCCGGCATGGCGGCAGCACCACGACGTCCGGGACCGATCGACGACACCTCGAAACGGATCATCGAGCAACTCCAGGCGGACGGGCGTCGCCCGTACGGCGAGATCGGCAAGGCCGTCGGTCTCAGTGAAGCGGCGGTCCGGCAGCGTGTGCAGAAGCTGACCGAGACCGGCGTCATGCAGATCGTCGCGGTCACCGACCCGATGCAACTGGGCTTCCACCGCCAGGCGATGATCGGCATCCGGGTCAGCGGCGACACCCGAACCGTCGCCGATGCCCTGGAGCAGCTGCCGGCGGTCGACTACCTCGTGATGACCGCCGGCAGCTTCGACCTGATGGTCGAGGTCGTGTGCGAGGACGACGACGACCTGATCGAACTGCTCAACGGCACCATCCGGGCCATCCCGGGCGTCGCCGGCACCGAGACCTTCGTCTACCTGCAACTCCGCAAACAGCTCTACGACTGGGGAACGCGATGACCATCTCCGAACAGGCCACAGGCCGGACCACGACGGGCCCGGCCGCCCGCCTCCACTCCTACGACCCGTTCGCACCGGTCGACGACGCCGACCTGCAGCGGAAGTCCCGGGACCACCTGTGGATGCACTTCGCCCGGCACGGTGCGAACCAGGCTGGCGCCGACGTGCCGATCATGGTGCGCGGCGAGGGCCACCACGTCTACGACAGCCACGGCAAGGAGTACATCGACGGGCTGTCCGGCCTGTTCGTCGTCGCCGCCGGGCACGGGCGGAAGCGCCTGGCCGAGATGGCCGCGAAGCAGGCGGAGACGCTGAGCTTCTTCCCGATCTGGTCGTACGCGCACCCCGCGGCGATCGAGCTCGCCGATCGGCTGGCCGAGCACGCCCCCGGTGACCTCAACAAGGTCTTCTACTCCACCGGCGGCGGCGAGGCGGTGGAGACCGCCTTCAAGCTCGCGAAGTACTACTGGAAGCTCCAGGGCAAGCCGATGAAGCACAAGGTGATCTCCCGCGCGGTCGCCTACCACGGCACCCCGCAGGGCGCCCTGGCGATCACCGGCATCCCGGCGATGAAGGAGATGTTCGAGCCCCTGACCCCCGGCGGCTTCCGGGTGCCGAACACGAACTCGTACCGCGCCGAGGAGATGGGCTTCCCCGGGGGCACCGAGGAGCAGTTCGGCTTCTGGGCGGCGGAGCGGATCCGCGAGATGATCGAGTTCGAGGGCCCCGACACCGTCGCCGCGGTGTTCCTGGAGCCGGTGCAGAACTCCGGCGGCTGCTTCACCCCGCCGCCCGGGTACTTCCAGCGGGTGCGCGAGATCTGCGACGAGTACGACGTGCTGCTCGTCTCGGACGAGGTCATCTGCGCCTTCGGCCGGATCGGCACGATGTTCGCCTGCGACACGTACGGCTTCGTGCCGGACATGATCACGTGCGCCAAGGCGATGACCTCCGGGTACTCCCCGATCGGCGCGACGATCATCAGCGACCGGCTGTTCGAGCCGTTCTCCAAGGGCGACACGACCTTCTACCACGGCTACACGTTCGGCGGGCACCCGGTGTCGGCCGCCGTCGCGATGGAGAACCTCGACATCTTCGAGGAAGAGGGGCTGCTCGCCAACGTGCAGCAGAACGCCCCGCTCTTCCGCGCCGAGCTCGACACCCTGCTCGACCTGCCGATCGTCGGGGACGTCCGCGGAGACGGCTACTTCTACGGCATCGAGCTCGTCAAGGACAAGGCCACCAAGACGACCTTCGACGACGACGAGTCCGAGCGGCTGCTGCGCGGGTTCCTGTCGAAGGCGCTGTTCGACGCGGGGCTGTACTGCCGGGCCGACGACCGCGGTGACCCCGTCGTGCAGCTCGCACCGCCGCTGACGATCGGGCAGCCGGAGTTCCGCGAGATGACGTCGATCCTGCGGAGCGTCCTGTCCGAGGCCTGGACGAAGATCTGACCGTGGGCGGCTACCGGGGCGTCTCGTTCTGGCTCGACCAGCTCGCGTCCACCGGACGCGACGACCTGACGCCCCGGCCGCCGCTCGACGGCGACACGACGGCCGACGTCGTGATCGTGGGCGGTGGACTGACGGGTCTCTGGACCGCGTGGTACCTGCACCAGGCCGACCCGGGCCTCCAGATCGTCGTCCTGGAACGCGAGATCGCCGGCTTCGGCGCCTCCGGTCGGAACGGCGGCTGGTGTTCGGCGCTGTTTCCGCGGTCCGCCTCGGCGATCGCCGAGGAGCACGGGCGCGACGCCGCGCTGGCGCTGCGGGCCGCCATGCGCGACACCGTCGACGAGGTCGGCCGCGCAGCGTCCGAAGCCGAGGTCGACTGCGACTACCTGAAGGGCGGGACCGTCCTCTACGCGCGCTCCGCCGTGCAGGAACGCGCCGCCCACGACGAGGTCGCGTCCTCCGCGGCATGGGGCGACGACATGACGTGGCGGACCGCTCGACCGGGTGACGCCGCCGGATCGGCGGGTGTGGCGTGGACCCCGGACTGCGCGCGCGTGCAGCCCGCCGCGTTGGTGCGTGGCCTCGCGGCCGCCCTGGAGGCCCGTGGCGTCCGGATCGCGGAGCACACGCCCGTCTCGTCCTGGGATCGCGGGCGTGTGGTCACGTCGCGCGGCACCGTCACGGCAGGTGCCGTGGTGATCGCGGTCGAGGGCTACGGCGCCCAGCTGGAGCAGACGAAGCGGCGGATCCTGCCGCTGTACTCGCTCATGATCGCGACGGCCCCGCTGCCGGCGTCCGCGTGGGAACGCATCGGTCTCGAGCACGGGCAGACGTTCTCCGACTACCGGCACCTGCTCGTGTACGGGCAGCGCACGGCCGACGACCGGCTGGCGTTCGGCGGCCGCGGAGCCCGCTACCACTGGGGGTCCTCGATCACGCCCGGGTACGATCGGGTGCCGCGGGTCTTCGAGCACCTGCGGAAGGCCCTGGTCGACCTGTTCCCGGTCGTCTCGGACGCCCCGGTCACCCACACGTGGGGCGGCCCGCTCGGGGTGCCGCGCGACTGGTGCGCCTCGGTGACCTGGGACGGACACGTCGGCAGCGCTGGCGGGTACGTCGGGGACGGCCTGTCGACGACGAACCTGGCCGGACGGACCCTCGCCGACCTCGTGCGCGGGGAGTCGACGGCACTGACCGCGCTGCCGTGGGTGAACCACCGATCGCCCGACTGGGAGCCCGAGCCACTGCGGTTCCTCGGCGCGAACGCGGGACTCGTCGCGACCGACCTGGCCGACCGCGAAGAAGCACTGACCGGGCGGCCGAGTCTGGCCGCTCGGCTCATGGCACCACTGACCGGAGGACACTGATGGCTGCTGGTCTCGACGCCGACGTCCTGGTCGTCGGGGCGGGGATCGCCGGGCTCGCCGCCGCCCGGGCGCTCGCACTCGGCGGGCAGCGGGTCGTCGTGCTCGAGGCCCGCGACCGGATCGGCGGGCGCACCTGGACCGATGCGTCACTCGGGGTGCCGGTCGACCTCGGCGCCTCGTGGATCCACGGGGTCGACGGCAACCCGCTCTGGGCCCTGGCGTCGGCGTTCGGCATCGACACCGTGGAGTTCACGGTCGGCAGCTTCCAGTTCGACGGCCGGCCGATCGCCTGGCACGACCCGTCCGGCGCCGCACTCTCCGCCGAGGACACGTCGGCGTTCGTCGCGGACCTGCACACCGTCGACGCGGCGCTCGACGCCGTCATCGCGCACGCTCCCCCGCCCTCGACCTACGCGGCCGCCGTCGACACCGTGCTCCGTTCGCTGCGGTGGCAGGGCGACCGGGCCGCACGCGTCCGCGAGTACACGGCCCACCGCTCCGAGGACCTCTGCGGTGCCCCGGTGACCGTCCTCGACGCGCACGGACTCGACGAGGAGCACGTCCCCGGCGACGAGGTGGTGTTCCCCGGCGGCTACGCCCAGTACGCCCGCGCGCTGGCCGAGGGTCTCGACGTCCGGCTGTCGTCGGTCGTGCGGTCGGTGACCCAGGCCGGCGACTCGGTGACCGTGGGGCTCGCCGACGGAACCACCGTCGCCGCCCCGCAGGTGGTCGTCACCGTGCCGCTCGGGGTGCTGCAGGCCGGCGACGTGGTCTTCGACCCGCCCCTGTCCGCGCCGGTGGCCGGAGCGCTCGACCGGCTCGGGATGGGCACCTACGACAAGGTGTTCCTGCGGTTCCCCACACGGTTCTGGGGCGACTCGTGGGTGGTCCGGCAGCAGGGGTCCGCCGGCGTCGACTGGCACTCCTGGTACGACATGTCCCGGGTGACCGGTGCGCCGGTGCTCGCCGCCCTGGTCGGTGGTGCCGGAGCCCGTCGGCTCGAGACCCTGCCGGACGCCATGGTCGTCGACGAGGGGGTGGCGGCGCTGCGGAAGATGTTCGGCCCGTCCGTCCCCCAGCCCGAGGCGTTCCGGATCACCCGGTGGGCCGAGGACCCGTTCTCGCGGGGCTCGTACTCGTACCTCCACGTCGGGGCGTCACCCGACGACCACGACCTGCTCGGCACCCCGTCCGGCCGGGTGCAGCTCGCCGGCGAGGCCACCTGGAGCGACGACCCGGCGACGGTGCACGGTGCGCTGCTGTCCGGGCTGCGGGCAGCCGGGCGGTTGCTCGGCACCCAGGTCGAACCGCTCTCGCTCGCCGACCCGCTGTCCAGGCCCTGAGCGCCACACCCCCGCTGGTGTCGGCCCGTGCGACACTCGCTCCGTGACCCCGACGAGGACCCGACCGCGACACGAACACCGGGCACCGGTCGCCGTCGCGGTCCTGGTGAACCTGGCGCTGAGCCTGTTCCTGCCCGACGAGGTGCTGTTCTTCCCGTCGTGGGTGGTGCCCGTCCTGGGCGTCCTGCTGCTCGCCCCGCTCATCGTCTTCAACCCGCGGCGTCTGACGCGCGAGACCACCTGGTCCCGGTGGCTGTCGTTCGCACTGGCGGCCCTGCTCACCGTCGCCAGTCAGCTCACCGTCATCCGGACCATCACCGAGCTGCTCGGCGGGCACGCGGACGGTGCGGCCGTGCTGCTCACCGCGCTGCAGGTCTGGGTGAGCACGATCATCGTGTTCGGGCTCGTCTACTGGGAACTCGACCGCGGGGGTCCGGTGGCACGGCGGCGCCCCGAACTGTGGGCGACTGCCGAAGCGGACTTCCAGTTCCCGCAGGAGACCGACCCGAAGACCGCGGACTGGCGGCCGGTCTACCTCGACTACCTCTACGTGGCGATGACGAACATGATGGCGTTCAGCCCGACGGACACGATGCCGATGACCGTCCGGGCGAAGATGATCATGGCCTACCAGGCACTGAGTGGGTTCATCCTGCTGGCGCTGGTCATCTCGCGCGCGGTCAACATCATCAGCTGAAGGCCTTGCGGTAGTTGATCACCCGATCAACAATGGCGCATGGACGTCGTCACCACACCCTCGCTCCCGTCGCCGCTGCATGCCGACACCGGGGCACCCCGCCGATCGCTCCGCGTCGCCCTCGTGCAGATGCGGTGGCTCCCCGACCCGGACGAGCACCTGGCCCAGCTCGCCGACGGCATCGCGACCGCCGCAGCGCACGGAGCCACCGCGGTGTTCCTGTCCGAACTCACGCTGCGCCGCTACCCGGGCGACACCCCGGCGAGCGGGACCCCGAAGGACCTCGCCGAGTCGCTGCAGGACGGCCCGACCGTCGCCTTCGCCCGTGCCCAGGCGATCGAGCACGGGGTGTTCGTGCACGCCTCGCTGTACGAGCGGCCGGGCGACGACGACCAGCCCGACGACCCCCGCGGCTACAACACCGCGGTCCTCGTCGCTCCCGACGGCACCCTGGTCGGCCGGACCCGGAAGACCCACATCCCGATCAGCGCCGGCTACCACGAGGACACGTACTTCCGCCCGGGGACCGACGACGATGCCTTCCCGGTGTACGAGCCGGCCGGACTCGGCGCGCGCCTCGGGCTGCCGACCTGCTGGGACGAGTGGTTCCCCGAGGTGGCCCGGTCCTACGGCCTCGCCGGGTCCGAGGTGCTCGTGTACCCGACGGCGATCGGCTCCGAACCGACCTTCCCCGACTTCGACACCGCGCCGATCTGGCAGCGGGTGATCGTGGCGAACGGCATCACCGCCGGGCAGTTCATGGTCGTGCCGAACCGGTGGGGTGACGAGGGCGACATCACGTTCTACGGCTCGTCCTTCATCTCGGACCCGTTCGGCCGGGTGCTCGTCGAGGCGCCCCGTGACGCGAGCGTGGTGCTCGTCGCCGACCTCGACCTCGACGCCCGGACGGAGTGGCTCCGGCTGTTCCCCTTCTACCTGACCCGGCGCCCCGACCTGTACGCCGGGCTCGTCGACCCCGTCGACGAGGAACGCCACGCGTACGGCGCACGCGACGCGATCGACGCGGCCCTGGCCGTGGGACCGGCCACCGCCGGGCGCGAGGCGCGCGCATGACCTGGGTGATGCCTCCCGAGACGGCTCCGCAGGAACGCACGTGGATGGCGTTCCCGCGCCCCGGCCTGACGCTCGGCGACGACGCGGCGAGCGCCGACGCCGCGCGTCTGTCATGGGCGACCACGGCCAACACGATCAGCGAGCACCAGCCGGTCACCGTCGTCGTGGACCCGGTCGCACGGGCGGATGCCGGTCGCCTGCTGTCGTCCGGCGTGGACGTGCTCGAGGCGCCGCTCGACGACTTCTGGATGCGCGACATCGGCCCGACGTTCGTCGTCGACGACGTGACCGGTGCACTCGGTGCCGTCGACTGGGTCTTCAACGGCTGGGGCGCGAACTCCTGGTCGACCTGGACGCGTGACGCTGAGGTCGCCGCCACGGTCGCCGATGCTGCGAGAGCCACGCGGATCCCGTCGTTGCTCGTCAACGAGGGCGGGGCGATCCACGTCGACGGCGCCGGCACCGTCCTGGTGACGGAGACGGTGCAGCTCGACCCGCGACGGAACCCGTACGCCGACCGGGAGCGCGTCGAGCTGGAGCTGGCGCGCACGATCGGCGCCACACGGGTGGTCTGGCTGCCCCGCGGTCTGACGCGCGACTACGACGGCTTCGGCACCCGGGGCCACGTCGACATGGTGGCGACCTTCGCGGATCCGGGCACGGTCCTGCTGCACGCCCAGCCGGATGCCGGCCACCCGGACCACCTGGTGATGCCCCAGATCCGGCGAGCGCTCGAGCAGGCGACCGACGCGACGATCATCGAGTTGCCCGCCCCCTCGACGCTGTCGGACGTCGGTGGACCGGTGGACTGGAACTACGTGAACCACGTCGTGGTGAACGACGCCGTGATCGCCTGCGCCTTCGGCGACCCGGTCGCTGACGACCGCGCCAGGGGCATCCTCGCCGAGGTGTACCCGGGCCGACGGGTCCGCTCGATCGACGCGCGACAGGTGTTCGCGAGGGGTGGTGGGCTGCACTGCATCACACAGCAGCAACCGGTGGCCTGAACCACTGCCGCGGTGTACAGCAACCAGGCATCACCTGTACACCGCGGCCGGTCCGCCCACTGCCGACCCGTCGGTATGGTGCTCCGAACTGATCCGGGCGACGCTGCCCGGCCCCGAAGAGCAGGGAAGTCACATGGCATCACCGATCGCGGTCACCGCGCCGGCAGCACCGGTGCGCGGCGGGTCGCTGAAGCGGAGCCTCGGGCTCTGGGCGATCGTCGGACTCGGCCTCGGCTACATGACCCCGACGGTCGTGTTCGACACCTTCGGCATCGTCTCCGGGCAGACCGACGGCGCGGTGCCGAGCGCGTACCTGATCGCCCTCGTCATCATGGCGCTCACCGCGATCAGCTACGGGAAGATGGTGCGCGTCTACCCCGCGGCCGGTTCCGCGTACACGTACGTCCGGGAGTCGATGCACCCGAACCTCGGCTTCATGGTCGGCTGGGCGTCACTGCTCGACTACCTGCTGCTGCCGATGGTGAACGCCCTGATCATCCGGCTCTACCTGGAGCAGGTGTTCCCGGGGCTGCCCCCGTGGGTGACCGTCGTCGTGTACACGGTGTTCGTGACGACGGTGATCTGCCTGTCGATGCGCGGCACGTCGAACCTCAACATGGTGCTGCTCATCGGTGCGGTCCTGGCGATGATCGCGTTCGTGGTCTTCACCGTCATCGAGCTCACCCACGGTGCGGGCGCGGGCACGATCGTCAGCGCCGAACCCTTCGTGCACGACGGCGTGACGATGTCGGCCCTGCTCACCGGAGCGACGGTGGTGTGCTTCTCGTTCATCGGCTTCGACGCCGTGACGATGTACACGGAAGAGGCGAAGTCGATCAGCATCATGCCGAAGGCGATCATGCTGACCGTCCTGCTCGGCGGCGCGATCTTCCTGGTCTCCGCCTACTTCGCCCAGCTGCGCTTCCCCACCAACGCACCGTTCGGTGAGTTCACCGACGACCCGCTCCCCCAGATCGGCCTGCTCGTCGGCGGTCCGGTGTTCCAGGCGGTCCTGGTGTCGGCCGGGTTCGTCGCCGCACTCGCCTCGGGTCTCGCGTCGCACGCCAGCGTCGCCCGCATGCTCATGGTGATGGGGCGGAACAACGTGCTGCCGAAGCGGGTCTTCGGCTACGTGCACCCCCGCACGCACACCCCGGTGTTCAACGTCGTCTTCGTCGGTGCGGTCACCCTGCTGGCGATGAGCTTCTCGCTCGACACGATCGCGGCCTACATCAACTTCGGCGCACTCATCGCGTTCACCTTCGTCAACGCCACTGTGATCGTGCACTTCGCGATCCGGAACGGGCGCCGTCACACGGCGGGCGACCGCTGGCGCTACATCGTGCTGCCCGGGGTCGCGATGCTCCTGACCGGGGTGCTCTGGTCACAGCTCCATGCCGACGCCCTGATAGCAGGAGGAGTGTGGGCGGCGATCGGGTTCGTCTACCTGCTCGTCATCACCAAGGGCTTCCGGGTCGCACCGAAGGGCTTCGACGAGAACCAGCCCGTCACCGGTGTGAACAAGCAGCTGACCGACCAGGCCTGACCGGCCACCACGAGAGGACGCCATGTACGCCGTCACCGACCCCACCACGGGCACGACCCTCGAGACCTACCCGACCATCACGGACGCCGAGCTGCACGATGCCGTCGCAGTCGCCGACCACACGCACACCGAGTGGTCACGGACGACGACGGTCTCCGACCGTGCAGCCCTGCTCCACCGGGTCGCGGACCTGTACCGGGAGCGGCACGCCGAGCTCGCCGCCACGATCGTGCGCGAGATGGCGAAGCCGATCGACCAGGCCGAGGGCGAGGTCGACTTCTGCGCCGACATCTACGACTACTACGCGGATCACGCGTCGGAGTTCCTGGCGGACCAGCCGATCACCCTGGCGGACGGGTCCGAGGGGTCCGCGTTCATCCGCAAGGCCTCCATCGGCGTCGTGCTCGGCATCATGCCGTGGAACTTCCCCGCCTACCAGATCGCCCGGTTCGCCGGACCGAACCTGGTCATCGGCAACACCGTCCTGCTGAAGCACGCACCGCAGTGCCCGGAGTCCGCCCTGGCCATCGAGCGGATCTTCCACGACGCCGGCTTCCCGGCCGGGGCCTACACGAACGTGTTCGCGACGAACGACCAGGTCGCCGACGTCATCGCCGACCCGCGCGTGCAGGGTGTCTCGCTCACCGGTTCGGCGCGCGCCGGTGCCGCGGTCGCCGAGATCGCCGGCCGGAACCTGACGAAGGTGGTGCTCGAACTCGGCGGCTCCGACCCCTTCATCGTGCTGTCCACCGACGACCTGGACGCCGTCGTCGAGTCCGCCGTCACCACCCGGCTCGAGGGCAACGGCCAGGTCTGCAACGCCCCGAAGCGGTTCCTGGTGGTCGACGGCCTGTACGACGACTTCCTGGCGAAGTTCACCGCGGCGATGTCGGCGGTCGAACCGACGGACCCGAGCGTGCCCGGTGCCGAACTCGGTCCGTTGTCGTCCCCGGCCGCAGCCGATCGGCTGCAGGAACAGCTCGCGTCCGCCGTCGAGCAGGGTGCGACTGTCGTCACGGGCGGCGACCGCCAGGGCAACGCCTTCCTGCCGACGATCCTGACCGACGTCACGCCGGACAACGACGCCTACCGCGAGGAGTTCTTCGGCCCCGTCGCCACCGTGTACCGCGTCGCCGACGAGGACGAGGCGATCGCCCTGGCCAACGACACCCCGTACGGCCTCGGTTCGTACCTGTTCACCACCGACGCCGACCAGGCACTCCGGGTCGCCGACCGGATCGAGGCCGGCATGGTCTACGTGAACATCGTCGGCGCGGACAGCCCGGAGCTGCCGTTCGGTGGCGTCAAGGGCAGCGGCTTCGGCCGCGAGCTCGGCCCCCTGGGGGCCGACGAGTTCGTGAACAAGAAGCTGATCCGCATCGGCTGACCGGCGCGGAGACGCCGGCGTCTCCGCCAGACGCCGCCGAATCCGCCGGCGTCTCGCCGACGGGACGGCGTCCGATCAAGACGCCGGTGTGTTGCAGCCGGACCCACGACGGACGGGAGGCGCGGTGCAAGCTGGCACCGCGCCTCCCGTCTGCTCGTCGGTCGCCGCTCCCACGTCGCCACCGGAAGACGCCGTCGTCACGCTTCGACGCCGCGGAACGCGCGAGACGCCGCCGGATCCGGCGGCGTCTCGCTGACGTGGAGGCGTCGAGCGAACACGCCGGCGTCTCACGCCGCCGCACCACCGCGCCGCCGTGCGGTCGCCGCTACTGCTGCGGGTCGGCGGGCTCGCCGCCGGAGTCCGTGTCGCTGTCCTGCTGCGGGTCCTCCGTCGCGTCGCCCGTGGGCGACCCGTCCGGCAGGTCCTCGGTGTACTGCTCCTGGTCCTTGGTGGGGTCGCTGGACCCGTTCGCTGCGTCACTCATGGCCCGGACGGTACGCGCGAGCGCCTGGGTACGTCAGTACCTGGACAGGTCACCCAGCCGTGACCCACCGAGGTGGTTACCGCGTCGCAGCGGCCTGCGGAACGACCGCCAGGATCTCCTCGGCGACCTCGCGCCCGATGCGCACGGCACCGTCGACGTGCTGGTAGCCCTGCCCGGCCAGGTCGCTCGAGGCGAAGCGGATCGGACCGACCGCGGCACGCTGGTCGGTGCCGTAGCGGACGAGCCCGCCCAGGTCGAAGCTCGCCGCGTAGGCGCCGCGCGTCCACTCCTCGGTGCCCCAGTCGCTCTCGTAGTAGACGACCGGCGACAGGGCCTCGTCACCGTAGTAGTGCGCCAGCGAGGCGAGCACCCGGGCTCGCCGTTCCTCGGTCGGCAGCGCGAACAGGTCGTCGGCGTGCTGGTCGGAGACGAACCCGACCAGGGTCCCCTGCTCGGAACCGTGCGAGGTGTTGTCGTACGCCTCGTGCACGACCTCGTACGGGCTGAACGCGGTGCCGGACAGGCCCGCCGCACGCCAGAAGGGACGGTCGTAGACGGCGTGCACCTTGATCACGAAGCCCATCGACAGGTGCTGGTGCAGCTGGTGCTGGCGTCGGGGCAGCGGCGGCTCGTACGAGATCCGCGAGTACAGGGGCGGCGGGACCGCGACGAGTGCCTGTCGGGCGTGCACCTCGATCCCGCCGTCGGCGAGCGCGACGACCCCGTCGTCGCCCCAGCGCAGCGTCCGGACCGGCGCGTTCAGGTGCACGTCGTCGCCGAGGCGCTCGGCGAGCCGTTCGGACACCTGCTGCATGCCGCCGACGACCCGCTTGTCGAGGATGAAGTCGGCGTCGACCAGGTTGGTGAAGCTGCCCGCGGACGCCGCCATCAGCAGGGCCTGCAGCGCCGAGAACGCGTGCGCGGGCTTCGTGAGCATGGCGCCGGCGATGAACAGCTCGACGTTGTCGGTCGCGACCCGGTCCGGGCTGAGGTCGTGCAGCCAGGCGCGGAACGAGACTTCGTCGAGGGCGGCTGCGTCCGGGGTCTCCCAGGGGCGCGCCGGGTCGACCTTCGCGACGTACTCGTCGACGACGGCGACGAGCCGTTCGATCTCGTTCGCCGTGGCCTCGGGCAGGGGGAAGATGTCGCCGGTGTACTCGGTCCGGGTGCCGTCGGCGTCGACGTAGACGCTGGAGCCCTCGCGGTACCGGTCGTACGTCTGCAGGCCGAGCTCGTCGAGGGTCTCGAGCAGTGCGGTCTGGTCGGGCGAGACCCACTGCCCGCCGATCTCCAGGGTCACCCCGTCGATGTCGTTCGTCCAGGTGCGGCCCCCCACGCGGTCGCGGGCCTCGAGCACGGCGACCCGCAGGCCGGCAGCCCGCAGGCGGTTCGCGGCGGTGAGACCGGCGACACCGGCTCCGATGACGACGACGTCCTTCTCGATCATCGAGCTGCTCCTTGTGCGGTCGTGGTGCTGTCGGTGTGCCGGAACGGGTCCGGGGTGAGCGTGTACATGGTCTCGAGGTACTCGGCGATGCCCTCGCCGCCGCCCTCGCGACCGAGGCCGGACTGCTTCACGCCGCCGAACGGTGCCGAGGCGTTCGACACGACCCCGGTGTTCAGCCCCAGCATGCCGGTCTCGAGCCGCTCCATCAGGCGCTGCCCGCGTGCCGGGTCCTCGGTGAACGCGTAGCCGACCAGACCGTACTCGGTGTCGTTCGCGGCGGCCACGGCCTCGTCCTCGGAGCGGAACGTGCGGATCGCGAGCACCGGCCCGAAGATCTCGTCGTCGAGGATCGCGCTGCCCGGCTGCACGTCGGTCAGGACGGTCGGCGCGTAGAACGTGCCGGGCCCGTCGACCGGGTGCCCGCCGGTCCGGACCGTCGCCCCGCGCTCGACCGCGTCGGTGACCAGGCGGTGCGCCTTGTCCACGGCGCGGGCGTCGATGAGCGGCCCGATGACGACGCCGTCCTCGGTGCCGCGTCCGACTCGCATGGCCTCGACGCGCTCCGTGACCCGGCGCGTGAACTCGTCGACGACGTCCTCGTGCACCAGGAACCGGTTCGCCGCGGTGCAGGCCTGTCCGGTGTTCCGGAACTTCGCGGCGAGCGCGCCCTCCACCGCCAGGTCGAGGTCGGCGTCGGCGAACACCAGGAACGGGGCGTTGCCCCCGAGCTCCATGCTCGTCCGGAGCACGTTCTGCGCCGCCTGGCCGAGCAGCGTCCGTCCGACCGGCGTCGAACCGGTGAACGACAGCTTCCGCAGGCGGGGGTCGGCGATCACGGGCGCGGAGACGTCGGCGGCGTGCGTGGTCGGGACGACGTTGACCACCCCGGCGGGCACGCCGGCCTCGACGAGCAGGTCGGCGAACAGCAGGGTGGTCAGCGGCGTCAGTTCGGCAGGCTTCACGACGACGGTGCAGCCGGCGGCGAGCGCCGGAGCGATCTTGCGGGTCGCCATCGCCAACGGGAAGTTCCACGGCGTGATCAGGAACGCGGGCCCGACGGGCTTGTGCGAGACGGTGGCGCGGCCGGTCCCCTCGGGGTTGGTGCCGTACGAACCACCGATGCGGACCGCTTCCTCCGAGAACCAACGGAGGAACTCGCCGCCGTACGTGACCTCGCCGCGGGCCTCGGCCAGGGGCTTGCCCATCTCCAGCGTCATCAGGAGCGCGAACTCCTCGCGTCGCTCCTGCAGCAGGTCGAACGCGCGGCGCAGCACCTCGGCGCGCTGCCGCGGGTGCGTGGTCGCCCAGCAGTGCCGTGCGGCGACGGCGGCGTCGAGCGCCTTCCGGCCGTCCTCGTGTGAGGCGTCGGCGATGTGCAGGAGTGTTTCGCCGGTCGCAGGGTCGACGACGGCGAAGGTCGCATCGTCGGCCGCCGGCTGCCAGACGCCGCCGACCAGGAGGCCCGTGGGGACGCGGTCGAGCACCGCCTGTTCGGCGGCTGGTCCGGTGGCGTCGGGGACGCTGGGCCAGGCTGTCGCGGGGATGGTCGCGCTCACGACGCGGCCAGCCCGTCGAGGACGACGGTCAGGCCGTCGCGGAGCAGGTCGTCGTCGATCGACAGCGGCGGCAGGAAGCGCACGACGTTGCCGTACGTGCCGGCCGTGAGGGCGATGACGCCGTGCTCGAACGCGTACCGCACCACCCGTCCCGTGAGCCCAGGGTCGGGATCGCCGGTGGCGGGGTCGACGAGCTCCATCGCGACCATGGCACCGCGGCCGCGGACGTCGCCGATGCGGGGGTCATCTGCCTGGGCGCTGCGCAGGGCGTCGAGCAGGACCGTGCCGATCGCCCCGGCGCGCTCGACGAGTCCGTCGTGCTCGAAGGCGTCGATGGCCGCGAGTGCTGCGGCGCAGGCGATCGGGTTGCCGCCGTACGTCCCGCCGAGGCCACCGACGTGGGCGGAGTCCATGATCGCCGCACGCCCGGTCACGCCGGAGAGCGGGAGTCCGCCGGCCATGCCCTTGGCGGTCGTGACGACGTCGGGCACGATCCCCTCGTGCTCGCTGGCGAACATCGCCCCGGTGCGGGCGAACCCGGTCTGCACCTCGTCGGCGATGAACACGACGCCGTTGGCGGTGGTCCACTCGGACAGCGCGGTCAGGAACCCCGGTGCCGGGACGACGAAGCCGCCCTCGCCCTGGATCGGTTCGATCAGGACCGCGGCGGTGTTCTCGGCGCCGACCTGCTTCTCGATCTGGCTGATCGCACGCTTCGCCGCTTCGGGCCCCGACAGCCCGTCGTGGAACGGGTACGACATCGGGACGCGGTAGACCTCGGGTGCGAACGGCCCGAAGCCGTTCTTGTAGGGCTGGTTCTTCGCGGTCAGCGCCATCGTCAGGTTCGTGCGGCCGTGGTAGGCGTGGTCGAATACGACGACGGCCTGCCGACCGGTGTGCTTCCGGGCGATCTTGACAGCGTTCTCGACGGCCTCGGCCCCGGAGTTGAACAGCGCCGTCCGCTTTTCGTGGTCGCCGGGGGTCAGACGGTTGAGCGCCTCGGCGACGGCGACGTACCCGTCGTAGGCGGCGATGGTGAAGCACGTGTGCGTGAAGGCCGCGACCTGCTCGGTGACGGCGGCGACCACGCCGGGGTGGGCGTTGCCCACCGACGTCACGGCGATCCCGGACCCGAGGTCGACGAACGAGTTGCCGTCGGCGTCGACCACCACGCCGCCACCGGCCGCGACGACCGCGATGGGCACGGCGACGCCGACCCCGGCCGCGACGGCGCCGGCCTTCCGGGCAAGCAGCTCCTGCGATCGCGGACCCGGGACGGCGGTGACGAGCCGTCGTTCCTGGGGCAGCGACGGGCCGCCGGTGGTCGCTCGGGTCGCGGACGCTGCGGTGGAGGACATGCCGCGATGGTAGGAGCCACCACCGCACACTCGTACTGTCCACGGCGTACATCGACCCCCAGGCGGATCGACCCGGTGGATAGGGTGACGGCATGCCCGCAACGCTGCGCTCCCTGCTGCACCGGCGTGAACTCCACCTGCGCCCACTCACGGACGCGGACGAGCACTCCCTCGATGCCCCGCTGTCCTGGCTGCACAGCTCGGACCTCGAGGACCCGACGCCGTTCCTCGCCGAGGGACAGGGGCTGCTCACGACCGGCACGCAGTTCGGTGCCGAGGTCGACGTGCGCGACGACGTCGCCGAGGCCTACGTCCGCCGGCTCGTGGACCGCGGTGTCGTGGCACTCGGGTTCGGCACCGAGGTCGTCCGCGCCGGCACCCCCGACGCCCTGGTCACCGCCTGCAGTCGGCACGGACTGCCGCTGTTCGAGGTCCCCTACGAGACCTCCTTCATCGCGGTCGCGCAGGCCAACGCCGAAGCGGTCGCGCGGGACGCCAACGCGCGCGGCGCCTGGGCCCTCGCCGCGCAGCGCGCCATCTCCCTCGCCGCGATGCGACCGGACGGACTCGGCGCGACCATCGCCGAGCTCTCCCGCCAGCTCGACGGGTGGGTCGGCCTGTTCGACGTCTCCGGTCGGCTCGACCGCGGACACCCCGCCGACGGGCTGCCCGCTGCCGACCTCGACCTCCTGCGCACCGAGGCGCTGCGGCTGCTGCGCTCCGGGCAGCGGGCCAGCCTGCCGGTCGCCACGGACCGCGGCGACGGGTACACCCTGCAGACGCTCGGCAGCGGCGGGCACCTGAGCGGCGTGCTGGCGATCGCGAACGGCGGAGCACTCGACCGGGCCGGACGCGAGGTCGTCACGGCCGTCATCGCTCTGGCCGGCCTCGCCCTGCAGCAGAACCGCGAGCTCGCCCGTGCCCGCGGACTCCTGCGGACCGGACTCCTCACGATGCTGTCCGTCGGCGAACCCGAGGTGGTGCAGGCGACGTCACGTGAGGTGTGGGGGCCGCTGCCCGCCGAACCCGTCCGGATCGCCGCTGTCGACGTCCCCGACCACGACCTCGACACCGTGGTGGACCTGCTCGAACTGTGGGTGCAGGACCGGCCGGGCCACCTGTTCTTCGCGGTCGACGACGCCCTGTTCCTCTGCGTGAACGCAGACGACACCGGGATCGTCGCCGAACTCGTCGACCGCTTCGACCTGCGCGCCGGCCTGTCCGACGGCGCGGCGTACCGGTCGTTCGGGCGCGCCCGCACCGAGGCCGTGCAGGCACTCGACCGACGCCGTGAGGGACGCCCGGGCACCACCGAGTTCGGCGACCTCGCCCGAGAGGGGGTGCTCGCCCACCTCGCCCACGTCGACGTGGACGCCGGTGCCGTCGCCCGCGCGTTCCTCGCCCCGCTGCTCGACCACGACCGCACGGCCGGCACCGAGCTCACGGGCACCGTCCGGACCTGGCTGCAGGAGAACTGCGAGTACGACCGCGCCGCACGGGTCCTCGGCATCCACCGGCACACCGCCCGCGCCCGGGTGGAGCACGCCGGTCGGCTCCTCGACCGTGACCTCTCCGTCTTCTCGACCCGGGCCGACCTCTGGGCAGCCTTCGTGGTCGAGGGCGCGTGACGCGCGGATACGGTGGGACGATGCCGTCGACACCGGCCCGCCGGCGCCTGAGCCCGGCCGAACGCGGATCCCAGATCACGGCAGCCGCCGTCGAACTGGCGCGAGCCGAGGGCCTCGCGGCGGTGACGCTCCGCGGGGTCGCCGCCGTGATCGGGGTCGCGCCCTCGCTCGTCGCCCACTACCGCCCGAGCATGGAGGACCTGGTCGGCGAGACGTTCCGCACCGTCGCGGACGCCGAGGTCGCCGAGGTCCGCGCGATCGTCGCCGCTGCGGCCGACCCCGTCTCCGGCCTCAGCACCCTGCTCGGCTGCATCGCCGACCCCGCCCGC
Source organism: Curtobacterium sp. MCPF17_021 (assembly GCF_003234605.2). Classification (NCBI taxonomy): domain Bacteria; kingdom Bacillati; phylum Actinomycetota; class Actinomycetes; order Micrococcales; family Microbacteriaceae; genus Curtobacterium; species Curtobacterium sp. MCPF17_021. Next base: position 26,539 of record NZ_CP126252.1, on the reverse strand, counting down.
GACGACGTCGCCACCCTGTGGGCCGACGCGTGGAGCATCGGCCGCACGAACGCGGCACTGGCGACCGCGGCACGGGACGTCATGGACGACTGGCAGCTCCTCGCGACCACCGTCGTCGTCGACGGGGTGCGCGCGGGGGTGCTGCACACCGACGACCCGGACGGCGTCGGACGCCTGCTCTTCGCGCTCGTCGACGCCACCAACGGGTACGCCCTGGTCGACTACCTCGACCGCCCGACCCGCGAGGCCCTGGTCCGCACGACGATCGCACGAGCGGTGGGCCTGGACGGGTCAGCCCTGTCGGGGTGACACCCGCCGCAGCGCCACCCACTGCAGCAGCATGATCGTCTTGCCGTCGGCGATCCGACCGTGCGCCACCATCGCGAGCGCCTCGTCGAGCGGCACCTCGAGCACCTCGATGTCCTCGCCCTCGTCCTCGATGCCGCCCCCGGCCTCGACCCGGTCGGTCGGCGTGTACGCGCCGAGGTAGAAGTGGACCCGCTCGGTGACCGAACCGGGGCTCATGAACACGTCGCCCAGGTGCTCGAGCGCGCCGAGCCGGATGCCGAGCTCCTCGGCGGCTTCACGCCGGACCGCGGTCTCGGGGTCGTCCTCGTCGAGCAGTCCCGCCGCGGCCTCGATCAACATCCCGTCCGGGTGTCCGTTCACGTACGCCGGCCACCGGAACTGCCGCGTGAGCAGGACGGTGCCGCGCTCGGCGTCGAACGGCAGGACCGTCGCACCGTTCCCGCGGTCGTAGGTCTCGCGCTGCTGCCGGTCCCACCGACCGTCACGGCGCCGGACGTCGAGGGTCGTGCGGCGGAGCACGTGCCACCCGTTCGACACCACCTCGACGTCCCGCACGACGACGTCGGGGTTGCGGTCGAGGGCACGGCCCACGGCGTCGAGGCCCGTCCGACCACGGTCGTCGGGGACGTCCACTCCGGGACGCTGGACGGTGGTGCGTTCGTCGGTCACCCGGTCACCGTAGCGGGGCACCTCGGCAGGACTCCGTCCGCTCGGTACGCTCGACGTGCCGCACCAGGGAGCGGCAGAGGACGGTGCAGCATGACCAGGACGTTCATCCTCCGACGACCGGACCGACCGCAGGTGGTCACCGTGTCCTTCGTGCTGTGGTTGGTGTGGGTGGCAGCCTGCGTCGCGGCCACGGTGCTCCAGTTCTTCGCGACGGACGCGGCGGTCGGCCAGGCGCCGGTCCTCGCCGGGATCGTCGCCCTGGTGCTCTGGGCCCTGGTGACGTGGGCGGTGTTCCGGATGGCCGCGGGCTCCCGCGTCGCGCGCATCGTGCTCGTTGTCGTCGCGGCCTTCCGCGCGCTCCTGAGCGTCACCGGCGGCGAACTCGCGGTCCTGACGATCGCGCTGTCGGTCGTCGCCGCGGTCCTGCTGTTCCTGCCCAGCGCGCGCCCGTTCTTCGCCCCGCAGCAGGCCCGGAGAGCCGACCACGGGTTCGACGGAACCGGCGTGTCGGGGCCGAGCCGTGCCTCCAGGCCGGATGCCGACCACACGACGGACGCCGACCGGGGCTGAGGCCGGACGCGTCGACGGCCGTCCCCGGCCCGGCCCGAGAAACAGGAAAGGCCCCGGATTCCTCCGGGGCCTTTCCTGTTTCGCCTGGTGCGCGAGGGGGGACTTGAACCCCCACGCCGTTTCCAGCACACGGACCTGAACCGTGCGCGTCTACCAATTCCGCCACTCGCGCCAGCCCCGAAACACTACCACGCACAGACGGGTGTCAACGCCAACCACTACCATGCAGTGGTTGACGACCGACGACACGGGAGACGCATGGGCCTGCTGGACAACTTCGAGCGAGGGTTGGAACGCGCCGTCAACGGCGCGTTCGCGAAGACCTTCCGCTCCGGGGTGCAGCCCGTCGAGATCTCGAGCGCCCTGCGGCGCGAGCTCGACACGAAGGCCGCGGTGGTCTCCCGCGAGCGCATCCTCGTGCCGAACGAGTTCACCCTGCGCCTGGCACCGCCGGACTGCACGCGCATGAACGACGTCGGTCGCCCGCTCATCGACGAACTGACCCAGATGGTGCACCAACACGCCGTCGCGCAGAACTACTCGTTCTCCGGCCCGGTCACCATCCGGCTCCAGCAGGACGGCACGCTCTCGACGGGCATCCTGCAGGTCGACTCCACCACCGTGCAGCGCGACGTCGCCTGGATCCCGGTGCTCGACATCGGCTCGCAGCGACACCGACTGCACCGCGGACGCACGGTGATCGGGCGCGGCAGCGACGCGGACATCACCATCGCGGACACCGGGACGAGCCGGAAGCACGTCGAGGTGCTGTGGGACGGCAAGCACGCCCAGGCCACCGATCTCGGCTCCACGAACGGCTCGAAACTGAACGGTCAGCACTTCCAGCAGGCGATCGTTGAGCCGGACTCCACCATCGAGATCGGTCGTACCCGTATGGTGTTCCGGGTGATCCCGGAGAACGACGGAGGTGCTCGATGACCACAGGCCTGACCCTGCTCGTCCTGCGCTTCGCGTTCCTCGCGGTGCTCTGGCTGTTCGTCTTCGTGATCGTGTTCGCCCTGCGCAGCGATCTCTTCGGCCAACGCGTCCGCACGATCCCGACGGATCCCAAGTCCGCGCCGTCCGGGCCCAGCACCCCCACCGTCCCCGCTGCCGCGGCCCCCAGGCCCGCCTCGAGCGGTGCGTTCACCGACGTGATCGGTCAGCCGAGTGGTGGGCAGCGGCCCGCTTCGCCGGCCGCGGCCCGACTCGTCATCACCGAGGGAGCGCGCGAGGGCATGGAGATGCCGCTGGGTGGCGGCCCCATCACGATCGGGCGTTCGAGCGAGTCGAACGTCGTGATCCGTGACGACTACACCTCGACCAACCACGCCCGCCTCGACCTCCGCGCCGACGGCTGGCTCCTCACCGACCTCGAGTCCACGAACGGCACCTTCGTCAACGGTCAGAAGGTGAGCGCTCCCGTCCTCGTGGCAGAGGGCACGCCCATCACGATCGGGACGACGACGTTCGAGCTGCGGCGGTAACCCGGCATGACCGCTCGCACGCTGAGCGCCGCTGTGTCCCACGTGGGGCGCATCCGCGCGAACAACCAGGACTCCGGCTACGCCGGGGCGCACCTGTTCGCGGTGGCGGACGGCATGGGCGGCCACGCCGGCGGTGACGTCGCCTCGGCGATCGCGATCCGACGCATCCGCGAGGTCGACCGCGAGTTCCCGTCGGCGCACGACGCCGAGTTCGCGCTGCAGTCGGCGCTCATCGCGGCGAACCAGCTGATCACCGAGACCGTGTTCGAGCACCAGGAACTCACCGGCATGGGCACCACGGTGTCCGCGATGATCCGCGTCGGCGAGCAGATCGCGATCGCGCACATCGGCGACTCCCGCATCTACCGTCACCGCGACGGCGAGCTGCAGCAGATCACGTCGGACCACACCTTCGTCCAGCGGCTGGTCGACAGCGGCCGGATCACGCCGGAGGAAGCCGCGGTCCACCCGCGTCGCTCCGTGCTGATGCGCGTGCTCGGCGACGTCGACGCAGCACCTGAGGTCGACACGGCGATCATGGACATCCAGCCGGGCGACCGCTGGCTGCTCTGCTCCGACGGCCTGTCCTCGTACCTGGCCGAAGAGCGCATCCGCCACGCCCTGGCGTCGAACATGGACGCCAACCAGGTCACGCAGCGCCTGGTGAAGGAGACGCTCGACCACGGCGCCCCCGACAACGTCACCGTCGTGGTGATGGACGTCACGGACACCGAACCCGAGGACGACGACGACGCGGCCACCACGGTCGGCTCCGCCGCGGCACCGCTCACCTTCGAGGCGTCGACCGGCCGCAAGCCGATCCGCCTCCCCACGATCCTGCTGCACCCGCTCAAGGTCACCACCGCGCCCGAGGACTCGCACTTCGAGCCCGAGTCCGACCAGTTCTTCGCCGAGCTCATCGCCGAGGACCGCCGACGCCGCATCCGCCGTCGGGTGTCCTGGACCGTCGCGCTCGTGGTCGCGGTCGCCGTGCTCGTCGGCGCGGTGTTCGTCGGCTGGCGGATCACGCAGGACCACTACTACGTCGGCACCGACCGGGGCACCGTCGCGATCTACAAGGGCGTGCAGCAGTCGATCGGGCCGTTGGCGCTGTCGGACGTGTACGAGGACAGCGACATCACGGTCTCGTCGCTGCCGGACTACACCCGCGAGAACGTCCGCTCGACGATCAACGCGCAGTCACTCTCCGACGCCCGTGACATCGTCGAGCGCCTGCGCAAGGCCGCCGCGACCGGTGAGGACCAGGCCGGCACCGGTGGGGACGGCGACGCCAGCTCGTCCCCGTCGCCCTCGCCGACCCGATCGCCGTCGCCGAGCCCCACCCGGAGCCCGCGATGAGCAACGCCACGGCCGCCCAGTCCTTCACCCAGGCGATCACGATCAAGCTCCGGGAGCCCGCCCGCGCGCGGAACCTCGAGCTCTTCCTGCTCGTCATCGCGTGCGGCATCTGCGCGGGTGCGATGGTGCTCGTGCAGCTCGGCACCAAGGGCCGGCTGTTCGACCAGTCGGTGCTCTGGGTCGGCGGCGGCATCCTCGGCCTCGCGCTGGTCATGCACGTGGTGCTGCGGGTCGTGGCGAAGAACGCCGACCCGTTCATCCTGCCGATCGCGCTCGTCCTGAACGGCATCGGCATCGCGGAGATCTACCGCATCGACGTCCACAACGGCCTGTCCGGCTGGGACGCCATCGGCGTGAAGCAGATCGTCTGGACGATGCTCGCGATGGTCCTGGCGATCATCACGCTCGTCGCCGTCCGCAACCACCGGTTCCTGCAGCGGTACCGGTACATCTTCATGGCGCTCACGATCGTCCTGCTGCTCCTGCCGATGCTGCCGGGCATCGGCACGAACATCGGTGGCGCGCGGGTCTGGATCAAGATCGGCCCGTTCTCGTTCCAGCCCGGTGAGCTCGCGAAGATCACCATGGCGCTGTTCTTCGCCGGGTACCTCGTCACCGCCCGCGACTCGCTGTCGATCGTCGGCAAGAAGTTCCTCGGCATGACGTTCCCGCGTGCCCGTGACCTCGGCCCGATCCTGGTCATGTGGGGCGCTGCGATGGCCGTCCTCGTGTTCCAGCGCGACCTCGGCACCGCCCTGCTCTACTTCGGCCTGTTCCTGGTGATGATCTACGTCGCCACGGCACGCATCAGCTGGGTCGCGATCGGTCTCACGCTGTTCATCGGTGGAGCCCTCGTCGCACAGAGCGTCCTGGAGTACGTCCGCGGTCGCTTCGAACAGTGGCTCGACCCGTTCAACCAAGAGGTCTTCAGCCGCGACACCCAGGCGAGCTACCAGCTGGTGCAGGGCCTGTTCGGCTTCGCGAACGGCGGCATCACCGGCACCGGGCTCGGGCAGGGCCGGCCGTACATCACGCCGGTCGCCAACGCCGACTACATCGTCGCGTCGCTCGGTGAAGAGCTCGGCCTGATCGGCGTCTTCGCGATCCTCGCCCTCTTCATCGTGTTCGCCTCGCGTGGCATCCGCGTCGGGTTCATGGCGCAGGACGACTTCGGCAAGCTGCTCGGTGTCGGCTTCGGCTTCATCATCGCCCTGCAGGTGTTCGTCGTCGTCGGTGGCATCACCCGGATCATCCCGGTGACCGGTCTGACCACGCCGTTTATGGCCGCCGGTGGTTCCTCGCTCATCGCCAACTGGATCATCGCCGCGATGCTGCTGCGACTCACCGATTCCATCCCAGCCGAACAACGCGTCCAGCAGGGCGCGATCCCCGCCGCGAGCGGGCGGTCTGCGCGCGCGACCAGGAAGGAGCGTCGTCGATGAACCGACAGCTCCGCGGTGTCTCGACCGTCATCGTGCTCATGTTCGTCGCACTCTTCGTGTCGACGACGTCGATCCAGTTCTTCGCGGCCGACTCGTTGCGCGCCGACTCCCGGAACTCCCGAACCATCTTGGACAGTTACTCCACCAAGCGTGGCGCGATCCTCGTCGACGGCAGCCCGATCGCCGAGTCGACCCCGGTGGACGACCAGTACCAGTACCAGCGCAAGTACACGAACGGTGACCTGTACTCCGCGGTCACCGGGTACTTCACGATCGGGCAGGGCAACACCGGCATCGAGAGCGCGGAGAACACCGTGCTCTCGGGCAACTCGGACGCCTCGTTCTTCCAGAACCTCAACTCGATCCTCACAGGCCAGGACGTCCAGGGCGACAACGTCAACCTGACCATCGACCCGGACGTGCAGCAGGCCGCGTACGACGCGCTCGGCACCAACAGCGGCGCCGTCGTCGCGATCCAGCCGAAGACCGGCAAGATCCTCGCGATGGTGTCGAAGCCGAGCTACGACCCGAACTCGCTCACCTCGCACGACACGGCCGAGGTCAAGCGGCAGTACGACGCGCTGCTCGGGGCCGACACCGCTCCGCTGCAGAACCGTGCCATCGGCGGCGACCTGTACACCCCCGGATCGGTGTTCAAGCTCGTGGTGGCCTCGGCGGCACTCGAGGGCGGCAAGTACAACCTCGACTCCACGTTCCCGAACCCGTCGCGACTGCAGCTGCCGGGCACGAGCTCGTACATCAACAACGCCGAGGGCGGCACCTGCGGCGGCGGCGACAAGGTCAAGCTCCGCACGGCGATCCAGTACTCGTGCAACATCCCCTTCGCCGAACTCGGCCAGAAGCTCGGGTACGACGCGATCAAGAGCATGGCCGACAAGTACGGCTTCGGCGACGCGATCGAGATCCCGATGGCGGCGACCGCCAGCCAGTACCCCGACGTCGACTCGACGGCCCAGCTCATGCTGAGCGCCTTCGGCCAGGCGAGCGTCCGGGTCTCCCCGCTGCAGATGGCGATGGTGTCGGCCGGCATCGCGAACGGCGGCAAGGTCATGCAGCCCTCACTCGTCGACTCGATCACCACGAGCGACCTGAAGACGGTCGAGTCCTTCTCCCCGAAGCAGTACAGTGATCCGCTGTCGTCCTCCGAGTCCGCTGACCTCACCGAGGCCATGCAGAGCGTCGTGAGCGCGGGGACCGGTACCAATGCCAAGATCGACGGTGTCGACGTCGCCGGCAAGACCGGCACGGCCGAAGGTGGCACCGGCGATCCCTACACGCTCTGGTTCACGGGGTTCGCCCCCGCCAAGGACCCGGAGGTGGCCGTCGCGGTCGTCGTCGGCAATGGCGGCGGGCTCGGGCAGTCCGGAGTCGGCAACACGGTCGCGGCCCCGGTCGCGAAGAAAGTCATGGAGGCGGTGCTGAACAAATGAGACCCACCAGCGGACTCACCTTCGGTGGGCGGTACCAGCTCTCCTCCCGGGTCGCCATCGGCGGCATGGGCGAGGTGTGGCAGGCGACCGACCTCGTCATCGGCCGAACCGTCGCACTCAAGATCCTCAAGGACGAGTACCTCGGTGACCCCGGCTTCCTCGAGCGCTTCCGCGCCGAGGCCCGGCACGCCGCCCTCGTCAACCACGAGGGCATCGCCAACGTCTTCGACTACGGCGAGGAGGACGGCAGCGCCTACCTCGTGATGGAGCTCGTCCCCGGCGAGGCCCTGTCGACCATGATCGAGCGCGAGCACACGCTCCCGGTCGACAAGGTGCTCGACATCGTCGCGCAGACCGCGAACGCCCTGCAGGCCGCACACGCGGTCGGCCTGGTGCACCGCGACATCAAGCCCGGCAACCTGCTCATCACGCCCGACGGCCGCGTCAAGATCACCGACTTCGGCATCGCGCGCATCGCCGACCAGGTCCCGCTCACCGCGACCGGTCAGGTGATGGGCACGGTGCAGTACCTGTCGCCCGAGCAGGCGAGCGGCCACCCCGCATCGCCGTCGACCGACATCTACTCGCTCGGCATCGTCGCGTACGAGGCCCTGGCGGGTCGTCGTCCGTTCACCGGTGAGTCGCAGGTCGCGATCGCGATGGCGCACATCAACGAGCAGCCGCCGCCGCTGCCCGGGGACATCCCCGAGCCGGTCTCGGCCCTGGTCATCTCGTGCATCGCGAAGAAGCCGGCAGACCGTCCCGCGACGGCCGCGAACCTCGCCCGCGCCGCACAGGCGCTGCGTCGTGGTGACGTCGCCGCGGCCACCGTGGCCGTCCCCGCGATCGCGCAGAACGGCACCGTCGCGTTCAACCCGCCGCAGGGCCAGGGGAACGACGCCGCGACCGCACTCCTCGGCACCCAGGCCGGAGCGATGGCCGGCGGACCGGGCACCCCCCGCTCCCCCGTCTCCGACGAGCCCGAGGAACCGAAGAAGAAGCGCGCCTGGATCTGGTGGGTCGTCGGCATCATCGTCGTGCTCGCCATCGCCGCCGGCGCCGCGTACGCCCTGAACGCGAACAACGCCCCGGAACCCGAGCCCACGAAGTCCTCGAGCACGCCGAAGGCGACCCGTACGCCCACGCAGACCCCGTCCCCCGAACCGACCGAGACCCGCGTCACGGTGTCGGCGGCGGACTACCAGGGGCAGGACGCCGAGCAGGTCGCGAACCAGCTCCGCGCCCGGGGCCTGCAGGCCGAGGTCGTCGCCGGGTCGAACGCGACGTCGTCCGACCAGGTCGGCACCGTCGAGTCGCTCAGTCCCGAGGGCAGTCTGGCCCCCGGGACCCTCGTCACCGTCAAGGCGTTCGGCGACGTGCTGACCGCAGCGGCGCCCGAGCGTGCCACCGGCGGGACCGTCAGCGAGTCCGGTCGTGTGACCTTCAGCTGGCCCGCGTACACGAGCTGCCCCGCCGGGTACTCGGACGTCAGCTACACGTACACGATCGACAACGGCACCGTCCCCTCGAACGGCAGCAGCTCCGGCTCCACCTCCGGTACCGCGGTGACCGTCGCCGGCGCCCAGTACGGCAAGGTGACCCTGTCGTACAAGGTGACCTGCAAGTCGCCGCAGTCCGATTCCTCGGTGGTCTCGGAGTCCTCGCCGGGCGCCCAGGTCGAGTGGACCGAGCCCACGGACCAGGAGACGACGAACCCGGACGACGGGATCAACCCCACCGAGACCCCGCAAGACGACCTGTGAACGACCCCCGGAAGGGGACTGTCGACACCGTTCGGTAACGGTTCGGTCGACCCATCCCCGACCAGCGTCTCACCAGGTGGTGCTGCCGTACACTAGCCCGGACGAACAGACGGAGGAGTACGTGCCAGAAGGTGTGACCGCGGGGATCACGCTCCTCGCCAATCGCTACGAGATCGGTGACGTCATCGGTCGGGGCGGCATGGCGACCGTGCACCTCGGCAACGACACCCGCCTCGGCCGCAAGGTCGCGGTGAAGCTCCTCAAGCCGAGCCTCGCCAACGACCCGGCCTTCCGCACGCGGTTCCGGCAGGAAGCCCAGGCCGCTGCACGCATGGCCCACCCCACCGTCGTCCGCGTGTACGACGCCGGCGAAGAGACGGTTTCCGAGCCGTCGGGCGCCGAGGTGCAGGTCCCCTTCATCGTCATGGAGTACGTCGAGGGCCGTCCGCTCTCCGACATCATCGCCGAGGGCGCCGTCGCCCCGGACGAAGCCGTGCGCATCACCGAGGGCATCCTCACCGCGCTCGAGTACTCGCACCGTGCGGGCGTGGTCCACCGCGACATCAAGCCCGCCAACGTCATGGTCACCCACACCGGCCAGGTCAAGGTCATGGACTTCGGCATCGCCCGGGCCATCACCGACACCTCGGCGACGGTCGCGCAGACCACGTCGATCCTCGGAACCGCCTCGTACTTCTCACCGGAGCAGGCCCGCGGCGAGACCGTCGACGCCCGCACCGACCTCTACTCCACCGGCGTCGTGCTCTTCGAGCTCCTCACCGGTCGCGCACCGTTCCTCGGGGACACCCCGGTGGCGGTCGCCTACCAGCACGTCAGCGAGCAGCCGGTCGCACCGTCGACGATCTCGCCCGACGTGTCACCGGCCCTCGACGCAGTGACCCTCCACGCCCTGGTCAAGGACCGCACGCGCCGGTTCCAGAACGCGGCCGAGTTCCGCTCGGACCTGCAGCAGGCCGCAGCCGGCCGGGTGCCCGCGTCCACGAAGAAGCAGCAGCAGAACGCGGCGAACGACGCCTCGACCGTGCTCTTCGGCGTCGACCCCCGCACGACGACCAACGCCGCATCGGCGTTCCGTGAACTCGACGACGACACCGCCGAGCACCGACCCCAGCGCACCCAGAACCGACCTCCGGTCGCGTGGATCTGGGTCGGGATCCTGCTCACCGTCGCGGTCATCGTCGCCGTGGTGTTCTTCGTCGCGAACCTGCAGCCGGGCAAGCCGCCGGTGTCGTCCTCGGTCAGCGTGCCCAACGTGGCGGGGTCGACCTACAGCGCCGCGGCCAGCGCCCTCGACAAGAAGGACCTCAAGCCCGTCAAGGTCGAGGAGAACTCCGACAGCGTCGACAAGGGCACGGTCATCCGGACGGACCCGGGCTCCGGGGTGAACGTCGGGCGCAACCAGAACGTCAACGTCGTGGTCTCCCTCGGTCCGGAACGCGTCCCCGTGCCCGAGCTCAACGGGCAATCGCAAGCGGCTGCGCAACAGTCCCTCGACGACGCCGGATTCCGTCTCGGAGCGATCTCGAGCGACTACTCGGCCGACGTCCCCGAGGGCACGGTGCTGAGCTCCGACCCCGAGTCGGGTTCCCTGCACACCAAGGGCATCGTGATCAACCTCACGATCTCCAACGGCAAGGTGCAGCTGCCCGACGTCACGCAGCAGCAGTACTCGGCGGCGAAGGCCACCGTCGAGCAGCTCGGGCTCACCGTGAACCCGGCGCCGTCCTACTCGTGCACCGGCGGACTCGTGACCCAGCAGGACACCCCTGCCGGAGACGTCGCCCAGGGCAGCGCTGTCACGCTCACCTACTGCGCACGAGCTGCGGCGCCGCCGAAGGCACCCTCGTCGAGCAACAACAACGACAGCGGCGACAGCGGGAAGAACGATCGCGGCGACGACCAGGGTGACGACGGCCGCTGAGCCGACCGTCTCGTGACGCGACCGTCCTGACGGACGGGTGACGGGCCTCCCGTCCGCCCTCCGTGCCCACAGGCACGTTTGCTCGTCGCCTCCGCTCCTGACGGCCTGGAGGCACGGTGCCCGCCCGCAACCGACCGCACGTCACGCAGACGGTGCGATCCAGTGCCCGGGAGACGCCGTCGTGTCAGCAAGACGCCCCCAAACGCACGAGACGCCGCCGGATCCGGCGGCGTCTCGGTGACACGACGGCGTCTGCCGCCATGGGACGCTCGTCAGGCGCGGTGCGTCGCGATGAGCGGCCCGAGGTCGGCGGCGCGCTCAGCTGCGCCGGACAGCCCGGTGGTCTCGAGCCAGTTGCCGACCATGCGGTACCCGCCCTCCGTCAGGACCGACTCCGGGTGGAACTGCACGCCGAACACGGGGTGCGCCCGGTGCTGGACACCCATGATGACCCCGCCCTCGGTGCGCGCGGTCACGGTGAGTTCGTCGGGGACGGTGCCGTCGACGATCGCGAGCGAGTGGTACCGCGTAGCCGTGAAGGGGTGCGGGACACCTGCGAAGAGCGCGCTGTCGTCGTGGTCGACCTCGGAGGTCTTGCCGTGCATGAGCTCCTCGGCGTGCGTGACCGTGGCGCCGAGCGCCTCCGCGATGGCCTGGTGTCCCAGGCAGACGCCGAGCAGCGGGGTCTCGGCGGCGATGGCCGCGTGCACCGTGGCGATCGAGACGCCGGCAGCCGCCGGTGTTCCCGGACCGGGCGACAGGAGCACGCCGTCGTACTCCGCGATGCGGTCGGCAATCTCGGACTCGGGGAAGGCATCGTTGCGCACGACGTCGGTCTCGGCGCCGAGCTGCTGCACGTACCCGTTGAGCGTGTAGACGAAGCTGTCGTAGTTGTCGACGACGAGGATCCTGGTCATGGCGGTTCACCGTACTCGTGGGGGATGTGTGCGGCGGTCCGCGGGCCGATCCACACACGTGGTCACGGTAGGATACCGGCCATGGCCAAGGACAAGGACCGCACCAAGCCCGCCCGGACGACCCGAGCTGACTCGGTCGACACCGCGGGGGACGCCCCGAACCCGGTGTGGTTCAAGCCGGTCATGTTCGGCTTCATGCTCATCGGTCTGGTGTGGGTGATCGTCTTCTACATCTCGAACGCCACGCTGCCGGTTCCGAGCCTCGGCTCGTGGAACATCGTCGTCGGCTTCGGCATCATGTTCGTCGGCTTCCTCATGACCACCCGCTGGCGCTGACCCTCAGCCCGCTGTTCTCCCGACGCCCGTCGCACCGCAAGGTGCGGCGGGCGTCGTCGTTCTCCACAAGCTCAAGCGCTCCTGGAACGCACATCCTCGAGGATCCCACCGTTCTCCACACTTTTCCCCATTCTCCACACCGTCATCCACATCCCGACCCCGGAGTTATCCACAACCGATTCCACAGTGGGGATAATCACACTGGTGTAACTCACCGACTTCTCCACACCCGTGGATAACTCGCAGCAGCGCTGTGGACAGCTGTGGACGAGCAGGACACGGACAGCCCTGTGAACGACGAACGCCCCGCCGCAGTGCGACGGGGCGTTCGGGGAGCGTTGTGCCCGCGTCAGCCGATCGTGACCGCGTACCCCACAGCGGTGAGCGCGATGCCGAGCACCGCCGCGCCGATGATCAGCGCGATCTGCAGCGGACGCTTCCGGATGTTGCGCGTCTGTGCGAAGACGAACCCCATCAGGAAGCCGCCGATGATCCCGCCGACGTGCGCCTGCCACGAGATGTTGACGCCGGGCAGGAACCCGATGACCAGGTTCAGTCCCATGAGCACGAGGAGCTGCACGGCATTGTTCCCCAGGCTGCGCTGCAGCACGAAGAACGCGGCGAACAGCCCGAAGATCGCACCCGAAGCACCCAGCACGGTCGTCCCCGGCGCGAGGAAGGTGACGAGCATGGACCCGAAGATCCCCGTGATGAAGTACAGCGCCACGAACCGCCAGGTGCCGAGCATGTTCTCGAGCATCCGACCGAAGATCCAGAGCGCCCACATGTTGAACAGGATGTGGAAGATGCCCGAGTGCACGAACAGCGAGGTCACAACACGCCATGGCTGCGTCGGCAGCAGCAGCGAGTTGTAGGCGAGCAAGCTCGTGAAGAACCGCCCGCTGACCTGGTCGAGCAACCAGATCGCCACCGTGATCGCCACGATGACGGTCGTGCCCTTCTGGTCGAGCATGGCGAAGCGCCGCCGAGCGACCGTGAGCCCACTGGGGGCTCCGGACGCTCGGCGGTTCGCTGCGAACTGTGCGCGCTGTTCACGCACGCACTCCGGGCAGTGCACCCCGACCGCCGCCGGCGTCTGGCACTCCGGGCAGATCGTCCGCCCACAGCGCTGGCAGAGCACGAAGCTCTGCCGGTCCGGATGCCGGTAGCAGGTGTTGTTCGGGTTGTACGCCTGGTCGGTCACGTGCTGGTCAGACGCCTTCGACGTCGATGCTCTGGATGACGACGTCCTCGACGGGCTTGTCACGACCGTCGGTCGGGACGCCCTCGATCGCGTCGACGACCGCACGGGACTCGTCGTCGGCGACCTCACCGAAGATGGTGTGCTTGCCCTGCAACCACGGCGTCGCCACCGTGGTGATGAAGAACTGCGAGCCGTTGGTGCCGCGGCCGCCCTGGATGCCGGCGTTCGCCATGGCGAAGATGTAGGGGTTCTGGAACGTGAGCTCCGGGGAGATCTCGTCGTCGAAGCGGTACCCGGGGCCACCGATGCCCTGGCCGAGCGGGTCGCCGCCCTGGATCATGAAGTCCTTGATGATGCGGTGGAAGATCACGCCGTCGTAGAGCTTGTCGGTCGAGACCTTGCCCGTGCCGGGGTGGGTCCACTCCTGCTGGCCCGTGGCGAGGTCGACGAAGTTCTTGACGGTCTTCGGTGCGTGGTTGCCGAACAGGTTGACGCGGATGTCGCCCTTGTTGGTGTGGATCGTTGCGACAGCGGTGTGCAGAGACATGTTCCGATTCTCGCATGTACTCCTGACCGCGGACGGATTGCACAGCTGCGGTTCCGTGACCTGTCAGGCAGTGTGGTGGCAGGATGGGGTCACGCCGATCCGATGGAGGTACCAGATGACGACGATCGAGATCCCGCGAAAGCGTCGGAAGCAGATCAAGAAGCTCAAGGGCCAGACCGCCTCGCTCCTCGGCGAGCAGCGCAAGGTCCTCGAGCACGCGAACGCGATCCTGGCTGAGGCCCGGTCGAACGCCGCGGACGCAGCTCGCAAGGACATCGCACCCCGCGTGCAGAACGCGATCGACAACGGGATCCGTCCCGCGTTCGCCACCGGCGTGCACGCTGCCACCTCGGCAGCGCAGAGCGCTTCGCACAAGTTCCAGTCCGAGGTGGTCCCCGGACTCGTCTCGACCGCTGGCTCGGTGCTGAGCGTGACCGACCTCGCGAAGGACCCCCGGGTCAAGAAGATCGTGAAGAACGCGCAGAAGAAGAGCAAGAGCGCGAAGAAGGCTGCCGCGAAGTACGTCCCGTCGCAGCAGAAGAAGGGTCTCGGCTTCGGCGGAGTCGCACTCATCATCGTCGGCGTCGTCGCCGTCGCCGGTGCTGCGTACGCCGCGTACCAGACGCTCCGCGCCGACGACGACCTCTGGGTCGCCGACGACGCTGACACGGCGGAGAAGCCCGCCGCCTGACCTCCCGGTTCGTACGAAGGGCCCCGGCTGCTGCCGGGGCCCTTCGTCGTTCCCGGGCAAACGCTGAACCGGCGCACCGCGTGCCGTGAACGCACCCACCCACCGACCTGGAGGCCCGTACCGGCCTGGCCCCGCGCCTCCCGTCCGCCATGCGCTCACGCAACACGCCCCGGTGACGCCGCCGAGAGGTCGCAACCTGTCGTGCGGAGGACGCGCAGACGACAGTTCCGGCGACCTCGGCGAACCACACGCGGCATGTCGTGACCACTCGAGAAGATGCCGGCCGCACGGCGAGTGGAGGTCCCAGCCATCGCGGAGCGGCGCGTCGCCGAAGGCACGCAGACCAGCACGACGACCGAGCCGCCCGCGACGATCGCGCCGCAGGGGCGGCGGCGCGCATGGGCACAGAACGAAGCCCCTGGGAAGACGACGGAGTCGGCAACCAGGGGCTGATGCGAGTGGAGCCTGGGAGAATCGAACTCCCGACATCCTGCTTGCAAAGCAGGCGCTCTACCAACTGAGCTAAGGCCCCGAGTGCCACCTAGGTGATCGGCGACAGGATGGGATTGTCGTGCTGTTCCGGAGAACTGGTGGGGCTACAAGGACTTGAACCTTGGACCTCTTCGTTATCAGCGAAGCGCTCTAACCGCCTGAGCTATAGCCCCTCAGACCGGATGAAAGCCTACCGTACGATCCCGCCGGAACGAAATCGAGCAGTGGGCCCATCCGGCCCGGGTGTGTCAGTTGTTCGTGAAGCCCACGAGCAGACCGCCCGTGATCCGAACACTGAGGTTGTAGAGCACGCTCACGATGGCGCCGAGCACGGTGCCGACGACCACGTTGAGGATGCCCACGACGATGGAGAACCCGAGGACCTGGCCCAGCGAGAACTGGTCCATGATCGAGTAACTGTTCTGCCCGGTGACGTCCTTCAACAGGGCGTCGACCTGGGTGAACACACCCGTCTGGTTGAGGATGACCCACACCAGTGCCGTGGCGACCACGATCACGATGCTGCCGGCCAGGGCGATGAGGAAGCTCAGCTTCACCATCGACCAGAAGTCGACGTAGACCAGTCGCAACCGCACCTGGCGGGTGCCGACGGGTCGCTTCGCCTTCTTCTGGAGCTTCTCGGCGACACTACTCATTGCTTGACTGGTCCTCTCCGGCCTCGTCTGCGACGGGCTCGGTGTCGATGGGATCAGTGGAATCCGGGGCCGCTTCGGCAGGGCTGACCGTCTCCACCGGGCCCGCGGGCTCGATCTCGGCGTCGTCCTGGTCGTCCAGGTTCCGCTCGGTGTTCCGGGCCACCGCGATGATCCGGTCGTTCTCCGCGAACCTCGCGAAGACGACGCCCATCGTGTCACGGCCCTTGGCAGGGACCTCGGCCACGGCAGACCTTACCACCTTGCCCGATTGCAGCACGACGAGCACCTCGTCGTCCTCGCCGACGATGAGAGCGCCCACAAGATCGCCTCGGTCGAGCGCCAACTTGGCCACCTTGATGCCCAGACCACCACGGCCCTGCACCCGGTACTGGTCGACCGCGGTGCGCTTGGCGTAGCCACCCTCGGTCATCACCCAGACGAAGCCGTCGTCGGAGACGACGCGGGCCGCGAGCAGCGAGTCGCCGTCGCGGAAGGACATGCCCTTCACACCCGAGGTCGAGCGACCCATCGGACGCAGGGTGTCGTTCGTCGCCGTGAACCGGAGCGACATGCCCTGGCGGGACACCAGGAGCAGGTCGTCGTGCTCGTCGACGAGCAGCGCCTGCCGGAGCTTGTCGCCGTCGCGCAGGTTGATCGCGATGATGCCGCCGGTGCGGTTCGTGTCGTACTCGGTGAGCGCGGTCTTCTTGACCAGACCGTGCTCGGTCGCGAGGACGAGGTACTGCGCCACCTCGTAGTCGCGGATGTCGAGCACCTGCTGGATCTGCTCGTCGGGCTGCATCGCGAGCAGGTTCGCGACGTGCTGGCCCTTCGCGTCGCGGCCGGCCTCCTGCAGCTCGTACGCCTTGGCGCGGTAGACCCGGCCCTGGTCGGTGAGGAACAGGAGCCAGTGGTGCGTCGTCGTGACGAAGAAGTGCTCGACGATGTCGTCGGCGCGGAGCTGGGCCCCGCGGACACCTCGGCCGCCACGGTGCTGCGAGCGGTACTGGTCGCTGCGCGTGCGCTTGACGTAGCCACCGCGGGTGATGGTGACGACCATCTCCTCTTCGGGGATCAGGTCTTCCATCGACATGTCGCCGTCGTAGCCGAACATGATCTCGGTACGGCGGTCATCGCCGAAGCGGTCGACGATCTCGCTCAACTCGTCGCGGATGATCGAGCGCTGGCGGCTCTCCGATCCGAGGATGTCCTGGAAGTCGGCGATCTTGCGCTCGAGCTCTTCGGCCTCGTCGTGGATCTTCTGACGCTCGAGGGCGGCGAGACGACGGAGCTGCAGCTCGAGGATCGCGCGCGCCTGGATCTCGTCAACGGACAGCAGGTCCATCAGGCCGGTGCGGGCCTCTTCGACGTCGGGCGAGCGACGGATGAGCGCGATGACCTCGTCGAGGGCGTCGAGCGCAGCCAGGTAGCCACGCAGGATGTGGGCGCGCTTCTCGGCCTCGCGCAGCCGGAACTGCGTGCGGCGGACGATGACGTCGACCTGGTGGGCGACCCACGCCGAGATGAAGCCGTCGAGCGGCAGGGTGCGGGGCACCCCGTCGACGATCGCGAGCATGTTCGCGCCGAAGTTCTCCTGCAGCTGGGTGTGCTTGTACAGGTTGTTCAGCACGACCTTGGCGACGGCGTCACGCTTCAGCACGATGACCAGGCGCTGCCCGGTGCGGCCGGAGGTCTCGTCACGGATGTCGGCGACACCGGCGAGCTTGCCGTCCTTGACCAGCTCCGCGATCTTGATCGCCAGGTTGTCGGGGTTGACCTGGTACGGCAGCTCGGTGACGACGAGGCAGGTGCGACCCTGGATCTCCTCCACCGAGACGACAGCACGCATCGTGATCGAACCACGGCCGGTGCGGTAAGCGTCCTGGATGCCCTTGGTGCCGAGCACCTGTGCACCCGTCGGGAAGTCCGGGCCCTTGATGCGCTGCATGAGCGCGGCGAGCAGCTCTTCACGGGTGGCGTCGGGGTTGTCGAGCGCCCACTTGGCGCCCTCGGCGACCTCGCGCAGGTTGTGCGGCGGGATGTTCGTGGCCATGCCGACCGCGATGCCGACCGAGCCGTTGACGAGCAGGTTCGGGAACCGGGCCGGCAGGATCGCCGGCTCCTGGGTGCGGCCGTCGTAGTTGTCCTGGAAGTCGACGGTGTCCTCGTCGATGTCGCGGACCATCTCGAGCGCGAGCGGCGCCATCTTCGTCTCGGTGTACCGCGGAGCGGCGGCGCCGTCGTTGCCCGGCGAACCGAAGTTGCCCTGGCCGAGCGCGAGCGGGTACCGGAGCGACCACGGCTGCACCAGGCGGACGAGGGCGTCGTAGATCGCCGAGTCACCGTGCGGGTGGAACTGGCCCATGACGTCACCGACGACGCGGGAGCACTTCGAGAACGCACGGTCCGGGCGGTAGCCGCCGTCGAACATCGCGTAGATCACACGGCGGTGCACCGGCTTGAGGCCGTCGCGGACCTCCGGCAGGGCACGACCGACGATGACCGACATCGCGTAGTCGAGGTACGAGCGCTGCATCTCGAGCTGCAGGTCGACCTGCGAGATGCGGTCACCGGAGACGACGATGTCCCCGCTGTCGCCGTGGACGATCTCGGGCTGCTCGTCGGCGCCGTTCTCGTTGTCGTCAGCCATGTGGCTTCGTTCCCTTTCTGGACAGCCTGGAGGCTGTGGTTCCGTTGGTCGCGCCGGGCGCGACCACAGGTGGTCAGGACTGGTCGACGCGGCTCACGCCGCGCCTCCTGGCCGTTAGATGTCGAGGAAGCGGACGTCCTTGGCGTTCTGCTGGATGAACTGGCGACGTGCGTCGACGTCCTCACCCATCAGGGTCGAGAAGGTGCTGTCGACCGCAGCGGCGTCCTCGAGCGTGACCTGCAGGAGCGTGCGGGTGTCCGGGTTCATGGTGGTGTCCCAGAGCTCCTTGTAGTCCATCTCGCCGAGGCCCTTGTAGCGCTGGATCCCGTTGTCCTTCGGGATCCGCTTGCCGGCTGCGAGGCCGGCCTGCATCAGGGCGTCGCGCTCCCGGTCGCTGAACACGTACTCGTGCGCCGAGTTCGACCACTTCAGGCGGTAGAGCGGCGGCTGCGCGAGGTACACGTAGCCGTGCTCGATGAGCGGACGCATGTAGCGGAACAGCAGCGTGAGCAGCAGCGTGGTGATGTGCTGGCCGTCGACGTCGGCATCGGCCATCAGCACGATCTTGTGGTACCGGGCCTTGTCCGGGTCGAAGTCCTCACCGATGCCGGCACCGAACGCCGTGATCATCGACTGGATCTCCTGGTTGGCGAGGGCGCGGTCGAGCCGGGCCTTCTCGACGTTCAGGATCTTGCCGCGCAGGGGCAGGATCGCCTGGGTCATCGGGTTGCGGCCCTGCACGGCGGAACCGCCGGCGGAGTCGCCCTCGACCATGAAGATCTCCGACACGGTCGGGTCCTTCGACTGGCAGTCCTTGAGCTTGCCGGGCATGCCGCCCGACTCGAGCAGCCCCTTGCGGCGGGTGGTCTCGCGCGCCTTGCGGGCGGCGAGCCGCGCCTGCGACGCCTGGATCGCCTTGCGGACGACGTCGCGTGCCTGCGTCGGGTTGCTCTCGAACCAGTGGGTCAGCTCGGTGCCGACGACGCGCTGCACGAACGACTTCGCCTCGGTGTTGCCGAGCTTGGTCTTCGTCTGCCCCTCGAACTGCGGCTCGCCGAGCTTCACGGAGATGACGGCCGTCAGCCCTTCGCGGATGTCGTCACCCGTGAGGTTGTCGTCCTTCTCCTTGATGATCTTCGTCTCGCGCGCGTAGCGGTTGACGAGGGTCGTGAGCGCGGCACGGAAGCCCTCTTCGTGGGTGCCGCCCTCGTGCGTGTTGATCGTGTTCGCGAAGGTGTGGACGCTCTCCTGGTACGAGGTGTTCCACTGCATCGCGACCTCGAGCGCGATCTTGCGCTCCGGGTCCTCGGACTCGAAGCCGATGACGTCCGGGTGGACGAGGTCGGCCTTCTTCTGCGCGTTGATGTACTCGACGTAGTCGGCGAGACCACGCTCGTACATGAAGGTGTCGTTGCGGGCCTCTTCCCCTTCTTCCGGGGCGCGCTCGTCGCGGAGGTTGATCCGCAGGCCCTTGTTCAGGAAGGCCATCTGCTGGAACCGCGTGCGCAGGGTTTCGTAGTCGAAGACGACGGACTCGAAGATCTCGGCGTTCGGCCAGAACGTGATCGTCGTGCCGGTCTCGTCGGTCTCTTCGTCCTTGGAGACGGGCGCGACGGGGACACCGTCGGTGTAGCTCTGGCGCCAGACGTGGCCCTGGCGACGGACCTCGACGTCGAGCTCGGAGCTCAGCGCGTTCACGACGGACGAACCGACGCCGTGCAGGCCACCGGAGACGGCGTAGCCGCCACCGCCGAACTTGCCGCCGGCGTGCAGGACGGTGAGGACGACCTGCAGGGTCGAGACCCCCTCGGCCGCGTGGACGTCGACCGGGATACCACGGCCGTTGTCGACGACGCGGACGCCACCGTCTTCACGGATGCTCACGTCGATGGTGTCGCAGTACCCGGCGAGGGCTTCGTCGACGGAGTTGTCGACGATCTCCTGGACCAGGTGGTGCAGGCCGCGGGGGCCGGTCGAACCGATGTACATACCCGGGCGCTTGCGGACGGCCTCGAGCCCCTCGAGCACCTGAATCTGGTCTGCGCCGTAGGACGGTTCGCTCTGCGGGGTCTCCGCGCCGAGCGGGTTCTGCCGGTCGTCTTCAGATTCTGCTGCCATGTCGAGCGTGCTCCTGCCTGCGCGCGGAACGCCCGCGCACTGCACCTCCCAGTCTACCGCAGAGCCCCCTCTTTCGAGGGCTCATCTGCCCCGCAGACGGGCTTTTCTGGCACTCCAGGACGATTTCGTCGCCTCAACCGTAGGTGTCGCGAGGACCGCGCCCCTGGACCGTCCTGGGGCCGCGTTTCCACGTGGGGGCGTCCGGGCCGGAAACCCTGATCGACTCGACCCCGGCTTCGGGGTGCCGTTCCGCGATGGTCGTCGTGACCGTCGCACGCATCAGTCGGAGCTGGGTCGCCCAGGCCGTCGAGTCGCACCGGATGACGAGTGCGCCGTCCTCGATGGTGACCGGTCGGGAGTGCTTCGCCAGCTCCTCGCCGACGACGCTCGGCCAGTCCACGAAGAGCTCGGAGCGGGCGAGGGGTTCGGTCCAACCGAGTTCCTGAGCGAGCGAACCGACGATGTCCGCGAGGCCCTTCGGCTCGCGGCCGCGCCCGTACGGCACGGTGTCGGCGTCGAACTCGCGGGCACGGCGGCGGCGGGCATCGGTGCCGCGCTTGGACGGGTCGCCGAACACCGCGCGCAGGTGGCGGTACACCTGCGAGGGTTCGGTGGGCTTGCGGGGCTTCGGCATCAGGCGTCGGCTTCGGCGGGGGTGGGGGTGTCGGTCGGGTCGGTCTTGCTGTCCGCGTCCGTCGGCTCCGTCGCGTCGGTCGCGTCGGTCGCGTCCGTCGCGTCCGTCGCCGGACTGGAGGCCCGAGTCGCGTCCGCCTCGTCGGTCACGATCGTGCCCGCCTCGATCCGCACGGTGTGCGCCGCCAGCTTCGGGGGCACGTCGTTGAACACCGCGGCCGTGATGAGCACCTGCTCGTAGTCGGCGACGGCGTTCGCCAGCCGTTCCCGCCGCGATTCGTCGAGTTCGGCGAAGACGTCGTCGAGGATGATGATCGGGTCACCCAGGTTCGACTCGGCGCGCAGGATCGAGGCGCTCGCGAGCTGGATGGCCAGCGCGAAGGACCAGGATTCGCCGTGGCTGGCGTACCCGCGGGCTGGTAACCCGTTGAGCTGGAACAGAACGTCGTCCCGGTGCGGTCCGACGAGGGTGAGCCCGCGGTCGAGTTCGTCCCGGCGACGACGCTCGAGCGCGGCCGCGAAGGCCTCGGCCGCCGACGCGACCGTGACGGGCTCGTCGGGGGTCCCGAGCACGGGGTCGGTGGCTGCCGCGGACTCGGGGTCGCCACCGCGGATCGACAGGACGCCGGTGATCGAGGCGTCGTGGTGCTCGCCGGCGACGGTCGCGTAGGCCTCGGCCACGAAGGGAGCGAGCCGCCGGGTCAGGTGGTCACGGGCCGCGACGATCTCGGCGCCGAGTCCGACGAGCCGGTCGTCCCAGACGTCGAGCGTCGACAGGGCGTTCGCCTTCGCGCCGGTGGCACGGGCTGACTTGAGCAGGGTGTTCCGCTGGCGGAGCGTGCGGTCGTAGTCGGCGAGCACGCCCTGCATCCGCGGTGCGATCTGGCCGAGGAGCTCGTCGAGCATCCGGCGTCGCCCGGCCGGCTCGCCCCGCACGAGGGCGAGGTCCTCCGGGGCGAAGAGCACGCTTGTGCAGTAGCGCGGCAGCTCCCGCGGCTTGATCGCCGACCGGTTCACCTGCGCACGGTTCGCACCGGTGCGGTTGATCTGCACCTCGGCGAGGATGCTGCGGTCCTCGTGCGCGAGTCGAGCCCGGACGATCGCGGCGTCGCATCCTTGGCGGACGAGCGCTGCGTCGGTGGGGACGCGGTGCGAGCCGAGGGTGGAGAGGTACCCGATCGCCTCGACCAGGTTGGTCTTGCCCTGTCCGTTGCGCCCGACGAACAGGTTCGGCCCGCGTGCGAGGTCGACGTCCGCCTCCCGGTAGTTCCGGAAGTCGGACAGTTGGAGATGGTCGACGTGCACGCGGGCCGAGTCCGGGTTCCCCCGGGAAGTCCTAGGACTTCTTGACGGCGTGACCGCCGAACTGGTTGCGGAGCGCCGCGACGGCCTTCATCGTCGGCGAGGCGCTGCCCTGGCGCGAGACGAAGCGCGCGAAGATCGACGCCGAGAGCGCCGGCATCGGCACGGCGAGCTCGATGCCCTCTTCGAGCGTCCAGCGGCCCTCGCCCGAGTCCTCGACGTAGCCCTCGAGCTCGTCGAGCTTCGGGTCCTCGTTCAGCGCGAGCACCATCAGGTCGAGCAGCCAGGAACGGACGACCGTTCCGCGCTGCCAGCCGGCGAACACGGCGGGGACGTCGGTGATCAGGTCCTTGGCTTCGAGGAGCTCGTAGCCCTCGCCGTACGCCTGCATGATCGCGTACTCGATGCCGTTGTGGACCATCTTCGCGTAGTGGCCGGCGCCGATCGGGCCGGCGTGCGAGAAGCCCTCTTCACGGGGACCCTCGGGGCGCAGCGCGTCGAACACGGGCATCGCGAACTCGACGTCCGCGGCGTCACCGCCGACCATGAGGCCGTAGCCGTTGTCCTTGCCCCAGACGCCACCGGAGACGCCGGCGTCCATGTAGCGGATGCCGCGCGCAGCGAGCTGCTCGGCGTGCGTGGTGTCGTCCAGCCACTTCGAGTTGCCACCGTCGATGACCAGGTCGCCCTCGCCGAGGACGCCGGCCAGGTCGGTGATCACGTCGTCGGTGATCTTGCCGTGCGGGACCATGACCCACACGAGACGCTTGCCCTCCGGGAGGGCAGCGGCGAGGGCGCCGAGGTCGGCGACGTCCGAGACGGCGGGGTTCGCGTCGTACCCGGTGACCTCGATCCCTGCGTTGCGGAGACGGGCACGCATGTTGTTGCCCATGCGACCAAGGCCGACAAGACCGATGTGCATGATTTCCTCTTCTGTTCGTCGTCGCGCTGATGCTGCCGGTGGTGTGCGCCAGCGCAGGTTGCCTGTTGCGCCTATCGCAGCAGCAGGTTCGGCTGCAGCAGGTACCGGTATCCATCGGTCGCTGCGGCCTCTTGCGAAGTCTGGCCGGTGATCAGCACCGGGCCCGGCTTGTTGGGGTTCTCCGTCTTGGTGAAGGAGATGCGGACGAACTCGGAGTGCACCGCGTTCAGCCCGTCCAGGAGGAAGGCGGGCTTCAACGAGACCACCGTTTCCTCGCCGGTCAACAACGCACTGATCGACTCTGACGCCTGCGCTTGTTCGGATCCGATCGCCTCGAGCGTGAGCCCGTCGACCGTGAAGGAGAACCGGAGCGCCGCTTCGCGCTCCAGGACGAGGGAGACCCGTCGGACCGCCTCGACGAGCTCCGCGGTGTTGATCACCGCGTGGTCGTTGACGGTCTCGGGGAAGAGCCGGCGGACCGGCGGGTAGTTGCCCTTGATGAGCAACGACGTCACGGTCTTGTCGTCGGCGTGGAACGCGATGAGCTCGCGGTCGGAGTTGCCGCTGATCGAGACCGACACCGTGGACGCCGAACCGAACGTGCGGCCGACCTCCTGCAGGGTGCGGGCCGGGACCAGTGCGTGCAGGGGGTCCGAGCCGACTCGGCCGGAGTCCCACGCGATGGTGCGGACGGCGACGCGGTAGCGGTCGGTGGCGATGAGGGAGAGGTCGTTGTCGCCGACCTCGAGCTGCACGCCCGTGATGACGGGGGTGACGTCGTCGCGGCTGGCGGCGACGGCGACCTGGGACACCGCTTCGGAGAACGCGTCGCCGGGGATCACACCGGTCTGCGGGCCGATCTCCGGCAGCGTCGGGTACTCCTCGACGGGCATGGACAGCAGCGTGAAGTGCGCCGATCCGCAGGAGACGGAGATCTTGGCGTCCTCGGTGGTGAACGACACGGGGGCGTTCGGCAGCCGGCTCGCGATGTCGTTGAGCAGTCGACCGGAGACCAGGACCGTGCCCGGCTCGTCGATCTGGGCCGAGATGGACGTCTGCGCCGACACCTCGTAGTCGAACGACGAGAGCGTCAGGCGAGCTCCGTCTGCGTGGATCAGGACGCCCGACAGGATCGGGAGGGTCGTGCGCTGCGGGAGGAGCTTCACTGCGAAGGAGACGGCTTCGGAGAAGACGTCCCGGTTGACCTCGAACTTCACAGCTGGAACCCCTGTCGATCGGCTTGGACTGTCCGGCCGCCCCATTCTGGCACAGGCGGACGGGGGCCGGATTTCTTGTCATCCCGCCGTCCACAAGGTTGTCCCGCAGAGATTGATCGTTAACCAGGAGTAATGGTGTTAACGCCTGTGCACACTGTGGATAACCCTGTGCATCCCGCTCCGCAGTAGGGAACTACACGGTTGTGACTTGTGAGCGGTGTGTGAGCGTTAACGGGATGAATGAATCTCATCTATCCACTTCCATCCCCAGTCTCCACAGGTGACCCCCCACCTGTGTACAACCGGGCGGCGTGTCCTCCACAGTTATCCACAGGCTATCCACACTGTGAGAAGTCCGGCCCATGGAACCGTCTCAGATGGTGGATGGGGCCGGGAACGGGCCGATCTCAGCGGTAACGGCGGTCCTGCTTGATGCGGCTGGTGAGCTCGGTGACCTGGTTGTAGATCGACCGACGCTCCTTCATCAGCTCGGTGATCTTCTTGTTCGCGTACATCACGGTGGTGTGGTCGCGGTTGCCGAACAGCTGCCCGATCTTGGGCAGGGACAGGCTCGTCAGCTCACGGCATAGGTACATCGCGATCTGTCGTGCCGTGGCGATCGCCTGGGAGCGGGACGACCCGTACAGGTCGTCGACGGAGAGCTTGAAGTACTCCGCGGTGTGGTTGATGATGTCCGTCGGCGCGACGACGTTGTCCTCGTCGAGGGTGATCAGGTCCTTGAGGACCGTCTGCACCAGGGCCATGTCCACGGCCGTCCGGTTCAGGCTCGCGAACGCGGTGACCCGGATCAGGGTGCCCTCGAGCTCGCGGATGTTGCTCGACACCTTCGACGCCATGAACTCGAGGATGTCGTCGGGCACCTGCAGGTGGTCGGACTGTGCCTTCTTGCGGAGGATCGCGATGCGCGTCTCGAGCTCGGGCGCCTGCACGTCGGTGATCAGGCCCCACTCGAAGCGCGATCGCATCCGGTCCTCGAACCCGGTCAGGTGCTTCGGCGCGACGTCGGACGTGATGACGACCTGCTTGTTGTGGTCGTGCAGCGTGTTGAACGTGTGGAAGAAGGCCTCCTGCGTGGAGTCCTTCCCCTGCAGGAACTGGATGTCGTCGATCAGCAGGATGTCGATGTCCCGGTACCGCTGCTGGAACTGGTTCGAGCGGTTGTTCGCGATCGAGTTGATGAAGTCGTTGGTGAACTCCTCGCTCGACACGTACCGGACGCGGATCCCCGGGTAGAGGCTCTCGGCGTAGTGCCCGATGGCGTGGAGCAGGTGGGTCTTGCCCAGCCCGGAGTCCCCGTAGATGAAGAGCGGATTGTAGGCCTTGGCCGGTGCCTCGGCCACGGCGACCGCTGCCGCGTGTGCGAACCGGTTCGACGAGCCGATGACGAAGTTGTCGAAGTTGTACTTCGGGTTGAGTCGCGACTCGGGGCGCCCGCTGGTGCCGGGAGAGTCGATCTGGCTCGGCACGAACGGCGCCTCGATGTACTGGCGCGGCGCGGCACTCTGCTCGACGGCTTCCTGCACGGGCTCGGCGTACTCGGGGACGTTCGGGTCCACCCGCGGCTCCGACGCCATGTCCGGGTTGACGGTGATGGCGAAGTTCGCGACGGAGTCGTCACCGATGCGACCGACCGCCTCGGTGATCGGGATGCGGATGCGCTGTTCGAGCATGCCCCGGGTCAGGTCGTTCGGGACCTCGAGGTACAGGGTGCCGGCGAGCACGCCCTTCGGCTCGACCAGGTTCAGGAACCCGTGGAGCTGCGGCGTGATGCGGGGGTCCTCGGCGAGGAGTCCGAGTACGGATGACCAGAGGTCCTCGACGGGGTCGGCCGGCATCGTCAT